>NZ_JABFCQ010000002.1:0-1165627 GCF_013087625.1 Rhizobium changzhiense
CGGAGGCCTTGACCGATCCCGATGGCGCCGACCGCAAGGCGCGCTCGCTGACCGAGGGCGACTGCCTGATCGAGGTGGTCGAACCGGCCGGCTCCGACACCTTCGCCGTCACCAAACTCGGCGGCAAATCCGTCGTCGCCCGCCTGCGCGCCGACACAGGCATCGCGCCCGGACAAAACACCCGCCTTGCCTTCAATCTCGACAAGGCCGTGTTCTTCGATCCGGAAAGCCAGGCCCGGATCGGGTGAGGGTCAGGTGCTGATATGAGCAATTCACCAGACATCGTCATCATCGGTTCAGGCGTCGGCGGCTCCACCGTCGCGGCAGGCCTGGCTGTGTCAGGCGCGCGGATATTGATCCTCGAAGCTGGCGATCATATCGCCGATCTTCCCGTCAATCGTGACCAGCGCGCCATCTTCCAGCGGGGACATTTCCGACCGAAGGAAACTTGGTACGAGGCAGACGGCAGAGGCTTCAATCCGGGCAACTATTACAATGTCGGCGGCAATTCGAAATTCTACGGCGCCGTGCTGTCGCGTTATCGCAGGGAGGATTTCGACGTCATCAAGCACCGCGAGGGTGTGTCGCCGGCTTGGCCGTTTCCCTATGAGGCGCTGGAGCCGTGGTACTCAAGGGCGGAACTGTTGTATCAGGTTCGCGGCAGCCTAGGCGAAGATCCCACCGAACCGTACCACTCGGCTGGCTACGCATACCCGCCCGTGCCCGACGAGGCGCCGATCGCCGATATCAGGGCGCGCCTCAAGCAGAAAGGCCTGCATCCGTTTTCCCTGCCGCTCGGCCTGGATCTTGACGCTTGGCTCTCCAAAGCACGCACGCCATGGGATGCGCATCCGAACGCACGCGACGGCAAGATGGATGCCGAGACCGCGGCCCTTACGGTGGCGCTGAAGCACGAGAACGTGCGGCTCGAAACCAATGCGCGCGCGATAAGGCTCGACACAGGGGCGGGGAACCGGATCGACCGGATCGCCTATGTCAAGAACGGTCAGACGCTGACGGTGTCACCGAAGATCGTCATCCTGTCGGCAGGCGCCGTCCAGTCATCGGTGCTTTTGCTGCGCTCGAAAAACGACCGCTTCCCAAGGGGCCTGGCGAATTCCTCCGATCAGGTGGGCCGCAACTTCATGAATCACAACGCCTCCGCCGTCATCGGGGTCTCGCCAAAATTCAGGAACACGGCCGTCTACCAGAAGACGTTTGCCTTTAACGATTTCTATCTCTCCGACGGGGAGGGAGGACCACCGCTCGGCAATGTGCAGCTCCTCGGCCGCATCTCCGAAAAGGTTCTCAAGGGCTCGCTGCCGCAAGCGCCGGAATGGTTTCTGCGCTTCATCACAACCCATGCCATCGACTTCTATGCAATGAGCGAGGACGTGCCCAATCCCGAAAGCCGCGTCATGGTCGATGGAGACCGGATCGTTCTCCAATGGCAGCGAACCAACTGGGATGCGCATCTGGCGCTCGTGGCCAGGCTGAAGGTCATCCTGAAATCGATCGGATTTCCGATCGTGCTGTCGCGGCCTTTCGACAAGCGCACGCCTTCCCATCAATGCGGAACGGTCCGCATCGGCAACGATCCCGCGACAGCGCCGTTGGACCCGTACTGCCGGTCCTACGATCACGAGAACCTCTTCGTCGTCGACGCCGGTTTCCTCCCCACCTCGGCTGCGGTCAATCCTGCGCTCACCGTGGCCGCCCAGGCGCTGAGAGTGGCAGACCATATTGCGTTGAAGGACTTTGCAGGCATGACACAGGCGCTGGCGGTCGCCAGGCCGGATGCAACAGGACAGTAACATGGGATTCGATTACATCATCACCGGCGCCGGTCCGGCAGGATGCGTTCTGGCAAGCCGGCTGAGCGAAGATCCCGATGTCAGCGTGCTCCTGCTCGAGGCGGGCGGCGGCGACTGGAATCCTCTTTTTCATATGCCGGCCGGCTTCGCTAAGATGACCAAAGGTGTCGCCAGCTGGGGATGGGAAACCGTTCCCCAGAAACACATGAAAGGCCGGGTGCTTCGTTATACGCAGGCAAAGGTCATCGGCGGCGGCTCGTCGATCAACGCGCAGCTCTATACCCGCGGAAACGCCGTGGATTATGACCTCTGGGCGCGAGAAGACGGTTGCGAGGGCTGGGACTACCGTTCGATCCTACCCTATTTCAAACGCGCCGAGGACAATCAACGCTTCGCCGATGACTACCATTCCTATGGCGGTCCGCTGGGTGTCTCGATGCCGGCGGCAGCGCTGCCGATCTGCGATGCCTATATCCGTGCAGGGCAGGAGCTCGGCATCCCCTATAATCACGATTTCAATGGTCGCCAGCAGGCGGGCGTGGGATTTTACCAGCTGACGCAGCGCAATCGCCGTCGGTCGTCGGCGTCGCTCGCCTATCTCTCGCCGATCAAGGACCGCAAGAACCTGACGGTCCGGACGGGTGCGCGCGTCGCACGCATTATCGTGGAAGGAGGCCGTGCGACAGGCGTCGAGATCGTGACCTCGCGCGGCCAGGAGATCGTCCGCGCCGATCGCGAAGTGCTGGTCTCATCGGGCGCGATCGGATCGCCGAAGCTGCTTCTGCAGTCCGGCATCGGACCGGCCGACCATCTGCGCTCGGTGGGCGTCAAGGTGCTGCACGATCTGCCGGGTGTCGGCGGCAACCTGCAGGATCACCTGGATCTATTCGTCATTTCCGAATGCACCGGCGATCACACCTATGACGGTGTCGCGAAGCTCCACCGCACACTTTGGGCCGGGCTTCAATATGTCCTGTTCCGCACCGGTCCGGTCGCCTCGTCGCTCTTTGAGACCGGCGGCTTCTGGTACGCCGATCCTGAAGCCCGTTCTCCCGATATCCAGTTCCACCTTGGCCTGGGATCGGGCATCGAAGCAGGCGTCGAGCGCCTGAAAAACGCGGGCGTGACGCTCAACTCCGCCTATCTGCATCCGCGCTCGCGTGGGACGGTGCGTCTGTCATCCTCCGACCCGGCTGCCACGCCCCTGATCGACCCCAACTACTGGTCTGATCCGCACGACAGGACGATGTCGCTGGAGGGGCTCAAGCTCGCACGCGAGATCATGCAGCAGGCGGCGCTGAGGCCCTATGTCATGGCCGAACGGCTTCCCGGACCGAAGGTCATGACCGACGAGCAGCTTTTCGATTATGGCTGCGCCAACGCCAAGACCGACCATCATCCGGTCGGCACCTGCAAGATGGGGAGGGGACCGGACGCGGTTGTCGGGCTCGATCTCAAGGTCCATGGCCTGGAAGGCCTGAGGGTCTGCGATTCATCCGTCATGCCGCGCGTGCCGTCCTGCAACACCAACGCTCCGACAATCATGGTCGGCGAAAAGGGATCGGACCTCATTCGCGGCCTGCCGGCACTTGCCCCCACCATCTTCGCCTATGAACGCAACGATGCGAGGCCTCGGGCCCGCGCCGAAATCCGGTAAGTCCTGTCGAGAGGAGAGACGACAATGTCTGAAGTCAGAGTTGCAGTGCTTGGCGCCTCGGGCTGGATGGGAAAGGTCCACACGATGGCCTATCAGGCCTTTCCGCATTTCTTCGGAGTGTCGGACGGAACGGCACGGATCGTCGCTCTCGTCGAAGGCCCCTCGACGGCAGCCGAGGATCTCGCCCACAGGGCGCCGGGCGCAAGGATTCTTCAGGATTGGAAACTGGCGGTCGCTGATCCTGATGTCGATCTGATCGATATCTGCCTGCCTGATCATCTTCACTACGAGGTGGCCAAGGCCGCGCTGCTGGCCGGCAAACATGTCTACTGCGAGAAGCCATTGGCAAACACCGCTGCCGAAGCGTGGGAACTGGCCGACATCGCCAGGGAAAAGGGTGTGATTACCCGTGTCGGACACGCCTTTCCCCGAAACCCCGTCCATGATCTGGCGAAAGACATCATTCAATCCGGCGAAATCGGCGACATCAAACTGTTCCGCGGCTGCCAGCATGTCGACATGTATGGCGATCCCTACGCCCCCTTCATGTGGCGGGCCGATGGAGAGCTGGCGCCGACCGGGATCGTCGGTGACACCGGCTCGCACATCTTCAGCTTCATGGATTTCCTGGTCGGCCACGTCAGCTCGTTGATCGCCGACAACCTCATCGTCACGCCGCGCCGGCCCGTCGTCGGGGGCCTTGCCTATGGCGAGCAGGTGAAACTGACAGGCAATGAGTCCTGGGCAGACATTACCAATCCTGACGCCACGAACCTGCTTTGCCGGTTCGAAAACGGCGCCGGCGGGATCGTCGATTTCAGCCGTGTCGCGACCGGCCGCAAGTTCATGCAGACCTACGAGATCTACGGAACGAAAGGCAGCATCGCCTATAGCTATGACGAGATAAACCGGCTGCGCTTCTACTCCAACGACGACCGGACGGGACGGCGCGGCTTCCGGGAGATCGACGTGGGGCCCGAAAACCCGACCTTCCGGGCTTTCCTTCCTCTGCCGAATTTCGGCTTGGGCTACAATGAAAGCAAGATCATCGAAGCGGCCGAGGTGATCCGTTCGATCGTTGCCCACAGGCCGATGTGGCCGACATTCGAGACCGGCCACCACATCTGCCAGATCGTCGACGCATGCATGCAGTCTTCCCGGCAGAGGCGTTGGGTCGACATCCCGCTGGCTGAACGTCAATGACCATAGACGTTCCGCAGGAAATTCTTGACGCACTGACCGATGTGGAGATGCCGCGGCTGCCGTCCGAGGCCGCCCCTTCGGAAATGGTCCGGCTCGCTGGCATCGAGGTGCCGGTCTACCGGGCTGGTTGCGTCGTCGTCGGATCGGGTGCTGCAGGTCTGCGGGCGGCGGTAGAAATGAAACGGCGCGGCGATGACGTCGTCATCGTCAGCCAAAGCGCGTGGGGTGGAACCTCGGCCTGTTCGGGATCCGACAAGCAGACCCTGCACACGGCAAACACCGCCGATCAGGGCGACAATTACAAGGCGATGGCCCGCGCCATCCGCAGCGGCGGCGCAATGGACGAGGATACGGCCTACGTCGAGGCCGTGGGCTCGTCCCGGATGATGGCATCGCTCCAGTTTTTAGGCCTGCCGCTGCCTCAGGATCCGCTCGGTGGAACGCTGAGATACCAGACCGACCATGACGAGGTCGGCCGCGCCACCAGTTGCGGCCCGCGCACCTCGCGCCTGATGGTCAAGGTGCTGGCCGAGGAGGCGATCCGGCTGGGCGCGCCGTTCTACAACCAGACTACGGCGGTCAAGATTCTAACTGGGGGTGAGGGGGCTGAACGCCATGTCGTCGGCATACTTGTCATGCGCGCCGGCGACCGTACGGAGCAGAATCCGCTGGGTATCGCGCTGTTCGTCAGCGGCGTGATCGTGCTCGCAGCAGGCGGGCCGGGCGAACTCTATCGCGATAGCGTTTATCCCAACGGCTGCTTCGGCTGTCTTGGATTGGCGCTGGAAGCCGGCGTCGAGCTGGTGAACCTCACCGAAAGCCAGTTCGGCATCGGCACGCGCAGGGAAGGCTTCCCATGGAACCTATCGGGCACCTATGTCCAGGCGATCCCGCATATCTACTCGCTCGATAGCGAAGGCGTGGAGCATCACTTCCTGGCAGAATATTACCGCAGCACACAGGAGCTGGCATCGAACGTCTTCCGTAAAGGCTATCAATGGCCCTTTCATGCGACGCGCATGCTCGAATTCGGCTCGAGCCTGGTCGACCTTGCTATCTCCAGCGAAACCGCCGCGGGGCGGCGCGTCTTTATGGATTTCAATCGCAATCCGCCACCCGTGCCGGGCGACCTGCCGTTCAGCCTGGAAAGACTGGACGAAGACGTCCGCGGCTATCTCGGCAAGGCCGGTGCCGGCCAGGATATGCCGATCGATCGATTGAAGCATATGAACCCGCTCGCGATCGAACTTTACCGCCGCTACAAGATCGATATTGCCGAGGAGCCGCTGGAATTTGCGGTCAATAACCAGCACATGAACGGCGGCATCATGGTCGATACCTGGGGCCGCAGCAGTCTCGGCGGCTGTTACGCTGTCGGAGAAGCAGCGGGCACACACGGTGTGACGAGGCCCGGCGGAGCGGCGCTCAATGCCGGGCAAGTCTTCGGCACCCGGGCAGCCGAGCACATCAGTGCGAGTGGCCGGGCGAAGCGTGCCGCCACGAAGGATATAGCCGCCATGGCAGAGGCAGGCATTGCCTACATCCTTGCTGGCCTGCGGACGGAGAGCCTGCTCACCGTCAAATCGATCCGCTCGCAAGTGCAGGCGCGAATGAGCGACAAGGCCGGCATCCTCTGCGATCAGAAAAGTGTCAGCGGTGCCCTGATTGAAGCACGCAAGCTGAATGCTGAAATTCGCGATAACGGCGTCGCCTACGGTCGAGCAGCGGAGGCGGTTCGCGGCGTGCAATGGCGGCATATGGCGCTTGCTTCGGAAGCCGTGCTCAGCGCGCTTGATTTCTTCATTCGCAACGGAGGCGGCAGCCGTGGGGCGCGGGCGATATGCGATACGGAAGGCGAATCTCTCCCGCTGGCGCGCTCAGGACCGTTGCAGGATTATCGCTTCCGGAAAGAACGCGAAGCGCATCGCAAAGAGCAGATTGTTGTTCGTGTTGATGGGGATGACATAAGGCTTTCCACACGTCCGAACCGCAGCTTCGACGAGAGTGCCAGATCCTTCTTCGAGCGGGACTGGCCGGCCTGGTTGACCGGCCGCATCTACGACCGCGGCACGGATGGATAAGGCTGCGCATCGCCCTCGCTGGGTGTGTTGATCAATCGGGATTCGGCACCGGCGGCGGAACACGGATGCGTTCGGTGTCGTCAGAACCTTCGGCGACGGCTTCCTCGCTTTTGCGCACGTGCCGCGGCGGATCCTTTCCTTCGACCGGCTTCGGCGACAACTGGTCGTCGGCCTGGATTTCGTCGGTGTTCAGGTAGTTCTTGCTCTCGTTCATTGCGGTCACCTCCCTTTGCAAGAAAACTCCCGGCGATATGGCGAGGTTCCCTCGCTCCTCTGCTTGCCGCGCCGGAGCGCGGCTTATAGATCGGCCCCAGCTTCGGAAACGTCGAGCTCGATCATGACGGGCGCGTGGTCGCTTGTATGCTCCCAGCTGCGCGGCTTTCTCCTGACTGTTGCCGATCGAAGCCATGGCGCGACTGCCGGACTGAGCAGGAAATGGTCGATCCGAAGCCCTGCATCACGTTCGAAGCTGTTCCGCCAGTATTTCCAGAAGGTATAGATACGCTCTCCCGGATGCAGATGCCTGACGGCGTCGGTCCATCCCTGAGCGACGAGATCAGCGTAGGCCTTGCGCACTTCAGGCCTGAAGAGGGCGTCGTCCAGCCAGCGCTCCGGCTTGTAGACGTCGATCTCCGTCGGCATGACGTTGAAGTCGCCGGCCAGGATCGCAGGCACCTCGAGTTCGAGGAGTTCGGCGGCGTAGCCGTGCAGCCGCCGGAACCAGCGGAGCTTGTAGTCGAACTTAGCACTCGGGAACGGATTGCCGTTCGGCAGATACAGGCATCCGATGACGATACCATCGATGACGGCTTCGATATAGCGGCTGTGGCTGTCATCGGGATCGCCGGGAAGCCCGCGCCGCGTCAGGATCGGTGTCTTGCCCCTCGCCAGGATGGCGACCCCGTTCCAGGATCTCTGTCCGTGCCAAACGGCGCCGTAGCCAGCCCGTTCGATCTCCTTTCGCGGAAACCCGGCGTCGTCGGTCTTCAGTTCCTGGAGGCAGACCACATCAGGGGCATCCTCCTTGATCCAGCGCAGCAGGATGTCTAGCCGCCCATTGATCCCGTTGACATTGTAGGTTGCGATTTTCATGAGATCCCCGGAATTCGAGGCGGTGCCGGATATCCTCTAGAAGCGCTCCTGAGTTTCCTCCTCAGGAAGTCCCCGCCCGCAATCGGCCCAATCAAGACGGCTCTCCACACCGTAGTGTCCCGCCGGGCTGATCTTTTCCGGGTGGTCGAGCGAGCCGACGGTCACCCGGATCAGTTCGTCGCCGTCGTACTGAAGATAGAGTGGTGTTCCGCACTTGCAGCAGAAGCCACGAGTCGCAATCGGCGAGGATCGGTACGAGGTGGGCGTACCGGCCGTCCAGGCAAGGTCGTCGATCCTCGCCTGGACCAGGACCGCGAAAGGGCCTCCGGTCGCTTTCTTGCACATGTCGCAGTGGCAGTACCCCGAATGCGGCGGATCAACAGCGAATGCGTACCGGCAGGATCCGCAAAGACAGCCGCCAGTCCATCGCGCTGCCATGGCTGGCTCCTCAACGCGTCGCGCCGAAGACGAAGGCGATGCCGGCGACGATCGCTGCGGCTGTCAGCGGCTGCCGGCGTATGCGATCCTCGAGGTCATGGACGAATGTGCGTGCTTCCGCCTTTGCCAGGCGGGCTGTTCCAGAAGCCAGTTCCGAAGCAGATTCAACCATCCGACCGGCTTCCTTCTGAAGCGCGCGCATTTCTTCGCGATCCACATCATATCCTTCGGAGGGGCGGACGGTTTCACCGCTTGAGCGCAGGGCTTGATCCACGAGTGGAAATTCCTCGTCCAGCCTGCTGGGATCTGGCTCCCGCTTCACACGCTCAGCCGCCTCGACGTCGCTGCGGCCGGCGGGAATGGAGGTGTGGGTGGCTGACACCGGGTCGGACGCTGGAAAGGTGTCCTCGATTGCTTTGTCGAGTTCGCCTTTTCGCGGCTGCTTCCGCTGCTCTGCCTGCTCATTTCGCATCGACTGGACTGCGGGGGAGTCGTTCGGATTTGCCATTGGGGTTTCCTCTGTTGCACTTCGACAATCAAAGCGACGACAGGGAAAGAAGTTCCATAGAAATGCTTCCGTGCTTAATCCAAAGGATTGAACGGAGGCCAGCAATGGTGCTTACGGTGACATTGCACGGCCTTTTTCCGATGATAAGCATTGCAATCGGGTCAAGCCGGACCAAAGTCTTGCCGGTGCCTACTACCTAGGTCGGTTGCATTCTTTACTCGGAACAGCGAGAAATCTCATACGTCATATTCATATATTGTATGGGAAACCGCGAGGACGGGCGAACGAGGCTATGGCATGAGTATCCGGAAACGCGATTTTCTAAGATTGGGCGGCAGCGCGGCCGTCGCACTCGTCGCTGCCGCATTGCCAGTCAGTTTGAATTTCGGCGGTTCCCTTCCTGTTCTGGCATTGGACTTTGCGCAGGCAAAGGACGGCAACAACGGGAATGGCAATGGTAATGGTGGAGGGAATGGCGGCGGCAACGGCGGTAACGGCAACGGCGGCGGTAACGGCAATGGCAACGGGGGAGGGAATGGCAGCGGCAACGGTAACAGCGGTGGGAATTCCTCCGGTGGGAATTCCTCCGGCGGCGGCGGATCCACTTCCTCGACCACAGGATCGTCAGCGGGATCTGGACCGAGAGCGACAGCAGCGTCCGAT
Organism: Rhizobium changzhiense; assembly: GCF_013087625.1. Classification (NCBI taxonomy): domain Bacteria; kingdom Pseudomonadati; phylum Pseudomonadota; class Alphaproteobacteria; order Hyphomicrobiales; family Rhizobiaceae; genus Rhizobium; species Rhizobium changzhiense. Next base: position 9,457 of record NZ_JABFCQ010000002.1, read on the forward strand.
GGCTCGATCGACGTCCGTCATTCGAATGGCATCACTGAAGTCCTGCAGCGCGGTCGCTACATTATGAAGGACTCGAAGGGCCGGACGATTATAAATCGACAGGCGACGGCCAACGATGCCCGCCGGCTGAGCCGCTTCCTTCGCTGAAATGTGGTAGGCGGGCGATAACCTCTTTCAGCGGCGTTCGCGCCATTGTAAAGCCGCTTCAGTCCTGTTCGAGGCGCCGAGCTTGCTCAGAATCTGGGTCATATGGTGCTTCACCGTCTTTTCCTGCAGGCTGAGACGCAAGCCGATATGCTTGTTTGACAAACCCTGAGCGACAAGATCCATCACCTCGCGTTCCCGTGGCGTCAGGCTGCTTTTGTCGGAGGTTCCGCCATTCAAGGAATTTTCCATGACTTTCGCCGACATGGTCGGCGAGATATATCGCGAGCCGCGCAAAACGGTTTGGATCGCTTCGGCCAGGCCACGTGAACCAACACCTTTCAGAACATAGCCCATCGCACCCCGTTGCAGAGCTCCCAGTAAAGTGTCTACCTCCTCGGATACCGTCAACATCAGCACTTTCGTTGTGGGGCTCCGCGCCAGGACGTCACTGATCGCAGAAAGTCCGCCGCCGGGCATCGAGACATCGAGGAGCATGATGTCGGGGTGGTTGTCCGAAGCGATCATCACAGCGTCATCGCTGCTGGCCCCCTCGCCAACGACGATAAAGCCGCTGATCTCGGAGAGGCTGCGCGTTACACCCTCACGAAAAAGCGGATGATCGTCCACGACGCCGATGGTGATTGCTGTCATCCCTATTCTCCCACTTCCATTGGCTCGAAGATCATGGTCACGGTTGTTCCTCCTTCGCCTGTCTTGATGTCGAAAGATCCTCCCAGGCTGTCGATGCGCTCCCGCAACCCGACGAGGCCGAGGCTCGTTGGCCTCACCTCGGTCGGATCGAAGCCGTCGCCGCGATCGCTGACCTCGATACGGACATGACCCTTGTGCGATACGGCCCTGACAGTCTGCTGAACGCCGCCGCCGTGGCGATAGGCGTTGTTCAAGGCTTCCTGAACGAAGCGATAGATACAGATCTTCACGGCAGGAGCGAGTTCGGGTCCATCCTCGTCGATGACAGTTTCGACAGGTGTTTCGGTCTTGTGTTGATGCGCTTCGACGACCCGCTTGACGATCTCGGTGATCGAGGACTTCTCGATCTGAGGGAGCACCAGTCCGCTGCAGATATTGCGGATCTCCGCCATCGCTTCGGCAAGGCTCGAACGTATCCAGGCAAGCTCCTTTTCGCGCGCTTCGGGCTGGGTGGACGCATTGATCAACACGTCGCTGTCCAGGCGCAAGGAGGCATAGGCAATGTGCTGGGCCGGACCGTCGTGCAGATCGGCACCGATGCTGCGCAAATATGTTTCGTTCAGCGCTGCCGCCCGCTGGGAGGCGCGCTGCAGGCGCCGCTGAAGTCCGCGGTTTTCCGCAAGCAGCGCAGAGAGTTCGGTGACCCGTTCTTTGAGATCCTTGCGCTGCGCCTCGATCGTGCGGCTACCCCGGAACACCAGAATGGAGAGAACAAGGAAAAAGGTCGCCGTGAGGGCGGCGACGGCGCCCCAGCTCCGGAGCCTGGCATGCGCCAGACTATCGCCCAGTCCTTCCGCTGTCTCGTAGAACTCGAGGACGGCGACTGCCTGTCCGGACCATGGCTGGAGCACCGGGTTATAGATCTCCATCAGCGGCTTGCCGAGCGCGCGCTCCTTGTCGCTTTCCGGATCGCTGGCGATTTCGTAGCGCGCGACGAGAGACCCTGCGAATGCCCTCCGCAGCTTGTCGCTGACTGCAAACGTCCTGCCCACCAGTTCCTTCTCGTTCGAATAGAGGATGGTGCCGTCGCTTCGCCACAGCTTGAACGAAACAAGGCGTTTGCCGAGTGCACCCTGACCGAGCGTCTCGTCCAGAGCCAGAGCACTCGCTTCATCAAGCAGTGATTCTGTTTGCATATCGGGAAGCAGCGGCGCGATCACGCTGTCCACATAAAGCGCCGTCGCCGCGCCTGAGTTGTGGATAACGGTCTCCTCTATCAGGTGGCTCACAAAAAAGCCCACCACGAACATGGCGGCAATCGAAATGAGCCCACCCGCGATGAAAAACTGGGAGGCGAGAGAGCGGGCATTCCAGCGGCGAAGCCAATTCATTTTGATACCGGTAAGAGACTGCCCGATTAACCTACCGCGTCTTTAGAGTTTTCCAAACAGCATCAGGGCACATTCCTGGTATCGAACACCTCGGCGCCTGTCACGCTCTGGGTCAACCCGGCGGTATCGCCGGACATGGCTGCGCCGAAGATGTAGAGAAGAGCGGCCAGAACAATAACAAGTGCGAAGACGGACGCGTTACAGGCGTCATTCACTCGGGATCTATGACTCTGGTTCATGTTCGGATCTCCTTCAGTATCGTTCGAAACGGCGCGAGTCCGACGCGCGTTCCACCCCAGGGACTTCGGTCCGACAGGGCTAGGACCAAGGTCTGACGTCCATAGACATCAACAGATTCAGTCATATCTCACGATCGACAGACCAGGGTTTGGAGGCATGTGAGTGACGATTTCCATGGATATCGAAAGCAGCGCCCATGACGCATCTGCCTCTTCTCTCGCGCCGTTCGAGGAAGGCGTCGCCGAGCTTTACGACACCCTCCTCGTGCCGATCATCTTCGAACCCTATGCGTCGGAGATAGCGATCGTCGCCGGACGGTTGAAACCCGGCAGCGTTCTCGAGGTCGCGGCGGGGACTGGCGCCTTGACACGCGCTTTGCGGGCGACACTCGATCATGCAACAGAGCTCGTTGCCACCGATCTCAGTCAGGCGATGATCGACGTCGGGGCACCATCGCTGACGATGTCGCGGACTCACTGGATGCACGCCGACGCGCAAAATCTCCCTTTCGCGCCCTCGATGTTCGATCTCGTCGTCTGCCAGTTCGGGGTGATGTTCTTTCCGGACAAGCTGAGGGCCTATGGCGAGGCTGCAAGAGTGTTGCGGAGCGGCGGTCGTTTCCTGTTTGCGACCTGGGATTCACTTTCTGCTAACGACTTCGCGAGATATATGGACGAATGCCTGGCAGGCATCTTTCGCTCCGACCCGCCGGACTTTCTAAGTCGCCTGCCATATTCCTATTTCGACCCCCATACGATCAAGGCGCATATGTCTTCGGCTGGATTTGATTCGGTTTCTTGCGATCGGATCGAGTTGACCTCCGTCGCGGCCGCGCACGACGTCGCTGCAGCCTTCTGTCAAGGCACTCCGCTCAGAGGAGAGATCGAAAAGCGGGCGCCGGGGCGCATTTTGGAGATCGTCGACGAGGTGGCCGAGCAACTGGAATCGCGCCACGGAGCGCGTCCGTGTGGCGGCATGAGTGCGTTGGTCGTCGTCGGCCGTGTTTCATAACGCCCGTCGCCGTATACCTGCATTCCAATCAAGCGATTTCTACAATCAACGTCCCCATTTATAATCATTCTTAATTGGAAGGTGCTTCACTCGGCTGAAGGTCGGGGATAGCATCTATGGTGGCAATATTTCGAATTCTGGTCGCAGCATTGTTGTTGCTGTCGACCGCCGCGTTCGCGGCTGCAGGCGACTGGAAGGTCGTCAGGGCGACGGAGCAGGTGAAATATACCGTCGACAGAACGAACTGGCTGGAGCTGCGCGCCGGCGACGTGGTTCCCAACCGAGCATGGGTTTCGACTGGTCCGCGCGGGCGGGTGCAGCTTGCCAGGGGCGTCGAAAGCATCACTTTCCAGCCGAACACGCTCGCCTCCATCACCGGCTATGGAGGGTTCCTCTCGCCGCAGACGCAGATCGTCCAGCAGGTTGGCTCGCTGGAGCTTGAGATTGAGAAGCGAAGCCAGCCGCATACGACCGTGCAGACGCCCTATCTCGCGGCCGTCGTGAAAGGGACGATCTTCCACGTGACGGTCGATAAGACGAAGGCATCCGTCTTCGTGGATCGCGGCCTGGTTCAGGTAACGTCTTTCGCAAGCGGCCAACAATCCAACCTTGGGCCGCGCCAAAGCGCAACAGTCGACAGCATGGCGGGCATGACGGTGAGGGGCCAGGCAACCAAGCCCGGGATCACGTCGGTTGCACCGTCGCTCGCTAAGATTCCTCCCGTCGGCACCACGAAAATCGCGGGTGCAGTCGAAGCGTCCGAGGCTGAGAATAAGTCTTCGGCCGCGGGCAAGGATAAGGGTTCCAGCGCCAGCAGCGATGGTAACAGCGCGAACGGCAAGGGCAATGGAAGCAGCAGTAACGGAAACGGCAACAGCGGGGGCAATGGCAAGTCCGGTGGAAACGGCAACGGCAACAGCGGTAAGAGCGACAACAATAGCGGGGGCAGCGGTAACGGCAATTCCGGCGGAAACGGCAGCGGTAATTCCGGCGGCAATGACAACAGCGGCAAGGGCGACAACAATAGCGGCGGCAACGGAAACGGCAAAGGCAAGAACAAGTGAGACGAAGGACCAGGGCTGCTGGGGACTATTTCTCCGGTAGCGTCAGCACCATAACGGTTCGCATTCTGCTGATCGCTATGATGCTGGCACTGCCGCTAGCCAGTGCCAATTTCGGCATCTTTCAAGGAATCAACAACAGTCTTTTTGCCAAGCGCTTCGAATGGGCTCCTCGCCAAGCCACCGGCAACGTCGTCTTCGTTGCAATCGACAAGCATTCTCTCGATGCCGTTGGGACTTGGCCCTGGCCGCGGAGCATTTATGCGACCGTGCTCGATAAGCTGATCGCGTCAGGCGCCAAAGACGTTTTCCTCGACGTCGATTTCAGTGCATTCTCCAGCAAGCAGGAGGACGACCGCCTGGCGGCGGCGCTGACTAGAGCCGGAGGGGGCGTGCTTTTGCCGGTGTTCCGGCAGCAGGAGACGGCGTCATCGTCTCAAACCGCGGTGACGAGGCCGATCCCACAGCTTCTTCAGAATGCCTGGCCCGCATTTGCCAATGTCGCGATGGATGCGGATGGGATCGTCCGCCGTTTCGATTTGGGAAGCCAGCTTGACGGGAATCCCACCCAGTCCGCTGCATCAGCCCTTGGCAGGATCGACAGCAGTTCCGGTTCCCTGCTGGTCGACTACTCGATAAGACCCGACACTGTCCCGACCTTCTCCTTGTCCGACGTTCTGAATGGGAGCGTACCGGCCGAGGCGGTGAGAGACCGCTCAGTTGTGGTTGGAGCATCCGCGACCGAGCTGAAAGACATTTTCGCCGTTCCCGTATACGGAGCCATCGCCGGCCCGCTCATCCATGTGCTCGCTGCGGAAACGCTGCTGCAGAACCGCTTCCTCGGGATGCTCGACCAAGCGCCGTTGGAACTCTTGTTTGCGGCCCTGCTTATTGTCGGTGTGATCTGTGGGCGCTCGACGGCAATTGTCACGATGGCGGCAGTCGGACTGCCCATGGTCATCGTCGGCGAAATCGGCGCATTCCTGCTGCAATGGCAGTACGGCCTTCTTGTCGGGACAGCGGTGCCGTGGTCGCTGCTCCTGCTCGCGTGGATGCTGGCCCTGAACGAACGCGTCGACCTCGGTCAAATGCTTGTCGCCATAGCCAACACGGAAGCTCGAAACACAAGACGCCTCATGAGAAGGATTATTGCCGACAGTTCGGACGGCGTCGTTGCATTCGACGGCGATCTGAGGATCGTCGAGGTGAGCGAATCCGCAAAAGCCCTGTTGCGAGTCGATATTGGCGCCTCCCTTCTCGATGGCGCCGACACCGCCATGATCGGCATCCTGCAGAGGCTGGTTTCAGAGCACGATGCTGAGCCAGGCAAGATACATACCGCGCTCGCCGACTTCACCGGCAACAGCGGTTCACATGCAGCTCATTACGAGGCGTCCATCACAATTTCACCTACCGAACAGCCGACGGCGGCGCGGTCGCGGTTCGCCGGCTGCCTGATCATACGAGACGTCACAGCGCGACGCGAATATGAACGGCGGTTGAAGAAACTGTCCGAGCTGGACGACCTCACCGGATTGCTTAATCGTCGGGAATTCGCGTCTCGACTGGCTGCCATTGAAGGCGAGGTCCTCGTCTCGGTGTTGGATATCGAGCGTTTCTCGTCGCTTTGCGCCACTCTTGGCCGCGACGCTGGGGACGAGCTTTTGAAAGCGGTGGCGGCCAGGCTGGGGAGCGCCTTCGCCGACGATTTGCTGGCAAGACTGGACGGCGACCATTTCGCCATCGCCACCTTCACAACCGATGAACGTCGGATCGAAGATTTTGCAGATAGTCTTTTGCGGCTGTTCGAAGAGCCCATATTGCTCCGCGGCGCGGTTGTCCCGGTCTCGATTCGCCTCGGAGTAGCGCGCTCGGGCGACGCGGCTCCCGGCGCTCTTCCGACCGCCGCTGAATCTGCACTGGACGCCGTCAAGGCCAGCCCTGGGCAACGATGGTCGTCTTTCGATCCTTCTACTGCCATTCGCCAAGCGCGGTCGCGCCGGCTGGAGCGGGACATGCGCGATGCTCTTCAGAACCGGCAGTTCTTCCTGCAGTTCCAGCCGCAGATCGAATTGAGAAGCAGGCGCCTCGTCGGCGCGGAGGCATTGATCAGATGGAACCATCCGGAGTTCGGGTTGATATCTCCGGCCGAGTTCATCCCGATCGCTGAATCCTCTGGCCTGATCTGCGATATCGGCCGCTGGACGCTGTTTGAAGCCTGCACCGAGGCGGCCGCTTGGCCCGGCGAGTTCAGCGTCGCAGTCAACGTTTCGGCACTTCAGTTCGAGCGGTCCGACGTTGAGGCCGACGTGATGGACGCGTTGTCCTGCAGCGGGCTTCCTTCTTCCCGCTTATGTCTCGAATTGACGGAATCCACTTTCCTCGATCAAGGCGGCGCCTCGATCACCAAGATGCGCGTGCTTCGCGATCGAGGGATCGTCATTGCCCTCGACGACTTCGGGACCGGCTATTCGTCGATGAACTATCTTGCCGATCTTCCTCTCGACAAGCTCAAGATCGATCAGTCCTTCGTCAGGCGAATGACCGGCAATCCAAGCATATTCGAAATAGTGCGGGCCATCATCTCCCTTGCGCACGGCTTGAAACTAGAGGTCGTCGCTGAGGGCGTCGAAGAGGAGCCGGAAGCCGAAGCACTGCAGCGGCTCGGATGCGAGATGGGGCAGGGCTATCTCTTCGGCCGGCCCGACGGCTCTGGTCGCATGCATTCCGAATGGAGCGTACAGAAGTTTCTGCCCGCCTAATTTAGATATGACGGCTCACTGACTCAGCTCGTGCGTTGTGCGTAGGAAGGCTCGCGCATGGCCCGGATGACGTGCTGCTCGATGTCGGAACAAGTCTCATCGTATTCCCGCACCAGATTCGGATCGAACCGTTGCCGCTGCACTGCGTCGCGGGCTTCGACAGCCATCTGGTAGGCTTCGAAGAGCTCGAGCTGCAACGGGTCGCAGGCTGCCATGATCAGCTTGCGCATCTGCGGCAGGCGCATCGCCAGGCGCCTGCGTCCCGCTTCCCGGCGGTTGGATCGTGCCATCTCCTCCAGTCTCCTCAATGCCCGCGATCACAGGGCCTTCCGATCCACAATTAGCGCCGGCGACCAATATTGAAATGGGTTTTAGGACCAAAGGCCGGGGCCGATCGGACTGAGGTCCGGGGCGTGGAACGACCCTGCCTCCAGCTAGTTGGTTTCGCAGCGGTCACGAAGGCCGCCTCGAAACAGAAGGAGGAGAAAATGCTCTCCAAGCTTATCGTCGGTGCGGCCACTGCCGCGACCCTGATATCGGGCGTCGCATTCGCCCAATCTTCGACCGTCAATGGTGCGGCCGGTGGCGCGGTCACCGGCGCGATCGTCGGCGGTCCCGTTGGTGCTGCTGTCGGCGGCGTTGCCGGTGCAGTCGTTGGCACGGCAATCGATCCGCCGCCGCAAAAGGTCATCACCTATGTCCGCGAGGCTCCGGCACCGTCGGCGCGCGTGGTAGTGAAGGAGAAGATTGTCGTCGGCCAGCCCCTGCCGGAGACGGTCGTCGTGACGCCTATTCCGGATGACCCGACCTATGCCTACGCAGTGGTCAATGATGAACGCATCATCGTTGAACCGTCATCCCGCAAGGTGATTCAGGTTATCAAGTGACCTGATCTTTGCGGCCTCGGCCGCGTCTTGCCTCCTAATATCACGTCAGAACCTGAGAACCGCCGCACGACGGACGATCGCGTCGTCGTGCGGCCAAAAAAGCAGAGAGATTGTTATGAAGACCAAGACACTCGTCATGCTGATGACAGCACTTTCGATTGGCGTTTCGCCGGTCGGCATCATGTCCGCTACGGCGCAGGATGCACCGATTCTTCCCAAGAAGGGTGCCGCTCAAAACGACCAATCCAGCGGTGGCGCAACACAGCAGCCGGATGCGGGCGGTGCCTCCTCGGGCGGCGCGGGAGCATCGAGCGAGCAGGCGACGCAGCCTTCCGGCTCCGACGGAAGCTCGTCGGGTGCGTCGGGCGGAACCTCCACGGATGGATCTTCCGATCAGACGACAACCCAGCCTGGTGCTAAGACGCAGTCCGGAAGCTCGACCGAATCTGGCTCCGGTGCCGCAGGTACGGACGCTTCTGGCGGAAGCCCGAACGGTTCGAAGTCTTCCACGTCGGGCAAGTCCTCGACGGAAAGCCAGAAACCTGCCGGCAGCCAGGACACTGGCACGTCGACCGGCTCCGGTGAAACCCAGAAGTCCGGCGACGTCAAGTCTTCCAGCGGCTCGACTGAGACCCAGTCGAACAGCAAGACGAAGGTCGAGACCAACAACACATCCGCCGACAGCAACACTCAGAACACCACGAAGACTGAGACGAACAACACGACCAACGTGAATATCTCCGTCGAGCAGCAGACCGAAATCCGTAGCGTTGTGAAGGAGGTTCATGTCGAGCCGGTGCGGGAGGTGGACTTCACTGTTTCGGTCGGCACCACCATCCCGAAGAAAATCAGGCTCGAGCCACTGCCGCCGCGGATCGTTGAGATTGTACCGCAGTACAAAGCCTACCGTTTCTTCCTTCTCGCGGATGGCCGGATCGTCATCGTCGATCCTTCTGCATTCACGATCGTCTACATCATTTCGGCATAACGGGCGGTGCCCGGCGGCGACCTCCGCCGCCGGAGCGCCAGCGAGGAGAGGAACATGATCTATTCCGAAGAGAAATCCGGCGGCCTGGCCGTGCCGCTGATCGCCATCCTGCTGGCAATCGCCGGCATTCTCGCCGTGCTTGTCGTTACCGGCGGCCGACATAACAGCGCTGCCGGCCGCGTCTGGGTTCCACAGGCTCAACAGCAGGGGTCGGGACAATGAAAGCTATCGCATCCGTCGCTTTTGGAATCTTAAGCTCGGTCGGGGCCTGCATGGCTGCTGCATCTGTCGCCTCCCACGTCGTGGCGGATTCCGAGCGCCACGCCTTCAGTGACTTTGCATCGCGCGATCTCTGGACGACGACCCCAGTGAAAGTCGACCCTCGGCAGCAGCGCTATGAACGAATTCCGCCTCTCTATTCCAGCTATGTCACCGAGGCATCGGCCATCGTCACCGCAAGGGCGAGGCCGGATTCCGCTCGCGTGCCGACCGAACTTCAAACACGGCAGCCAAAACTTGCCGCCGAGCATCTTGCCTGGTGTACGGACCGTTACCGCTCTTTCGATCCCGCGACCAACAGCTACCGATCCTATAGCGGCGGGACCCGCGAGTGCATTTCGCCGTTCCAGCGGATTGTCGCCGGGGCCGATGGCGGCGTCGGCATGAAAGTGAATGCACAGGCGGCAGCCCGCTGCGCCGCTCGCTACAGGTCGTATCGGCCGCAAGACAATACATATCAACCGTGGGAAGGACCGCGGCGTAGCTGCGACATGTCGGATCTCGTAGCGGCGAGTAACTGATGTGGTCGCACGGTGCGGACCCGATTGCACCACCTGGTCAGTCGGACTAAAGTCCGTGTTGCAAACGCTACGGTTGTGATACCTGGTTGCACGAGGGTTGGAGATCGGGGATGGCGACGCCGCTGATAACGGAAATCCAGCAGGCACAGACAAGGCTTCCGCTCTTGAGCCGGGCGGACCGGGGAGCCCTTATCGTTCGCATCCTCCGCGAGCTGAAGACGCATCGGCGGGAGGTTCTCGGACATGTGCCGGCCGAGCGCTGCGTTTGGATCGACAAGCTGATCGCGTCCGTGTCCTCGACGATATCCGAAATCGCCAACATGCAGGACGCCGAGTTCAATCGTGTCTTGAACGAGTTCGAAAAGCTTATGGCGACGCTCGATGACATTTCGCATGCCGAGAAGCCGTCGAAGACAATTCACTGAGAGGGTCACCAGCGGGCGGCCAAAATAGCGCCTCACCGGAAACGGCCCCTGCGCGTCAGCGTTTTCCATCCATGATTCGTTCAATCGAATAGGCAGCCATTCAAAGGGCGCCGTAGAAAAGACGATGACTATCGTCAGGCTCGATGGCGCAAGGCGTCCACGAGCGCCACGAAAGCCGGAGAGGACTGCCTTCTGCTCGGATAGTAGAGATGGTAGCCATCCCAGTGTGGCGAAAAGGCTTCCAGCACGCGTCTCAGGCGACCCTCCGCGATATGAGGAAGAGCGATGTCTTCCGGGACGTATGCCAGGCCAAGGCCTTCCAGCGCCGCTTCCACACTTTGATAGGCGTTGTTGAAGGCAAGCTGTCCCTCCACCCTGATCCTGATCTCTTTCCCATTGTCTTCGAACTCCCATGCCCAGAAGCCGCCATATGTGGGCAAGCGCTCGTTGATGCAGTTGTGGCGGACGAGGTCCTGCGGATGCTCCGGAACCCCCTTGCCGTCGAAATATGAGGGCGCGCCGACGACGGCAAACGGGAAATCAGGCCCGATGCGTGTCGATATCATGTCTTTCGCCACCTGCTCTCCCATGCGGACGCCGCCGTCGAAGCGCTCGGTCACGATATCCGACAGCCCGTTCTCGCGCATCAACTCCACCTTGATATCAGGGTTGTTGGGCAGGAAACGCTGAAGCTTCGGCCAGATGATCCAGTTGATCGCGTGGTCGGATGCGGTGATGCGGATGTTCCCGGCCGGATTTTCCCGGAACTCGGTGAGAATGTCGAGTTGAGCCTCGATTTCGTCGAAATGAGGTCCGACGCCTCGAAACAACCGCTCTCCAGCGTCGGTGAGCGAAACTGCCCGCGTGGTACGGGTCAGAAGCCGGATTCCGAGCCGCGTCTCGAGTTGGCGGACAACGTGGCTGAGCGCCGATTGAGACACGCCCAGCTTCGCAGCCGCCCGTGTAAAGTTCTTCTCTCGGGCGACCGCCAGAAAGGCCATCAGGTCATTGACGCTGTCGCGCGGCATTCACGAGCTCCTTCGGATCGAATGGCGGTTTTACTGAATTTGCAGAGACTGGACATTGAAATCATCGTGAACGCCTGCCTCGCTCGGTTCGCACTGGAACAAGTTGCGGCGCCGGCCATTTGTCGTCCATGAAAACAGCCCTGCCGATGTCGCTGCTCGCTCTGGCCTTCTCCGTTGGCGGTGCCGCCGCGCGGGAGCTCCGACCTGAAGAAATCAATACCGCATTGATTGCGTCCATTGGGACTGAAAAGCCGGAGCCGGGAGATCCAGACCCGGCGATGGTCCGCCTTCAAGTCCTGCTCGACCGTGCAGGCTCATCTCCCGGCGTGATCGATGGCCTCTCCGGCGAAAACGTCGACAAGGCCGTGGCCGGCTTCGAGGCGATGAACAATCTGCCTGTCGATGGGAGACTGGATCCAGACGTCGCCTCCCGCCTGGAAGGCAATGCCCCCATCGTTGAGAGCTATGTCGTCTCGGCAGAGGATGCCGCGGGTCTCGTTGACAAGATCCCCGACGACTATGGCGAGAAGGCAAAGATGCAGAGCTTGGGGTATACGAGCGTTGCCGAGAAGTTATCCGAGCGATTCCACATGGGTATCGATCTCGTGCATGCGCTCAACCCGGCTTCGCAGTTCGCTCCTGGCGATACCGTGTGGGTCGTGGACCCCGGTCCTCCCAAGGACGGAAAGGTCAAGAGGATCGAGGCCGACAAGAAGACGGGGCAGGTGCTCGCCTATGCGGCGGACGGATCGCTGCTTGCGGTCTATCCCGCAACGATCGGAAGCGAAGACAATCCGGCGCCGTCGGGCAAGCATAAGGTCAAGGGCGTCGCGAGGATGCCGGTCTACCGGTATGACCCGAAGCGCAATTTCAAGCAGGGAAAGAACGACAAGGTCCTGACGATCCCGAAAGGACCGAACGGCCCGGTCGGCACGGTCTGGATCGACCTGACCGAGCCGACCTACGGAATCCATGGGACACCCGAGCCGAAGCTCATCGACAAGGTGGGATCGCATGGCTGCGTGCGGCTTACGAACTGGGACGCCGAAGAGCTGGCTGGCATGGTCAAGACAGGAGTCATGGTGGACTTCGTCAATCGAAGTTCGGCCACGCCGAAGTGAGGGGAGTATATTGAAAATCCCACTCTCTCAGCTTGTCACTGAGACCTCCGGCTCGGCGCCTGCGCCGTGCCGCCCGCATGATCAGTTCGCTTGGGTCTTGTATCCGACATCTTTCCGAACTGAAGCGACGCCCTTTACCGCGCGAAGCGCGTCGAGCGCGTCAGGATTGACACTACCGTTGACAATCATGAAGCGCTCGTGGCTTTGCACCTGTTCGAGGCCTTGCGATTTCAGGTCGCCGACGACCTCTCCCAGGCTGCGGGTCTCGTTTTTGTCGATCCGAATGGTGACTTCAATCTTGTTGGTCGTCATACCTCGCCGCTTCCTCTTGCTTGGAGCAGGCCTTTGCCAACATCCCTAGCAGGGGAAGATAGAGGCTTTGTAAGCTGAATCAAGCGCGCCCATAGCGCCCATCCGCGAAACTTCGGATCAGACTGAGCAATAAGAGCTGCAACGCCAGCAACATGTGGGGTCGCCATACTGGTGCCATTCCACCGGTCATACTTGTCATCAGGCAAGCTCGAAAATATGTCGACGCCAGGAGCGGCAATATCCACTTCCTGACCAGGATTCAAACCGCCGCATGAGAAAGACGCCGGCGCGAAGGAGCGATCCACGGCACCAACTCCCAGGATCGTGGACGCGTTCGCCGGAGAACCAACTGGCTCAATTTGTTGAGGACGAGAACTTTCGTTCCCGGCAGCGGCAATAACTAAAGTTCCCGCGTCTAAACAGACTTGCCCAATTTGCTCGTAGTCGTCACTCGGTGCATCTCCAACTTGCGTTGCAGCGCCTAGCGACATCGAAATAACATGGCAACCTTCATCCAGCGCCCATTCCATGCCGGCAATGATCGACCGGTCGGTGCCGAAGCCGTCGTCGCCGAGCACCTTTCCAGCGTAGATTTCCGCCTCATAGGCGATGCCGTAGCGTGGGCCGCTGGTCGGTCGTAATGGACCGCATGCCGTACCGATGCAATGCGTTCCGTGACCGTGAACGTCGCCTTCGGAACTACGTGTTGCAAAGAGCTTCTTGGTGACTGAACGGCCGACAAAATCCTGATGAGTTTCGTCAAATCCGGTATCCAGTACTGCTACCTTGATGCCGGCCCCGCTCAGTTCACCTTCGATAGCCCTGGCAGCCTGAAGTCCCCAGGTGTTGCTGGTCTCGTCAAAGGCGGCCTGGGCGACAAGTCCCTCTGCCCCCTTTTTGCCCAATAAGCGATCGACCAGTTCATTCACGGCGTCACGATAGCCGAGCAGGTAGTCACGGTCCAAAGGGGTTGCAACGCCGCCCACCGTTCCCCGTGCGAGGTTGAGCCGCTTCGTCAGCGGGCCGCCGAGGGCACGATAGGATCGCTCCGGCCGAGCCGCGCTGATGACCTTCTGTTGCATGGCATTTTGCAGCATGGGCTTCAGTTTCTCTCCGTCCCGTCGCACAATCGCGATTCCGAAACGTTCGAAGTATTGAACATCAGCGCCATCGAAATCATTTGGCACCGCCGCGGCGCTGCGAAAATCTTTGGACGACGCGACACGGAAGCCGCCTTTTTCGAGTTGCTGTACACCCTCGCTCCTTGCTTTGGGTGTAAATCGCACCACCATGCCAAGACCCGATGTGCCGTCGCTCGGTGCGTTGACCCTGCGTCGCGTTGATTTCGCCATGATACCAACTCCCCCATTTTTCACGGTTTCAAAGCAATACAAAAGCCGCAAGCTGGACGCGGCACCCGTTAATCGAGCCGAACCTCGCGTTCGGGACAGCGGCGGCGCTAAAGGTAGATCGATGCGGATTGATGTTTTTCCGCTGACTTGCCGCGAGAACAGAAAGCTTCGCCAACCGAAAATTGGAGCGTTCGGCAAAGAAGCGTAGTAAATTGTACCTTGTAGGTCGATTTCGGGATGTACTTCCCCTAGCCGAAATCTCGGCGGCAAATATACATCTTATTGTTGAGTTAGCAAATGAAAATTCTAGCGGTCGTTCGCCCGCGTTTCATTGCTTTTCAGGTAGTCTATACTTCTCCATCTCTTCACCATTGGATTTCCTCGTTATTTTGGTGCCAGAGCAGGCTCTATCCGATTTCCATACTGCAGTGCATAACGGACTTGCCGCGAAAAGCACCAGCGATGCCGGCTGTGGCCACCGTTTGCGACGAGGCGCCAACAGCGGGGCAGGGGGTATGATGCGCACAAGACGAGTGCGCTGAATCCGCACAGATATCGACTGGGTTTACGGGTAATTTACCAACTTTAAGATGAATAATAGCTCAATATGATTAGTTGACTTCGCGTTCTAGCTGTATGAATTATCCCGCGGGCTGGAAAACGGAGGGTGTTGCCAATGGCAATCGTTTTTCAATCGCACGGGGGTGCAGAGAAAGAGCGTGCAGTTCCAGGCCCGAGCGTTCGGGCCGGGCGGCCAGCGACGGGTGACGTCGCGGTCGATGAAGAAGCTGACTTCGGTTATTTCGTACCGCCATTAGATGCGCCAGAGAATTACCTTCCCAATACGGCGGAGACGCTTGGGGAGCTCGATGAGCTCGGCGAAATGATGATCGATGTTGTCGCGACGCCGACGAGCGAGGATCCGACGGAAGATTCCACGCTCCCGCCTGTGTTCACATATTGGGGACAATTCCTGGATCACGAGCTGACGGCCCGAACTGATCGCGAAGGGGCGATCTCGAGCATGGTCAACGCCCACCCGCCTGTCGCCTCGTCGACGGTGGAGAGTCAGTTCAGGAATGCTCGCTCGCCCCGCTTCGATTTGGACAGTGTCTACGGCGGATCTGCCGTAGGCGAGGGGATCGATGCGGATGTTGTCAAAGTGATCTCCGGCCTTCGCCACCCGACGCTGACAAACAAAATGCGTGTCGGGACAGCCGTCGACCCGGGGCCGCTTCCAGACAACCTCGACGAACATCGTGACCTTCCTCGTTATGGCCAGGTCCAGTCGTCTGTCCGGGAGGCGGCTTTACGTCTGGCTCAGGCCGCGATGACTCCCGAGGCGTTTCAGAAATTCTCTGATACCTTGCCTCAGCGTGCGATAATCGGGGATAATCGCAACGACGAAAATCTCGTCGTCGCGCAGTTCCATCTGAGCTTTCTCCGGTTTCATAACAAGGCGGTCGACTATCTTGCATCGCATGACACGGGCTGGATCGCCGATTTCAGCTCAGCGCAGGCTCTGACCAGACTTCATTACCAATGGTTGATTGTAGAAGGATATCTCAAGGGCGTTTGCGATCCGGTTGTCGTGGACCGCGTCGTCAAGGATCGGGCATCTCATTTCTTCAAATTCAGAGCCGAGTTCGATGCCCGGAGGCAGAATACCCGGCTCGGCAATGCTCTGCCGTTGGAGTTCTCCACCGCAGCCTATCGGTTCGGTCATTCCATGGTCAGAACCTTCTACGACTACAACAAGAACTTTGGGCGGCCGGGCACAGGTATTCTACCGCGCGCCACCTTGAGGTTGCTTTTCGAATTCACCGGCGGCGGCGGCAGGCTGGATGACGACAAGAAGCTGCCCAAGAATTGGATAATCGACTGGACGCGCTTTACGGGAGCCGATCCCCATGATGCGAGCGATGGGGAGCCGGCCCGTCTTGCCAGGAGGATCGATACGGAACTTGCTCCGCCATTGCATACGCTGTTCAAGGAGGGGGAGGACCAAGCCGACCAACAGCTCAAGGAGTTGTTCAAGAACCTGGCAAGGAGGAACCTTCGTCGGGGCTACAATCTCAGGCTCCCGACGGGTCAGGCTTTACACAAGCATCTCAACCAGACTGGCGCGGTGCAGTCCTCGCCGATCCAAGATGTCTCAGCGCTGTTCGCCACGAAGCCCGATCTGAAGAACTTCCTCGCCGGCACTGCATCGCGTTTCCACGAACGTACGCCGCTCTGGTTCTACATTCTGGCCGAAGCCGAGGCTGCAGGCGGAAATCGATTGGGCGAAGTTGGGAGCTGTCTCGTGGCGTCGACCTTCGTGGGCGTGCTGCTTGCGGACCCGGACTCGGCTCTTTCGCGTGGGTTCACGCCCAATCAGAGCCCTCTCAAGATGCCGGACAACTCACCGATCGACTCGATCGTCAAGTGGATGCGGTTTGCGGCTGTCATGCAGTAGTGCTTGTAGGACTGTTGCCTCGCCGCACTGCGGCGAGGCAAACCGCCGCATCATCCGCGATTCACGAAGCTTTTGCCTCGAAAGCGGGGGCGAAATCGCCCAGCGATTTTGCCTTGAGGATCGTGGCCTCGATATCCTGCTCCACGATCGCTTCAAGATCGGCGAAGCTGTCGATGACATAGTAGATCGGCTGGAGGATATCGATCCGGTAGGGTGTCCTCAGCACGCTCAGCAGATCGAACGGCCGGAATTCGCACGCCTTGCCTTCCATGGCCGCCTTCGCTTCGCTGGGCGATGAGACGATGCCCGCGCCGAAGCAGCGGCGTCCCTGCGGCGTATTGATCAGGCCGAATTCGACGGTGAACCAGAAGATGCGGAACAGGTGCCAGGAATAGCCCTTGCCGAGACGGACGGCGGTTTCGCCGAAATGCCGGACGAAATTGGCATAACTCTGGTTGGTGAGCATGGGGCAGTGGCCGAAAACCTCATGGAACAGGTCCGGCTCCTCGATATAGTCGATATGCTCGCGACGGCGGAGGAAAGTTGCGAGCGGGAATTTGCCTTGCGACAGAAGCTCATAAAAGCGCGAGGGCGGGATGAGCGCCGGCACGCCTTCCACACCGAAGCCGGTGGTCTCGTTCAGGCGTCTGTTCACATCGAGAAGCTGAGGCACTTTGTCCGGCTTGAGGCCTAGCATTTTGACGCCGTCCAGATATTCGCGGCAGGCCGTATCGGCGAGCAGCTTCATCTGCCGCCGGTAGAGTTCGCCCCAGATCGCATCTTCATCCGGGGTGTAGTCATACAAACCGTCCGGGCCGGGCAGTTTGGCGGTGTAGCTGCTTTCCTTGGTCATAGGCTGATCCTCCCAGGCACGGCGCTATTCCTGCCATTATGATCCAGGTTCGGAGGATTTTCTTTTCTTTCGTGCTGGCTATCGTCATACTCTTGGCAAGCCTTCCCAAAAGTGAAGCCAAAAATGAAAGAAACTGGGAATTTCCGTCGCAAGCTTCTGCAACTCGTCCAGGCCGACGGCAGCCTTTCGCTGGCCGACCTGGCGGAAAAGGCTGGAATGTCGCAGAGCTCGGCCTGGCGGAAGATCCAGGAACTGGAAGCCGACGGCGTCATCCGCAAGCGTGTGACACTGCTCGATCCTGGAAAACTCGATCTCAAGCTCTGTGTCATCGCCCATGTGACGCTGGAGGATCACCACGAAGAGGCGGTCGCCTCTTTCGCGTCCGTTGTGCTGGAGCGACCGGAGATCATGGAGTGCTACGCCCTGTCAGGCGCCTTCGACTATATGCTGAAGATAAGGGCAAGCGACGTGGAAAGCTACGAGGCCTTCATGACCCGCTATCTCATGCGCAACCCGCATGTGCGCACCGTCGTCTCTAGCTTTGTGCTGCGGGAGCTGAAATTCTCGACCGAACTGCCGCTCTGATTTTTCGGCGGGGCGAGGCCGTCTACATCATCGTGTGCTGCCGCCATGTCAGTGCCCCGGCATGAGCACCGGAAAACCTTCGAATGTCTTCAGCGTGTCGAGCACGATTGACGTCTTCACGTGCTGCACCGACTCGTGTGGCAACAGAACGTCGTTGACGAACTTGGAGAGGTCGGCGAGCCCGCGGGTCGCGACCGTCAGGTGATAATCCATTTCACCGGTCAAGGCATAGGCTTCGAGAACTTCCGGCAGTCCGTTGATCAGTTGCGAAAACCGGCGGGCATTGTCTCTGTTGTGGGTCGCCAGCGTCACGGAAATGACCACCAGCATATCCAGGCCCAGCTTCTGCCGATCGAGGTAGGCGCGGTAGCTGCGAATATACCCTTCAGCCTCCAGTCTTGTCCGCCGGCGCGAGCATTGCGACGGTGAAAGCGCGATCCGCTCCCCCAGCTCGTTGTTCGTCAGCCTGCCGTCCTTTTGAAGTTCCTGGAGCAGGCGCAAATCCAATTTGTCGAGCGGTTCATCCATTGCACGAAATCTCCAATACACTCACGGATCGTGCATAATTTCTTCCTTTAGCATGAAGAATGCAAGAACTTTGCACGCGTTTTGGGCCACACTTTGCATAGAAATGCAATCTCCTCTGGAGGAAAGAAAATGGGTCCCTTCCCACATGACGCGCCGCCCTCGGAAATCACCGCCGACAATCCGGCCGGTACCGACGGCTTCGAATTCGTCGAATTCGCCCATCCCGAGCCCGAGACGCTGCGCGAGCTCTTCACACGCATGGGCTATGTTGCTGTCGCCAGGCACAAGACAAAAGACATCACCGTCTGGCGACAGGGTGACATCAACTATGTCCTCAACGCCGAACCCGGCAGCCATGCCGCGCGTTTCGTCGCAAATCATGGTCCTTGCGCCCCGTCGATGGCCTGGCGCGTCGTCGACGCCAGGCACGCTTTCGACCACGCGGTGTCGAAAGGCGCCGTTCCCTATGAAGGGGACGACAAGGCACTCGACGTCCCGGCGATTGTCGGCATCGGCGGCTCGCTGCTCTATTTCGTCGAGACCTATGGGGCAAAGGGATCGGCTTACGATGCCGAGTTCGATTGGCTCGGCGAGCGCGACCCGCATCCCCAGGGGATCGGCTTCTATTATCTCGACCACCTGACGCACAACGTCTTCCGCGGCAGCATGGACAAGTGGTGGGATTTTTACCGCAACCTGTTCAATTTCAAGCAGATCCACTTCTTCGATATCGATGGGCGCATCACCGGTCTGGTGAGCCGCGCCATCACCTCGCCCTGCGGCAAGATCCGCATACCGCTGAATGAATCGAAGGACGACACCAGCCAGATCGAGGAATATCTGAAGAAGTACAAGGGCGAGGGCATCCAGCATATCGCCGTTGGAACAGAAGACATCTACGACGCCACCGACAGGCTTGCCGACAACGGCCTGCGCTTCATGCCGGGTCCACCGGAGACCTATTACGATATGTCCTATGAGCGCGTGAACGGTCACAGCGAACCGATCGAACGCATGAAGAAGCACGGCATCCTCATCGATGGCGAAGGTGTGATGAATGGCGGCATGACGAAAATCCTGCTGCAGATCTTCTCCAAGACCGTCATCGGCCCGATCTTCTTCGAATTCATCCAGCGCAAGGGTGACGAAGGCTTCGGCGAAGGCAACTTCCGTGCTCTGTTCGAGTCGATCGAGGCCGATCAGATCAAGCGTGGTGTCATCGGGACTGCAGCGGAGTAAACTCTAGAGCGCCGCGCATCTTTCAGACGCGCGGCGCTCGAGCTTTCGGGGAGGAGTGAGCATGGACCAGACATCGATCCAGACGTCCGACGGTGAAGCCGCGACGGCAAACAAACTGAAATATATGCCGGGATTCGGCAATGACTTCGAAACCGAGTCGCTGCCCGGCGCCTTGCCGCAGGGCCAGAACAGCCCGCAGAAATGCAATTACGGTCTCTATGCTGAACAGCTTTCCGGCTCGCCGTTCACAGCGCCTCGCGGGACGAATGAAAGGTCCTGGCTTTATCGCATTCGCCCGAGCGTGCGCCACACCCGCCGCTTCTCCAACGCTTCCTATCCGCTCTGGAAAACCGCGCCTTGCCTCGACGAACATTCGCTTCCTCTCGGCCAGCTTCGCTGGGATCCCATCCCCGCACCCTCGGAGAGACTGACCTTTCTGGAAGGGGTGCGGACCATCACGACGGCAGGCGATGCCACCACTCAGGTCGGCATGTCGGCCCATGCCTACCTTTTCAATGAGGACATGGTCGACGATTACTTCTTCAACGCCGACGGTGAACTGCTGATCGTGCCGCAGCTCGGCGCCATCAGAGTGTTCACCGAAATGGGCATCATGGATGTCGAGCCCCTGGAAATATGCCTCATCCCGCGCGGCATGATGTTCAAGATTATGCGGGGCGGCGAGCAGACGGTGTGGCGTGGATATATATGCGAGAACTACGGCGCGAAATTCACGCTGCCGGACCGCGGGCCGATCGGCGCCAACTGCCTGGCAAACCCGCGCGACTTCAAGACACCTGTCGCCGCTTTCGAGGATAAGGAAACGCCGTGCCGAGTGCATGTGAAGTGGTGCGGAAAATTCTATGTCACGGACATCGGCCACTCGCCGCTCGATGTGGTGGCCTGGCACGGCAATTACGCGCCTTACAAATACGATTTGCGGACGTTTTCTCCGGTCGGCGCCATCAGCTTCGACCATCCCGATCCGTCGATTTTTTCGGTGCTGACCGCACCCACCGAAGATGCCGGTACCGCCAATGTCGACTTCGTGATCTTTCCGCCGCGGTGGCTGGTCGCCGAGCATACGTTCCGGCCGCCCTGGTACCACCGCAATATCATGAGCGAATTCATGGGCCTGATCCACGGCCAGTATGACGCCAAGGAGGAGGGCTTCGTGCCGGGCGGCATGAGCCTGCACAACATGATGCTTCCCCATGGGCCGGACGCGGTCGCCTTCGAAAAGGCATCCAATGCCGAGCTCAAACCGGTGAAGCTCGATCACACCATGGCCTTCATGTTCGAGACCAGGTACCCGCAGCAACTGACGAAATACGCAGCCGAGCTCGAAACACTGCAGGATAATTACCTGGAGTGCTGGGACGGCCTGGAACGCAAGTTCGACGGAACCCCCGGCATCAAGTGATGCATCAACTGAAGTCATCCTCCGGCGCGGAATTTCGGACATGAAACTTGCAACGTTAAAAGACTCCACACGAGACGGCCGGCTCGTCGTCGTTTCCCGCGACCTGACCCGCTGTTCCGAGGTCGGTCATATCGCCCGCACATTGCAGGCAGCACTCGACGACTGGGAGCATGTGGCTCCGAGGCTCGCGCTCATTGCCGAAGGCGTCGAGACGGGCGCTCAGCCGACGATCCGGTTTCACGAACATGACGCGACGTCACCTTTGCCGCGAGCCTACCAATGGGCCGACGGCTCCGCCTACGTCAACCATGTCGAACTGGTGCGCAAGGCACGCGGCGCCGAGATGCCCGCGAGCTTCTGGACCGATCCGCTGATCTATCAGGGCGGGTCGGACGCTTTCCTTGCGCCGCGCGACCCGATCGTCATGGCCGACGAGGCCTATGGGATCGACATGGAGGGCGAGGTCGCCATCATCATCGGCGACGTCGCCATGGGCTCCAGCCCGGAAGCGGCGCGCGGCGCCATCCGCCTGCTGATGCTCGTCAACGATGTGTCGCTGCGCGGTCTGATCCCTGGTGAATTGGCCAAGGGATTTGGTTTCTTCCAGTCGAAGCCGGCATCGGCATTTTCTCCGGTCGCGGTGACGCCGGACGAGTTCGGAGAGGCCTGGGATGGCGGCAAGCTGCATCTTCCGCTGCTGGTGAGCTTGAATGGCAAGCCATTCGGCAAGGCGAACGCCGGCATCGACATGACCTTCGATTTCGGCCAGCTGATCGCCCATGCCGCCAAGACCCGCAATCTCGCGGCCGGCACGATCATCGGCTCGGGGACGGTGTCCAACAAGCTGGACGGCGGTCCGGGCAAACCGGTGGAAGAGGGAGGAGACGGCTACTCCTGCATTGCCGAACTGAGGATGATCGAGGCCATCGAGACCGGATCGCCGAAGACGCCGTTCATGAAGTTCGGAGATCAGGTCCGCATAGAGATGAAGGATAAGGCCGGCCATTCGATCTTCGGGGCGATCGAGCAGACGGTCGAAAAATACCAAGGGGCCGACCCGCAATGAACGAGGTCGTCCTTTACGACTACTGGAGATCATCGGCGAGCTATCGCGTCCGCATCGCGCTCAATCTCCTGGACATCGACTACAAAACCGTGTCCATCAACCTGTTGGACGGCGCACACAAGACTCCGGAATATCTGGCGCTCAACCCGCAGGGGCTGGTGCCGACATTGGTGATCGACGGAAAAACACTGACGCAGTCGCTGGCAATCATCGAATATCTCGCCGAGACCCGGCCGGAATGCGGATTGCTGCCACCTGACATTGCCGATCGCCAGAAAGTGCGCGCCCTCGCATATGCGGTCGCCATGGACATTCATCCGATCTGCAACATGCATGTCGTGTCGCATCTGATGACCATGACTGAGAAGGCCGATGCCCGCGAGGAATGGATGAAACATTTCATCAGCGACGGACTGCGCAAACTGGAAGCCATGATCGGCAAAGCGGATGGCGCGTTCAGCTTCGGAGATAGGCCGACGATGGCGGACCTTTGTCTCGTTCCCCAGGTCTACAATGCCCGCCGCTGGGGCGTTGATATGACCGCTTTCAAGCGCATTGTCGACATCGACGGCAGATGCGCCGAGCTGCCGGCTTTCCAAGCGGCGCATCCTGACCGCGTGAAACCGTAACGGCAGAGCGAACCCGCGACGAAATCCGAAGAAGCGTTCCCTTCTTTTCTGCAGCTCCAGCATCAATTGCCGGCACCGCGTCGGATCGCGTGGACCGCGATCTCACGATCGCGGCGAGAACCGGGGTTTACCTTGTATCATCACTTCTGATTGTGTCGCTTGCCAGAAGATTTCCCCTTGTGCATTGATCAGATGCTGCTGGGGTAGGTCTGAAATGTTCTCGTCAGATCGGTCCGCTGCTCGATCGCGTCGACTGGTGCTATGGCTATGAGGATGAAGCCAGAATGGACATGAAATGGCACAAATGCGATGCCAACTCCTGTAGGTATAGGGATTAAATATGCCGGATCGGGGGCGAGCAGCCGCAAGATTCGGCAGTTTGCCTGAAGGACAGGCGAGCGGTCAGTGACTTCCCGCAAAGCAAAGGCGGCGGCTCAGCAGCCATCAAGCGCTTTAATCCTCGAGACCAAAGTCTTGCCAAACACATAGGTGGTCTGGACATCGGCGCGACCCTGGCAGCGACGGCCGTCACTGGTGACGTATTGGTACGAAACCCTGACATCATCATTGCTGCGCAGCGCCGTGCCGGTGAGTTTGAGCGGTTGCGACATCGCGCCGTAGAAGGCGTGGATCGACGCTTCGTTGAAGGGTCCCTGGCCACGCTTCTCCGGAACGACCAGCGCCGAGGCGGTTTCACCATCAGCTGCTGCGAGCGCTGAGTAGAAGGCCGTCACCGCGCCCATCGGGTCGTGCGGAAACGTCTTGCCCGCCTCGGACGCCGGATCAGGTCCGTCCTCATCAATCGCGTCGTAAGTGATGCCCACGCTCTGTGCCTTGGCGGCTGTCAGCCATGCGATGCCTTCAGGCGGCGCTGACGTCACGTAGGCGATGGCAGTCTCGGACAATCCCAACTGGTTGAGATAAGCTCCGACCAGTGCGTTGGCGACACCACTCTCGCTGGCCTTTCCGTCGACCACGCGATAGGCGGCATGGAAACCGATATTGGATTCGGGCTGAAGAAACCGCTGCGAACCGGCAAGCCAGGTGAGGGCGCAAGCTGACGCACACAAGGTCCCCGGCGGGGTAGCCGTCGCAAAGCCTCGAAGGCGGATGGCACGCCCGATCTCGATCCCGGCTTTCAGATCCCCGCCCTCGCTGTTCAGAAAAACAAGGGCCTTGCTGGAGGCAGCGGCCACGTTTCTGAAGACGATTTCGTCACCGTCGTTCAAGACGCCCGTGACGGAGATGAGGTCCGTGTCACCCTCCAACGGCTGTCGCGTGATCTCCGCCGCAGACAGAGGAAATGCGATAAGAAGCAACAACCCAGCCACGATGTAACGCATCGATTCCCTCCGCCTTTGTACTTGTTATTGAACACTGAGAGGAGTGTTTTGCAAGTCTGATGGGGACAGCGCGAGGCAGGCTTCGGCCACTCCGCGGTGTGGCGGATCGGCCTTGATCTGGTATACATCGTCGCCATCCCTTTTAACGTGACGCGATAAAACATGTCAGAGGACGAGCATTTCGAGGAAGACACTGTGCTGCCGGGATCCGACGAACCCGAGAAGCCCGCTGAGCGTTATAAACTCGGCCTCTGCCTTTCGGGCGGCGGTTATCGGGCCATGCTTTTCCATGCGGGATCGCTTGCCAGGCTCAATGAGGCCGGTCTTCTCGCGAAACTCGATATGATCTCGTCGGTGTCGGGCGGATCCATCGCGTCCGGCCTGCTCGCCTATATCTGGCCACGGCTGGTCTTTGAGAACGAGGTCGCCGTCAACTTCAAGACCGAATACCTCGATCGCATTCTGGCCTTCAGTCAGCTATTCGCGGATGGGCCGAGCTTCCTGAAGGGCGTGTTCAACCCCTTCTCGAGCGCGGCCGAGGAAGCCGCTAAACTCTACGAGCGGCATCTCTTCGACGAAAAATCACCAAGCCTGAGCGATCTTCCAAGCTCGCCATGGTTCGTATTTTGCTCCAGCAATCTCAGCACCGGTTCGCTCTTCCGAATGTCGAACCGCTATCTCGCGGATTATAGGATCGGGGTGTCCTTTCATCCGAGACTTTCGCTCGCGACCGCGGTTGCAGCTTCGGCGGCATTCCCGCCCGTGCTGTCGCCGCTACGATTGGATCTGTCGCAGTTTTCCTGGAAGAGGGAAAAGCTCGACGACACCGTTGGCGAACCGGTTGCTCCGGGCAGGGCGATATTGAGCGACGGCGGCATCTATGACAATCACGGCATCGAGCCGGCGCTGAAACGCTGCGATTGCCTGCTTGTTAGCGATGCCGGAGCGCCTTGGCGATCCTCGTCCCGCGGATATTGGAACTATCTCTCCCAGCTCAAGCGCGTTCTCGATACCACCGACAATCAGGTGCGGTCGTTGAGGCGGCGAGACCTGATCGGCGGCTTCAAGGCTGCAAAACAGGCCGATCAGCTTGGCCTCGACGATCTCGCGAAATCGGCTCTGCGCGCAAGAACCCGCGGCGTCTATTGGTCGATCGACAGCAAGGACTTCGAGCTCAGGCCCTCCGCGTCATACACGCTGCCGCCGTCGTCGGTCGTTCCCTCCGAGGTCGGCACCTATCTCCATTTTCTGGGCGCGAAAGAGACGGAGCATCTGACGAACTGGGGGCACTACGCCTGCGACGCGATGCTCAACCGGTTCTATCAATCGCCCTTGGCGCCATCACCCGGCCCGCCGTTGGCAGTCGGGACCGTGAAGCCATCTTGGGCGGCGAGGTTGAGTAAGCTCCTGTTCGACTTCCTTTCCTTTTGAGCGCAAGCCGGAGGTGCCGGCTAAAGACAGCCTGAAGGAGTCATGGCTGTCTTTTTTCGCGAGGAAGCAACCGCTTGTCCATTCGCCATTCAAACGCGAAACCTTTCCTGAGAAAAAGCAGCGGCCGGACCCGCCAGGAGCACCGCATCCAATTCCAAACCAGATATTGAAATCAACCCCAGGTGGCGATACTGCGTTGGTATGGTAACAACAATTTCGGATCTATCGAATGTTGCGCAGCGTCATTCCACTCTTCTCAATGCTTGGACTATCCATCCTGGCCATTCCTACCGAACTCGCTCTGGCCAGCGACAACCCAAACGTCAAGTCGATCGCGCGCGGCGATTCCGGCCATGGCGAAAGCCCATGAAAAGTCTGAAAAAGGTTTGGACGGCTTCCTCGAAAAACTGCGCAGTCCACCGCCGGGAACCGAAAATTACAGCATCAAGCTGGGTTTCACGGACAAGGGCAAGGAGGTGGCCCTGACCACTGACGAGATGGAGCCTGACGTGGAATACATGTGGGTCTATCAGATCAGGGCATCAGGTGATCATTTCACCGCTCTTCTTGGCGATACGCCGGAATACATCCATAACATCAAGCCCGATGATCGCGTCGAGTTCGAAAGGTCGGATATCTTCGATTGGATGTATATCGAGAATGGGAAAGTGAAGGGCAACTATACCGCTTGCCCGCTGCTGTTGGCCGGTCCGAAGGAACAGTTGGAACAATATCGCGACATCTACGGCATTGTCTGCGACTGACCGCAACGCCGCTCCTATACTCCCATCAACATGATCTCGATGATGTTGATGGTCTCATATACGCATGGTTAGTCAGGCTTTTTCGATGCACAGTGGGTAAAATAGCTCCCATACAACTCAGGCATGCCTCCTATCGACCACTCCGATACGCTGACGTGGGTCCGCCCTGCTCCCGATCCAACAACATCAATGATGGTCGAAAATTTACCTGGCGGGAGCTGAAGGAATCTCACTTGTTTGGCGTCATCATGGTCTTCGCGAAGCCAATGATCGCTGGGCAGATACTGAGTTGCGCACTGGGCTATCGCTTTATAGTCGCCGCTCAGTTCAAAATCGGCAAAATGTTGGGTCACAGGATCGCAGCCGCATAGCGGGATGAAGACCAAAGATGTCGCCAAGCGCTTGCACCCGTCTACGAGAGTTACCGATTCAACCATATATGGTTTCCATGCTGGGCTTGAGTGCGACAATCCGTCAAAAGCCGATGGTTTAGTTCTTGGCCCGCTCAGGCCCGGCCAACGCCCAACTCGTTATTGGCGGCTTACGAATTTTTGATCCTGTTTTGTTCCTTCAGGCATTTCCCAGGCGACCTGCCACCTGGGAAATTCTCGATATGAGGGAAAGCAGCCTGCTGCATTTCCTGATTCACCCGCTCACACATGAGAAGAGGAGGGCGAATGATCAGCTGCACCCGCTCGTCGCACCACACGTGTCGCACTTCTCGCAAGTCCCATTCCGCACCATCGTGAAGTTCTGGCACTCCGAGCACATGTTGCCGGTATAGCCCTGCATGATCGAGCGCTGGCGGCGTTCGGCTTCCCGCTTCTTGGCTTCGGATTTCGCCGTTGCCGCGTCTGCCGCCGCCTTGTCGGAGAACAAGGCCGTTGCGTCGCTGGTGATTTCCTCGGTCACCTCTTCGGCGATCTCTTCCGCCAGTTCCTTGGCGCGCTCTTCGTAATCGCGCTTGAAGGCGACGATTTCGGAGGTGGAGATGGCAACGGTTGGCTCCAGCTTGCGGGCAGCGCTGCCGGCAAAGGCGGTCACGGTGCCGGTGGACGTGGCGCGGGCAGGGGCGGCGGTCGCCGCACCCTTGGGCTCGGCCGCCGCCTGGCGTTCGCCGCCGGTGCCGGACACCAGCGTCGGCTTGTAGCCGCGGGTCCAGCCGGTGGAGAGCAGGTTGGTCTTGCCTTCCTGGATGCCCTTGCCGAGTGCCGTGTTCGAGAAATCCGACGTATCGACATGGGCGAGGTCATGGCGGCCGAGATAGGAGACGGCAAGTTCGCGGAAGACGTAGTCGAGGATGGAGGTAGCGTTCTTGATCGCATCATTGCCGATGACCATGCCGGCCGGCTCGAACTTGGTGAAGGTGAAGGCCTCGACATATTCTTCGAGCGGCACGCCATATTGCAGGCCGAGCGAGATGGCGATGGCGAAATTGTTCATCATCGCACGGAAGGCAGCGCCTTCCTTGTGCATGTCGATGAAGATCTCGCCGAGGCGGCCGTCGCCGAATTCGCCGGTTCTGAGATAGACCTTGTGTCCGCCGACGGCGGCCTTCTGGGTATAGCCCTGGCGGCGGTTCGGCAGCTTCTCGCGTTCGCGGGAAACACGCTCGATCACCCGCTCGATGATCTTTTCGGTGACGGTGACAGCCTGGGCGGCGAGGGGCGCCTGCAGCAGTTCCTCCAGCGCATCCTCGTCGTCCTCGTCTTCGATCAGCGAGGCGTTGAGCGGCTGCGACAGCTTCGAGCCGTCGCGATAGAGCGCGTTGGCCTTGAGGCCGAGCTTCCACGACAGCATGTAGGCGTTCTTGCAATCCTCGACGGTCGCCTCGTTCGGCATGTTGATCGTCTTGGAAATCGCGCCCGAGATGAAGGGCTGGGCCGCCGCCATCATGCGGATATGGCTTTCGACCGAGAGGTAGCGCTTGCCGATCTTGCCGCAGGGATTGGCGCAATCAAAGACCGGCAGATGCTCGGCCTTGAGGAAGGGCGCGCCTTCCAGCGTCATCGCGCCGCAGACATGGATGTTGGCGGCTTCGATGTCTTTCTTGGAGAAGCCGATATGATCGAGCAGGCTGAAGCTCATGTCGGCCAGCTGTTCGTCGGAAACCTTCAGCGTGTCCTTGAGGAAGTCGGCACCGAGCGTCCACTGGTTGAAGACGAACTTGATGTCGAAGGCGCTTTTCAGCGCGGCGTTGACGGCTTCCACCTTCTCGTCGGTGAAGCCCTTGGTCTTTAGCGTCGACGGATTGACAGCCGGCGCCTGGTTCAGGTTGCCGTGGCCGACTGCATAGGCCTCGATCTCGGCGATCTGGCTTTCCGAATAGCCGAGCGTGCGCAGCGCGTCGGGCACGGCGCGGTTGATGATCTTGAAGTAGCCGCCGCCGGCAAGCTTCTTGAACTTGACGAGGGCAAAGTCGGGCTCAATGCCGGTGGTGTCGCAATCCATGACGAGACCGATCGTGCCCGTGGGCGCAATGACCGAGACCTGGGCATTACGGTAGCCATGCTGCTCACCGAGCTCGAGCGCCTTGTCCCAGGCCGATTTAGCGTGGGCGACGAGATCCTGGTCGGGGTTTTCCGAATGGATCAGTGCGACCGGGTTGATCGACAGCGCTTCATAGCCGGAGCTCTCGCCATGCGCCGCACGGCGATGGTTGCGAATGACCTTGAGCATGCTCTCGCGGTTCGGCGCGAAATTCGGGAACGGGCCGAGCTCGGCAGCCATTTCGGCCGAGGTCGCATAGCAGATGCCGGTCATGATCGCGGTCAGCGAGCCTGCAATGGCGCGTGCCTCCGCGGAGTCGTAGGGAATGCCCGACGACATCAACAGGCCGCCGATATTGGCGTAGCCGAGGCCGAGCGTGCGGTATTCGTAGGAGAGTTCGGCAATGCGCTTCGACGGGAACTGCGCCATCATCACCGAGACTTCCAGCACGACGGTCCACAGGCGAACCGCATGTTCGTAATCGGCGATGTTGATGCGCTTGGTGGCCTTGTCCTTGAACTGTAGGAGGTTCAGCGAGGCAAGGTTGCAAGCCGTGTCGTCGAGGAACATATATTCCGAGCACGGGTTCGAGCCACGGATCGGGCCGCCGGCCGGCGAGGTGTGCCAGTCGTTCATCGTCGTGTTGAAGTGAATGCCGGGATCGGCCGAGGCCCAGGCGGCGTAGGAAATGGTTTCCCAGAGATCGCGCGCCTTCAGTGTCTTCATCACCCTGCCGTCCTTGCGGGCGGTCAGGTTCCATTCGCCATCATTTTCGACGGCGCGCAGGAAGTCGTCCTTGATCGAGACGGAGTTGTTGGAGTTCTGGCCGGATACCGTGAGGTAGGCTTCCGAATCCCAATCCGTGTCGTAGGTCTTGAATTGCAGATCCTTGTAGCCCTGGCGGGCGAACTGGATGACGCGCTGGACGTAGTTCTCCGGAACCTGGTCCTTCTTGGCGGCACGGATTTCACGCTTCAGGGCAGGGTTCTTGTTGGGGTCGAAGCAATCGCCGTTGTCGCCGCCTTCGCAATTGAAGCAGGCCTTCATGATCGCCTTCAGATGCTTGGCGACGACCTTGGAGCCGGTGACGAGGGCCGCCACCTTCTGCTCTTCCTTGACCTTCCAGTTGATGTATTCCTCGATATCGGGATGGTCGATATCGACGACCACCATCTTGGCGGCGCGGCGCGTCGTGCCGCCCGATTTGATGGCGCCGGCAGCACGGTCGCCGATCTTCAGGAAGCTCATCAGGCCGGAGGAGCGGCCGCCGCCGGAAAGCTTTTCGCCTTCGCCGCGCAGCATCGAGAAGTTGGAGCCGGTGCCGGAGCCGTATTTGAACAGGCGGGCTTCACGCACCCAGAGGTCCATGATGCCGCCTTCGTTGACGAGATCGTCCTCGACAGACTGGATGAAGCAGGCATGCGGCTGCGGGTGTTCGTAGGCCGACTTGGACTTGGTCAGCTTGCCGGTGAAGGGATCGACATAGAAATGGCCCTGGCCGGGACCATCGATGCCATAGGCCCAGTGCAGGCCGGTGTTGAACCACTGCGGCGAGTTCGGGGCGACACGCTGGGTGGCGAGCATATAGGCAAGCTCGTCCTTGAAGGCCGAGGCATCTTCCTCGGAGGAAAAATAGCCGCCCTTCCAGCCCCAATAGGTCCAGGTGCCGGCAAGACGGTCGAAGACCTGGCGCGCATCGATTTCCGAGCCGGTCTGCTCATCCTTGGACAGGGTCTTCAGCGCGCCATCGTCGGGAACGGAGCGCCACAGGAAGGAGGGAACGTCGTTTTCCTCGACTTTCTTCAGCCGGGTGGGAACGCCGGCCTTGCGGAAATACTTCTGCGCCAGAACGTCGGTCGCGACCTGGGAGAACTGCGCGGGAACATCGATGTTCTCGAGGCGGAACACGACCGAACCATCGGGGTTCTTGATCTCGCTCGTCGCCTTGCGGAATTCGATATCCGCATAGGCGCCTTGGCCGGCCTTCGTGAAACGACGTTCGATGCGCATGGTCTTGACCTCGTGTTGGCGCCCGGTCCCCGCGACCGGGGCGCAAAATTCCTATCCGGCGGCACTTTATCGTCGTGCAGCCAGCCGCGTTTCCGTATCGTGACAGGGGTGTCATCCGGAGATGTCCTTCCTGTATCTTGTGGTGATGGTGGCTGCAAACGCTAAATATAGTATTAACAGCTTATTATCGCCAGTCCCAATGTCACTTTTTTTGGAGGCTGAAAATCGCACAGAGATCCTGTCAGGCCTGAACCGCTCCCGGCCCATCACCCTGATTCTGCGTCCTGATTTTCAAAAGGGAACCGGGCTCGTTACCTCCGGTCCTGTCGCCGCCGCAACATCAGAGACAGTAAAGTTTGAAACAGCTGATTCCGTCAAGGGCTGGCTTTTAATTGATTGCTAACCACAACATCTTGTGGATGCGCCTGTGAAGATTGGGGAAAGCCGGGGAGCGCTGAAATTACAATGGCTTGCAGGCATTGCCGGCTAAGGAAAAGGTCGGAACGAGAAAAAAGCGCCCTGCGGCAAATCTTGTGATGGCATTTCCGGTGCAAATGGGCATGCCGATTCGCCCGCATGCAAGCGCCTATCAGAGCGCATCTATGGCGATGGTGACGGTCGCCACGCCGATCGGCCTGTTCTCTTCGTCCATGACGACGAAGCTCGCCTGCGTTTCGAGTATCTGGGTGGATTCGTTGCGCTCCGCCCGGTCGATGAAGACCTCGCGCGAGCCGTTGGCGAAGGTTCTGAGGTATTTCTCCTCGTCGCCCTGCCAGTAATCGGCGGTAATGATGCTCTGCCCGACATTCAGCCCATGACTGTCGGTGACGAAAAATTCGACGATCGCTCCCTGCGAGGCGTCCTGCCTGGCTTTCAGGTAATGCGACACGGATCTGTCGAGCAGCAGCTTGACCATATGCAGGTGATGCTGATCGACCTCCGATCGGTAGGTGTCGTCGAGCACCCGCATATCCATTTCGCTGACATTGCCGAACTCCGCGTTCTGTTCGGCAATGGCTTTCAGCACCAAGGGCGTTTCCACGATCGGCCGGATCTGCTTCTCGACATAGTCGCGCACGAGGGGAATATAAGCAGGCTCGGCGCGGACAGGCGTGAGGGGAAACAGTGATGCCGCCAGCCCGACGGTCACAACCGCTCCTCTATGCCCCCACCGCGCCATCTTGCTTCCTTATATCGCATCGTTTCTTGCACGCTTTAAGCGCAATTTGATGTGATTCGCAGCTGTCGAGTTTATGCGGACAAGATAAAATAGATGTGCAGATCCCGATAGCGGATTCGGGAAACCGCGCCGACAAAAATTGGAACAATTTCAAGTGGTAAATGCGATGGTCGCGCGCCGCGATCGGTGGTGTCAGCGTGCGCCCTTGGCGATCGGCTCCTGATAGGTGAAGCCCATGTCCCAGGGGAAGTAGATCCAGGTGTCCTGGCTCACCTCGGTGATGAAGGTGTCGACGGTCGGCACGCCCTTCGGCTTGGCGTAGACGCAGGCAAAATGGGCCCTCGGCAGCATGGTACGCACCTGTGCGGCCGTCTTGCCGGTATCCGTCAGGTCGTCGACGACAAGCACGCCTTCGCCGCCATTTTCCTGAAGTTCGGGCGCGATCCCCTTGAGCAGCACCATGTCGCCCTGGTTCACATAGTCATGATAGGAAGCGACGCAGACGGTCTCGATTAGCCGGATGTTCAGCTCGCGTGAGATGATAGCCGCCGGAACGAGGCCGCCGCGGGTGATGCAGACGATTGCCTTGAACGCCTGATTGAGGCCGGCAAGCCGCCAGGCAAGGGCGCGCGCATCGCGGTGGAACTGATCCCAGGAAACGGGAAAGGCTTTATCGGGAAGGGACATCGGGCTGCTCCGCGGCATGAAAAAACGACACGCCGTTTGCCGGCGACCGGACAGGCTTGAGGCGGCGATTGGCAAAACGCAAATCGCGCAGCCGGAACTGCGCGAGATGGGGCCGAGGCTCGAAGCTGTCATCGGTCGCCGCAATTAGCGGGATTTGCCGGCAAAAGGCAAGAGCAGCCAATCAACGCGACAACAGGGTCAGCGCCGTCATCGATTGCAGCAGGGTCTTCGTCGTGCCGCCGAAGATCATCTGCCAGAGCCAGGAATGCGTATAGGCGCCCATGACGAGAAGATCGATGCTGCTGTCCGAAAGCCGGTTCTCGATGACATGCGATGCGCTCTTATCCACACTTTGGGCCGTCGAAAGCGTCGTCTTGACGCCATGACGAGCAAGCGTCGCGGCGATGTCGGCGCCGGCGGTCAGCGGCGATTGCAGCGCCGTGTCGGCCGGATCGACCGAAAAGATCTCCACCTCGTCGGCGGCTTTGAGGATCGGCAGCGCGTCGAAGGTCGCGCGCGCCGCCTCCTTCGAGCCGTTCCAGGCGATCAGCACGCGCTTGATCGGCTTCGGCTGGCGGATGATATAGGGGATCATCAGCACCGGCCGGCCGGTTTCGAAAAGGAAACTGTCGACGTCGACGTGGCTGTCGGAAGGTTTGGCCGGGTCGGCCTGCGAGGCGATCAGGAGGTCGGCGCTGCGCGCACTTTCGATCAGCGGGGCGGAGCCGTATCCGGTTGATGTGGCAAAGCTGCGCCATTCGAAGGAGGCGCCAGCCGCCTCCGCTTTCGCCCTGAAGATGCGCTCCACGGCAATCGTTTCGCTATGCGCCATATCCTGCAGCGCCTGCACGGCAACGGGATCGGGGATTTCCATCGGCGCGACCAACGGCACGGCGGAAATGATTTCGGCATGAAGGCCGATCACATGGGCGCCGCTTTCAGCGGCGATGGCAAAGGCGAAATCGGCAACCGCAGAACTATTGTCGGATGTATCGAGAATGGCGAGAATGGTTTTGTAGGACATATCAATTCTCCTTGCGCTGAAAGGGCTTGCGCGAGGGAAGGAATGCGCCGGACCGTTTTCCTGTTCCTTGATCGGGATCAAGGATGGCCTTGAGTTCCGGCGTTGCCCTCAAGCCTCGGCGGAATGGTTTTCGGCGATGTCCTTCCTTCGGCGGATGGCGTCGATCATCTCCCGCACCTCGGCGCCGGCCGCGTCGATCACCGCCTGCGAGCGGCCGCGCACGACGATCTCGGTCGAAAATTTCTGGCCGATATAGCGCGGGTAGGAGCCGATGCTTGTTTCCGGATGCGCTTTCTGGATCGCGGTCAGCGGCGTGCCGATCTCGCCTTCGCCGTAAGGGCAGGCGATGGCCAGCGACAACACCGGCGTGCCGGTCCGAAGCGTCGGCAGCACATTGTCGACCATCGCCTGGAAGACCTGGGGCACACCGGCCATGACATAGACATTGCCGATGATGAAGCCCGGCGCAGTCGAGACCGGGTTGGCGATATGCACAGCGCCCCGCGGCATGCGCGCCATGCGCTGCCGCGCCTCGGTGAATTCCATCTCGCGGCGGCGGTACATCTCCGCAAGCAGCGTCATTGCTGTTTCGTCGTATTCGCAGGGCACGCCGAAAGCCTTGGAGATAGCATCGGCGGTGATGTCGTCATGCGTCGGCCCGATGCCGCCCGAGGTGAAGACGTAATCATATTTGCCGCGAAGCGCGTTCAACGCCTCGACGATCGCGTCCTCGTCGTCGGCGACTATGCGCACCTCCTTGAGGTCGATGCCGGAAAGCGTCAGCAGATCGGCGAGATGGCCGATATTTTTATCCTTGGTGCGGCCGGAGAGAAGTTCGTCGCCGATGGCGAGCATGGCGGCGGTGACGACGATGTCTTGGCTCATGGGATGTTCCGTGATGTGAGGCTGGGAAATAGGTAGCGCCGTTCGGTCGCTTTGCAAACACCAGAGGCATGATGCCGAAAAGTACAGGGGGTTCGGGCGACATGATGCTCCAACTTTTCAATTCGGGCGATGCGTCATTTTTGCCGAAGTGAAAACCGCAAGCGAATTTTCGTCTCCAAGTGGTGAACACTGAGTTCTTCGGCACGGGGCTTTGTTCAGCCAGGCGCGCTGATAGAAATCGCGTCGGGCACGAAATTCAACCCGATGTTTCAAGGAAGATAAAAGATGGCGAAGGTTCTCGTCCTTTATTATTCGGCTTACGGCCATATCGAAACTATGGCCTACGCCGTCGCAGAAGGCGCGAAGTCGGCCGGTGCCGAAGTCACCGTCAAGCGCGTTCCGGAACTGGTTCCGGAAGACGTCGCCAAGGCTTCCTATTACAAGGTCGACCAGGCGGCTCCGATCGCCACCGTCGACGAACTGGCGGATTATGACGCGATCATCGTCGGCGCGGGCACCCGCTTCGGCACGGTCGCCTCGCAGATGCGCAATTTCTGGGACCAGACGGGCGGCCTCTGGTTCGCCGGCAAGCTCGTCGGCAAGCTCGGTTCGGTCTTCACCTCCTCGGCAACCCAGCACGGCGGCCAGGAATCAACCATCCTCGGCTTCATCCCGACTTTCCTGCATCAGGGCATGGTCGTTGCCGGCCTGCCTTATGCCTTCCAGGGCCAGATGGGCACCGAGGAAGTCAAGGGCGGCTCGCCCTACGGCGCCTCCACCATCACCAACGGCGACGGCTCTCGCCAGCCTTCCGAGATCGAGCTGGAAGGCGCGAAATACCAGGGCGCCCATGTCGCCAAGCTTGCTGCCAAGCTCGCCTGATCTTTGACGCTGAAATAATGAAGGCGCGGCGGGCGTGAGGCTCGCCGCGTCTTTTCTGTTTTCTCCCACGACAGACTGCGCAGCCTTCATCGCTTTCGGGAGGGAAATGCCTGGCCGATCATTCGTCGGTGCTGCCGGCAAAACAGGCATGATTTTTACGCCTTGCGGCTCTTCCCATCGCCCATGACGCAAGATATTGAAAATGCCGCAAGCGGGCGTGGCGAAACTGGTAGACGCAAGGGACTTAAAATCCCTCGGCCTTGGCTGTACGGGTTCGACCCCCGTCGCCCGCACCACCTTCATAATCCTGTGTGAATATGCCTGTATTGAATCTGCTTGTATATTGTGCATAAAAGCAAGTTATCGCTTGACAAAGGAATTTCCGGCGTAACGATTGCGCCGCGACAGTTGAGTAAGGGTTGTCTTGTGGGAGTAAGACGATGGTTTACGATTGGAATGGGACTAAGGTTCGGCGCATCCGCATCTTCAAGACCAGTGTCGCACTTGTTCTGGGGACTGCGATAGCCGCGATACTGCTATTCTTCTGGGCAATGCATTTGCGCGGGTTCTAGAGCGTCCTTAGCGCGTCTAAGAAGACGCTCTAAGGACGCTCTATCACTTTCGATCTGGACAGATGCCGTATTCGATTTTCGGGATTATGTGCGGTCTGTTCTGATCGTGATCATCGCTCTGTGAGCGGAACCGCGTTTGGCGCTTTGGTCTCGCGCCACCTGTTGATCAGCCAGCCAGCCAGCAGCCCGAGGGCTGCGCCCGCGGCCTTGATGCCGGCATCGTGCAGGCGTGGATGGCGTGTTGGTGTGAGATATTGCAGATATTCGATGGCGACTGCACCGGCAATCAGCAGCACCGCCACCATCTTCCATTGTCTCGGATAGGCGAGCGCGAAGGCGAGGCCGACGAGAACAAAGGCGCCCCCGCGGTCGGTATCGACCGTCGTGACCGTTTCCGGCCTCAGCCCGATCGGCGAAACCGTGACGAAGAGGATGAGGGCGAGCAGCAGCCAGGCGAGCGGCCTTGCAAATTTGAAGATCATCATGGTTTCATATTAGTGGCTTGGCTTTTCATTGACAGTTAAAATCAGTTCATCTGCCGCCGATTTCGCGATTGGCTTAAGAAAGGCTTGCCCGGGAGCGAACCGGAAATGGCCGAAACGGGCTTTCTTTTGCCGGTCGGCCTATGCCATAGCGGCAGTGGCTACTCATGAGAATGGACCACGCCCGTGACGAGACTTGATGTCGAAAGCGCCGAAGAGGCAATGCGCAGCCTGTTTCCGGCAACGCCGCTGCAGCTCAACGATCACCTGTCGGCCCGCTACGGAGCCGATATCTGGCTGAAGCGCGAGGATCTGTCGCCGGTGCGCTCCTACAAGATCCGCGGCGCCTTCAATTTCTTCCGCAAGGCGATCGGGCAGGGTGCTGCCGGCAAGACCTTCGTCTGCGCCTCGGCCGGCAATCACGCTCAGGGTTTTGCCTTCGTCTGCCGCCATTTCGGCGTGCCGGGCGTCGTCTTCATGCCGGTGACGACACCGCAGCAAAAGATCGACAAGACCCGCATGTTCGGCGCCGAATTCATCACCATCCGGCTGTTCGGCGACTTCTTCGACCAGTGCTACCAGGCCGCCCGCGAACATGTGGAGGCGGTGGGCGGCGTCATGGTGCCGCCCTTCGACCATGCCGACATCATTGAAGGCCAGGCGACCGTCGCCGCCGAAATCATGCAGCAGCTGCCGGAAGGAACGGTGCCCGACATGGTTGTCCTGCCGGTTGGCGGCGGTGGACTGGCTGCCGGCATCACCGGTTATCTCGACGGCACGGTGCCGAAATCGGCTTTCGTCTTCACCGAGCCCGCCGGCGCGCCGAGCCTTAGGCGCAGCATCGAGGCGGGCAAGGTGACGACGCTTGCCAAGGTCGA
The DNA here is from genome assembly GCF_013087625.1 of Rhizobium changzhiense. Lineage (NCBI taxonomy): Bacteria > Pseudomonadati > Pseudomonadota > Alphaproteobacteria > Hyphomicrobiales > Rhizobiaceae > Rhizobium > Rhizobium changzhiense. The sequence goes on from NZ_JABFCQ010000002.1 coordinate 47,042, forward strand.
CAATTTCGTCGATGGCGCAGCCGTCGCCCGGATCGGCGACCTGAATTTCGCCGCTCTTCGTGAGTTCCCGGCAAGCCAAGTGCAATTGATGCCGGAGAACGCCATCTGCGTCACCATTCAGGAGATGCTGAATGTCGAGGGCGTCGTTCTGGAGCCGGCAGGCGCGCTGTCGCTGACGGCGATCGCCGTGATGGACGGCCAAGCGATCCGCGGCAAGACCATCGTGGCTGTCGTCTCCGGCGGCAATTTCGATTTCGAGCGTCTGCCTGACGTAAAGGAAAGAGCCATGCGTTACGCAGGGCTGAAGAAATACTTCATCCTGCGGCTCGCCCAGCGCCCCGGTGCGCTCCGGGATTTCCTCAATCTGCTCGGCCCTGACGACGATATCGCCCGCTTCGAATATCTGAAAAAATCGGCGCGCAACTTCGGCTCGATCCTGATTGGCATCGAAACCAAGGCGCCGGAGAATTTCGCCCGGCTAATCGAAAATTTCGAAGCAGCCGGCATGGGTTACGAGGATATCACCGAAAACGAGATCCTCGCCAATCTGATCATTTGACTTGGCGATAGCGATGTCGTCGTGCTAAAGGCGGAGCATGGCTTCGTTCATTTCAAATATCTTTTCGATGTTCTCCGGCGGCGGCAAACCGGCTTCGGAGGCGGCAGGCCCTTCCGGCGAGCCGCAGCTTTACGGTGATTGCACGATCTATGCCGAGCCGCGCAAGGAAGGCGGCCAGTATCGCCTTGCCGGCCGCATCGAAAAGAAGGTCGGCGACGAGGTGCTGGTGCGCAATTTCATCCGCGCCGATCTGTTTTCCTCCTCCGATGACGCGCTCGAATGCACGGTGCGAAAGGCGCAGCAGATCATCGATCAGCATGGTTCGTCGCTCTTTGGCGACGGCGAGAAGCTTCGTCAGGTCTGAATCGGGATCCGGGCATAGGTCCCTGATACCCGGCTGCAACTATTCCTGTGTGTGACCGGCTGCCCTCCAGCGAGCGCGTTTCGCTCACGCAATCTTAAAGGATTGCGGTGAAAGGTATCGCCTGCAGGATTTGCAGGACACCCCCGTGTTTGACTGTTTCGGACGATTGACCAATGGATTCGCTGTCGCGATCACCGCGCCAGGACGAGGCCGAACGTCCGGAGCCGCGGTCTGATGATGGAGACACTCAACCTCCTTCTCTTCGTCGTCGAAGCCGTCGCCTATTTCGCGCTGATGGTGACGCTCCTGCACTTTCGCCATCGGCTCGGTCTCGGGGTTTTCCTGACGGCGCTCGGCGTCATGCATTTCATGGAGACCTATCTGGCGGCGGTTTTCTATGTCTCGCTGCCGTTCGGGGACGTGTCACCGGGCTCATCCGTCTTCTTCTCCGGCAAGCTGATGATGATCCTGATGCTTTACCTGCAGGAGGATGCCGCGACGGTGCGCCAGCCGATCTACGGCCTCTTCCTCGGCAACCTGCTCACCGTCGGTATTGCCTGGGTGCTGCAGCTGCACCAGCCGCTGCAGATATCGACCAACCACACGCCGGACGTCGATTTCCTCAAGGAGATGGGCTGGCTGATGGTCTGGGGCACGGCGCTGCTTTATGTCGATTCGCTCGGCATCATCCTGCTTTATGAAAAACTCGGCGATTTCTTCCGCCGCCGCGTCGTCCTGCGTTTCCTGATTTCGGGCTTCGTGCTGCTGACCTTCGACCAGATCGGCTTCTTCGCCGCGCTGCATTACTTCCTGGATGTGCCGATCGCCGCATTCTGGGGTGGATGGAAGGCGAAAATGCTTGCCGTCTGCCTCTACGCGGCGATGTTCGCATTCTATGAATATCGTGTTCGCCGTATCGGCGCAGCTGGGTCCGCACGCTCGATTAGCGACGTATTCGGCGACCTGACGTTTCGCGAGCGCTACAACGATCTGCTGGAGCGCACCGGCCGCGACATGCTCACCGGTGTCTACGATCGGACGCGCATGGAAATGGAAGCGCCGCTGATGCTGCTCGAGGCACTGAAGCAGGGGTCATTCGCCACCGTCCTCATTATCGACGCCGATCACTTCAAGGATGTCAATGACGGCTACGGTCATCTACAGGGCGACGAGGTGCTGAAAGCGATCGCCGCTCGGCTCGGTACAACACTGCGTTCCAGCGACCGCGTCTTCCGCTTCGGCGGCGAGGAATTCGTTGCCGTCTGTCCGGGCACCGACCACGAGGAAGGTCTGCTGCTTGCCGAGCGCCTGCGCTGGACGATCGCGACCAGCGTCAAGACGCCGGATGACAGGCCGATCACGGTCAGCATCGGCGTTGCGACCGCCGACGAGGACGGCGTCGATTTCACCGCCGTGCTGACAGCAGCCGACGGCAGGCTCTACGCAGCCAAGAAGAGCGGCCGCAACTGTGTCGTCGGCCGCTCCGGCGTGGTGAAACTCAGCTGAAACTCATTCAGGCAGCGCGGAAGATCTTGGCGCCGGATGGCGCGCTCGTCATGCCGCCGTCGACGGTGATCTCGATGCCGGTGACGTTGGCCGAATCATCCGAAGCCAGATAGAGCGCCGCCTTGGCGATTTCGTCGGCTTCGCTCATGCGGCCGAGCGGGCTCATGCCGCCGATGCGCGCCTCGAGCGCCGACATGGCATCTTCCGTCTGAGCCATCGGCGACCAGATCGGCGTTTTGGTGCCGCCGGGCGTTACCTGATTCACCCGAATGCCGCGCGGCGCGAGCTCGGATGCCATGTTACGCGTCATTGCCCGGACAGCCGCCTTGGTCGCCGCATAGGCCGACCAGCCGGGAGCGCCGAGCACGGCATGCACGGACCCGTTGAGAATCACCGAAGCGCCGTCGTTGAGATGCGGCAGGGCTGATTGCACGGTGAAGAAAACCGCCGTGAGATTGGTGCTGATGATCTGGTTAAACTGCGCCGGTGATGTCTCGCCGAGCGGCGTCGCGCCGCCGATGCCGGCATTCGCGAAGACGATGTCGAGCTTGCCGACCTTTGCGGCGGCTTCCGCAAAGGCCTTCTCCGTGGCAGCGGCATCGGTGACATCGACCTTCAGCGCCAGCACGCCGGCGCCCAGCGCCTTTTCGGCAGCCGCGAGCGTTTCCGGATTGCGGCCGGTGATCACCACCTTGGCACCCTCGTCGATGAAGACCCGGGCGGTCGCAAGACCGATGCCACTGTTTCCGCCGGTGATCAGGGCGACTTTGTTTTGTAGACGCATGATTCATGCTCCTCTTGGAATTGGCAACGATCTGGATTATGATCGTTATCCATGAGGATTATGGTAATAATCTATATGAGTCAAGAGGCAGTGCCGGGGAGATTCCGATGGGCCGTTCGCAGTTGGAAAAACAGAAGACGCACGAGAAGATTGTCGAGACCGCATCGAAGCGGCTGCGCGAGGAGGGGCTCGAAGGTGTTGGCGTCGCCGACCTGATGAAGGAGGCCGGATTGACCGTCGGCGGTTTCTACAAGCATTTCGCCTCCCGCGACGATCTGGTCGCCGAGGCGATCCAGTCCGCTTTCGATTCATGGCGACGCAAGCTGGAGGCCGAGGGGATAAACCCGGCGGAGATGACGGCTGCCGATGTCGCCGATCGTTATGTCAGCGCCTATCATCGCGACAATCCGGGTGAGGGCTGCCCTTTTGCCGCGCTGACCTCCGATATATCACGCAGCGGCGAGAAGGCACGGGGGATTGCGACGGACGGGCTCAGGCGCAATTTCGCGTCGCTGGCGAGCAAGGCAGCGGGAGCGGACGAAGGAGAAAGGCGGCGCAAGGCGATCACGGCCTTCGCGATGATGGCCGGCGGCGTCGGCCTTGCCAGGATTTCCTCCGACGAGGAACTCTCGGCCGAAATCCTGGCGACGGTGCGGGATTTTGTCGCCGATATCGACAAATGAAAAACGGCCGGCGAAGGGCCGGCCGTTGCGTGAAGCGTTTAGGAGCCGATCAGGCGGCCAGCGCGATTTCCTGGACGCGCGACTTGGCGGCGTCGATCGCCTTTTCGGCAGCTTCCGGACCAAAGGCCAGGCCTTCGACATAGATGGTCTCGATGTCGCTGATGCCGAGGAAACCGAGAACCGACTTCAGGTACGGCACGGCATGGTTCAAGGCGGCGGCCGGGCCCTGCGAGTAGACGCCACCCGAGGCCAGCACCACATAGACCTTCTTGCCGGTTGCCAGCCCAACCGGGCCGCTTTCCGTGTACTTGAAGGTCAGGCCGGCGCGGGCGACGTTGTCGATCCATGTCTTCAGCGACGAATAGATGTTGAAATTGATGAGGCCGGTGCTGATGACGATCGTGTCGGCGGCGAGCAGCTCGTTGACAAGCTCGTCGGAGGTTTTGACGGCTGCCGTTTCCTCAGCGGTGCGGGCGTCGGCCGGCTTGCGAATAGCGCCGGTGAAGAGGTCATCGATATGCGGCAGCGGATTGGCGGCAAGGTCGCGGCGAACGACGACGCTGCCCGGATTCTGGCTCTTCAGCTTTTCAGCGAGATCGACGGCGATCGGCGTCGAGAGCGATTCGGCACGCGGGCTGGACGTCAGAAGAAGGATGGACGACATGGTGCATTTCCTTTCGAATGGGATTTGACGGCCCGTTACTGGGAGGTGAGCCGCAGTTCGATGAGGAAAATAGGTCTGGCCTGCTATCGAAAAAACGGTGATAATGTCGATCGAAACTATCGATGGAATGGATAGAGGATGCTGCCAAACCCCACTCTGGACCAATTGCAGGTATTTCTGACCGTTGCCGAGACCGGCAGCTTCTCGGCCGCTTCGCGGGCGCTGAACCGTGCACAATCGGTCGTGAGCTATACGATCGCCAATCTAGAGGCGCAGCTCGAAGTGCCGCTTTTCGAGCGTTCCGGCGCGCGTCAGCCGAAGCTGACGGAGGCGGGCAAGGCGATGCTTGAGGATGCGCGACGCATTCTGGGCGACCTGCAAGTCATGCGGGCGCGCGTTAAAAGCCTGAGGGAAGGACTCGAAGCGGAGGTTTCCGTCGCCATCAGTGTCATGGTGCCTTCGCGAGCCCTGGTGGACGTCCTCCGCGAATTCCGCGAGATGTTTCCATCCGTTTCATTAAGCCTCAATGTCGGTGAGCTTGGAATGGTCATGGATCTTGTCCTCAGCGGCAAGGCGACGATCGGGATCGGTGGCGCAGTTCTAAAGCAGGACGATTCGATCGTCACGGAGCGGATCGGTCATTCCTTCATGTTGCCGGTTGCCGCGCATAACCACCCGCTTGCCGGAATCGGCCGGCCGCTGACGCTCGGCGACGTGCGCGAGGAAGTGCAGCTCGTCGTCACCGATGCGTCGGGACGGACGAAGGGGCGCGATTTCAACGTACTCTCCTACAAGACGTGGCGCGTCAGCGATATTGCGACGAAGCACCAGCTCATCACGGCCGGCCTTGGCTGGGGCGGCCTCCCGGCTTCCGTGATTCATGACGATCTGACGAGCGGCAGGCTCGTTCATCTCGATCTGGATGCCTACGAACAGGGGGAGTATCCCATATATTCGGTCCGTCAGCTCGCCAACCCGCCCGGACCTGCCGCCACCTGGATGATCGACGCGTTCCGCACGCGGCTTTCCGCCTGCCCGAGCCAAGCCGATTTCCATGCTCAGATAGCGGAACTCCAGGAAGCTGGTACGCCGCTCGCAGCCGAATGATGAAGGCGCGGGTGCCGCGCCTTCGCTGATACTGTCTTCCTAAAGAACCAGCCTGAACTTCGAGAAACCGTCGGCGCCTTCGCCCGCATCCTCGATCTTGACGCTCTTGACCTCGGCGAGGAACTGCTTCGCCTTCGGGCCGCTTTCGAAGGTCGCGGTCGTGCCCGGGAGCGGCTTGAAGGTCCAATTTGCGTCGGCCGACGGATTGATCGTGCCTTGATCATGGACATAGCGGACGATGACGTCGCGGTTGGTATCCGGCGCCTGGAAGATCACCTTGTCCGCGGTGATCTCGGGGAAATTGCCGCCGCCGCCGGCGCGATAGTTGTTCGAGACGACGACGAACTTTTGAGCCGGATCGATCGGCTTGCCATTGAAGGCGAGGTTCTGGATGCGGTTGGCGTCCGGATTGATCGGCTTACCAGACGAATCATATTTCGGCGGCTGCGACAGGTCGATCTGGTAGGTGACGCCATCGATCACGTCGAAGTTGTAGGACGGGAAGTCGTTGTTGAGCAGCGCCGCATCCTTTGAGCCCGCCTCGATGTGATTGAACATGCCGGCCGACATTTCGAGCCAGTTCTTCACCTGGGCGCCGGTAATAGCGACAGCCTGCACCGTATTCGGGTAGAGATAGAGGTCGGCGACGTTCTTGATGGCGATATCGCCGGCCGGAACATCGGTATAATAGTCGGCGCCGCCGCGGCCGCCGGCCTTGAAGGGTGCTGCTGCCGAGAGAACCGGCAGGTCCTTGAATGCGGTGTCGGCCAGCATCTGCTTGATGTACCAGGTCTGCGCTTGGCTGACGACCTGCACCGAGGGGTCGTCGGCGACCAGCGCGAAGTAGGAGTAAAGCGGCGCAGACGTCTTGCCGACGGGGGTGCGGACATAGGCAAGCGTTGCCTCGTGTTCAGCCTTGGCGGCCTCGACCACTTCCTTTTTGTCGGCGTAATCGGCGACCACTTTCTTCTTGTCGTCGCGGTGATAGATCGGCCGTGCTTCCGACGTGAAATCGACGATCTTCCAGCTGTTGCCATCCTTTTCCAGCAGCAGGTCGATCAGGCCGAGATGCGAGCCCCAGAAGCCGGCCATCACGGCAGGCTTGCCGTGCAGCGTGCCCTTGACCGGATCGGCATTGGCCACACCGTCCCAGCTCTTCGGGCCGGGGAAGACGAGATGCTGGTGGCCGGTGAAGATCGCGTCGATCCCGTCGACGGCGGCGAGATGCAGCGAGGCGTTCTCCATCTTTTCGGACGGTGCGCTGCCATCGATGCCGGAATGCGAGAGCGCAATGACGATATCGGCGCCGGCTTCCTTCATGGCGGGAACCCAGGCCTTGGCGGCCTCGACGATGTCGCGCGTCTGCGCCTTGCCTTCGAGGTTCTTGATGTCCCAGAGCATGATCTGCGGCGGTACGAAGCCGATGAAGCCGATCTTGACGGGGCTCTCATTGCCGGCGCCATCCTTGATCTGCTTTTCGACGATGATGTAGGGCTTGAAGAAGAGATCGTCCTGCCTCGGGTCCGAGGCGAGCTGGCCCTTGGTCAGGTTGGCGCAGACGAAGGGGAAGTTTGCGCCTGATAGAACCTTGAACATGAAGTCGAGGCCGTAGTTGAACTCGTGATTGCCGAGCGTGCCGACCGTATAGCCGAGCGTGTTCATCGCCTTGATCACCGGATGGACGTCGCCGTCCTTCATGCCGTGCTGATAGGCCATATAGTCGCCCATCGGATTGCCCTGCAGCACGTCGCCATTGTCGATCAGCAGCGAGTTGACGGCCTCTGCGCGGATCGCGTCGATGATCGTCCCGGTGCGCGACAGGCCCATCGTGTCGTTCGGCTTGTCGGCATAATAGTCATAGGGGAAGACGTTGACGTGAATGTCGGTCGTTTCCATCAGCCTCAGATGGGCCTGGTTGGCACTGGCGCGCGCGCTGAAAGGGTGCAGCAGCACCAGGGCGGAAGTGGCGGCAAGGCCGCCGAGCAGGGAACGGCGGCTCATCGCGCCAACATCGAAAATGGAAGACATGGAAATTCTCCTAATAGGGATCATGCATCGTCCGGCCCGTCAGAATTAGGACGATTTGCCGAGGAGTACACCGTGAAAATGACAGAACGGCAAAACAATCCAGCGGGAAAGCGGCATGGTCGTGAAATGCAATTTATGGTACAGTGGCAACAGCTGGAACCATTGGGGAGATGGCATTATGAACAAGGTCGTTATCGCTTTGGTCGGAGGTTTCGGAGGCATCGCACCCAGTCTGGTCGACAAGGCGCAGGCGCTCTACAGCGGCGATGTGGAGAAATGGCTGACGACGACGGCAAACCCTTGGATCTCCGTTGCCTGCGCGCTTGCCGCCATCGTCGTCTTCTTCATTATCGGCGGCGCGATCGCCCTGATCTATCGCGAACAGCAGTTGCAGAAGGCGCTTCTTCTTGGCATCGGCGCACCGGCCCTCATCATGGCCGCCGCACAGGGTAGTGCAGCCAACCCGAGGCCGATCGAAGTCAGTCCGGCCGCCAGCCTGTTCGGCATCGTCGGCGTCGCTTATGCTCAGGATGGCACTCGCTCGCTGCCGCCGCGGGTCGAGTTGAAAGTCAATCCCGGCTGGACGCAGGGCGAATGCCAGACCTGCGATATCAAGTTCCTCGGTGGAGACGGCCAGATCATATCAAGCGAGCCGCTCCCCAGCAGCCAGGCGCCCGGCGCAGTCAACGTGCCGCTCGGCACGGAAACGATCCTGCTGTCTGGCGCCAACGCCAATACCGCCACTGTCGACGTCAGGGACCTCGGCGCCAGGCTGCCGCAGACGCAAGGCCCGGTCACCCTCGACGTCAACGTTAATCGCAGCTACTGGAACGATCTCAGCCGCTCATTCGGCGCCAAGGCCGTGCAGCCTTACGATTTCAGTGTCGACGTTGCCAAATGAGGCATCCGGTCGCTATTGGCGCCGGCTTTGGCCAGTTGGCGTATCGCCAGCACCGGTCGCATCTCCTTATGGAAAAAGCGGAAATAGGACGAAATCTGCGCTCGCGCATTCGAATTCACATCGAACTGGATGCCGACGCGGCCATTATGCTTCCAGCGGATGATGCCTTCGAGCAGCCCGAGGTTTTCGGCCTCGATGCGCACCTTGCTGCCGGAAGCGGCATGGAGCGGCCCCTTCATCTCCAGGGCGGCACCGGTCAGCGATAGGTCGAGGATGCGGGCATCCACCTGGCTGTTCAGGTATTTGACATGGCCGAAAACGCGGCAGTTTTTCCGATCAGTCTTCCGGGCCGTGATTTTCAAGTTGCGGGTCATACTGTCTCCCTTGGTATAGCGAGGGAGCATAGCGCCGGAAAATTGAAATGGTTTTAGGGGCTTGGCTAAAATTGCAGTGAAACATCAATTGGCGGCAGTGGCCCTGCTTCCGACCACATGCTCGCGCCAGACCGTGAAAATGCCGGCGGCAACCACGATGATCGAGCCGATGATCGTGTTGAGACTGAGCGTTTCGTCATAGACCGCCATGCCGATGACCGAGGCGTAGACAAGTGACAGATAGGTCAGCGGCTGGACGGCGGCGGCATCGAGAACATCATAGGCGCGGATTAGGAAATAATGGCTGGAAATGCTGGTGATGCAGACGAGCGCCATCCAGCCCCAGTCACCCGGCGACATCCAGCTCCAGTAGAACGGTCCGATGAGCGTCATCGTGACGCCGCCGACGACGCCTGTATAGAAGAAGCTGGTCATCGACGAATCGTCGCGGCTGACCAGACGGGTGGCGATGACGTAGAAGGCGAAGTTGAAGCAGGAAATGACGGCGAGAAGCAGCTTCACGTCGAAAAGTTCGCCTTCCGGCTTCAGGATCAGCAGCACCCCGAAAAGTCCGGCGCCGATCGCCGCCCACCGCCGCCAGCCGACCCGCTCGCCGAGGATCGGCATCGCCAGCAGCGCGATCAGGATCGGCGTCGCGGAAAAGATCGCCTGTGAACGGGCAAGGCCGATCATCGCAAAGCAGGTGATGGCCAGAACCACCTGGACGGCAAGCAGCACGCCGCGGGTCACCTGCAGGAGAGGGCGTTTGGTGCGGGCCGTCGCCTTGATGCCGCCGCGCATCTTCGAAGCGAGGATGATCGTGAAAAGCGCGAAGGCCCAGTAGCGGATCATCGTCACGAAGATTGGCGGATAGGCCGTCGCCAGATGTTTCGAGATGGCATCCTGCAGGGAGAAAATGGTGATCGCCAGCAGCGCGAAAATATAGCCTTGGGTCTTCGATGTCATGATTTGCCATTGGGTGGGGAAGCGCTTGCGCGCATCGAAAGTCTGGGCAGGCTTTCGGCAAAGATGCAAGGCCTCAAAGGCCGACATTCGGCTTGTCGATGATCTCTCTGAGCGCGAAGCTCGAATTGATCTTGACGACGTGGGGCAGGGCCGACAGCCAGTCGCGGTGGATGCGCTCATAGTCCTCGAGGTCGCGGGCGGCGACCCTGAGGATATAGTCGTATTCGCCCGACATCAGGTAACAGACGAGCACGTTCGGGCAGAGCTTCACCGCTGCCTCGAATTCCGCCAGCGTCTTGGCGAACTGGCCGGAGAGCGAGATATGCACGATGGCGATCATCTTGTAGTCGAGCGCCTTGTGTGAAAGCCGCGCATGATAGCCGCCGATGACGCCGCTTCTTTCCAGGATATCGAGCCGGCGCGAACATGCCGAAGGCGACAATCCGATCCTTTCGGCAAGCTCGGCATTGGTGATGCGGGCGTTTGCCTGCAATGCCCGAAGAATCGCAAGATCGATGGTGTCGAGATCGGCCATTCGAAGAACCTTCGAAGAAAGATAGAGGAAACGCAATAATCGCCGAAAAATCGCGTCTTCGCAAATCGTCTTTGCAAGGACATTTCACTGCCTTGATGGTTGGATTCCTCATCTGAAAAAATCCGCGACGCGGAGATAAAATGAGAGGAACGCGCATGCGTGTCGGTTGCCCGAAGGAAATCAAGAATCATGAATATCGCGTCGGCCTGACGCCGGCTTCGGTGCGCGAATATGTTGCCCACGGCCACGAGGTCTGGGTGGAGACCAAGGCGGGCGTCGGTATCGGCGCTGATGATGCTGCCTATGCGGCGGCCGGTGCCAAGATCGCCGCCTCCGCCAAGGATATCTTCGAAAAGTGCGACATGATCGTCAAGGTGAAGGAGCCGCAGCCCGCCGAATGGGCGCAGCTCCGTGACGGCCAGCTTCTCTATACCTATCTGCATCTGGCGCCGGATCCCGAACAGACCAAGGGTCTCATCGCCTCCGGCGTCACTGCGATCGCCTATGAGACGGTGACCGACGAGCGCGGTGGCCTGCCGTTGCTGGCGCCGATGTCGGAGGTTGCTGGCCGCCTGTCGATCCAGGCAGGAGCGACCGCGCTACAGAAGGCCAATGGTGGCCTCGGCGTCCTGCTCGGCGGTGTGCCCGGCGTGCTGCCCGCCAAGGTCGCGGTCATCGGCGGCGGCGTCGTTGGCATGCATGCGGCCAGGATGGCCGCCGGCCTAGGCGCCGATGTCAGCATCCTCGACAAGTCGCTGCCGCGCCTGCGCCAGCTCGACGATATCTTCGCAGGCCGCATCCATACGCGTTATTCCAGCATCCAGGCGCTGGAGGAGGAAGTCTTCTCGGCCGATCTCATTATCGGCGCCGTGCTGATCCCGGGCGCTGCCGCTCCGAAGCTCGTTACCCGCGAGATGCTGTCCGGCATGAAGAAGGGCTCCGTCATCGTCGACGTCGCCATCGACCAGGGCGGCTGCTTCGAGACCTCGCACGCGACGACCCATTCCGATCCGACCTATGAAGTCGACGGCGTCGTGCATTATTGCGTTGCCAACATGCCGGGCGCCGTGCCGGTCACCTCGGCGCACGCGCTGAACAATGCCACATTGGTTCATGGCCTGGCGCTTGCCGATCGCGGCCTGCGCGCCATCGCCGAAGATAAGCATCTGAGGAACGGCCTCAACGTCCACAAGGGCCGCATCACCAGCAAGCCGGTCGCCGACGCACTGGGTTACGAGGCTTTCGCGCCGGAAAGCGTGCTGAACGTTGCGTAAGCCAGCTTACTCTAGGTGATGCAGCGCTATTTTTGGGCCGGGAGGGCGGTATCCGAGGGGATGCCGCCTTCTTTGTATGACGGCGTAGCTGTAATCGAACCGCGACCGTCGGCGGCGTTGGGGGTATGCTTTTCCTTGTCGCGCAGCGCGACGAGTTGTGTCCTACCGATCAATGTCTATCGCATGCTGATGGGCAGTCGCCTCTAAACGGAGCAGCAATGACGGTTGATAGTCGAGAGGAAATATCGCCGGTCCCGCTTCGAACGTCACCTGCCGGCCTCGAAACATATATTTCTGGCAGAACACTCGTTAGCGGGGATGGACCGGCCTGGACGGATATATTCGTTCAGGTGTTTTCCCGCCTGACGGTGCAACACCCCTTTCTTGTTCCGGCGGTCGCCGAGCCTCTCGTTGTTTGGGTGATCTCAGGTCAGGCATGCGTGGAAGAACGCGATCTGGGTGGGGAGTGGGAGGCCAACACAGTCAGAGTCGGAGACTTTTTTCTGACGCGGTCGCCCACGCCATATGAAATGCGCTGGCGTGCCGAGGGAGACGAACCTTTCCAGGTGATGCATCTCTATCTCTCCGTTCCGTTGTTTGAGCGGGTGGCGGAAGCGGTTCTCGGCAAAGCTGCCAGCGCCATGCGCCTGCGCGACATATCGGGCGGCCGCGACCAACCTCTTTCCAGCATGCTGGAGCTGATCCATGCTGAACTGACGGCCGAGGGGCAGGGAAGTCGGCTCTTTGTGCAGGGATTGGCACAGGCGCTCGCCGTTCATCTTATCCGGCAATACGCAACATTTGATGCGGAGGCACGGCGGTCAAATGCCCTCCCGGGCGCAAAGCTACGGCGGGCCATCGCATTCATGGAAGCCAACCTTCAGGAGCCGTTTGATCTCGCACGTCTGGCGCAAACGGCCGGCATGAGTGCTTTTCACTTCAGCCGCCTCTTCAAGAAGGCCACCGGCCTTTCTCCATCCCATTATTTCATTCGTCAACGCATAGCCAAAGCCCAGCAACTTCTGCAGGAAACCAGTGCCAGTATCATCGAGATCGGCATGTCCGTGGGGTATTCGAGCCCCAGCCATTTTGCTCAGATTTTTCGCCGGGAGGCTGGGGTCTCCCCCAGCGACTATCGTCGCAGCTAAGGCGCGTCGCAATCTTTCAGATTTGCTGCTCGCGCTTTAGGTCTTTGTTTTGCGCATGTCGTTATCGCAAAACCGCTGCACACTTTTGCGCGACATGCATTAAAGTTGCTGATTTGAGCAAGATCCCGACAGGTCTCGCAAGCTCCCGAGAGAGGGATCAGGCCCTCCTCCTTATCTTCCTCCTTGTCGAACACGACCGCCCTTTCAGTTGGAAGGGCGCCAAGGACAAGGAGATAAACCATGACGAATATCAATGGAAAAGTCGCGCTGGTCACCGGCGCCTCGAGTGGCATCGGCGCGGCAACCGCATTGAAGCTCGCCGAGGCCGGCGCAAAGGTGGGTATCGCCGCCCGTCGCACCGACAAGCTTGAAAACCTCAAAAAGGAGATCGTCTCGAAGGGTGGTGAAGCCCTCGTGATCGAAATGGACGTGGTCGATCCAGCCTCCGTCGACGCCGGCGTCAAAAGGCTGGTGGGTGCCTATGGTTCGATCGACATTCTCGTCAACAATGCTGGCCTGATGCCGCTTTCGGATGTCGATCATTTCAAAGTCGACGAATGGCACCGGATGGTCGACGTCAATGTGAAAGGCCTGCTGAACACCACGGCTGCCGTTCTGCCGCAGATGATCAACCAGCATTCGGGCCACATCTTCAACATGTCGTCGATTGCTGGCCGCAAGGTCTTCAAGGGCCTGTCGGTCTATTGCGCCACCAAGCATGCCGTCGCCGCATTCTCCGACGGCCTGCGCATGGAAGTGGGCCAGAAGCACAATATTCGGGTGACCTGCATCCCCGGGCGCCGTGGCAACCGAGCTCTACGATCACATCACGGAGCCTGGCTATATCAAGCAGATGGACGACCTTGCCAAGCAGATGACATTCCTGCAGGGCGCGGACATCGGCGACACCATCGTCTTCGCGGCGCAGGCGCCCGCGCATGTGAATGTCGCGGAACTCTTCGTTCTGCCGGTCGAACAGGGCTGGTAACCACGCCAGAACGTCTTTCAGCTTCCCCGCATACATGCGGGGAAGAGACTCGCGAAGGAGCCGCACGATGAAAGAGATTTCCGCTTCCCAGGCCTATCGCCTGCTCGAACCCGGCCCGATCGTTCTTGTGACGACGAGCCTTGAGGGCACGCAAAATGTGATGACGATGGGTTTTCACATGATGATCCAGCATGCGCCGCCGCTGATCGGTTGCGTCATCGGCCCCTGGGACTTCAGCCACCACACCCTGAAAAAGACCGGCGAATGCGTGATTGCGATTCCAGCTGTCGACCTTGCCGAAACCGTGGTGGACATCGGCAACTGCTCCGGTGAGGCGGTGGATAAGTTCGAGCGGTTCAGCTTGAGGACTCGTCCAGCAAAGGATGTCGCAGCACCCTTGCTGGTGGACTGCCTTGCCAATATCGAATGCCGTGTTGCCGATCCGAGCTTCGTCGATCGATACAATCTCTTCATCCTCGAAGCACAGAGGATCTGGATTGACGAGAGCCGCAAGGAACGACGGACCATGCATCATCGCGGTGACGGCAGCTTCACCGTGGATGGCGGCACACTCGATCTCCGGAAGCGCATGGTCAAGTGGCGGCACTTGCCATAAAGCGCGCCGCTGCACGCAAAAAAACATCCCTAAACTTCACATTGATTGAAAGGATATGAACATGTCCGCCTATCTCGTTGTCGATCTCGATATCCACGACCCCGAAGCCATTGCCGATTACCGCTCCAAGGCCCTGCCTCTGGTAGCAAAGGCCGGCGGCCGCCTCATTGCTCTCGATGACGCGCCGCTCGAACTCGAAGGCTGGCAGGCGACGAATATGCTGATCATCGAGTTTCTCGATATGGATGCCATCCGTGGTCTCTTTGCATCGCCCGAATATGCGCCGCTCGCACACCAACGGCAGGCTGCCGCAGGTTCGCGGATCATTGCCTTGCGTGGCGTTTAATAGGATTCGAGGGCGCGCGATCCCGACAGCATTGGTCAGGGGGAAACCGAAACCGCCTCGCCGATCACTGCAGAAGGAGCGTGCGGGCGAGTTGACGGCTTCCTGTCGCGCTTCGCCCTCCGCCTATCAGGCGCCGGTCTCCGCCAGGGCCGGCGCCTTTACCTTATCGATCCGGCATTGGAAGCAGTTGTTGCGCGCGGAACGCACATGCACATAGGCGATATCAGATCGTCCCAGCAGCTCTTTGCCATAGGCCGGAATATCGCCGATCTCAGTCACCGCGCCGGTACCGTAGACGATGCGGTCGTTCTCGCTGTAGCCGCGGACGATGAAGTCACGGCTCGTCGTCAGCATCGGCGGCATGATCTCTTCGGCGGCATAGCGTGCGCAAGGCTGCTTGTGCAGGAAGACAGGGCCGGTTTCGGCATAGGGCTGCAGCTCGGGGAAGGGCCGGTAGGCAAAGACCAGCAACGCCTGGCCCGCATCGATATTCTGAAGGCAATGGCGGCAGGGATGGCCGGGACCATCGGAGACGATCGTCTCGGGCAGCCTGTCATAGGCGTCGCGGCCGCCGTTCCAGAGGCGTTCGGCGTCGGTCGTCGGCATGGCAACAAAACGAATGGCGGTCATGGCAGATCTCCTTTGTGATTGCCATGAAATGCACCTGGACGAGCGGGCAAGCCACCCGATTCTTGCCTGCGTCTGCATATGAGATCGCCGGAGAGTGAAAAGCGGAGTATCTTCTGGGCGTACGTTGTAAGGCGAAAGGAGAAGGCCTTGGCCGACATCGATCTGGCGCTGCTGGCGCAACAGAATGCAGAAATACTGGAAGAGCTCAGGGCTCTGCGGCGGGAAGTGGCGGAACTGAAGGAACAGTCGGGCCGCACGCTCGATTTCGAACGCCGAAACGACCCGCGCCGCCCGAACAGCCTGACGCAGCGTTAGCCACCTCCGCTCACGTCGGGAAAGAAGCCGTCAGCTTTTCCGCGCAATCTCCAGAAGCTCCTTGTCGCTGAGCGGCCGGACGATGCCGGTGCCGGTCGAAACGGGGGAGAAGCCGTACATCTGGTAGAGCTGCAGCGCACGCGGATGGTCGAGATTGTTGGTGGTGGTGGTGACCCGCTTCGGATTGAGCGACCAGATGGCATAGAGCGCTTGCAGCAGGAACCATTTGCCGATGCCGAGACCGAGCGCATGTTCGATCAGGCCAAAATGGCTGAGCTCGATCATATCCTCGTCTTGGCAGAAATATTCGTAGAAGCCGGCGGGCGCGCCGTTCACGTAGAGAACGCTGATATTGTTGCGCTTGTCGTTTAGCGTCTCGGCAAGCTGCTCGTCACTCATGCGCAACCGATCCACCCATTGCCAGCGCGCACCCACCTGCCGGTAGAGATAGCGGTAGAAGGGCAATGGGATCTCGGGAGCGCGCATGATCGCCGTCTGGATATTGACAGGCACCGGCATGCTTGCCTTTGGCGGCGCCGTCATTTCGAGCCGAGTGATGTGAGCTTTCAGCGAAGCGGGTGCCTTTCCCATGGCGATCAGACTTTGACCGGCGTCGGCGGACCGGTGACGATGGGTGTATCGTCACGGCTGCCCCATTCGCTCCAAGAGCCGTCATAAAGCTTGTTGTCGTGATGACCGAGCGATTCCAGCGCCAGCGTGATGATCGCGGCGGTGATTCCCGAGCCGCAGGAGGTGACGACAGGCTTTGAAAGATCAATGCCGGCATCCACGATCGTCTGCCTGAGTTCGGGCAGCGACTTGAAACGGCCCTGGCTGGCAAAGACGCCGGAAGGCAGGCTGCGGGCGCCCGGCATATGGCCGGAACGCATGCCGGCGCGCGGCTCGGGCTCGACGGCGGCAAAGCGGCCGGCGCTGCGGGCATCGGCAATCTGCATCGCACTGCTGGAGACGATGTCGCGCATCGTCTCGAGCGTCACCACGCGGCTGTCGTCGAAATTCGGCGTGAAGGTCGCCGGCGCAGGATTGGGCGCTTCGGTTTCAAGCGGACGGCCCTCGGCCTTCCAGCCGTCGAGACCGCCATCGAGCACGAAGACATTTTTCGCGCCCATCACCCGGAACAGCCACCAGACGCGCGGCGAGGCGAACAGGCCGATGCCGTCATAGACGACGATCCGATCATTCTCGCTGATGCCGAGCCGGCCGACTTCGGCGGCGAAATAATCGGGCGATGGAATCGTGTGCGGCAGCGATGTCGAATGGTCGGCGATCTTGTCCTGGTCGAAACGGATGGCGTCTGGAATATGGCCGGCCGCATATTCGGCATCAGCATCGCGCTTCTGCGCCGGCAGATAGAAGGAGGCGTCCAGCACCCGCAGGTCAGCTTTCCCGAGCTCGGACTGCAGCCAGTCGGCCGAAACGACGAAACGGCTCTTGGTCTCACTCATGATGGTCTCCCTTGATGGTCAGGCTTCGTCGCCGGGCGTGCCGAAGCGGATGCGGAAGCGCCGGTTCTCTTTGCCCTTCTTCTCGATTTTGGCGATATGGATCCGGCCGACTTCCTGAGTCTCGGAGACATGTGTGCCGCCGCAGGGTTGGCTGTCAATCGAGGAGTTCTCGCCGATGCAGACGAGGCTGACGCGCCCGAGCCCCATCGGCGGGCGGACGTTCTTCGATTTGACGATATCGGGATTGGCCGTAAGCTCCTCGTCGGTGATCCATTGCAGAGTGACAGGATGGTTCTGCTCGACCAGTTCCATCAGCTTGGCCGTCACCTCGTCCTTGTCGATCGTCTCGATCATGTCGAAGTCGACGCGGCTTTCTTCCTCGCCGACGGCAGCCCCGGTGATCGGATAGGAGCAGACGACGGAAAGCAGGTGGCAGGCCGTGTGCATGCGCATCAACCTGTAGCGGCGCGGCCAGTCGACATGCAGCACCAGCGTCTCGCCGACCACGGGCCGCGGCGCACCTTCGAGCGGCACGTGGATGATGACATCCTTGCTCGGACCATGTTTCGTCTGGCCGAGCGCGATCTTGCTGCCGTCAGCGCGCTCGAACTCTCCGGTGTCGCCGGGCTGGCCGCCTGATGTCGCGTAGAAGCAGGTCTGGTCAAGTTCGATGCCCCCGTCTTCGTGAACGGCGGTGACGACCGCCTCGCACGTCGAGAGATAGAAGTCGTCACGATAAAGGGCATTGACAGGCATGGCGTCTCACACCGGCTCGTAGGGAACGTGGATATCGGGCGACTTGGCCATCCAGCCCGGAACGGGCAGTCCCTTCGACGTCAGGAAATCCGGGTTGAAAAGTTTTGACTGATAGCGGTTGCCGTAATCGCAGAGGATCGTCACCACCGTGTGACCAGGTCCGAGATCCCGGGCGAGGTTGACCGCGCCGGCAATGTTGATCGCTGTCGAGCCGCCGAGGCAGAGGCCCTCGTTCTCGACGAGGTCGAAGAGATAGGGAAGCGCTTCGGCATCGGGGATCCGATAGGCATAGTCAGGCGTGAAGCCCTCGAGATTGGCGGTGATGCGGCCCTGGCCGATGCCCTCGGTGATCGAGGATCCCTCGGATTTCAGCGCGCCGTTCTGGTAGAATTCATAGAGTGCGGCGCCATCGGGATCGGCGATGCCGATCTTGACGTCTGGCTTGAAAGCCTTGAGGCCGGCGGCGACACCTGCCAGCGTGCCGCCGGAGCCGACGGAGCAGATAAAGCCGTCGACCTTGCCGTCGGTGTCTTTCCAGATTTCTTTTGCCGTCGTTTCGACATGCGCCTGGCGGTTGGCGACGTTGTCGAACTGGTTTGCCCAGATCGCCCCGTTCGGCTCGGTCTTCGCCAGCTGCTCTGCCAGCCGCCCTGATACCTTCACGTAGTTGTTCGGGTTCTTGTAGGGAACGGCGGGAACTTCGACGAGTTCGGCGCCGAGCAGCTTCAGGGCGTCCTTCTTTTCCTGGCTCTGCGTTTCCGGGATGACGATGACGGTGCGATAACCGAGCGCCTTGGCGACCAGCGTCAGCCCGATGCCGGTATTGCCGGCCGTTCCCTCGACGATGACGCCGCCCGGACGAAGCAATCCCTTCCGCTCTGCGTCGCGGATGATGTAGAGCGCGGCGCGATCCTTGACCGACTGGCCGGGGTTCAGGAACTCCGCCTTGCCGAGAATGGTGCAGCCGGTCGCCTCTGAGGCACCCTTGAGTTTGATCAGGGGCGTGTTGCCGATGGCTTCAAGGACGGAGGGGTGGAAGGTCATGGAATCTGCCTCTATTCGAACTCTTACTTTAGGAACGGTCTTTTCCCTTCACAAGGCTGAGTTGGCAAGAAAAGCTATTCCACACCTCTGTCGGCCGCGATAAAATTTGGCTTTCCTCCTCCGAAATGACGCATGGCCCGCAATCCCGCCGTGAGAGGGGTGATCCGAAGATTGACTTTCCCCGTACGGATGACGACAAAGCGAAAACGGAGCGCGGCAACAGGGCGTGACCGAAACCGACATGGTTCACGAGCAGATCGACACGATCGATGCATTGATGGCGCATTATGTTGCCGGCTCCTTGCCCGAGCCGGCGCGTGTGCTGGTGCAGTCTCATCTTGAAATGAAACCGGATAATCGCAGCCTGGTGAACAGCCTCGAGCTGCTGGCAGGCGAAGCTCTGGAAAACGCGCCCGAAGCCGCCGTTGCCGATCGCGACGGGCGGCTTGCGGCGATCTTTTCCTCTGCGTCTCCCGTCACCGCGCCGCGGACGGTCGCGCGCCCGGAAAACGCGCTGTTTCCGCAAGCGTTGCGCGCCCTCTTGGGCTTCGAGGCCGAGGATGTGCCCTGGCGCCGGCGGTTGCCCGGTTTCAAGGAATATTCGCTCGACATGGACGGCTGCGAGGTCAGCCTGATGTGGATCCGGCCTGGCCGCGCCTTGCCGGCGCACACCCATAAAGGCATGGAACTGATCCTCATTCTCGACGGCGCCTTCAATGATGAACGCGGCCGTTTCGGCCCCGGCGACATCTCCATTGCCGACGAGACGGTCGACCACCGGCCGGTCGCCGAAAAGGACAGGCCTTGCATCGCCTTTGCCGTCTCGGACGGACCGGTCAAGCTCACCGGATCCTTCCGCCAGATGATCGGCGACCTGATCGGCTGAAAGCAGCCACAATAGTGTGATAGAGCCGTAAATCCGGAGGGGTTGAGAAACTTCCGGACCTGTTTTCGCATTGATCAGGCAGCCCGGAGGAACATGTCATGCGTGATTTCATTGCCCATCCCGAACATGGAATCGTCTGGATTTCGGGTGCGAGCTCAGGCATCGGCCGGGCGCTTGCACTGAGGCTCGCCGGCGAAGGATACAAGGTCGCCGTCACGGCCAGAAGCCACGAAAAGCTGGTCGAACTGCAAGCCGAAGCCAATGGCCTCTCCGGCAGTATCATTGTGCTCGACGGCGACGTCACCGATGCCGAGGACATGGAACATGTCATGGCCTCCATCGAATATGAGCACGGCACACTCGCCATGGCGATCCTCAATGCCGGCGTCTACTTGCCCGTCCATGCCGAGGATCTGAACCGCACCGATTTCGAGAAGAGCTTTGCCGTCAATCTTTCCGGCGTCGTCAACTGTCTGCTGCCGGCGATCGGCCATATGAAGGCGAAGGGGCAGGGACAGATCGCCATCGTTTCCTCCGTCACCGGCTATGGCGGCCTGCCGACGGGGGCTGCCTATGGCGCCACCAAGGCGGCACTGATCAATATGGCCGAAAGCCTGAAATTCGATCTCGACAAGATGGGCATCCGCATCCAGCTCGTCTGCCCGGGCTTTGTCGATACGCCGGCAACGAGGAAGAATGCCTTTCCGATGCCATCTCTGGTATCGGTCGAGGAGGCCGCCCGGGAGATTGCCGCCGGGTTGAAATCGCAGGCCTTCGAGATCACGTTTCCGAAGCGCTTCACCACCCTCCTGAAGCTCGCGCGCCTGCTCCCCTACAGCGTTTATTTCACGTTGGTGAACCGCGTGACCGGCTGGCGGGAGCGGCCGCCATCGACCGGTCGCCACCCGGTGACACCGCATGCGGCGGAATGATCAACGGCGCGAGAACACGACCTGGCGCACATCGATATTGCGGGCGCGGAAGCCGGCCTCGCAATAGAACAGATAGAATTCCCAGAGCCGCTTGAAACGCTCGTCGAAGCCCATCGGGCGGATGCGTTCCCAGACCGACCAGAAACGCTCGCGCCATTCGGCGAGCGTACGGGCGTAGTCGAGCCCGAAGCCGAAATCCTTGACCAGCGACAGATCGACCTTGCCGGCAAGTTCGGCCAGATGGTTGCGCGTCGGCAGCATGCCGCCGGGAAAGACATATTTCTGGATGAAGTCAGGGTTGCTGCGATACTGGTCGAAGGACTCGTCCTTGATCGTGATGATCTGCAGGCCGGCCTTGCCGCCCGGCTTCAGACATTGCCTGAGCTTGGAGAAATAGGACGGCCAGTATTTCTCGCCGACCGCTTCGAACATCTCGATCGAGACGATCCGGTCGTAGAGCCCTGCTTCATCGCGGTAATCCTGGAAGCGGAATTCCACGCGGTCGTCGAGGCCGGCCTTGCGGATGCGCTCCTCGGCAAAGGCAAGCTGCTCACGGCTGATCGTCAGCCCCGTCACCTTGCAGTTCAGCTCACTTGCGGCAAATTCGGCAAAACCGCCCCAGCCGCAGCCGATCTCCAGCACATGATCGCCAGGCCCGATGCCGGTCGCCTCGGCAAGCGCCCGGTATTTGGCGTTCTGGGCCGATTGCAGATCGTTGGCGCCGGTCGAATAGAGTGCTGAGGAATAGGTCATGCTCGGATCGAGCCATTCCCTGTAGAAATCGTTGCCGAGATCGTAATGCGCGGAAATGTTGCGCTTCGAGCCCGTTTTGGTATTGGCGTTCATCCAATGGCGGACGCGCTCGAAGAGGCGGCCGACGCCGCCTTTGCCATGCGCATAGCTGTGCGCGGCCTCGCCGTTGACGAGGAAGAGTTCAAGAAAGGCGGTGATGTCGGGGCTGTCCCAATCGCCGTCCATATAGGTTTCGGCGACCCCGATCGTGCCGCTCGTCAGCGCCCGATAGGCAAGGTTCCAATTGTTGAGGCTGAGCGCCGCCTTCGGCCCGGGCTGCTTGCCCTCGATCAGCAGCCTGCGACCGTCGGGGAGGGTGACGGCAAGCGAACCGTGCTGCATGCGCAGAAGTCCGCGCAGCGCCAGTTTCGCCTTGAAGGGCAGCCCCTTTACCAGACGAGATATGTTCTCCCCCGTCAGCGTCACCGCGTCACGGGCCAGCAGATTCCAGTCCTGCGCCTTGCTCATCTCTCCTCCTCCAGCATTTTTTTGCCGGTTAGGGACGGCGATACATCCGTGACGATACGCTCGACCGGCCCCCGGCCATTGCATTGAAGGCTACTGCATAATTCCGCAAATCGGAACTGATTTGCGGATAAAATTATGCAGCAGTTCAAAGCGTTACAGCGTCCTTTGCGCGTCTGAAAAGACGCGCGGCGCGGTAATGTCATTCCGCCGCGTCCGCAAGCGGGCGGGGCGGTCGGATGCTGACTTCAGGCGAAGGCGCCGGACGCCTGACGTAGCGCGCGCCCTTCAGCCACAATTTCAGCGCTTCCCAATGGATGCCGGCGATGATCTTCAAGGTGAGGAAGGGGATGCGCGCCGTCAACCCCAGCAGCGAGGCGCTCGTCAACGGCACCTGCCGTCCGGAAAATGTCGCCGAGAGAAGCGGGCCTTCGCTGTCGTTTTCCAGGATGCGCCAGCGGATTTCGGCACCGGGCGGGAGCATGCGGAAATAATAACGCGCCGCCATACCGATGAAGGGCGAAACATGGAAGAGCTTGTCGCAGCTCTGGCGAAGCCCGCTTTCCGACATCTCCCCATGGCCGACCGGACAGATATAGCTGTGCCGTTCGCCGAAAGTATTGCGCACTTCGTAGATCATCGCGACGACTGCGCCACCGGCATTATAGGCGTGATAGACGGAAAGCGGATTGAAGACATAGCCGAGAATTCGGGGATAGCAGACGAGCAGGATCCTCTCCGCGCGCTCGAGCCCCGCCTCGGCGAGCAGCCGGTCGGCAGAGGCGCGCAGCGACGTGTCCCCGGGTTTTGCATGGTCCTTCTCGTGAAACGAGACGAGATTGCGTCTGTTGACGGAAAACAGCATCGATAGCCCGCCGGCCTCGTCCAGCCTGTCGAGATCGACAAGCATCGAGAAGACACGGTAGCGGAAGCGATGGCCGAACGGTTTTATCCGTTGATGCATGATCTCGCCGACATAGAGCGCGGCTGCCGTATTCGGTGGGGCACCGTTGGCTACCGCGTTCATCCCACGTTTTTCGCCGCGCCCTGTCATGCCGCCGCATCCGGTTGGGGTTCCCACGAGGTTCGGACAGTCCGCCAGGGTATCATCCCGCCCAGGGCCTCCGCCGCCGCCAAACCGGAAACGAGACCATCCTCGTGGAATCCGTAGCCCGTCCAGGCACCCGCGAAATGGCAATTATTCTGTCCTTGAATGGTCGTGAGCGCTTGTTGCGCGCTCGTGGCTTCCGCCGAAAATTGCGGATGTTCATAGGTGAATTCGGCAAACACTTTACGGGGGTCCGGCTCGCGGTCGGGATTGAGGGTCACGAATAGCGGGAGTTTCTCATCGATACCCTGCAGCCGGTTCATCCAGTAAGTCACGGCGACGTCCGCGTTTCCGTCTTCACGGCTGGAGCGCAGATAATTCCATGAGGCCCAAACCTTGCGCCGCTTCGGCATCAGCGATTGGTCGCGATGCAGGACGACGCGGTTCGGCTGGTAGGGAATGGCAGCAAACAGCCTGCTTTCCCGATCGGTGGCATTGACGAGCAGGCGGGCTGTCTGATCGCTGTGGCAGGCGAAGATTACCTTGTCGAACGGGTGTTCGCTGCCCGATTCGTCGATGATCGTGACGCCGCGCTCGGAGCGGATGACGTTGCGCACGCCGCAGGAGAGTTTCAGGCGTTCGCCGAGCGGCCGAAGCAACCGGTCGAGATAGGTGCGGCTGCCTCCGGTCACCGTGCGCCACTGGTGCTGGCGGCGATAGATCAGCCGGTGATTGTCGAAGAAATTGACGAACTGCTCAGCGGGAAACTGCAGCATGCGGGCTGATGGTGTCGACCAGATCGCCGCCGCCATCGGCACGAGATAGTTATTGGTGAAACCGGGCGAGAAGCCGCGCCAGTCGAGATAATCGCCGATCGAGCGCGAGGCGAGATGACCGGCGGTGCGATCTTCGAGGCAGGTGCGGTTGAAGCGGAGAATCTCGCGGATCATCCACAAGAACGAGGGCCGCAGCAGGTTGCGCTTCTGCGCGAAGATCGAGGACAGTCCGCCGCCGCCCCATTCCAGTCTGCCGCGATCGAGCGAGAGCGAAAAGCTCATATCGCTTGCATGCGTCGCGATGCCGAGCTCGGCAAACAGCGCCGTCAGATTGGGATAATTCTGCTCGTTATAGACGATGAAGCCGGTATCGACCGCAATTTGAACCCCGTCGTAATCTACGTCGACCGTCGCCGTATGGCCTCCGGCCCGCGCTTGGTTTTCATAGAGCGTAACGTCGTGCACCTGACACAGCGCCCAGGCTGCGGAAGCGCCCGAGATGCCGGAGCCGATGACGGCGATCTTCAGCCGGCGTGGAGCGGGACGGAAGTGCGCGTTCATGCGGCATCCCTTGTTGCGTGGTAAGCGGCGAGCGCGCGATTGCGAGCGCTTGCGTGATCGACGATCGGTTTCGGATAGGTTTGGCCAAGCGTGATGCCAGCCTCGTCGAGAATGCTCTTCGGCGCCTCGAACGGCCGGTGGATGTATTTTGCCCCGAGCTCTCGAAGCTCCGGCACATAGGTCCTGACATAGTCGCCGTCGGGATCGAATTTTTCGCCCTGCAGCGCCGGATTGAATATGCGGAAAAATGGCGATGCATCGGCTCCCGAGCCCGCCACCCATTGCCAGCTTGCGGCATTGTTGGCGGGATCGGCATCGACAAGTGTATCCCGGAACCAGGCTTCGCCCCGGCGCCAATCCACCATCAGATCCTTGATGAGGAAGGAGGCAACGATCATGCGCACGCGATTGTGCATCCAGCCATGGCGCCAAAGCTGGCGCATGCCGGCATCGACGATCGGATATCCGGTCATGCCGCGGCGCCACGCCTCGAAATCTCCGCTATCGTTGCGCCATTCGAAGCCGTCGAAACGATCGTTCCAGTTGGCCGAGGCAAGACCCGGAAAATGGAAAAGCAGGTGATAGGAGAATTCGCGCCAGGCGATCTCCTTGCGAAAATGCACGATGTCGGCCGCCGGCACGCGTTGCGACAGGCCGCGTGTGGCATCCCAGATGCGGGCAGGGGATATCTCGCCCAGCGCCAGATGCGGCGACAGCATCGACGTCGCCGGCCTTGCTGGATAGTCTCGGTTTTCCTTGTAGCCGTCGAGCGCATCTTCGACGAAGGCACGTAGCTTTTCGTGCGCGCCATCTTCGCCGGGTGTCCACAGATCGGTGAAATCGCCGGCCCAGTCCGGTTTCGTCGGGAGCAGCTTCCAGCTCTCCAACGTTTCCGGAAGTTGCGATGTCAGCCGCAGTTTCGCCGGCGCGTCCAGTGGTGGCTCCGGTTCGCCGGCGCCCTCCACTGCGCGCCAGAATGGCGTGTAGACGCGATAGGGCGTGCCATTGCCGGTCATCAGACGGGAAGGTTCGTGCAGCAACTGGCCGCCGAAGCTTCTCACCTCGATCGCCTGCTTTTCCAATTGGTGCTTGATAGAGATGTCGACCGACGTTCCTGATGGATCGTAGCGCCGGTTCCAGAAGACGGCTTCGGCACCGCTTTCCTTGATAAAGGCGCAGAGCACTTCGAGCGCCTCGCCGCTTGCAAGCACAAGCCGTCCCTGCCGCTTGCGCAGCGACCTGTCCAGCGCTTCGAGTGAGTGATGCAGCCACCAGGCCTGCGCAGCACCCAGCGGACCCGTGCCTGCTGCCTCCGGTTCTCTAATATAAAGCGGGATAATCGGCCGCCCGGAGCGATGGGCGGCGGTGAGTGCCTGATTGTCGTCAAGGCGCAGATCCTTGCGAAACCAGAGGATGACCGGTTTTGCCGCGTCCTTTGCCAATAAAGCCGTTCCCCACCTGTGTTGTTTTCAACCCGCTACGGATGTACGGAACGCCCGGATCAAAAGTTTCATCCGGCGGAAAAAGTTTTCACGGCTGTCGGCGACATGAAAAAGGCCGGCGTGAACCGGCCTTTTCTGAGAGCGGCAGTCTGTCGCTTAGTTGTCGTATTCGCGGCAGGCTTCGCTGATCGATGCGCCACTCTGGCCGCCGCGCGTGTCGACGCCGGACATCTGTTGCGGCAAGCCGGGGCATTCCATCGTCTGCGGTCGGCCGATGCTCTGTGTCGTCGTCGGATCGACCGGCGAGACGGGTACCGGACGAATGCCGTTGTCATCATTGGTGTAATCGGATGAATAGGTGCCGGAACCGGGGTCGGTCGAGCCGCCATTCGTTGGCCCGATCGGACTCGGGTTAGACTGGGCAAAAGCCGACGACGCCATGCCGATCGCGAGCAGCGAAGCGGCAATAAGGGATCTAGGCATGGGATATCCTCCTTGGATTTTCATCTTGGATGACCCTGAGGTAACTGCCTGCTGGAATCATTGTTCCGAAATTTGCCGAAAACCTGCATTCAAGCCTCGCGGCATACCCGGCATGGTTATGCGTAAACCTTAACGGGCGATGTCGCTGGATCGGCGCCGGCGCATGTCCTACTTGCATGCGGAGATACTAAAAAACCGTGGCATGAGGCCGCTATGTTCATCTCCTTTCGCGAAGCCGCAGATCTCGGTCTCCAGATCGCACTTGCACTCACCTTGACGCTGAGTGGCATGACGGTCGCGTCCTACGCCGTCAAGAATGACAAGGCTAAAATTTCCGCAATCGACGTCAGCCGTCCCTCACTCTGGACCGCCGCTCCGATGCGCGTCGATCCGACTACGCAAGCCTACCTGCGCGCCAATGCTTCGGCCGCACTGGAACTCGCCGATGGTGCCGACGACCTCTGCCACGACCCGATCGGCCTCCGGCTTTCCTGCGACTTGATCGTCACCTCCGGTAGGGCGGCTTTTTAGGTGAAGGCGGTCGGGAGGCGTCACCGCCATTCCCGAAAGCTTGCAAAACCCAATGATTTGCCGTTTCATCGCGATAGCGACCACCGTTCGACTCTTTCCCTGAAGGATCAGCCTTTTGTCTATGCCGATGCCCCGCGGCTTCGAGAAGCCCTATGCCGCCTTTCTGTTCGATATGGACGGCACCATCCTCAATTCGATCCGTGCGGCCGAGCGTGTATGGAGCGACTGGGCAAGGCGTCATGGGCTCGATGTCGCTACCTTTTTGCCGAAGATGCATGGATCGCGCGGCATTGACACGATCACCCGGCTGAACCTGCCGGGAGTCGATCCGGAACATGAATCGAGACTGGTGACCGAGGCCGAAATCGCCGATGTCAGCGACGTCGTTGCGATTCCCGGCGCCGCGACCTTTCTGAGTTCACTGCCTCCGGATCGCTGGGCGATCGTCACCTCCTCGCCGTTGCGCCTTGCTCACCGGCGGTTGGAGGCGGCAGGCTTGCCGGTGCCGAAATTCATGGTGACGGCGGAGGACGTGAAGGTCGGAAAACCCGACCCGCAATGTTATATTCTGGGCGCCGAGCGCCTCGGCGTCAGCACGCAGGATTGCCTGGTGTTCGAGGATGTCGCAGCCGGCATTACCGCCGGCGAGGCGGCGGGTGCCGATGTCATGGTCATCACGGCAACACATCACCAGAAGATGGAGACGCCGCATCCGACGCTTTCATCCTATGACGAGATTTCGGTCCGCATCTCCTCCGATCACAGGATGCTTATCGTCCCGAACGCGGCCTGACAGTGCTCCGGCTGCGTCCTGCTTGCTTTTGCGCGGTTCACTCCGCGGCTGCGGCAAGACAGCGATCGATGATCCTGCCGATTTCGCTACGGCAGGAGCCGCAATTGGTTCCTGCACTGGTTTCCTTGCCGACCGCCTCGACGCTGTGACATCCGCCGCGCACGGCAGCCGCGATCTGGTTGACCCCGACACTGAAGCAGGAGCAGACGGTGGCGCCCGGATCCGGCCTGCCGGCGCCGGGACGGCCTGCGACCAGCGCAAAGCGCTTCCTGAGGTCGCCATGCGAGGCGGAGAGTTGTGAGATCGCCCAGTTGCGCGCGACAGCGACGGGCTCGCGGGCGAGAAACAGCGCCGCAAGCAGGACCTCGCCGTCGAAGAAGGCGAGCCTGAGGTCGCCGGATTGCCGGTCGGCATAACCAAGCGGTTCGATCTCGGCCGGAATGGCGAAAACCGCCCGGCACCAGGCCGTCCAGTCTTCGACGGGTTCGCCGAAGGCAAGCTCCAGCCGCCAGCCGCCGGCGGCTTTTGCCAGCGCCCAATAGGCCGCGTCAGGCGTGGCGGGTTTTGTCGCCGAGACGGCGAAACCGTAATGGGTGGCGCTAAAGGGCCGGACGGCGACGGCAACGTTCTTCGATGCCGGCTGACCGGAAATGGGATCGGTTATCGGCGCGACCACGGCGTCGATTCGCGCTCTTGCGGCGAACTGGTCGTTCCAGTGCATCGGCGCAAAGATGCCGCCGCGCGCCTGGCGATCGGTCACCAGTGCCCTGACGATTGCCTTGCCGTGCGGGCTGTCGATCTCGACGAGGCCCGCGCTTGATATACCGGTCTCGATCGCGTCGCGTGGATGGATCTCGGCAAAGGGTTCGGCTATATGGGCGGAAAGCCGCGCGCTCTTTCCGGTTCGCGTCATCGTGTGCCACTGGTCGCGGATGCGCCCGGTATTCAGCGTGAACGGGTACTCGGCATTGGTGCGATCGGTTGCGGGCGGTTTGACCGCGACGAAGCGCGCCTTGCGATCGGGATGGAAGAAACCGCCCTCGGCGAAGAAGCGGGTGGTGTTTGGTTCTGTCCCTGCCGCCTGCGGCCACTGGAAGGGCGACAGTTCGTCATAGGCCCCGCCGCTCATGCCGGCGCGCGCCCCGATGTCGAAATCGCGGCTGCCGTTATTTTCGAAGGCGGAAAGCGCGGCGTGCTCGGCGAAGATTGCCGCCGGCGCATCAAAATCGAAGGCGGCGGCAAATCCCATGCGGCGTCCGACCTCCGCAAGCTGCCACCAGTCGGCCCTTGCATCGCCAGGGATGTCGAGAAACGGCCGTTGCCTTGAAATGCGCCGTTCGGAGTTGGTGACGGTGCCATCCTTCTCGCCCCAGCCGAGCGAGGGCAGAAGCACATCTGCGTGCCGGGTCGTATCCGTCTCTTTGAGGATGTCCGAGACGACGACGAAGGTACAGGCGGCGATCGCGTTTTCGACACTGTCGGCATCCGGCATCGAGACGACAGGATTGGTCGCCATGATCCACAGCGCCTTGATGCGCCCGTCGGCCACGGCTTGGAACATGTCGACCGCCTTCAGGCCGGGTTTCGCGGCGATGACCGGCGAGTTCCAGAAGCGTTGTACACGGTCTCGGTCCTCGGCATTCTCGATCGCCATATGGGCGGCAAGCATATTGGCGAGACCGCCAACCTCGCGTCCGCCCATGGCGTTCGGCTGGCCGGTCAGCGAAAACGGTCCCATGCCGGGGCGGCCGATGCGGCCGGTCGCCAGGTGACAGTTGAGGATGGCATTGACCTTGTCGGTGCCGGAGGAGGATTGGTTGACGCCCTGGCTGTAGCAGGTCACGACCTTCGGCGTCGTCTCGAACAGGCGGAAGAACTCCCTGATCTGCATGGCCGGCAGGCCGGTTCGTTCCAGGAGATCGGTGATGTCGAGCGCGGCGGCAGTCGCAAAAGCGTCGCCGAAACCTTCGGTATGGGCGCCGATATAATTCTGGTCGATTGCCGGACTGGTCGCGAGATGGGCAAGCAGTCCCATGAACAGCGCAACGTCGCCATCAGGACGGATGGCGAGATGCAGGTCGGCGATGTCGCAGGTCATCGTCCGGCGCGGATCGATGACGACGATCCGCATGTTTGGCCGTGCCGTCTTTGCGGCGGCAAGCCGCTGGTAGATGACGGGATGACACCAGGCAAGGTTGGAGCCGGTCAGGATCACCAGATCCGCAAGTTCGATATCCTCATAGTTCCCGGGCACCGTATCGGCGCCGAAGGCGCGGCGATGCCCCGCCACGGAAGAGGACATGCAAAGCCTTGAATTGGTGTCGATATTGCCTGAGCCGACGAAGCCCTTCATCAGCTTGTTGGCGACATAGTAATCCTCGGTCAGCAACTGGCCCGAGACGTAGAAGGCAACGGCGTCAGGCCCGTGTTCGGCGATCGTTTCAGAAAAACGGCGGGCGACCAGATCGAGCGCCTCGTCCCAGCCGCTCTGTTTGCCTTCGATCTCGGGATGGAGAAGCCGGCCATCGAGATCGATGGTTTCGGCAAGGGCTGAACCCTTCGAGCAGAGCCGGCCGAAATTCGACGGATGCTCGGGATCTCCTTTGACGCTGACTGCGCCGGCCTCGTCGACCGTGGCGATTACGCCGCAGCCGACACCGCAATAGGGACAGGTGGTCTTGACCTCCGCCGCCATCTATTCCGCCGCCATCATCAGGCTTTCCAGAGCGATGAACAGCCTGCCGTCTTCGTTCAGCACCTGGATCGTCCGGACCTCGCCTTCATCGGCGCCGAGCGCCTTGCCTGTTTCCAGCGAGATCACCCAGTTGTGCAGCGGGCAGGTGACCGCTTTGGCATGCACGATGCCCTGGGAGAGCGGGCCGCCCTTGTGCGGGCAGTGGTCCTCGATGGCGAAGACCTCGTTTTCGGCCGTGCGGAAGACGGCGATCTTGCCCTGCGGCGTCTTCACGCAACGCGCACCGCGCAACGGGATGTCGGAGATGTCACCGATTGGATGCCAGTTTTCATTGGGCCAGTTCATGTCCATCTCCTTATTCTGCAGCCTGCGGATAGCCGATCGTCGCCATCGGCTTGAACTCGTGCTTGTCCTTGCCGGAAACACGCTCCGACCAGGGGTCGACCTGGGCAAATTTCTGGGAGAAGACGAAGCGCTCGTAATAGGCTTTGCGCTTTTCGGCATCGCCCATGATCTGGCGGCGGATTTCCTCCAGGCCGATGCGCTTGGCCCATTTGTAGATGCGCTCGAGATAGCGGGCTTGCTCGCGGTACATCTGCGTCAGGGCCACGATATACTCCAGCGCCTCGTCCTCGGTCCGGACAAGACCAAGGACCTCCGTGCCCTTGATGTCGAGACCGGCCGCACCGGCGAAATGGATCTCGAAACCGGAATCCACGCAGATCACGCCGATATCCTTGCAGGTTGCTTCCGCGCAGTTGCGCGGGCAGCCGGAGACGGCCATCTTCAGCTTGGCCGGCGTCCAGGAGCCCCACATGAACCTTTCGATGCGGATACCGAGGCCGGTGGAATCCTGCGTGCCGAAGCGACACCAGTCCGAACCCACACAGGTCTTCACGGTGCGCAGGCCCTTGGCATAAGCCTGGCCGGAGACGAAGCCGGCCTTGCCGAGATCGGCCCAGACGGCGGGCAGGTCTTCCTTCTCGATGCCGAGCAGGTCGATGCGCTGACCGCCCGTCACCTTCACCATCGGGATCTCGAACTTGTCGACGACATCGGCGATGGCGCGCAGCTCGTTCGAATTGGTGACGCCGCCCCACATGCGCGGAACGACGGAGTAGGTGCCGTCCTTCTGGATGTTGGCATGCACGCGTTCATTGATGAAACGCGACTGGTAGTCGTCGGCATATTCGTCCGGCCAGTCGCAGACCAGGTAATAGTTGAGCGCCGGCCGACATTTGGCGCAGCCGCAGGAGGTCTTCCATTCGAGCTCCTGCATGACGGCAGGGATGCTCTTCAGACCCTTGGCCTTGATCAGCCGGCGAACGTCGTCATGGCCGAGTTCGGTGCAGGTGCACATCGGCTGTACGGCAGTCGGATTGTAGCTGTCGCCGAGCGTCAGCGCCATGAGTTGTTCGACGAGGCCGGTGCAGGAGCCGCACGAGGCGGATGCCTTCGTGTGGGCGCGTACATCGTCGAGCGACGTCAGCCCCTTGCCTGAAATCGTCGAAGTGATCTTGCCCTTGCATACGCCGTTGCAGCCACAAATCTCCGCGTCATCCGGCAAGGCTGCAACGGCCGCCATAGGGTCCAGCGGCGACCCTCCCTGATAGGCCTGTCCGAAGATCAGCGTCTCGCGCATCTCCGAAATATCGGTTGCCTTCTTCTTCAGGTCATTGAACCAGGCACCATCGGCGGTTTCGCCGTAAAGCACGGTGCCGATGATCTTATTGTCCTTCAGCACCAGGCGCTTGTAGACGCCGGCGCTGGCATCGCGCAGCACGATCTCCTCGCGGTCGTCGCCGTCCGCGAAATCGCCGAGTGAATAAAGCTCGATGCCGGTGACCTTGAGCTTGGTCGGCGTATCCGCATGAACGAAGGCCGGCGAGCGATCGCCGGAGAGATGCGAGGCGGCGATACGGGCCATTTCATAGAGCGGCGCAACGAGGCCATAGACCATGCCGCCCACCTCGGCGCATTCGCCGAGCGCGAGAATATCGCCGTCCGAGGTCTGCATGCCGGCATCGACGACGATGCCGCGATTGACCGCAATGCCGGCGTCCTTCGCCAGGCCGACACTCGGACGAATGCCGACGGCCATCACAACCAGCGTTGCCGGGATGATGCGGCCGTCGTCAAGCTCGATGCCCTCGACCTTACCATTGCCAACGATCGCCTTGGTATTGGCCTTGCAGATGACCTTGATGCCGCGTTCTTCTACCGCCTTCTGCAGCAGATAGCCGGCGGCCGGGTCGAGCTGGCGCTCCATCAGCGTCGGCATAACATGCAGCACGGTGACGTCCATGCCGCGCTGGGCAAGACCGGCCGCTGCTTCGAGGCCAAGCAGGCCACCGCCGATGACGACCGCCTTTTCGCGCGACTGGGCGGCAAGCAGCATTGCCTGCACGTCGTCGAGATCGCGATAGGTGATGACGCCGGGCAGATCCTTGCCGGGAACAGGGATGATGAAGGGCACCGACCCGGTTGCGATCACCAGCTTATCGTAGCTTTCGGTGACGCCGTGGTCGGAGGTGACGGTCTTGGCGGCGCGATCGATATTGACGATCTTGTGGCCCTTGTAGAGCATGATGCCGTGCTTGATATACCAGCCGTCACCGTGAATGATGATCTGCTCGTAGTCCTTTTCTCCTGAGAGAACCGGCGACAGCATGATGCGGTCGTAATTGACGCGCGGCTCGGCATTGAAGATCGTAACTTCATAGCGACCCGGCGCCTGCTCGAAGAGGTGCTCCAGCATGCGCCCGGGCGCCATGCCATTGCCGATGATGACAAGTTTTTCGGTCATATTTCCAGGTCCTTAGATCAGGTTGCAGCCACGGGCGCCGAGTGCCCTTGGCGCGACAGTTGCTTGACGGACAGGTGCATCCAGATGAGAGAGATGACGACGATCGCAAAAAGCAGCAGGAAACAGCTGGACCAAAGGCCGGTCATGTCCTTGAGGAGGCCAAAGGCAATCGGAAGGATGAAGCCGCCAAGGCCGCCCATCATCCCGACGACGCCGCCGACTGCGCCGACGTTTTCCGGATAATAGGCCGGAATGTGCTTGTAGACGGCGGCCTTGCCGAGGCTCATGAAGAAGCCGAGCACGAAGATGACGACGATGAAGATGACGGGGGTGAGGCCGAACGCCGGACCCGTCCCGCCACTGGAAGCAGCCGGCAGCGAAAGGATGAGGGTGGCGACGGCCGACACGGCAAGCATCGTATACATCACGCTACGCGCGCCCTTCTTGTCCGACAGCACGCCGCCGAAGGCGCGGAAAATGCTGCCCGGGATGGAATAGGCGGCCGCGACCATGCCGGCGGTTTCCAGGTTGAAGCCATAGACGCCGACCAGATAGCGCGGCAGCCACAGCGACAGGGCGACGAAGCCTCCGAAGGCGAAGAAATAATAGAGCGAGAAGCGCCAGACCTGAACGTTCTGCAGCGGCGCGAATTCCTGGGCAAAACTCTTGGAGGTAGCGCCGCGTTCGCGGCGGAGACGGAAGGCCGGATCATCGGTCGTGGTGAACCAGAAGACGATTGCCATCAGTGCCAGGCAGACGGCCCAGATCTCCGCAACCGCCTGCCAGCCCCATGCGAGCAGCACGAAAGGGGCGGCGAATTTGGTCACAGCCGCGCCAACATTGCCGGCGCCGAAGATGCCGAGCGCGGTTCCCTGCTTCTCCGCCGGGAAGAAAGGCGAGACATAGGCGACACCGACTGCGAAGGAGCCGCCAGCGAGGCCGACGCCGAGGCCGGCGATCAGCATCTGTGTATAGGTCTGGGCGTAAGAGAGCAGAAAGGTCGCCAGTGCGGCGGCCAGCATGGTGAGCGTGTAAACGAGACGGCCGCCGTAACGCCCCGTCCAGATGCCAAGGACGATGCGCACCAGCGAACCGGTGAGCACGGGGGTGCCGACCAGCAATCCGAACTCGGCCTCGTTCAGGCCAAGATCCTGCTTGATGCGAATGCCGATGATCGCGAAGATCGTCCAGACGGCAAAACAGAGCGTGAAGGCTATAGTGGAGATCCACAATGCCTTGGCTGGTTCGCCGGCGGACATGGACTGTGATTTCTCGATGACAGACATAACTTCTCCGAGGCCCGACAAGGTCGTGCCGATCCATCGCTGAGGGTTAAAACAAAAAGCCGCTGGTCAGGACGCGCATACCCGAGGCGCGCAAAATATCCTGATCAGCGGCTTTGCTGGTGGCGCCCGCCGTTGGACGCCGAATTCTTGGGCCTTCTGGCCCATTTGCCTGGAGGCAATCCGTTGGCCGGATTGCTCAAGCTAAAACCTGCCTCTTCGATCCGAAGAGCAATCTCTGTGTCTTCCATGAGCGTCTATCGCGCGCTCACTCTGCGCTGATCGTCATTGACCGGTGCTACAAAGACCATGCAAACTGCGTGCCAGTTTTGTGATTTATGTTCAATCCACTGAATACAAATGATATTTTACGAAACGCGCCGCCTGCTTGTTTTTCGGGCCACCACCTGCTCATGCAAATATTTTGTGCGCTTGTCGTGAGGCGGGCAGATGCTTGCTGGCGTTTTGTGCATGCCGGCATCGCTTAGACCTCGTCGTCGGAAATGAAGGGGAGGGCGCTTTTGACGGCAAAACCTGCGACATAGTCCGGCAGCCTCGCCGGGTCGAAGACGTGGCCGTCCATGAAACGGTCGCCCTCGTCGCTGCCCTCGATGCGGATATCGGCATCTTCAGGTGCGTTGCCGTCACCGAGAGCCGTGCGATAGAGATCCGGCCGGTAAGCGGATGCCGCGGCCCTCGCCATGTTGAGGCTGATCTCGGCCTGTCCCCAGCGGATCATCTGGCTGTAGATCCAAAGCGCATGGCTTGGCCGGGGATAATTGGCGAAGCCGGAATGGAACATGAAATAATCGGCAATGATGCGGCGGTTACCCTTTGCGTCGAGGCTGAATTCGCCGGCGAGCACACGGCGAATAATCTCGACGGGGGCAGCGATATAGCGCGGGTCGGCAAGAGCGGCCGCCAGCGCGTCGTGATTTTCCGGCCGGTCGCACCACTGGGCTGCCGCGTCGAGGGCCACGATCAGCCGGGAAACGGTTTCCGGATGGCTTTCCGCCCAGTCCGGCCGCATGCCGATCACCTTTTCCGGTGCCGACGGCCAGATATCCTGCTTGGCGGCAACGATGCGGCCGACGCCGCGCTCTGAAGCGACCATGTTCCACGGCGCGCCGACGCAGAAACCGTCGATCGCACCGGCTGCCAGCGCATCCGAAGTCATGGGCGGCGGCACCACGACAAGCCTGACGTCCTTGTCGGGATCGATGCCGCCGGCCGCCAGCCAGTAGCGGAATTCGTAATTGTGCGAGGAGAAGGGATAGGTGACCCCGAAAGTCGGCAGCGGCTCGCCGCGCGCCTTCATTGCCGCCAATGTTTTTGCCAGGGCGCGGGCATTGTCGAGCGCGCTTGCCGTTTCGGGCAATCCCGCGTCATTCCGCATCCTGTCGAAAAACCGCGTCGACAGCGTGATCGCGTTGCCGCCGCGCCCCAGCGAAAATGGCGTGATCGTCGGTGAGGGATTGGAGCCGAGGCCGAGCATCGAGGCGACGGGCATCGGCGACAGCATGTGGGCGATGTCGAACTGGCGGAATGCCAGGCGGTCACGCACATTCGCCCAGGAGACGTCCTTGACGAGATCGAGCGTCAGGCCTTCCTTCCGCGCGAAGCCGAATTCTGCGGCCGCAATCAGCACCGATGCATCGACGAGCGGAATGAAGCCCGCCCGCAGTACTTTCGGTCCTTCGTTGTTCACCCGCGCGGGCGAGGGCATGTCGCCGCCGGAGTTGGAGGTCTTCGTCATCATATCCACTCCGGTTTCCTCCGGAAATTCATCAGGTCGGCCATTACATCAACAGCCCCGCGGCAGTGACGACGCTCTGGGCAATGTCCGACATCTTCTTCTTTTCGTTCATCGCTGTCTGGCGCAGCAGGGCGAAAGCCTCTTCCTCGGAGAGGCCGCGCATCTTCATCAATATGCCCTTGGCGCGCTCGACCAGCTTGCGTTCCTCCAGCGCGGAGCGGGCATCGGCAAGTTCCCGCCGCAGCCGGTTGAAGGCATTGAAGCGGCTCACGGCCATGTCGAGGATCGGTTTGACGCGTTCCTTCTTCAATCCATCGACGATATAGGCCGAGACGCCGGCATCGACAGCAGCCTCGATCGAGGCCGTGTCGGACCGGTCGACGAACATGGCGATCGGGCGGCTGACGGTGCGCGTCAGCTGGAACAGATGCTCCATCATGTCGCGGTTGGGATTTTCGATATCGATGATGATCACATCGGGCATCAGCGTTTCGATGATTCGCGCGATGCCGTTGACCTCATGCACGACGGTGACGCGCGTATGCCCTGCCTCGCGCAGGCCTTCTTCGATGATGGAGGCGCGAATGGCATTTTCGTCGATCACCAGAATTGTCAGATCGAGATGCGTCATGGCTATATTCATGACGCAGTGCAGCAAATTTGGCAAGCGCGCCAGCCTGAAAAGTGTGCAAAAATTAAGTATGCACAATATATGATCAGATTGCCGTGCTTTCGCGCGGAATCAAGGCAAAGGCGAGGTCGATCTGCTCGGCCCTCGATACCACGGAGGAATTCAACGCGGCAAGCACCCTTTCGGCCGCGAGTTTTCCGGTTTCGAAACGCCGAGTCGCGATCGAGGAGAGGGAGGGTGCGGCGCAGGCGGCGAATTCCAGGTCGTGAAATCCGATGATCGAGATGTCATCGGGCACACGGATGCCGCGTTTGCGGCATTCCTGCATGGCGCCGAGCGCCAGATTGTCGTCAGTGCAAAAGATCGCCTCGGGCACGTCGCCACGTTCATGCGTCATGGTGAAGAGGTCGGAGCCGAGTGCCACGGAACTATGGCGTGGCCTCTCGGCGATGATCTCCAGATTCGGCAGCCCCGCCTCCCGCATCGCCAGCCGGTAGCCGTCGAAACGCGACTGGGCGCGGTGGTCGAGATTGCCGGTCAGGAAGGCGATCCGGCGGAAACCCCGTTCGATCAGGTGCTGCGTCGCCGTCTGCCCGGCATGCTCCTGCGACATGCCGATGTTGAGGTCGATCGGGTTTGGAGAAAGCTCGAAGGTCTCGACAACGGGCAGACGAGCCTGGGCGAGAAGCTGACGCGAGAGCGGCGTGTGATGAGTGCCGGCGATGATGATCGCCTCCACCCTTTGCCCGAGTAATGCCTTGATGGCGTTTTCCTCCTCGATCTCGGAATAGCGGCTGTTGACGACGATCACCTGGAAGCCGGCGGCGACCAGCACCTCGTGAAGCGCAAACAGATATTCCGCGAAGATAACGTTGTAGAGGGTCGGAACGATGACGCCGATCGCATGCGTGCGCGAGGAGGCGAGGCGGCTCGCGGCAATATTCGGCACATAGCCGAGTTCCTTGACGGCGGCATCGACGCGCAGCCGCAGGCCTGGCGAGACCGCATCGGGCTTGCGCAGCACCCTCGAAACCGTGATCGGGCTGACGCCGGCAAGATTTGCCACGTCATCAAGTGTTATCCGCCGCATGCAAGTCCCGCCATTCGTCCCATAATATTGATTCTCATATTCTTTAAAAATAGAGAATATTCGCTCGTTGTTGTAGTTGACAGCGCTAGCAGATACGATTTGACAGCGCTGTCAACTATGTTAACCTAAAATTGTACCGGAAAGGGACGGGGTGGAGCCTTCCGGGACCAAGTATGCAAATCAAAGCATAGGAGAGGCGGCTCGGTCCGCCTGAGGAGGAGAACATTCATGTTTAAGGTGAAAGAAGCCAAATTGGCTCGCATTGCCGCGTTTTCCGTATCCGCGCTTGCCCTGCTCTGCGGCGCGGCCAGTGCGGAACCGAAGGTCGTGTCCGGTCCGGCCGCCGAGCCCGGCTGCATGGTGCCGTGGGCAGCCGACACACAGTTCCTGCAATATCCGAAGAAGGACGGCCCCTATCGCATCGCGCTCGCCAACGGCTATATCGCCAACACCTGGCGTATCCAGATGGTGCAGACGGCCAAGGCCTACGCCGCCCAACCCGATGTCGCGGCCAAGCTGAAGGAGTTCAAGGTCGTTTCCACAGGCGAGGATGTGCCGGCGCAGATTTCCGCCATCAACAACTTCATCGATGCCGGTTATGATGCCATCGTCGTCAACGCGCAGAACCCGACCGCCTTCGGGCCGGTGATCAAGCGCGCCAAGGAGGCCGGGGTCGTCCTCGTCGCTTTCGACAATATCCTGGACACCAAGGACGCTATCAATGTCAACGTCGACCAGAAGGGGCTCGGTGTCCTCTGGGCCGACTGGCTGGTGAAGCATCTGCCGAACGGCGGCAAGGTGCTGGAAGTGCGTGGCGTCGCCGGCACCTCGGTCGATACGGATCGCCACAACGGCATCCACGAAACCCTGGACGCTTCGGGCAAGAAGTTCACGGTAACCGAGGTCGTCGGAAAATGGGATGACGGCGTTGCCCAGAAGGCAACTGCTGACGCGATCGCCACCAACGGCCCGTTCGACGGCATCACTGCCCAGGGCGGCGATACCGGCGTCGTGCAGGCGATGATCGATGCCAAACATCCCTTCGTGCCCTTCGGCGGTGAGACGGAAAATGGCTTCCGCAAATTCTGCGCTGCCCATGCCGCCGACGGCCTGAAGTGCTCGTCCGCCGGCACCGGCCCGGCCCAGGTCGCCGTCGCCATCAAGACGGCGATTGCAGCCCTTGAAGGTCAGGTCGTGCCGCAGGCCGTCAAGCTGCCGACCGCGATTGTTTCGGATCCTGATTTCAAGGAAGGCGAGGATTATTATCCCACCCAGTCCGACAACTTCTTCGTCGGCAATTCCTTCCCCACCTGCGGCATTAATTTCAGCGCTCAGGAAATCATGGGGCAGTCCAAAGAGAACCAATAGCAGCCGTCCTCCGGATCTGATTGCGGGTGTTCGCACCCGCAATCTCGAAGGTGATAGACCGAATGGAGGCTGGATGCATGACCTTGCCCGAACCGCTTTTCCGCATGGAAGGCATATCGAAACGCTATGGCGGTGCCGTCGCGCTTAAGGATGCCGATATCGCCATCCGGCCGGGCGCGATCCATGCCGTCCTCGGCGAGAACGGCGCCGGCAAATCAACGCTGATCAAGATCATGGCGGGCGTCGTGGCGCCTGATGAAGGACGCATGCTGCTCGACGGTAAGGAGATCGCCTTCGCCTCGCCGGCCGCCGCCAATGCGGCGGGCATCGTCTGCGTTTTCCAGGAGCTTTCGCTGATCCCCGACCTCTCGGTCGCCGACAACATCGTCATCAGCAATCCACCGCTGAAATTCGGCATGATAGACCGGCGCAGGCAGCGGCGGATCGCCGAGGAAGCGTTGGCGCGCGCCGGCGCCTCCGACATTCATCCGTCCGCCTTGGTCAAGGACCTCCCTCTGTCCCGGCGGCAAATGGTCGAGATCGCCAAGGCGCTTGCCCGCAAGCCGCGGCTGATGATCCTCGACGAGGCGACCTCGGCGCTGACGCAGTCGGATGTCGAAAAGGTCTTTGCCGTGCTGAAGCGCCTGCGCGCCGAGGGAATGGCGCTAATCTATATCTCCCACCGCATGAACGAGATCGCCCAGCTGGCGGATGAGTGCACGGTCTTCCGCAACGGCCGCAGCATCGAATCCTATCCGGCCGGCACGAAGACCGACCAGCAGGTGGTGGAGCTGATGATTGGCCGCGAATACAGCAATGTCTTTCCGCCGAAACCGGCGCATCGCGGAGAGGTAAAGCCGGTCCTTTCCTGCCGCGACCTTTCCTGGGGCGATAGGCTTTCCGGCATCACCTTCGATATCAAGCCCGGCGAGATCATCGGCGTCGGCGGCCTGGACGGGCAGGGACAGCGCGAATTGCTGCTGGCCCTCTTCGGCGTGCTGCGCGATGTGAAGGGTGAAGTCGTAATCGACGGCAGGCCGGTGACGCTGAAAAGCCCGCGTGATGCCAAGTCCGGCGGCATCTCCATGGCGCTGATCCCCGAGGATCGGAAGACCGAAGGGCTGATGCTGCCGATGACCGTGCGCGAGAACCTGTCGATTGCAGCCCTCGACCGCGTCTCGCGCAACGGCGTCATCGATCGGGCGGCCGAACGACGCGAGATCGACGATCTGTTCAAGCTGTTGGCGATCAAGGCCGCGACGATCGACATGCCCGTTGCCGCGCTATCCGGCGGTAACCAGCAGAAGGTGGTTATCGCCAAATGGCTGATGAACAGGCCGCGTATCATCCTGCTCAACGATCCGACGCGCGGCATCGACGTCGGCACCAAGCAGGAAATCTATCTGCTGCTGCACAAGCTTGCCGATGCGGGCGCGGCGATCATCTTCTACTCCACCGACTACGATGAACTGATCGGCTGCTGCGACCGCGTGCTCGTCATGTATGACGGCCGCATCATCCGCGAGCTCGAAGGCGCCGAGATCAACGAGCACGAACTGATCGGCGCAGCTCTCAACATCGCCGGCGACCACGTAGCGCAAAGGATTGCCCCATGAACAAGCATGCTTCCGGCGACCGGCGGTTCTGGTATGCGCAGCAGAAGGGAACGCTGTTTGCCGCACTCCTCTTCGTCGCCATGTTCGCCCTCTACGTCTCGAACCACCCGGCGGGCTTCACGCCCAACGTCGTGCAGACGGCTTCGAACAAGGCGACGCTGCTCGCCTTCGTCGCCATGGCGCAATGCCTGGTCGTCATCACCGCCGGCATCGATCTCTCGGCCGGCATGGTTCTGGTCCTCTGCAATTGCCTCGCCTCCTGGCTGGTCGTCGGCACGCCGCTGCAGACGGGAACTGGCATCGTCGTGGTGCTGCTCGCCGGGCTGGGCTGCGGCATGCTGAACGGGCTCATCATCATCTTCGGCCGGCTGCAGCCGATCGTGGCGACGATCGCGACCAGCGCGATCTTCTATGGGCTGGCGCTGTTGCTGCGACCGACGCCCGGCGGCTCGGTCAACGAGGATTTGGCCGATGCCTTCACCTCGAAGCTCTTTGGGATCGTTCCGGCAAGCCTAGTGGTTCTCCTCGCTGTCATTGTCGTCATCTGGGTTCCGTTCAGCCGCTCGGCGATCGGCAGGGCGGCCTATGCGGTGGGTTCGGCCGAGAACGCCGCCTATATGTCGGCAATGCCGGTCAAGCGGGCGAAATTCACCGCCTATGCATTGGCGGGACTGCTTTCGGCGATCGGCGGGCTCTATCTCACCTTTTTCTCCTATACCGGCGAAGCGGCGTTTGCGAGCGGCAACGCCTACACGCTCTATTCAATCGCGGCGGTGGTGCTCGGCGGCGTTTCCCTTGCGGGAGGCAAGGGAAGCGCCGTCGGCGCTGTCTTCGGAGCCCTGGCCTTTCGCACGATCGGCGACCTGCTCTTCGTCTTCGATTTCGATCCGCTTTGGCAGCCGCTGTTCCAGGGCGTGGTGTTGATGCTGGCGATCAGTATCGGCTGCATCGGGCTTGCCAGGGTCCGCAATCGGCTGGAGTGGTTTCAATGAGCGAGGAAGCGTCCCTCATGCGGCAGCTTCGAGTGCCCACACGCCTGCGCGGTATCGATCCGGCGGTGGCAACCGCCTTCGGATGCATCATCCTGCTTCTGCTCGCCGGATCGATCTATTCGCCGAATTTCTTGTCGCCGGATTATCTACTGCAGCAGCTGAAGGTAGCCTCGTTCCTCGGCGTCATCGCCAC
This sequence comes from Rhizobium changzhiense, assembly GCF_013087625.1. Taxonomy (NCBI): domain Bacteria; kingdom Pseudomonadati; phylum Pseudomonadota; class Alphaproteobacteria; order Hyphomicrobiales; family Rhizobiaceae; genus Rhizobium; species Rhizobium changzhiense. The sequence goes on from NZ_JABFCQ010000002.1 coordinate 89,235, forward strand.
CGGCATGATGGCGGTCATCCTGCTCGGCCAGATCGACCTTTCGGTGCCATGGGTCGTGACGACAGGTGCGATGATGGCCTGCGCCGCGACGGCTTATGGTACGACCGGCTCGGTTCTGGCGATCCCCTTCGGCATTTTCTGCGGCGCTGCGATCGGTCTCGTCAACGGCCTGGCGGTCGCCTATCTCCGCATTCCCTCGATGATCATCACGCTGGCGACCAATGCCGTCGCGCAAGGGCTGATGGTCGTCTACACCGGCGGCTTCTCCCCGCAGGATTCGGCCACGCCGGCCATGCGGTTCCTGGCAACCGGCTACACAATCCCGGGACTCCCTAACGGGGTTCTCGTCTGGCTATGCGTGGGTTTGGCCGCCGTTTTCATGCTGACGCGGACGACCTTCGGCCGGTCGCTCTACGCCATCGGAAACCGGGAGCGCGCCGCCTACATGTCCGGCATCAATACTCGTCGCATTACGCTTCTGGCTTTTGTTATTTCGGGAGGGCTCAGCGCGCTCGGCGGCGTTCTGCTGGCGGGTTACGCGTCAAAGGCGTCGCAATCCATGGGCGACGCCTATCTGCTGCCGTCGATCGCGGCCGTCGTTCTCGGCGGCACGCATGTGCTCGGCGGCAAAGGTTCCTACCTCGGAACGGTGGCGGGCGTAATCCTGATCACCCTGCTGCAATCCATCCTCTCGGTGATGCAGATCGAGGAAGCCGGCCGCCAGCTCATCTACGGCGCCGTCATCATCGGCATGCTCCTGCTCTACGGCCGCCAGAAGCCGGCCTGATCGGCGCTGTCGATACTTTCATCTTTTCCAGCATCCGCTGCTTGAGGAAACCTATCGTTTCGGCGAAAAGAAGCTGCCGCGGTTCGATGTCAGCAGGGAAGTCAGAAGGTACGTTTTGTGGCCACCAGCGAATTTCATTCGATCGAACGGACCGCTCTGGATGATGGACTTGTTGCGCGCGCCTTGAAGGCGATCGAAGCGGTTCTCGGCATTGCCGCGGCACTCGTTCTCGCCGTGCTGCTCTTGATGGTGCTCGTCACAGTGTGCCTCCGCTATTTCTTCAGCGCCGGCTTCATCGGCGCCGAGGATCTCGGTATCTGGCTGCATGTGGGTCTGATCGCGCTCGGCGCGCCGCTCAGCCTCAACAGTGCGCTCGCCATGCGCCTCGACGTCTTCGTCAAGATGCTGCCGGAAAGCCTGCAGAAGGTCACGCCGATCGGCGCCGATGTCTTCACCGTGCTTTCGGCGCTGATACTCAGCTTCGGTGGCAGCGAGATCATGACGATGCTCGGCGGCGTCTCGCCGACGCTCGGCGTGCCGGAATGGATCCGCTTCGGCTTCCTCGGCACCAGTGGCGCGCTGATCCTCGTCGTGCTGCTTCTGCAGCGCATCGCCGAAGGCAAGATCCTGCCGGTCTTGATCTCGCTAGCCGTCGGTGTCGGGCTCTATGCCGGCATTCCGCATGTCTCGCTCGATCTCGACTGGCCGCCGAGCATTTTTCTCGGACTGATCGCCGCGGTCGGCCTCGTGCTTGCTGCGCCGCTGCCGCACGCCTTTCTTGCCGCAGCCTATGTCGTCATCGCCTTCGGCAGCAGCCTGCCCGAGCCGGCGATCGTTTCCGCCACCGTCACCGGCGTCTCGAAATTCCTGCTGCTCGCCATTCCCTTCTTCCTGCTCGCCGGCGGCCTGCTGACGGCCTCAGGCGTCGCCAACCAGCTCGTGCGCTTTGCCGCCGCCATGGTCGGTCATCGCCGGGCCGGGCTGGCGCAGACGACGCTGTTGACCAGCGTCCTCTTTTCCGGCGCCTCCGGCTCGTCGGTCGCAAATGCCGCTTTCGGCGCATCGACCTTCCAGCCCGAGCTGGTCAAACACGGCTATCGGCCAGCGCAGGCGGCGGCGATCATCGCCTCGACATCGGTTCTCGATAATGTCATCCCGCCGTCGATCGCCTTCCTGATCCTTGCGACCGCGACCAATCTTTCCGTCGGCTCGCTGCTCGTCGGCGGCTTCTTCGCCGGTGGCCTGATGGCCATATGCCTGGCGGTCGCAATCCATCTGACGGTCAGCGAACAGGTGCCGTTGCCACGCGCAAATGCGAAACAGCGCTGGCAATCGGCGGTCCAGGCAATCCCGGCTTTCGGGCTCGGCGTCATCGTTGTCGTCGGCATCCGCATCGGTATCGTCACCACCACGGAAGCCGCCGCTCTTGCTGCTTTCTACACGCTGCTGCTCGGCATCGGCGCGCGCCTCGGCATTCTCTCGCTCTATGCCGCTTTTCGCCAGGCAGCAGTCGAAGCGGCGGCGATCGGCCTTCTCATCGGCACGGCCGGCCCCTTTGCCTTTTTGCTGGCGGTCGACGACGTGTCGGGACTGATCTCGCATCTGACGACGGTGCTCGGCGGCAGCGCGCTTGCGGTCATCCTGCTGTCGAACGTCATCCTGCTGGTGGTCGGCCTCGTTCTCGATATCGGCGCCGCGATCCTGCTCTTCGGCCCGATCCTGCTGCCGGCAGCGGTCGCCGCCGGCATCGATCCCATTCAGTTCGGGGTGATCATCGTCGTCAACCTGATGATCCACGGACTGACGCCGCCGCTCGGCATGCTGATCTTCGTTGTCAGCGGCGTTACGCGCATTCCAGCCTCAGAGCTCTTTCGGGCGGTCGTTCCCTATCTGCTCGCTCTCCTGGTCTCGCTCGCAATCCTCTGCGCCTGGGCCATCATCTTCTCGTAAACAGGACAACCCCATGGACAATTTCAACCGCCGCAATTTCCTGAAGACCGCAGCGCTCACTGGTGCGGCGCTGGCGGCGCCCGCCTTCGTCCGCACCGCCGCCGCCCGCACGACGACGATCACGATCGCTTCGCTGCTCGGCGACGACATGCCGGAAACGAAGATCTGGGTGAAGATCGGCGAACTGGTCGAAGCGAAGCTTCCCGGCCAGTTCAAGTTCAATATCGTCAGAAACGGTGCGCTCGGCGGCGAGAAGGAAGTGGCCGAAGGCGTGCGCCTCGGCTCCATCCAGGCCAGCCTGTCGACGGTCTCGTCGCTCTCCGGCTGGGCGCCGGAACTGCAGATCCTCGATCTGCCCTTCCTTTTCCGCGATGCCGACCATGTTCGCAGGACCGTCGCCGGCGATGTCGGCGCCGACCTCAAGCAAAAACTGCAGGCGCAGAATTTCGTCGTCGGCGATTTCATCAATTACGGCGCCCGCCATCTCCTTACCAAGGAACCGGTGACGCGGCCCGAGCAGCTAAAGGGCAAGCGCATCCGTGTCATCCAGAGCCCGCTGCATACCAAGCTCTGGAGCGCATTCGGCACCACGCCGATCGGCATTCCGATCACCGAGACCTATAATGCGCTCGCAACCGGCGTCGCCGACGCGATGGATCTGACCAAATCGGCCTATGCCGGCTTCAAGCTCTATGAGGTCGTGCCCGATATGACCGAGACCGGCCACATCTGGGCATCCGGCGTCGTCTATTATGCCTCGACCTTCTGGGCCGGCCTCAACGACGAGCAGAAGGCGGTGTTCCAGCAGGCTTCCAGCGAAGGGGCTGCCTATTTCAACCAGTTGATCGTCGACGACGAATCCAAATCCGTCGAGACTGCACTTGCCAACGGCGGAAAGCTCTTGAAGCCGGAAGCCTTCGACGAATGGCAGAAAGGCGCCCAGGGTGTGTGGGACGATTTCGCACCTGTTGTCGGCGGCATCGACAGGATCAAGTCGGTCCAGGCAGCCTGAGCGAGGGGCAGGGCGGTTATCCTGCAGCTTTTGACGGGACCGACGGAAAAACCATCGGTCTCTTCATCGCGCGCACTTACCGGAAAAATAATGCCGGAGCAGGCCGGAAATCGAAAGAGCATGCCTTCGGCGATCGTGGTATATGACTTACCTAAAATCCTGGAATGGGAAGTTTTTACCTTCGGCCGGTGCGATCCTGTTGACCGCAATCTCGCGACCGCTTCCGGCGGACGGATCCCATGGCCGATTTGAGATAAACAACATTGAACACAAGGCTTTGGAGGGCCGACCATGAGCTTACGTATCAACGATATTGCCCCCGATTTTACCGCCGACACCACCCAGGGACCGATCAGCTTCCATGAGTGGATCGGCAGCGGCTGGGCTGTCCTGTTCTCGCATCCGAAGAATTTCACGCCGGTTTGCACGACCGAGCTCGGCGCCATGGCCGGCCTCGCAGGGGAGTTTACCAAGCGTGGCGCCAAGATCATCGGCATCTCCGTCGATCCGGTCGAAAGCCATGCCAAGTGGAAGAACGACATCAAGACCGCCACCGGCTTCGACGTCGAATATCCGCTGATCGGTGACAAGGACCTCAAGGTCGCCAAGCTCTACGACATGCTGCCGGCCGGCGCCGGCGAGAGCTCGGAAGGCCGCACGCCTGCCGACAATGCGACGGTGCGTTCGGTCTTCATCATCGGTCCGGATAAGAAGATCAAGCTGATCCTGACCTATCCGATGACGACGGGCCGCAATTTCAATGAGATCCTGCGCGCCATTGATTCCATCCAGCTGACCGCCAAGCACCAGGTGGCGACACCGGCGAACTGGAACCAGGGCGAGGATGTCATCATCACCGCCGCGGTTTCCAACGAAGACGCGATCACGCGTTTCGGCTCCTTCGATACGGTTCTGCCCTATCTCAGGAAGACCAAGCAGCCGACGGCCTGATTGCTGCTTTCAAACCATTCTCCAGACCGCCGCGGCCATATGGCCCGGCGGCTTTTTTGTGCAGGCATTCTGGAAGAATCTCGCTCCGTTGCGCCTTGTTGTTGGGCAATTTCGGACGCAAAACCGCTACGCCCTTTTGCTGCAATTGCTTGGGCTCAATCCGGAACGGGAAGGGCGCGCTGGTTGTAGAGGATCTTGCGGATGCGTGCCTGTTCCTCTTCGGAGAGCTTGCTGTTGTCGGTGCTAAGATCGGCCCCGACCGCAAGGCCGCGCTGAACGCCGGGCCGTGCGCCGACCTCCTCGAACCATCGTTTGAAATGCGTGAATTCGTTGATGTCCTGACCCTGGGCCTGCCAGTTGACGGTCCAGGGATAGCTGACGATGTCGGCGATGGTGAATTCGTCGCCGGCGAGATAACGCCGGTCGCGAAGCCGCATGTTGAGAACGCCGTAGAGGCGGTTGGCTTCGTCGGTGAAGCGCCGCACCGCATAGGACTGATCTCCTTCGCGATCGCCGAGGCGACGGAAGTGACCGGCTTCGCCGAGCTTCGGCCCCTGGTTCGCCATCTGCCAGATCACCCATTGCGTGACCTCGTATTTGCCGCGCAGATCCTGCGGCCAGAATTTGCCGGTCTTCTCGGCGAGGTAGAAGAGGATCGCGCCGGATTCGAACACGCTCAACGGACTGCCGCCATCGGCAGGCTCGTGATCGACTATGGCAGGCATGCGGTGATTGGGGTTGAGTTTAAGATAATCAGGTTTGAATTGGTCGCCCCGCCCGATATTGACCGGCACCAGCCGATAGGGAGTGCCGGTTTCCTCCAGGAAGATCGAAACCTTCTTGCCGTTCGGCGTCGGCCAGTAGTGGAGATCAATCATCTGCGCATCCTCGTTTGCTCGATTTCCTGGTAAACAGGATGACGCGACGACCATGGCAGGTCGAATATGTTTGTTCCAAAATCGATGGCGAAATTAGAAACCTGTGACCAGTCCGTGCCAGCAACTCAGGTGCAGATATGGAAATGGGGGAAGCGTCGGGCCTCGATCGATGATATCTAGAATCCAGCGTCGTGATGGAAGTTCAAACCTCATGAGATCCGATGACACGCCGAAAACGTCAGTCCGACATTGGGAAGAGATCGGCCAAGGCCATGCTTTCGCTCTGTCTTCTGTTTTCCCCAGCGGACACTATGATGGCCCAGCCGGAAGGAAGCACTGGGGCGCCGGCATGTCTCTACTCAGGTCCTTCGGCGTCGGGTTCGGGTGAGACGCTCTGCATCCGGAAAGATAGTTTCAACCGCGACCTTTGCGTCGCGATCGAGCATTTCGCCAGCGCCAATCAATTGCCGCCGGATTATTTCGCCCGTCTCATCTGGCGGGAAAGCACCTTTCGCCCCGATGCGGTCAGCTTCAAGGGAGCGCAGGGGATCGCGCAATTCATGCCCGGAACGGCGAAACTGCGCGGTCTTGAAGACAGCTACCAGGTGTTGGAAGCCCTGCGGAAATCGGCGCAATATCTCGACGAATTGCGCAATCGTTTCGGCAATCTCGGCCTTGCCGCCGCCGCCTACAATGCCGGCGAAAACGGACTTTCCTCTTACCTTGCGTCAGGGAGATTACCTTACGAGACACGCGGCTACGTCCTGGCAATCACCGCGCATACGATCGAGGAATGGAAGGATAATCCGCCGGAAGATGCGGCCGCCCCGCTCGACAAGGACAAGTCCTTCCTCGATGCCTGCGTGGCGCTCGCGGAAAGACGGACGTTGAAGGACACGCCCTGGCGTCAAGAGGGTGAATGGGCGCCTTGGGGCGTCCAGCTTGCGGCGAATGCGAATGTCACGGTGGCCCGGCGCATGTTTCTCGATGCCGTGCAGGATCTGCCCGCTCCCCTGAATGCGGAACAGCCGCTGATCCTGCGCCAGCGCGATCGCAGCTTCGGTTTTCGCCCGCGTTATGCTGCCCGCATCGGCCGGCAGACACGCTTGGAAGCCAACGACCTCTGCAACCAGATCCGCAAGCATGGCGGCACCTGTCTTGTTTTCAAGAATCGATAGTGGGCCTGGTCCGGCCCCTGGATCACGAAAAGTCTGCTTGCAGGATCACCTAAGCGCAGCATATTCGACACGGGAAATGCAAAAGGAGGAACGATGATGCGGGTTTTGGTAATCGGGGCAACGGGCCATGTCGGAACCTATCTCGTTCCCCGTCTGGTGGACGCAGGTCACGACGTCGTCACGATCAGCCGAGGCACGGCGAAGCCCTATACGGCAAACCACGCCTGGGCTTCCGTCGATCAGCGTCAGATGGACCGGGCAGCCATGGAGCGGACGGGTGAGTTCGGCCCGGCCGTGCGTGGAGTGAAAGCCGATATCGTCATCGACATGATCTGCTTCACGCTGGAAAGTGCCGAGCACCTGGTGACGGCGCTGTCGGGGCATGTCGGTCACTTCCTGCATACCGGCACGATCTGGACGCATGGCTACCCCACTGCCGTGCCGACGCTGGAAGAGGCACCGAAATCTCCCTTCGGCGATTACGGCACGCAGAAGGCTGATATCGAAACCTATCTGCTGCAGCAGGCAAGGCTTCGCGGATTTCCGGCAACCATCATCCATCCCGGGCACATTGTCGGTCCCGGCTGGACGCCGCTCAATCCGGCCGGCAATTTCAACCTGCAGGTCTTTTCAACCCTTGCCCGCGGAGAGACCCTGGCGCTGCCCCATTTCGGCTTGGAGACCGTTCATCACGTCCATGCCGATGATGTGGCAGCGATGTTCATAGGCGCGATTGCCAACCGGAATGCCTCGACCGGCGAAAGTTTTCACGCGGTCTCGGAGCAGGCATTGACCCTTCGCGGTTATGCCGAATCCATGTCTCGCTGGTTCGGGCACGAGCCGAAGCTCAGCTTCGCCCCATTCGACGCCTGGGCCGAAAGTCAGACGGCCGAAGATGCGAAGGCGACCTGGGAACATATCGCCCGCAGCCCGAATTGCTCGATCGCCAAGGCCAAACGCCTGTTGGGATACACCCCGAGATACACCTCCCTGCAGGCGGTGCAGGAATCGGTCGGCTGGCTGGTCGGGCAGGGGCGGATCAAGACCTGATCCGCCATCACCGCCGGATCCTAACTGATTAGGATGGCCCTGAAATCATTGACATTGGTTCCGGTCGGGCCGGTTTCGAAGAGATCACCGGTGGCCGCAAAGCCTGAATAGCTGTCATGACCGTCGAGCAGCCGGCGCGGATCGAGCCCGGCGGCGCGAAGGCGCCTTGCCGTGCCGCCATCAGCAAAGGCGCCGGCATTATCCTGCGAGCCGTCGATCCCGTCGGTGTCGGCCGCCAGGACATGAATGTCCTCCTGTCCGTCGATCGCAAGCGCCATGGCGAGCGCGAATTCGCCGTTGCGTCCGCCCTTGCCACCCTTGGTTCTCAGCGTCACCGTCGTCTCGCCGCCGGAAAGGATGACGACCGGCTTCGGAAACGGCCTGTTCCGGCCCGACACTTCGCGGGCGATCGCCGCATGCACCAGCGCCACGTCGCGCGATTCCCCCTCGATCGCATCCGAAAGAATGGCCGGCCCGATCCCCTGCGATTTTGCCAGGGCGGCAGCCGCCTCCAGCGAAACGCCGGCGGAGGCGATGATGTGATGCGCGTGCCGTGAGAAGACCGGATCGTCCGGGCGCGGCGCGTCGGCCTTCGGCGACTTCAGATGGTCGAGTGCTGCCTGCGGCAGCTGCAATCCGTATTGCCTGACAATCTCGAGCGCATCGTGTCGCGTCGAACCATCAGCCACTGACGGCCCGGAGGCGACATGGGCCGGGTTGTCGCCGGGAATGTCGGAGACGATCAGACTGACGACCCTCGCTTTGGTCGCTGCCGCAAGTCTTCCGCCCTTGATAGTGGAGAGATGCTTTCGCACCACATTCATCGCCGAGATCGGCGCGCCCGAGGCAAGCAGCATTTCGTTGAGCGCGATCTCGTCTTCCAGGGTCAGCCCCTCCGGTGGGGCGGGCAGCAGCGCCGAGCCGCCACCGCAGATCAGCGCGATCACCAGATCGTCTTCCGTCAGCCCGTTCACCGTCTCCATCAGCCGCTTTGCGGCGGTAAGCCCAGCGGCATCAGGTACCGGATGGGCGGCCTCGATGATCTCGATGGCGCGTGTCTCGCAGCCATAGCCGTAGCGGGTGACCACCAGACCTTCGAGCGGTCCGTCCCAGACGCTTTCGAGCGCCCGCGCCATCTGCGCCGCGCCCTTGCCGGCGCCGATCACCACGGTCCTTCCCTTCGGCCTTTCAGGCAGATGCGCCTTGATGCCGGTCAGCGGATCGGCGGCGCGAACCGCCGCGTCGAACAGGCTTTTCAGGAAGTCGCGGGGAGCGGTTATCGTCATCGGTGGTCTCTGCTGCCTCGGTGTCGATGGTGATGTGGGATTGTCCGTTATTCTCGGCCTGCTGGATCAGCAGGGTGGGCTGGCCGCACCATAGCCTACGGCATAATTCCTTAAATCGGAATCGATTGAAGGATAAATTATGCAGCAATTCAAAGTGCTACAGCGTCAGTCGGCGAGGGCCGCCAGGATCCGGACCCACGATCGTATGCCTTTATGGAAGCTGGAGAGATCGTATTTTTCGTTCGGGCTGTGGACGCGGTTGTCGAAGCGGGCGAAGCCGACCAGGAGGGCATCGCATCCGAGTCGGCGTTTGAATTCGCCGATGATGGGGATCGAGCCTCCGGTGCCGGCAAGCGCCGCTTCGCATTGCCATTCCGTCGAAAGCGCCTGAAGCGTTCTGGTGAGAAACGGACTATCAATCGGCATCACGGTTGCCGGCGAAAGCCCGTAATCCCTGAAGCTGACCGAACAATCCCTGGGGATACGTGCGCGCACGTGCCGCTGGAAGGCATCGCGGATCGTCTGGGGATCCTGTCCTTCCACCAGGCGAAACGAAATCTTGGCGCTTGCCTTCGCCGGAATGACCGTCTTGAAGCCTTCGCCGGTATAGCCGCCGCTCATGCCATTGATCTCGCAGCTCGGCCGCGCCCAGATCTGTTCGAGGACGGAACGGCCTGCCTCGCCGGCCGGATCTCTGAGGCCAATATCACCGAGAAAGGCCTCCTCGTCGAAGGGCAGTCTTTTCCACAGCGCCTTGATGGCGTCGGGGAGCTCTTTCACGCCATCATAAAAACCCTCGACCGCGACGCCGCCATCGGCTCGCCGCAGGCTCGAAACAACGTCTGACAGTACTTGCAGCGGATTGCGCGCGGCATTTCCGAACATGCCGGAATGCAGGTCTTGATCGGCGCAGGTGACCTCGATTTCCGTACTGAAGATACCGCGCAGCATCGTCGTGACCGCAGGCGTTTCGCGATCCCACATATCCGTGTCGCAGACGAAAACCGCATCGGCCTTCAACTCGTCCGCCGTGGCATCCAGAAAGGGTGCGAGGCTCGGGCTGCCGGCCTCTTCCTCGCCTTCGAGCAGCACGCTCACCTGCACCGGCAGTTTCCCGGTGACGCTCTTCCAGGCGCGGCAGGCTTCGACGAAGGTCATCAACTGCCCCTTGTCGTCGGACGCGCCGCGGGCGACGATCGCGGTATCGCCGTTCGGCAAGGCTTCCATGCGCGGCTCGAACGGATCGCTCGTCCACAGCGCCAGCGGATCGACCGGCTGGACATCGTAATGGCCGTAAAACAGCAGATGCGGTCCGGACGCCGCCTTTTCATGGGCGACGACCATCGGATGGCCGGTCGTTTTGCGCACCGATGCTTCGAAGCCGATGGCAGCCAGGTCCCGGCTCAGCCATTCTGCGGCGGCGCGGCAGTGATCGCGATAGGCGGGGTCGGTCGAGACGCTCGGAATGCGGATCAGCTCGAAAAGCCGCGCCAGGCTGCCATCGAGGCTTTGGTCCACATGGGCAAGAACGGCATCGATATCTTGGTCCATGGCACTAGTCATCGTCTCTCCTCAGCGTTTCAATCTTTCGGATCGAGAATGCAGCATTGCTCTGCTACAGGCGTCAGCACGGCGGACGCCCCTGTTTCCAGTGGATCAGACAGCGCCCCATTGGCGATGATCTCTCCCGCGGCGGTCGTGCATTTGTACTGATAGGCCCGGCCGAGATAGGTGCGCGTGCCGAGCACGGCCGCGATGCCATCACCGTCACGGCTGACGGCAAGACCGTCTGCACGGCAGGCCAGGACGAAGTCGTTCTTGATCGGTCCGAATGTTTCCTGGGACAGCTGCAGCCGCGCTCCACCCGTTGTTTCGGTGGTCACAAGCGCGCCGTTGCGCGCGGTCACCTTCATGCGGATCAGGTTCTCGAATCCGACGAAGCGGGCGACGAAAGCGTTGGCCGGCTGGCGATACAGCACCTCCGGCGCGTCGAGCTGCATGATGCGCCCGGCATTCATGATCGCCACCCTGTCGGAGATCGAGAATGCCTCTTCCTGGTCGTGGGTGACGTAAAGCGAGGTCGTGCCGTTGGCGCGCTGGAGCTGCCTGATTTCGACGCGCATGTCGATCCTGAGCTTTGCATCCAGATTGGAAAGCGGCTCGTCGAACATCAGAAGCGGCGGCTCGATGACCAGCGCCCGGGCGAGAGCCACGCGCTGTTTCTGGCCGCCTGACAGGGCCGACGGCAGGCGGTCGGCGAAGGCCGAAAGGCCGACACGGTCCAGCATGGCCATCGTTCTTTTCGCCCGTTCCGGCTGGGGAATGCGACGCTGCCTCAGGCCGAAGGCAACATTATCCTGGACGCTCAGATGAGGAAAAAGCGCGTAGTTCTGAAAGACCAGGCCGATGTCGCGCGCATGCGCGGGAAGGCCGGTCAGGTTGCGCTCGCCGAGCTTGATGCTGCCGCTGCTTGGCTGCAGAAAGCCGGCTACGAGGCGCAATGTCGTCGTCTTTCCGCAGCCGCTGGAGCCGAGCAGGGAGACCAGCTCCCCGGCCATGACTGAGATCGACAGGTCCTTGAGCACCTGTGTGCTGCCGTAATGGGCGGAGATGGAATCGATGGTGAGGGATACGGTCAAGAGCGTTCTACTTTGTCAGGAAGGTGAGGCCGAGCGTGGCCTCGACGACGGCCATGACGCCGACTGTCACGAACATCAGCAGCACCGAGACCGATGCGATCGTCGGATCGAAGAACTGTTCCATATGCGCAAGGATCTGGATCGGCAGCGTCGAGATGCCCGGCCCGGTCAGGAAGACCGAAACCGACACATCGTTGATCGAGGTGATGAAGGCGAGGATGAAGGCGGCAATGACCCCGGCGCGGATATTCGGCAGGACCACGGTCAGGAAGGTTTTCAGCGGCGGGCAACCCAGGCTGATCGCCGCCTCCTCGACGGAAAAATCGAAGGCCGCCAGGCTGGCGCCGACGACACGCACCGAATAGGGCAGGATCAGCAGGGCGTGGCCGACCAGCAGGCTGATGAAGATCGGCAGCCCGAGGCCGATCGTGACCGATTTCATCAGCGAAAATCCGAAGACGATCTCCGGCACCAGGATCGGCAGGACGAAAATGGTGGAAAGCCAGCGCGGCAATTCCACCCGGTAGCGGTTGATCGCATAGGCCGCCGGGACGCCGATCAGCAAGGAGAGCGCCGTGCCGAGAAAGGCGACTTGCAGGCTGGTGATCGCGGTCGTGCGGAAGGCCTCGATCTGGAAGATATTGACGAACCACCGCAATGTCAGGCCCTGCGGCGGGAAGGTCAGATAGGTCGTGTCGCTGACAGCCGCACCGATGATGATGACGAGCGGCGCCAGCAGGAAGAAGAAAACGCAGGCCGCGAAGGCGGCGAGGATCGGGTGAACGCGCCTGTCCATTACACCGCCATCGGATTGAGCCCGCGTGCTATGCGGCTCATGATGAGAACGACGCCGAGCGTCAACACCACCATGATGGCGGCAATCGTCGATGCGCCGACCCAGTCGAAGGTCACCATGGCGCGCTGGTAGAGGAAGGTCCCCATCATCATCTGCTTTTCTCCGCCGAGCAGTTGCGGTGTCGCATAGGAGGTGAAGCTGCCGGTGAAGACCAGGACCGCGCCGACGATGAGGCCGGGTGTCGCGAGCGGCAGGATCACCTGAAGGAATGTCATCAGCGGTCTCGCGCCGAGCGAGGCGGAGGCGTCGATCAGATCGCGCGGGATGCCTTCAAGCACGCCGACGAGTGTCAGGATCATCAGGGGAACGAAGAGATAGACCATGGCGACGATCACCGCGCCTTCGGTATAGAGCATCGAAAGCGGCTCGCTGAGGACGCCGGTCGAGATCAGCATGGCGTTCAGGATGCCGTTCTTTCCGAGAATGATCAGCCATGCGAAGGATCGGACGACGACACCGGTCAGCAGCGGAAAAACCGCTGCGACGATCATGATGCTCTTTGCGCGACCCGGCATCTGCGCGATCACATAGGCGGTGATGAAACCCACAGTGAGCGAAATCGCCGTCGTGATCAGGGCGATCTCGAGCGTCCGATAAAGAACCGCCCGGCGAAAGCCGCTGCTGAAGAATGTTACATAGGGCGCAAACACGCCCTTCGGCTCCGCAAACGTCGCCGCGATGGTGATGGCCACCGGAACGATCAGAAGCACAACGACGGCAATCGTCGCCGGCATCGTCAACACCCATCTGGCAAAAGGCTTCATCTCGAAACTCGTCGCATGTCCGATTGTTCAGAGCGCCGCATCTTGGGTCCGGATGTGCGGCGCTTCAATGTCTGGCGGCGTATCGGCCGGGATATCGCGTAGCTTACTGACCGAAGACTTCGTTCCAGCGATCGATCCAGTCGGCCTTGGCAGCGTTCATCTTGGGATAGTCGATGCGGGTGAGGCCTGCCACCATATCCGGGCCATAGGTCCAGATCTTCGCCTGGTCCGGCGTCAGGCTGACCTTGGTCGAGATCGGTGCATCGACGCCTTGTTCGGCTTCAGCCTGCTGGACGTCTTTGGACAGGATGAAGTTGATGAACTGATGGGCGAGTTCGACATTTTCCGAACCCTTCGGGATGTTCACGGTATTCAGCGTGGCGATGTCGCCGTCCTTGAGCTTGGCCCATGTCATCGTCGGAACGGCCGCCTGCATCGATGCCAGGGTGAAGTCCTGGGCCAGCGCAACGCGCACTTCGCCTGTTGATATCAGGTTCACCAGCTCCGAGCCGGTGTTGTAGTTCTTGACGACATTGGGCTTCAGCGCCTCGATTTCCGAAAAGGCCTTGTCGGTGTCTTCATAGGCATCTGCGCCGCCATGTTTGCCGGCTTCCAGAACGACCAGCGGGCCGGCCGTGGTGGTAATGCCGGGCAGGGAGACGGAGCTTTTCAGGTCCTCGCGCCACAGGTCGCCCCAGGCAGTGATCGGCGGGTTGACCTTGGCGGAATCATAGACGATGCCGACGCGACCGATCGTGTAGGCGGGGCCGTATTTGCCCTGAGGCGCCTTGCCCAGCTCGTAAATGTCAGCAAGGTTGGGGATCTTCGACGGATCGATCTCCTGGAACAATCCCTGTTCAATGCCGAGCTGCGAGAAGCTGTCGGTGAGATAGATTACATCGACGCCCTTGCCATCGCGCAGTTTCAGCTTGTTGAGCCGGTCGGCATTGTTGCCGGTCTCGAACACGATCTCGCAGCCGCAGATCTTCTTGAACGGCGTAATGATGTTCGCATTCATCTTCTCGCCGTTATAGCCCCACCAGGAGATGGTCAGCGTCTTCGATTGCGCATGGGCCGCAGCGGTGCTGCCGACGGCGGCAAGCAGCGCAAGAGACAGGATTCGGGCAAAACGTCTGACCTTCATGAGCAATGTCCTTCTGTGAAAAGCGGCGTTGGCAATCGGGATTATACCTCCAGGATTTGAGGGATACTATTTTTTGATCTGTCAGGCCGCAAGCTCAATAATTGGGCAAATGCGCTCTTGTGTCGGGAATTTTCCGGGGTCGGCCGATCAGCTAACTCTCGGTTGATGACGCCTGGTCATCGCTCACAAAACGTGTGGTTCATCAGCGCTTTACACATCCGGGCATGGTCTCTACGGTCCGGCGGTTCCAGCTTCTCACGGGCATTCCATTCATGGCCACTTCGCGCACTGTTCTTCCTGATGATCTGCTGATCAACGCGTCCGACGAGGTTCTGACACGGCAGGATCTCGTGCTGACGGCGCTCGGACGCCGGCCGGCCGACAGGTTGCTGCGAGTCGGCCGGTTGCTTGATGTCCATACGAGGACGTGGCTTGACGATCAGGAGATCGTCATCAAGGGCCGCCGTATCGCCTATGTCGGCCCCGCCGGCAGTTACGCAGGCGAAGTGAGCGAGCGGTTCTCGGAGCCGGATCTTGCGGCCGTGCCGGGCTTCGGCGAGGCACACAAACATATCGAAAGCTCCCATCTGACGCCGGAATGGGAGGCGGCTTTGGTGATGCCGCATGGCGTGACCTGGACATGCGAGGCGAGCCACGAATTTTCCAACGTCAACGGCCCCCGCAATCTGGAATTCTGGCTGGAGGCGCGCCGGCGCGGATCGCCGATGAAGATCTTTCCCCTGCCTGGCTCCGCCGTGCCGCCGACCGCCTATGAATGGGGTGGCGGCTGGTTCGGCTACGATGAGCAGAAGGCCTTCCTTTCCGAAAGCCTGATGGTCGCCGGGCTCGACGAGGTCATGGACTGGCCGTCCATATCCGATCCCGGCAATCCTTCCTACGATCGGCTGTGGGGCATGATCGGCGCGACCTTCGAGCAGCGCGGCGTGGTCGAAGGCCACGGTGCCGGACTGCGCGACATGGCCTCGATCAATGCCTTTGCCGCGGCGGGTCTCGCCTCCGATCACGAAGGCTGGTTTCTCGATGAAATCTGGCAGAAGCTTCTTCACGGCCTTTTCATCGAGCTCAGGCCGCATTCCCTGCCGGAGGTCATCCGCGGTCTGATCGACAAGGGACTGACGGACTGGTCGCAGATTGCCCTGGTGACCGACGATCGCAGCGCCTCGGAAACACTGAAAATCGGTGCGACCGACCACAATGTTAGGCTCGCCATCGAAAACGGCCTTGCGCCGGAGATCGCCATCCAGTGCGTCACTCTCAATCCGGCACGCCATATGCGGCTGACGCCTTGGGTCGGATCGATCGCGCCGGGCCGTTTCGCCGATTTCGTTCTTCTCCGCGACGTCGCCAGACTGTCGATCGAAAAAGTATGGGCGGACGGGCGTCCTGTGTCCGAGGGTGCGACATTCATTGGCGCGCGTCCTGAAATCGACTGGCCGCAATGGGCGACGCGCACCGTGAAAATAGACAGGACGGTCACGGCTGACGATTTCCGCATAGAGGCGCCGCCGAACCGGACCGCGGTCAATGCAGCACTTTTGCGGCCGTTTCACTGGCACGACGATTTCATCACCATGGAATTGCCGGTGGAGGATGGCGCCGTACAGAGGGATCCCGCGCGCAATGTCACCAAATTCTCGATTGTCGACCGGTTTTCCGGGGAGGCCAAGGTCTCCAGGATGTTCTGGCTGGGTACCGGACCACGCACGCCGGACACGGCGCTCGCCTCCACACTCGGGCACGACAAGCACAATATCTGGACGGTCGGCTCATCGGATGAGGCGATGGCGATATCAGTCAATGCCCTGAACGAGCAGCAGGGTGGCTGGGTGCTGGTATCCGGCGGCAAGATTCTCGCCCGCGTCCGCTATGAGGTCGGCGGCCTGATGACGGCGCGTTCGGCCGAAGCGCTGGATGCGGAGATGCAGGCTCTTTATGCCGCCGGCGCCGGGATCGACTGGATGTACGAGCCGACCTTCTCGCCCCGATGGTGGCCGGGCTTTCCCGAACGCCTGTCGTTTGCGACGCTGACCTGCTCGCCCTGGCGCTGGGTCCTGGTCGCGCCGTCGGAGCTGGCGCCGGAGGGGTTCGTGAACGTGCTCACCGGCAAAACCCATCCGATTGTCTGGTGACATTGCGGCCCGCTAAATTTCCACCTGATTGATCTTCTTACTGCAACAAATAGAAAGCGTTAACCATAGTCCCGTAGACAACGAACAGGATCAAAGGAACCTGTGTTCGATGGCTACTGAAATGACCCGCCGGCCTGCCGGCGCCAATGAAGGCAGAATTATTGCCTTTCCCGCTGGAACCGGAACTGCCAATATTGAGCGTTGCGCTCGCGAACTCGGCCGGCGGCATGGCGCAGATGCGATAGAATTCTGGAAGGCCGAATGCCGCAGGCTTGCCGATCAGCTTCTGGCGGCCGGGATGCCGGAGAGCGATGTCGGTCAGCGGGTGCTGCAGTTTCAGCAAGATGTCCAGAGCGAACTGGTCTTCAGCCACCAAAACGGACCACTGCCCAAGTCTCAAAACCGATAGCGGCGATCTCGCGGCATCCAGCGGGATAGCCATAATGTCCTCGGAACTACCGCATCAGCCCAGCGGACCGGAGCGCATCTTCAATGACCTTCTGAATGCCGCCTCGGTCGCTGCCCGCGCCGAATGGATCTGCGGCGTTTTCCGGTTGTGCGACAGAGGGTTTTGCGTCGCGCCGTTTTTCAAACGAGGGGAGCAAACCCCAGGACCTGGCAATTTCGACGGTCGATGAAATTCCGACGTCAAGCATGAAGGGGCCGCTTGCCCCGTAGCCGGTGCTCACGTCAAGCGGTGTGCCGTGATCCATCCCGGCAATTGCATAGAGCTCGATCACGTCGACATCGTGAGCGTCGGTCCAGACCTTTCGCTGGTGTCGTCCGATATCTTCGACGCGGCCCGGCGATGCGTCGACGCCGTGGATATTTCTCCATTGCTCCACGATCGCATTCGCATTGGATGGCACGACGGTTCTGTCTGCGGTTCCCTGCCAGAGTGACAATGTCGGCCACGGGCCTTTGTGCCGTGAAGCGTTTCTCAATCGCAGTTCAGGCTCTTTGCCGGTCGGGCCGCCGTGACCGCGCATTCGGTCGAACGCCTCGGGAATGGTCGCAGCACTTGCATATGGCAGGCCCGCGATGATCGCGCCGCCTGCAAAAACCTCGGGATAGGTGGCGAGCATGGCGGCGGCCATGGCGCCGCCCGCCGAAAGCCCGGTCACGAACACGCGCCTACCGTCGATATCGTGTTCCGCAACGACCTTTGCAATCATCTGGCGAATAGAAAAGACCTCGCCGTGATCCCGGCTTATGTCTTCCGGGTTAAACCAATTGAAGCAGAGGTTTGGATTGTTTGCCCGTCGTTGTTCGGGAAACAGCAGTGCGAAGCCGTAGTCCTCGGCCAATCGCGACCACCCGGATCCGATATCATACCCGGCGGCGGTCTGGGTGCAGCCGTGCAGGACGACGACCAGGGCCATGTTTTTCCCGCGCTTTGACGGCAAATAGGTGTAGCCCCCCAAAGCGCCCGGGTTTGAGCCGAACGCGTCCAATGCGACGAGATCGGGGTTGTCCTGCCTGGGTTGGGGGCGAAGCGTTCCTCGCAGCGCAGCAAGGCGTGCAAGGGTGTCTGACATAGATCTCATGAAAAGTCTCCGCCAATCAGCAGCCGGGATGGCGATGATGCTTAACCAAACGTCTCAGCCTACGAAAAGTTGCTGCACTGCACAATATTTTTTTAGCGCCGCGAACGCGCGCGCGATCCTTCTCGTGACCTTGGCGCGAGGAACTTCGGCCCGGATCTGGAGTTGACGTTGTCGATAGACAGCATTGGCGCTGCGACCCAACGAGGCATTCAGATGTCGAACAAATCCAACTTCTTCTCTTCCTTTGCAACCGCCGTCGCCGACCTCTCTGGAAAGCCGTTCACCTTCGTGGCGGCCTTGGCGCTCGTGCTTGTCTGGGCGGTTTCCGGCCCGTTTTTCGGCTATTCTGAAACCTGGCAGCTCGTGATCAATACCACTACGACCATCATCACCTTTCTGATGGTGTTTGTGTTGCAGAACAGCCAGAACCGTGACGGAAAGGCTCTGCAAGCCAAGCTTGACGAACTCATCCTTACGAGCCAGGCAGCCAACAAATTTGTTGGTATCGAAAAGCTGGAGGAGGGCGAACTCAGGGAAATGAGCAAAACCCTTGCCGAAAAGGCTGAATGCGTCGAGGAAAAAGCGGACGAGAAATCCGCCGCAGAGGCAGCATCCGCCTAATTCGCACTCTCCGAGATTTGGCCGTGGTGTTGCTGGCGCATTCCCTCGATTGCGTCGGCGTCTTTCTTCTCGGCCGCAATCCAGTGGTTTCCTGCCTTGCTTGATCGGATCAATTCATCGAGCTTGGTATGGAGTGCCAGCATGTCCCGATTTTGGGAGTGCTGCACCAGCAGCAAAATAAAAAATATAATAAGTGTCCCGACCATATTGGTCAGCAGAAACCACTGCCGTGGGAAGGAAAAGCTAAGACCCACTACCGCCCAAATGGCTGCGAACGCGATCAGCGTGACAGGGACCACACGATGGCCTGCCCATAAGACGGCCAAGTCAGAGATCTGTCGAAAGCGCCAGCGCATACGGCTCTCCACAGCGCGTAAAAACGAAGATGGAGCGGCTTCCATCACCTGGGCTTAATAAATAGGGCGCCGCAAACGACATAAAACCCGCGCTTCCGCGGGTTTTATTCTGACGACTAGCCATTCTCGTGCGGAGATGACGACGAGACGGTCAATTCAATTTGACCGATGGCTCCCGACCCCAGACCCGCAGTTTGCCAAGCGCTTTGATGAAGGCGCTGACATCTTTCGCCGCTCCGAGCGCAATCACGCCCTCATCCAGGGAATCGGCAATTCCGGCCTTCTGCATCAGCGGCAGCGCTGTTTCCACATAGCCGATGAACTTGCAGTGCACGAAGGCATCCGCCACGAAATCGCGGGCCGTTGCCTCCTTCAGCAGATCGCCGGTTCCCTCGGCCGAGGGGAGGAGGGCGACGGCGTCGTAAAGCACCGAAGGCCCGCCGTCGATCATCTGATGCGCCTCGATCCAATTGCCGTCCGAGAGCGTCACACCGCCGATCTTTGGCGCGATCACTTCGAACGCTGCCTTCTGCTCGGTGATCTCGGCAAGCAGCGCCTTGAAGATCGCGGCATCGGTGCCGTCGCTGACAAGAATGCCGAGTTTGCGTCCTTCGAACCGTTTCGGACCGCGCTCTATGATGCTGAGCGCCGGCGACGGCTCGAGATCCTGCCGCGTCGGCATAGCGGCATCGGCAGGCTTCGGCATCGATTTAAAGCCGAGGGCGTGGCCAACCTTGCTGGCCAGCGTCTCATCGATGTTCATCAGATGCGAGACCATCCGCTCGCGAATGACCGGCGTTTCGACCTTACTCAGTTCGAAGATCAGCGCCGCGGCGATATGGCGTTGCTCCGGCGGAGTCTGGCTGATGTAGAATTGCCGAGCCTGGCTGTAATGATCGGCAAAGCTCTCCGGCCGCAGCCGGACCTTCGGCCCCTGCTCCTCGGCCGGGAAGTGGCGATAGCCCTGAACCGGCGATTCCCGTGGCCCTTGATTCCAGGAGTTCGGCTGGTAATTGACGCGCCCGACGGGATTGCGCATCGCCATATGGCCATCCTGCTGGAAATTGTGGAAGGGACACTTCGGCGCGTTGATCGGCAGATGGGTGAAATTCGGGCCGCCCAGACGTTTCAACTGCGTGTCGAGATAGGAGAAGTTCCGTCCCTGCAGCAGCGGGTCGTTGCTGAAGTCGATGCCGGGTGGAACGTTCTGCGTCATGAAGGCGACCTGCTCGGTCTCTGCGAAAAAGTTTTCCGGCATTCGGTCCAGCACGAGACGGCCGATCGGTTTGACCGGAAGGATCTCCTCTGGAATGATCTTCGTCGGATCGAGGATGTCGAAGTCGAACGTGTCGGCGAAGTCCTGATCGAAAAGCTGCACGCAGAGTTCCCATTCCGGAAAGTTACCCGACTGGATCGCCTGCCAGAGGTCGCGGCGATGGAAGTCCGGATCCGCACCGTTGATCTTGACCGCCTCGTTCCAGGCGACGGATTGCAGGCCGAGCTTCGGTTTCCAGTGGAACTTGACGAAGGTCGATTCATCCGCTGCGTTGACGAAGCGGAAGGTGTGAACGCCGAAACCCTCCATGAACCGGAACGATCGCGGAATGGCGCGGTCCGACATCACCCACATGATCATGTGCATGCTTTCGGGCGTCAGAGTGATGAAATCCCAGAAATTGTCATGCGCCGACTGGGCCTGCGGAAATTCCTTGTCGGGCTCCGGCTTGACGGAATGGATGACGTCGGGAAACTTGATCGCGTCCTGAATGAAGAAGACCGGGATGTTATTGCCGACCAGATCCCAATTGCCCTGCTGGGTGTAAATCTTCACGGCGAAACCGCGCACGTCGCGCGCCAGATCGAAGGAACCCTTGCTGCCGGCAACGGTCGAAAACCGCACGAAGGCCGGCGTCTTTTCGCCGGGCCGCTGGAAAAGATCGGCCCGGGTATAGGCGGCCATCGATTCATATGTTTCGAAGTAGCCATGGGCTCCATAGCCACGCGCATGCACGACCCGCTCGGGAATGCGCTCGTGGTCGAAATGAAAGATTTTCTCACGGAAGTGGAAGTCGTCGATGAGGGCAGGGCCACGGGCGCCAACGCGAAGCGTATTCTGATCGTCGGAAACGGGGCCGCCTTGCGCTGTAGTCAGCACCGGCATCCCGTCTTCGGCGAACTGATGAAGCTCACCACCTGCACCGCGGTGCAGCTTCTGATCATGGATCGTTGCATTGTCGGAGGGCGAGGTTTTGGATGTGTTCTTGGCCATCTATATTCTCCGGAAAGGGTTTGACCTAACCGAAGCTCCACAACGGCCACATGTTCCGCTCGCTGGGAAATAAACCGCAACTTGGGCAAGAGACCGCCGGGGGAGGTCGATAGTCGACCACTGGAGACCCGCGGTCAACATAAATGGGGCGCGTGGCCTTTCGACCCTGCGCCCCGATTTCCGTCGATCTTAGATCCGGGCCGTGACGATGAGGTCTTCCTCTTCGTCGCGTTGCGATCCGCCAAAAGCTGCGGCCGCAGCAGCGATGAAGGCCCCGATCAGAAGTGACAACGAGCCAAGCAAGGCCGTCGTCGAGGCCGCCTTGCGTGCCTCATCGGCAGCTTTCTGGGTGGCGACCTTGGCGTCGTCGATGCGCTTCAGCACAGTGTCGACTCGGGTGCGTGCATCGGCCTCGGAAAGGCCGGTGCGCGCAGAGACGATGGTGGCAAGATAGGCCTTGTCGTCATCCGGGATCTGGCCGACGGCAGCACCATTGAGGAGGATGCGAGAGACCTCGGCCGTTGCAGCTATATCGTCGGTTGTTGCGCCTGCACGGGCCTGTTCAGGACGCAGCAAAGCGTCGGTAAAATACGCGGTAGGCAGATCCGCGGCCGATGCCGTCGATGACGCCGCCGTACCTACGGCGGTGGCCGCCGAACCCACGGCTTGTGCGCCCGCACCGGCAAGCGAGGTCAGTGACGAGGCTAGAAATCCGGCAACGAAGATCGTCGCCAGCGCCCAGCTGATGAAGCCATGCGCCGTGTCACGAAAGAATACCTCGTCGGTGTGGACGGCGGCCCACTTGGTGCGCAGCCGGCCGGTGATATAGCCTCCGAGCCCGGAGGAGAGCCACTGGACGACAACGAGCCAGATCGCTGCCGTCACCCCGACCGTGCCGAGAGAGCTGCTTTGCCCCGACCAGGGCGACACCATCGTCAACCCGACCCCGGATCCAAGCAGCAAAAGAATGAGGGTCACTCCGATGGCAGCGGCGGCCCCCCCGAAGATAGGCCCCCATGACATGGCGGATTTGGAGGATTCGACCGGAGTAGCAGTCTCTCCGGAACCTGTCATTGAAACCGACATGATCTGTTCCTATCGCATAAACAGAGCAAGAAGGATGATGATCGGCAGTGGAACACCAAGCAGCCAAAGCAAAATACCGCGACCCATGAAAGACCTCCTGTCAGAAACTGACGTTACGTGGTTGGTGCCACTCAACTTTGAACCACGGTCTTTGTTCCCGGCCGGCTTGGTCATCGACGATCTTCATGCCGAGCTGATCGCGATCGATAAGAATCTTGCGCATTAGGAGCTGACGTCCGGCGAAGGGAACGCCATATCTTATGGGACAAGGTGATCTTGGGGGGGAGAGAGCAGAAGCTCTCGCCACTCGGTCACAGCCTAAACGGAGAGGAATCGATGAACAAATTTCGGGCATTTGTAGCAGCCGGAGCAATCAGTCTTGCCGCCATGACCTCGGCATGCTCGACGCCGCCGAATTCATATGGCTCGGCATCGGGATATCAGCCGGGAGATTCAATGAATCCGGCCTGCGCCGATGGATTCCGACCCGGCGACGGCCGTTCGTGCAGCTATTAAAGCTGGCCGTCTCTTTGCCGGTACAAGAAGCGGGATCGTGAGGAGCGTCGGGCGGGCGCTCCATAAGCGGTCATTTCCGCTTGATGACAGCCCCGACGGCAGCGCCGAACGTGATGCCGATCGCGGTGTCATAGAACAGCATCGGGCCGACTGCGGCGCCTATCCCGATTCCTATCGCCATACTGAGAGCCATGGACGTGACCCTATCCAGGTGCTGTGGCGATAGTATGCGTTACGATCGCAATCGACGGTAGCTCTGGCTCACTTGCCCATATCTCCAACCGACCGTGCGGGGAGGAGTGTCGTTCCTAGGCGCGCCGGCCGGTTCTATTGACTGCCATTACCGTTTCTTCCGGAGGTCACCCGGCAGAGCGTCAATGAGTTGATTCACTTTTCCGGTGGCGAACGCGATGTCCTCGCGCGGCAGATGGACTGTTATCTCAATCTCTTCCCACCTGCCGCCATGGTCTTTTGCGAACCTGACGGCGGCTTCCAAAGATGTGAATTGCACGGCTGGTGCGTTGGCGGTCCAGAACTGCACGCTGCAGTCCGCCGCACTGTAATCTAAAAATGCTTTTTCGGGATCTAGCGCCATGGCGTTTGCTTTACACCGCCGGCGGTTGGTTGGCCAGCGAATGCCTATCCGTCGCAGATGCTGGCAGCCGTTCATCGGAGGTTAATGCTTATTAACCCAGAATCGCAGCCTGAAAGGATGCGCCGATGAAGATGCTTTTTTCCGCACTTGCAGCCATGATCTTGTCTGCATCTTTCGCCCTGCCGCTGAACGCCGCGCCGATCGTCGTGCCGAACACAGTACATTTCCACACCCCCGACGTCGAGCAGGTCAAACACCGGAGCCACGGTAATGGACATGCGTATGGCCACCGGAAGAAACACCGGTACGCTTACCGCGACTGTCGGTATTACGGCTCGTGCTATCGTCCGCGGTATTACGGCAGTCGCGACTATTACAGCTATCGCGACTATCAACCCTATCGTCGCCGGTCAGGTGTGACCGTGTATTTCGATTTTTAGCCGGCAGTAGCGACAGAACGGTCTTGGATAACAAGAAGGGTCGGGCGAATGCTCGCGCCGACCCTTCTTTGATTGCATCAGCAGGGTGCCAGTACATCCGTGGTCACCAGCAAAAGCCATCTGATAGATTGAATTTATGCGCCTTGTGAATTTTCGCAAGAATTAGGGGCGTGCTGATTTAGGGCTAGGGAGCAACGCGGCTCAAACAGGCTCCAAAACCGGGGAGGGAAAGTGGGAAGTAAGCGCCTGCATTCGGAATTGTCAACGAAACAGGCGCTTAACTTGAAAAATGGCTCCCCGGGCCGGATTCGAACCGGCGACCTGTCGATTAACAGTCGAATGCTCTACCGCTGAGCTACCAGGGATCACTGCTTGGCGCGGTGTGAGTGGGCTAATACAAACGCTTTCCCGATTTGCCAAGCGGTTTTTTCAAAAAAATGAAATGAACTTGTATTTGGGATGCCTGCGCCCATCTCTGGGGAATGACAAAAGGGAATGATCGCGATCAGACGAAAGGCGGCGGGAAGCGCAAGGCACGGGCAGTGCGCTTCGGCATCGATCATGCAAGCGGCAGGCTTGTGCTCGGCTCTTTCAGCATCGGCATGCCGCGCTCGCGCATCGCGCGGATGGGGCTCGGCATGGCCCTCATTTTCTGCGGCTTGTTGGGTTTCCTCCCCATCCTCGGCTTCTGGATGCTGCCGCTCGGCTTCCTCGTGCTCTCGCACGATCTGCCGTTCGCGCGCCGGCTTCGGCGCCGGCTGGCGGTCTGGTGGCACAGGCGGGGGAAACCGGCTGGCTGACGGTCGCCCCAGCGAAGGGGCCCGTGGAACAGTGAAGCACTTTTCGCATTCGTGGTTTATGAACTGTAAGTGCCCCACAATGGCTCAGGTGAGGAAATGAAGCTATTTTTTGTGCTTGTCCTGTCAGCGGCGAGCATCCTCTCCGGCGCGCCCGCCGAGGCCCAGGGGGTCGACAACGGCGGTTTCGACGCCCGTGGCATCTGCCGCCGGCCCGAAGGCTGCGTGGTCGATCACGGCCAACGCGGCTATAGCGGACCTCGAAACTATCGCAATTTCAACGGCCGGAATGAGCGCGACGGGAGGAACGACCGCGAGCGGGACAATCGGCGGTACCGTTCTCAGAACAGGAGCGACAATTTCGACGCCGGAACCAGCCGCCTTGTCGCAGGCCCGGAGATTGGGCTGGGCGCGCAACTCATCCACATTCGCATCTAGTTGGATCTGAGTTCGCTTTCCTCGAAAGTCCCGCCATGGTCCGGATCGAGGCCGGTCGCCATCAACAGGCTACAGGCGGCAAGGAGAAGGACGAGCTTCACTGCGTAGGACGCCACGGAGACCGGTTGTCGACGGCCCGGTGATACGCGAGACGGCGCTATATAGTACTGATAGTAGAAGTATGGATCATCGGTTTCCAGCAGGTTCTGGTAGACGTGCGGCGGAATATCCGCATGGTTCACCGGCGGAGAACCGGGGAACTTTACATGGAGATCCCGGGTTTCGGCGTCATATGCTGCACGCACGCGCTTCGATTTGAGGGCAGCCCAATCCATCGCAAGCTCCTATACCCTCCCGAGGGCAATTGAGTGCCGGACGGCGATCGAAGTCAAGTCAAGAATTTGTTTCAAATGCCATCATTGGCAGGAAATGGATCATCGTCACGGCCGTGGAAATTCCAGCCCGCGCCTGCTCCGTTTCGGGATGGAGAAATGGTCGTTTCGGCAACTGCGGAATAGCGTTTTTCCGAAATGCCCTCTTGCGATTTCCTTACGATCATTCTAAACGCTCGCCACGGCTCAGATAACGAGCGCGTGAGGCCTCGTGGCGGAGTGGTGACGCAGAGGACTGCAAATCCTTGTACCCCGGTTCAATTCCGGGCGAGGCCTCCAACTTCCACATGACACAATCTATGTGAAAAGCTGCGGGCTCAGCGGCGCGGCATTGGCGTTTGCGATGCTGCCAGACCCGCTGGCCGGGCGAAAAATCGAACTGCAACGGATTGATTCCCGTGAGGCGGTAGAGGAATTTCAGGCCGCCTTTCCGGATTTGCGCCTGATACTGCAGATCGCTCAATTCATGCCCCATGCCGCGCGATTGGATCATGAAGGTTTGCATGCGCACAGCCATAGCGGAAGGCGAGGCGCCGCAACAAAATGGTTGACGTAACGTTAATGGGCGTGTGGTAGTCGAGGACTGGTTTTCAAAGGAAACCAACGCATGCCGGACCAGCGCCGGGCATGATTGCCGCAAACGCCATGCAAGGGGTGTCTCCGAGCGTGCTTCGGCGCTCTAGCGCTTCCAAGTCGTTTCGCCGTCCAGCAGCCCGCAGCAGAATATGCCGACGAGCGCTGCGACGATGAAGAAATCGAACAGCGTGAAATACTCGAAAATTGCAGACATCGCCTGCTCCTCCTACTTCCTCCGCTGCAGATCATAACATGAAGGGCTAAAAGATTCCACGCTGGAGCTGGGGCGTCCGTGCTACCCCTGTGGCGCGGAAGAGGCGCCTGCCGGATTCTTTTCGCCGGCGCCTGCCAAGCCTTGAAAGCATCCGTGGCGGGGATTAAGAGACGAGGGACAGGAACCGCTTTTCAAGAGCGAGAGGACATGATGGATTTCGAAGCAGCGCGCGTAAAGATGGTCGATACCCAGGTTCGCACGACGGACGTTACCTCGCATTCCGTGCTGACGGCATTTCTCACGGTGCCGCGTGAGGCTTTCGTGCCGGAGAAGGCGAAGCTGCTGGCTTACATCGACAACGACATCGAGATCTCCGCAGCCGCACCGGGAAAGCCGGCCCGCTTCCTGATGGAAGCGTCGCCGCTTGCCAAGCTGCTGCAGCTGGCTGCGATCACCAAGGATGACTTCGTGCTCGAAGTCGGTTGCGGTACGGGTTACACCTCAGCGCTGCTGTCGATCATTGCCGGTTCCGTCATCGCACTCGAATGCGACGAGACGCTGGCCACTGAAGCGAAGGCCCAGCTTGCCGGCTACGCCAAAGTCGAGGTCGTGACCGGCCCGCTCGAACAGGGCTACGCTGCCGGCGCTCCCTATGATCTGATCTTCGTCAACGGCGCAGTCGAAGAGGTTCCGGCGAGCCTTCTTGGTCAATTGCGCGATGGTGGTCGTCTGATCACTGTCGAAGGTTACGGCAATGCCGCCCGCGCCAAGGTCTTTGTCGCCGAGCGCGGCGCTGTTTCGGAAAATGTCTTCTTCAATGCTTCGGTCAAGCCGCTGCCGGGTTTCGCCAAGGCGCGCGAATTCGTTTTCTGAGATCGTTCTCATCGACGAATTCAGCGACGGGCGCCATCGGCGCCCGTTTTTTTGTCAGGGCCGCAGGAGAGCCTTCACAAACATGAATTATCCTGACGCCGCCGCGTCGCAAACATCAGGTAACAAAACTGTGCATGGCCGCATTCATTTGATTCGCGATGATTTTTTTCCCGCTTGGGGTATTCTAAGGTCGTGGTGATTCGGGTGAATGCTCCACACCATCCGGTCGTTGTTTTGGGATAACGGGGATAGAAATGGCTCAGCCAAGCGTAGCGCGTGAACCGTCCATGGAAGAAATTCTGGCCTCCATCCGCCAGATCATCGAAAGCAATGAGCCCGGCGCCGGCAAGGCGATTTCCGCATCCCTGCCGCCGGTCTACGGCGCCGACGAGGATGAGAACGGCTCCGAAATTCATCTGACGGTCGACGACACCTATGCCGGCGTGGAATTCCCCGAACCGGTCATGCGCTCCTCCGATCCGCGTTTCGTCGCCGCCAATTCGGCCGGCACAGCTCCCGAATCAGAAGTTCCGGCGCGCGCTCTGTCGCTTGCCGATGTCGCCGCCCGCGTGCGCGCTGCCTCCGAACGCAGCGCCGTGCAGGCCGGTCAGGCCCTGCGTGAAATTCCGAGCGGCTTCCGTCAGCCCGAACCGCAGCCGGCCGTGATGCCGGAGCCGCCGCGCGCCGCTGCACAGCAACCACAACCACATCAGGCACAGCCCGTTTTCCCAGCCGCAACACCCGTTCAGCATGTTGCAATCCAGCAGCCGACCGAGCCGGTCCTGATGGAAACGCCCGAGGTCGCCGCCGCCGAGCCGGCGCCTGCTATCGAAACGGCGCCGCCAACTTTTGAACCCGCTCAGTCCTCGACCGAGCGTTTCCTGCCGAGCGTTATGGACGAGGTCCAGCCGACGCTGCTTTCGGAGGATGCCGGGCTGCAGATCAGCCGCTCCTTCGAGGAGCTTGCCGCTGCGATCGACGGTGCCGAGCGCCGCTCGCTAGACGAGATTGCTGAGGACATGCTTCGCCCGATGCTGCGCGAATGGCTCGATGATAATCTGCCGACACTGGTCGAGCGGTTGGTGCGCGAGGAAATCGAGCGCGTGGCGCGCGGCCCGCGCCGCTGATCGGATTGCTTTTTCGTGGAAAAGCCGCTCCGGTCTCCGGGGCGGCTTTTTTATTGACTTGCCCGTGCCCATCCTATTTACAAACGCCACCCTCGAACCTCGAAATTGGTCAGAAAATGCTCGACAAGACCTATGATTCCGCTGCCGTCGAACCGAAAATTGCCGCGATATGGGATGAGGCGGACGCTTTCCGCGCCGGCGCGAACGCCAGACCGGGAGCCGAGACCTTCACCATCGTGATCCCGCCGCCGAATGTCACCGGTTCGCTGCACATGGGCCATGCGCTGAACAACACGCTGCAGGACATACTTGTGCGCTTCGAGCGTATGCGCGGCAAGGACGTGCTCTGGCAGCCGGGCATGGACCACGCCGGCATCGCCACGCAGATGGTCGTCGAGCGAAAGCTGATGGAACAGCAGCTGCCAGGCCGCCGCGACATGGGCCGCGAAGCCTTTATCGACAAAATTTGGGAATGGAAGGCGGAATCGGGCGGCCTGATCTTCAACCAGCTGAAGCGTCTTGGTGCGTCATGCGACTGGTCGCGCGAACGTTTCACCATGGACGAGGGCCTGTCGAAGGCGGTTATCGAGGTTTTCGTCACCCTCTACAAGGAAGGTCTGATCTACAAGGACAAGCGTCTAGTCAATTGGGATCCGAAGCTGCTGACGGCGATTTCCGATATCGAAGTCGAGCAGCACGAGGTCAAGGGCAATCTCTGGCACCTGCGCTATCCGCTGGAAAAGGGCGTAACCTACCAATACCCGATTGCATTCGATGAGGAAGGCAAGCCGACCGAATTCGAGATGCGCGATTATGTTGTCGTCGCAACGACACGACCGGAGACTATGCTGGGCGATACCGGTGTTGCCGTCAATCCCAAGGACGAACGCTATCAGGGCATTGTCGGCAAGCATGTCATTCTGCCGATCGTCGGCCGCAGAATTCCGATCGTTGCTGACGATTATGCCGATCCGTCTGCCGGCACCGGCGCGGTGAAGATAACGCCCGCGCACGATTTCAACGACTTCGATGTCGGCAAGCGCGCAGGTCTTCACGTCATCAATATCATGAACGGCGACGGCACGATCACCATCAAGGACAATGAGGACTTTCTTGAAGGTCTCGACAATCCGGCGGCGCTGCACGGCGCCTGGGACCGCCTGGAAGGGCAGGACCGCTTCTATGCGCGCAAGGTAATCGTCGAGATTTTCGAAGAGGCGGGCCTCGTCGACAAGATCGAGCCGCACAAGCACATGGTCCCGCACGGCGACCGCGGCGGCGTGCCGATAGAACCGCGGCTTACCGAGCAGTGGTATGTCGATGCAAAGACGCTCGCCGAACCGGCGATCGCTTCGGTGCGCGAAGGCCGCACCAGGATGGTGCCGAAGAGCTGGGACAAGACCTATTACGAATGGATGGAAAACATCCAGCCGTGGTGCGTCTCCCGCCAGCTCTGGTGGGGTCACCAGATCCCCGCCTGGTACGGCCCGGATGGCCAGGTCTTCGTCGAAAAGACCGAGGAAGAGGCACTGCAGGCGGCGATTCAGCATTACCTCTCGCATGAGGGGCCGATGAAGGCCTATGTCGAGGACCTGCTCGAAAGCTTCAAGCCGGGCGAGATCCTGACGCGTGACGAGGACGTGCTCGACACATGGTTCTCCTCTGCACTCTGGCCTTTCTCGACGCTCGGCTGGCCGGATGAGACGCCGGAGCTTGCGCGTTATTATCCGACCAACGTTCTCGTCACCGGCTTCGATATCATCTTCTTCTGGGTCGCCCGCATGATGATGATGGGCCTGCACTTCATGAAGGATGAGGACGGCGAACCCGTCGAGCCCTTCCAGACCGTCTATGTCCACGCGCTGGTGCGCGACAAGAACGGGCAGAAGATGTCGAAATCGAAGGGCAACGTCATTGATCCCTTGGAACTGATCGACGAATACGGCGCCGACGCGCTGCGGTTTACCCTGGCGATCATGGCGGCGCAGGGCCGCGACGTGAAGCTCGATCCGGCCCGCATCGCCGGCTACCGCAATTTCGGCACCAAGCTCTGGAACGCCACACGCTTCGCCGAGATGAACGGCGCAAAGAGCGATCCGCATTTCGTGCCGGAGGCCGCCGAGCTCACCATCAACCGTTGGATCCTGACGGAACTTGCCCGTACGGAACGTGACGTTACGGAAGCACTCGAAGCCTTCCGCTTCAACGATGCTGCCGGCGCGCTCTACCGCTTCGTCTGGAACGAGGTCTGCGACTGGTATCTCGAACTGTTGAAGCCGGTCTTCAATGGTGAGGATGAGGGCGCCAAGGCGGAAGCCCAGGCCTGCAGCGCTTATATTCTCGAAGAGATCTACAAGCTGCTGCATCCCTTCATGCCCTTCATGACCGAAGAGCTTTGGGCCCATACCGCCGGCGAGGGCAAAGAGCGCGACACATTGGTCTGTCATGCCGAATGGCCGGCGCCGTCCTATGCCGATGACGCGGCCGCCGACGAGATCAACTGGCTGATCGACCTCGTATCCGGCATCCGCTCGGTGCGCGCCGAAATGAACGTGCCGCCATCGGCGATAGCCCCGCTCGTCGTCGTCAAGGCCAACAACCTGACGCGTGAACGGCTGTTCCGCCACGACGCCGCCATCAAGCGCCTTGCGCGCGTTGAGGCGATATCGCTGGCTGACGATGCCCCTAAGGGTGCCGCTCAGATCGTCATTGCCGAGGCCACCATCTGCCTGCCGCTCGGCAAGCTGATCGACCTTTCCGCCGAAAAGGCTCGTCTGGAAAAAGCGATTGCCAAGATGGAAGGCGAGATCTCCCGCATCGACGGCAAGCTCTCCAACGAGAAGTTCGTCGCCAACGCCAATCCCGAAGTGGTGGAGGCCGAGCGTGAGCGCCTCGAGGAACTGAAGGGTCAGATCGCGAGCCTGAGGATCGCTCTTTCCAGGGTGAGCGAAGCCGGGTAAGTTTCACTGGCCCATTTTGGTAAGTTATTTCAAAGACGCGCCCCGCTGCGGGCGCGTCTTTTTTGTCGTTTTGGGCGCGCATGATTCGGACCTGAAAGCCGCCGGTTTCAGGCGCGGAACCTGTGGATTGTGGCTGAACGGGCATCCAGCGGGCGAAAACTGCCACTGTTGTCGGATTGATACAGCTTCTGCAATGCTTGGAATGAAAACCCAAAAGCCCATCTGAAATTCGATAAGTCTGGAATAAAATTTTATTAACCAGGTTTTTTGACGTGTCCGTCAATTTCTTTACGTAAGTTGGCCACTGCAATGCCTGGGAGCGCTGCCGTAGGGCGCGTTGCCATATCACGCGAACACTTACTAGAGTGGAGTCACATCAATTGCTGGAGTGGGGGAGACACAATGGCATCTCGTAGGTTTTCCAAGGGCATAACATCGCTCGTTCTTCTTTCGTCGCTTGCATCGCCGTCCTTCGCCGGCGGTCTGGAGCGCGGCGGATACAATATCGACCTTCTCTTTGACAATTCGAGGTTCGCCGTCCAGTCCGGCGCGACCTTTGTCATGCCGCAGCGCAAGCTGAAGAACGTCAGGGACACCGATCCCACCGATGGTCTCGGCACGAACGGCATCGGCGGCGGTTCGACCACGGCGGATGATACGGAGGATTACTGGATCCCCTATCTCGGGGTGAAGGTCGGTTTCGGCGATGCCATTGACTGTATGGGCGATTTTTCGACACCCTTCGGCGCACATACCAATCCCGGCGCTGACTGGTTGGGCGTCAACGACAACATCGAAACCAAGATCAGCACCCGCAACTACGGCGCCACCTGCTCCTATCGTTTCGATATGGGGCCTGGCCAGCTCCGCCTGATCGGCGGCGGCTTCTATCAGACGGTCGAAGGTTTCAAGACACGCCTCGTCGCGCCGATCCCAGGGGCGGCAGCGCTGGTCTATGACGGCACCGGTCGTCTGGACCTTGCCGACCAGGCCATGGGATGGCGGGCGGGCATCGCCTACGAAATCGAGGAATATGCCTTCCGCGCCAGCCTAGTCTACAACAGCAAGGTCAAATATGACAATCTTACCGGCACGGTCGACCTGACCGAGGTGCCGGCGAATCCCGCCAATCCCTACCTCGGCGTCGTTACGCCGGTCTACGGTTCGGCCGAAGCGCCCGATTCCGTCGAATTGAAACTGCAGAGCGGCATTGCGCCCGATTGGCTTGCCTTCGGTTCCGTCAAGTGGACGAACTGGAGCGTGCTGCAGTCGATCGCCTTCTGCCCGAAGGCCAACAAGGGCGTCGTCGCCTGCGGCGCCGGCAGCCAACTCACCTCGCTCGATCTCTTCTACCGCGACGGTTGGACGATCAGCGGCGGCGTCGGCCACAAGTTCAACGAACAATGGGCCGGCGCCCTTAGCCTGACCTGGGATCGCGGCACGAGCCAGGGCTACGGCGCCCAGACCGACACATGGACGCTCGGCGCGGGTGTCTCCTATACGCCGGTGGAGAATGTCGAGTGGCGTCTGGCCGGCGCGCTCGGCATCATGACCGGCGGGGAATCCGGCACCTACGTCTATAATGGCCGGACCTACGGCAACGACGTCTCCTATTCCTTCGGCGACGATCTGGTGGCGGCTCTTTCCACCAGCGTAAAGGTCAAGTTCTGATCTTGCGGCCCAAGTAGAAGTCTTAGAGCCCGGCAGTTTGCCGGGCTTTTCTTTGGGCGTCCCAAGACAAATCGACGCTCCAATTTGTGACGATTCAGCAACACATTTTTACGACGTTTGGCGTATGGTGGTGGTGAGGCGAATTTGTCCATTTCCCGCCACAAAGAGGGCGCAGCGATATTTGCGGGCGAGGTGATGGCAGGCATACGGTGCGTGTAAATAGTAGTATGGGTCGATTTTTTTCCGGGTACATCAGGTCGTACGGCGCGATTGGCGACAATCGTTTGATTGCGGTCGTTTCGCTTTCCGAACAAGGCTGTTCCGGCCGCCAATCCGGTCTCGCGATGAAGTCGTCGATCCTTTCATTGTCGCTGTTTTCGACCCGCTCGGATGAACAGCCGGGCTTTGCCGGAGCTGTCGATACCGGTTTCGTCACATTTGCTGTTTACGAATACGATAGAGGCGGGAAGGCGGATGACGCACCTGCCGAAAGAGTGCCACGGAGATTGCAGTTGGGCCATGCCGGGAGCCGGGTGGTTCTGAATGATGTGCTGAGAATACCGCCTTTTGAGAAAAGGCCAGTGGGCTGGATGCGACGCGGGCAAAGGAGCCATGGAGCTCGCCGCGGGATCGCTCGCCTCGAAGGAATACATCCGCGGGATGCACGGCATGAGCGCCGTTGCCGCCTGCCAGGGATGAACGAAAGAAATCGGTTGAAATGGTGACGTCCGAGTTCAAACTGTTCAAATTCATGCTGATGGGCATGTCGATAGCCGTAGCACTGGCGCTGTCCGGTCCATGCCGCGCATTCGACATCAAAGGTGGCGTCAGTAAGGAATCCGGACCCTTCGACCTCTTCAAGTTCGGCTTCAAGGCCTATAAGAACGGCCAGAAGGAAGAGGCGGTCGAAGCCTATAAATACGCCGCCGAAAAGGGGCATACCGGCTCGCGCTGGGCGCTCGCCAACATGTATGCCGATGGCGACGGTGTCACGCAGGACGATTTCGAAGCCTTCAAGATCTACAGCGAGATCGCCCAGCAGGGCGTCGAACCCGGCTCGGAAGATACCGGCTTCTTCGTCAACGCGCTGCTCTCGCTCGCCAACTATTACAAGCACGGCATCGCCGGCAGTCCGGTCAGGACCGACCTCAGCCAAGCGCGCCAGCTTTATTTTCAGGTGGCCTCCACCTTTGGCGTGCCCGAGGCGCAGTTCCAGCTGGCGCAGATGATGCTGGCCGGCGAGGGCGGCACTTCCAGCCCGCAGCAGGCGAAGAAATGGCTGAACCAGGCCCGCAAGAGTGGCCATCCCGGCGCCATGGCGGTCTTCGGCAATATTCTTTTCGACGAAGGCCAGACGGCCCGTGGTCTGGCGCTGATGACGGCAGCACTCGACCGCTGCAAGCCCAAGGACTGCGGCTGGATGGAAGCGCTGCAGGAGCAGGCCTTCTCGGTTGCAAACGAGTCCGACCGCCGCACAGCGGTGTCGCTGTCGCACACGATCGCGAGCGGTTCGGACGATTGAGGTAGAAGGCCTCAGGCTGCGAAATCGAAATAGGCGATGACGGGCACGTGGTCGGACGGTTTTTCCCAGGCCCGCACATGTTTTTCGATCGCAGCCGACGTCATCCGGTCGGCAGCTTCCGGCGACAGCAGCAGATGGTCGATGCGGATGCCGTTGTTCTTCGGCCAGGCGCCGGCCTGATAATCCCAGAAGGAATAGAACTGCGTCGCATCCGTCGTGGCGCGCACCGCATCCGTCAGCCCGAGATTTTCGAGCCTGCGAAACGCCTCCCGCGTCTGCGGCAGAAACAGCGCATCACTTTCCCAGACCTTGGGATCGAAGCAGTCGTGCGGTTCCGGAATGACATTGTAATCGCCGGCAAGGACCAGCATCTCTTCATAGGCCAGCCGTTCGGCCGCGAACGTCCGCAGACGCTCCATCCAGGCGAGCTTGTAGGGATATTTCTCCGTTTCGACGGGATTGCCGTTCGGCAGGTAGATGCAGCAGACGCGCAGGATTCGCGTGTCGGGCAGGGTGAACGTCGCTTCGAGGAAACGCGCTTGTTCGTCCAGCGGATCGCCGGGCAGGCCGCGGTTCACTTCGAAAGGTGAACTCTTGGAGAGGATCGCGACGCCATTGAAGCCCTTCTGCCCGTGCGTCTCGACATAATAGCCGAGCGCCTCGATCTCCAGCCGCGGGAAACCTTCGTCGACGGTCTTGATCTCCTGCAGGCAGACGATATCCGGATCGGAATCTTTCAGCCATTGCGTGAGATTGTCGATGCGCGCCTTGACGCCGTTGATGTTCCAGGTCGCGATCTTCATGGCTCTCCCGTTCCCATTATTGCATGTCGCCCGGACGTGTTCGAAGCGCGACGCGCTTCTTTTATCGCGGTCTTTCGCCGCCGGACAAGACGATAAACCGGCCGGAAGGAATTCTTCGGCCGGTTTGATGGGTAGGTATGTGCGTTTAGACGTTCAGATCGAGAAACTGGTGCCGCAGCCGCAGCTTGCCACCGCATTCGGGTTCTTGATCTGGAAGGACTGGCCGAGCAGATTGTCGACGAAGTCGATCTCCGAGCCCGCCATATAGACGAGAGAAAGGCTGTCGATCAGCACCTTGGCATCGTTCTTTTCGACGATGATGTCGTCGTCGTCAGCGCCGTCGGCAAGATCGAACTTGTAGGAAAAGCCCGAACAGCCGCCGCCTTCGACGGAAACGCGCAAGGCGCTCTTGCCGGCTTCGGCGCCGACGATCGCAGCGATACGCTTTGCCGCGGCATCTGAAAGGGTTACACTCGTATCCGTCATGTTTCCTCCTGCCGGGGTCAAGATCCGGAGAGAATGGGTTTGGGCACTTGAATGTTCAAATGCCTGATATCAAAGAAACTTACCATGATATTCGCGAAAAGGCGATGATGCGCCGAAGCGGTTAAGAAAGCGCCTCTTTGCCGTTTCATCAGGCTATAGGTATGAAGAGCGTTAGGCGGCGTCAATGGGCAGATGCGGCAACATGCAGGATGACGGTGAAGAATGACGATCGATACGCGTGCTTTGGGTTTCGGCAGCAGTGAGAGGGCGGTCTATGCGGCCGACCCCTGGACGACGCGCGGGCGGCTCTATCAGGAGGACGGAAGCCCGACGCGCTCCGATTTCCAGCGCGACCGCGACCGCATCGTCCACACCACCGCCTTCCGCCGGCTGAAGCACAAGACCCAGGTCTTCATCGCCCAGGACGGCGATCATTACCGCACCCGGCTGACGCATACGATCGAGGTGGCGCAGATCGCCCGAGCTCTTGCCCGCGCCCTGAAGCTCGATGAGGATCTGGCCGAAGGCGTGGCGCTCGTGCACGATTTCGGCCACACACCGTTCGGTCATACCGGCGAGGACGCGCTGCATGAGGTGCTGCTGCCGTATGGCGGCTTCGATCACAATGCACAATCGCTGCGCATCGTGACCAAGCTGGAGCGGCGTTATGCCGAATTCGACGGCATCAACCTGACCTGGGAAAGCCTCGAGGGTCTCGTCAAGCACAATGGTCCGCTGCTGACGCCTGATGGAGTCGGCACCCGCGGTCCCGTTCCGCAGCCGATCCTTGATTATTGCGAGCTGCACGATCTCGAGCTTGCAACCTATGCCAGCCTGGAGGCCCAGGTCGCGGCGATCGCCGACGACATCGCCTATAATACCCACGATATCGACGACGGTCTGCGCTCCGGTTACCTGACTTTCGACATGCTGGAGGAAATCCCGTTTCTTGCCGGGCTGATGGCCGAGGTGAGGGCGCGATATCCGCATCTGGAGCCGAGCCGCTTCACCCATGAGATCATGCGCCGCCAGATTACCCGCATGGTCGAAGACGTGATTGGCGTAGCACAGCAGCGCCTTTCCCTCCTCCGCCCTGAGAATGCGGGCGACATCCGCGCTGCCGACCAGGTTATTGCCACCTTTTCCGAAGGGATGGCCGAGACCGACAGGCAGATCAAGGCCATGCTCTTCAAACGCATCTACCGCAATCCCGATATCATGCGCATCCGTGCCGGTGCCGCCCAGATCGTCACCGATCTCTTTGCCGCCTACATGGCCAATCCCAAGGAGATGCAGAGCCATTACTGGGTCGATCATATCGCCGGCCTGTCCGATGCGCCGAAGGCCCGTCATGTCGGAGATTATCTCGCCGGCATGACCGACACCTATGCGATCAGCGCCCACAGGCGGTTGTTTGACCACACTCCGGATTTGCGATAGGCAGCGGTCGCCCACGCCGAGGGCCGATTTGAGCCTTTGGCACAGCCTATGCATGGAAGAGTGCGATGAACCTTTTTACCGACTTCGAAGCCAGGATCAAAACCGCCCTTGAACAGATCGATCTGGTCAGGGAAAAGCGATCCGAGCTCGATTTCGGCCGCATCGCCGTCGAGCCGCCGCGTGACGCGAGCCATGGCGATGTCGCCACCAATGCCGCAATGGTGCTGGCAAAACCGCTCGGAACCAACCCGCGCGCGCTGGCCGACGTCATCATTGCCAAGCTCAAGGAGGATGCCGACGTCGCCGATGTTTCGGTCGCCGGTCCCGGCTTCATCAACATCCGTCTCGCCGTCGGCTACTGGCAGCGGCTGCTCGCCTCGATGATCGGCGCCGGCACCGATTACGGCCGCTCAACGCTCGGCGAGGGCAAGAAGGTCAACGTCGAATATGTCTCGGCCAATCCGACCGGCCCGATGCATGTCGGCCATTGCCGTGGCGCCGTCGTCGGCGACGCGCTTGCCAACCTGCTCGCTTTTGCCGGTTACGGCGTCGAGAAGGAATATTACATCAACGATGCCGGCTCGCAGATCGACGTGCTCGCCCGGTCCGTCTTCCTGCGCTATCGCGAAGCGCTCGGCGAAAAGATCGGCGAGATCCCCTCGGGTCTCTACCCAGGCGACTATCTTGTGCCGGTCGGCCAGTCGCTTGCCGCCGATTACGGCGTGCGGCTGCACAACATGCCGGAAGAGCAGTGGATGCCGATCGTCAAGGATCGCACGATCGACGCGATGATGGTGATGATCCGCGAAGATCTCGCGGCGCTGAACGTCCATCATGACGTCTTCTTCTCCGAACGCACCCTGCATGCCAATGGCGCGGCCGCGATCCGCACGGCGATCAACGACCTGACCTTCAAGGGCTTTGTCTACAAGGGCACGCTGCCGCCGCCGAAGGGCCAGCTTGCCGAGGACTGGGAAGATCGCGAACAGACGCTGTTCCGCTCGACCGAAGTGGGCGACGATATGGACCGGCCGCTCATCAAGTCGGACGGCTCCTACACCTATTTCGCCGCTGACGTCGCATACTTTAAGAACAAGTTCGACCGCGGCTTCAATGAGATGATCTATGTGCTCGGCGCCGATCATGGCGGCTACGTCAAGCGCCTGGAAGCGGTTGCACGCGGTGTTTCGGACGGTAAGGCGAAGCTGACGGTGCTGCTCTGCCAGCTCGTCAAGCTCTATCGCAACGGCGAGCCGGTGAAGATGTCGAAACGTTCGGGCGATTTCGTCACGCTTCGGGACGTCGTCGAGGAAGTCGGTCGTGATTCGGTTCGGTTCATGATGCTTTACCGCAAGAATTCCGAGCCGCTCGACTTCGATTTCGCCAAAGTGACGGAACAGTCGAAAGATAATCCTGTTTTTTATGTGCAGTATGCGCATGCTCGCTGCATGTCGGTCTTCCGGCAGGCGAGGGAGGCTTTTCCCGACCTGGATGTCTCCCACGAGAAACTCGCGAAAACCGTTGCAGGCATTGGCGATCCGGCCGAATTGCAGCTTGTCGCCAAGCTCGCTGAATTCCCGCGGATCGTCGAGGCGGCGGCCCAGTCGCAGGAGCCGCATCGTATCGCTTTTTACCTCTATGACCTCGCCAGTTCCTTCCACGCGCATTGGAACAAAGGTAAAGATCAGCCGGAATTACGATTTGTTAATGATAAAAACCGAGAATCAAGTATTGCCAGACTTGGGCTGGTGTACGCCGTCGCGTCGGTTTTGAAGTCGGGACTTGCCATTACAGGCACTGCCGCACCGGACGAAATGCGATAACGTCACCATTTCCCCACAATGCGCTGGCATTTGAGCGTTGGCGTTTGCGAGTGGGAATAGGCATGGCTGATAAACAACTTGCGTATGATACGCGCGGAAAAGACGATCTGTTTGCAGACGACGATCCGTTGGCTGAACTGGCCCGTATCGTCGGCTTCGAGCCGCGTGTTGCTGCGAATACGGTGACCGAGACCGCACGCCGCGAGCCCGCCCTCGATCTCGAGGACGAGCTTGGGCGCGAGTTCGACCGCTACGATTCGCCACGCCCGCTTGCAGAGCTCGACCGGCCCGCCGAGCCGATCTCTGATGACTTCACGCCTGAAGATTACGTCGAGCCTGTTCTCGACGCTTCTCCCGCTGCCGAACGTGCGGAGGCTCCGGAGCCGGTTGCGGTTTCCGTCGCCGTTGAGGCTGAAGAAGCAACTTTGCACGCCGCAGGGAATGAGGACGCATCTGCCGCCGACTGGGCGGAGCAGCTTTCTCCCGAGCCCGAAGCATCGGTGCAATCGGCCTTCGGCGGTGCGCGCGACCTGATCGAGGAGCTTGAACTGTCGATCGGCGCAGCACCGGTCTCTTCATTGGCGCAGCCCACCAAGGCGCCGCAATGGTCGGCTGCCAGCATCAGGCTGCCGCTTGCCAATTTCCATGCACCGAGGCGCGAGGAACCGGTTGTTTTGCCGGAGCCTGTGGCCGAAGCTGTCGCCGCACCGGTTGTTGAAGCACCATCCGCCGATCTTCCTGTGGTCGAGCCTCAGTCTGTCATCGAGCCGCCGGCGCCTGTCGCCGCTGTCGAGCCTTCCGAGGAATTCGAATCCGCTTCTCCGTCACTTGGCTTTCCCGCCGAGCTCGATCGCCATGATGAGGTGCTCGATCGCCATGATGAGGTGATTGCGCCGGAAGAGACCGTCGAGGCCGAAGAATTCGTCGAAGTCGAGGAAGAGCTGGAGGATTTCGGGTCTGACGCCGGTTTCGATCTCGCCGCCGCCGTCGAAGGCGAGATCCAGGCCGATGCCGCGCTGACCGAGGTCGTGCCGGATGTTCCGCACACCGCCGGCACCTTCGATCTCGATGATCTGCTCGCCGACGTCTCGCGTTATCCGGTACCGCAACGGGCCAATCAGGCGCCCGTCTCGCCGCAACCCGCATCGATTGAGGCAGCGCCCGTTCCGGCTGCCCCCGTGGCCGCCGCACCTGCCCAACCCAAGGTGATTGCGCCCGCACCGCTCGCCGCCGCACCCGTCCGGTCTGCTCCGGTCGAGCCGGCCCCGGTCTATGCTGCCGAAGCCGCAAGACCGATCGCGCCGCAGCTTGCCGAGGTCGTTACGCCTCAGCCTGCCGCAACGGCATATTCGCCGGCGCCGCAGCCGGTAGCGGAAGCCGACGACCCCTTCGACGGCCATGATTTCGAGCTGGATCTTGCTGGCATCGAGCTGGAACTCACCGATCTCGATTTCTCCGAGCCATCCGAG
Source organism: Rhizobium changzhiense (assembly GCF_013087625.1). Classification (NCBI taxonomy): domain Bacteria; kingdom Pseudomonadati; phylum Pseudomonadota; class Alphaproteobacteria; order Hyphomicrobiales; family Rhizobiaceae; genus Rhizobium; species Rhizobium changzhiense. The sequence goes on from NZ_JABFCQ010000002.1 coordinate 129,901, forward strand.
CCGGCACCGCAGCCTGAGCCGACAGCCTCTGCTCCCCAGCAGGCCGCTGCCGTCGCTGCTCGGCCCGCTCCGGTTTTTGCTCCTGAGCCGCCGGCTCCTGCTTTTGAGCGGGCCGCTGCCGCTCCTGCACGGTCCGCCCCGGCCTACGTTCCCGAGCCGCAGGCTCAAGCTCCGGCTCCGGCTTTCAACTGGACGCCTGCTTCAGACTCGACCGAAGACCTGCCATTCGATCCGGCTATGATCTCCGATCCGGAGGATCGTCCCGAGACCGTCGACGACATGCACGTGCCGGCGCTGCCGCCCGTCGAGCAGCCCGCGCCGGTCGCGAAATCTGCGGATTTCGATTTCGATCTCGACGCCGAGATCGCCAGCTTCTTTGAACCGGCCAAACCGCGGCAAACGCCGACGCCGGTCCGGGATACGGCCGCCGCTGCTGCAAAGCCGGTCAAGCCCACCATCGCCGATGGTCTCGATGATTTCGAACGGGCGCTGGAGGACGATTTCCGCCGCAGCGTGCGCGAGCCGGTCGAGCGCCGCGAGACCTCCGAGGTCCGCATCGAATCGGCGAGCCAGGCCGCTGATTTCAGCCGCGCCCGGTCGATGCGCCGGCTGCTTGCCGGGGCCGTCGTGCTCGTGGTCTTCGCCGGCGTCGGTTATGGTGTCTATTCCTCCGTCTGGAACGGCGAGGGGCTCGGCATTGTCGCGTCCGGCGAGCCGCGCGTGATCGTGGCCGACAAGGAGCCGGTCAAGGTCGTTCCGGAAAATCCTGGCGGCAAGACCGTGCCGAACCAGGATAAGGCTGTCTACGACCGCGTTGCGGGTTCTGCCGAAGAGCCGAAGCAGAAAGCGCTCGTTTCTTCCGATGAGGCGCCCGTCGATGTGGTCCAGCGCACGCTGACACCGGAAGCGCTCCCCGAGGACGACGAGAACGCCAGCGTCGACGATCAGGTCACGCCGACTGCGGTCGGTGAGACGGAGGATCCGCGTCTGCTGCCAACCCAGGATAACGCCGACAACGCTTCGGCAACCGACGCCGGCAAGACGCCGTCCGTTTCGCCGCGCAAGGTTCGCACGATGATCGTCAAGCCTGACGGTACGTTGGTTGCCCGCGAAGAACCGGCGCCTGCCGACCAGGGGACGCCGTCTGCCCAGGCGACACAGTCTGCCCAGGCAACGCCGTCTGCCCAGCCGATGCCGCCGGCTCAGCCGGCGTTGACGGCTCCGTCGACCCCGTCCGCGCAAACGACCCCGGCTGTACCTCCCGTCGGTGGAACGGCCGCAAGCTTCCCGGCAAGCGCCGAGGTTGCTTCCGCCGATGCGCGTTCTGCAGCCCCCGTCGAAACCGCGCCGGTACAGCCGCCGCTCGCCGGCAGTGCCGACGCGCAGGCTGCAAACCCGGCTCCGGTCGCTTCGCCGGTGCGCCCGGTCAAGACCTCGGCGATTGCCGATACCGCGCCGATTCCGACCGCGCGTCCGGCCGACCAGCCCGTCAACGTCGTCGGCACAGTCACCGAGAAGGGCAATGTCCGCCCGCCTGCCCAGCAGCCGAAGACGACGGAGGTCGCAGCCGCAGCACCAGCCGCCACAAAGCCGCAGCAGGCCGCATCCGCCGGCGGCTACGGCATCCAGATCGCCTCGCTGCCTTCGGAAGATGAGGCGACCAAATCCTATGCCAACCTGTCGAAGAAATTCGCCAGCGTGCTTGGCGGCCGCAGCCACGAGATCCGCAGGGCCGATATCGCCGGCAAGGGCACGTTCTACCGTGTCCGCATACCGGCCGGTTCCAAGGACGAGGCCGCAGCACTCTGCGAGCAGTATCGCGCGGCGGGTGGAAGCTGCCTGATCTCCAGGTAGGATCGCGTCTTTGAATATAGGAGCGGCGGGCCGGATCGGTCCGCCGCTCTTTTTTGTGCATCGCGCCCGACCTTGCTCGCATTTGGCCGGCGGCCGTCTATGATTCGAATATGACCGAATCAAAAGCGATGATCCTTGGCTGCAGCGGCCTTTCCCTCACATCCGAAGAGAAAGCCTTTTACCGGGACGAGCGGCCCTGGGGCTTCATCCTCTTCGGGCGCAATATCTCCGAAGCACGGCAGATCGCCGATCTCGTCGCCGAACTGCGCGATAGCGTCGGCTGGCATGCACCGGTGCTGATCGACCAGGAGGGCGGCCGCGTCCAGCGCATCCGCCCACCCGTTCTGTCGCGCTATCCTTCCGGCCAGGCGCTCGGCGATCTCTATCGCCGCAATCGCGCACTCGGCCTGCGCGCCGCCTGGCTGATGTCGCGGCTGCACGCCTTCGATCTTTCGAGCCTCGGCATCGATGTCGATTGCCTGCCAGTGCTTGATGTGCCGGTCGAGGGCAGCAGTAACGTCATCGGCGACCGCGCCTATGGCGGCGATCCGCAGACCGTCATCGCGATGGGCCGGGCGGCTGCCGGGGGGCTGAAGGCCGGCGGCCTGTTGCCCGTGATGAAGCACATGCCCGGCCACGGTCGCGGCTTTGCCGATTCACATCTGGAGCTGCCTGTCGTCACCGTCCCGCGCGATGAGCTGCAGCTCCATGACTTCCCGCCCTTTGTCGCGATGAAGGACGAGTTGATGGCCATGACCTGCCACGTCGTTTTCGCCGCCATCGACCCGGATAATCCGGCGACGACCTCGCGCAAGGTGATCGACGGCATCATCCGTCAGCACATCGGCTTTAACGGTCTGCTGCTCTCCGACGACAGTTCGATGAACGCTCTTTCCGGCACGATCGGTGAACGTGCGGCGAATATCATTGCAGGCGGATGCGATATCGTGCTGCATTGCAATGGCCATATGGACGAGATGCGGGAGGTCGTGGCAAATGTTCCACCGCTCGCCGGTCTATCGCTTGCTCGCGCAAAGGCGGTAGAAGCGGGTTTCCCGGCGCCGGATAGCGCCGATGAAGCGGAATTGAGGGCGGAATTCGAGGCGATGTTTGCGATCGTGTGATCGCAGAGGAGCAGGGTGGTGAACACGGTCAAGGGCACGGAACGTCCGCAGGCGGCAACGCCGATGGACAAGCTGTGGCAGGATAACGGTGCTGAGCGCGCCAGCCACGAGCCGGCGCTGGTGATCGACGTCGCCGGCTTTGAAGGTCCGCTCGACCTGTTGCTCTATCTCGCCCGCAACCAGAAGGTCGATTTGTCGCGCATTTCGGTGCTGGCGCTCGCCGAGCAATATCTGCTGTTCATCGAAAGCGCCCGGCGTATCCGCATCGAGCTTGCCGCCGATTATCTCGTCATGGCAGCCTGGCTTGCTTATCTCAAGTCGAAGCTGCTCATTCCCCAGCAGGTCAAGGATGACGGCCCTTCTGGCGAGGAACTAGCGGCAATGCTCGCCTTCCGCCTAAAACGCCTCGAAGCCATGCGCCAGGCGGCAGACGGCCTCGTCAATCGCAATCGCCTCGGCCGCGATATCTTCGTGCGCGGCGCGCCGGAGCATATTCCCGATCGCCAGCAATCCGCTTATGCGGCGAGCCTTTACGATCTCCTGACCGCCTATGCGGCGCTGCGTCAGCGCCATGCCGTCACCCAGGTGACGATCGAGCGGCGCACGGTCTGGTCGCTGACCGATGCCCGTGAGCTGCTGACCCAGATGATCGGCGAGGTCGCTGACTGGACGGCGATGGAGCATTATCTGCTGCGTTATCTCGCAGCGCCCGAAGAGCGCGTCACGGCAATCGCCAGCGCCTTTGCCGCCTCGCTGGAGCTGGTGCGCGAGGGCAAGCTCGAAATCCGACAGGACGGCGCCTTTCAGCCGATATACATGCGCCGCGGCCCGAAACACGCCACGCTGCAGGTGGTCGAACAGGAGCGGCCGGTTTGATCGATCTGAAGGGCGAAGAGGATTTCGAGGACGATTTCCAAGACAGGAGCCGCGACCTGCAGGCCGAGATCGAGGCCGAGCGCATCGCCGAGGCGCTGGTCTTCGCCTCGTCGCAGCCGGTCTCCGAAGGCTTCCTCGCCGAGCGCCTGCCTGAGAAGACCGACGTGCGTGCCATCATGCTGCGGCTGAAGGAGCACTATGCGCCGCGCGGCGTCAATCTCGTGCAGGTCGAGGGTGCCTGGGCCTTCCGCACCGCCGCCGACCTGTCCTTCGTCATCCGCCGTGATGACAATGAGGTGAAGAAGCTTTCGCGCGCCGCGCTGGAAGTGCTGGCGATCATTGCCTATCACCAGCCGGTGACGCGGGCCGAAATCGAAGATATCCGCGGCGTCCAGACCTCGCGCGGCACGCTTGACGTGCTGATGGAAGCTGGCTGGGTGCGGTTTCGCGGCCGCCGGCGCACGCCGGGCCGGCCGGTGACATTGGGCACGACGCGCGATTTCCTCGACCATTTCGGTCTCGAAGAGCTGCGTGACCTGCCCGGTCTCGAAGAGTTGAAGGGAGCGGGCTTGCTGTCGGGCCGCATTCCAGCGAATTTCAACATTCCCTCGCCCTTGATGAACGACGAGCTGACCGAGGACGAAGACCCGATCACCCAGATGGACCTCGAGGAATTGGGGTTGTTGGCGCCCCGCGGCACCTCTGAAGATTGAGGGGTTTGCGTCTTGCTTTTGCCATGCATGGCGAAAACAATGGAGCCAGCACTTTTCGGCGGGTCAATGGCTTGTCACAAAGGGCGATACCGTGACATTAAGCTCAGTTCGAAGGGCTTGATGTTGGAAACGGTGTCGGAAATCCTTACATCGTGGGAACATAGAAACAGGGAGTTAGCGTAATGGGTTCTTTTAGCATGTGGCACTGGTTGATCGTTCTGGTCATCGTGCTGTTGTTGTTCGGTCGCGGCAAGATCCCGGAACTGATGGGCGACGTTGCCAAGGGCATTAAGAGCTTCAAGAAGGGCATGACGGACGAAGACGCGCCGGATACGGCAAAGACCGTCGATCACAAGGCCGACGAAACGAAGTAACCAAGTCCGGGAAAAAGCGCAGCCCCCGCGCTTCCCGTCCAGGAGCCTTGCATGTTCGATATTGGCTGGACCGAGCTTTTGGTCATCGCGGTCGTACTGATCGTGGTTGTCGGTCCCAAGGATTTGCCGCCGATGCTGCGCGCTTTCGGCAAGATGACGCAGCGTGCCCGCAAGGTTGCGGGTGATTTCCGTGCGCAGTTCGATGAAGCGTTGCGCGAAGCCGAGCTTGACGATGTCCGCCAGACGATCAGCGACGCCCAGAAGCTAAACCCGGTCAGCAGCCTGCGCGAGGCGATGAACCCGCTCCGCCAGATGGGCAACGAGATCAAGGCCGACCTGCAGAAGGCGACCACGGTCTCGGAGAACAAGACCGAGGTGCCGCCCGATGGTGTCGCAGCCCCGACGCCGTCAATGAGCCTGCCGGAAACGCCGCCATTGGTAGCGACACCTGCGCCGTCGGAACCGGTCGCCGCAGCGATTGTGCAAGCCGATACGGTTGCGGCCAAGCCGAAGGCCGTGCGCAAGCCGCGCGTCAAGCCTGCCGACAACGTCGATGCTGCGGCTGCCGTGTCCGTGCCTGTGGAAAAGCCGAAACGCACGATGGCAGTCAGGAAGCCTGCAACGCCGAAGAAGCCTGCGCAGACAAAGAAGGACGAGGCATGAGCGGTGATATTGAAGACAAGCCGCAGCCGTTGATCGAGCACCTGATGGAGCTGCGCACGCGGCTGATGTGGTCGATCGGCGCATTTTTCGTCGCCTTCATCGCATGCTTCTTTTTCGCCAAGGATCTCTTCAATTATCTGGTCATCCCATACAAGACAGCGGTCCAGTGGGCTAATCTCGACGTTGAGAAGGCCCAGCTCATCTACACCGCGCCGCAGGAATTCTTCTTCACCCAGGTCAAGGTGGCGATGTTCGGCGGCCTTGTGGTCGCTTTCCCGATCATCGCCGCCCAGGTCTACAAGTTCGTGGCGCCCGGCCTCTACAAGAACGAGCGTCAGGCTTTCCTGCCGTTCCTGATCGCCTCGCCGGTCCTGTTCCTGATGGGCGGCGCGCTCGTCTATTTCTTCTTCACGCCGATGGTCATGTGGTTCTTCCTGTCGATGCAGCAGGCGCCGGGTCACGACGAGATAGCAATCTCGCTGATGCCGAAGGTCTCGGAATATCTGAGCCTGATCATGACGCTGGTCTTCTCCTTCGGCCTCGTCTTCCAGCTGCCTGTCATCACCACGCTGCTCGCCCGTGTCGGTCTTCTGACGTCGCAATGGCTGGCCGAAAAGCGCAAGTTTGCCATCGTCCTCGCCTTCGTCGTCGCTGCCGTGCTGACGCCGCCGGACCCGATGTCCCAGATCGGCCTTGCGATACCGACGATCCTTCTCTACGAGATTTCCATCTATGCGGCGCGACTCGTGGAGCGCCAGCGTGCCCGGCAGGCGGTCGAAAAGGAAACCGGATCCGCAGACGTTGCCAAGACGGACAGCGTCTAAGCGGCGATCCCGGAAATCCCTTCATGAACGCCGTCGACTGCATAATCCCTAAATCGGAATCGGTTTAAGGGTTATGGAGCAATTCAAAGTGTTGCGGCGTCCTTTGCGCGTCTGAAAAGGCGCGGCGCCGTGACATCCGGTCGAGGCCCGATCAGGCTTTGGCTGGGTCACCTCTATTGCAACGACCTGGAACGACGATGCTCGATATCAAATGGATCCGTGAGAATCCCGAAGCGCTCGATGCCGCCCTTGCCAAGCGCGGGGCGGAGCCTCTTGCCCAAAGTCTCGTTGCCCTCGATGAAAAGCGCCGCTCCGCTGTGCAGAAGGCGCAGGACCTGCTGTCCCGCCGCAACCTCGCCTCCAAGGAGATTGGCGCGGCGATGGCCCAGAAGAATAGCGAGCTGGCCGAGAAGCTGAAGGCGGAGGTCTCTGAACTCAAGACCCTGCTGCCGGCGATCGAGGAAGAGGACCGGCAACTGACGGCCGAACTCAACGACGCGCTCTCGCGCATCCCGAACATCCCCTTCGATGACGTCCCGGTCGGCAAGGACGAGCATGACAATGTCGTCACCCGCACCGTCGGCGAAAAGCCGCGCTGGAACCATGCACCGAAGGAGCACTTCGAAATCGGCGAAGCGCTTGGCTATATGGATTTCGAGCGCGCCGCCAAGCTCTCCGGCTCGCGCTTCACGGTTCTGACCGGTCCGCTCGCCAGGCTCGAGCGCGCGCTCGGCCAGTTCATGATCGATCTCCACACCAGTGAGCACGGCTATACCGAAGTCAGCTCGCCGCTGATGGTGCGCGACGAGGCCGTCTATGGCACCGCCCAGCTGCCGAAATTCGCCGAGGATCTCTTCAGGACGACGGATGGCCGCTGGTTGATCCCGACGGCCGAAGTGACACTGACCAATCTGGTGCGTGAGGAAATCCTCGATCAGGAAAAGCTGCCGCTCCGCTTTACCGCGCTGACGCCGTCCTTCCGTTCGGAAGCGGGCTCCGCCGGCCGCGATACCCGCGGCATGCTGCGCCAGCATCAGTTCTGGAAATGCGAGCTCGTCTCGATCACCGATGCCGAGAGCGCCGTTGCCGAGCATGAACGCATGACCGCCTGCGCCGAGAAAGTGCTGAAACGCCTCGGCCTGCATTTCCGCACCATGACGCTTTGCACCGGCGACATGGGCTTCGGCTCGCGCAAGACTTACGATCTCGAAGTCTGGCTGCCGGGACAGAATGCCTTCCGTGAGATCTCTTCCTGCTCGGTCTGCGGCGATTTTCAGGGTCGGCGGATGAATGCGCGCTACCGCGGCAAGGACGACAAGAGCAACAGGTTCGTCCATACGCTGAACGGTTCCGGCACGGCCGTCGGCCGCTGCCTGATCGCTATCCTTGAAAATTATCTGAACGAGGATGGTTCGGTCACGATTCCGGACGTTTTGCTGCCTTATATGGGCGGATTGACCAAGATCGAACGGGCGGCCTGAGGCGATGCGCATTCTGCTTACCAATGACGACGGCATTCACGCCGAAGGTCTTGCCGCCCTGGAGCGGATCGCGCGCACGCTGTCGGACGATGTCTGGATCGTGGCGCCCGAGACCGACCAGAGCGGCCTGGCCCATTCGCTGAGCCTCTCCGAACCTTTGCGGCTGCGCAAGATTTCCGACAAGCATTTCGCCCTGCGCGGCACGCCGACCGATTGCGTCATCATGGGCATCAGGCAGGTGATGGACATCAAGCCGGATCTCGTCCTGTCGGGCGTCAATTCAGGCTCGAACGTTGCCGACGACGTGACCTATTCCGGCACGATCGCCGGCGCCATCGAAGGAACCATGCAGGGCGTGCGCTCCTTCGCGTTGAGCCAGGCCTATCTTTATGAGGACGGCGCACGCATCGTGCCCTGGGAGGTCTGCGAGACGCACGCGCCGGCTCTTCTGGAAAAGCTGATGGTCCTTGACCTGCCGGAGGGCACGTTCCTCAATCTCAACTTCCCGAACTGCCGTCCCGGCGAAGTCAATGGCGCCGAGGTGACGATGCAGGGCAAGCTCGCCTTCAATCTGCAGGTCGACGCCCGCTCCGACGGCCGGGGCTTTCCCTACTACTGGCTGAAGTTTGGCGAACGCGCTGGCGCCTTCGTCGAAGGCACCGATATTCACGCCCTGAAGCATAACAAGATTTCGGTAACGCCTTTGAAACTGGATCTGACCGATTATTCCGTGACGGACCGCGTGGCGCGGGCCTTGGGATACGGAGCACAAGTTTGACGGCAAGACTGGCGGAGAAGGAGGGCTTTGCTGCGCTCGTCCTCAGATTGCGTGCCGAAGGCATCTCCGACCTCGATCTGCTGACGGCGGTCGAGCAGACGCAGCGCTCCCTGTTTGTGCCGCCGCAATTTGCCGACGACGCCTATTCGAGCCGGACGATACCGATCGAATGCGGTTCCTTTCTCGAAGGCATCGATTTTGCCGTCCGCATCCTGCATCACCTGAAGCTCAAGCCCGGCCAGCGCGTCCTGGAGATCGGCACCGGAAGCGGCTTTACCGCCGCCGTCATGGGCCGCATGGCCGAGCGTGTGCTGTCCATCGACCGCTACAAGACGCTGACATCAGCCGCGCAGCGGCGCATGGAATCGCTTGGTCTGCGCAGCGTCATCATTCGCCATGCCGACGGCAGTGCCGGCATGCAGGGTGAGGGCACCTTCGACCGCATCCTGGTGACGGCGGCCTTCAACGCGATGCCGCGCTTTTATACCGACCAGCTCGTTTCCGGCGGCTCGATGATCGCGCCGCTGATGATTTCGGAGAACGAGTGTCGCATGGTGCGGCTGACGAAAACCGGCAGCCGTTTCGAACGCGAGGAACTGTTCGAAGCTCCCTATCTGCCGATCGTTCCGCGCCTTGCCTCGCTGCTTTAGACGTGGATAGTGTCGGGCCGATCGGCCTGATATCTGACAATCAGAAAAAGAGCATGAAGTCGTGCGAAAGCCGCTCAGGCTTTTTTGGCATCCTGCGCGGCACACTGCGATTTTTCACCCGTAAAGCTATGGTTATCAACTTCTCAAAAATATTGCACTGATTCCAGCATCTTAACCGCGTGGTAATACTAACGCGTTTTAATAGACTCACAAATGGTTGCGTTCTCAGTGGGTCGAGTCATGCGTTTCAGTCTTTCGCCAAAGTTCGGAAAGTCGGCCGGTAATCTTCTGGTTGTTGGCCTGCTGGCAAGTGCCGCAACGGGCTGCAGTTCCGATGTGACACGGTTTGGCGGCTTGTTTTCCTCCTCCGGGCAGGACCAGATCACCACAAGTTCCATTCCGCGCAGGAATATGAACGGTTCTCAGGGCGATCCGGTGCCCCGCGCCGATCTTAGCAGTTCGGCCGTTGCCAGCCAGTCCGGCTACGGTGGCGGCAATGACGCGCTGAACCAGCCTTATCCCGCCCGTCAGGGTTACGATCCGACCCGGACGTCGAGCTCGAGCGCACGTCTCGCTTCCGCGCCGGTTTCGGTGCAGCGTTCCGAACTGGCCGCGCCGACGGCGGCGGCGCCGTCCCGGCAGCGGGAAAAGGAAGTTGCGCTCGCCCAGCCCTTCCCAGCTGCGCCGCAGGCCGAAAGGCCTCGATTGGTGGCGCCAACTGCGCCGAAGGTGACGCCTGATACGCTGACGACAGGCACGACGCCGAAGGTTTCAGGCTGGTCCGCGACCAACGCTCCGTCGGTGACGCTGCGTCCGGGTGAAAGCATCGCCACGCTCTCCAGGCGTTTCGGCGTACCGGAAAAGGAAATCCTGCGCGTCAATGCTCTGAAGACGGCATCTGCCGCCCAGCCCGGCCAGGCGATCCTGATCCCGACATTCAACGGCGGCAATGCCGCCAAGGCGGCATCGCAGGCGGCTGACCTTTCCAAGCCCGGCAAGATGCCGGCGCCGAAGGCGCCTGAGCAGAACGTCGCCGTCGTTCCGGGCGCCAATTCCGCCCGCGACAAGACGCTGGCGAGTGGCGATGTCACCGGCAAACTTCCCGCCGGCGCCGGCAAGGATCCGAAGGCGCCTGCCGGCACCTATGTCGTCAAGCAAGGCGATTCCCTGGCAAAGATTGCCAAGGCGACCGGTAGCAATGTCGACGACCTCAAGGCCGCCAACAATCTTTCGGCCAGCTCGCTCCGCATCGGTCAGGCTCTGAAGATCCCGAACGGCACCGCCGACAATATTAAGACCGCCTCGATCCCGGCCGAGAAGGTCGATCCGAAGCCGACCCAGCCGGCGGCTGCCCAGCAGACGGCTTCCGCTCAGCCCGCGCCTTATAAGGCACCGGCCGCCACTCAGACCGTCGACGATGTCGAGAAGAAGTCGGACGTCAGCTCCGACGCGCCGGAATCGACCGGCATCGGCAAATACCGCTGGCCGGTGCGCGGCCAGGTCATTGCTTCATACGGCGCCAACGTCAACGGCAACCGCAATGACGGCATCGACATTTCGGTACCGCAGGGCACGCCGATCAAGGCTGCCGAAAACGGCGTCGTCATCTATGCCGGCAACGGCCTGAAGGAGCTCGGCAACACGGTTCTCGTCCGTCACGACGACGGCACCGTTACCGTCTACGGCAACGCCGATACGCTGAGCGTCACCCGCGGCCAGAAGATCCAGCGTGGCCAGACCGTCGCCGTCTCCGGCATGAGCGGCGACGTCAAGCAGCCGCAGGTCCATTTCGAGGTGCGCAAGGATGCGTCCCCGGTCAACCCGATGACTTTCCTGGAATAGGTACAGCGTACCAGGAAACGCAAAAGCCCGGCCGCCAGCCGGGCTTTTGTCATTTAATGCATGTCGCCCAAAAGTGTGCAGCGGTTTTGGGATAGCGACATGCATAAATCAAAGACTAGGCCCGGTCGATGTGAACCCGCATGCGTCCGGCCAGATCCTGAATATACTGCCAGGCGACGCGGCCGGAGCGGGCTCCGCGCGTCGTTGCCCATTCCAGCGCTTCGGCATGCATCTTGTCGCGTTCGAGCCCGAGCTTGTAGTGATCGGCATAGCCGTCGATCATGCCGAGATAGTCGTCCTGGCTGCATTTGTGGAAGCCAAGCCAGAGGCCGAAGCGGTCGGAAAGCGAAACCTTCTCCTCGACCGCCTCCGACGGATTGATCGCCGTCGACTGCTCGTTTTCCATCATGTGGCGGGGAAGGAGATGGCGCCGGTTGGAGGTGGCGTAGAAGAGCACATTGTCCGGCCGCCCTTCGACGCCGCCGTCGAGTGCCGCCTTCAGCGACTTGTAGGCGGTGTCGTCGTGATCGAAGGAGAGATCGTCGCAGAAGACGATCACGCGGTACGGCGTGTCCTTCAAGAGGTCGAGCAGATTGGGAAGGCTGGCGATATCCTCGCGGTGGACTTCGACCAGCTTCAGCGCGACACCGCTTTCGCGCCTGACATCCTCGTGTACGGCTTTAACAAGCGAGGATTTGCCCATGCCGCGCGCGCCCCAGAGCAGCACATTGTTGGCGGCATACCCCTCGGCGAAACGCACCGTATTCTCGTGGAGGATGTCGCGTACGTGATCGACACCGCGGATGAGCTTCAACGCCACCCGGTTCGGCTTCTTCACAGGCTGCAGATGCTGGCGCATCGGCGCCCAGACGAAACAGTCCGCCGCAGCCCAGTCGTTGACGGCAGGCGCCGGCCCGGCAAGGCGCTGGACGGCATCGGCGAGCCGTTTCAGTTCGGCAAGCAGGGCAGTGTTGATTTCCTCGGTCATCGCAGGCCTCCTGTTTTTCGCTGCGTCATTCCGCTTTGATCTTTCGATGCCGCCTACCATGGCGTTTTGACGGCGGAAAGGTTATGAGGCAGCGGAATCGGTACTGTTTCCGGCTGTTTCTGTTGCATTCATCGAAGCGGTAACTATAGTCCGGCAACCTGAAAAGAGAGGCGGAGTTCCGCCGCCCAAGCCTGAGGAGTTTAGCATGTTCATCACCCCGGCATTCGCCCAGAGCGCGACCGATACCGCAACGGGATTCGGCGGCTCCGGTTTCGAAATGATCATCCTGTTCGTGCCGCTGATGGTCGTCTGGTACTTCCTGCTGATCCGTCCGCAGCGCGCACAGGCAAAAAAGCGTGAGGAGACCCTGAAGGCGATCCGTCGCGGCGACCAGGTGGTCACTGGTGGCGGTCTTGTCGGCAAGGTCACCAAGGTGATCGACGAAAAGGAAGTCGAAGTCGAGATCGCCGACGGCGTGCGCGTGCGCATCGTCCGCAACGGCATCTCCGAAATTCGCGTCAAGGGTGAACCGGTCAAGGCCGACGCGGCGTAACAAGCGATAACGGCAGACCGCCGGATCGGAAGATCGTCGAGAGAATGTTGCATTTTTCCCGCTGGAAAACACTTCTGATTTGGCTGGTCGCGTTTGCGGCTATCGTCATCGCTGCGCCCAATCTGCTGACCGAGGCGCAGCGATCCTCCCTGCCGGATTGGCTGCGGCACGACCGCGTGGTGCTTGGTCTCGACCTGCAGGGCGGCTCGCATATCGTTCTGAAGGTCGAGCGCGCCGATATCGTCAGGGACCGCCTGGAAGAGCTGGTCGCCAATGTGCGCAACGCGCTGCGCGGCGCCGGCATTCGCTATACCGGGCTGACCGGCAATGACCAGACGGTCACCGTCCGCATCACCGATGCGGCCCAGACACAGGCGGCGGTCTATCTCCTGAAGCCTTTGACGACGGCTGGCGGACATTCGGGACCTGAAGTCGCGCTGCAGCAGGGCGACCAGGGGCAGCTCTCGCTGCAGATTTCCGACGCCGGCATTACTGCTGACGTCGCTTCCGCCCGGACCCGCTCGCTCGATATCGTTGGCCGCCGCATCGCCGGATTCGGCAATGATAATTTCCTCGTTCGCCCTGATGGCGCCGACCGCATCGTCGTGCAGGTGCTGGGATCGGTCGATGCGGAGCGGCTGAAGAACATCCTGAACCAGCCGGCCAAGCTTTCCTTTCATCTGATCGACGAAAGCATGTCGGGGCAGGAGGCGCTGAACGGCCGGTGGCCGGCGACATCGCAGGTGCTCTATTCGCTTGACGATCCGCCGGTACCGTACCTCGTCGACCGCACGGCTTTCATCACCGGCAGCAACATGGTCGATATCGAGCCTGTCGTCGATCCACAGACGCAGGATACCTCGATTGCCTACCGTCTCGATGCGGAAGGCACGCAGCGGCTGGCGCAGGCGACGGGGCAGAATATCGGCAAGCACCTTGCCATCGTCTTCGATGATCAGGTGATGTCGTCACCGGCCATCGATGCGGCGATCACCGGCGGCGAGGGCAGGATTTCTGCAAACTTCTCCCAGGATGGCGTCCGCGACCTTGCGATCATGCTGCGCGCCGGCGCCTTGCCGGCAACGCTGACGAGCGTTGAGGAACGCAGCGTCAGCCCGAGATTCGGCGCCGATTCCATCTTCAACGGCCTCGTCGCCGGCCTCGTCGCCGTCGTATTGGTCGCGGCACTGATGATCGCGCTCTATCGCATCCTCGGCATCATCGCCGTCGCATCGCTCTTCCTCAACCTGATCCTCATCGTCGCGGTGCTCAGCCTTATTGGCGCGACGCTCACCTTGCCGGGGATTGCCGGTATCGTGTTGATCGTCGGCATGGCGGTCGATTCGAACGTTCTGATCTATGAGCGAATCCGCGAAGAGGAAAAAACCACTCATTCCTTTGCGGAGGCCGTCGGTCGCGGTTTCTCGCGCGCATTTGCAACGATCGTCGACGCCAATGTGACGATCTTCATCGCCGCCATCATCCTCTTCTTCCTCGGCAGCGAATCCATCCGCGGTTTCGCGGTGACGCTTGCGGTCGGCATCCTGACGACCGTTTTCACGGCATTCACGCTGACGCGCTCGATCGTTGCCGTCTGGTTGAGAAGGCGCCATCCCCGGCATCTGCCGAAGAGCGTGCTGACGCATCTTTTCGAACACGCCAATATCCGCTTCATGGGGATCCGCCGTTATGTCTTTACGGCGTCGGCAGTCATCTCGCTGATCGCCATGGCCGCTTTTGCCACCGTCGGCCTGCATCTCGGCATTGATTTCACCGGCGGCTCGCTCATCGAGGTGACGGCAAAGCAGGGCAATGCCGACATCGCCGATCTCAGCTCGCGTCTGAATGATCTCAATCTCGGCGATGTCAGTGTCGAGCGCACCGGTGGCCCGTCGAACGCGCGGATCCGCATCGCTTCCCAGGGCGGCGGCGAGAATGCCGAGCAGTCGGCGGCGACGCTGGTGCGCGGCGAGCTCCAGGAAGATTATGATTTTCGCCGCGTCGAGGTCGTCGGCCCCGCCATCTCGGGCGAATTGACGATGATGGCGACGCTCGGCGTGCTTGCAGCACTTGCGGCGATCCTGATCTACATCTGGATCCGCTTCGAATGGCAGTTCGCGGTCGGCGCCATCATTGCCACGCTGCACGATGTCATCATCATGCTCGGTCTCTTCGTCCTCACCGGCATCGAGTTCAACCTGACGAGCGTCGCCGCCGTGCTGACCATCGTCGGTTATTCCCTGAACGATACAGTCGTGGTCTACGACCGAATGCGCGAAAATCTCAAACGATACAAGAAGATGCCGCTGCCCATCCTGATCGATGCGTCGATCAACCAGACGCTGTCGCGCACCGTTCTGACCGCGGCGACGACGTTGATCGCCTTGCTGGCGCTTTTTCTCTTCGGCGGTGAAGTCATCCGTTCCTTCACCTTTGCGATGCTCTTCGGCGTCGCTCTCGGCACCTTCTCTTCGATCTATATCGCCGCTCCTGTCTTGATCGTCTTTCGGCTGCGGCCGGAGGCTCCCGACGGAGAAGAGAGCAACAAGACGGATGTTGGTGCAAAATCCGGCACGGTGGTTTGAAAAAATGGCAAAAGGCATAGAAATCCGCGCCGCACATTTCCCCGGGCGCGCTCCGATCGATGCTTACGGCAATGGCGGCTTTCGTTTTGCCGACATGTCGCATCGCGGCTCGATCCTTTGCCTGCCCTCCGGTATTCATGGCTGGGACATGGACATGTCGAAACCGCTGTCACCTGAAAATTTTCGCCGGGTGCTGGATGAGGCCGCCGATATCGAGGTTCTGCTCGTCGGTACTGGAACCGAGCTTCGCCGTCTGCCCGAGGAATTGAGGCTGGCGTTGAAGTCGCGCGGCATCTCGTCCGATCCGATGAGCACCGGGGCTGCAGTGCGCACCTTCAACATCATGCTCGCCGAGCAACGTGCCGTCGCCGCGGCGTTGATTGCGGTCTGACGATGACTGAAGCGCATATTGCGACCAACCGGGACATCTGCCTGGCGATGCTGCGTGACAGCGATCGCGACCGCTATCTCGCCTGTCTGCTGTCGCCGGAGGAAAAGCGCGGCGCGCTCGCAGCTCTTTACGCCTTCAACGCCGAGCTTGCCCGCATCCGCGATCTCGTCCACGAGCCGTTGCCCGGTGAGGTGCGGCTGCAATATTGGCACGATCTTCTGGAAGGCAGCGCACACGGCTCGACGGCGGCCAATCCCGTCGCCGCAGCCCTTCTGATCGCGATCGAAACGCACCGCCTGCCGCGCAAGACGCTGATCGACATGATCGAGGCCCGTACCTTCGATCTCTATGACGATCCGATGGAGACGCGTCTTTCGCTTGAAGGCTATGCCGGCGAAACGGCATCGGCGCTGATTCAGCTCGCAGGCCTGGTGCTTTCGCCGGAGGAAGCCGCACGCTCGGCCGACGCCGCCGGCCATGCCGGGGTCGCCCAGGCGGTCGCCGGTCTGTTGTTGCTGATGCCGCTG
The DNA here is from genome assembly GCF_013087625.1 of Rhizobium changzhiense. Classification (NCBI taxonomy): domain Bacteria; kingdom Pseudomonadati; phylum Pseudomonadota; class Alphaproteobacteria; order Hyphomicrobiales; family Rhizobiaceae; genus Rhizobium; species Rhizobium changzhiense. Next base: position 146,124 of record NZ_JABFCQ010000002.1, read on the forward strand.
CATCGCCGCCGCGGCCAGATCTATATTCCGCTGCAGATCCTTTCCGCCACCGGTCTCGACCGCGATGCTTTCCTCGCCGGCGAAGACAGGCCGCGCATCTCTGCCGCCATCGAGGCCTTCGCCGGCCTCGGTCGCGAACATCTGGCAAAGGCGAGGGCGGCGGGCCCGATTGCGCCGGCCGTCTTTCCAGCCTTCCTGCCGGCGACGCTTGCAGAACCGGTGCTCATCAAGGCGCAGAAACGCGGCGCCTTGCTGCTCGACCGGCCGCTGCAGCCGCCGCAATGGCGCCGCCAGCTGCGGATGGGGCTGGCTGCCGCACGCCGAAAAATCTGATATCGGTCAAATTCGCGCAAGTCTCGTGCGTTACAAGGCTTCCACCGCTACCCTTTGAACGGAGACTCGGCGTGGGCATTATCGTCTGGTGCGTCCTTTTCGCGATCGTCATTTTCTTTGCTTTCGTGGCAACGCGCATGGCCGCACAGAACAAGGAAGATGGCCTGCATGACACAGGCCTCGCCATCATCGAGTTCGGCCGTGCCTTTCCGACCGAGGCGATCCGTCAGCTGCAGGCGACGGAAAACGGCCAGGCCGTCTTTGTGCGCCTGCACGACAACAAGGCCGGCTTCATGCGCAACATGTCGCGCCATTTCTCCTGCCACGTGATCGAGCCGGGTCGGGTGCGCGTCGTCGGCTCTGAAACGGGCAGGGGACTGGTGATCGACTTCCTCGATGCACCCCATCACAACGGCGATTTCGAATTCGCTTCCGCCAAGGAAGCCTCGGAGGTTTCGCTCTGGCTGCTCGGCAATTATATCGCCGAGCCGGATAAGGACCTGCCGTCCGACAATATTTCAGCGGCGAACAAGCAGTAGTGCATGTCGCCCAAAAATATGCAGCGGTTTGGGAAGGACGACATGCATAAAGCAAAGACTTTAAGGGACGGGTCGCATAAGCCAGGTTCGAGGCGACGCGCTTGAAAAGCGCGCCGGTCAGGCACTTTCGGCAAGCGTCGATTCTTGACCGAGCCAGGCCGCGCAGTCGGCAAGCGCGCGCCGTGCGATCAGCTGCCGCTTCATGATCGTCTTGTCCTTGCCACGAAAGCGCTTGACGCCTTCGGGTTTGACGATCGACCCCGGCTGGAGCTCCGGAAACAGCCCGAAATTGATGTTCATCGGCTGGAACGATCGTTTGCCCGACTCCTCGTCGGTGACGAGGTGCCCACCGGTGATATGGCCGAGCAGCGAGCCGAGCGCCGTCGTCGCCGGCGGTAGCGAGATCGCCTCGCCCTTGCGTTCGGCCGCGGCGAAACGCCCGGCCATCAGCCCGACGCTGGCGCTTTCCACATAACCCTCACAGCCGGTGATCTGGCCGGCAAAGCGCAGGCCGGGCCGCGATTTCAGCGTCAGCGACGGATCGAGCAGGGTTGGGGAGTTGATATAGGTGTTGCGGTGCAGGCCGCCGAGGCGGGCAAATTCGGCATTTCCCAGACCCGGGATCATCCGGAAGATTTCCGCCTGCGCGCCATATTTCAGCTTCGTCTGGAAGCCGACCATATTGTAGAGCGTGCCGAGCGCATTGTCCTGACGCAGCTGCACGACGGCATAGGCCTTGATCATCGGATTATGCGCGTTCGTCAGCCCCATCGGCTTCATCGGTCCGTGGCGCAGCGTCTCGCGGCCGCGTTCGGCCATCACCTCGATCGGCAGGCAACCGTCGAAATAAGGCGTGCCCTCCCATTCCTTGAAACCGACCGTATCGCCGGATATCAGCGCGTCGACGAAGGCATTGTACTGCGCTTCGTCCATCGGGCAGTTGATGTAATCCTTGCCGGTGCCGCCGGGGCCGACCTTGTCGTAGCGCGACTGATACCAGCAGATATCCATGTCGATGCTCTCGCGGTAGACGATCGGCGCGATGGCGTCGAAGAAGGCAAGCGAATCCTCGCCGGTTTCCGTCTGGATGGCGCTCGCAAGCGACGGTGCCGTCAGCGGTCCGGTGGCGACGATGGCTAGATCCCAGTCCTTCGGCGGCAGGCCGGTGATCTCTTCACGCACGACGGTGATGAGCGGGTGGTCATGGATCGCTTTGGTCACCGCCTCGGAGAAACCATCGCGATCGACGGCTAGCGCACCGCCGGCCGGTACCTGGCACCGGTCGGCAGCGGCCATGATCAGTGAGCCCGCCATGCGCATCTCGGCATGGATGACGCCGACGGCATTGCTGGTCGCATCGTCGGACCGGAAGGAGTTGGAGCAGACGAGTTCGGCAAGTCCGTCCGTCTTGTGCGCATCCGTGCCGCGTACCCCGCGCATTTCATGCAGGATAACCGGAACGCCGGAACTGGCTATCTGCCAGGCGGCTTCCGAACCGGCAAGCCCGCCGCCGACGACGTGGATAGGGGAATAGGAGGAGATCGTGTTCATTCCGGGCTGATATCATGTCGGCAGGTGCGATCCAACACCCTGGAATCAAAAACGGCGCCCTGGGGCGCCGTCTTGGAAGCATCGTACTCGTTATTAGCGGAACGAGCGGGATGCGATATTCCGGATGTCGTAGCGGCTGACGCCGATATCGGACAGGGTCTGGTTCGAAAGGCCGCCGAGTTCATTGAGCGTACGACGGTAGCTGAGCCAGCTTCTTGCAATGCGGATCGGGTTCATTGTCTTCTTCCTATGTCCGCGGGACGGCGGGATCGCCTGTCTCTCTGCGGTTGATGTTTATATAGGCGAGAACCGTCCGATTGTGCAGTGCAAATAAAAGGCGTCTGCCATGCAATTGTGCACGATGATGCTCTTCAATTAAGCAGCGGATATTTTTTGAGCGGGCTAACGAGTCGGAAACCTTCAACCGCTGCGGCAGCCGTATGCAGACAAACGAAAACGCCCGCTGTGGGAGGCAGCGGGCGTTTCAATAAAAGACGATCTGCTCGTAAAGAGCAGTCAACCGCCTGAATTAGCGGGAAGAAGCCTCACGGGCAACGCGATGGATGTCCGAACGGTCGATGCCGAGATCGTGCAATTCGCGGTTGGTCATGCGGCCGAGTTCCGTGACGGTCTGACGATACTTGCGCCAGTTGTTGAAAGAGCGAGAGAAGTTCATGTTAAGCCCCTTTCCGAGGGTTTCATCTGCCAGCAGCCACCAATCGGCGCTGACCTCTATTTGATGACTGGAATATATGTTGCGACGCGAAAGACTAAAACAGCCAAGTTTTCAGATCACCTATGCGATCTATGCAATGCTCAAGAGGTATCTGACGCAGACTTACTGCTTTTTGGTCAACGAATAGGCAGAATGACTTTTGGGAAAGCAGTTTGGACGAAGCGGGTGGCACCGCAGAAAACGCTGCTTGCTCCGATGGTTCCGCCCGTCCAGCCGCTGCAAAGAGGCGCGCCGTTTCGGATCGGAAGCCGCCCATCTCTTCGCAGGGTTGGTGGGGCGCTGTGACGACAATGCGGCATTGATGGCGCCGCGCGACGAGAATCCCCTCACTGCCAAGGCTTTAATGAAGCTTTGGCTAAGTGAAAACGCCCGCCGGGGGAGGATCCGGCGGGCGTGTTATGGTGACTGACAACTGGGAGGAGGAGTGTTGCCAGTCTATCGCAGCGCGCTGGGAGGAGGAGTGCGCGACTGCGAATCTCGTCACGGACAAGGCATCCGCGGGCGTCCGGCTGATGCCGGGCCGGGGCGCCATCCCCGTGCTTCGATGTGTTGATCAATAGTATGACTAATGAATATTGTGCAGTGCAATAAATTCATGGGGGATATGCGCGGATTGCATGCCTCTCCGTCCATAGGCTTATATTAGTGCTTCTGACGTTAGCGGCCGGTTAACACCCGATACTATTTAGACCAATGAGGAACTTGTATATTTGTCGCAAGAGCGTTTGCGGACACCCGTGCGGCGTCTATAACGGCGTGAGCCGCAGCGCCGCAGTCGGCGTTACGGAAATCGAGAGGTTGAGCATGTATCGCGGCAGATTGGAGCGGGATCTCTCGCTCTGGGTGGGTAAGGGCCTGCTCGGGCAGGAAACGGCAGGTGCGCTTCTCGCCGAATATGACAGCCGCCCGGCAAGCTTCAGCCTCGGCAGGGTGCTGATGGCGCTGGCGGGGGTGCTGCTTGCAGCTGCCATCCTGCTGGTCGTCGCCTCCAACTGGGAGGCCATCCCGCGCCTGGTGCGCGTGGGGGGCATCCTTGCCCTGATCTGGGTGGTGCATATCGCCGCCGCTCGGATGCTTGCCCGCGGTGCGACAGCCGCCGCAGGCGGCTTGCTGGTCATCGGCGCGATGAGTTTCGGCGGCGCCATCTCGCTGGTCGGGCAGATGTATCACCTCTCCGGCGACGAGCAGACGGTGATGTATCTGTGGTTCGCGATTGCGACGATCTCGGCGATCCTGTTCCGTTCGGGCGCCGTGACCGTCGTCGCCGGCTTCCTCTCCTGGGCGTCGTTTGCCGTCTATCTTGAGAATTACGACACGCATTGGATAGGGTTCGATCCCTGGATGGCGCCCGTCATGGCGGTGATCGTCATCGGGCTGGTGCGCTATACCGGCGCCGAGCGGGCCCGCCACCTGGCCTATCTGCTGCTGATCGGCTGGCTTGCCTGGCTCTATACTCTTTATGAGGAGGTGGCCGTGGCACTGGCCTTTGCGATCGGCGGCATGGCGGCCTTCGTCCTGACGGCGTTGCCGCTCCGGCCTATTGCCTCCTTGGTCAGAAGCGCCGGTGCGGCTCCTGCCTTCTACAGCTTCCTCGTCGCCGTAATCGGCTTCCTGCTGCTGCATATCGAAATCGAGGACGGCTGGGGGCTGGTGGTGCTCGGAGTGGCGACGCTTGCCGCTTCCGTGCTGGCAATCGTCCTGCGTGGCAGGGATAATGGCGCGGTGCGATATCTCGCCTATGCGACCTTCGCCGCGGAGATGCTGTATCTCGCCTCTGTCACCGTCGGCTCGATCCTCGGCACGTCGAGCCTCTTCCTGTTCTCCGGTCTCGTGGTGGCACTTGTCGCCTGGATGGTCATCCGTCTTGAGCGGCGTTTTTCGGCGAATGCACAGGGGGAGCGCGCATGAGCTCGTTCATGGCAAGGCTGCAATCCGGCAAAGGTTATCTCTTTTCGGCGATCATCGTCGCCGGTTTGCAGACCCTCATCCTCGGCACGATCATCCAAAGCCGGGCGTCGATCCTCAGCGAGGGCGCCGAGGTGCTGCTGAAGACGGCTCCCGTCGATCCGCGCGATTTCCTGCGCGGCGACTATGTCGTCTTGAACTACGACATTTCCTCGGTGCCGGTGCAGACGGTTTCCGGCGGCATTCCGGCCGAGGCCGGCGAGCGGGTGTTATGGGTCCGGTTGAAGAAGCAGGAGGACGGTTTCTGGACGGTGACCGAATCGTCCTTTCACGAACTGCCTCCGCAGCCGGAGTCCGTGATCCTACGCAGCCAGCCGTTTTATAGTGGCGGCCTTGCCGCCGGCGACAGCATGCGTGTCGAATACGGCATTGAGCGCTACTACGTTCCTGAAGGCGAGGGCAAGCCGATCGAGGAGGCCCGCAATGACGGCAACGTTGCCATCGCAGTGCGTATCTCGCCTGATGGAAGCGCACAGATTCGCAGCCTTCTCGTTGACGGAAAGCCGGTTTACGACGAGCCGCTCTACTGATCCGGTCACACTTCGGGGCAGGGCGGTTCCGGGGCTGCAAATCCCCTGTCATTTGCCGTTCATTTTTCCTTTGCCTCGACCAAATCGGGTGATATAGAGACGCCGCGCTCCGGAAGGCCTCATGCGCAGGCATAGGCATGCGGTTTTGTGAACGCGGGTATGGTGAAATTGGTAGACACGCCAGATTTAGGTTCTGGTGCCGCAAGGCGTGGGAGTTCAAGTCTCTCTACCCGCACCAAGCTGTTTGCAGGCGGGAGACTAAGAATCGGTTGTTCCAGAACAATTGAGAGTTGTCCCGAATAGCCCGCGAGTGCCATTCCGCTTTGGGCGGAATGATATGGAATTGGGAAAAGCCACGCGCGGCAGGATCGCCGGCGTCGTGCTCATCGAAACGAACGGCGTCTGGGCACGGCCGCCACGAAATGAAGGTAGGAAGACATGCAGGTTATCGAAACGCTCGCTGAAGGGCTGAAGCGCGAAATCAAGGTCGTTATCCCGGCCAAGGACATGCAAGACAAGATGAATGAGCGTCTTGCCGATGTGAAGGACAAGGTTCGCATCAACGGCTTCCGTCCGGGCAAGGTCCCCGCTGCTCACCTGAAGAAGGTCTACGGCAAGTCGATCATGGCCGACCTCGTCAACGAGATCGTCCGCGAGCAGCCGGCCGCCATCCTGTCCAGCCGCGGCGAGAAGTCGGCCACGCAGCCGGAAATCGCCATGACGGAAGACAAGGACGAAGCCGACAAGATCCTCGCCGCCGAGCAGGATTTCGAATTCACGCTCTCCTATGAAGTGCTGCCGCCGATCGAACTGAAGTCGGTCAAGGGCATCAAGGTCACGCGCGAAGTCATCGACATCTCGGACGACGAAGTCAACGAGCAGGTCCTGAAGGTCGCCGAAAGCGCCCGCGCCTATGAGACCAAGACCGGCAAGGCCGCGAATGGCGACCGCATCACCATGGATTACGTCGGCAAGGTCGACGGTGAAGCCTTCGAAGGCGGCACCGACCAGGGCGCCGAATTGGTGCTCGGCTCCGGCCGCTTCATTCCGGGCTTCGAAGACCAGCTCGTCGGCGTCAAGGCCGGCAACGAGAAGACCATCACCGTGACCTTCCCGGCCGACTACCCGGCCAAGAACCTCGCCGGCAAGGAAGCGACCTTCGACGTCACCGTCAAGGAAGTTGCAGCACCTGCCGATGTCGAGATCAACGACGAACTCGCCTCCAAGCTCGGCATCGAATCCGCCGACCGCCTGAAGGAAATCGTCCGTGGCCAGATCGAATCGCAGTACGGCTCGCTGACCCGCCAGAAGCTGAAGCGTCAGATCCTCGACCAGCTCGACGAGATGTACAAGTTCGAGACCCCGAACTCGCTCGTCGACGCCGAATATAACGGCATCTGGAGCCAGGTGAACAACGACCTCGCCCAGTCCGGCAAAACCTTCGAGGACGAAGACACGACCGAGGAGAAGGCTCGCGAGGAATACAAGGTTCTCGCCGAGCGTCGTGTCCGCCTCGGCCTCGTTCTCTCCGAAATCGGCGAAAAGGCCGGCGTCGAAGTCAGTGAAGACGAGATGCAGCGCGCCATCTACGAGCAACTGCGCCAATATCCGGGCCAGGAAAAGCAGATCCTCGAATTCTTCCGCAGCCAGCCGGGTGCCGCCGCTTCGATCCGCGCACCGATCTTCGAAGAGAAGGTCATCGATCACCTGCTGACCGAAATCGACGTCACCGACAAGAAGGTGACCAAGGAAGAGCTGCTCGCCGAGGAAGAAGGCGAAGCCAAGGCCGAAACCAAGAAGGCCGCACCGAAGAAGAAGGTTGCCGCCAAGGCCGAAGCAGCTGACTCCGGTGAAGGCGAAGAAGCCGCACCGAAGAAGAAGGCTGCTCCGAAGAAGAAGGCGGCTGACGAAAGCGCCGAATAATCGCTTTTCAATTATGAAGTTTGGAAGGCCTCGCCATCGTGCGGGGCCTTTTTTCTATTATCCAAGGCAGTATTCATTCTCGCCGCCTACTCCATTGTGTCTATTCATGCGGAACAACAAAGAGTTGCATTAACATATAATTGGATGCAGATTTCGTTGATGGTAGGAGGACCTGAAATGACTGCAAAGCATGACATGAAGAAGCTCGTGGAGGAAATCTATGCTGTGCGTGACCGTGGCGATGTCGAAGCTACGCTGGCGCTGATCGGCGAGAATTGCACCTTTCGCATGGTCGGCAGTACACGGATGGCGCCGTTTTCGACTGAATCAAGCGGGCATGCTTTTCGCCAGGCGATAACGCAGCTAATCGCAGTGTGGGATCTATCGAATATCGGGACAGCCGGCATCTATGTGGACGAAGATGAGCATATGGTCTTTGCCCACCGCGAAGGCGAGGTCAGGCACATTCCATCGGGCGTGAGCTTCCATACGGAATTCGTCGACAAGATCCATTTCCGAGATGGGAAACCGGTCAAGATCGTCGAATTCGTCGACACGCTGCAAGTGGCCGAAACGACCAAGATGATCCAAGTGGCTTAAAGGGCCACCAAAGTCGGAGCCTTCAAAGCGCGTTGTCAAACTTGATTCATGCGACGCGCCTTAGCGACATACATTGGCTTTAGAGTTTGGTGCCGCCCATGTTTTCGGGTCAGCAGCCGTTCAGAATTACTGCTCAATGCGCTGTCAGTTGCGCAACTTTCCTGACATGGCTGACGGCTGCGGCGCCGCCGGCGGTCTGTGTGAAGAGGTGGAGCGTTTCTTCTTCGTCATCGGCGACCGGCGTCAGAGCCTGATCCATATAGGTCTTCGACTTCGCATCCCTTGAAATCAGAAATGCCGAAATCGTCAGGCCAATGATCGTGCCGGCGAGCGAAGCGTGTTTGCGGAAGGTTTCCCAGGCAAAGCGCGGCCAGAAGACCAACGGATTTTCACGCGGCAGGTCCGGGCGCCGCTCCGACGGCGTCTTCAGGCGCAGCAGCCCGCTTTGCAACGGATGCACGTTTTCCAGCGGCACGGTGGTCGCGAAGGAGACGAGAACCTTGACGAGCCTTGCGAGCGGCACCCCGGTCGCCACGGCGCGGCGCAGCAGCGTCTTCATATGATCAGGCGAATAATAAAGCGCCCAGGCCTCGTGGTAGATGTCTTCCCATTCCTGCTTGCTCATCTTCGGATGCGCGGTGCATACATGCTCGACATCGTAGATGTTGAGATCGGCATCCATCTCGACGCCCTTCTTCCACAGGACCTGATGGTCCTCGGAGCCGGGCAGCGGCGTCAGGATGAAGAATTCGATGACGTCGAGCGGCAACTCTTCCTGGATGATCGCGATGTCGCGGCGGATCGATTCCGGCGTATCGGCAGGGAAGCCCAGGATATAACCGGCGAGCGTCATGATGCCCTGTGCCTTCCAGGCGAGCAGCATCTTGCGGTATTCGGTGATCTTGTTCTGGTTCTTCTTGGCGGCGGTCAGATTGTCCGGATTGACGTTTTCGAGGCCGATGAAGACGCGGGTGACGCCGGCGCGCCTGGATTTCTCGATGAAATTGGGGATCTTATGGCAGAGCGTGTCGACCTGGATCATCAGGCCGAGCGGAATGCCGTCCCGCTCCTTGAGTTCGATCAACCGGTCGAAGATCGCTTCCCAATCCTTGTTGCGGGCGAAATTGTCGTCGGTGATGAAGAATTTGTGGATGCCCTGCGCCCAGTTCATCCGCACCAGCTTTTCGACGTCGTCGGCCGAACGGAAGCGCGACTTGCGTCCCTGTACGTTGATGATGGTGCAGAACGAGCACTGGTAGGGACAGCCACGTCCGGCATCGAAGCTGGTGCTGAGCCCGAGCGTGCGCTGGATATTGTCCTTCGGCAGGAAGGGAACCGGCGTGCCGCCGATGCCGGGAAGGTCGTTCATGAAATTATAGAGCGGCTTCAGCTCGCCGGCGGCGGCGTCGCGCAGCACCATGTCGAGCCGGCCCTCGGCCTCGCCGGCAAACATCGAGATGCCCATGTCGCGGCAGGCGTCGAGCCCGACCGCCTTGCCATCCAGCATCGACAGGCAGCCGGAAACATGGAAGCCGCCGATCGACACCGGCAGGCCGGCATCGCGGAAGGGGCGGGCGATATCGAGGGCGCGCGGATATTGGTTGGTCTGGACGCCGACGAGCGCGATCATGCCGAAATTGTCGTGACGCTTGAATTGCGCCAGCAGTCCGGCGATATCGATCCGCGTATTGGTCTCGTCGATCACGGTGATGTCGATCGCCGTATCGTCTCCGAGCACCTTGCGCTCGGCGCATTCGGCGGCAATGCCGTAGAGCGCCGCGAGCGAATTGGAGGGGATCATCGCCCGCCACCAGCGGATGACGTAGCCGTCGTCGTCATAATGCGACGGCTTGATCAGGATCAGCTGAAAACGTCTGCGCGCAGCTTCCAAGACATGGGACAAGAGTATCTATCTTTCTTTAGAAGCTTTTGCCCGAAGGCAAAATGGCGTTGAAGGCATATACAAGCACGACGTATCAATGCGATTTAGGCGGTCAAACTAAGGCGTAAAAAAACGGCACGGCGCGCAAACGCGTCGCGAAGTGTATCATTCCTCAATATACTACCCGATATCGAGCAGCAATGCGCGATGGTCGGAGACTTCGGGCGCCTCGACCACCTCGAATTTGGCAACCTTCACCCCTGGCGTCACCAGCATGTAGTCGGCAAAGCGGCCCTGCTTCAGATAGTAGGAGGTCCGCGTGTCTACAAGGCCGTTTCCGGTGACAAGGTCGGAAAGCCCGAGTCGGGCGAGAATCGCAAAGGTCGCGCTGTCAGGCAGCACGTTGAAATCGCCGCAGACGATGAGCCCTTCGTCGCCGGGCCAGACGCGCTCGATGAGCTTGACCAGTGCTACGGCCTGGTCGTCGCGCGCCGGGGTGTCGCCCTTGCCTGCGGGATCGCGCAGGCCATGCATGTGGGCGATGGTCACGGTAGAAGCGTGCTCATGGCTGAAGAGACGGATGCAATGGGCGTTTCGCGGCCGCGGATGCTCGCCCCAGCCATCGGCGGAAAAACGGCCATGCACGAAATCCAGCCCTTGGGCGATGACGGAGTGGGTTTTGCGCACGAAGGTCGCCAGCCCGAATTCGGCGACAATGGCAGTATCGCCGTCGAAGAGTTCGCCTCTCGATGTCGGGCAGAAGAAGCCGTCGTGGCCGGGCAGGGCGGTGCTGATCTCGGTAAAGAGATTGAAGCGCTGCGGCAACTCGACATCACCGTCCCGATAGATCGACCAGCCCGAGCGGCTGCCGGGTGTGCGCAAAACCTCCTGCAGGCACAGCACGTCGGGATCTCCCTCGGTGACGTAGGTAATCAGGGCCTCATGCAGCCTACCGCCCCATGCGTTCAATGAAATGATGCGCAACACGATACGGCTCCGTTTTGGCGGCCGGACTTAGAGCGGTTCAGCTTTTTAGCGGAAGCGCAGAACCGCTCTATCCTTTTGCTTTTACGCAATTCCGGACGGAAAACCGCTTCACACTTTTCCTGGAATTGCTCTAGACGGCAGTTCCCTCGACGATGCGACGGACTTTAGAGCTCCGACTTGATGTCGCCCATCCGGTTCCAGGCATCGAGGCCGGCGATCTTGTAGGCTTCGGCGAGCGTCGGATAGTTGAAGGTGTTCTCGACGAAATATTCGACGGTCCCTTTGAGATTAAGCACGGCCTGGCCGATATGCACCAGTTCGGTGGCGCCTTCGCCGACGATATGCACGCCGAGCAGGCGTCGCGTCTTCAGCGAGAAGATCAGCTTCAGAAGCCCGGTGTCGAGGCCCATGATGTGACCGCGCGAGGTTTCGCGGAAGCGGGCGATGCCGCATTCATAGGGAATGCCACGCTCCTTCATCTCTTCTTCGGTCAGGCCGCAGGTCGAAATCTCCGGCACGGCATAGATGCCGTAGGGGAAATATTTCGGCGGTTCCTTGGCGACCGCGCCGATCGCGACGCGGGCGGCGATGCGGCCCTGTTCCATCGAGGTCGAGGCAAGGCTTGGAAAGCCGACGACGTCGCCGGCGGCGTAGACGTTGGCAACCGATGTCTGGAACGTTTCCGGATTGACCTTGAGACGGCCGCGGCTGTCGGCTTCGAGGCCGATGGCGGGAAGGTTCAGCGTGTCGGTCGCGCCCATGCGGCCGGCGGCGAACAGCACCATGTCGGTCGTCAGGCGCCGGCCACTGTCGAGCGTCAGCTCGACCTTGCCGTTTTCAAGCGTCTCCACCTTGTCGGCCTTCTGGCCGAGCAGCAGCTTCATGTTGCGGTCGCGCAGCTGGTAGGTAAAATCCTCGATGATTTCCTTGTCGATGAAGTCGAGCATCGTCGCCTTCGGGTCGATGACGGTGACGGCGGTGTCGAGCGCGCTGAAGATCGTCGCATATTCGATGCCGATGACGCCGGCGCCGATGACGACCATCGATCGCGGCAGGTCCTGTATGTCGAGCAGTTCGTCGCTGTCGAGAACGGTCTTGCCGTCGAAGGGGATGTAATCGGGGCGGAACGGCTTTGTGCCGACGGCAAGCAGCACGCTGGCGCCGGTGACCTGCGTGGTCTCGCCGTCATCCTTGATCACTTGCAGCGTCGACGCATCGATGAAACTCGCCTTGCCGCGAATATGCTGTACGCGGTTGCGGGCGAACTGGTGCTCCAGCACCTCGACCTCATGGTCGAGGGTGATCAGCAGGCGACGACGCAGGTCTTCGGCGCTGATCTCCTGCTTGACGCGGTAGGCCCGTCCGTAAAAGCCGCGTTCACGCCAGCCGGAAAGGTTGAGCGCAGTCTCGCGCAGCGTCTTCGAGGGAATTGTGCCGGTGTGGACCGACACGCCGCCGACGCGTTTGCCCTGCTCGATGACGAGCACTTTCTTGCCGAGTTTCGCAGCCTGGATCGCGCCGCGGCGCCCTGCGGGACCGCTACCCACCACAACGAGATCGTACTGAAACATCATCAAGCCCCGGATTGGAAAGGAATCATTTTGCAACGCAAAATGTCGCCCGTCCATCGTTAGCCGGTCAATGTTACAGATTGTTTTACGGCGGCCTGATTGGTCCTGACGGGTGCTTTTTCGGGCAAGTGAGCCCTTCGGGAAACAGCTTTACGCCATGGGTCGTAGCCGACGGACACCGGCAGGCGGCGCCAGCCATGCTCGACGGCGCGACGGCATTTCATGCGCGGGTGATGTAGTCCGCGGAAATATCGCTCACTTTGGTGACGCCGAGCAACGCCATATTGCTATGCAATTCCGTCTTCAGGATATCGGCCGCCTTAAGCACGCCCGGTAGGCCCGCAACGGCTGCGGCATAAAGGAACGGCCTGCCCACGAACACGAAACAGGCCCCGAGTGCGAGGGCCTTCATGATGTCCGTTCCACGTCGGAAACCGCCGTCGACCATGACGGCAACGCTGTCTCCAACACGGGACGCAATCTCCGGAAGGACCTGAAGGGGAGATGCGGTACCGTCGAGCTGGCGGCCGCCATGGTTGGAGACGATCACTCCATCCGCCCCGGTGTCGACAGCCCGCGCCGCGTCGTCAGGATGCATGATCCCCTTGACCACAAGTTTGCCGGACCATCGGTTGCGTATCCGCTCCAGATGGTTCCAGTTGAGATGGTCGCGCCTGCCGAAATCGCGCGTCACATTCGAGGAGATGATCGGCGCGCCTCTTGTGGCATAGGAATTTTCAAAATGCGGAATGCCGTGCCGGGCGATCGTGCGCAGGAATGTGCCGGTAGTCCAGCGCGGGTGCGAGATGCCCTGCCATGCCAGGCGGAGACCGGGACGCAGAGGCGTCGAAAATCCGGCCCTTACATTGTTTTCACGATTTGGCAGCGTGGCTGTGTCCACGGTCAGCAGAAGTGTCTGCAAACCGGCCGCGCCGACGCGATCGATGAGAGCGTCGATACGGTCGGGTTCGCCGGGCAGATAGGCCTGAAACCATGCTTGCGGCGAAACCGCAGCGATCTCTTCCAAAGGGATAAGCGATGAACCGCTTATGATCATCGGGATTCCCGATTGATCCGCTCCTTGCGCGAGCACGATGTCACCCCGATAGGCCATCAGCGCGCTGATACCCATCGGCGCGATGCCGAAGGGTGCGGCATGGGTCTTGCCGAAGAGGCTCGTCTCGGTGCTGCGTTTCGAGACGTCCCGAAGGACACGAGGCCGGAAGGCATAGGCCTGGAAAGCCTCTGCATTATGCCGTAGCGACGCATTCGTCTCGGTTGCGCCGGCGATATAACCGAACAGGGGCTTTGGCAGATGTCGCCGCGCCTTTATTTCAAAGTCATCGAGGCAGAGCACGTCGCGGCAGAGCCGGGTCGATCGATCGGTGTTGCCGCTGCGGATCGTCATGGAGCTTCATCTTCTCGGTATTTCGGGCGGGCATTGTCCAGGCTGTGGTGGTGCAGGACTGCATACAATCCCGCACCACCGACTGCTGTCAACTCCAGCATTCCTCAGTCTTCTCGCGGGATGGACCGGGGCATGATCGACGCGCCGGGGCTCTGCATCTCGTCGGCGACCGGCCGCAGTGTTTGTTCAGATCAGCTTCAGCCCCTTCAGGCTGACATGGCCATCCTTGCCGATGATGACGTGGTCGTGGACGGTGATATCGAGCGCCTTGGCCGCATCGATGATCACCTTCGTCATGTCGATGTCGGCGCGCGATGGCGTGGGATCGCCGGAGGGGTGGTTGTGCACGAGGATCATCGCCGTTGCCGAAAGCTCAAGTGCGCGTTTGACCACCTCGCGCGGATAGACCGGCGTATGGTCGACCGTGCCGCGGCCCTGCACCTCGTCGGCGATCAGCACATTGCGCTTGTCGAGGAAGAGGATGCGGAACTGCTCGCGGGTCTCGTGCGCCATGGCGGCATGGCAATACTGGATAACCGAAGACCACGAGGACAGGACCTGTTTGCTCCTGAGTTCGCTCTTCAGCGTCCGGTGGGCGACAGTCGAGATCAGCTTCAGGTCGAGCGCCACGGCCTCGCCGACGCCCTTGACCTCCATCAGCAGCGCCTGAGGCGCACCGAAGACGCCGGAGAGCGAGCCGAACCGTTCGATCAGCGCCTTGGCGATCGGCTTGGTGTCGCGCCGCGGGATCAGGCGGAAAAGCAGCAGCTCGAGGATTTCGTAGTCGGCAAGCGCGGTGTCGCCGAGCTCGCGGAAGCGGTCACGCAACCGCTCGCGATGGCCGTGATAATGCTCTTGGCCAACAAGCGAGGCGGGCAGGGCGGTCCTGGCATTCGTTACCGACGGTTTTTGGGGCTGTCCTGCAAAGAACGAACGTTCGTCGGCGGCAATGGGCTCTTGCGTCTCGAAAGGCAGCTCGTCGTCGGAAGATGTCGAAACAGGCCCCTTCGCCATCGGACCGTCACCCGTTGTGCGACGGCAGGCCGGGGCGGTCGAGCCCACCCGGCGACAGCGTGAAAATCTCGCAGCCGTCGGAGGTGACGCCGACCGTATGTTCGTACTGGGCTGAGAGCGAGCGGTCGCGGGTGACCGCCGTCCATCCGTCGGCCAGCACCTTCACATGCGGTCGGCCGAGGTTGATCATCGGCTCGATGGTGAAGATCATGCCTTCGCGCAGCTCCGGCCCTTCATTGGCGCGGCCGTAATGCAGGATGTTCGGCGAATCGTGGAACAGCCGGCCGACACCATGGCCGCAGAAATCGCGCACCACTGAACAGCGCTCGGCTTCGGCATAGGTCTGGATCGCCTCGCCGATCGCGCCGGTGCGGGCGCCGGGCCTGACGGCGGCAATGCCGCGCATCAGCGATTCATACGTGACCTCGAGCAGCCGCTCGGCAGCACGCTTGACGACGCCGACGGGATACATCCGGCTGGAATCGCCATGCCAGCCGTCGAGCACGAAGGTGACGTCGATATTGACGATATCGCCGTCACGCAGCGGCTTGTCGTTCGGAATGCCGTGGCAGACGACATGGTTGATCGAGGTGCAGGTCGATTTGGTGTAGCCGCGATAGTTCAGCGTCGCCGGATAGGCGCCGTGATCCATGCCGAAATCGAAAACGAACCTGTCGATCTCATCGGTCAACAGGCCGGGCTTGACGATGTCGGCAAGCGCATCGAGGCAGCGCGCGGTCAGCTGGCATGCCCTGCGCATGCCCTCGAATGCTTGCGCGTCATAAAGCCGGATGGCGCCCGTATTCTTCGGGGGCGCGGTAGAGGCTTCGATATAGTTCACCATTGCAGGGCCTTAGTGGAGAATATTAGAATTGTTCATAATGTAGCTATGCCGGGTTCGTCCATCGCGATCAACCGCCAGGACGAGATTTCTGAACCGATCCGATCCGCTCAACGTGCAGCCATCCACATCCGTTCGACGGACAATCATCGGTCCGGCTGGAATATCCACAATCTTCCCAAAGGGATAGGATTGATTGCATGAAGCCTCCCCGCTACTCACCGGTTGGTGACAGCGGGGAAGGGTCGATCATGCTGAATGAAGCCGTAAATCTTGAAAATTCACCTGGGACCGGCGAGGGGCCGGAACGGCGCGTGCGTGATCGCGGCGCCACCGAGCGCACAATTCTTGCCGCCGCCAAGGGGCTGCTCGCCGAGGAAGGCTTCCAGAATTTCGGCATCAACGCGGTCGCCCGCCGCGCCGGTTGCGACAAGCAGTTGATCTATCGTTATTATGGCGGCCTCGACGGCCTGATCGAAGCGATCGGCGCCGATCTCGGCACATGGGTGAAGGATCGCATTCCGGAAGACGCCGGCGGCATGTTCCTGCTCACCTATGGCGACCTGATGGAGCGGCTGTCGCTTCTTCTCCTCGACGCCTTGAGAAACGATCCGCTGATGCGCCGCATCCTCGCCTGGGAGATATCGGAAAACACCGAGCAGGTGAGGCGGTTGTCCGAGGCGCGTTCGAAGGCGCTCGCCTTGTGGCTCGAGCGCATGCGCGGCTCGCTGGCGCCGCCGAAGGGCGTGGATGCAACGGCCGTCAATGCCGTCGTCATCGCCGCGATCCAGCACCTTGTGCTCGCCGCCGCAGCCGGCGGGCAGTGCGCCGGCCTGTCGCTGAAAACGCCCAAGGACTGGGAGAAGGCGGCGACGGCGTTGAAGCGCATCGTGCGCGGCGTCTATGGCTGATACCTGCCTCATCCACAGGGGGCAGGCCTCACGTTAACCTTAACAAATGGTTTACGTTGCGTGGGGGTGTTTAACCCGACAGTGTGGCGGTGAGCAGAGATAGTATGAGTAGAGTCCCCGAGTGACGCCCATGGGAACCAAGGTCGCTAAAGTCGCGTTTCTGGTGACGGCGATGATGTTTTTCGCAGTCCTGGCGCTGGATATCGCAATTCCCGCGCTGGTGCTTTGCATCATGGCATTGTCGACCTGGTTGGTCTCCCTCGATCTGCCCGTGGCGCGCAAGCATGGAGGAGAGGCCGCATGAAGTGGTTTCTGATCTTCTGGGCCGGTCCCATCGTCTTTCTGGGCGGATGGTACTGGCTCTCCTATTACGACATGAGTTTTGGCATCTTCATGCTGAGCCGGCAGGTCCATGACCTGACCTTCGAGCTTTACGGCAAGGCGCTCGGCATTCCGCCGGAGACCATCCCGCCGCTCGTTGCCCGCGCGATCGCGGTGGACAGCCTCGTCGTCTTCGCCATTATCGGCCTTCGGAAGCGCAAGTCGATCATCGCCTGGTGGAAGGCGCGTCAGGCGCTGAATTCATCTCCGTCAGACCTTGCCAGCAAGGAAAGCCTGTCGAGCGCGCCTTGAAGGATGAAGCTTGCCGCGGCCGAATCGATCCGTTCGGCCCGCTTGGCGCGCGAGACGTCCATTTCGAGCAGCGTCCGTTCGGCGGCAACCGTCGAAAGCCGCTCATCCCAATAGACGAAGGGCAGCGCCGTCTTCTGCTCCATATTACGCACGAAGGCGCGCGTCGCCTGCACACGCGGACCCGCTGATCCGTCCATATTCATTGGCAGGCCGATGATGAAGCCTGCGACCTTTTCCGATTGTGCGAAATCCAACAGCGCCTGGGCATCGATGGTGAACTTGACGCGGCGGATCACTGTGCGCGGCGTGGCGAAACGCCGCCCGAGATCGGACATCGAAAGCCCGATCGTCTTGGTGCCGAGATCGAGGCCGGCAATCGCCTGTCGCGGGGCAAGCATCTCGGCCATTTCCTCGATCGTCAGCACCGTCATCGCCGTTTCATCCCGTCAAAACAAATTGAAGTCGCCGCCGCTTTTCTTTGCGGCCGTATGAGATATGTCCTTAGAGCATGATGCCGAAAAGTGTGAGCGGTTTTCGGACGACATCATGCTCCAATTCTTTGATTGAGATGCGGATTCAGATTTTGGGCCGATCCGGCCCAAAATCATCCGGATCTCTCATCCAAACCGCCTTTTACATCACGTAATAAAGGAGAGATTTCATGAAGATCACATGGCTCGGCCATTCCGCCTTCCGCATCGAGACATCAAAGGCGAAGATCCTGCTCGACCCGTTCCTCAGCTATAACGCCTCCTTTTCCAGCCAGGATATCAAGGATGTATCCGCAGGCATCACCCATATCTTGTTGACGCATGGCCATGGCGACCATGTCGGCGATACCGTGGCACTCGCCAAGGAGACCGGCGCCGTCGTTCTCGCCAATGCCGATCTCGCCGCCTGGCTCGGCTCCAAGGGCGTCGACAAGATCGAGATGGGCAATACCGGCGGCACGATCGCACTCGGCAGCTTCTCGGCGACCTTCACCAATGCGCTGCACTCCTCCGCCCAGATCACCGAGGACGGCGTCTCGCATGCGCTCGGCAACGCCAACGGCCTGATGCTGCATTTCGACGACGAAGCCTCGATCCTTGCCATGGGCGATACCCATATCTTCTCCGACATGGCGCTGATCAATGAATTGCACCAGCCTGATATCGGCTTCGTGCCGGTCGGAGACCGCTTCACCATGGGCGGCGCGGTGGCAGCACTTGCCTGCCGGCGCTATTTCAACTTCAAGACCGCGATCCCCTGCCATTACGGCACCTTTCCGATCATCGACCAGACGGCTGAAAAATTCGTTGCCGGCATGGAGGGATCGAAGACGGATGTGAAGGCAATCAGGCCTTCCGAGAGCCTGTCGATCTGACGAAACCCCGTTGCACACGGCGGACATGGCCTTTATAGCGGGTAGGAAAAATCCTATCCGGAGAATGCCATGTCCGTCGATCTTGCCACTGTGAAGCGCGTCGCCCGCCTTGCCCGTATTGCCGTCTCCGAGGACGAGGCAAATCGCATGGTCGGCGAGCTGAACGGCATCCTTGGCTTCGTCGAGCAGCTCTCCGAAGTGAATGTCGACGGCGTCGAGGCGATGACGTCGGTGACCCCGACGGCAATGAAGAAGCGGAGCGATGAGGTGACCGACGGCAGCAAGGCAGCCGATATCGTCGCCAATGCGCCCGTCACCGACCACAATTTTTTCCTGGTGCCGAAAGTCGTCGAATAAGGCGTCGAAGCCTCTTTCCGACCCTGTTGCCATTTCCAGATCTGAAGCGAAAACACGATGAGCGAACTCACCAGCCTGACCATTGCCGAAGCCCGCCAGAAGCTGCGCGCCAAGGAAATCACCGCGATCGAACTCACCGAAGCCTATATCTCGGCGATCGATGCGGCCAATGGCCGGTTGAACGCCTATATCAAGATCACGCCGGATCTTGCCCGCGTCATGGCGAAGAACTCCGACGCGCGCATCGCCACCGGCAAGGCGGGCGAACTCGAAGGCATTCCGCTCGGCATCAAGGATCTCTTCGCCACCGTCGGTGTTCACACCCAGGCCTGCAGCCACATTCTCGATGGTTTCGAGCCGCGTTATGAATCGACCGTGACGCAGAACCTCTGGGATGACGGCGCCGTCATGCTCGGCAAGCTGAACATGGATGAGTTCGCCATGGGCTCCTCCAACGAGACCTCGTATTATGGTGCGGTGATCAATCCCTGGCGTGCGTCAGGCTCCAACCAGCAGCTCGTGCCCGGCGGCTCCTCCGGCGGCTCGGCCGCAGCCGTCGCCGCGCATCTTTGCGCCGGCGCCACCGCGACCGATACCGGCGGCTCGATCCGCCAGCCGGCTGCCTTCACCGGCACCGTCGGCATCAAGCCTACCTATGGCCGCTGCTCGCGCTGGGGCACCGTCGCCTTCGCCTCTTCGCTCGACCAGGCAGGCCCGATCGCCCGCGACGTACGCGACGCCGCCATCCTTTTGAAGTCGATGGCAAGCGTCGACGCAAAGGACACGACATCGGTCGATCTGCCGGTGCCGGATTACGAAGCAGCTCTCGGCCAGTCGCTGAAGGGCATGAAGATCGGCATTCCGAACGAATACCGTGTCGACGGCATGCCGGATGAGATCGAGACCCTCTGGCGCCAGGGCATCGCCTGGCTGAAGGATGCCGGCGCCGAGATCGTCGACATCTCGCTGCCGCACACAAAATATGCCCTTCCGGCCTATTACATCGTCGCTCCCGCCGAGGCATCCTCGAACCTCGCGCGTTACGACGGTGTGCGCTACGGCCTGCGCGTCGACGGCAAGGATATCGTCGACATGTATGAGAAGACGCGTGCCGCGGGCTTCGGCAAGGAAGTCAAGCGCCGCATCATGATCGGCACCTATGTGCTGTCGGCCGGTTATTACGATGCCTATTACATCCGCGCCCAGAAGGTGCGCACGCTGATCAAGCGCGATTTCGAACTCGCCTTTGACGCTGGTGTCGATGCCATCCTGACGCCGGCAACGCCGTCGTCGGCCTTCGGCGTTGCCGATGAGAACCTCGCCGCCGATCCGGTGAAGATGTATCTGAACGACATCTTCACGGTGACGGTCAACATGGCAGGCCTGCCCGGCATCGCCGTGCCGGCCGGCCTCGACCATAAGGGCCTGCCGCTCGGCCTGCAGCTGATCGGCAAACCCTTCGATGAGGAAACCCTCTTCAAGACCGCTCATGTCATCGAGCAGGCAGCCGGCCGGTTTACGCCGGCCAAGTGGTGGTAACGGATCTAACGATCCGAAGAATAACGGCTGCCGACCACGAAACGGTCGGCGCCGTCGGCTTTGCCGCATGGGCCGCCAGCGATGCCTTCGAGGACAACTATCTCGATCCCGATGTAATCGCCAGGGTGCGGCACGAGTTCGCCATCTTTCCTAAGGAAACGAAAGGCGAGATCGTCGTTGCCGAACGGGGCGGGACGATTCTCGGCTGGGGCGCGCGTGAAAATCAACCGAATTATGTGTCCGACCTCTGGGTGCATCCCGACCACCAGGGCAACGGCGTCGGCCGGGCTCTCCTGCTTCATTTGTGCGAGCTGATGGCGGCAGAGGGGCTGGCGACTGCCAGGCTCGACACGCATGCCAGGAATGAGCGCGCGATCTGGCTCTACGAACGCTGCGGCTTCACGATCATCTGGCGCGGCCGCGAATTTTCGAAGAGCATGGGCGTTGAACTTCAAAAGGTGCATCTGGAGAAGCGGTTGCCTGACCGATAGCGGGAACCAGGAGGGGGTCTTATGGCGAACAATGATCTTGCGCAATTAATCGAGGCATTCGATCGCCTCTCTGCCGGCGGTTTCGCCATGGGTGCGGATTGGCAGGCGGTGCACGACATCTGCCAGCGCCACGAAGGCGAACAGCCGTTCGATTGGGGGCACGCCCTTTGCCATCGCATCGAGGGCGATGACTGGAATGCCGACTACTGGTATCGCCGCGCCGGCAAGGCGCGGGGCACGGGCACGATGGCAGACGAGTGGTCGGCGATGCGGACGGAACTCTCTGCAAAGGTTTGAGGCGACACCCCCGATCGCCCCGTTCGAGACGCGATCGGGAGTGCCACTATTACCTGTTGTTCAGCTGAGACCTGACCAACTTCAGCCCTCTTTCGGTGATCCGGTAGGGGTGGCCGCCTGAGGACTTGATTGCCTTCAGCCGCTTCAGCCTGCGGAAGAGATCGAGGTCGACCCCGGGATAGAGCCAGCCGTCGCGAGTGAAGCAACTGACCGCCTCGATCTTCCTGTCGTCGTCGCGGGTAATTTCGATGCGGCCGCCTTGGGCCATGAGATGCAGGATTCGCTGCTCCGTGCGAGAAATGTCCATATGTTGAGATCCGGTATCGCGCCCGGCAGGGCGCACAAAAACGATCTGGCGCTCATTCGAACGTCAGGGCTTCGTTTTTTTCGGGCCTATGCGCGCAAGGAAACTTGCGGGCAGGGCCTTTACCGGGTCTCAGGCAGGCTCAACATAAAACACCTCGATAAGACCTATTATTCAGCCCGGAAAATTCGGTCAAGACGTGTTTGCCTCTCAAAACCAGCCGAAAACCGCGGTTTCGGTCGATCATCCTGTTGGAGCTACTGGTAAAATCCGCGACTCAATGGTCTAGTTGAGGCGTAACGCGGAGGTGTCGTTGATCCACATTCGCAATGCCCGCGACGGTGAAGCGGAGCTATTGAGCGAGATCGGGCTCAGGGCCTGGCAAAAGGCGATGGCGTCGATCGGCGAATCGGACGCGATGATCGACGCGGCGCGCAACGCCTTCCGGAACTTCGTGGAAAACGACTGGCTGACCATCACCGTCGTCGAGCAGAACGGCCAGGTCGCGGGCTGGGCGGCGCGTGAGGGATTGGACGAAACCATCTCGGATTTCTGGATCGATCCCGCATTCACCCGCCAGGGTCTCGGTTCGGCCCTTCTCGTCCGCATCGAAAAGGAGATTGCCGATCAGGGCTTCGAGAAGGCGGCGATGCAGACCCATTCCGGCAATAGCGAGGCGATCGGCTTCTTCCAGAAGCACGGCTATAGCATTCATTGGCTTTCGGTTGCCTACAATCCAAAGCTCGACCGCGACGTGCCCTCCGTTGGACTGACGAAACAGCTCGTTTCGGACGGCCAAGGTGGATATGGCCAGGAATTCTGACGCTTCAAAAATCCTGAGGAAGCAGAAGGCCCCATTGCGGCACGAAGGCCAGGATGGCAATCAGCGCGCCGTGCAGGATCAGGATCGCCGCCAGGATTGACCGGAACGGCTCCTTTCTCGTCTTGTGCCGCAGCAACTGCTGTGCCGCCACCGCGCCAAGGCTGCCGCCGATCAGCGCCAGCAAGAGAAGTGTGCGCTCGCTGATGCGCCGCTTGCCGTGGCGCGCCGCCTGCTTGTCCCTGAAATAGATCGAGAATACTAAAAGGTTCAGGGCCAGAAACAGGAAGGCCCATTTGATAATATCGATCATCGTCATAGGGGAACCCTACCGCGGCTCCGTTAATGGACGGCAAAACCGCAATGCGCGTCATGGCGAAAGCCTTGCACCGGCACGCCATTTCCTTTACCTCACCAGTGGAAAAGAACAGCCTGCAAAGAGCATCAGATGACCCTTGTCGACGTCCGCACGCCTGATCCGAAACGCTTCATCCCCGGCGCCACCGGCGACTGGGAAGTCATCGTCGGCATGGAAGTCCATGCCCAGGTGCTGTCCAATTCGAAGCTCTTCTCCGGCGCCTCGACGGAATTCGGCAAGCCGCAGAATTCGAACGTCTCGATGGTCGACGCCGCCATGCCCGGCATGCTGCCTGTCATCAACGAGGAATGCGTCAAGCAGGCTGTTCGCACCGGCCTCGGCCTGAAGGCCCAGATCAACAAGCGCTCCCTGTTTGATCGCAAGAACTATTTCTATCCCGACCTGCCGCAGGGCTATCAGATCTCGCAGTTCAAGGATCCGATCGTCGGCGAGGGCAAGATCGTCATTTCTCTCGGGCCGGACCGCCAGGGCCAGTTCGAGGATATCGAGATCGGCATCGAGCGCCTGCACCTGGAGCAGGATGCCGGCAAGTCGATGCATGACCAGCACGCGACCATGTCCTATGTCGATTTAAACCGTTCGGGCGTTGCCCTGATGGAGATCGTCTCCAAGCCCGACATGCGCTCGTCCGACGAGGCCAAGGCCTATATGACCAAACTGCGCTCGATCGTGCGCTATCTTGGCACCTGCGACGGCAACATGGACGAGGGCTCGATGCGCGCCGACGTCAACGTCTCCGTCCGCCGGCCGGGCGAAGATTTCGGCACGCGTTGCGAAATCAAGAACGTCAACTCCATCCGTTTCATCGGTCAGGCGATCGAATACGAAGCCCGTCGCCAGATCGGCATTCTGGAGGACGGTGGCAAGATCGATCAGGAGACCCGCCTGTTCGATCCGAACAAGGGCGAGACGCGGTCGATGCGCTCCAAGGAGGATGCGCATGACTATCGTTATTTCCCCGATCCGGATCTGCTGCCGCTCGAATTCGACGATGCCTTCATCAAGGCGCTCGAAGCCGATCTGCCGGAACTGCCCGACGACAAGAAGGAGCGCTTCGTGCGCGATCTCGGCCTGTCGATCTACGATGCTTCAGTGCTCGTTTCCGAAAAGGCGATTGCCGATTATTTCGAAGCGGTCGCCGCAGGCCGTGACGGCAAGACGGCGGCCAACTGGGTGATCAACGATCTGCTCGGCGCACTGAACCGGACCGGCAAGGACATCGAGCAGACGCCGGTTTCGCCGGCCCAGCTCGGCGCCATCATCGATCTCATCAAGGCCGGAACCATCTCCGGCAAGATCGCCAAGGATCTCTTCGAGATCGTGCTCACCGAAGGCGGCGATCCTGCCGAGATCGTCGAGGCGCGCGGCATGAAGCAGGTGACGGATACCGGCGCGATCGAAAAGGCCGTGGACGAGATCATCGCCGCCAATCCCGATCAGGTCGAAAAGGTCAAGGCGAAGCCGACCATGGCAGCATGGTTCGTCGGCCAGGTGATGAAGGCGACCGGCGGCAAGGCCAATCCACAGGCCGTCCAGGCCCTCGTCAAGGCGAAGCTCGGCATCGAGGAGTAAGCGGTGTATTTCGTCCGCACCGCCGGCGAGCGCGACCTGGAGAAGGTGCGCGCGCTGTTAGTGGAGAGCTTTCATGCCACTTATGACGGCCTGCATGGCAGGGCCAGGGTCGACGAACTGATCACCCATCTCTTTTCGCCGGCGGCGCTGAAGGCGCGGCTGGTGCGAAAGGATGCCGAATTCCTCGTTGCCGATGACGGCCGCAATATCGGCGGCATGGGTTATGCGGCAATGTCGCAGGCATTGACGAAAACGGTCATGCTGCATCTCCTCTATGTCAGGCCGGCGCTGCAGCGCCAGGGTATCGGCCGCGATATCTTCGCCGAACTCGAAACCTGCTTTCCCGATGCGGAGATCATGCGCCTCGAAGTCGAACCGCAAAACGCTGCGGCGATCGCCTTCTATCTCACGCACGGCTTCACCGAGATCGGCCGCAACGAGAATGACGGGGCCGGACAATCCGGCATTCCGGCATTGGTGTTGGAGAAGCGCTTGGCGGGTTAAACGCCCGTATCGCTGAGTGCCTTGTGGTGGCTGTGGTAGGTCTGGAGCAGTTGCAGCAGTCGCTCCGTGCTGACGGTAAGGCCACTCGTTTCGATGCGCAGTTGCCGAAGTTCATTCGTGGCACGTGCGGTATGGAATAGTGAGAACACCGGTTTGCGACCCTGAATGCTGCCTGGTCGACACCAGACAGCGATTGTATCTCCGGTGCCTTCTGCGTCCGTTCCCGGCGATGCCGACAACAGGTTGCCCAGAACCAGATAAATTGTTCGCAAAATCCTTTGCGCCAGCGTGGGTGCCGCCGCCTCGATGCGTGCGACTGCCGGCCACGGAATTAATTCTTGCATTAGCCGAAGATCTTTAAAGCCATTTGGGCCTATCGCAATGATCGTCTTATTGGATGAAAAGATCAGGATATAAAGATTGCAAAATAGGTAGTACGCAATTGGCGGCCCACAGAGGACGGACAGGAAAAACGAATTCAAAGTTCCATCGAAAAGCCAGAAGCCGAGAACAATCACTAGTGTTGATAGTGCAATTCTAAGCCAAATGTCCCTAGCGGAGTATCCGACCTCACGGATATCGCTCAAGAACATCCGCCTTTTTCCTTCTGCAACAATCATCGTCCGATTCCTACATAGGTAGAAAAGTGTGATGCCACAAGATTTGAATATCCGTGAAGCTTGCAAGGACGACCTGCCTGCGCTGGTGGCTATGTTTTCGGCCGACGCACTCGGCGGTCACGGGGATACCACCGAAGCTGAAGCCTTTCCAGATTATGTCAGGGCATTTGCCATCATCGAGGCCTCGCCCGACCAGACGCTTTACGTCGCAGAGCGCGGCGGCGAGGTCGTCGGCACTTTTCAGACGATGGTGACGACTTCGCTCACCGGCCGTGGCTCCTCGGCGATGATTATCGAGGCGGTGCAGACACGCGCCGATATGCGCGGGCAGGGGGTCGGCGGACTGATGATTGAATTCGCCATTGCCGAGGCAAAAGGCCGCGGTATCGGGCGGGTTGCCTTGACCTCGAATGCGATACGCAAGGATGCCCATCGTTTCTACGAAAGGCTGGGCTTCAAGCCCTCGCATCTCGGCTTCAAGATGGCTTTGAAATGACCCGTGACTGTCGCGGAATCGCTGGACAATTCGGCTTGGCGACGGCATAAGCGAGGAAACGAATTCTGGTTTGGCTCGCATCTGGCGGGCACAAGGAAAAGACATGTGGAATCTTCTGGTTCAGACCTTTACCTGGTGGAACGGTCAGACGATGGGCACGCGTTTTGCGACCTGGCGTTTTGGCAAGCGCGTCGGCGAGGATGAATTCGGCAACGTCTACTACGAAGGCGGCATGTCTTCCTACGGTCTGCCGAAGCGCTGGGTGATCTACAAGGGTTATGCCGAAGCCTCCGCCATTCCGCCGGGTTGGCATGGCTGGATGCATCATCGCACCGATGTTCCTCCGTCCAAGGAAAACTACGTCGCCAAGGATTGGCAGAAGCCGCACCGGCCCAACCATACGGGTTCGCCGCAGGCCTATCGTCCGCCGGGCTCCATCGCCGTTCCGGGCGAGCGTCCGCGCGTCACCGGCGATTACGACGCCTGGACGCCGGGCAACTGAGACGGCTCGACCGGGCGATCCCAAGACCCGGCTTTTGGCCACAATTGACCTTTACCCGCAGGTTGGCCGCGCTTGACCGCGGCCGTGAACTGAAAATGTCTGGAGACGGGTACACATGAAGCTCTTCACGCGGAACATGGTGCTGCGTGCCGCCGGATCGCTGCTGGCGCTCTCGGCCCTGCTTCCGCCAGTTGCGGCAAATGCCGCACGCATCGAAAATCCGGTTGCCGTCTTTTCCGGCCTTGACAAGATCACCGGCCGCATCACGACGTTCGACGTCTATGTCAATGAGACGGTACAGTTCGGTGCGCTGCAGGTGACACCGAAGACCTGTTATTCGCGCGACCAGTCGGAAGCACAGAAGATCGACGGTTTCGTCGAGGTCGACGAGATCACCCTCGACCGCAAGATCCGCCGCATCTTCACCGGCTGGATGTTCGCCGCCAGCCCCGGCCTCAACGCCGTCGAGCACCCGATCTATGACGTCTGGCTGAAGGACTGCAAGGCAAACTCGGATGTCCCGGCTCCTGACGGTGCCAAGGCGAAATAGCTGCATCTTCGTTAGGCTGGCATCTCCTATGCGCCTGATCCTCATGTGCTATCCGCAGGATCATCTCGGAGGATCGTCCCGCTCGATCAAACCTCCGTCGAATAATGATCGTCAGAAAGCCAGGTGCGGCGACTCCATCGCCGCAGACAGCATCACGGCATAGTCGGCCTTCGGAACGTCGATAGCTCCGAACGTCTTCAGATGCTCGGTGGTGAACTGCGTGTCGAGCAGGGTGAAGCCTCTTTCCCGCAGCCGGTCGACCAGATGAACGAGGCAGATCTTCGAGGCGTCCGTCCGGCGCGAAAACATGCTTTCGCCGAAGAAGGCCGAGCCGAGTGAGACGCCGTAGAGGCCGCCGACCAGTTCGTCGTTCTCCCAAGCTTCGACGGTGTGGGCATGGCCCATGTCGAAGAGGGTCGAATAGAGTGATCTGATCGTCCTGTTGATCCAGGTGCTCGGGCGCCCGGACGTCTCCTCCGCGCAAGCCGCGATGACCTGATCGAAAGCGTGATCGAACCGGATTTCGAAGGGTTTCCTGCGCACTGTCTTGGCAAGGCTCTTCGACACGTGGAAATGGTCGAGCGGCAGCACGCCGCGCAGTTCCGGTTCGACCCAGAAGATCTCCGGGTCATCGGCGGATTCAGCCATCGGGAAGAGGCCGATGGAATAGGCGCGCAGGAGAATGTCAGGGGTTATGCCTGGTGACTTCCTGCGCGATCCTGCCATTCCTGTCCTATGCCGCCGGTGTCTTGGCGAGGTAGTCTTCCAGCCAATGGATGTCGTAGTCGCCGTTGGCGATATCCTGGTTGGAGACAAGATCCTGGAACAGCGGCAACGTCGTATTGATGCCGTCGACGACGAATTCGTCAAGCGCCCGGCGCAGGCGCATCATGCATTCGACGCGGGTACGGCCGTGCACGATCAGCTTGCCGATGAGGCTATCGTAATAGGGCGGGATCTTGTAGCCCTGATAGGCACCGGAATCGATGCGCACGCCGAGGCCGCCCGGCGCGTGGAAATGCGTAATCGTACCGGGAGAGGGCACGAAGGTGCGCGGGTGCTCGGCATTGATGCGGCACTCGATGGCGTGACCGGAAAAATGCACTTCATCCTGCGTCACTGAGAGACCGCCTCCGGAAGCGACGCGGATCTGCTCGTGCACGAGGTCGATGCCGGTAATCGCTTCGGTGATGGGATGCTCCACCTGCAGGCGGGTGTTCATTTCGATGAAATAGAACTCGCCGTTTTCGTAGAGGAATTCGATCGTGCCGGCGCCGCGATATTTCAGTTTCTTCATGGCGTCGGCGCAGACCTGGCCGATCTTCATGCGCTGCTCGACGTTGAGTGCCGGCGAATTCGCCTCTTCCCAGACCTTCTGATGGCGCCGCTGCAGCGAGCAGTCGCGCTCGCCGAGATGGATGGCATTGCCTTCGCCGTCGCCGAACACCTGGATTTCGATGTGGCGCGGCTTGCCGAGATATTTTTCCATGTAGACGGCATCGTTGCCGAAGGCGGCTGCCGCTTCCGTGCGCGCCGTCGACCAGGCCTCGATCAGGTCGGCCTCGCTCTTGGCGACCTTCATGCCGCGTCCGCCGCCGCCGGCCGTCGCCTTGATCAGCACGGGATAGCCGATTTCAGCGGCGGTCTTCAGCGCATCCTCTTCGGTCTTGACTTCGCCGTCCGACCCCGGAACGACGGGAATGCCGAGCTCGAGCGCCGTCGTCTTGGCGGTGATCTTGTCGCCCATGATGCGGATATGGTCGGCCGTCGGCCCAATGAAGGTGATGCCGTGAGCTTCGAGGATATCGGCGAATTTGGCATTCTCCGACAGAAAGCCGTAGCCCGGATGCACGGCGTCAGCGCCGGTGATCTCGCAGGCGGCGACGATCTGGTGGATGTTGAGATAGCTCTCGCGCGAGGAGGGCGGGCCGATGCAGACACTTTCGTCGGCCAGGCGCACATGCATGGCATCGGCGTCGGCGGTGGAATGAACCACCACGCAGGCGATGCCGAGTTCCTTGCAGGCCCGGAGCACGCGAAGGGCGATTTCCCCGCGATTGGCGATGAGGATTTTCGAAATCATGGGCATCGGCCTATTCGATGACGACGAGGGCTTGGCCGTATTCGACGGGATGTCCGTCATCGACGAGGATCTCGGTCACCTTGCCTGACTTCGGCGAGGGGATCTGGTTCATCGTCTTCATCGCTTCGATGATGATCAATGTCTGGCCTTCCTTGACGGTTGCGCCGACTTCGATGAAGGGACGCGCGCCCGGAGCCGGCGCCATGTAAACGGTACCCACCATCGGTGCATTGACGACATTGGCCGGGTTGCGGCTGGGAGCTGCGGCAGGCGCGGCAGCAGCTGCCGCAGCGGTGGCTGCGGGCGCGGCAAAGGCCGGTGCTGTGATCGGCGCCTGGACATATTGCGGCGTGCCGGCACGCGAAACGCGGATGCGCAGGTCGTCTTGCTCGACCTCGATCTCGGTCAGATCCGTTTCGTTGAGAATATTAGCGAGATCGCGGATCAGTGCCTGGTCGATACCCGATTTCTTTTCAGCCAT
The DNA here is from genome assembly GCF_013087625.1 of Rhizobium changzhiense. NCBI lineage: Bacteria > Pseudomonadati > Pseudomonadota > Alphaproteobacteria > Hyphomicrobiales > Rhizobiaceae > Rhizobium > Rhizobium changzhiense. The sequence continues at coordinate 175,909 of NZ_JABFCQ010000002.1, forward strand.
GGTGTTGCCCTGTCTTCTTCTTATGCCGTGATGTTCTTCAGCGCGTGGAGCGCCAGGATGTAGCTGTGAGGCCCGAAGCCGCAGATCACGCCTTTGCATGCCGGCGCGATCATCGACTTATGGCGGAATTCTTCCCGTGCATGCACGTTGGATATGTGGAGCTCGACGACGGGAATGGAAATAGCGCGGATCGCATCATGCAGCGCGACCGATGTATGCGTATAGGCGCCCGCGTTGATGGCAACGCCGGCGGCCTTGTCGTCGGCCTCATGGAACCAGTCGACGAGCGTGCCTTCGTGGTTGCTCTGCCGGAAATCGATATCAAATCCGAGTTCGCGGCCTGCAGCCTTGCAGTCCGCCTCGATGTCCTTGAGCGTCTTGCCGCCATAAATGCCGGGCTCTCGTTTACCCAGCATGTTCAGGTTGGGCCCGTTCAGGACAAAAATCGTTTGCGTCATCGAATGTTCCGTAAAATGTACGACGGCAACCTATAGACTCCGCGAAGGCTGAATGAAAGCCCTTACGGATTGGCCAGCGGCAATCGTGCCACATTTGTCCACATGGTTGAAACGCTTCGATTTTGGCGATTTGATGGGCTATCGTTCGGCGGGCGGTTTGCTCAGCAGGCGGTCTTGCCGCAGCTGCGCATGTTCTTAACCTTGGCTTCGAGATCGTCGAGCCCGACGGCGCCGGGCACCAGTTCGTTGCCGATCACATAGGAGGGCGTGCCGCTGATGCCGAGACTGGAGGCGAGCTGGTAGGTCGCCTGGACGATTCCGTCATTCGGGCTCTTTGCCATCTCGGCGCGGATCTTGTCCTCGCTGACGCCGAGCGAGGCAGCGACCGCGACCGCTGTTTCGTCAGAGGCACGGCCCTCGGTGCCGAGAAGGGCGACGTGGAAATCGGCATATTTCTCCGGTGCGAGCTTGCGGAAGGCGTCGGCCACCTTGTGGGCGGCGACCGAATCCGGCCCGAGGATCGGGAATTCCTTGAGGACGAAACGGACGTTCTTGTCCTTCTTCAGCATCGCCTGCATGTCGGGAAGCGCATGGCGGCAGTAGCTGCAATTATAATCGAAGAATTCGACGACTGTGACATCGCCCTTGGGATTGCCGAGCGTGACGTCGTTCTTCGATTCGAAGATGTCGGTGGTGTTCTCTTCGATCGCCATATTGGCTTTCACCGACCGCTGGGCCTCCTGCTTCTTCTGCAGCGCATCCTGGACTTCCAGCATGATCTCGGGGTTCTCGATCAGGTATTGCTTGATGAATTCGCCGAACTCCTTCTTCTGCTGATCGTCGAGCGCTGCCGCCGGAAGCGGAAGGGCGATCAATGCGGCAAGCGCCAGTGCGGTGAAGGTCTTCGGGAAGAATGCCATGATATCCTCGTCATCGGCGATATGGTCGTCTCTTCATCGAGAAGACCGTCGCCGGGTTAATGGACTTGAATGCGTCGCGTCAAGGTACGGTGCGTTCGGTTCTGCTCAAACCAGAATTTTTCATCCCCGCGCGGCCCTCGCGGGATTGTGATGAGCCGATTAATGCGGCAATTGTCGGGCCGTGATTGAAGAAGCTGAGCGAGAAACGACATTGTTTTCCATATCGAAACGCAGCGAAGTCGAGCCTTTTCACGCCATGGACGTCCTGGCAGAGGCGACGAAGCGGCGTGCGGCCGGCCACCCCGTCATCTCGATGGCCGTCGGTCAACCCTCGCATCCCGCCCCACAGGCGGCCCTCGAAGCGGCGCGCGCAGCCCTTGCCGAAGGCCGGATCGGCTATACCGATGCACTGGGAATGGCGCGGCTGAAATCGGCGCTCACCTGGCACTACAAGGATCGCCATGGCCTGGAGATCGATCCCCAGCGCATCGCCATCACCACCGGTTCCTCGGCCGGCTTCAATCTCGCCTTCCTGTCGCTCTTCGATGCCGGTGATGCGGTGGCGATCGCAAGACCCGGTTATCCCGCCTATCGCAATATCCTCGGTGCGCTGGGCCTGAAGGTTCTCGAAGTGCCTGTAACGGCCGAGACCCACTTCACCCTGACGCCGCAAAGCCTCGAAGCGGCGCAGAAGGAAAGCGGCATGAGGCTGAAAGGCGTGCTGCTCGCAAGCCCCGCCAACCCGACGGGTACGGTGACCGGCCGCGAGGGACTGAAGGCGCTTTCAGATTACTGCGCGGCCCATTCCATCGCCTTCATCTCCGATGAAATCTACCACGGGCTGACCTTCGCAGGTGAGGAGGCGAGCGCGCTGGAGCTGACCGACGAGGCGATCGTCATCAACTCCTTCTCCAAATATTATTGCATGACCGGCTGGCGAATTGGCTGGATGGTGCTTCCCGAGCGCCTGGTTCGGCCGATCGAGCGGGTGGCGCAGAGCCTCTATATTTCCCCGCCCGAGCTTTCCCAGATCGCCGCCACGGCCGCTCTGAGCGCCGGCGCCGAGCTCGATCGTTACAAGGCGAGCTATGCCGCCAACCGCGATTTGCTGATGCGGCGACTGCCGCAGATCGGGTTTTCCATCGCCTCGCCGATGGACGGCGCCTTCTACGCCTATCTCGACGTCACCCGCTTCACCAATGACAGCATGGGCTTTGCCAAACGCATGCTCGCGGAAATCGACGTCGCCGCAACGCCCGGTCTCGATTTCGATCCGCTGGAGGGAAATCGAAGCTTGCGTCTCTCCTATGCGGGCTCGCAAGCGGAGATCGCCGAGGCGGTAGAGCGAATCGCAGCCTGGTTGACGTAGCGTCCGCTGCCGGGCAAGCGGCGGTGGCTCGCCATCCTCAGCTGCGCCGCGAAAACAGCGAGGCGAGCGTCGAAGACGGTTTGTTGTTCAGCCGCGGCACCACCACGAGCTGCTTGATGTCGCCGCGCTTGTAGGCGGCGAGAAAGCGCTTGTAATCCTTGAAGGAAACGCAGCCGTTGGAATCGCCGTTCTTGCCGAGCATGTAGGTGTGGGCGAGCAGGCCGACACGGTCATAGATGGCGTCCGAACCCTCGATGGGTGTCAGCCGCAGCGCCTCGACGCCGTGGAAAAGGCTCTCGCGCATGGTAAGAACATAGGTGTGCGGCGGTGTCGGCCCGCGCATCTTCTTGTTGGCGAAACGCGGCTTGTCGCGCATCTTGCCGAGCCCGGAATGGGCCTCGAGCCGCTCGCCGTTCGGCAGATAGACGGTGCTGTTCTCGATATCGTAGATCGCCACGCCTGCGCGCAGTTTGGGCGAGAAGACCGGCTTGTCGTAGCGCGGCACTGCATCGTCCTCGTCATCTTCGATCGGCGAGTTCGGCTGGGCGTAGGCAAGCACAGGCTCGGCGGAGCGCTGCGAACCCTTGGAGGCCGGTGTCGGTTTGCCAATCAATCCGTCGGGACGCGCCATCGGCAGCGGCACCGAACCGTCGTCCGGCGCCAGCACGAGATCGAAGGGTGGCGCGTCTTCCGCGGCGGCGACAACTACAGGAGCTGGTTCAGATGCGGGAATCGAGGCCGTTTTGAGGGGAGGTGCAGCTGGCTCGACCGGAGACGGCGCGATTTGCCGGGATCCGGCATCGGCAAGAGCAAGCAGGGTCGGGAGTTCGGCTGCAGCGACCGCCTCTTTCGAGGGAACGATGATCCGGTCGCCGTCGTCTTCTTCCGTCTCTGCCGAGGCGATCTCGACCGGCGCCGCCGCGATCACGTCGTCCTTGCGGAATTTGGCGCTGTCGGAGATCGCTGCCACGACCGGCTGCTCGGCAGCCATGGCGAGCCGATTGTTTTTGGCGAGAACCGCCAGTGCTGTTGCAGCGGCGGCGGTCTTTTCGGCATGGGATTGAATGAGGCTCGCCGTCAGCGGGACCTTCGGCTTCGCATCGAAGGCGGTCAGTCGGTCGGCCTTGCCGACATGGATCAGCCTCTCATGGCGCGGTGAAGGCGCAACCTTCGGCGCAGTGCCGAGCTGTGCCAGACGATCCGGCGGAGAATAGGGAGCGGCTATCGAGTGCATCGTCGCGAAGGTTGCGATCAGCCAGGTGGAGGTCAAAAATCCGGCGCCGACAACACCGTAAAGGAAACCGCGAGATCTGCGCCAACGGAAAGCAGATCCGCCAAGAGGGGTGACGTCATCCAACGTCCCGACCGCACACGCCATACTACACTCGTCTTTCAAACTCGCTACGCAGGCCGGCGGCACTGACTGACTAAACTTCGCCGGGGGCCGGTACAGGCGCAAATGGGCCGAATTTAGACCACCCGCGACGTCCGACTGTCTCGCAAGGATGACGAATTATGGTTTCTAATTTGTTTACGCGGCGTCGCTCTTTCTTTCGACGTCTCAAAAAGAGATGTGTTGGGCCTTCTCAGGCGCGCTCCATCACATAACTCCCCGGCGCTTCCTCGATCGCGTTCAACGCATCGCCGCCGGGTTTGCGCGCCGGCACGCGTCTGCCGTCATGCATCTCGATCCAGGCCTGCCAATGTGGCCACCACGATCCCGGCGTCTCGGTCGCGTGTTCGAGCCAGGTCTCGTAGTCCCCCTTGGCGGGACCACCCGTCCAATATTGATATTTCTTCTTGTCGGGCGGGTTGACGACGCCGGCGATATGTCCCGAGCCGGTGACGACGAATTCCACCTTGCCGCCGAAGAACTGGCTGCCGAGGAAGACGGACTTGGCAGGTGCGATGTGATCCTCGCGGGTGGCGAGATTATAGATCGGGATCTTCACGTCCTTCAGCGACACCGGCTTGCCGTCGAGGATCATCTCGTTCTGCGTCAGCGCATTCTTGAGATAGCAATTGCGCAGGTAGAAGGCATGGTTTGCCGCCGCCATGCGGGTCGAATCGGCGTTCCAGAACAACAGGTCGAAGGGCAGGGGATCCTGGCCCTTGAGGTAGTTGTTGACGAAATACGGCCAGATCAGCTCGGAGGCGCGCAGCATGTTGAAGGCCATCGACATCTTCGTGCCGTCGAGATAGCCGGCCGCCTGCATATGCTCTTCGAGTGCTTCAAGCTGCTCCTCGTCGACGAAGACCTTGAGGTCGCCGGCATGGGTGAAGTCGACCTGGGTGGTGAAGAGTGTCGCGCTCTTGATGCGCTTGTTCTTCTCCTTGGCGTGCAGCGCCAGCGTTGCCGCCAGCAACGTGCCGCCGACGCAGTAGCCGACGGCGTTGACGTCCTTCTCGCCGGTCGCCTTCTCGATCGTCGCCAGCGCGAAATCGATACCCTCGCGGGCATAGGCCGCCCAGTCCTTGTCGGCGTGGCGCGCATCCGGGTTGACCCAAGAGATGACGAAGACGGTCTGCCCCTGGTCGACGCACCATTTGATGAAGGATTTCTGCGGGTTGAGGTCGAGAATATAGAACTTGTTGATCCAGGGCGGGCAGATCAAAAGCGGCCGCTTCAGCACCGTTTCGGTCGATGCCTCGTACTGGATGATCTGGCAGATATCGTTCTGGGCGATCACCTTGCCTGGCGTCAGCGCCATGTCGCGGCCGACGGCGAATTTCGTCATGTCGGTCTGGCGAAGGCGAAGGTCGCCATGTCCGGCAGCGATATCCTCGGCCAGCATCTTCATCCCGCGCACCAGATTGGCGCCACTGGTCGCAATCGTCTCGCGGTAGAGCTGCGGATTGGTGGCGACGAAGTTGGTCGGCGAAAGCGCTGCCGTGATCTGCTTCACGTAGAAGCCGGCCTTGTGCTTGGTGTGCTCATCGAGGCCCTCGGTCTCCGACACCATCTTTTCCACCCAGTCGGTCGTGACGAAATAGACCTGGCGGAGAAAATCGAAGAACGGATTCTTCTGCCAGTCCTCGTCCGAAAAGCGCTTGTCCTTGCGGGTGTCCGGCTCGGGTGGCGTGGGATCGCCCTGCATGCGCTGCATCGAGCGCATCCAGATGCCGAAGAACGAGGACATCAGCTGCGTCTGTGCCTCGAAGGTGCGGCGCGGATCGGAAATCCAGTATTCGGTGACCTTGGAAAGCGTCTTGACCATGTCGGTCATCGGATCGGCGGCGCTTTCGCTGATCTCGCCGCGTTCGCGCGGCGCAAGCCAGGCAGACGCTGCTTGTCCGAGATTTTCGAGCGCCCGGGCGAAATTCATCGCCATGGCCTCAGGATCCTTCAACAGATAGGGATCGAGATCGGTCGCGTCGAAGCCGGTCTTGCCGCCATTCTCCTGCTTGCTGTCGGTCACCATTTCCTCCGGCGGCAGCACCACTCTTTTTATCCATTCGTTGTACATCGTGATCGAACGAGAAAACAAGTTCCACCCGCATCGGCTCATGCTATTGCTTTGTGGCTGCGACAAATTTAACAGTCGAAGCAGTCAAAACTGGATTTTTAAGGCATGACGAAGAACGGCATTCGGCGCATCGCAACCTTCAACCGCACCGCACTGATCGGCGCCGCGGCAGCGATGGCTCTGGCCGGATGCAATCTGACGGCGGAACAAAAAGCCGCCGCCGCCGCCAAGCGAGCGGCGCCGACCGCCGTCGTCATGCCGGCCACCAAGGGCGAGGCGGCCGAGGGCGGCCTTGCAAAATACCCGGACGGCTATCCGAATTTCGGCGCTCCGCTGACCGCCGCCAATGTCCAGATGAGCGACGAGCAGGCGGCCGAACTGCAGCATCAGCTGACGGCACTTGCCGCCCGGCGCAAGGCAGGCGCGCTTTCGGAAGCCGAATATCAGGCCAAGGTCGCCGAAATGCGGCGTCTCGCCGCCGAGCACGGCACCGATACGCTGTCTGAAATCTCCAAATAGACCTTGCCTTTCAGGCAATTTGGACGCAAAGCCTTCGGCAAGGATCGGAAGATACAATTTTCCCGATAAAGCGCGTTACGCGGCCTTTCCGTCAAAGATTCGCCGCGTCGCTTGGGTCTGATGAATACGGCGTTGCGATTCTGAAGTTCGTGTCGCAGCCGCCGGGAGACGGAACGAACTTCGACTGCGGCCCGAAATGCCGCCTTTCCATGGGGAATGAGATGGAAGAGTTTCACAAAGTCCGGCGTTTGCCGCCTTATGTTTTCGAACAGGTCAACCGTTTGAAGGCAAGCGCGCGAGCGGGCGGTGCCGATATCATCGATCTCGGCATGGGAAACCCCGACCTTCCCACTCCCCAGTCGATCGTCGACAAGCTGTGCGAGGTCGTGCAGGATCCGCGCACGCACCGCTATTCCTCTTCCAAGGGCATTCCGGGCCTGCGCCGCGCCCAGGCCGCCTATTATGCCCGCCGTTTCGGCGTCAAGCTCAACCCGGATACCCAGGTCGTCGCCACCTTGGGCTCCAAGGAAGGCTTCGCCAACATGGCGCAGGCAATCACCGCGCCTGGCGACGTGATCCTCTGCCCGAACCCCACCTATCCGATCCATGCCTTCGGCTTTCTGATGGCGGGCGGCGTGATCCGTTCCATGTCGGTGGAGCCGGATGCGAGCTTCTTCGAACCGCTCGAACGCGCGGTCCGGCATTCGATACCGAAGCCCTTGGCGCTGATCCTCAACTATCCCTCGAACCCGACGGCCTTTGTCGCGACGCTCGATTTCTACAAGGACGTCATCGCCTTTGCGAAAAAGCACGACATCATCGTGCTTTCCGACCTCGCCTATTCGGAAATCTACTTTGACGGCGCCCCGCCGCCGTCGGTTCTCGAAGTGCCGGGCGCGATGGACGTGACCGTCGAGTTCACCTCGATGTCGAAAACCTTCTCCATGCCCGGCTGGCGCATGGGCTTTGCCGTCGGCAACGAGCGGCTGATCGCGGCGCTCACCCGCGTCAAGTCCTATCTCGACTACGGCGCCTTCACGCCGATCCAGGTGGCGGCGACGCATGCGCTGAACGGCGATGGTTCCGACATTGCGGAAGTCCGCAACGTCTATAAACGTCGCCGCGACGTCATGGTCGAAAGCTTCGGCAAGGCCGGGTTCGACGTGCCGCCGCCGGCTGCGACGATGTTTGCCTGGGCGAAGATCCCGGAAAAGTTCCGTCATCTCGGTTCGCTGGAATTCTCCAAGCTGCTGGTCGAGAAGGCCGACGTCGCCGTTGCCCCGGGTATCGGCTTCGGCGAAATGGGCGACGACTACGTCCGTCTGGCCCTTGTCGAAAATGAACACCGCATCCGCCAGGCTGCGCGCAACATCAAGAAGTTCATGTCGACGGCAGACGAGACGATGCACAACGTCATCTCGCTGAACGCACACCGCTAATCCAACTCTCCGGCAGCCGCGTCCGGCGGCTGCCGCCACACAGATATTTCAGGATCGATCCATGGCAGATGCCCTCAGAATCGGCATTGCGGGCTTGGGCACCGTTGGCGCCTCGCTTGTCCGCATCATTCAGCAGAAAAGCAACGAGCTTGCCGTTACCTGCGGTCGTCCGATCACCATCACGGCTGTCTCGGCGCGTGACAGGGCGAGGGATCGCGGCATCGATCTTTCCACTGTTGCCTGGTTCGACCGGCCGGAGGAGCTTGCCGAAAAGGGCGATATCGACGTCTTCGTCGAGCTGATGGGCGGCGCCGAAGGGGCTGCCAACATCTCCGTGCGCACGGCACTCCAGCGTGGTCTCCATGTGGTGACAGCCAACAAGGCGCTGCTTGCCTATCACGGCGTCGAGCTTGCGACGATCGCCGAGGAGAAGGGGTCGCTGCTGAACTTCGAGGCGGCAGTCGCCGGCGGCATCCCGGTCATCAAGGCGCTACGTGAATCGCTGACGGGCAATTCCGTCTCGCGCATCTATGGCATCATGAACGGCACCTGCAATTACATCCTGACCAAGATGGAGAAGGAGGGGCTTTCCTTCGCCGAATGCCTCAAGGAAGCGCAGCGGCTGGGTTATGCCGAGGCTGATCCAGCCTTCGATATCGAGGGCAATGACACGGCCCACAAGCTTTCCATCCTGACGACGCTCGCCTTCGGCAATCAGATCGCGGCCGACGACATCTATCTCGAAGGCATCACCAATATCTCGATCGAGGATATCCACGCCGCTGCCGAGCTCGGCTATCGCATTAAGCTCTTAGGCGTTGCCCAGCGCACAGATACCGGCATCGAGCAGCGCGTGCACCCGACGATGGTGCCGGTCGATTCGGTCATCGCCCAGGTCGATGGCGTCACCAATGCGGTGGCAATCGAATCCGACGTGCTCGGCGAACTGCTGATGGTCGGCCCTGGTGCCGGCGGCAACGCCACGGCCTCGTCGGTGCTTGGCGATATCGCCGATATCGCCAAGAGCCAGCCGGGCGCCCAGCGCGTGCCTGTGCTCGGTCATCCCGCAACGACGCTGGAGCCCTACCGCAAGGCGCGGATGCAGAGCCACGAGGGCGGCTATTTCATCCGCCTGACCGTGCTCGACCGTACCGGCGTCTTTGCCAGCGTCGCAACCCGCATGGCCGAAAACAACATCTCGCTGGAATCGATCGTCCAGCGCTCCAAGCAGCACCTGGCGCCATCGCACCACCAGACGATCATCCTTGTCACCCATGCGACGATGGAAGAGTCGGTGCGCAAGGCGGTCGCCTCGATCAAGTCGGAAGGTTACCTCTTCGGCGAGCCGCAGGTGATTCGCATCGAGCGGCCGAAAGAGGAAGGCTGAGCCTTTTTCTCGTCCCGGAGGACCATTGCGCCGCCCTGTCCCTGCAGGGCGGTTTTTTTGTTATCTATTCAACCTTTCGTTACGGAAGGCTATATTAACAGATACCGAAATATTGATATAACTAAACCTAAGATGGTGAGTCGTCTGGGTGGAGAATTTCATGAGCAAGGACAGCCACGCCGGGAAGGGGTATGGCTACCCGAGCGACGTGCCGCCGAACCATCCTGATTTGCCTGAGGAAATCCTCAAGCCGGCCTACCGTGAAATTCCTCAAGAGATCTCTGATGAGGCTGATGACGAGGAAAACACGGAAGGCCGCAACTGGGCCATTCTGCTGACGCTGTTTTCGTTCCTGCTGGTGCAGTTCGCCGGCATCGCCATGATCATCTGGGCGGTGTTTTGGTAAAAATCCGTGTCTGCAAATCCATCGCTATGTTATCTCCGCTGCTCCTGTAGAAAGAGCAGATGAAGTCAGCGGAGTGTGGCATGGCAGATCTCGTCGATCCCGTACAGCGCGCGTTTCTCGGCGTGGAGAAATCCGCGCTCGACAATCGCTGGGTCGCGCGGCTCGACCAGGCCGGGCAGAACCGCGCGCTGGCCATGTCGCAAATCCACGGACTGCCGGACCTGATCGCCCGGGTGCTTGCCGGGCGCGGCGTGACGGTAGACGAGGCGATCGAATTCCTCGATCCGACGATTCGCAGCCTGATGCCCGATCCCCATAAGCTGACCGATTGCGAAAAGGCCGCGAACCGCCTCTTGCGCGCGATCGAGCGTGGTGAGAGCGTCGCGATCTTCGGCGACTATGACGTGGACGGCGCAGCCTCCTCGGCGCTGATGTTTCGTTTTCTCAGTCATTTCGGCGTCAAGGCGACCATCTATATTCCCGACCGCGTCTTCGAAGGTTACGGCCCCAATCCGGCGGCGATCAACCAGTTGATCGACAATGGCGCTCAGCTGATCGTGACCGTCGATTGCGGCTCCACCAGCCACGAGGCGTTGGCCGCCGCTACCGCGCGCAATATCGATGTCGTCGTCATCGATCACCACCAGGTGACACATGAGCTGCCGTCCTGCCATGCGCTGGTCAACCCGAACCGCGAGGACGATCTCTCGGGGCAGGGGCACCTTTGCGCCGCCGGCGTCGTCTTCATGGTGCTGGTCGCGACGCTCCGGATGCTGCGCGCGGCCGGCAACAAGCGCATCCTGGCGCTCGATCTGCTGCAATGGCTGGATATCGTCGCACTTGCGACGGTCTGCGATGTCGTGCCGCTGAAGGGCCTCAATCGCGCCTATGTGGTCAAGGGGCTGGTCGCTGCCCGCCACCAGAGCAATGCCGGGCTGGCAGCACTGTTCCGCAAGGCGGGGCTGGCCGGCCCGGTGACACCCTATCATTTCGGCTTCCTGATCGGCCCGCGCATCAATGCCGGCGGGCGGATCGGCGACGCGGCACTCGGCAGCCGGCTGCTGACGCTTGATGACGCCGGTGAGGCGGAAATGATCGCCCAGCGTCTCGACGAGCTCAACCGCGAACGCCAGGCGATGGAGGCGATCATGCTGCAGGAGGCGGAAGCCGAGGCGCTCGCCGAATATGGCGACGGCGAGGGCGCGTCCGTCATCGTCACCGCCCATGAGAAATGGCATCCCGGCATTGTCGGCCTGATTGCGGCGCGGCTGAAGGAAAAGTTCAAACGGCCTGCCTTCGCGATCGCCTTCGATCCTTCCGGCCGGGGCACCGGTTCGGGTCGCTCGATCAACGGCTTCGACATGGGCAGGATGGTCCGGGCCGCAGTCGACGAGGGTCTGCTCGTCAAAGGCGGCGGCCACGCCATGGCCGCGGGCCTGACGGTCGAGCGCGCCGATCTCGGCAGGCTGCGGACCTTCTTCACGGAGAGAGCGGCAAAAACGGTGGCAGGCCTCGTCGCCAACGAGACCTTGAAGATCGACGGTGCGATCGGCGCAAGCGGCGCCAGCCTCGAACTCATCGACCGCCTGGAGGCCGCCGGCCCTTATGGCTCCGGCCACGCGCAGCCGCTCTTTGCCGTGCCGGCGCATCGTCTGCGCGACGCCCGCCTCGTCGGCGAGAAACATGTGAAGGTGACGCTGGAGGCAATGGACGGATCGCGGCTCGACGGCATCGCCTTCCGCGCCGCCGATACGCCGCTTGGCAATCTTCTCATCAATTCACGCGGCGCCAACCTGCATGTCGCCGGTTCGCTCGGTGCCGACCACTACCAGGGCGCACGCCGCATCCAGCTGCGCGTCTGCGATGCAGCGCCGGCGAAATAGAGCAGTCGCGCAAGAGCGATGAGGATGGGAAGTGTCAAGGGAGAGAAAGTGGTACGCCCTAGGGGAGTCGAACCCCTCTTCCCAGAATGAAAATCTGGTGTCCTAACCGATAGACGAAGGGCGCTTCCTTCGTGGTGGCGCCCTTATAGTCAGCACCTTCGAAGGCCGCAAGCGCCAAGACACGAAAAAATCATCGTTTTCGCCGATTTTTTTGCTCCTGTGGAAAATCGAGGCGCAGGCTACGGCGGAGCGGAGAAAAATCAAGCCGGCAGCTAGGATGGGCAACGTCGCGCGAATCCGAAGGGTTCTCCTCGAGGGGACTCATAGGGCCGGCCAACGTCGATCGAAACGGAAGACGACGGCCTATCACCAGGAGTGGTACGCCCTAGGGGAGTCGAACCCCTCTTTACAGAATGAGAATCTGTCGTCCTAACCGATAGACGAAGGGCGCAGGCAGCCCCGTTAAAATAGGAGCGCGCGCTGGCTTCTGCAAGCGGAAGTGATGGCTTCTTGATGAAGAGAAAGTGGCACGCCCTAGGGGAGTCGAACCCCTCTTCCCAGAATGAAAATCTGGTGTCCTAACCGATAGACGAAGGGCGCTTCCTTCGTGGTGGCGCCCTTATAGTCAGGCGTTTTAAATCCCGCAAGCGGCAATTGCGGTTTTCTTTCAAAAAAATGACAGGAAAACCGACTGCATTCGAGACGCCGATTATTGAAGCTGAATCAATAGGCTGCCACTTGTTTCTTTAACGAGACGAGGCGGCGCTGCCGTAACGTAATGTCGAAATCGCGCGGCCGTCAGATCGCTCTTGCCGTCGTTATCGGTGCACGTTTGCCGCCGCAGCCCCAGTTCCAGTCGCGGGTTTTGCCGGTATCGAGGTGAACCGAATCCGTGTGGCAGTAGGTGCCGACGCCGCCGCGGTCCGGCAATGAGCGGATATAGGCGGCGATATTCCATTTCGTCACGCCGTCGATCTGGATGTCGGCGGCCTCGCAGCTCTTGTGCATCGATTCGTCAGCACCGCCGACGAGGCGGTTGTGTTCTTCGTCGCGATAGCCGGAGGTGACGATGACCGGCCGGCCGAAATGGCTTTCGACCATCTTGATCACCTTCAGCAGGTCGGGCTTGAAGCAGCCGACCTCGACCTTGTCGTTCTGGAGATGTAGCCCATTCGGCCCGATACGCGTCATGCCGGGCAGGGCCGCCTTGTGCAGCAGGCCCGAGAGGCTGCCGAGCAGGTTCTGCTTCGGCGCGCTGTAGAGCGCGTTCATCGTCGAGGTCGGAATGCTGCCCGTCGCCAAGGACGCCGTCTGCACGGGCGCAAGCTGCGTGCTGTTATTCTGCGAGGATTGCTGCGGCAGCACCGGTTCTGCCGGCTGTTGGGGCACGGGCGGCTGGCTGTAGACGCTGCTTCGCGCCGGTGCTGCACCTTCCACCGGCACATAGGCCTGCGGCTGAATGACAGTCGACGTGCTGTTGTTCTGCGGCGCCGGCTGATGATCGGAAAAGATGCTCATCGCCTGCGCGTTGATCCGGGTCGACTGCAGGACGAGCCCGCCGATATTGGCAGGCGCCGCCGTTGCCGAGCCAGCGGGCGGGACGGCTGCATTCGGATCCTGTGCCACGACCTGAGGCGCGCCCTCGACGCCGGAGACGTTGACGAGCCGGGGATCGGTATAGACCGAACGTGGGGCAGGGCTTGCAGGCGCTGCCGTGGCCACTTGCGGTGCTGCGGCTTGCACCGCCGGAACCACCGGATTCGTCGCCGCCGCATCGAGCGCCTTCTTGTCCGACGCGCAGCCGGACAGTGCCAGAACCGAGGTGGCGATCAGCAAAGCGCCCATCACGGGCATCCGCATCTGCATCTTACGCAAGCGACAGTCTCCAGTTGATGCGGAAAATAAGCGAAAACGCTTCTCTTCCGCTTCGAGTCGCCAGGAGATTGCCTGCGGCGTCGGATCGCGGCAAGCGCCGAGGCGCCGGCCGGACCCGAAATCGAAAAAGCCGCAAGCCTCGCAAAAGCCTTGCGGCGAAAACCCTTACCAGGCGCCGGTATTGCCCATCGACGCCCAGGGCTCAGTGGCTGGAAGTGGGCTGCCCTTCTGCAGGATTTCGATCGAGATGCCATCGGGCGAGCGCACGAAGGCCATGTTGCCGTCGCGCGGCGGCCGGTTGATAGTGATGCCGTTGTCCATCAGATTCTGGCAGGTCGCGTAAATATCGTCGACCTCATAAGCGAGGTGGCCGAAATTGCGTCCTCCGCTATAATCTTCCGTGTCCCAATTGTAGGTAAGCTCGAGGCAGGGAGCCTTTTCGCTGCGCGCACGGTCGAGATCGTCGCGGGCGGCCAGGAAAACCAGGGTGAAGCGGCCTTTTTCGTTTTCGTGGCGGCGAATCTCCTCCAGCCCGAACAGCGTGGTGTAAAAGGCAAGCGAGGCGTCCAGGTCTTTGACGCGAACCATTGTATGAAGATAACGCATTCTATTTACTCCTTTATTGGGGCTGGCTTTTTTCGGCGAACCGAGGTCAGCTTCGGGCAAGTCATCTTTATAAAATGTGCAGCTGGGAATAACCGAAAACTAGGACTTGCGCTTATCCGTTACCAAGATGTTAATCTTGATTTCAAGAATCAGTTAACCGTAACAGTGTGACGCGTATTCGAGGGGCTGGCGACAATGGCTGATAGGATTTCATCGAACGAATACTCCGACCTCGACGAGCTATCGGGAGAACCGGTCGATCTTGTTGAAATCACCGGCGTCGTCAAGTGGTTTGACGTCGCCAAGGGTTTTGGCTTCATCGTGCCCGACAACGGCATGCAGGATGTTCTCCTGCACGTGACCTGCCTGCGCCGCGACGGCTACCAGACGATCCTCGAGGGAACACGCATCGTCGCCCTCATTCAGCGCCGCGAGCGCGGCTACCAGGCTTTCAAGATCCTTTCGATGGACCAATCGACCGCGGTTCATCCCTCGCAACTGCCGCCGGTGCGCACCCATGTGCAGGTGACCGCGACGAGCGGGCTTGAGCGTGCGCTGGTCAAGTGGTTCAACCGCACCAAGGGCTTCGGTTTCCTGACGCGTGGCGAGGGCACCGAAGACATCTTTGTGCACATGGAAACACTCCGCCGTTTCGGCCTGACGGAACTGCGCCCCGGCCAGGTGGTGCTCGTCCGCTTCGGCGACGGCGAAAAGGGCCTGATGGCCGCTGAAATCCATCCCGACGTTCCGAGCCCGGCAAGCCGGTCGCACTGAACATGCGCGGCCTAATCCTATTTGATGTCATCAGAAGCGCCATCCTGGCGCTTTTTTTCATGGTCGCGCTGCCGGCGTTGGCTGACGAGGAGATACGGTTCGACAAGGAGCCGCTGCTCATCCAGACCGCTGCGGGCAAGGTGCTGCATTTTACCGTCGAAATCGCCGTGACCCCGGATCAGCGCGCCCGCGGCCTGATGTTTCGCAAGACGATGGCCGATGATGCCGGCATGATCTTCGATTTCGATCAGCCGCGGCGCGTCACCATGTGGATGGAGAATACCATCCTGCCGCTCGACATGCTTTTTGCCGACGACACCGGCACGATTCGCCACATCAAGGAAAAGGCAGTGCCCTATTCGCGCGACATCATCGATTCGACGGTCGCGGTGAAATACGTCGTCGAACTCAATGCCGGCATCGTCACCAAACTGGGAATCAAGCCGGGCGACAGGATCGTTAGCGCCACGACGACGAAGAAGGCGAAGTGACGACGGCGCGCGCGAGCAGCGGTGCACCTGTCAGGGAATTCAAGAATATCGGGATATTGAATGGTCGGAGTGGAGAGATTCGAACTCCCGACCCTCTGGTCCCAAACCAGATGCGCTACCAGACTGCGCTACACTCCGTGCCGTGAATGGCAGGGGAGATACACGGTTCACTTCGCCGTCGCAACCCATAAATCCAGCTCTGGCCGAAGATTCCTCGCCGGACCTGTGGATGCAAGACAGAAAATCTTGATAGGTCGCCAGCCTGCTTCCGGGCGCACGAGTTCGGTCTGCCTGGCGCAATTGAACGTCAGCACAAGGCTACCTTAGCCGTGGGCGATCAGGCCGATATATTGGGCGTAGCTGATGGCAACGTAGAAGAACGCCGTGATGCTAGCGCCTATCACAATGGCATTGAACTCCGCCGAACGTCTCATCATGAGCTGCAAATCCACTGAAATCGATTGAGCCGTAAACTAGTGCCGAGGGAAGGCAGCGGCAATCAAGTTGTGATCACAACATGAGACAATCGGTAATATTGCGAAATCCGGCCGACAATCACCGGATTTGAAAGGGAGGCGGGGTTGGCCGTCATGCGAACGGAGTCGGCAGCCGTGTCGCACATCGCCTTTTTTCTTGAAAAAGCGGGGATTCGCGGCTAAGCAAAATTCATCTCTTGGCATTATCCTCAGCGATGATGCCAGGCCCGAGAACGGGCCGGCAACGGGATTGAGACCATGAAAGGCGGGCGCTGCCCGCATAGTCGGAGACGCTGCAGTCATGTCTGCCAAGATCTATCGTCCAGCCAAGACCGCCATGCAGTCCGGCAAGGCCAAGACCAATCTCTGGGTGCTTGAATACGATCAGGAGTCGGCGCGCAAGATCGATCCGATCATGGGCTACACTTCCTCGGGCGATATGCGCCAGCAGGTGAAGCTCACCTTCGAAACGCAGGAACTCGCCGAAGCCTACGCCCAGCGCAACGGCATCGAATACCGCGTCATCGCACCGAAGGATCCGGTCCGCCAGGTCGTCGCCTATCCGGACAATTTCCGCTATACGCGCACACAGCCCTGGACGCATTGAGATTTCTAGTCCAGATATGCCGCATCCGGTCGCGCTCCCTGAACGCGACCGCCGGACGGCCCCTTAGCTCAGCTGGATAGAGCACCTGCCTTCTAAGCAGGTTGTCGCAGGTTCGATTCCTGCAGGGGTCGCCATCATTTCAACTGTCCATACCGAAGAGATGGGTAACAGCTGATTTCGGCCTCTGCTGCGGAGTCTCCAAAGCAAGTTCGCGGAGCGTGTTCACATTTCGTTCTCGCAGTGCTAGTCTCGCCTCAGTGACATGCGAGGGGAGGCGTTTATGGATCAAAAGGCAAAGTTCGAGCGGCTGAAGGCGCTTCACCAGGGCGACATGGCTTTTGTTATCCCGAACCCGTGGGACGCCGGTTCGGCTCGCCTGCTCGCGAGCCTTGGCTTCGAGGCGCTCGCGACCACCAGCGCGGGTTACGCCTTTTCCAAAGGCAAGTTGGATTCATTCGCAAGCCTTGGACGGGATGAGGTCCTTGAGAACGCCGCCGAGATCATCCGGGCTACGGATCTTCCTGTCTCTGCCGACCTTGAGGATGGCTTCGGTGCGTCGCCAGAAACCTGTGCGGAAACCATCCGCTTGGCCTGCGAAACCGGACTTGTCGGCGGATCGATCGAAGACGCAACAGGCAATCCTGCTGACCCGATCTACGAGCTGTCGCAAGCCGTCGAACGCATCCATGCTGCAGCGGAGGCTGCACGCGGTCTGCCTTTCCTTCTCACGGCGCGGGCGGAGAATTATCTTTGGGAGAGACCCGATCTGGAGGACACCATCGAACGGCTGCAAGCATTTTCGGCTGCCGGAGCAGACGTGCTCTACGCCCCCGGTTTGCCGGATATCGAGGCAATCAGAACCGTTTGTGCGGCCGTGGACAAGCCAGTCAACGTGGTCATGGGATTGAAAGGGCGAAAATACTCGGTTGCCGAACTGTCGAGCGTCGGAGTACGCCGCGTGAGTGTCGGCGGCTCTTTCGCACGGGCCGCGCTGGGTGCGTTGATGCGCGCCGCTATGGAGGTCAAAACAGCCGGTACATTTGAATATGCCGACGACGCGCTCTCCGCTGCATTCGCCAGCCAGCTGATGTCACAGGAGAAGCGCCAGGACAGGCTATGAGTTGGGCAGAAACCAAAATCGAGAAGCAAAGATTTCCTCAAGGGACCGCAGCGGCAGTTGGTCTGTCTGCAGTAGGCCGCCCCGGAGCGAACCTCACTGTGACCTTCTTCGCGCGGATAAAACCATCCAGTCCGTAACAGGGTCGGAGCTCGATTTCGATGTCTTCCGGTCCTTTTGGCAGGGCATAGTAGCCGGCTCGACCGCGATCAATTGCGTAGCGAAGGACGAGACCATTGATCACGTTCTGATGGCTGAAGCCGTCCAGCTGCAGGTCCATGATATCTTCGAAGGTGAAGGTGACGACCGCATGTTTGTCAAGGATGCGGTATCCATCTTGATCAACAGCATCGGTGCCAATCCAGCCGTGAATCTTCAGCTCGCTGATGCCAGTGCGATTGAGTGTGAGGCTCAAAATTTCCGCGTCGTGAAAGGACGGCTTCTGGCCGAACCACGCCAGCAGTTCCGGACCTCCGGGTATCTTCTCGTAGGTCATCTCATCTCACACGGCAGATTGGTGATGCCACACGATAGCCATCTCGGATGAATTGGCAATCGGCTCGGAGTGCACCGTGTCCGCAGCACTTCTGGGCGGCGGCGGCTTCGTATCAAACGAGTTGTCGCCGGCTTGCGAGCCTGACACCGCAAGCCGACGCGTAATCCTGTTTAGCGACCTTGAAAGATTTTGATCAACTTCGGAGTGGGCCGGTGGCGTTTGATATCAACGACGTCGTCATAGGTGGCGCGACCGGAGGCGATCGCTGCGATAAATCGATTGCAGCCAACGCGCGCAGCGTCTTTGTCCGAGGTGTTTGTCAAAAGGCCGAAGTTGCGAGTGGTCCTTCCATCGAAGCCCCTCACGCATTCTTTGACGGCTTCACTTCTCGCTCTCGAGCTGCCCTGCAGCAATGTGACGAAAGCATCATAGTCCTGACGCGTCGGCGTGCAGGCAGTGAGCAATCCCATGGCAATCAATACTGTTACGGTACCGGCGCGCATTCTTATATTATTCCCTTAATTACCCATTGATCGGCGTTTGATGTTTATTTCGATTCGTGTGACGCGGGAAAGACCATGCGCGAAATTGCGAAGGTCGATCAGAAGACAGAAATGTCTTGCTTCAAACGCGCTTTGAAAAGGGCGAAGCCAGGAAGATGCGCGCGGCTCGATTCGGCAGTCGTTCCGTTATTCGCCGAAGTTCAGGAACGCGGTGCCCATATCTGTTCGAGCGGCGGATTTGCACCTCGAGCATTTCCGCAAATTCTTCTCTGGAATCTGCTCGAGCGATCTCAGTGAACGACCGAGAGGTAGCGGATGCCGGCTTCATCAGCCGCTCTGATCAGCGCTTCCCGCGCGGCGTCCGGGGGCGTGGTTCCGCGGATGGCGTCGAGGCATGTCCTCACCGCCACGACATACTCCTCGCCATCATCGCCCGGCCATTCGGAGATGAGTATGGTGGCTGCGTCGCCGAGGGTTCTGACGACGCTGTATTTTTCCTGGCCGCTCATGAGGATCCTCAGCGCGGGAAACTGATGCGATGTGTACCGATTCATGACATTTGGTCCTTGCATCATAAACATATTAGTAACTCTGCAAGAAGTGTTCCAACCGGAGCTGCAGCATGTTCATCCTCTATGAATCGGCAAAAGCCATCGGCAATGCCTCTCCAGCCAGGAAGCCGGGAACTTGTTTTAAACACATTGCCGTCTTATTGATTCATCTATCGAAATTGCTTGTCGAGCTTGGTTTGCGCCCTGGCGTCCCAGCTGATCTTTCCTTTCAAAATCGATTTCTGCGCCGTCCGGCAGCAGCCGGAGGGTGATTGTCATGCCGGTTGAGGGGGGATCGTCATGAACGCAGTCAATTCTTTGATCGACACAAGCCTCCCGCCCACACCCATCGTCGCTGCCTGATATGCCTTCGGTCTTTGACCGCGGATGTCAGTGGCGGCATTCCGGCTGGGTTTTCCAGCCATCGAGGAGAATTTCATGAGCAAGACCAATGCAGAGGCACTGTTGCGCAAAGCGCAGCGCCAGGTTGCCAATACCAGCGGCGGTGGCCATCTTGGCGGCACCAACTTCGGTCAGGGCAACGATGCCAAGACCTCGTCCGGAAGCGGCAATCGCCCGGCGGGCAAGGGCCGCCCGCCAGCTGGCGGCAAACGCTGACTATAACGCCGCGCGTCTTTCCGATTTAAGGAACTATGCAGAGGTCGCAGCATCGCGATTGAGGACAGCCCCGCCAAAATGGCGGGGTTTCTGTTTGATAGGCCTCTGAAGGGCTCCGCTCTTTTCAGCGATCCAGGAAGTGATCGAAGTAGACCTTCGGGATAGGATAGGCGTAGACGCCTCTGTCGACGAAGCTGCGTCTATAGAGGCAATTTCTGAGCGCCGCGTTGTAATGCAGGCTTTGCGGATCCGGCGAGCCGCGCCGCCATGAGCTTGCCTCCGGCACGCAGCGTTGAAGCGCCTTGTCGTATCGAGCCAGGAGGACCGGGTCGGTATCGACCCGAATGCCGCTATAGGATTGATAGTTTGAAGGGGATTCTGCGGCCGAGATACAGCCCAAGCTCAGTGCAAGACCAACGACTGCCATCAATCTCATCGGATTTAAGTCTCCATGATCGATTTTTGAAGTAATCGAGCGCGACGTTATTGGTTCCAACGCCTGCGGGCAAGCGGACTCCTTGTTCCCTCCGCATCGGCGCGAGACCTTGCCGGGTGGCTGCCGTCGTAGAAATGGCGGCAGCCATCCGCCGTTGATTAATCCAGGAGATCGGCCGGGACCGTGCCGCCATTTTCCGAAAGCCGCTTCATCAGCGCCTTGTGCAGCCACATGTTCATTTTTGCGGAATCGTTGGTGTCGCCGGTATAGCCGAGTTCAGCGGCAAGTTCCTTGCGCTCGGTCAGGCTCGCATCCATCCCGACGGCTTTCATCAGGTCTACGATCGAGCGGCGCCAATCGAGTTTCTGACCGCTCTTCTTTACTGCCGCGTCAAGGATCGGGACGATATCGACTGTCCCTGTGCTGGCTGGCGCGGTGGCCGTGGGGACCGGCTTGCTCTGCGGGGCAGGGGCCGCAGGCGCCGCACTGGGGGCTGCCGACGGTGAGGCAGGCGCTTGCGCCGGCTCTGTCTTCGGCGCGCCGGCAGCAACGGGTTCGGCCGCTTTCGCCTCTCCGAAGATTGCATGTTTGATCTTGTCGAAAATGCCCATTCTAAACCTCCAGTTCCATCAGATGAGAAACATTCTGAAACATGGACTTCCCGCTTGATATATCCAGGCGGAGAGGGAGTTATTTTTAGCATGTTCAATCGCTAGTGGAAAAGCCAACGCCCGCGACAGCTGTGGTCGATCTCAAGGAAAAGTGCTATCGGATTTTCGTCGCCGGCTGAAGATCGCTGGCGCCATCGGAGGGAATACTTCAGCAAGCCTCCGACTGTCAGCGGACATGCCCGCTTCTGGCACAGTCGGTCGAGCAATTCGGAATTCAATAACCGTGAAACATCATTGCACGCCGCCAAGCCGACTTGCCGCGCCATGTTGTGAAACATTCGTCATCTCTTCACGTTGCCTTGCCATGGACGTCCTGTAGCTGCAGGCGTCCGGTCAATCGAAGGTACGCGCGTTCCTCGATTTTCGACTGCCGGGCAGATGGTTCGGCGGAATGAAACGGAGGAAAATATGACCCATAACCACAATAGACTGTCCTTTGCAGTGCTCGCATCTACCTGCGCCCTCCTTGCCATGCCGGCAAGCGATGCGCGTGCGATCGATGTCGGCGTGTCGGTGAATGCAGGCAATGCCGTCAGCGCCGATGGCGGGGCTTCGATCGGCAGTGGGAACGGCATCAGCGCCGATGCCAATGCTTCCGTCGGCGGCTCGAACGGCGTCAATGCCGATGCGATCGCCAATGCCGGTGGTGGCCGGGGCATCGATGCCGATGTCAATGCCAGTGTCGGTAACGGTCTCGATACAGACGCCAACGCCAGGATCGGTGGCGGGCGCGGCGTCAATGCCGATCTCAATGCGCGCACCGGCGGTTCTGATGGGCTCGATGCCAACACCACGGCCTCGGTCGGCAGCGGTAATGGCGTCGATGCCAATCTCGCCATCGGCAGGGCAGATGGGGTAGGCAGCGACAGGAGACCGGCGGCTGAGCGTAGCCTCAGCGCGTCCCAGATCCAGACCCTGGAGGCCTTTCGGGCGAGGCCTGTCAATGAGCAGCGCAAGATGCTCGTCCGTTGCGCCGATATATCCGGTTCAGGCGGCTCCGATTCCGGTCTTGCCGGTCTCTGCAGTCTGCTGCAGGCGACAGCTTCCCGCTGAACGCGAAAGACCCGCCGAACCGGAAGGCGCGGCGGGTCCTTTAAAAGCTTCAGCTCTCTGCCTCAGTGCAGGATCTGGCTCAGGAACAGCTTGGTGCGCTCGTGCTGCGGATTGTCGAAGAACTCGGCCGGCGAATTCTGCTCGACGATCTGGCCCTGGTCCATGAAGATGACGCGGTTGGCGACCTGGCGGGCAAAGCCCATTTCGTGTGTGACGCAGAGCATGGTCATGCCTTCCTCGGCAAGACCCACCATGGTGTCGAGCACTTCCTTGATCATTTCGGGATCGAGCGCCGAGGTCGGCTCGTCGAACAGCATGATCTTCGGGTTCATGCAGAGCGACCGGGCGATCGCCACACGCTGTTGCTGGCCGCCGGAGAGCTGGCCCGGATATTTGTTGGCCTGTTCCGGGATCTTGACCCGCTTCAGAAAATGCATGGCCACTTCTTCCGCCTGCTTCTTCGGCATCTTGCGGACCCAGATCGGCGCCAGCGTGCAGTTTTCGAGGATCGTCAGATGCGGGAAGAGATTGAAGTGCTGAAACACCATGCCGACTTCGCGCCGTACTTCGTCGATCTTCTTCAGATCGTTGGTCAGCTCGGTGCCGTCGACGATGATCTTGCCCTTCTGATGCTCTTCCAGACGGTTGATGCAACGGATCATCGTCGACTTGCCCGAGCCCGACGGCCCGGCAATGACGATGCGCTCGCCGCGCATGACTTTCAGGTTGATGTCGCGCAGCACATGGAAATCGCCGTACCACTTGTTCATGTTGACGATCTCGACCGCCACTTCCGTTGCGGAAACGGTGAGCTTTTTCGCTGGAGCTTCAGCCATGATTGTTTTCCCTCATTCTTATCGTTTTAGCGTTCTTATCGTTTGTGGCCGGTATCGAGATGGCGTTCCATGAAGCCTGAATAGCGCGACATGCCGAAGCAGAACAGCCAGAAGATGAAGCCCGCGAAGATGAGACCCGTGATCGGCGTGACGGAGCTTGCCCAGTTGGCATCGGAGAAGTTCAGCTTGACGATGCCAAGCAAGTCGAACATGCCGATAATGGTGACCAGCGACGTGTCCTTGAACGTTCCGATGAAGGTGTTCACGATGCTCGGGATGACTAGCTTGATGGCCTGCGGCATGATGATCAGCCGGGTCTTCTGCCAATAGCCGAGGCCAAGCGAATCTGCGCCTTCGAATTGTCCCTTCGGGATCGCCTGAAGGCCGCCGCGGATCACTTCCGCCATATAGGCCGACGTGAAGATCGACACGCCGATCAGCGCCCGCAGCAATTTGTCCACGTTCCAGCCTGTGGGAAGGAAGAGCGGCAGCATGACACTTGCCATGAACAGAACGGTGATCAGCGGAACGCCTCGAATGACCTCGATGAAGGTCACGCAGAGCATCCGGATGACAGGCATCTTCGAGCGGCGCCCCAACGCAAGCAGAATGCCGCAGGGCAAGGAGACGGCAATACCGACAAAGGACAGGACGAGCGTCACCATCAACCCGCCCCAGAGTGGAGTCTCCACCACTTCGAGGCCGAAGCCACCGTGAAGAAGCCAGAAGGCGATGACCGGCAGGACGGCGAACAGAAGAATGGCGTTCAGACCCTTGCGCGGCGCCGACGGGATCAGCATCGGAACCAGCAGCAGAATGAACAGGATCCCGACGATCGCCGGCCTCCAACGCTCACCGAGCGGATAGCGGCCGAAGATAAACTGATCGTACTTGGCGCTGATGAAGGCCCAGCATGCGCCACTCCAGCCGTCAGGCTGGATGCCGCCCTGGATCGTCGTCGCGCAGAATGTGCGGTCCGGCCCGGACCATACGGCCTGGATGAACAGCCAGTTGACGAGCTGCGGCACGGCCCATGCGATGAGCGCAAGGGCGAGGATCGTCAGGATCACGTCCTTGGGCGTTGCCAGGAGATTGCGGCGTATCCACGCGACGGCTCCCCTCTCGCCGGGGGGCGGCGGTTCGGCGGCAAGGATGGACGTTCTGACGAAGGGTTTATCGGCGACCGACATCTTATCTCTCCACCAGTGCCATCTTGGCATTGAACCAATTCATGAACAGCGACGTGAGAATGCTCAAGCTGAGATAGACGATACCCCAGATGCACACGATCTCGATCGCTTGACCACTCTGATTGAGGATCGTGCCACCGACGGCAACGAGATCCGAGAAACCGATCGCGATGGCGAGTGAGGAGTTCTTGGTCAGGTTCAGGTACTGGCTCGTCAGCGGCGGGATGATGATGCGCAGCGCCTGCGGCACCACGACAAGTCTCGTCACGCTCGACGGATGCAGCCCCAGCGCGCCGGCTGCTTCGGATTGTCCCTTTGGAACGCCGCGAATGCCGCCGCGAACGATCTCGGCGATGAACGAGGCGGTATAGAAGGACAGAGCGAGAAACAGCGACATGAATTCGGGGCCGACGACGGAGCCGCCCGTGAGGTTGAATTTTCCGGCAACCGGAACATCGAAGGTGAGCGGAAAGCCGGAGACAACGAAGACCAGCAATGGCAAGCCGACGATCAGCGCGATCGCCGTCCACACGGTGTGGAACGGCTGGCCGGTTGCGGCTTGGCGTTTGTGGGCCCAACGCGTGATGATGATGGTGGCGACAATCGCAATCAGCAGGGCAATGCCGACCGCTATCATGCCTGTCTCGAAGATCGGCTTCGGGAAGGCCAGTCCTCTGTTGTTGAGGAACATGTTGAACGGCAGACCCACCGACTCGCGCGGCTGCGGCAAGACGGAGAGAACGCCGAGATACCAGAAAAAGATGACGAGCAGCGGCGGAATGTTGCGGAAAACCTCGACATAGACCGTGCAGAGCTTGGCAATCAGCCAATTGCGCGACAGCCGGCCGATCCCGATCAGGAAGCCGATGATGGTCGCGGTGAAGATACCGGTCACCGCCACGAGCAAGGTATTCAGAATACCGACGAGAAGTGCGCGCGCATAAGTCGAGTCACTCGAAAAGGTGATCAGCGACTGGCCGATTTCGAAACCGGCGCGACCGCGAAGAAAGCCGAAACCCGATGCCGTATTGCTGCGGGCAAGGTTCACGGCCGTGTTGTGGGCCACCCACCATACAAAGCCCACGAGAACAACGATTGTTAGAAGCTGGTAAAATATGCTCCGGTATTTCGGGTCGTACATTGCCGACCGGAAACTCCAGCCGGTGTCATGCAAAGGTGTCCTATCCACAGCCCCATGCGTCATGCCGCGCCAATCCCCTTGTGCCCGTTTTCGGGCTTTCTTTTTACTTTTTGGAAGATGGGAGGGCGGCTCGGCCGCCTTCCCGGGATTTCATGCCAAAGCTCGATTAACGAACCGGCGGTGCGTACTGGATGCCGCCCTTGTTCCACAGAGCATTCAAGCCGCGTTCGATCTTAAGCGGGCTGCCCTGGCCGATGTTGCGCTCGAAGATTTCGCCATAATTGCCGACGCCCTTGATGACGTTGGCGGCCCAATCATTGGTCAGGCCGAGATCGGTACCAATCTTGGTGTCGGTCTCGCTGCCGAGGAAGCGCTTGATGTCCGGGTTCGGCGAGTTCTTCATCTCGTCGACATTTGCCTGGGTGATGCCGAACTCTTCGGCATTGATCAGCGCATAAGCCGTCCAGGAAACGATATCGAACCACTGATCATCACCCTGACGGACGGCCGGGCCAAGCGGCTCCTTGGAGATGATCTCAGGAAGGATGACGTGTTCGTCGGGGTTCTTCAGCGTCAGACGCAACGAATAGAGACCAGATTGGTCGGTCGTGTAAACGTCGCAACGACCGGCGTCGTAGGCCGCGTTGACCTCAGGAAGATTTTCGAAGACGACCGGATTGTACTGCAGATTGTTCGTCTTGAAGTAATCGGCGAGGTTCAGTTCCGTGGTCGTGCCCGACTGTACGCAGACTGCGGCGCCGGAGAGTTCGAGAGCCGACTTCACATTCAGGCTCTTGCGCACCATGAAGCCCTGACCGTCATAATAGGTGACGGGACGGAAGTTGAAGCCGAGTGCGGTGTCGCGATTGATTGTCCAAGTGGTGTTACGCGAGAGAACGTCGATTTCACCGGACTGCAGAGCGGTGAAGCGTTCCTTCGCATTTGTCGGCGTGTACTTGACCTTGGTGGGGTCGCCGAACACGGCCGAAGCGACGGCCTTGCAGAAGTCGACGTCGAAGCCGGCCCAATTGCCGGAAGCGTCAGGTGCGGCAAAGCCGGTAAGGCCGGTATTGACGCCGCACTGAACGAAACCCTTTGCCTTGACATCCGTGAGTGTCGTGGCCGAAGCAGCCGAAGCGCCAAGAGCGAAAACTGCTGCGCCGATCGTTGCGGACAGAAGCTTGTTCTTCATTTTTTCCCAACCTTTTCCGTTGTCTTGTATTTTCTTGTGGGAAGTTCCGGCGGAAAAACTCTGCCGCCCCCCATTTTCTCGACACCCTCCCGGCGCGAGTTGTTCTATCACAGTCGCAAATGTCACCAGGGTCAAGTGTCGCGGTCAATAATTGCGGCAAATTTCAGCATTTTGGGAGATTGCGCTGCGTTCGTGGGCACTTGGCTATGAAATAGGCGCCTGATTGCGGAAAAATAACGCGAAAATCGTGGCTTCCACCGCTTCGCTACGTCGCCGGCGATCAACTCCTAGGGGTTGACCTGATATGGCGGGGCGTCCAAAAGTCCGGTTTCGCGTCTCCGTCGCCAAAGGCTATTCCCGACATGAAAGACAAAGACAGCTTGCTGCAGAATGCCGGCATCAACACCCGCCTGACCCATATCGGCAACGATCCTTTCGACTATCACGGCTTCATCAATCCGCCGGTCGTGCATGCCTCGACGGTGCTGTTTCCGAATGCGCGGGCGATGGAGACGCGCACGCAGAAATATACCTACGGAACGCGCGGCACACCGACGACGGATGCGCTCTGCGAGGCGATCGACGCGCTCGAAGGTTCGGCCGGGACGATCCTCGTGCCCTCGGGTCTTGCGGCCGTCACCATTCCGTTTCTGGGTTTCGTCGCTACCGGCGATCACGCGCTGGTTGTCGATTCGGTCTATGGCCCGACGCGTCATTTCTGCGATACGATGCTGAAGCGCCTCGGCGTCGAGGTGGAATATTACCACCCGGAGATCGGCGCCGGCATCGAGACGCTGTTCCGGCCGAACACCAAGCTCGTTCATACCGAGGCTCCGGGCTCCAACACCTTCGAAATGCAGGATATTCCGGCGATCTCGGCGGTTGCGCACCGCCACGGCGCCGTGGTCATGATGGACAATACCTGGGCGACGCCGGTCTATTTCAGGCCGCTCGATTACGGCGTCGACATCTCCATCCACGCATCGACGAAATATCCGTCCGGCCATTCGGACATCCTGCTCGGAACGGTTTCGGCCAATGCCGAGCACTGGGAGCGGCTGAAGGAAGCAAACGGTGTGCTCGGCATCTGTGGCGCACCCGATGATGCCTACCAGATCCTGCGCGGATTGCGCACCATGGGCCTGCGCCTCGAGCGCCATTATGAAAGCGCGCTTGATATCGCGAAATGGCTGGAGGGCAGGGAGGATGTCGCCCGCGTGCTGCATCCGGCCCTGCCGAGTTTCCCCTCGCACCATCTCTGGAAGCGCGATTTCAAAGGCGCCAGCGGCATCTTTTCCTTCGTGCTTGCCGCCGACGGCCCCGAGAAATCAAAAGCAAAGGCGCATGCCTTCCTCGACGCGCTCAGGATTTTCGGTCTCGGCTATTCCTGGGGTGGCTTTGAAAGCCTCGCTTTGCATGCCTATCTCAACGATCGCAAGGTCGCCAAGGCGCCGACGGACGGTCCGGTCATCCGCCTGCAGATCGGCATCGAGGACGTGGCCGACCTCAAGGCCGATATCGAACGGGGTTTTGCCGCGGCAAGCGCCGTCTGACCACACATGCTTTGTCGCCGATGGCGGCGCCTTACGGCAGATGGACAGCCCAATAGCCGTAGATCCAGTCGAGATCTGCCGCCAGGCTTAGCGGCGGCTTGAGGCCGAGCACGAGATCGCGGCCGATCCGGATCGGCCCTTTCGCATGATAGGCGAATCGGTTGAAGGCGCCGCGCTGGCGTAGCCTCGCAATGCGTGGCGCCCGGTGTTTTTCGAAGCGCGATAGCGCTTCCGCCACGGGACGGTTCGAAAGAAACGCCGCCAGTTCGTAGGCGTCTTCGATTGCCATGGCTGCTCCCTGGCCGGCAAACGGCATCATCGCATGCGCGGCGTCGCCGATCAGAACAGTCTTACGGCCGTCCTGCCAGGAACCCGCGGTGGTTTCGAACAGTGGCCAGAACGTCAGCTTCCGGGGTTTTTCGAGCAGCGAGACGATCGCGGCGTTCCAGCCGGAAAGGCGCCCCCGCAGCTGCGCCCGCTGTTCTTCCGTCGCCTCGCTTTGCCAGGCCTGCGGCGCGAAATTGCCGGCGGTGATCGCCACCATGTTGAAGCTGCCGGTCTCTCTCAGCGGATAGCATACGAGGTGCGCCGAACCGCCGAGAAAAGCTGAAACGCTTGCCCGGTCGAGGAAACCCGGCGCCTCAGTTTCGGCAATCGTAAAACGGTAGGCGATATTGCCGGAAAAGCGCGGCGATGGGCTGCTCGGAACGAATTGCCGGAGCTTCGACCAGACGCCGTCAGCGCCGATCACAACATCGGCCGTCCGCTCGAAAGGCGGTAGGGTCGAATCTATCCGCACGCCAAGGTGAAGCCGGCAGAGCGGATCGGCCGCAACCGCATCCAAAAGCGCTTTCTGCAATGTGGTGCGGTGGAGGACGCCATAGGGAGCGCCCCAGCGTTCTCGCGCGAATTTGCCGGCCGGCACCGCCGCGAGTTGGCGGAGCGATCCGCCCGATATCAGCCGGATCGCGTCCGGCTCGAGCCAGACCTTTGACAGCCCGTCAAGGATACCGAGTTCGGCAAGGATGCGGGAGGCGTTCGGCGAAACCTGCAATCCGGCGCCGATGTCGATGAGTTCGCCCGCTTGTTCGAAAATCTCCGAGCTGATACCCCGGCGCGAAAGCGCAAGGGCAGCGCTCAGCCCCGATATCCCGGCGCCGATGATGGCGGCATGTTCGACCGGCATTATCCGTCCGATCCGGATCTGGACGGGTTACGCCGCCTTCACGTGGAAAACGCAACCGGCCGGATTGGTCTGGCTCGGCTTGAGCGCGGAATTGAAGCGATAGAGCGTCGAGCAGTAGGAACAGACCTTCTCGTTGTCGTCGCCCATGTCGATGAAGATATGCGGATGATCGAAGGGAGCCGAAGCGCCGGTGCACATGAATTCCTTGACGCCGACTTCGATAACGCGGTGACCGCCGTCGTTCTGGAAGTGAGGAATGTTGTGGCCGGCCATGTCGCTCTCCGAATGCTTTGAAATGTGCGCGAACCTTATAAGCCTTCGCCGCAAATGTGTAGAGCCAAACCGCCGCACCAGGCACAGTTTTTGGCTTCACGATGAAAGGCCGCTCGACTATGGTCGCGCCAAAAAGGAAGGCCCGATGAACCTGAATACGCCCACATTTTCGAGCTTCACCCATGACGGACTGCAGCTCGCCTTCTTCGATGAGGGCGATCCGGCCGGTGTGCCCGTATTGTTGATCCACGGCTTTGCCTCGACCGCAAACGTCAACTGGGTGCATCCGGGCTGGCTGAAGACGCTCGGCGATGCCGGCTACCGGGTGATCGCCATCGACAATCGCGGCCACGGCGCCAGCGACAAACCGCATGATGCCGAAGCCTATCGTCCCTGGGTCATGGCCGGTGACGCGATCGCGCTGCTCGACCATCTCGGCATTCCGGAAGCCAATGTCATGGGCTATTCGATGGGCGCGCGCATTTCCGTCTTTGCCGCACTTGCCAATCCGCATCGCGTCCGTTCGCTGGTTCTCGGCGGCCTCGGCATCGGCATGACCGATGGCGTCGGCGACTGGGACCCGATCGCCGATGCGCTGCTGGCCTCCTCGCTCGACGAAGTGACGCACGCCCGCGGCCGTATGTTCCGCGCCTTCGCCGAGCAGACGAAGAGCGACCGGGTCGCTCTTGCTGATTGCATCCGCGGCTCGCGCGATCTCGTCGCTCGCTCCGACATGGCCAAGCTAGACATGCCGACGCTGATCGGCGTCGGCACCAAGGATGATATCGCCGGCTCGCCGCAGGAATTGGCGGCGCTGATGCAAAATGCCGAAGCGCTCGATATTCCGGGCCGCGATCATATGCTCGCCGTCGGCGACAGGGTTTTCAAGCAGGCGGTGCTGGCCTTCTATGCAAGGGTCGCCCATCGCTGACAACATCGTGATGCCGAAAAACCGTGCTAAAAAACCATGGCGACGGCACCCATTTATGTTATTGGCGTTTTCCTCTATATATTGGCATTCCGAAAACGGCATTCCTGCTGGCAGCGAGGAGAGCGGCGATGGTCGCAAAGACTGACATCCGTGCTTTTGACACAGGCCATCCTCTGAAAGTGATGGATCCCATCTGGGACAGCCTGCGCGAGGAAGCCCGGCTCGCCGCCGAACGGGACCCGGTTCTCGCCGCCTTCCTCTATTCGACGGTGATCAACTACCATTCGCTCGAGGAATGCGTCATTCACCGCATCTGCGAACGTCTCGATCACCCCGACATGCAGGCGAACCTGCTTCGCCAGACCTTCGAGGAAATGCTCCTCGACTGGCCTGACTGGAGCTCCATCCTGCGCGTCGATATCCAAGCGATCTACGATCGCGACCCCGCCTGCCTGCGTTTCATGGAGGCGGTGCTTTATTTCAAGGGTTTCCATGCGCTGCAGACGCATCGTCTCGCCCATTGGCTGCTGAACCGCGGCCGGCGTGATTTTGCCCTCTATCTGCAGAGCCGCTCCTCCAGCGTCTTCCAGACCGACATCAATCCGGCCGCCCGTATCGGCAAGGGCATCTTCCTCGATCACGCCACCGGTCTCGTCGTCGGCGAGACGGCCGTCATCGGCGACAACGTCTCGATCCTGCACGGCGTCACACTCGGCGGCACCGGCAAGGAGGGCGCTGACCGCCATCCGAAGATCGGCTCCGGCGTCATGATCGGCGCCGGCGCCAAGATCCTCGGCAATATCGAGATCGGCTACTGCTCACGCGTCGCCGCCGGCTCCGTCGTGTTGAAGGCGGTGCCGCCCAAGAAGACGGTGGCGGGCGTGCCGGCCAAGGTCGTCGGCGAGGCCGGTTGTTCGGAGCCGTCGCGTAACATGGACCAGGTGATCGGCGCCGATATCTGAGCGCCGTTTGGAAACAAGGATAGGAAAAGTCGGCGGGATCCAAGCGGGGAGGGCCATGAGCAAACGGCAACCTTGCCTTTACACCGCTGCATTTCCTGTGCAAGAAGCGGCCAATCAAGACCGCTTACGGAGATGACAGAGTGAAGCCAGAAGAAATCAAGAAGCTCGACGCCTATTTCAAGCGCATGTTCAATCCGCAGATGATCGTCAAGGCGCGTCCGCGCAAGGATGATTCTGCGGAAGTCTATCTCGGCGAAGAATTTCTGGGTGTCGTCTATATCGATGACGAGGACGGCGACCGCTCCTACAACTTTTCGATGGCGATCCTCGACGTCGATCTCTGATCGCGCTCGAAAGCTTCAAAAAGGACCGAACGGCGTGATCCGTTCGGTCCTTTTTTCGTTTTTTCGATTCGGAACGAGAATTTATTCAAAACTTCTGGTTGCGGCATTCTGATATATTTCAGCAAAATCAGTTAAAGACGTACGTGCCCCGGCGCGCGGGCTTTGTTATATTATTGTAATGCAACTATTGGATGTTTTGCAACGCACAAGACTACTTGACTATTTGTGCATTGCAGCTACCCTGCCGCCACCAACAGCCCAACGGAGGATGGCTCATGTTCAACTTTGACGACGCCAACAAGAAGAGCAAGGAAGCCGTCGACACGGCCCTGAAAACCTATTCCGACACGACCAAGGGCTTTCAGGCGATCGCCGCAGAAGCCACTGAATATTCGAAGAAATCCTTTCAGGACGCGGTGACGCATTTCGAAACGCTGGCCGGCGTCAAGAGCTTCGAGGCCGCTTTCGAGCTGCAGACGAACTACGTCAAGGCGTATTTTGAAGGCTTTGTCTCCGAGACGACGAAGCTCAGTGAGATGTATGCCGATCTCGCCAAATCAGCCTACAAGCCCTATGAGGCTCCGATCGCCGCTGCGGTCGGCAAGACCCCGAAGTCAGTGTCGCCGGCAACGCCTGCTGCCGCATGAGCTGATTTTGGCGGCGCAACCTGCGCTACATATTGAAAAACGAGGACCGGCTACGCATCTGTGGCCGGTCTTTTCGTTTCCGCTTTCGCTGCAGCGCCCGCATGGGATCGGCTAAAGCGCGTCGCAATCTTTCAGATTCGCTCTTCGCGCTTTAGGTCTTTGTTTTTACGCATGTCGTTACCGCAAAACCGCTGCACGGTGTTGCGCGACATGCTTTGGGGACTTTTTTGGTCTTTCCCGTGCATGCCGGCCATTTCTTGATTGCAGTGTCTGACAGGGGGCTTAAAATCAGCCTATTATGAACTAAGTTAGTGTTTCAGATATTCGGCGGGAAAAGCACCCTCCCATGCTCCGCCGGATTGCTTGAGGAATGAATGACAATGATCGCAAAGCCGATCCGGATGCAGAACGACAGCGAAAGGAACGGGGACAACGCAAATCGAACCTCGGTCATCACACGCACCAAGCCGAAGACCAAGAAGCCCAACCTCTATCGCGTGCTGCTTTTGAATGACGACTACACTCCCATGGAATTCGTCATCCATATTCTGGAGCGTTTTTTTCAGAAGGATCGTGAAAGTGCCACCCGCATCATGCTCCATGTCCATAACCACGGCGTCGGCGAATGCGGAATATTCACATACGAGGTAGCGGAAACGAAGGTCAGCCAGGTGATGGACTTCGCCCGGCAACACCAGCATCCGCTGCAATGCGTCATGGAAAAGAAGTGAGGATCTGAACGTGCCAACATTTTCGCCTAGTTTAGAGAAGGCGCTCCATCAGGCACTGACCTTTGCCAACGAGCGGCACCACGAATATGCGACGCTCGAGCATCTGCTGCTCGCCCTGATCGACGATGCCGATGCGGCCGCGGTCATGGGTGCCTGCAATGTCGATCTCGACGCGTTGCGCAAGACGCTCGTCGAATATGTCGATAACGAACTTTCCAACCTGATCACTGGTTATGACGAGGATTCGAAGCCGACCTCCGGCTTCCAGCGCGTCATCCAGCGTGCCGTCATCCACGTGCAATCGTCCGGCCGCGAGGAGGTGACCGGCGCCAACGTGCTCGTCGCCATCTTCGCCGAGCGCGAAAGCCATGCCGCCTATTTCCTGCAGGAGCAGGAGATGACCCGCTACGATGCCGTCAACTATATCTCCCACGGCATCGGCAAGCGGCCGGGCGCTTCGGATGTGCGTCCCCCGCGCGGCGCCGAGGACGAAGCCGAAAGCAGCAAGCCGACGGCGCGCGGCGGCGAGGAAGAGGGCGGCTCGAAGAAGCAGCAGGATGCGCTCAAGGCCTATTGCGTCAATCTCAACGAGAAGGCCAAGGGCGGCAAGATCGATCCGCTGATCGGCCGTCACGCCGAGGTCAGCCGCACGATCCAGATCCTGTGCCGCCGTTCGAAGAACAATCCGCTCTATGTCGGCGATCCCGGCGTCGGCAAGACGGCGATCGCCGAAGGCCTTGCCAAGCGCATCGTCGAAGGCAAGGTTCCCGAAGCGCTCGCCGATGCGACGATCTTCTCGCTCGACATGGGCACGCTGCTCGCCGGCACGCGCTACCGCGGCGATTTCGAGGAGCGCCTGAAGCAGGTCGTCAAGGAACTGGAAGAATATCCGGGCGCCGTGCTCTTCATCGACGAGATCCACACGGTGATCGGCGCCGGCGCCACCTCGGGCGGCGCGATGGATGCATCGAACCTCCTGAAGCCGGCCCTGTCATCGGGTGCGATTCGCTGCATCGGTTCGACCACCTACAAGGAATACCGCCAGTTCTTCGAGAAGGACCGGGCGCTGGTCCGTCGTTTCCAGAAGATCGACGTCAGCGAGCCGTCGATCGATGATGCCATCGAGATCATGAAGGGCCTGAAGCCTTATTTCGAAGAGTATCACCACCTGCGTTATTCGAACGACGCCATCAAGTCGGCCGTCGAATTGTCGGCCCGCTACATCTCCGACCGCAAGCTGCCCGACAAGGCGATCGACGTGATCGACGAAACCGGTGCGGCCCAGATGCTGCTGCCGCCGTCGAAGCGCCGCAAGCTGATCACCGAAAAGGAGATCGAGGCGACGGTCGCCACGATGGCGCGCATTCCGCCGAAGACCGTCTCCAAGGACGACGAAGCCGTGCTCGCCAATCTCGAGCAGGAACTGCGTTCGGTGGTCTACGGCCAGGATATCGCGATCGAAGCCCTTTCGACCTCGATCAAGCTGGCGCGTGCCGGTCTTCGCGAGCCGAACAAGCCGATCGGCGCCTATGTCTTCTCCGGTCCGACCGGCGTCGGCAAGACCGAGGTGGCAAAGCAGCTGGCATCGTCGCTCGGCGTCGAACTGCTGCGCTTCGACATGTCGGAATATATGGAGCGGCACACGGTTTCGCGTCTGCTCGGCGCACCTCCCGGCTATGTCGGCTTCGACCAGGGCGGCCTTCTGACCGATGGCGTCGATCAGCATCCGCATTGCGTGGTCCTGCTCGACGAAATCGAGAAGGCGCATCCCGACATCTACAATATCCTCTTGCAGGTCATGGACCACGGCACGCTGACCGACCATAACGGCAAGAAGATCGACTTCCGCAACGTCATCCTGATCATGACGACCAATGCGGGTGCGTCGGAAATGGCCAAGGCGGCGATCGGCTTCGGCTCGTCCAAGCGCACCGGCGAGGACGAAGAGGCACTGACCCGTCTCTTCACGCCGGAATTCCGCAACCGTCTCGACGCGATCATTCCTTTCGCGGCGCTGCCGACGGCTGTTATCCACAAGGTCGTGCAGAAGTTCATCATGCAGCTGGAGGCGCAGCTTTCCGAAAGGAACGTCACCTTCGACCTGCATGAGGACGCGATCGCCTGGCTGGCGGAAAAGGGTTACGACGAGAAGATGGGCGCCCGCCCGCTTGCTCGCGTCATTCAGGATACGATCAAGAAGCCGCTCGCCAACGAAATCCTCTTCGGCAAGCTGAAGAAGGGCGGCGTCGTCAACGTCACCGTCGGCCCGAAGGAAGACGGCAAACCCGGCATCGTGCTCGAAGCTATTTCGGAAACGGCGCCGATCAAGCCGAAGCCCGAAGCCGAGGTCGTGCATCCCGAAGGCGATGATGGGTATGACGGCGAGCTGAAGACCAAGGCAGCCCGCAAGACCCGCGCCAAGGCGGTGCCGCAGGCCGAGCCTGAGGTCCGCGACGCCCCGAAGAAGGGAAGCGCGGTTCCGAAGGTTCCACGCAAGAAGTAAGATACCGTCACCGAATTGGAAAAGGCCGCGTTCTCAGCGGCCTTTTTCGTTTCCGGATCTACATGGGCCCTTTCAGAGCTTGGTGTAGTCGATCTCGAGAAAATCGGCGACCTCGGGCACCCAGCGGTCGCGCACGAAGGCGACATGCAGGGGATGAAGGTTGTACGTGTCATAGCCAGCCTGATCGTCGAACTCCATTGAGAAGCCGAAGGTGAAATCGTTTTTCCGGCTTGTCTGCCGAAGTTGCTCGAAATTCCGCACGCTCGGGATATTGGCAAGCACCAGCGCGCCAGCGAGGAACGACGTTTCTTCGGCCGAGCCATGTTCGTGCTTCAGGCGGAATGCGACAGTGTGGCGGATCATGATCTTGTCCATTCAGAGGTGCGAAAGAAATTCAGTCGAGAAGAGCGTCAACGGGAACGATGGGATAGGGGATACCGGTCATGAAGGATATCGCAGCGGATTGACGATATCGATCCCGTCGAAATCTTTCTCGTTATCCGTGACGACAATGCATCCGTTGGCCTCGGCGACAGCCGCGATGATCATGTCGAGGCCGCTGCGTGGTCGGCCTCTGGTCCTTCCATCGGCCATCAACCGTGCCCAGATCAGACCGGCCTTCTCGTCGAATGCGAGGATACGATCGGCAAATAGGGCATGCGGACCCTCCGGCCCTGAAAACCACGCCTCCAACTGATCGCGCTTCTTGCCGGCAGGCTTCTCGAGAACGCCGCGTCGGATCTCTGCGACGGTAAGGGAGGAAATGAAGAGGTCTGTGTCGATCCGAGCGGCCATCCAGGCCAGCAGGGCCTCCGATGGCGCCGGCTTGGTGACATTGCTGAGAATGTTCGTGTCCAGCAGATAACGCATCAAGGACCGACTTTGCGCCCTTCCTCACGAGGGCGCGTAAGGTCGAGATCTGCGCCGACCATGGGAGAGCGGCGGAGCGCGGCCAGGATGCCGCCCTTCGGAGCAGGCTCGCCGGCAATCGATT
This sequence comes from Rhizobium changzhiense, assembly GCF_013087625.1. Lineage (NCBI taxonomy): Bacteria > Pseudomonadati > Pseudomonadota > Alphaproteobacteria > Hyphomicrobiales > Rhizobiaceae > Rhizobium > Rhizobium changzhiense. The sequence goes on from NZ_JABFCQ010000002.1 coordinate 212,514, forward strand.
GGCTGACGACCGCACGCAAACGTGAGGCATCCGGGCCTTCTTCTGCAAGGCGTCGTGCAAGGGATCGGATAAGATCGCGGTCGCTGTCGAGCGCGATCACCTCAAAACGCGCCATGCCACGCTCGCCGAGGCGGGATCGATAATTTTGAATGGCACGTTTTTGCGAACTGGTCACGATGCACCTTCAGCTTATCTCCGGTAATATATCCAGAAAATCGCCGTTCAACAAGGAGGGAGTACCAGTCGTGGGGCCGCCCTCGGGTGATATCGGCTGGGCCGACCTTACGCCAGCGCTGCCTTGATCTTTTCGGCATTGCCGGCAAGCACGGCGCCGTCCTCCATCTTGCCGGAATGCGGCTTCAGCGCCACGCCTTCATGCCGCGGGATGACGTGGAAATGCAGATGGAACACCGTTTGACCGGCGGCCGGCTCGTTGAACTGGGCGATGAACACGCCATCGGCGTCGAAGACGTCCTTCAGGGCATTGGCGATCTTCTGGACGACGGTGATCGCATGGGTAAGAGCGGCTGGATCGGCATCGAGGATATTGCGCGACGCCGCCTTCGGAAGGACGAGAACGTGGCCCGGCGCCTGCGGCATCACATCCATGATGGCCACGGTATGCTCGTCCTCGTAAACCCGGTGCGAGGGGATTTCGCCGCGGAGGACCTTGGCGAAGATGTTGTTGTCGTCGTAAGCGGCCGGGCTGGTCATCGCGAAATCTCCTCGTTTTTCACAGGGCGTGCGTCATTTCAAACGCACAAGGGACGCTGTAGCACGTTGAATTACTGCATAATTTTATCCCTAAATCGATTTCGATTCAGGGAATTATGCGTTGATCGGGTAACGCGGCCGGTGCGGTGGCGTCAATCCTCCTGCTGACGTTCGCCCTTGCGGAAAGGGCTGTGCTCGGTCAGCAACTCGCTCATCTGTTCGACATCGGCGCGCTCGCGGGCGAGATAGTCGCCGATCGCCCGGCGAAGGCCGGCATGCGCGACATAATGGGCGGAATGCGTCGTCACCGGCAGATAGCCGCGGGCGAGCTTGTGTTCGCCTTGCGCTCCGGCCTCGACCCGTTTCAACCCTTTCGACAGGGCGAAGTCGATCGCTTGATGATAGCAGACCTCGAAATGCAGGAAGGGATGCTCCTCGATGCAGCCCCAGTGACGACCGTAGAGCGTATCGCCGCCGATGAAGTTAATCGCGCCGGCGATATAGCGCCCGTCGCGCTTGGCCATGACGAGCAGGATATCGTCGGCCATGCGTTCGCCGATCAACGAATAGAACTTACGGGTGAGGTAGGGGCGCCCCCATTTGCGGCCGCCGGTATCCATGTAAAACTTGAAGAACTGGTCCCAGATGCGTTCCGTCAGGTCCCGGCCGGTCAGCCAGTCGATGCTGATGCCGTTTTCGAGTGCGGCGCGGCGCTCCTTGCGCAATGCCTTGCGTTTGCGGGAGGCAAGCGTTTCGAGAAAATCCTCGTGATTGGCATAGCCATCATTGATGAAATGGAACTGCTGGTCGGTGCGGTGCAGATAGCCGTCCATCTCGAAGACGCCGATCTCTTCGTCCGGCACGAAGGTGATATGGGCCGAAGAGATGCCGAGCCGGCGCACCACCTCCTTCAGGCTTTCGGCGATCGCGCTCTGGATCGGCAGCCGCTGTAGCCCCTCGGCGACAAGAAGACGCGGGCCTGTCGCCGGGGTGAACGGGATCGAGCACTGAAGTTTGGGATAATAACGCCCGCCGGCCCGCTCGAAGGCGTCGGCCCAGCCATGATCGAAGACATATTCGCCCTGGCTGTGGTTCTTGAGGTAGCCGGGCAGGGCGCCGACCAGTTCGCCGCGATGGGTTTCGAGCAGCAGGTGGTGGCCAAGCCAGCCGGTATGGGCATCGGCCGAGCCGGATTCCTCCAGCGACGATAAAAAAGCGTGCGAAACGAAGGGGTTGTAGGCAAGCGTGCCGCAAGTCTTCGATGCCCCGGAAAGCCTGGACCAGCTCTCCGAGGAAATCGCGGTGAAGGAGCGTTCTACGCGAATGGATAGTTCATCAGTCATGGAGCAAATGCGAAGCCTTTGGGGGATGGTCTCGGCTCTGCTTCAGTCTGCGCATGATCTTGGCCAAAAAGCGAGCGTCAAGCAGTCACACGCGGATCGAAGCCTTCGAAGGTCATCTGGTCTGCATTGGCGAATGTGCGCCGGCGCGCCTCTTCGTCACGCACCGTCCAGGTGATGACGGGAATGCCCTTTTCGCGTTCGCCTGTGATGAAGGCATTCGGCAGGTCGTCATAATAATAGGAGATGAAATCGAGACTGATCTCCATCGCCTTCGCATGCGTTTTGAACTCTTCCGGCGTATTGCCGTTGGCGGTCAGCCCAAGCGGGTAGGGTGAGCCAAGCGCCTTCAGATCGCGCAGCAGCCAGTGGTCGAAGCTCATCAGCGCCACCTTGCCCTCATAACCTTCGAGGACTTCCAGCACGGCTTCGGCGAAACCTTCGTCATCGGCCTCGCGGCCCTTCAGCTCCAGCACCAGCGGCACCTTGCCTTTGACGAGATCGAGGAGCTGGCGCAGCGTCGGCACCTTGTCGCTCGTGCCGCCAACGGCGATCAGTCCGAGTTCCCGGGAGGTGCGCTCGCGGATATCGCCGTTGAGATTGCACAGGCGCTGCAGATCCTCGTCGTGAAAGATGACCGGCACGCCGTCGGAGGCGTAATGCAGGTCGCATTCGATCGCAAAGCCTGCTTCGACGGCGCGCGAGAAGGCCGAAAGCGTGTTTTCCCAGACATGCGTGTTGAGATCGTGATAGCCGCGATGGGCGATCGGCAGGTCCCTGATCCAGGCAGCATTGGTCATTCTGCGATTTCCATGATAGCATCGATCTCGACGGCGGCATTCAGCGGCAGGGCCGCCATGCCGACAGCGGCACGCGCATGTTTGCCGGCTTCGCCAAGCACGCCGGCAATCAGGTTCGAAGCGCCATTGATGACAAGATGCTGCTCGACGAAGTCGGGCGCCGAGGCGACGAAGCCATTCAGCTTGATGACGCGCTGGATGCGACCGAGATTGCCGCCAAGGGCCGCCTTCGCCTGGGCAAGGATGTTGATGGCGCAGAGTTCGGCGCCGCGCTGGCCCGTTGCAACGTCGACGGTCTTGCCGAGATGGCCCGAGACAGTGACCTTGCCGCCTTCGAGCGGCAGCTGGCCGGAGATGTAGAGAAGATTGCCGCTGATGACATAGGGAACGTAATTTGCAGCCGGTGCTGCGGCTTCGGGCAGGGTTATCCCCATCTCAGTCAGGCGCGCTGCAATTTCATCGGACATTTTCGTCTCCGCTTTTGTTGTCAATTCTTCAAAAATTATGCATCAAGACTAGAATCTTTAATATGACAGGTTCGAGCCTCGATTTGGCCGAAAGCGTTCTTATAACATCGCGACCGAGTCCAACAGGAGTTAATAAATGTTCCGATCAGGTCTTGTCGCTCTGCTTTTCGCCAGCGTTTCCGCCAATGCATGGGCGGGTGCGCCCGCGGTAAGCGCTGCGATCGCGACCGGCCTCGTCGCCCATCGCGCGGTCTACGATCTGGAACTGAAGGACGCCTCGGACCGCTCCGGCATCGCCGCCATGTACGGTCGCATGGTCTATGAGTTCGACGGCAGCTATTGCCAGGGCTTTACCACCAGCTTCCGCTTCGTGACGCAGATCGACACCGGCGACAGCGTGCGTGTCAGCGATCAGCAGACGAAGACATTCGAGAACCTGAAGGACGGCAAGTTCACCTTCGACACCAAATCCTTCACCGACGAGCAGCTCGATAAAGAGGTCAACGGTGCGGCGCAGGACCAGCCTGATGGCGTCAAGGTCGATCTCAAGCAGCCGGCGAGCCGCGAACTGCAGCTTGCTGAAAGCCGTTTTCCCACGGAACATATGCTCGATGTGATCCAGCACGCCAAGGACGGCAAGCGCTTCTTCGAGGCGCGTGTCTTCGACGGTTCGGATGACGGCGACAAGTCGCTGGCGACGACGACGATCGTCGGCAAGCAGGAGACGCCACTCGTCGAGGAAGCCGATGCCGGCAACGCCGGCGCCTTCTCCAAGACGGCCTTCTGGCCGGTGACGATCGCCTATTTCAACGAGAGTGCGAAATCGGATGCTTTGCCAGTCTACCGCATGTCCTTCAAGCTCTACGAGAACGGCATTACCCGCGACCTGACGATGGATTACGGCGATTTCGTCCTGACCGGCAAGCTCGCCAAGCTGGAACTGCTTGACCGCAAGGCCGAGGTTTGCAAATAGGCGCACGGGTTTTTCGACTGTCATAAAACTGTATCATAAAGTTCACTATGGTGCGGCGACCAGCGATGATTGAGTCGCCTTCTGTCGTCCTGTTTTTCGGGTCGGTGCGATCCTAGCGGCCAGTCCATTGCGATGGGGCCTGTTTATTGCGAAGATGGGCTTCCAGACGATTATGCCCGCAAGCCTGGAAAGCCCTACCGATGGCCGATACCGATCTCGCGACTGTTCAGAATGCCGCTCTGCCGGTTGTTGTCGCCGATCCGGCGGAAATTGCCCGCATTTCCGATAGCATCGATATCACCGACCGCGCCGGCATCTCGGTCTATGGCGACCGCGCCCAGCAGGCGGTCAGTGATTATGCCGACAGGATCCTGCGCGAAGTCCGCAACAAGGACCTCGGCGATGTCGGCCGCCTGCTGACCGACATCATCCTCAAATCGAAGAGCCTCGATCCGGCATCGTTGAAGGATAAGGGTTTCCTCAGCCGCATGTTTCTCTCGGCCAAGGCCCGGCTCGAACGCTTCAAGGCGGAGTTCGAGGACGTGGCCGGCCAGATCGACCGGATCGGCCTGGAGCTCGACCGTCACAAGGATACGCTGAGGCGCGACATCGCGCTGCTCGACGACCTGCATGAGGAAACCAGGCAATCGATCATGCGGCTCGAGGCCTATGTTCAGGCCGGCAAGACTTTCGCCGAGCGTTTTCGCAGCGTCGATCTGCCGAGGCTGAAGGCGCAAGCCGAGGCGGCGGCGACCGGCCCTGGCGGCGGCATGCTGGAGGCGCAGACCTATCAGGACAGTCTGCAGGCGCTCGACCGGCTGGAAAAGCGGGTGTTCTACCTGCAGCAGGCCCGCCAGCTCGGCATCCAGCAATTGCCGCAGATCCGCATCGTTCAGGCGGGCGACGAAACGCTGATCGAGAACCTGCAGGCGACTTCGGCGCTGACGGTGCCGGCCTGGAAGCAGAAGATGGTGATCCTGCTCGGCCTGACGCGGCAGAAATCGGCGCTCGACCTGCAGAAGGCGGTGACCGACGCCACCAACGACATGATCCGCCAGGCATCCGAGATGATGAAGGATCAGGCGATCGCCATCGAGCAGCAGTCGCAACGCGGCATCGTCGATATCGACACGCTCGCCAAGGCAAACAGGGATTTGATCGATACCATATCAGGGGTGCTTCAGGTTCAGGAGGAGGGGCGCCGGAAGCGGGCGCTCGCCGAGCAGCAGATGGAGCAGATGACGAGCGAACTCAAGAAGGCGATGACCCAGGCGTGATCGGCAAGATGACGATGCGAGCACTGCTGTCAGGCCTGGCACTTCTTGCCGTTCTGCCCCTTGCCGGCTGCAATCCCTTCGGGCAGGGGCCGGATTTCTCGATCGTATCGGGATCGGAGAACACCGTTCTGCAGCCGATCGTCGAAGAATTCTGCAAGCAGAAGAACGCCACCTGCACCTTCAAATATGAAGGCACGCTCGATATCGGCCTGGCGCTGCAGAGTGACCAGGGCGTCGTGCAGGATGCGGTCTGGCCGGCCTCCAGCGTGTGGGTCGACATGTTCGACACCAAGCGCCGCGTCAAAAGCCTGACCTCGATCGCCCAGACGCCGGTGGTCTTGGGCGTGCGCAGGTCGAAGGCGCAGCAGCTCGGCTGGATCGGCAAGGACGTCTTCATGAAGGACATTCTCGCTGCCGTCGAGAGCGAATCGCTGAAGTTCCTGATGACCTCGGCGACGCAATCCAATTCGGGCGCCAGCGCCTATCTTGCCATGCTGTCGAGCGCGCTCGGCAACAAGCCGGTGATCGAACCCGGCGATCTCGACGACAGACACGTCCAGGAGAGCGTCCGGTCGCTGCTGTCAGGTGTCGTGCGCTCTTCCGGCTCTTCCGGCTGGCTAGCCGATCTCTATGTCGAATCCGCCGGCAAGGGCACGGTCTATGACGCGATGTGGAATTACGAGGCGGTACTGAAGGAAACCAACGAAAAGCTCGCCGCCCTGTCGCAGGAACCGCTGTACGCGATCTATCCGGCCGATGGTGTGGCCATGGCGGATTCGCCGATCGGTTTCGTCGATCATGGCCGCGGGCCAGAAGTCCAGACCTTCTTCAACGATCTGCTCGCCTATCTGAGCTCGGCCCCGGTGCAGCGGCGAATCGCTGATACCGGCCGGCGCATTCCGCTGACCGGCGTCGCCGCAAAATCGGAGCCAAGCTGGAATTTCGATCCCGCCCGGCTGGTGACGGCGATCCGCATGCCGGAGGCGCGCGTCATCCGCCAGGCGCTCAACCTTTATCAGGCAGCACTGCGCAAACCGTCGCTGACCGCGCTCTGCCTCGATTTTTCCGGCTCGATGCAGGGTGACGGCGAGGACCAGCTGCAGAAGGCGATGCGTTTCCTGTTGACGCCCGACGAAGCGAGCAAGGTGCTGGTGCAATGGTCGCCCGCCGATCAGATCATCGTCATTCCCTTCGACGGCAGCGTGCGCAACACTTTCATGGCGAGCGGAAATCCGCTCGAGCAGGAAGGGCTGCTGAACGAAATTTCCCGGCAGAAGGCGAATGGCGGCACGAATATGTATGCCTGCGCCGAACGGGCTCTGCAGCAGATTGCCCGAACCGACAAGCTCTCGACTTATCTGCCCGCCATCGTCATCATGACCGACGGCAAGTCCGATGATCAAAGCCGGGCCTTCACGAACGAATGGAACGCGATGGAGCCGCATGTGCCGATCTTCGGCATCACATTCGGCGATGCCGACAAGTCCCAGCTCGACAGCCTCGCTAAGCTGACCTCGGCGCGCGTGTTCGACGGCGGTTCGGATCTTGCCACCGCTTTCCGCACCGCGCGAGGCTACAATTAGGACAGGCATGCGCAACTGGCTCGGCAATGACGGCAACTGGATCGTGGCGGGACTGGCGGCGGCAATCACCGTGCCGCTCTTGAGCTTTGCCGCCGGCATGCCCTTCTGGATCGCCGCCATCATCGCCCTTCTGGTCTTTGCCGGCCTCGTCATTCTGCTCGCGCCGCGCCGGCTGTTCGAAGGCTTCGACATCAAGAGCATCGGCAGCGGGCGCGTCGCCTTTGCCCGCGACCTGCTGGAGGCCGCCGTTCCGTTTGCGCAGAGGCTGGAGACCGCCGCCGACACGATCAGCGATCGTCAGATGGCAGCCGCAGTCCGGCATCTCGCTGAGATCGCCGCCGATGTCTTTCGCAAGGTCGAGGCCAAGCCCGAGAGCGCCAATGCGGTACGGCGATTCCTCTCCTACTATCTCCCGCGCGCCGCCGAGGTGGCGGAAGGTTTTGCCGTCATCGAGGCCAAGCGTGTTCCGGATCCCAAGCAGTTGCAGGAGGTGCGCGGCGTGCTGCTGAAGCTCGAAGAGGCTTTCGTCCATTATGCCGACAGCCTGGTCGATGAGGAGCTCGGCACGCTGGACACCGATCTGCGCCTCATTCAGGCATCGCTCAAAGAGGATATCGGACGCTGATGGCCCTTTCTCGTCGCGCCTTTGGAGTGGGACTGCTTGGAGCCGGCGTCGTCGGCACCGGCGGTTATTTCGCTGTCCGGGATCGGCCGGAATTGCAGGGCCTGCTCGGCAGCCGCACGACGCTGTTCGGCTTCGTCGGCGGCGAGAAAGAGGCTTTCCTGGCCGACCCCGACGTCGTCAGGGCGCTCGGCGGATACGGATTGACGATGGACAGCCGCGTCGCCGGTTCCGTCGAGATGGTCCGCGAACAGGCACTGCTGTCGCAGCATCCGCAATTCCTCTGGCCGTCCTCCTCGATCATGGTCGATATCGCCAGGCAGAACGGCATTTCTATCCGTAACGACCGCGTCGTGCTGAACACGCCGATCGTCGTCTATTCTTGGCAGCCCGTCGTCGACGGACTGATGAAAGCGGGATTGGTGACGGTGACGAACGAAGGCCATCATCAGCTCGACCTCAAGGCTTTGCTTGATGCGATTCTTGCCGGATCCGACTGGTCGAAGCTCGGCGTCAATTCGCTCTATGGGCGCGCGCGCATCGTCTCGACCGATCCCAACCGTTCCAATTCCGGCTTCATGTTTGCGGGCCTGGTGCTCAGCCTGTTCAGCGGCAATGTCGCGACATCCGCCGACCTCGCTACGTTCGGCGGCAAGGTGCAGGCGATCTTCCGCAACATGGGCTTCAAGTCGCCGTCCTCAGGCAAACTTTTCGACCAGTATCTCGCAGGCGGCCTCGGCGGCGAGCCGATGATCGTCGGTTATGAAAACCAGCTGGTCGAATGGATCCTCGCCGATCCCGCACGCTGGGACCGCATCAAGGTAAGTGCCGGCGCAAAGCCTGTGGTGCTCTATCCGCGCCCGACCGTCTATTCAGCGCATCCGCTGATCGTCGTCGACGAGAATGCCAACCGGCTGATTGAAGCACTGGTAAGCCCGAAGCTCCAGGAACTTGCCTGGACGAGACACGGCTTCCGCGGTCCGCTGGGGACCGCCACCGGCAACGCCGACAGCGCAATCGGCACCCTGCTGCCGGCTGAGGTCGATGCCATCCTGCCGATGCCCGACGCAGGCGTCATGCTGTCGCTGCTGCCGACGCTGGCAAGCTGAGCCGCCAGGTTTTTTCGGCATAAGCCTTGCTTTTGCGCCAAATCGAATGTATGGGCACCGGCATTCCACACGTAAGGCATGGGATCGTCCGGGAGAAATCCGGGCTGTTCCGCCCGGTGGCATCCTCGAAGAGGGTGCTGTTCGCCTTGCGGAGGTTCAACCGGAAAAGGAGTAACAAGGCATGGCATTGCCTGATTTTTCTATGCGCCAGCTTCTTGAGGCAGGCGTCCACTTCGGCCACCAGACGCATCGCTGGAACCCGAAGATGAAGCCGTATATCTTCGGCGATCGCAACAACATTCACATCATCGATCTGGCCCAGACCGTTCCGATGCTGTCGCGCGCCCTTCAGGTCGTCAGCGACACCGTTGCCCGCGGCGGCCGCGTTCTCTTCGTCGGCACCAAGCGCCAGGCGTCTGAGATCATTGCCGACAGCGCCAAGCGCTCGGCCCAGTACTACGTCAACTCGCGCTGGCTCGGCGGCATGATGACGAACTGGAAGACGATATCCAACTCGATCCAGCGTCTGCGTAAGCTCGACGAGATCCTGAACGGAGAAGCCCAGGGCTTCACCAAGAAGGAACGCCTGAACCTCGAGCGCGAACGCGAAAAGCTGGACAAGGCTCTTGGCGGTATCCGCGATATGGGCGGCACGCCCGACCTGATGTTCATCATCGACACCAACAAGGAAAAGATCGCGATCGACGAAGCCAAGCGCCTCGGCATCCCGGTTGTCGCCATCATCGATTCGAACTGCGATCCGGACCTGATCGACTATCCGATCCCGGGTAACGACGACGCATCGCGCGCGATCGCTCTTTACTGCGAGCTGATCTCCCGCGCCGCCATCGACGGCATTGCGCGTCAGCAGGGCTCTTCCGGCCGCGATCTCGGCGCATCCATCGAAGTTCCGGTCGAGCCGGCTCTCGAGGAAGCAGCCGAAGGCTGATGAAAGCGGGCGGATCGAACACTCCGCCAAAGCTTACAGAGACTGGGAAAGGCCGCTTGCGACTCATCGAAGTTCGGCGGCCTTGCCTGTTTCAAGGGGAGGGCGTCAGGCTCTCCGCCCGATAAGTTTCGTTATGACGCGTCTTCATCACGCTGTCATACATACAGGTACATTTCGTGCCTCAATCCGGTGCCGAGCCGCGCTTTGCGGCCCACCGTATGAACCGACAAGAGGAAGCTAATGAGCGAGATTACGGCTGCAATGGTGAAGGAACTGCGCGAAAAGACCGGCGCAGGCATGATGGACTGCAAGAAGGCTCTTGCTGAAACCGCCGGCGACATGGAAGCGGCGATCGACTGGCTACGCGCCAAGGGCATCGCCAAGGCCGACAAGAAGTCCGGCCGCACCGCTGCCGAAGGCCTCATCGGCGTTTCGAGCCAGGGCACCAAGGCCGTCGTCGTCGAAGTCAATTCCGAAACCGACTTCGTCGCCCGTAACGATGCCTTCCAGGAGCTCGTCCGCGGCATCGCCAAGGTCGCCGTCTCGACCGACGGCACTGTCGATGCCGTTGCTGCTGCGACCTACCCGGCATCCGGCAAGTCCGTGTCCGACACGATCAAGGATGCGATCGCAACGATCGGCGAGAACATGAACCTGCGCCGTTCGGTCGCTCTCTCGGTCGAGGACGGCGTCGTCGCCACCTATATCCACAATGCTGTTTCCGACGGCCTCGGCAAGCTCGGCGTTCTCGTTGCGCTGAAGTCGACCGGCGACAAGGATGCCCTCAACGCCATCGGCCGCCAGGTCGCCATGCACATCGCCGCGACCGCGCCGCTGGCGATCCGCCCGGAAGAAGTCGATGCCGCCGTCGCCGAGCGCGAGCGCAACGTCTTCATCGAGCAGTCGCGCGCTTCCGGCAAGCCCGACAATATCATCGAGAAGATGGTCGACGGCCGCATGCGCAAGTTCTTCGAGGAAGTCGCCCTTCTCTCGCAGGCTTTCGTCATCAATCCGGATCTGACGGTCGCAGCCGCCATCAAGGAAGCTGAAAAGGCCGTCGGCGCACCGATCGAAGTTGCCGGCATGGCCCGTCTGCTGCTCGGCGAAGGCGTCGAGAAGGAAGAGACCGATTTCGCGGCCGAAGTCGCGGCTGCCGTCAAGGGTTGATCTTCCAGTCATAATTGGGAAAACACGAAGGGCATCGCGTGACAACGCGGTGCCCTTCGTGTATCGGGCATTCACGGCAATTTACGAGGAGCCAAGATGTCTTTAGAGCCTGTCTATAAACGCGTTCTACTCAAGGCTTCCGGCGAAGCGCTCATGGGTGGCCAGGGTTTCGGGATCGATGTGACGGTGGCGGACCGCATTGCATCCGACATCGCCGAGGCACGGCATATGGGTGTGGAAGTCGGCGTCGTCGTCGGTGGCGGCAATATCTTCCGCGGTGTCGCGGTAGCGTCCAAGGGCGGCGACCGGGTCACCGGCGACCATATGGGCATGCTCGGCACCATCATCAATGCGCTGGCGCTGGCGACCTCGCTGCGCAAGCTGAACATCGATACGGTGGTGCTTTCGGCCATCTCCATGCCCGAGATCTGTGAGAGCTTTTCGCAGCGTGCAACCCTTTACCATCTATCGATGGGACGCGTGGTGATCTTTGCCGGCGGCACTGGCAACCCCTTCTTCACCACCGATTCCGCTGCGGCACTCCGCGCCGCCGAAATGGGTGCGGAAGCGATCTTCAAGGGCACGCAGGTGGACGGCATCTACACCGCCGACCCGAAGAAATATCCCGATGCGACCCGCCTCGACCGGCTGACGCACCAGGAAGTGCTGGACAGGGGGCTGGCGGTGATGGACGTTGCCGCTGTGGCGCTGGCCAGAGAAAATTCCATTCCGATCATCGTCTTCTCGATCCACGAGAAGGGTGGTTTTGCTGAAATCTTGACGGGCGGTGGCCTCAAGACCATCGTCTCCGACAACTGATATAAGCTGCGCCGCGGTTTCGGCGCAGCCCTCGCTAGAACATGATGGTTTTAGGCCCGCTTGGCCTGAAAGCTGAATCATGTTCTACATTAAATAGTTAGAGCATGATGTCGTCCGAAAGCCGCTGACACTTTCCGGCATCATGCTCTAGAGCATGTCGCGCAAAAGTGTGCAGCGGTTTTGCGAAAACGACATGCGTAGAACCAGGACTTAAAGTGCGGCAAGCGAATCTGAAAGATCGCGACGCGCTTTATACGGGAGCATCGACATGAGTGAAGGTATCGACATCAAGGAACTGAAGCGCCGCATGGACGGCGCGATTTCCGCATTCAAGAGCGACATCGCATCGCTGCGCACCGGCCGTGCTTCGGCCAACATCCTCGACCCGGTGACGATCGAGGCCTACGGTTCGCGCATGCCGTTGAACCAGGTCGCCAACATCACCGTGCCCGAGCCGCGCATGCTGTCGGTTTCCGTCTGGGACAAGTCGATGGTCAGCGCCGTCGAGCGCGGCATTCGCGAATCCAATCTCGGCCTCAACCCGATCGTCGACGGCCAGAACCTGCGCATTCCGTTGCCGGAGCTGAACGAGGAGCGCCGCAAGTCGCTCGTCAAGGTGGCGCACGACTATGCCGAAAAGAGCAAGGTGGCGATTCGCCACGTCCGCCGCGACGGCATGGACGGCCTTAAGAAAGCCGAAAAAGACGGCGTAATCGGCCAGGACGAGAGCCGGGCACAGTCGGAACGTGTACAGAAGATGACGGACGAGACGATTTCCGAAATCGACCGCTTGCTTGGCGAGAAGGAAAAGGAAATCATGCAGGTCTAGTGGATCTGTGCCTTTGCCTGGAAAGACCGGACGGGAAATGTCGGAATCTGTATTTGTGACTGTGCCAGAGCATGTTGCCATCATCATGGATGGCAATGGCCGTTGGGCCAAGCAGCGTGGCCTGCCGCGCACGATGGGCCATCGCAAGGGCGTCGAGGCGGTGCGCGAGACAGTCCGCGCCGCAGGTGCCGCCGGCATAAAATATCTGACCCTCTTTGCCTTCTCCTCGGAGAACTGGCGCCGGCCCGAAGCCGAGGTCTCCGATCTGCTCGGCCTGCTCAAGGCTTTCATCCGGCGCGACCTCGCCGAGCTCCATCGCCAGAACGTGCGGATCAAGGTGATCGGCGACCGCCACAGCCTGCGCAGCGACATTCTGGGCCTCTTGCTGGAGGCGGAGGAGACGACCAAGGACAACACGTCACTGACGCTCGTCATCGCCTTCAACTACGGCTCGCGTGACGAGATCGCCCGCGCCGTCGTCAGCCTCGCCCGCGACGTCGAGGCCGGCCGCCTGAGGGCGCAGGACATCACCCCGGCGCTGATCAACGCCCGTCTCGACACGGCCGGCATTCCCGATCCGGATCTCATTATCCGCACCAGCGGCGAAGAGCGGCTTTCCAACTTCCTCCTCTGGCAGGCCGCCTATTCGGAGTTTATCTTCCTTCCGGAATATTGGCCGGATTTCAGCCCCGAAATCTTCCGCTCGGCGCTCGAGACATTCGCCTCTCGTGACCGGCGCTTCGGCGGCCTGTCGTCGCAGGCGGCCGCGGTCGGCACCTGATGCAGAGGGAATTGAAGCTCCGCATCGTTTCAGGACTGATTCTTGCGGTCATCGTTCTTGCCGCCACCTGGTATGGCGGCCTTGCCTTCCGTATCCTGGCGGTCGTGATCGGCCTGCTGATCTATTATGAATGGTCGAAGATCACCGGCATCGCGCGGGATTGGGTCGCCAATGCCGTCGGCTGGATCGGCGAGGCGGCGATTGCCTTCCTGGTGCTTGTCGGCAATTTCGAATTCGCCGCCGGCATGCTGGCCGGCGTCACCGCCGTCGGCATCGCCCTGATCATCCTGCAGGGTACGAGCCGCTGGTTTCCGGCAGGCCTGTTTTATGCCGGCGCCACCGGCCTGGCGCTTGCCGCGATCAGAAGCGATGACCGGCCTGGCCTTTACGCCATGCTCTTCGTCTTTGCCGTCGTCTGGGCAACCGATATTCTTGCCTATTTCGTCGGCAGGGCGCTTGGCGGACCGAAGCTTGCCCCTTCGATCTCGCCCGGAAAGACCTGGTCGGGTGCAATCGGCGGCGCCGTTTCGGCGGTCGTAGCCGGCGTCGTTCTCGTCCATTTTCTCATTCCCGGCGCTGAAATCATCGCCGCCTTCGTGGCACTCGTTCTCTCGGTTTGCAGCCAATCGGGCGATCTTTTCGAATCGTTCATCAAGCGGAAATTTGGCGTCAAGGATTCGAGCCGTCTCATTCCCGGCCACGGCGGCGTCATGGACCGTGTCGACGGACTGATTTTCGCCTGTTTTTCGGCGTTCTTGCTTGCTGGGCTTTTTTCCCTGATAAAGGGGGCCGAAATGACGTCGCTCGGCGCGGCATTGTTCGGACTCTGACAACGCGGCAGTCTGACGGAAGGGACTTATAGAAACGATGAGCGGCATATACGCATTTCTGATGGGGAACATCGTTACCTTCATCCTCGTGCTGTCACTGCTCGTCTTTGTGCATGAGATGGGCCATTACCTCGTCGGGCGCTGGAGCGGCATTCGCATCCTTGCCTTTTCCGTCGGCTTCGGTCCGGAGATCTTCGGCTTCACCGACCGCCACGGAACACGCTGGAAAATCTCGGTGATCCCGCTTGGCGGCTACGTCCGATTCTTCGGCGACGAGGATGCCTCGAGCAAGCCCGACACCGACAAGATCGCCGCCATGTCCGAGGAGGACAGGGCGCGCTCCTTTGCCGGTGCCAAGTTGTGGAAACGCGCTGCAACCGTCGCGGCTGGCCCGATCGCCAATTTTCTGCTGGCGATCGCCATCTTCACCATTCTGTTCTCGGTCTATGGCCGCACGATCGCCGATCCCGTCGTTGCCGAGGTCAAGCCCGACGGCGCCGCCGCTGCCGCCGGCATCCTTCCGGGCGATCTGCTGGTCGCCATCGACGGCGGCAAGGTCGAGACCTTCGACGACGTGCGCCGCTATGTCGGCATCCGCCCGAGCCAGAAGATCGTCGTGACGATCGAGCGCGCCGGCCAGAAGCTCGATGTGACGATGGTGCCGCAACGCGTCGACCAGACCGACCAGTTCGGCAACAAGGTCGAGCTCGGCCAGATCGGCATCGTCACCAGCCGGGAGGTCGGCAACTTCCGCCTGAAGACCTATACGCCACTGCAGTCGCTGCGCGAGGCTGTGATCGAGACCCGCGACATTGTCACCGGCACCTTCAAATATATCGGCAACATCTTCAGCGGAACGATGCGCGCCGATCAATTGGGCGGGCCGATCCGCGTGGCGCAAGCCTCGGGCCAGATGGCGTCGCTTGGGATAGGCGCGGTGTTGCAGCTTGCGGCGGTGCTTTCTGTTTCGATAGGATTGCTTAACCTGATGCCGGTTCCGGTACTTGATGGCGGCCACCTGATGTTCTATGCGGTGGAAGCGGTGAGGGGGAAACCGCTGGGCTCTTCGGCCCAGGAAATTGCATTTCGCATCGGCCTGGCGATGATACTGACATTGATGGTTTTCACGACCTGGAACGACATTGGCTCGTTGAGAGGGTAAACGAGCAAGGCGAGGCTAATTACTATTTATTTACGATGTTTCAAGGCTGTAGTGGCGAATGGGTCACGCTTGCAAATGAAGTAAACAGAAATTAACGACCTGCCTTGCTTGTATGTCAAAAGCGGGTAAAACGACACACGTGACCGGAATCGGGGTTTCCTGGGGCCGGGGACGAGGGAAACAAAGGTAATAGGTGAAATGAAGGCTGGTTCAAAGTTTTTGAACGCAGTATCGGCGGTTGCGCTGTCTGCTGGTGTTGTTGCTTCGGGCGCAGGTGCTGTGACGTTCGTTTCCGCTACGGCCGCTGAGGCCGCGGTCATCCAGCGCATCGATGTGCGCGGCGCAAGCCGTGTCGGCGCGGAAGCCGTCCGGTCGAACCTTACCATCGCTCCTGGAAAGAGTTTTTCGAACAGCGATATCGATGCCTCGGTCAAGCAGCTCTACGGGACGGGTTACTTCTCCGACGTCAAGATCTCGGTCTCGGGCAGCACGCTGGTCGTCAACGTTCAGGAAGCCCAACTGGTCAACCAGGTCGTCTTCAACGGCAACCGCAAGATCAAGGACGACAAGCTCGCGACGATCGTCCAGACCCACGCTGCCGGCCCCTACAGCGACACCCAGATCCAGGCCGACATCCAGTCGATCAAGGAAGCTTATGCAGCCACCGGCCGCAGCGAAGTCGAAGTCACGACGCAGGTAGTGCCGCTCGGCGAAGGCCGCGTCAACCTTGCCTTCGTCATCAACGAGGGTGACCGCACCAAGATCGATTCGATCAACTTCGTTGGCAACAATGCCTACAGCGCCGGTCGCCTGGCTGCCGTCATCAACACCAAGCGTTCGAACTTCCTGTCGTTCCTGACCCGCAAGGACGTCTACAACGAAGACAAGCTCCACGCCGATGAAGAAGCGTTGCGCCAGTTCTATTACAATCGCGGCTACGCCGACATGCGCATCGTCTCTTCCGATGCCACCTTCGACGACGCGACCAACAAATACACGCTCACCTTCAACATCGAGGAAGGCCAGCGCTACGACTTCGGACCGGTGACCGTCCAGTCGACCGTCGAAGGTGTCGGCTCAGAGCAGTTGCAGCCGCTGGTGCGCACCCGCGAAGGCCAGGTCTACAACGCCAAGGAAGTGCAGAAGTCGATCGAGGCGATCTCCGATCAGGTGGCGTCTGCCGGTTATCCCTTTGCGCGCGTCACGCCGCGCGGTAACCGCGATCTCAACAACAACACGATCGGTGTCGAATATCTGGTCGACCAGGGTGAGCGCGCCTATGTCGAGCGCATCGAGATCCGCGGCAACAGCCGCACGCGCGACTACGTTATTCGCCGCGAATTCGACATGAGCGAAGGCGATGCCTTCAACCAGCAGATGATCACCAAGGCCAAGCGGCGCCTCGAAGCGCTCGGTTACTTCTCCTCGGTCAACATTTCCACCGCTCCGGGCAGTTCTCCGGACCGTGTCGTGGTGATCGTCGACGTGCAGGATCAGTCGACCGGTTCGTTCGGTGTCGGTGCGGGTTACGCCGCCGGCGGCGACGGTCTGCTGCTCGAAGCCTCGATCGAAGAAAAGAACTTCCTCGGCCGTGGCCAGTACATCCGCATCTCGGCCGGTGGCGGCCAGGAAGGCTCGCGCGCCTACGGCGTCAGCTTTACCGAACCCTATTTCCTCGGCTACCGTCTGGCGGCAGGCTTCGACGTCAACCGTAGCGAAACGTCGAGCAACGACGACTACGACTACGAGGAAACCAGCGTCGTCCTGCGTGTCACTGCGCCGATCACCGAAGATCTGGCGACGACCTTCCGCTATAACTACAAGCAGATGAAGTATGACGGCGATACCGACGATCTTTCGGCGACCTACGCCAATCTGGTCGACGAGAGCCCGTGGACACGCTCTTCCGTCTCGCAGACGCTGACCTACAACACGCTTGACGACACCGTCCTGCCACGTGAAGGCATCTATGCGACGGCGACGCACGAACTTGCCGGCCTCGGCGGCGACTCGCAATTCTACAAGATCTACGGCAAGGCCCGTTATTACCACTTGCTCGCTGACGATGCCGATATCATCGGCTCGCTCTCCGCTTCGGCTGGTTATGTCGTCCCCTTGGGTGACCATCTGAACGTCTTCGACCAGTTCACGCTGAACAACGGTGATATTCGCGGCTTCGAGAACAAGGGTATCGGCCCGCGCATCCGCGGGGATAACGATGACCCGCTCGGTGGCACGACCTATTTCACGGCGTCTGCAGAAGCGACCTTCCCGATGCCAGGCTTCCCGCGCGACTTCAACCTGCGCGGCGCAGTCTTTGCCGATGCCGGCACGCTGTTCGGCAACGACGTCGAGCTTCTTGGGTCCGACCAGGCCGACGGCACCAGCGCTTCGCTGCGCGCTTCCGTCGGTGTCGGCGTCGTCTGGCAGTCTCCCTTCGGTGCATTGCGTCTGGATTACGCGATCCCGGTCCTCAAGGAAGACTTCGACAAGACGCAGAACTTCAAGTTTGGCATCAACAACCAATTCTGATATCGGCAGTCCGGAACTGTAAGACTCAATTCCGTTCTGGAGCATTGCCGATGGAGCAAAACGTTTTTTTTCTGCCCCATGAAGGTCTGAAGCTCGCTGAGCTGGCAGAGTTTCTTGGGGCGGAGCTTGCTAGTTCCGACTATGCCGATGTTATCGTCAGATCCGTTGCCCCCATCAGCCGGGCCCGGGCGGGCGATGTCTGTTATATCCTGTCGCGTCGCAACCGCGATGAGCTGGTGACATGCGAAGCCTCGGCAGTGATCTGCGACAAGGCGCTCGCCGATCTTGTACCTCCACACATCCCGGTCATCCTGTCGTCCAATCCGCATGCGGCTTTTGCGATGGCGGGCGGCCTGTTTTATCCCGCGGCATTGCGCCCGGTCGTCTTTTCCGGTGAAGGCGAGATCGCGCCGAGCGCGGTGATCGATCCAAGCGCCAAGCTTGAAAAGGGCGTGATCGTCGAGCCGATGGCCGTCATCGGGGCGCATGCCGAGATCGGCGAAGGGACGCGCATCGGCGCGCACAGCATCATCGGTCCGAATGTCAAGATTGGCCGGGATTGTTCGATTGCGGCCGGCGCGAGCATTCTCTGCGCGCTGCTCGGTAACGGCGTCATCATCCACAACGGCGCCCGCATCGGCCAGGACGGTTTCGGTTATGCACCAGGCCCGCGCGGCATGATCAAGATCGTCCAGATCGGCCGGGTGATCATCCAGGATAATGTCGAGATCGGCGCCAACACCACGATCGACCGTGGCGCCATGGACGATACGGTGATCGGCGAAGGCACCAAGATCGACAACCAGGTACAGATCGGCCACAACGTTCAGATCGGCCGCCATTGCGCCATCGTCGCGCAGGTCGGCATCGCCGGCAGCACGAAGATCGGCAATGGCGTGCAGATCGGCGGCCAGGTCGGCATCAAGGGGCATGTGACGATCGGCGACGGCGTGCAGATCGCCGCCAAAAGCGGTATCATGACCGATCTTGCCGCCGGCGGACAATATGGCGGTATCCCTGCACGTCCGCTAAATGACTATCTGAGAGATGCCGCCCAACTGGTGTCCAAGACCAGGCTGCGCGGGAAGAAAACTGGAGGCAAGCAAAATGACTGAGGAAGCCACGACAACGCTTTCTTCGGCTGACATCATCGAGATCATGAAGCTGCTGCCGCATCGCTATCCCTTTCTCATGGTCGACAAGATCATCGAGATCGACGGCGACAACACCGCGATCGGCATCAAGAACGTCACGGTGAACGAACCGCATTTCACCGGCCATTTTCCGGAATCTCCGATCATGCCCGGCGTCCTCTTGATCGAGGGCATGGCTCAGACCGCGGGCGCGATCTGTGCCAAGAAGGAAGGCCAGCCCGGCAACCTCGTCTATTTCATGACCATCGAGAATGCGCGCTTCCGCAAGCCCGTCGTGCCCGGTGATCGCGTCGAATTCCATGTCAGGAAGCACAAGCAGCGCGGCAATATCTGGAAATTCCATTGCGACGCCAAGGTCGACGGCGCGCTTGTCGCCGAGGCCGATATCGGCGCGATGATCGTTCGTAAGGATCAGGCATGAGCACTATCGCCGAAAGCGCCCGCATTCATCCGATGGCTGTCGTCGAAGACGGCGCGACCATCGGTGAGGGCGTCAAGATCGGTCCCTTCTGCCATGTCGGGCCGCACGTCGTCCTGCATGCGAATGTCGAGCTTTTGTCGCATGTGGTCGTGACCGGCCGCACCGTGATCGGCAAGGGCACGCGCATCTTCCCGATGGCGGTCGTCGGAGGCGATCCGCAGAGTGTGCATCACGGCGGCGAGGAGACGACGCTGACGGTCGGCGCCAACTGCACGATCCGCGAAGGCGTGACGATGAACACCGGCACGGCCGATTTCGGCGGCCAGACGATCGTCGGTGACAACAACCTCTTCCTCGCCAATTCCCATGTCGCGCATGACTGCCGGGTCGGCAATCACGTGATCATGTCGAACAACGTCATGCTCGCCGGCCATGTCGTCATCGAGGACCGCGTCATCCTGGGCGGCGGCTCGGCCGTTCACCAGTTCACCCGCGTCGGTCGCCAAGCCTTCGTCGGCGGGCTCTCGGCGGTGAGCTACGACGTCATTCCCTATGGCATGCTGAACGGCAATCCCGGGCTGCTGAGCGGCCTCAACGTCGTCGGCATGACGCGCGCCGGCGTCGACCGCGCCGTCATTCACAGGGTGCGCCGCGCCTACAAGTCGATCTTTGAAGGAACAGGCTCCGTCCGCGAAAACGCCGCCGCCATCCGCGAAGAATATGCCGATTGCGAGCAGGTGGTCCACATCCTCGACTTCATCGCCGCCGACAGCGACCGCGCCCTGTCCTCGCCGACCCGGGGGCAGAAGGGCTAATCCGTGGCTTTTTCCGGCGACACCGCTGCGGGTCGGCTGGCGATCATCGCCGGCGGCGGTCTTCTGCCTTCCTATGTCGCCGAAGCCGCGCGCGCGGCGGGCGAAAATCCGGTTATCGTCGCACTGAAGGACGAAAGCGACCGGCGCTGGGAAGGTTATGACCACGCCGTCATCGCTATCGGCGATTTCGCAGCTCTCGATGGGTTGCTCAACCGTTATGGCATCGGCCGTGTGGTGATGTCGGGCAGCGTGCGCCGCCGGCCGGAATGGCGTGAGGTGCGTCCAACGCTGCGCATTCTGATGAAGGTGCCGGCCGCCATCCGTACGCTGCTGTCCGGTGGCGACGACACGGTTCTGCAGATGGTGATCCGGCTGATCGAGGGAAACGGCCGCCGCGTCGTCGGCGCCCATGAAATCGCCCCTGACCTTCTTGCCTCCGTCGGCCCGCTTGGCGCAGCAGCACCCGGCGAGGAGGACCGGCGCGATATCAGCCGCGCCGCCGAGGCCGCCGACATGCTGGGCCGGCTCGATGTCGGGCAGGGTGCTGTCAGCATCGGCGGGCGTGTCGTCGCACTCGAGGGTCTTGAGGGCACGGATGAGATGTTGGACCGTGTCGCGGGTC
Organism: Rhizobium changzhiense; assembly: GCF_013087625.1. Classification (NCBI taxonomy): domain Bacteria; kingdom Pseudomonadati; phylum Pseudomonadota; class Alphaproteobacteria; order Hyphomicrobiales; family Rhizobiaceae; genus Rhizobium; species Rhizobium changzhiense. Next base: position 233,480 of record NZ_JABFCQ010000002.1, read on the forward strand.
TCAGAAACGCCGGACGCATCTCGCCGCGCCGCCGCGGCGCTCTGGTCAAGCTCTGCAAGCCGCAGCAGGATATCCGCGCCGACTTGCCGGCGATCGGCGTTTCCACAATCCAGAACGCTGCGAAGGCGGGCCTTGCCGGCATCGCCGTCGAGGCCGGCCGCTCGCTGGTGCTCGATCGCGCCGCCGTCATCAAAGCTGCCGATGAGGCCGGGCTTTTCGTCTGCGGCATCGATCGCGGCCTGCCGGCATGGGGGCTCGAATGAACGGGGCGCCGCTGAAGATCGCCGTCATTGCCGGCGAGGTGTCGGGTGATCTGCTCGGTGCCGATCTCATCGCCGCCCTGAAGCGGATTCATAGCGGACCGGTGGAACTCGTCGGCGTCGGCGGCGAGGGGCTGCAGGCCGAAGGCTTGCAATCGCTGTTCGATTTTTCCGAGCTGTCAATCATGGGTATCACCCAGGTGCTGAGCCGGCTGCCAAAGCTCTATACCCTGATCCGCCAGACGACGGCTGCCATCATCGCCGCAAGGCCTGATATTCTTCTCATCATCGACAGCCCGGATTTCACCCATCGCGTCGCAAAGCGCGTCCGCACCGCGCTGCCCGATCTGCCTGTTGTCAATTATGTCTGTCCGAGCGTCTGGGCCTGGAAGGAATATCGCGCCACGCGCATGCTCGCCTATGTCGATCACGTGCTCGCCGTCCTGCCCTTCGAGCCGGCAACGATGCAACGCCTCAATGGCCCGGCGACAACCTATGTCGGGCATCGTCTGGTCGCCGACCCCGCTCTGCTGGAGACACGTCGCCTGCGCGTGGGAAGGCGACCCGGCAGCGGCACGATCCTGCTTCTTCCCGGCTCACGCTCCTCCGAGATACAGAAACTTCTGCCCTATTTCGAGGTCGCAACGAACGAACTCGTCGCCCGCAACGGGCCGACACGCTTCGTTCTGCCGACGGTGACGCACAAGGAGGCGCTTATCCGCGAAATGACGGCCGGGTGGGGGATAAAGCCGGAGATCGTCGTCGGCGCAGAAGCAAAATGGAAAGCCTTTGCCGAGGCCGATGCAGCCATGGCGGCATCCGGAACCGTTATTCTTGAACTGGCGCTTGCAGATGTTCCCGTCGTCTCCGCCTACAAGGTCGACTGGATCATGCGCATGCTGACATCGGGCATCAAGACCTGGACCGGCGCGCTGCCAAACTTGATCGCCGATTACCCGGTCGTCCCGGAATATCTGAACGACGTCGTTCGCGGCGCAAGCCTCGCGCGCTGGATGGAAAGGCTGTCGGCCGACACCTATCAGCTAAAGGCGATGAAGGAAGGGTACGACCTCATCTGGCAGCGCATGCAGACCGAAAAGCCGCCCGGCGAGCATGCCGCCGAGATCCTTCTCGATGTGCTGAAAAAGAAAAAACCCGGTCATTTCTGACCGGGTTTCTTTTGGGTTCTTTCTGAAGCGATCAGCGCTTCGAAACCGGAATATAGTCGCGCTTCGGTTCGCCGACATAGAGCTGGCGCGGACGGCCGATGCGCTGTTCCGGATCCTCGATCATCTCGTTCCACTGCGCGATCCAGCCGACGGTGCGGGCGAGCGCGAAGAGCACGGTGAACATGGTCGTGGGAAAGCCCAGCGCCTTCAGCGTGATGCCGGAATAGAAGTCGATGTTCGGATAGAGCTTCTTCTCGATGAAATATTCGTCGGTGAGCGCGATGCGCTCCAGCTCCATCGCCACTTCGAGCAACGGATCGTCCTTGATGCCGAGTTCGCCGAGCACTTCATGCGTCGTCTTCTGCATGATCTTGGCGCGCGGATCGTAGTTCTTGTAGACACGGTGACCGAAGCCCATCAGGCGGAACGGATCGTTCTTGTCCTTGGCGCGGGCGACATATTCCGGAATGCGATCGACCGTGCCGATTTCGTTCAGCATGTTGAGGGCTGCTTCGTTGGCGCCGCCATGCGCGGGACCCCAGAGGCAGGCAATGCCGGCGGCGATGCAGGCGAACGGGTTGGCGCCCGACGAACCGGCGAGACGGACGGTCGAGGTCGAGGCGTTCTGCTCATGATCGGCATGCAGGATGAAGATGCGGTCCATGGCGCGGGCAAGCACCGGATTGACCACATATTCCTCGCAAGGCACGGCAAAGCACATGCGCAGGAAGTTCGAGGCGTAGTCGAGGTCGTTCTTCGGATAAACGAAGGGCTGGCCGATATGGTATTTGTAGGCCATGGCGGCAAGCGTCGGCATCTTGGCGATCATGCGCAGGCTGGCGACCATGCGCTGGTGCGGATCGGTGATGTCGGTGGAGTCGTGATAGAAGGCCGACAGCGCGCCGACGCAGCCGCACATGACGGCCATCGGATGCGCATCGCGGCGGAAGCCGGTGAAGAAGCGGCTCATCTGCTCGTGCACCATGGTGTGGTGCGTGACGCGGTAATCGAAATCCTTCTTCTGCACGGTGGTCGGCAGTTCGCCGTAAAGCAGCAGATAGCAGACCTCGAGGAAGTCGCCGTGCTCGGCGAGCTGCTCGATCGGATAGCCGCGATGTAAGAGGACACCTTCGTCGCCGTCGATGTAGGTGATTTTCGATTCACAGGATGCGGTCGAGGTAAAACCCGGATCGTACGTGAAGGAAGCCGTGTTCTTGTAGAGGGCACCGATATCGATGACGCTCGGGCCGATCGTGCCGCTTTTGACAGCAAGGTCGACAGACTTGTCACCGATTTTTATTGTAGCGCTTTGATCCGTCATGCTGATCCTCCGAAATGGCGGTGGCGCCATAAAAGCGCCATAGGGGTTAAGCGTCCTCACCGATAGCTATATGATCGCGAAGCTAATGCCAAGTTACCGTGATGGCATTTTGTGCATTGCGGTATCACCTTTTAGGCACTGCAGCGATGAGCCGCATGCATATCGGAAGCCGATGATTCGACTGGTCTTTTGGCGCTCGCGATTTTCCCTCATATTTCAATCGATTATGCTTGCCGGATTTGATTGGAGGTTGCATTCTGGCCGCCTTCGCAGCCGGGCTTGGGCGGTTCATGCAGGAGTTGACGACAGTCGAATTGCGGCCGGAAGCGGGCGAAGGCCCTGCCGACTCCTCCAGTTTTTCACCACCTGTCGTGGTGACGCGAGCGACAAGGACGCAGTCGGAGACACCATTGCGCCACCGGCTGCCGGCCGCAGCCTCGCAATTGCTGCGTGCCGGCATGCGCATGCTGGGCGAGGAGGTAGACCATGGCCGCCTGCTGCTGTTTTCGCCGGTCTTCCTCGGCGCCGGGTCAGCCGGCTGGTTTCTCGCGGCATCGGATTTTCCTCTCGTTGCATCACTGCTCTGCCTGTTGGCGCTGACCGTGGCGGTTCTCATCGCCGGCCGCAGCCGGGCGGCAGTGCGGGCAACGCTGCTGGCGCTTTCACTCGTGGCCTGCGGCATGGTCACGGCGCAGTTCGAGAGCCAGCGGGCTTCCACCGTGATCCTCGATTCCGCCGTGACGACGACGGTGACCGGCCGTGTCGAGCGGCGCGAAGGTGATGGTCGCGGGCGGTGGCGCTACATTCTTGCCGTTACCGGCACTGAGGCGCCACAGGTGAAGCGGCCGCCGGACCGCATCACCGCAATCGCCCGCGGCGCGGACGTGGCCTTCGAGATCGGCGATATCATCACTGGCAGAGCGCGGCTGACGCCGCCGGCAGGCCCAGCGCTTCCCGGGCTCAACGACTTCTCCTTCGGTGCCTATTTCGATGGCATCGGCGCCAACGGCTTCTTCTACGGTGCGCCGACGAAGGTCGATGTGCAGGCAGGTCCGCAGGCGGCCAGATCGACGACCGAAGCGCTGCTGGAATGGCTCTACCGGCTGCGCAGCGGTATCGGCGACCGCATAAGGTCGATCCTGCCCGGCGACACCGGCGCTTTTGCCGCTGCTCTGGTGACGGACGAGCGGCGCGCCATCTCGGATGCGACGACGGAAGCGCTGCGCCAGTCCGGTCTGGCGCATATCATCGCCATCTCCGGTCTCAACATGGCGCTGTCGGCCGGAATCTTCTTCGTCGGCTTGCGGATGCTGCTCAGCTTCTTTCCCGGTGTCGCCGAGGCCTATCCGACGAAGAAGATCGCCGCCGCCGGCGCGCTCATCACCGTCACCGCCTATTTCCTGATCTCCGGCTTTGCGGTCTCTGCCGAACGCGCTTTCATCATGATGGCCATTATGTTGATCGCCGTCTTCTTCGACCGGCCGTCGATCAGCCTACGCAATGTCGCTCTCTCCGCGCTTGTCATCATTGTCATTTCGCCGTCCGAGGTCTTGGGTCCGAGCTTCCAGATGTCTTTTGCCGCCACATTGGCGCTGGTCTCTGGCTATCAGCTTTGGAAGGATCGGCGGGTCCGCGAAAACGCTTTCCTGAAGCTGCCGATCATCAGGCCCTTCGTTACCGTTGCGGGCTTCTTCGGCGGCGTCTTCCTGACCTCGTTGATCGGCGGTTTTTCCACCGCGCTGTTTTCGATCGAGCATTTTCATCGCCTGACCGCCTACGGCCTGCCGGCAAATCTCGCGACAATACCGATCATCTCCTTCATCATCATGCCGGCCGGCTTGCTGGCAATGCTGCTCATGCCTTTCGGCTTGGATGTTTGGGCCTGGAAGATCGTCGGATTCGGCCTCGATCTGGTGATCGCGGTCGCCAAGACGGTGTCCGGCTGGGATGGCAATATCGACGTCGGCCGTTTGCCCGCCTGGTATTTCACCGTCGCCGTGGCAGGCTTTCTGCTGCTGACGCTGCTCCGCACCCGGTTGCGCCATATCGGCACATCGATTATCGGGGTCGCAACGCTCATCCTGCTGCTTCTGCCGGTTCCCCGGCCGCCGGATCTGGTGATTTCGGAGGATGGTAGTCTCGTCGCAATCGTCGAGGCGGCGGCAATGGCTTCCAACCGTGAAAGACCGCCGGATTTCATCTTCGACCAGTGGCAGAGAGCGCTGGTCCTGCCGAAGCATGATCCGCCGAAGATGCTGGACGGTCCTGCTATCCCGCCGGAGGGAGAAGATCGCCGCGTCAGGCTTTCCCGCGATCAGCAGAACGAAGCAAGGACCGCGATGCGGGCCGCCGCATCGGGCGGTGACGCAAACCGCTTTTCCTGCGTCAAGAAGGCCTGGTGCACATCAAGGCTTGGCAATGGTCAGGTGGTAACCGTCATCGACAATGCCGCCTATCTCGGTCCGGCATGCGACGCGGCCGATATCGTCGTGACGTCGGTCCGCCTTCGCTTCAACAGCTGCCGCTCAGGTGCGACGCTCTTCACCGGTGAGACGCTGCGCAGGAGCGGTTCCATCGAGTTGCGCTTCACGGACGCCGGCCCGGAGGTCGCAACCGCATTCGATGCATTGTCGCGGCCATGGATGCGCCATCGCGCCTATGACTGGCGCAGCAATAGTTTTACCGAAACCGGACTGGCCAATGTCAGTGATAGCGGCGAATGAGGCCGACGAGTTTGCCCTGTACCTTGACACGGTCCGGCCCGAAGATCCGGGTCTCGTACGCCGGGTTGGCGGCCTCCAGCGCGATCGAGGCGCCCTTGCGGCGGAAGCGCTTCAGCGTCGCTTCCTCGTCATCGACGAGGGCAACGACGATATCACCGGGACTTGCAGTGCTGCCGTTGCGGATGATCACGGTGTCGCCGTCGAAGATGCCGGCGTCGATCATCGAATCGCCCTTGACCTCCAGCGCGTAATGTTCACCGGAGCCGAGCATGTCGGCCGGAACGACGATGTCGTGGGTGTTGTTCTGGATCGCCGAGATCGGAACACCGGCAGCGATTCGGCCCATGACCGGCACGGAGACCGAATTGCCGTTGTCGGCGACGGGCTTTGCAGGAGCAGGGGCGGCGACCGGCTGTGGCTTGCCGAGGCTGCCCTCGATCACGCTCGGCGAAAAGCCGCGCCGGGGCTGGATGCTGGGGCTGTAGGCCTCCGGAAGCTTGATGACCTCAAGCGCGCGGGCGCGGTTCGGTAGGCGGCGAATGAAGCCGCGCTCCTCGAGCGCTGTAATCAAGCGATGAATCCCGGACTTCGAGGCGAGGTCCAGGGCATCCTTCATCTCATCGAAAGATGGCGGAACGCCGGATTCCTTCATGCGCTCATGAATGAAGAGGAGAAGCTCCTGTTGTTTGCGCGTGAGCATCGACGTTGTGACCTCGTGATTGAAACAAATCCAGAACAGACACTATATGTTCCATATGTGTTCCGCAAGTAGCTAAATTTCCGTAAAACTTGGCGCCAACTCGTTGAGATTTTTATTTTCATTCGCCGGATTGGGACACAAGTCTTGTATTGAAGGTCGCGCTGCACATCTCTTGACCTTTCCAGGAGGGACATGATGAACGAGCATTCCGCCAAACCGTACCCGCTGGATCATATCGTGCTGCCGGTCGTCAATATCGATCTGGCGCGCGAGAGGCTCGGCAAGCTCGGCTTCACCGTTGCCGCCGATGCGCGCCACCCCTTCGGAACGGAAAACGCCTGCGTCTTCTTTGCCGACAAGACCTATCTGGAGCCGCTCGGGATTGCGAGCGTCGAAGAGAGCGAGGCATCGGCGCGGCAAGGCAACGTCTTCACCGCCCGCAACCAGGCCTTCCGCTTCCGCTGCGGCGAGGAGGGGCTTTCGGGGCTGGCTTTCGGCAGCAAGGATGCCGGCATCGATCATCAGAATTTCGTCGGCAACGGATCGAGCGCCGGCGAGATGCTGCAGTTCACCCGGCCGATGACGATGCCGGACGGTTCCGAGACGATTGCCGGCTTCAAGCTGGCTTTTGCCGCCGACCTGCGCGCGCCTGATCTCCTGCTTTTCACCGTCGAGCGCGTCAATCCGCTGCCGACCGACCGCGCCGCGCTTGAAACACATGCCAATGGTGTGACCGGCATAGTCGAGATCGCGCTTTGCACGCCGGAGCCGGCCGCCTTCGCTGCCTTCGTCAGCCTTGCCGTGGCGCAATCGGCAGTCGAGAAAACCGGTTTCGGCGTCAATATCGCGGCATCGAATGCCAAAATCAGCCTGATGACGCCAGAAGGGCTGGAGGCCTATTTCGACATTGGTGGCTCATCCGCCGATCGCGGCCTACGCGGCCGGGCAATCCTCTTCACTGTCGCCGATCTTGCCGTGACAGAAGCGCATTTGGCTGCTAACGGGGTGACTTACACGCGCAAGAACAATCGCATTCTGGTGAAGCCCGCGCCCGGGCAGGGCACGCTCTTCGCCTTCGAGGAAACACGATGAGCACTGATACGAATTCCGAAGTCAGGATCGGCGAAGGCCAAGGCCAGGTCACCTTTTCCAATACCGGCCGCCTGTCGCTGATTGCCGGTCCCTGCCAGATGGAGAGCCGCGACCACGCCTTCATGGTTGCCGGCACACTGAAAGAGCTTTGCGGAAAGCTCGGCATCGGCCTCGTCTACAAGAGCTCCTTCGACAAGGCGAACCGGACCTCGCTGTCGGCCGAACGTGGTATCGGGATCGAAAAGGGCATGGAGGTCTTTGCCGACCTCAAGAAGGAATTCGGGTTTCCTGTCTTGACCGACGTCCATACCGCCGAGCAATGCGCGGAGGTGGCAAAGATCGTCGACGTCCTGCAGATTCCGGCCTTCCTTTGCCGCCAGACCGACCTCCTCATCGCTGCCGCCAAGACCTGCCGCGTCGTCAATGTCAAGAAGGGTCAGTTCCTCGCTCCCTGGGATATGAAGAACGTCTTGAAGAAGCTCAATGCCAGCGGCAATCCGAACGTGCTGCTGTGCGAGCGCGGCGCCTCCTTCGGTTACAATACGCTGGTCTCCGACATGCGCTCGCTGCCGATCATGGCGGCGATGGGCGCGCCCGTTATCTTCGATGCGACCCATTCCGTGGCGCAGCCGGGCGGGCAGGGCGAATCCTCCGGCGGTCAACGTGAATTCGTGGAAACGCTGGCGCGCGCAGCGGTGGCTACCGGTATTGCCGGCGTCTTCCTCGAAACCCATCAGGACCCCGATAATGCCCCTTCCGACGGACCGAACATGGTCTACCTCAAGGACATGCCGCGACTTCTCGAAAAGCTGCTTGCCTTCGATGCGGTCGCCAAGGCTTGACGTTCAACAGCCTGACATGATCGTGCTGTAGGCCACATCCCAACGCTGGTCCGAAGGCTATTGCAGCATTGTAATTTGCACACCTTCGACTAAGACAGGTTTCGAACCATTTATCACCCACCGAGCAGGAAGAACCCATGACTGCAATCACCGATATCATCGCCCGTGAGATTCTCGATAGCCGTGGCAACCCCACCGTCGAAGTCGATGTCTATCTCGAAGATGGCAGCATGGGCCGCGCGGCCGTTCCCTCGGGTGCCTCGACGGGCGCACATGAGGCGGTCGAACTGCGTGACGGCGGCAAGCGCTATCTGGGCAAGGGCGTCGAAAAGGCGGTCGAAGCCGCTAACACTGAGATCTTCGACGCGATCGGCGGCATCGACGCCGAAAATCAGATCCAGATCGACAATATCATGATCGAGCTGGACGGCACGCCGAACAAGTCGCGCCTCGGCGCCAACGCCATCCTCGGCGTTTCGCTCGCCGTCGCCAAGGCTGCCGCCCAGGCATCCGGCTTGCCGCTCTACCGTTATGTCGGCGGCGCATCCGCCAGCCTGCTGCCGGTGCCGATGATGAACATCATCAATGGTGGTGCCCATGCCGATAACCCGATCGATTTCCAGGAATTCATGATCCTGCCGGTCGGCGCCGATTCGATCGCCGAAGCCGTGCGCATGGGTTCGGAAGTCTTCCATACGCTCCGCAAGGAACTTGCCGCACAGGGTCACAACACCAATGTCGGCGATGAAGGCGGTTTCGCACCGGGCCTGAAGAGCGCGCCGGAAGCTCTCGACTTCATCATGAAGTCGGTCGAGAAAGCCGGCTACAAGCCGGGCGAGGATATCTACCTCGGCCTCGACTGCGCCTCGACGGAATTCTTCAAGGACGGCAAATATGTTCTCGAAGGTGAAGGCCGCACGCTCGAATCAGGCGCCATGGCCGAATATCTCGCCGAGCTCGCTGCCAAGTACCCGATCATCTCGATCGAAGACGGCATGGCTGAAGACGATTGGGACGGCTGGAAGACGCTGACCGACCTGGCCGGCAAGAAGACCCAGCTCGTCGGCGACGATCTCTTCGTCACCAACTCCGCCCGTCTTCGCGACGGCATCCGCATGGGCGTTGCCAACTCGATCCTCGTCAAGGTCAACCAGATCGGCTCGCTGACGGAAACCCTCGATGCCGTCAACACGGCGCATAAGGCAGCCTATACCGCCGTCATGTCCCACCGCTCCGGCGAAACGGAAGATTCGACCATTGCCGATCTCGCGGTCGCCACCAACTGCGGCCAAATCAAGACCGGCTCGCTGTCGCGTTCCGACCGCCTTGCCAAGTACAACCAGCTGATCCGCATCGAAGAAGGCCTCGGCCCCCAGGCTCAGTATGCCGGCCGCTCGATCATTCGCGGCTGATCGGATCTGATGTTCAATGGTTTGACCCGCGCCCTTCGGCGCGGGTTTTTTGTTGCTCGGTTTTTAGAGTCAACGAACGGTTAATCTCTGCGCGTTAGATTGAATGAATTGGTAATGCGTTCAAGAGCATGCGTGTATGTGGACAAAGCATCATAAGAAGAGAAGGATCGGTCGCTTCGTCATTCCGGCCATGACGGTCGCCTTCCTGTCCTATTTCGGTTATCATTGCATCCATGGCGATTACGGCCTGCGCGCGACGGAGACGTTTGAGCGTCAGCGTGTCGCCCGTGAAAAAGAGCTTGCGGTCTTGAAGGCGAAGCGCGAACATCTGGAAAATCAGGTCGCGCTGTTGAGTGACGGCTCGCTCGACAAGGATATGTTGGACGAAAAAGCGCGTTATCAGCTCAACATGTCGCGTGCCGACGAGATCGTCGTATTCAATCACTATTCCAATTAACTGGAAACAGGTTAATTGGAATTTTCATAGTTTTTCCAATAATTTAGCGCCGAATACGAGCCATGCAATTATGGCATTGCTGTGGTCATATTTCTTCCCTATGGTACGCGCCACCAAGAAACGACAAACCCATAGGGAGGGTTGAATGGCGCCGCGAAAGACCGCGACCGTTTCCAGCCGCAAAACTGCAGCAAAACCGGCAGCCAAGGCATCGAATGGAGGCCCGGTAGCCGACTTCGATCGTGATGAGGAGCTCAAGGCCTATCGCGAGATGCTGCTGATCCGCCGCTTCGAGGAGAAGGCCGGCCAGCTTTACGGCATGGGCTTCATCGGCGGCTTTTGTCACCTCTACATCGGTCAGGAAGCTGTCGTCGTCGGCATGCAGATGGCGCAGAAGGAAGGCGACCAGGTCATCACCGCCTATCGCGATCACGGCCACATGCTGGCAACCGGCATGGAAGCGCGCGGCGTCATGGCGGAACTGACCGGGCGCCGCAGCGGCTATTCCCACGGCAAGGGCGGCTCGATGCACATGTTCTCGAAAGAGAAGCATTTCTACGGCGGTCACGGCATCGTCGGCGCCCAGGTCTCGCTCGGAACGGGTCTTGCCTTCGCAAACCGCTACCGCGGCAACGACAATGTCTCCATCGCCTATTTCGGCGACGGCGCTGCCAACCAGGGCCAGGTCTACGAGAGCTTCAACATGGCTGCTCTCTGGAAGCTGCCGATCGTCTATATCGTCGAGAACAACCGTTACGCCATGGGTACCTCGACCGCCCGCGCCACCGCGCAGTCGAACTACTCGCTTCGCGGATCCGGCTTCGGCATCCCGGGCATTCAGGTCGACGGCATGGACGTTCGCGCCGTCAAGGCGGCGGCCGATGAGGCGCTCGAGCATTGCCGCTCTGGCAAAGGCCCGATCATCCTCGAAATGCTGACCTATCGCTATCGCGGTCACTCGATGTCCGACCCGGCGAAGTATCGTTCCAAGGAGGAAGTGCAGAAGATGCGCTCCGAGCAGGATCCGATCGAACAGGTGAAGGCACGCCTCATCGAAAAGGGCTGGGCTTCCGAAGACGATCTGAAGGCGATCGACAAGGATGTCCGCGACATCGTCGCCGACAGCGCCGACTTCGCCCAGGCCGATCCGGAGCCGGATGCATCCGAGCTCTATACCGACATTCTGCTCTAATCGGGGAGGGAACCCATGCCTATCGATATCCTCATGCCCGCCCTCTCTCCGACCATGGAAGAAGGCACACTGTCCAAATGGCTGAAACAGGAAGGTGACAAGGTCACCTCGGGCGATGTGATCGCCGAAATCGAAACCGACAAGGCGACGATGGAAGTCGAAGCCGTCGACGAAGGCGTCATCGGCAAGCTGCTTGTCGATGCCGGCACTGAAGGCGTCAAGGTCAACACCAAGATCGCCGTGCTGCTGCAGGACGGCGAATCGGCCTCGGATCTTTCCGCCGCCAAGCCGGCCGCCGCACCAGCTCCGGAAGTTGCCCAGGAAGAGAAGCCGACCAACACCGGCTCTGCCTCCGCACCGCTTCCAGCCGAGCCGAAGGCCGTCGTTCCGAACGATCCTGAAATCCCGGCCGGCACCGAAATGGTGTCGACGACCGTGCGCGAAGCGCTCCGCGACGCCATGGCCGAAGAAATGCGCGCCGACGAAAACGTCTTCGTCATGGGCGAGGAAGTCGCCGAATATCAGGGCGCTTACAAGGTCACGCAGGGGCTGCTGCAGGAATTCGGCCCACGCCGCGTCGTCGATACGCCGATCACCGAGCACGGCTTTGCCGGCGTCGGCGTCGGCGCCGCAATGGCCGGCCTTCGCCCGATCGTCGAATTCATGACCTTCAACTTCGCCATGCAGGCGATCGATCAGATCATCAACTCCGCCGCCAAGACGCTCTATATGTCCGGCGGCCAGATGGGCGCTCCGATCGTCTTCCGCGGCCCGAATGGTGCGGCTGCCCGCGTCGGCGCCCAGCACAGCCAGGATTATGCAGCCTGGTATAGCGCCATTCCCGGCCTGAAGGTCGTCATGCCCTATACGGCATCCGACGCCAAGGGCTTGCTGAAGGCTGCGATCCGCGATCCGAACCCGGTCATCTTCCTCGAAAACGAAATTCTCTACGGCCAGCACTTCGATGTGCCGAAGCTCGACAATTTCGTTCTCCCGATCGGCAAGGCGCGCATCCATCGTCCGGGCAAGGACGTCACCGTGGTCTCCTTCGGTATCGGCATGAGCTATGCGACCAAGGCTGTCGCCGAACTCGAGAAGATCGGCATCGACGTCGAACTGATCGACCTTCGCACCATCCGTCCGATGGACCTGCCGACCGTCATCGAATCGGTGAAGAAGACCGGCCGCCTGGTGACCGTCGAGGAAGGTTATCCGCAGTCCTCCGTCGGCACCGAAATCGCCACTCGCGTCATGCAGCAGGCCTTCGACTATCTCGATGCGCCGATCCTGACGATTGCAGGCAAGGACGTTCCGATGCCTTACGCTGCCAATCTCGAAAAGCTCGCCCTTCCGAACGTCGGCGAAGTGGTCGATGCGGTGAAGGCTGTTTGCTACAAATAAGGGGAGGGTGTTTCGATGCCGATCAATATCACGATGCCCGCCCTCTCTCCGACCATGGAGGAAGGCAATCTTTCGAAATGGCTGGTCAAGGAAGGCGACAAGGTCAAGTCTGGCGATGTGATCGCTGAGATCGAGACCGACAAGGCGACGATGGAAGTCGAAGCCGTCGATGAAGGCACGGTCGCCAAGCTCGTCGTTGCCGCCGGCACCGAAGGCGTCAAGGTCAATGCGCTGATCGCGGTTCTCGCCGCCGATGGCGAGGATGTCTCCGCTGCGGCCAGCGGTGCCGGTTCCGCCGCCCCGGCGCCGAAGGCAGACGGTGCGGCCGCGCCGAAGGCCGAAGCTGCCCCGTCTACTCCGGCTGCGGCACCTGTCACCGCCGCTGCACCCGCGTCGGTTTCATCAGATGGCAGCCGCACCTTCTCATCGCCGCTCGCCCGCAGGCTTGCCAAGGAAGCCGGTATCGACCTTTCGGCAGTCGCCGGCTCCGGCCCGCACGGTCGCGTCGTCAAGAGCGACATCGAGGCCGCCGTTGCCGGTGGCGGCGCCAAGGCTGCAGCCCCCGCCGCTGCTGCTTCCGCTCCGCAAGCCTCCGCAGCTCCTGCTCCGGCTGCCACTGCGCCGAAGGGCGCCTCCGAAGAAGCCGTGCTCAAGCTCTTCGAACCTGGCTCCTACGAGCTTGTGCCGCATGACGGCATGCGCAAGACGATCGCCAGGCGGCTGGTCGAATCCAAGCAGACGATCCCGCATTTCTACGTCAGCGTCGATTGCGAGCTCGATGCGTTGCTGGCGCTGCGCGCCCAGCTGAACGATGCGGCTCCGCGCAAGGACAACGCTCCGGCCTACAAGCTCTCGGTCAACGACATGGTCATCAAGGCCATGGCGCTGGCGCTGCGCGACGTTCCGGATGCCAATGTCTCCTGGACCGACAGCAACATGGTCAAGCACAAGCACGCCGATGTCGGCGTTGCTGTCTCGATCCCCGGCGGCCTGATCACGCCGATCATCCGCAAGGCCGAGGAAAAGACCCTGTCGACAATCTCCAACGAGATGCGCGATCTCGGCAAGCGGGCCAAGGACCGCAAGTTGAAGCCCGAGGAATATCAGGGCGGCACCAGTTCGGTCTCGAACATGGGCATGATGGGCGTGAAGAACTTCGCAGCCGTCGTCAACCCGCCGCATGCGACGATCCTCGCGGTCGGCGCCGGCGAACAGCGGGTCGTCGTCAAGAAGGGCGAAATGGCGATTGCCACCGTGATGTCTGTCACGCTCTCGACCGACCATCGCTGCGTCGACGGCGCGCTCGGCGCCGAGCTGCTCCAGGCCTTCAAGGGCTACATCGAGAACCCGATGGGCATGCTTGTCTGATAGCGGCGCGAGGCGGAAATGACCAAGACCGTTCTTTGCTATGGGGACTCGCTGACCTGGGGTTATGACGCCGAGACGATCGGCCGTCATGACTACAAGAATCGCTGGCCGAGCGTGCTTCAGGCAGCGCTCGGCGGTGACGCGCGTATCATCGCCGAAGGCTTGAACGGTCGCACCACCGCTTTCGACGACCATCTCGCCGATTGCGACCGCAACGGTGCGCGCATCCTGCCGACGATCCTGCAGACGCATGCGCCGCTCGACCTCGTCATCCTTCTGCTCGGCACCAATGACATGAAGCCGGTTGTGGCAGGCTCGGCCTTTGCCGCATGCCAGGGCATCAGCCGGCTCGTGCGGCTGATCCGCAATCATGCCTGGCCCTTCGAATTCGATGGGCCGGAGATTCTGATCGTGGCGCCGCCGGCGATCCGCGCGACGGGCAATGTGCCCTTCGCCGCATCGTTTCCCGGCGGCATCGAGGAATCGGCAAAGCTTGCAACGCTTTATCGTGATCTTGCCGACGAACTCGGTTGTGGCTTCTTCGACGGCAATTCGGTCGCCAAGACCACACCGATCGACGGCATTCACCTCGATGCGGAGAATACGCGTGCGCTCGGCCGCGGGCTGGAATCGATCGTGCGGATGATGCTGGGGATCTGATCATGACCTCCTTCATCGCCCTCCGGCAGGCCTCACGGCGGGATGCCTCGGAGCTGGCGATTCTGGCGGATATCGCATCGCGCGGTTTTGCCTCCTGGCTTTGGTTTGCCGATGTGGAGAGCGGCGTGAGCGACACGCCGCTGGAGCGGGGCCGGCTGAAGATGAGCGAGGAGGAGGCTGTCGGCGGCTGGCGGGATGCCGTCATTGCTGAGGCCTATGGCGAAGTGGCAGGTGTGGCGATCGGCCATGCGCTGGAGGAGGGCATAGCCGATATCGAGGCGAGCATCCCGGCGACCGAACCGATGCTCGCCTTGCAGAAAACGGTGGTCGGAAGCTGGTTCATCGGCAGTCTCGGCGTCTATCGCCATCTGCGCGGCATCGGCATCGGGCGCAGGCTGCTGGACGATCAGATCGACAGGGCCGATCGGCGGCCCGTCAGCCTGATCACCGCAAGTGATAACGAGGCGGCTTTGTCGCTTTATGGAAGAAACGGATTCCTGGAGGCTGCGCGCGCCGATGCCGTGCCGCTTTTCGAAAACAGCAAGAGACATGCGTGGGTGCTCATGACCCGCAGCGCAGCGTAACAAAGGCAGGAAACACATGGCTGAATCCTACGACGTCATCATCATCGGTTCGGGTCCCGGCGGCTATGTCGCCGCCATCCGCGCCAGCCAGCTTGGTCTCAAGACCGCGATCGTCGAGCGCGAGCATATGGGCGGCATCTGCCTGAACTGGGGCTGCATACCCACAAAGGCGCTGCTGCGCTCGGCCGAGGTGCTCGACCATGCCAATCACTTCAAGGATTACGGCCTCGTTCTCGAAGGCACGGTCAAGCCGGATGCCAAGGCCGTCGTCGGCCGCTCGCGCGCCGTCTCCGCCCGCCTGAATGCCGGCGTCGGCTTCCTGATGAAGAAGAACAAGATCGACATCATCTGGGGCGAAGCGAAGATCACCAAGCCCGGCGAGATCGTTGTCGGCAAGCCGTCGAAGCCCGTCGTCGAGCCGCAGCATCCGCTGCCGAAGAACGTCAAGAGCGGCGAGGGCACCTATACCGCCAAGCACATCATCATCGCCACAGGCGCCCGGCCGCGCGCGCTGCCCGGCATCGAGCCGGATGGCAAGCTGATCTGGACTTATTTCGAGGCGCTGAAGCCGGATGTTCTGCCGAAGTCGCTGATCGTCATGGGCTCGGGCGCGATCGGCATCGAATTCGCCAGCTTCTATCGCTCGATGGGCGTCGACGTGACGGTCGTCGAAGTCATGCCGACCATCATGCCGGTCGAGGATGCCGAGATCACGGCGATCGCCCGCAAGCAGCTTGAAAAGCGCGGCCTCAAGATCTTCACCAGCGCCAAGGTCTCGAAGGTCGACAAGGCCGCCGACAGCGTCACCGCTCATGTCGAGACGGCCGATGGCAAGGTGCAGCAGATCACCGCCGACCGGTTGATTTCGGCCGTCGGCGTTCAGGGCAATATCGAAAACCTCGGCCTGGAGGCGCTCGGCGTCAAGACCGACCGCGGCTGCGTCGTCATCGACGGCTACGGCAAGACCAATGTCGCGGGCATCTATGCGATCGGCGATGTCGCCGGCCCGCCGATGCTGGCGCACAAGGCCGAGCATGAGGGCGTCGTCTGCGTCGAAAAGATTGCAGGCCTGCCGAACGTTCATCCGACAGACAAGGGCAAGGTCCCGGGCTGCACCTATTGCAATCCGCAGGTCGCCTCCGTCGGCATCACCGAAGCGAAAGCCAAGGAGCAGGGCCGTGACATCCGCGTCGGCCGTTTCTCCTTCGCGGCGAACGGCAAGGCGATCGCGCTCGGCGAAGACCAGGGCATGGTGAAGGTCATCTTCGACAAGAAGACCGGCGAGCTCCTCGGCGCCCATATGGTCGGCGCCGAAGTCACCGAGCTCATCCAGGGCTTCGTCGTCGCGATGAACCTCGAAACGACCGAGGAAGAGCTGATGCACACGATCTTCCCGCATCCGACCGTGTCCGAAACGATGAAGGAAGCGGTACTCGATGCTTATGGCCGTGTGCTGAACGCTTGAGAATTTCCGAAGCTGCCCTTTATGTCCGGAGTGGAAAGCCACTCCGCCGGGGTGGAAAAAACGAAAGGAAATCATCATGTCTATGGAGACGCAGGCGTTGCTGGTGTTTTTGCTGATCGGCTTGGTTGCAGGCTTCCTCGCCAGCCTGGTCGTCGGTGGCGGCGGGTTGATAAGATGCCTGCTGAGCGGCATCATCGGCGCCTTCGTCGGCGGTTATCTGTTCAGCGCGCTCGGCATTTCGCTGGGCATTGAAAACGCGCTGGTCGTGCAGATCATCCATGCCACGGTCGGCGCCATCATCGTGGTTTTGATCGCAAGAGCGGTCGCTTAACGGTCAAAAGAGGGCAGGGCAGGGCATGGAAAGCGTCGGCTGGATTTCGGCAATCATCATCGGCGGGCTTGCGGGCTGGCTCGCCGGCAAGCTGATGGAAGCGCGATACGGAATTTTCCTGAACATCGTGCTCGGCATCGTCGGCTCGGTCATCGCCAGCGCCATCCTCGCGCAGTTTCATGTCGCGGTGGTGGGGGGTCGGCTCGGCTATTTCGTGACGGGTTTCCTCGGCGCCTGCTTGTTGATATTCCTTGCGCGGCTGGTGCGGCGCTAGATTTGCCGCATAGGGGCGGTAGAAAGCTGAAACTGCAATGGTGACCATCCTCGATACGATCAATCCCGACGCCAAGCGCGTGCGGCATCCCGAGAAGGCTCATCGGCCTGATACCGAAGTCATGCGCAAGCCGGACTGGATTCGCGTCAAGGCGCCGACCTCCAAGGGTTACGCCGAGACGCGCGCAATCGTGAAAGAGCACAAGCTCGTCACCGTCTGCGAGGAGGCCGGCTGCCCGAATATCGGCGAGTGCTGGGACAAGAAGCACGCGACCTTCATGATCATGGGCGAGATCTGTACCCGCGCCTGCGCCTTCTGCAATGTCGCCACCGGCAAGCCGAATGCGCTCGACATGGCCGAGCCCGAGAATGTCGCCAAGGCGGTCAAGGAGATGGGCCTCAGCCACGTCGTCATCACCTCGGTCGACCGTGACGACCTGGAGGACGGCGGCGCCGAACACTTCGAAAAGGTGATCTGGGCAATCCGTGCCGCCTCGCCGGTGACGACGATCGAGATCCTGACGCCCGACTTCCTGAAGAAGCCGGGTGCGCTGGAACGCGTCGTCGCCGCCAAGCCCGACGTCTTCAACCACAATATGGAAACGGTGCCGGGAAATTATCTGACGGTTCGCCCCGGCGCCCGCTACTTCCATTCCGTTCGCCTGCTGCAGCGGGTGAAGGAACTCGATCCCACCATGTTCACCAAATCGGGCATCATGGTCGGTCTCGGCGAAGAGCGAAACGAAGTCCTGCAGCTGATGGACGATCTGCGCACAGCCGATGTCGATTTCCTGACGATCGGCCAGTACCTGCAGCCGACCCGCAAGCACCACAAGGTCGAAAGTTTCGTCACCCCCGACGAGTTCAAGTCTTATGAGACCGTCGCCTACAGCAAGGGCTTCCTGATGGTCGCCTCCAGCCCGCTGACCCGCTCCTCCCACCACGCCGGCGACGACTTCGCGCGGCTCAGAGCGGCGCGCGAGAAGAAGTTGCTGATGGCCGCTGAGTAGGTCCGGCACTTGCTTTTTGATTGAACCGCGGCGATTTTTGCCGCGGTTCTGACAATGCAACTTCTCTTTCGTCATGCTCGGGCTTGTCCCACGGCTGCGGTTTGCGCCGATAGCTGCCCCTCACCCTAACCCTCTCCCCGTAAACGGGGCGAGGGACGTGCCCTGCAAAAGGTTGGCGTGGGACGGAGAGGTCGCGGCTTGGTCCCTTCGCCCCGTTTACGGGGAGAAGGTGGCGGCAGCCGGATGAGGGGCAGGCCTCGCGATCTCCTTGGCTGAGGCGTCTCATTTTGAGGTCGACGATGAACGTCATCTCCGGTTTGAAATCGACGCTGGTCGAAGCCGAACGTATCCTGGTGATCGGCTCTCCCGGCAGCGGCAAGAGCACGCTCGCAAAGCGGCTGTCGCAAGCGCTCGGCCTTGATTACATCTCCATGGATCGCGACTTTTACTGGCTGCCGGGCTGGAGAAAGAGGCAGCGCGACGAGATCGATCGCCTGATCGCCAGGGCGGTGGTGAAAGAACGCTGGATTATGGATGGAACGGGGCTGAATTCCTTCCATCTGCGCTTTCCGCGTGCCGAGGCCGTTATTTGGCTTCGGCTGCCCAGATCTGCATGCCTGTATGGAGCAATATCGAGAGGGTTGCGCTATTTCGGGCGCAACCGTCCCGAACTGCCTGCCGGCTGTCCCGAACGCCTCTCGTTGGAGTTGCTTGCCTATATCTGGAATTTCGAGCGGGATGCCGCCCCTTGATCGAGACCGCACTTCGGGATCATGTTGCCGGCATCGCCGTGAACGGCACTGACGTGCCGGTTCTTCAGCTAAAATCCCGCCGCCAGATGCGCGAGCTTCTTGATCTTCTCGGCCGGCCCGATTAATTGCCGCTTATGCCGCAATTCGAAACGCACCGTCCCGTCCCGCACACGCCCGAGCAGATGTTCGATCTCGTCGCCGATGTCGAGCGTTATCCGGAATTCCTGCCGCTCTGCGAAGCGCTCGCCATCAGGAGCCGCAAGGAGCGCGACGGCAAGATCCTTCTGGTCGCCGACATGACGGTCGGCTATAAGGCGATCCGCGAGACCTTCACGACGCAAGTGCTGCTGAACCGGGCCGAGCACGTCATCGAGGTCAAATATATCGATGGCCCGTTCAAATATCTCGACAATCGCTGGCACTTCGCCGAGATCCCGTCCGGCGGCTGCACCGTCGATTTCTTCATCGATTACGAGTTCAAGAGCCGCATCTTGGGCGCGTTGATGGGCTCGATGTTCGACCGCGCCTTCCGCATGTTCACCGAAGCCTTCGAGACCAGAGCAAACAGGATCTACACGCCGGTTTGATGAGCGAACCCGCGTCAGGCCGCATAGAGCGAGCGCACCATCTCCAGCGCCGTCCTGATCGTCGCCACCCGAACCTCGCTGCGGCCGATATCGCCATAGAGCATTCTCCGATGGATAAGCGTGCCGGCGCGCGATTTGGCGGCGAGATGCACGAGGCCCACCGGCTTTTCCGCCGATCCGCCGCCGGGGCCGGCAATACCGGTGACGGCGACGGCGATCTCGGCGCGTGAGCGGAAGAGGGCGCCGTGCACCATCTGCCGCGCCGTTTCCTCGGAGACCGCCCCGAAGCGCAGCAGCGTTTCGACCTGTACGCCGAGCATCTCGATCTTTGCGCTATTCGTATAGGTGACGAAGCCGCGATCGACGACGGTGGACGAGCCCGATATCTCCGTCAGCGCCCCGGCGATCAGCCCGCCGGTGCAGGATTCAGCGGTCGAGACCATCAGCCCTGCAGCCGTGAAATCGCGGATGATCGTCTCCGCCGCCGAAAGGATATCGTCGGGAAAAAGACTCATCATTTCCTCCCGCGATAGACGACGGTGGCAGTCGCGATCGCCGCGATGCCTTCGCGCCGGCCGACGAAACCGATCGTCTCGTTGGTCGTCGCTTTGACCGAACAGCGCTCGATATCGATGCCGAGATAATCCGATAGTTTTGCCCGCATGGCGTCGCGATGCGGGCCGACCTTCGGTGCCTCGGCGATCAGCGAGACGTCGGCATTCATGATCGTGCCGCCGTGCTCGCGCACGATCCGGGCGGCATGCTCGATGAAGATTCGCGAGGCGGCCCCCTTCCATTGCGGGTCGGACGGCGGGAAATGATCGCCGATATCGCCGGCGCCGCAGGTGGCAAGCAGCGCGTCCGTCAGCGCATGCAACGCGACATCGGCATCCGAGTGACCTTTCAGCTTCTGGTCATGCGGAATGAACACGCCGCAGAGTGTCACGCCATCGCCTGCTACGAGCTGGTGCACGTCGTAGCCGTTGCCGGTGCGCACGTCCGGAAGCAGCGAAGCCGACAGCTTGTCGTCGGCCATGGCGATGTCGTCCTTGACCGTCAGCTTGACGTTGTCGGCCGTGCCCCCAACGATCGTCACCGGAATGCCCAGCCATTCGGCGATCGAGGCGTCGTCGGTGAAATCGCTTCGTCCGCTTGCGGCAGCCTTCTCATGCGCATCGAGGATTGTTTCGAAGGCGAAGGATTGCGGCGTCTGCGCTGCGTAGAGGAGCTCGCGTGAAACCGTCGTCAGCACGGTGCCGGCATTGTCGGCACGTTTCAGCGTATCGGTGACCGGGATCGCCGGCAGGACTGCCTGTGCGCCGTCGCCAAGGCTCTCGGCGATGCGATCGAGAAGCGCATGGTCGAAAAACGGGCGCACGGCATCATGGATCAGCACATGGCTGATTTGCTTGTCCTTGAGATATCTGAGGCCGGCAAGCACGGATTGCTGCCTGGTCGCACCCCCATGCACCGTTTCGATCGGCGTTGCCGAGATGTGGCGGAAGGCTCTTGCAAACAGCGCCTCGTCATCGGGGTGGATGACGACGACGATCTCAGTTGCCGCTTCCCATGTCATGAAGTTTTCAAGCGTATGCACGATAACCGGCTTGCCGCCGATCATGCGATACTGCTTGGGGCCTTCCTTGGATGATCCCGCGCGCTCGCCGCGGCCGGCGGCAACAATGACAATTCCAGCCGATATCGGTTGCTTAGAAGGCATTTGCAGCATAAATCCCCTAAATTATGCGGAATTGACCGGAGTGCTCTAACGTCTTGCTTTGGCCTTTTCCAGCATCTGCCCGAAAAATATCAATTCCGGTCCCAGCCCCCTTGGCAAGTCAGGGAATAATGGCTAAAAATAATGCAGTTCTATTGTGTGCCCGAAAGATAATCATTTGATTTCCAAGGACCTCGCAGCGCCTTTCCAAATCGGACCCGTGTCCGTGCGGAACCGCGTTGTACTGGCGCCGATGTCCGGCGTCACGGATATGCCCTTTCGCGAGCTTGCCTGGCGCTTCGGCGCCGGCCTCGTCGTCACCGAGATGGTGGCGAGCCGCGAACTGGTCAATGACACGGCCGAATCCTGGTCGCGGCTGAGCGCTGCGGGCTTCCGGCCGCATATGGTGCAGCTTGCCGGGCGCGAGGCGCACTGGATGGCGGAGGCCGCCAAGATCGCCGCCGATCACGGCGCCGATATCATCGACATCAACATGGGCTGTCCGGCAAAGAAGGTGATCGGCGGTTATTCCGGCTCGGCGCTGATGCGCGATCCCGATCACGCGCTCGGTCTCATTGAGGCGACGGTCAAGGCCGTCGATATTCCCGTGACGCTGAAGATGCGCCTTGGCTGGGATGAGAATTCGATCAACGCGCCTGATATCGCCCGCCGCGCCGAGGCGGCCGGCATACAGCTCGTGACCATTCACGGGCGCACCCGCATGCAATTCTACGAAGGCCGCGCCGATTGGGATGCGATCCGCGCGGTCCGCGAGGTGATCTCCATTCCGCTGATCGCCAATGGCGATGTCGAAACCGCGGGCGACGCGCAGGAAATATTGCGCCGCTCCGGCGCCGATGCCGTGATGATCGGCAGGGGCTGCCAGGGCAGGCCGTGGCATGCCGGCGTCATATCGGGGGCGCCCGAGCCGCTACCGCAGGAGATCGCCGATATCGCCGTCGAGCATTACCGGATGATGCTGGATTTCTATGGCGAGGCGGTGGCGATCCGCCATGCCCGCAAGCACCTTGGCTGGTATCTCCAGCGTTTCGCGCCTGATCTGTCAGGCGCTGAAAAAGCGGAGATCATGACCTCGCGCGACCCGCGCGAGGTGGCCGCGCGTCTTTATGATGCGTTGGCTGTGAATATTGTCGACAGCCGGGAGGCGGCATGACGAAGGATATGACATCTCCGTCCGATCACGCCGGCGGGACCGTCGCCATGGCCGTGCTGAACGCCATCCAGAACCCCGTCGTCATGGTCGACGAATCCGGCTTCGTCGTTTTCGCCAATTGGGAAGCGGAGGCCTTCTTCGGCGCCAGCGCCTCGCATCTGGCGCGTTATCGGATCTCGACCTTCATTCCCTTCGGCAGCCCGCTGCTCGCCCTGATCGACCAAGTGCGCGAGCGCAAGGCGCCGGTCAACGAATATCGCGTCGATCTGAGTTCGCCCCGCCTTGGCCAGGACAAGCTCGTCGATCTCTACGTCGCCCCTGTGCTCAGCGAGCCCGGCGCCGTCGTCATCGTCTTTCAGGAACGCTCGATGGCCGACAAGATCGACCGGCAGCTGACGCATCGCGCCGCCGCCCGCTCTGTGACCGGCCTTGCCTCGATGCTGGCGCATGAGATCAAGAACCCGCTCTCCGGCATCCGCGGCGCCGCCCAGTTGCTCGAACAATCTGCGGTCGACGACGATCGGGCGCTGACCCGGCTGATCTGCGACGAGACCGATCGCATCGTCTCGCTGGTCGACCGGATGGAAGTCTTTTCCGACGAACGCCCCGTCGACCGCATGCCGGTCAATATCCATTCCGTGCTCGATCATGTGAAGGCGGTCGCCAAGGCGGGTTTTGCCCGCAACATCCGGGTCACCGAGAGTTACGACCCGTCGCTGCCGGCCGTCTATGCCAATCGCGACCAGCTTGTCCAGGTCTTCCTCAATCTGGTGAAGAACGCCGCCGAAGCGGTCGGCGATCGGCCGGACGGCGAAATCATGCTGACGACGGCCTATCGCCCCGGCATCCGTCTTTCGGTCGCCGGCACGCGCGAAAAGATCTCGCTGCCGCTGGAATTCTGCGTCCACGATAATGGCCCCGGCGTTCCCCTCGATCTGTTGCCGCATCTCTTCGATCCCTTTATCACCACTAAGCCGAACGGCAGCGGTCTCGGCCTGGCGCTGGTCGCCAAGATCATCGGCGATCACGGCGGCATCATCGAATGCGACAGCCAGAACAGCCGCACGACATTCCGCGTTCTCATGCCTGCGTCGAAGGACGCCTCGCTCGAGGACGCCTCTATAGCAAGCTCGACAGGACATTCTCGATGACAGCCACGATCCTCGTTGCAGATGATGATGCGGCCATCCGGACCGTGCTCAACCAGGCTTTGAGCCGCGCCGGTTATGACGTCCGCATCACCTCCAACGCCGCTACCCTCTGGCGCTGGATTTCGGCAGGCGAGGGCGATCTGGTCGTCACCGATGTGGTGATGCCCGACGAGAACGCCTTCGATCTGCTGCCGCGCATCAAGAAGGCGCGGCCCGACCTGCCGGTCCTCGTCATGAGCGCCCAGAACACCTTCATGACCGCCATCAAGGCCTCGGAAAAGGGCGCCTACGACTATCTGCCGAAGCCCTTCGACCTCACCGAGCTGATCGGCATCATCGGCCGTGCGCTGGCCGAGCCGAAGCGCAAGCCCGCCAAACTCGAAGACGACATGCAGGACGGCATGCCGCTCGTCGGCCGGTCGGCGGCGATGCAGGAAATCTACCGCGTGCTCGCCCGGCTGATGCAGACGGACCTGACGCTGATGATCACCGGCGAATCCGGCACCGGCAAGGAACTCGTCGCCCGCGCACTGCATGATTACGGCAAGCGCCGAAACGGCCCGTTCGTCGCAATCAACATGGCCGCGATCCCGCGCGACCTGATCGAATCCGAACTCTTCGGCCATGAGAAGGGCGCCTTCACCGGCGCGCAGACGCGCTCCACCGGCCGCTTCGAGCAGGCCGAAGGCGGCACGCTCTTCCTCGACGAGATCGGCGACATGCCGATGGACGCCCAGACACGGCTCTTACGCGTCCTGCAGCAGGGCGAATACACCACTGTCGGTGGCCGCACGCCGATCCGCACCGACGTGCGCATCGTTGCCGCCACCAACAAGGACCTGAAGCAGGCGATCAACCAGGGCCTCTTCCGCGAAGATCTCTATTACCGCCTCAATGTCGTGCCGCTGCGCCTGCCGCCGCTGCGCGACCGCGCCGAGGACATTCCCGACCTGGTGCGCCATTTCATCCAGCAGGCGGAAAAGGAAGGTCTCGGCTCCAAGCGCTTCGATCAGGAAGCGCTCGAACTGATGAAGGCCTACGCCTGGCCGGGCAACGTCCGCGAACTGGAAAATCTGATCCGCCGCCTGATGGCGCTCTATCCGCAGGATGTGATCACCCGCGAGATCATCGATGCGGAACTGCGTTCCGACGTGCCCGACAGCCCGATCGACAAGGGGCCGATGCGCAGCGGCTCGATGACGATCGCCCAGGCCGTCGAGGAGAACATGCGCAGCTACTTCGCAGGCTTCGGGGACAATCTGCCGCCGCCCGGCCTCTATGATCGCGTGCTGACCGAAATGGAATATCCGCTGATCCTCGCCGCACTGACGGCGACGCGCGGCAACCAGATCAAGGCGGCCGATCTTCTCGGTCTCAACCGCAACACCTTGCGTAAGAAGATCAGGGAACTTGGCGTCTCGGTCTACAGGAGTTCCCGCACCGCCTGAGCGTGTTCGGGCTTGCACGGTGCTCCCGTATACGATTTCCCTGAAATCTTAGGAGTGTCATATAAGCGGCTGAAATAATTAATCTTTCTTCCGATAACGTTCTGCGAGCGTCTGGCACTGATTTCGCCCTCAGGCACCCAATCTAGTGCTCGCAATCGGGTGGCCGCTGACGTCCTCGACGGTTGCACTCGTCAAAATCCCGCGAGCCGCTGGGCCAGCCAGAACGCCGACACCGATCCAATCACGTAAGCGAGACGGAGGCGCAGCCGGAGAATGTCGGCCACCAACAGTCGAACACCGGCCATCGTCAGCAGGGCCGTGGCAACGAAGACAAGCTGTCCTGCCTCGACCCCTAGATTGAACGTAAGTAGTGCCAGCGGCACGTCCTTCTGCGGCAAACCGATTTCCCGTAAGGCACCGCCGAAGCCGAAGCCGTGCAACAAACCGAAGAGGAAACTTATGATCCATGGATACCGACTTGAGAGATCCCGCTTTCCTCGATCCGACCGAACGATCTCCGCGCCGACGAACATGATGCTGAGCGCTATCAAAACTTCTACCGGGGGCTGCGGCACGGCCGCGATCCCGAGCGTCGCGAAGGCGAGCGTCACCGAGTGCGCTACCGTGAAGGAGGTAATGGTCGCAAGTAGCGTCCTTGGATTCCCGATCAAAAGCAGGAGTGCGAACACGAACAGGAGATGGTCCACGCCGGTCATGATGTGCTGGACGCCGAGTACGAAATACGTCCGGGCCGTGGCCATCGCAGTTGGCGTCGCGGCGATCACGACGTCCGGATAGTCGGGTGAAACGCGGCTCGTCTGCGTTGTGCCATCGAAATTGACCACTCTGATCAGCGCATCCGTGTAGGTCGACGCGAGGCCGTTGATGGCGACCACGCCGCCCGCCAGACCGCCCTCGCACACCGCCTGCCAGCGGGTGATGAAAGCATTGTCGATGAAACCGCCTGCGCGGTCGCCGTCCTGCATGCAGGATGGAGGGAGGAGCACGTCGAGCGCCATCTTGTAGTCGCCCTGAGCGGGAACCTTCCACGTCAATGCGTAGCGATGCGTTGCAACCTCGTCGATCTCGAGGTAGGCCGGTCTCAGCTCATGCGCACGGGCTGCGGAACAGGCGAGAAGAACGAAGCCGATGATGAGGTAGAGGGATCGGGTCATCTGACCCCCGATGTCTTGATTGCCGATGCGGACGTGCCGGTCGGCCAGATCACACGCACCTCGTAGTGCTTCTTCATGTCATCGTAACGCCGGGCTGCGATCTGCGCACGTCTTCCACTCTCCCAGTCAAGCCGGACAGCCTCTCGCACATCCGCAAGCGGCGGCGTGCCTCCGTCCTTCTTCTCATCGACATAGACGAGATGGCCGCCGAAAGGAGAGTTGAAGGGTCCGACCCACTCGCCTTTGGGGACGAGTTTCAGGGCCGCGACGAAGTCCTTGCCGAAGATGCTGGCGACGACGTCGGCATCCGACAGTTCCATTCGTTCGGGAAGAAGGGTCGGATCGCCAGCGGTTTCCTCTGAAGCCGCTGCTGTTTCGAGGTGCGCCAGGACGATTTTCGCTCTTTCTACGGTGCTCTCGGATGATCCCTTGCCGTCGAAGAAGATCTGGCGGAACGCCAGCCTGTCCTGAGTGCGGAACTTTCCCGCATTTGCAGCGAGATACGCCTCCAGTTCTCCCTCCTTCGGTGTCAGTTCTTCACCGCTCGGCTCGAGCAGGAACTCCATCTTCTGCTGCATGCGACGCCGCACGAGGGTGTCGTCCTTGTCGAGGCTCATCTTCAATCCCTCCCTGTAGAAGACCTCCTCCTTGACGCGGCTTTCGACGAGGTTCGCGAACTCCGCTTCGGTCGGCGGTCGCTGCCAGGTTCGCGAGAAGCTCTCGAACAACTGGCCGAGCTCGCCCTGTCCCAGCTCGATTACCTGGCCATCCGCTGCCACAGGCGATCGGTTCACGGCCGAATACAGACCGAAGACCGTGACACCCAGCAGTAGGAAATGCACCAACGGTTCCCTAATGATCGTTTTGAGGATCTTCATTCCAGCCCCCTGGCTGTCCGTAAACTCGGCATGCACACGGCGGTCCTCATGCCGGATTGTACCAGATCGGCGAGGTGTAGGCCCGCTCCTGGGTCTTCATCCGCACCTCGGGTCCCATCTCGATGCCGAAATACTTGGCGTCGTAGGCGGTCCACCGCGGCGTGGGAATTTCGAGAACGCGACCGTAGTAGAACGCCCTCTGGCTCGGATCGAATTCAGGGTCCTTCCAGAATGCGATCAGTTCGGAAGAGCCGATGGTGTTCGTAAAGGTGGCGTTGGCGACGTCGACGGTATCGCCGACGGGAGGCAGCTTTCCATCCGCCCCTGGTTTGCGCGCGTCGGACCAAGCGACGTCGTAGACCTTCTCGTGGACTTCGCCCGCCGCATCGAGCCAGCCCTTCACCACCTGGTAGCGGTCGAGGTTGGCACCGATCGGATCCTTCAAAGCGGCGACCAGGAAGGTGGGAACCTTTTCGTTCGGAGCGGGGCCGATGTCGCCGCCCATTGGGACACCCTTCGTATATCCGGCGATTGCCGGGCTGCGGCTGGTGGCGTCGGCCTCATCGAAATCGAACCCGCCGAAGAAACGCACCAACATCCGTGGTCCCGTGGTCGCATAGGTCTCCCGCCGTTTCATCGCGTCGAAGATGGATGCGCGGGTGTTGTCTTGCGCCCAGACAGCCGCGTAGCCAGATGCCGTCTGCTCCCAGCCCGTAATGGTTATGCCAAGGCTGGGATTCTTCATGAACGGATGTTTCCAGCGCTCGGCATTCGGCTCATTGCTCGAGATCTTTCCCCAGAAGTTGTCGTCGTCCGCGGTGGAAAGGCCGGTATGAGAATCCGTGCTGCCCACCAAACCGAACTTGTAGGGATTGACCCCGAGTTCCTTTTCGAGCTTCAAGCCGGTCTGAAACGCGGAGCGGGTATACTCGTACTGCAGCATGTCAGGCGTCTTCTTCTGGCTGACATCCAGATTACCCTTGTCCCAGCGCTCAAAATTGGCGAATTCGTCGTTGGGAGAAAGCAACGGATGCGTCTCGCCGTCGCCTTTCATCTGGGTGGTCTCGTAGAGAACTTCCCAGCGCGTGCGCTGCTCCGCATATTCCCGGTCAATGGGTTTGCCCGTGAACGACTCGATGATCGGGAACATGGTACCGTTGCTGAGATTGCCGTTATGGGCGATCGCCAGCGCCTGGCCGCCTGTCTTGTCCTCATAGGCTGCAAGCCACTTCCACAGATCGCGGGGATTGTTGCTGCCGAGCGGCGGCTGGGTAGTATAAGGCTCGATCATCGCCGCCTTGTCGCCGTTGTCACGGAAGATGACGTTGCGGTGAAGGTTGTTGCCCGTGGCAAGCGACGTCCATTCGTAGCCGATCAGCGCGGTGAAGCGGCCCGGCTCGTTCGCCTCCTCGGCGGCATCGATGATGCTCTGCCAGGTGGACCTGTAGGCGGCTGTTCCGGGTCGATAAAGGAGATCAGGAGGGAATTTCCCTTGGGAGAACGTGGTGACGATGTCGTAGGCGGCGGCGGCCCCCTGGCCATTCTGGATCATGTCGAACCAGCTTCGGGCCTGGGCATTTTTCAGGATTTCGGGCTTGCCTGCCATAAAGTCGGCAATGAAGCCGAGATTGTCGGAGTGATCGGCGACGACGAGGAAGTCGAGGGGCCTTGAGAGCTTGACGGGCTGGCCGCTCGAGGCGGTGATTTCTTCTCCCTTTGCAAGCCTATAGGCCTCGCGCGGCCCTATCCTGGCTCCTGCCGCGCCCGCGTCGAACGACAGGTTGGTATGCAGGTGGGTGTCGCCGAAGAGCGGCCGCATTGGAAAGTTACGTCCGGCCCAGGGCGAATAGGGCCGCTTCTTCGGAAAGATATCGGCTCCGGTGGTCTTGGTGATGTCACCGATGTCGGTGTGAACTGCATCCTGGGACCAGACCGGGTGAGGCATTCCGGCGGACAGAAATCCGACCAAGGCGATACCCGTCCACAAGTCGCGTCTGTTACCACTGCTGTTCAAGTACATTCTCGTTCTCCTCTACCGAACACAGTTTCCGCTTCCAGGTCGGAATCTCGAAATCGCAAGTTCCAGGGTTTGATCAGTCCACGTTGACGACGACGTAGCGGCCCCCGGCGGACTGATAGTATGCTCCTCCACATCGCCAGACGACCGCTCCGCCGACGCTCGTCTTCGCACAGCCGGCAGGCAGGGCGGCGACATACATCGAAGTCCGACGGATGGTTCTGCGCGTTGTGCGGCGAGCCACGCCTGCCACGCTGCCTGGCGTCACCGGTCTGCCCACGCGTGCTTGTGCTTGCGTGACGATGAAACCGGGCTGGCCCAACAGGACTGAGAGCCAGCCGTCGGTCACGACGAGGGCCGCCGCCATGGCTGCGGCCGAGATGAATTTGGAAACCGTGCGCTTCTTGCTCATTCCTGTGCCTCCAGTACGAGATCGCCGACGGCGTCCGAATAGACCGCGTCGAGCTTCTTCGCGTCCGCCGGGGGGGTGAAGGAAAACTGCTTGTCGTCGACCTTGTCGGTGTTCCAGTCTCGTAGACGCAGCGTGTACTGCGGCGCGCCCGTCACCCATTTGGTGGTGATCACGTATTTCAGGGGCAGCTTGCGGTCGTCGGCGCTGATCCAGATCTGCCAGTCCACGCGATCGTTTCGAAACGCCAGGTGATCGCACTCGACGCCGCCGACAAAGGAGGTGCCGACCAGTGATCCGGAGACCACGCCGTCCATCAGAAGCGGATAGGGATCGGCGGCGAGCAGGTCGGCGCCGACCGCGTCGAGACCGGTCGACATGCGGAATTCGTCCACCGCTTCGTCGATCGACGGGCCGGGGCTGTCGATCTGCGCGTAGGCGTTCAATGCCTTGCCATAGAGCGAGACGACCTTGCCGTCGAAGACGACTTCGGTGTCCGAGTATGGACCGATGCGTGTGACGCGCAAGCCGCTGGGACGCGATACTGCGATCGTCCCCGAGGCGCTGTACTGGAGCTTCTGGCCCTGCCGGTCGACGATCTCATGATCGGTGTCGTACTCGGCGCTGAAGGAAGCCATGCCCTTGAGCTTGTCAGCCATGGCGTGCAGGATGGCGTCCGCATCGGGGTCGATGGCACTCTGGCTCAAGGCTGGCGCAGCCGACAGCGCGACAGTGATCGCGGCAGCCGCCAGACCTGTGGCTCGGCGCCGCGATCCAGGCCGGGCGGCGTCATGGATGTTCTCTCGCTTCATGTCGTTCAATCTCCGTCCTTTGGGGAATGTCCTAAGACGCCCCGGCATCGTCGGGCGGCGGCCTGTCGGTCCTTCCGCCTATTCGGCAGAGATGGCATCACCGACTTGAACCGGGCGACCATCCCTCGCTCTCCCTCAGTACCTCGCCGATCTCGCAGACGAGGGTTTCGATCATCTCCCGCCATTCCTGCTTTCGCTCCTCGCACAACGCCGGCGGCGCTGTCGGAACGCTTGCCAACGCCCGTTCGGCGTCGGCGAGGTCCGCGCACAGATCGCAGAAGTTTTCGTTCCTGTTCATCAGTCTGCGGATCGCCAGTTCGGCCCGCGGGAACCGCAGCGCCGCAGCCGAAAAGGCCAGCTCCTTACGAGTCAATTCGCCATTCGTCGCCATCCGCCCGCTGCCACCAAGTCGCTAAGATCTGGAGCCTAAGATTTGTTTTCATGGCGGGCTAGAGAACTACTGTAGGTTACGTGGTATAATGGGCGTTCAATAGGGATCGGGTGAGCAACGAAACACCGTGGAACCTCTTGGCAGGCGGGTCGACGCGGATCGACGACGATCGCAGGCATGCACGAAAGTATATTGCTGGCAGTGTAACGGTTAAGACTTGGGGTTGAACGAGCGTTCTATTCGGCTTTCACGCACGGGGGGTGTCGTGATACACACTGCAGACGCCAAGCAGAAGTCATTACGGCCTTCAGCGGACATGTGCCGTGAGCAGCTCGCGCGCATCCTAGGGAGCACCGACTTTGACGCGACCGATCGCGAGCATCGGTTTCTCGAATATGTGGTGGAAGAGTGCCTGTCGGGGCGGAACGCACGGATAAAGGCCTACAATATCGCGGTCGAAGTGTTCGGGCGCCTCGACACGTTCGATCCCCAGGTCGATCCGATCGTGCGCATCGCGGCGAGCCACCTGCGGAGATCTCTTGAACGATACTATTTGACGGCCGGGAAATCCGATCCGCTTGTTATTGGCATCCCCACGGGTTCCTACATTCCAACATTTCTCGCGCAGTCGCCGGCCAACGAAGGCATCGCGCCACGAACCGGGGTAGCCGCGCCGCCGGATCGTCCCCCTCCCGGCGCAGACGACATCCGCGCCCAACTTGAGCGCTTGGCGCTGAGCACGGAATTTCCTGATACCGGGAGGACTGGAGCATTTCTCTCCTATATCGTCGAGGAAGTGCTTGCGGGGCGCGCCAACCGGATCAAGGGCTACTCGATCGGGCTCGAGGTATTCAAGCGCAGGGATGACTTTACGCAGGACGATCCGGTCGTGCGGATCGAGGCCGGCCGGCTCCGGCGCGCGCTCGAGCGATATTACCTTGTGGCGGGACAGAACGATCCGGTTCGCATAGACGTACCCAAGGGAGGCTACGTCCCGGTTTTCCACTGGAATGCCGCAGCCTCCTCGGAAGGAGATAGCGCTGTCGGGGATGACCACGTCGCGGCGCCATCCGCTCACGAGCAACGCCTCCCGCGATTGCCAAGATTGGGTTTTATCGGGACGACGGTCGTGCTCGCCATCGCGCTCGCCGCCTCCTGCTGGACGGTCGGACGCTACGTCTCCGTTTCGCCAAGCCGCCTGTCGTCTAAACCTGACGGCCCGACACTGGTGATAGCACCGTTTGCCAATCTCGGATCCGGCCCGAATTCTGAACTATACACGAAGGGACTGACGGAAGAACTGCTGACGGCCCTTCCTCGGTTCAAGGAAATCAAAGTGTTTGGTCGCGAGACCTCGACGGCGTTGCCCACGGATGTGGCCGCGGCCCAGGTGCGGAACCAGTTCGGGGCGCACTACCTGCTCGCCGGCGGGGTACGCGTCTCTGACAAGCGCATCCGGGTCACCGCTCGCCTTGTTGACACGTCGGACGGCTCCGTTCTGTGGACCCAGGACTATGACAACGACCTGCGGTCGCGCGATCTGTTCGCGATCCAATCGGACGTCGCCAACAAGGTCGCAACGGCGATCGCACAGCCATACGGCGTCATCGCCCATGTCGACGTGGTCAACCCTCCTCCGGACGATCTCGGCGCATACGAGTGCACGCTCGGCTTCTATGCCTATCGCGTCGAGCTGACCGTCGAACGGCATGCCAAGGTGCGGGAATGCCTTGAGAGGGCGGTGGCGCTATATCCAGGATATGCGACAGCCTGGGGGATGCTGTCGATCATCTACCTCGACGAGGGCAGGTTTCAGTTCAACCCGAAGCCGGGTTCGCCCTCGTCCTTGCAGAGGTCGCTGCAGGCGGCACGTCGGGCGACCCAGCTCGACCCGGACAACAGCCGCGCCCTCCAGGCGCTCATGACGGCACTGTTCTTCAATCGACAGCCGGACGAGGCACTGCGGGTCGGAGAACAGGCGGTCGCTGCCAACCCAAACGACACGGAACTCAAGGGCGAACTCGGCACGCGCCTGGCCATGGGCGGGCAGTGGGAGCGAGGCGCAGCGCTTTTGGACGAGGCTCTCGCCTTCAATCCCAGAGGTGGCGGATACTATCACGGAACCCGCGCGCTCGCCGCGTATATGCTTCGGGACAATCCTACTGCGGTCTCCGAGATCAAGCGAGCGGACCTGCAGAAGTTCTCCCTCTTCCACGTAGTTGCGGCGGTAATCTTCGCGGAGGCCGACATGTTGGAGGATGCCCATCGGGAAGGTGAGATTTTCATGCGAATGCGCCCTGATTTTATTCCGAACATCGAGGAGGAACTCAAGGCGAGGAATTTCCGGCCGGATGATCAGTTGCGGCTGGTCGCGAGCCTTCGGAAGGCAGGGCTGCCAGTGCCAGCCGGAGTGGAGGCTTCCATCTCCAACTTCGTGGCGACGCCCTAGGTGGAGCCGATAATCCCCCCAGCGACCGGCGGGCCGCCACGTAAACTACGGTATGTTACGAGCATTCCGGGCCGCCGTTGCGTAGTGTCGATCCGGCCAGAGGTTCTGGGCGCGTGGTTTGCAGTTCCGCTGACGCGGTGCGCCATCGCTGTGTCCAAGGCGCGAAAGACTGCGTCCCGTCGAAACCGGCGGCAACTGCCACTGATCAAGCAGTTGCTGCAAGGGAGAAAACAATGAATACCTGTCTATCAGCGACAATCCTGATGGTCGGCCTGGCATTACCGACGTTTGGCAGGACCGCCGAGCTGGGTCCGTTGGCGACGACGTCACAGGCGTCAGAAAACGCGGACGAATGGACTTTCACGGTCGCGCCATATTTCTGGGGCGCAGGAATCTCCGGGGATACGGCGCAGTTCGGAGTGCCGGAAGTCCACATTGATGCCGATTTCGGCGACCTTCTCAAGAATCTCGACTTTGCGTTCATGGCGGCAGGCGAGGCGCGGTATGACCGCTTCAGCATCTTCGGCGATGTCATCTACACCAAGCTTGGCGCGGACGGTGATACGAGGAACGGGATCCTGGCTGACAGCATCGATGTCACGTCGAAGATGTTTTCGGGCCTTCTCGGCGTCGGCTATTCCGTACTCGAAGACCAGACAGGAAACCTCGACATCGTCGGCGGGATCAAGGTGTGGTCGGTCGACACGGACATCTCGTTCAACGGCGGCGTTTTCGGCGGACGCGAGGCGAGCGACAGTGCGACATGGGTCGACGGCGTTGTCGGCGTCAGGGGCAACTACTTCTTCACGCCGGAGATCTACTTGACTGGATGGGGTCTGGTCGGCGCAGGCGGCGCGGACATCGACTGGGACGTCGCGCTGGGCCTCGGCTATAAGTTCGACGACACCATATCGGCAGTCGCAGGATACCGCGCCTTGGGCGTCAATTATGACAGCGACGGGTTCGTCTTCGATGTTGTGCAGCAAGGTCCAATCTTCGGAGTGGCCATCCGCTTCTAGCGGCGTTGCTGCCAGCGAAGCACGGGAGACTGTTCCGAAATGGCCGTGAAGCCACGACAGGAAGCGGTCTATGCGATCCTTTTGGCAGCTCAGACGCTGGCAGTGGGATTTCTGCTGTGGACAGTGTTTCCGATCTTTTATTCGGTCGTCACGCATCTCGGCGAACGGCAGAACGTCTCCTGGTCGAGCCTTCTTGGTCTCGCAGCGGGCACTGTGCTGCTCCAAGCGTGCTACTGGGGCAGAGTGTGCTGTGTGGCCGTGCCTGCTCCCTGTCGCAACCTCTTCATCGCCCACCTGGTCTTTTTCGCCGCACGTCTCAGCTTTCTGTTCGGAGGCGCCTTCTTTTCGGCTATCTTCTTCAGACATCTGCCCGCGTTAGGGTCCGCACCCCCGTTCTGGGAGGTCATCGTCAGGGTGATTTCGATCGGGGCGATGCTGTTCGGACTGTTCTGCTACTCGCTCGAGCTGGAGCGGCTTGGAAAGGCGATCGAGGAAGCGCCTTCCACAATGTGAACCCGCGCACGGCTAAGACGGGGGAGGGGCGCCGCCGTTATTCAATCCTCGTTGCCTGCTCTTAGCCAGGCCAGGAGCAGGGCGAGTCCAAGTACGGCATGCAACAGTGCCGCCGGCAACAATAGTGGCCCGGCAGTCGCCGTTTCGACGGCGAGAGCAGCCAAATAGACGGCCGCCAGAGCGTTGTATGTTAGCATGGCGGCGAGCGCGGGGCTTCTGCCGCTAATCTCCCTGCCTGTCCAAGCCATGACGGTCAGCGCGAACAACGCGATGCCGGTCAATCGGGCGACCGCCAGGCCGGGGTAGGACAGCACCTCCCCTAGTAGCAGCCGCGCGACGATGTTCGGAGCCAGGGCGAGCGTGATGGCGGTTAGACCTTCGATGCATGCGGTCATCCTGAGCAGAGCTGGCGTCATGTCCAATCCTCTTAGGTCCAAGACAGTTCCCACCACATTAGCACACCGGACCACGCCTAGGCGGCTGGCAGTCCAAAGTGACAGCCGCAACTGCGGCGTCGTTCCAGGTCTGCGCCCCTCCAGCGAGGATAGTGAGATACCGAGCAGGCATATCCCTTTGCGTGGCGGGAAGATTGGCGCGAGAAGCAGGGCTACTACGATGGCGATCGCGCAAGCCGTCGAAGAAAACATGCGCAGCTATTTCGCAGGCGACAATCTGCCGCCGCCCGGCCTCTATGATCGCGGGCTGACCGAAATGGAATATCCGCTGATCCTCGCCGCACTGACGGCGACGCGCGGCAACCAGATCAAGGCGGCCGATCTTCTCGGTCTCAACCGCAACACCTTGCGCAAGAAGATCAGGGAACTTGGCGTCTCGGTCTATAGGAGTTCCCGCACCGCCTGAGCCTGCTCGGGGCGCGATGAAAAGAAGGCGGCGGGCCCTCATGTTTGCCCACCGCCCACCCCTCCCGGCGTCCGCCGCCACGGTCGGGAGGAGAGGTGAGCCTATCTGAGCCAGGCCACGGTTTGTATCCAAGCAGACAAACAAAGATGCAGTGTCATTCGACGGTCACATAAGCATTTGTGAGGAGTGTTTTGCCGCCAGGCAAATGTCATTGAAGTTGCTGCGATCATCGTCGCGGTGCCTGTGGATAAGCTGTGGATATCCGGTGGATGACAGGATCAATCAGCGCGCGATAACGTCGCAGTTTCCAATCGCATGTTGCCAATCCGTTCTGAATCTCATCATTCTACTGTTGCTGCCGTCGACTTCCGCCGCAAACGTCGTCGATCGCATGCCACGGGGCGCTCCGACTGATGTCGTGGAGCGCCCTTTTCTTTACCGTTTGGGGCTGACGGGAACTGCGACATCGTGTTCCATGCCGGTCAACGGGCTGAGCCTCGCATATCGTTGTTCATGCCATAGATTACAATCGGTCGTCGATCGACCGGGCGACGTCGGCCCGGTGACCGGCCGGCACATGTTCATAACGGGAGTTGCATGATGGAATATCGACGTTTGGGAAAGTCGGGCCTGAAGGTGAGCGAGTTCTCCTTCGGCTCATGGGTGACGTTCGGCAAGCAGGTCAATGGAGGAGACGCCGTCGACCTCATGAAGCTTGCCTATGACAACGGGGTGAACTTCTTCGACAATGCCGAGGGATACGAAAGCGGCAAGTCCGAGATCGTGATGGGCGAGGCGCTCAGCAGGCTCGGCTGGAGCCGCGACAGCTTCGTCGTCTCCAGCAAGGTCTTCTGGGGAGGCCAGAAGCCGACGCAGCGCGGCCTGTCGCGCAAGCATGTGACCGACGCCTGCCATGCAGCGCTCAAGCGGCTTCAGGTCGACTACCTCGACCTCTACTTCTGCCACCGCCCGGATATCGACACGCCGATCGAGGAAACGGTCCGGGCGATGCACGATCTCGTCGCCCAGGGCAAGGTGCTCTATTGGGGCACATCGGAATGGTCGGCGCAGCAGTTGACGGAAGCCCACGCCGTCGCCCGCGACCTGCGCATCACGCCGCCGACCATGGAACAGCCGCAGTACAACATCTTCGAACGACAGAAGGTCGAGTCTGACTATCTGCCGCTCTATGATCTGATCGGCCTTGGCACCACGATCTGGTCGCCGCTCGCCTCGGGTGTCCTGACCGGCAAATACAATGACGGCGTGCCGGCCGACAGCCGTATGAACCTGCCGGGCTATGAATGGCTGAAGGAAAAATGGTCCAGCGATGCCGGCCGCGCCCAGCTCAAACAAGTCGGCGAACTCGCAAAGCTCGCGGACGAGATCGGCATATCGATCACCCATCTGGCCCTTTTGTGGTGCCTCGCCAACCGCAACGTCTCGACCGTCATTCTTGGAGCCTCGCGCGCCAGCCAGCTGCAGGACAATCTTGCAGCCCTCTCACACCGAGAGAAGATGACTTCTGACGTGCTGGACCGGATCGACACGATCGTCGGAAACAAACCGGAAGGACCACGGCGCTTCTAGAGGACCCAACCTCTCTAGACGGGTCAGATTAAGGCCCGCCGGGAGACGTCGCTGGCCAATCGTTCCAGCACGAAGGGTGTGAGAGGGCCTATGTATCCGTGACTAGGTTGGATCGGCTGTAACGAGCTTTTTGCAACAGTGACATGCTAGGGAGGCGGGATGCATTTTCTTGAAGTTTTCGCGATCGGAAGTCTTATAGCCGCTGGAATTTTTCACGTCTGCATGCTCTTCGCCTTCGAGCACTTGACCAGTAAGATCAACAAATATGGGCCGAACTTGGTAACGAAAAGGGGAAGGGCGCTCCCCGAAATTGATCAGAACAGCCAAGTGATTCCACTGGAATTAAAGAGTAAATTCGTGCTTTACAGGCAGTGTTGGATCGTTTTTATGATCGTCTTCATGATGCCCGTGGTAGTTTACTTAATCAGTAAAGCAAAATGAAATGCTTTAAGTTTCGTATCCTTGTGTGGCTGTTATTTTTCTGCGCCATCAGTCAGGGGAAAATCGAGGCGAATTTGACAGGCATCAGTCTTTTCGCAAGACCTGATAGTTTTGCCAGTATGTATCTGAGAATAAACGCTTTCGATGAATCCTTCACTCGCTGCAGGGTCGCCATGAACGTTTCAAGTTCGATCGGCGATGTGAGTTGCAGAAGGTCTCTACGACTCATCAACGAGTTCTCTGACCTGGTCGGCATGGGCGTAATACGCGATGATGACGAGAAGACGCTCAAACGCGTCTTAGATTTTTTGATCCGATACAGGGATCATAGTAAATGAGCCTGCAGTCTATTCTCCAAAGCGACGGAAAGGCTGACGACACACAGCATGGCAAACGGGCGGGCGATTTGCCTCGCCTACAGCGTCTGCTCGTCAGCGCATCATTCCGGCAACCGCGACGCTGCGACTGCACAAGGAAATTCAACGCGTGGCCGATAACACAGGGTCATGCACGGCTTG
This sequence comes from Rhizobium changzhiense, assembly GCF_013087625.1. Taxonomy (NCBI): domain Bacteria; kingdom Pseudomonadati; phylum Pseudomonadota; class Alphaproteobacteria; order Hyphomicrobiales; family Rhizobiaceae; genus Rhizobium; species Rhizobium changzhiense. The sequence continues at coordinate 271,642 of NZ_JABFCQ010000002.1, forward strand.
ACAATGTGACGACACGCGTTGCATTTTCGCCACAATGCGTTGCTTAAAGGTCACGCAAGGGTTTTGGACATTCGCTCCCGATCGAGTCGTTGCAGCGCTGGCTTTTTGAGCCGGCGTTGCTTGGTTTTCGATCGGATGGCGAGGGCGGCGGGTGCCGTCTGAAGAGAGGCCGAATGACGCAGGATGGGGTATCGCCGGCGGCGGCGGCGGCGGGCGAGACGGTGACGACGGTGACCGACCGCCGCGCGCTTTTTGCCGTGCCCGGCCTCGTACTCGCCGGCGGCGCGCTTCTCTGTGCCACGGCCACGCTTTTCGTGCTGCTTGGCCTGACGCCGATCGCCCCGACGTCGCATGTCGTCATCACCTCGGTGATCGTCAACTCCTTCTTTGTCCTGACGCTGCTCGCCTTGATCGGCCGCGAGGTGGCAAGGCTGCTGAAAGCCCGCACTCGTGGCCGTGCGGCAGCCCGCCTGCACATCCGCATCGTCGTGCTCTTTTCGATCGTGGCGATCACGCCGGCGATCCTCGTCGCCATCTTCGCCAGTATCACGCTGAACGCCGGCCTTGATCGCTGGTTTGCCCTGCGCACCCAGTCGATCGTCAGCTCGTCGCGCAATATCGGCCAAGCCTACATGATGGAGAATGCCAGCTACCTGCAGGGGCAGACGGTCTCCATGGCCAACGACCTGGAGCGCAACCGCGCGCTCTACAGCCTCGACAGGACCGGCTTTTCCGATCTGATGACCCGCCAGGCGAGGGGCCGCGGCCTGCTCGGCGCCTTCCTCGTCGAGCGCGACGGCTCGGTGATCGTCCAGGCCGATATCGCCACCGAAAAGCCGCTGCCGGCCATCCCGCAGGACGCATTGGAAAAGGCGGCCGCCGGCCAGCCGACGCTGATCCCGCCCGGCGTCACCAATCTCGTCGGCGCCATCATCAAGCTCGATGCCATCCAGGGCACCTTTCTGTATACGGTGCGCGCCGTCGATCCCAAGGTCATGGGCGCCATGCGGATGATGGAGGAGAACGCCACCGAATACCGTTCGATGGAGGCCAACCGCTTCTCGCTGCAGGTCGCCTTCGCCGTACTCTATATCGGCTTCGCGCTGATCGTGCTCTTGGCGGCGATCTGGACCGCGATCGCCGTCGCCGACCGCATCGTCCGGCCGATCCGGCTGCTGATCACGGCGGCCGACAGCGTTGCATCGGGCAATATGGACATCGTCGTGCCGGTGCATGCCGTTGACGGCGACGTCGCCAATCTCTCGCGCACCTTCAACAAGATGATCTCGGAAATCCGCACCCAGCGCGACGAGATCCTCGAAGCCAAGGACGAGGTTGACGACCGCCGCCGCTTCATCGAAGCGGTGCTGTCGGGCGTCACCGCCGCCGTCATCGGCGTCGAACAGGATCGCCGCATAGCCATCGTCAACAGTTCGGCCGAAACGCTGATGTCGCTGTCGGCCGACGAGATGCTCGGCAAGCAGCTGGTCGATATCGCGCCTGAGGTCGATCACGTGCTGACCGAGGCGGCGTCGCGTCATCGCGGCGATTTCCGCAAGCAGATCGCGTTGGTGCGTGGCGGCACTGTGCGGACGCTGAGCGTGCAGGTCACCCGCGAGGAAGTGCGCGACATGAGCGAATCCTACGTGATCACGCTCGACGACATCACCGATCTCGTCATCGCCCAGCGCTCGACCGCCTGGGGCGACGTGGCAAGGCGCATCGCCCATGAGATCAAGAACCCGCTGACCCCGATCCAGCTTTCCGCCGAGCGCATCCAGCGGCGTTACGGCAAGCAGATCGACCCGAACGACCGGACCGTCTTCGACCAATGCACCGATACGATCATCCGCCAGGTCGGCGATATCGGCCGCATGGTCGACGAATTCTCCGCCTTTGCCCGCATGCCGAAGCCGACCAAGGAGCCGAGCGACCTGCGCGATATCCTGCGCGACGCGATCTTCCTGCGCGAGATGGGCAACCATCACGTCACCTTCGAGCAGGATTTCGGCGACCAGCCGCTGGAGGGCCTGTTTGATAGCCGCATGCTCGGCCAGGCCTTCGGAAATCTCATCAAGAATGCCGTCGAATCGATCGAGGCCGTGCCGAGCGATGAGCGGGACGAACGCAAGATTCTCGTCCGCGCCGCACTCGATACCGGCCGCGACCGCTTCACCGTCGACGTTATCGACAATGGCCGCGGCCTGCCGGTGGAGAACCGCCACAGCATTCTGGAACCCTATATGACGATGCGCGAGAAGGGCACCGGCCTCGGCCTCGCCATCGTCAAGAAGATCATCGAGGAACATGGCGGGCAGCTCGAGCTGCATGATGCGCCCGCCGATTTTGACCGGGGAAGAGGGGCCATGATCCGCGTGCATCTGCCACGCCTTGATCCGACGCCTGCTGCTCCCGCATCTAATGACAAGGAAAGCGTTTATGGCCTCTGATATTCTCGTCGTCGACGATGAGCATGATATTCGCGAGATCGTTTCCGGCATTCTCTCGGACGAGGGACACGAGACGCGCACGGCCCATGACAGCGACAGCGCATTGGCGGCGATTTCCGATCGCGTGCCGCGGCTGATCTTCCTCGATATCTGGATGCAGGGCAGCAAGCTCGATGGCCTGTCGCTGCTCGACGAGATCAAGACCCGCCATCCGGAATTGCCCGTCGTGATGATTTCCGGCCACGGCAACATCGAGACCGCCGTCTCGGCGATCAAGCGTGGCGCCTTCGATTTCATCGAGAAGCCCTTCAAGGCCGACCGGCTGATCCTGATCGCCGAACGTGCGCTGGAGAATTCCAAGCTGAAGCGCGAAGTCTCGGATCTGAAGCGCCGCACCGGCGACGCGCTGGAGCTGATCGGCACCTCGGTCGCCGTTTCGCAGCTGCGCCAGACGATCGAGAAGATCTCGCCGACCAACAGCCGCATCATGATCCTCGGCGCCTCCGGTTCCGGCAAGGAGCTGGTGGCGCGGATGATCCACAAGAAGTCGGCCCGCGCCAACGGCCCCTTCGTTGCGATCAACGCCGCCAACATCACGCCCGAACGCATGGAGGTGGCGCTGTTCGGCACCGAGGGCACGCCCGGCCAGGCGCGCAAGATCGGCGCGCTCGAGGAAGCCCATCGCGGCATCCTCTATCTCGACGAAGTTGGCGAAATGCCGCGCGAGACGCAGAACAAGATCCTCCGCGTCCTGGTCGATCAGCAGTTCGAGCGGGTCGGCGGTTCCAAGCGCGTCAAGGTCGATGTCCGCATCATCTCCTCGACCGCCTATAATCTCGAAAGCCGCATCGCCGAAGGCTGGTTCCGCGAGGATCTCTATCATCGCCTTGCCGTCGTGCCGGTGCGTGTGCCCGCACTAGCCGAACGGCGCGAGGACATTCCCTTCCTCGTCGATCAGCTGATGCGCCAGATATCGGAGCAGGCCGGCATCCGTCCGCGCCGCATCGGCGATGACGCCATGGCGGTGCTGCAGGCGCATGACTGGCCCGGCAACATCCGCCAGCTGCGCAACAATATCGAGCGGCTGATGATCCTTGCCCGCACCGACGGCCCCGATGCGCCGATCACCGCCGACATGCTGCCGACCGATCTCGGCGACATGCTGCCGAAGGTGTCCGCCAAGAACGACTATCACATCATGACGCTGCCGCTGCGCGAAGCCCGCGAGATGTTCGAGAAGGATTATCTGATCGCCCAGATCAACCGCTTCGGCGGCAACATCTCGCGCACCGCGGAATTCGTCGGCATGGAGCGTTCGGCGCTACACCGCAAGCTGAAGTCGCTCGGCGTCTGATCGTTTCCGGCGCGGCTGCCGTCGCGCCGCGTCCCATATTGCTTCCCGGAAGATCAGGTTTCCCATGCCGAGAATTGCCTATGTGAATGGCCGTTACGTCAAGCATTCCGATGCCAGCGTGCATATCGAAGATCGCGGCTACCAGTTTGCCGACGGCGTCTACGAGGTCTGCGAAGTGCGCCACGGCTATATCGTCGACCTCACGCGCCATCTGAACCGTCTCGACCGATCGCTTAGTGAGTTGCGCATCGCCTGGCCGATGGGCCGGGCGGCACTGACGCAGGTCATTCGCGAGACGCTGCGCCGCAACCATGTCCGCAACGGGCTTTTCTACATGCAGGTGACGCGCGGCGTCGCCCGCCGCGATCATGTCTTCCCGGCCGAGGGAACGCCGCCCTCCCTGGTGATCACCGCCAAGAGCACCGATGCCAGGATCATCGCCGCCAAGAACGCCAACGGCATCAAGGCGATCACCCTTGTCGACAATCGCTGGGACCGCGTCGACATCAAGTCCGTCGGCCTGCTGCCGAATGCCATGGCCCGCCAGCAGGCAAAGGAGACCGGCGCCCAGGAAGCGATCTATGTCGACGGCGACGGCATGGTGAAGGAAGGGGCGGCGACCAATGTCTGGATCGTCGATCCGGACGGAACGCTGGTGACGCGCCCGGCCGAACACGGCATCCTGCGCGGCATTACCCGCACCACTCTGATGGATGTCGGAGCCAAGCTGGGGTTGAGTATCGCGGAGCGGAATTTCTCCGTTTCGGAGATGCTCGCAGCCCGCGAGGTCTTCCTCACTGCAGCCACAAGCATTTGTTTTCCGGTCGTTTCCGTCGATGGCCAGCCCATTGCCAACGGCCATCCGGGCAGCGTTTCGCAGAAAGTCCGCGAGGCCTTTTTCGACGTTGCGGAAAAGATTGCGATTTGATACCAAGATTTGCTGGACAGGTGGAATGAGGAAGCCACCGGTCTTCGCATGGTGAGGTTGATTGATATTCTACCGGCCAGATCAGGTCGGCAATAAAGAAAGAAGCGGCGCGATGGCGGAACGTTCTCAGAATCTTCAGGACTTATTTCTCAATACTGTTCGCAAGCAAAAGATTTCCCTGACAATCTTTCTGATCAACGGCGTGAAACTCACGGGCGTTGTTACGTCTTTTGACAATTTCTGTGTTCTTCTTCGCCGTGACGGCCATTCGCAGCTCGTGTATAAGCATGCGATCTCGACGATCATGCCGGGCCAACCCATGCAGATGTTCGAGAGCGAAGAAGCAGCGTCCTAACAGGATCAGCCGTCATTTCGACACGCGATACCAAGAACGATTCGATCATCCCTGAAGCCGCCAAGCACAGGGACGACATGCGCGCGACTGTCGTCGTGCCGGTTCTGAAATCGCGCAGTCGCGGCGGCCAAAGCGAATCGGCCTCGACCCGCACGCCGGAAAGCCGGCTCGAAGAGGCGACCGGCCTTGCCCAGGCGATCGACCTCGATGTCGTCAATGGCCAGATCGTCCCGGTCAATGACCCGAGACCGGCCACACTGCTCGGCACCGGCAAGATCGAGGAGATCATGGCGCTGCTCGACGAGCGCGATTCCGGTCTTGTCATCGTCGATCATCCGCTGACGCCGGTGCAGCAACGCAACCTCGAAAAGGAATGGAACGCCAAGGTCATCGACCGGACGGGCCTCATCCTCGAAATCTTCGGCCGCCGCGCCTCCACCAAGGAAGGCACGCTGCAGGTCGATCTTGCGCATCTGAATTATCAGAAGGGCCGCCTGGTCCGAAGCTGGACCCACCTTGAACGCCAGCGCGGCGGCGGCGGCTTCATGGGCGGCCCCGGCGAAACCCAGATCGAAGCCGATCGGCGGATGCTGCAGGACCGCATCATCAAGCTCGAACGCGAGCTGGAGCAGGTCGTGCGCACCCGCCAGCTCCACCGAGCCAAGCGCCGCAAGGTGCCGCACCCGATCGTGGCGCTGGTCGGTTATACTAATGCCGGCAAGTCGACGCTGTTCAACCGCATCACCGGCGCCGGCGTGCTGGCCGAAGACATGCTGTTTGCCACGCTCGATCCGACGCTTCGGCGCATGAAACTGCCGCACGGCCGCACCGTCATCCTCTCCGACACCGTCGGTTTCATCTCCGACCTGCCGACCCATCTGGTCGCCGCCTTCCGGGCGACGCTGGAAGAGGTGTTGGAAGCCGACCTCATCCTGCATGTCCGCGACATGTCCGATGCCGACAACCAGGCGCAGAGCTCCGACGTGATGCGCATCCTGAACGATCTCGGCATCGACGAGGCCGAAGCCGAAAAACGGCTGATCGAGGTCTGGAACAAGATCGATCGGCTGGAGCCCGAGGTGCACGACACCATGGTGCAGAAATCGGCCGGCGCCAGCAACGTGGTCGCGGTTTCCGCTGTCAGCGGCGAGGGCGTTGACACGCTGATGGAAGAGATCAGCCGCAGACTGTCAGGCGTGATGACCGTGGCAACGATCCGCCTTCCGGTCGACAAGCTGGCGCTGCTACCCTGGCTTTACGATCACGCGATCGTCGACGGCCGCGAGGACAATGAAGACGGCACGATCACCCTCGATCTACGCCTGTCCGAAACCGAGGCAACCGAACTCGAACGCCGCATCGGCAACGGACAGAAATCTTCAAAGGAAGATTGGGAGCGGTAAGCGTGCCTTCTTGCTCCCTCTTCTCCCCAGCGGGGAGAAGGTGCCCGTAGGGCGGATGAGGGGGCCACACGGCACGCCTTTCATTGCTCTTCGCTTCCGCTAAGCGCATTTGCCCTGCCGGCATCTTCTCCCCGCTGGGGAGAAGGGAGATGTGGCAACGCTGTGCTTCACTTCACTCAACCCCCGACGTCACAGCTCTTTCAATCGCCTTCGCCGCCTGCCAAATTTCTTCCATGCGCTCGAGAGTGGCCGCCTCCAGCGTCTCGCCCTCTTCTTCAAGAACCTGTTCTATATGGCTGAAGCGACGACGGAATTTCGTATTCGTTCCCCGCACTGCTTGCTCCGGATCCGCCTTCACATGCCGCCCGATATTGACGACGGCGAAGATCAGGTCTCCGAGTTCGTCGCTGACCTTTGCCTGATCGCCTTCCCTGAGTGCCGCCCGCAATTCACCGATCTCCTCCTCGATCTTGTCGAGGATCGGCTCTGGCGCTGACCAGTCGAAGCCGACCTTGGCGGCGCGTTCCTGCAACTTCAAGGCTTCCGTCAATGCCGGGAAGCTGCGCTGCACGGAGCCGAGGAAGCCACTGTTGAAGTCCTCGGTGATGCCGCGCCGTGACCGCCGCCCAGCGCGCTCGCGTTTCTCCGCCTGCTTGATCTCGTCCCATTGTCTCTTGACCGCGTCTGGCGTATCCGCCGCCGAGCGGGCAAAGACGTGCGGGTGGCGGCGGATCATCTTGGTGGTGATGGCGTTGACCACGTCGCCGAAGGAAAATTCGCCGGCCTCCTCGGCCATGCGGGCGTGAAAGACCACCTGCAGCAGCAGGTCGCCCAACTCGTCGCAGAGGTCGTCCATATCGCCGCGCTCGATCGCATCGGAGACCTCATAGGCCTCTTCGATCGTATAGGGCTTGATCGTCTCGAAGTTCTGTTCGATGTCCCAGGGGCAGCCGGTTTCAGGATGGCGCAGCGCCGCCATGATCTCGATCAGCCGCGAAATGTCTTTGGAAGGTTGCATGTTGCCTCAGGTCAGGGGGCTTCAGTTCAGTGGAATGTCGTTGGCGGTCTTCGACGACTGGTAGCTGGTCGACAGCGCGTCGTAGCGCGCCTTGATGCGGGCGGTCTGCGTCTTCAGCGCGGTCTTCAGCTGAGCCTCCTCGGTCTCGACGAGATCGGCGATGGCAAAGCTGTTCCAGAAGGCGTTTTGCCTGCGGTAGCCGCCGGGTTCAAGCCCGAAGACTTCCTTCAGGATCTTCAGATCGTGCGGAATGGCGAAGGCGTCGCGAGAATCCTCATGGCTGAAAAAATAGTAGAAATTGTCGAATCCCGCCCAGGTGATCGCCGACATACACATGGTGCAGGGTTCGTGCGTCGACAGGAAGATCAGATCCTTGGTCGGCGGCTTGTCGCCAAGCTCGTAGAAACGCTTCAGCGTATGCACCTCGCCGTGCCAGAGCGGATTCTCCAGCTCGTTATTGGTCTCGGCGACGACAAGCGAAAGATCGGATTTCCTTAAGATCGCCGCACCGAACACCTTATTCCCAAGCGAAACGCCACGCTCCGTCAGCGGCAGGATATCGTCTTCCATGACCTGAAGCAGGCGGGAGGCAATGGTCTTATCAGGCATGAGGGCCCTCCAGTTTTCCTCAGTCTATCGCCTTGGCGGCGCGAGTGAAATGCGTGAAGCACCGGTGGACGTCTTTTGTCACAGGCTTTATACTGCATTGCAGCAAACGGGCTGGAAATATGCGGCTTTTCGGCAGCACGGGTGACTTTTCTCAAATCACCGACGGCACGAGCAAAAGAATACCTGCTTGCTTGGGCTTTCGAATTTCTGTTCCTTCAATCCCTTGTCGATCAAGGGCATATTCCGGCAACTTCGAAGTGGATTGATGATGCCTCCCAAGACTGAACAGCTTTCGGTATTTCCCGCCTTCTTTCGCGTGGAAGGCCAGAAGACGGCTGTCTTCGGCAATGGCGACGAAGCTTTCGCCAAGGTGCGCCTGCTGCTGAACACAAAGGCGCGGATTGTCGCCTATGCCGACCGGCCGGAAGCCGATTACCACGCCTTCCTGATCGCCAACCGTATCGAGACCGTTCGCGCTGCCTTCTCCGCCGAACAGGTCGAGGGTTCAGCACTCGTCTTCGCCGCAACCGGCAATGAAGCCGACGACCGCAGCATCGTCGACGCTGCGCGTGCCGCCAGAATTCCGGCCAATGCCGTTGATCAGCCCGATTACTGCGATTTCTTCACGCCGGCGCTGGTCAACCGCGCGCCCGTCGCCGTTGCGATCGGCACCGAAGGGGCCGGGCCGGTTCTGGCGCAGATGATCCGCGCGCAGATCGACCAACTTCTTTCGCCCTCGCTCGGCCGCCTTGCCGGGCTGGCAACGAGCTACCGCAAGGCCGTCGAACAACTGATTCCGAGAGGCGTCTCCCGCCGGGTCTTCTGGCGCCGTTTCTTTTCCGGTGCCGTTGCCGATGCGGTCGCCAACGGCAACCTGCCGCAGGCCCGCCATGCCGCCGATCGGCTGCTGCACGCGATGGACAAGGTCGCCGGCCACGTCTGGCTGGTCGGCGCTGGTCCGGGTGCCGAGGATCTTCTGACGTTGCGCGCGCAGCGCGTGATGATGGAAGCCGATGTCATCGTCTATGATGCGCTGGTGCCGCAAGCGATCGTCGATATGGGCCGCCGTGATGCCGAGCGGCTTTCCGTCGGCAAGCGCAAGGGCTGCCACTCGAAGTCCCAGGAAGAGATCAACGACCTGCTGGTCGATCTCGGTCGCCAGGGCAAGCGCGTCGTCCGCCTGAAATCCGGCGATCCCTTGGTTTATGGCCGGGCAGGGGAAGAGATGGCGGCACTGCGCGCCGCCGGCGTCACCTATGAGGTCGTGCCGGGCATCACCTCGGCCTTCGCCGCCGCTGCCGATTTCGAGCTGCCGCTGACGCTGCGCGGCGTCGCCTCCTCGCTGGTCTTTACCACCGGCCATGATCTTACCGGCGACGTGCTGCCTGATTGGGCAAGCCTTGCCGTCTCCGGCGCGACGATTGCCGTCTATATGGGCCGCACGGTCGCTGCCTCCGTTGCCGAGCGGCTGATGCAGGCGGGCATTCCTGCGGAAACCACCGTCGCCGTCATCGAAAATGCCAGCCGCGCCGATCGCCGCCTGCTGCATGGCACGCTTGCCGATCTGCCCGATCTGCAGCGCCGCGACGAGTTGACCGGACCTGTCATGGTCATCATCGGCGATGCGGTCGCCGGCGCCAATTTCGAACTGTCCGAGCCACTGGTGCGCGCGAACGCCCGGCTCGAGGAACTTGCAAGGAGCTGAATATGGGTGACAAGGTTCTGACCGCCAACCGGCTGACGGACGGCATTGCCGTCTGGCTGGATGCGAACGGCAAGTGGTCCACCTCGCTGCAGGAGGCGCTCGTTGCCCGTCATGCCGAGGCCGTTGCGGCGCTGGAAGAGATCGGCAAGAAATCCTATGCCGACAACGAGGTCGTTGACGTCGCCGTCGTCGACGTTCAGGAAACCAACGGCATTCTCTGGCCGCTTCGCCTTCGCGAGCGCATCCGTGCGCAGGGCCCGACCATGGAATATGCCCCGGGCTACGCTCCTGCCGATCCCGAATTCATTGCAGTCTGAGGAAGACGATGTACCGTTACGACGAATTTGACCATGCCTTTGTTACCGAGCGCGTCGAGCAGTTTCGCGATCAGGTCCAGCGCCGCCTTTCCGGCGAGCTCGCCGAGGACGCGTTCAAGCCGCTGCGCCTGATGAACGGCGTCTACCTGCAGCTTCATGCCTATATGCTGCGCATTGCCATTCCCTATGGCACGCTGAGCTCGCGCCAGTTGCGCATGCTCGCCCATATCGCCCGCACCTATGACCGCGGTTATGGCCACTTCACCACGCGCCAGAACCTGCAGTTCAACTGGCCGAAACTGTCCGATATTCCCGATGCGCTGGCCGACCTTGCCAGCGTAGAGATGCATGCGCTGCAGACCTCGGGCAATTGCATCAGAAACGTCACCGCCGATCACTTCGCCGGTGCCGCCGCCGATGAGGTCGCTGATCCCAGACCCTACGCCGAAATCCTGCGCCAATGGTCGTCGGTCCACCCGGAATTCTCCTTCCTGCCGCGCAAGTTCAAGATCGCCGTCACCGGCGCCGAGCGTGACCGCGCCGCAATCCAGGTCCATGATATCGGCCTGCACGTGAAGACGAACGACAAGGGCGAGATCGGCTTTGCCGTCTATGTCGGCGGCGGCCAGGGCCGTACGCCGATGATCGCCAAGCTGATCCGCGACTTCCTGCCCGAGGAAGATCTGCTCTCCTACACCACGGCCATCGTGCGCGTGTACAATCTGCACGGCCGCCGCGACAACAAATACAAGGCCCGCATCAAGATCCTCGTGCACGAAACCGGCACCGAGGAGCTGACGCGCCAGGTGGAAGCTGAATTCGCCGCGCTGAAGGATACCGAGCTCAAGCTGCCGGAAAAGGACGTGCAGTCGATCGCTGCCTATTTCGCGCCGCCTGATCTGCCCGAGCGCGCCGAAGGCTGGGAAAACCTTGCCCGCTGGAAGAAGGCCGATTCCGGTTTCTCCCGCTGGGTCCAGCAGAACGTGCAGCCGCACAAGAACCCCGATTACGGCATGGTGACGATCTCGCTGAAGCCGATCGGCGGCATTCCGGGCGATGCCTCGGATGCACAGATGGATGCGATCGCCGATCTTGCCGAGGAGTATGCTTTCGACGAGATCCGCGTCAGCCACGAGCAGAACCTCATCCTGCCGCATGTGGCGCTTGCCGATCTCGAAGCCGTCTATCGCGGCCTCGTCGCCATCAATCTGGCGGAAGCCAATGCCGGCCTGATCACCGACATCATTGCCTGTCCCGGGCTGGACTATTGCGCGCTCGCCAATGCGCGCTCCATTCCGCTGGCCCAGGAAATCTCCCGCCGTTTCGGCAATGCCGAGCGCCAGGCCGAGATCGGCGAGCTGAAGATCAAGATCTCCGGCTGCATCAATGCCTGCGGCCATCACCATGTCGGCCATATCGGCCTGCTCGGTGTCGAGAAGAAGGGCGCCGAACTCTACCAGATCACGCTCGGCGGCTCCGGCGACGAACATACCTCGATTGGCGAAATCATCGGCCGCGGCTTCGAGCCGGACCGGGTGACGGACGCGATCGAGACGATCGTCGACACCTATCTCGGCCTGCGCCTTAATCATTCCGAGAACTTCCTCGCCGCTTATCGCCGTGTCGGACCGCAGCCGTTCAAGACTGCGCTCTACGGCTCGGCCGCCGAAGCGGCATAAGGAGGGGATGATGACGAAGATCTGGAGAGAAACCGGTTTTGTCGAAAACGATCCCTGGGTGATCGAAACCGACGAGGTGAAGGCGACCGAGGAGCAGAAGCCGCTGCTCGGTCTCGACGAACTGATCGCCAAGGCCGACGAAAGCAACGATGTCGGCCTCGGCGTGCTGATCAAGCCGGCCGACGATGTGCGCCGTCTGGAGCCCTATCTCGATCGCCTCGAAATCGTCGCCGTCGCCTTTCCGGCTTTCAACGACGGCCGCGCCTTCAGCCATGCCTCACTGCTGCGCCAGCGCCTCGGCTATACCAACGAGCTGCGCGCCGTCGGTGACGTGCTGATCGATCAGGTGCCGCTGATGCTGCGCGTCGGCATCGACAGCTTTTCGGTCAGCAATGCCACGGCATTGAAGCGGCTTTCCGAAAACCGTCTTCCCGCCATTCCCCATCATTATCAGCCGGCGGTGCGTGACGCCGACGCCGGCAAGGGCTATAGTTGGCGCCGTCAGGCGAAGCCGGCCGCATAAGCGGCCGGTCCGCCTATTTACGATGGCGGAACAGTAGCATGAAGACATTCGAAGTGGCGGTGATCGGTGGCGGTCTCGCCGGCATGATCGCCGCAATCGCGCTTGCGCGCGGCGGTCGCAACGTGGCGCTGGTGGCACCTTCGGCTCCGAAGGAGGACCGGCGCACCACGGCGCTGATGGATCAATCGATCCGCTTCCTCGACCGCCTGGCGCTATGGGAAAAACTCCGTCCCGCGGCCGCTCCTCTGACCAGCATGCGCATCGTCGACGGCACCGATCGGCTGCTGCGCGCGCCGACCACCACCTTCCGCGCCGCCGAGGTCGGCCTCGATGCCTTCGGCTATAATTTCCCCAACAAGGCGCTGATCGATATCCTCGAAGAGGCCGCAGCCGGCGAGGGCAATATCACCCGCTTTACCCATATGGCCGAATCGATCGAAATATCGGCTGAAACCGTCTCGATCACGCTGGCCGGCGGCGAGACGCTGTCGGCCGATTTTGCCGTCGGCGCCGATGGCCGCGGCTCGAAGCTGCGCGAGACTTCCGGCATTACCGTGCGCAACTGGTCCTATCCGCAATCGGCTATGGTGCTGAATTTCACCCATTCGCTGCCGCACCAGAACATCTCGACCGAATTCCACACCAAACACGGCCCCTTCACCCAGGTGCCGCTGTCGGGGAGCCGCTCCAGCTTGGTATGGGTGCAGGATCCCGCTGAGGCGGCGAGCCGCTCGGAATTGCCGCTTGCTGAGCTGGGCAGCCTTGTCGAGGCGCGTATGCAGTCCATGCTCGGCAAGGTTGATGTCGAAGAGGGCGTTCAGGTCTGGCCGCTCTCCGGTATGATGGCGCATCGTTTCGGCAAGGGACGCATCGCGCTGATCGGCGAGGCCGCCCATGTCTTCCCGCCGATCGGGGCGCAGGGGCTGAACCTCAGCCTGCGCGATATCATGGCGCTTGCCGATATCCTGTGCGACAGGGCGGAGTTGCCGGTGCCGGCCGATGCCGGCGAAAGCTTCGACCGCCGGCGCCGCGCCGATATCATGACGCGCACGGCAAGCGTGGATATTCTCAACCGCTCGCTGCTTTCGGATCTCCTGCCCGTTCAGCTGCTGCGGGCTGCCGGCCTGCATATCCTCTCGGCCATACCGCCGCTGCGCAACATCGTCATGCGCGAGGGCATCGAGCCCGGCCGCGGCTTTCGCGATATTCCGGATTCGCTACGGGAAAAGCTGAAGCGGAAGAAGGCCTGAGCGGATCACGATCAGCCAGAGCGAAACGCTCACCACCGAAAACACCGTCGTGATCAGGATCGTCGCCGAGGCGCGCTCCTGCCAGACGCCGTATTGCTGGCCGATGACGAAGACGTTGGTCGCCGTCGGCAGTGAGGCGAGCAGCACGGCGGCCTGAATCCAGACCGGCTCGAAACCACCCACCGCCGTCAGCGCAACGAAGACCGCGATCGGATGCAGGATCAGCTTCGCCGGCACGATATAGGAGATCTCGGCCGGGATCCGCTTCAGAGGCCGCAGCGCCAGCGTCACGCCCATGGCAAAGAGCGCGCAAGGAGCCGCCGCCTGGGCGAGATAATCGACGAGGCGTTGAAACGCCGGCGGCTGATCGATGTGCAAGGCGGCCATGGCAAAGCCCAGCGCCGTCGACAAGATGAAGGGATGCAGCGCGACCTTCTGGACGATATCGGCGGCAAGCTGGCCTGTTGAACGTTTGTCGTCACCGGCCGCCGCCATCAGCGCCGGCGCCACGATGAAATGCAGCGCGTTCTCGAAGCAGATGATCAGTGCCACCGGCACGGCAGCGCCTTCGCCGAGCGCCAAGAGTGCCAGGCCCGGCCCCATATAGCCGATATTGCCATAGGCGCCGGCAAAGGACTGGATGGTGCAATCGGCAAGCGAATTGCCGCGCAAGACGCGGCCGATGACAAAAAGCAGGATGAAGACCGCATAGGTCGCCGCAATATCGGTGACGATGAAATCGACCCGCGTCAGCTCTTCGATCGGCGTGCGCGAGACGAGCTTAAAGAACAGAGCGGGCAGGGCGGCATAAATGATGAAGGTGTTCAGCCAGCCCAACGCCTCAGCCGGCTGCTTCGTCGCCTTGGCGGCGATGTAACCGATCAGGATCAGGCCGAAGAACGGCAATAGAAGGCTGACGATATCGGCCAAGAGGTCTTCCAGGGCGCGGGGATTACAGGGCGGGTCAGGATCTGACTTAACGTAATTCCAGCAAACGTGCATAGCGGTTTTGCCGGAATTGCGTGAAAACAAAGAGATAGAGCGTTTTCGTCACTCGGAGAAAAACGGAAACGCTCTAATTTTGTTGAGGTCCTAACCCGACAGGACGTCAGTAGTCCCAGAAAGCCGCTACCCAGCGAAAGGCGTCGCCGTCGACTGCCACCCGGCCGACGGAGGGGAACGGCAGGTGTGTGGCCACCAGCTGCTCGCCGGTCTCGGCCAGTTCCCGCAACAGACGGAGCCGAACGCGCGCCGCCTCCTCGGGGTCATGTTCGAAGCCGTTGTACCAGTCGGGATGTTCAAATCCGACCGCGAACACGGCGTCGCCGGCAAACATCAGCCGGTCGCCGCCGGATGTCAGCCGGATCACGCTGTGCCCGGGGGTGTGGCCGCCGGTGCGATGGACGACCACGCCAGGCGCTACCTCGTATTCCTCATCGAACAGCCTGAGATGGCTGCTGTATTCTTTCGCGAACCGCTTGGCAGCTGCCCGAAGCGCGTCCGGGAAGCCCGGCGGCATGGAGACATGGGAGAAATCGGGCGCCTCCCAGAACTTGACCTCGGCCGCCGCCACGTGGATCCGCAGGTCCGGACGTAGCTGGTCCTTCACCCCGTCGACGAGCAGCCCGCCGATATGGTCCATGTGCATGTGGGTCAGCACCACGTCGGTCACCGACGCAAGATCGATGCCGGCGGCCTCCAGTCGCTTGATCAGCTGCCCGGCCCGCGGCAGGTGCAAGTCCGGATCGACCCCCAGTCCGGCGTCGAGGAGTATGGTCTGGCTGCCGCTGCGCACCACGACGACGTTCAGCGCCCAATCCAAAGCGTCCAGCGGCAGGTACATGTCTTTCAGCCAGGCCGCCCGGGCCGCCGGATCGGCGTTGTGGCCCAGCATCGCGGTTGGGAGCGGCAGCACTCCATCACTGATCACCAGCACCTCGATCTCGCCAATATTCAGCGCGTAGCGCGACGGGACCAACTCGTCGAGCGGAGGTCTGCCAGGGGGTGCGGTGTTTTCCAGGCTCATCTTTGTCTCAAGGTTCATGTTCGTCTCCTTCTGACCGCCGCCTTAAAGACGGCATCGACGACGCTACATGGAGGCGTCTTTGCGATCGATTGGTCGAGGGATAAGGACGAGTGGGGCCGAGGGACAGGACAAGCCATACCACGGCATAGGTGCGGGCCTAGCTTTTTGCTGCCGACGTGGTGCTGATGGGGGCGGAGTCGATCAGATCGGCGATCGCGGTGCGCCAATGACTACCGCCATTTCTCGATGAGAAATCCCGATGGTCCTTGAACGGGATCGGTGTGGGGTAGGGGTACTGACGAGATTTTCGTCAGCGTTTCGCTTGAAGCAGCCGACGTCTGAATGTCGGCATGCTGTCCCTTAGGATAAGCGCCGATGACCTGGAAGTTCGACGTGCAGCCGAGATTCTGATGCCCTGTCCCGGCTGGAAGCACCAGACAGTCTCCGGCCGCCACCGCTATTGCTTGACCGCCGGGACCACCAATCAGCAGCGTGGCGCTACCAAGTGCAATTCCCAGCACTTCATGGGCACCGGAATGGTAGTGCTGATAATCGAAGACACCGTTTGCCCAGATGCCTGTCCAACCGTTTGCCGCGAAGCGACGTTCGAAATCCGTCGGTCCGCCGTCGGCAAACAGCCCTCTGTAAAGCAATACAGGAAGATGCGGGTTGTTCGGGACCCAGTCGCTCGGCCCGAAAATTATCGTCTCGGTGTTCATACTGAATTCCCAACGTAGTCGTCGATTGCCGCGACGCGACGGCCATCGAGCCGTCGACGTTGTTCGCCCAACTCTTTCGCCGCTTTTTCCATTGAACTCATCTGCGCTGGTGTTCTCAAAGCTAAACTTTGGCGGTCGCCAGCGGTTCCTTGACGTGCCGTAGTTTAGGAGACGACGCATTAGATTTAAGCTCATCGATGATGTTGGGATCGCCGGCGGCGGCCCACGAATGTGGGGCAGCGCATTGCGGAGACAACTTCCGACGAAGACGGTGCAGTGGCCGGACGGTGGAGGCCGTCAGAGCGTGTCGATCAGGCCTCCGTCCACGCGCATCGAAGCTCCAGTCGTTGCGGACGCCAAAGGCGAGGCCAGATAGGTGACGAGATTGGCAATTTCCTCGACGCTCGCAGCGCGTTGGATGATCGAACCGGCGCGGTGCTTCTTGACGAAGTCCGCCGCCACCTCCTCGATTGGTTTCCCCGTCTTCGCACGTTCCTCGGCAAGCATCGCCTCGACGCCTTCGGACAGCGTGGGGCCGGGAAGGACGGAGTTCACGGTGACGCCCGTGCCAGCCATGCGCTTGGCAAGGCCGCGGGCAACTGCGATGTCTGCGGTCTTGCTGACACCGTAGTGGATCATCTCGACCGGGATGTTAAAGCCGGATTCCGACGCGATGAAGATGACGCGGCCCCAATCGAGCTTCTGCATGCCCGGAAGATATGCGCGCGAAAGCCTGACGGCGGACATGACGTTCACCTGCCAGTGGCGGTCCCATACCTCGTCGTCCGCATCGAAGAAGTCTAGCGGCTGGAAGATGCCCGCGTTGTTGATAAGGATGTCCACATGTGGAACTTGGGCGACAAGAGCGTCACATCCGCCAGCGGTTGCGAGATCTGCCGCCACCGCGGTCACGCTTCCCTTGGCGCCTTCGCCTTTCAGGCGGTCGGCGGCCTTCGCGGTCTTATCTTCGGACCGGCCGTTGACCACCACGTCCGCGCCCGCCCTCGCGAGCTGGCGGACGATTGCGTATCCAATGCCTTCGGTGGATCCGGTAACCAGAGCGGTCTTGCCTGTGAGGTCGATCTGCATCTTCTGCTCCTGTGAGGTTGGATGACAGAACGTATGAACTGGCGACCGGTCTCGCAACAGCCCACGATGCGGATAATCCTTTCGCGTAGGGGATGATGTCGGCGGCGGCGTGCTCCCTCGGTATGGGCGGGCTACAATCCGACGGACCCGATTTGAAATGGTGCGCCGGGGCGGCGCAAACCAATGAGCTGGCACAACAACATCTGCGGGGCTGCGCTCCAACCTGAAGACGTGGCTCGCTTGCAAGATGCCACGTTCATTGGTTGTCCCAATACGATCTTGGGCGCCCTCTTAGAGCAGTTCCAGGAAAAGTGCGAAGCGGTTTTCCCAGGGCAAAGCGCGAAGCGCTTTTGCCGGGAATCGCGTAAAAACAAAAAGTTAGAGCGATTCTGCGTTTCCGTGAAAAGCTGAACCGCTCTAGACAACGACTGCGTGCGATTTCCTGGCGTATCGTCTAGCCAGGGTCGACGGTCACGATCCCTCGTCCGGTATGTTCAAGACCTCTCCGCACGCCTTGCAATGAACGGCGTCCGCGTCATGGCGCTGAAGGCCGCATCGGTGACAAGAATAGGTCACTTTGTGAGGGCGGACGACTGCCTGAGCAAGCCTGACGAACAGGGAGATGCCGACGATCATCGTCACAACGGAAGTGAGCTTACCCAGCGTTCCCGGAAGCGTGATGTCTCCGAATCCCGTCGTCGTCACCGTCGCGACCGTGAAGTATAGCGCATCGACGAATCCTTCGCTTCCCTCCCTGTTGTAGAAGAAGGACGTATAGACGAACCCGGTTGCCATGAAGAGGAACACAAGGAGGTTGATCACCGCCCGGACGACGTCGAGAAGGTATAAATAGCCGGCCTTGCGCAGCAAGTCCTTGAGCAGCGGACTCGTGCCGATCGCCCAGAACCGCATGATCCGCAGGAAAGCGAAATTGTAGAGCAGGTCCGGCAGCAACAGCGTGGCCAGCACCACGAAGTCGATCCAGGTCATCGGCCGCCGAATCCACTCGCGCAAAGAGAATGCGGCGACCGCCCGGCCGACCATCTCGGCGGCGATCCACACTGCTATCGCATAGTCGATGATCAGATAGGACGGACCGGATCGCATGTACGGGCCGAGCAGGAAGAAGGCGAGAATGGCGACGTCAATGGCAGCAAATACCAGCCGAAAGGCGACCGCCTGCCTGCCGTCGGCCCTATCGAGCTTGCGCAGCACCTGACGAAGCGAATTCTGCCGAGAGCCGTTGTCGGTTTCGAAGGTTTTCATCCAGAGAATCTAGATCCCTCACTGGCGTCTGCAAGTCGCCAAGAAATCGACTCCTCGGTGATTTCAGGCGACGGACCATCCACCGTCCACCAGCAGGTTAGCGCCGGTGATCAGGCTCGCAGCCGGTGATGCGAGGAAGACGACGGCGCCCACCACATCATCGGTTTCGCCGATCCGGCCGAGCGGGATATGACCAAGCGTCGCTTCGCGATTGTCGGCATCGGATAGAAAAGGTGCGGTGCCATCGGTGTGGATGAACGTCGGCGATACGGTATTTACGGTGACATTGTAGCGTGCCCATTCGGCTGCAAGGCAGCGCGTGAGGTGATTGATTGCCGCCTTGCTCATGCAATAGATTGCCTCGCCACGCAGTGCCACGGTACCGGCCTGTGAGCTGATGTTGATGATCCGGCCCCCATTACGCTTGATCATCTGACGGCCCACAGCCTGGGTCATCAGAAAGGTGCCCTTGATGTTGACATCGAGTATCTCGTCAAGGTCCTTCTCCTCGACGAGTTCCGCGAGATTGCCCGGAGCCACGCCGACATTGTTGACGAGGACGTCGATCCGGCCGAACGTCGCAAGCGCCGCGTCGACCGCTTGTGCGATATGCGCCTTATTGGGAATGTCCAGTTCAACGGGCAGAACTTTTCGTCCCGCGCCCTCCAGTTCAGCAACCAGGCTCGCCGACGCTGCGACATCGCGGACCCCTAAAACAATATCGGAGCCTGCTGCGGCACAGGCAAGTGCGCAAGCTCGACCGATGCCACGGCTCGCTCCCGTCACCAAAGTCACCTTGCCCTCAAGGCTGAAGTCCGGCGCATTCTTCTGCATCACGATGCCTCCCTCGATGAAGCTCATTTATGGCAGGGTCGGTGGGCGGATGCCAGATGTTCTGCGAGTGCTGAGGAGTGCCCCTTGACCAATGAGCGATCCCGCAACGTGAGACCGTTGGTTGCGATTTTCGCAACGTCCGTGGGCGTCCCGGTCGCACGGGCCGCGTTTTCGGCAGCCACACGGGCGTCCCCATATTGCGACAGGCCTGTGACCTTGCGGCAGGCAAGAGACGAGTTCACATTCCAGGAACTCTTGGCTGACGAAAGGCGGAACCGAAATTCCCGAGATCGATAATCCGCGACCGTCGAGCTAGGGAAGTCGTCCCCCGCGCTCGACCATTCGTCCGAACTTCAGCAGCAGGCGCTCAAGGTCCGGCTCCTCTACGCGGCGGGCGGCCTCAATCGGCGTCAGCCACACGGAATCTCGCTGCGCCATTTCTGGAAAGCGCTTTCGGCTACGGCGGACCTCCAGTAGGAAGACGGCAACGACCGGTCGCGCTCCACTTCCGTCCTGCATCAGCTTGTCATAGAGGAACTCGCCGAAGGGCTTCTTCTTCGCCCTCCCGATCACGCCAGCTTCCTCCCAGGCCTCACGTTCTGCCACCTTGCGCGGCTTCAGACCTGCTATCGGCCATCCCTTCGGGATCATCCAACGTCTCGTCTCCCGCGTCGTGATGAGAAGCACCTGTGGCCCCTTGGCTGTGTTTCGGAAACACAATGCACCATACTGCTGGATCGGCTTCGGATAGACGTCAATCTCATTCATCTGTCTGCTCGATGTTCATCGACGTTCTCGGCAGTGCCGGATAGACCGAGATTCCTTCGCTTAAGGTTCGTGGCGTCCTCATGTCAGCGCCAGAAGCGTTTCGTGTCGATGACCTCATCTACTGAGGACTGCGCCATGCGGATCAACGCATTCTTGTCACCGTGGGAAACGACAGAATCTCGAGCAGGGTGGTCGGCCAGTCCATGCTGCTCAAGCACGTCCGGTCCCGTAGCAAGATCGTTCAATGCTCCAAGATGGTCCTGCAACTCCTCCATCGCTGCGATAAATTTCCGGTGCCGACGGGCGCCGCGCTTGTCGTCGAACAGCGATCCGAAGAACTCGGCCGCGTAGCGAAGCTTCTTGGCGTCCTTGCGAACCTGGTGACGATGCGCGTCGTCGGTCTCAGCCAGCGCACTGCCATGCTTTTTCAGCTTCTTGCGCATCTTGTCGAGGGCCTTCGCGGCAAACTCCGAAGCCGACGCGTCCTCGGAAGTTGCGCCACCGCCGCCTGCGCGATCGGTGTCACATTGAAGCCACTCGTTGAAATCGAGCATCAGCGCGCGCGCTCTCGCCGATTCCAGAGCCTCGACAGCGTCGCCGTATGCCGTGTTGCGGGCATCCTTGAGCTTGGCCCGAAGGTCGGAGTCCTTCGCCTTCATCAGCAGGACGTCGAGATTACGCGCTTCACCTAGGACGCCAGCGAGCCAGCGAAGCTCCCCCTGCAGCCTGCTCGGCTCGTCGCCCGTCAAGAGCGGTTTGAACAGCGAGAACGCAGAGCGGAGACGCCGAAGAGCTACCCGCGCCTGATGAAGGGCTTCGGAATTTCGTCGCTGGAGAAGGATCTCTTCGTTGAGACGGAACTGCCGAAAGCAGGACGCGGCGATCTCTCGAAAGGCGGTAGATGCCTTGATGTTTCGCTCAAGATCGAGGCGCTCTGCCTTGAACATGAATTGCTGCCTGTCCAGAAGTGCCAGACCCCGTTCGGACTTGGACTGAATGCCGAACCGGAAAGGTGCGATCGCGTCGCTCTTGCGAATAAATACGAACAGGTCTTTCGGATCGCCGTCCTTCAGTTCGACCTCGATTTCCTGAACAGGCGAGCGCCTGTTGCCAGACGCCACCTCTCCCCGATCGACGACCACCTCCAGCCGAGAGCCGTTCAACTCGATGTTCCAGACGCGGCGTTCAATGAACACGTTAAAAGCGGCTTCCACCTCAAGTTCCGGTCCGAACTCGCTTATGAGAGGGCTCGTATGGTCGAGGACGGGTTCCATCCCTTCAAGGGGGGTCTCCCATTCCGAACGGACAAACAGTGATTTCGCCGGTCCGGATGCCTTCACAGTCTGGACGTGGGAAGCGCCGGTAGAGCGGACACGCAGAGAGAACCCTTTTTCCGACAGCCGACGATCGTCCGTCTCGAAGTAGGTCGAAGACTGCTGCAGTGCCTCGTCAGGCTCCCCGAGAAGATCGGAACCTAAAAGGCTCTCAAGGGCTTCGTTAGAGAGATCGAGCTTGATTTCGATTTCTGATGGCAAGGCAGGCTCCATTCTGATTGGACGCTCCTCAACGCTTGAGGCCCTGTCATAGTTCGGTTGCGTCACGACGTGATGAAGCAAACTGGACTCTTCAACGTTGCCCAGCTAGCTTGCGCGGGCTTCGAAACCGGAGGCGGACGATGCTCAACGAAAAAGCCCAGACGGAACTTACGAAAACCATGTCTGGTCGCGATGTCGCGCAGGCTGGTGCTCTCTGCTACCGTCGGAACGAAAACGGTGGAGTTGAAGTCCTTTTTGTAGGCAGCCGACGGAACGGTCGATGGGGCATTCCGAAGGGGCACGTCGAAGGTGGTGAGGCCAGCAGCGCCGCGGCGCTGAGAGAGGCGTTCGAGGAGGCCGGGGTCACGGGCGTCGTGGACAAGGCCGTATTCGGTACGTTTTCTTATCGGAAGGACACGAGTCCCAACCAATACCACGTGGCCGTCCATCTTCTTAAGGTCTGGAGGATCGCGGACAAGTTTCCGGAGAAGCATGTCCGAAAGACACGGTGGTTCCCCTTGGAAACCGCGCTGCGGGAAGCAGCGCAGCCGGGCCTGCGGACGCTGTTGTCGCGGCTTGAGACCGTGGGCGTATGAAGTTCGGTTTCGGCAAATCGCTAGCCCGGGTCCTCAAATCCCAGAAGAAATTCAGCAGGCTGATCGAAAAGGGCCTCAAGGCGCCGCGAAACAAGGCGAAACGCGCGACGTCGACACCCCGTGCCGCGAAACCGACTCTGGTCGAGACGACCGCATTTGGAAGCAATCCCGGCCGCCTGATCATGAAAACCTTCGTGCCGACAGCGCGGCTGCCGAAAAACCCCGCACTTGTGGTCGTGCTTCATGGCTGCCGACAAACACCCGAAAGCCTGGATAGTGCCGCTGGCTTCTCCAAACTCGCAAAGGACCGCGGCTTCGTTCTCCTTTATCCTGAGCAGAGAAGCGCCAATAATTCGCAACGATGCTTCAACTGGTACCGCCCAAGCGCCGTCGCCAGAGACCGCGGAGAAATGCTCTCCATCAAGCAGATGATCGAACATGCTTGCGAAAGACATCGCATCGACCGCTCGAGGATCTTTATCGCAGGATTGTCTGCTGGCGGAGCGATGACGGCCGCGCTCGTTGCCATCTATCCCCCAATGTTCGCAGGCGCCGCGATCATCGCAGGCATGCCCGTCGGATCGGCCCGAGATGCGATGTCCGCACTACGAGCGATGAAGTCGGGCGCGACGCCGCCGCCCGGCGGCTGGGGCCGAGCTGTTACGAAGATCTCTTCCGAGGTCAAGGCGTGGCCCGCGGTAACGATCTGGCAGGGCATGGACGATAGGACTGTGAACCCGGTCAACGCGAGCGCATGCATAGCACAGTGGCTCGAAGTCCAGGGCATCGACGAAGGCAGCGGACGTGCGGAGGAAAAACCGTGGGGCAGATTGCAGTCGTGGCGGGCCGCAGACGGTCTGAAGCTGGCCTCCTATTCGGTCAGGAACATGGGGCACGGGCTTCCAATCAAAATGCGGGACGCTGCGAAGTCGAGACGATCTGGAGACCCTTACGTCATTGCGGCAGAGATTTCGGCTCCAGCAGAATTGCTGCGACTATGGGGCTTGAAGAGACCTATGCTATAGTCGAAAACGCTGTGGCTAGGCCAAATTTTGTCTATTCCCGTTAACGCAAGGTCATTGGCCTGCGGCCCTCTCCCGGCGACCTCATTCGCTATTGCCGTTTCGAACCAAAGCGCCAAATCGGTGAAGTGGCGAGCTCCCTGCGGACTTTTCATCCGAAGCTCAGCCAAGAGGAACGCAGCATGGATGCAAACAGCGGGCTCATCGGGGATAAGGTTGCCGCAAAACGTAGCCAGGAGGACGCAGCCGTCGTTCCGCGCGCGATAGAGAACCACGGCGTCATCGGCGATTTGGCGACGATCGCGCTTGTCGCTACCGACGGCACGATCGATTTTCTATGTTGGCCCGATTTCGACAGTCCGACAATTTTTGCCGCGCTGCTCGACCCGGAAAGTGGTGGCATGTTTCAGATCGCTCCGGAGCTTGCCGGCGCCCGCGTGACGCAGCAGTATCTTCCGGATACGAACGTCCTCCTCACACGTTGGATGGGCGACAAGGCAAGTGGCGAACTTACTGATTTCATGTACGTGAAAAACAGCCGTAGCGGCGGCTCGAGCATGGTTGTACGGCGCTTTCGTGTGACGCGCGGGAGTTTGAAGTTGCGTATGTCGTGCACTCCTCGGTTCGAATATGCGAGAAGACAGCTCCCGGCGAAGATGGAAGAGGGCGCTGTAATCTGGCGGCAGGCGAACGGCGAAGTTCTACGACTCTTGGCTGGTGTGCCACTCGTCGAGATCGATGGCGGCGTTATCGCCGAGATCACCCTTCAAGCTGGAGAAGGCGTTGATTTCATTCTCGACGACGGTGACGACAATGTGGAAGAAGCGACCACGGAGGAGATGGAAGATCAGACGGTCGCCTTCTGGCAGAACTGGGCGAGACAGTCGACCTATCGTGGACGGTGGCGCGAAATGGTCAATCGCTCTGCACTGGCGTTGAAGCTCATGACCTCGCGCAAGCACGGGTCGATCGTCGCCGCCGCAACCTTTGGCTTGCCGGAAACCCCCGGTGGCAGCCGCAACTGGGACTATCGCGCCACCTGGATACGCGACGCCTCCTTCACAGTGTATGCATTGATGAGGCTTGGCTATCGCGACGAGGCGATGGCATTCAACGACTGGATCGGCCAGCGGGCGTCGGCATGTGACGCCGGCGGCCGACTGAAGGTCATGTATGCGATCGACGGCGGCGAGGTGCCTAATGAGGCCAGCCTCGAGCACCTGCACGGCTATGGCGGTGCGACGCCCGTCCGGGTGGGAAACAACGCTTCAGAACAGTTTCAGCTCGACATCTACGGTGAGCTTCTCGACTCGATCTATCTGAGCAACAAATACGGCCACGCAATCTCTCACGATCACTGGGAGGGGGTTCGAAAGGTTGTGGAGTTTGTCTGCGACCACTGGGAGGATCCTGACGCCGGGATTTGGGAGATGCGCCGCGAGCCACAGGAGTTCCTCCATTCCAGGCTCATGTGTTGGGTGGCGGTCGATCGGGGAATACGTCTCGCGACCAAGCGATCCCTCGCGGCGCCTTTTTCCAAGTGGCATGACGTCAGGAACGACATTTACGAAGACATTTGGAAAAACTTCTGGAACGAGGAGAAGGGGCACTTTGTGCAGACAAAGGGCGGCGACACGCTTGACGCCTCGCTGCTACTCATGCCGCTGGTGAGGTTTGTCAGTGCCACGGACCCGAGGTGGCTGTCGACCTTGACGGCGATCGGCGACCAACTAGCGGACGACGGTGTCGTGCACCGATATCGAAGTAATGACGGCCTTGACGGGGAGGAGGGCGCCTTCTCAGCCTGCTCATTCTGGTATGCAGAGTGTCTCGCACGAGCGGGGGACACCAAGAAGGCTCGCAGGGTCTTCGAGTCGGTTCTGAATTATGCCAACCATCTCGGGTTATATGCCGAGGAGTTTGATACCAAGGCGCAGCTCGCTGGCAATTTCCCGCAAGCCTTTACTCATCTCGCTCTCATCAGCGCAGCGTTCTACCTAGATCGCGAGCTCGACGATCGCAATAGCCAGGAATGGCGGCCGTAGAGCCGACGAATACCGCTCCGCCTCCGAGTGGGGGCCGCCTTCAGATGGTAACAAAGCGTTCGTCACTTCCTCGGAGGACAGTAGGATCGCGCCCGGCCAGCGCCACCGGATGTATTTCAGCTTAAGTTTATGCGCTGGCGTTGGCAGTTTGGCTGCCTCGGAACTTTCAATGTCCCCAGTCGGTTCGTACTGTTGTGGAGGAACCGGCCATGTCCAAAAAGAACAATGCCCCATCAAAGCAGCCTGTCAATCGCCCCGACCATAAGGAACCGCCGGAGCCTGACGATGGTAAACACCCGGCCCGTGATACAAGAGAGGCGCCGGTGCCCAACCCAAACGGCGAGCCTGTCGAGAAACTTTAGCGACTGCCAGACCCGTCATTAATTGGCTTTAGGGTCAGCCTCGGTGTTGCTTTGAACAAGCGAGATCCGACCGTTTCGCACGATGACACAAAGACCGATCCTTGGGACCGGCTTGAGCGATAGAGATGGACATTAACTGGGATTACGAGACGAATTTGGATATTCCCGAGCTGAAGTCGGCAAATGCGAGACGAAGACTCACGTCTGTACAAAAGGCGCAACTAAACGCCTGCGCTGACATCTGACTTTTTTATGAGAGCAAGTTGCACGGAATTGTGGGCGCCGCGCTATTTCTGACGAGCCCACGCAACCTGCCACATGGCCCGGAAAATCGGCAACCGGTGGCCTAGCCGATCTGCATCAGGATGGGAAAGGTCTGCTGGAACCAGATCGCCACATTGCTGACCCATCCGAACAGGAAGGCGAGGCCGGTAAGCACGAGGAACAGACCCATCACCTTTTCCACCGTGCCGAGATGGCGGCGGAAGCGCGACAGGAAGCGCATGAAGGCGCCGGAAAAGCCGGCGGCGACCCAGAACGGGATGGCAAGGCCGAGCGAATAGATGGCGAGCAGCCCGGCGCCGG
Organism: Rhizobium changzhiense; assembly: GCF_013087625.1. Lineage (NCBI taxonomy): Bacteria > Pseudomonadati > Pseudomonadota > Alphaproteobacteria > Hyphomicrobiales > Rhizobiaceae > Rhizobium > Rhizobium changzhiense. The sequence continues at coordinate 298,080 of NZ_JABFCQ010000002.1, forward strand.
AGCCGACCGTCTCGCGCGAGGCGGCAACGCCGAGGATGGCCCCGAGCACCGGGCCGATGCAGGGCGTCCAGCCGAAAGCGAAGGCAAGGCCCATGATATAGGCGCCCGTCAGCGTCGCCGGTTTGCCGCTGCCCTGGAAGCGCGCCTCACGCGCCAGCACCCCGATTCGAAAGAGGCCAAGGAAGTTCAACCCCATGACGATGATGATCAGTCCGCCGATCTTCGACAGGAGGTCGAGATGCTGGCGAAGCGCCATGCCGATGCTGGAAGCACCGGCGCCGAGCGCCACGAAGACGGTGGCAAAGCCGAGCGTGAAGAGCAGTGCGGAGAAGAACACGCCGCGCCTGACGTCGGGCGCCACCGCCACCGCACCGCCGCCGCGGAACTGCTCGACGGATATGCCGGCCATATAGCAGAGATAGGGCGGAACGAGGGGCAGCACGCAGGGCGACAGGAAGGAAAGCGCCCCGGCAATCAGCGCGCTCCACAGGGAAATATCGGCAATCGACACGCATTCTCTCCGGCTGCAATCTGCGTGATGTTCCTAGCTTTGCAGCCAAGCGATTGCCAATCACCTTTTTGCGCGCGCAAGAAATCTGTCTCTGCACGCAAGACATTGTCTTGGCGCCCGCAAGAAATGTGCCGAACGTTTGCAAAAGGCAAAATTTTCGGTTGACCGGCATTGGTCGCCTGCCTATGTTCCGCCCACTTCCAGCCGGGGTGGTCACACCCGCGGAGAGGGAGAGCGTAGCTCAGCTGGTAGAGCAACTGACTTTTAATCAGTAGGTCTCGGGTTCGAACCCCGACGCTCTCACCATAATTTTCAAGCAATATCAATACTGTAGTATGTGTAAAGGGCGTCAGTGATTGGGGCCTTTTACGCACTTTACGCCCACGATTGGCACATGACACATGGGCATGTAAAAAAACCGCCGGCTGGTGAGGTCGACGGCTACATACCGTATGGAACGCGCCCACAGTGCAGGAGCGCTCCGTGCTCAAGGCTGTCCAGCGGCCTCGACCAGAAATTCACTCATCTTTGCTGCCACGTCCTGCTCGCTGACGTTCTGACCAGCCGCTTGAAGATCCGATATAATTTTCGAGAGAACTCCAGCGTCTCCACCCCCTTTAAAGCGGGCATCAGTGATTTCAGCGCCGTAGCCCGCAACATCATCCCGACCAATGAGGCCTGCAATCCATTGCGCCAAAAGCCTGTCCATGCGCGATTTGAGCTTGATGGACCTCTCGGCGTCTTGGAAGTATTGATCCTCCATCGCCTTTTTGCGGTCTCCTAAGTCGGCCATCGTTTTTTCTCCCTGATTTGTGTCATCTCCGCCTGCAGAGTATTTTAGCACATTAAACGCCACACCATCTGATTTAACGTGATGATCGGCGTTCACGACGAAGTCATCATCTCTTTGGACATCGTGGGTCACGGGATTCTATCCGCACCTCCCGCAAGCCCGAGCCTCACGAAGCATCGCTTTTCGTAATCATGAACGAGTTGACAAGCGCCGGTATAAATTTCGCGGAAAGAGGGGTTGAATTTCGAGAATTCCACCCCGCCAATACGTGCCGGCTGGAACCAACTTCCCCTGCGGTCCGTTTTCTTCTCATCGACAAACAGGAGAAATCGACCATGGATTGGAATCGTGTCGAAGGAAACTGGAAGCAGGCGAAGGGCAAGATCAAGGAGCAGTGGGGAAAACTCACTGACGATGATCTCGACCAGATCGCCGGCAAGCGCGACCAGCTGGAAGGCAAGATCCAGGAGCGTTATGGCATCGAAAAGGACCGTATCAAACGCGACATCGATGACTGGACCGGTCGCCAGACTTGGTAATGCCAGACTTGGTAATGACCGAACAAAAACCCGGTGAAAGCCGGGTTTTTGCTGCCGAAGGAGTTAAGCCGGCTGATGACTGTCGGATGTCATGAATATCCGCCAAACGCCAAGAGAAGGGCGCCAATCGCGATAATCGCGAGCGCCGGCCAGTTCTGGGATATCCCGAGGAACCTGAGGCCTTGGCGCCGGGGCTCCAGCGTGGTTCCGCCTTGCGGCATTTGATGCGGATTACTCGGTTTTCGACCAAGCACCGACGTAAAGAGAAAAAGAAGTCCGCCGATGATGAGAGCGGCTCCGGTCAGGATTGCCCACATGATGGCCTCCGCTAGCGATGAGGATGTGGGTTAAACCAAATCCGGACCTGATCGTTCCGTGAGCGGCTATTCACGTGAACAACCGCCGCGTCGGAACCAAAAGGCGCTCGCGGTGAATTTGACCGCTGAGCAATCCGGGAGATCCTGATGGACAAGACACCGAAGACGGCCATCCGCGGAATGATGTTGTACGTGCTCGCTCTTCTCGTCCTGGGGGTGCTGGCGGGCGCCGCCTACACGATCTATGGCCATCCCGCCGATCCGTCCGAGCGACCGGCGGCCGAGACGATTCCGCAAAAAGCTCCGGCTCCACAGTGACATACGTCCTTCCAAGTCATTGATTGATTGATCGCCCTTCGAGAGGAGCGATGACGAGGGAAGGCGCCTGCCACATCCAGCGCCCACCCGGTCAGGACGGTATTGAGAAGCTTGGGCTCCACAGCAAGAGACCCGCAAGTGGCAGCAAATAGGGCTTTGGAGAGCAAGCCCGAAATCCTGTCGCAAGTCCTTCCAACCAGTATGGAGCTTATATTTATAGGGAGAACAACCTGCGACAGAGAAAAACGGCATCTGCGCAGGGCCGATGGGCCGATTAGATGGGAGGCGGCCGTGCGGCCAGGTCTCTGAAACCTTGAGATATGGCGTTGGAACAATTGAAATAAGGGAGTTTGCGGATGAGAGAACATGCAGTCGTGGTTGCTGGGGCAGGGCCGACAGGCCTGATGCTGGCGGGCGAGCTGGCCTTGGCGGGCGTCGACGTCGCCATTGTCGAGCGCCGACCCGACCAGGGGCTTGCCGGTACGCGTGCCGGCGGTCTGAGTGCGCGCACGCTCGAGGTTCTCGATCAGCGCGGCATCGTCGACCGGTTCCTCGCCGAAGGGCAGATAGCCCAGGTCACGGGATTCGCGGTCACGCGTCTGGATATCAGCGATTTTCCGACCCGGCACAATTACGGGCTGGCGCTGCGGCAAAAGCATATCGAGCGCATTCTGGCCGGCTGGGTCGGCGAGCTGGCGGTGCCGATCTATCGCAGTCTTGAGGTAACGGGTTTCGCGCAGGACGAGACCGGCGTCACCATCGAACTCTCCGATGACGCCTCGCTCAGGGCAGGCTATCTCGTCGGCTGCGATGGCGGCCGCAGTCTGGTTCGCAAGGCTGCCGGCATTGCGTTTGAAGGATGGGATCCGACGACCGGCAACATTCTCGCCGAGGTGGAGATGGAAGAGGAGCCGCCATTGGGCATCCATCGCACGGCTCTTGGCATCTACGCCTTCGGCAGGGAGGAGTATGAAATCCACGACGGCAAGATCGTCTTTGCCAAGGAAGGTCCGATCGGCGTGATGGTGCCGGAGAAGACTGCCGGCGCGACGACCGAACCGACGCTCGGCGATCTCAGGGACGCGCTGATTGCCGCCTTCGGAACGGATTACGGACTCCATCGCGTCAACTGGATTTCCAGGTTCACCGACATGTCCAGGCAGGCGACGGCCTACCGCAAGGGCCGGATACTCCTGGCCGGCGATGCCGCCCATGTGCATTCTCCGGTCGGTGGGCAAGGCCTCAACACGGGCGTGCAGGATGCCGTCAATCTCGGTTGGAAATTGGCCCAGGTGGTGAAAGGGACATCGCCTGAAGCCTTGCTCGACACCTATCACGCCGAGCGGCATCCGGTTGCTGCCCGCGTGTTGCGCATGACGATGGCGCAGGTCGCATTGCAGCGCACCGACGATCGCACCGAAGCCCTGCGTGAGGTGGTGACGGAGCTGCTTGGCATGGAGGAGCCACGCAAACGGATCGCAGCCGAAATGTCCGGATTGGCGATCCATTACGAGTTCGGCGAGGGGCATCCGCTGCTCGGCCGACGCATGCCCGACCTCGACCTCACCACGGCGGATGGTCCTGTGCGCCTCTTTGCGCTGCTCCAAGATGCGCGGCCTGTATTCTTGAACCTCGACGCGCCCGGCAGCTTCGACATTGCGCCATGGTCGGACCGCGTCAGGTCGGTCGACGCCGGATATGACGGCGCATGGGAGCTGCCTGCGCTGGGCTTGGTCTCGGCGCCGACGGCAGTGTTGATCCGGCCCGATGGATATGTGGCGTGGGTGGGCAACGGGACGCAGGATGGTCTGCAAGCGGCTGTGAATAGCTGGTTCGGACAACTCGGCTCAAGGCCGAAAAGCGCTGATTAAGCGGCGAGCGAGATCGGATCGCAATCCGATATCGTCGCGAGATCCGGCATCGGTTTGCCGCGGCGTTCCCACGTCCGGCGGCTGATGCCGAAAGCCTCCCAGGGGCGCACTTGACTGAAAGAATTGGCGAGATAGTCGGCTCTGGAAAGCGCGCCGGCGGCACGCCGTTGCTCCTCTTTTCGGCTTCGGTCCCGCTGCCGCCGCTTTTCCTTTTGAAATTTTGCTCTCTTCCGTTTCGGCACATCGAACGCACCGATGGTGCGGATATCGAGGGCGCTCCGTTCCGCGTAGCTTAAATGCAGAGCGTGGCCGAGCGCGTCGGCCGACAAGTCAGAAAAGCGCACTTTTGTCCGCTCGTAGATCACCTCCTCTATGTCGGCTTTCCCGGCCCAGGGAAGCCATCGCGCCGCCCAGCCAAGGACCACCTCGACAAACTCTTCCTTGAATTCGACAAGGGCGAGACCGGCGATCACCTCGATGTAAATCAATGCGTCATCGGCCTCGGGCACGATCTCTCCATGGCGATGCTTGATCAGTTTTTCGATCTCGCGCATCCGGCCGCGGAAATGGTTCCAACGGCTGGCCCGCATGCGGCGCTGGACGGCCTTGTAACCGATGAGACAGTCGCCGATCTTGATGGCTGTAACATCCCGCGCCAAACCCTCCGGCCGATCGGCTTTTGTCGTCCGTTTTTCCGATTGAGCCGCTTGATCTGGACCCATAAGTCGAGCCATCGATTTTCCTTTGCCATCTGCCTGAAGAGTGTAAAGGAAGGCCGAGGGGGTGATCATCCACTTTTTGCGATCGGCGACCAGCGTCGCGCAGGAAAGCTTCAATCCAGGGGCAACGCCCCGTAATAGGCCGCGAGCGCCTGAATATCGTCGTCGCTGAGACCAGTAGCAGCCCTGGTCATCACACCCGCATAGGCGCCGCCGCCACGATTTCCGCTGCGGAAAAGACCGAGCTGGTTCTCAAGATAGGGTACCGGTTGGCCGGCGAGGCGTGGATAGGCCTCGTTGGCGCCGGCAGCATCGTGGCACGCGGCGCAGGCTGCGATGCCACGCGTCCGGTCACCGCGTTCCGCAAGGGCCCTGCCGTGAGCTCTTTTTTCCGAATCCCGGCCCGTTTCAGTGGCTGCGCCCTGGTTGGCGAAATAGTTTGCCAGCTTTTTTCGGTCTTCGCTCGATGTCCGCGAGAGCGCAACCTTCATGACACCGCTTGGACGTTTGCCGGTCGCATAAGCCTCAAGACTGTCGCGGAGGTAAGTCTCCGACTGGTCGGTGAGACGCGGGATGAGGCTGGTTTCGTCGGGGCCTGCCGACGAATGGCAGCCTTCGCAGCTTTTCACGATCGCAGCGAAGTCCCGGGATGCCGTCGCGGAAAAGCCGGCGAGCCGCTGATAGGCGGCCTCGTCGAGGCTTGGATATTCCCGCAGGAAGGCCACCATGGCCCAGACCTCGTCATCCCGCTCCAGCGAAGGCCAGGCGGGCATGCCGGTATAGCGCACGCCATGTTTGACGATCGCGAAGAGTTCGGCATCGTTCCATGTCGCGATGACATGCTGCAGGTCGGGCGGAGGAGGAAGCATGTTTTCGACCGTGGCGGGTCGCGGCATTGCCGGCGAACCGTGACAGCCCGCACATCCGGTTTCGTAGTGACCTGCGGCAAGCGGCAGCATGGCCGCCGTAAACCGTGGTGCATGCCCGCCGAGGGCTGCTGTGCGCACGGATGACCGCATCACCCAATGCAGGAACCAGTCCGTGACGCGCCAATGCCCGGTACTGGCACGGATGTCGATGATGCCGGCCCAAGCGACGAACAGGCCCGCTGCAGCAAGTGCTGCGGCGCCGGCAGATATCCGTCTCAACCTTATCCGCATTGGCTGCCCCTTGAAGACGTGGGCTTGAGGACGTCGGTAAGCAGGATGATGGCGCCGAGCATATAGGCGGCTGCGCCGACCAGGAGCATGACGACACCTCCGAGTTGCTGATCGGTGTCACGGCTGAGCGCGAAACCGAGACAGGTGACATCTCCGATCCCATAAAGCGGGCGGGGCGCAAGTGTCAGCAGGACACCGAGCAGCGTCATGTGGATCGAGGTGAAGAGCAGGCCGATGATGCCCGCCAGCCGCTGGGTGCCTTCCTCATGACGCCGGAAACACGCGGTCCACAACAGAATGCCGGCGAGAAGGAAGCTTGCCTGTTCGAGAAGCATCGCATCAAGCCGCGTTTCCGCCAGCCGACGGAGCGCCGGCATATGCCAGAGCCAGACGACGAGGAGCTCGGCGACCGAGGCGAGTACCGGCCCGAACCAAGGCAGATGGACGGCGGGATCGAGCCGCCTGCCGCTGACTGCGATCGCCAATAGCGGAGCTGCAATGGCGACGGTCGTCATGTGGACGATCATATGCGCCGTCAGTGATCCGCCGTTCCAGTTCGTCGCAAGAAGCGCCAGCGCCAGACAAAGGGCAAGGATGCCGGCGACAAGAGCAAGGTTCTTCATCTTGCGCAGGCCTCGATAAAAAGCAGCGGGACCGATACGAAGATGACCGCGACGAAACTCAGGCCCGACAGCAGCAGCGTTGCAAAGCCCTGGAACAGCAACCGGTCTTCCCTCGTCGGTTCGTCATGGGGCGGATCGCCGCTGCCGAAGCCCCATTGCCGCCAGGCGAGCCAGGCGGCGCCGAGAATGGCAAGCAGCGCGAAAACCGTCACAATCGACAGGGTAAAGCGGAGCATGCCGAAAGAGAAAGCGATCTCCGATGCTTTCGCGCAATAGACGGCTGCTGCGACATAGCAGACAAGAAAATGCAGAGCCCAGACGACCGGGCCGGTAAACAGGGTCCAGAGCGTTTCCGCTTCTTTGGGAATCAGGCGCATCTCGTCACCTCAACTCCGGAAACAAGCCCAGCACTCCGAAGGAGGTGAGGGCAGTGATGATGAGGAAGTGCCAGTAGAGCACGACGTTGCGCAGGTCGGCGTCATATTCCGCCGTCAGGCGACCCGCAAAACTACCCGCCAGACAATAGAGCTGCATGATCACGGCAACGAGGCCATGAATGACCGTCCAGAGTATGATGACCCAGACGATCGCCGGATAGACATGCGCCGTCGGCTGCATGTCGTAGAGATATGGACCCGCCAGACCGGCGGCGCAGGCGGCAAGTGTGAGGAACGTGGCGGTGAGGAGACAAAGGCGGACAGATGCCACTCGGCCCATGGTATTGATGTATTGCGCAAACAGCATGGCAAGCCAGGCAAGCGCAAAGAGCGTTGCCGCCATCAGCGGCCAGAGCCTGCCCGGACCCGGCAATCCTGCCGTAAAATCGGGATGGATAGTCCAGTAGAAAAAATAGCCGAACATCAAGCTGGCATAGGCCGTGCCGTCTCCGGCCATGGTGATGAATACCGCCCACCAGCCGACCGAAGCCGGGCCGGAGGCGTAAAGGGGAACCTGCTTGCCAAGCCCGATATTCCGGAGGTTTTGCCTTGGTATCTCGCTGGTTCCGGTCCAGAGCCAGATCAAGATGGCGGCAAGTGTCACGGTGGCGCATAGCGCCGTCAAGATCCACCAATGGAAGGTTAGCGCGATGAACGCGCCGCCAAGTGCCAAAGCGGAAATGATGGTCAGAAGCGACGTGCCGCCGACCCGCAGGCATTGCAGCGGTTCGGCGTCCAGAACCGACGTCACGAGCGTTTCGCGCCGACCATCGGCCGCGTCCGGCAGATAGAACCTACCCGCCTTGATGCCGTCGATCAGCTCCGGCTGGTCCCAGAGTGGATACCGGCTTTTGATGATCGGAATGGACCGCACGCCCCAATTTTCTTCCGGCTCGCTGATCCACTCCAGCGTTCCGGCATTCCAGGGGTTCATTTCGCCTGTCGGTTCGCGATGTTTCGGACGCAGGATATCGACAACGATGATGGTGACACCGGCGGCAAAGACGAAAGCGCCGATGGTGGAGACGAGGTTCAGAAGGTTCCAGCCGACGTCGGACGGGTAGGTGAAGACCCGCCGCGGCATGCCGCGCAGACCAGTCAGATGCATGGGGAAGAAGGCGGTATTGAAACCGATGAACATGAGCCAGAAGGCGATCTTGCCCCATCGATCCGAGAGTTTTCGCGCGTTGATCAGCGGAAAATAATAATAGATTCCGGCAACCACCGGAAACAGCATGCCGCCGATCATCACGTAATGGAGATGGGCGACGACGAAATAGGTGTCATGTGCCTGCCAGTCGAAGGGCGCGAGCGCCACCATGACGCCAGTCAGCCCACCCATGATGAAGATTGCCAGTCCCCCGGCGCCAAAGAGCATGGGAAGGGAAAAGATCACCCGGCCAGCCAGCATGGTGGCGATGAAGACAAAGATCTGCACGCCGGTCGGGATTGCGACGGCCTCGGATGCTGCCGAAAAGAAGGCCAGTGAAATCTGCGGCAGGCCCGTGGTGAACATGTGGTGGACCCAGAGCCCGAAGCTCAGGAACCCGGTGCCGACGGCGGCCAGCACGATCCAGGAATAGCCGATGATCGGGCGCTGCGCAAAGGTCGGAACGATCATCGCCATGAGCGCGATGGCGGGCAGGAAGATGATGTAGACCTCGGGGTGGCCGAAAATCCAGAACAGATGCTGCCAGAGCAGCGGATCGCCGCCGCGTGCGGAATCGAAAAAAGGCCAGTCGAACATCCGCTCCATCTCGAACAGGATGTCGCCGGCAATCAGCGGCGGGAAGGCGAAGAGGATCATGCCCGCCACGATCAGCAGATACCAGGCAAAGAGCGGCATCATGTTGATCCGCATGCCCGGCGCCCGGCATTTCATGATGCCGACGATGAGCTCGACGGCTGCGGCGATGGATGCGACCTCGATGAAGGAAAGGCCGAGCAACCAGATATCCGCGCCGATGCCGGAATATTGCTTGTCGGTGGCAAGCGGCGGATACATGAACCAGCCCGCATTGGGCGCCGCCCCGAAAAAGATGGACCCGCAGACAAACACACCGCCGAGCGCAAAACTCCAGAAGCCGAATGCGGAAAGCCGCGGAAAAGGCAGTTCCCGCGCGCCGAGCATGGAGGGCAAGAGGAAGATCGCGACCGCCTCGAAGATCGGAACGGCAAACAGGAACATCATGACTGTGCCGTGCAGCGTGAAGGCCTGGTTGAAGAGATCGGCGGAGAGAAAGTCGTTGTCGGGGACTGCCAGCTGCAGACGCACGAGCAGCGCAAGCATGCCGGCAAACAGCATGAAGATGAAGGCGGCCGATCCATACCATAGGCCGATCTGAGTGTTGTTGACGGAGGTCCAGTAACGCCAGCCTTTCGGATTGGCCCAGACGCGCCGAAGTTCCGCTTCCTGCGCGGCGGATGTTTCGGCTGAGACCGAAGCAAGCGGTTCCGTCATTTAAGCCCCCCGAGATAGCGGGCAATTTCCTCGATATCACCTTCAGGCAGCATGTCGAAAGCGGGCATCTTCGCGCCCGGTTTCACCGACGACGGTGAGCGAATAAAGCGGGCGATGTTTTCCGGCGTGTTGGCAAGCGCACCTGCGCCGATCGAGAGGCGGGCGCCGATCAAGGAGAGATCCGGGGCGATCTGGCCGGCGATCTGCAGTCCACGGAGTGAATGACAGGCCACACAGCCATGGCGCTGCAGGAGTTGTCGGCCTTCAGCCGCAACGCTTGCGTCGCCATCGATCAGCCTGCTGCGCCAAGTGCTGTAATCGTCCTCCTCCATGACGACAACCGAGAAAGCCATATAGGCGTGCGAAGCACCGCAAAACTCGGCGCAAGGGGCACGATAGGTGCCGGTGCGCGTTGGCGTCAGCGTGAGGAAATTGGTCCGGCCCGGAATCATGTCCATCTTGCCGCCAAGCGCCGGAATCCAGAAAGAATGAATGACGTCGGTTGCTTTGAGAGAAAAGGCCGCGGTTCGGCCGATGGGCAGGCGAATTTCGTTGGCGGTCTCGAAAGCCGGCTGGTCGCCGACGGCCGGATAGCGAATACGCCACCAGAACTGCTCCCCGGTCACTTCGATCGCCCCGTCCTTTGCTGCAGGCGGGTTCCAAGGCCGTATGGCCGGCATCAGCCAGACTGCGTAGCCCAGCAAAAGCAGAAGGACGACAGTCGGAAAAGCAACTCCACCCCAGGCAATGAGCGCGCCAGCCTTCTCCGCCGCCCAGGCTTCCCGTCGATGGCGCGCAGCGTGAATGAGCAGGAAGGTTACGCCGACCCAAATCGACATGCCGCCAACAAGCATGACGACAAACAGCCGATAAACCGCCTCCGATTCCTCGCCGGCGGGGCTAAGCGCGGACTGCTGACCGTTGCAACCCGCAAGAACGAGTGCACTGAAAGGAACAAGACATCGCAGGACTGTCGGTCTCCCTTTCCTCCAATGCTCAAGCTCTCCGATATGGAACGCGTATCTCCGATGGCAAGTGGCGGGGCAGATCGCCGATGCCATAAACACCGTCACAACAGACGACCGAAAATTCCTGCGGTGAAACAGCCGGCTCGGCCGTCTTAAAACCTGTCAGAAGGCGTTGGCGGATCAATCGCGCGCTTCGTGAAGTGTTTTTCAACCAGGCGCTTGCTCCGGCTTCCCTCGTCCATATGATCGCCGGGAGAAGAAGACGCGGTTGAGCCGCCGCATGCCATCAGCACCTCTGCAATCAGCGGAAGCCGAAGAAACTCAAAATCGCAAGCACGATAACGACAGCGCCGACAAGCCAGATCAAATTGTTCATGGGAAACCGTTCTCCTGTTTAAGGGTCGGGCCATTGTGACCCGATCACTTAACGGTGAGGCAGGGCTTGGAGTTCCCAACCGGTCCAATTGCTGTGGCGTGCCACCTTCGGCGCAAAACCAATTTTCGGCTCTATGTCTTTCAATAGCTGCACGAGCGAGCATTGCCGGGTCTGAATCCACCCGCGCATGCCGGGTTTACTGATGTATCCCGCTGATATTGAAAATCCTGGTGATCCTGCCTTGCAGGCGATGTGCAGGAAGACGTGAACGCGGACACACCGATCAGCACTCCCGCTACCAATGGAAAAAATCGGCTCATCTGAACGTCTCTTCGCAAGCTTGTCATGGTTGTAATCTACCATGTCAGGACGAGAATATACGAAAACATCTGGCCGCCAGATCACGCTCACCTGAGTCGAAACATTCGTATGATTGATCAATCAATTTATAATCGTGATGCGCCGTGCCTCAACCGATGATCAAATTCGCGTAAGGCTAATCTGGTCGGGTTATTCTGTCGCTATGGAAGTAGTTGCACGAAGTTAATAGTCAAGCGGACTCGATTGTGACTTGAACAGATCACGGTTTTTCAGTAAAATTACACCATAAAAAAGTAATATAAATGGGAGGATACTATGTCGTCAACTCGGTTTGATCCGATTCTGCTTCACCGCAAACATTTCATCGATGAGATCAGCTCCCTCGATGAAATCTTCGATTTTCTCGACGAGTGGCCGGAGGACAAACGGGGTTTGGCATATGACACGCTGTTAAAGGCATGCAGAGACACGGCTAACGGGCGTTTCCCGCTGAGCGCTGCACGCGAGAATTTCCGGCGGTTCCTGAAGATGTCTGGCGTGCTTGCCAAGGTCGAGGGTGGCCCCAAATTCGACGGACTGATGAACCATCAAATGGGTAATGCTTAGTCAGAGTATAGGCCTGTTGGGGGCAGTCTGCATGGCAGGGAGGGCGCGCCGTGACATTAGTTGCGGCGCGTTCTGGTTTCGATATCTTCTGATCGGATGATCGCCTATTTCTTCGCCACAAAGCGTCGCGGCAAGCCCTTCCAAGAGGCAGCCGGCTATTTGGTCGGGTGTTGGATCCAACAGATCCTAGTTTACGCCGGCATTGGCCCAATCGCATCGGAAGACCAGCACGGGCTTCGAGAACCCCTTGAACCGTCGGCGTGTTGCGTGAGCGAAGAGATCGGCAGCGCCATATTCCCGAAAAATATTCTCTGATACCAGGATCTGGTCGCTAGAGGCTGCCGCGCAGAGCCGCGCGGCAAGTTGCACGGTCGAGCCGAAGAGGTCGTTGCTGTCTTCAACCGGCTCGCCGCAGTCCAGTCCGATGCGGATATGGATCGGCTCGGTGTTTCCGCCGTTGTAACGCTCGAATTCCCGCTGGATCGCCATGGCGCATTCGACGGCCGCCGTTGTCGCGGCGAAGGCCGCCATGATGCCGTCGCCGGTGTGCTTCACTTCGCGGCCCGAATTCTGGCTAAGGCATCGGCGCACGATAGCGTCATGGGCTCTGACCATTTCGGTCGCAATGCGGTCGCCGAGGCGCGATGTCATCGCTGTCGATCCGACGATGTCGGTAAAGAGGATTGCCCGGTGGCCGGGATCGACGTCGCTGGACGACTGGCCAGGGGCCGGCTCAGGGTCATGAATTCGGCCAAGAAAAGCCTCGACCGCCGACAAGGCGACCTCGACGATTTCGCCGGCGACGAAGCCATGCGCCTCGCGATGCACGCATTGCGCGGTTTCCGCATCCGGCGCATCCACGAGACAAAAGGCGGTCCCGCGCCGCTGATCGAACCAGTAGGTCAGGAACTTGACGCCGTATTTGTCCTGAACATCGAGATCCATGCGATGTGCCCGGGCAACGTCGGCGGCTGTCGTTCCTTCAAGAAAGTGCCGATCCATGAAAATAGGCATCGCGCGCTCCTCCCAGATCCGCCGCGTGCAGGAGAGGCATTGTACGACCCGGACGAAACTCCGTCCACCTCCGGGACAATCAATGAATGATTAGAGAGGGTTTTTGCTTCCAGCAAAGCATATGTGTTGCTGTAATCATTATAGAGTATAGAAGGAAAGACTGAGTTTTAATCAGCGGCGCGTGGGATGAAAGCCCGATATTTACCATAATCAGTCGCTTAATGACTGGTCGGGAGCTGTCGGGATCTTCAAGCGTTCCGTGTTCTCAAGCGCGGCGGCTGCCGGACCCGGGATTGGAGTAACACGTCTGTGACGGCCATGATTGACGAGGGCATGATACCGAAAAGTGTGAGCGGCTTTCGGACGACATCATGGTCTAACTATATAATGTAGAACAGGATTCAGATTTTAGGCCGACCGGTCCAAAATCATCTGTTCTAGGATCAAAAGCCACGCTTCGGCCGGTAGGCGGCTTGCCAACGGCACGCAAATTGCATCGTATTCCATAGCTCCACCGAAATTGGGAAAAGCTGTAGCAAAGTGAGACAGACGGCACATTTTCGACCGGTTGGCTTGGCCTCAATGGGGCTCGGCCATTATGCCGTTATTAACTCTGTGTGGGACGCCGCGCGCACGCTCCTGCGCGACTGGCCGGTAGACGACGGCGAAGAGTATTTCGAGGCCGTCAAGTCGTGCCTGGATGCGATTATCGGCGATCTCCCACCGGAACACGTGCGGGCGGCCTTCATCCGGGCGGCACAGGAGGCCGGCATTGCCGTCATAGAAGCGGCGGACTGAATACTCTCCGCGCTTCCACCCATCCTCAAAGCCATATCGTCCGACGCTTGACTTTTCCTGCCGAAGTTCTAACTTAGAACAAAACAGGAACATTGGAGATGATCATGACGCATACGGAACAGGTGATCGCCAACGCCCTCGCGCTTGTCGAAGCGTCCCGCGCAGCCCGCGAGCGGGATCAACAGCGGCGTGCCGCCTGGCAGAGAAAGGTCGAACTCAGCCGGCCGCTGCCGCCCTTGCCGCGCCCCGTTCAATTGCCGTTGGCGCTGAACTGATGCAGCCGGCAAAAGCCTTGGAACCCCATCGGGCACGCCCCGAACGAGCCGGGATCGAGCTAGCTGGGCTCGAGCAAGCCTGGCCCGATCAAGCTTGGCCCGATCAAGCTTGGGAAGTCGAAGCCGTGCTTGCCTGGCATGACGACAATGCCAAGGCGGCGATACGCTCGCTGCTCGATGACTGCAAACATCTCCGCCAGCAATTGGCGTTGGCGGAAAGCGTGATGAGCCGCGGGATGGCCCGCGGATGGGCGCCGCGATATGAGCGTGACGCCCTCTGAAACAGAGGCGATCCAGGCCTGGCAAGAGGCGTCAGCCGCCGGCAGCATTCGTCTCCGGATCGATCGCGGGGAGCCTAATGCGGGCGATGACGGCCCCGGCCAGTGCGATCGCCACCACGGCGCCGATCCATGCGCCATACAAGCTCTGCCCGAGAATGACGCCGGCAAGGACCGGCGTGACGATGTCGGTGACGGCGACAAGCGACTGCGTTGCTCCCATGACGATGCCCTGGCGTTGCTGCGGCACGTGCACAGAGAGCGCCGCAACGAATGTCGGCCGCGCCAATGCCACGCCCGTGCTGATGCAAAGGACGGCGAAGGCGAGGGCGGCGATGTCGGTAGCAAGGCCAGCCGTGACATAGCCAATCGAGAGAATGGTGAAGACCAGGACGATCAGGCCTCGCTCAGAGAAGGTGCCGCCGAGCCATCTCAGCAGGAAAAGCTGGACCAGGACGTTGATCGCACCGTCGGCGGTGAGCAGGTAACCCAACTCCTTCGGACCAAACGCATGCTCGTTCCAGGTGAAGGTATCCGCCAGAAAAACGGCGAGCTGCGAACTGAACATCCCGTATGAGAAATAGTGGCAGAGAAGAACCGCGACGAGGACGCGGGTGACCGGCGAGGCAAGCAGGCTTCGGAAGGAAACCTTCTCGCCGACCGTCTCGTTCGCTTTGCTGTCGTTGCCGAACCGGCCGCCCACATCGGCGCCTTTCAGCCAAAGCCCGGTCACCAGCATGCTGGTTGCCGACAGGGCAAGCGCGACCCAGATCGGCGCCGTCAGGGAAATGTCGGCAAGGTATCCGGAGAGGCTCGGTCCGATCATTCCGCCAAGGCCGAGGCCTGCACTCAAAATACCGATGGCCTGGCGCCGGGTGGTGAGGCTGCTGTTGTCGGCGGCATAGGCTGCCGCGGCCGAGAAGTTGGCTGCGGTCAGGCCGAGCAGGATCCGCGCCAGCAACACGAAGACGACGCTGTTGGCAAGCGCCAGCAGCAAGAGGCTGATCAGCGCTCCGGCCTGGCTGGCGAGCAAAACCCTCTTGCGGCCGTAACGGTCGGAAAGTTGACCCAGCCAGGGAGCGGCAACGAACTGGCTGAGCGCTTCCGCACCGAGGACAAGCCCGAGAATGAGCGGCGACGCGCCGAGATTCCGGAGGTAGAATGGCAGGATCGGCAGGATGGCGCCGCTGCTGGCGGTATCGAGGCTGACGATGATCAAAACCGGCAGCATCAGCCGCCAGTCAAGTTTCTGCGACGCGGCGCTTGCGGCAGCATCGATCGGACGCAGTTCATCGCTCATCACATCTCTCTCTCATTGACGGTAGGGCGCTGCGACGCGGGCGGGCGGTCGCGCTGAGAAACCGCGTCGACGCACGTCTCCGGCGTGCCACGCGATCGCGGCGGTTTTTTCTGAAACCGGCTCCAGCAGCGCGCCTGTTTTCAGACGCGCCGAGGCGGTGGCGCTATGAGTTGCCGCTTATGCAGCAAGGCCGACATTTGCGAGATAGGCTTCCAGGGCCCAGGCGTGAGCAGACGCAATGATAGCGCCGACATAGCCGTCCGGACGCACGAGCACCCAGTCGCCAGATGCCAGACCGTAGGCATCATGGAAATGCCCGCCTTCGTCGATGACGTCTCCGCGCCGGCCGATCCTGTGGATGTGCAGTCCGGCACGCGGCGGCACGGTGGCTTGCTCGGCCTCGTAGCCGAGCAGCGTCCAGTGCGGCCCCCTGAACAGTTCGAACAGACGCATCGGCTGGCCGGCGACACCTTTGAGCGGCGCATCGGGTGCACGGTCGCCCGCAAGCAGGCCGGCGTTCCGCTCCGGCTTTTCCAGCGCGAAGGAGGAGGAGGGATAGCCGATATCGAGTTGATGCACATCGCGGCCGCGCCGCATATCGCCTCGCTTCATGGCGTCGAGAAGATGGGTCGCCAGGCCGAGCACGGCGGCGGCGACCGGGCGGCGCTCTTCCTCGTAGCTGTCGAGCAGCGCGTCGGGAGCACCGGCAGTGGCCGCAGCCAGTTTCCATCCGAGATTATAGGCGTCCTGAACGCTGGTATTCAGACCCTGTCCGCCGGTCGGCGGATGCGTATGGGCGGCATCGCCGACCAGGAACACGCGGCCGAGCCGATAGCGATCGGCAAGCCGGGCGTTCATATGGAAGGCTGACGCCCAGGAGACCGATTGGATCTCGATGTCGTCGCGGCCGGTGCGTTCCTTCACCAGGGCAGTCAAGCCTGCCGCGGAGAGGTCGACCTCGCCTTCGAGCGGGATGGGTGCCTGGATCTGGAACAGATCCGTTCCCGCGAGCGGGCAAATGGCGATCTGCCGCTGCATGTCGCCATCGCCGAAGCGATGCCATACGTCTCGGTCCAATCCCTTGAGAATGACATCGGCGACCATGGCGCGCACGCCGAGCGTCTTGCCGGGAAAGCCGATATCCAGTGCGTGGCGCACGAAGCTGCGGCCGCCATCAGCGCCGACGAGCCAGCGCACGCGGATGGCCTCTTCACCGGATGTGCCCTTAAGCCGCGCAGTCACGCCCGTCTCATCCTGTTCGAAGCCGATGAGTTCGCATCCGAATTCTGGGCCATGCCCAAGCTCGAGCAGGCGCTCGCGCATCACGCCCTCGGTCAGGAACTGCGGCACCATCAGCGGAAGATGATAGGGCTCGGCCGGCGTCGGCTCCCCACCCACCACGGCGTCGGATTCGCTGACGCTACCGTCGTCACGATATTCCCGCTGCCGGGGATAGACGCCGCCGAGCGCGACGATCCGGTCGAGAATGCCGAGATCCTCGAACACCTCCTGGCTTCGCGGCTGAATACCCTTGCCGCGGGAACCGCGGAATGGGTCTTTCAATTTTTCGATCAGGCGGAAGGATACGCCTCGCCTTGCCAGCTCGATTGCCAGCGTCAGGCCGGCAGCCCCGGCGCCTGATATCAGCACGTCGACTGTGGAATTCTCTGTCATTGATCTCTCCATATGTGTATTATGCACATAATAGGAGAATCGGCATGACGTCAACAAAGAATGTGCAAAATACACATATAAGCGGAAAACTGCGCGAACTGCATGGGGCTTTGATCGAGATCGTCAGCGTCATGAACCGCCCGCAGCGCGACGAGCAGATGGTCCGCGAGGCGGGTATTTCGCTCGATCGCGCCCTGTTTCCTCTGCTGGTCACGATCGAACGGCTCGGTCCCATCGGCGTGGTCGAACTCGCCGACCGCGCCGGCCGCGATTACACCACCGTCAGCCGTCAGGTCGCCAAGCTCGAAAGTCTCGATCTGGTGGAGCGCCGCGGCAATGCCGCCGACCGCCGCGTGCGTGAGGCGGTCATCAGCCCGAAGGGCAAGGCAATGACCGATCGCATCGACGTCGCCCGCGAGCGGATGGGCCGGGCCATTTTCGAGAGCTGGGATGAACACGACTTCAATGAACTCGTGCGCCTCATGCGGAAGTTTGCCGAGGATATTAGTGGCGATATCGGCAATGGCGCGGGAGAAACGCAAGGCGAGGGCGGACCGCAGCCGGATTAGCCTCGGAATCCTTCCCTATGTGGCCTTTGAATTCACCGGAGGCATTGCGCCGGCGCGTCTGCGATGATCTTGTCGCGTCCTGCAATCGCAACGTTTTCCGGTGATTCCCAATGTTCGATATTCTGTGGCGCGGCCTGGTGATCGGCGCCGGCGCAACCATCCTCATGGACCTCTGGGCGATCCTGCTCACCCAGTTCGGCCAGTCGGCGCCCAACTGGGCACCGGTCGGCCGCTGGTTCTGGCACCTTGGCCGCGGCAAGGTCTTTCACGAGAGCATTGCCGACGCCGAGCCCTATGCCCATGAACTGGCGCTCGGCTGGATCAGCCATTACGCCGTCGGCATTCTCTATGGGGTGATCTTTGCCGTCATCATGGGCTCGGCCTGGCTGGCGGCCCCGACATTTCTTCCCGCCTGGATCTTCGGCATCGTCACCGTCGGGGCAGGGTGGTTCCTGCTGCAGCCGGGCCTCGGCATCGGCTGGGCCGCCTCCAAACACCCGACCCCGAACAAGGTCCGGTGCTTCAATCTGCTGGCTCATACGGTTTTTGCGCTGGGGCTCTACGGGACGGCATTGATCATCCGCTGAGCCCGGGGGCGTTTCGTCCGCCCCAGGGCGAGGGGACATGCCGCAACGTCTCGATTCCCTCTTCTCCCCAGCGGGGAGAAGGTGCCCGTAGGGCGGATGAGGGGGCCGGCGAAGCCGGTCGTGTCGTCTCGACCGAGGTCAGGGCGCTGGATCTTGGCGTTGCCGTCGGTGTGGCGGGATAGGTGGATTATGTGCGAGGTGTTCCGTGTGGCCCCCTCATCCGCCTGCCGGCACCTCCTCCCCGAGGGGAGAAGAGATTATGCCGCGACCTCTCCGTCCCTCGCCACATCTCGCAAGGCACGTCCTTCGCCGCGTTTACAGGGTCTGGAGGGTCGAGACGAGTGGCTCGACCCCGATAAGGTTAGATGAGAGGCAGCCATCCGCACGAACCGGACGGCCTCACCTTACCGCGCAGCCCAGTTGGCGCCGCGGCGGAAGATGGTTTTCATCTGGGGAACGTCGAATTCCTTGGCCTGATGGCCGAGCGAGGAATAGAAGACGCGGCCCTTGCCGTATTTCCGCTTCCAGACGACCGGCATGACGACGCCGTCGATCCAGTAGGCGTGTTCGCCGGTGAACTTGGTCGTCGCCAGAACCTCGTTCGAGGGGTCGATATGCATGTAATATTGCTCTGACGTATAGGGGAAATCGGCAATACCCTCCATGAGGGGATCGTCTGGGCGGGTGATGTTGACGGTATAATCGATGATGTTGCCGGGATGAGCCACCCACTGGCCGCCGATGATGAACTGGTAGTCGACGGATTCGCGGAAGGCGTCGCCCGCGCCGCCGTGATAGCCGGCGATACCGACGCCGCTTTCGATTGCGGTGGCGAGGTTCTTGACCTCTTCCTTCTCGATCTTCGACATCGTCATGATCGGCACGACGAGGCTGAGATCATGGACGGAGGGGTCGGCAAGCGCCTCGGTGCCGTGTTCGAGATAGACCTTGAAGCCGTCCTCCTCGAGCATGGTCTTGATGATTTCGGCGCACTCCTGCGGCTCATGCCCGCTCCAGCCGCCCCAAACGATCAGTGCTTCACGCATAGTCTTTCCTCCTGAAACTTATTTCGCCAGCCGTCCGTCGACGATGGAATCGGACAGCGGGGCAGGGCGCTCCGTTGCCGTGGTGATGGTCACCGTCCGGCCAGTTTCGGCAGCGGTGTGAAATGCTTCCATGACTTCCAGCACATGCAGGGCTAGATCGCCATTGGCGCGGTGCGGCCGGTTAGAGCGGATCGCATGCGCCATGTCGGCAACGCCGAGCGAACGGAAGTTGCCCTCGGCATAAGGCGCTGTCACCGACTGGTCCTCGAAGCCACCGCCCTTCTTCAGATATTCCACAGGGCCGCCGAACTTGTTCGGATCGGGAACGATCAGCGTGCCCTCGGTTCCGTAGACTTCCAACGGCACATGCTTGTGGCCGGAGACATCGAAGCTCATGGCGATCTGGACGACGGCGCCGTTGGCAAAGGCCATCATGCCGGTGACATGGGTCGGCACATGCACGGGAATGCGTTCGCCATTGCGCGGTTCGCTTGATATCAGCCGTTCCGCGCGCGGCGTCGTCGCAAAACCCGCGACTTGAGAAACCGGTCCGAGAAGATTGACGAGATCGGTGATGTAATAGGGCCCCATATCGAGCATCGGCCCGCCGCCGACTTCGTAATAGAAGGCCGGGTTCGGATGCCAGCGCTCATGGCCTGGGCACATGAAGGTTGCCGAGCCGCCGACCGGCTGGCCGATGACGCCTTGGTCTATCAAGGCACGCGCCGTCTGGTGGCCGCCGCCGAGGAAGGTGTCGGGGGCAGCGCCGATGCGGAGATTCTTCGCCTTGGCGGCTTCCGCCAATTTTTTCCCTTCCGCGAAATTAATCCCGAGCGGCTTTTCCGAATAGGTGTGCTTGCCGGCCTCGAGCGCCTGCAACGCCACGGCAACATGGGCCTTCGGGATCGTCAGATTGACGATGATTTCAACCTTTGAGTCGGCGAAAAGCTCTTCAACCGTCTTGGCCGGAACGTTGAATTCCGCAGCCTTTGCTTCCGCCAGCTCCCGATTGAGATCGGCGACGCCGCGGATCTCGAGAATGGGAAAGGACGCCATTGCCGTGAGATAGGCGCCCGAAATATTGCCGCATCCGATGATGCCGATACCGACCTTGTCCATGAATTCCTCCATTGAGTCTTGATTGTGACGCTCGTCAGAGCGCCGGCCCTGTCGTGCTCCAGGGCGATTCGTAGAGTTCGTAGAGCGCCACCGCCGCCGCACCCTGCGCCCAGAAATCATCGGTCGAATCGTCGAAGACGAGTTCGCTCACCCCGCGCAGCGATGGCGGAATGGCGAGCGCATAGGCATCGCGCAGGCTGTTGAGAAAGGGTTCGCCGAGCGCCAGGCTCGATCCGACCAGAATGACCCGCGGCGGCGCAAACAGCGTGACGATGTTGGCAATGGTCAAACCCACCGCTTCGCCGGCGCGGATCGCAGCACTGATCAGCCGGTCGTCATCGGCCTTGATCAGCGCCTGGGCATGGTTCATGCCGCGGCCGAGACGGATCGCTTCGGCAAAACGCCCGTCGGCCTGCTGTTCGCCGAGGATGGCGCTTTCGCCGGCCTGGCTGAAAAGCCGGACGACGCCGTTCGGTCCCATGCCGAGCACCAGGTCGCCGAGATTGTGGCTCAGGCCGCCGGCGCCGCGAAACAGGCTGTTGCCGTGCAGGACGCCGAGACCCAGCGTTTGCTCCAGCGAAATCAGCACCATATCTTCGAGATCGCGGGCCTTTCCGAACCAGTGATGGCCAAGCGTAATGGCGTGGGCGTCGCTTTCGACAATGGTCGGCGTTGCCAGCCGCGTCGACATTTCGGCGGCGAAATCGACATTGGTGTCGCGAAAGATCGGGCTGCTGCGGATATATCCGGTGCGATGCTCGATGACGCCGGGAAAGCCGAGGCAGACGCTGTCGACATCCTCCAGCGACAGCCCGGCATCGACGACGCAGCGCCGGACGCCATCCTCGACGAGATCGGCGATGACGCCGATCGGCTGCCGGTCGATGCGGATCGGCAAGGCGAGCTTCGACAGCACGTCGCCGCGGAAATTGGTGACGACGAACACCATCCTGTTGGCGGCGATCTTGGCGCCGACCACGCGGGCGGCATCGGGATTGAGCTCCAGCATCACCCGCGGCCGACCGCGCACGGCCTCATTGCGAATATCGCCTTCGTGACGTGGCAGGATCAGCCCGTCGTCGAGCAATGAGGCGGTGATGGCCGAAACGGTCGTGGTGGAGAGTTCGGTACGCTCGCTGATCTCTATCCGCGAGATCGGACCATGGCGCCTGATGGTATCGAGCACGTTCAAGCGATTGATCGCGCGCATTAATTCGGGATCTGCGGTCTTCATTGGAACTAGCCAGGCGAGCGTTTCGTTGGGGCGGAACCCAAATATTTTTAACGGGTTACGAAATAAATAGCAGGGAATTCAGTGGCCCTGTCAAGCGCATTTGATAAAAATAGAGGCATTGGGTTGACAATATGCCAAAGCGCCGTTGAATTAATCCGCATAGGGGAAAAATTGTGAGGACAGGACCCCTGGGAGGAAAAATCATGACTTTTAGGTTCAAGAGCACCGCTCTTAGCGGCAGGCGTATCGCATCCATGGCCGCGGCTGCCGGCATGTTGCTGGCCGGAGCAGGTGCCGCTTCGGCGGCGACGGTGGTCAAATGGCTGCATCTCGAGCTCGACCCGAAATATGTCGCGGCCTGGGAAGACATCGTCAAGAAATACGAAGCCCAGCATCCCGACGTTGATATCCAGATGCAGTTTCTCGAAAACGAGGCCTTCAAGGCCAAGCTTCCGACATTGCTGCAATCCGACGACGTGCCGGATTTCTTTTTCAGCTGGGGCGGCGGCGTCTTGAAGCAGCAGTCCGAGACCGGCGCCCTTCAGGATGTGACACCGGCGCTGGATGCCGATGGCGGCAAACTGCGCAACGCCTATAGCCCGGCTTCGGTCAGCGGCCTGACCTTCGAGGGCAAGACCTGGGCTATTCCCTATAAGGTCGGTCTGGTCAGCTTTTTCTACAACAAGGAACTCTTTGCCAAGGCCGGCGTGAAGGCCGAGGACATCAAGAACTGGGCTGATTTTCTCGCCACGGTGAAGAAGATCAAGGACGCCGGCATCGTTCCTATCGCCGGCGGCGGCGGCGAGAAATGGCCGATCCACTTCTACTGGAGCTATCTCGTCATGCGCGAAGGCGGCCAGAAGGTCTTCGAAGCGGCAAAGACCGGCCAGGGCGAAGGTTTCCTCGATCCCGCGATCATCAAGGCCGGCGACGATCTCGCCGAACTCGGAAAGCTCGAGCCGTTCCAGCCCGGCTATCTCGGCTCGACCTGGCCGCAGGCGCTCGGCGTTTTCGGTGACGGCAAGGCTGCGATCATCCTCGGCTTTGAAAATACCGAGGCCAACCAGCGCAAGAATGCCGGTGACGGCAAGGGTCTCGCACCCGAAAATATCGGCCGTTTCGCCTTCCCGGCGGTCGATGGCGGCGCCGGCAAGCCGACCGATACGCTTGGCGGTCTGAACGGCTGGGCGGTCACCAAGAAGGCATCCAAGGAAGCGATCGATTTCCTCGCCTTCCTGACGAATGCGGAGAACGAGCGGGCGATGGCCAAGGCCGGCATGCTTCTGCCCGTTGCCGTCGGCGCCGGCGACGGCGTCACCAACCCGCTGCTTGCCGAATCGGCAAAACAGCTGGCCGGCTCGACCTGGCATCAGAATTATTTCGACCAGGATCTTGGTGCGGCGGTTGGCCGTGTCGTCAACGATGTGTCGGTGGAAATCGTCTCCGGTCAGATGAATTCCAAGGACGGCGCCCAGATGATCCAGGACGCTTTCGAGCTGGAACAATAACCAGCGCCTGCAGACCCATCCTGGCGCTCCAGTGAAGAGCTGGAGCGCCAGCATTGCTGCCGACATGCCGAAAGCAGGAACAATGGCCAATATTTCAGTCCCGTCGATAACCACGGCCGCAAGGCCGGCAAAAAGAGCCGCAAACAGCAAGAGCTCGGTCGCCCATGACCGGCTGGCGGTGCTGTTGATCTTCCTGCCGCCGGCGCTGCTGCTTTTCACGCTCTTCGTCATCATGCCGATGGGCGAGGCGGCCTGGTACAGCCTCTACAAGTGGAACGGCTACGGCACGCCGACCGAGTTCATCGCGCTGCGCAATTTCCAGGTTCTGTTTCGAAATGCGGCCTTCACGCAGGCGCTGGTCAATAACGGCCTGATCATCGTAATCTCGATCTGCATCCAGGTGCCGCTTGCCATCTGGCTGGCCACCATGCTGGCGCACCGCATTCCGGGTGTCGTCGGCTACCGCCTGATCTTCTTCCTGCCCTATGTGCTGGCGGACGTTGCCGCGGGCCTTATCTGGCGCTTCGTTTATGATGGCGACTATGGCCTGTTTGCCGCCGTTTCCAATTTCTTCGGCTTCGCCAACCCTTACGTGCTCGCCGACAAGGACGTGGCGATCTATGCCGTGCTTGGGGTCATCGTCTGGAAATATTTCGGCTTCCACATGATGCTGTTCATCGCCGGCCTGCAATCCGTCGACAAGAGCGTGCTGGAGGCCGCCGAAATCGACGGCGCCACCGGTTGGCAGAAGTTTCGCTACGTCACGCTGCCGCTGCTCGGCTCGACCTTGCGTCTTTCCATCTTCTTTGCCGTCGTCGGCTCGCTGCAACTCTTCGACATGATCATGCCGCTGACCGGCGGCGGGCCATCCAACTCTACCCAGACGATGGTCACCTTCCTCTATACCTACGGCGTCATGCGCATGCAGGTCGGCCTCGGCAGCGCCGTCGGCGTCGTGCTCTTCATCATCTGCGTGACGCTGGCCTTCGGTTACAAAAGGATATTCATGCGCCATGACTGATATGAGCTCTTCCATCCGCATGAGCACGTCCACGCGCGTCTATCTCTACGTGTCGCTGAGCCTGATTGCCGCAATCGTGCTTGTGCCGCTGCTGACGACGGCGCTCGGCGGCTTCAAGACGCTGGGCGACCTGCGCACCAATCCCTTCGGCCTGCCGACAGAGTGGCAATGGACGAACTACACCGACATTCTTTTCGGTGAACGCTACTGGCTGCAGATCGGCAATTCGCTGGTGATCGCGTCGCTCACCGTCCTCCTGACGCTGATCGTATCGTCGATGGCGGCTTTCGCCTTCGCCCATGTCCGCTTCTTCGGATCGTCTTTCCTGCTCAATTATTTCCTGCTCGGCTTGATGTTTCCGGCGGCGACCGCGATCCTGCCGCTGTTTATCCGCATCCGCGATCTCGGCCTGCTCGATACCTATTGGGGCGTGGTGCTGCCGCAGGTGGCCTTCGGCCTTGGCATGAGCATCCTGCTGTTTCGAAACTACTTCCGCAATCTTCCGGAAGAATTGTTTCAGGCGGCCTTTGTCGATGGCTGCGGCTATCTCCGCTTCTTCTGGCATATCTCGCTGCCGCTTTCCCGCCCGATCGTCGCCACTGTCAGCATCATCTCCTTCGTCGGCAGCTGGAACAGCTACATCCTGCCGCTGATCATGCTGAACTCGGAATCGAAATATCCCTGGCCGCTCGGCATCATGGTCTATCGCGGCGAGTACGGTACGGAGTGGCAGCTGGTGCTGGCCTTCATCACGCTGACAATCCTTCCCACCATCATCGTCTTTTTCGTCGCCCAGAGACACATCATAGCCGGTCTGACCGCCGGTGCCGTGAAGTCCTGAGCCGAACCGTTGGAGTGCAATTATGGCATCCGTTGAACTCACCGATATTCGCAAGACCTATGGCGCCGTCGACGTCATCCATGGCATTTCGCTTCATATCGAGGATGGGGAATTCGTCGCCCTCGTCGGCCCGTCCGGTTGCGGAAAATCGACGCTGCTGCGGATGATCGCCGGCCTCGAGGAGATCACCGACGGCGAGATCGCCATCGGCGGCAAAGTCGTCAATGCCATGACGCCGCGCGAACGCAACATCGCCATGGTCTTCCAATCCTATGCGCTCTATCCCCACATGACCGTTGCCGAGAACATGGGCTTCAATCTGAAGCTTGCCGGCGTTGCCAAACCCCAGATCGAGGCCCGCGTTGCCGAAGCCGCCCGTATGCTGGATCTCGCCAACCTCCTCGACCGCAAGCCGGCCCAGCTTTCCGGCGGCCAGCGCCAGCGCGTCGCCATGGGCCGCGCCGTGGTGCGCAATCCCGCCGTGTTCCTGTTCGATGAGCCGCTGTCCAATCTCGATGCCAAGCTGCGCGTTCAGATGCGCTCGGAAATCAAGACGCTGCACCAGAAGGTCAGAACGACATCGATCTATGTCACCCATGACCAGATCGAAGCGATGACGCTTGCCGACCGCATCGTCGTGCTCAATCAGGGCAGGGTGGAGCAAGAGGGGACGCCGCTCGAACTCTACAAAAAACCCGCCAATCTCTTCGTCGCCGCCTTCATCGGATCGCCGGCGATGAACATGCTCGAAGGCACGGTCGACGGTGAAAATGGTGGGCCTGCTGCTCGTCTCAGCGACGGCACGGCGATCCGAATAGCGCCCGACCGCAAGGTCAAGGCCGGCCAGGCCGTCACCATCGGCCTGCGCCCTGAACATCTCATTCCCGGTGTTGCCGCCGGCACGCCGCTTGCCGGCCGGACGATGCTGGTGGAACCGACCGGCGCCCAGACCCATGTCGTCTTCGATCTCGCCGGACAGCAGGTAACCGCCATCGTCGACGGCGAATACCCCGCCCGTTACGGCGCCGTCTTCGAGGCAAGCATCACCAGCGATCAGGTCCACGTCTTTGACCGCGGTACGGGTGTGGCGCTGTAGCTGCAACGGCCGCGGGGCACGCGAATCCTCGGCCCAGGTGATCGCCGAAACCTGTGCTGCCGCCACCTTTGCCGGGGTCGAGCCAGGGACATGCCGCGACTCGTTGCGGCCGCAAGACTCGGGCCACTACTCCCTAGACCATAAACTGCCATTGGTGGTATTTACTGCATAACTCCGAGAACCTTCAAATCATTGCATGCATCAGTGATGATCGCCTGGAGCGGTTCGAGATCGTCAGCATGAATTGTGGCGGCCGAAATTGCTTGAATGATCCGACGATTTCGGCGTTAGGCGCTCCCTAAGGTATACGTTCCGTATGGAAGAAGAGACTTCATTGGACGGCGGCGGGCGTACCCGAGTTTCGCGACGCGGTAGCGTGGTCTTTCGCGCATCAGGTCCATGGTCTCATATGGTCATAAGTCTTCTGCAGCATCTTGAGCGCTCCGGTTTCTCTGAAGCACCGCGCGTTAGGCCGAGGTTTCGACGAGCAAGGACGCGAAATTTTATCGTTCATTGAAGGTGAAATTCTTCATCCCGGGCCTTGGGCCGACGACGCACTTCCCCGGTTGGGAGATATGCTCAGACGACTGCACGACGCCACCAGTTCATTTTCAGTTCCAAAGAATGCCGTTTGGCGACCGTGGTTTGGCCGCTCCGTCGGTCGTGGTCCGCTGGTCATTGGTCACTGCGACACTGGACCTTGGAACATTGTATCCCGTGCAGGCCTGCCGATTGCTTTGATTGATTGGGAAGTTGCCGGTCCAGTGCGCCTGGATATCGAACTGGTCCAGGCATGCTGGTTGAACGCGCAGCTCTATGATGATGACATCGCGGAAAAGATGGGTCTCGGCTCGGCAACAGCGAGGGCACGACAAGTCCGCATGCTGCTCGACGGATATGGCCTCGCAGGGAATGCTCGAAGCGGGTTTATCGACCAGTTGATCGAATTCGCAGTTCTGGATGCAGCAGCACAGGCAATCGAATCCAGCGTCACGGCGGAAAGGACGAACCCTGAGCCACTCTGGGCAATAACGTGGAGAACAAAGAGTGCGGCCTGGATACTCCGGAATCGCCACATATTGGAGGCCGTTCTTGTTTGACGACGCGCCAACCCCCAGACGCACACCGAAGACCCGTCACTGGGTGATCGCGATCATTTCCGAAATGAACAAATCCGATGGTTTCCCCCTATGAACGATCAAGAGATACCAATGAGAGGTGGGCGGGTCACAGCGGGTGTGGTCCGACTTGGCGATACCATCAGAAGACCGATCACGACGGATCGGTCGCACGTACATACCCTGCTCCTCCATCTCGAACAGCAGCAATTTTCCAGGGTGCCCCGCTTCCTGGGAACCGACGAGCGTAATCGAGAGATTCTAAGCTTCCTCCCTGGGAATGTTCCCCAGGATTTGGACCATTTCGATGATGAACAACTGTCGGCCGCTGCAGCACTGTTGCGACGTTTTCATGATGCGACAGTGGGCTTGGTTCGGGACGAAGACGGTGTGACCGAAGTGATTTGCCACAATGATTGGGGACCGCCCAACGCCGTGTTCTTTGACGGCTTGCCCATGGGCATCATTGACTTCGACACTATCGCACCCGGTCTTCGTCTTTGGGATTTGGGTTACTCGGCCTTCGCCTGGCTCAATCTCGGCAATCCGGACTATACGGGCGACGAACAAATTCAACGGCTGTTCGTGTTTGCCAAGGGATATGGATTGAAGCGGTGCTCCGCTGCCGCAATCGCTGCCTACGCTGTCGCGCGGCAGACGGCCCTGGCGGTATCGGGAAAAACAAAAGGTAATGCCGATATGGCCGCGTGGGCGGAATCGGCCGCGATGTGGACCGTCCTTAACGTGACCGAGCGATTGGCACCCACCGGCTATGGACTGATGTCGCGGGTCTAGCCAGCTTCCGGCACTTTGAAGGAGGAGAAAAAATGAAACGCATCGAGATGGAGGTGAGCGGCGGCTGCCAGTGCGGTGCCGTGCGCTTCCACGCAACCGCTATGCTTGACAATTCGCATCTCTGCCATTGCCGGATGTGCCAGAAAGCCGCGGGCAACATATTTGCCGCGCTCGTCGCTGCGCCCGATGATGCGCTCAGCTGGACACGCGGCAAGCCGAGCGTCTGGAAAAGCTCGGAGCTTGTCGAGCGCGGCTTCTGCGCCAATTGCGGCACGCCATTGTTCTTCCACCACCTCGAAAACGGTCGCACCAACCTGATGATCGGTTCGCTTGACGATCCGCACGCCTTCTCGCCTCTTGCCAATACCTGTACCGAGAACATGGTGGCATGGTTCGATACGATCACGGGCATAGAAAATACCGGTGCGACCGAAGACAACGGCGCCGACTGGGCCGCGGCGATTAAGGAGAGCAACAACCAACACCCCGATCACGACACCACCTCATGGGCGGTGAGGGGGCATGATGGCTGAGTCGTAATACCGCGGTTGCCAGTGCGGCGCTGTCCGAGGCCATGGCGCGTGGGCAGTGGCGGGGCTTTGCTCTGCGACTGGGATCGTTGCACATCGATGCTACCGACCACCGCTAGGCGGGCGATAGCATCGGTTGACAAAGGCTACTTTGCTCCTGCGGCCGCTTCTATGACCGCAGCCACTTCCTTGGCGTGCGAGGCCAGCGAGGCGTGGCTACCCTCGACCGTCGTCACCTTGGCCTTCATCCGTTCGGCAAAGAAAGCCTGTGCGTGGGGATCAAGGACGAGGTCCTTGGAGCTCAGGACGTACCAGCTTGGCTTGTCGTGCCATGCCGCGACCTCAGCAGGCGCATCGAAGGCAGTGTGGTTGATCGGCATCTGGTGCGCTGCCAGATGTTCACCGATCTTCTTGGGCAGGTCGCCCGCCACTGCACTGGGGAACACTGCAGCATCGATGCTCAAGTAACCCTTTGCGTCGGGCCGAATGGCCGCCGCTCCCGGGGTTGCCGGACCGCTGGCTGCCAATGCAGTGATGGTTTCACCTTTCTCGGGCGCAAAGGCCGAGACATAGACGAGTGATGCCACCTTGGCGTTGTCGCCCGCCTCGCCGATCACCACGCCACCCCAGGAATGGCCCACCAGGACAACCGGGCCATTTTGCGCATCCAGCACCGCATTGGTGGCAGCGACGTCGTCAGCAAGCGAAGTCAATGGATTCTTTACCGCAGTCACCTTGTAGCCCTTGGCGGTCAGGATTGCAGCGACGCCGTCCCAACTGGTTTCGTCGACGAAGGCGCCGTGGACAAGAACGATATTCTTGATCGTTTGATCCGGGAGAGCCGGCTGAGCCCATGCAGGTGCGGCACCAAGCATGGCGGTCGTCAGCATTAGGGCGGACATAAGAAGAGATTTCATTTGGAGCTCCTATAGAGCGCATCAGCGCGATTGCTTAATTCGGATAATCTGCAATGCTATCGGCTACACGACGGCGGGAAGACCGGGATGGCCTTGCCTTCGCGCAAACACCTGAACTGCCAGATAATTCCTCATTGAAGACAAAACCAAACTAGGGCTTGCCGAGATGGATCACCATGACCAGAGCCCCGCAATGCATGCTCCGTCGTCCAAAAATGCGATCATGCTCGCCTCTCGGGTGGATCTGCTCTCCCAGATTTTGGCCATGGTCAGCCTGCATGGCGAAATCGTCTTTACAGTCGAGCTCAGCCAACCATGGGCGCTACGCTTTCATCCAGGAGCGGCTTATTTCTTCATCGTGCTCGAAGGGGGCCTGACGGTTGTGAACGATCAGGGCCATGCCTTGCAGGTGGCAACCGGCGATCTGATCATGCTGCCGCGGGGCCTTGGACACGGCTTGAGCGATGGCGAGTGTGCAACTGAGGCTGACTTGGCAGCCCTGATGGCGGCGCAGGTTACCGCCGAAAAACTCAATGTCTCCCACGGCGGAGGCGGCCAACAGACCAAGCTTATCGCCGGAGCCTTTCGGTTCGAAAGCGCTTCCGTGCCCTGGCTCGTATCGGCACTGCCGTCGGTCATTCACATTCCAAAAGCCAGCGGCGAGACCGCCGGATGGGCCGAGGGGCTTGGCTACTTCATGATGAAGGAAGCCCAGGAGGTGTATCCCGGCGCGTCCATCATGATTTCACGGCTGATCGACGTGCTGGTGATCAGTATCCTGCGGAGCTGGGTGCGGATTGAGCGGGGCGGCAATGTCGGCTGGCTTGGAGCGCTCGGGGATGCGCGCATCAGCCGCGCGCTCAAGGCCATCCACGACGAACCTTATCGGCGCTGGACCGTGCTCGATCTGGCTCGGGTGGCGGGCCTGTCCCGGTCCGGCTTCGCGGCGCGATTTACAGCATTGGTGAAAGAAGCACCACTTTCCTACCACAGCCGCTGGCGGCTAACGCTCGCCTTGGGCTTGATGCGCCAGCCTGATGCCAAGGTTGGGTCGGTCGCCCGGCAAGTGGGCTATGATTCCGAAGCAGCCTTCAGCCGAGCCTTCAAGGCACAGTTTGGTTTTGCGCCCATGAATGCCAAATCGACAACTTTGCAGGATCGATGATGGCGTAGATCCGGCGCAATGCATACCAGATTGTAACGCGCGAATGTCCGACGTGGGGTCGAATGCCGATTGGCAGCTTTCTGCTGAACTCGCCCCGATAACAGACGCGCCACTTCCGGCCCCGTAGCGGTCGTCTATCCAAGCCGAGCCGATGTCCGTTGTTGGTGCGAAACGGACAGCCGCCGGGCCACCCGGCGGCCTACTGCCGCGATATATTATTCCGCCGCGATCCGTGTCACGCCGTTGGCCTGGACGATCTTTTCCAGCAGCGCGAGCTCTTCCGGGGTAAGATCCGTCAAAGGCGGGCGCACGGGGCCGGGATTCTGCC
Organism: Rhizobium changzhiense; assembly: GCF_013087625.1. Taxonomy (NCBI): domain Bacteria; kingdom Pseudomonadati; phylum Pseudomonadota; class Alphaproteobacteria; order Hyphomicrobiales; family Rhizobiaceae; genus Rhizobium; species Rhizobium changzhiense. Next base: position 329,313 of record NZ_JABFCQ010000002.1, read on the forward strand.
CGAGGGCGCGAAGGCCGGCCTTGATGATCGAGACGGCGTATCCCTTCTTGCGGTTGCGCAAGGCGACGAAGGGGAAGAAGAAGCTCTTCAGGATCTCATCGACAGTCGCCTGATCGCCGGTGCGCAAAGCGCCGTAAAAGCGCTGGGCGAGGGCGGGCACGAAGTTGAAAACGGCCGAGGAATAGGTCGTCACGCCTGCGGCGAAATAGGCCTGGGCGTAAACCTCATGGGTCGGCATGCCGCCGACATAGACGAGACGGTCGCCAAGCAGGGTGGTGATCTCGATCACCTTGTCGACATCGCCGACGCCGTCCTTGAAGCCGATCAGGTTCGGGCATTCCTCCGCCAGGCGCGCGATGCTGTCGGCGGTCAGGATGGCGTTGTCGCGGTTATAGACGATGACGCCGATGCCGACCGATTGGCAGACTGCCTTGACATGGGCGATGAGACCCGCCTGTTCGGCAAACATCAGATAGGGCGGCAGCAGCAGCAGTCCGTCCGCGCTGGCCTTCTCGGCTGCGACCGCGATCTCGATGGCGAGCGACGTGCCGTAGCCGGTCCCCGAAATGATCGGCGTCTTGCCGGCCGACGCCTTGGCGGCCCGGACAACCTGCGGAATCTCGGCCGGATTGAGAGAGAAGAACTCCCCGGTGCCGCCGGCGGCAAACAGCGCTGCAGCGTCATAACCGGAAAGCCACTCGACATGACGGCGATACTTGGCTTCGTCGAACTTGAGGTGATCGTCGAAATGGGTGACCGGAAACGACAGGAGACCGCTACCGACGGCCTTCTTCAATTCAATCGGGTTCATCATGAAGTCCTATTCTTGACGTGTTGGAAACCGGCTCACTCGCTGTCGAGCACTTGCAGAAGTGCTGCGATATAGCCGTAACAAAAGGCAAATGCGGTGGCGGTCGGATCCTTGCCGCTGACGGTCGGCACATGGTCGGGCATCAGCATGTATTTGAAGCCCACCTCCTTGTAGATCCTGGCCGAGCGGACCATGTCCATGTCGCCTTCTTCGGGGAAGGTCTCCATGAAGGACAGCTTGCCGCCGCGAATGTTGCGGAAGTGAACATTGAAGATCTTGCCGCGCTGGCCGAACCAGCGGATGACATCGTCGATTTCCTTGCCGGGATTTTCCAGCATCTCGCCGATCGAGCCCTGGCAGAAATTGAGGCCGTGATAGGGGTTTTCGCGCATCAGCACGAACTTCTTCAGGCCTTCCACCGTACCCAGCACACGCGTGACGCCGCGATAGCCCGGCGGCGTATAGGGATCGTGCGGATGGCAGGCGAGCCGGACGCGGTTGCTTGCAGCGACAGGAACGACGCGCTCCAGGAAATAGTCGATCCGTTCCCAGTTTTCGTCCTCGGAAAGCACGCCGGCAAGGCCGGGCTCTGCCTGCTGATCCGTCTTGTCCCAGCGGAAGCTCGCATTCAGCGACCCGCCGCGTCCCGGCTCATCCGGCGTGCGGGGAATGCCGATCAGGTTGAGATTGTACTTCACCGCAGGAATGCCGGCGGCGGCGACATTCTCGATCAGCTTGCAGACGGCGTCGATCTGTCTGTCGCGCTCGGGGCCGGCAAGCAGGATATCGGGATAGGAAGCCTTCTCGATCGGCTGCGAGGGCAGGGGCAACTGGATCATGTCGAGGATCAGGCCGAAGCTTTCGACCTTGTCACGATGACGTTCGAGATCGGAGAGCGTCCAGCTGCTCGGCTTTCCCGGCGGATCGGCGTTGATATGCTTCACACCCAGTTGCGCGAAGATACGATAATCGTCGTCATCTCGCGCTGCGACCTGTGTTCCCAGATACATTTGAGTCTCTTTCGAAATTACATAATGTCATATGACATAATATGAATTTTGAAGAGTGTCGAGCCCTATTGCTGCTCGGCGAGCATGCGGTAGCGGCGTTGGCTGGCCAGCATATGGGCGCGCATTGCCTGGCGGGCGCGTTCGGGATCCTGATCGGCGATTGCCGCGAGGATTTCGACATGTTCGGCATAAACCTTCTGAAGATAGCTGCGATCATTGGCTTCCGGCAGTGTCGGAAACTGGCCGCGGGGGATGGCTCTGGGGCCGAAATGGCGCAGGACATCGACATAGAATCGGTTGTTCGTGGCGGCGGCAATCGCCATGTGGAAGGCGTAATCCGCTTCCACGGTTTGCTGTCCGGTTTCGATCAGGTGCGCCATTCTGCGGTTGGCTTCGCGAATCGCCGCCTCCTGCTCGGCCGTGCGGCGATAGGCGGCGATTGCCGCCGCTTCACCCTCGGCCGCCATACGAAACTCCAGCAATTCCAGGGTTTCCGGAATGCTTTTGATTTCCACCGGCGTCAGCGACAGGACCGAATGCGCCTTCGGATCCGCGACGAAGACGCCTTTGCCCTGGATCGGCTTGACGAAGCCTGCCGACCTCAGATCGGCTATCGCCTCGCGCACCACGGTGCGGCTGACGCCGAATGTCGCTTCAAGCTGCGGCTCGGTCGGCAGCTGGTCGCCGACTCGTAGCTTCCCCGTCTCGATCTGCGCCCGCAACTGATCGATGACCTGCTGCGCCAGTCTCTGCCGGCCACCGCCGAGTGTCGTCATCTTCCGTTCCCCCAATCCCTTTGCATCATGTCTCCCGCTCGGGTCTTGCAAATCATATCAGACTTCGATAAATCATAATACGACATACGGGCGACATAATATGTCTTTTATAGTAGTCTAGGGAGGACTGACAATGAAGCATTTTTCTAAGGGCTTGTTCGTCGGCGCCGTGATCGGCGCCCTGACGGTGGCTGCACCGCTCTCGCAGGCCGCCACACCGCAGGACCAACTGGTGGTCGGCACATCGCTGGCGCAGGTACTGTCGCTGGATCCGCAGCAGGCGACCGAAGGCAAGGCGGTCGAGATCATGTCGAATCTGTATGATCGGCTGGTCGCCAGCACGGCTGATGGTAAGATCCTTCCGCAGCTGGCGGAAAGCTGGAAGGTTGACGACAAGGGCATCACCTTTACGCTGCGCAAGGCCAATTTCGCCTCCGGCAACCCGGTCACCTCAAAGGATGTCGTCTATTCGCTGGCGCGGCTCCTGAAGATGGACCAGGCCGCCGCCGCTAACCTCAAGCGCGTCGGTTACGACAAGGACAATGTCGAAAAGCTCGTCAAGGCCGTCGACGACCAGACGGTGCGGATCGATCTCTCCGAGCAGGTGACGGCAGAGCTTCTGCTCTACCGGCTGACGACGACCACCACCAGCGTGGTCGACAGCGTCGAGGTCGAGAGCCACGCCGTCGACAACGACTACGGCAACGCCTGGATGCGAACCCATTCGGCTGGCTCCGGTCCGTTCACCCTCAATCGCTGGTCTCCGAACGAACTGGTAATCCTTGACGCAAACAAGGACTATATGGCCGGCGCGCCGAAAATGCGCCGCGTCATCGTCCGGCATGTGCCTGAGAGCCAGGTCGAGCGGCTGATGCTCGAACGCGGCGATATCGATATTGCCAGCGCGCTCACCGCATCGGATCTCGCGACGTTCAACGACAAGAAGGGCTTCGCCATCCAGCGTATTCCGACGGGCGGTTTCTACGTGCTGTCGATGAATGCCGGCAACAAATACCTCGCCAACCCGAAGGTCCGCGAAGCCATTGCCTACGGCATCGACTACAAGGGCATCGAAAAGACGATCATGGGTCCTTACGGCCGGGCCAGAAACGTTCCCGTTCCGGAGAATTTCGAATATGCCATCCCGAATCCCGATTGGCATCTCGACGTCGAAAAGTCCAAGCAGCTTCTGAGCGAGGCAGGTTTCAAGGACGGCTTCTCGCTGTCGCTGAAGACCATCGCGCAAACGCCGCGCATCGATCTTGCCACCGCCATCCAGGCATCGCTTGCCCAGATCGGCATCAAGATCGACATCCAGCAGGGCAACGGCTCGGAAATCATCGCCGCCCATCGCGCCAGGGATTTCGATCTGCTGATCCCGCAGACCAGCGCCTATATGCCGAACGTCCTCGGCTCGATGGAGCAGTTTTCCTCCAATCCCGACAACTCGAAGGAAGCCAACAATGCTGGCAACTTCGTTTGGCGCTCGGCCTGGGACATCCCGGAACTCACGGCTCTGACGGCCAAAGCATCGATGGAGCCGGACGCCAAGAAGCGTGGCGAACTCTATGTTCAGATGCAGAAGATGTTCGTCGAACAGAAGCCTGCTGTGCTTCCGCTCTTCGAGCGCTTTGAGCCGATCGTCCTCTCCACCAAGGTCGAGGGATATGTGGGGCATCCGTCTCAGCTGACGCGTCTCGAGAACGTGACCAAGGTCGAAACCCAGTAATACTTCCCAGGACAGCCGATCATGAAGGAACTCTCCGTAGCCGAATTTGGCCGACGCCTGGCGCATTTGCTGGTCAGCCTGTTCATCCTCTTATGTGTGACCTTCGTGATCGGCCGCGTCTTGCCCACCGATCCGGTCGGCGCGATTGTCGGCGAGCTCGCCGATCCCTCAGCCTATGCGGCGATGCGGGCGCGTCTCGGGCTCGATCTGCCGATCTACCAGCAGTTTTTCCTCTATCTGAACGGCCTGGCCCACGGTGATTTCGGCACCGCCGTCCTCACCGGCAATCCCGTCTCTTCGGATCTCGCTCAAGCCTTTCCCGCGACATTCGAACTCGCGACGCTGGCGGTGATCATTTCGACCTTCGTCGGTGTTCCGCTCGGGCTGGTCGCGGCACTCTTTCGCGACAGTTTCATCGACAAGACGGCGCGCGTGGTAGCACTCGTCGGTCATTCGATCCCGGTTTTCTGGTTCGGCATCGTCGGGCTCGTCATCTTCTATGCCGGCCTCAATTGGGTCGGCGGGCCGGGCCGGATCGATGTCTTTTACGAAGGCCTCGTCACGCCGCAAACCGGACTGTTGTTGGTCGACAGCCTGCTGCAGGGCGAGACGGAAATCTTCTGGAATGCGCTCGGCCATATCATTCTGCCGGCCGTCATCCTCGCCTATGCGGCGATGGCCTACATCACCCGCATGACACGCAGCTTCACCCTGGAGCAGTTGAGCCAGGATTATGTCATTGCGGCCCGAGCCAAGGGTGTAAGCCCGCTCGGCACGATCTGGCACCACGTCCTGCCGAACATTGCGGTGCAGCTGATCACCATCCTTGCCATTTCCTACGGCGGTCTGCTGGAAGGCGCTGTCGTGACCGAGATCGTTTTCTCCTGGCCGGGCATTGGCCAGTACATGACGAACGCGCTGATGATCGGCGACATGAACGCCATCGTCGCCGGCACCATCATTGTGGGATTCATTTTCATGTTGTTGAACTTCCTGGCCGACGTCGCTTACGCCGTCTTTGATCCGCGTATGCGGGAGGCGGCCCGATGAGCGATGTTATCCGCAGCGAGATTCATATCCGCCCGCCAAGTGTGTCGACCCGTATCGCGGCGTCGTTTGCGCGCGCCGGCCGCAAATTGGCCCACGAGCCGCTCGGACTTGCCGGTTTCGTCATCCTTGGGCTGCTTTGCATTGTCGCGATCTTCGCGCCGCTCCTGGCGCCCTACGATCCGGCCATACAGTCGCTTGGCGAGGCCTTGCAGCCGCCGAGCCTCGCGCACCTGGCAGGCACGGACGAATTCGGCCGTGACATCTTGAGCCGCCTCATCTTCGGCACGCGCATCACCATCCAGACCGTGCTGTCGATTTCCTTGATCGTCGGGCCGATCGGCCTGCTGATCGGCGTCGTTGCCGGCTTCTTCGGAGGGCGCACCGATGCGCTGCTGATGCGCGCCACCGATATCGTTCTGTCTTTCCCGTCGCTGATCCTGGCTCTGGCTTTTGCTGCCGCACTCGGCGCCGGCTTGACCACGGCCATCATCGCTATCTCGTTGACCGCATGGCCGCCGATTGCCAGACTCGCGCGCGCCGAGGCGCTTGTCGTCAGAAACGCCGACTATGTGGTCGCAGCCCGCCTTTATGGCGCCTCGCCGATGCGCATTCTTCTTCTCTATATCGCGCCCATGTGCGTTCCCTCCGTCATTGTTCGCCTGACGCTCAACATGGCGGGTATCATTCTGACGGCGGCTTCGCTTGGCTTCCTCGGCCTTGGCGCCCAGCCGCCGGCGCCGGAATGGGGCGCGATGATCTCCAGCGGCCGCAAATTCATGCTCGATTATTGGTGGGTTGCCGTCATGCCGGGTATCGCCATCCTCTTCACCAGCCTTGCCTTCAACATCGCCGGAGATGCTCTGCGCGACCTTTTGGATCCCCGCCATGCAAGATCGTGATCTGCAGCCCGTTCTTTCCGTCGAAGGATTGAGTGTCCGTTTCGGCCGAGGCGCCGTGCCCGCCGTCTCCAACGTCAGCTTCGACGTCGGGCGCGAACGCGTCGGGATCGTCGGAGAATCCGGTTCCGGCAAATCGACGACCGGTCGCGCCATCATGCGCCTTTTGCCGCCGGCCGCGGTGGTCTCGGCCGAACGCATGGATCTTAGCGGCGATCCGTTGCTTTCAAAGAGCGAGCGTCAGATGGGAGCGCTGCGCGGCAAGGACATCGCGCTGATCATGCAGGATCCGCGCTATTCGCTGAATCCGGTGCTCTCGATCGGCAAGCAGATCGCCGAAGCCGCCCGCCTTCACCTCGGTCTTCACAAGAAACAGGCGCATGAGGCTGCCCGCGCCATGCTGGAGCGCGTGCGCATCAGCGATGCGGAGCGGGTCATGGCGCTTTATCCGCATCAGATCTCGGGCGGCATGGGCCAGCGCGTGATGATCGCCATGATGCTGCTGGCGCGGCCGAAGCTTGTCATCGCCGACGAGCCGACCTCGGCGCTTGATGTCAGCGTCCGCAAGGACGTGCTGCTGCTGCTTGATGAGCTGGTGCGCGAGAACAATTCCGGACTGCTGTTGATCAGCCACGACATTCGCATGGTGGCAGCCTTTTGCGAGCGCATCATCGTCATGTATGCCGGCCGGATCGTCGAGACCCTGACCCGTCTCGAAGACGCCAGCCATCCCTATACCCGCGGGCTGATCGCCGCGCTGCCCGACCCCAGGAACCCGGTTCGCCGGCTTGCTGTTCTCGACAGGACGAAACTCGATCTGGAGGCGGCGCAATGATCAATGTGCGTGACCTCGATGTCGTCTTTGCCTCCGGCAAATCAAGCAACCATGTCGTCAGAGGCATCAGTTTTCAGGTTGGCCAGGGGGAGACGCTGGGAATTGTCGGTGAATCCGGATGCGGTAAATCGACGGTGCTGCGTTGCCTCGCCGGCATGGAGGCCGGCTGGACCGGTCACATCGAGCTTGGCGGCAAACCGATCGGCAAGAAGCGCTCCCGCGACGAGCTGACATTCGCTCAGATGGTGTTTCAGGACCCTTACGGATCTTTGCATCCGCGCCATCGTATCGGCACCGCCTTGGCCGAGCCGCTGCGCGCCATGCGCCATTCGGATATCTGGTCGAAGGTCGAGAGGGCATTGATCCAGGTGGGTTTGCCGGCGAGCTTCGCAAACCGTTTTCCGCATGAGCTTTCCGGCGGCCAGAGACAGAGGGTGGCAATCGCCCGGGCCCTGATCCTGTCGCCGCCCATCCTGTTGCTGGACGAGCCGACATCGGCGCTCGATGTCTCGGTCCAGGCGGAAATCCTCAACCTCCTTGCCGATCAGCGCGAGGAAAAGGGCCTGACCTATCTGCTTGTCAGCCACGACCTCGCGGTCATCGCCCATATGTGCGATCGGGTGTTGATCATGAAGAATGGCTGCTTCGTCGACGAGCTCACCAAAGCGGATCTGCAGGCCGGCACGACGCATGATGCCTATGCGCGAGAACTGTTCGAAGCGAGTTTTATCGAGGCTTGATATCCTCGACCACCGTGGCTCGTCAGCGACCTTCCGTTACGGCAGACACATGCCTGACGGCTGCAACGCTACCCCTTTCGACGAGATGGCAGGCGAGCTCGACCCGCCGCCGCGGCGCCGCAAGGCCGAGCATCATGTCGCGCAGCAGATCGAGCGCGGTAGCGCCGAGTTCGCGCATCGGAATATGTACCGTCGACAGCGGCGGATTGAGAAAGGCCGACTGCGGCAGGTCGTCTATGCCCATCACCGAGATGTCCTGCGGCACGGCATAACCCATCGCCTGCAATCCGCGCACCGCGCCATTGGCAAGACTGTCGCCCGCCGTCAGGATGGCGGTGAAGGAGAGGCCTTTCTCGCGGACAAGGCGGGTGATCGCCTCGGCGCCGAGATCCGGCAGCCAGTCGTCGACCTCGAGCACCAGATCGGCATCGGCCGTCAGCCCATGATGCTGCAGGGCATCGCGCCAGCCCTCGAGGCGCCGCTCGATCGTTCGCCGACCCGGCCTCAGCATAAACAGGATGCGTTCATGCCCGGCTTTGATCAGCCGCTCGGCGGCGATGAAGGCGGCCGAGCGGTTGCAGGGCGTCACGCTCGAAAGCCGCATATAGGGATCGTCGCTGTTGACCAGCACCACGGGCTTTCCGAGATCAGCCGCCGCCGCCAGCATCTCCTCTTCGTCGACGGTCAGGATCAGCATGCCGCCAAAGCTCGGATCGTCACGCATCTCGGCGACGACGCGGGCCTCATCCCCCTTGTCGGCGACCGGGCGTATCGCCAGTTCGATGCCGAGGGCGGCTGCGCGCGCATTCAATCCTTCGAGCACGTAGAGCGTGAACTGGTTGCGGACATAGTCGATCATCGCCGCGCCGGAGGCGACGAGCATGACCTTCTTGCCGGCAACACTCGCCGGCAGGGCGTAGCTGACCGCACTTGCCGTTTCCAGCACCAGCTTGCGGATCTCCGGCCTGACGCCCTTTTCGCCGGCCAGGGCACGCGACACCGTGCTGATCGAGACGCCGCATCTGGCGGCAATGTCGTCGAGGCGCGTACGCCTGCCTTTTTTCTCTTCCGCCGCCATGTCTTTTCCCCGCTTGCCGCCACTATGCAAAAATCTTTCAGATTGCGCAAATGGAATGCCTATGCACAATCATTGCCTGAGGAGTCCGCGACAAGCGGCAGAGCAGGGAGGCTTTGAAATGTGGCTAGACGGCCAGTCCACGCGTCGGGCGTTTTACCCGTCCCAAGGCTTGAGCGGGCTGAAATATGACCACTGAGCAGCAATCCCATCTCCGCCGCGCAACGCCAAAGGCTAGCCCGATCGTCTACTGGCAGCTCGCCCATCTGTGGCAGGAGCGCTACGACGTCGCCGACCGTCCGATGGAAGGCAGCATGGATCCATTTTTCTTCGTCACCAAGACGAAGAATTTCATCCCGCATGAATATCCCTGCCGCACCGAATTCAAAAAATCCTTCTCCGGCCGGCGGCCGCAACCGGCTGCCGAATTCGAGGCTGTCCGCTGGTGGCTTCCCTTTGCTTCCCCGCGTGTCGATCTCTCCGGCTTCTGGTTTCGCCCGACACGCATCGGGTGCTGGGCGCGCACCTTTCTCGATGTCCAGTCGATGGGGCGTGCGACGCTCCGCCTGTCGACCTGCGGTGGCGCAATCCTCTTCGTCAATGGCAGCGAGCAGGGCTTCATGGCGCCTTACCAGCGCAACCTCGAAGCCCAGCAGCTGTTCGAGGTCGAGCTGGCGGCCGGCCCCAACGAGATCCGCGTGTATTTCGACGATCTCGCCGAGCGTGACGCCCGTTTCTATTTCCAGCTGGATTATGTCGAAGGGCCTGAGGTCGAAACATCAGTTCCCGTTCCCATCGCCGCCGGCGATGCGGATGCGCTGGAGATCATCCTCGAAGGCATGCGCTTCGACCGCACCGCCTATCTCGGCGAAGACGTGACCATCCTTTTTCCCGCGCCGCTGCCGCTGGCGCTGAACTGCCATGTCGAGATCGAAGGCGACTTCATGTCGACCGAGCGCTTCGATTATGATTTCGATCTGGAAGCGGGAGCAACGAAACTGGCGCTCGGAACCTCGGCTGATATGCCCGCCGATTTCCGTCATTTCCGCATCACCTTCAAAACAGGCGCGCTTTCGCTCGGTCGCACGCTCGGCGTCGAGATCTGTCATCCTGAGCGACAGGGGGATGCACCCGCCGCCCTTGAGGAACGCGTCGCCGAGGCGCTGGCCGAGGTCGCCGCCCATTCCGAGCCCGACACCGTTTGCGCTTTCGCGCGTCTCGCTCTCGGGCAGGGCGGCGAGGAAACCGAGGCGATGATCTCGGCGATGCTGCCGGTCATCGAGGATTGCCACGACTGCGCCGATTTCGTGCTGGTGCCGCTGCTCTTTGCCTATACGCGCTGGAGCGATCTGCTGTCATCCGAACTGCGCGACAGGATCGAGCATGCCGTCCTCAATTACCGCTACTGGATGGATGAGCCTGGCAACGACGTTCAGTGGTATTTTTCGGAAAACCACGCGCTTCTCTTCCACACGGCCGCCTATCTCGGCGGCAGGCTGTTTCCCGATGCCGTCTTCGTCCGTTCCGGCCGCACCGGCGCCGAGCAAATGAAGGTCGGCGAAGGGCGTGTCCGCGCCTGGCTCGATCATTTCGAGCGCTGGGAAATGGCCGAATGGAATTCCGTTCCCTATTTCCCGATCGATCTCAAGGGGCTGACGGCGCTGGCCGCCTGCGCGCCGGATGAGACGATCCGCAACCGGGCGAGTGCCAGCATCATTCGCCTGATGGAGATCGTCGCACGCTCGGCCCATCATGGCATACTGACCGGCAGCCAGGGCCGCTCCTACGAACACACGCTACGCCCCGGCCGCTCGGTCGAACTGTCAGCTATCGCCCGGCTGCTCTGGGGCCGCGGCTGGTACGGCCGGCGTGTCCACGCTTTGCCACAGCTTGCCGTCTGCATTCGCGATCATGGCCTGCGTTTTCCCGAAGCGCTTGCGGCGATTGCGGCGCACCACTCGGACGAGGCGCAGGAATGGACCTTTTCCCAGGGTGAGAACCGTTTCGCCGCCCTCTACCACTATAAGACCCGTGACACCGCGCTCGGCACCATCGCCCATTATCGCCCCGGAGCATGGGGCTACCAGGAGACGGTGCTGCATCTGCGCTTGGGCGACCGGCCGGAAGCGCAGATCTGGATCAACCATCCCGGCGAAACCATCCAGTTCGGCTACGGCCGGCCGAGCTTCTGGGGCGGTTGCGGAACGCTGCCGCGTGTGCATCAGTATCGCGATCTGGCGATCCTCGATTTCGAGATCCACGAGGGCCAGCCGGATTTCACCCATGCCTGGTTCCCGCTCGAGGCCTTCGACGACACGGTGGTCGACGGCAATCTGGCGCTCGCCCGCTCCGGCAACGGGATTGCGATGCTGATCGGCAGCGGAGCATTGGAGCCGGTAAAGCTTGGCCCGACGACGGATATCGAGCTGCGGCTGGCCGGCCATAAGGGCCGCTGGATCGTCCGTCTCTCCGATATCGGGCGTGAGGGCGGCCTTGACGGCATGCAGGCGCGTTTCGCCGCGCTTTCGGCCCGCCGCGACGACGAGGGCGCGTTGATCGTCGTCGATCCGGATTATGGCCGGGTCGTCTTCGAAGAGGACGGCACCGTGCGCGCCGAAGGCCGTATTCTTCGCCCGGCGGACTGGTCGGTGCGGGGAGACGCGGTACATTTGGAGATACCGGGCCGGCAGCCTCGGCGCGCGGCCTCGTAGACGACGTGTCCGGCAGGTGGAGGACCAGCCGGGCGCAGGAATTCATCGGTCAAGAGGAGGAGAAAATGACCAGAATGAAATCGATCGGCGCGGCCTTTGCTGCGGTTCTCTTGAGTTCCGTTGCCGCCCATGCCGGCGACGTGCGCATCATGTGGTATTCCGACGGCGGCGAGGGCGAGGTGATCAAGGACCTGCTCTCGCGCTTCTCCAAGGCCAATCCCGACGTCAACGTCATCCTCGACGAGGTTTCCTACGACGTCGTCAAGGAACAGCTGCCGGTGCAGCTCGAAGCCGGGCAGGGGCCGGATATCGCCCGTGTCACCAATCTGAAGGCGCAGGCCCAGCACTGGCTCGATCTTCGCCCGCTCCTGGCTGATGCGAAATATTGGGACGATAATTTCGGCGCCCAGGCCGACTGGATGCGTCCGGACGGCTCGAATGCCATCACCGGCTTCATGACGCAGCTGACCCTGACCGGCGGCTTCGTCAACAAGACGCTGTTCGAGCAGGCCGGCGTCGAAATTCCCGGTCCGAAGGCCACCTGGGATGATTGGGCGGCGGCCGCTAAAAAGGTCGCCGACAGCCAAAAGGTCTTCGCCATGGCGATCGACCGCTCCGGCCATCGCGTCTCCGGCCCGAACATCTCCTACGGCGCCAACTATATCGCCGCCGACGGCAAGCCGGCGCCGATCGATCAGGGCGCCAAGGACTTCCTCAGCCGCTTCGTCAAGTGGAACGAGGACGGCACCATGAACAAGGATGTCTGGGTCAGTGCTGCCGGCACCACCTACCGCTCCGCCGCCGAGGACTTCATCAATGGCGGCCTTGCCTATCTTTATTCAGGCAGCTGGCAGGTTTCGGGCTTCGCCCAGAAGATTGGCGACAATTTCGACTGGGTGATGGCGGGCAGCCCCTGCGGCACGGCCGCATGCTCCGGCATGCAGGGTGGCGCCGGTCTCGTCGCCGTCAAATACACCAAGAACCCGAAGGACGTCGCCAAGGTGATGGATTACCTGGTAGGGGCCGACGTGCAGAAGGAATTTGCCGAACGCAGCCTGTTCATTCCAGCGCATAAGGGTGTCGCTGCCGGCCAGATGGACTTCAAGACCGGCAATCCGCATGTGAAGGCGGCGCTGAAGGCCTTCGTTGAGGCGGCCGGCCAGACGGCGGCACCCGCCATAAAGCTGCCGGGCTGGAAGTGGTCGGATGCCTATTACAGCGCCATCGTCGCCCGCATCAGCCAGGTGATCGCCGGCGAAATGAAGCTCGACGATGCCTATGCCCGCATCGACGAGGACATCAGGGCCAAGGTCGCCGGCAACTGACGGAAGAACAGATGACGGCGAAGACGGATTCTTCTGAACCACCTGTCAAAACCGGTCTGCGGCAGGCGCTGCTTGCGCCTGTCCGGCTTGTCATGGGGATCGTCGACATTCCCATGCGCGGCTGGCAGAAGCTGACCGGGCTGAACGGCATGGCGGGCGTCTTCCTGGCGCCCAATATGCTGATCTTCACCGTCTTCGTGCTGCTGCCGCTGGTCATCAACTTCATCTATTCGACGACGAGCGGCAGCGCCATCTTCCTGCAGAACAGGACCTATGTCGGCGCCGACCAGTACCGCATCCTCTTCGATTGCGGCTCTTATCTCGACCCTTCGACCTGCGCGGCCGACACCTTCTGGGCGGCCGTGCGCAACACCGCCGTCTTCGTCGTCTTCCAGGTGACCGTGATGCTGATCGCAGCGCTCGCAACGGCGCTGATCCTCAACCGCGAGCTTTCCAATCGCGGCTTCTGGCGCGCCGTCTTCTTCTTCCCGGTGCTGCTGTCGCCCGTCGTCGTCGGCCTGATCTGGAAATGGATCCTGCAGCGCGAGGGCCTGTTGAACTATGCGCTGAGCCCCTTCGGCTTCGAACCCTTCTCCTGGCTCAGCGATCGTTTCTGGGCCTTCTTCTTTGCCGTCTTCGTCTCGGTCTGGGCGCATATGGGCTTTTATGCGCTGATCCTGCTCGCCGGCCTGCAGGCGATTCCGCGGGATCTCTACGAGGCGGCGGCGATGGACAAGGCGAGCCCGACCCGCATCTTCCGGCGCATCACCCTGCCGCTGCTGATGCCGAACCTCATCGTTGTGCTGGTCCTGGCGCTGATCCGCGCCGTGCAGATCTTCGACGAGGTCTTCGTTTTGACCGGCGGCGGGCCGGGCACCAGCACCATGTACATCACCCAATATATCTACGAGACCGGCTTTGCGAGTTCGCTGCGCAATCCGGGGCTGGCGTCGGCTGCCTCGATCCTGATGGGCATCGTGCTCGTCATCCTGACGCTGGTCCAGCTCGGCGTCAGTAGCCGCAACGAGAAGAAGGGAGCACGTCAATGAGCGCGGTCTCTGCCTTTCTGCTTCGCCGCCGCGGCCGAGGCTGGCACTGGACGGACATCGTCACCTGGATCTGGCTGATCTCAGGCGTCTTCCTGATGTTCGGCCCGGCCGTCTGGCTGGTCTTCTCCTCGTTCAAGACGCCGGCGGCCCTTGCCGAGTTCCCGCCCTCCTTCCTGCCCTATGTCACCGAACAGGCAGTGGTGCCGGGTTACGACAAGCCGTTGCCGCTCTATAAGGTCGCAATGCCGGATGGCAGCACCCGTGTGCTGGCTGAAGTCCGCCGCATCGGCATCATCGGCCAGATGGTCGATCCGAAACAGCCTGGCGAAATCGTCAAGGCGAATATCAAGGATCGCACGCCGGTGCGTCAGGTCGAATTCGCCGGCGGCAACTACACCGAACCGTTCCAGCGCTTCGATTTCTTCCTGTTCCTGCGCAACTCCGTTTTCGTCACCGTCGTGGCGACGGCGATTACGCTGCTCGTCAATTCCATGGCCGCCTTCGCGCTGTCGAAATACCAGTTTCCCGGCCGCACCGCCGTCATGCTGATGATCCTTGCGACGCTGATGGTGCCGCTTTCGGTCATCGTCGTGCCGCTCTATTCCGTCATCGGTACGTTGAACCTCTTCGACAGCCTTTGGGGCGTCATCCTGCCGACGGTCGCCACCCCGACGGGCGTCTTCCTGCTCAGGCAATACATGCTGACGATCCCCGACGAATTGCTCGACGCCGCGCGCATGGACAAGGCCAGCGAATGGCAGATCTACTGGCGCATCATCCTGCCACTGTCGGCGCCGGCGCTGGCGGTGCTGGCGATCTTCTCGGTCGTCTGGCGCTGGAACGACTTCCTCTGGCCGCTGATCGTGCTGTCGCGCAAGGAACTCTATACGCTGCAGGTCGGCCTCAACGTCTATGCCGGCGAGCTCAATGTGCAATGGCACTACATCCTCGCTATGACCGTCGTCTCGATGATCCCGGTCGTGCTGATCTTCGTCTTCCTGCAGCGCTTCATCACGACGGGCATCGCCGGCTCGGGGCTCAAATAGGCCATCTTAAAAAAGAAACAGGAGAGTGCATGAGCGGGCTCGAGCTCAGGAACATCGTCAAGAATTTCGGCGCCGTCGAGGTCATTCGCGATGTCTCGCTTCATGTCAACGACGGCGAGTTCGTCGCTTTCGTCGGCCCTTCCGGTTGCGGAAAATCGACATTGCTGCGCCTGATCGCCGGCCTCGATAAGCCCACAGGCGGCAGCATCGCCATCGACGGCAAGGATGTTACCGCTATCAGCGCCGCCGATCGCGGCCTAGCCATGGTCTTCCAGTCCTATGCGCTCTATCCACATATGAGTGTTAGGGAAAACCTCGCCTTTGGTCTTGAGAACACCAAGGTGGCGAAGGCCGAGATCGAAGCGCGCATCACCGACGCCGCACGCATGCTGGAGATCGAACCTTTCCTGCAGCGCCGCCCGGGCCAGCTGTCCGGCGGCCAGCGCCAGCGCGTCGCCATCGGCCGCGCCATCGTGCGGCGGCCGGATGCCTTCCTGCTCGACGAGCCGCTATCCAATCTCGACGCCGAACTCAGGGTCAGCATGCGTGCCGAACTGGCGGCCCTTCACGCCCGCCTGAAGGCGACGATGATCTATGTCACCCATGACCAGGTCGAGGCGATGACGCTGGCCGACCGCATCGTCGTGCTGAGAGGCGGCAGGATCGAGCAGGTGGGAACACCGCTCGAACTCTACAACAAGCCGGCCAACCGTTTCGTCGCCGGCTTCATCGGCGCACCGCACATGAATTTTCTCGAAGGTGCGATTGTCGGTCACGAGGGTGGTTTCGCTGAGGTCGAAACGGTCGGCGGCCATCGTCTCTCGGTGATTGCCAAGGAGGCACGCCCGACGGGCGAAAGAGTCAGCATCGGCATCCGCCCGCAACACATTACCCTTGCCGATGCGGGCTCGGCGGGCAGGCTGGATACCCGCGTTACCCTTGTCGAGGAATTGGGCTCGGAGACCGTCGTCCACGCCGACGCAGGCGGGAAGAAGCTGATTGCGGTCTTTGCCGGCCAGCAGCGGATGAAATCGGGCGACAGCTTGCCGCTGCACCTCGACCACGATGTGCTGCACCTCTTCGGCGAGGACGGCCGGCGTCTGTCCTGAGCCACAGCTCGGGCTTGGAGGCGTCAGGCCTTGCGGGGACGAACCTCCATAAACACGTATGGCGCGCTGGTTTCCGAGGGGATCGCATAGACGTCATAGACCGCGGCCGGATCGACACCCATTCCCAATGAGCCGGACGGCATCCCCGGCACGGCCAGTCCTCGGACCGGGGGCCGCTCTCGAAGCAGGCGCTGCACGGCCTCGAGCGGAACATGTCCCTCAAGGTAGTATTCCTCGACGACAGCGGTATGGCATCCTTCCATTTCGGAAGGCACGCGAAGCCGTGCCTTGACTGCGGCAAGGTCGTCGGTGTTGTGGAGATCGACGGAATAACCCGACTCCGCCATTGCTTTCGCCCATTCGTGGCAACAACCGCAATTCGGGTCCTTATGGACAGTCATTTCTGCCGGAGCCGCGGCACGGGCCTTTCCACTCAGGAACACCAGGGCAGAGCCCGCCATTGCAATGAAACTTCTTCTTCTGTGCATCGTCTGCGCTCCTCGATGTCCTGCCGCCCGGATCGACCGACCCGGGCGGCAGGAGGCGGTTATTTTACATTGGTGACGGTCAGCTTGCCATTCACACGCTCGGCAACGAACTCGACATTCGCGCCTTCTTTCAGTTTTTCGATCAGAGCCGGGTCTTCGACGCGGAAGACCATCGTCATCGCGGGCATGTCGAGGTTCTTCAGATCCTCATGCTTGATGGTGACCTTCTTTGCCTTTGTGTCGACCTTGTTGACGACACCCTTGGTGAATTCCTCGGCGAATGCGCCGAAGGCTGCGCTGGCGCAGAGCAGGGCGGCGAGGCCGATTTTGATCATTGCAGTTTTCATGTGTGTAGCTCCTTTGTTGCAGATTACTTGCCGGCGACGGTGACGTCGCCATGCATGCCGGCCTCGTAGTGACCGGGGATCAGGCAGGCGAACTTGAATTCGCCGTCGGTGGTGAACTTCCAAACGATCTCGCCGGATTGGCCAGGCGGAAGACGGATGGAGTTGGGGTCGGCATGTTCCATTTCCGGGAACTTCTCCATGACCTTCTTGTGCTCCAGGATCTTGTCTTCCTGATCGAGTACGAATTCGTGGTCGACGGTTCCGGCATTCTTGATCGCGATCTTGACCGTCTGCCCTTTGCGGACGTTGAAGGCTGCCGGGGTAAACAGCATCTTTCCGTCGTCGGTTTCCTTCATCGTGACGCGGATGGTCTGTGTCGCCTTGGCCTTGTCGCCGGGTTCTCCGATAGCCATCTTCTCGCCGTGGCCACCGGCATGATTGCCTGAGGCAAGTGCCGGCGACGCGAGTGCTGCGAGGGCCAGTGCCATGAGATAATTCTTCATCCGTAATTCCTTTCGATGTTGAGATTGGACCTCAGCCGTTTGTCGGCTTCGGCGTGATTTGCGTTTTCGCGTCTTTGGCCTTGGTCGCGTCCGGAAGTTCTCCGGTCCACTCGAAGGCCTGCGTTCCGGGCGGGTTTTCGTACCAGCCGGGATCTGAGTAATCGTCCGCCGAGATCCCCTCGCGGACCTTAACGACCGAAAACATGCCGCCCATTTCGATCGGACCATGCGGCCCCCAGCCAGTCATCATCGGAACGGTGTTCTCGGGGATGGGCATTTCCATTTCGCCCATGTCGGCCATGCCCTTGGTGCCCATGGGCATGTATTCCGGCTGCAGCTTCCTGATCTTCTCGGCGACCTTCGACTTGTCCGCACCGATGAAGGTTGGAATGTCGTGACCCATGGCGTTCATCGTGTGGTGTGATTTGTGGCAGTGGATCGCCCAGTCGCCGGGATGCCTGGCGTCGAACTCGTAGGCTCGCATCGCGCCGACCGGGATGTCGATGCTCACCTCCGGCCACCGCGCCTCCGGCCGGACCCAGCCGCCGTCGGTGCATGTCACCTCGAAGTCGTAGCCATGCATGTGGATCGGATGGTTGGTCATCGTCAGGTTGCCGACACGCACCCGCACCCTGTCGTTCTTTGAAACGACGAGAGGGCTGATGTCCGGGAACACGCGGCTGTTCCAGCACCACATGTTGAAGTCGGTCATCTCCATGATCCGCGGCACGTAGGAGCCCGGGTCGATGTCGTAGGCGTTGAGCAGGAAGACGAAGTCTCGGTCGACGCGCATGAACTTGGGATCTTTCGGATGGATCACGAAGAAACCCATCATGCCCATCGCCATCTGCACCATCTCGTCGGAATGCGGGTGGTACATGAAGGTGCCGGATTTCACGAGGTCGAACTCGTAGACGTAGGTCTTGCCGACTGGAATATGTGGCTGCGTCAGGCCGCCGACGCCGTCCATGCCCGACGGCAGGATCATGCCGTGCCAGTGGATCGTCGTGTGCTCGGGCAGCTTGTTGGTGACGAAGATGCGGACGCGATCTCCCTCGACAGCCTCGATCGTCGGTCCCGGTGACTGTCCGTTGTAGCCCCACAGATAGGCGGTCATGCCGTCCGCCATCTCGCGTTCGACCGGTTCGGCGACGAGGTGGAATTCCTTGACCCCATTGTTCATCCGATGCGGCAGGGTCCAGCCGTTGAGGGTGACCACCGGCTGGTATTCCGGGCCGGAGCTAGGGTGGAGCGGCGGCTGCATCTCCGCCGATTCCATCGTCGGGGCCTCAGGCAGACCCATCGCCGACGTCTTCGTCCAGGCGGCTGTGGTGAGCAGAGCGGCGCTTGCTCCAAAAAGTTGTCGTCTGTTGAACATGGTGTGTCCTTTCTCAATGACCGCCGTCACCGCCGCTTTCGGAAGCAGCAACGACCTCGGCCTCTGCCGACGCCTTCGTCGCGCCGCCGCCGTAGATCGCAGGCGCCAGATTGGCTTCGGCCAGCCAGAAATCGCGCTTCGCGTTGACGGAGAGCAGGGTGGAGTTGATCTTGTCGCGGGTGTCTGTCAGCAGCTCGAAGGTGTTCGAGATCATGCCGTTGTAGGTCAGCAGGGATTCCTCCTCGACCTTGGTTCGCAGCGGCACGACGTTGTTGCGGTAGTGCCGCGCGATATCGTAGTTCGAGCGGTAAGCCTCGTAGGCGGAGCGTGCTTCCGAGCGGACGTTGACGGCTTTCTCTGCCAAGAGGTTCGCCGCCCGCATGTAGGCCAGCTCGGACTTGCGCATCCGGGCCTTGCCGGTGTCGAAGATCGGGATGGCGAACTCAAGCTCGACCTGCCCGGTGGTTCGCGTTTTCGTCTCGTCGTCCTCGATTTCCCGTTCCGTTTCGAAACCGGTCAGGATCTCGAGATCGGTCACATAGCGCGTCGCCTCGGCGAGACCGTAGGATCTGGCCGTGGCCTCAAGGTCGAGCTTGGCGATCTGCAGGTCGATGTGGTTCCTGAGAGCCTCGCTCTCGATGGTATCGCGTCTGACGACGGATTTGGGGAGCGGGGGCAGGCTGTTCGGAACCTGATAGTCCAGGTCGGAGCCCCAGAGACCCATCAGCCGCGTCAGCTCCTCCTTGGCGAGACGTGCCGATAGCCGAGCCTTCGCCGTCTCTCCGGCGAGTTCGGCGACGAACACATGTTCACGGGCTTGGGCGCCCTTGGCCATTGCACCTGTCTCGCCGAGTTTCTCGGCGAGTTCCGAGGCTGCGTCGGCAGTCGCCTGGGCGTGCTGGAGCTGCCCGACATTCTCCCATGACGCGACCGCACCGATCCAGGCGCGCCGGGTGTCAGCGGCGACCTGAAGCGTCTTCACCGCCGCGATCAATTGCGCCTGCCGGAAGCGGGTGTCGGCGATCGCCATGTCCCTGTTCTTCGTGGCGAGCGCCAGGATGTTCGTCGTGATCATCCCTTCGATCGTTTTGAACGCCTGCAGTTCCGGAGTTCCGATCCCGGTCGTGCCGATGGAGACGGCCGGGTTGATGAACATCGTCGACTGCCAGGCGTCGGCGGCGCTGTCGCCAAGATCGGCATAGGCGGCCTGGAGGCCCTTGTTGTTGAGCAGCGCGATCTGGACGGCAGTCTCGACGTCGAGAGGTTTCGTTCGAGCAAGCAGACTTTTGACCTGCGCGGCCGCCGATCGGGCCTGGCTCTGGTTCTGGATCCAGACGGTTTCTTTCGCCGTCACAGTGGCGGTTTTGTTGGCAACGGAGGTGAAGCCCGCCTCTTTGCGGGAATAGTCGGCGCCTGTAACGCAGCCGCTCAAGGCGAGCGGGAATGCCAGCGCCGCGATCAGTCTTGTGGTGCCGATCATGAGTCGTCTCCATTCATGGGAGACTGCAGATCGTTCTGTCTGCGCCAGGGTTTGGGATCGACCGGCTGGCGGGCGACGTAACCTGTGATCGGCGACCTGTATGCCGCCGGAAGCGCGGACGGCTGAACGACCGCGGTGGGAAACGCCACCACGTCGGGAGGAAGCGTGGATGCGCAGCCACCGGCAACAAGCGGCAGCCCCACCACGAAAAACGAGGGTTTCATTTTGAAATGTCCGAATAGGAGATAGCCTACAGGGCGCTCGCCCAGAAGCAGGCAAGCGTCCGACTAGACCCGATCAAGCGGGTGCGTCTCTATTCAGATATTCGGGGGACGGTGGAGGGGCGGCAGTTCGCCAAGGGTCGTCCGGTCGTCGATGAACTGCCGGATCGAGGTTACGACCGGTCCGCCGACATCTTGGCCTTCACAAATAATGCCGAGCCCACCACAGAAATCCTTGCAGCATTCTTGCTTGACGGGCTTCGATACGCCATCTGCGTTACCGCCGGCCTCGCCCTGGGAATGGTCATGGACAGCCATCTTCGTCATGTCATGGCCATCGTGATGCTGCACAGCATCGGTTTCGGACACGACCGCTGCCATTTCGGGGAACGAGGAGCCATGCATGGCGGCGCTAGCGTTCGACAGCGAGTACCCCGCCAGTGATACGATGATCACCAGCCGTATCATCACGAGCAGCCTGCTCATTGCGATTCGGTACATCTTGCCCATGCTCCTCGAACTACATGCTAAGCAGTTCGATTTCAATTGCAACTCATCTGTCGTCAATGTTCGAGCCTTTTGTGTGGCACGAACATCATCCCGTTCACGATCCTGGTGTTCGCCGCCAAGACCGGCCGCTATGTCGTGCTGACGCTGGCCACTCTAGAAATTCTCGGCTGACCGCTTCCGGCGCGAGAACACCATGCGGTCGACCGTCTCGTCCCGGGCGACCAGCGTGTGCCAGGCCGCTGCGGCGAGGTGCAGCGCGACCATCGCCAGGATAATCCTCGACCCGATCACGTGATACGGCGCAATGGCGAACGAGAGATAGCTCGCGACGAACCCCATGCAGGCCTGTCCGATGATTGCGACGTAGAAGCCGTAGTGAAGCGCCTTCGCGGCCCGCCCGGCCCATGAATCCGGCCCGCTGGTTTCGGGCGGTTGAAGGAGACGAAGAACCAGCCGCACGCCCATCAGCAGGCCGATCGCCATTCCCGCGTAGTTGTGAAGTTGGTGCTGGACGACGTCCCAAGAGGATGGCGTGATACCCATGTGGACGGCGTGATGGGTTCTCTCGATGCTGCCGCCGGTCAGATACTGGACCGGCACCATGAAGGCGACCAGCCAGTGGAGTCCTATCTGGGCGAGCGAGTAGCCACTCTTCATCGATCCTCTCCGAGCGAGAGGCGCAGACTAACCGGCGACAGTTAATGCTTTCTCATCGCCCGGTTGCAAAAAGATCTGAGTGCTACAGATCAACGCCGATTGGAAGCTGAGAATGCGCGGGCCGCCTGATGGGCGCGCATCCGCCCTCTTGCTGCCCAGATAAAGACGGATATCCGGTCACGGCATCGGATATCCGTTGCAGCATCATGGTCACCAATCCAGGCGGCGTCGTCGATGAGATTAACAGCTGACGCGAACAAATTCGGACTGCTCGCCTTCGTGGCAGCGGTCCTGATAACGGCGGCCATGGCTTCTGCCGAGGAGGACGTTATCGCCATTCGGCAGGCGGACATGAAAGCCATGGCCGCAGCGGCAAAGACGATCTCCGGCATGTTCAAGGATTCGACGACCTACAAGGCCAGCGAGTTCAAATGGGCGGCCGACACCATCCGCGACAGGTCTGGAGGCGTTCTCTCTGCACATTTCGCGTCCGCGTCCGCGGCCGACAGTCGGCAGTCGAAGGCCGGGCCGAACATCCTTAAGGAGCGCGACCGGTTCGACCGCATCGCCAGCGACCTGCGCGACTACGCCGTCGCGCTGGATGCCGCCGCGCAAAAGAACCCCGGGCCGATGCCTGCCAGCATGCGCATGAGGCCCGGAGAGGCCATGGGTGGCGGTCCTTTCGGCACTCACGTCCGCAACGAGCACGAACTGTCGACGATGCCGGCGGAACACGCGTTCCACCTCATGCTGCAGACCTGCACGACCTGCCACACCCGGTTCAGGATGGAATGATGGCTGCCACCGCAACCTCGATCAAAAAAATGCGCATATCGAACGAAAAGGTTCCAGGAAAACAACCGCATCCATCCATGCCCGAAGCCGCTATGCGGCTCGCGGGCTCTTTCCAAATCGACAGGTCGCTCTAGCTTAAAGGGGACGTGACGAAAAGGAGAAACCCATGACCGACGCACCGAATACGGCGACCCCGGCGCGAAGAGTGTTGCGTGGCCGCCCCTACAGCATCGGCGAATTTGCCAGGAAATACCGGTTGGACGACAAGGAGGCAAAGCGCCTCTACGACAAGTTCGGCCCGTCGGCCACCGAACTCGACCTGTTGATGGCAGCAAAGCGGCGCCCGCCGGGCCTTCCCACAAGTCTCGACGCCTGAAGGCGCCTCTATGAGGATCCGAACCGGAAGTTGCCTTTGCGGGGCGGTGGCCTATCGGGTGGAAGGCGAGCCGCTTCGCATCGGCCTCTGCCACTGCGCCGATTGCCGCAAATCGAGCGGCTCCGCCTTCACCTTCTTCGCGGTCTGGCCGCGCCAGGCTTTCTCCCATAACGGCGAGATCGCCACTTTCTCCGGCCGCAGCTTCTGCCCCGCCTGCGGCGGCAGGCTTTTCTGCCTCAGGGAAGACGAGGCGGAAATTCGCCTGGGATCCCTGGACACTCCGCCGACCGACCTTGCGCCTGGCTATGAAGTCTGGATCAAGCGGCGGGAACCGTGGCTGCATCCTTTGCCCGGCGCGGATCAATTTGCCGAGGATGCGGATTGACCGACGGTTGCGCACCGAAACTTGACTTTTCTTACCAATATTTCATTTCCCCCATCCGCAATTCCGTGCCACTTCCGCGGCAACGCTAATGCCCGGTTCATCTGCGTTGTGATTATTTCGCTGCAGAGGCCGCAGGCGGCCACTGACGGATTGAGGACGACATGAACAAAATCGTAAGCGGTAGCGAAACCGGAGCAAAGACAGGCGCGGCGTCCGATCTCGCAGCGGTCCTTGCCGCGTCGGGACGGCAGGGCAAGCGCAGCCGCTGGCGCGGACGCCTGTTCATCCTGCTGATCCTTATCGCTGCCGCAGCCGTCGCCGCTTATTTCTATATGGGCCGCGGGCAAAGCGAAGTGAGCTATGCCACCCAGCCGGCAAAACGCGGCGACCTGACGGTGCTCGTCACCGCCACCGGCTCGGTACAGCCGACCGAGCAGGTGGATATATCGAGCGAGCTTTCCGGCACGGTCCGCGACGTCAATGTCGATTACAACAGCACGGTCAAATCAGGCGAAGTGCTCGCTCTCCTTGATACGAACAAGCTCGAGGCGGATGTGAAGAGTTCGCGCGCCAAGCTCAATTCGGCCAAGGCGAACGTCGTCAAGGCCAATGCCGATATGCAATCGGCAAGCACCTCTCTCGAGCGGTTGAAGAGCCTCGTCAGGAGCAACGTCTCCACCCAGCAGAGCCTCGACGACGCCAGCTACAAATATGATTCCGCCGTCGCCGCCAAACAGATCAATGAGGCCGAGGTTCTCGCCTCAGAGGCCGACCTGCAGCTTGCCGAGGTCAATCTCGCCAAGGCGAAGATCATATCGCCGATCGACGGCGTCATCCTCACCCGCTCCGTCAATCCGGGCGCCACCGTCGCAGCCTCGCTGTCGGCGCCGATCCTTTTCACCATCGCCGGCGATCTGAAGAAGATGGAGCTGCAGGTCGATGTCGACGAGGCCGATGTCGGCCAGATCGCCGTCGGCCAGAAGGCGAAGTTCACTGTCGACGCCTATCCCGACCGGACCTTTCCCGCCGAGATCGAGCAGATCCGCTTCGCCTCCGAAGTGGTCAACAATGTCGTGACCTATAAGGCGGTATTATCCGTCGACAATGCCGATCTGCTGCTGCGCCCCGGCATGACGGCGACGGCCGATGTCACCGTCGAGGCCGTCAAGGACACGCTGATGGTGCCGAACGCCGCGCTGCGCTACGCGCCGGCGCAGGCGGAAAGGCGCGGCCGCGGCATTTTCGGCATCTTCGGCCCGCCGCGCCAGCGCAACAACAATGCCGGTCCGGCGCTGAAGGGCGCTGAGCGCCGCGTCTGGGTGCTGCGCAACGGCCGGCCAGTGCCTGTTGTCATCCAGGTCGGCTCATCCGACGGCCAGTTCACACAGGTCGTCTCCGGCGACCTCAAACAAGACGACGCACTGGTGATCGACGCCACGGCGCGTGCGAACTAGGCGGAGAGACGGATGGCAAGCCCGCCGCTCATCGAATTCCGACAGGTCTCGAAAATCTACGGCGAGGGCGAGGCGGCTATCCGCGCGCTCGACCGCGTCGACCTAGCGATCAACGCCCATGAATTCGTCGCGATCATGGGGCCGTCTGGCTCCGGCAAGTCGACGGCGATGAACATTCTCGGCTGCCTCGACGTGCCGACATCAGGCGATTACATCTTCGAGGGCATTCCGACCAGCGGCTTCGACCGCAGCCAGCTGACGCTGCTGCGCCGCCACATGCTCGGCTTCGTCTTCCAGGGCTTCAACCTCCTGTCGCGCACCTCGGCCGTCGAAAATGTCGAACTGCCGCTGATCTATCGCGGCATGGCGGTGCGCGAGCGGCGCAATCGGGCCCGCGAAGCCCTGGCGTTGGTCGGCCTCACCGGGCGCGAGCATCACAAGACACAGGAACTGTCAGGCGGCCAGCAGCAGCGCGTCGCCATCGCCCGCGCCATCGTCACCGAGCCGGCACTGCTGCTCGCCGATGAGCCCACCGGCAATCTCGACACCAAGACCAGCGTCGAGATCATGGATCTGATGACGCGGCTGAACCGCGAGCAGGGCATCACCATCGTCATGGTCACCCACGAGCCCGATATCGCCGCCTATGCCCAGCGGCTGCTGCGTTTCGTCGACGGCAAGCTGGAGACGGAAGTCGAGCACCGGAGGAGGGCGGATCATGTTCTTTGAGACGCTGAAGCTGGCGCTGCGGGCCATCAGCCGCAACATGCTGCGCTCGTTCCTGACCGTGCTCGGCGTCGTCATCGGCGTTGCCGCTGTCATCGCGCTGGTGACGATCGGCAACGGCACCACCGCGCAAGTCTCGACCGAGTTGTCGCGGCTCGGCACCAACATGCTCTTCGTCCGTCCCGGCCAGTTCGGCCCCGGCCGGGCTAGCTCCGAGGCCAAGCGCTTCAGCGTTAAGGACGTCGCGGCCATCCGCGACCAGATCGGGGGCCTCAGGGCCGTGGCGCCGCTCAACCAGTCGACGGCGACCGTGATCTTCGGCGGCCAGAACCATTCCACCAGCGTCTCCGGCACTACCAATGATTATTTCATCGCGCAGGACTGGAACCTGGCGCTCGGCCGCAATTTCACCCCTGCTGAGGAACGCGGCCAAGCGCGCTGCATCATCGGTGAGACGGTGCGCTCGCAGCTTTTCGGCAGCGCCGACCCCACAGGCCAGCAGATCCGCGTTGGCAAGGTCTCGTGCCCCCTCATCGGCGTGCTGGCCAAGCGCGGCCAGTCCGGCATGGGCAATGACCAGGATGATGTTGTCATCATGCCGGTCAAGGTGTTTCAGCGGCGCATCAGCGGCAACAGCAACGTGCCGCAGATTATCATCTCGGCGCGCGACGGCGTCTCCACCGCGAAGGTGCAGTCCGATGTCGAAAATCTCCTGCGCGAGCGCCGTAAGATCGTGCCCGGCCGCCAGGACGATTTCAACGTCAACGACATGACCCAGATCGCCGAGGCGATGACCGGCACGACGACGCTGCTGACCGGCCTGCTCGGCGCCGTCGCTGCGATCAGCCTGCTCGTCGGCGGCATCGGCATCATGAACATCATGCTGGTCTCCGTCACCGAGCGCACCCGTGAGATCGGCATCCGCCTGGCGATCGGCGCACTCGAAAACCAGGTGCTCACCCAGTTCCTGGTCGAGGCGGTGGCGCTGTCGCTGTTCGGCGGCATCACCGGCATCATACTGGGCCTCGGCCTCGGCTTCGGCACCGTGACGCTGCTGAAAGTGCCCTTCGTCTTCAGCCCGCTGATGGTCGCCGTCGCCTTCCTCTTCTCCGCGGCAATCGGCATGATCTTCGGCTATTTCCCGGCGAGAAGGGCAGCGCAACTCAATCCCATCGAGGCGCTGCGGCACGAGTAATGCGCCGTGGCAAAACGCATGATGTCCATCTACTCTTGTCAATCGAACGCAACCGCTATCGGAGGCCAAGCATCATGCCGCTCAACAGGCTGGTGATCTACGCTGGGAATGTCGAGGAAACGGCGCGCTTTTATGAGAAACACTTCGGTTTCAAGGCGACCAGCCTGCCGGGCGACAGGATCGTTGAACTCATCGCTCAGGACGGCGGTGCGAATATCATGCTGCATCAAGCCGCCAAGGGGCAGCGGAGCGGTCAATCCACCGTCAAGCTGGTCTTCGACGTGGAGGACGTCGAGGCTTTCTGCAGGCGATGCGCGGAGAATGGCCTGGAGTTCGGAGCCATCCATAACGCCGACGGTTATCTGTTCGCCAATGCAAAAGACCCGTGTCAAAATTCGATCTCGGTTTCGAGCCGGGCTTTTCGCAAGGGGTGACCGAGGGGTAGGTGCCGGCCTGATGACGTGGGCGAGGCGGCGTGCCTCAGTAGGCCGGCGGGTGGTAGGACCCTTCACGGCGCAGACGTCAATGCGTCGCCGAGTTTCAGCAGCCTCGCCTATGTTATCTATCTGTCTCTATTATGATATTCAGTGCCGACTTGTCTTCGGTTTTTGACCGTGCCACTATGTGATATATCAGACTTGGCGACGGAGCTCCTTATTGCAGACTTCACAGAGCCATCTTGCTTATCTCGCACTGGAGCATCTGATCGTGACGCTGGCGCTGAAGCCCGGCGCGCTTGTCACTGAAAAGCAGCTGATCGATATGGCAGGCCACGGGCGTACGCCGGTGCGCGAGGCGATCCAGAAGCTCGCCTGGCAGGGGCTGATCCTGGTGAAGCCGCGTGTCGGCCTGCAGGTCGCCGAGATCGCGGCTGAGGATCATGGCAATGTCATGCAGGTGCGCCGTGAGCTGGAGCCGATCGCGGCAGGCCTCGTCGCCGAACATGCGAGCGACGAGCAGCGCGCGCGCCTCATCGACTGCGCCGGCGCGATGGAGGAATGCGCCGTCACCGGCGATCTCGCCGGCTTCTTCGCTGCCGACAAGGCCTTCGACGAAATCCTTGAAGATGCCTGCCCGAACGGCTTCATCACGGCAGCACTCGGCCCGGTGCAAACGCATTCACGCCGCCTCTGGTACTCCAAGGCAAGCCCGGAGCGCATGGATCGCTCCATTGCGCTGCACGTGGCCGTCATCCGCGCTATCCATCAGGGCAGGCCGGATGAAGCGCGCGCCACCATGACGGTGCTGATCGATTACCTCAGCCAGACATAGAAACGGCTCCGTTTCCGGAGCCGCTGTCAGAGCTGATTGTCGAGAAAAACGTCAGCCGACGAAAGCGCGCTCGATGACGAATTCGGCGGGCTTGCTGTTGGCGCCTTCATCGAGGCCGGCTTTCTCGAGCAGTTCCTTGGTATCCTTCAGCATGGCCGAGGAACCGCAGATCATGCCGCGGTCGATCACCGGGTCGAGCGGCGGTACGCCGAGATCGGTGAACAGCTTGCCGGAGGAGATCAGGTCGGTGATGCGGCCGCGATATTCGAAATCCTCGCGCGTGACTGTCGGGTAGTGGCGCAGCTTGTCGCCGACGACTTCCTTCAGCAATTCGTCGTTCTGAATCTCGTGCACGAGGTCGAAGCCGTATTTCAGCTCGGCGACATCGCGTGTTGTATGGGTGAGGATGACTTCCTCGAACTTCTCGTAGGTCTCGGGATCGCGGATCAGGCTGGCGAAAGGCGCAATGCCCGTTCCCGTCGAGAACATGTAGAGACGACGGCCGGGCGTCAGCGCATCGAGCACCAGCGTGCCCGTCGGCTTCTTGCGCATCAGCACCTGGTCGCCCGGCTTGATCGCCTGCAGATGTGAGGTGAGCGGGCCGTCCGGCACCTTGATCGAGAAGAATTCAAGCTCTTCGGCCCAGGCGGGGCTGGCGATCGAATAGGCGCGGAAGACCGGCTTGCCCTCGACCATCAGGCCGATCATCGCGAATTCGCCGGAACGGAAACGGAAGCCCTGTGGCCGGGTCATCGTGAAGCGGAAGAGCCGGTCGGTATAGTGCGTGACATCGAGCACCGTCTCGGCGTAGACGCCGGCGGGGATGGACGAGGCGAAGTCTTCGGTCTTTGCAGGCGCGTTCATTGCGGTAGAGGATCCCGTTTCGTCGGATGAACTGTCGGATGCGAGCGAGATATTACATATCGGGCCGGAATTAAAGGCATTCCATTCCACGCGACGCTTCTAAAGGGAAATATGCATGTCATCGTCAGGATTCAATGGGGAGCAGGGGGCGGGTGGGGAATGTCGTATTTCCCGCTGGCGAAGCCCGGCAAAGGATGCATATTAGAGCAGCACGCCGGAAACACATGCCGATTTTCGGCAAAAACGGTGCGACAACAAAGACCTACGGCGTCGAACCCGATTCAGCGACAGGGTCCGGCGATGGTGGCGAAAAAAGATGCTTGCCGGGGCGAGCGCGATAGGGCGGTCGGGGGAATATGAAGATTTTCAACTACAAGCGTGTTCCTTATGCGGAGATGCGCGCCTTTTCCGTCCATATCCTGACGGCATCCGGCTCCTTCCTTGCCTTTCTCGGCGTCGTTGCCGCCGCCGAGCACCGCTTCATCGACATGTTCTGGTGGCTGGGACTTGCGCTTCTCGTCGACGGCATAGACGGGCCCATCGCCCGCAAGGTGCGCGTCAAGGAAGTGCTGCCGAACTGGTCGGGCGACACACTCGACAATATCATCGATTACGTCACCTATGTGCTTCTGCCGGCCTTCGCGCTCTATCAGAGCGGCATGATCGGCGAGCCCTGGTCCTTCGTCGCCGCCGGCATGATCGTCGTCTCCAGCGCCATCTACTATGCCGATATGGGCATGAAGACGGATGAGTATTTCTTCTCCGGTTTCCCCGTCGTCTGGAACATGATCGTCTTCACGCTGTTCGTCATCGATGCCAGCGCCACGACGGCGCTCACCGTTGTCATCGTTTCGGTGGTGCTGACCTTCCTGCCGATCAATTTCCTCCACCCGGTCCGGGTCAAAAGGCTGCGCCCGCTCAACCTCGGCGTCTTTTTCCTATGGTCGGCGCTCGGCATTTTTTCGCTGCTGATGCATTTCGACACACCCGAATGGGCGCTCATTCTCTTCATCGTGACCGGCGCCTATCTTTACGTCATCGGCGCGGTGCTGCAATTCTTCCCCGCCCTTGGACGCGAAGCATAGGACAGGCAAGATGAGCAAAACGCAGGCTGTTTCATTTTCGAGAACGGGTGGGCCGGAGGTTTTCGACTATGTCGAGATCGATCTTCCCTCACCCTCGGCGGGCGAGGTGCAGATCAGCCAGGCGGCAGTCGGGCTTAACTTCATTGACGTCTATTTCCGCAACGGCACCTACAAGACGCCGCATCTGCCCTTTGTCACCGGCAAGGAGGGCGCCGGCACTGTGACATCGGTCGGCCCCGGCGTCGAGGACTTCAAGGTCGGCGACCGTGTCGCCTATGCCAGTGCCGACGGCGCCTATAGCGCCGAACGCAATATCGAGACGCGGCATCTGGTGCATGTGCCCCAGGGAATCGAGCTCGAAACGGCAGCGGCAATGATGCTGAAGGGCATGACCGCCGAATATCTCTTGAACCGCACCTTCAAGGTCGGGCCTGAGACGGTCCTGCTGTTCCACGCCGCTGCCGGCGGCGTCGGCTTGATCACCGGCCAGTGGGCAAAGGCGCTCGGCGCCACCGTCATCGGCACGGCGGGGTCGCAAGACAAGATCGAGCTGGCGCTCGCCCATGGCTACGACCATGTGATCAACTACAAGAGCGACAGCTTCGTCGACCGTGTCCGCGACATCACCGGCGGCAAGGGCGTGGATGTCGTCTACGATTCCATCGGCCGCGATACTTTTCCACAGTCCCTTGACTGCTTGAAGCCGCGCGGCCTTTTTGCCTCCTTCGGCCAATCCTCCGGGCCGATCGAGAATTTCACCCTTGCGGCTTTGGCGCAGAGGGGCTCGCTCTTTGCGACGCGGCCGACGCTCTTCACCTATATCGCCGCGCGCCAGGAACTGATCGACAGTGCGAAAGCGCTATTTGATATTGTGCAAAGCAACAAAGTGCGTATCAATATCAATCAAACCTATCCGCTGCGTGAGGTTGGGCAGGCTCACGCGGATTTGGAAACAAGAAAAACAACAGGAACGACGCTGCTGATTCCATGAGATCCGAACGGACCGGTTGGCAGAAGAAATGAGGGGAACGTGTCGCCATTGAATGTGCCGGATTCCGGCGCGTTATTATCGGTCCAGAAGCTGACGAAGTTCTTCGGAAGCTTTGCCGCCTGCAATGAAATCGATCTCGATATCGCGCCGGGCGAAATTCATGCGCTTCTCGGCGAAAATGGCGCAGGCAAATCCACCCTGGTGAAGATGCTGTTCGGCGTTCTCGAGCCGACGGGCGGGCATATCCTCTGGCAGGGTCAGCCGGTTGCGATCACCTCGCCGGGCGAAGCCCGCAAGCTCGGCATCGGCATGGTCTTCCAGCATTTTTCGCTGTTCGAGGCGCTGACGGTTGCCGAAAACATCGCGCTGTCGCTCGATGACGCCATCCCGATCGACAGGATCGCCGAGGAGGCGAGGGCGCTGTCGGTTGCCTACGGCCTGCCGCTCGACCCGCATGCCCATGTCGCCGATCTCTCGGTCGGCGAGCGCCAGCGCATCGAGATCGTCCGCGCGCTGCTGCAGAACCCAAAGCTCATCATCCTCGACGAGCCGACCTCTGTTCTGACCCCGCAGGAGGCGGACAGGCTGTTCGAGACGCTGTTCAAGCTTCGTGCCGAGGGGCGTTCGGTTCTCTATATCAGCCACCGTCTGGAAGAGGTGCAGCGCATCTGCGATCGCGCCACCGTGCTGCGCCATGGCCGTGTGACCGGCGCCTGCGATCCGAAACAGGAAACGCCTGCCTCGCTCGCCCGCATGATGGTCGGCAGCGAAGTGGCAACCGTGACGCATCCGGAGCGCAGCGACAGGGGCGAGGTGCAGCTTGCGGTCGCCAACCTTTCCGTCGCCGCGCGCACGCCCTTCGCGATGCCGCTGCGCGATGTGTCGATGGCGGTGCGCTCAGGCGAGATCCTCGCCATTGCCGGGGTCGCGGGCAACGGCCAGAGCGAGCTCTTCGACACTCTCTCCGGTGAAAATCCGGTCGCCTCGGCCGAGGCGATCGTCATCCGCAAAAAGCCGGTCGGCAACCAGGGCATTACCGCCCGCCGTCTTCTCGGCGCCGGCTTCGTGCCGGAGGAGCGCCATGGCCATGCTGCCGTCTCCGCCATGAAACTGTCGGACAATCTCGTCCTTGCCCGCAGCCAGTCTGACCGCAAAGCGTTTCTGGGCCTGCTCGGCATGATCCGCCGCGGGGCGGTGAAGTCCGCCGCAAGGCGCATTTCCGAGGCGATGGATGTCCGCAAGAGCGGCGATGATCCGGCCGCCGGCTCCCTGTCCGGCGGCAACCTGCAGAAGTTCATCGTCGGCCGCGAGCTCGACCGTCAGCCGGCGGTGCTCGTCGTCAACCAGCCGACCTGGGGCGTCGATGCCGGGGCTGCAAGCCGCATCCGCCAGGCGCTCGTCGATCTCGCAAGAAACGGTTCGGCCGTCGTCGTCATCAGCCAGGATCTCGACGAGATCTTCGAAGTGGCGACAGATATCGCCGTCATCTGCGAAGGCCGTCTTTCCCGCCCGTTTCCAGCGGGCGAGCTGACGCGGGAAAGGATCGGCTTGCTGATGGGCGGACTGCACGAGAGCAGCTCCGCCCCGGAGGCGCTCCATGCGCATTGAACTCGAAAAACGTCCCGACGTCTCGAAGCTTTTCGCCTTCGTCTCGCCGCTGCTTGCCCTTGTCCTGACGCTGGTGTTCGGCGCCATCATGTTCGCCATGCTCGGCAAGGACCCGATCGCCGCGCTGGAAGCCTTCTTCATCGAGCCGCTGCTCGAGGTCTGGTCGCTGCACGAACTGGCGATCAAGGCCGCGCCCCTGATCCTGATCGCCGTCGGGCTGGCCGTCTGTTATCGCTCGAACAACTGGAATATCGGCGCCGAAGGCCAGTTCACCATCGGCGCCATCACCGGCTCCTATCTGCCGATCATTTTCTACGACTGGCATTCGCCACTCGTGCTGCCGCTGATGCTGATATTGGGCGCGCTCGGCGGTGCGCTTTTCGCTGCAGTTCCGGCACTGCTGAAGGCGCATTTCAACACCAATGAGATCCTGACATCACTGATGCTGGTCTATATCGCCCAGCTCTTCCTCGACTGGCTGATCCGCGGCGCCTGGCGCGATCCGAAGGGCTTCAACTTTCCGGTTTCCCGCGATTTCGCGCCGGAAGCGGTACTGCCGGCGATCTGGGAAGAGTCGGGCCGCGCCCATTGGGCCTTCGTCTTCGCCATTGTCGCCGCAATCGGCGTCTGGTTCATGCTGCGCTATACGCTGAAAGGCTTCGAGATCGTCGTGCTCGGCCAATCGGAACGGGCAGGGCGCTTTGCCGGCTTTTCGTCGAAGAAGATGATCTGGTTCAGCTTTCTCTTCTCGGGCGCGCTTGCCGGCCTTGCCGGTATAGCCGAGGTCTCCGGCTCGATCGGCCATTTGCAGCCGGCGATCTCACCGGGCTACGGCTTCACCGCCATCATCGTCGCCTTCCTCGGCCGCCTCAATCCGCTCGGCATCATCGCATCCGGCCTGGTGCTGGCGCTGACCTATCTCGGCGGCGAGGCGGCACAGCTTTCGCTCGGTGTTTCCGATAAGGTCACCCGCGTCTTCCAGGGCCTGCTGCTCTTCTTCGTACTCTCCTGCGATACGCTGATCTATTACAAAATACGCCTGGTCTGGTCGCGGTTAAGGGGCAGGGCGGCATGAGCATCTTCGAAGCGATTCTGCTGACGGTCATCACCGCCTCCACGCCGCTCGTCATCGCCGCACTTGGCGAACTCGTGACCGAGCGCTCCGGCGTTCTCAATCTCGGTGTCGAGGGCATGATGATCATGGGCGCGGTCGGTGCTTTTGCCACGGCACAGCTCACCGGCTCGGCCTATATCGGCATTGTCGGCGGTGTCGTCAGCGGTGCGCTGTTTTCGCTGCTCTTCGCCTTCCTGACGTTGACGCTCGTCGCCAATCAGGTGGCGACAGGCCTTGCGCTGACGATCCTTGGCCTCGGCGCCTCCGGCATGCTCGGCGAGGCCTTCGTCGGCGCGCCCGGCGTCCGGCTGCTGCCGATCGAGATCCCGGTGCTTTCGGCCATTCCCTATGTCGGAGCGGTCCTCTTCAAGCAGGATCTGATCTTCTACCTGTCGATCCTGCTCGTTATCGCCGTTAACTGGTTCCTCTTCAAGAGTCGCACCGGCCTGAAGATTCGCGCCATTGGCGATAATCACGCCTCGGCGCATGCGCTCGGTATCGATGTCATCCGCATGCGCTACCTCGCCGTGATGTTTGGCGGCGCCTGCGCCGGCCTTGCCGGCGCGCAACTATCGCTGATCTATACGCCGCAATGGACAGAGAACATGTCCGGCGGGCGCGGCTGGATCGCGCTGGCGCTCGTCGTCTTCTCCTCCTGGCGGCCTTGGCGCCTGCTGGCTGGCGGTTATCTCTTTGGGGCAGTAACGATCCTGCAATTGCACGCACAGGCCTTCGGCATCGGCATTCCCTCGCAGTTCCTCTCGATGCTGCCCTATGCGGCTACAGTTGTGGTCCTCATCATCATCTCGCATAATCGGCGCACGACGTTGATCAATACGCCGGCCTCGCTCGGCAAAGCCTTCGTGCCGGACCGGTGAACAACAACAAACAAGACGGGTTTCGAAACTTCCAACCAACAGGGATCAATATGAAAAAACTTGCACTTGCTCTCGCAGCGACAGCTGCCCTCGTCCTGAGCATCGGTTCGGCCGCCGAGGCGGCTGACAAGACCAAGGTCTGCTTCGTTTATGTCGGCACTCGCACCGACGGCGGCTGGACGCAGGCCCATGAGAACGGCCGCCTCCAGATCGAGAAGGAATTCGGCGACAAGATCGAGACGCCCTACCTCGAAAGCGTCCCGGAAGGCCCGGATGCCGAGCGCGCCATCGAGCGCATGGCCCGCTCCGGTTGCTCGCTTATTTTCACCACGTCCTTCGGTTTCATGGACCCGACTATTGCCGTCGCCAAGAAGTTCCCAAAAGTGAAGTTCGAGCACGCGACAGGCTTCAAGGCCGCCGACAATGTCGCGACCTACAATTCCCGCTTCTATGAAGGCCGCTACATCAGTGGCATTATCGCCGGCAAGCTCTCGAAAACCGGCACGGCAGGCTATATCGCCTCCTTCCCGATCCCCGAGGTGGTGATGGGCATCAATGCCTTCGAAACCGGCGCCAAGTCGGTCAATCCGAACTTCAAGATGAAGGTTATTTGGGTCAACACCTGGTTCGATCCGGGCAAGGAAGCCGATGCCGCCAAGGCGCTGATCGACCAGGGCGTCGATATCCTCACCCAGCACACCGACACGACGGCTCCAATGCAGGTCGCCGAGCAGCGCGGCGTCAAGGCCTTCGGCCAGGCTTCCGACATGATCAAGGCTGGCCCGAACGTCCAGCTGACCGCGATCATCGACACCTGGGGCAATTATTACGTCAAGCGCGTCAAGGCGCTTCTCGACGGCACCTGGAAGTCAGAGCAGAGCTGGGACGGCCTCAAGGACGGCATCCTGACGATGGCGCCCTATACCAACATGCCCGACGACGTGAAGAAACTCGCCGAGGAGACCGAAGCCAAGATCAAGTCCGGCGAATTGCATCCCTTCACCGGCCCTATCAACAAGCAGGACGGCACTCCGTGGCTGAAGGCCGGCGAAAAGGCCGATGACGGCACGCTGCTCGGCATGAACTTTTATGTCGAAGGTGTGGACGACAAGCTGCCAGGTAAATAATCCGGCAAGTCATCTCGCAGATGCGAAGAGCGCCCTTGTGGGCGCTCTTTTTTTGCTGCAATGCATCCTAAGATTCCGATTTACAAAAGTAATACTATATGATTTTTTGACCCTGCGCCGCGAGGATGCGGCATTGGGAGGAAATCATGAAATTGAAGACTGCACTTTTGAGTGCCACGATTCTGGCTGCCTGCATGTTCGGTTCGGCTTCGGCCGCCGGCCTCACTGTCGGCTTCTCGCAGATCGGTTCGGAATCGGGCTGGCGTGCGGCTGAAACGACCGTGACCAAGGAACAGGCCAAGAAGCGCGGCATCGATCTGAAGTTTGCCGATGCGCAGCAGAAGCAGGAAAACCAGATCAAGGCTCTGCGCTCCTTCATTGCTCAGGGCGTCGATGCCATTCTCATTGCTCCGGTCGTCGAAACCGGCTGGGACGACGTTCTCAAGGAAGCCAAGGAAGCCGAAATCCCGGTCATTCTTCTCGACCGTACCATCAAGGCTCCTGACGATCTCTACCTGACGGCCGTGACGTCGGACCTGGTCCATGAAGGCAAGGTTGCAGGCGACTTCCTGGTCAAGACCGTAGGCGACAAGAAGTGCAATGTCGTCGAGCTTCAGGGCACCACCGGTTCCTCGCCGGCCATCGCTCGCAAGAAGGGCTTCGAAGAGGCTCTTGCCGGCCACGACAACCTCAAGATCGTTCGCAGCCAGACCGGTGACTTCACCCGCACCAAGGGCAAGGAAGTCATGGAAAGCTTCCTGAAGGCCGAGAATGGCGGCAAGGATATCTGCGCTCTCTACGCTCATAACGACGACATGGCCGTCGGCGCCATCCAGGCGATCAAGGAAGCCGGCCTGAAGCCCGGCAAGGATATCCTCGTCGTCTCCATCGACGCCGTGCCGGATATCTTCAAGGCGATGTCGGAAGGCGAGGCCAATGCCACGGTCGAGCTGACGCCGAATATGGCAGGTCCGGCCTTCGATGCGCTCGAAGCCTATCTGAAGGACAAGAAGGCTCCGGCCAAGTGGATCCAGACTGAGTCGAAGCTCTACACACCGGCCGACGAACCGATGAAGGTCTACGAAGAGAAGAAGGGTCAGGGCTACTGATCTGATGTGACGCCGCTGCACAATTCCTGAAATCGGCATTCGATTTCTGGATAAAATCATGCAGCAGTTCAAAGCGCTACAGCGTCCTTATGCGTCTCGAAAAGATGCGGGGGCGCTGTAGAACCGCACCGGCCCGTCATGGACCGGTGCGGAACTGCCTTGCCGCCTTGGGACGTCATGTCCGGCCGCGGTGCGGCTTTTGCCGTCAATATCAGGAAAACAGACCCTTATGATTCACGATTTCGAGAACGTTCTCGCGGCCTCCGGAATATCGAAATTCTTTCCAGGCGCAGTGGCGCTGGATAAGGTCGATTTCACGCTCCGCAGAGGCGAGGTGCACGCATTGCTGGGCGAAAACGGCGCCGGCAAGTCGACGCTGATCAAGTGCATCACCGGCGCCTATCATCGTGACGAGGGCAGCCTGACGCTCAACGGCCAGGAAATCAATCCGGCCAATACGCTTGCTGCCCAGAAGCTCGGCATCGGCACGGTCTACCAGGAGGTCAACCTGCTGGCCAATCTGAGCGTCGCCGAAAACCTCTTTCTCGGCCGCCAGCCAAGGCGTTTCGGCATGACCGACGTGCGTTCGATGAACCGCAAGGCGCGCGATCTGCTCTCCGGCTACGGCGTCGATATCGACGTCACCGCCGAGCTCGGTCGTTTCTCCGTCGCCGTCCAGCAGGTGGTCGCCATTGCCCGTGCCGTCGACCTCTCCGGCAAGGTGCTGATCCTCGACGAGCCCACCGCAAGTCTCGACAATCAGGAAGTGGCGCTGCTCTTCCGCATCATCGACGACCTGAAGAAACGCGGCCTTGGCATCGTCTTCATCACCCATTTTCTCGAACAGGTCTATGCGATCAGCGACCGCATTACCGTGCTGCGCAACGGCAAGCTCGTCGGCACCCGCGACGCCTCTGATCTGCCGCGCCAGGGCCTGATCGCCATGATGCTCGGCCGCGAACTGGCCCATGTCGAGGAGACGGTGAGAGAACACACCCTCGCCGCGGGCGAGGTCAGATACCGTTTTTCAGGCTACGGTAAACGCGGCAAGGTCAAACCTTTCGATCTTGAAGTGCGCGCCGGAGAGGTGGTCGGCGTCGCCGGGCTGCTCGGCTCCGGGCGCACCGAAACCGCCGAACTGCTCTTCGGCATCGAGCATGCCGACAGCGGCAGCGCCACGATCGATGGCCAGCCAGTGACGATTTCGAGCCCCCGCGCGGCGATCGGAAAGGGTTTCGGCTTTTGCCCGGAGGACCGCAAGACCGATGGCATCATCGGCGACCTGTCGATCAGGGAGAACATCGCTCTGGCGCTGCAGGCCCGCCGCGGCTGGACGCGGCCGCTGTCGCGCGCC
Source organism: Rhizobium changzhiense (assembly GCF_013087625.1). Taxonomy (NCBI): domain Bacteria; kingdom Pseudomonadati; phylum Pseudomonadota; class Alphaproteobacteria; order Hyphomicrobiales; family Rhizobiaceae; genus Rhizobium; species Rhizobium changzhiense. Next base: position 367,392 of record NZ_JABFCQ010000002.1, read on the forward strand.
GAGCAGAATGCACTCGCCGACCGCTACATCAAGGCGCTCGATATCCGCACCACCGACCGCGAAAAGCCGATCCGGCTGCTCTCCGGCGGCAATCAGCAGAAGGCGATCCTTGCCCGCTGGCTGGCAACCAATCCCAAGTTTCTCATCCTCGATGAGCCAACCCGCGGTATCGATGTCGGCGCCCATGCCGAGATCATCAAGCTCATCGAACAACTCTGCGCCGAAGGCATGTCATTGATCGTAATTTCCTCGGAACTTGAAGAGCTTGTCGCCTATAGTTCACGTGTCATCGTACTGCGCGACAGGCAGCATATCGCCGAACTGACAGGCGAGCGTATCACCGCTGCCGGCATCGTCGATGCCATCGCTGCGGCCGAACACAAGATGGAGGATGCATGAGGTCCTCGCTGAAAGCGCTGGCCTATCGCCTGGCGCCGCAATTGATTGCGCTCGTTGTCATTCTTCTGTTGAATTTCATCACGTCACCGCAGTTTTTTAATGTCGTGGTTCAGAATGACCGCCTCTATGGCAGCCTGATCGACGTGTTGAACCGCGGCGCGCCGGTGGCTCTGCTGGCGATCGGCATGACGCTGGTCATTGCCACCAAGGGCATCGACCTGTCCGTCGGCGCGGTCATCGCCATTTGCGGCGCCGTTGCCGCATCGTCGATTGTCTCAGGAAATTCAGTTGCCTACACCATTATCCTGACACTTGCGATCGGGCTTGCCTGCGGCGTCTGGAACGGGTTCCTGGTGGCCGTCCTCAATATCCAGCCGATCATTGCGACGCTGGTGCTGATGGTGGCCGGTCGCGGCATCGCCCAGCTGATCACCGAAGGGGCCATCCTGACCTTCAACGATGACGGGCTGACCTTCTTCGGCAGCGGTTCCATGGCTCTCCTGCCGATGCCTGTCGTCATCTGGCTTCTCGTTGGCCTGCTCGTCATCCTGCTCGTCCGCCGCACGGCGCTCGGCATGCTGATCGAGGCCGTCGGCATCAATCGTCGCGCCAGCACGCTCTCCGGCATTCAAACGCCGGTGCTGCTGATGGCGGTCTATATGCTGAGCGGGATCTGCGCCTCGATTGCGGGCATCATTGTCGCAGCCGATATCAAGGGCGCCGATGCCAACAATGCCGGCCTATGGCTGGAACTGGACGCCATCCTCGCCGTCGTCGTCGGCGGCAATTCGCTGCTCGGCGGCCGCTTCAGCATTCTCGGATCGCTGATCGGCGCGATGATCATCCAGGCGGTGAATACCGGCATCCTGTCCGCCGGCTTCCCGCCTGAATTCAACCTGATCATCAAGGCTGTCATCATCATCGTCATCCTCGTTATCCAGTCGCCGGCGGTACAATCGCTCGCCATCTTCGCCAGCCGCCGGCAGGGCGGCAGGGAGCAGCTGAAATGAATTCCAAATACCTGCCGCTGCTTGCGACCATCGTCATCTTCGTGCTCGCCTATGCCGGATGCGCGCTGCAATATCCGAACATTCTGTCGACGCGCGTCATCGGCAATCTTTTGACCGACAACGCCTTTCTCGGCATCGCCGCCGTCGGCATGACCTTCGTCATCATTTCGGGCGGCATCGATTTGTCGATCGGCTCGGTCATCGCCTTTACCGGCGTCTTCCTCGCGGTGATCCTGCAGAACACTGCGATCCATCCGCTGCTCGCTTTCGCGATCGTGCTCGTCATCACCACTGCCTTTGGCGGTATCATGGGCGCGATCATCCACTATCTCGAAATGCCGGCCTTCATCGTCACCCTTGCCGGCATGTTCCTGGCGCGCGGCATGGCCTTCGTGCTCTCGATCGACAGCATCCCGATCAACCACGAATATTATTCGACGCTGACGAGCCTCTATTACCGTCTGCCTGGCGGCGGGCGGCTGACGCTGATCGGCGGCGTCATGCTTCTGGTCTTTGCCGTCGGCATCTTCGTCGCCCAGCGCACCCGCTTCGGCACCAACGTCTATGCGCTCGGCGGCGGCACGCAGACGGCGCGGCTGATGGGCGTGCCGGTCGGCCGCACGACAATCCAGATCTATGCGCTGTCGGGCTTTCTGGCGGGGCTATCCGGGATCGTTTTTTCGCTGTACACCTCTGCCGGATATTCTCTTGCAGCAGTCGGCGTCGAACTCGATGCCATCGCGGCGGTCGTCATTGGGGGGACGCTGCTGACCGGAGGAGCGGGATTCGTGGCGGGAACCTTGATCGGTATCCTGATCCAGGGGCTCATTCAGACCTACATCACCTTCGACGGCACGTTGTCGAGCTGGTGGACCAAGATCCTGATTGGCCTTCTGCTATTTGCATTCATCCTGATGCAGAAAGCCATCCTGTTCGTTTCCAGTCTGAACAAGAGGTACGCCTGAGGGGGAGACGGATCGCTTGCGCTACAAATTGGACGAGACACGCAAGACGGGGCGCAGAACCCGGACGAGCCATGCTCAGGTCGTCGACGAACTCGGCAAGGCGATCGTCGCCGGCACCTATCCCGTCGGCTCGATCCTTCCGGGCGATACGGAACTGGCGCAGCGTTTTAAAGTGTCCCGCACCGTCTTGCGCGAGACGATGAAGACGCTTGCCGCCAAGGGCATGGTCGTGGCCAAGGCGCGGGTCGGCACGCGTGTGACCGAAAAGAACCTCTGGAACATGTTCGACAGCGAGATCATCGCCTGGCACTTCGACAACGGCGTGACGGAAGAATTCCTGCTGCAGCTCTACGATATTCGTCTCGCCTTCGAACCCTTCGCCGCCGGTCTCGTCGCCGAGCGGGCGAATGCCGAGGAGATCGAGATGCTGCGCGGGCTGGCGCTCGAGATGGCGGCGGCCGGTCATACGGCCGACAGCCTCGCACTCGCCGACCTTCATTTTCACCTGGCGATCGCCGAAGCCTCGCACAATCCCTTCATGCGGACACTGGGCAGCCTCATCGAAGCAGCCCTCGTCGGCATGTTCCGCATGAGCACGCCGCCAACCGAAAACGGCTTCGCCAATATCGCCGACACCCATATGCGCATCGTCGATGCGATTGTTTCCGGCGATAGCAATGCTGCGCGCCGCGCGATGGAGGACGTTATCCTGGACGGCCGTCATCATGTGCACGAAGCCTTCGTGGCCCGCGGTTCCGACGCCGTCACAGGGCCGATTTCGGCCGCAATTTCACCTTTGTGAAGGCTTTGCTTATCGACAGGGCCACGCGTCTTTTCGAGAGCCGCAAAGGACGCTGCAGCACTTTGAATGGCTGCATAATTTATCCTTAAATCGATTCCGATTTAGGGAATTATGCAGTATGAGGCGATAAAGCCGCCTCATGGCGCGGATTCGCGGAGCAAATCATGGAACGCACTTGTCTTGCCGTCATCCTTGCCGCCGGTGACAGCACGCGGATGAAATCCTCGAAATCGAAGGTGCTGCATCCGGTCGCCGGACGGCCGATGATCGCCCATGTGGTCGAGGCGGTTGCCTCCGCCGGCATCTCGTCCGTCGCCCTTGTCGTCGGCCGTGATGCCGAGGATGTGGCAAAGGCGGCAAGCATCGACGGCGTCGGCATCGAGTCCTGTTTGCAGAAGGAACGCCTCGGCACCGGCCACGCAGTCTTGGCAGCGCGTGAAGCGATCGCCAAGGGTTACGACGATATCCTTGTCACCTATGGCGACGTGCCGCTCCAGACCGACGGCCCGCTGAAGGCCGCCCGCCAGGGCCTTGCAGACGGCAGCGATGTCGTCGTCATCGGCTTCCACACCGACCGCCCGACCGGCTATGGCCGCCTGCTCGTCAAGGACGGCGAACTCATCGCCATCCGCGAGGAGAAAGATGCGACCGATGCCGAGCGCACCGTCACCTGGTGCAACAGCGGGCTGATGGCGATCAATGGCCGCAACGCGCTCGATCTTCTCACGCGCATCGGCAATGCCAATGCCAAGGGCGAATTCTATCTGACCGATCTCGTCGAGATCGCCCGTTCGCTCGGCGGACGCGTCACCGCCGTCGATGCTCCCGAGATCGAGATGACCGGCTGCAATACCCGTGCCGAACTCGCTGTCATCGAGCGTTTCTGGCAGGAGCGCCGCCGCCACGAGATGATGCTGGCTGGCGTGACCATGATCGCGCCGGAAACCGTCTATCTCTCCTATGATACCGTCATCGGCCAGGACGCGCTGATCGAGCCGAACGTCGTCTTCGGTCCCGGCGCGGTGATCGACAGCGGCGCCGTCATTCACGCCTTCTCGCATATCGAAGGCGCTCATGTCAGTCAGGGTGCGACCGTCGGCCCGTTTGCGCGGCTGCGGCCGGGCGCCGATCTCGGCAACGGTTCGAAGGTCGGCAATTTCTGCGAAGTGAAGAACGGCCGGCTGGGCGAGGGCGCCAAGGTCAATCATCTCACCTATATCGGCGATGCCGTCATCGGCGCCGGAGCCAATATCGGCGCCGGCACGATCACCTGCAATTATGACGGCGTCAACAAGAGCGAGACGGTGATCGGCGAAAACGCCTTCATCGGTTCCAATTCCTCGCTGGTCGCGCCGGTGACGATCGGCGACGGCGCCTATATCGGCTCCGGCAGCGTCATCACCGCCAACGTACCGGCCGACGCGCTGGCGCTCGGCCGTGCCCGGCAGGAGATCAAGCCCGGCCGCGCGACGCTGCTGCGTGAGCGTGCGCTCGCCATCAAGGCGGCGAAGAAGGCGAAAGCCTGACCAGCCTTGCGTAACCGGCGGAAATTGAAAGTGACCGCCGAGGTGATTGAGAAATAAGCAGGAATCGTTAGGACTGGCCTCGTCATCGAAGCCTTTATGGGGATACTATATGTGCGGCATTGTGGGGATCGTCGGAACTGCGCCTGTTGCCGGGCGCCTGGTCGATGCGCTGAAGCGTCTCGAATATCGCGGTTACGATTCTGCCGGTGTCGCCACCATTCATGACGGTGTGATGGATCGCCGCCGCGCCGAGGGCAAGCTGTTCAATCTGGAAAAGCGCCTCGACAGCGAACCGCTGCCCGGCACTGTCGGCATCGCCCACACGCGCTGGGCGACCCATGGCGTTCCCAATGAGACCAATGCCCATCCGCATTTCGTCGAAGGCGTCGCCGTCGTCCATAATGGCATCATCGAGAACTTCTCCGAGCTTCGCGACGAGTTGACCGAAGAGGGTTCGGTCTTCCAAACCCAGACCGACACCGAGGTGGTTGCCCATCTGATGGCGAAATACTTGCGCGAAGGCCTGGAGCCGCGCGCCGCCATGCTGAAGATGCTGAACCGGGTAACCGGCGCCTATGCGCTGGCCATCATGCTCAAGGCCGATCCCGGCACGATCATGGCCGCCCGTTCCGGACCGCCGCTCGCCGTCGGCTACGGCCGCGGCGAGATGTTCCTCGGCTCGGACGCGATCGCGCTTTCGCCCTTCACCAACGAGATCACCTATCTCGTCGACGGTGATTGCGCCGTCCTCACCCGAGATGGCGTCTCGGTGCTCGATTTCGCCGGCAGGCCGGTCAAACGCGCCCGCCAGATCTCGCAGGCGACTGCCTATGTCGTCGACAAGGGCAACCACCGCCATTTCATGGAAAAGGAAATCTACGAGCAGCCGGAGGTGATCTCCCACGCGCTCAGCCACTATGTCGATTTCGCCGAGAATACGATCGGCGCCAACGCCGCCACGATCGACTTCAAAGCTGCGACCGGCTTGGCGATCTCGGCCTGCGGCACTGCCTATCTCGCCGGCCTCGTCGGCAAATACTGGTTCGAGCGTTATGCCCGCCTGCCGGTCGAAATCGACGTCGCCTCGGAATTTCGCTACCGTGAAATGCCGCTGTCGCCGTCGCAGGCCGCTCTCTTCATCTCGCAGTCCGGCGAGACCGCCGACACGCTGGCATGCTTGCGCTATTGCCGCGACAACGGGTTGAAGATCGGCGCCGTCGTCAATGTCCGCGAATCGACGATCGCGCGTGAATCCGATGCCGTCTTCCCGATCATGGCCGGCCCCGAAATCGGCGTCGCCTCGACCAAGGCCTTCACCTGCCAGCTCGCCGTGCTGGCAGCGCTGGCGATCGGCGCCGGCAAGGCGCGCGGCACGGTGAGTGCAGACGAGGAGAGGGCGCTGGTGCGCCATCTCGCCGAAATGCCGCGCATCATGAGCCGGGTGCTGAACCTCATCCAGCCGCAGATGGAAAGCCTGTCGCGCGAGCTGTCGAAGTGCAAGGACGTGCTCTATCTCGGCCGCGGCACCAGTTTCCCGCTCGCCATGGAAGGCGCGCTGAAGCTCAAGGAAATCTCCTATATCCATGCCGAAGGTTACGCCGCCGGCGAATTGAAGCACGGGCCGATCGCGCTGATCGATGAGAACATGCCTGTCATCGTCATCGCCCCCTACGACCGTTTCTTCGAAAAGACCGTCTCGAACATGCAGGAGGTCGCAGCCCGCGGCGGCCGCATCATCTTCATCACCGACGAGGCCGGTGCAGCGGCCTCGAAACTGCCGACCATGGCGACGATCACCCTGCCTGTGGTCGACGAAATCATCGCGCCGATGATCTTCTCGCTGCCGATCCAGCTGCTCGCCTATCACACCGCCGTCTTCATGGGCACCGATGTCGACCAGCCGCGCAACCTGGCGAAATCGGTGACCGTGGAATAAGCCTGTAACGCCGCGACCTTCGCTCGAAACATATTGTGCGGGACCCCGAATTCTGGCAATTTTGGTCTGCGGACAAGGGGGAAGGGCCGGCGTACCAGCCTGTCCACGACTGAGATGGAGATCATCAGGAAACGATGACCGACAACACCCCCAGAATGCCGGTCGCGACCCGGCTGAGGAATAATTTTCTCGCAGGGCTGATCATCTGCGCGCCGATCGCGATCACCATCTGGCTGACCTGGACCTTCATCCATTGGTCGGACAGTTGGGTCCGGCCCTATATTCCGGCGCGCTGGAATCCGGAAAGCTATCTCAATTTCGCCATTCCCGGTTTCGGCCTGCTGATCGCCGTCGTGCTGATCACCGTCGTCGGCTTTCTCGGCAAGAACCTCATCGGCCAGAGCATCGTCCGGTTCGGCGAATCGATCGTTCAGCGCATGCCGCTGGTGCGCACGGTCTACAGAAGCGTGAAGCAGATTTTCGAAACCGTGTTGAAGGAACAGGCGAACTCCTTCAAGAAGGTCGGCCTCATCGAATATCCAGGCCCCGGCCTCTGGGCGCTGATCTTCATTGCCACCGACGCCAAGGGCGAAATCGCTTCGAAGTTCAATGCCATGGGCCAGGATATGGTCGCCGTCTTCCTGCCGCCGACGCCGGTGCCGACAGCCGGCTTCCTCATCTTCGTGCCGCGCGAGAAGATCGTCATGCTCGATATGTCGCCGGAAGACGCCGCCAAGTTCCTGATTTCAGGCGGGCTTGTCGCGCCCGAACACAAGCCGGCCGATCCCCAGCAGAAGCATTTACCGCGGCCAAAGCCGGTGGCAGTTTCCAAAGCGGAATGATGCATGTCACCCAAAAGTGTTCAGCGGTTTTGGGGTAACGACATGCATGGAACAAAGACTTAAAGCGCGCCGTAGCGCGCTTCATCCAGCACTGAGAAAACGGATCGCCTCGTCGCGGCGGAAAAGATAGAGCAGGGTGCGGATCGCCGTTCCCCTCTCGGTGGTCAGCTCCGGATCGCGCTCGATGAGGTAAGCCGCATCCTTGCGGGCGATCTCCAACAGGTCGGCATGCGCCTCGAGGCTGGCGATGCGAAAGCCCGGCGTGCCGGATTGCCTTGTGCCGAGCAATTCGCCTTCGCCGCGCAGCTTCAGGTCCTCCTCGGCGATACGGAAGCCGTCCTCCGTCTCGCGCATGATCGAGAGCCTGGCATGACCGGTCTCGCCGAGCGGTCCCTTGTAGAGCAGGATGCAGGTCGAGGCCTCGTCGCCGCGCCCGACGCGGCCGCGCAGCTGATGCAATTGCGCCAGGCCGAAGCGTTCGGCATGTTCGATCACCATGATCGTCGCATCCGGCACGTCGACACCGACCTCGACGACGGTCGTGGCGACGAGCAGCCTGGTCTCGCCGTTCTTGAACGCCATCATCGCCGCATCCTTCTCCGGCCCGCTCATGCGACCATGGATGAGGCCGATGCCCGGGCCGAGTGCGGAGGTGAGCGTCGCATGCCGCTCCTCGGCCGACATCAGGTCGAGCTCTTCGGACTCCTCGACCAAAGGGCAGATCCAGTAGGCCTTCTTGCCCTCGCCAAGCGCGCTTTGCAGCCGCCCGACGATTTCGCCGGTCCGTTCCATCGGCACGGTGATCGTCTGGATCGGCTTGCGGCCGGCCGGCTTCTCGGTGAGTTTGGAGACGTCCATATCGCCGAAGGCGGCGAGCACCAGGGTGCGCGGGATTGGCGTCGCCGTCATGACCAGCATATGCGGCGAGAGGCCCTTGGCGGTCAGCCGCAGGCGCTGATGCACACCGAAACGGTGCTGCTCGTCGACGACGGCAAGCATCAGATTGGCGTAGGCGACGCTGTCCTGGAACAGCGCATGCGTGCCGATGATGATCTGGGCAGCACCCGAGGCAATGCGCTCCAGGATTTCCTCCCGTTCGCGTCCCTTGGTGCGCCCGGTCAGCACTTCGATGTTGAGCCCAGCGGAGGCAGCAAATTTCGAGATCGTCGCGTGGTGCTGCCGCGCCAGGATTTCGGTCGGCGCCATCAGCACGGCCTGGCCGCCGCTCTCAATCACCGCCGCCATCGCCATCAGCGCCACCAGCGTCTTGCCGGAACCGACATCGCCCTGCAGCAGCCGCAGCATGCGCTCGTTGCCGGCCATATCCTTCAAAACCTCGGCGATCGCCTCGTTCTGGCTGCCGGTCAGCGAGAAGGGCAATGTCTTCAGGATCTTGCTGCTGATGGCGCCGGTCGCAGTGACCGGCTGGCCCGCCACCTTGCGCAGCCTCTGCCGCACCAGGCTCAGTGACAGCTGGCCGGCGAGGAACTCGTCATAGGCAAGCCGCCGCCGGGCAGGGGCCTGCGGATCGATATCGCTGGGGTCGCGCGGCTCATGCAGCATGTGGAAACTGTCGCGGATCGACGGCAGGCCTTGCTTCTCAGTCAGCGCCAGGTCGATCCATTCCGGCAGCTCGGGAAAACGCGGCAGGCCGGCGTCAATGATCTTGCGCAGCGTCTTAGGCGAGAGCCCCGCCGTCAGCGGATAGATCGGTTCGACCAGCGGCAGGCTCTCCGCCTCGTCGGCCCTGACGATATAATCGGGATGCACCATCGAGGCGCGGCCGTTGAACCAGTCGATCTTGCCGCTGACCGTCACCTCCGCGTCGATCGGCAGCTGCTTTTCCAGCCACGCCGCCTGTCCGCGGAAGAAGACCAGCGTCAGCTCGCCGGTCTCGTCATGCAGGAAGACGCGGTAGGGGATATTGCTTTTGCCGCCCGGCGACACCTGGTGCCGGTCGACGCGCGCCGTGATCGTCACGATCGCACCCTGCGGCGCGCGGGCGATTCCAGGCTGGTTGCGCCGGTCGATCAGCGAGAAGGGCGCGTGGAAAAGAAGATCTATGACCCGGCAATCCTCCAGCGTCTCGCGCCCGAGCAGCTTGACCAACAGGTCGGCGATCTTCGGGCCGACGCCCGGAAGGCCCGAAATAGGGGAAAACAGAGGATCGAGAATGGCGGGGCGCATGCGGCCAAAATGCGATGAACAATGCGGCCTTGGCAAGGCTGACAAGCCGCTTTCCAGGGTCTATAGAGGCGCATCAACAGGAAGGTAATGCCATGACAGGTGTCACGCTCACGAGTGCCGGTCTCGACCCGCGCCGCCGCAGAATCCTTTTCCGCTGCTGGCATCGCGGCATCCGCGAAATGGATCTGGTTTTCGGCCAATTCGCCGAAGCTGAGGTCGCCAGACTGTCGGAAGCCGAGCTCGACGAGTTCGAGACGATCATGGCGGAAGAGGACAATGATCTCGTTCGCTGGATCATGGGAACATGGCCGGTGCCTGAGCGTTTCCAGACACCGATGTTTGCCCGCATTGCCGCCTACAAGCCCGATTTTGACAAGCCCCTCAGGACGCCGGAATGATTCCTGGTTTCGATGCGAAGAAGCTTGCGGCCATTGCCGAGCCGCTGACGATCGGCAATGTGCCGGCAGGTCTTGAGACGCTGCTGCTCGCAGAACTTGCCCGAACGGGAGAGCCGGTCGCCTATGTCATGTCCGACGGCCACCGCATGGCCGACCTGGAGCAGATGCTGGGCTTCGTCGCCCCCGACATTCCGGTTCTCACCTTGCCGGCCTGGGACTGTCTGCCCTATGACCGCGTCTCGCCGAGCGCCGACACCTCGGCCCGCCGGCTTGCCGCACTCGGCGGCCTGATTGCCCATCGCAAGAAGCCGCATGCGGCAATCGTGCTCGTCACCGCCAATGCCATGCTGCAGAAGGTGGCGCCGCAGGATGTCATCGAAAGCCTGAGCTTTTCGGCTCGTCCCGGCAACCAGCTGCGCATGGACGATCTCGCCGGCCGCCTGGAGCGCAATGGCTTCGAGCGGGTCGCGACCGTTCGCGAAGTCGGCGAATATGCCGTGCGCGGCGGTATTCTCGATGTCTTCGTGCCGGGTTCCGAAGAGCCGGTCCGCCTCGATTTCTTCGGTGAGACGCTGGAGAGCATCCGCAGCTTCGATCCGGCCAGCCAGCGCACGACCGGGCAGGTGCGATCCCTCGATCTCAACCCGATGAGCGAAGTGACGCTGACGCCGGATACGATCAGCCGCTTCCGCAAGAATTATCTCTCCGCTTTCGGCGCGACCACCCGCGACGACGCGCTATATCTCGCCGTCTCCGAAGGCCGCCGTTACCCTGGCATGGAGCATTGGCTGCCGCTCTTCTACGAGAAGCTCGATACCGTCTTCGATTATCTCAGCGGCTTCCGTATCGTCATCGACCATACGGTACGTGAGGCAGCAGAAGAGCGCTCCAAGCTCGTTTTCGATTATTACGATGCCCGCCTGAATTCCGGCCAGCCGGCCAAGGGCCAGATGACGCAGGGCACGCCTTACAAGCCGGTGACGCCGGGCCAGCTCTATCTCGACAGCAAGCTTTTCGTCAAAACCCTCGACGCGCTCGGCGCGATCCGCATCAGCCCCTTCAACGAGCATGAGGGCGAGGCGCGGCGGGTCGTCAATGTCGACGCCCGCCAGGGTCAGCGCTGGGCCCGCTCGAACGCCGAAGGCGGCGGTGATGCCGAGCGCATCAATATCTTCGACGTCGTCGTCAAGCATATTGCCGATCGCCGTGCCGCCGGCGCGAAAGTGCTGGTCACCGCCTGGACCGAAGGTTCGCTGGAGCGCCTGCTGCAGGTGCTGAACGAACACGGCCTGGAAAAGGTCAAGCCGATCGAGGCGCTGAAGGATGTCGGCTCGCTGGCGAGAGGCGAGGCGGCTGCCGCCGTGCTCAGCCTCGAAGCCGGCTTTGAGGCCGGCGATCTCGTCGTCATCGGCGAGCAGGATATCCTCGGCGACCGCATGGTGCGCCGCTCCAAGCGCCGCAAGCGCGCAGCCGATTTCATCTCGGAAGTCGCGGGCCTCGACGAGGGCTCGATCGTCGTCCACGCCGAACATGGTATCGGCCGCTTTATAGGGCTAAGGACCATCGAAGCCGCAGGCGCGCCGCATGCCTGCCTCGAGCTGCAATATGCCGACGAGGCCAAGCTCTTCCTGCCGGTCGAAAACATCGATCTCCTCTCGCGTTACGGCGGCGAAGGCACCGAAGCCCAGCTCGACAAGCTCGGCGGCGGCGCCTGGCAGATGCGCAAGGCCAAGCTCAAGAAGCGCCTGCTCGATATGGCAGATGCGCTGATCCGCATCGCTGCCGAGCGCCTGACACGCCATGCGCCGATGCTGACGACGCCGGAAGGCCTTTACGACGAATTCGCAGCCCGCTTCCCCTATGACGAGACCGAAGACCAGGATAACGCCATCGAGGCCGTGCGTTCCGATCTCGCCGCCGGCCGGCCGATGGACCGTCTGGTCTGCGGCGACGTCGGTTTTGGCAAGACCGAAGTGGCGCTGCGCGCCGCCTTCGTCGCCGCGATGAACGGCGCCCAGGTCGCCGTCGTCGTGCCGACGACACTGCTTTCCCGCCAGCATTTCAAGACCTTCTCCGACCGTTTCCGCGGCCTGCCGGTGCGCATCCAGCAGGCCTCGCGCCTTGTCGGCGCCAAGGAGCTGGCGCTGACCAAGAAGGAAGTGGCGGAAGGCAAGACCGATATCGTCGTCGGCACGCATGCGCTGCTCGGCGCCGGCATCAAATTCGCCAATCTCGGCCTGCTCGTCATCGACGAGGAGCAGCATTTCGGCGTCAAGCACAAGGAGCGGCTGAAGGAGCTGAAGAGCGACGTGCACGTGCTGACGCTGTCGGCAACGCCGATCCCGCGCACGCTGCAGCTTGCCATGACCGGCGTGCGCGAACTGTCGCTGATCACCACGCCGCCGGTCGACCGCATGGCGGTGCGCACCTTCATCTCGCCCTTCGACAGCCTGGTGATCCGCGAGACGCTGATGCGCGAGCATTATCGCGGCGGCCAGAGCTTCTATGTCTGCCCCAGGCTTGCCGATCTCGAGGACGTGCATGCCTTCCTGCAATCGGATGTGCCGGAGCTGAAGGTCGCCGTCGCCCATGGCCAGATGCCGGCCGGCGAACTCGAAGACATCATGAACGCCTTTTATGAAGGCCGCTACGACTTGCTGTTGTCGACCACCATTGTCGAATCCGGCCTCGACGTGCCCACGGCCAATACGCTGATCGTCCACCGTGCCGATATGTTCGGCCTTGCCCAGCTCTATCAGCTGCGCGGCCGCGTCGGCCGCTCGAAGGTGCGCGCCTTCGCGCTCTTCACCCTGCCGGTCAACAAGGTGCTGACGGCAACCGCAGAGCGTCGCCTCAAGGTGCTGCAGTCGCTGGATACGCTCGGCGCCGGTTTCCAGCTGGCGAGCCACGATCTCGATATTCGCGGCGCCGGAAACCTGCTCGGCGAGGAGCAGTCCGGCCATATCAAGGAAGTCGGCTTCGAGCTTTACCAGCAGATGCTGGAAGAGGCGGTTGCCGAGGTCAAGGGTGTCGACGAGATCCACGATACCGGCTGGTCGCCGCAGATCTCGGTCGGCACGACGGTAATGATCCCGGAAGGCTACGTGCCCGATCTGCACCTGCGCATGGCGCTCTACCGCCGTCTCGGAGAAATCACCGAGATCAAGGAGATCGACGGTTTCGGCGCCGAGATGATCGACCGATTCGGGCCGATGCCGATCGAAGTCCAGCATCTGCTGAAGATCGTCTACATCAAGTCGCTCTGCCGCACCGCCAATGTCGAAAAGCTTGATGCCGGCCCGAAGGGCGTCGTCGTGCAGTTCCGCAACAAGGAATTCCCCAATCCGGCAAACCTCGTCGGTTATATCGGCAAGCAAGGCACGATGGCGAAGATCCGCCCCGATCACAGCTTGTTCCTGACCCGCGACCTGCCGACACCGGAGAAGCGCCTGCAGGGTGCGGCTGTTATCATGACGCAACTGGCAGAGCTCGCGAAATAAACCGGAGGAGAGGGTGATGGCAAAATACGGCGCAACGATCGCCTGGCAGCGCAACGGCGAGACCTTCACCGATAACCGCTATAGCCGCGTCCATCGCTGGACCTTCGACGGCGGCATCCAAGTGCGGGCGTCATCCTCCTCGCACAGCGTTCCTCTGCCCTATTCCGTCGAGGACGCCGTCGATCCGGAGGAGGCTTTCGTCGCGTCACTCTCCAGCTGCCACATGCTCTGGTTCCTGTCGATCGCCGCCAAACAGGGCTTTCGCGTCGACAACTACACCGATGTCGCCGAGGGCATTCTGGAGAAGAATGCCGAAGGCCGCCTTGCCATGACCGTCGTGACGCTGAGGCCGCATGTCGTCTTCAGTGGCGAGAAGCAGCCCTCGTTAAGCGAACTCGAAGCCCTGCACCATCGCGCCCATGACGAATGTTTCATCGCCAATTCGGTGAAGACCGAGGTGAGGTGCGTTCCGATTCTGGGCTGAAGCTGGAGCCGTCGGCGTCAGTTGAGGCCCGACCGCGCCTCGGCCTTCGCCTGGGCGATATCACGCAGCGCGTTCGCCAGCACGTCAGGCGTCTGTGCGCCGCTGACGGCATACTGCTGGTCGAAGATGAAGAACGGCACGCCGTTGACGCCCATCTCCTGCGCCGCCTTGATCTCGGCGACGATCAGATCGCGGTCGGCATCGGAGGCAAGCAGCGAGGCGATGACCGAGCGGTCGAGGCCGGCCTTTTCGGCGATATCGAGCAGCACCGTATGGTCGCCGACATTGCGGCCTTCCTCGAAATTCGCCTTGAACAGCGCGGCAACGACCTTGTCCTGCTTCTCGCGGCCTTCGATCATCGACCAGTGGACCAGCCGATGCGCATCGAGCGTATTCGGGCCGATCTTGATCGCCTCGAAATCGAAGGCGATGCCGACCTCGCGGCCGTAATCGGTGAGCATCTTATGCGCCTGCGCCACGCGCTCCTCGCCGCCGAGCTTCTCCGCCAGCGCCTTCTTCTGGTCGACGCCTTCCTTGGGATAGTCGGGGTTGAGCCGGTACGGCCGCCAGTTGATGTCGACGCCGATCTCGTCCTGCACCTCGGCGATGGCGAGCTCCAGCCGCGCCTTGCCGAGATAGCACCAGGGGCAGACGACATCCGAGACGACGTCGATGGTGATACGCTCCATGAGGGTCTTCCTTATTCTGTGAGTCTCCGAAGAGACATTGGGCTGTGGCGGTTCGGCGGCCTTTACTGCACGCTCGCATCCCACCAGACCGGCAGCTGGTAGCCGTAAAGCGGCGTCGTGTCGGGACGACCGATGCGCCTGCTGCGGGCGACCCATTGCTGGCCGATGTGATAGAGCGGCAGCACGTAGTGGCTCGATAGCAGCAGCCGGTCGTAGGAGCGCACCGCGGCAGTGAAATCGTCCGCCGAACGCGCCCTCAGCACATGATCGATCAGTGTGTCGAGATCGGGATCGTTGGCGCCGGCAAATGTGTCGTTACCCTCCTTTGTGCGCTCAGTGGAAGACCAACGACCGACCTGCTCTATTCCAGGCGACAGCGTGGACACATAGGATTTGACGATCATGTCGTAATCACGGCTGCTCGTCCGGCTCTGATATTGCGAATCATCGACTGTGCGGATCGAAACGGCGATGCCGATCGCCTGCAGCGAACGCTGATAGGCGACGGCGAGCTTCTCCTGATCGGCATTCTGCGTCATGATTTCGAAAGCGAGTTGGCGGCCGGAGGCATCGAGCATCTTGCCGCCCTGGATCGTATAGCCGCCTTCTTTGAGAAGCGCGACGGCCTGCTTCAGCACGTTGCGGTCGCGGCCGGAGCCATCGGTGACCGGCAGCTTATAGGTGCCGTCGAGAATTTCAGGCGCGATTTTGTTCTTGATCGGCCCGAGCAAGGCAAGCTCCGCTGCATTGGCGGGAACGCCAAAGCTTGAAAGCTCGGAATTTTGCCAAAAACTCTGTGTGCGTTTGTAGGCGCCCGAATAGAGATTCTTGTTCGCCCATTCGAAATCGAATACCAGCGACAGGCCCTCACGCACCTTCGGATCGGCAAAGATCGGCCGGCGTGTGTTGAAGACGAAACCGAGCATGCCGCTCGGCAGTTTCGGCGTGAACACATCCTTGATCACGGCTCCCGACGTGACGGCGGGAAAATTGTAGGCATTGGCCCAGTGACCCGGATTGCCGTCGGGATAGATGTCGACATCGCCCTTCTTGAAGGCCTCGAACAGCGTCGTGTCCTGCAGATAATATTGCACCGTGATCTGATCGTAGTTGTCGGTGCCGACTTTTGACGGAATATCCTTGCCCCAGTAATTCGGATCTCGCTCATAGGTGATGCTCTCGCCTGGCTTCACCGTCTTCACCTTATAAGGGCCGGAGCCCACCGAAGGTGTCAACGAACTACGGTCGAAGGTTTCGGGGTCGATCGCATGTTTCGGCAGCACTGGGAAAAGACCCAAAATCAAAGGCGTCTCGGGATTGGCTTTGTCGGTGAAGGTCAAGCGCACGCTCCGCTCGCCCACCTTCTCCATCTTGGCGACGACTTTCAGAGCATTAGAGAAGCGCGGGAGGCCCTTGTCGCGCAGCAGATCAAAGGTGAACATCACGTCTTCAGGCGTCACCGGCTGCCCGTCGAACCATTTCGCTTTTGGATTAAGGTTGAATTGGATGAAGCTCCTGTCTTCGTCCCATTCGACCGTCTCTGCAAGCAGGCCGTAAAGTGTAAAGGGCTCGTCCCGGGAGCGCTGCATCAGCGAATCATAGACGAGATTGCCATATTCCGGATCCCACATGCCGCGCGCCGTCGTGCGCATGCTCTTGAGAATGAACGGATTGAGGTTGTCGAAGGTGCCGACGACGCCGTAGGTGATCTTGCCGCCCTTTTTCACGTCGGGATTGACGTAAGGGAAGTGCTTGTAGTCCGGCGGCAAAGCCGGCTCGCCATGCATCGCGATGCCGTGCAGCGGCTTGGCAGCGACAGCGCCGCACAGCAGCGAGAGGACGAGGGGGACGACGATACGGAGCATTCGGCAATCCTTGATCCGTGAAACGGGCATGATTCAGCCCAAGATTATCATGGGGTCGACCAATTCCAACACAGAGCGGCGATTTCTTTGTCATCGCGACGAAATGCACCTCAAATTGCCAAAGAAATGCTGGATATCTTGCACGCTGCGATGTAACAGGTGAACCCGAAGTTTCGGGGTCATGCATTTGCCTTATTTTTTTAAGAGGTGGAGTGCCGAACGACCCGATGGTTGGGGCGGCAAGACGCTGCCCCGAACGCATATCAGGAGACGGAATTCGTTATGATGTTCAAGTCTGAAAAGAAAATGCGGGCAGCACTGTCCGTTCTGGCAGTGGTGTTCGGCGCTTCGGCTCCGGTCTCCTCCTTCGCGCAGAGCGCGGCGGCACCGGCTCCGGCCGATGCCCCGGCGCAGGCCGCAGGAGCGCCGAAGCTCGGCTGGTACAAAACCTGCAGCAAGCAGGAAGACAACGACATCTGTGTTGTCCAGAACCTGATCCTCGCCAATGGCGGCCAGCTCGTCACTGCCGTCGGCCTGATCTCGGTCTCGGGCAAGATCAACCGCAAGCTCCTGCAGGTCTCGGTTCCGACAGCGCGCCTCATTCCTCCCGGCATCATGATGCAGATCGACGGCGGCAAGGGTCAGAAGCTCGACTACGCCGTCTGCCTGCCGGACAAGTGCACCGCCGAAATTCCGCTGACCGACGCGATGATCGCCAGCCTCAAGAAGGGCAGCGACGTGATCTTCACCTCGATCAACTTCCGCCGCGCCCCGAACCCGATCAAGATCTCGCTCGAAGGCTTCACCGGCGCCTATGACGGCGAACCGGTTTCCGAAAATAAGCTTGCCGAAAGCCAGCGCAGCCTGCAGGAAGGCATGCAGAAGAAGGCGGAGGAAGCCCGCAAGAAGCTGGAAGATGCCCAGAAGGCAGCCAAGGCGCAGTAATCCTGCTACCTTCTTTGAAACAGAAACCCGGCTTCGCGCCGGGTTTTTTGTTGCGCAAAGAAAAGGCCTCGCCGGGAGAAGCGAGGCCTTGATTAAACGATCGGCACGAGTGACTTAGTGGGCGAAGCTCATCTTGGGTTTGAACTGCCCTGACGGGGCCCGATCGAAAATCTGGTAGATCTGTGGGTTGCGAAGCGGCGTGCCGCTTTCGTCGTTCATCAGGTTCTGCTCGGAGACGTAGGCGACATATTCGCTTTCGTCATTCTCGGCGAGCAGGTGATAGAAGGGCTGGTCCCTGCTCGGGCGCACTTCGGCCGGAATGGAATTCCACCATTCCTCCGTATTCGCGAACTCCGGATCAACGTCGAAGATGACGCCGCGAAACGGAAAAACCTTGTGCCGAACCACTTCGCCGATACTGAACTTTGCTACTCTTTCTTTCATGGTACGACTTCCTTTCATCACCAAATTTGGTGATTGGTGTCGCGCAAATCAAGATTTTTGCGCGAGTTCGTCACATGAACGTCACATCCTCCTGCTGGCGTCCATGACCCGGGAGGTGAAAGCCCCGGCGAACCGGGGCTTTCGGTCTTCGCAGCCGATCAGGCCGAATAGTACATGTCGTATTCGACCGGATGCGGCGTCATTTCGAAACGCATCACCTCAGCCATCTTCAGCTCGATGAAGGCATCGATCTGGTCGTCGTCGAAAACACCGCCGGCCGTCAGGAACTTGCGATCCTTGTCGAGGCTTTCGAGCGCTTCGCGCAACGAGCCGCAGACGGTTGGGATCTTCTTCAATTCCTTCGGCGGCAGGTCGTAGAGATCCTTGTCCATGGCCTTGCCGGGATGGATCTTGTTCTTGATGCCGTCGAGACCGGCCATCAGCATGGCGGCAAAGGCGAGATAGGGGTTGGCGGTCGGATCCGGGAAGCGGACCTCGACGCGCTTGGCCTTCGGGTTCGAGCCGAACGGAATGCGGCAGGAAGCCGAGCGGTTGCGGGCCGAATAGGCAAGCAGCACAGGGGCTTCGTAACCCGGGACGAGACGCTTATAGGAGTTCGTCGACGGATTGGTGAAGGCGTTGATCGCCTTGGCATGCTTGATGATGCCGCCGATGTAGAACAGGCAGCTCTCGGAAAGGCCGGCATATTCGTCGCCGGCAAAGGTCGGCTTGCCACCCTTCCAGATCGATTGGTGCACATGCATGCCCGAGCCATTGTCGCCGAAGATCGGCTTCGGCATGAAGGTCGCCGTCTTGCCGTAGGCGTTGGCCACCTGGTGCACGACATATTTGTAGATCTGCATCTTGTCGGCGTTGCGCACCAGCGTATCGAACTTGATGCCGAGTTCGTGCTGGGCGGCCGCGACTTCATGGTGATGCTTTTCGACGACGACGCCCATTTCGGAGAGCACCGTCAACATTTCCGAACGCATATCCTGGGCGCTGTCGACGGGGGGGACCGGGAAATAGCCGCCCTTGACGCGCGGGCGATGGCCGAGGTTGCCGGTCTCGTAATCGGTATCGTCGTTCGACGGCAGTTCGGTCGAATCGAGCTTGAAGCCGGTATTGTAGGGATCGGCCTTGTACTTGACGTCGTCGAAGACGAAGAATTCGGCTTCCGGGCCGACGAAGACCGTATCGCCGATGCCGGATGCCTTGAGGTAGGCTTCGGCCTTCTTGGCGGTGCCGCGCGGATCGCGGTTATAGGCTTCGCCGGAAACCGGATCGAGGATGTCGCAGACGATAACCATGGTCGACTGAGCGAAAAACGGGTCCATATGCACCGTTTCCGTATCGGGCATCAGCACCATGTCGGACTCGTTGATGGCCTTCCAGCCGCCGATTGAGGAGCCGTCGAACATCACGCCGTCGGCGAACATGTCCTCATCGACGCAGACAACGTCCATCGTCACATGCTGCAGCTTGCCCTTTGGGTCGGTGAAACGCAGATCGACGAACTTTACGTCGTTCTCCTTGATCTGCTTCAGAATTTCGCTTGCGGTCGCCATTAATGAGTTTCCTCCGATTTGCGATGACGGTGTAGGTCGGCGATGACGGTAACGGACTTTGCGCGATTGGCAAAGTGGTCAGATGGCATCGATGCCGGTCTCGCCGGTGCGGATGCGGATAACCTCTTCGACGTTGGAGACGAAGATCTTTCCATCGCCGATGCGGCCGGTCTGCGCCGCCTTCCGGATCGCATCGATGACGGCCTCCGCATTCTCGTCGGCCAACACGACCTCGACTTTGACCTTCGGCAGGAAATCGACGACGTATTCAGCTCCGCGGTAGAGTTCCGTGTGGCCCTTCTGACGGCCGAAACCCTTGGCTTCCGTGACCGTGATACCCTGCAGGCCAACTTCCTGAAGGGCTTCCTTCACTTCGTCCAGCTTGAAAGGCTTAATGATCGCTTCGATCTTTTTCATGAGAAAATGTCTCTCCGCTTCTCTTGTTATGGCAGGAACTTTCCCGCTCGCCGGGTATGATGCAGATATCGTGCCAGTTTGAAATCCATCTTATCGAAAAAAGACGTCGATTCGGTCAAAACGCGAGCGTTTGCGGGGAATTCTACGTGGTTTTGGTGACGAACAGGTGGAAAAACGTTGACTCCCAATCAAAATCCCACTCGAAACTGAAAAAGTCAGGTATTTTCGCAATCGCGAAAGTACCTCACCTGGAGATGAAAAGGTAGGCATATGCCTAAATTTCGTCCTTCTCTTTGCTGTTTCAGCCGGTTGTTTTTTAGGCGTTTTTTGATTGAATAGGATGATGACCAAACATCTGTCCGACCTTCTTCTCACGCCTGCTGAAATGGCCGCCGTCGATGCAGCCGCTGCTGCGTCCGGCATCGACTCCTTCGGACTGATGGAGAGGGCGGGTGCTGCGGTCGCAGCCGCTGCTCTGCGCCTTCATCCCGGAGCGTTGCGCTTCGTCGTCGTCTGCGGACCCGGCAACAATGGCGGCGACGCCTGTGTCGCAGCACGTCATCTACAGCAGAGCGGGGCGAGGGTGGCGCTCTTCCACCTCGGCGATCCCAAGAGGCTGAAGGGCGATGCCGCCCGTGCCCGAGCCGGTTGCGTGCTCGAGGGGCAAAACCTCGACCTCTATCGGCCGGAAACCGGCGACGTCGTCGTCGATGGTCTGTTCGGGGCGGGGCTTGGCCGCGAAGTGTCGGCCGATGTGGGCGCGCTGATCGGGCGCGTCACCGAGGCCGGTATTCCCGTGCTCGCCATCGATCTGCCCTCCGGCCTTGATGGTCGCACCGGCAAGGTGCTGGGTGCCGCCTTCCGGGCCCGCAACACCATCAGCTTCATGACCCGCAAGCCCGGCCATCTGCTGATGCCGGGCAGGGAGCTTTGCGGTGAATTGGAAGTCTTCGACATCGGTATCCCCGCCCGCATCATCGGCGCCGAGGCAAGCGGTCTCATCGCCGAGAACACGCCGGATGCCTGGAAGGGTGCGCTGCCGGCCGAGCAACTGGAAACCCACAAATACAAGCGCGGTCATCTGGTCGTCTTCTCAGGTGAGGCCGACAAGACGGGTGCAGCGCGCATGTCGGCGATCTCGGGCCTGAAGGCCGGCGCCGGCCTGGTGACGATCGCCGCCCCCCGCGCGGCGATGGCCGCCAATGCTGCGCATCTGACCGCCGTCATGCTGCATGCCATCGACGACGAGGCCGACCTCGGCGACTGGCTCTCAGACAAGCGGCTGCAGACCTTCGTCCTTGGCCCCGGTTTCGGTATCGGCGCCAAGGCGCGCGGCTTCGTCTCGGCCCTTGCTGATCGCCATCTGGTGCTCGATGCCGACGGCATTTCCTCGTTCAAGGATGATCCGCAACAGCTGTTTGATCTTTTCCGGGGTGAGCCGCGTCTGGTGCTGACACCGCACGAGGGCGAATTCGCGCGGCTTTTTCCCGATATCGCCAGCGACGATGCGCTCGGTAAGGTGGACAAGGCTGTGGCCGCCGCCCGCCGCGCCAATGCCGCGATCATTTACAAAGGCGCCGATACTGTCATCGCCGCGACTGATGGACGTGCGCTCATCAATACCAATGCCCCGGTCTGGCTTGCCACCGCCGGTTCCGGCGACGTGCTTGCCGGCATCATCGGCGGCTTGCTCGCCCAAGGCCTGCCGGCCTTCGAGGCCGCCGCTGCCGGCGTCTGGCTGCACGGCGAGGCCGGCCAACGCGCCGGCAAAGGGCTGACGGCGGAGGAACTCGCAGCCGAGGTATTGCCGCTTTAGCGCCGCCGCATCCTCTTTCACCTCGAACGCAGAAGCAATCCGCACCGTCGGTCTGGCCGTGGCGCAGGCTGGGTTGTTTTACCATTATAAATGCGGCCGATGTGTCAGTTGAGTGACGGTTTTATTTCGGATTTTTAAAGCGACATCGATCAGCGAAAGATGTCCCGCGCCGAGAATCAGCAATCCGCAAAACTAAACTGTCATTAAAATGTTAATGAATGGAAATACTTAATGGTGTCAGGAATTCCTGTCGGCTGGAACAAGGGTTCGTACGCCGGGTCCTGAGCTGATCTGGTTTGAATTCTGATCGAGTGCGCAGTGAACGGTTGCAAGGGGGAAGCGCCGATGGAACGTTTTTTTCGGCAAGTCCACAGAGTGACGAGCGCCGCCGCCTGCTTTGCCGGACTTGCGGCAGTTGTTGGTTCACTGTCCATCGCTCCTGCAGCCACGGCCGAGCCCATTCGCGGCGCCGGCTCCACATTCGCGGCACCCATCATCGCGAAGTGGGCAGAGATCTACGAGAAGGCGCGGATGGATGACGGCGACTTCAGCTCACCCGACTGGACGGTAGACTACGAGCTCGTCGGTTCGCTGGCAGGTCTGATGCGCCTTGATCAGCCGGAGCTGGATTTCGCTGCGACCGATGTGCCTGTCTCCCACGACGAGCTTTTGAAGCATGGCCGCCAGCAGTTTCCGATCGTGCTCGGCAGCGTGGCGATTGCCGTCAATCTTGACGGTATCGACAAGGGCCGTATCAACCTGACTGGCCCGCTGCTTGCGAATATCTATCTCGGCAAGATCCAGTCGTGGGCTGACCCTGCCATCAAGGCGATCAACCCGGAGATCAGCCTTCCCGATCAGAAAATCAGTCCGGTTACCCGCAAGGACGGATCAGGCACCACCTTCATGTTCACCGAATTCCTGTCCTCGGCAAGCCCGGAATGGAAGGCGGCACATGGAGCGGATACGCTGATCGCCTGGCCTGTGGGGACGAGTGTCGAGGGAACCGGAGATCTCATTCGCGCGGTGCAGGCAACCAAGGGGGCGATCGCCTATGCCGATTTTGGCCAGGTCGAGCGTGCAAACCTGCCCTATGCCGCTGTTCAGAACAAATCCGGCCAGTTCGTAAAACCGGGACCGGATGGCGTGCGGGCTGCGGCCAGCACCGCCTCATGGGATGAAGCGAAAGCTTTTTCGGTGTCGCTCACGGATCAACCGGGAGAGGCGGCCTATCCGATCAGCGGGGCGACATTCGCTGTCGTTCCAATGAAGGGACAGGCGCCCAATCGCTATCGCCGCGTGCATGATTTTTTCCGCCTGGCGTTCGAGACAGGCAGTAAGGACGCCGAGGCGATGGGCTATGTGCCTTTGCCGCCGCAGCTCGTCAGTCAGATCGTCAAATACTGGCTGAAGCAGGATGCATCCGCGAGCCAGTAATTCGTTCGCGCATGATACGCGGTCGGGACATCCCTGACTGTATGAAATCGGGCATATGAGTGAGGCGCGGGGGCGCCGTTGAAGCGCGCCATTTTGGCGCCAAGGGGGTAAGGCGTAATGAACATCGACATTTTCAAGGATATTCTCGTGCCTGTTATCGGCGGGCTGGGGATATTCATGCTCGGTCTGGAGTTCATGTCGAACGGCATCCAGGCACTCTCCGTCAACAAGATGCGCGCATTTCTCGCGAGAGCCGCAGGCACGCCGATCAAGGGCGTTATCGCGGGAACGCTCATCACCGGTGTCATCCAGTCATCGACGGCAATGACGGTCATGGTCGTCGGCCTCGTCAATGCCGGCGTTGTCGGATTGCGTCCGGCGATCAGCGTCATCATGGGCGCCAACATCGGGACGACGCTCGGAAACGGCCTGATCGCCTTGCCGCTGGGGCCTCTTGGCCTGATCTTTGCGGGCGTTTTTTCGCTGGTCTACTGCTTTGCCAAGAGCGAGCGGATCCGCAACGTCGCGCTTGCCTGCATGGGCTTCGCGCTGATTTTCTACGGTCTCAATCTGATGACCGGCGGCCTTCGACCGCTGCGCAACATACCGGAGGTCATGGATGTTCTGTCGACGCTGACCGCCGACTCCTATTACAACCTGATCAAATGCGTGCTGATCGCCGCCGGCGTCACCGCGATGATCCACTCCTCGTCGGCGACGATCGGTATCGTCATGGGGCTCGGTGCGGCCGGTGTCCTTGACTGGACGACGGCGGTTGCCTTCTCGCTGGGTGCGGATCTCGGAACCACGATCACCTCCTGGATTGCCTCGCTCAATCTGTCGAAGAACGCCAAACGCGCTGCCTATGCCCATATGTCCTTCAACATTATCGGCGTCTGCATAACGGTGCCCTTGTTCTTCGTCTCGATCGACGTTCTGGCATGGGCGATGCAGTGGTTCGGCGGCGATCCCGGCGTTCCGGTCGTGGTCGAGGGCAAGGAGACATTTCCGCTGGTTCCGGTCGCTGTCGGTCTCTATTCGACCTTCTTCAACGTCTTCAACACGGCGCTGCTGTTTCCCTTCGTCAGCGTCTTCGAACGTGTCTTGTCGCGCATCGGCCGCATCGACGCCGAGGATGTGGAAGATTATTCGACGCCGAAATTCCTCGACCGCAAGCTCACAGGCGACTTCGCGCGGGCCGTTCCGGCCGTCCAGCAGGAGACCGCGCGTCATCTGCAGGCCGGCGCGATGTTCCTGGATATTGCCCGATCCGCCAAGTCGGCGCCATCAGATCCGGGCGAACATTATCTTGCCACCGATATCCTCAGCCGTGACATTCGCGATTATACCGCATCGCTGATGAAGGAGGATCTGCCTTACGAGCAACTCGATCTGGTCGCCAGCCTGATCGAGGAGGCGGATTTCACCGCTGCGTTGACGGAATCGATGCATCAGGTCGCGCGGCGCGTGAAGCGTGAAAAATTCAGCGAACCCGCTTTGGCGATCGTCAATCTTGCACTGAGCAAGCTCGATGCCTCTTTGCAGGATATCATGCCCGACTATGGCGTGGTTCGTCCCTCCATGCCGGCCGGCCATGTCAGCCTTCCCAACGTCACCGAACTGCGGGAACAGACACTGGCACTTGGCCCGAATGCCGGTGCGGCCGAACGCGGCACGATCCTGGCGCTTCTCGGCTCGGTCGAGCGCGCGGAGATTCTGATCCGCCGCATCGACGAGGAGCGCAAATCCGTGAACCGCCAGAGCGTTTTGTCACGGGTTTCGCAGAAACGGGAACGGCAGGCACGTCCTCCGCTGGACGAGGGCGGGTTGAGCCCGATACCGGCTGAATAACGGCCATTGTCGTCGCGATCCTTGCGTGGCATCTTCCCGCCGGAGGATGCCACGTTTCGTTGATTGGTTTTCCGTTTTTCACTGCGCAAGTCTGTCTTCCCGACGGAGGCTCGAATGAGTGTTGGCCTGATCGCCCTTCTTGATGATATCGCGGCATTGGCCAAAGTGGCTGCGGCGTCGCTCGACGACATTGCCGGCCAGGCGGCCAAGGCGGGCGCGAAAGCGGCCGGTGTCGTCATTGACGATGCGGCGGTCACGCCGCGTTACGTCACCGGATTTTCGGCAGCGCGCGAACTGCCGATCATCGGCAAGATCGCGCTCGGCTCGCTGAAGAACAAGCTGCTGATCCTGCTTCCCGCAGCGCTTATCCTGAGTCTTGTCGCCCCGCAGGCGATCACGCCGCTGCTGATGATCGGCGGGCTTTACCTCTGCTACGAAGGCGTGGAAAAAGTCTACGGACTAGTGCTGCCGCATGCGGCCCACGCCCATGAATCGGCACTCGAGGCCACGAGCCTCGATGCCAAATCGGTAGAAGACGAAAAGGTCGCCGGTGCAATCAAGACGGATTTCATCCTGTCGGCCGAAATCATGGCGATTACGCTCGCCGCGGTGCCGTCAGGCGGCATGTTCACGCAGGCCCTCATCCTCGCCGTCGTGGGACTGGGCATCACGGTCTTGGTCTATGGCGGCGTGGCGCTTATCGTCAAGGCCGATGATCTGGGTCTGATGCTGGCGCGTGTGCGCACGGGCTCTCCGATCGGCGCCTTCTTGCGTGCGATCGGAAAGGGGCTTGTCACAGGCATGCCTTATTTTCTGAAACTGCTCGGCATCGTCGGCACGGCCGCCATGATCTGGGTCGGCGGCGGCATCATCGTTCACGGCCTCGAATCCTATGGCCTCGGCGGCCCTGCACATCTGATCCATGATGCCGGGGAGGCGACCGCGCATGCCATTCCCGCTCTGGCATCCGTGGTCAGCTGGATCGTCGAGGCCGCAGGAGCGGGCATCGTCGGTATCGTCGCCGGCTTGATCGCTATTCCGGTCGCCGGCTACATCGTCTCGCCGATCTGGCGGTACCTCAAATCGCTCCTGCCGCGCCGCCGGAAAGAGGCGCTGGCGGACGGGAAGAAATGAAGCCCATCGGCGAGCAAGGCGTCATATCCAGCGGGCGCGCTTGAAACGGATGAAAAGTGCGATGCACATGACGGCGATGACTGCCAGGACGATAAAATAACCGTAGCTGGTTTTCAGCTCGGGCATATTGTCGAAATTCATGCCGTAGATGCCGGCGATTGCCGTTGGAACGGCGAGAATAGCAGCCCAGGCCGCTAGCTGCCGAGTGATCGTGCCCTGTCTTTGCTGTTCAAGCAGATTGCTCGCTTCGAAAACCGATGTGATCACGTCGCGCAAGCTTGCAACCATCGTCTCGACACGGTGCATGTGCTGAAGCGCATCGCGGAAATAAGGCTTCGCTTCCTTGTCAAGCGACGGCAGGTCGAGATGGTAGAGCTTGCCGCAAAGGTCCAGCATCGCATCCAGCACCCGCTGAAACAGAATGACTTCCCGGCGCAACTTGAAAATCCGGGCGATCTGGCTGCGGTCGAGAAACGCATCGAGCATTTTTCGTTCCATCTCGAGAACGGAATCCTCGATCGTGCGCACGATGGGAAGATAGCCGTCGATAATGAAATCGAGAATGGCATGCAGAATGTAGTCGGTGCCATGGCAGAGCGTCTGCGGCGATGTCTCCAGCCGGCCGCGCAGCTCTCCGTGCCCCCGCTCCGACCCATTGCGGACGGTGATGATATAGCGCTTGCCGACGAAAATTGCGGTTTCCCCGTAGGTAATATGGTCCGCCTCGAGCTGTGCCGTCTTTGCGATGACGAACAGCTGGTCGTCATAAACGCTGAGCTTCGGCATCTGCAGAGAACTGAGCGCATCGGCGATCGAGAGTTCGTGAAGGCCAAAACGGCCTTGCAGCAGCAGGAGTTCGTCCCGGCTAGGCTTGTGCAGCCCGATCCAAATGAATTCGTTGTCCGTCGCCGGAATGGAGGCCGCCTCGAAAGGTATGGCCTCGACCCGCCGTCCGTTGCGATAGAGATAGGATGCGGCAACGCTCATGCGGGCCCCCGGGTTACCACGCTCATGATGCCCTCATGGGTTGCGTGACTGACGATGTGATACCCACAATGTTACGATCCTTTTGTGACTATCCAGCCTCGCCTATTTCGCCAGCGCCTGCTGCAGGGCGATCGCCCCGTGCGGCGCATTGACCTTGCCCTCATGGATCATGAAGGCGAAGACGTCGCGCGGCTCGGTCTTCACCTTGCGATCTCCATCGATCAGCGGCAGGTCATCAGGAACTTTGCCCTCGGCCCAGGTCTCCAGCCGGCCTGCCCAGGCCTTCAAGTCCTTTTCCGGATAGCAGGTCGGAATATCGTCCGAACCCTTCTGCAGCCGCGCATAGACGAAGTCGGCCGTCACGTCGGCGATCATCGGATATTCGAAATGTTCAGCGCAAACAGGCGCCACGCCATATCTCGAAAGCAGCGCCACGAACTCCGGCACCTTGAAGGAATCGTGCCGTACCTCGACCACATGGCGGAGCGCCAGCCCGTCCTGTTTCGCCGGCAGCAGCTTCAGGAAGGCCTCGAAATCGTCTGCATCGAACCTCTTCGTCGGCGCGAACTGCCACAGCAGCGGCCCGAGATGATCGCCGAGTTCGCTGATGCCCGATGAAAGAAACCGCTCCATCGATTCACCGGCTTCGGCAAGCACCCGCCGATTGGTGACGAAACGTGTCGCCTTCAGCGAAAAGATGAAACCCTCGGGCACATCCGCCGCCCATTTGGCGAAGACCGCAGGCTTCTGCGTGCTGTAATAGGTGCCGTTGACCTCGATGACCTTCAGCTGGCGGCTGGCATAATTCAGCTCGTCCTTCTGCTTCAGGTCATCGGGAAAGAAATGCCCGCGCCAGGGCTCGAAGGTCCAGCCGCCGATGCCGGTGCGGATAGTGCCGGATTTCGTCATGTCGTCCTCCCCATTCGCAGCCGCTCAGGCCGCATTGATCTCTTTCGTCATGTCGACGAGTGTCCATCCTGGCCGATAAGGGTTCGGCCGGCGACCCGTTTCCTGAAACCCGAAGGCGCTGTAGAGCGCGATGTTCCGCTCCATCCGCGCATTCGTGTAGAGCCGGATCTCCGGCGTGGCCCATTCCCGGCACCCTGAAAGGCCGGCGAGACCGCGATGCTGAACAGCATGAGGTGATCGCAATGCTGCTCGACGACCACCAGGCCGGCCGTTTGCCCGCCGATCTCGCGCAGCCAGACCTCGCCGCGTTCGATCCGCGGCGCGTAATCCTCCGTCACCGGGATCGGCGGAGCGCCGAACAGCTCGGTATAGGGCCGGTAGGCGGCGGTTGTCAGCGTCGCGATCGTTTCCAGATCATCGGGCGATGCTGGCCTCATCGTCATTCAGCCGCAACCGCCTTCTTCACCGGCCGCCGTTCCAGCAATTCCTTCAGGAAGTGTCCGGTATAGGACCGCTTCTCCTTGACGATCGCTTCCGGCGTGCCGACAGCCACGATCTCGCCGCCGCCATCGCCGCCTTCAGGACCGAAATCAAGCACCCAGTCGGCGGTCTTGATGACTTCGAGATTGTGCTCGATCACCACCACCGAATTGCCCTGGTTGACCAGTTCGTGCAGCATTTCGAGCAGCTTGGCGACGTCGTGAAAATGCAGGCCGGTCGTGGGTTCGTCGAGAATGTAGAGTGTGCGCCCCGTCGAGCGTTTCGACAGCTCCTTGGCAAGCTTGACGCGCTGCGCCTCGCCGCCGGAGAGCGTATTCGCCTGCTGGCCGACCTTGATGTAACCGAGGCCGACATCCTTCAGCGACTGCAGCTTATCGCGCACGGCAGGCACCGCCGCGAAGAAATCGACGCCTTCCTCCACCGTCATGTCGAGCACGTCTGCGATCGACCTCTGTTTGAAGGTGACGTCGAGTGTCTCGCGATTATAGCGCTTGCCGTGGCAGACGTCGCAGGTGACGTAGACGTCGGGCAGGAAGTGCATCTCGATCTTGATGACGCCGTCGCCCTGGCAGGCCTCGCAGCGCCCGCCCTTGACGTTGAAGGAGAAGCGGCCCGGCTGGTAGCCGCGTGCCTTCGCCTCCGGCAGGCCGGCGAACCAGTCGCGGATCGGTGTGAAGGCGCCGGTATAGGTTGCCGGGTTCGAGCGCGGCGTACGGCCGATTGGCGATTGGTCGATATCGATCACCTTGTCGATATGCTCGAAGCCGTCGATGCGGTCGTGATCGGCCGGGTTTTCACGCGCGCCCATGACGCGGCGCGCGGCCGATTTATAGAGTGTCTCGATCAGGAAGGTGGATTTGCCGCCGCCGGAAACGCCGGTCACCGCCGTGAACACCCCGAGCGGGATCGACGCCGTGACATTCTTGAGATTGTTGCCGCGCGCCCCGACCACCTTGATCTCGCGGCCCTTCTTCGGCTTGCGGCGCTCGTCGGGAACGGGAACGCCAAGTTCGCCGGAAAGATATTTGCCGGTCAGCGAGTTCGGACTGTCCATAATGTCCTGCGGCGTACCATGGGCGATGACCTGACCGCCGTGAATGCCGGCAGCCGGGCCGATATCGACCACGTCGTCGGCCGTCATGATCGCATCCTCGTCATGTTCGACAACGATGACGGTGTTGCCGATGTCGCGCAGATGCTTCAGCGTGTCGAGCAGCCGGGCATTGTCGCGCTGATGCAGGCCGATCGACGGCTCATCGAGCACGTAGAGCACGCCGGTCAGCCCCGAGCCGATCTGCGAGGCTAGCCGGATGCGCTGGCTTTCTCCGCCCGACAAGGTGCCGGAATTGCGCGACAGGCTGAGATATTCCAGGCCGACATCGTTGAGGAAGCGCAACCGGTCGCGGATCTCCTTGAGGATGCGCACAGCAATCTCGTTCTGCTTGGCGTTGAAGCTTGCCGGTAGCGTCTCGAACCAGTCGCGGGCGACGCGGATCGACATACCAGTCACTTCGCCGATATGCAGCGTGTCGATTTTCACCGCTAAGGCCTCCGGCTTCAGGCGGAAGCCGTTGCAGGAAGGGCAGGGGGCAGCCGACATGAAGCGCTCGATGTCTTCGCGCGCCCAGGCAGAATCGGTCTCCTTCCAGCGGCGCTCGAGATTGGTGATGATACCCTCGAAGTTCTTCTGCGTCGTATAGGAGCGGGCGCCGTCGGCGTAGTGGAATTCGATCTTGTCGTTGGTGCCATTGAGGATGACGTCCTTGGCCTCGTCGGAAAGATCGTTCCAGCGGGTGCCGAGCTTGAAGCCGTAATGTTTGCCGAGCGCTTCCAGCGTCTGGTTGTAATAGGGCGAGGTCGACTTGGCCCAAGGCGCGATCGCGCCGTCCCTCAAAGTCCGTTCGGGCTCGGGCACGATCAGGTCCGGATCGATCTTCTGCTGGGCGCCGAGGCCGTCACAGGTCGGGCAGGCGCCGAACGGGTTGTTGAAGGAGAACAGCCTGGGTTCGATTTCGGGAATCGTGAAGCCGGAGACCGGGCAAGCGAACTTCTCCGAAAACAGCACACGTTCATGCGTCTCGTTCAGAGACTTGTTGGCCGAGCCACCGGCCGAGGTCTCTTCCGGCGGCAGCGGCTTGTCGGCGAATTCGGCGACCGCCAGCCCGTCCGCGAGCTTCAGGCAGGTTTCGAGACTGTCCGCCAGGCGCGCCGAGACATCCGAGCGCACGACGATGCGGTCGACCACCACGTCGATATCGTGCTTGTATTTCTTGTCGAGCACCGGCGCCTCGGCGATCTCGTAGAACTGCCCGTCGACCTTGACGCGCTGAAAGCCCTTCTTCATCAGCTCCGCCAGTTCCTTCTTGTATTCGCCCTTGCGCCCGCGCACGAGCGGCGCAAGGATATAAAGACGAGTGCCCTCGCCGAAATCGAGGATGCGGTCGACCATCTGGCTGACGGTCTGGCTCTCGATCGGCAGGCCGGTCGCCGGCGAATAGGGAACGCCGACGCGGGCAAAGAGCAGGCGCATGTAGTCGTAGATCTCGGTGACGGTACCGACCGTCGAGCGCGGATTGCGCGAGGTGGTCTTCTGCTCGATCGAGATTGCCGGCGACAGCCCGTCGATCTGGTCGACATCGGGCTTCTGCATCATTTCGAGGAACTGCCGGGCATAGGCCGACAGGCTTTCGACATAGCGCCGCTGGCCCTCGGCATAGATCGTGTCGAAGGCGAGCGAGGATTTGCCGGAACCCGACAGCCCGGTCATGACGATCAGCTTGTTACGCGGCAGATCGAGATCGATGCTCTTGAGATTATGCTCGCGCGCGCCGCGGATGGAGATCGTCTTCAGTTCGCTCATCGTCTCTGCTTTGGTTTTCTGGATGACAGCCCTTATTTAGTGATGCCGACGGGCGAGTCGAGGCTGAATATCCACAAGGGCTGAAGGTTTTCGATTCTGTTGACAGGATCATACGGATAAACTAGAACAAATAAAGAACAAAATTCCTGATGGATGCATGGGGCTTTCTGATGGATAAACATGTGGATTAAATGCCGCCCATGCGCATCGGCGGTCCGTGATGGTTTAAGGTGCGCCGATCGATTAAACGCCGCCGGGCAGGGCGGCAGGCAGGGTGAGAAGCATGGCTGGTAGTGTGAATAAGGTAATTCTGATTGGAAACGTCGGTGCAGACCCCGAAATCCGCCGCACTCAGGATGGCCGGCCGATCGCCAATCTTCGTATCGCGACCTCGGAGACCTGGCGCGACCGCAATTCCGGCGAGCGCCGTGAGAAGACCGAATGGCACACTGTCGTCGTCTTCAACGAGGGCCTTTGCAAGGTCGTCGAGCAATATGTGAAGAAGGGCGCCAAGCTCTATATCGAAGGCCAGCTGCAGACCCGCAAGTGGCAGGACCAGCAGGGCCAGGACCGCTACAGCACGGAAGTGGTGCTCCAGGGCTTTGGTTCGACGCTGACGATGCTCGACGGCCGCGGTGAAGGCGGTGGCGCGAGCGGCGGCCGTGGCACTGCCGGTGGCGGCAACGATTATGGCGACGACTACGGCGCCCCGGCTCCCTCCTCATCGCCGAGCCGCGGCGGTGGCGGCAGCAACTTCTCGCGGGATCTCGACGACGACATCCCGTTCTGATCGATAGCCTTTGCTGGCTTTGTGAAAGACGTGTGAGAGCATGATGCCTTGGATGGCGTCATGCTCTTTTTCTTTGATTCCGCGGCAGATCATTCAGGCCGGATCGGCCTCAATCATCTACGGCCGTTTTCAGTGCGGCGTCGCGCTGATCAGATTGAGCGCCGATTTCGCGCCGTCGACGACGAATTGGGCGGCAAGGGCGGCGAGGATGACGCCGAGGAGGCGTGTCAGGATGGCCCGGCCGGTGACGCCGAGGAAACGGTCCAGCCTTTCGGCGACGAGCAGCATGAGGAAGGTCAGCAACAGATTGGCGGCAAGGACGCCGATCAGCTGCGCCTTTCCGACGGAGGTCGCCAGCGTGCCGGCCAGCAGGATCGTCGCCGAGATCGCGCCCGGGCCGGCGATCAGCGGCAAGGCGAGGGGAAAGACGGCGATATTCTCGATATGATCCTTGGTGATCGCCACCTCCGTGGCCTTTTCCTTGCGGTCCTGGCGCTTCTCGAACACCATCTCGAAGGCGATCCAGAAGAGCAGCAGTCCGCCGGCGATGCGGAAGGCGCCGATCGAGATCCCGAGTACGCCGAGCACGCCGGCGCCGAACAGCGCGAAGACGGCGAGGATGATGAAGGCGATGACCGAACCACGCAGCGCCACCTGCGTGCGCTCGGTACGGCTCATGCCTGTCGTCAGGCCGAGAAAGATCGGTGCGAGCCCCGGCGGATCGATGGTGACGAGAAGCGTCGTGAAGGCGTTGATCAATTGGTCGGCGCTTGCCATCGGCTCTCCGGAACCCCATATCAGTGCGTGGTTTTTATGATTGTGAAGCGGGGATTCCGATTTGGCAAATATCCCGCGGCGGGCTGCGGCGGATTCGTCGGGCCCAGCCGCGCAACTTGCATGTTTTACCCTCTTTAAGCCGCAAAAGCCTGTTCAAAACGCGCTGTGAAATTGGCGCGGGAACAGGCTTTCCGCTATAAATCTTCAAGTGATTCTAGAAGAGATCGTGATCTGTTTTGACTGAGCAAACACCCCCCGGCGGCGGGAAGCTCCCGCCAGGCATCGAGCCCATCTCCATCATGGAGGAAATGCAGCGGTCGTATCTCGATTACGCCATGAGCGTCATCGTCAGCCGCGCGCTGCCCGACGTGCGCGACGGCCTGAAGCCTGTGCACCGGCGCATCCTCTACGGCATGTCCGAGCTCGGCATCGACTGGAACAAGAAATACGTCAAATGCGCCCGCGTCACCGGTGACGTGATGGGTAAATTCCATCCGCACGGCAATTCCGCGATCTATGATGCGCTCGCCCGCATGGCGCAGCCCTGGTCGCTGCGTCTGCCGCTGATCGATGGTCAGGGCAATTTCGGCTCGGTCGATGGTGATCCGCCGGCGGCCGAACGTTATACCGAATGCCGCCTCGAAAAGGCTGCCCACTCGCTGCTCGACGATCTCGACAAGGAAACCGTCGATTTCCGCGACAATTACGACGGCACGCTCTCCGAGCCGGTCGTGGTGCCCGCCAAATTCCCGAACCTGCTCGTCAACGGCGCCGGCGGCATCGCCGTCGGCATGGCGACCAACATCCCGCCGCACAACCTCTCCGAAGTCATCGACGGCTGTATCGCGCTGATCGACAATCCGGCCATTGAGCTGCCGGAACTGATACAGATCATTCCCGGTCCCGACTTCCCGACGGGAGCGAAGATCCTCGGCCGTGCCGGCATTCGCTCAGCCTACGAGACCGGCCGCGGCTCCGTTATCATGCGCGGCGTTGCCGCCATTGAGCCGATGCGCGGTGACCGCGAGCAGATCATCATCACCGAGATTCCCTATCAGGTGAACAAGGCGACGATGATCGAGAAGATGGCCGAGCTGGTGCGAGACAAGCGCATCGAAGGCATCTCCGATCTGCGCGACGAATCCGACCGCCAGGGTTATCGCGTCGTCGTCGAGCTGAAACGCGATGCCAATGCCGAGGTCATCCTCAACCAGCTTTATCGTTATACGCCGCTGCAGACGTCCTTCGGCTGCAACATGGTGGCGCTGAACGGCGGCAAGCCCGAGCAACTGACCCTGCTCGACATGCTTCGCGCTTTCGTCTCGTTCCGCGAGGAGGTTGTTAGCCGGAGAACGAAATTCCTGCTGCGCAAGGCGCGTGACCGCGCCCATGTGTTGGTCGGTCTCGCCATTGCCGTCGCCAATATCGATGAGGTCATCCGCGTCATCCGCCAGGCGCCCGATCCGCAGTCGGCCCGCGAAGAATTGATGACCCGCCGTTGGCCGGCGGCAGATGTCGAAAGCCTGATCCGTCTGATCGACGATCCGCGCCACCGCATCAATGACGACCTGACCTACAACCTCTCCGAAGAGCAGGCCCGCGCCATCCTCGAACTGCGCCTGGCCCGCCTGACGGCACTTGGCCGCGACGAAATCGGCGACGAACTCAACAAGATCGGCGAGGAAATCAAGGATTATCTCGATATTCTCTCCTCGCGCGTCCGCATCCAGACTATCGTCAAGGATGAACTCATCGCCGTCCGCGACGAGTTCGGCACGCCGCGCCGCACCGAGATCGTCGATGGCGGTCTCGAAATGGACGACGAGGACCTGATCGCCCGCGAGGACATGGTCGTCACCGTCTCGCATCTCGGTTATATCAAGCGTGTGCCGCTCACCACCTACCGCGCCCAGCGCCGCGGCGGCAAGGGCCGCTCCGGCATGACCACCCGCGACGAGGATTTCGTTAGCCGACTATTCGTCGTCAACACCCATACGCCGGTTCTGTTCTTCTCCTCGCGCGGCATCGTCTACAAGGAGAAGGTCTGGCGCCTGCCGATCGGCACGCCGACTTCACGCGGCAAGGCGCTGATCAATATGCTGCCGCTCGCACCGGGCGAGCGTATCACCACGATCCTGCCATTGCCCGAGGACGAGACGAGCTGGGACGATCTCGACGTCATGTTCTCGACGACGCGCGGCACGGTTCGCCGCAACAAGCTGTCGGACTTCGTCCAGGTCAACCGCAACGGCAAGATCGCCATGAAGCTCGAGGAGGAGGGCGATGAAATCCTCTCCGTCGAGACCTGCACCGAAAATGATGACGTACTTTTGACGACGGCGCTCGGCCAGTGCATCCGCTTCTCCGTCGACGACGTCCGGGTCTTTGCCGGCCGCAACTCGATCGGCGTGCGCGGCATCTCGCTTGCCGGCGGCGACCGGATCATCTCGATGACCATTGTGCGCCATGTCAACGCCGAGCCGTGGGAACGCGCGGCCTATCTGAAGCGCGCCGCCAACGATCGGCGCCTGACGACGGGCGAGGCCGAGGAGATCGCACTGGTCGGCGAGGAAGTCACCGAGGAAGGCCAGCTGAGCGACGAGCGTTACGAGGAGTTGAAGCTGCTCGAGCAGTTCGTGCTCACCGTCTCCGAGAAGGGCTTCGGCAAGCGTTCGTCGTCCTACGACTTCCGCATCTCCGGCCGCGGCGGCAAGGGCATCCGCGCCACCGACACGTCGAAGACCGGCGAGATCGGCGAGCTGGTCGCGGCTTTCCCTGTCGATGACGGCGACCAGATCATGCTGGTCTCCGATGGCGGTCAGCTGATCCGCGTGCCGGTCGGCGGCATCCGCATTGCCAGCCGCGCCACCAAGGGCGTCACCATCTTCTCGACGGCCAAGGACGAGAAGGTCGTCTCGGTCGAGCGCATCAGCGAACCGGAGGAGGATGAGGCCGAGGAGGCTGTCGAGGTCGCCGAAAGCGCCCCTGCTACCGACGAAGGTGCTGCCGATGAAGGTGGCGGCGACGAGGCACCGATTGCCGATGGCGATCCGGCCGGGCCTGCCGAGGAATGATCAAATGAACGGGGCGGCTTCGAGCCGCCCTTTTCTTTTCAGATGGATGATGGTTCAGGACGACACCAAAGAAAAAAGCCGGACGCTGGGTGCATCCGGCTTTGAATGGCCCTGGCGACGGAAGGGTGCCGCTCAAGGGTGGGAAGAGGAGAGAAAGGAACGTCAGAATGCTCTATGTTTTTCGTTCAGAGCCTTCACCTCTTCGCCTTCGCGCCGGAGCGCTGAAATCGTCGAGGCCACAGACACGATGAACATGACGCTGATAAGGGCGGTGAGCACTGTCAAGATCGTGAACATAGGCATTCCTTTCCTGGGGAGTTGCGTTCTCGCCCCTCAGTACTGGCCTAGCACGGCCGTACGGGCCGAAGCATAGGGACCATAAACCTTGGACGTATCGACCTTCTGATCATAGAGAGCGACAGTTGCGGTCAGCATGCCCGTGACCATTACCATCCAGAGCACGTTAATCATCGTAATCTTGCCGGGCATTTTTAATCCTTCCGCGCCGCTCTATGTATCGGTTGAATGAACGCATCCGTCTGTAAATGGTTCCGCCGGATGTTGATCGGGTGTTTACCAATGCCGATCTGAAGCGACCTTGAATGTCTCGTTCATCTGGCATTCAGATTCGAAGCTCGTTTTTCGCGCAGCCGGCCCTGAGCGCGAACGATCGCCGCATGCTCGGCAAGCTCCGGCCGCACCCAGCTCATCTCGTATCGATCGGCGAAATAGCCATAGGCCATCTCGGCGGCGAGGGAGGAAACGATGGCAAGTGCAACGAGCACGATCAGCATGGACCTGGTCTTTCGGGGAGCGCTGGACGCCGGAATGGCATTGGCTGCTTGGATGATCGGAGTTAAGCAGATCCTGTCTGAAACGGTCTTGAACGGGCCATTCATCCGCCGTTTAACCGCCCGGCGCATAACGTCCTTTACGCGTCTGAAAAGACGCGCGGTGCTCTGGCCGGAGCTGGGCAAATCACTTGCGGGAAGGCGGTATCCGTGACAAAAGGCGTCAAACCAACGGTCGGGCCAATGACGACAGCTTTCTATCCGGGGTCCTTCGACCCGATCACCAATGGGCATGTGGATGTTCTGGTCCAGGCTCTCAACGTCGCCGAAAAGGTGATCGTCGCGATCGGCATCCATCCTGGCAAGGCGCCGCTCTTCTCCTTCGAAGAGAGGGCCGAGCTGATCCGCCGTTCTCTGGCTCAAGCGCTGCCCGGCAAGACCGGCGATATTACCGTCGTCGCCTTCGACAATCTGGTCGTCGATGCCGCTCGCAGCCATGGCGCCACACTGTTGATCCGCGGTCTTCGCGACGGCACCGACCTCGATTATGAAATGCAGATGGCCGGCATGAACCGGACGATGGCGCCCGATATCCAGACCATCTTTTTGCCGGCGGGCACGGCCTCGCGGCCCATTACCGCCACATTGGTCCGCCAGATCGCCGCCATGGGCGGCGATGTCAGCGCTTTCGTGCCTGCCGCCGTCCTGCAAGCCCTCACATCCAAGCGCCCAAACTAGTAAGAACAAAGACTAGCAAGCGCAAAGACCAGGCGGACCCCGCCGCAATGGAGCTCATATGAAACTCTTCTATCTCGCATTTGCCGGCGTGTTGTATCTCGCCTCCTTCGCGGGGGATGCCTTCGCCCAGTCGGCCGATCATTATCTCACCATCGAGCTGAAGAATGGCCCGGTTGTCATCCAGCTCATGCCTGAGGTGGCGCCGAAGCATGTCGCTCAGATCGAGGCGCTGGCCAAGAAGGGCGAATACGATAACGTCGCCTTCCACCGCGTCATCGACGGCTTCATGGCTCAGACCGGCGACGTCAAATACGGCAACATGGAAAAGGGCTTCGATGCGAGCCTCGCCGGCACGGGCTCCTCGGATATGCCTGACATCCCGGCTGAATTCTCCAAGACCCCGTTCGTGCGCGGCACGGTCGGCATGGCTCGTTCGCAGGATCCGAATTCCGCCAATTCGCAGTTCTTCATCATGTTCGCCGAAGGCTCCTTCCTCAACGGCCAGTACACCGTCGTCGGCAAGGTCGTTTCCGGCATGGAGAACGTTGACAAGATCAAGCGCGGCGAAGGCCAGAACGGCGAAGTCAAAAGTCCCGACCGGATGATCAAGGTCACCCTGGGCAAGAAGTAAGTTACGAGAGAAAACGAGAGGAAAAGACAATGGCCGAGATCAAGGATCCCGAAAACACCGTCATTCTGGAAACCACCAAGGGCAAGGTTGTCATTCAGCTTTTGCCGCAGGTCGCCCCGGAGCATGTCGCCCGCATCAAGGAACTCGCTCGCGAGAAGGCCTATGACGGCGTCGTTTTCCACCGCGTCATCCAGGATTTCATGGCCCAGACGGGCGATGTCGAATTCGGCAAGAAGGGCTCGGAAACCTTCAATCCCAGTCGCGCCGGCATGGGCGGCTCCTCGAAGCCGGATCTGAAGGCCGAATTCTCTGCGACCACGCATACGCGCGGCACCTGCTCGATGGCCCGTTCGCAGAACCCGAACTCGGCCAATTCGCAGTTCTTCATCTGCTTCACCGACGCGCCCTGGCTGAACAAGCAGTATTCCGTCTGGGGCCAGGTCATCGAAGGGATGGACAACGTCGACAAGATCAAGCGCGGCGAGCCGGTTTCCGATCCGGACTCGATCGTCTCCATGCGGGTTGCCGCCGACGTCTGATTGTGATTTCTGCTGAAACCCGCCCTTGCGTGACTGCGCGAGGGCGGGTTTCGCTTTGAAAGTGCCCTGATGCGCGTAGACCTTTTCGATTTCGATCTGCCCGATGAACGCATCGCGTTGCGGCCCGCCGAGCCGCGCGACAGTGCGCGCCTGCTCGTCGTCGATCCGAATGCGGCAAACAGCCTTTCGGATCACAGCGTCGGCGATCTCACGTCCTTCCTGCAAGCGGGCGATGCGCTGGTCTTCAACGATACCAAGGTCATTCCTGCCCAGCTCGAGGGCATCCGCCATCGCGACGGCGCCGGCGGCCAACAGGTGTCGGCAACGCTGCATATGCGCACCGACCCCAGCCGCTGGAAGGCCTTCGCCAAGCCCGGCAAGCGTATCAAACAGGGCGACCGCATCGCCTTCGGCCATTCCGGCGAAAGCTGTTTCCTCGGTTCGCTCGATGCCACCGTCGAGGAAAAGGGCGAGGCCGGCGAGGTGACGCTGCTGTTTGATCTCTCAGGCCCTGCGCTTGACGAGGCGATCGCCGCCGTCGGCCATATCCCACTGCCGCCCTATATCGCCGCCAAGCGCCCCGAGGACGAGCGCGACCGCGCGGATTACCAGACGATCTATGCCCGCGAGGAGGGCGCCGTCGCCGCGCCGACAGCCGGCCTGCACTTCACGCCCGCGCTGTTCGAAGCCCTCGACAAAGCCGGCATCGAACGCCATTTTGTTACGCTGCATGTCGGTGCCGGCACCTTCCTGCCGGTCAAGGCTGACGATACCGACGATCACAAGATGCATCTGGAAAGCGGCTATGTCAGCGCCGAGATCGCCGCCCGGCTGAATGCCGTGCGGGAAAGAGGCGGGCGCATCGTCTGTGTCGGCACGACCTCGTTGCGGCTCATCGAGAGTGCCGCCGGTGAAAGCGGAGAGATCAAGCCCTGGGCCGGCGCTACCGGCATCTTCATCACGCCTGGTTACCGCTTCAAGGCGGTCGACATGCTGATGACCAATTTCCACCTGCCGCGCTCGACGCTGTTCATGCTGGTCTCGGCCTTTGCCGGCTTCGAGACCATGCACGCGGCTTATAAACACGCCATTTCGACCGGCTACCGCTTCTACTCTTATGGCGACGCGAGCCTTCTTTTCCGGAAAGACAAATGACAGACAACTTCCAATTCACCCTGAAGAAGACCGATGCCGGCGCCCGTCTAGGCCAGGTTTCCATGCCGCGCGGCGAGATCCGCACGCCGGCCTTCATGCCGGTCGGCACCGTCGGTACGGTCAAGGCGATGTATCTCGACCAGGTGCGCGAGACAGGCGCCGACATCATCCTCGGCAATACCTATCACCTGATGCTGCGCCCGACGGCCGAGCGCGTCGCCCGTCTCGGCGGCCTGCATAAGCTCATTCGCTGGGAGCACCCGATCCTCACCGATTCCGGTGGCTTCCAGGTCATGTCGCTGTCCGGCCTGCGCAAGCTCGACGAGCAGGGCGTCACTTTCAAATCGCATGTCGACGGCAGCCTGCACCATATGTCGCCGGAACGCTCCATCGAAATCCAGGGGCTGCTCGGCTCCGACATCCAAATGCAGCTCGACGAATGCGTGGCACTGCCGGCCGAGCCGAAGGAGATCGAGCGCGCCATGGAAATGTCGCTGCGCTGGGCCGAGCGCTGCCGGGTCGCCTTCGGCGAGCAGCCCGGCAAAGCGATGTTCGGCATCGTCCAGGGCGGCGATATCCCGGCGCTGCGCATCCGCTCGGCCGAGGCGTTGAGCCAGCTCGACCTCAAGGGGTATGCCATCGGCGGCCTTGCCGTCGGCGAGCCGCAGGATGTCATGCTGCAGATGCTAGAAACAACGCTGCCGGTCCTTCCTCTGGAAAAGCCGCGTTACCTCATGGGCGTCGGCACACCGGACGATATCCTGAAATCGGTCGCCCGCGGCATCGACATGTTCGACTGCGTCATGCCGACCCGTTCCGGCCGCCATGGCCTGGCCTTTACCCGCCGCGGCAAGGTCAACATCCGCAATGCCCGCCATGCCGAGGATATGCGCCCGCTCGACGAACAGTCGAATTGCCCGGCCTCACGCGATTATTCGCGTG
The DNA here is from genome assembly GCF_013087625.1 of Rhizobium changzhiense. Classification (NCBI taxonomy): domain Bacteria; kingdom Pseudomonadati; phylum Pseudomonadota; class Alphaproteobacteria; order Hyphomicrobiales; family Rhizobiaceae; genus Rhizobium; species Rhizobium changzhiense. Next base: position 408,301 of record NZ_JABFCQ010000002.1, read on the forward strand.
CCTATCTGCACCATCTCGTCCGCTCCAACGAGGCGCTCGGCGGCATGCTGCTCTCCTGGCACAATCTCGCCTATTACCAGGAACTGATGCAGGGCATCCGCAAGGCCATCGCCGAAGGCCGCTTCGCCGATTTCATGGCGGAAACGCAGGAGGAATGGGCGAGGGGCGATCTCGAACCCGTTTGATCCAATCAGACGAAGTTTGATCAGAGCGGGATCATATGCCCTTGCTGTCCGCGTCCGGCATGATCTGCACACCGTTGATCCTGTAGCTGCCGTCCGGCTGGCGCATGATCTGGTAGATCGCCGTCCAGTCCTTGCCGTCGCGGCCTGAGATCAGCACCTCGTGATAGATCAGCGCGCCGTTGTCGATCGAGCGGCTGCGCCCGAAGGCGTAATTGCCAGGGTGATAGACCGGCTCGTAGCTCTTCTTCACCATGGCGAAGAACAGGTTCTTGTCGGGATACATCGCCTTGATGCCGGGGGCGGCGAAGGAATAGGCGGTCTCGGCATCGTCCTTGAGGAAGGCGTTGATCTGGTCCTCGATCATCGTCCGCGTCGTGTCGATCGGATCTTCGGCGCGGGCCGAGACAGGGGAGAGGGCGGACGCGGCACACAGGATGAGAACTGCGAAGAAGGCGCGCATGGGGATCTCCGGCTCTATCGAGGGAATGTTCCCCTGATAGAACCAAAGTGTAGGCGATTTCTGGCGTAAGAAAAGAGACTTTACGACCAGCGCCGGAACAGGGCGCTGGCATTCACCCCGCCGAAGCCAAAACCGTTGGTAATGGCGTAGTCCATCGCTAGCGGCCGCGCCGTCTTGCCGATCATATCGATGCCGTCGGCGGCGGGATCGGCCTCATCGAGGTTGCGGGTCGGCGGCGCGATCTGGTCGCGCAGCGCAAGGATGGTGAAGATCGCCTCCAGCCCGCCGGCCGCCCCGAGCAGGTGGCCGGTCGCTGATTTCGTTGCGCTGATGGCAATGCCGCCACTGCGGCCGAAGACCGTGCCGATCGCCGCGATCTCGCCCCTATCACCGACCGGTGTCGAGGTCGCATGCGCATTCAAATGCCCGACCTCCGAAGCCGGGATCTTCGCCTGCCTGAGTGCCGCCTCCATCGCCCGGCGCGCACCGTCGCCGTCTTCGGGGCCTGAGGTCATGTGGTAGGCGTCTGCAGCCGTGCCGTAGCCGACGAGTTCGGCGAGCGGTGTGGCGCCACGGGCAAGTGCGTGCTCCAGCGTTTCGACGACCAGGATGCCGGCGCCTTCGCCCATGACGAAACCGTCGCGGGCCGTGTCGAAGGGCCGTGACGCAAGTTCCGGTGTTTCGTTGAAGCCGGTGGAAAGCGCCCGCGCAGCGGCAAAGCCGCCGAGGCTCACCTTGTCGATGCAGGCCTCGGCACCGCCGCAGATCGCCACATCCGCTTCGCCGGAGCGGATCAGCCGCGCCGCATCGCCGATTGCCTGGACGCTGGCGGCACAGGCTGTCACCGGAGCCCCGAGCGGCCCCTTGAAGCCGTAGCGGATGCTGACCTGGCCGGCGGCGAGATTGACGAGGAAGGAGGGCACGGTGAAGGGCGACAGCCGCCGGACGCCGCGCGTTTCGCCGATCCGCACCGCTTCGGCGATCGCCGGAAAGCCGCCGACGCCCGACGCAATGATCGTTGCCGTGCGCTCGCGCTCGCCTTCATCAACGGGCATCCAGCCGGCCTGCCTCACCGCTTCTTCCGTCGCCGCCATGGCGAAGTGGATGAAGCGGTCCATCTTCTTCTGGTCCTTCGGCGTGATGTAACGGTCTGGGTCGAAACCAGCCTCTGCATCCTCAGCGATAGCGGGAACGATGCCGCCGACCTTGGCCGAGAGTTCGCCGACGATATCCTCCGCCAGCACTCTCAGCCCCGAACCGCCACCGAGAAGGCGCTTCCAGGCAGGCTCGACGCCGGTGCCGAGTGGCGAGACAAGTCCCATGCCGGTGACAACGATGCGATCCATTGTATTTTCCTCTCTATCCGTCGATGCCGAGATACCAGGCGCGCATGCGGGCGATCCGTTCGCGCACCTCGTCGTCGGCGGCGGGGCCTGCAAGCAGGCTGGTGTTTTCGGGGGTCACTTCTTCGCCGGTCCGCGCATCGACCAGCATCGTCTCGCGCTTTTTGCCGGAAGCGGCATCGCCCAAGAGAAAGGCGAGATCCTCTTCCGGGATGTGCCGGCTTCCCCAGGAAAACAGCGTCATCAGAACGGGAAAGAAGTCACGGCCCTTGTCCGTCAGCCGATATTCGTAGCGGGCAGGGCGCTGATGGTAGAGCCGCCGTTCGAACAGCCCCTTTTCCGTCAGATGCTTGAGCCGCCGCGTCAGGATATTCGGCGCCACGCCGAGGCTTTTCTGGAATTCATCGAAGCGTGAAAGCCCCTGGAAGGCGTCGCGCAGGATCAGCATGCTCCACCAGTCGCCGACGCTGTCGAGCGCGCGCGCCGCCGGGCATTTGAAATCGCTGAAGCTCGTTCGCTGCATGGCTGATGTCACTATAGCAGTGACTATCATCATGCAAGTTACTATCGGGACTCGCCCTCGAAAATCCGGGCGAGCAGGATGCCGGTGACCAGCATGCCGGCCGCGACGAAGATCGTATCACCAAGCGTACCGATATAGAGCGGCCCGATATTGGCGAAGAGCAGGAAGGCGATGAGGAAATTGGCCCAGCCCCAGACGACATTCGCCGTCGGCGAGCCGAGCTTTGTCCCTTGCGCGAAGGGGATGCGGAAGCGCCGGCCGCTGACGCCGTTGACGAAATGCGGGATGCCGTTGGTCAGAAATGCCGCGGCGGTGAAATGGACGATATAGGCGATCCAGGGCAAAGGATTCTCCTGACCTGCACGGGTGGCGTCAACGGAGAATGTGGCCGGGATTCCGGCTCCGGCAAGAGGAGGAGACACGACTGCCCGTGACGCTGTGGGTCCGCCGCCTGAAAGGCGACGGGCCGACCGGCTCAGACAAGCAAGAGATCTTTGAAGTGAAGTGCAGCGGAATTGTCGAGATCGGCGACATGGATTGCCCCGCCTGCTGCGCTTCCATCCGCATCATAGGATAGGATGCCGCTGGCCTGATCGTAGATCAGCTTGTCATCAGCCTCGAGCGCCTTCGTTCCCAGAACGAAATTCTCGGCCGAAAAGCTCGATGGTTTGAGCCCGGTGAAAATCGCATCGTCGAACACCAGCTTATCGCCTGCGGCTGAAGAGAAATCGACGATCTTGTCGACGCGTGTATTGCTGGGCTTCACATCGAAGACGAAGGAATCGGCTCCGCCTCCGCCCGTGAGAACGTCAGCACCGGCCTTGCCAATGAGCTTGTCGTTGCCGAGTCCGCCGACCAATCGATCGTTCCCTTTCCCGCCGTTGAGAAAATTGTTTCCGTCGTTGCCGGTGAGAACGTTGGCCGTATTGTTGCCTGTCGCGCTGAGATTGGCCGTCTCGGTCAAGGTGAGGTTTTCGATTGTTCCGATCGCATGCGCCGTGTCCGCGAGGCTGAAGGAGATCGAAGCCTTGACGGTATCCGTTCCGCCGCCCCGGCTTTCGTCGACGATTTGATTCGCATTGGTCACGGTGAAGGTATCGTTGCCGGTGCCGCCATAGAGATGATTGGTGCTCGGCGGCGTGCTGGTACTGCCGCGTTCGATGTCGATGATAACGGGATGGTCGAGGACATCGAGCGTCAGGGACGACACGTTGCTGAGGCTTTTGATCGCCGTCGTTCCGGTCACGGGGTCGAAGACCTTAACGGAGCCGAAGGAGGCGCCGAGATTGACTTTGACGGCTGTCGTCGCGGCCTGAATGGCCGTGTCGGTGGTCTGGTTCCAGATATCGGGCTCGTTCCAGATGATGATCTGGTAGCTTCCGTCCGATTTTTCCGTGAGCAAGCTGCGGGCCGAGGACGGCAGGCCGTCGATCGAATAATCGAGGGTTCCCGCGCTGAAGTTGGCCTTCGTCGCACCGTTGTCCTCAAGGATTGTGGTCAGATTGTGGATCGCCGTCGCCGCCGGCTTGGCCGAATAGTCGAGACGAAAAAGGCCGAAATGCTTTTCTTGATTGGCGCCCTGCGGATCGGAATAGGCGTCCAGCAGCTCGTAGATGAAGGTCTGTTTCGAGCCGAGTGCGGCGCCGTCCATCAGCGTATTGAGCAGGAGCTTTGCCTGCGTCGCCTCCCTGACGCCTTCCCACCCGCCATTGGTGTCGGCGGTGAGCGAGGTGTGGTATCCGGTCTCGGTGATCGCCAGCGGCTTGCCCGGATCGGCAGCGCGCTGAACGCCGGCTTCCCGGGAAAGCCATGAATATGGCTGGTCGCCATCCTTCGCATAGGTATGGATCGTCGTGTAGTCGGAGGCGGAAGCGACCGTATATCCGGTAAAGCCGAGGACCGGGATATTTTTCAGCAAGGGATCGGCGTTGACGGCGGCAGAGAGGTCTTTCTGATAGGCGAGCGCCGCAGCCTGGCCGCTCAGGCCATGATAGCTGACCGGCCAGTTGTTGACTTCGTTCGGTCCTTCGATGCCGACGACCGATCCGGGATGGGCCTGCACGAAGTCATGCAGCCGCTGGGCGACGGTCGCGGGGTCCACCTCTCGCTGGGCGCTGAAGACGAATTGCACGCCGGCTTCGGCTGCATCGCCGAGATGTGTTTGACCGTTGGGATCGGAAGCGGAGTTGGGGGCGTGATCGCGGACTGTATCAAGGCCAAGATGGTCGAGAGCCTTAACAACTTCTTCGACATTGGAATATTTTCCGTCGGTGTAGTCGATATGCGTGTCAATTCCAAAGGAACGAATAATATCGTTTATTCGAACGGCTTGAGCCAAAGTTTTTCTCCCAGTTTATGAGGGAATTGGCGATGGGAATTTATTCTTCACATTTCTGATGCCAATTCGATTTAATACACGAGGAGGACCGTGCAGTGCTGCCCGTTAACCATGATAAATTGTCCTGAATGTGGCCCGCGCCGGATCGGTTTTAATGCCGAACCTATGCTTGCATTTTTGCATCCAGCCGGCCGATCATGACCCAGTGAAACAGACGCATAGGCAGAATCTGGCGAAGTCCAACATGGCCCGGAGGATCCGATGACCGTTAATGTTCAATTCCGGTTTCGCAGCGGCTTGCTGTCGACGGCGTTCGACAATGTCCGTCTCCGCGGCTGTTGGGACGAGCAGGGCCGTCCCTCGAACGAGTGGGCATCTGTTCCGATGCAGCGCTCTCGCGACGAGGATGGTTATGATGTCTTCGTCGCCAGGGTTTCTTTTCCCGATGACGAGATCGGTACGCATTTTCGCTGGGGGATCGAAGTCGATCGCCCCGGCGCTTCAAGCCTGTGGGCAATCGCCGCCGAATTGGACGACGAGGCCTCGACGCGTCGCGAACGCTCCTTCGATCTCCAGCAGGGGATAGCGCCGCAGACCTATTATCTGACATGGATCGGCCGTCTGGGGGCCAACCGGGTTGAAAGGCGCAACAGTGTCGACGGCATTCGCTTTTCGGTCTGGGCGCCGAATGCGCGAGATGTCTTGCTCGTCCTCGCCGATCCGGCCATCGGCTACGTCGCCGACGACGGCACCGGAACGGTTGCAACCATCGGGATGCGCAGGACAGTTGATGGCTTCTGGAGCGTTGAAACCGGCGAAGACCACGGCCTTTCCGATTTCGACGGCATGGTCGGCACGCCCTATATGTACCGCATCACCAGGGATGATGGATCGCTCGCCTACCGCACGGATATCTGGTCGCTCATGCAGATCGGCGCCGGAGACTTCGATCCGGATGGAGCGAACTATCACGGATCGCCGGCCGCATTGGATGGACCGCAAAGCTGCTCGGTCGTCTGCGATCCGAAGCGGGTCGTACTTCCATCCGGGCAGGAGGTTGCCGCCGAGACGTTCTGGGCTGACGAATTCGTTGGAGGTCGAACACTTCCGGAGCGGCTCGAGGATCTGGTGATCTATGAATTGCACGTCGGCGCGCTCGGTTTCGGCAAGGCCGTGCCCGGCACGCTTGATGATGCCATCGCCTTCATCGAGCATCTTTCGGCACTCGGCGTCAACGCCGTGGAACTGCTGCCGATTGCGGAATTCGAAACGCGGGCCAACTGGGGTTACGGCACGTCGCATTTCTTTGCCGCCGACCAGGGGGCTGGCGGCACCGACCGGCTGAAGATGTTCGTCAAGATCTGCCACCAGCGCGGCATCGCCGTCATCCTCGATGTTTGTTACAATCACTTCGACCCGGACGGCGAACGGGCGCAATGGGCCTATGATTCCACCGATCACACCCGCAATATCTATTATTGGTATGAAGGACGCCCCGGCGATTACGGCGATCCGACAGGCGGCTACATCGATAACATCTCCACGGGATGGGCGCCTCGCTTCGATGAGGAAGCGGTGCGCCAGCTTTTCATCTCCAGCGCGGCGTTCCTCGTCTCCGTCTGCCATATCGATGGTTTCCGGCTCGATCAGACAAGTTCGATCCATCAATATCCGGTCCTGCATGCCGACGGCCGGCGCGCCGATCGGGCCGCAGCCTTCGGCGCCAAATTCCTGAAGCAATGGACCCGCACGATGCGGCTGATCAAGCCGCAGCTTTTCCTGACGGCCGAGGACTATTCGGACTGGTCGGCGATGACCGAGCCGAGCCTGACTGGCGACGGGCTCGGCTTCGATGCGACCTGGTACGGCGATTTTCATCACAACCTCGTCGAATATCACGGGGGCGCGCAGGCGCAGCTGTTGAAGAATGCCGGCTTCGGGGACAAGTGGGCGCTGACCATGTCGTCTCTTGCCGGCGCATTGCAGACGAGCGCGCGATCTAAGGTGGTCTATAACCAGTCGCATGACGATTGCGGCAATCGTGAAGGATCGGCGCGAACCGCCGTTATCGCCGTCAATTTTGCGCCGATCGTCGGTGAGACAAGGGCGTGGGCTGAGGCGAGATCCCGGTTTGCGGCGGCGATGACGCTGCTATCGGCCGGCACGCCGATGTTTTTCATGGGTGAGGAAATCGGCGCCCAGAAGCCCTATCGCTACAATGATTTCCTTGAGAACCGGGAGAATATTCTCGGCGAAGCGGAAGGCAGCGGCGCAGGGATGCTCAGCTGTTATCGCGATCTGATCGCGCTCAGCGTCCATCAGGATGCCATTCGCTCCCGCAACATCGACATTCCCCTGGTTCACGACGAAAATCGGGTGATCGCGTTTCATCGATGGAATGACGGCGAGGATTTCCTTGTTGTGGGGTCGCTGAACGACGCGCCCTTCGAACACGGATATCGGCTGCACAGCGAACGTCTGGGGGATGATCTCTGGGAGGAGATCTTCAATACCGATGCTCACCTATATGGCGGCTGGAACGTCGGTAACGGCGGCGGAAGAATCAGAGCCACGGCGGGAGTGCTGAATGCCGTGTTGCCGGCATCAGGCGTTCTGGTCTTTCGTAGGCTGTGACGCGCCACGCCCGGAACGGTCAGACAAAGCCGAGCGGCAGATTTTCCACTTTCCTGTCATTGCCGTAGTCGCGCTCATGCGGCGAGCGACGGCGGCCGTCGCGGCGAGCGGAAAGATCGATCCGGTTTTCGGCGAAAATTCCATCGGGCCAGGTGCCGGTGTCATGGCAATCGGCGTCGATCTTGGGGGCAAGGATTTTCAGGATCATCGGGGGTTCCTCCAGGCGGAGCATCAACATTGGAAATGGGCGTCCGGTTCCTTTTATAAGTCCAGAATTATTAATAAATTAACCATAAGCGTGGGAGCGAGGGGCGCGGCGGCATTCGATCCGGTCCCTCGCAAAAGGGTGACATTTAATGGATGATTGATGACGAGGAAATCGACGCCAGCATCCGCTCGGTCGCCGGGATCAGCCGTGCCCCTTCTCCTTCAGTGGAAATGGCGTTGCCGTGGAACTCCGGACCTGGATGGCCGTTGAGGTGCATGAACATAGGAGGTTTCCATGCAGCTGATCGATACGCGAGTTACACAGGCCGGCGACATCTTTACCGTCGAATTCCTGGGCGAGGGAGGAGAATCGATTACCGTCAAAATCGACAACTCCCATGGCGAACTCGATGAGACGACGGCGGTCGACCGCGCCAAGGTCATGATGGTTCAGCTGACCGCCTTTACCGGGGCGGAAGCAGACGGCAGCATCAACCGCTACGATGCCTTGAGCAACGGCAATTTCGACGAAGGCAGCAAAGGCCTGATCGGTCAGCCGAGTGCGCGTTCGGCCGGTGATAGCGAAACGCTGGAGGAGGAACTCAACGAGGGCCTGGAGGACAGCTTTCCGGCAAGCGACCCCGTCTCGGCAACGGTCTCGTCCATCCCCGCCAACGCACCACGGCATTGATTTCACCGCAGTTTCAATTCCAAATGCAAGAAGAAGGCTGCCCGGTTCGCGCGGGCAGCCTTCTTCTTGCATGACAGATTGATGTCAAAACTGAGAAACAGCTGAAAACTTCAGCTGTGTGATTGACATGGGAGCCTTCTAGAGAGGGCACGAGAAGGGAGCGCCGGTGAGGCGCTGCCGACCTCTCGGAGACGCGCCCCATGAAAATCATTCAGATCACTGACACCCATTTCAGCCCCGACAAGCCGCATTTCAACGGCAACTGGGCGCCGCTTCTGAGCTGGATTGAAGAGACCGGCGCCGACTTGATCGTCCATACCGGCGATCTCACCGTCGATGGTGCTGACAAGGACGCGGATATTACCTTCTCGATGGACCTGATGCGTCAGGTGTCGATCCCGATGCTGATCGTCCCCGGCAATCACGATGTCGGCCACCTCAAGGGATCAGACCAGCCCGTCAATGCCGAGCGTCTGGCGCGCTGGCGAAGCCTTGCCGGCGACGACCGCTGGCTGGAGGATTCGGCCGGCTGGCGCTTCCTCGGGTTGAACTCATTACTTCTCGGCCATGAGGATGACGAGGAGGAGGCGCAGTTCGAATGGCTCGATCAGGCGCTGTCCGGCAGGGTAGGGCGGCGCGTAGCGTTGTTCGCGCACAAGCCGCTCTTCGTCGATGCCGCCGACGAAGGCGATACCGGATATTGGAGCGTTCGCCCGGCTCAGCGCCGGCGGCTCTATGATCTGATTGCTGCCCATGACGTGGCGCTGTTTGCGAGCGGCCATCTCCACTGGGCCTGGCAGGGGCGCTTTGACAACACCCAGCTGATATGGGGTCCCTCGGCCGCCTTCATCATCGACAAGATGGAGCGCGAGATGCCGGGCGAGCGACTGATCGGCGCCGTCGTCCACGAGTTCGATACGACAGTCGAAAGCACGATCGCCGCCGTTCCCGGCATGACCGCTTATGTGCTCGATGACGTCGTGCACGAAGTCTACCCCCAGGCGGTCAAGCAGCAGGAGTCCGTCGAATGAGCGCGCTCTCGCTTCGCGGCATCACCAAGGCTTTCGGCGGCAACCAGATCCTGAGTGGCGTCGGCCTGGATGTCGCCGCCGGCGAATTCATCGCGCTGGTCGGCCCTTCCGGCTGCGGCAAGAGCACGCTGTTGCGCGTCCTTGCCGGCCTCGACCATGCCGACCAGGGCGAGATCCTGATCGGCGGGCAGGATATGTCCGGCGTTGCGGCCGCCGATCGCAACATCGCCATGGTCTTTCAGTCCTACGCGCTTTATCCGCATCTGACGGCCTCTGAGAACATCGCCGTGCCCTTGGCGATGCGCCGGCTGTCGAGGATGCAGCGGCTGCCCTTCATCGGGTCATTGATACCGGGCCAGCGCGCCACCCGCAGGGCGATCGCCCGTGACGTCAGGGATATGGCTACGTCGCTGAAGATCGATCATCTGCTTGACCGCAAGCCCGGCCAGATGTCGGGCGGCCAGCGTCAGCGCGTGGCGCTGGCCCGCGCCATGGTGCGCCAGCCGAGCATCTTCCTGATGGACGAGCCGCTCTCCAATCTCGATGCCAATCTGCGCGTTCACGCCCGCGGCGAGATCGTCGACCTGCATCGCCGCGCCGGCGTGCCGACGCTCTATGTCACCCACGACCAGGCGGAAGCGCTTTCCATGGCCGACCGTGTCGCCGTGATGATGGGCGGAAAGTTGCTGCAGATCGCCAGCCCCGAGGTCATCTACGATGATCCCGCCCATATCGAGGTCGCCCGCTTCATCGGCCAGCCGCGCATCAATCTGCTGCCGGCCTTTGCCGAAGGCGGCGTCATTCTCTGCGGCGGCCTGCGCCTGACGCTTGAAAATGCGCGCGACGGGAAGATGCCGGTCACGCTCGCCATTCGCCCCGAATTCGTCTTTCTGTCCAAGAACCGGCATGACGGCCTTGCCGCCCGGATCGAACGTGTCGAATTCCTGGGCTCCGAAGTCATCCTCCATTGCCGGCTCGAGGCGATCGGCGAGACTATCGTTGCCAAGGTTCAGCCGGCCGAAGCCTCCGGCCTGGTGGCCGGCGATCCGGTCGGGTTGCGGCTTTCGCCCGGCCGCACGCTGATTTTTGCCGAGGACGGCAGCCGGCTGGCCGGCGGCGTAGCAACGGGTGACGCCGGGCTCGGCGCTGCCGATGCAGGGCTCGCCAATAGCGACGCCAGGCTCGCTGCAAGCGATGCCGGGCTCGCAATAAGCGATGCCCAGCGGGAGAGGGCGCATGGCTAGCATCGTCTCCATGGCCGTGTCACACGATGCCGCCGTTGCGCATCGGCGCAGCGAAGCCCGCATCGCCTGGATGCTGGTGATGCCGGCTGTGATCCTGCTGTTCCTCTTCGTGCTTTTGCCGGTTGTATCAGTCATCGTACTCGGCTTCACCGATTTCGAGCTGGGCTACGGCAAGTTCCGTTTCGTCGGCTTCGAGAATTACGCGCACCTGATCACCGACCGGACGTTTCGCAAGTCGCTGTGGAATACGACGGTGTACACGGCGCTCGTCGCACCGGTCTCGATCCTTCTCGGCCTCGGCATCGCCATGCTGATCGAGAGCGAGACCAAGGCGCGCAGCTTCTTCCGCACCGCCTATTTCCTGCCGGTCGCTTCGCTGATCGTCGCCATGGCGACCGTCTGGCAATATATGTTCCACCCCACAATCGGCCCGCTCAACGCGCTGCTGGCCCTCGTCGGGCTTCCAGGCCCGAACTGGCTCGGCAGTTCCGGCACGGTGCTCTACAGCCTCTCGATCATCGGCGTCTGGCAATCGGCCGGCTTCAACATGGTGCTGTTCCTCGCCGGGCTGACGGCGATCCCGCGCGAGCTTTATGCGGCAGCCGAGGTGGATGGCGCCAGATCCTCCCTCGACCGTTTTCTGCTCGTCACCTGGCCGATGCTCGGGCCGACGACGCTCTTCGTCATCACCATCAGCATCACCAACGCGGTCAAGGTCTTCGAGACGGTCAAAACGCTGACCGAGGGCGGCCCGAACAAGGCGTCGGAGGTGCTGCTCTTTACGATCTACCAGGAAGGCTTCGTCTATCTGCGCGTCGGTTATGCCTCGGCAATGACTGTGGTCTTTCTGCTGATCCTGGTGGTGCTGATGTTCCTGCAGTACCGCATTCTCGATCGCCGGGTGCATTACACATGATGACGAGCGCTTTTTCCCTCGGCAGGATCATCCGTCTCACCTTGCTGTCGCTCGGTGCGATGGTCTTCCTGTCGCCCTATGTCTTCATGATCTCGACGGCAGGCAAGGCCCAAAGCGACATCTTCACCTCGTCGTTGTCGTTGATCCCGGCGCACTTCACCTATGTCGAGAATTTCGCCAAGGCCTTGAGCCGGGTGCCGATGGCGCAGCTGTTGTGGAACGGTGTCGTCGTCTGCGGGCTGATCTTCTTTTTCCAGGTGCTGGTGGCGATCCCTTGCGCCTACGCCATGGCAAAGCTGCGCTTCGGCGCCGCCCGCGCCATGATGGTGCTTGTCATGCTCGGCCTGCTGGTGCCGATCCATGCGACCGCGCTGCCGCTCTATGTCGCCTTCGACCGCGCCGCGCTGCTCAACAGCTACGCCGCCCTTGTCGCACCCTTCACCATTTCGGTCTTCGCGATCTTCATGTTCCTGCAGTTCTTCCGCGCCATGCCGGATGATCTTATCCATGCCGCCCGTCTCGACGGCATGTCGGAACTCGGCATCGTCGCCCGCGTCATCGTGCCAAATGCCTGGCCGGCGGTCACTGCCTTCGCCATCTTCTCAGTCGTCGCCCATTGGAACGATCTCTACTGGCCGTTGATCGTCATCAGCAAGCAGGACTACGCCACGCCGCCGCTCGGTCTGATGTATTTCCGCGCCGCCGAGGCCGGCGACGACTACGGCGCGCTGATGGCGGCGACCCTCATCATTACCCTTCCCCTCGTCATCGCCTTCCTGCTTGCGCAGAAGCGCTTCGTCGAGGGCATCACCATGACCGGTCTCAAAGGCTGACCGGTTTCAACCCAGGAGAACGAGCGATGAAACATATCACCCAGCTTCTCGCCGCAGCGACCGTATCGATGGCAATCGCGCTTCCCGCGCATGCCGAGACGACGCTGACGGTTCACTACCCTATGCCGGGCTTCTTCAAGGACGTGATGGACACGATCTCGAAGAAGTTCATGGAAGAAAACCCAGATATCAAGATTCAGTTCGCCAGCCCGTCGGCGACCTATGAAGAAGGCATCCAGACGATCCTTCGCCAGGTCGGCACCAGCGAAATGCCCGATATCACCTTCATCGGCCTCAACCGCCTGCGCATGCTCGATGAACGTGACGTCGCCGTCGATCTCGGCCCGCTCGTCCAGAAGGACGGCAACATGGCCGAGCAGGGCTTCTCCGACACGATCCTCAAGCTCGCCCAGGTCAAGGGCAAGCAGGTGGGCCTGGCTTTTGCGACTTCCAACCCGATCATGTATTACAACGCCGATCTCGTGAAGGCGGCCGGCGGCGATCCTGAAAATCCGCCGAAGACCTGGGATGAGGTCATCGCGCTCGGCGGCAAGATCAAGGCGCTCGGCAACGGCGTCGACGGCATCGATTTCCGCTGGCAGGGCGACGACTGGATGTTTTCCGCACTGCTCTTCGGCGCCGGCGGCAAGATGCTGAGCGACGACGAAAGCAAGGTTGCCTTCAACGGCCCGGAAGGTCAGAAGGCCGTCGAGGTCCTGCATCGTCTGGTCACCGAGGGCGGCATGCCTGTGTTCACCAAGGCCGCCGGCGAACAGGCTTTCGCAGCCGGCAAGGTCGGTTTCGAATTCCAGACAACCGGCGCGCTGCGCAACACGATCAAGAATGTCGGCAACAAGTTCGATCTGCGTACAGCCAAGATCCCGCTGATCGATCCGGTGAACGGCCGCCTGCCGACGGGCGGCAATGCCGTCGTCATCCTGACGCATGATGCCGCCAAGCAGGATGCTGCCTGGAAATTCGCCAAATTCGCCGCCGGCCCTTATGGCGCTTCCGTCGTCGTCCCCGGCACCGGTTATGTCCCGAACAACGAGCTCGCCGCGAAATCGGCCGACTATCTCGGCGATTTCTACAAGCAGAACCCGCTGTTCCAGGCAGGTCTCAGCCAGATGCCGGTGATGATCCCCTGGTATGCCTTCCCCGGCTCGAACGGCGTCAAGGTCACGCAGACGATCGTCGACAACCTCTCGCGCATCGTCGACCAGTCGGCCGAACCGAAGGAAGCGCTCGACGACGCAGCCGCCGATGTCGAGGGCATGCTGCCGCGCAGCTGATCTCCTTCCTCACTAGGCATAAGGTAGAGGCCGCCATGCCGAGCGCGTGGCGGCCTCTTCTTTTCCCAAGCTTCTCAGATGGCGCGCACGGTACCGCCGCGGCGAAGCGTATAGGCGACGTCGAGATGGCGGGCGGGCGCGGCATTCTCCGCCATGTCGAGCAGCAGCGAGGCGGCCGTCGCCCCCATGCTGGCATCCGGCATTTCGATGGTCGTCAGCGGTGGATCGATCAGCCGGCCGATGGCAATGCCGTCGAAGCCGGCGACCGAAACATCCCCAGGGACCGACAGCCCCTCGCGCTTCAGCGCGCCGATGACGCCGAGCGCCAGGAGATCGTTGGAGGCGATGATCGCCGTCGGCGCAAGCGAGCTCATCGCGCCGCCAAGATCGAGCTGGTCGTAGCCGCTGACGAAGGGGATCTGCACTGCATCGAGCGGTGTCAGCCCGTTCTCGGCCATGGCGTCGAGATAACCGCGGTAGCGAAGCTGGGCGCGGTCGGAGGCGGCGAAATTGCCGGAGAGAAACAGAATGCGGCGATGGCCGATGCCGATCAGGAATGTCGTGATCTCGCGGCCTGCGCCGCGATTGTCGACAGTGACGGCCGCCGGAAACTGCGCTGTCGGCAGGTTGTTGAGCAGCACGGTCGGCGGGAGCTTGGCAAGCAGCGCCTCGCTGGTGGATGGATCGCAGACGGTGAGGATTAGCCCGGTCGGCCGGTCGTTCAAGAGTGCGGCGACGGCATCGGCCTCGCGCGCCGGATCGTAGTTCGACTGGGCGATCAAGACGCCGTGGCCGGCCACCAGCATGCGGTTCTGGATGCTCGACAGCGACGAGGCAAAGACCGGATTAGTGATGCTCGGGATCAGCACGCCGACCACAGGCCTGCGTCCGAGCCGCCCTGCAGACAGGCCGGCCGGGCGATAGCCGAGTTCTGCGGCCGCACGGCGCACCTTGCGCACCATCAGGTCGCTGGCCGGTCCGTTGCGGTTGAGAACCCTGCTTGCGGTCGCCAGCGAGCATCCTGCCCGGAACGCGACCTGCTCCAATGTTGCCATCGAAAACGCCTCCTGGTGACAGCATCGAGGCGCAATCCCTTAGGCGGGTTTGATGACATTGGTCTGACACCTAGAGCATGATGCCGAAAAGTGTGAGCGGTTTTCGGACGACATCATGCACTAACTCTTTAATTGAGAACAGGATTCAGTTTTTAGGCCGACCGGGCCGAAATCATCCCGTCTTGGGAAGACTTATCTACTTCTTATTCATTACACACATGGAAGTTGATGGGAAATGCAACCTGTGGAATAGTCAGGTTGACACCATCTACCCCCTTCATTCTCATCACCTGGACAAGAATGTCTCACAAAAAAATGGAATGCTCCACGGTGCGCTGGTTTCTCGCGACGGTCTTCCTCGTCGTAAACTTCACGTCGCCAGCCTATGCGGACAACCCGTCCGTGCCCTGGCCACAAATGCGAAGCGACATCCAAGCCGACCCCCATGTGCGTTTCGGCATGCTCGCCAACGGCATGCGGTTTGCGATCATGCGCAATGTCACGCCGCCCGGACAGGCAGCGATCCGCTTTCGCATTGCCTCCGGTTCGCTCGACGAAAACGACAACCAGCAGGGTCTGGCGCATGTTCTCGAGCACATGGCCTTCAAGGGTTCGACACATGTCGCCGAAGGGGAGATGATCCGTATCTTGCAGCGTAAGGGCTTGGCCTTCGGGCCGGACACCAACGCCCATACCTCTTATGACGAGACTGTCTATGCGCTCGATCTGCCCGAGGTCGATGCAGACACGGTTTCGACGGGCCTGATGCTGATGCGAGAAACGGCGAGCGAGCTGACCCTCGACGCCGGCGCCTTCGATCGCGAACGCGGTGTCATCCTGTCGGAGGAGCGGCTGCGCGACACGCCGCAGTATCGCGCGGCTCTCGAAATTATGAATTCGCTGCTCGCCGGCAAGCGCGCGACCATGCGGGCGCCGATCGGTAAAGCCGACATCATCAGCAATGCGCCTGTGGCCCTCGTCCGTGATTATTACCGGACCAATTACCGACCCGATCGGGCAACGCTGATGGTGGTGGGCGATATCGACCCCGCCGCCATGGAAATGGAAATCCGGCAGCGCTTCGGCGATTGGAAGGCCGTCGATCCGGCGCCGACAAAACCGGATCTCGGCACGCTGGTGACGAAAGGCGAAAGCGCTGACCTCATCGTTGTTCCCGGTGGCATGACGAGCGTACAGGTCGCCTGGACACGTCTCTATGACGCCGCGCCTGACACCTTCGCCAAACGCCGCGCTGAGCTTATTGAAAATCTCGGTCTCATGGTTCTCAATCGCCGGGTGAGCACCATCGCCGGCAAGGCGGATGCCCCATTCATCAGTGCGGGCGTCGGCTCTCAGGATATCGTCGATTCCGCTCATGTTGTCCTGATCGCGGCGAACTCCGAGCCGGACAAATGGCCGGCGGCGCTCACGGCCATTGACCAGGAACAGCGTCGTATCCAGAAGTTCGGCGCTACGCAGGCGGAAATCGATCGCGAAATTCTCGACTATCGCTCGGCCCTGCAGGCTGCTGCGGCCGGAGCCGCGACGCGCACGACCACCGACGTCGCTTCCATGCTGGTGAACAGCGTCGATGACGATCAAGTCTTCACCTCGCCTACCGAAGAACTCTCGCTGTTCGAGACGATGACGAACGGCGTCACGGCGGCCGAGGTCAATCAGGCGCTGCAGCGTGCTTTCTCCGGCAACGGTCCACAGGTCGTGCTGCAGACGGCCCAATCACCTGAGGGCGGAGCCGACGCGGTTCGGCAAGTCTACGATGCGTCGAATGCCGTTGCCGTCTCGGCACTTTCGAGTGCAACTGACGTCGCCTGGCCCTACGCCCATTTCGGCGCGCCGGGCGCTGTGGTCGAACGCCGCGCCGTCGACGATCTCGGCTTGACCTTGGTGCGCTTTTCCAACGGCGTGCGGCTTACCGTCAAGCCAACCAAGCTGCGCGCCAACGAAGTGCTGGTGCGTGAAGATATCGGCGGCGGTCGGCTGGACCTGCCGCACGACCGTTCCGCCCCGATCTGGGCATCTCCGGCCGTCGTGCTGTCCGGCGTCAAGGCCATGGATTACCAGGATATCCAGAAAGCGCTGACGGCTAATATCGTCAGCATCGATTTCTCGGTAGGCGACAGCTCCTTCAGGTTCGATGGTCGTACAAGGACTGAAGATCTTGCGACGCAACTGCAGCTCATGACCGCATACACCTCCGATCCTGCCTATCGCCCCGAGGCGTTCAAGCGCGTGCAGCAAGCCTATTTGAGCGGTCTCGATCAGTATGAGGCGACGCCCGGCGGCATTGTCAGCCGCGATTTCCCAGGTCTCGTGCATTCGGGCGACCCGCGCTGGACCTTCCCCGATCGCGCGCAGTTGTCGGCCGCTCATCCAGAGGATTTCGAGGCGCTGTTCCAACCTATGATCTCCAACGGCCCGATCGATATCACCATCGTCGGCGACGTGACGGTGGACGATGCGATCCGGCTGACGGCTGAAACCTTTGGCACCTTGCCGCCGCGGCCGGAGACGATGTCGAGCAACGATCGCAACGACGTGCGTTTTCCGGTGACGAACGAGAAGCCCGTTGTGGAGACCCATAACGGCAGGGCAGATAACGCCGCCGCCGCGGTAGGGGCTCCGATTGGCGATTTGCTTTCCGACCTGCCGCGGTCCTTCGCCGCCAATCTCGCCACCCAGATTTTCCAAAACAGGTTGATCGACCAGTTTCGCATCGCAGAAGGAGCAGGCTATGTGCTGGAGGGCGATGCTGACCTGTCAAGTGAAGTCCCTGGCTACGGCTACGCATATTTCTACGCCGAGACAGACCCGGCAAAGGTCGCGCGCTTCTACGCACTCGTCGACGAGATCGCCAAGGATCTGCGGTCACGTGATGTCTCCCCGGACGAACTTGCGCGCGCCCGGGAACCCATCATCGAGACACTGAAGCATCAGCAGCAGGGTAACGAATATTGGATTGAATATTTGCGCGGCGCTCAGACGGATTCGCGCGGCTTAGACCGGATACGCGACAATCTCAGCGGCTACGACAGGGTCGCCGCCGCAGATATCCGCGCGTTTGCCACGACTTATTTCAGCCCGGAAAAATTCTGGAAATTCGAAGTGCTGCCGCCGGCGGTGCGATAGGTCGTGGGCACGGCTCAGGAACGGCGTTTGACCACGCGCATGTTCATCTCCGCGCGAAGCGCAAAGCCATGTGTCTTGTAGAGCGAAATGGCCGATGTGTTCGCCGCATAGGCGTGCAGATAGGCTGCGTCGCCGCTCGATGCGATTTCGCCGGCAACGAAGCGGAAGAGCAGGGTGCCGAGGCCGCGTCCCTGGACATCGGGATGGGTGCAAAGCCCGCTGAGCTCGATGAAGCCTGTCTGACGCATCCGTTGTCCGGCCATCGCCACCAGGCGGCCTTCGCTCTTGATCCCCCAGAAGCTGCCGAGGCTTTGGGCTCGCAATGTGAACGGCCCAGGTTTGGTCAGTGTCGCCAAATCAAGCATGTCGGCGGCATCGGCCTCCGTCAGCGGCTGGATGCGAGAATCCGAAATCCTCTCATGGTGCCGCTCGGCAATCATCTGGACCACCGATGCTTCCGCGACGACGGCAAGACCCGATGGGATGGCGATCGGCCGGGATTCGACGAGAATCATGCTCTCCTCCGGCGAAGGCAGGTTCTCCAGGGCATCGAGGCTCTCCGGCGTATCGTCGGCTGACGCTGCGAAAGGAACGATGGAGGGTGGGTATCGCCGCGCGGACTTGCCACCTTCGGCAAGATCGGCATGCGCGGTCTCGAGTGCGCTCCAGATCGGTCGGTCGAGAATATGTTTCACTGTGTTTCCTCCTTGGCGGCGTTGCGGCGCGCAAGCGGCACCGCCGCAAGCCCGTCCTCGATGGCCGCGAGCTGTTCGAGGATCGGCCCGTCGAGATCGCCGCAGAGATCGGCAACGGCGGCGGCGATGCGCGGCCAGATCACCTTTTTCGAATGGTCGACGAGGTCCTGTCCCTTGTCGGTCAGCGAGACCAGTCTGCGACGCTGATCATCCGGGGCCGGCTGCATGTCGACGTAACCGAGTTCGAGAAGCTGGCCGATGGTGCGCGTTGCGCCGGGCTGAGTGATACCCACCGCCTGCGCAAGCTCGCCGATCGTCAGTGGCCCGGCCCGGTCGATCGCTGCAAGGAATGGATATTGGCCTGCCTGGATGCCAAGGCCCGCCTCATCGATGATCTGCTGCGTATCGGCCTGCAGCCTTTCTCCGATGCGCCGCAGCCGGCTGCCCATGCATAGAAACCCGAGTGTTCTGACCACATCCTCGACCATGCCGATCTCCATTTGTATTGGGTGTTATATAACGTGTTATGGATTAAATGGCAATTCGTCTGCGAGGGTGGTCGGCAGATGAGGCCAGGGGAAGGGCGGCACATGCAAATGTCTCGATCAGCCCCGCCATTTCCTGGCCATCAGAAACACCGCCAGCACGCAGCTGAGGAGGCCAAGGGACAGTGGCAGACCCTGATGTCCGATCAGTTGCATCGCCAGTCCTGTCGCGGGCGAGCCGACGATGCCGCCGATGCCCCATACCAAGGCGAAGGCCGCGTTGCCGGCGATCAGAGCCTGGCCGGTGAACCGCTCGCCGAGTTGAATCAGCGACAGGGTGTAGATCCCGAATGAGACCCCGCCCCAGAGGAAAACGAGCGGCCAGATAAACCACGAATTGAAGGCCGACGGCAGCAGCAGGCAGCCGGCGAGGCAAGCCAGGACGCAGAAGAGCATGATCCGCGTCGAGCCGAACCGTTCGGCCAAGCGCCCAAGTAAAATCTGCAGCACGGCATTGCCGGCGATGAAACAGGTGATGAGCGAAGCGATACGCTCCTCGGCACTGCCGAGTGCTGCGCCATAGACCGCGAACAGGGAAAGCAGGATCTGCTCGAAGGCGGCAGCGGTGAAAACCGCAAACAACAGCAGCGGCGCCAGTGCGAAGAAGCGGCCGACCGATGTTGCCTCGCCTTCGTCAGGCATCTCAGGCAGGTGTGGGACGACCGCAAGCACGATCAGGCCGCAGAGGAGGAGGGCCGCAATACCGATCACGAAGGGTGGCCAACCCTCAGTGCCGGTGAGCCAGAGCGACAGCGGGCCGACGGCGAAGCCGCCCGAAACGACCGACGAATAGAGTCCCATGATCCGGCCCCGCCGCGGCGCCGGCGTGATCGTGATCAGCCAGGTCTCGCTGATCACGTAAAGCGGATTGGCGAAGACGCCGAGCAGGAAGCGCAATGGCATCCAGGCCCACACGTCCTCAGCCCAGGCGATCGCAATCAGGGTGAGGGCGGCCAGGATCGAACACAGGATCGCCAGCCGCGCCCCACCCACGCGCCGCGAAAGCGCCGGAATGACGGGCGCCGATAGGATGAAACCCAGCGGCGTCATCGCCGCCGACAGGCCGATCAGGCCCGATGTCGTTCCCTGCCGCTCCAGAATGAAGCTGAGCAGCGGATAGGTCAGCCCCTGCGCCACGGCGAACACCGTCACGGTCGCGATGATACCCGCCATCGCGGCCCAAGGGATCCGGTCCTCTCGCGCTAATTTGATGCTTTCGGCAGTCATGCAGATGTCCTCATCAGACCGTATGGTTTGACGGGCCGGGGCGTCAAAGAGGATGAATTCTGCACGAGGCTGGGAGCGTCGTACTTAAGCTCTTCCAAAAAGTTCTCAAAAACGTCCAAAGGGACTAAACAGGTCACCACCGCAATTCAGCCGGACATCATCAGGACCATCAGGAAATGAGTGCCTCACTTTCCTTTCTCGACCTTCCCGATCACCTCGCCGATGGGCGCTTGCCCCGTGCGGTGATCTTCGAAGTCGCTCACGGCAGCACCTATCCCGGCAAGGACAGCAGCGGCTACGCTTTGGCCGCTGACGCCATCCGCGCTGCGAGTGAGGAGGATGCCCCACTCGTCGAGCACTGGGATTTCGATCTCGGTGGGCTGCTGTTCGACGGCAGGCCGGTCTTATGCATCGACGTTGGAGACATCCAGACCACCCTGCATGACAATGCCGGCAACCGGGCCCGGATCGAGGCGAAGACGCGCGAGGTCCTGGCATTGCCGGCCATACCGATCCTGCTCGGCGGCGACTGTTCCGTGACCATTCCCTTCCTCACCGGCTTTGCGGATCACGGGCCGGTCTGGGTCCTGCAGATCGATGCCCATATCGACTGGCGCGACGAGGTGCATGGCGAACGCTACGGCTATTCAAGCCCGATGCGTCGGGCGAGCGAGATGCCGCATGTCGCCGGCATGGTCCAGGTCGGCCTCCGCAGCGTCGGCAGCGCAGGCCTCGCCGACATCGAAGCGGCGCGGGCCTACGGCAGCCACTTCGTGACCGCCCGCGAGGTTCACGCCGAGGGCGTCAAAGCCGCTCTCCGGCATATTCCGAGGGAGCGCGGGTCGTTGTCACCCTCGACTGCGACAGTCTCGATCCCAGCATTATGCCGGGCGTTGCGGCGCGTACGCCCGGCGGCCTCACCTACACTGAGGTGATTGACCTGATCGCGGGCCTCGGCAGGCGGGCCAGGATTGCAGGATTCGACCTTGTCGAGCTCTATCCTCCCGCCGATATTGATGGCCTGTCGGCCCTGACCGCCGCGCGCCTTCTCGTCAATTTAATCGGCGCCATCGTCCGGCAAGATTGAAACTCTGCTCGCTCTGGCAGCAAGCAGAGCATGGTGCGGCGCGTTTTCGCTTCTAGGCGACCTTGCCCAGACGCGGTTCCGTCCCGGTCAGTAGCCGCCGAATGTTGGTGCGATGGCGGGCAATCACGTAAATGCCGCCTGCGATCACCAGCAGCCGATAGGGCAGCGGTTGTTCCAAACCGCAGACGAGAGCGATGGCCGTCAACGCCGCCAGCATGGAGCTCAGGGAAACAATCCGGAAGGCCGCCAGGGCAACGCCAAAAACCGCCACAGCGCCCAAACCTACGGGCCATGACATCGCCAGCAACACGCCGAGCCCCGTGGCAACCGACTTGCCTCCCGTAAAGTTGAGCCAGACCGAACGGCCATGGCCTAACAACACGGCAAGTCCCGCCAGGCAAACAGCCCAAGGCGCCGAGCTTTGCAGATAGAGCGCCGTCGGTGGCGTGGCTGATGAGACTGTCAAGAACCAGGGATAAAACCACCGGGCAAAGATGACTGCTCCTACACCTTTCAGCACATCGATCAGCAGAACCACCAATGCAGGCCATTTGCCCAGCGTTCGCAATACGTTCGTTGCTCCGGTGGATTTTGAGCCGTGCTCCCGGATATCGATGCCCTTGAGCAGTTTGCCCGCCAGATAGCCCGTCGGTGTGGAACCGAAGAGATAAGCGATCGCCAATCCAACCGCACCCGCTGTCCAGAAAATCATGGGAGTCACCTCGACGCTCTATTTTCAGGCAGTCATCATTTGGTTGTCACCGCCATCAGCCACTAGAACACGATTTACACTGCCCGCGTCCTCAATGCCACGCGGCCTAAGCGACGAACAGTTCCACTCAAGCTTTAAAGACTCTAGGATGCGCCCCATGCAGGGATCACGCTTTGCCTTTGGTCCGTTCGTGCTTGATCCGGTGGCGGGAACGCTCCTTCGGAGCGATGATCCCGTCGCGGTCGGCCATCGCGGGCTGAAGCTGCTTGCCGCACTCGTCGAACGATCCGGCGAAATCCTCGGCAAGGCCGAGTTGATGGACGCGGCTTGGCCGGGCAGGGCCGTCGAGGAGGGCAATCTCACCGTCCAGATCGCACAGCTGCGCAAGCTGCTTGGTCCGGCCGCCGACGGCGGTGAATGGATCTCCACGGTTCCGCGCATCGGCTACCGCTTCATAGGCGCCGTCAACCAGTTGGGCGGCGTGAAGCGAAAACCTTTGCCGCTGCCCGACAAACCATCGATATCAGTGCTGCCCTTCGTGAATATTAGCAACGATCCCGAGCAGGAATCCTTCGCGGACGGGCTGACCGAGGACCTCATCACCGACCTCTCCAGGATGCCGGGTCTGTTCGTCATCGCCCGCAACTCGGCCTTCGCCTACAAGGGCAAGGCTATGGATGTGCGGGAGATCGCCGAGGAACTCGGCGTGCGCTACCTGCTGCAGGGCAGCGCGAGACGCGTCGAGGCGCGCGTGCGCATAAACGCCCAGCTGGTCGACGCGGTGGGTGGCGATCATCTATGGGCGGAACGCTTCGATCGCAGCCTGGAGGATATTTTTGCCGTTCAGGACGAGGTGACTGGTAAGATCGTCGAGGCGCTGCTCGGCCGGCTGCGCGCACCGCCGCCGCGCAACCGGCCCAAAAATATCGAGGCTTACGATCTCTGCGTGCAGGCGCGCAGGCTGATGGACGACACGCCGCAGGCGGCGCGGGAAGCGCATCTGATGCTGGCGCGCGCGATTTCGCTCGATCCTGATTATGCCGAGGCCTATCGCTGGCTTGCCATGAACCACTGGATGGGAGAGGTGCATTCCGGCGGACCAACGCAACCCACCCGTGACCTTGCCTTGGGGCTGGCGCGCAAAGCCGTCGGGATCGATCCCAACGATGCCGGCTGCCGCTGGATCCTGGCTTACCTGCTTGCCTATGAGCGCAGCTTCGACGAGGCGGAGGCGGAATTTGCCAAGGCGATCGAACTCGACCCGAACGAGGCCGACACCTTCGCGGCGCTATCCGACATCGCGGTCCTGGCCGGGCGGGTCGGGGAGGGCCTAGAGCATATCGCCAAGGCCTTCCGATTGAACCCGTTTCCGGCAAGCTGGTACTATCTGGCGCTCGGCCAGGCGCAATATGCTGCCGGCCAATACGCAACCGCTGTCGAGACGCTGCGCAACGACGAGACCTATCGCACGAGCTCACGCCGTTTCCTGGCGGCAAGTCTTGCCCAACTCGGCCGGCTCGACGAGGCACGCGCCGAGGCCGAACTGTTTCTCGTCGCCAACCCGCATTTTTCAACCCGCCACTGGGCGGCGACCGAGCCATTCCGCGACGCTCGGACGCTTGAGCATTTCGTTGACGGCTACCGCAAGGCGGGACTTCCGGAGTGACGCGCCGCAAAAAAACCATTGCCATCCGGCCGTCGATCACCTTTGAGGAACATGTAGAAGGGAGCTGTCACCATCATTACGGATGGGCGTCGGCGAGCCTTCGAGCATTTGCTCTCGGAGTGAGGTTCCCGCACCGGGACGGGTCGGAGAGTGTCGTGTCTTGCCAAATAAGAGCCATATTCGAACGAAGACCAAGATGCTCGTCGACCTGATAGGCGAAAGGTTCGAACGGCAGCGGTCGGGCGCGACTCAAAATTAAGCTTGAGAACAAGACCCAGTTGCAAAGGCTCGAGCTGAAGTTCTAGTCTGCAGGCGCCTGGGGAAACTTCAAATGTCAGCTTTGTCTCGCGTACTTATAGCAGGCGCTCTGTCTGTGACACTTGCTTCCAATTGCTTTGCCGAGAGCCCAACTTCTTCGGGAACCGGCTTCACTGTGACCGGTGACGGCTGGCTCATGACAAACGCTCACGTCGTCCAAGGCTGTGAGCGGATCGAAGTGAAGGGGAAGGGCGATGCGTCCGATCCTCGCATCGACGCGACAAATGACCTTGCCCTCGTAAAGGTTCAATCAACCGTCCCCCTCAAACCGGTAGTCTTCCGTCAAGCGCCGACTCGTCTGGGAGAAGATATCGTTGCCGTCGGTTATCCGTTGGCGAGCTTGCTCGCGGATTCCGTCAAGGTCACGACCGGGAACGTCAATGCGCTCGCCGGGCTTCGAAACGACACACGCTACATACAGATTTCGACGCCGATACAGCCGGGCAATTCGGGAGGCCCGGTTGTCGACCGCGACGGATTCTTGCTCGGGATCACAAGCGCTACATTCTCGAAGCAGGCTGCTGACGAAATTGGCATTACGGCGCAAAACATCAACTTTGCCATCCGCGCATCGGTTGCTGATTTATTCATGCAGTCGCAGAGCATAGTCGGTCAGTCCGGTGGTCGAGCCGCCGATCGGCAACCAATGTCTACAGCCGACCTTTCGGACAAGGTGACGCCTTCTGTATTCCAGATCCTTTGCTACGGGAAGCCCGAGGAGCAGGCGTCGATCACGCCTTCAGGCGCGGCGACAAGCCTACCCACGCCGTCGGCGTCGGCTCTCATCGACGCCCGCGGTTATGACGCAATCGGGTTCGACTATCGGACCATCAAGGACGTTACTTTCGCCAGCTGCCATGAAATCTGCGAGGGCGACAGCCAATGCAAAGCGATCACGTACAATACGAAGTACCGCGCTTGCTTCCTTAAGGACAACGTCGTGGCGCTTATCCGAAACGGCGACGCGGTGGCAGCGTATTCGTCGGCGAAGGCAGCCGACGTTATTATGTCTGACTTCACAAGCTACAGCGGCATGGATCTGCCGGGTGGCGACTACAAGCGGCTCCGCGAAAGCAACTATCTCCAATGCTTTACGGCCTGCATTGGCGACAATTCATGCAAAGCCTTCTCGTACGTGCCGAAGAAGTCCGAATGCTGGCTCAAGGATACGTTAGGGCGTCCGAAGGCAACCAAGGGCGTCGAGCTTGGCGTGAAATGACACGGCATGAATGTTCACTCGGCCAGCCCGCCGGGTCGAACTGTTCCTCATCGCCTCTTCGTTGCCAACTCGCACTTTTCAACCTGTCACTGGGCAACGACCGAACCACTCCGCGCAAGGCGGGACGTCCGGAGTAAGCCCGGTGCACCGCCTCATAGACGGCCGGAGGTTAGATGGTGCCGGGCCGCGCGGAGGTTGTTGATTGGCTCGCGGAAGACAAAAAATCCTCTTCGGCGGAGGGCAGTTTTCCCTCTGGTGTCAGGTCGTCGACCGCTTTGGGAAGATCGCGCTTCAGCCGCCCCAGAATCTCTTCATGCGAAAGGCCGGTACTGGCAGCGATCTCGTTGAGAACGTCCGGTCCCAGTGCTTCCGCGAGCTGGCCGTCATTGATGTCCGCATTCGGTCCGGGCTTTACCCAAGACTCCGCCTTGTCACCGTGACCATTCTGCTGAAACGTCTTCAGCAGGTCGCCCAAACCGCCGCTGACGACGCTGCCGGACGTCAGCCCGCCGAGAAGGCCGCCGAGACCACCCGAGCCTGTCAGTCCGCCAAGAAGGCC
The DNA here is from genome assembly GCF_013087625.1 of Rhizobium changzhiense. Classification (NCBI taxonomy): domain Bacteria; kingdom Pseudomonadati; phylum Pseudomonadota; class Alphaproteobacteria; order Hyphomicrobiales; family Rhizobiaceae; genus Rhizobium; species Rhizobium changzhiense. The sequence goes on from NZ_JABFCQ010000002.1 coordinate 434,228, forward strand.
GCCAAGCCCGCCGGGCTGCTGGCTTCCCGCGCCACCCTGTTGAGGGTTCTGAATGCCCCGTAGGAGCTCCCCGATCTTATCTCTGTTCTGGTAGCCGGCAACGGCAAGGACGGCGAGAAGCGCCTTCAATTGACCGCTCATCATGATGAATCCTCCTATGGTGCTCAAAGGTGCACGCGACCCAAAGCAGAGCGCTGCATGGGCAGCAATGTCCAGGGTGGCCAAAGGTTCCGCCGGTTTGAAAACAAGGCCGCGCAACCGCATTCCTTCGAAGATCTCGAAGGCTCGGCCGTCCACCTCAGTTGCTCACGCCGGTCAGATTTCCGGGCAGCCTCGCCGGTTTGCGAAGGTCATTCGTTCCGGTCCACGGCGCGTCATCCCTTGCACAACGATACTGCGAGGAGACATGCGGACGATTTGCGCCCTGCGAAGTCCTTCGCTGCGTGCGATGTCGAGAGCATCATCCGGGTCGCATCCTCGCGGTCCGCGCCGATCATATCCGTCATATCGATCACGATCACGATTACGGTCGTAAACGCCGACGCCACCGGGGCCGACCCGCAACTCCAAGTCTTGCGCGGCCGCAATTGTCGGAGAGATCGTCAACCCGCTTATCGCAGCCAAGCCGACCAGTACGAACTGAAGAGATTTGCGCATGAGTTCCTCCCATGGTCCTATGCTTATCCTAATGACAACATCGCCATGCGAGATTTGTTCCTTGAGGCAAGAGGACTCGGCGGACGCCGAACGGGTAGTTCGTCTCATGGAAAGCGCGTCGCATGAATCCAATTCGATGCGACGCGTTTTAAAGATCATTTGCTTCAAACAGCCATGTTCGACGCTGCCGACATCACTTCCCGAGGGGCCGGACCGCCGAACATATGGCGACCACCATCCTCGACTTCGGTGAAACACCAGCGCACGACGCCATCCCGATCGAGCAGGAATTCGCCAACGAGTTGGCCGTGGCCGGCGGCGATCATCCGCGTGTCATCCTCGGTGATTTCATAGCCGTCCGCCTTGTCGAGGAATTCGGCCGCCGCCATCGGGTCCATGGGCTCCGGAAGCTCGCCCGGCATGTCGATGCGCATCGACATCACCGTGTTCATGCTGACTTTGCGCGGCCAGTCGTTCTCGGCTTCGGTGAACTGAAGGTTCGGCAGGCCGAAGGCCTTGTGCGATACCCGTTCCGGGTCAGAGGCCGCCAGCAGATTGGGAAGCGGATGGTAGCGGAAATAGAGGCGGGCGCGGTCGATCGGCGTATTGACGACGGTCAGGCTGTCGATGCCTTTCTCTTGCAAGGCATCGGTGAGTTCGGCCATGGCGGCAATCTGCCGGCGACAGAAGGGGCAATGTAATCCGCGGAACAACCCGACGAACACCGGCTTCTGGCCGCGAAAGTCGTCTATGGCGACCTTACCCTGGCGGGTGATCGCATCCAGCACCACGTTTGGTGCGCGATCTCCCGGCTGCAATGGTCTTGCTGCGTGGTTCTCCTGCATGTTTCGTTCCTCCCTTTATGTTTTTGAATCGATTTGCCAAATCGATCTCCGGCGATCACTGCAACGAGGACAAGATCAGTCGAGAAACGGCAAGACGACGAGCGTGCCTGGATCCAGGTTGTGGCGGATGCACACATCCTGTGCCAGCGTGAAATAGCGTTCGGCCTCGTCCATGTCGTCATGCTCAAGGCTGAGTGTCGCCAAGCCATCATAGCACGGAAACAGCAATTGCGGCTCGTCAATTTCCTTCGCAACCTCAAGGGCTTCCTCGTAATACTTACGGGCTAGCTTCGGCTGCCCGTGGCATTGATGAATTTGGCCCAGCACGATCAGCGGCACGGAGAGATGGTCGCGCTGATCGAGCGCCCGGTCGATTTCGACGGCTTTCTCCGCGGCCGGTACACCCTCGGCGGCGCAGCGATCGGTGAAGGTGCAGCAGGCAACGGCGAGGTTGGCGAGAAGTCGCGCCTGGAAGCCGAGATCGCCGATACGGGTCGCAAGCTCCAGCCCGCGCCGGCAGATCTTGATGGCGTTGGCCGGGTCGACAATCGTGTAGAGAACGCCGAGATTGGAATAGGCGCGACAGGCAGCACTTTGCAGATCGGCCCTTTCGGCGACCGAGAGGCTGCGCTCCACTTCCTGCACGGCCTCGCGGCGACGCCCGAGCCGCGCAAAGGCCGCCCCCTTGGTGTTCAGCGCCTCCGCCATCGCTCGCGCTGTCTCCCGTCCGGTCTCGGTCGTCCCGTCGATGGGCAGCGTTTGCAGGCATTGCAATGCCTGCGTCGCCCACTCGGCGGCAGCCGCCTGATCCCCCATGCGGAAGGCCAGATGGCCGCGCTCCTGCAGGACGTGTGCACGTTCGACCGGCGCATCGATTGTTGCGATTATCGCTTCGGCTTCGGCCAAATGTGTCTCCGCTTGATCGCGGCGTCCTGCATCGAGATGCAAACGGCCGATCTTGCGCAGTATCCGCGCTGCGGCGATCGGGTTGTCTTCGACACGGTGGATCGCCAGCGCTCGCTGATAATGGGTCAGGGCGGCGTCGCGGTGGCCGGCAGGGCCGCAGAGATCGGCAAGACGCTCCAGCAGCGCCAGTTGCTCCGGCGTCGCCTCCGCCTCGTTTGCGAACGCCGCGAGGGCCTGCCGGTAGAGGCGCATTGCATCGTCATTGGCGTAGGTTTTGCGCGCCAGATCGCCCGCCGCCATCAGATAGCTGGCCCCCTTGGCCTTTTCGTTGGTCAGGCTGAAGTGATGGCCGAGCTGCGCCAGATGCTCGGGCCGGTCGGGCGCTACGCCATATTGACGTTCCAGAACCCGGCCGATCCGTTGATGAAGCTCCATGCGCCGTTGCAGCAGGAGATTGTGATAGATGACGTCATGCATCAGCGTCTGGCTGAAGCGATAGCCAGGCGACCCGCCAGCATCCGGCCCGCGCAATTCCTCGATGATATTGGCATCGCAGAGATGATCCAATGCAGCATCGATGGCGGCCGGGTCGGTGGCGATGGTGCGGAGCAGGGTGGTATCGAACTTTGGGCCGACCACCGCCGCCTCCTGCGCCAACCGTCTGATCTCCGGCGGCAGACGATCGACACGGGCAAGCAACAGAGCTTGCAGGTTCACCGGGATATCGACATCCGTGTCTTCCGCTGCGACATGCCAGCGCTGGCCGTCATTGTGCAACGTGCCCATGTCGATCAGCGCCCGAAGGATTTCTTCGATGAAAAGCGGATTGCCGCCGGCGCGGTCGAGGATGCGCTTGCGCATCGTCATCGGCAATTTGCCATGACCCTCGCCAAAAAAGGCAGCAAGCAGCTTCTGCCCGTCGGCGGCAAAGAGTGGGCCAAGACGTTGTACGGTGACGCTGACACGATTGGAGTCCAGCGGGTCGGTCTTCGAGGTCGGCCGGTAGATCGCCAGCAGCATCAACCGGCTGCGCTCCAGCCGATCCATCATGAAGCGAAGCACTTCCAGCGAGGCGGCGTCCGCCCAATGCAGATCCTCGATCACAAGCAGCAGGGGACCTTGCGCCAGCCGCCGCTCGAAGACGGTGCGGACGGCATAGAAGAGCTGCCGCCGCAACTGCTCCGGCTCGATGTACCGCAACGCGCCATCGGGATCGCCGAGGCCCAGGACATGCAGAAACAGCGGCAGAAGCCCCTCGATCTCATCCTGCGTCAGATCGAGCGCGCGGAACCCCGTTGCCAGCAATTGCCGCGCCCTCTCGAGATCATCCCGCTCACCGATGCCGTAGGCGCTGCGCACGACCGCGCCGAGCGTGCCATAGGATTGTTCGCCGAGCGGAGAGCAGGTCGCTTTGCGGATGGCGAGGCCCTGGAAACGGGCAGCACTGCCGGCAATTGCAACGAATTCGTTGACCAGCCGCGACTTGCCGATGCCCGCTTCGCCGATCAGTCGGACAAGCTGCGCCGCACCGCCGCAGGCAAGGTCGAGGCATGTCAGCAACCGCGACATTTCCGTATCCCGTCCGATCATCGGCGCCTGAAGGCCGAGACTTTCGAGCCCGCGCGCCGTATGCGGCGCTTCCGACACCCCTGTCAGCCGGTGGACAAGGACGTTTCCGCTTTTGCCGCGCAACGTCTGCGCGCCGAGATTGTCGAAGGCAAAGGCATGGCGGGTGAGGCGATAGGTCAGCGGCCCGACAAGGATATCGTTTTCGCCGGCCATGGATTGCAGACGTTGGGCGGTGTTCACCGTATCGCCGGTCACCGAATAGGATTTTGTACTGACCGCGCCGAAGCCGCCGGTGACGACAGGGCCGCTATTGATACCGATATGCAGACGCAGCGGCACGCCAGCGCGGGCGTGCCAGCGCTCGCCGACCTGAGTGGCCCGACCGATCATATCGAGTGCAGCACCAAGCGCCCGGACCGGATCGTCCTCATGAGCGACCGGCGCGCCGAACAGCGCCAGCAGTGCATCTCCGACGAACTTGTCGACGAAGCCGCCATAGGCTTCGACCGCCTGGGTCATCTCTTCAAACAATTCGTTCTGCAGCACCCGCATGACTTCAGGGTCGATCTGCTCGCTCAGCGTCGTGAAGCCGCAGAGATCGGCAAAGAGCACAGTCACCGGCCGCCGGTCGGCATCGCTGTCTGATACCGCCTCGATCTTGGGCTTCGATGCTGGTTGGACTTTGCCTGATATCGGCGCGCCACATCCGGGGCAAAAGGCAAAATCGGGCTGACAAGCATAGCCGCAGGCGGCGCAGGTGACAGGCTGCCTTGCGCCGCATCGCGGACAGAAAGCAAAACCGCTCTGAATATCGAACCCGCAGCCGCTACACTCCATCGGACGCATCTCACGAAACCCCGATGTACGGCTATTTCAGCCGCAAACCAGCGGGCCTCAGACAGGGGACAAGCATGAACCTGCTGCCACAGGCCCGCAAGCACTAAACACAAGCGGCGGAACGGCTATGATGATCCTGGTCAGAAGATCTTAAGACAGCCAGGTCGCCGAGTGAGCTCGAGAAACCATGTCACGATTAAATTCCTTGTGATGAATATTGACAATATATGCTACGCTGTCCCACGATAGAGTAACGAAAGGGTAGGTCGATGGCATCGGGCAGCATTCATGTGAAGGTCAGCGGCGTGCTGCAAGATCACATTCAGCAGCAGATCGGTGACGACGGCCTCTATGAGAATGCGAGCGAGTACATTCGCGCACTGATCCGACGCGATTTGCAAACGCGCGACGAGGCATGGGATGCCCTGCAAAAGGAACTTGCACCCGCGATGCGTGCCGACGACAGCGAGTTTGTCGTCGTTTCCGCTGAAGACGTTATCCGCCGCAACAAGCGCCGCTGAGCATGGTAGCCTATCGGTTTTACCCACGCGCTGACGCCGCGCAGGACAAGATTTGGCGTGACAGTTTCGAGACGTGGGGAGAAAAACAGGCAGATGCATATATTCGCGGGCTGCATGTTTATTTGCAGCGTTTGTGCGAGGATCGCCTGATCTGGCGACGGCTTCCGCAACGGTTGGCAGTTCCCGCTGACATCAGGCGCCGGGCCTATTTCAGCCGCTATGAGCATCACTACCTATTCTTTCGTGAGCTTGAGAATGGTGATCTTGGCGTCATGAGCATTCTTCACGAGCGGATGGATTTACCGGTGCGGCTTAAAGAGGACTTGGCCGCTCTTTCAAACAAAGAGTCGTGACATAGTATCTTTGGTCGGAACGGCGCGTACCTGGAATTCCTCGGACCGCAATTCGGCTTCTCTGCGGCCTGAAGAAAATCGATCTCATAGAGCGGCATAGATACATGATCGAGACGCCAGCCTCGATCATGATGTCCTGGGTTAACATAGACGATGACTGCGGCCTGCAGGATCGCACGGCTTGCTTTTGGGGTGTTCGATCACCGGCCGTTACTGCCGAAGGGTGTCGGCGAGCCTTGCAACCCGGCAGTGAAGGAGCACCGGCCGGTCCACGTCGATCATCTCCTCGATCCTGGCATCGAGTTCGCTCGGGCTCTCGCAGCGAAGGCCGACGGCGCCATAGGCTTCCGCGAGCTTGGTGAAATCGGGCAGCGAGGCCGAATAAGCGCGCGATCGAACATTGCCATCCGGCATTTCTTCCCATTTTCGCGCCATGCTTGGGTGCTCATCGCTCAAGATGAAGATCTTGATCGGCGCTTGATGCTGTATCGCCGTCGACAGCTCTTTCATCGTCGTTTGCACCGATGCTTCGCCGGCAATATCGATGACAAGGCGGCCGGGATTTGCGAGCTGCGCCCCCAGCGCGGCAGGAAGACCGAAACCCATGGTCCCCAATCCCCCTGACGTAATCCAGCGATTGGGCCCGTCGAAACCGAAGAACTGCGCCACCCGCATCTGCTGACCGATCTCCGTGGCGATGATGGGGTCGTGCGGCTTTGTCAGCGCATGCAGGCGCTCCAGGGCATGTTGCGGCATGATTGCATGGTCCAGCCGCTCGTAGGAAAACGAATGGTGGGTTCGCCAGTGATCGATCTGCGTCCACCAGGCCCGCAACCGCTTCTGGTCGGGGATGGTGGAAAGTGAGCGCCAGGCATGGATCATATCCGCCAGCACATGCGCGGCGTCGCCTTGAATGCCGATATCGACGGGAACGCGTTTGTTGATCGACGAGGCATCGATATCGATCTGGATTTTCTTCGAGTGAGGCGAAAACTCATGGATGCGCGAGATCGCAAGATCGTCAAACCGCGCGCCGATGACGACCATCAGATCGCACTCGCCAATTGCCATATTGGCTTCATGCGATCCGTCCCGTCCGGCGACGCGCAGCCAGTTCGGCCCGCTGGCGGGATAGGCTCCAAGTCCCATGACGGTGGACGTTAAGGGAAAGCCGGTGAGGTCGACGAACTCACGCAATAATCGCGACGCCTCCGGCCCCGAATTGATGACGTCGCCGCCGGTGTAGATGATGGGGCGCCGGGCTTCGGCGATCAATGCGACCGCCGCTCGGATCGCGTTTCGATCGCCTCGCATTGCCGGCTGGTAGCTCGGCAACGGAGATACCTTGTCAGGTGAGACGTATGTCCCGCTGGCGAAGAGCACGTCCTTCGGCATGTCGACGAGAACAGGACCGGGTCGACCGGCCGCCGCGATCCGGAAAGCCAGATGGATCGTTTTGGCCAGATCGTCGACGTGTTTGACGAGGAAATTGTGCTTTGTGCAGGGACGGGTGATGCCGACCGTATCGCATTCCTGAAAAGCGTCCGTGCCGATCAGACTTGTCGGCACCTGCCCGGCGAGGCAGACAAGCGGAACGGAGTCCATAAGGGCATCCTGCAGCGCAGTGACCGCATTTGTAATGCCTGGTCCCGATGTCACCAGCATGACGCCAACTCGTCCCGTCGATCGGGCATAGCCTTCGGCTGCGTGTCCGGCGCCTTGCTCATGGCGCACCAGGAAGTGTCTGATGTCCTCCTGTTGGAAGATTTCGTCATAGATCGGCAGCACCGCTGCGCCGGGATAGCCGAAGATGTGTTCGACATCGTTGTCGCGTAGCGCCTGCAGAACGATCTCGCCGCCGTTCATGCGACGATCAGAGGGGGTGTTGAGGGAAGAGTTGGCTGTCTCGCCGGTCATATCTGGGTTCCGTCGTGAGTGAGGTGATAGCTGCGACGGGGCATAAAAAAAGGCCCCGTCAGGGACCTGTTTTCGGCGCATGGGTGGCTATTGCCGGACGATCAGACCGTCCTGCCCATGCGCGATATCACCACTACGAGAACCATTGCGATTTTCATGGGCGATAGAGCTAGCTCTAAATCTACACGTCGTCAACGTCGCCTCTGCGTAGATTGTATCTGTGGTTGAGAATATTTGAGATCGGTTGTTGGTCAGTGACGAGGCAACGGCAGGGGGCAACCCGTTCGCAACCTATCGACAAGGCAAACACTGCCCGTTCCATTCGCCGCTAAGCGATTTCGACCGCCTCTTCCAGTGTCGCCGGTCACGGTTTCCGAGCCAGCCGCCGGCGTTCCGTCCCGGCGCGAACCTAAGTTCTATGGCGAGGTATATGCGCCATCGAGGATCTGCCGTGCCTCGGCCCGCGGCGCGGCGACGGAATGACGCTTAACGAGCGAGCATTCGAGCTTCGCAATGGGATAGCGCTTGCCGGGTGTACTTTCCGGGTTGAGATGTTCGATCGCCCATTGCCCCATGGCAAGATGTGGAAGGACCGAGGTCGTCAGCGGGGGTACGAGATGTCGTGAAATTTCTTCGTCGTCATAACCCACCACCGACATGTCCTGGGGAATGCGAAGCCCTGCATCCTTGAGCGCTTCATAGCACCCGATGGCGGTGCGGTCGTTCTGGCAGAAGATCGCGGTGGGCGGCTCTTTCAGAGCAAGCAGTTTCATCGTGGAGGCATAGCCGGCACCGGCCGACCAGTCGCCCTCAATGACCAATTCCGGATCGAAGGGTATATCGGCGGTCGCCAGCGCGCGGCGATATCCCGTCAGCCGGTCCTGCGCCGCCTGCATCCAGATTTCGCCGGTGATCGTCGCGATACGATGGTGTCCGTGCATGATCAGATGCCGGGTGGAGCTCTGCCCTCCCGCGATTTCGCTCGGCACCACGGCGGGAAAGGCATGGTCTGCCGTATAACAGTTCAGCAGGACCGTCGGGATGTTGAGCTTGCGGACATAGGAAGGAAGCTCCACCTGGCGGGTATAGATTGTCATATAGATGAGCGCCGATATGCCTCCGTTCGTCAACGCCTCGATTGCCTTCGGCTCCATGACGGGATCACCGAGCGTCTGGGTTACCAGAAGGACATTGCCGGCGTTCCAGGAGGCTTGCCGCGCGCCTTCGATCGCAACGATCGCTTCCGGGCTGGTGGCGAGCTGATCGACGGCGAAACCGATGACGTTGTCCAGTCCCGAATAAGAGGCCTTCGTCGCATAGGTCTTCTCCATGTAGCCGAGCGCGCGCGCCGCCTCCCATACGCGATCGCGCGTCTGTTGTGAGATACGGGTGCCGGGCGTGTTATTGAGGACGAAGGAGACGGCCGCCTGCGAGCAGCCAGCCGCCGCGGCGATGTCCATCATCGTCACGCGCGCAGGTTTATTTTGGGTCTTGGGTTTTCGCATTCGTGGAAACGGTCTCTCTCGGGATAATAGGGTAGGGTGGATTGATCGTCGTCTTAGATAATTAATATTAGCATCTATCTGAAAGCGCTGGCAATTGCGTGAATTGCTGCAACACTTGCAGTTATTGGCCATTGCCAGTACAAAATTGCCGTCCTTAGTCCTCCGCGATCAAATGTTTTGATCTGCATTGATAATACTATTTACTAATTAAATTTCTTGTATACCGTCAAGGAGCGATCGGAACCTATGCCACTCGTCGCTTTGCGACGGCCCTAGGAGGGGGCGCGCATCCGGCCGGCCGTAAATCGGAAACGGGCCCGTGAACTGCGGCCCCTCGGGAGGTGTATTATGAAACAGCTGAAACGCAATGCAGCCTTGTTCTTCGCCGGGTTGATGTTGAGCGCGGCGCCGATTGCCGTATCGCATGCTGCCGACAAACCGACGCTTGCATTCGTCGTCAACGGCGCATCCGACTTCTGGAAAGCTGCAGAGGCGGGCGTGAAGAAGGCGCAGGGCGAGATGCCCGACTACCAGATGGAGCTGAAGTACCCTGAGCAGGCATCTGTCGCCGTTCAGCAGCGGCTTATGGAAGACTTGGTCAGTGCCGGCGTCAAGGGGATCATGGTTTCCGCAGTCGATCCCAAGACCCAGACGGACGGCTTGAACAAGATCGGCTCGCAGACTGCTCTCTTCACCACAGATAGTGACGCGCCGCAGACCAACCGCGTCGCCTATATCGGCTCATCGAATATCGACGCCGGCATGCAGGCCGCCGAAATCGCCAAGAAAGCGATGCCGGACGGCGGCAAATGCATCGGTTTCGTCGGCCTGCTCGGCGCCGACAATGCCAAGGAACGCATCCAGGGCATGAAGGACGGCCTGAAGGGCACGAAGATCGAGCTGACAGATGTACGCGGCGACGATATCGACCAGACGCGCGCAAAGAAGAACGTCGAGGACGCGCTGGTGGCCAGCCCCGACGTCACCTGCATGGTCGGTTTCTACTCCTACAATACGCCGCGCATCTATGAGGCGCTGCGCGACGCCGGCAAACTCGGCCAGATCACCGTCGTCGGTTTTGATGACGATCCGATCACGCTCGGCGGCGTTAAGGAAGGCACGGTCGCAGCGACCGTCGTGCAACAGCCGTTCGAATGGGCCTATCAAGGCATGAAGCTGATGGCGGCCTACCTCAAGGGCGACAAATCCGGCGTCCCCAGCAACGGCTTGATCATCATCCCGACGGTAATCATCGGCAAGGATGACGTTGACAAATATGCCGCCAGCCTGAAGGCCATGTCTGGAAAATAACCCTCCTTCGCGGCGGGGGCACTTGCCACCGCCGCGAAAGACGTGTCATGCCGACAGTATTGGTAGCCATGGACAGGCGATGAACCACAGCTCCGACATCCCGTCAGCGAACGCGCTTGCAACGCCATTCCTTTCGCTTTCCGGCGTTGGCAAGACCTATCCGGGCGTCGTTGCGCTTGAGGGCCTGTCGATCGACATCATACCGGGCGAGGTCATCGGCCTCGTCGGCGAGAACGGGGCTGGAAAATCGACGTTGATGAAGATTCTCGGCGGCGTGATCGCACCCGACCGAGGCACGATTCTGCTCGACGGCGCAGAGCTTCGTTTCCTCACTGTGGAATCGAGCATCGCATCCGGCATCGCCTTCGTACACCAAGAACTGAATCTCTTTGAGAATCTTGACGTTGCTGCCAATATCTTCCTGGGCCGCGAGCCGCTGAAGGCCGGACCTCTCAAGCTCGTCGATCGCGATCGGCTGCGAGACATGGTGAAGCCGCTGTTGAAGCGGGTAGGGGCTCATTTCTCCGCCGACACACCCGTGGCATCGCTTTCCCTTGCCGAGCAGCAGATGGTGGAAATCGCCAAGGCGCTGTCCATCAACGCTAGGCTCGTCATCTTTGACGAACCCACGTCCAGCCTGCCGCTGGCCGAAACCGAGCGTCTCCTGAGCATTATCAAATCGCTGAAGGCCGATGGCATCAGTGTGGTTTTCATCTCGCATCGCCTCCACGAGGTTGAGCGCGTAGCAGACCGGGTCGTAGTCCTGCGCGACGGCACGCTTGTGGGCACGCTTGCCAAGAAAGACATCGGTCACGACCAGATGGTCAAGCTGATGATCGGCCGGGTGCTTGCGGCCCGGACCGCAAAACCGCAGCGCTCGCCCGGCTCGGTTGCGCTGAAGGCAAGCGGCGTGCGCACCGAGGCCTATCCCGGTCGCCCCGTTGATCTGGAAATCCGGTATGGAGAAATCATGGGGCTTGCAGGTCTCGTTGGGTCGGGCCGCACCGAGCTTGCAAAAGTACTCTTCGGCATCGACCGGAGCTACGGCGGAGCCATTCTGCAGGACGGGCGGCAAATTACGATCAAGTCTGCCCGGGACGCCGTCGCTCGTGGCATTTTCCTGGTACCGGAGGATCGCAAGCGCAACGGCATTCTTCTTGATTTTCCGATCGCCCAGAACATAAGCCTTGCCGATCTCCCCAAGCTCTCCAGCCGTTTCATGCTTTCTGCTGAGCGGGAGAGGGCGGCGGCCGAAAAGCAGCGCGTTCGCCTCGGTATCAAGGCGCCCTCCGTTTCGACGCGAACCGGCACTCTGTCCGGCGGCAACCAGCAGAAGGTGGTGCTTGCCAAATGGTTGTCGATGAGCCCGAGGGTGATGATCTTCGACGAGCCCACGCGCGGCATCGATATCGGCGCGAAGAACGAGATCTACGGCCTGATGCGAGCGCTTGCCGATGCCGGAGTGGCGATCCTGATGATCTCCAGCGATATGGAAGAGGTGATCGGCGTTTCCGACCGCATCGCCGTCATGCACGAGGGCCAGATCGCCGGCATATTGGAAGAGGACGAAATCAGCCAGGAAAGCGTCCTTTTGCTTGCTGTCGGCAAAAGGGTAAAATAGCGGCTGCGGCCAATACAAATAAGTATCGGGGATGGATCTCGAATGATCAAAAAAGATCTCGGACTGCTGCTTTTGATCGTCGTCGTCGGCATTGTCGTCGCCATCATCAATCCGCGCTTCCTGCTGCCGATCAACCTAGCCAACACCGCCAACCTGATCGGTCTGTTCGGCATCCTGTCGATCGGCCAAGCCTTTGTCATCATCACAGGCGGCATCGAGCTTTCCGTGGGTTCGCTGGTCGCGCTTCTCGGCGTGCTCTTCGTCGATTTCATCGCGGTCCAGGATATGTCCTGGATGCTGGCGCTGCCGCTCATTCTCGCGCTCGGCGCGGTCATAGGCGCCGTCCACGGCTGGCTGATCACCCGGCTCAACCTGCAGCCCTTCGTCGTCACCCTCTGCGGCCTCCTGATTTATCGTGGGGCAGCGCGCTTCTATACGGCCGACGGAACAGCCGGTTTTGCCTTCGGCCAAAATTTCCCTGACCTCGAATTCCTGACCGCTGGGCGGTTTTACGGCGTTCCCAACACTTTCATCGCACTGGTCATCATTGCCGTGGTCATGTGGGTCATGCTGCATCGCTCTGTCTTCGGGCGTTATCTTTACGCGATCGGGAAGAACGAGGAGGCGGCCCGCTATTCTGGTATCCGTACCGGCCGCATGGTCATGTCGGCCTATGTCATCTGCGGGCTGCTGACGGCGCTTTCGGCGATTTATTTCGCCATGTACACGCGCTCGATCTCGCCGGCGAGCCATGGCCAGTTCTACGAACTCTACGCGATTGCCGCTGCCGTACTCGGCGGCTTTTCGCTCCGAGGCGGCGAGGGGTCGATCGTCGGCGTCGTGCTGGGAACGGTCCTCCTCCAGGAGTTGCAGAATCTGGTGAATCTACTTGGTATCCCTTCGTCGTTGAATTTCGCCGTCATGGGTGGCGTGATCCTCATCGGCGTCCTGATCGACCAACAATGGCACGCGATCCGCGCAAAGCGCCGCCTTGTCTCTGCCGCCCGGCAGACCGAAACCCGTCTTTCCAACGAAGGCAGTTTGCCGGTGGTTGCCAATCAGGATTAGGTCAGTGCATGGGCCACGCGTATCGCGACCTTGCCCCGTTGAAATAATCCGCTTTCAAGATCAGATCAGTTGGGGCGGGTGAGGGGCGCCGAACCATCGATCTGCACGAGTTCACCGAAACAATCGCGCCGGCCGCGCGGCTGGAAAACCCGCTTCTTGCGCTCACGCCGCGAGATCCAGATACCGGCCTCGGTCATCCATTGCCGCAGCGTCTCCTTGGCGACCGAAATATGATGCAGTTCGATCAGCTTCTCGCGCGCCAGCGTCGGACCGAAATCCAGATAGCGTTCGCGGATGAGATCCAGCGCCGCATTGCGAAACTCCTCGCTGTGGCGCCGATTGCTCGGTTGTGATCGCTTCTTGGAAACAAGGCCGGCTGGACCATTCCGGTCATAAGCCTGCAGCAGCCGATGGATCTGACTTCGGCTGAGCCCAAGCAGATCGGCGGCCTGGACGACGCTCAGGCGCTGATCACGGATCTTCTGAATAACTTCGAGGCGATACAACTCTTTCTGCGACATGGTGATCATAAAGGACATGACGACTCCGACCGCTCATGGTCTCGACCAGACTGGAGGTCGTCATCCTTGCTCCCAACGTTGGCGTTGACCAGCGCGTCGAGAGGCGAGACTGTCGCATCTCTAACTGGCCCAACTGTCGCATTACTAAATAGCCCTTACAAACATCGATCGCATAAGATAGATTATGGAACATAAGGATGCTGTTTGATTACAATGGCATACCTTCGTCATCCATCTCATTGGCCCACTCTTTTAAAATCGGCCCGCTCGAATTTGCGTCTTAACGATCCAGCCCATCGACGAGTTCACCTGCGGACAGGCCCTCATAGAACAGCTGATCCCAGCCAACAGACTCTCTCGAAACCCGTGTCTCGGACGACGCGCGCTTGGCGACAACGTCCGGGTCAGAGTGTTGCTTTGACGGGATCCGACGGAAAGCTCGCCTGTCCGCTCGCCGTTGCTATTCCTCAAGTGTCGAGATGACCTTTGGTGGCCTTTGCAGCTCCGAGGCGGCAGCGGTTGCTGCTGCATCGGCGGGACCGCCGGAAACATGAACGGTCGGCGTTGCAAACTGGATGCCTTTTTCCGCGAATGTCTTCTTGAGCATGGCGAGCGCCTTTCGGCGAACGCCGAACTGTTCGCCGGGTTTCGCCATGAATTTCAGCCGAATCTGCACGCCGTAGTCCGCCATCTGCTCGATCCCCTGCATTTTCAAGGGCTCGATGATGTTGGGCCCGAGTTCAGCATCCTCCAGAAGCTCAACGCCGATGCGCTTGATGGTCTTGCGGACCTCCTCAAGGTCGCTGTCATAGTTCAGGGTGAGCGTAATGATGTCGATGACCCAGTCGCGGCTGAGGTTTTGCACCGCGCCGAGTTCGCCGAAGGGAACGATGGTGACCGGACCGCGGTGATGGCGCAAGCGGATCGATCGCAGTGAGAAACCTTCGACCGTGCCCTTATATTTCGCCGCCTGAATGTATTCGCCGATGCGAAAGGCATCGTCGAATAGATAGAAGACGCCGGAGATGATGTCCTTGACGAGTGTTTGGGCACCGAAGCCGACGGCTATGCCGACGACACCGGCGCCCGCCAGCAACGGTCCGATCTGAATGCCAACGGCATCCAGGATCATCAGGAAGCCGACAGCGCCGATCGCCAGGAACAGTACATTGCGAAGAATTGGAAGGAGAGTATTCAACCGCTGACGCCGGCGCGCGTCGGGTCCGTCCTGATGCCCTTCCTGCACGCTTCGCGACGCTACCGCCATCTGACTGTCGATCAGCGTGCTTGCGAGCTTCCAGACAACGTCGGTCACCAGCAGCGCGATAACGATGCGGATTCCGGCGCGGATCAAACGCGTGGTCACCGTTTCGGCTGCGGCGAGGTCACTGAGATTGACATTCCAGGCGCGGGCAATGAGCAGCGCAGCGACCACAATGAGGCCGTTACGCAGCGTTTGCATGATGACAACGGACCATCCGACGATGGCCGGATCTTCGACCGCCTGCCCCTCCCCGGATTGTATAATGCGACGAATGATATCACGAGCCACCGAAACGGTAAGCGGCAGAAGCGTAGCGATGATCACCGTCCAGAATGCTCCGTGGAGACCGGACACCCATAACAGCCACGATAGCAGGATGCTCGCGCTGAAGCCGACACAGACCAACCGGCTCACGGGCGGTCCGTCAGAACGAAAATGCCGCAGCCAGATCATAACGATCAAAGCGATTGAAACGACACCAAGCCATGCTGCGGTAAAGAGGTCGACCAAGATCGGTGAAGCTCGGATCGTCCCGATCACTTCAATGGTGGCCCAGCCAGCCGCCAGTACTGCGACGATTCCGAGGAGCCAATAGTACCAGAACCAGGCAAGCGGGGTGATAAGCGTCAGAAGCCGCATATGCGGCAGACGGGCGCCCGGCGCGATGACAATACGGCCCACGAGCACGCCAAGGCGCACCATGAGCGCGGCCGATAGCAGGATGAGCGCAATATCGCGAAACACGGCAGGCCATGGAAAGAGGATAAACGCGCCGAGACTTCCAATCAGGTAACCGACCAACGCGAGAAGGCCCATTGATAGCCGGGCGGCGTGGAGCTTGATCCGCTGCCGGACGGTGTCGGCGGGCGCGTTCAGCACAAAATGGAGCAGCCCTCGCCCCGACCACCAGGCAAGGCGCTGCGCAACGAACCCGCCTGCGACGAAGAGTATGACCGCCAAGATCAGGCCGACAGGCTCGATACGATCATCCGTTTGGAAGACCCGGATCGCCGACTGGATCTGCCCGGGAAGCGTCGGAACGGCATCGACGAGTGTGAGCAACCTCTGGCGCAATTCCTGTAGTGACGTGGCAATCGACGTCGGTGCCGCCTCTTGCGAGACTGCTACCGGCTGCGCCGGTTCCTGATTGCCCGGAACGATCCGATTGACCAACGCTCGTCCGGAATCATCATTCGGCAATTCGATAATAACCCGGATCGGCCCCGAGGAATTGGTCGGCTCAGCCGCTGAGACGGGGTTTGCGCTCGCGAGCAGAAGCGTTGAAAATAGCACCGTCAGGAATGTGGACACTCTGCGGAGGGGATGACGGTCGTCGTTGATGCGCATATAGCCGTGGTCCCCGCGACGTTACCGTCGCTTTGCTGGGTTGGTCGAAACTTCGGACTTTGTGCAGCGTTGCACGACCAACGTCAATCGACCAACCCGTCTGGCGGACGCAGACTGCGAACCAAGGGCTAGACGGTATTAAGACCGCAAGCTTCTGAACGCGTCCCGGATCTCTTGACTGAAGAGTTCTGGCTCCTCCCAGGCAGCGAAGTGACCGCCCTTGGAGGCGCGATTGTAATAGATGAGCGTCGGATAGGCCTTCGACAGCCAATGCTTTGGCGGCTTGTAGACCTCTCCGGGAAACACCGTGACGGCGACCGGGACTTTGACGGGCGTGAGCTTCGCGCCCGACATGACGTTTTCCCAATAGATCCGGCCACTCGAGGGGCCGGTATTCGTCAGCCAGTACAGTGTGATGTTGTCGAGGATGGCATCCTTGCCAAGAGCCTGTTCGGGATCGCCGCGTGTATAGACCCAGTCGGCGATCTTGTCGTAAAGCCAGGCGGCGAGGCCAACCGGAGAATCCGCAATGCCGTAACCGATCGTTTCAGGCCGCGTGCTCATGATGGCTGCATAGCCGAAGCCGTTGTTGAGGAAGTCCCGGGCCTCGTCGAAGACGACCTTCTCGTCCTGAGACAAGCTGTCGGGAGCCGGCCCTCCACCTTTAAGAGCCTGGGCTGCGTCCGCTGGGAAGGTCGTGGCACGCTCGACCCTGTTGACGTGGATTGCGAGCAGCCCATCGGGCGCCTGGCGACCCAAGGCGTCGCTGATGATCGCGCCCCAGTCGCCACCTTGCGAGACATATCGGTTATAGTCCAGTCGCTTCATCAGCATGTCCCAGGCAGCCGCTATCCGCTGGGGGTTCCAACCTGTTGCTGGCGGTTTCCCGGAGAAACCGAATCCTGGAATCGACGGGATTACCAGGTGGAAGGCATCATCAGCCGTGCCGCCATGCGCCGTCGGATCCGTCAGCGGCCCGATGACATCAAGCAGCTCGAAGACCGAACCTGGCCAGCCATGGGTCATGATCAACGGCAGCGCGTTTTCATGACGGGAACGGACATGGATGAAATGGATATCCAGTCCATCGATATTGGTGAGATACTGCGGAAAACTGTTCAGCCTGCTCTCTGCCCGCCGCCAGTCATAGGCCGATTGCCAGTAGCCCACCAGATCCTTCAGCCTGTCGGGCTGGACGCCCTGCGAACGATCCATAACGGTTTCGCCGTCGGGCCATCGGGTCTCGGCAAGACGCCGCCTGAGGTCTGCAAGCGCCGCCTCGGAGACCTCAACCTTGAACGGTCGAACCTCCTCGGACGCGGCGCCGACAACATCAGCGGCGTTGGACGTGCGCGGAAGGAGAACGGCGGTTATGCCGGCCGCGGCAAAGCCTGACAGCAGTGAGCGGCGCGATACGTTGCGGTGTTTCAAAACGTTCAGCATTGCCATGATGCCGTGTCCTTTCGTGATATCGAGGAGAGGAAAAGATGCCCTGCCCGCTTCAATGCCGAAAACGTCAGGCCGCGCCCGCGCCGGAACGAAAGATAAGAAACTTGTTGCCTTCGGGATCGCGAAAATAGGCGCAGTAAGGACCCGTGCCGTTCTCGCCACGCGGACCAGGAGCCCCTTCGTCCGAGCCACCCGCCGCCAATGCAGTTGCATGGGCTTCGTCGACCTTTGAACGGGACGGAGCTTCGAAAGCAATCATTCCACCGTTACCGACGGTGGCAGGGCGGCCATCGAACGGCTTGATGATACCGAATTCGAGCGTGCGATGACCGTAGTAGATGGCTCGGTGGGGCTGGACGAGGACTCGTCCGATCCCGAACACGGCCAGAAGCTTGTCGTAGAATACCGAGGCGGCATCCAGATCGTTCGTGCCGACAGTGGCGTGGCCCGGGAGGCCGCGGACCTTGTCGGGGGCGGCCGCAACCTGTCTGCTTTGGGTAATGCCAGTCATATCAGTTCTTCCTTATACTGTCGCGGCCGACGTTCTGCCTTCCGCAAGCAAACGCCAACGAAGCTGTCTCAAATCGGCGGCTGGTGGATATTTGGGCGGGTCGACGGCCGGCCGGCACCTCGGGAAAGTGAGAGGCACCCTCTCGTTCAGATCTCAGCCTTGGGCAGCCGGGTTGCAGCGCTGCCGCCGTCGAGAGGGTTCCTCTCACTTTCTCCGGCTACCGCGGGCTGACGCCATGCTCAATTATTTGTGGAGACAGCAGGCTTTTGGGCTTCGGCTGACCGCCGTTCAGAAAGGACATCCTATGTCTAAGGACAAAACCGTAAATGCTGCATCAGTCGTGGCAACTCCGCCTTCCCACACGCCTGAAGCCTTCGCTTCCGCTTCCGGAGAATCCGCGAAAGACGCCGTAGACTTCATCGAGATCGACGAGATCCTGACGCTGAGGAGGATGATTGTCCGCGCCCCCGCGCCAAAAGGCACCGTGCTTTTCCTGCATGGATTTCCGGAAACACTGATGGTCTGGGAGGGCATCGCGACAACGCTTGCTCGCGACTACGACGTCCACGCCTTCGATTGGCCGGGTTACGGGCAGTCGTCGCGCCCGGATTTGAACCGGTTTTCCTACGCGCCGAAAGAGTACGCCCGAGTGTTGAAGGCCTATATCGAACGGGCAGGCATCGACCGGTCGAAGCTCGTGATCTACGCGACTGACATCGGTGCCCTCCCCGTCCTGCTGCTTGCTCTCGACGAGCTGCCGATCGCCAGGCAGATCATCGTCGGAGACTTCGCGCCGTTCGACCGGCCGCAATATATGTGGGAGAACCTGCAGAACCTCAAAGCCGAGCCCACCGCCTCGCCGACCCGTGCCTATATGAACAAGACGAACGACGAGATCCTTCAGAACGTGCACAGGCGCGGCCTCTCACCCGCTGAACAATTCGATCTGCCGATCGAGGTCCAGCAAGACATGGTCCGTTCGTGGAGCGTTGATGGGATCACTTCGGCGGACGCCTTTGCCCACTACTACGCGAATTTCACCCGCGACCAGCATCACCTGGAGGCCAACCTCGACCGGCTGAAGACGCCCATGAAGGTGATCTGGGGCGAGAAGGACATCTACATCGCAAGGGAAATGGGCATTGAGTTTGCCGGCAAGATTGGAGTGAAACTCGACGTCCTGCCCGGCATCGGTCACTTTCCCCACCTTCAGAATTCGAAACAAACAGTTGAAGAAATACGCACATCATTCAGATAATGTTTCATTTTCTTCGCGGATATTCCGCAACCGCGGCAGTGCCCAGTCGACAAAAGCCCGTACCTTCAACGCGAGAAGCCCCTGTCGCGCGTAGACGATATGAATGGGCTGGGGTGGACCGTCGCAATCGCGGAGGATCGGAACGAGCGCGCCGGACGCCAGTTCGTCTGGAATCTGATAGTCGAACAGTCGCGCGATCCCCGCCCCGCCGACGGCCGCCGCAACACAGTTTGCTGCGGTATTCACCTCCAGCCGGTTGCGGGGCACCGCCTCCATCGGCGTGCCGTCGGCGTCAAAGGTCCAGAAGAATGTTCGCTTGTTGAAGATGATCCCGTCCCGATCGATGAGATCGCCGGGACGCTCGGGCATGCCATGCCGCTTGAGATAGGCAGGACTCGCGCAGGTCAGCAGGCGGAATTCGCCGACCTTGACGGCATGGAGGGCGCTGTCGGCGAGGTCGCCGAGACGGATCGCTATATCCACCTGCTCGGACACGAGATCGACCGTGCGGTCGAGCGACAGAAGGTTCAGCGACACCTCCGGGTATTTGTCCATGAAGCTCAGCGCAATGGGCAGCACGTATCGGCTCCCGTATTCGATCGGCATCGTGATCGTCAGCACGCCTCTGGGCGTCTGGTATTCCCCGGACGCTCGTCGTTCGGCCTCATCGAGATCCGCCATGATCTTTCGAGCGGCGTCGACATAGTCGCGCCCTGCATCGGTGAGTTGAAGATTGCGGCTGGTGCGGACGATGAGGTTTGTCCCAAGATGTCGTTCGAGTTCGGCCACCTTGCGGCTGACGCTGGGCAAGGGCGCGTCGAGCTTCCTGCTGCCGGCAGAGATGCTTCCGGCGTCGACGACCGCCAGCAATATGCGCATCGCTTCGAGACGATCCATCGGACACCTCCAATAACACACCGCTTCTGTTTGTCGTTCGAGCGCCGCGGCTGCCACAACGGTCCCAAACAAATTTCCGCTTCGGCCCAGCTTAAGGCTTGGCTTTAATCAAGCAGCTTGCGTATGGCCATGATCCCCTTTGCAGCGTCCGACCAGGATTGACGCCAGATCAAAATACCGACGCTGAGGATGGTCGCAACAGCAAATGGGATTGGCCCTAGAAACCAGAAGGCGGCCGCGAAGGTGAAGTAGTAAGATCGGACGCCGACGCTGAACGATCGAAGCGCAGGGTTCAAAACGAGGGTCAGGGCGTTCGTCCAACCGGCGATATCCCTTTCCTCATCGCGGGATGGGCTCGCCCCGATCGCCGCCAGGCAGTAGTTGATCTGCCGGACCGCCCAGATGAAATCGGATAGGCCCCGCAGCAGCGTCGCCATGATCAGGAGGACCTTGCATTGGAAAAACCAGGCCGGGTCCTGGGCCGCAAACATCGCGATCAGGCCACTACCCGATCCATAATTCGGCTCCATGAACAGCGCGCCGCTGAGCCCGACGATGACGATGAGATTGGCGGAGCCGAAGAAGGATGCCGAATTGATCGTGTGCCCGAGGATCGCGGCATCGCCGATGAAGTTGTTGTCTCGCGTCAGCACCTCCCGCATCCAGGCGGCGCGAATGCGCACCATATCAACGGAAAGGCTGTCGTTCTTCCTCGGCCACCCCGCTGCCATCAAAGGCTCGACGGCCACCCAGACGAGAAGGAAGAAAACGATCGCCGCGATGTTCAGCAAATCCATGGTGCCCCCGAACCGAATGTGGATTTTTTCTGAACAGTACTTCGAGCTAACGGCAGCTCCAAGCGTCTATCGCCGCCCTGCCCTTCAGATCAACACTCCTGTTCGCGCGTCATGGTCGATCGCGGATTGCTGCGAGGTAACGCGACATCGTCGAAGCCCGAAGCCGAATGTGTTCGATCGCCTGCTGCGGCGTCACGGCCAGGAAGCCGACATGGTCGCGTGGGCGCAGCTGGACGAAGGCGTCCAGATCGGAATCGACTACCGTGGCGATCTTGGGATATCCTCCGGTCGTCTGGTGGTCGGCCAGCAGAATGGTGGGAACGCCGTCTCCGGCGACCTGCACCGAGCCCCGCACGATAGCCTCCGACGGCATGTCCAGCGCGACGCTTGGCGCAAGCGACGGACCTTGGAGGCGTACCCCCATGCGGTCATAGGCGTCGCTCAGGCGGAAAGGCGACGAAAGGAAATTCGACAAGGTTTCTTTCGAGAAGAACCGATCCTGTGGACCGACCACCACACGCAGCTCGGATCGCGGTCTTGCGATGACCGGACATATGATCGGACCATGTCGATCGTCTCGTACTTCCGGATCGGCGACGGTGATGGTCTGACCGGCTGCGAGGCGCCCGCCGCCAAGGCCGGAGAGACTGTGCGTCGACATGCTGCCCAGCCAGATCTTCGCCTCGATATGACCGGCGAAGGCCAGATATGTCCAGCTTCCCCAATGTCCCGGGCGAATTGCCAGCCGCTCCCCGGCCCTCAAGGTGGCGACCATCCATGCGCCGCGCTTGTTGCCGGCATGCTCTACGATAAAACCTCCTCCCGCGACGGCGAACGTAATTTCCCCCGAGATGCAGTCGAGAACCAGGCCGCCCATGGAGACTTCGATTGCCGGCTGACCGGCAGGATTGCCGATGGCGGCGTTGGCGGCTGCAAACGAGGTCCGGTCCATTGGACCGGAGGCCGGAACGCCGTACCGCATCGATCCGTGACGTCCTTCGTCCTGGACCGCGACATGAGGACCCGCGAAGTTGATTGCAAGGACGGCTTCGCTCATACGAGGCACCTCGCGTCGAATTCTGCCCGCGATATGCGGCGGAAACGGACCTCGTCGCCGACGTCGAAAAGGAACGGCCGGTCGTTGGACGTGGCGTCGAGGATTTTCGTCGGCGAACGGCCGATGATCCACCAGCCGGTCGGCATGGCGAGCGTGCTCACCAGGCACTGCGGACCGGCGATCAGCACGCTTCCAGCGGCGATGCCGCGAATAGGCGCCGGCTTCCTCGGCTGCTGAATGGCTTTGGGCACGCCTGCAAGGTAAGCGTAGCCTGGAGCGAAGCCGTACATGAAGACGCTGTAATCGCCGGAGAGATGGGCGGATATAACGTCTTCCGGCGACAATCCGCTCGCCTCGGCGACGGCGGCAAGGTCGGGCGCAAGATCAGGATCGTAGCAGACTTCGACTTCGCGCATCGCTCCAATCGTCTTTGGGACCTCAGCCGCCAGACGCTCGGCAATGGCCGCCTCCGTCGTCCGGTGATCGGCCACGAGCGGATCGAAGCATACGAGAATGCTGGCATAGGCCGGAACGGCTTCGACGAATCCTTGAAAGGGTGCCACCTTCAAGGCGGCATCCAGCTTGACGACACGATCGTGGATCCGTTTATCGATGGTTGCGCCGAATTCGACGAGCACCGCGTGCCCGCCCACCGGGCGGTAGGTCGGAACGCTGCCG
Source organism: Rhizobium changzhiense (assembly GCF_013087625.1). NCBI lineage: Bacteria > Pseudomonadati > Pseudomonadota > Alphaproteobacteria > Hyphomicrobiales > Rhizobiaceae > Rhizobium > Rhizobium changzhiense. The sequence goes on from NZ_JABFCQ010000002.1 coordinate 457,117, forward strand.
GACGCTGCGGACGGGTCCTGTGACAAATCAGTCGGCGCCTTCGATCATGAAGTTCGCATGCGCAGCACCTGCCCGAAGCGCCTTGGCTTCCGGATCGGTGACGGTAACCTCGGCGATAAGATAGCCTTTGGCCATCACCTGTTTTCCTTTGTCGGTTGAAGGAATGGTGCCACCTCGATGCCTGCCTTTTGCAGTGCCTGGCGCACGTGGACGGCCATGGCGAGCGCTCCTGGGTTGTCCCCATGAACGCAGATCGAATGCGCATCGAGACGGATCGGAACGCCGTCGACCGTCGGCATGAGGCCGCTGGACAGGTACCCGATCAATCTCGATGCTGCCTCCGCGGGATCATCGATCATCGCTCCCGACAAGTTGCGCGGAACGAGCCGACCTGTGGAGAGGTAGCCGCGGTCGGCAAAAATCTCACTGAAGACGGTCATCCCGGCATCGCGCGCCGCATGCTCCAGCTCTGTCCCGGAGATCGCCAGTATGGCAAGTTCCGGCGAGACCGCTCGGGTTGCGCGTATGATGGCGTCGGCGACCGGCCGTTCGTCGGCCGCCCAATTGGCGAGTGCGCCGTGCGGTTTGACGTAGCGGACGCGGGCGCCCGCCAGAGCTGCAGCTCCCATCAGCGCTCCTGTCTGCGTCGCGACAAGCTGCTCCACTTCCCGGACGCTCAAGGGCATCAGGCGTCGTCCGAAGCCCTCGCGATCTGCAAAGCCCGGATGCGCTCCGGCGACGACACCCCGCTCGCTTGCGAGCGCCAGCGTCTCCACCATGGTCGCCGGATCTCCGGCATGCCCGCCGCATGCGATGTTGGCACTGGTGACGACGTCAAGGATCGCCTTGTCGTCGCCCATGCGCCAAGGTCCAAACGCCTCCCCCAGATCAGAATTGAGATCGATTTTCGTCATGATGTCCGTCAACCTCTCGCGCCGGTCTTGTCAGCTTCGTCGCTTTCTGGAACGTCGAAGCCGAGGTGGAGCACATCTTCGCCGCGCGCGTCAAGAAAACGACGCTGCTGGCTGCATGCAACGAGCTCGTGTGGCGGTCGCGAGGCCCTCGAAATGTCCTTGCAGTTGCGTCCGATAGAAAGGCGGCTAAGATCGGGGTGAAATGGTCGACCGCCCTGTCATTGATCGAGCGCGTCCTTTTCTCTCAAGAACCGGGGGACCTAGCCACCCGGCAGCATGGCGTGCAGACCGGGGATGCGGAATGAGTCTTGTCAACAAAGCTTTGGGAACGTCCGAATTTTCTTTTGCCGAAGAGCCGGGCATTTTTACCTGGGACTTGGCGACCGACAAGGTTTATGCGGATTCGGCGCTGGCAAACCTCTTTGGGCTTGATCCCGAAGAGACTCTCACGGGGCTGCCGGTCATCAGATACCTCGACCGGATTCATCCGGATGACAAGCCATCCGTGGCCAAGGCAATTTCAGAATCGGTGATCACAGGAAATCCGTATCGCTGTGATTATCGGGTATTTGATCGAAGCGGGCAAATAGTCGCCGTCGCGGCCTTGGGCCGCTGCTTCAGGGATGAAGCCGGAAACCCGTCGCAATATGCGGGTATCGTCTTCCCGACGAATGATCATGCCCAGCAAGACGAATTGTCCGCTCACTGCAGCGCGGCACTGAAAATCGCCCGGTCATCCGGCCTGCAGAGGACAGCCGATGCGCTGGAAGCGATCGTCAGGGAGCTTGCTAAGCCGATGCCTTCAGACGTCGCGCCGATTCACTGATTTCCTTCCGCGCAGCGGTGATTAAACTAACCGCGCAAAAGCGCGGCGTTCGCAATCAGGCCTCAGGCCCGTCACTGCCGTCTCACCTCGTGGATATGGCCGGCAAATCCCGCAAGCAGCACGCCGAGCGGAAGACGCCGAAGCAGTCTGGCTGCAATGAAGGTTGCGCCGATTGCCGCGGCAAGTTTCAGCCAGGGATAGTCGCCGAGCTGGACATGGGCGCTCGCATCGACCGATGTGGCCTTGGCTTTCAGCGCCGCTTCCGCATCCTCGCGCAGCACGCCTATGCGGGCATTCAGCAGCCTGACCTCATGCTGCAGGGCGTTCAGGCTCTCGTCGGCCTTTTCACGCGCCGTCTGCTCAGCGGCATCGGCAAAAGGCGGATCACCTTCCGCGATCAGTTCGTCGGGATCCGGCGGAAGGCCGTGGCGGTTGATGGATGATTGCATGGAGGTATCCTCGAATAGGTGAGCTAGAGGAAATGAGGCCCGGCATTGCGGCCAGGCCTCGTAACGTCAGTGGTCGCGCCGGAAGCCCTGGCTCTGGTGAGACCTGCCCTGGGATTGCGACTGGCTTTGCGATTGCCGGTCGGCATCGTCCGATGGCTCAGAGCTACTGCCGGGCAAGGTATAGGCGCGCACTTTGGCGCTTCCATGCGTGGTGTCGCGCATTGCCACTGGGCGGGCATCGTCGAATGCGCTCTCGGACACGGCGAGATCTTCCGACGATTTGCCGCCGGAGGGTTGGCCGGCAAAACCGGTATTGGATGCGCCTTGCTGTCTGTCCTCCAACGACCAGAGATCCGCGCGTTCATCCATGTCGATACTGCCCTCATCGTCCAGAATATCGTGGACGGTCTCGTAGAGCGCGTCGTCGATATCATTGACCTGAACGAGGAAGCCGCCTCGCCGCAAGCCTTCTGCATAGACCGCACGATCCTCGTCGGGGAAGAAGAAGTCTGCCAGCGCGTCGAAGAAGCCGCTGCGGTCTTCGCGCATTGCGCCGGCATTTTTTGCGTCCGCCTCATATCCGGGCATCAGCCTTATTCTCGCGACCGGCACGCCTGCGTCCTCGAGACGGGAAACGGCGGATTCGGCGTCCGATCGGTTATCGAAAAATGCGGCAAGACTGCTGCCGCCTGTCGGGCCTGAAAAGGCCGGGTTGGTATCGTTGTAAATGCTGCCCATGGGACTCTCCTCTCGATGTGCAGATCCAGCCGCCAATGCGTTTTGGCCGACGTTTGGCCGGCGTCTGGTTTCCTGACTTGAAGAACCGTCGGCTGAGTTGAATGTTCCAGGGGTGGCGATGGGATTGGCGATAGGCCCGGCGGTGACTCCGGCGCGTCGCCTGCCATTTCGGCGCAGACTCGCAAATTACGCCGCTTGCGAAATCTCTCAGCGGTTGACGTCAAACCTTCGAGACGCTAGCACGGCTTTGACGCATTGGGGATAATTCATATGGACATGTTTACGGCAGCCGGTCTGACGGCTTTGCTGCAGGTCATTGCTATCGACCTCGTTCTCGCCGGCGACAACGCCGTGGTTATCGGTCTTGCTGCTGCCGGCCTCGAGGCGACGCAGCGCCGCAAGGCAATTATCGTCGGCATTGTGGCGGCGACCGTACTGCGTATTCTCTTTGCCAGCGTCGCAGTCTACCTGCTGGCGATCGTCGGCCTGCTGCTGGCCGGCGGCCTGCTGCTGCTCTGGGTCTGCTGGAAGATGTGGCGCGAGCTTCGCGCCGGCCATGGCGAGAGCCATGAGGCGGTGGGTGCCGAAGGCGCGCCGAAAAAGACCTTCTTCCAGGCGGCGACCCAGATCGTCATCGCCGACGTCTCGATGTCGCTCGACAACGTGCTTGCCGTTGCCGGTGCTGCGCGCGAACATCCGAGCGTGCTGGTCATCGGTCTTGCCCTGTCGATCGCGCTGATGGGTATCGCCGCAAACCTGATCGCCCGGTTGCTCAGCAGCCATCGCTGGATCGCCTATGTCGGCTTGCTGATCATCCTCTACGTCTCGCTCGACATGATCCACCGCGGTGGCGTCGAACTGTGGCCGTACGTGCAAGCGAGCGGGTTAAAGCTTTAGAGCTTGACCTCGGTCTCGAAGCTCATCTGGTCATACGCCGGCACCACATGGTCCGGCGTCTCGGCCATCACCACGTCGTAGTCGAGCGGCGTGTGCATATGGGTGAGGATCGCCCGTTTCGGCTTCAGCCGGCCGATCCAATCGAGCGACTGTTCCAGCGACAGATGGCTCGGGTGATAGGTATATTGCAACGCGTCGATGATCAGCGTGTCGAGATTTTGAAGCTTCTCGACGGTCTGCGGCGGAAAATCGCTGATATCGCTGCAATAAGCCACATCGCCGATCCGGAAGCCGAGCGAGTGGATATCGCCATGCTGCTGGATGTGCGGATGGAAGGCGATCGTCCCACCGGGACCATGAATTTCAACGGGCGTGTCGAGGTTTTCGATGACGATCGGCAGCACGATCGGCGGGTAATTGCTGCCCGGCGGTGTTTCCAGGCAATAGCCGAAGGCTTCCCGCAGCCTGTCCATGGTAAATTGGTCGGCAAAGATCGGCACCCGGCGGCGCGTATTGTGAAAATAGCCGCGCAGATCGTCGATGCCATGAATATGATCGGCATGCGGATGGCTGTAGAGCACGGCATCGACATGGTCGGCCCCTGCCCTGATCATCTGTTCGCGAAAATCCGGTCCCGTGTCGATGACGACGGTGGTGACACCGCCATCCGGTGCGAATTGTTGTACCATGAAAGCGGCGCGCGTGCGCCGGTTCTTCGGATTGTCGGGATTGCAGGCGCCCCAGTCGCCGGTAATGCGCGGCACGCCGGGTGACGACGAACAGCCGAGAATGGTGAAACGCCGCCGGTAGAGCACGCCGCTAGACCCTCGGCATCTTCGAGAACAGCCGGAAAGCGTTCTCCGTCGTGATCCGTGCGACCTCGGCATAGGAAAGGCCGATCGTCTCGGCGAGCACCTCGGCGGTGTTGACGACATAGGAAGGTTCGTTGCGCTTGCCGCGCCAGCGCTTCGGCGCCAGATACGGCGCGTCCGTTTCCACCAGCAGCCGATCCTGCGGGATCGTCTTGGCGATTTCCCGCAGCTCTTCCGACTTCGGAAATGTCAGGATGCCCGAGAAGGAGACATAGCCGCCGAGCGCGACGCCAGTCTTCGCAAGCTCCGGGCCCGCCGAGAAGCAATGCAGGATGAAGGGGAAGGCGCCCTCCCCGGTTTCCTCGGTCAGGATCGTAGCCATGTCCTCGTCAGCGCTGCGGCTGTGGATGACGAGCGGCAGCCGGGTCTCGCGCGCTGCGGCGATATGGCGGCGGAAGCCGGTCTGCTGGTCCTCAGGCTTTTGCGTATCGTAGAAATAGTCGAGACCGGCCTCGCCGATCGCCACCACCTTCTCATGGGCATTGGCAAGACGCACCAGTTCATCCGTCTCAATATCCAGCTCTTCGTCGACATTGTTCGGATGCGTGCCGACCGAGCAGAACACCGAAGGATATTTCTCAGTGATGGCAAGCAGCGTCTCGAGCTTGCGTACCCGCGTCGAGATCGTCACCATCTGCGCGACGCCAGCCTGATGCGCGCGCGCGACGATCTCGTCCCGCTCCGCCTCGAAGTCGGCGAAATCAAGATGGCAATGCGTGTCGATCAGCACGGCCTCAAGCCTCCGGAGCCACGTAGCGCGGGAAGACCGGCGTCGGCGCTTCGAGCGCCGTTCCGGCAACGAGACGGCCGGCCTCGCCCAGAGCGGCGAAGTCGCGCTTGTCTTCGGGTGCCGCGACCAGATCGAGCAGCTTGGCCGATGATTCCGGTATGAAGGGCTGCAGCAGGATGGCGATCTGGCGCACGACTTCGGCAGTCACATAAAGCACCGTGCCCATACGCTCCGGATCGGTCTTCTTCAGCGCCCACGGCGCCTGGCCGGCGAAATAGCGGTCGGTCTCGGAAACCACTGCGATGATCGAGGCGAGCGCCCGATGGATCTGCTGCTTGCTCATGTCCTCGCGCGTCGATGCGTGCAGCGCGTCGACTTGGGCCAACATCGCCTTGTCCTCGTCGCTGAGCGGGCCGCATTCCGGGATCTTGCCATCACAGTTCTTGACGATCATCGACAGCGAGCGGCTGGCGAGATTGCCGATGCCGTTGGCGAGGTCGGAGTTGATGCGCGTGCCGATCGCCTCTTCGCTATAGCTGCCGTCCTGGCCGAAGGACACTTCACGCAGAAAGAAGTAGCGCACCTGGTCGAGGCCGAAATGGTTCACCAGATTGACCGGATCGACGACGTTGCCGAGCGACTTCGACATCTTCTCGCCCTTGTTGAGCAAGAAGCCGTGGGCAAAGACCCGCTTCGGCAGCGGCAGCTTCGCCGACATCAGGAAGGCCGGCCAGTAGACGGCGTGGAAGCGGATGATGTCCTTGCCGATGATGTGCACGTCGGCCGGCCAGTATTTAGCCCGCGGGCCGTTCCTGTCCTCGATATAGCCTGTCGCGGTAATGTAGTTGGTCAGCGCGTCGACCCAGACATACATCACGTGGGCGGGATCGTTCGGCACCTTGATGCCCCAATCGAAGGTCGTGCGCGAGACCGAGAGGTCCTTGAGGCCCGACTTGACGAAGGAGATCACCTCGTTGCGGCGCTCGGCCGGGCCGATGAAGTCGGGGTTTTCGTCGTAATGCGCAAGCAGCTTCTCCTGGTATTCGGAGAGCTTGAAGAAATAGCTTGCCTCTTCCACCCACTCGACAGGCGTGCCCTGCGGCCCGTAGCGCACGCCGTCGGCGCGCAGCTCCGTCTCGTTTTCCTGGTAATAGGCTTCGTCGCGTACCGAATACCAGCCGGCATAGCTGTCCTTGTAGATGTCGCCATTGTCGGCCATCAGCTTCCAGATGTTGCGCGACGTCTCGTGATGACGCTCCTGCGTGGTGCGGATGAAATCATCGTTCGAGGCGTTGAGCAGCGTCGCCATCGCCTGGAATTCGCCGGAGTTTCGGTCGGCGAGCGCCTGCGCGGTGATCCCCTCTGCACGCGCCGTCTGCTGCATCTTCTGGCCGTGTTCGTCGGTGCCGGTCAGGAAGAAGACATCCTTGCCATCCAGGCGTTGATAACGCGCCATCGCATCGGTCGCGATCAGCTCATAGGCATGGCCGATATGCGGCTTACCGTTAGGGTAGGAAATCGCGGTGGTGATGTAGAAGGGTGTCTTGTCTGTCATGGCGGCCAATGTCCGGCTAACTCTATAAAATGGTCAGCCGCTCTTAGCGCATGTCACCGTCAAGCGAAACCTCAAGTTTCGCCACTGTCGATGATTTCCGGGACGATGGGAGCGTGAACTTGACTCAGCTTCTCGCCCAATCTACCCGTCTTGGGAAAGAGGGCGGGACAAGAACGAAGTGCCAGTTTTCATCTACCGGATTTGTCGTGGCCCCGCGCCGTCGGGGGCGCTTGTTTGACCTTCGAGCCGCTCTATTCGCTTTCCGGCCTGTTCGTCGGCGCCCTTGTCGGCATCACCGGCGTTGGCGGCGGTTCGCTGATGACGCCGCTGCTGGTGCTGCTCTTCGGCATCCATCCCGCCACCGCCGTCGGCACCGATCTTCTCTACGCGGCGATCACCAAGACGGCCGGCACGGCCATTCACGGCATGCATGGGCGGGTCAACTGGAGGATTGTCGGCAGCCTCGCAGCCGGCAGCCTGCCGGCCGCCCTGCTGATGCTCTGGCTGCTGGCCGGCGTCGATCGCAAAAGCATCGACCTGACCAACACGATCACCACGGCGCTCGGCTGGCTTCTCGTCATGACCGCGATCATGCTGGTCTTCCGAGGCCCGATCCTCGAACTGGCGCGGCGCGCCATCGGCGATCGAACGCCGCCGAAGCCGACGACCATCCTTGCCCTCACCGTCATTCTTGGGTTCGTTCTCGGCGTCCTCGTCACCTTGACCTCGGTCGGCGCCGGCGCGCTGGGGGTGACGATCCTGCTGGTCCTCTATCCCAGGCTCGATGTGCGCGAGATCGTCGGTTCCGATATCGTCCACGCGGTACCGCTGACCTTGATCGGCGGCACGGGCTATTGGCTGATCGGCGAGATCGACTGGCCGATGCTGTTTGCCCTGCTGATCGGCTCTATCCCCGGCATCATCATCGGCAGCCTTCTGGCGCCGAAGCTGCACGAACGCACCATCCGCATCGTCCTTGCCGTCACGCTTGCCGTTGTCGCATTGAAGCTGCTGACCGGCTGATCAGGTGCATGATGCCGAAAAGCGGCGGCGGTGACGCGCTTTAAAGGCCCGGCTGCTTGATGTCGGCGAGAATGCTGATGATCGTCTGCTTGCGGTCGAGGTTATAGCCATCGGAAATGGTCAGCCGCTCGGTGATCTCGGAATAGAGCCGAGCCAGCCGCTCCGCCGCGGCGATCTGCCCCTCGCCGGCCGCCGCGCGCGCACGGTTCATGATGTCGTCGCCGACATGGCTGACGAAGAAATCGAAGATCGTGTCGCTTTCCCGGCCGGAAAGCGCGTCGGCCAGCCGATGCATCGCCTTGCGGGCGGTCGGCCCTTCGGCGGAAAGCATCTCGTCATAAGCGGCAATGATCTCGCCGCCGCCGTAGTTCAGGAGTTTCAGCGCTTCGCCGACGCTGCCCTTGGCGGCCGAAAGCACCGCCCCGCCCTCGCCTGATATGCCGAGATGGTCAAGGGCCGCGACGAGTTCATCATCGGCAAGCGGCGTCAGTTTCAGCGGCAGGCAGCGCGAGCGGATCGTCGGCAGCAGCCGTCCCGGCGCATGGGAGAGCACCAGGAACAGCGCCCGCTTCGGCGGTTCTTCCAGAATCTTCAGGATGGCGTTGGCCGCATTGCGATTCATGTCGTCGGCCGGGTCGATGATGACGATCCGCCAGTTGCCGGTGCCGGACGTCTGCGAGAAGAATTTGCCGGCGCGGCGCACCTCGTCGACGGTGATTGCCGATTTCACCTTGCCGGTCTTTTCGTCTACCGGCCGGGCAAGATGCAGCAGATTGTGCGAGGCGCCCGACGCGATCTGCCGGCTGACGGGAGAGGCAGGATCTGGATCGCCGATTTTCTCCGGCGCTGTCGCGGGATCGGGATGCGAGAGCACGTGGTTGGCGAAGCGGAAGGCGAGCGTCGCCTTGCCGATGCCCTCCGGCCCTTCGATCAGGATGGCGTGATGGCCTTTGCCGGAGCGATAGGATTGCCCAAGGAAGGATTCCGCCTCCTCATGGCCGAACAGCCTGGTGTTTTCCCCCGGCCAGATGGCGCAGTCGAGCAGTCCGGGCCTTTCTTCACTCATGATGGGCTTCACTCATGATGGGCCTCACTCATGGTGAGCGGCTTCCGGCATTCTGGCACGACCTGCGGGCGATAGCAGCTGCTTGACGATCGCCAGGATCTCGGCGGCAATCGCTTCTTCCGTCTGCATGGCATTGATCACGTGGCAGCGCTCCGGCTCACGGGCGGCGATATCGAGAAAGGCCTCGCGCCGTTTCTCGTGCGTTTCCAGCCGCTCCTTCTCGAAGCGATCGGGACCATCGGCCGCGGCGCGCTTCTGCGCCCGCTCCAGCCCGACCTTGGCGGGGATGTCGAGGATCACGGTACAATCCGGCATGACGCCGTTGATGGCGATGCGCTGCAGCGTCTCGATGAAATCAGGTTCGAGATTGCCGGTGATGCCCTGGTAGACGCGGGAGGAATCCATGAAGCGATCGCAGAGCACGACCTTGCCGGCGGTAAGGGCCGGCCGGATCACCTCTTCGACATGGTCGTTGCGGGCCGCCGCAAAGAGGATCGCCTCCATCCGCGTGCCGAAGGCTTCAGCTGCCCCCGACAGCAGCACATGGCGCACGGCTTCGGCGCCAGGTGATCCGCCTGGTTCGCGCGTCACCAGCACGTCGTGACCTTCGCCTTTCAACGCCTCGGCGAGGCGGCGGATCTGCGTGGATTTCCCAGCGCCTTCCCCGCCTTCAAACGTAACGAACAATCCCGTACCGGATGACAATGACAACTTCCCGCATTCCAGGCGCCTCACGCGCCCCGCTCCTTCTATCTATCCGAAGATATCAGGGAGGAAAACCTTTCGCCGCGGCGACATATTCACCTTTCCCGGCAAATTGCATTGAAAACAGCTCGTCAGACGGGCGCGGGCTTGTCCCAGAGCCAGGAGAAGAACAGCGATTCGCCGAGTTCCAACATGGCGTCGACCGCCCGGCTGCTGAGCGAGCCCTCGCCGACTGCCTGCACGGTATAGAGCGGCACTTCCCTGAGCAGCCGGCTGCCGGCGAAAATCCTCAGCGTGCCTGCCTGGGTATCCGGCTTGACCGGCGCCGTCAGCGGCCAGCGATAGATGATGCGCGCCGACAGCCGGTCGGGATTGCTGATCGGGATATAGACGCTGACCGGCGCCTTGGCGACGAGATCGACGGTGCGCGCCGTGCCGCCATAGACGCTGGCGGCGCCGATCACTTCGTTCTCGCTGAAGATCTGCCGGTTCTCGAAGGCCGTCAGTCCCCATTCGAGCACCCGCTTGGCCTCCTCCGTCCGCTCCTTGTCGGAAGCGATGCCGGCAAGCGCAACAAACAGCCGCCTGCCGTCGCGCTGCACCGAAGCGACGATCGAATAGCCCTCGCCCTCGGTAAAGCCGGTCGCAAGCCCATCGGCGCCGAGATCGAGCCCGAGCAGCGGGTTGCGGTTGCGCTGGAAGATCTTGTTCCACTCGAAATCCGGCTGCGCGAAATAGGAATAGAGGTTCGGATAGGATTGCTGAAGGGCGGCGGCGAGCGTCACCATCTCGCGTGCCGTCACCTTGCTCTTGCCATCGGGAAGGCCGGTGGAATTGCCGAACTCGGCCTTCTCCATGCCGAGTTCGCGGGCGCGCCGCGTCATCGACACGGCAAATTGCTGCTCGCTTCCGGCCATGCCCTCGGCAAGGATGATGCAGCTGTCATTGGCGCCCTGGATGGCGACGCCCTTGATCAGGTCCTCGACGCGCACGCGCGATTTGAGGCTGGCAAACATCGTTGCCGTCCGCGACGGGGCACCGCCCGTCCGCCAGGCATATTCGGAAACGGGATATTCGGTATCGAGCGTGATCTGGCCCTTGGTCACCGCCTCGAAGACGAGATCCATCGTCATCAGCTTGGCGAGCGAGGCCGGCGAAAAGCCCTGGTCCTCGTTCTTGGCGAGAAGCACCGTGCCGGTGGCGGCCTCGATCATATAGGCCTGCGCCGCCTTGGTGGCGAAGCCGGCGGCACCGCCATCGGCTGCAAAGGCTCCGGTGGCGAACGGCATCAGGCATGCAAGCAGGCGAAGCGCGGGCTTCAGCATCGCAATTTCCATTGATCGAGCGGCGTATTTCAGGAGGTTAGAACGCGAGGAAATCCGATGCAATTGCCAGTTCAGCGCGCGGCGAACTTTGCCTGCTGGCGCTTGGCCGAGGCAAGGATGGACTCTTGGGTCAGCCCGTCATTGCGCACCATCACCGCGTCGAAGGCGAGATCGACGGTCACCGTCTTCACCTCTTCGTTCTGGTAGCCGAGCGCCAGCGAATTCTGGGGCCGCTCATAGGGCATCGGACCGATCTCCGGCAGCACGACCATCTGGTCCATGGCCTGCGCGCCGTTGTTGAAGGATGGTGCCGATGGCGCGACCAGAACATGGGCAGCCGGCGCCAGAGCGGGTGTTGTGGCGGCTGCCGCATTGTTGCGGGCGCTCGGCGTCGAGCCGGCATAGGAGGTGGCCGACCTCGGCACCGGCACGTTGGCCGGCGTCTCGTAGTCTTCCGAACTCTGCAGCTGGTCGCGGGTGATCTTGCGGCTGTTGGAGGCGACCATCACGCCGGTTGCGATCTGGCCTTCCGGATTGACGCCGGGAATGCGGCTGCCCTTCGGCGCGTAGGAGGCCATCAGATAGGGCATGTCGTGGCCGTCCATGCGGGCCCGGCCGACATATTGCACGCGCACCTTGCCGGTGCCGCTGTGCTGCAGGTCCAGCATGTCGGCCGTCTTGTTGGAAAGATCGATGATGCGGCCTTCGTGATAGGGGCCGCGATCGTTGACGCGCACGATGACGGAAGAACCACTTTCGAGATTGGTGACGCGCGCATAGCTCGGCAGCGGGAAGGTCGGATGTGCGGCGGAAAGATGCATCTGGTCGTAGACTTCGCCGTTCGCCGTCAGGCGTCCATGAAAGGCAGAGCCATACCAGGAGGCGACGCCGACCTTGTTATAAGAGAAATCTTCTTTCGGATAATACCACTTGCCCTTCACCTCGTAAGGGTTGCCGACGATGTAGCGGCCGCCGCCCTTCGGGATATTGTTGCCGGTGGCGACCCGCGGGCTCGCCTTCACGCCATATTCGGATTCGGAGAAATATTCTTTGCCGTGGGCTTTTTTCTTCGGCACCGCCTGCGTCGTGCCGCAAGCCGCAACCGTTGCACACATCGCCGAGATCGCCAGCCACCGTGCTGTCGTTGCGAAAGACGCCGCCCCGTAATCCAGTTTCATATGCCCCACGCCGCTCAAAGATCGTTATGGTTAAGGAACCCTGCCCATTCTGGGGCAATAGCGCCTTATTCCCGCCCGCCTAACGAGGCTTTAATCTTGCTAAGTTCGTGGCAAATTTACGAACGATTTCGCAGCGATAGCGACAATTCTAATGATTATAGTTTATAGATCATTAACAAAAGCTCATTCCGCCTGACCTTCCGCCGCCGCAATGAGGCGCGAAATCATCGTGCCGATGCGGGGCATATGGTGAACATCTGGGTGAGTCCGGACGCCCCAAAGCTCCATATTGGAACACGGCCTGCGCGTATTTGAGGAGCGGCGGCGCGTCACTAGCTTGCCTATCCCCGTGATATGACGCTATGCACTCTCGACGCGGGTTGAGGGCATAAGAATGGACAGAATTTTCAAAAGCTTGATCTTGCTGGTCTTGATATCAGCCTCATCGGCCGACGGCGCCGTCGCGGAGGAAATTCCCGCCTATTGGCGCAAGACGATGACCAATAATCCCAAGACGAATTTTTATCTGGCCGAGGCCTTGAAACCCTTACCAAACAAGGATGCCGAAACCCTCAAGGTGCTCAGGCTGTCGCTGATCGCCGGCAACCTTTGCCTCGACGCCGCCATCGACCGGAGAGCAGGCGAAGCATTTCTTCAACGGGCAGGCTATGGCCGCATCCGCGGAAAGGCGTGGGACGAAGCCGCCTTCCTCGCCAACGACTGGTTCAAATATTTCAACTACCGCTCCCTCGCCCACCTCTGCGCCGGTATCGACTATATTTTCGGGCGGGAGGGAAAGCTGGTGCCCAATCTGGTCAAGCCCGGCAAGGGTGAGCCGAAGGGAACCTACGATCCCCAAAATCCCTACCTGCGGCTTCCGCCCTTGCGCAAACCGAATGGCTAGGTAGCGTCGCCGATAGATGTGATGCAACGCGGGTCGCGTATTTGACGCTTCGTGGCTGTATGGGAACGAATTGTCGGCCACGGGCTTTGAAGGTTAGATCTTTGGAGGATCACCATGAACGATGAAACCCTGACTCAGCTCGACACGATCAGCCAGCAGTTGCATGCCCGATCTTGCGCGCTTGCCCAGTCGGATAAAGACAACGACATCGCAATCCTGATGTCGGCCCTCGCCGTGACGATGGAGGCGGTTCGATCTCTCGGCGAGGATATGAAACAGCTCAACGGCCCGAAGGGCCTTGGATCTGACGGAAGCTAAATCTCTCATGTCGCCGGCGCAATTCACAGAGCTCGCGTCGGGAATGATGCGCGCCAAGCGCTCATCTTCGACATGTTGGAAGCCGTGGGCCACCTACGCTGCCGGTGGACGATACCGAATCGACTTCGCCTTTTCCAAGGCGTCGATCGTATCCTCGACGCTGAGCAGGACAGTGGTTTCCATGGAGCTGAGCGCGCCTCCTGCGCCGATGGCAAGCGCGACTGCCGCCATCGATACGTTATCAGGCGCCTCCCACAGATTCCAACCATCATGCTCGCCGAAGGCGTACCAGAAGCCATGGAGCTTTCCGCCCACGGATTCAATGTAGCTCCGTGCCGCCTCTCGGCGATCCTCGGGGTTTTCGATCATCCGCGCCCAGGTCTCGGGCGTGTAGCTGAAGCGTGTGAGATACATGGCCATGGTTTGTTTCCTCCGCCAGAACACGCAGTAAACGCTCAAGCCGGGGCGAACGCGAGTCATTTCCAATGTGCGGAATGGACCTACCTCGGCTCATGCTCGAGCTTATTCGCGCGTTGCGCCAAGGATGCCGGCAAATGCTGCAGAGCACGTTGACGCTGCTATCAAAGCTGCTAAAAAGCCAGCCATCGAGTGATTGGGTAGCAAATCGGCCGCGATGGCCGGTTGGTAGAAATCAACAAGATGTTGATGTCTCAACCTTTTCAATCAGATGGAAGAGTGTCCGAGTGGTTTAAGGAACCGGTCTTGAAAACCGGCGTGCGGGAAACCGTACCGTGGGTTCGAATCCCACCTCTTCCGCCATATGTCGTTTTCCGAAAATTGCCGTTTTGCGCGAGATCCATCCGTTATCGCAACCGTCAAGAAGGTTGGCCTTCCCTGAGGCAATAGATGAGTTTCACGCCTCCTCCTTTGCGTTGACGATGAGATAATATACAGGCAACAACAGGACGCGACCGCCATTAACTTAAGAATGGGGTCGGGCGGCAGATTGACGTCACGTCGCTGCCACGAGATCACGTGGCCGTCCTCTGGTCCGCATCCGCACAGCTTGACCTTGCACGAGAGCAGCAGTCGCCTATCTCGACTGACTTGATAATATTGGGCGCAATGGCAAAGGAAGCGACCTTGTCAGCAGCGCCCCTAAGTCCTCAGGTTTCCAGTGTCTTAAGCGGTCCAACAAGAGCGAGGCTCCTTTATGATCGTTCAAGCTTGCATCAACGGCGCGCGGCCGAGCGATTTCCATCCTCTCCTTCCGCTGACGATCGATGCCATGGTGCGTGACGCCGCGGCTTCGGTCGCTGCCGGCGCCGCAGAGCTCCATGTTCATCCGCGTGCGGCGAATGGTAAGGAGAGCCTTGCCGCCGTCGACGACACTGTCGGCGCGATCCGCCGTGCCTGTCCGGGAACGCTGATCGGCGTATCCACCGGCGCCTGGATCGAAGGCGATCGGGAGAAAACGCGGGAAGCCATCCGCCGCTGGCGTGTCCTGCCGGATTATGCCTCGGTGAACCTCTCCGAAGACGATGCGCCCGATGTCATGCAGTTACTGCGGCAGAAAGATATCGGCATTGAAGTCGGACTGGCATCGGTCGCCGATGCGGAGCGCTACATCGCCCTCGATGATCATGAGCGGGTCTTTCGCTTGCTCATCGAACTCGATGACGAACAGGATTTGCAGCGCGCATGTGATATCGCGGACGGCATTGTCGAGGTGCTCAGGGATAGCCGGGTCAATCGGCCCATTCTTCTGCACGGTTTCGACGACACCGTCTGGCCCTTCGTCAGGCTGGCGCGCGAGCGGCGCTACTCCACCCGTATCGGCCTGGAAGATGGCAAGCACCTCCCAGATGGGACGATTGCGAACGACAATGCCGCGCTGGTCGCTGCGGCCGTTGCGATCTTCCGTGGCCAATCGAACTGATCCCGATGTGTCGGCGGCCGGTCTGCAGTGCGGAATCTCTTCGGCGCCATCGGCCGGTATCGTCAAGGCGCAGAATGTTTCGAAATACAGGCTTGGCGATGTCGATGATTCGCCGGACAGCCCTCATGAGAAGTACGAGTATATCAGGACGCCAATAGAACCCCAGAAGATAAGCGGCGTCAGTATCATCCCCGCAACGAACATTTTAGTCACAGCAAAACTCCGAACACCTCCACGCATGTCGAAGCAACCTATTGCATCACCGGAAAGTTCCTATGGGCACGAAGTCCGGGATGGATCGGACCTTGGTCTGAGCTTCGCTCGCGCGGACTAACCGAAAACGTTCAGCCGCTCGATGAAGCGCCCCTTCTGAGCGTGGCGTTCACGGATCGAATGCAGGCGGCGGATGAAATCGGCCGTGCCGCCATTTTGTTCGGCAATCGTCTTCAGGTCGGCGAGCAGGCTGGTCGCCTTGTCATAGCCGGAAGCGTTGCGGCGCTCGATCTCGGTCTCGATCTCGCGCCAGACAGCATCGCCCCGCTGGATGATCGCGTTGAGGCGCGCGCGGCGGGCGCGGGCCTCTTCTGCCTCCTGCTTTTTTCGCTCTGCCGCCAGCCGCTCCTTTTCCTTGCGCTCGCGGATCCCGTCGATCTGCGCCGATGGTTTGCCGAAACCGGCGATCTCAGGATGGACGAGACTGTGATCGCCGAGATCGCCGCATTCCTGCGCGAGAGCGACGTGAAGTCGGTGGTGACGGTGGACGCAATCATCGGCTGCCCCCACGAGGAGGGAATCGACTATCCGAGCGGCGAGGCCTGCCCGGATTGCTCATATTGGAAGGGGAGAAACCGCTGGACCGGCAAACTCGAGTCCAGTTGAATTCCCGGCGATTTGTGCTCGCATGTTCATACCGGGCGCCGATCATGCGCCTTCGGATTGGTTCGACGGAGGTAAGTCCCGGCCGCGATGACGAGCGCGACGACAACCAGTGCTGCCGCAACGGCGAAGGTCATCCGCATGCCTGAGGCAACGGCCTCAGGATGCGCCGCTGTGATATCGGGTGTTCCCGAAGAGAACGCGAAGACGGCGCCCATCACGGATGCGCCGGTAATCAACCCGAGATTGCGCGACAGGTTGAGCATGCCCGAGATGACGCCTCGCTGGTCGGGGCGCACATCCGCCATGACGGCGGTGTTGTTGGCTGCCTGGAACAGCTGATAGCCGGGTGTCAGCATGGCGATGGCGGCGATGTAGCCTGATATTCCGGGAAGCACGGCCATGGCGACGGAGGCTGCCGCCATGGCAACGAGCCCTGCGACAACCACGAATGGCGCGTCCAGACGGTCGACCAGCCGACCGGCCGGGACCCCGCTCAAGATGGAGATGACGGGGCCGATCGACATGACGATGCCGACGAGAGCTTGATTGAGCCCGAGCGCATGGGAGAGGTAGAACGGCGCGACGACCAGCGTCGCCATCATCACAGTCGAAACTAGCATGTTCATCGCCAGGCTGGCGGTGAGCACGCGATTGCGGAATACTGTCAACTGGATCAGCGGCGATGCCACTCTTGCCTCGGCGAAGACGAACAAACCGGTGCCGAAGACGGCGGCTGAGAGCAGGACGATGTTCAGTAGGCCAAAGCGGCCGTGCCCGGTCGTCATCGCCAGCGCATAGGCGGAAAGCGTCAGCGCAAGCAGCAGTGTGCCCGCCATGTCGAAGCCCTTCCAATCCGTCTTCCCCTTGCTGATATCGGCGGGCAGATAGCGATAGGCGAGAACGAAGGTCAGAACGCCAAGCGGCACGTTGACGAGAAAGATTGCCGGCCAGCCAGGCCCGGCGATCAGCAGGCCGCCCAGTGAGGGCCCAAGAGCAGTGCCGATCGCCGACATCATTCCAAGCAACCCCATGGCGCCCCCGGTTCTTTCCTTCGGCACCGTTTCGCCGACAAAGGCCATGGTCAGCGCCATCATGATGGCAGCACCGAGACCCTGCACCGCGCGCGCGGCAATCATCAGCCATAACGTCGGCGCGAGGCCGCAGAGGATCGAGGCCAGCGTGAAGAGCAGGATGCCGATGAGCAGCAGCCGGCGTCGGCCGGTGATGTCGCCGAGCCGTCCGACGCTGACGATTAGGGTGGTGATGGCAAGGAGATAGGCGAGAACGATCCACTGAACATCCTGGAAGGCGGCGTTGAATGCTTTCGCAAGGCTCGGCAGGCCGACATTGGCGATGCTGGTGCCGAGTGACGGCAGCAACATGGAGAGGGAAAGACTAGCAAGCGCCCAGCGGATGGAAGGTGTCCGTTCGGCGATTGCCTCGCCTCGTTCTGCAATGATCGGCTTCACCCGTGAACTCCGTTTTCTCTTAGCTCCCCAGAATGGGACTGATGAAAACCTAATCCTCGGCTTGATATGGCGGAAGGCGCATGATTTGCACTTCATCCATGCGTTTAACGCCACATCAGCATGAAACCGTGTTATACCTGATGTATGTCGACACCCGATCTCAACTTGCTAGCCACCCTCGATGTGTTGCTAGCCGAGGGCAGCGTTGCGCGTGCGGCGCGAAGGCTGCGGCTCAGCCCGTCGGCGATGAGCCGGGCCTTAGCGCGATTGCGCGAGACGACGGGCGATCCGCTGCTGGTGCGCGCCGGCCGCGGCCTCGTCCCCACGCCGCGCGCGCTCGAACTGCGCGAGCGGGTCGGCCAGATTGTCGAGGACGCGCAGGCGGCCTTGCGTCCTGCCGAGGCGCTTGACCTTCAACGCTTGGTCCGGACGTTCACGCTGCGCACCAGCGAAGGCTTTGCCGAGAGCTTTGGACCTGATCTCATCGCACGCCTCGGCCGGCAAGCGCCCGGTGTGCGGCTGCGCTTCGTGCAGAAACCGGACAAGGACAGCGGCCCGCTTCGCGATGGAACCGTCGATCTAGAAACCGGCGTCGTCAGCGGGACGACGGGTCCAGAGGTGCGGGCGCAGGCCCTGTTCCGCGATCGTTTCATCGGCGTCGTGCGCTTGGGGCATCCGCTTTGCGAGTGCGAGATGACACCCTCCCTTTATGCCGGCGGCGAGCACATCTACGTCTCGCGGCGCGGCCTCGACAAGGGACCGATCGATGACGCCTTGAATGCGCTCGGGCTGGAACGGCAGATCGCCACCATCGTCAGCGGCTTTTCCACGGCACTGGCGCTCGCCCGGAACTCCGATCTGATCGCCAGCGTGCCCGAACGGCACACCGGAGCCTTACGCGCGGGGATGCATAGTTTTCCCCTCCCCGTCCCGACGCCTGAGATTACGGTCTCGTTGCTCTGGCACCCCAGGATGGATGCCGACCCCGCGCATCGATGGCTGCGCGGCTGCGTTCGGGACACCTGCGAGCGCGCTGATTGAAGGGCCGCGTAGGATCTAAGGTCTGACCGGATTGATCCGTGTGTTGACTATCCCGCGTCGCCGTGATTTCCCGTTGTGATCACCAAACGAGGACGTTATGACCGACATCATTGTAAAGGACAGCAACGGAAGCCAGCTTCACGACGGCGATTCCGTGACGCTGATCAAGGACCTCAAAGTCAAGGGAACCTCGGAGACGCTGAAGCGTGGAACGCTGGTCAAGGGCATTCGTCTGACCGACAATCCGGGCGAGATCGAGTGCAGCACCAAGCAGGTCAAAGGCCTCGTGTTGAAAACCGAGTTTTTGAAGAAGGCATAAAGTCCCTCGCCCGTGACTCCGCGATCAATCGGCTTTCACCGCCTCCGGCGGCACTTCCTCGGTGATCACCTCGAAACGGGAGAGCGTTGCCGGGCCGAAGGCTGTCGACATGGCGACGTCGGTGGCGTCGCGGCCGGTTCCGATCAGGATCCGGCCGATGCGCGGCGTGTTGTGGCGAGCGTCGACCGTATGCCAGTGGCCGCCGAGAAAGACCTCTAACCAGGCGCTGAAATCCATCGGATTGGGATCGATCGGCACGCCGATATCGCCGAGATAGCCGGTGCAATATCTGGCCGGGATATTCATGCAGCGGCAAAGCGCGATGGCGAGATGGGCAAAGTCGCGGCAGACGCCTGCCTTGTCGATGAAGCCGCCATGCGCGGTGCGCAGGAGGTCGGCCTTCTGGTAATCGAAGGTGATGTGGTCATGGACGAAATCGCAGATCGCCTGAACGCGCGCCCAGCCGAGCGGCGTCGACGAGAAGGTTGCCCAGGCGAAATCTGCAAGCCTGTCGGTGTCGCAATATCGGCTGCCGAGCAGGAAGACCAGCACATCGTCCGGCAGGTCATTGATCGCGTGCTGGACGGCATCGTCGGGAACGATGTCGGGTTGGCCGCTGTCGTAGATCTCGAATTCCGTGGAGATCGTCGTCAGCCCCGGCGGAGCGACGATCCGGCTGCAGGCATTACCGAACACATCGGTATAGCCCCAGGCCTCGATCGGCCGGTCGAAAGTCAGGATCTGATCGCTGAGAAGATCGGCGCGACGGGAGGGATGGATGTTGAGGACGAGCAGCATCGGCGTCGGCTGCGTGCATTCATAGCCCAGATGAAACCCGGCGCGTATCTTCATTGTCGCTTCCTTGTCGCGTCTCCGCATCGGTGGAGGTGAGTATGGAACGTTGATCGCGCTACCCGGTTCCGTGGCCGCGGGACTGTCACTGCGCGGCCAACTCGTGGCAGTCCCAGATTACTTCGGAGGTAATCGAGATTACCTCGTGGTGACGTTGACCTGCACCGTCATGCTGTCGAAATCCTTCCCGTCCCCGTCATAGCTGCCGCTCAATGGGACGGCCTGGCGCGGATCGCGGGCAACCGCGACACGAATGAGATCGCGATTGCCGACGATGCCGTTGGTCGGATCGAACTCGGTCCAGCCGGCGCCTGGAAGATAGATCTGGCACCACGCATGCGTGGAACCGCCGCCGAGCACGGTGGAACCGTCCCGGTCGGGAACATAGACATAGCCTGTGACGAACCGCGCTGCGAGGCCGAGGATGCGTGCCGCCTCCATCATCAGAAGCGCAAAATCCCGGCAGGTGCCGGAGCGAAGCTGCAAGGTTTGCACCGGCGTCTGCGTTCCATGTTCATGGCGCCGCGCATAGACGAAGCTCTCGCGGATGGCGTAACAGAGCGTCATCAGCAGATGCCCGGTCTCCGTCGGACGCCCAAGGCGCACGAACTGCCGCGCCCAGCGTCCGACCTCGTCGTTCGGATCTGGATAATGGCGCTGCATCGCCGGCGTCAGATCGGCGATTTCGTCCTTGTCGTAGGAGAATGGATAGGTCAGGGCTGCGTCGTCGACCTTGAGATCCAGGGCCACCTGCGGCGTATGATCGAGCGTGATCCAGGTTTCGAAACGAAGTTCGGACGCCGGCCTCGAAAAATCGACGAGTGCCACGCAATTGCCGAAAACATCGTGGATCCAGCGCACATGACTTTCCTCAGGATAGATCGTCAACGACGCTTCGAGCAGCCGCTGGTCGAAACTGTCGCGCGGCCGGAACATCAAGCGATGCTCACCGAAATCGACGTCCCTGACGTAACGATAGGACGTGATGTGGCGGACGGAGAAAATCGTCATAAGCCACCGTCGAATCTGTTCACTTTGCTGCTCCAAGGCGGCAACGCCGCCTCTCTTCTGCGGAAGCGCCCTGCCGGCTTTCCCGCTCATCCCGATTTCTTGTCATATAAGCACGTCTGAAAGATTGCTATTGTATCTTTACCCGATCGACGGCAGGGCCCGTCCAACCTAAGAGGATAACATGCATATCATCTGGGACGTTCTGACGCTTCTGCTGACAATCGGCTCGCTCTATGGCGGTCGCGAATACCGAATTATTCGCGCTCGTGCCCGCGCTCAGAACTGGGGCAACTTCTGATTCGATCCGGATATCTCTGATTCGATTGCGAATCATGGCCGCATCGGTCGTTGCCGGTCGCGCTACGTCGAATGACGTAAAGTCATGCGCTTAAGAAACTGCTTTATGAGTTGAGGCGGAGTCTATCCGTCCATTCTCCCTGTTAATCCTAAGCCCGCCTCACCCCAGGCGGGCTTTTTTTCATCGCTTGCATCACTTCTTGGCGCCGGCCGAAAGCACCCGATGTGTCGCATTGTCCATGGCGTGGCTCGCCTCCTGTCCGTCCTTCTTCAGCCCGTATGCGGTATTGCCGCACCCGGAAAGTGTCAGCAGGCAGATGCAGGCGATGGCGATTGCAGCTTTTGGCATCAAGTGTTTCCCCGGATTGAATGGCGATCAAGGGAAGATGACGCATTCTTCGCCAAAATCAATCCGCAGGCGTGGAACTCGGTGACGCCACAGGCGTTTACGGGAGCCATCCAATCGGGGTTAACGACATGGATTACCAGATTGCCTTCGCTGCGACGGTCGCAACAGCGTCCTTCCTCGTCTTCATGCTCGTTGTTCACAGGACGTAGATCCGGCTGGCCTGACAGCCAGTTCGCTACTGGAACAGCTTCAGCACATTCTGCGGCCCGCTGGATTGCAGCACCAGTTGCCGCCTCGACAACAAGACGGAGACCGGAAGGTCTGGAGCGCATAGATCGCAGATGATCTGTCACTAACACGGGAAAAGTGCAAAACAAAGTTTTCAACATCCGCAAGTATTTTTCTGCTCATCGATGTATTTAATTTTAATTAATTGCCAGGCTTAACTATTCATTAACAATATTGTTGCGCTCCGCCCGCTTCCGCTTATGCTTTACGCAAAGGGGAGAGGGATGATGTTTAGCAAAAGCCTGATTATGCCTATTGGCTTCGCATTGCTCGCCATTGCAGGCCTGCTGTTCCAGATAGTCGCCCACGCGCTGCGCTCTCCGGTCACCCTGCTGCAGCTGTGAGTCACATAAGTTGCTGAACCCGCACACGATCTCCGTAACTGGGAGTGGAACTTCCTTTCATTTCGTGCATTCTGTGACTCGTTTTGCCAGGAGGGAGATAACCATGGAAGACGCAGGCGTGGGTTGGATTGCAGCCATCATTATCGGCGGCGTCGCCGGATGGCTGGCGGAAAAGGCCATGCGCAGCAGCATGAGCCTGCTCATGAACATACTGCTCGGCATCGTCGGCGCCATCGTCGCCAACTGGATCCTGGGTCTGTTGCACATCCAGCCGCTCGCCGGTTGGCTGGGTTATCTGATCACCGGTTTCGTCGGTGCCTGCATCTTGATCGCGATCGGGCGCGTCATCCGCCGCTAAGGGGCGCTCTTGCCGATCGTCGGAAATATTAAAAGCCGGGCGTTCATCACGTCCGGCTTTTCCTTACCCTCAATTCCGTTCAGCGGCGGCTGAGCAGGCCGAACACGTAGGCAATGCCTGCCGTCACGGCGAGTGCCACGAGCGGTTCTTCGCGCACCTTGTCGCGCAGCCGTTCCGTCATCAGCGAAGCCTCGTCGGTCACCGCCGACTTCGCCCCCTGCCCCAGCGCGACCACGCTTTCCGTCAGTCGGGAGAGATCGTTGCGAAGGGCTGCAACCTGTGCCGACAGATCGTCTGCTGCAATATCAGCCTTGACGCGCGCAGCGGTGGATTCGGCGGAAGCGGTTTTCAATTCTGCCATGGTCTGCTCCTGTTTCATGGGATGCCGCTTCAACGAAATGGCGGCCCGAAAGGTTCCGCCGCTACCGATCTTTTGTTCGCCGCAAAGCCACCGCGGCTGTGCGGGCCCCTTGTGCAGCTTTTCGCGCGAGAAACCCTTCATTTCCTGTCGGCTTTGTTTTAAGGAACGTCGAATGTCCGCCGGCGCGCGGGTCAATGATACTGCGAGGTTTGCGTTTCTATGTTCCATATCCTGAGAAGAGCTGCTCAGACCTGGGTTGCCAAGCTCCTCCTGCTTCTGCTCGTCGCGTCCTTCGGCGTCTGGGGCGTGTCGCATGAGCTGCTATCAGGCGGCAACAGCACCACGGTCGTGACCGTCGGCGATCAGCATGTGGACGTCAACGAGTTCCACCTCGCCTATCAGCGCCAGGTGGCAAGCCTCAGCCAGCAGTTCGGCACGCGCCTCACCCCCGAGCAGGCCCGCGCCTTCGGCGTCGAGCAGCAGGTGCTCGCCCAGCTCGTCGCCGGCGCCTCGCTCGACCAGCTCGCCGAAGACATGAACCTCGGCCTTTCCGAAGATCGCCTCGCCCAGCTGATCGCTGACGATCCGGCGTTCAAGGCCGTCAACGGCCGGTTCGACCGCGAGCTCTTCATCTCGCGCCTGCGCAATGCCGGCATCCGCCAGGACGATTACATCAAGGAGCGCAGCAAGGTCGCTGTCCGCAGCCAGGTGGTCGATGCCATCTCCAACGGCTTCACCGCACCGAAGACGCTGGTCGACGCCCTGAAGCTCTATGGCGAAGAAAGCCGCAGCGTCGAATATCTGCTGCTCACCAATGCCAATATCGAGCCGATCAAGGCACCTGCCGACGACGTGCTGGCCACGTGGTTCGAAGGTGTCAAGCAGCGCTACCGGGCGCCCGAATACCGCAAGCTCGTCTATCTCAAGCTGCAGCCTGCCGATATTGCCGATGCCGCGACCGTTACCGACGACCAGATCCACGAAGCCTTCGACAAGAGCAAGGATACCTATCGCACGCCGGAAAGTCGCACCATCGAACAGCTGACCTTCGCCAGCAAGGATCTCGCCGCTGCCGCCGAAACGGCGCTGAAGAGCGGCACCACGTTCGATCAGCTGGTCTCCGACCAGGGCAAGACGGCAAGCGACGTGCTTCTCGGTGAGTTCACCAAGGACAAGGTTCCCGACCAGGCCGTTGCCGATGCAGCCTTCGCGGTTTCGCGCGATGGCGGCACGACGCCTGTCGTCGATGGCTCCTTCGGCCCCGTCATCCTGCGCGTCACCAACATCAAGTCGGAAACGGCGAAGAATTTCGACGAGGTGAAGGAGGATATCCGCAAGCAGCTGGCGCTTTCCAACGCCTCTCAGGAAGTGATCAACGTTCATGACCGCATCGAGGATCTGCGCGCTGGCGGTTCGACGCTCGAGGATATCGCCGGCCAGCTGAATCTCAAGGCCGTAACCGTCGATGCCGTCGATATGACCGGCGCCGACAAGAATGGCAAAGAGGTCAAGGATATCCCAGCCAAGCAGCAGCTGCTCGGCGAAGCTTTCAAGACCGAAGTCGGCGTCGATGCGCCGCCGCTGCCGATCGGCAATGACGGCTATGTCTGGTTCAACGTCCGCGAAATTACGCCGGACCGCGACCGCCCGGTCGCCGAAGTGCGCGAAAAGGCCGTCGAGGACTGGACGGCGGAGCAGCAGAAAGCCGAGCTAGCCAAAAAGGCCGACGCGTTGAAGGCCGAGGCGCAGAAGGGCACGGCCCTTGCCGATATCGCAACGCCGCTTGGCATTGCCGTCGAAAGCAAGAGCGGTGTCACCCGCGCGACCGATGATGCAGTCCTCGGCCGGGCCGGCGTCACAGCCGCCTTCTCGGGTCCGGTCGATACGGTCGCAAGTGCTGTCGGCGCCGATCCTTCGACGCAGATCCTGCTGAAGGTCACCGAGGTCAACACCCAGCCGACCGGTGATGTGCTGAACAATCGCGATGCCCAGATCACCGCCATGGCCAATGCCGCCGGCGACGATATTCTCGATCAGATGGTCAACCTGCTGCAGACGCAGTATGGCGCTCAGATCAACCAGACACTCGCCGAACAGGCAACGACCCGCTAGGAGGCTTTATGACCGATCTGAAGCCGTTCCTGGCCAAGGCCGCAAGCCGCGAGCCGCTGACGCGTGACGAGGCCCGCGCCGCCTTCGACATCCTGATGTCGGGCCAGGCGACCCCCTCGCAGATCGGCGGCTTCCTGATGGCGCTGCGCGTGCGCGGCGAAACGGTCGACGAGATCGTCGGCGCGGTGACCGCGATGCGCTCGAAGATGCTGACGGTCGAGGCCCCGGCCGAGGCGATCGACATCGTCGGCACCGGCGGCGACGCCAGCGGCACCTACAACATCTCGACGCTGGCAGCGCTGATCGTCGCCGGCGCCGGTGTTCCCGTCGCCAAACACGGCAACCGGGCGCTGAGCTCGAAATCGGGCGCGGCCGACAATCTGGCCGCACTCGGCGTCAAACTCGACGTCGGTCCCGAGATCATCTCCCGCTGCATCGCCCAAGCCGGCGTCGGCTTCATGTTCGCGCAGCTGCATCATTCCGCCATGCGCCATGTCGGCCCCTCGCGGGTGGAGCTCGGCACGCGGACGATCTTCAACCTGCTCGGGCCGCTCTCCAATCCGGCCGGCGTCCGCCGCCAGCTGCTCGGCGTCTTCTCGCCGCAATGGCTGGTGCCGCTTGCCGAAGTCATGCGCGATCTTGGCTCCGAATGCGTCTGGGTGGTCCATGGCGACGGCCTGGACGAGATCACCACCACCGGCATCACGAAAGTCGCAGCACTGGAAGACGGCAAGATCCGCACCTTCGAGCTCTCGCCCGCCGATTTCGGCGTCAGTCCTTGCGTGCTCGCCGACATCAAGGGCGGTGACGGTGTCGCTAACGCCGCAGCGCTTCGCGAAGTGCTCGGCGGCGCCAAGAATGCCTATCGCGATGTCTCGCTCGCCAATGCTGCCGCCTCGCTCGTCATCGCCGGCAAAGTCGAGACGATCCGCGACGGCATGACGCTGGCCACGCAGTCGCTGGATAGCGGTGCGACCGCGCTCGCCCTCGACAAACTCATCGCCGTTTCCAACGATATCGATTAGGATTGTTCGATGACCGATATCCTGAAGAAGATCGAACTCTACAAGCGCGAGGAGATCGCCGCTGCCAAGGCGGTAGTGTCGCTTGCAGATCTGAAGGCGATGCAGGCCGGCCAGTCCGCCCCGCGCGGCTTCCACAAGGCGCTCATTGCCAAGCGCGACGCTGGCCGCTTCGGCCTGATCGCCGAGATCAAGAAGGCAAGCCCCTCGAAGGGTCTCATTCGCCCGGATTTCGATCCGCCGTCGCTGGCGAGCGCCTATGAGGCAGGCGGTGCCGCCTGCCTTTCAGTACTGACTGACACGCCGAGCTTCCAGGGCGCGCCGGAATTTCTGACAGCCGCCCGCGCTGCCTGCACGCTGCCGGCGCTGCGCAAGGATTTCATGTTCGAGACCTATCAGGTGCACGAAGCTCGCGCCTGGGGCGCCGACTGCATCCTGCTGATCATGGCCTCGCTGTCGGACGATGAAGCCGAGCGCCTGCAGGACGAGGCCTTCGCCCTCGGCATGGACGTGCTGGTCGAGGTCCACGACGCCGAGGAGATGGAGCGGGCGCTAAAACTCTCCTCACCGCTCATCGGCATCAACAACCGCAATCTCCGTACTTTCGAGGTCAGCCTCTCCGTCAGCGAGACGCTTGCCCCCGTGGTGCCGGCAGACCGGCTCCTGGTCGGCGAAAGCGGCATCTTCACCCATGCCGATTGCAAGCGCCTGCAGGCCGTCGACATCAATACCTTCCTTGTCGGCGAAAGTCTGATGCGCAAGGAGGACGTCGCCGCCGCCACCCGCACACTGCTCTTTGGCGAAGCCGCCATCGCGGCCGAATGATATGAGCGGCCCAAAGCCAGGCCTCACGCATATCGGTGCCTCCGGCGAGGCGCATATGGTCGATGTCTCCGACAAGGCCGAGACGGTGCGCATCGCCACGGCCGAGGGCCATGTGAAGATGGCGCCGGAAACGCTCGCTCTCATCCGCCAAGGCAATGCCAAGAAGGGCGATGTGATCGGCACGGCGCGCCTTGCCGGCATCATGGCGGCAAAACGCACCGCCGATCTCATTCCGCTCTGCCATCCGTTGATGCTGACGAAGGTCACGGTTGAGATCGAGGAAGATGCTGCCCTGCCCGGCCTGCGCGTCACGTCAACCGCCAAGTTGACCGGCAAGACCGGGGTGGAGATGGAGGCGCTGACCGCCGTCTCGGTCGCTTGCCTGACCATTTACGACATGGCCAAGGCGGCCGATAAGGCAATGGAGATCGGCGGCATCCGGCTCCTTGAAAAGTCCGGCGGAAAATCCGGCGATTTCCGTCATCCGGAGGCAAGATGAACCTTCTCCCGGTTGCCGAGGCCCTGAACCGCTTGCTCTCCAGCGCAAAGCCCGTTGCTGCGTCCGAGACGCTGCCGCTTGCCGAGGCTGAGGGCCGCGTCCTGGCCGTCGATCTGACGGCCAACCTGACCCAGCCACCCTTCAATGCCTCCGCCATGGATGGCTATGCACTGCGCCGCGAAGACGCGCCGGAACCGGGCGCCATGCTGAAGGTCATCGGCATGTCTTCCGCCGGCCACGGCTTCGAGGGAAGCGTCAGCCAGGGAGAGGCCGTTCGTATCTTCACCGGCGCGCCTGTCCCGTCGGGCGCCGATAGCGTCCTGCTGCAGGAGGATGCGGAGAAGATCGAAGGCGGCATCAGAACCAATTTCCCCGTCCGGCAGGGCCAGCATGTGCGTCCGCGCGGCCAGGATTTCGCCGAAGGTGAAGCCGTGCTCTCGGCCGGCACCGTGCTTGATTTCTCGCGGCTGACGGTCGCTGCCGGCATGAACCGGCCTGATGTCGAGGTGCTGCGGCGCCCGCTGATCGCCATCCTCGCAACCGGCGACGAGTTGCTGCCGCCCGGAAGCAGGCCCGGCCCTTCGCAGATCATCGCATCCAATACGTTTGGTATTGCAGCCCTTGCCCGCAAAGCCGGCGCCGATGTGCTCGATCTCGGTATCGTGCCTGACGACAAGGCCAGGATCAGCGCGGCGATCGACACAGCGCGGGACGCCAGGGTCGATGTGATCGTCACCCTCGGCGGCGCTTCGGTCGGCGACCATGATCTGGTGCGGGCCACGCTGATCGAGGCCGGCATGCAGCTCGATTTCTGGCGCATCGCCATGCGCCCCGGCAAACCGCTGATGGTCGGCAGCTTCGGCGAGACGCATGTGCTCGGCCTGCCCGGCAATCCGGTCTCGAGCCTCGTCTGTTCGCTGCTCTTCCTGGAGCCGCTGATCCGCAAGCTCGCCTCCCTGCCACCGGTGCAGCGCGAGGTTACGGTGGAGGCAGCCGTCACCCTGCGCGCCAACGACCACCGGCAGGACTATATCAGGGCGAAACTTTCGAAATCCGCTGCCGGCCACTGGCTCGCCGAGCCTTTCGGCAAGCAGGATTCCTCGATGATGAAGGTCTTCGCCGAAGCCGATTGCCTTGTCATCCGCCCGCCGCATGCCCCGGAGCTGCCGGCCGGAGCGCCCTGCCCGGTGATGCTGTTGCGGCCGGATCTCTTGACATAATCTCAGCCTTTCAGCCGTTGCCGAAGAGCGAGAATACGCCCGCCGGCACCGCCCCACCGCCGCAGCCTCCGCCGAAATCCGCAACCGCATGGGTGGCGATTCGCCTGAGTTCGTCCTGCGGCAGGTAGGCGCGCTCTGGATCACCGATCAGCACCTCGATGCCGCTCGTCTGGCAACGCCGCAGGAAGGCCATGACCCGCAAGGCTAGCGCTGGATCGTAGAACAGGTCGCCGACCGCGAGGAGATCTGTCTCCGGTGGCGGCCCCTCGATGATATCGGCGGCCCGGGCTACGATATCCACGCCGTTGATCGCCGCGTTGAGGCCGATCGCGACAATGGCATTGGCATCGATGTCGACCGCCGTAACCGTGCGCGCTCCAGCCTTTGCTGCCGCGATAGCGACGAGCCCTGAGCCGGCGCCGAGATCGAGGACACGGCGGCCCGCGACCGTTTCCGGCTGGTCGAGCAGATGGCGAGCAAGCACGGCGCCGCCGGCCCAGGGATAAGCCCAGTAAGGCGGCGGATCGGCCTCTCTGCTACCGGCAAGCCGCCAGAGCCCGCTCGCAGGCCCTGCCGTATGAAGGCAAATCTCGGGGATCGAGGGAACGGGTGATATAGGCAGGTTGGCACGGATGAAGGCGGCCGGATCGGGTTGCGACATGCCCGGGCGTTTCATCGTCGTCTGCTCCTGCCGAGGCTGTAAGGGCGTCATCGTTTTTAATAACAAGAGCAGGTCGCCGTCGTGGAATTCCCCGCCATTTATGCACGCCACGATTGAGGTGAATAATGAAGCCGAGCCCAGGCTTTTCGCAAGGACTGAACCGCTATTCGTGACGAGGCGTGCCATATGCCATTCAAGAACGCAACACAGGCCGTTGAAGCGAGACCGTCTTGGGAGCCTCGGCGCGTGCGAGATCTGCGAGAAACTACTCCATCAGCGGGGAATCACCAAGCCGACGATAGGCGAACTTCCGTCCTGCAACCGATGTCTGAGGAAAGCTTAAGCTTTCCTGATTGCACGCTGCGGCAGGCATCAACAGGGTTGATTCCTGCTCGTGCAAAGCAAGGCAGACAACCTTCGTCGACGATCGTTGGCTGTCGGGCATTTATGAACCTCATTTCTAACATCATGCAAATAGTACCGCCTAATGCTCCATGCTGAGGCGAGGTAACGTCCCCAACCAACCGCCGTCTCCAGTGCGATGCCATGTCCGGAGAAGATGAGGCGTGTCTTGGGTCTAAGGTCTTTGGCGCGGCCTGCCAGCAACGGTGCTGGCGCGCGCTACTACACCGTCCTTTCAGGGCTTCGGCAGCCTGTATTCGGGAAGTACACGCATGACAAAAATTTTGGCTTCTGTTGTTATCTCCACCTTGATCCTTGCGTCGGCGACGGCTCTTGCGGCAGCGCAGGGAGATGTCGCCTTGGGACAAAAAGCGTTTCAGCGCTGTTCCGCCTGTCATTCGACCACGGATCAGAAAAAGGCTGGGCCGGGGCTCGGTGGCGTTGTCGGGCGCGCGGCCGGCGCTGCGGAAGGCGTCCGCTATTCGCCGGCCATGAAGGCGTCGGGATTAGTATGGGACGAGGCGACGTTGGACCGATTTCTAGCAGCGCCGCGCGAAGTCGTACCGACCACCACGATGACCGTGGGCGTACCCAAGCCTGAGGATCGGCTAAACATCATCGCTTACCTGAAGTCCCTGTCGGAGTAGCGGCGAACCTCGTGGCTGAGCAAGCCGGCGATCGATGGGCACCCAACGCGGCTGATCATCGCCGGTCGGTCTTGGGTTGACGTGTCTGCTCGTGCTTTTGCCTCGCATTCAGAAGCCGCCTTTCTAACGTCGTGCAGGTTTTTCCAACTAATTTGGCGCCGCCGGACGAGCTAACGTTGCCGCGGAGAGCAGGCTCTTGGTCGACGGCGTCTCATCATCCTGGAGGTTGCTGGCGGCACTCCCGTCGCCGTCGCTCGCCTCAGAGATCGACGGTTCTAACCGTTAGCTAACGACCGCAGTCAACGAGCACATCCATTATGAAACATCGGAGAACCGACCAGTCATGATCACACTGAATATCAACGGTAATCAGCACGAGGTCGATGCCGACCCGGAGACACCCATCCTTTGGGTCCTGCGCGACACGCTCGGCATGACCGGGACCAAGTTCGGCTGCGGCGCCGCGCTTTGCGGCGCGTGCACGATACATCTGGATGGTGAGGCTGTCCGTTCCTGCAGCACCCCTCTCTCCGCTGCCGAGGGCCTGAATATCACCACCATAGAAAAAGCGACCGACGGCAGCGACCGCGTCGGCGCCGCTGTGCACGCAGCTTGGGTCAAGCACGATGTAGCGCAGTGCGGTTATTGTCAGAGCGGCCAGATCATGAGCGCCACAGCGTTCCTGGCATCCTTGCCCTCCGGTTCGCAGCCGACCGCCTCGGAGATCGATACGGCAATGGAAGGCAATATTTGTCGTTGCGGAACCTATGTCCGTATCCGCGCCGCCATAGCCGATGCTGCCAGCAATCTCGTTTGAGGGAGACACCATATGTTGCCGAACATGGATTATAGCGAATTACCACGTGCGCTGCAGCACATGCTGGAACGGGGTCGTTCAACGGCGGTTCAGGCGTTGCCACGCCGCAGCTTTCTAAAGCTGACGGGGACCCTCGGTTTGGCTGTCGGCATTTTCCCCCATCTGGCCGCCGCCCAGTCCACCGACGCGGGTGAGGTGCCCACCGCTCTGAAGCCGACCGAGCAGCCTTCTGCGTTTGTTCAAATTGCGCCAAATGGCGAGGTTATGGTCACAATCAACCGGCTGGAGTTCGGTCAAGGCGTCCAAACGGCATTGCCGATGATCCTTGCCGAAGAACTCGATGCAGACTGGAACCTTGTCCGCAGCCAGCTCGGCACCAATGACATGGCCTATGTCGATCCGGCCTTCGGCATGCACCTGACCGGCGGTTCGAACACCATCAAGAACAGCTTTACGCAGTATCGCGAATTGGGTGCGCGTGTCCGCGCCATGCTCCTTGCCGCCGCCGCAGACCGCTGGAACGCGGATGTTGCCACTCTGCGAACCGAGGCCGGTGCGGTTCTCGCCTCCGATGGTCGCAAGCTGGGTTACGGCGAGCTCGCCGAGGCGGCCATGGCCTTGCCGGTGCCGCAGAAGATCACGCTGAAGGACCCGAAGGATTTCCGCATTATCGGCAAGCCCACCCAGCGCCTGGACGCAAAAGCCAAGAGCAGTGGCCAACAGAGCTTTGGCATCGATTTCAAGCTGCCGGGACAATTGACGGCCGTGGTTGCTCGCCCTCCGGTCTTCGGCGCCAAAATTGCCTCCCTTGACGACAGTGCAGCGCGCGCCATCAAAGGCGTGAAGGCCGTCCTGCGCGTGCCGCTGGATCGCGGTGCGGAGGGGGTGGCCGTCGTCGCGGACGGATATTGGCAAGCGTCTCAGGGCCGCGATGCCCTTAAGGTGGAGTGGGACGCGTCGAAGGTCGAAAAAGTCGATACCGAAACGCTGCTTGCACAATTCCGCGAGATGGCCACGCAGACTGGCCCGCGCCAATTCGATGCCGACATGGCGCCATTGGCAACCGCACCACTCAGTCTGGAAGCTGAATTCGTGTTCCCCTATCTCGCCCACGCGGCGATGGAACCGCTGAACTGTACAATTCGGCTTTCCGACGATCGCGCCGAGATCTGGATGGGGAGCCAAAGTGCCGGGCTCGATGCCGGCGCGGCCGCAACCGCGCTCGGCCTCAAGCCGGAACAAGTTGTGGTCAACGTGCAGACGTCGGGCGGTGGGTTCGGCCGGCGCTTTTCCAGCAGCAGCGACACCATCATCGAGGCGTGCCAGATAGCCAAAGCGGCCAAGGCGGCGGGGCTGGACGCGCCAGTGCGAACACTGTGGAGCCGCGAGGACGATATGAAGGGTGGCTACTACCGTCCACTGCACCTACACCGCGCTCGCATCGGCTTCGACAAAGAAGGTAACGTGCTGGCCTGGGATCACAGCATCGTCGGCCAGTCGATATTGACGGGAACTGTGTTCGAGCAGTTCATGGTGAAGAACGGCATCGATGCCGCCACGACCGAAGGCATGCGGAACCCTTATCCGCTTCCTATGTGCCTGACGGTGCATCATCCAGTTGTCAACGTGCCGGTTCTTTGGTGGCGCAGCGTTGGCTCCACCCATACGGCTTTTGTCATGGAAACCCTGCTTGACGATATAGCGCGCGCAACCGACCAGGACCCGGTCGCCTATCGCATGAAGATGTTCGGCAACGAGCATATTCGTCACCGGGATGCCCTGCAGCTCGCCGTAGACAAGAGTGGTTACGGCTCCAAGACCTTGGCCGAAGGTAGGGCCTGGGGTGTAGCTGTGCATGAATCCTTTGCGTCGGTGGTGGCCTACGTGGTGGAAGCCTCCGTTGTCGATGGACAGCCGAAGCTGCATCGGGTCACGGCCGGGGTTCACTGCAATCTGGCCGTCAACCCTCGTACCGTCGAAGCGCAAGTACAGGGCGCGGCAATCATGGGCTTGTCGACATGTCTTGCCGGCGCGGAAATCACGCTCAAGGACGGTATTGTGGAGCAAGGCAACTTCAGCGAATTCACGGTGGCAAGGATCACGGATGTGCCGGAGTTCGACGTCAACATCGTACCGAGCGCGGATGCACCGACAGGCATGGGCGAACCCGGCCTGCCGCCTTTGGCGCCGGCATTTGCCAATGCCATCTCGCGTCTGACAGGCAAGCCAGTCAGGCAGATGCCTTTCAACCTCGCTTAGAACCTGGCTCGGACGAGAGCCTGCCCCGGTCCTGTGTTCCGCTGAATGCAGCGGGCCGCACAGGGCCGCGATATTCCTGTTGCGTGACGTCTTGACAATAATGGCGCCAACACTTCGCGGTCAGCGATGACCGCGCGCTTCACAAGCAATCAGGACAGGCAGGACTTCACGTCTATCGGCAATCGCGCAACCGAGATCAATCCCCCAACGCATCGCGGCCATCTACCGGGCAGCCCTGGCAGGAGCGTCAGCCTTTGAAACGAAGCGCCTCGACGAGGAGCGCAAACGCAGCCGTATGCTGACGTCGGCTTGGGTAATACAGGTGATAGCCAGGGAACGGCTGGCACCAATCGTCGAGGACTCGGATCAGTCGCCCGTCTGCAATGTATTGTGAAACCTGACTTTCGAAAGTGTAGGCAAGCCCGAGCCCATCCAAAGCAGCGGCTTCCAGCATCAAGCTATCGTTGAGGATGAGCGGCCCGTTCATTCTGACCACAAGTTCCTCGCCGTCGCGCTCGAACTCCCAGGCATACAACCCACCTCCTGTGGTTTGCCGGTAGCTAATACCCCGGTGGTCGCCGAGATCGCGGGGCGTCATCGGGATTGTGCGGTTCTGGAAGTAGGACGGCGATCCGACGACTGCCATGCGAAGATCAGGACCGATCCTGACGGCAACCATGTCTTTTTGAACCTGTTCTCCAATGCGAATACCGGCGTCGAACCGGCCGGCCACGATATCCGTCAGGCCCTCGTCAAGAATGACCTCCATTTCAATGTCCGGGTATTCCGCCAAGAATGTTGTCATGACAGGCCAAAGCACGCTCATGGCGGCATATCGAAACGTCGTGATGCGGATAGTGCCCGCCGGCTTGTCACGAAGTGAGGTGACGGCTGCGATCTCGCTTTCGATGTGTTCGAAGGCAGGGCGGAGGCTCCGAAGCATACGCTCTCCGGCATCGGTCAGCGACAAGCTTCGTGTAGTGCGCGAGATTAGCCGCACCCCCAGCCTCTGCTCCAGCATCCTGACCGAGTAACTGACGGCAGACTGGGAAAGTCCCAGCTTGGCGGAGGCGCGGGTGAAACTTCCGGCCTCGGCGACGGCGATGAAGGCTGCAAGTTCGCTGAAGTCACCGTGTCTCATTTATCAGCCCCATTTCTAACTTCATGCAGATTATAGCGGCTAATCATCGTTTGTCTTCATCGCTATCTGTCACTTCACAAACCGTTGACCGGCAAGATCAACGATGATCATGCGGCGCACGGGCGGAAGGCCAACGCATAAAGTGTCGGTATACAACTCGCCATCAAGGAGAACTCTATGAGTAAAGTCTGGATGATCACAGGCGCCGGGCGCGGCATGGGGCTCGATTTCGCCAAGGCGGTTCTGGCGTCCGGCGACAAGCTCGTCGCCACCGGCCGAAATCGTGAGCGCGTTGCCACGGCCATCGGTCAATCGGAAAACCTGCTGGTCGTCACGCTGGACGTGACAAAGTCTGCCGATGCGGACTCCGCTGTCAAAGCAGCACTTGAACGTTTTGGTCGCATCGACGTGCTGGTGAACAATGCCGCGAACTTTTACGCAGGCTATTTTGAGGAATTGACCTCAGCCCAGATGGGTCTGCAGTTGGCCAGTAATCTCCTCGGCCCCATGAGTGTCACCCGCGCCGTCCTGCCGGTGATGCGCCGGCAGGAATCCGGCAAGATCGTCTCGATCTCATCGACGGCCAGCCTGCTGGGCTTTGAGTTTTGCAGCGCTTACTCTGCCGCGAAGTTTGCCCTCGATGGTTGGATGGAATCGCTGCAGCCCGAAGTGGCGCCGTTTGGTATCGAAACGATGATCGTCAATCCGGGCTTCTTCCGCACGGAATTGCTGACTGACGAATCAACCCAATATGCTCGGTCATCTGTCAGCGACTACGACGAAAGACGCGCCCAACAGCTGGCATTCTGGAAATCCGCCAACGGTCAGCAGAGCGGCGATCCCGCAAAACTCGCCCAGGCGCTGATCACCCTGGTCAACCAACCGGAGCTACCCCGCCGGTTCATCGCCGGAGCTGATGCTGTTGGCATGGTGGAACAGAAAATCGCGCTGTTGCAGCAACAGATCGATGCCTACCGCGACCTTTCAAGTTCGCTTGCCTTCGACGTGAAAGCCCAAGACTGAAATGACGCGTCGCTGAAACTTAGTAATTCTTCATGGCAAGATGCGGCATGCCACCGTCAAGAAATTCCGCGCCATAGGCGACGAAGCCGAAACGCTCGTAGAGCGGCAGATTGTTCGCCTGTGCTGTGAGATAGAAGCGGTTGTCGCGGGCAGCGCGATGCAGTTCCATCGCTTGCCCGATCATTGCGGCTGCAATGCCTTGGCCGCGCCGTAGACCGGCAACCGCAACCCGGCCGATCTTCACATGTTCCTCGGCGTAAATGACCCGCAGCGTGCCGGAGACTTCACCCGCCGTGACGGCGACAAGATGATGGGCGTTGAGGTCGTCGGCATCGAATTCCTCGGCTTCAGGAACCTTCTGCTCATGCACGAAAACAGCACGCCGCAGCCGGAAGGCCTCATTGCAGAGTGTACTGAAAACCGGGACGCTGAGGATTGCCGTTTCCATCACCATCCTTGCCACCCTCAGGGGATACGGCCCAAAGCCCTCCGCCGGACCAGCGAAGGGCTGCCGGCAAAATCAGCCGGGCTTCTTCTTTGAGAACTTAGCTTTTGGTCCGGTGCCGCCCTTACCCTCATATTTGAGGGCTTCGGATCTGGGGCCTTCGAATTTCGGCTTGTCGAATTTCGGCTTGTCGGATTTCGGGCCATCGAAAGCTGGCTTGCCCGGCTTCTTGCTCCAGGGCTTGCTATCCCGTCTGTCCCCACCGGCATTGTCGGCCGCGGCATATCCGCCGCCCGGACCCTTGCCGAACTTGTTCTTCGGCCGCTCGCTGCGGAACGAATCATCCGGCCGCTCGTCACGGGATGGCTTGCCGGCATAGGGTTTTGGCGCAGGCGCCCGGCTGAAATCCGGCGTGCCGGAAAGCCTGGTTACGCGGATGCCACGTTCGAGCGCCTTGTTCGGTCCGATCGCCGCCAGGAAGCTTTCGGCACTCGCCGCGGCGATCTCCACAAAAGTTTCCTCGGGCTGCATCTTGATCGCGCCGATCTCGCGCTTCGTCACATTGCCGTTGCGGCAGAGCATCGGGATCAGCCAGCGCGGCTCGGCATTCTGCTTGCGCCCGACCGAGACGGAGAACCAGACGCTGGCGCCGAAATCCTCGCGCGGTCCCTTCTGCGCCGGCTCGTACGGTTCGGCATTGTCGCGGCGCTTGCGGCTGCGCTCGTCCTGCACGGTAACCTCGATCAGATCCTCCGGCGCCGAATGATTGGTGCGGTAAAGACGCAGGAAGGCAGCGGCAAGCTTTTCCGCGCCGTGGCTGGCGAGAAGCTGCTGTACCAGCCCCTGCTCTTCCTCCTGCGGCGTTTCGTTGAAAATCGGGTCGGCGAGCAGCCGCTCGTCGTCGCGCTCGCTCACTTCCTCGGCCGAAGGCGGCCGCGCCCAGGCAGCCGAAATACCGGCATTCTCGAGCAGGCGCTCTGCCTTGCGCCGTGCATTCAGCGGCACGATCATGGCGCTGATGCCCTTGCGTCCCGCCCGGCCGGTACGGCCGCTGCGGTGCAGCAGCGTTTCCGGATTGGTCGGCAGGTCGGCATGGATGACGAGATCGAGGCCCGGCAAGTCGATGCCGCGGGCAGCGACGTCGGTGGCGATGCAGACGCGGGCGCGCCCGTCGCGCATCGCCTGCAGCGCATGGCTGCGTTCGTTCTGGGTCAGCTCGCCGGACAGCGCCACCACGGCGAAATTACGGTTGTTGAAGCGGGCGGTCAAATGATTGACGGCGGCGCGCGTCGAGCAGAAGACGATGGCGTTGGTCGCCTCGTAATAACGCAGCACGTTGATAATCGCATTCTCGCGGTCGCTCGGCGCCACCATGAGTGCGCGATATTCGATGTCGATATGCTGCTTTTCCTCGGCCGCGGTGCTGATGCGCACGGCATCGCGCTGGTAGCTCTTGGCAAGCTTGGCGATCGCCGCCGGCACGGTTGCCGAAAACATCAGCGTCCGGCGTTCGTCCGGCGCCGCATCGAGGATGAATTCCAGGTCTTCGCGGAAGCCGAGATCGAGCATCTCGTCGGCCTCGTCGAGCACGGCGGCCTTCAGTTCCGACATGTCGAGCGCCCTGCGGCGGATATGGTCGCAAAGCCGGCCGGGCGTGCCGACGACGATATGGGCGCCGCGTTCGAGCGACCGGCGCTCGCTGCGGATGTCCATGCCGCCTACGCAGCTGACGATCACCGCACCGGTCATCTCAAAGAGCCAGTCGAGCTCGCGCTTCACCTGCAGGGCAAGCTCGCGGGTCGGGGCGATGACGAGAGCGAGCGGCGCGCCGGCATTGCCGAAGCGCTCCCTGCCCTCAAGCAGCGTCGGCGCGAGCGCCAGGCCGAAGGCGACGGTCTTGCCGGAGCCGGTCTGAGCCGAGACCAGCGCGTCGGAAGCGGCGAGCGCCGGATCGAGCATCGCCTTCTGCACCGGGGTGAGTTCGGCGTAACCGCGCTTCTGCAACGCCTTGGCGATCGCCGGAACGACGCCGTTAAATTCTGTCATGGGTTCGATCTTTCGGAGCTGTCAGGCGCGTTGCTGCGCCATGGCCGGAGCCAGCCGGCGGGGTATTTGCGCCGTTCCTAGCCGCTCCCGCAGCGATTGTCAAAGCGTGCGGCTGCGCCACAGCCAGGCGTCGATGCGGCTTGCCCGGCCGCGCAGCGCCGTTTCCAACGGTCCCTCCATCCGGCCGGACTGCGTAAGCACGCTGTCGGGACCTGCGGCGCGGACGATTTCGGCGCTCAGCGCCAGTTCGACACCATGGCGGGCGGCGACCTCCATCAGGCGGCTGCCGACATTGACGGTGTCGCCCGCCGCCGTGATCTGCTGCCGGTCGCCGCTGCCCAATCGCGAGGCGACGATCGGGCCGCAATGGGCGCCGACCTTGAAGCCGATCTTCTTCTGGGCAAAGCCGGCATGCGCTTGAAGCCAGGCCCTTGTGCGCTCGCACAGACTGACGGCGCAGGCGGCGGCCCGGGCGGCATCGTCATCGGCGGGCTCCGGCAGGCCGAACAGAATCATCGCCCCATCGCCCATGAAGCTGGTGATGGCGCCGCCATGGGCGCGGGCCTCCTCGTCGACCAGTTCGAAGAAGTCGCTCAACATCTCGCTGACCGCCACCGGCCCGACATTTTCGCTGAGGCCGGTGAAGCCCGAGAGATCGATGAAGATGACGGCGGCGTTCTGGCGCACCGGCGCGGCGAGGAAATTCGGATCGCGTGCCAGCCACTCGCCGAGGCCAGGCGCCTCGATGCGCTGCAGCAGCGCGCTCTGTTCGGCGTAATGACGGGCGCGGCCGCGGTCGAGCCAGAGTTCGGCCGCGCCATAAGCCAGCGCCGGCGGCAGCGCTGCGGCGATCGGCAGCGCTGCACTCAGCCAATAGCCATGTGCGAAGGCCGACAGATTGACCATCGCCCAGACGATCAGCGTCAGCACGATGATGACATAGCCTGCCGCACTCCGGCGCCAGGCGACCAGCGACACGAGCACGATCGGCAGTCCGATGGCGGTGGCGGCATCGATCAGCCGCATCCTGCGGTCGCGCACCATGCCGTCGCCGGTAACGAGATGGGTGATCGCCGTCGACATCACCTCGACGCCGGGCATGACGGGATCGAACGGGGTCGGGAAGACGTCGCCGCCGCCGGTGACAGTCGAACCGATGACGACGATGCGGCCAGCGACCGCATCCGCCGAAAGCTTGCCGTCCAGCGCATCGGCGGCGCTGAACGTGGCGATGCTGCCGTGCCCGCCATAGAATGTCACCGGCAGACGCTGGCCGATATCAGTGGGAATACGCAGCTTTCCGAGCATGATGGCGTCGCGTTCGATCGTGGGATCGACGCCGAGCGCCACCGACGCGGCACGCAGCGGAAAAGCCGGATCCAGCCGGTCTGCGGCACGCGAGATCAGCGGGATAAAGCGCGGTGTGCCGGTCTGGTCGGTTGCGACGTTGACGATGCCGACCGCGGCGGCCTCGGCAAAGCGGGCGAGCGGCAAGAGAAGCTGGTTTGCCTCCGGGATGGCGGCAAGCGGATCCTCGGCCGCATCGGTGACCCGCTGGCGGCTTTGCGCAAAAGTGGCCGCGGCCGCAATCACGCTTGGCCCCTGGCGAAGGGCTGAGGTCAGGGCCGCGTCGCCCTCCTCCGGCCCCGGATCGACCAGCAGAATATCGATGGCCACGGCCTTCGGCTTAAGCGCGGTGATGGCATCGACGAGGCGCGCAAGTGTCGCCCGATTGAGCGGATAGCCGTGCGCCCCAGCGGTGCGGTCGTCGATCGCGACGATCGAGACGACGGGAGGCGGTGTTTTCGCCCCGACGATGAGGCTGCGGATATCGGCAAGCGAGGCCTCCATCCGGTCGAGAAGGCCGCTTCCGGCATGGAGATTGGTATAGCCGAGCGCAGCTCCCCAAAGACCGGCGAGCAGCAGCGCGATCACAGTCAGCAGGCGATGGCTCATGGGACTTATTGGCCGAGACGGGCAAGAAGGGCAGCGGCGCGCGGCGCCGGCCAGCGACGCACGACGAGGGGTTCGGTTCCGGCGGTAACGTCGACGCCCTCTCCCGGCGACAGCAGCACCGGTTCGCCAGCCGGCCGGCGAACCGCGACGCTGCCTCTGACGACCAGCACCGAGGTCTGGCCGCCTGCGACATCGACAGCCCATTGGGTGCCGCGCACGGCCGCAATCGCCTGCGGTGTCACGACCTGAAAACCACCGGCGTGCTGGGTGTTGTCGACGTCGACAAGAATGGCCTTGCGGCGCAGCGATGCCGAATCGGG
The DNA here is from genome assembly GCF_013087625.1 of Rhizobium changzhiense. Taxonomy (NCBI): domain Bacteria; kingdom Pseudomonadati; phylum Pseudomonadota; class Alphaproteobacteria; order Hyphomicrobiales; family Rhizobiaceae; genus Rhizobium; species Rhizobium changzhiense. Next base: position 497,480 of record NZ_JABFCQ010000002.1, read on the forward strand.
GCTGCCGTCACGGTTGCGGTCGACGAGGCTGTAGGCCGCGCCGGCCTCCGCCGTCACAGTGACGCCGCCGGGACAATTGAGCACCTGGCGGGCGCCGGCATCACGCGATACCGTGCAGCCGGCAGACTGCGCAAAGGCCGCCCCATGCGGAATGAGGCCGACAGCGAGTGCGGCGGCAAAAAGGTTGCGAAGCGTCGTATTCATGGAAAGTCCCCTTGACCGTGCGGACGGGTCTTTTCGAAAGCGTCCATCAACCGCGTCTTCTTCCCAACCGTCTTCTAATATGAAGCATGATAGCCGAATTCAAATATTTCCCTAGACCAAAAAAGCAAATCGTCGCAATCGCCGGCGAAATTCTTACGCTCTATTATCCGTTTCAGGCGCCGGTCCGGTATAACGCGCCCGCGGCCGGATCAATTCGCCGCTGTCGATCTGTTCCATTGCATGGGCAAGCCAACCGACTGAACGGGCAAGCGAGAAAATGATGATCGGCGCCTCCCTCGGGAGATCGAAGGCGGCACACATCGCGGCAAGCGCGAAATCGACGTTGACCTTCTCGCCGACCATCTCCTCGCCCACTTCCCGGACCTCGGCAAATTGCGGCGGCAGGTGGAACTGCGACAGCAGCGCTAAGGCCCGGACATCGCCATCGGGATAGAGCGGATGGCCGAAGGCCGAAAGGCGATTGCCCTGGGCGAGCGTGCGGCGGATCGCCTGCTCCGCCCCAAGCGCGGAAGCGGTATCGATCAAGGCATCGACGCCCTGCCAGGCAGCGCCATGCAGCGGCCCTGTCAGCGTCGCCAGACCGGACAACACGACGGCCGAAAGGGCTGCACCCGCCGATGCCGTGACCCGCGCCGCGAAGGCCGAGGCGTTGAGTTCGTGATCGGCAAGCAGCACCAGCGCGCGGCGCAGGCAATCGGCAGCCGCCGGCCGCTGCCAGCTTGCAGCAAGCCTGAGATGCAGCGGCCGGTCCGACGACCCAGGTGCTAGCGCATCGGCGACTGTATGGAGAACCCCGCTTGCTTCACGCCGAAGTGCGGCCTGCGAGCGGCCGAGCGACGGCAGATCCGATGTCACCCGCCCCGCCAGCGCCAGGAATGCCGCCTGAAGCGACGGAGAGGCATGTCCGGCCCCGGCGCTGCAGGAGAGTGGCTCCGCGCCGTTCCAGAGCAGTGCCGCCGTCTGCTCCAGCATCGCGACTTCAGCGAAACCGGCCGCATCCTTTCCGCGATAGAAAAGCCGTCCGCCGATGATGGTGGAGATTGCCGAGGACAGAACCGGATAGCCCCAGCGGATCGCCTCGGCGGCGACCGTTTCGGTCTTGCGGCGGCCGGCATGGCGCTCGGCAAGCCGCTGGACGTCAGCGGCCTGGTAGAGGCTGCGGCGCGGGTCGGCGGGATCGGGCTTGGCGCGGATGCGCCCGCGGCTGACATTGGCGTAGAGCGTCTGCGGCTTGGTCTTCAGTGCCCGCAGCGCCTCCTCGGCAGTCAGCCACGACATCGGAACCTCATATTGATCAATTGCATCAAGATTGACGTCAATGAGACTAGGTCGGATCATCATTGTCGTAAAGGAGAAACAACATGAAAAACGGCTTGGAAGATGTCATTGCTGCCGAAACGCAGCTTTCGGATGTCGATGGCGAAGCGGGACGTCTGATCATCCGCGGCGTATCGCTGGATCACCTGATTGCAGACGGCACTTATGAAGGCGTCGCCGCCCTATTGCTCGATGGGCTGATGGAAAAAAGCTTCGACGAAGCGGAATTGCGCGACTGGTTGGCGCAGGCGCGAACGAGGATTTTCGGCCATATCAAGGCCGCCGATGCCGCTCTGCTCGCTTTGCCTCCTGTTGATGCGATGCGGGCGCTGATCGCCCGCCTGCCCGACGGCGAGGATTTCGATACTGCTCTCAGCCTTCTTGCTGCGCCCGCAGTTTTCCTGCCGGCGATCCTTCGCATGCAAAGCGGCAAAAGACCGATCGCGCCCAACGCCTCGCTGCCGCAGGCGGCCGATATCCTGCGTATGCTGACCGGAAAATTGCCGACCAGGGAGCAGACGGCGGCACTCGACACCTATCTCGTGACGATATCGGACCATGGCCTCAATGCCTCGACCTTCGCATCGCGCGTCATCGCCTCGACGCAGGCCGGCCTTAACTCTTCCGTGCTCGCCGCACTGAGCGCGCTGAAAGGGCCGCTGCATGGCGGCGCGCCTGGTCCTGTGCTCGACATGCTGGATGCGATCGGAGCGGCGGAGAATGCTTACCCATGGCTCGAGGAAGCACTCGACCGTGGCGAAAGGCTGATGGGCTTTGGCCACCGTATCTACCGCGTTCGCGATCCGCGCGCCGATGCGCTGAAGGGCGCGCTGAAGCCGCTGATCTCGACCGGACAGGTAAACAGCGCCCGCAGTGCGCTGGCGGAAGCCGTGGAGGCTGCGGCATTGGCGATCCTGAAGGCGCGCAAGCCCAACCGTCCGCTCGACGTCAATGTCGAGTTTTATACCGCGCTGCTGCTCGAAGCGCTCGGCTTTCCGCGTAAGGCCTTCACCGGCGTCTTCGCAATCGGCCGCACCGTCGGATGGCTGGCGCACGCGCGCGAACAGGCGCTCGACGGCCGGTTGATCCGGCCACGCTCGGTCTATATCGGGCCGCTGCCGGCGGCGGCGTGAAGGTTAATTCGGCGGCAGCATGTCCTGCCGCCGATCCTCAACCGCCGACGAAAGCGGCCAGCTTGTCGAGCGTCGAGCGGCAGCCTTCCTCATTGTCTTCGAGGCGGATCCCGGACGGAATATTGTCGCAGACCATCGTCACATCGGTGCCTACATCCGCAGGCGACAACAGCGTGCTGACGGTCATCTCGCCGGAAAAGCCCTCGTCCTCGGAATCGAAGACCGTTGCCCAGACGATCCGTTCGTCCGGCACGAGCTTGGCAAAGCGGCCTTCGAACCTGTCTGTCTTGTCGGAGGTCTTGCCCGGTTGCGATATCTCGTCGTCGGGATAGACGAGCGACATGCTGAAGGCGCCGCCTTCCCTGCCCTCGAAGGCATGGACGATGCCCTTCATCGTATCAGGCGGAAGCCAGGTGGCGACCGCATCTGCATCGAGGAAGGCGCGGTAGATGCGCTCGCGCGGCGCTGCGATGAAACGTGAGACGGTCGTGCTGCGTGAAGGGGTCATGCCGGCAAGTTAGCGCAGGCATGGATGTTATCCAGATCGCGCCTGAAACAACGCGATCTGGTGCTGTCAGTCGTCAGACGAGACGGCTCTGTTCCGTCGCCGCTTCTATGAAGCTGGCAAACAGCGGGTGCGGGTCGAGCGGCCGGCTCTTCAGTTCCGGGTGGTACTGCACGCCGATGAACCAGGGATGATCGGGATATTCGATCGTCTCCGGTAGCACGCCGTCCGGCGACATGCCGGAGAAGACCAGGCCGCAGTTTTCGAGCCGGTCCTTGTAGTCGACATTGACCTCGTAGCGGTGGCGGTGACGCTCGGAAATATCGGTGGAACCGTAGATATCCGAGATCTTCGTGCCCTTCTTCAGCGCCGCCTTGTAGGCGCCGAGGCGCATCGTGCCGCCGAGATCCCCGGCTGCCGTGCGCTTCTGCAACTCGTTGCCCTTGACCCATTCGGTCATCAGGCCGACCACCGGCTCTTTCGTCGGGCCGAATTCGGTCGAGGAGGCGCCGGACACGTCGGCGAGATTGCGCGCCGCCTCGATGACCGCCATCTGCATGCCGAAGCAGATGCCGAAATACGGCACCTTGCGCTCGCGGGCAAAGCGGGCAGCGTGGATCTTGCCTTCCGAACCGCGTTCACCGAAGCCGCCGGGCACGAGGATGCCGTGCACCTTTTCGAGATAGGGCGCCGGATCTTCCTTTTCGAAAACCTCGGATTCGATCCATTCGAGATTGACCTTGACGCGATTGGCGATGCCGCCATGGTGCAGCGCCTCGATCAGCGACTTATAGGCATCCTTGAGGCCGGTATATTTGCCGACGATCGCGATCGTCACCTCGCCTTCCGGCGTGCGGATGCGGTTGCAGACCTCTTCCCATGGGTCGAGACGCGGCTTCGGCGCCGGCTCGATACCGAAGGCAGCAAGCACCTCGTCGTCGAGGCCTTCCTTGTGGTAGGCGATCGGCACGTCATAGATGTTGGCGACGTCGAGCGCCTGGATGACGGCGGACGGGCGCACGTTGCAGAACAACGAAAGCTTGCGGCGTTCGGCTTCCGGAATTTCGCGGTCGGCCCGCACCAGCAGGATATCGGGATGAATGCCGAGCGCCTGCAGTTCCTTCACCGAATGCTGCGTCGGCTTGGTCTTGAGCTCGCCGGCCGCCGGAATATAGGGCATCAGCGTCAGGTGAACGTAGACGGCAGTGCCGCGCGGCAGGTCGTTTCCGAGCTGGCGGATCGCCTCCATGAACGGCATCGCTTCGATGTCGCCGACCGTGCCGCCGATCTCGCAGATGACGAAGTCGTAGTCGTCATTGCCCTCGATGACGAAATCCTTGATCTCGTTGGTGACGTGCGGGATGACCTGCACCGTCGCGCCGAGATAGTCGCCGCGCCGTTCCTTGTCGATGATGTTCTTGTAGATGCGGCCGGTGGTGATGTTGTCGGTCTTGGTCGCCGAACGCCCCGTGAAGCGTTCGTAGTGACCGAGATCGAGATCGGTTTCCGCGCCGTCGTCGGTGACGAAGACCTCGCCGTGCTGGGTCGGGCTCATCGTGCCCGGGTCCACGTTCAGATAGGGGTCGAGCTTGCGAAGCCGAACCCGATATCCACGGGCCTGCAGCAACGCTCCGAGAGCCGCGGCCGCAATTCCTTTTCCGAGAGAGGAAACCACGCCGCCAGTGATGAATACGTATCGCGCCATGGGAGTCACCGGATACCTTTTCAAAAACGATTCCACCAGCCCAAAAATTCTTTTCCAGAACTTTCGATGCGTGGCGCAGGAATCTGAACAAAAGAAAACCGGCAGACCCGAGGGCCTGCCGGCGGTTTATGTCGAAGACCGGTTTACTGTCCCGTCGGGACGCCGGAGGGCTGAGCCGGTGCCGGTGCGGCCGGAGCTGCGGGCGTTGCCGGGGCAGTCGTTGCCGGAGCAGTCGTTGAAGGCGCGGTGGCCGCCGGGGCCTGAGTCGCCGGAGTGCCAGTTGCCGGAGCTTGAGCGGCGGGAGCCTGCGGTGCGGGTGCCGCCGCGCCGCTGCTCGGAACGCCGTTGCCGGCCGGCGGGGCTGCCGGAGCCTGCGCGCCGCCGAGCGAATCGAGAATACCGTTGCCCTGGCCGCCTGTTGCCGGAATGCGGTCGAGAATGTCGCTCGGACGGCTCTCGTAACGCGTCAGGATGCCCAGGCCGAGCGAGGTCAGGAAAAACAGGGTCGCAAGGATCGCGGTCGTGCGCGTCAGCGCATTGGCCGTGCCGCGGGCCGACATGAAGCCGGAACCGCCGCCGATGCCGAGGCCGCCGCCTTCCGAGCGCTGGATGAGCACGACGCCGACAAGGGCGAGCACGATCATGAGATGGATGACAATCAATACGGTTTGCATGGGTCCAGTCCTGCCCGCGTGGAGACGGACAAAGTTAAGAATTCTGGCGGCTCTTTACATGAGGCTTTCATCTATTCCAAGCCCTTCGGCCCGGAATAAACTGCCAATGAACAATGCCTCAGGCTAGCAGCGCCTCATAGGCCCGGTAGATGGCGAGGAAGTCGGCCGCTTTCAAGCTCGCTCCGCCGATCAGCGCGCCGTCGACATTGGCAACGCCCATCAGTTCATGGGCATTGGCCGGCTTGACGGAGCCGCCATAGAGAAGACGCATCTTGCGGCCTTCATCGCCGAAGCGGGCCACAAGCTCTGCGCGCATGAAGGCATGCGCCTTTTCGACATCAGCTGATGTCGGCGTCACGCCGGTGCCGATCGCCCAGATCGGCTCGTAGGCGATGACTGTGCGCTCGACGGTGGCGCCGTCCGGAACCGAGGCGGAAAGCTGGCGCTTGATGACGTCGAGCGCCTGGCCTGTCCGGCGCTCATCCGCGGTCTCGCCGATGCAGATGATCGCCGTCAGCCCTGCGGCGAAGGCGGCCTCCGCCTTGGCGCGGACCAGATGATCCGTTTCGGCATGGTCGGTGCGCCGCTCGGAATGGCCGACGATGACATAGGTGCCGAAACAATCGGCAATCATCTCGGCCGAGATGTCGCCGGTATGCGCACCGGACGGGTTCTGATGGCAGTCCTGAGCGCCGATCGCCAGCGGGCTGTCGGTGCACAGCGCCGTCGCCACATAGAGCAGCGTCGCCGGCGGGCAGATCAGCGCTTCGACCTTGTCGGCCAACGGCGGGCGAACACCCTCGGCGATCGTCTTGATCTGATCCAGGGAGGCACGCATGCCATTCATTTTCCAATTTCCCGCCACAAGCGGGCGCACGTCAGGTGTCATGCCGGCCTTCCACAATCTGCTTATGCCTTGGGCAATATCAAAAGCTTGCAGCAAAGAAAAGCATCATGCCCTTGACGTAAGGGGAATCTCTGCAATCCCGAGCATATTTCTGCCGAAAACCGCCTTTTGGTTTTTTCTGCATGCCGTTATCGAAAAAACGGCTGCACAGTTTTGCGCAATATGCCTTAGCCGGCCAGAATCCAGTTCACCACCCTGCGCCAGTCGATCATCCGGATCGGTGTCCCGTGATTGCCGGTCTGAAACAGCGTGAAACGCGCCGGATATTTTGCCTTGTGCAGGCTTTCGAACAGCGCCTGCTGGTTAGCGGCGGCATAGACCGGGTCGCGGCTGCCATGGGCAAACCACAGCGGCAGCTTTGCCTTGTAGAAGGCGCTCTTGATGAAATCCGGATCGGAGACCCCGCTCATGATCAGCATGCCCTTCAGCCGCTTGACACTGTCGCTGTCGCGCGCAATGCCCCAGCAAACCTGGCTGCCCATCGAGGCGCAGGAAAGGATGATCGGCCGGCCGGGCGATTGCGCGCTGGCATAGCGGATGAGGCCGGCGATCGCCGCAACGCCGCTGCTGTCGAAGCTTTTGACCGTCGGCGAATAATAGACGCCGCCATTGCCGGCGACGAGGTTCTTGAGGCGGTTGAAATTGCCACCGAAGCTATAGTCGTTGGCGCCGAGCCGGCGGTCGCCGTCGCGGCCATGGATGAAAATCACCGTGAAGGCGGCACTGCCAGCCGGTCCCACCCTGGTGACATCGAGCTTAATGCCGTCGAGGGACAGCGTCTCGTCCGCTTGCGCCTTGCGGATGCCGAGTGCCACATATTTCTGCTGCACCCGCTTTTGCGGGATCTGATCGCGGCCGTTGATATCGCGCATCTCGTCATAGTCGATGACCTCGAAGGCGCCGCCGTCGCCTGTCTCCAACACGGACTGCTTGGAAAACAGATCGTCCTTGAAAGGCGGCAAAGCGTCGGCCGCCTCTGCCGGGCCAACAGCGGACAGGATGGCTGCGGATAAGAAAAACGCCGCAATTGCGGTGATGATGGTGCAATGACTTGTGGACATTCGCATTCGGATGGTTCCTGAAGCCTGCCGCCGCTTGCCATTCTGCGCCCGGCAACGCAAATCATTTGGGAAAAGCCCGCCAAATCCGGCGGTGTCGCGTATAGAGGTGCTTTCTGGCAAAATCTGCCTGATTCGCAAACGTGGCATGAAATGCGGTGATTTTGGGTCGGCGGCGGATGCCCGCCCAAGCCAGACCCAAGACAGGATGAAGATCTGAACGGCTCCATGGACGATAGCAACGACCTCTTTTCCGGAATGCCCCTCTCTGAAAAACGCGAGGAGGCGCAGAAGCCTGCGGTGCCCTCCGAACGGCCGCCGGTGACGGCTGCGCCCGCCGCAGCGGCAGCACCTCCTGCTGCCGGAGCCTCCGCACGCCCGGCGCCCGCCGCCTCGAACTCCGATGATTACGGCGCTTCGTCGATCCGCGTCCTCGAAGGCCTCGAGCCGGTGCGCATGCGCCCGGGCATGTATATCGGCGGCACCGATGAAAAGGCGCTGCACCACCTGTTTGCCGAAGTCATCGACAATGCGATGGACGAGGCGGTCGCCGGGCATGCCAATTTCATCGAGGTCTATCTTGACCTCGAGGGTTATCTCACCGTCTCCGACAATGGCCGCGGCATCCCGGTCGAGAACCATCCGCAGGTGCCGGGCAAGTCGACGCTCGAAGTCATCATGACCAAGCTGCATGCCGGCGGCAAATTCGACGGCAAGGCCTATGAGACGTCGGGCGGCCTGCACGGCGTCGGCGTTTCGGTCGTCAACGCGCTCTCCGACGATCTCGAGGTCGAGGTGGCGCGAAACCGCAAGCTCTACCGCCAGCGCTTCTCCCGAGGCCTGCCGCAGGGCGGTCTCGAAGAGTTGGGCGACGTCCACAATCGCCGCGGCACCCGCGTGCGCTTCCATCCCGACCCCCAGATCTTTGGGGATCACATGAAGTTCGACGCCGCCCGCGTCTTCCGCATGGCGCGCTCGAAGGCCTATCTCTTCGGCGGCGTCGAGATCCGCTGGAGCTGCGAGGCGGGCGTGCTGCCCGAAGGTTCCGAGGTCCCTGACAAGGCCGTCTTCCATTTCCCCGGCGGCCTGAAGGACTATCTCCAGGCGACGATGGGCAAGGAGTTCACCGTCACCCGCGAGATCTTTGCCGGCAAGACGGAGAAGGTGAGCGGCCACGGCTCGATGGAATGGGCGATTACCTGGTATGGCGGCGATCCGCAGGTGCATTCCTATTGCAACACCATCCCGACGCCCGAAGGCGGCACGCATGAGGCCGGCCTTCGCATCGCGCTGACCAAGGGCCTGAAGGCCTATGCCGAGTTGACGCAGAACAAGCGCGCCGCGCAGATCACCACCGACGACGTGATGATTTCGGCCGTCGGCATGCTGTCGGTCTTCATTCGCGAGCCGGAATTCGTCGGCCAGACCAAGGACAAGCTTGCGACCGTCGAGGCCCAGCGCATCGTCGAGAACGCGCTGCGCGATCCTTTCGACCATTACCTTGCGGACAATCCGAACGAGTCGGCCAAGCTGCTCGACTGGGTGATCGAACGCGCCGAGGAGCGCCTGCGCCGCCGCAAGGAAAAGGAAGTCAACCGCAAGAGCGCTGTGCGCAAATTGCGCCTGCCCGGCAAGCTCGCCGACTGCTCGCAGAACACCGCCGAGGGTGCCGAACTCTTCATCGTCGAGGGTGATTCGGCAGGTGGTTCGGCCAAGCAGGCGCGCAACCGCGCCAACCAGGCCATTCTGCCGCTGCGCGGCAAGATCCTCAACGTTGCCAGCGCCGGGCGCGAAAAACTCGGCGCCAACCAGCAGCTCGCCGATCTCATCCAGGCGCTCGGTTGCGGCACGCGCTCGAAATACCGCGACGAGGACCTGCGCTACGAGCGCATCATCGTCATGACCGATGCCGACGTCGACGGCGCCCACATCGCCTCTCTGCTCATCACCTTCTTCTATCAGGAGATGCCGGAGCTGGTGCGCGGCGGCCATCTCTTCCTCGCCGTGCCGCCGCTTTACAAGATCACCCAAGGCTCGAAATCCGCCTATGCCCGCGACGACAATCATCGCGCCGAGTTGATGCAGACGGAATTCAAGGGCAAGGCCAAGGTCGAGATCAGCCGCTTCAAAGGTCTCGGCGAGATGATGCCCGCCCAGCTCAAGGAAACCACCATGGATCCGTCCAAGCGCACGCTGCTCAAGGTGCTGATCGACGAGGTGGATTTCGAAGGCACCCGCAGCGCCGTCGACGATCTGATGGGCACCAAACCGGAAGCCCGCTTCCGCTTCATCCAGGACCGTGCGGCCTTCGCGGAGAACCTCGATATTTAAAGCGTCGCCACGCATTTTAGCATCGACGATTTCACGGAACTGACGAAGAACCGTAACAACTCCGTCAAACAACCGGCGCATGAAGCGGTCGGCGCGCCTTCCCCTCGGAGAAGCAACTGCGCCGGTTCGAACCGTTTCAACCCATGCCGGATATTTGTCATGACCAAGCGTTCTCTCGCGGCTGCCGCTTTCGTTCTCCTGTCCAGCACTGCCACCGCCAGCACCACAGATATCGGGGCCACCGATATCGGCGCCACTTTCGAGACCGCCTGCCCCTTCGGCGATTGCGCCGCCGGCATTTCGCTCTCCTATCTCGGTGAATTCGTCATCCCGACCGGCCATATGGAAAACGGCGTCGAATTCGGCGGTATTTCCGGCCTCGATTTCGATGCCGCCACCGGCCACTATATCGCCATCAGCGACGACCGTTCGGAAAGAGGCCCTGCCCGTTTCTATGAACTCGAAGTCGATCTCGACGCGTCGGGCCTCAAGGGCGTTTCGGTCGTCAAGCAGGTGACCTTGAAGGACAAGAATGGCGAGCCCTTCGCTGCACGGACCGTCGATCCGGAATCGATCCGCCTCGGCAAGGACGGCATCTACTGGGGCAGCGAAGGCGACGGCAAGGCGCTGCTGGCGCCCTTCGTCCGTGTCGCGTCGCCGGACGGTTCCTTCGTCCGCGAATTCAAGCTGCCGGAGGGCTTTGCGCCGACTGCGGACAAGTCGACCGGCATCCGGGACAATCTCGCCTTCGAGGATCTTGCTGTTGCGCCCTCCGGCGATGTTTTCGTCGGTGTTGAAGCCGCCCTTTACCAGGATGGTCCGAACCCCTCGCTGACGTCGGGCGGCCTGTCGCGCATCGTCCGCTACGACGGCGCCACCGGCGAGCCGAAGGCTGAGTACGTCTACCCCGTCTCGCCGATCCCGCAGGCCGCCACCAAACCCGACGGCGGCAATGACAACGGCATGTCCGAGTTTCTTGCCCTCGACGATCACCGCCTGCTTGCCGTCGAACGCAGCTATGCCCAGGGATTCGGCAACAATATCAAGATCATGATGATGGATCTGACTGATGCCACCGATGTATCCGCTATCGCTTCGCTCGCCAAAAACGACCAGCGCGTCGTCCCCGCCCGCAAGAGCCAGATCCTCGATTTGAGGGCAATCGGCCTCGTTCCCGACAATATCGAGGCGATGTCGCTCGGCAAGGCCAAGGACGGCGCCGACGTCCTCATTCTCGGCTCCGACAATAATTTCTCGCCCAGTCAGAAGACGCAATTCTACGCCTTCAAGGTTCTCAGCCGTCCGCAGCAGTAAGGCGTTCGGATCTGGGGGGCGAATAGCGACGCTTTGTATACGCTTTCCCGCTACGGACCTTGAAACCGCCGGGTTGATGGCCCATAACCAGAGTACAAGAATAAGAAGAGGCGCGCGTGGGTGTGTTCGACCGTCAGAAAAGCAATCATGAACCGCGATGGCTCGGATCGTCGGCGCAGACGCGCACGCCGCTGATTCCCTCCATTTCGGCGGCGCGCTGGCTGCTGGTCCTGGTCGTCGCTGCCGGCGTCTATTTCTTCTACGGCTTCCTCGTGCCGGTGCTCGCGGCCCTCGTCATCGGTTTTGCCAGTTGGCCGCTCTATCGCAAGCTTCTTGCCCGCGTCGGCGGCAATACGACGATCGCCGCGACCATCGCCATCATCCTGATCATCACTTTCCTGGTTATCCCGATCGGGCTTGCGGTTACCTATACGACGGGCGAAGTGCGCACCTGGGTCGCCTGGGCTATACACGCCAACCGCGCCGGCGCCCCGACACCCGACTGGATCGTCGCCTTGCCTTGGGCCGGCGCCTATCTCGATGAAGTCTGGACAAAATATATCGGCAGTCCCGGCGCCCTGGGCGAAGTTATCCAGGCGGTCAGCGGCGCCAATATCGGCAACATCTATCGCGCCGTGCTGGCCGCCGGCGGTGGCGCCTTCCACCTGCTGCTGACGCTGCTCTTCATGCTGATCGCACTGTTCTTCGTCTATCGCGACGGTTTCTCCTTCTCCAAGCAGATCGACATGCTGGGCGAGCGCATCCTGCCGAACCGCTGGGAGCGCATTTCCCGCGTCGTGCCGGCGACGATCAGCTCTACCGTCATGGGCATGACGCTGATCGCGATCGGCGAAGGCATCGTGCTCGGCCTTGCCTACTGGATTGCCGGCGTGCCCTCGCCGGTGACGCTCGGCGTGCTGACGGGCGTGATGGCGCTGATACCGGGCGGTGCGCCGCTCTCCTTCACGCTGGTCTCCATCTATCTGCTGGCGAGCGGCTCGCATGTCGCCGGCATCAGTCTCTTCGTCTGGGGGACGGTCGAGCTCTTCATCGTCGACAAGACGCTGCGGCCGAAGCTCGTCGGTGGTCCGATCAAGCTGCCCTTCCTGCCGACCTTCTTCGGCCTCGTCGGCGGCGTCAAGACGATGGGTTTCCTCGGCCTCTTCATCGGCCCGGTGCTGATGGCGCTGATCGTCGCCATCTGGCGCGAATGGATCCACGAGGCCCGCAACGCCGACAAGAGCGAGACCGGACCCCAGATCATCATCGACGAACAGGCCCCGCCGCCGGTCCCCGGTTCGCCGAAAACCATGCCGCGCGTCGCCGAAGGCTAAACATGGTTTCGCAGACCGGCTAGCCCAGCTGCTTTTCCATGAACAGGCTGAGCGGGTCCGGCAGATAGCTGCCAAAGGGCTCGATTTCCCGATATCCGTATTTGCGGTAGAGAGCGATCGCCTCGGGCTGGTAGATGCCGGTTTCGAGCCGGATCGCCGTCAGCCCCTTTTCCCCGGCGATCGCTTCGAGCGCATTCATCAGGCCGCTGGCGATCCTCAGGCCCCTCGCCTCGGGATCGACGAACATGCGCTTGATCTCCGCCGTATCGTCCCCGGCCTCGACCAGCGCGCAGCAGCCGACGATCGCATCGTCGTTGCGCGCGACGAGGAAGCTTACCGAAGGTTTCTCTAGCACGGAAAGGTCGACCAGATGGTTGCTTTCAGCCGGATAGAGCGATTGTGCATAGGCATCGGAGAGATCGAGAAGCCGGATGACGCCCTCCTGGCGTGGCGGTTCAAGAGCGATGGTGACGGACATGTTGGCTCCCTCTGCCGGCGCGTGACAAAATTTTCCCCGATATGACGAAGAGTTAATACCCTTGCCTTCATTCGGTTGGAATTGCGCCCTCTAAGACGATGAGGTGCTCAATAATCAAGGAAGCAGAATATGCAAGCGGTGCTGATCGCGATGACCATTCTCGGCTGCGACGATTCCATCAGCCAGTGCAATTATGTCGCGACGGTCGATAAACGCTGGGAAACTGTTTCCGCCTGTGATGCCGAAGCCGAACGACGGCTGAAGACCTATGTGAATGTCAACTATCCCTCGGTGATCGCGGTGTGCGAGGCGCCGAAACCGGCGCCCCTGCCAGCCGCCGCGCCCGAGGTCGCTGTCGCAGCGCCCCAACCCGCAGAAAGGATTGCCGGTTTTGCTGAGCGCATCGCCGGGCAGGTCCGCGCCCACCTTCCCTCTGGCAGAAGCGTCAAGGACACACTGACCAAACCCGTGCACTTCGTCTCCGCCAGCTATTCCTGGGTGGTGACGCGGCTGGCCGATTAAGCCGCCGCAAGCGCCGCGTAGACGCGGGCCGATTGTCGCTGCTCGTTAACGTGCAGCTTTTCCACCATGTCGAGCAACTCGCCGATCGCGCCATGCGCGTCGTGATGGCGGAATTTTTCGAGAAGACGGCCGCAGATAGTGCCGAGCACGCTGCCCGGCGCTTTTCTGGCGGCGTCCCGCCACAGCATTGTCGCCTCGACGAAGATCACGCTGATATCCCTCGGCAGACCGGCAGACTCATAAAGCGCACGCACGGCATGCATACGCCCGGTTGCCAGGATCGAACGCACTCGGCGCTCGCTGCACGCGGTCAGATCGACGATTGCGCCGGCGAAAAAGTCGACCTTGCCGGCGCAGAGCGCATGCATCAGGAAGGACGACGTCAGCCGGCCGTTGAGGCGCAGATGCTGGACGAGATCGGGTATTTCGCGCGGCGCAATGTCGCCTGCGATCGAAACGATGGCGGCCTCGGTTGCCTCGCGGCTGATCCGCTGAAGCCGCTGCAGGCCGATCGCCGCCTGTGCCAGCGGCAAGCCGACCAACGCATTGCTGACATGCTGGGTCAGCAGTTGCCGGGCGTCGGCGGGAAGATCGCTCCGGTCGAGAAGCAGGTTGCGGATATCGCAGCAGTCGCCGAGCCGTTCGGCGATGCGTTTCAACGACAGGCTGGAGATCACCGCGCCGTCATTCTCGAGCAGGCAGAGCAGTTCTTCCTCATCGCCGACCTCCGCAAGCGCGGCGGAAACCGGGCGCGTCACGTGCGCCCTCGCCGCGATCAGCATGCGGGTGGCGCCGTTGCCGCGCGCGGCAAGGTCGACGAGATCGGCGTCGCTCAAAAGCGGCGAACAGGTCACCGCATGGCAGGCGACCTCGGGCTGGTCTTCGGCAAGCGAAAGAATCAGGTTGCGCGGTGCATCGGGCGACCAGGCGATTGCCTCGGCCAGCGCAAGCCGCACGCGCGGCGACGGATCGTCGAGAAGAAAGGCCATCGCCATTTCGGCCGCCGCACGCTCATCCGCGGACATTTCGGACTGCAGATAGGCGCGCCCGAGGGCATTTGCGGCCCGGGCCCGGTCACCGGTCTTGGCCGTTTCGATCCAACGAAGGAAAGCTTCTACGATCACGCGACGCCCCAGCAGTTGAACGCGATTCCCTCGCGCTCCATTCAATGCTGCGACCGTAGTGGCAAAAGGTTTAAGATTGGTTCACCATGTTTCTTAAGTCTTTGGGCACATTGCCGTTCGGCTCAGCGTTGCTGCGGCTTCGGCCGGATCATCTCGAAAACATCGCTGCCTTCGCTGTAATCCATGTAGCCCATACGGGCGACAGGTCGCGCGATCGACATGTCGAGGCGGCCGTCCCTGACAATTGCTTCGTCGATGCGGATGCCGACCACTTCGCCGAAGACAAGGACATTTTCGGACGGTTCGCCCGACAGCGTCTTCGGCTCGATGATCTCGGTAACCTTGCATTCGAGCACCGCGAAAGCCTCGCCGACATAGGGCGCGTCGATTAGTTCGGCCGGCTTCGGCGTCAGGCCGGCGAAGTCGAATTCGCTGTGGCCATAGGGCAGCACCGCCGAGGAGAGGTTCATCTTCTCGGCGAGATCGCGGCTGACGAAATTGCAGGTGAAGACGCCGGTCTCGGCCGCATTACGCTGGCTGTGTTTGCGCCCGGCCGAAGAAAACATCACCAGCTTCGGCCGGTCGGCAACGGCATTGAAGAAGGAATACGGCGCCAGATTGATCGAGCCATCCCTGCCCTTGCTGCCGATCCAGCCGATCGGGCGCGGCGACACTATCGCCTTGAACGGATCATGCGCGAGCCCGTGCCGGTTGCTGTCGGTGGTGTAGAACATCAGTCGTCTCCGCCGACCCAGGTCACGGTATCGGCAAGCTCTGGCCGCGGCCGTTCGATTGCCGGAAATGTGGTCGAGCCGATATGGATGAAGCCCGCCACCTTTTCATCAGGCCCGACGCCGAGCAGCGGATAGGCGCGCTCGTCATAGGCGAACCACTCCGTCAGCCAGTTGGCGACATACCCATTGGCATTGGCGGCGAGGATGACGTTGAAGCAAAGCGCGCCTGCCGACATCAGCTGCTCCCATTCCGGGATCTTTATATGCGGCCCCGCCTTGCTGACGACGGCGACGACCACGGGCGCACGGGTGAAACGGCTGCGCTCAACCTGGATCATCTCTTCGGAAAGGTCGGGCTTTGTCTGAAGTGCCAGCGTCAGAAGTTCCTCGCCGATACGCACGCGCTGCTCTCCGCGATAGACGATGAAGCGCCAGGGCGCGATCTTGCCGTGATCGGGAACACGCGAGGCAAGACGCAGGATCTCCTCGATCTCGGCCTTCTCGGGGCCTGGTTCGCACATTTGGAAAGCGGGGATGGAGCGGCGCACGGCGAGGTAGTCGATCAGCTTGATATCGGATTTCATACGGGAGAAGCTCTCATTTTTATGCTGCTGCAAAGGGTGGGTCTTGAATTTGCCATCGCGTTGGTCTTGAAGTGACCTTTGCGATTTCAGAAGTCAATCGGTTCACGAAACAGATGTTTGGCATTTTGCCTTTTGCACGCATCGGCCTTGCCATTGCCCTGATGGTATTGATGCCCCTCGGCGCCGGCGCTCAGGATGCCTTCAAGGAATTCAAACAGCTTGAATCGACACCGAAGATGCCGAAGCTCGATGCCTTTATTGCGCCCGGCACGGTGCCCCAAGGGGTCAAGCTGCGCGACGTCCCGATGGAGGCCAAGCTGACGGCTGACGGCACGCCGGTCGAGGAGGGTCTTTCCTGGTACGTCTTCAGCCCGATCGCCGGAACCGATGGCAAGCTGCCGCTGATCGCCAGCGCCAAGGGCGGGCCTGCCGCCTTCCAGCTCGCCCCCGGCGATTATTTTGTCAACGTCTCCTTCGGCCGCGCCGGGGTCACCAAGAAATTGACCGTGCCCGCTGAAGGCGAGGTCGACAAGCAGGTGATGGTGCTCGATGCCGGCGGCCTACTGCTCAATGCCGTCTCCGGCGCCGACGCCCGCATTCGCCCCGACCAATTGAGCTTCTCGATCTATTCCTCGGAAGTGCGCGACGACGGCGAGCGCGGCCTCGTCGTGGCCGATGTCTCGCCGAATACCGTCGTCCGTCTCAATGCCGGCACCTATCACATCGTTTCCGAATATGGCAGCGTCAACGCCGTGATCCGCGCCGACATCCAGGTCGAGGCCGGCAAGCTGACAGAGGCGACGATCCAGCATCGCGCCGCGCAGATCACCTTCAAGCTGGTCTCCGATGCCGGTGGCGAGGCGATCGCCGATACGGCATGGTCGATCCTGACGGCCGCCGGCGACAGCGTCGGCGAAAGTGTCAGCGCCTTCCCGACCATGGTTCTCGCCGAAGGCGGATATTCCGCCGTCGCCCGCAACAAGGACAAGATCTACCAACGCGATTTCACCGTCGTCGCCGGCAGGAACACCGATGTCGAGGTTCTGATGAAGGACCAGCAGCCGCAGCCGCCGGTCAGCGCGGCCCGCACGGTGCAGCAAGTACCGGTCGGCACGCCACCACCGCCAGGCGTCCAGCCGGCTCCAGTGGAGCCGCTGCCCTCCTATGAACAACTCGTGCCGCAGGGCGGCGACGACACCAGCCTCGATTGACTTTTACCGCGCGCGGTTTCGGCTCAACCGATACCTTTGGAAGGCGCGCTTCGGCGGCGCCATCGAGAACACGGCCTCATAGAGACGGGCAAGCAGACCCTTGCGGTCGCCGCCGCTGCTCAGCGCCTGCCAGGTCAGCACCTCGCCGACATGCGCCGTGATCGTGCTGCCGGACAGCCGGCGGAACTCGCCGATCAGCAGCGACAGGCGCAGCGTCATCGACACCCGGCTTGCCAGATGAAACAGCCGCCCGTTCTGGCCTTCGAAATAGATCGGCAGCACGCTGGCATGCGTCGCCTGGATGAGTTTTGCCGGAAACATCTTCCACGGTAGATCCTCGGCGCGGCCGAAGCCCCTCTTGGCGGTTGCAACGCCGCCTGCGGGAAAGACGATGATGGTGGTGCCTTCCCCCAGCAGCCGCACCGCCTCATGCCGGCTCTTCATGTTCATCGCCATCGCCGCCTTGGTCGCCGCAAAGGAGATCGGCAGCGAATAGGGCGCCATCTCCGGCATCTTCAGAAGGTCGTTATGGATCAGCACCTTGAAGGGACGGCCGAGCTGTTCGGCAAGCGCCAGCACGGCGATGCCGTCGCCGATGCCGAAGGGGTCGGCGGGAACGGGTTCGAGCGGCCAACTGCCTTTGACGTCGACCGACACGTCGATAAGACCGAGCGTCCTGGCGAACACGCGGTCGCTCTTGCCGATGATGTCGCTGCGCCATATGTCGTAGAGCCTGACATAGCGGTCGCGGCCCGAAAGCCCTTCGATCGAGCGGATCAGCCAGCGCTTCAGGCGTGGATCGCGATCATTGGCATAGGATAATTCTTCGAAGCGCACTCCGGCCTCGGGATGACCCGCTCCCCGTTCGTGGCGACAATATTGCAGTTACATATCAGATTTCCGACAGCGCCGGGTTCGGCGCTGTCGGAGCCATTTGTTCAGGCCGCCTTGGCTTTTTTTGCTTCGGCCTTGCGACGAATGTCGGGCGGTGTCGCTTCGAGGGTAAGGCTCTCGACGGCGGCGTCGAGCCCCATCGAAACCTGGTCCTGGCTGCCGAGGCGGCGGATATTGACCGTGCGCTCCTCGGCTTCCTTCCTGCCGCAGACGATTATGACAGGAACCTTGGTGACCGAATGCTCGCGGATCTTGTAGTTGATCTTCTCGTTGCGGAAGTCGGTCTCGACGTTGAGGCCGGCCTCGCGCAGCGCCTCGGCCACCTCAAGCCCGTAGGCGTCGGCTTCCGAGGTGATCGTTGCGACCACCACCTGCAGCGGCGATACCCAGAGCGGCATATGGCCGGCGAAGTTCTCGATCAGGATGCCGAGGAAACGCTCCATCGAGCCGCAGATGGCGCGGTGGATCATCACCGGCTGCGTCTTTTCCGAGTTGCTGTCGATATAGAAGGCGCCGAAGCGTTCCGGCAGGTTGAAGTCGACCTGCGTCGTCCCGCACTGCCATTCGCGGCCGATCGCATCCTTCAGCGTATATTCGAACTTCGGACCGTAGAAGGCGCCCTCGCCCGGCACGATGCCGGTCTTGATATTGTTGGACTGCTGCTGGATCGTCTCCAGCACGCCCATCATCACGCTTTCGGCGCGGTCCCAGAGCTCGTCCGAACCCACGCGCTTGTCCGGCCGGGTCGAGAGCTTGATGGTGACCTCGTCGAAGCCGAAATCCTTGTAGACCGAAAGGATCAGCTCGTTGATCTTCAGGCATTCGGCGGCCATCTGCTCGTCGGTGCAGAAGATATGCGCGTCGTCCTGCGTGAACCCGCGCACACGCATCAGCCCGTGCAGCGCGCCCGACGGCTCATAGCGGTGGACATTGCCGAATTCGGCCAGCCGGATCGGCAGCTCGCGGTAGGATTTCAGCCCGTGCTTGAAGATCTGGATATGGCCCGGGCAGTTCATCGGCTTCAGCGCGAAGACGCGGTCGTCATCGGTGTCGTCGCCGGCAACCGTTACCTTGAACATGTTGTCGCGATACCAGCCCCAGTGACCGGAGGTTTCCCATAGCGACTTGTCGAGCACCTGCGGCGCATTGACTTCCTGATAGTCGTCGGCAAGCCGGCGGCGCATATAGGCAACCAGCGTCTGGAATACGCGCCAGCCCTTGCCGTGCCAGAAGACGACGCCAGGACCCTCTTCCTGGAAGTGGAAGAGATCCATCTCGCGGCCGAGGCGGCGGTGATCGCGCTTTTCGGCTTCGGCAAGCATATGCAGGTAGTTGTCGAGTTCCGACTGCTCGGCGAAGGCCGTGCCGTAGATGCGGCTCAGCATCGGGTTGTTGCTGTCGCCGCGCCAATAGGCGCCGGCCACCTTCAAGAGCTTGAAGGCAGAGCCAATCTGGCCGGTCGAGGCCATGTGCGGACCGCGGCAGAGGTCAAACCAGTCGCCCTGGTAATAGATCTTGAGATCCTGCCCTTCCGGGATCGCGTCAACGAGTTCGACCTTGTACTGCTCGCCCTTGTCGGCGAAGACCTGTTTCGCCTTCTCGCGCGACCAGACCTGCTTGGTGAAGGCGGCGTTGCGGGCGATGATCTCCTTCATCTTCTTTTCGATCTTCGGCAGATCGTCGAGTGTGAAGGGCTCGTTCTTGGCGAAGTCGTAATAGAAGCCGTTTTCGATGACCGGGCCGATCGTCACCTGGGTGCCGGGCCAGAGCTCCTGCACCGCTTCGGCCATCACATGCGCCGCGTCATGGCGGATGAGTTCCAGCGCGCGGTCGTCATTGCGGGTGATGATCTCGATCCTGCCGGTCGTCACGGGATCGGAAAGGTCGCGCACGGTGCCGTCGATCGCAACGGCGACCGCCTTCTTGGCAAGCGACTTGGAAATGGATTCGGCGACATCCCGGCCGGTTGCGCCGGCATCATAGCCGCGCACGGAACCATCGGGAAACGTCAGGGAAATAGCTTGGGACATCGAAATTCTCCTTGTCCAGTCCCGCCAACGAATGCGGGTGGTTGACACGAACGCGCCTCCGCGGAGCTGAATGCGCAGCCGCCTGATAGCCAGATTTGCTGTCTGAGTAAAGAAAAAGCGGGGTTATATAATCATTTCAGTCAGGCCGCGCACGGTGTTCCAGTTGCGCATCGTACCGACGCCGAGCCGCTTGGTCGTCAGCGCCGAAAGCAGCTTGGATTGGCTCGGCTTGCCGGCGAAATCGATCCAGAGATCGCCGCCGACGACGGCGATGCGCTGTCCCTCCGTCATCAGCGGTTTCAGTGCCTCCACCTTCTTGGGATCGACCGGCAGACGCATCACCCGGACGATGACCTGGTCGCCATTGCCGTCCTTGAAGGGATTGGTGCTGCAAAGCGCCATCCAGGTGCAGTCGCTACGCACGATGATATCGACATGTTTGCCGAACTTTTCTTCAAAACCCTCTTCCAGATGGGTCTCGACTTCGTGCGGCCGCATCTCGTCGGCCTCGAAGACAAGATTGCCTGTGGAAACCAGCGTGCGCGGCTCGCGATAACCGAGTTCTTCGGCAAGTGCGCGCAAATCCTGCATGATGACGCGGCGGTCGGGCGTCAGGACAATGCTGTGCAGAAGGGCGATGAAGGTGCTCATGGCTGCCAGAACTCCTCCGCGCCGTCGGGCAAGGTCCTCAGCACTCTGTCGAATGCGGCGGCGTCGACATGTTTTCGAACGGCCATCGCCACGTCTCGGATGGCAGTGTCGGGGGCAAAATTATGGTCACTGCGCAGTGTCCGCACCTCCCGCGTCATCGCCACACGATCCTCGAAAGACCGTTTGGCCTCGTCGGGATTCCAGTCGGCGACGAAGATCGCGCGCAGCACAGGCGGCAGCACATCGGCAAACCGGAGCGCGTCTGCGACATCGAGGCGGCGGCGGAACGTCTGAAAGACCCCTTGGGTCATCGTGTAGACCACGTTTCGGCTGTCGATCAACGTATCGGCTCTCACATCATCGAGATAACCGTCGAAGTCCTCCGATGCACGCCTGTATTCGCGGGGCATCGTCATGGCCGTCAGCCTCTCTTGCGTCCGAGGGTGAGATAACGCCAAGGGGTCCACCAGCGGAAGCCGTCGCCGAGCATCTCCGGCACCTGGTCGAGGCCGCTGGTGCCGCCCGGGCCGCAGCGGCCGACGCGAAACAGCGTCATCCAGCCGCCGGCCCAAAGGCCGTGACGGGCGATCGACTCGTAGCCATATTCGGAGCAGGTCGGGATATGACGGCAGGAATTGCCGACAAAGCCGGAAAGCGTCAGTTGGTAGAGGCGGATCAGCCCCATGCCGAGCAGGCGGTCGGGCGTCTTGCGGAACGGACCGGTATAGTTGCGGGAGGTGCGTGCGGCCTTTTCGCGCGGCTTTGCTGATCCGGCGGCACCGCCGTCGTCCTCATCGTCAGTCTGCTGGGCGCAGAACTCGCACATCTCCGTTACGCCTCGACAATTTCCGCCCGTTTCGCCTCGATCTGCCCGATCGCGTCGACGACGGCATCGAAGGTCAGCATCGTCGAGGCATGGCGGGCCTTGTAGTCCCGCACCGGCAACAAATAGCGCATGTCTTCGAACCGTCCATGAGGCCCCGCCCCGTCCGCCCTCAACATGGCGAGCATGTCCTGGCGGGCCTGGCGTAGTTCGTCCGACGTGGCGCCGACGACGTGGCGCGCCATGATCGAGGACGAGGCCTGGCCGAGCGCGCAGGCCTTCACGTCATGAGCAAAACCGGTCACGGTGTCGCCATCCATCTTCAGCCAGATCCGCACCTTCGAGCCGCAGAGCTTGGAATGGGCCTGGGCACTCGCATCGGCATCATCAAGCATGCCGGTCAACGGAATATTGCCGGCGAATTCGAGGATTTTGCTGTTGTAGATATCGTCCATGCTGGATTTCCGCTCCAAAATCGCTGCGGATCGGCCTCTCTGGGGGCGTTATTGTCGTCAAAACAAAAAACACACCGTGTCGTGTGAGGATACTTACATACGATGGCCGTCTTCCTATATGTATGTCGTTCGAAGGCCATGAAAATGCAATGGCCTGGTGTAAGTTTGATTGGGAAACCGTGCCGGACGGGCGAACTTGCCCTGAAAGCCCCGGAGCCTGCCAAAGGTGCATGAATTCCCGCATGGGATTGACCAGTGGCGATTCCGACAGATGGGTCCGCGGTGCGGACCAGGAGACCATTGTTCATGGACGCCATCGTAAAGAATTTTCCGCAGACGAACCGCGACTCGGATCGCCCTTCCCAGCAGGAGGCGGAGGAAGCCGTTCGCGTTCTGCTGCGCTGGGCCGGTGACGACCCGACGCGTGAAGGTCTGCTCGAAACGCCGGCCCGCGTCGTCAAATCGTACCGCGAGCTTTTTTCCGGTTACGACATGGCGGCGGAAGACGTGCTCGGTCGCACCTTCGAAGAAGTCGCCGGTTACGATGACATGGTTCTCGTCAAGGATATTCCGTTCTACTCGCATTGCGAACACCACATGGTTCCAATCATCGGCAAGGCCCACGTCGCCTACATGCCGGACGGGCGCGTGCTCGGCCTGTCGAAGATTGCCCGTGTCGTCGAGATCTATGGCCGCCGCCTGCAGACGCAGGAAACGATGACCGCGCAGATCGCCCGGGCCATCGACGATACGCTTAATCCGCGCGGTGTCGCGGTGTTGATCGAGGCCGAACATATGTGCATGGCGATGCGCGGCGTTCAGAAGCAGGGCTCGACCACGTTGACGACGACGTTTACGGGAACGTTCAAGACCGAGCCGGCCGATCAGGCCCGTTTCATGACCATGGTGCGGAGCCGCTGATACCGGCTCCCTCAGGAGGGCCGCGATGAGTCAACTGATCTTCAATCAACCATCCGAGGACAAGTCGGCGTTGGAAGACGCCGGTGATTTCACGCCGCGTTTCGACGACCGTGGCCTGATCACCGCGATCGTCACCGACGCCGGTGACGGCGAGTTGCTGATGGTGGCGCATATGAACGCCCAGGCGCTGGCGCTGACCATCCAGACCGGCACGGCCCACTATTTCAGCCGTTCGCGCGGCAAGCTCTGGAAGAAGGGCGAAACGTCAGGCAATCTCCAGACGGTGAAGGAAATCCGCACCGATTGCGATCAGGACGCCATCTGGCTGAAGGTCGAGGTCGCCGGCCACGACGCCACCTGTCACACCGGCCGCCGCTCGTGTTTCTACCGGACGATCACCCTTCGCGACGGAAAGCCGATGCTTGATATCGTCGATGACGAGCGCCAATTCGATCCCGCGGACGTTTACGGAAAATAGCGCGTCCCGGGCATTTGCCCCTTATTGCGCCAAAAACCGCCTCTATATACCATTTGGAAACCGATCGGGCAGACTATCGGGAACCAAGTGTTCTGTTGGGAGGGGAGAACGCCATGCTGAGCTGGAGTTTGCATCGTCAAAGCTCCGAGGGCGAAGGTGCCGGTTCCGGCATGTCGACAACACTCGCGACGATCCCGCCTCCCGCGCCTGTCAAGAAAATCAAGATCGCCCTGGCGCTCGGCGGCGGTGCTGCCCGCGGCTGGGCTCATATCGGCGTGCTGCGCGCGCTCGACGAGGCAAAGGTCGAGATCGGCATGATTGCCGGCACCTCGATCGGCGCGCTGGTCGGCGGCTGCTATCTCGCCGGCAAACTCGATGAACTCGAAAGTTTCGCGCGCTCGCTGACGATGCGCCGCATCGCAAGTCTCCTCGATCTTACGATTGGCGGCAGCGGCCTCTTTGGCGGCATGCGGCTGACCAAGCGTATGCAGGAACATCTCGAAGGCCTGAACGTCGAGGATCTCGACCGGCCGTTCGTCGCGGTCGCGGCCGAGGTCAATACCGGCCATGAGGTCTGGATTGCCAATGGTTCGCTGATCACGGCGCTGCGCGCCTCCTATGCCCTGCCCGGCATTTTCGAGCCGGTGCGCAGCAATCACCGCACGCTGGTCGACGGGGCGCTGGTCAATCCCGTCCCCGTCTCCGTCTGCCGCGCCTATGAGCAGCCGCTCGTGGTCGCCGTCAATCTCAATTACGATCTCTACGGCCGCTCGGCCGTCGTCCGGCACAATGCCAGCCTGTCGGCCCAGGAAGTGCAGAAACAGGAAGAGGCGCCCTATGCGCGCCTCGGCATGACCGGCGTCATGGTGCAGGCCTTCAACATCATCCAGGACCGGATCGCCCGCGCCCGCCTTGCCGGCGATCCGCCAGATATTTCGCTGCAGCCGCGTCTCAGCTACATCGGCCTTTCCGAATTCCACCGGGCGGGCGAAGCGATCGAACGCGGCTACGAGGAAGCCAGAGCCCGGCTCCCCGAGATCCAACGCATGCAGGAAGTCTACGCCAACCACCCCTAGAAGTTTAATTCCAGATTTTAGCCAGCAATTCCCGGAGCAAGTCTCGCTCCGACGGCGACAGATTTGCCAGGACACGTTCTTCGTGACTGAAAACGATGTCGTGCCAAGTTTCCAGAGCCTCATATCCCGCGTCGGTTAGATACAGGCGTTGAACGCGCTTATCCCTCTCGTCGTCGACCCGGCTAATGTATCCGGGGCCTGAAAGCTCATCCAGGAGCGGTACGATGTTTGCACGCTGCAGCCCCAGCATCCGGCAGATCTCCGCCGACGTTATCCCGGGCTGCTCATTGATAATGCAGGCAACGCTGAAGCCGCTTGGTCGTTGTCCAACCGTTGCGAGAGCATTGGTGATGTCCTGCATGTTGAGAGCCGAAGCGCGCCTCAAATGGTAGCCGACATAGTCTTCCAACTGCTGCGGTAGTTGTCCTTTTGTCGCCTTCGTCTTGCTCTTTGTAGGTCCCATTCAACTAAATCCGCCTTGTCACTTGCAATTTCAATATTGCTATGCCATATAGCAATTATCGCTGCGGTAAACCACCAACGCGATCGGATGAATAGCATGACTGCTATGACGATATCACTCTGTATTGCCGTGCCAACTGCATCGCCCGACGCAGCCGAAAACCCGACGAAGCTATTCTGTCAGGGCAGCTGTGACGCGGGCATTTGGAATACAAGCTGAGATCTGCTGCCTCGGATTAGGCAGGTCTTCTGCGAATTAGACACCTTATTCGGACACAGGAGAAGAGAATGCGCTTGGCTGATGATCCAGTCGCCTTCGACGTCGTCGATAATATTGCGTGGGTGCGGTTCAATCGCCCCGAAAAGCGCAACTGCATGAACCCCTCGCTCAACCGTCGCATGATGGAAGTCCTCGAGGAGCTTGAATATCGCGACGACGTCGGTGTGCTCGTGCTCTCCGGCGAGGGAACGGCCTGGTCGGCCGGAATGGATCTCAAGGAATACTTCCGCGAAAGCGAGGAAAAAGGCCTTGGGGCGGTGCGGAAATCTCAGCAGGAGGCCTATGGCTGGTGGCGCCGGCTGCGGTGGTATCAGAAGCCGACGATCGCCATGGTCAATGGCTGGTGTTTCGGTGGGGGTTACGGGCCGCTCTTCTCCTGCGATCTCGCCTTTGCCGCGGATGAAGCTCAGTTCGCCCTGTCGGAGATCAACTGGGGAATCTTGCCCGGCGGCGGTGCAACGAAAGTGGTCGCCGATCTCCTTTCGATGCGGGACGCCATGTATCACGCTCTGACCGGCGAGTTGATCGACGGCAAAAAGGCTGCCGAATGGAAACTCGTCAACGAGAGCGTTCCGCTTGCCGAGTTGAGAACCCGTGTAAAGCAGGTTGCAGACGTGTTGCTGAGCAAAAATCCGGTCGCCCTGAAGGCCACCAAGGATGCGCTTCGCCGTGTCGCCGAGATGACCTACGACAGCGCCGAGGACTATCTGGTGCGGGCGCAGGAGGCGGCGAACTATTTCGACAATGAAGGCCGCAAGGAAGGCATTCACCAGTTCATCGATGAGAAGACCTACAAACCTGGGCTGGGCGCCTATGACAAGACGCGGCAAGCATCCTGATCGCTGCCGCTGAGCATATCCCGCGCCGGGGAAAGCGCTGGGATGGGAGGAGAACCTATGACGGAGTGGAAAGCACCGGACCCGGTACGTCTGCACGCCAGTTTGCGCCCGGGCGCCCTCGCCTGCGTCGATTTATCGAGCGGGCGTCGCTGGACCTACGCGGAGTTGAATGACGCGGTCAACCGGGCCGCCTTCGTGCTGTCGGACATCTATCAGGTCGCACGTGGCGAGCGTATCGCGGCGGTCGCCAGGAACAGCGCCGATTTCATCATTCTTCAGCAGGCGGCGATGCGCCTTGGCGTCATCTTCGTGCCGATCAATTGGCGCCTTTCGATGACGGAGCAAGAGCAGATCCTGCTCGATTGCAAACCTTCGTTTGTTTTTGGCGATGCGGTCTCGCAGGTGTCGATAAAGGGCGCACGCACGCTCGCAATGGCTGACTTCGTCACTGCGGTTGCGCAAGCGAAACCGAAGGCGGCCCGGCCGACGATCTCTGCCGATTCTCCCGCAGTTCTACTCTATACGTCAGGAACCTCAGGGCGCCCGAAAGGCGTGATGCTGTCGGCCCGAAATATGTTCGCGACAGCGGTCAATTTCGGTGTCCTCGGCGAGGTCTCTCAGGAGAGCGTCTTTCTCTGCGACACGCCGATGTTTCATGTCATTGGACTGGTCACGAGCATACAGGCGCCCTTCCTGCAAGGCGCCACCGTCCTGATCTCCGGAGGGTTCGACCCCGTCGCGACCAATGATCGCCTGGCGGACGCGGCATTCGCAGTGACCCATTATTTCTGCGTCCCGCAAATGGCCGACGCGCTGCGAAAGGCGGAGAATTTTCATCCGGAGCAATGGGCGAGCCTCAAGGCGCTGTTTACTGGCGGCGCGCCCAATCCTCCGGCAAATATCCGCTGGTGGCTCGATCGGAATGTCCTGATGGTCGATGGCTACGGCATGAGCGAGGCCGGCACTTTGCTCGGGATGCCGCTGGATCGGGCCATCATTGCGGAGAAGGCCGGATCGGTCGGATTGCCGCCGCCGGACATGTCACTTCGGATCCTCGCGGACAACGGTCTCGATGCCCAGGCCGGCGAAGTCGGTGAAGTTCTCGTCTGCGGTCCAAACGTCAGCGCGGGCTATTGGGCGTGCCCGGACGAAAACGCCCGCGCCTTCACGGATGATGGCTGGCTGAAGACCGGCGATCTCGCTAAGGCGGATGCCGACGGCTACGTGACGGTCGTCGATCGCCGCAAAGACCTCTTCATATCAGGTGGCGAGAACGTCTATCCCGCCGAGGTCGAAGCGGCCCTGATGGAACACCCCGGCGTCAAGGAGGCAGCGGTCGTCGGCATTCCCGATGAACGCTGGGGCGAAGTCGGGTGCGCCTATATCGTCCTCCACGATGGTGCGATTGCATCCGCAGTCGATCTCGCCGCCCACTGTTCCGCATTGATCGCCCGGTTCAAGGTGCCGAAAGAATTTGTTCTGATCGATGCGCTTCCGCGCAACGGCGCAGGCAAGATCCTGAAACGTGAATTGCGGCGGCTGGCGCTCGGGAAAAACCCGGAACCGGATCGGATCGGCAATATCCCGCATGCCCGGCACGCGAGTGCGAAGCCGGAAGAGCTGGCCGCGCAACGTTAACGGAATACGAAACTGTCGTTCGACTTTGGCTGAACCGGGCTGTTCAGACAGGGATCACTCATGCCCGGTTGGTATTTTCTCAGGGAGGATAAAATGGGAAAATCTGCGCGTGGAATAAGTCTCCAAACCAGCGGCTACAAGGTGCTGATACTGTGTTTTTGCGCCGCGATGATCGAAGGTTTCGATATCCAGGCCGCAGGTGTTGCCGCGCCGAAACTCGCGCCTGCGCTTGGCCTTGCACCGGGTCAGATGGCCCTCTTCTTCTCTTCCGCCACGTTCGGGTTGATCTTCGGCGCCATTGTCGGCGGGCGAATTGCCGATCGATTTGGCAGACGAACCGGGCTGATAGTGTCGCTCCTGACGTTTGGCCTGTTCTCTTTGGGCACCGCTCTGGTCGGCTCTTTTCCCGCTCTGGTCCTTATGCGCTTCCTCACAGGTGTGGGCCTGGGTGGAGCGCTCCCAAATCTTGTGGCAATCGCGGCCGAGGCGCTCTCACGCGAACGGCGCGGCACGGCCGTCGGGCTGATGTACGCCGGCATTCCGATCGGCGGCGCGATCGCGAGTGCGGTCTCGATCCTCGGACTGCATGACAGCTGGGAATCGATCTTCGTCATAGGTGGCATTTTACCCGTTGCACTCGTGCCCGTACTCTTGTTGTCGCTGCCGGACCTGAAAGTCGCGCGGGACCATGGCGACGAGGCAAATATCAGCACCACGTTCAGATCCATTTTCGGTCCTTCGAGCTGGCAGACGACGCTGCTTCTGTGGCTTGGCTTCTTCTTCTCGCTCCTCGTTCTCTATCTCCTGCTGAACTGGCTGCCGGCATTGATGGTCGCCAAGGGCTTCAGCAAATATGACGCCGGAATAGTCCAGATCGTCTTCAACATCGGCGGCGCGGCCGGAAGCCTGATGGTCGGCAATGCGCTCGACGGCATTCATCGCCGCCGCGCGGTCATTCTCAGCTACGGCCTGCTTGTCGCCGCACTGTTCGGTGTCGCCCTGCTGCCGAACAACCTTGCCTTGGCTATCGTCTCGGGCGTGCTTCTCGGGGGTACGATCATCGGCGTACAGGCAATCCTCTACGGTCTCGCGCCGCAAAGCTATACGCAGGAAGTGCGCGGCACGGCGGTGGGATTTGCGGTCGCGGCAGGCCGCCTTGGTTCCGTCGCCGGCCCGCTCCTTGCCGGCGCGCTCGTTGCCGGCGGAAAGTCCGCGACTGAAGTTCTGCTGGGCATCGTGCCGATCGCCATTCTCGGCGGCCTGGCCAGCCTGCTGCTTGTCCACCGCTTGGCTAAGGCGCAAAATGCTGGAAACCGCGATGCAGCGGCAGAATACGAAAGCACCGCCGTTTCGCAGACATCCGCTTGATCAGCAATTTCAATGTCGAACAGGAAGCTTCTATGAACATTCCCCTTCTCATCAACGGCGCAGATAGTCCCGCCGCAAGCGGCAGAACCTACGATCGTTTCGACCCCTTTACCGAACGGCTTGCAAGCCGCGCATCCGCCGCCGGACTTGAGGACGTCGCTGCTGCAGTTGAAGCCGCCTCAACTGCATTTGCGGCATGGTCAAAGACAGGCCCCACTCAGCGCCGCGCATTGCTGACGAAGGCGGCGGAGATCATGGAATCCAAGGCTGGAGAATTCACCAGATTGATGATGGAGGAAACCGGAGCCACCGCACCGTGGGCGGGCTTCAACGTCATGCTTGCCGCCAATATTCTGCGGGAGGCCGGCGCGATGACAACCCAGATCGTCGGCGAAATCATTCCCTCCGACAAGCCCGGCGCGCTGGCCATGGGCGTTCGCCAAGCAGTCGGCGTTTGCCTGGCGATTGCCCCCTGGAACGCGCCCGTCATCCTGGCAACGCGCGCAATTGCAATGCCGATTGCCTGCGGCAACACCGTCGTCCTCAAGGCGTCCGAGCAATGCCCGGGCACACATCGGCTGATTGCCACGGCCATGACGGAGGCAGGCCTGCCGGCCGGCGTCATCAATGTCATCACCAATGCGCCCGAAAACGCGGCGGAGATCGTTGCAGCACTCGTCGCTCATCCGGCCGTAAGGCGGGTCAACTTCACCGGGTCGACCAAGGTCGGCAGGATCATCGCCAAACTTGCCGCCGAACACCTGAAACCCGCCCTGCTCGAACTCGGCGGCAAGGCGCCGCTCGTCGTTCTGGACGATGCCGACATCGACGGCGCGGTCAATGCCGCCGTTTTCGGCGCTTTCTTGCATCAGGGGCAGATCTGCATGTCGACGGAGCGCATCATCGTGCACCAGGCGATTGCCGATGAGTTCGCTGCCAAGCTTGCAGCGCGCGCGGCCCAATTGCCGGCCGGCGATCCCCGGGGACACGTAGTCCTCGGCTCGCTCATCAGTCTCGACGCCGCCAAGAAGATGGAAGCACTGATATCAGACGCCGAGGCCAAGGGCGCAAAGCTCGTCGCGGGCGGCAAGCGCACCGGCACCGTCGTCGAGGCGACGCTGCTCGATCACGTCACCCGCGAGATGCGGATCTATTCCGAGGAATCCTTCGGGCCGGTTAAGCCGATCATCCGAGTGGCCGACGAAGAGGAGGCAATCCAGGTGGCAAACGACACCGAGTATGGTTTGTCCGCCGCGGTCTTCAGCCGCAATGTCCAAAGGGCGATGGCCGTTGCGGCCCGCATAGAGTCGGGCATCTGCCATATCAACGGGCCGACCGTTCACGACGAGGCGCAGATGCCCTTCGGTGGTGTGAAGGGGAGCGGCTACGGACGCTTCGGAGGGAAAGCCGCGATCGCGGAGTTCACCGATCTACGCTGGATAACCATTGAGGACGCTGCCCAGCACTATCCGTTCTAACAGAACGAGGCACCTACAACTCAGAGCCGAGCCGACGCAGATCGCACAGACATTTCCGCGCGCGATCTGCCAGCCGACGTCGTCATGGCATGGCCGATAAAGCCTGCGACAGCACCTGGCTTCGCGAGGCTATCGCCGACAAAAGCCCAAGCGGCGAAAACCTCAGCCGGCGATATAGGCCTTGATTTCCTCGGCCTCACGCTCGACTTCGGCGATGCGCGATTTCACCACGTCGCCGATCGAAATGATGCCGGCAAGCTTGCCGTTGCTTTCCACCGGCACGTGACGGAAGCGGCGGCTGGTCATCAGCTCCATCAGCTCGTTGACGGTCGTCTCCTCATGGCAGCGGTAGACCTTCGCGGTCATGACCTGGGCCAGCGGCTGGTCGAGGCCTTCCTTGCCGTGTTTGGCGATCGCATGCACGAGATCGCGCTCGGTGAACATCCCCGAAATCCGATTCTCCATGCCGACGACGACGATGGCGCCGATCTTCTTCTTACTGAGGATGGCGGCCGCCTCGGCGACGGTGGTGCTCGGCGCGGCAGTGATGACGTCCCGGCCCTTCAGGTCGAGGATTGCTTTAACTGAACTGGTCATTCGAACCTCCTATGTCCGTGAAACACTTGTCACAGGCATCCGCGGCGGTTTCTCCCCCCAGCGCGGATAGGTCAATCGTGCACCGCCCGGCTCAGGATTGCAACATATCCTTCTCGGTTCCGTCAGGTTCCATCACCGGTGGGCGCGGCGCCCGGTCGAACAGCGAAAACAGCAAGAAGCCGAACACGAAACCGCCGATATGCGCGTCCCAGGCAATCGCCTGGTCGCTGTCGCCGACGAGCGGGATGCCGACCGCAATCAGCGCGTTGCCGACCAGCCAGAGCAGCATGAAGATGATGACGGTGCGGCTCTTCAGCGCCTCGAAGATGGAAAGCCGGGGATTGAGATGCGCAGGCAGCATCGGCCGACGTTCGGCCGGAAAGGCGAATCGGCAGGCGGCGCCCATCAGCCCGGAGATGACGCCCGACGCGCCGATCAGCAGCGACACGTCCCCCCAGTTCAGCACCGCGTGCACGGCGGCGGAAGCGACGGCGGAAAAAATCCAGAAGAGCAAGAAACGCAGCGTCCCGATGCGACGCACGACCGGCGCGCCGAAGGCCATCAGCCAGAAGGCGTTAAAGAGGATATGCTGGACGCTGCCGTGCAGCAGCGAATAGGTGACGGGCGTCCAGAACAGCTCCGGCCCCTGCTGCGAAAGCGGAATCACATAGCGGGCGGGCACGAAGCCGAAGGTGAAGAACAGCCAGTTCAGCGCGTCATCGGACAGCAGGAGCTCCTGCACCGCATAGATGACGGCCAGCAGGCAAAGGCTGAAGAACAGCGCCGGCGGAAGGTTGAAGACCGGTTCGCGCGGTGGCCGTGCCGGCGGCTGGACCTCGGGAGGTTCGGGCGCCTTATGCGACTCGGCCGACTGCTCATTCATCTGTGTTTTGCCTCGTTGAGGCCACAGCCATACAGGAGCGACTGTCAAAAAAAAAGCCGTCCGAAGTGCCGGACGGCGTGACCCTGAGCTCCAGGAAAAGGCCTCGGCCCGGGCAGGTTGTGCTGAACTTCGAAAGTCGAAGCGATGGCAGGACAGTCTCACGACGGGCATCGCATCTCAACCGAAACCATCTCTTAACCTTAACCGCCGCGATTTGGCATGAAACCCGCAAGGTAGAGCCTGTACGGGCAATGACTGCCCGAAAATGCTCCGGAATGGGACAGGTTGGTGTGAAATGCGGCTACAAACGACCATCGAGATTTTTGACTACTGGAACCGTATCCGCGGCGCTGCCGATGCGCCGCTGAAATCACAGGTCGACCCCTCCGCCGTCCCCCATCTTCTTCAAAGTCTCTTTATTCTGGAGACGCGCGAGGGCGGAGATATCTGCTTCCGGCTCGCGGGCACCCGCATCTGTGATCTCTTTGGGCGTGACTTGCGCGGCGAACGTTTTTCGTCTCTCTGGGCAAATGGTCAGCTCGCGGACATCGAACGCACCGCGATGGGCGTCATGAACCATGCCATGCCGGCCCTGTTCAACGCCACCGGCTACAGCACCGTCGGTCATCAGGCCTCCTTCGAGATTCTCATGATGCCGCTGCGTTCGTCGGACGGCGCCTGCGACCGGCTGCTCGGCGCGATCGCGCCGGCGGCGGCCGCGAGCTGGCTGGAGATCGTACCGCTCGAATTCCTGGCGCTCGACCGCAGCCGGCTGCTGCCCGGAAAATTCGACAAGCCAGCACCGGCCAAACTGCGCCCCATCAACAGGATCGTCGCTGGCAAAAGCACCCATTTCGGGCAGGTCATGCGCCGCATGGTGTCGCAGCTGCTGAGCGTGGAGGCGCGCTGACGGTCCCGTTTCGGCACATCGGGCATACTCGTTTTCCGCTATATGCGGACCGGGCAAAACAACCTTCTGTTAATGGATTGTGGGTAAAGATCGGTCTCTGCGATTTTCATGAAGAAGCCCTTTGATGCACTCGTTCCAGCCAGCTCAGACGCAACGACCTGCGCCGCGCCCTGAACAGGGCGTTTTCCAGCGCGTGCCCATCAATATGCAGGGCCGGCTGATGCTTGCGAACTACGAGGAATTCGAATGCATGGTGATCGACATGTCGCCTGGCGATATGTACGTCACCTGCCTCGGCCGGCCGCGCGCCAACGAACGCGTCGTCGCCTATATCGACCATCTCGGCCGCGTCGAAGGTTATGTCCAGACGATCGATGGCCGTGGCTTCACCATGTCGATCAACGCCACCGACCGGAAACGCGAGAAGCTCGCGGCCCAGCTCACCTGGCTTGCCAACAAGCATGAACTCGGCCTGCCCGAGGATCGCCGCCACGACCGTCTGACGCCACGCGACACGAAGACCGAGCTGACGCTTGAAGACGGCACGCGTTATTCCTGCCGCATCATGGACCTTTCGCTGTCGGGCGCTGCCGTCGACGTCGAGATGCGCCCGTCGATCGGAACGGCCGTGCGCCTCGGCAACATGCGTGGTCGCGTCGTGCGCCATTTCGTCGAAGGCGTGGCGATCGAATTCCTGTCGATCCAGTCCCGCGAGACGCTGCGCGAATTCCTTTAACAGCTGCGGAAAATGGCGCTGCCTTGCCGGGATTCGGTGGAGGGGCGCAATTCTCGACGAACTTCCATCGAACGCGGTTGCCAGGTCCGGCGTGCGCCCGGTCAGGTCGTGTTGAAAAGCCGGCACTTCACGGCAAGAGCTTTGCAAGCGGCAACGAATCTGGCTTTGGAAAGCACGCGCGAAACCTGTCGCAAGTCGTTCCACCCAGTCGGTAGATAATATTATGAGTGGAACAAGCTGCGACACCGATCGGCACCCAATGAGGTTGGGGAAAAATGTGCAGTTTTTTGGCCTCGCGAATGCCTCGCCCGTCATCCCTTCGTCACGGATATAATGGATAAGGGCCCGCCTCGATTGCAGGTGCGCCCATGTCAGATCTTTATCCCGAAATCGAACCCTATGATCATGGTCAGCTCGATACGGGCGACGGCAATCTGATCTATTGGGAGACCTGCGGCAATCCGGCGGGTCGGCCGGCGCTGGTGCTGCATGGCGGCCCTGGTTCCGGCTGTTCGACCGCGGTGCGACGCTACTTCGATCCCGACGCCTATCGAATCATTTTGTTCGATCAGCGCAATTGCGGCCGCAGCCTGCCGAGTGCTGCCGATCCCGAAACCGATCTCTCGCTCAACACCACCTGGCATCTCGTTGCCGATATCGAGCGGCTGCGGTCCTGTCTCGGCATCGACAGCTGGCTGCTTTTTGGCAATTCCTGGGGTTCGACGCTGGCACTCGCCTATGCCGAAACCCATCCGGAGCGAGTTGCTGCGATCGTCATCGCGGGCGTGACCACGACAAGGCGCTCGGAAATCGACTGGCTCTATCGCGGCGTGGCGCCGCTCTTTCCGGAAGAATGGCACCGTTTCCGCCAGGCGGTTCCTCCTGGCAGGCAGGAACAGGACGAGGACATGGTTGCCGCCTACCATCGTCTCCTCAACGATCCGAATTCGGAGACGCGCTTCAAGGCGGCGCGTGACTGGCATGACTGGGAGGCGGCCTCGATCCTGCTCGCCGATCCCCAAGGCCGGCCGCGCCGCTGGGCCGACCCGGCCTATTTGCTGACGCGCGCCCGCATCATCACCCACTACTTCACCAACGGCGCCTGGCTGGAGGACGGCCAACTTTTGAAGAATGCCGCACGGCTCAGCGGCATCCCCGGTATCCTGCTGCAGGGAAGGTTCGACATTGAGGCGCCGCTCGTCACCGCTTGGGAACTCGCCCGCGCCTGGCCGCAAAGCGAGCTCAGCATCCTTGCGCATGCTGCCCATTCCACCGCAAATCCGGAAATGAGCGCAGCGATCGTCGCCGCCACCGATCGATTTCGCGATATTTAGCAAAAATAATTTTCCCGCCCACACCGGCGATCTGAAAGATATTCTGCTTTTGGGTCGGCCGACTCGGTCAATTCCGGCGGCATCGATGGCCAGGCCCACGTCGCTGCAGATCGCCTGCCGGCAGCCGGAATTTATCCGGCTCAACGAAAATCCTTAACATGACGACGGCAGCGCAACCTTTTTGCGGGCGAAAGCCTTGTTGTGTGGATTAAAATTTTAAGCGAATTCGCGACAAATCCGCATCGAATTTTATGCGCATTCGAATCTGTTTTTAGCCAAGCTTTATCGGTATTTGAATCAACTAAGCCTTTAATTCTATTGCGTAATTTTGCGTGAGATAAAAACGTCTGTGCCATTGTCACCTCAACTTACGGGGAGACGGCAATGACAACTACGAACATCCTGAAAGGCGGCCTTCTGGCCGGTGCCATCATGATGACAATGGCGGGTTCGGGACAGGCGATGCCCGCCAGCATGGCCCTTGCAGGCAATGCCAGCCCGCCGATCGGACACTACGAATTCTGCAAGGCTAATCCGACGGAATGTGTTGAAGTCGGCGGCGATGCCGGACCGGCGATCCTCACCGAAGATCGCTGGAAGGAAATTCTCAAGGTCAACTACACCGTCAATTCGGCAATCCAGCCGATGACGGATGAGCAGATCTACGGGGTCGAAGAGCGCTGGGCCTATCCGCGCACCGTCGGCGACTGCGAGGATTATGCCCTGCTGAAGCGCAAGATGCTGATCGATGACGGTTTCTCGCCGTCCGACACGCTGATCACCGTCGTGCTGCAGCCGAATGGCGAAGGCCATGCCGTGCTGACGGTTCGAACCGATCATGGCGACTTCATCCTCGACAATATGCGCAACAAGGTGCTGCTGTGGTCGGATACCGAATACACCTATCTAAAGCGCCAGTCCGCCGACGATCCGGCCCGCTGGTCGAAGCTTCAGGACGGCCGCGCTGTCGCGGTCGGTAGCGTCAAGTAAGCACAGCCTGCCGGCCATTGCCGGTTGCAGCTGCGGCCCGGTCAGTCCCCGCATCCCGTCCCCGACCGGCGCCCAAGAGCCGTTCCCGCTGTCCCGGGAACGGCTCGCTCGCCCCTTTTCAAGCCTTACCCATCAACATCTTAGCGAATTATTAACCTTGCCGGTCCGATCATGGTGATGAGATTCATCATCGGCACCGGCGGCTCATGTTCTTCCTGCGGCGGACCGAAACCCGAAGAACCGCCATGAGCCATGCCGCGCACAGCGCACCCGACGAGCAGCCGCTTCTTTCCATGGGGTTTCTCCTCCGCACGATGGCGGTGATCTCAGTCCTGGCGGTCCTGACTGTTGCCATCAGCATCGGCGGCCGCTGGTTCGGCAGGCATATCTCGCTCGCCGGCAACACCGACAGCACGGCTGAAATCAAGCTGGCCATCGGCCGCGACACCGTGAAACTCCCCGAGAATGCCATCCGCTTCCCGAGTCAAAGGCATGAAGGCGCCGCCGAGCGCGTCGATCTCTACCTCGCCTGGCCGGAAATGCAGGGTTACGGCCAGGAAAACCACCTTCGATTCGACGATATCACCCAATCCTCCGGGCTGATCTTCCTGCAGCTCACCCAGAGCACCATGTCGCGCGACATGTCCGGGCGGCTGGAGCCGATCTATTCGCATCTGCTCGAAGGACCTGCGGAGCCCTTCCGCGACGGGCTGACGCTGCACCGTCTTCGCGCCGATGCGGGTTACGGCGACGAGGTGCTGCTGACGGCGCCCGTCAAGGGCGGGCCGGATTACGTCGTGCGCTGCATATTGCCGTCAGCCCCGGATAAGGCGGCGGGCGGAGACTGTCAGCGCGATATCAAGGTCGGTCGGGATCTCAGCGTTCTCTACCGCTTCTCAAGCAGCCATCTCGACGATTGGGAACATATTGATGCCGCTATCCGCACCTTTGTAGACGCGCGTCTTGTGAACCGTTCTGCAACAAGTCCCTGAAATGCTCCACGAACGGCGAAATAAACGATTCATCATAAACGGATTGGTAACGCCCAACCGGTAATTTTAGAAGACGAGCTGTGCGGCGGGAGGTGTGCGGTTCCTGCCAAAATCTGAAGTGCCAAATATCTGAAATGCAAGCGAAGAGTGGAATAGTGTCAAGGTCAGTCTCCTCCGTATCATCGCCCCGATCCGGCAGTTTTTTCGCAAGGCTGCTGGCGATCCTTTCGGTGGCCGTCACGATCGTCATGGTCGATTCGGTGAATGCCGACGCGGAAGCGGCAAATCCGAAATATGCAGGCATCGTCGTCGACGCCAAGACCGGCAACGTTCTCTACAGTGAGAACGCCGACCGGCTGCAGTACCCCGCCTCCCTGACCAAGATGATGACCCTCTACATGACCTTCGAGGCATTGGAGCAGGGTCGCATCCGCCTCGATACGCCGGTTCCCTTCTCCGCCCATGCGTCAGCCCAGGCGCCGACCAAGCTCGGCGTGCGCGCCGGCGGTACGATCACCGTCGAACAAGGCATTCTCGGTCTCGTCACTCTGTCGGCCAATGATGCCGCAACCGCGCTCGGCGAAATGCTCGGCGGCGGCAGCGAGGATCGCTTCGCCCAGCTGATGACCGCCAAGGCGCATGCGCTCGGTATGACGCGCACCACCTATCGCAATGCGAACGGCCTGCCGAATACGGCGCAGATGACGACGGCGCGCGACCAGGCCCGCCTCGGCATCGCCCTTCGCCAGCATTTTCCGCAATATTACGGCTATTTCTCCACCCGCGCCTTCAAGTTCGGCAGCCGCACGATCCGTAGCCACAACCGCTTGGTCGGTTCGGTGCGTGGCGTCGACGGCATCAAGACCGGTTACACGCGGGCGGCCGGCTTCAATCTGGTAAGCTCGGTGCAGGTGGACGGCAAGTCGATCGTCGGCGTCGTGATGGGTGGTGCCTCGACGCCTGCCCGCGATGCCCAGATGCGCAATCTGATCGCCACCTATCTGCCGAAGGCATCGAGCCGCGGCGGATCGTCGGCGCTGATCGCCCAGGCAGCCCCTGCCCCGGCAATGATCGTGACGCCGGTTCCGGTCCAGCCCCAGAAGGCTCAGCAAGTAGCGAAGACCATCACCGCAGCGCAGCCGCCCGTTTCGGCCGCCGCTGCCGATCTCAGCCTGCCGCACAAAGGCCCGCTGCCGGATGCGCGCTATCAGGTCGCCGAGACCGAGGTCGCCTATGCCGAGGCCGCTGCACCGAAATCCGACAATCCGCTGGTAGCACAGCCGATGCCGGCGCCCACCAAGGTCAAGACCATGACCTTCAAGCAACAGGCAGCGGTCGCCGCACCAAAGCCGACGCCTGCATCTGTGCCGTCGGAACAGGGCGATACGTCGGTCGATAACGTCACAACCGCCTCGACCACTCCCTCCCCGACTCGCGCTGCTTCAACCAGCAATGGCCCGGCAGGTTGGGTCGTGCAGGTCGGCATCTCGCCGAGCCGGCAGATGGCCATGGATCTCCTGGAGGGCGCCAAGAGCAAGGGCGGCAAGGCATTGGCCTCGGCAAAGCCTTTCGCGGTCGCCTACGCCGCTGGTGGTGACCAGCTTTACCGCGCCCGCTTCGGCGGCTTCGACGATCAGCGCGACGCCGTCAACGCCTGCAAGGCCTTGAAAAGGGCCGGCATCAAGTGCTGGGCGGCTGCCCAATGAGCTATTCGATGCTGCCTGCAAGATGGCCGGCGGCATCGGTGACGGCCGGAATCGGTGTTTGCGTTTCCGGCCACCGTTCTTGAACTCGATCAGTATTGCGTACGGGGAAAACAATGGCAATCAATGAGAATGTTCCGGGAATGCCTTCAGACCGCCGCACGGCAGCCAAGGGGCGCTCATCCCTGCATCCGCTGCACGAGGCGGCTTTGCGCCTCGCCGAAATCGGCCTGCAGAGGCCGAAGGCGAAGTCTCCGAAGACCCGGGACCTTATCAATCTGCTGCTGTGCCATGGTGCCCGCGCCTGGCGCTATTCCCAGCCCGAAGCCCGCATCCATCTGCATGTGACCTCGCCGGATGGCAGCGCGCCGGTGCAGCTGCGCCTGCGCTGAACTGCAGCGTGCCGCACGTCCTTTCAACGCACGGGGACGTTCAATCCACGCATGAACCTTTCCGGAAATCGCTTCGCTTTTCGGGGATTAGAGCAGACCAAGGTCCGTAAGCTCGCGGCGAAGGTCCGCGGGCATTTCGGCAATACCGGCGCCAAGGCTTGTCAGGTCGCGCGGCACGTCGTCCTCGGTGTAATAACGCCAGCCCTGGAAGGGACGCTTCGGCTGCACAGCCGTCTCGATGACCTCAGGGCCGAGCATCAGGCGGCAGCGCGAAATGCCTTCGCCGTCGGTGAAGGTCTCGATGTCGAGCAGCTTCTGCCTCGCCTGCACCTGCCCCTTGATCACCCAGTAGAGCGAGCCGCCGTCAAGCAGCTCCTCCATCCGTTTCGGCGCCATGCGCGTCGTATGGACCGAATGCGGCTCGAGCCCGGCGGCGATGGCACGCAGCGAGCGTTCCGCCACCCATTCACGCAGATCGTCTATCGAGTCGGCGCCGACACAGAGTTTGATGAGATGCAATGCCATGCTGCCGTTGAAATCCTTTTGGCAGCGAGCGTCAAGCACCAAGCATCCGGCATCCACAAACTCAACATTCGACGACGTTGACGGCAAGACCGCCGGTCGAGGTTTCCTTATATTTCTCGCTCATATCATGGCCGGTCTGGCGCATGGTCTCGATACAGGCATCGAGCGGCACGAAATGCTGGCCGTCGCCCTTGATGGCGAGCGAGGCCGCGGTGACCGCCTTGACGGCGCCGAGCGCGTTGCGTTCGATGCAGGGAACCTGCACCAGGCCTGCGATCGGATCGCAAGTCATGCCGAGATGATGTTCGAGCGCGATTTCGGCGGCGTTTTCAATCTGTTCCGGCGTGCCGCCCATGACGGCGGCAAGGCCCGCGGCCGCCATCGCAGCCGCCGACCCCACTTCGCCCTGACAGCCGACCTCGGCGCCCGAGATCGAGGCATTGTGCTTGATGATGCCGCCGATGGCGGCGGCCGTCAGCAGGTAGTCGCGGATGCCGTTCTGGTCCCAGTCCTCGTGGAAATGCTCATAATAGCGGATCGTCGCCGGAATGACGCCGGCAGCACCATTGGTCGGCGCCGTGACGACGCGCCCACCGGCTGCATTCTCCTCGTTGACGGCCATCGCATAGACGCTCAGCCAGTCATTGGCGAGCAGCGGGTTGATGCGGTTGCTGCGCCACTCCTCCTCCAGCTTGTCGTGAATCCTGCGGGCGCGGCGCTTGACGTTGAGACCACCCGGCATGATGCCATCGACCTTGAGGCCGCGTTCGATGCAGGAGCGCATTGCCTCCCAGATCCGGTCAAGCCCCTGGTCGAGCTCCTCTTGGCTGCGCTGGCTCTCCTCGTTCGCCCGCTTCATCTGGGCGATCGACAACCCCGAGCGCTCCGCCATCTCGAGCATCTGCTTGGCGGTGGAGAAGGGATAGGGCACACGCGTGCCGCCGGGCGCGTTCTTCTTCGCCCGCATCTGCTCCAGCTCGGTGTCGGTGACGACGAAGCCGCCGCCGACCGAATAATAGATGCGCTTGACGAGAAGCCGGCCGTCCCTGTCATAGGCGGAAAAGACCATGCCGTTGGCATGGCCGGGCAGCGACTGTTTTTTGTCGAAGATCAGGTCGGTTTTCGGCTGGAACTGATAGGCGGGATGGCCCTCCGGCGTGATGCGGCCGGTGCGCTCCACGGCGTCGACGATGCCGTCCATTCTGTCGGGATCGACGCTGTCGGGCGCTTCGCCCATCAGCCCGAGAATGACAGCCCTGCCCGTGCCGTGGCCGATCCCGGTATGGGCGAGCGAGCCGTGCAGGCTGACCTTGATGGCTGTGACCTGCGCGCCCGATGACGGGCGCGGCCATTCGTTCGAGAGGATCAGCTCGAGAAACCGGTTGGCCGCCGACATCGGACCCATCGTGTGCGAGCTCGACGGCCCAACACCGATCTTGAAGACATCGAATACCGAGAGAAACATGGGTGCGCCTTCTGAATACGAGGATGCAAGCTTAAGCGAGGTCGGTTTCGAATCCGTGCAGCACACCGACATCGCATGGAGCCGGTGCGACATTCCGGCTGCACACTGGAGCGCCGCGTGTCCAATAGGACGCGCAGGCACTTTGAGTGTGCGCATAATCCTTCCCGAAAATCGAATCCGATTTTCGGGGTCATGCGCTAAACCAAGTGGTCCGCCTTGCCCGATATCGACGCAGAACCGATTGGACAACCGGATTGCGATCTTGGCCGTTAGCACTGGTTGATGAAGGCTATGCAGCGGAAGAACCGGAGCCTTGTCTTGACAGTCTGCACCGACTGCCAATGTCCTGCTGACGTCGATGCTAGACGACACCTTGTCGATTGGGAGATTGGACACATGGCGCTCAAACGGATGGACAACGTGGGAATCGTCGTCGATGACCTCGAAGAGACGATTGATTTCTTTCGCGACCTCGGCCTCGAGCTCGAAGGGCGGGCTGCGATCGAAGGAGAATGGGCTGGACGTGTCACTGGACTGGGCGATCAGCACGTCGAGATTGCCATGATGCGCACGCCGGACGGCCACAGCCGGCTCGAACTCTCCCGCTTCCTCAGGCCGCCTGCCGTCGCGGATCACCGCAATGCCCCGGTCAACGCTCTAGGCTACCTCCGCGTCATGTTCGCCCTGGACGACATCGACGAGACGCTTGAGAGGCTCCGCAAGCGCGGCGCGCAGCTCGTCGGCGAAGTAGTGGACTATCAAGATACCTATCGGCTCTGCTACATCCGCGGGCCTGGAGGGCTTCTCATCGGACTCGCCCAAGAACTTGGCTGAGCGCTATGCGAACAGAATAATGAAGAGCGTCCAATGTCAGCGAGCGCCTCTCACAAAGAGTGGAAAATGTAACGCCGGTTTCAAGCATCACCATTCAGGAGCGCCGATCAGCAGACTGCGCTCGCTGTGCTCGGCGATGGACTTGTAGGTGGCAGCCGTCGCAGGCAGCCCCCATCCCTTTATCAATCCGTAGACAGCCGGAATGACGATCAGCGTCAGCAGCGTGGACGATACCATGCCGCCGATCATCGGCACGGCAATGCGCTGCATGATCTCCGAGCCAGTACCCGTCCTCCAGAGGATGGGAACGAGACCGGCCATGATGGCGACCACCGTCATCATCTTCGGCCGAACGCGCTCGACCGCACCGACCATAATCGCTCTGTTGAGATCTAGCCTCGAGAAGGCGCGGCCTTCCTTTTCGGAGACTTCGCGCTGCTCCTTCATGGCATGGTCGAGGTAGATCAGCATGATCACCCCGGTTTCGGCGGCGACCCCGGCAAGCGCGATAAAGCCGACGGCGACCGCGACGGAGGCGTTGAAGCCCATCCACCACATCAGCCAGATGCCGCCCACCAGCGCGAACGGCAGGGACAGCATGACGATCATGGTTTCTGTCAGCGCCTTGAAGTTCAGGTAGAGCAGCAGGAAGATCAGCGCCAGCGTCAAGGGAACGACGACGGCCAGCCGCGCCTTGGCCCGTTCGAGATATTCGAACTGGCCGCTCCAGGCGACGGAATAGCCTGGCGGCATTGTCACTCTCTTGGCCACCACCTGCTGGGCTTCCGCCACATATCCGCCGAGATCGCGATTGGCGATATCTACGTAGATGTAGACGGCAAGTTGGCCGTTCTCGGTGCGAATGGTCGTCGCCCCGCGGGTCAGCTTGACGTCCGCCACCTCACCGAGCGGAACGGTTCCGCCGCCCGGCAAGGATATCTGCACATCCCTGGCGATGGACTGCGGATCGCTTCGAGACGCCCGCGGATATCTAACCGCCACGCCATATCGCTCGCGGCCTTCCACCGTCTGGGTGACGACCTCCGAACCGAGAGCCATGCCGACGACGTCCTGGACATCGTTGATGGTCAGTCCATAGCGGCCGAGCGCCGCCCGATCTGGAACGATGTCGAGGTAGTAGCCGCCGATCACCCGCTCCGCATAGGCGCTCGACGTTCCGGGGATCGCCTTCAGCACGGTCTCGATCTGGCGGGCGATCTTCTCCATCTCGCCGAGATCGGTGCCATAGACCTTGACCCCGACGGGCGTCCTAATTCCGGTCGACAGCATGTCGATGCGAGCGCGGATCGGCATGGTCCAGGCATTTGAGACGCCGGGGAACTGCAGGGCGGCATCCATCTCCTGCTTCAGGCTGTCGGTGGTCACTCCCGGTCGCCATTCGGATTTCGGCTTCAGGGTGATGATCGTCTCGAACATTTCCGTCGGCGCCGGGTCGGTGGCCGTGAGCGCACGGCCGGCCTTGCCGAAGACGCTTTGCACTTCGGGAAAGGACTTGATGATGCGGTCCTGTGTCTGCATCAGTTCCGCCGCCTTGGTGACCGATATGCCGGGCAAGGTGGTCGGCATGTACATCAGCGTGCCCTCGTCGAGATTGGGCATGAACTCGCTACCGATATGCTGGACGGGCCAGACGGTGACCCCAAGGATCAGGAGTGCCGCCAGTATGGTCAGCGTCTTCACCCGCAGCACGCCCGAGATGACGGGGCGATAGATCCAGATGAGGAACCGGTTCAGGGGATTCTTGTGCTCGGGGACGATGTAGCCGCGAACGAAGAGGATCATCAGCGCGGGCACCAAGGTCACCGACAGCAGCGCGGCGGCCGCCATCGAGAAGGTCTTGGTGAAGGCGAGCGGGCCGAACAGGCGGCCCTCCTGCGATTCCAGCGTGAAGATCGGCAGGAACGACACGGTGATGATCAGCAGGCTGAAGAACAGCGCCGGGCCGACTTCGCTCGCCGCCTCGACCAGGATGTTGATGCGGGGCTTGTCCGGCGGCGCGCGTTCGAGATGCTTGTGAGCGTTCTCGATCATGACGATCGCCGCGTCGATCATCGCCCCGATGGCAATCGCGATGCCACCAAGGCTCATGATGTTCGCGCCAATGCCAAGTAGCTTCATGGCGATGAAGGCCATCAGAATGCCGACGGGCAGTATGATGATGGCGACCAGCGCACTGCGCACGTGAAGAAGAAAGGCGATCGTTACCAGCGCGACGACGATCGATTCCTCGACCAGCGTGCCTTTCAGCGTCTCGATGGCCGCCTCGATCAGTGTCGAGCGGTCGTAGACGGGAACGATCTCCGTGCCATCAGGTAGGCTGCTCTTGATCGACTCCAGGCTCTTCTTGGCGTTGTCGATGACCTTAAGCGCATTGGCACCAAACCGCTGTAGCACGATGCCGCTGGCGACCTCGCCTTCGCCGTTCAGTTCGGTGATGCCGCGTCGCTCGTCGGGAACGAGTTCCACCCTGGCGACGTCGCTCAGCTTGAGCGGCACGCCGTTCTGGCTCTTCAGCACGATGTTCTCGATATCGGGAATGCCCTCGAGATAGCCGCGCCCGCGCACCATGAACTCGAATTCTGACAGTTCGACGGTGCGGCCACCGACGTCGGTGTTGCTGGCGCGCACGGCATTGGCCACGTCATAGAGCGTGACGCCCTGCGCCTTCAGCCGGGCCGGATCGACGACGATCGAATACTGTTTGACGAAGCCGCCGACACTCGCGACTTCCGAGACGCCTTCGGACTTGGAGACGGCAAAGCGTATCACCCAATCCTGTAGCGACCGCAGTTCGGCGAGCGACAATTGCTTGGCGACAACCGCATATTGATAGACCC
Organism: Rhizobium changzhiense; assembly: GCF_013087625.1. NCBI lineage: Bacteria > Pseudomonadati > Pseudomonadota > Alphaproteobacteria > Hyphomicrobiales > Rhizobiaceae > Rhizobium > Rhizobium changzhiense. The sequence goes on from NZ_JABFCQ010000002.1 coordinate 542,248, forward strand.
AGCCCACGCCCGTCGCGTCAGGGCCGAGTGTCGGCGTGATGCCTTGTGGCAGACGGCTCTGCGCGGCGTTCAGATATTCCAGCACGCGGCTTCGCGCCCAGTAAGGATCGGTGCCATCGTCGAAGATGACATAGACGAAGGAGACGCCGAAGAAGGAAAAGCCGCGGACGACCTTCGATTTCGGCACCGTCAGCATCGAGGTCGTCAGCGGATAGGTCACCTGGTCCTCGACCACCTGCGGGGCCTGGCCGGGATATTCGGTGTAGACGATGACCTGGATGTCGGAGAGATCTGGGATGGCGTCGAGGGGAAGGGACCGCAGGGCATAAACGCCGCCCGCGACGGCGAGCGCCGCCCCGACTAAAATCAACACGAAATTGTGGGCGGACCACGAGATGACGCGCGAGATCATGGCTTGGCCTCCTCGGTCATGGCGCTCAGCGCGGAATTGAGGTTGCTTTCGGCGTCGAGCAGGAAGTTGGCGGCAACCACCACCTTATCGCCGGCTGCCACGCCCTTGGTGATCTCCGTCTGGTCCTCGCCGCGCACGCCAAGCTTGACGTCCCTTGGTTCGAATTGCCCACCGCCCTTGTCGATGAAGACGACCTGGCGGTCGCCGGTATCGATGACGGCACTGTTCGGGACGGCGACGACGGGCTTCGGCGCCCCCGCCTCGATCTCGACCTCGGCATACATGTTGGACAGCAGCACGCCATCCGGGTTGGGAAGCTCGATACGGACCTTGGTCGTCCGCATCTGCATATCGACCTGAGGATAGATAAGGTCGACCACCCCGTTGAACGACTTGCCGGGAAGGCTCCTGACAGTGACGGTGACCTCGGCTCCGTTGCGGATGGAGGCCAGATCGTATTCCGGCACGTCAGCCACCACCCAGACATTGGAGATGTCGGCGATGCGGAACAGCACGTCGCCCGGTTTGGCCATCATCCCGGTCGTTGCCATGCGTTCGAGAATAATGCCGTCGCGCGGGGCGACGTAGCTGATGCTCGGCGGCACCTGACGGGTGTTCGCTACGCTATCGATGACCTCCTGCGGGACGCCGAGGTTCTTCAGTCGCAGCGCCGAACCAGCGTCGCCGTTGCCACGGGCATCGCTCCTGCCTGCGGCATATTCCGACGCGGCGGTCGCGATCTCTCTGGAATAGAAGCGGAAGAGCTTCTCGCCCTTGCGGATATGGTCGCCCGTGGTGACATCGGCGACATCGTCAACGAAGGAATCCGTTCGCATCGAGATGATGCTGACGAGACGTTCGTCCAAAGCGACGGTCCCCGGCACCTCTATTTTACGGGTGATGCTGGCCATCTCCGCGGTGGCCGTCTTCACGCCCGTGCGTTGCAGCTTGCCGAGTGAGACCTTCACGGTAGAAGCGTCACCCTGGTCGCCGTCGAATACAGGAATGTAATCCATACCCATCGAGTCCTTCTTCGGCACCTTGGAGGTGTCCGGTAGGCCCATCGGGTTTCGGTAGTAGAGGATCTTGCGCTCCGCCGGCTTCGCGCCGGTTTCGGCTGCCTCCACCGTTTTGTTTGGCTTGGCGGCGGTGTCGCTGAAGCTGACGTCTTCGCTTTCCCTGACGGCGACGAAAGGTCGGCCATCGTCGGTATTCTTCGGCGATGCAGAGAACCGGGACAGTCCGTCGGGATGGCGGTAGTAGATGACCGCGCCGCTCGGGGCGGTCATGGAAGCCTCGGGCGTAGCGCAAGCCGGCTCGACGACGTGAAGGCCAAGCCGCGCGCCAAGATCGTTCGTGCCAGCCCAATAGCCTCCCCCGCCGAGCAATACGGCGAGGGAGAGCGTGGCTGCCACACGAGATGGCGTGTTCAAGGGGCTGCCTTCAGGACGAGTTCGCCCTGAACTGTGTCAGGTTCGCCCTGGACCTTGGCGGCGAGCTTGAAACGCCAGCCGCCCGCCATGGTGAAGTTGGTCCTGAAGACGTAGACGCCCGGCTCCGTCGAGGAAGCAGCCTCGACCGGGGTCGTCATCATCTCCATGCCTTCCGGAGCCATGTCCATTCGAGTGGTGAAGATGACGGCGTCGGGAACCGGCTTGCCGGTGCGTTTGTCAACGAGGCGGACGGACACGAGCGATCCCTGGCCTTGTTTCCCATCGGTCGAAACAGGTTGGAATTCGTAGTCCTGCGAGGCTGCAAGGGTCACGGTGGCGGAGCCGACGATCAGCACGCTGGCGAGGAGCATCGTTCCTGCGGAAAGAGTAGTTTTGTTCATGATTTTCGATCTCGTCGGGACGGATGTCTGGATCGCGTCCTCGGGTCAAAAATGATCGCCGTGGGATCAGCACAGACGCAGTCAAGCGTCTGACGCGAACCGTAGGCATGCTCAAAAATGGATTGAGATCAGGCTTTCGGAGGTCGGGCCGGAGGCTCGACGAGCGCGGACATCAGTTGCGACGTCGGCAAGAGGTCGTAGCGGTGGGACTGCCATTCAATGGCGAACGACCAACCGTGACTCTCGGGAGCGTGGGCCGAGATCGAGGTCGTGCAAACCAGGGCCAGGGGGCATCCCTTGTCGCAATCCGGCTTGACAGGCTGCTCGTCCGGGCAGCAGGGCATATCTTTCGCCATCTGCATGCCGGGCATGGCGCTTGCCATACCCTCCATCGTTGCGGCACCCGAAGACGCCATAGCACTGCCGGCCAGCCCGATGCTCATCGGACCGATAACGATCGCGAGCATGGCGACAAACAAGAGCAGTCGATGAATGACAAGCGCACCTTTCATGTTCGCGAACTTATCCTCAGGCAAAACAATTTGAAAGTGGGTCACACAAACGTGCATCTGCGCTATGCGCGAAGCTTCTCGTCGCGATCATCTTGAATGATCGTGCCATCGGCTCCATCCCGGGGTTCGGCCGCCGTTGAGATTTGTCGTTGATCGGCCTTGGCTGACGTTGCGCCGCTCAGCAGGCGCTTTTCGATCTCCTGCAGGTCGAGTATTGCGCGGTCCATTTGGTCGGCCGGAGTTTTGCGCGAAACCAGACGCCGGCGATTATCCTGCCATAGCCGGACCAGCAGCCGCCGGCCTGGAACCTCTATCGTCTCGTGGATGAACCATGCCCCAACCACCGCAACGCAAAGCGTCACCACGACGAGCGCCGGTTCGGGCATCAAGGCATCAAAAGTCAGACGCGCCAGGAACATGATGGGGACATGGAAAAGGTAAAGTGAAAAACTGATCTTTCCGAAAAACCGTACTGGTGCAGCTGCCAGGACACGGGCAGAGATGGGAGGCTGTCGAGCGACGAGCCCGACAATGACGGCTGCGGCCACCGCACTTTGCAGGCCCCAGAATTCAGGGGAAAAGCCGGGCAAGATATGTCGGTAAGCGAAGAACACCGCCAGGAGGAAAAGCGTTGAAACTCCTGTGAGCGCAGATGGAATCCAGCTCTTCCAGTAGGAATGCATCATTCCGGCAAGTGCGCCGAAAAGAAAATACGGGAGCTTGGAGACGAGCATTATTCCCGGGCCAGGCAATTCAACCAGGCCATCCACGACGACGACCACGGTGAGGCCCACAATCATTCCGCTATAGCGGTGCGGCTGGGCCAAGCAAAGCCACAGGACGGGGAAGAGCAGATAGAATTGGATTTCGGGTGGTATCGACCAGAAAACGCCACTCGAGCCGAGAAGAAAGACATGACGGACAAAATCCGTGCTGCCAACGATCGGCTGAACAAAATCTAGATTTTGCATGCTCGACAGCATCGCCACAAAAATGACGGCCACCAGATAAACCGGATAGACTCGGGCAAAGCGGCTCACAAGAAAATCAAGCACGTTTTCTCTCGTGAGCGGCCGTGAGCCGTAGAGATGAGCCATCAGGAAGCCGCTGAGAGCAAAAAACAAACCGACAGCTTCGTCGCCCAGTGTCACGAGATGCGGAGCTGTGATCGGAAAGATAAAGCCAATATGGGCTTCAACGACCAGAAGCGCAGCGACACCGCGCAGGCCATCGAGACTGGGAATGTAATCCGGCCGGCTCATCGGTCACTTTTGAATCAGGTGTTCAGGACAGTCCTGAACAATTTGGCCATCACAACTTTACAAGCGGTTAACACGGTAGCTCGTCTACCGGTTGCCATGCAGGCCCGATTGACAAGACGGATTTCGGCGCTCCCTCCAGAAGAGGCCGGTCGGCTATCCACAAAGCCTTGTCGTTTCCCGACGGCTCGATTATGCCGAACTGCCGGATGGCCGAAAGCCCGCGTAAAGCCGCCGAACTCGGCCATGCGGCATAATCCGACTTGCGGCATAGTGGCCGCGTTCATGCGGAGACGGAATCACTGATGACGACGGCGGATTATATCGCTCTGGCTTTCTTTGCCTTTGTCTGGATGGGCTATTCCTGGCTGCTGCACGGCCGTACCTTCTTCGGGCGCACCAGCCTGACCCATGCGATGACCGAACGGCGCCGGGAATGGATTTACAATTCGCTGCGCCGCGACCTGAAGATGATCGACACGCAGATCATGGCCGGCCTGCAGAACGGCACCGCCTTCTTCGCTTCGACTTCGATCTTCGCGATCGGCAGCTGCTTTGCTTTGCTCGGCGCGACGGAGAAGGTCGACGCCGTCTTCGCCGACCTGCCCTTCGTCTTCCATGGCGGCCATGCCGTCTTCGAGATGAAGGTCGGCGGCCTGGCAGCGCTTTTCGGCTATGCCTTCTTCAAATTCGGCTGGTCCTACCGGCTGTTCAACTACTGCACCATCCTCTTCGGCTCGATCCCGATGATGCGTGACACCGAGCGCGACATCATCGCCGCCGAGCGGGCGGCCGAACGCGTCATCCGCATGAATGTCATTGCCGGCAGCAATTTCAACGAGGGCCTCAGAGCGATCTTCCTGTCGATCGGCTATCTCGGCTGGTTCATCAACCCCTATGTCTTCATGCTGACGACGGCGATCGTCATCTTCGTGCTGACACGCCGGCAATTTTTCTCGCAAGCGCGACTGGCGATTATGGATACCGGCCCGCCATCAAATCTCCACCTTTCTGCTATTCGCCGCGATAGGCCGTCGAGCGACGGAAATGATTTGTCCGAGGGACTTTGATGACATTGCCGGAAAGGGAAGCCGACGCGGCGGCAAAACCGCCGCGCATCGGTCTATTGGATACAGCGCGCGGCGTCGCGCTGATCGCCATGGCGAGCTACCATTTCAGCTGGGACATGGAGTTCATGGGCTATCTCGCGCCAGGCACAGCCGAGACCGGCTGGCTGAAGATCTATGCCCGGGCGATCGCCACCACCTTTCTCTTCATCGTCGGCATCAGCCTGGTGTTGTCGAGCACGCCCGAGATTCGCTGGCCCTCCTTCTGGAAGCGCTTCGGCATGATCGCCGCGGCAGCCGCGCTCATCTCGATCGCCACGCGGATCGCGATGCCGAACGAGTGGATCTATTTCGGCATCCTGCATTGTATCGCGGTGCTCACGCTCATCGGCGTCGTTTTTTTGAGACTGCCGCTCGCCTTCACGCTTGTCGCCACGCTGGTGCTCTTTGCCGCCTGGATCACCGATAATTTCGGGCCACCCGGCCTGCTTCGCTCATCCTTCTTCGATCCGCGATATCTCGCCTGGATCGGTCTTGCCGTGACGCCGGAACGGTCCAACGACTACGTCCCGCTGTTCCCCTGGGCAACGCCCTTCTTCGCTGGATTGAGTATCGCCTCGATCGCCATCAGAACCAGGCTGCCGCAACGGCTTGCCGCCATCGGCACCGGCTCCTGGTGGTCGGCAAGGCTCGGCCGCCATAGCCTTGCCTTCTATCTTATCCACCAGCCGGTGTTGATCGGCATCGCCTATGGGATTTCCCTCGTCATCCCGCCGCAAGCCCCTGATCCGGTCGCAACTTACCTAAGGCAATGCAACGCCTCTTGCGTCATGCAGCAAGGCGAAGCGCTCTGCCACAGCTTCTGCCAGTGCACGCTGGGGAAATTGCAGGCGCAAGCCCTGTTCACGCCGCTGCAGGCGGGCGCGATCGATATACAGAACGACAAGCGGGTTCAGACGATCGCCGCCGAATGCAGCGCCGAGGCGCAATAAAGGCCGGCAATCGCTCTGCGGCGCTTTTCAGGTGTTGACGCCGATTTCGGCGAGGCGGCCGAGGCAAGTCTCTTCGATAGAGTCGAGTTCCGCCAGCGTGTCGTCGATATCCTTGCGCTTCTGGCGCAGGTCGTCGCGCTTCTCGTCGACGCGCTTCATCAGGAGTTTCAGCTGGCCGAGTTCGCCCGGCGGCTCTTTGTAGACCTGGATGATCTCGCGGATCTCCGCGATGGTGAAGCCGATGCGCCGGCCGCGCAGGATTTCCCCGATCAGCCGCCGGTCGGCTTGCCGGAACAGACGCGTGCGCCCGCGCCGCTCCGGGTGGATCAATCCCTCGTCCTCGTAGAAGCGGAGCGTGCGCGTCGAGACCCCGAATTCCCGCGTCAGCTCCGTTATGCTATAAAACTTGTTCACCGGCATGTGTTCCCCGTCGTCGGACAGACGATAATATTGACTTTTACGTAATAGTCAATTTTGAGCGGTTCAGATGCCGAACCACCAGGTGGCGATGCCGAGAAAGGCGAAGAAGCCGGTACAGTCCGTCACCGTCGTGACGAAGACGGAAGAGGCGATCGCCGGGTCGGCCCCCATCTTGTCGAGCAGCAGCGGCAGCAGGATGCCGGCAAGGGCTGCCGCTATCAGATTGATGATCATCGCCGCCGCAATCACCCCGCCGAGCTGGTAGTCGTGGAACCAGGTGCCGGCGATCGCGCCCATGATCGTCGCGAAGACGATGCCGTTGAGGATGCCAACGCCCGCCTCCCTGCGGATGATGCGGCCGGCATTGTAGATGTCGAGATCGCGGGTGGCGAGCGCGCGCACCGTCACCGTCATCGTCTGCGTGCCGGCATTGCCGCCCATCGACGCGACGATCGGCATCAGCACCGCAAGCGCGATCATCTTCTCGATCGATGCATCGAACAGGCCGATGACGCTTGCCGACAGCATCGCAGTGCCGAGGTTGATCAAAAGCCACAGGAAGCGCGAACGCACCGTCGAGAGCACATTGTCCGACAGCTCTTCGTCGCCGACGCCGCCGAGGCGCTTGATGTCCTCGTCCGCCTCCTCGTGGATAACGTCGACCACGTCGTCGATGGTCAGCACGCCGACCAGCCGGCCGTTTTCGTCGACGACGGCGGCCGAGAGAAGGTCGTATTGCTCGAAGAGTTGGGCCGCCTCCTCCTGGTCCATCTCAGCCGGAACCGGATGGTTGGTCTCACGCATGATCTGCTCGATCTTCGTCTGCCGCTTGGTGCGCAGGATCTGGTCGAGATCGACGGCGCCAAGCAGCTTGAAGGTCGGATCGATGACGAAGATCTGCGAGAAGGAATAGGGCAGATCCTCTTCATCGCGCATGTAGTCGATCGTCTGGCCGACCGTCCAAAATGGAGGCACGGCGACGAATTCCGTCTGCATGCGGCGCCCGGCCGAGCTTTCGGGATAGTCGAGCGCCCGGCGCAGCCGCACTCGCTCGGTGAACGGCAGCTGGGCGAGGATCTCTTCCCGATCCTCCTTGTCGAGGTCTTCGAGAATGTAGACGGCATCGTCCGAATCAAGCTCACCGATGGCTGCCGCAATCTGCTCGTTCGGCATCTGGTCGACGATTTCGCGGCGGATCGCCTCGTCGACCTCGGTCAGCGCCGTCATGTCGAAATCGTCGCCGAGCAGGCGCACTAGCGCCAGGCGCTGATCCGGCTGGATCGATTCCAGCAGGTCGCCTATTTCGGATTCATGCAGGCGGGCAACATTCTGGCGCAGGAACAGCGTATCGCGGTCGGCGATCGCGGCACCCACGAGCGCCAGGAAATCGCCGCGGACATTGCCGTCCTCGTCGTAGATATCGGCTTCCTCGTCATCGGGACGCCTGCGAATACGGTCGTCCCCATCGGTCGTCGTCATCTGCCGCCCTCGCATCTGGTTCGAATTTCAACGACTGCCGCGCCGCATTCGCAAATGTCGGCCGAAAACACATTATCAACAAGCGGATAAGCGAATCCCGCGCGAGGCTCCCGCAACCGGAATTCTTGGCCCCTGCTAGCCCAAAGCATCCGTGTCGTAAAGCGGCAAACCTTGCTTCATGATGACAATGCCCACGGCCGGCGATAGTTTCCTCACCCGTCCACGCAGAGGAAGCCCGCCCCATGCCCATCCGTCCGATTCTGCGTTATCCGCATCCGGGCCTGAGGACTGTCTGCGCGCCGGTGACGGTCTTCGATTCCTCGCTCACAGCACTCGCCGATGACCTGCTGGCGACGATGCGCGCAGCCCCAGGCGTCGGCATCACCGCCGCCCATATCGGCGTCTTCAGCCGTGTCACGGTGCTGGAACTCGACAAGGCCGACGGCGTGCGCCTTTACGTCAATCCTCATATCACCTGGTTTTCGAAGGAAACGATGAGCCATGCCGAAGGCAGCGTCTCGATGCCCGGCGCGACGGACGAGATCACCCGCCCGCGGGCGATCCGCTTCCGCTATCAGGATGCTGAGGGCGCCGTGCACGAGGACGCTGCGGAAGATTTCCTCGCAATCTGCATCCAGCACGAAGTCGACCAGCTCGACGGCATTTTCTGGCTGCAGCGCCTCTCACGGCTGAAGCGCGACCGTCTCGTGAAGAAATGGGAGAAGGCCCAGGGCTGACAATCACGGCCGACAAATCACCGTCCATGCCGAACCATTCGCCGCTGCCGGCGTTTCCAGCAGAGAAACAAGGAGCAAATGCAATGGCAAGGATCGGTGACAAGACCCAGTTTTCCCGGGAGAAGCCTGAGCTTTCCCGGGAGGAAGATTATCGCGACCTCGAAGAGCGCAATCTCGACGAAGGCTGGCCCTATGCCGATGGCAGCGGCGCCGGCACCGGCGGCCCGGAAAATCGTCCTTACGGCGAGACCGCGGCCAATTTCGACAGCGATCCCAACAAAGGCTTCCGGATAGATGGCACGGATGAAGACGGCAACGAGAACCGCCTGAGAGATTCGCTGCGCGCCGATATGATCGACCGTGATGAAAGCGACGACCTCGAAGCGCGGGTGAACGACAATCTCGAAAACATTCCCGAGGTCGATATCGACAGCGTCGAGGTTCATGCAGACGGTCACGTCGTTACCCTGGAAGGATCGGTGGAGACGATCGGCATCGCCCGCAAGGTCGAACTCGGCGCGCTTTCGGTCGACGGCGTCCATCATGTCCGCAATAAGTTGCAGCTGACCGGTGTCGACGCGCATATCCCGAACGAAGACTGACTTCACGCAAAGGCGGAGATTATCAACGGGAGGCGGCGGCCGCCTCCCTGACGAGCCCTCTCAACATTACCAAAAGTTAACAATTTACGATTGTAGCACCAGCTGTCTTATTCACGAGACCAATCGCCAATTTCTGTTAGGCGGCTTCTGTCACGAGAGCGTCAATTCCGTTGACAACACTGTGATTTCATTCGGACAAATGGTCGCGGCTGTGTCGCCGTATTATCACAAAATTGCCTGAATTGGGGCGCGAACTCGTGAGTGCCGAGGGTTAATTTTTGTTGTGGAATTCAACAGCAGATTGAGGAGATAGACCCATGCGCATCAAATTTGCCCTTGCCGCGTCCCTGTTCGCCGTCAGCCTTGCAGGCGCTGCCTTCGCCCAGCCGACCTATTCCAGCGACTACACCAACGACAGCGACGGCTTTGCTCCGAGCCCGGTCGCAAAGCCGGCTCCGGTCCACTACAGCAGCCGCAAGGCGCCGGCCTATTCCAGCGACTACACCAATGATAGCGACGGCTTTGCCCCAAGCGCCATGGCGGCTCCTGTCGTCGACAAGAGCGCAACGGCCAGTATCAACCCCCTGCCCCCATGCCACAGCATGATTGGCCCGAAGGGCTCCCACACCAAGGGTGCAGACAGCGGCGCCTCCCGCACCGAGGCATGCCGCGCAACGCATTGATTGGCAGAAAGAAAGGGCCGAAATCGGCCCTTTCTTTCGTGCATTCGTCTGCCCGTTGGCACCGCAACTCTCACGAAATTGCCGTCTGCTTTTCGCTTCTACCTGACGTTTTACAATGATGCAGGAGTTGCATAGACTTGGGTCGAAGCCTCGGCGACAGGGCTAAATTGCTCGGCCCAACGACATAGGGCGTCGGCTGCGGTGTTGAGCGCTATGCCGCGCTCCGTTAGCGAATAGACGACCTTCGCCGGCAATTCCGGATAGACTTTTCGATCGACAAGTCCGTCAGCCTCCAATTCGCGCAACTGCTGCGCCAGCATCTTTTCACTGATCTCGGGAATCGCCTGCCTCAGCCGGCCGAACCTGCGCGACGCCGTTCCTAGCTCGCAAAGGATATCCACTTTCCACTTGCCTTCGATCATCTTGATCGCGGCCGCGAAGCCGCAATTATCCGTGGGCTTGCTCATGATGTCCTCCTAACCGTCCGGTAACCACTTACGCCTCGGTGTGTATTGTGCGCCGCGCATCCCTCCATAACCTTTGCCCGTGGTGACAAGAGCACGGCGCATCGCGCCAATGGATATGGAGTGTAGTCATGAAGCCTGCAATCAGCATTTTGGGGACGGGACGTATGGGATCGGCGCTAGCCCGCGCCTTGGTCCGGGCGGGGTATCGCACAACGGTCTGGAACAGGACGAAACAAAAGGCCGAGCCCTTGGCCGCGATCGGCGCCACCGTTGCGGCGTCCGTCCTGGAGGCTATTCAGGCCGCACAGATCATCATCGTGAACGTCAGCGACTACACTGCAACCGCCGCACTTCTGCGCAACGAGTCCATAGCGTCAGCCATTCGCGACAAGTTGGTTGTGGAACTCACGTCAGGAACGCCGCATGGTGCACGCGAAGCAAGCCATTGGATCGTTGAGCGTGGGGCCAGGTACCTCGATGGGGCGATCATGGCCACTCCGGACTTCATCGGCACGGATGGTGGCACGATACTGCTTTCCGGACCAAGAGAGGTCTTCGATTCAAACAGGGACGTCTTTCAGGCACTCAGCGGCAATGCCCAGCATATCGGGGAGGAGCCAGGTCTCGCCAACGCACTTGATAGCGCGTTGCTGGCCCTGATGTGGGGTGCACTGTTCGGAACGCTGAACGCGATCGCCGTCTCTCAAGCCGAGAGGATAGACCTCGGTGAGTTGGCACGGCAATGGACCGCGACAGCGCCCGTCGTCGAAGGATTGGTTGCCGACCTTATCAAACGGACCAGCGCTGGACGTTTTGCCAGCGATGACGAAACACTCTCATCGATCTCGCCGCACTACGGCGCCTTCCAGCATCTTCTGGAACTGATGGAAGCGCGCAAGATCGACCGTTCGGTGGTCGACGGCTATGATAAGATCTTCCGGCGAGCGATCGCATCCGGCCATTTGCATGATGACTTCGCCGCACTATCGCAATTCATGAAGGAGTAAAGAACGTTCGGCATGCAGCCATCGCGGACATCTGCGCTCGACGAGATATCCGCAGAAATAAAGGCATAAAAAAACCTCGTAGAACCAAATGGTCACGAGGGTTTTTTAAACACTTTTGGTGCGGTCGAGAAGACTCGAACTTCCACGGGTTGCCCCACAGCGACCTCAACGCTGCGCGTCTACCAATTCCGCCACGACCGCATCGTGGTAGGTGCCGATTTGCGTCGGCGGGGCAGCATGTACCAAAAGCATCTGGGGTGCACAAGGGCGATATGACAGTTTTTTTTAAAACCGCTCACGTCATTTGAATTGCCTCCGAAACGGGTCCATATAGCTGTCCTGCCGCCACCTTTTTCGCTGTCGTTGCAGCGGAGCGGCAAGGAATGGCCATGCTTCGTACCGATCTCGAATTCTCCATGCTTCCGCAACTCGGCACCCGGCCGGTGCGCTGGCGCATCGCCGATGGCCTCGTTCCCTATGTAGAGGCGGTGGAGACTATGGAGCGCGAGGTGGCGGCGATATCAGATGGCGGCGATGAGCTTGTCTGGCTCGTCGAGCATCCGCCGCTCTATACCGCCGGCACCAGTGCCAATGCCAAAGACCTCGTCCAGCCCGACCGTTTTCCGGTCTTTGCGACAGGACGCGGCGGCGAATATACCTATCATGGACCCGGCCAGCGCGTTGCCTACGTCATGCTCGACCTGAAACGGCGGCGCCAGGATGTGCGTGCCTTCGTCGCTGCGCTGGAGGATGTCGTCATCCGCACGCTTGACATGATGAACGTGCGCGGCGAACGGCGCGAGGATCGCGTCGGCGTCTGGGTGCGCCGGCCGGAAAAGCCGTTGCTGGCCAATGGGACGATGGCCGAGGACAAGATCGCCGCCCTCGGCATCAGGCTGCGGAAATGGGTGACCTTCCATGGCCTGTCGCTCAACGTCGATCCCGATCTCGATCACTTCGGCGGCATCGTGCCCTGCGGGATATCAGCCTATGGGGTCACCAGCCTCGTCGATCTCGGCCTGCCTGTCATGATGGCGGACGCCGATATTAGGCTGCGCGCCGCCTTCGAACAGATTTTCGGCGAAACGGCGAACGAAGTCTGACCTCTTCGCGGTGCTCGGCTTGATCGCCCGCCCCTGCCGTGGTTGATGGCATGATCCTCGCAAGAATCAGCAGCCATGTCAGAGCCCCATCAAAATCACCTGCAGGGCATGGCCATCATGGCTGGCGCCATGTTCATTCTGCCGACCATGGATGCTATCGCCAAATATATGGCGACCTTCGAGGCGATGTCGCCGGGTCAGGTCACCTTCTACCGATTCTTCTTCCAGATCGCCTGCACCCTGCCGATTCTCTTTGCCCTTTTCGGGCTGAAGGCGCTCTCGGCCAAACGGCCGTGGATGAACCTGCTACGCGGTGTGCTGCATGGTGCTGCAAGCCTGCTGTTCTTCGTTGCCGTCAAATACATGCCGCTTGCCGATGTCTTCGCCATCTATTTCGTCGAGCCCTTCATGCTGACCGCCCTGTCGGCGCTGTTTCTCGGTGACAAAGTCGGCTGGCGGCGCTGGACGGCGATCGTCGTCGGTTTCGGCGGCGCGATGATCGTCATTCAGCCGAGCTACGAGATTTTTGGCCTGAAGGCGCTGCTGCCGGTCGCCTGCGCCTTTCTGTTCTCGCTCTATCTCTTCCTCAACCGCGCCATCGGCGAGGCCGATTCGCCACTGACCATGCAGACGATGGCCGGCATCGGCGGAACGGTCTTCATGGCGGCCGCCCTTCTTCTCGGCAACAGTTCCGGCAATGCCGATTTTGCCGTCTCTCTGCCCTCCTCCAGCCTCGGCCTAATTCTGCTTCTCGCCCTTGGCTCGATCTCGGGATATGCGCATATGCTCGTGGTCCGGGCTTTCCGGCTCGCGCCGCTGTCGCTGCTTGCGCCGTTCCAGTACTTCGAGATCATCTCGGCGACCGTTCTCGGCTATGCGCTGTTCAACGATTTCCCGAGCTTTTCCAAATGGATTGGCATCTTCATCATCGTTGCTTCAGGCCTCTTCATCATCTGGCGCGAGCGGCTGCAGGCGCAATCGTTAAAATCTTCCTGACCCCGGGGATATCGGGTTAACTCCTCTTCTTGAGGGATCGTCAATTCGCAGGCGGTAAAACTGTCTCCGGTTTCATGATGAAGCCTGGAGTTAAAACATGAGCGAATTTCGTCTCGCTTTTCCGGCCTGTGTGGTGGCCGGCAAGCATCGGCTGACGGCCGAAGATATAGTATTGCTGCGCAAACATAGTTTTCCCGAGGGTATCCGGACATCCGACGATGTCGTGGCGATGTTGGCGCTCAACAATTCCTGCCCTGAAAAATGTGCCGACTGGAACGCTTTCTTCGTGGAGCAGCTCGCCGGTTTCATTGTCCATTACACCTATCCGCAGGGCTCGCTGGATGAAATCAATGTCGCCTGGATCATGCGCATGTTCACGACCGATGGTGTCGTCAACTCGGCGCTCGAGCTCGAACTCATTCTCCACGTCATGGAGGTTTCGGCCAACGTTCCCGGTGAGTTGAGAGCGCTCGCCCTCGATCAGCTCCGCCTGGCGATCACCGACAATATCGGTGGCTACAAGCTGTCGCGCGCCATCGATCGCCGGAGCATCACCCGCCAGGACGTCGATTACGCGATGCGCTTATTCAGAAGCGTCGCCGAAGGCGGCATCATCCCGGTCTCGTCGATCGAATACGGCGTCCTCCAGCAGATTGAGCAGGCAACGCTCGCCGGTGCCAATCATCCGCATTGGGCGGGGATCATGGCCGCCGTCGAGCTGCGCGACTATGCCGAGCCGCGGCGCAGCCGCTGGCTGCGCATCGTCGACGAGGAACCCGTCGCAGGAGCTGCCGTCGCCTGACGCTCCGCAAGCCTGATTGTGCGTTCCGGTGTTTTGTGCGTAAAACTCCGGGATGCATTTCTGGGTGGAGTCTCGATGTTCAAGAAAATCCTGATCGCGAATCGCGGCGAAATCGCCTGCCGCGTGATCAAGACTGCGCGCCGCATGGGCATTTTGACCGTTGCGGTCTATTCGGATGCGGATCGGGACGCGCTGCATGTCGAGATGGCCGACGAGGCCGTTCATATCGGCCCGGCCGCGGCGTCGGAGAGTTATCTGGTTGCCGAAAAGATCATTGCCGCCTGCAAGGCAACCGGCGCCGAGGCGGTGCATCCGGGCTACGGCTTCCTGTCCGAACGCGCCTCTTTCTGCGCTGAACTGGAAAAGCAGGGCATCGTCTTCATCGGCCCGAAGCCGAAGGCCATCATGGCGATGGGCGACAAGATCGAATCGAAGAAATTCGCCAATGCCGCCGGTGTCTCCACCGTGCCCGGCCATCTCGGCACCATCGAGGATGCCGCCCATGCGGAAGTAATATCAGGCGGGATCGGTTATCCCGTCATGATCAAGGCGTCTGCCGGCGGCGGCGGCAAGGGCATGCGCATTGCCTGGAACGAGGCGGAAGTGCGCGACGGCTTCGAGCGCGCCCGCTCGGAGGCGAAAAGCTCGTTCGGCGACGACCGCGTCTTCATCGAGAAGTTCGTCGTCGAGCCGCGCCATATCGAGATCCAGGTGCTCGCCGATGCCCATGGCAACGTCGTCTATCTCGGCGAGCGCGAATGCTCAATCCAGCGGCGGAACCAGAAGGTCGCGGAAGAGGCGCCCTCACCCTTCCTCGACGAGAAAACCCGCAAGGCGATGGGCGAACAATCGGTGGCGCTGGCGAAAGCCGTCGAGTACCAGAGCGCCGGCACCGTCGAATTCATCGTCGACCGCGACCGCAATTTCTATTTCCTGGAAATGAACACCCGCCTGCAGGTCGAGCATCCGGTGACCGAACTCGTCACCGGCATCGATCTCGTCGAGCAGATGATCCGTGTCGCAGCGGGAGAGCCCCTTCCCTTTGCCCAGAAGGATATCAGGCTTGACGGCTGGGCGATCGAGAGCCGGCTCTATGCCGAGGATCCCTATCGCAACTTCCTGCCCTCGATCGGCCGCCTGACGCGGTACCGGCCGCCGGCGGAAGGCAGGACCGGCAATGCCGTCGTCCGCAACGATACCGGCGTCTTCGAAGGCGCCGAGATCTCGATGTATTACGATCCGATGATCGCCAAGCTCTGCACCTGGGCACCCACGCGGCTGGAAGCGATCGAGGCCATGGGTCAGGCGCTCGACGGTTTCGTCGTCGATGGCATCGAGCACAATGTTCCTTTCCTGTCGGCGCTGATGAAACATCCGCGCTGGCGCGAGGGCCGGCTGTCCACAGGCTTCATCGCCGAGGAATATCCCGATGGTTTCGCGCCGATGAAACCGGACCCGGCGGAAGAGGCCGTGCTTGCCGGCATCGCGCTTTCCGCCTCGCTGATCGAGACCAACCGCCGCGAACGTTTCGCCGATCGCCTGCGCGCCGCAGCAGGCGCGCTGCGCGAGGATTGGGTGGTCAAGATCGGCGACAACCACGTCGCGGCAAGATTGCTCGACGGCCTCGTCACCATCCCCTTCGATATGGACATGACGATCGAGGGGGCGATAGAAGGCGAGAGCCAGAATGTTGTCACCGATTGGAGACCGGGCGAGCCAGTCTGGAGCGGCAAGGTCGGCGGTCGCGACATCACCGCGCAGATCCGTCCCGTTCTGAACGGCTTGCGTATCGACTGGCAGGGGCTTTCAGTGACGACCAAGGTCTTTTCGCCGCGTCATGCCGAGCTCGACAGGCTGATGCCGATGAAGCTGCCGCCCGATACTTCCAAGCTCCTGCTCTGCCCGATGCCCGGCCTCGTCGTCGCCATCGCGGTGGCCGAGGGCCAGGAGGTCAAGGCCGGCGAGACGCTTGCGATCGTCGAAGCGATGAAGATGGAAAACGTGCTGCGCGCCGACCGCGATCTCGTCGTCTCGAAGATCAATGCCGCAGCCGGCGAAAGCCTGGCCGTCGATGCCGTGATCATGGAATTTGCGTGAGGCAAAAGTGGCAGGCCAGACCTTCCGCGCTCGGCCTACCGCCTAGCGAAGATTGGCCGTGACAAAGCAATATCGAGATCGACGCAATGACCACCCATCCCATACCGCTGGATGACATCAATAGGGGCTGTGAGCTGATGCAATCCGGATGTCTATTCGCAGCTTAAACCTGGTTTTGATCGTATATGGATTTGCTAAAGAACTGGAAATTGAAACTACGATACGGAAAGCTGAAAACTGCTTTCCGCCATTTTACCGTTATTGCAGAGGGAGAAATCATAAACTCCAATCCGGACTTCGGTACCACGGCGGGCTCGGCAGCCTTCTTTACCATACAAGCTTGGGCGATCGACAATGACCAAGCTGTTGATATGATCGTGACGATTGGTCGGGATTTGGGATTTAGCGCGTCCAAGCGAATCTATGTTTACTCCACCGAACCGCAGCAGCCTCCGACCGAGGCTTCTCATGCGTACGGCTTGAACTTTCATCAGTACCTTCGCGAAGATTAGCAAAACAGGAGCAACCGTTTCCTCGCTTGAAGTCAACGTTCCCGTCGTACATATACGGAAAACCTCGAGCTCATGCATTCCGGCGAGAGCATCCGCAGCGTGGTCAAATGATGGCTCCGACGACCTACACAACCGACATCAAGGGTCTCGACGAGTTCTCCGCGCGGGAACTCTACGACCTCCTGAGAATGCGCGTCGACGTCTTCGTCGTCGAGCAGAACTGCCCCTACCCGGAACTCGACGGCAAGGATATCGATGCCCTGCATCTGCGGCTGCTGGAGGGCGCCGAACTGCTGGCCTCGGCGCGGATCCTGAAACCGCATAAGCCGCAGGATGCGTCGAAGATCGGTCGCGTGGTCGTCTCGCCTGCCCATCGCGGCAAGCGTCTGGGCGATGCGTTGATGAGCGAAGCGATCACCGCCTGCGAGCGGCTTTATCCGGCAAATGCCATCGCCTTGTCGGCGCAGGCCCATCTGCGGCGCTTCTATGAATCCTTCGGTTTTATCGGGACATCGCAGGAATATTTGGAAGACGGCATTCCCCACATCGATATGGTCCGCCAGCCGGCCACGCAGCCGGCATGAGGATATTGCCATGATCTATGTCGACGCCGATGCCTGCCCGGTCAAGCCGGAAATCCTGAGGGTCGCGGAACGCCTTGGCCTCGAAGTCACCTTCGTCGCCAATTCCGGCCTGCGCCCCTCGCGCGATCCGATGATCCACAACGTCATCGTCTCCAATGCCTTCGATGCCGCCGACAACTGGATCGCCGAACGCGCCGGCGCGGGCGATGTCGTCGTCACCGCCGATGTGCCGCTCGCCGTGCGTTGCGTCGCGACCGGCGCCTTCGTCAGCAGTCCCACGGGACGCGTCTTCGACCAGACCAATATCGGCATGGCGAGCGCCATGCGCGATCTCGGCGCGCACCTGCGCGAAACCGGCGAGAGCAAGGGCTACAACGCAGCCTTCAGCCCGAAGGACCGCTCACGCTTCCTCGAAACCTTCGATCGTCTCTGCCGCCGCGCCAAAAGCCTTGCCGCGGAGGCTGGCGGGCAGCCGTGATGCAGCAACTAAAGGTGCTACGGCGTCCTTGCACGTCTAAAAGACGCGCGGCGCTATAGGCCGCAAGAAACGGGTGGCATGGCAGCCATGCCGATTCCTACCTTGAAGTCGGCCATTTCCTCACGCATATAGGCGCAATCGCAGACGACTGCGGCATCCTCTGGGATGCAACCGTCGCGGGGACGGCCTCGCTCTTGAACAAGGAGAGTCGCATGGCCTGGTTTCTGCTTTTTCTCGCCGGTCTTTTCGAATGTGGCTGGGCAATCGGCCTTAAATATACCGAGGGTTTCACACGGCCGCTGCCGACGGCGCTGACCGTCATATCCATGGTGGTGAGCATCGTGCTGCTCGGCCTGGCGGTGAAGCACCTGCCGATCGGCACCGCCTATGCGGTCTGGACCGGCATCGGCACGGTCGGCACCGTATTCCTCGGCATCTGGCTGCTTGGCGATGAGGCAAGTGTCTCCCGTCTTGCCTGCATCACGCTGATCGTCGCCGGCATCGCCGGTCTCAAGCTTACCGCCTGATATGAAATCGAGGGGCGCTGCCGACGCCCCTCAGTCCGTCGTTCAAACCGTCTTGCGGTTATCGACGGCAAAAGCGCCGGGACCGGAGAAGACCAGATAGAGGAAGACGAAGCAGAACAGGATCGCCGCGTCGCCCTGGTTGACGGCCGGGAAGAAGCTGCTCGGCGCATGCGCCATGAAATAGGCGACCGCCATTTCACCGGCCAGCAGGAAGGCGACAGGGCGCGTCAGCAGGCCGACGAGAATAAGGATGCCACCGACAAGCTCGAGAAAGGCCGCGAAAAGCATCAGCGGCGACAGCGAGCCCGCCATCTGCGAAGCCGGGAAACCGAAAAGCTTCATCGTGCCATGCTCGATGAACAGCAGGGCGGTGATGATTCTGAGAGCGGCCAGCCCATAGGGGCGATAGGCAGAAAGACGCTCGAAACTTGACATTAAACCTCTCCTTTAAAACAATAAGAGCCGAGCGTTAGCTTGTCCTCGGCAAGGATTGAACACACGGATCGCTGACGGCTGTTCACTTTTTCGACAGCAGTTAAACACCTGAGGCCACAGCTTTATTCGGCGGAAAATGTCAAAGCGGAATGTTGTCGTGTTTCTTCCACGGATTGGCGAGATCCTTGTTGCGCAGCATCTTCAAACCGCGCGCCAGCCGCCGCCGGGTCGAATGCGGCATGATCACCTCGTCGACATAACCGCGCTCGGCGGCGACGAAGGGCGAGAGGAACCTGTCCTCGTACATTTTCGTGTGCGCGGCGATCTTCTCCGGATCGGCGATATCCTTGCGGAAGATGATCTCGACGGCGCCCTTGGCGCCCATCACGGCGATCTGCGCCGTCGGCCAGGCATAGTTGAGGTCGCCGCGCAGATGCTTCGACGCCATCACGTCATAGGCGCCGCCGAAGGCCTTGCGGGTGATGACGGTAAGCTTCGGCACCGTCGCCTCGGCATAGGCGAAAAGCAGCTTGGCGCCGTGCTTGATGAGGCCGCCATATTCCTGCGCCGTACCCGGCAGGAAGCCCGGCACGTCGACGAAGGTGACGATCGGAATATTGAAGCAGTCGCAGAAGCGCACGAAACGGGCCGCCTTGCGTGAGGCGTCGCTGTCGAGAACGCCGGCCAGCACCATCGGCTGGTTGGCGACGAAACCGACGGTGGAACCTTCGATGCGGCCGAAGCCGCAGACGATGTTTTTGGCAAAGCTTGCCTGGATCTCGAAGAAATCCCCCTCGTCCGCCACCTTCCGGATCAGTTCCTTGATGTCGTAGGGTTTGTTGGAGCTCGCCGGCACCAGCGTATCGAGCGAGGCATCGATTTCTGTCACCGACTGGTAACATTCGATCTCCGGCAGCGGCGCCGTGTTCGAAAGCGGCAGGAAATCGATCAGCCGGCGCACCTGCAGCAGCGTTTCGACATCGTTCTCATAGGCGCCGTCGGCAATCGACGAGCGCACCGTATGCACCACGGCGCCGCCGAGTTCCTCGGCCGTCACCGTCTCGTTGGTGACGGTTTTCACTACGTCCGGCCCGGTGACGAACATATAGGAAGTATCACGCACCATAAAGATGAAATCGGTCATGGCAGGCGAATAGACGTCGCCGCCGGCGCAAGGACCCATGATCACCGAGATTTGCGGAATGACGCCGGAGGCGAGCACATTGCGCTGGAATACCTCGGCATAACCGCCGAGAGCCGCCACACCCTCCTGGATGCGGGCACCGCCCGCATCATAGATGCCGACGATCGGCGCGCGGTTCTTCAGCGCCATGTCCTGCACCTTCATGATCTTCTCGGCATGCGCTTCCGACAGCGAGCCGCCGAAGACGGTGAAGTCCTTGGCGAAGACGAAGACGGTGCGGCCATTGACCGTGCCCCAGCCGGTGACGACGCCGTCGCCGGCGATACGGCTCTTGTCCATGCCGAAATCGGTGGAGCGATGTTCAACGAACATATCGAACTCCTCGAAGGAGCCTTCGTCGAGAAAAAGGTCGATGCGCTCGCGCGCCGTCAGCTTGCCGCGCTTATGCTGGGCGTCGATGCGGGCTTTGCCGCCGCCGAGGCGGGCGATGTCGCGGCGTCGTTCCAGCTCTTCGAGAATTTCCTTCATGCGATCTCCCTCGCCGCTGCGGGCGGCAATCCGGCGGTAGATTTTGTTCTAGCGGCTGCGTCCGCTAAGCGAGAAAACCGAGCGTATCCTTGCGGCGGCGTCCTCGGCCAGGATCTCGTCGGCAAGCTTGGGATCGGCAGCGATACTGGTGACGTCGAAGGCGCTGACGGCGATGACCGAGCCATCCTCGACCGAGGCTGCGTCGATGCTGATCTTGGCGACGTTGCGGTCCTTCTGGAACCCGAGACCCTTCTGGATGGAAACCACGCGGATCGTCAGCACCACCCGTGGCAGCACGGTGTCGCGCACGGTGGCATTGATCGCTGCGTTGACGCGGTCGTTGATGCCGGAAAGCAGCTCGGCCGGCATGTTCGGACCGGAGAGAACGACGGCACTGCGTACATCATAGACCGGCGCCGCCGGCTTGGTGGCCGAGAGACTGCCGCAGGCCGTGAGCGCGACACAGACGAGTGTTGCCCGGCAAAAACACGACCTCAGCCAATTCATTGCAAAATCCCGCACCACCCCGTTGGAGTCGCAGACTTCGTCATAATGCATTGGAAGGCAATATGTTTCAGGCGCTTAGGGCGAAAAAAACATCCGCTGCGGCTTTGAACTCGGCAAAGCGCTTGGCCCGCCGCTCCTCGGCTTCCTCGTCGCTGCCCCAATGCTCGATCGTCCAATCCTCGTCGAGATGGGCAAGCGACCAAGCCTCCTCCACAGTCACCCGGCCCTCGGCGAAGGCGAGCGCCAGGATGGCCGAGCCGGTCAGTGTGGTGACTGTGTGGAGGGCAGCAAGCGCCATCGGGCTATCATATCTCGCGAGCGTAACGGCGAAGGCGGCAATCGCCTCGCGCGGCTGCTCATGCGGCATCACCCCTTCGATGAGGATGAAGCGGGCGCCGAGATCGGTCGCCACCCAGTCGATCACGGGATCCCAGCGTTCGGCCTGGCGCTCGACCAGCAGTTCCGGTTCCTCGGCGCGGTAGCAGATGAGGTCGCTGGATGAAAAACGCAATATATCCTCGAAGATCGCCTGCGCGTTGGCGGCAACGCCGTCGAGCGCCGTATTGACGAGCCGCGTCACCGGCATACTCAGGGGATTGATCTCCTCGCCCTGTGCCTGCCATTCGGCGGCAACAAGCCGCGCCAGCGCCTCGGTCGGTACTGCGAGAACTTGGCGCGCCGGCGTGCGCACCATCTTGCCGTCGAGCGTGATCGCAAAACCACCTTCGTGCTCGGCAACGGAGACATCGGTATAGAAACGCTTCGGCAGCGGCTTCTTCATCTGGATCTGCGCGCGGCGGATGGGATCGGGATGGCTCAGGCCTTCGGAAAGGTCGTTCAGCAGATCGCGCATGGGCTCACCTCAGGAAAAATGACGCAATATCTCGTTCGGATGGTAGGCGATCGCATCGGCGCCGTTGGCGATCAGCTCATCCACGCTGGCATAGCCCCAGGCAACGCCGATCGCCTTGGCGCCGGCGGCCTTTGCCATCTGCATATCGTAAACCGCATCGCCGATGACAATGGTGTCGGCAGCATTCATGCTGGTTTCGTCGCAGCATTCCGTCACCATGGCCGGATGCGGTTTGGAGGGGCAATCGTCGGCGGTGCGTGCGACGATGAAATGCTTGTCGAAACCGTGCGTCTCCATCACGAGCTTGAGCCCGCGCCTGGATTTGCCCGTCACCGCGCCGATCAGCAGATCATCGCGTCCGCTGATCGCGTCGATCATCTCGCGAATGCCCGCAAATAGCGGCTCCTTATAGTCAAGATCCTGACGCACGATCGAGAACAAAGATTTGTAATGCGCCGTCATGTCGATGTCTTGCTGCTCGACATGCGGCCTGCCCTGCATGCGGGCGATCGCGATATCGAGGGACAGGCCGATAATAGCCTTGGTGTCTTCAAATCGCGGTTCCGGCTTGCCGAACTTGTCGAAGGTCCTGCGCATGGTTTCGTGGATCAGCGCAGCACTGTCGACCAGCGTGCCGTCGCAATCGAAAAGGGCAAGTTTCATTCGGCGTCCCTCTCAGCGCCGGCGAGGTCGAGACCAAGAAGATTCCAGGTCTGGACCATATGCGACGGCAGCGGCGCACTGACGCGCAGCCGCCCACCGGAGGGGTGCGGGATGTCGATGTGACGCGCGTGCAGATGCAGCTTCTTCTGGACGCCGCCTGGAAAATCCCAATTCGGATCGTCGTCGAAATATTTCGGATCGCCGATGATCGGGTGGCCGATATGCAGGGCATGAACGCGCAACTGATGGGTACGGCCGGTATAGGGCTCCATCTCCAGCCATGCGAGGTTCTGTGCCGCCGTCTCCAGCACGCGGTAGAAGGAAATCGCATGGTCGGCGCCGTCCTCGCCGTGCTTGGCGATGCGCATCCGATCGCCGTCGGCGGTCGGCTCTTTCACCAGCCAGGTCGAGATCTTGTCCTCGTGCTTGCGCGGCACGCCCTTGACCAGCGCCCAGTAGGTCTTTTTGGTATCGCGCTCGCGGAAGGCAGCCGTCAGTTTCTGTGCCGCACCGCGGGTGCGGGCGATGACGAGAACACCCGATGTGTCGCGGTCGAGACGATGGACGAGCCGCGGCTTCTCGCCCTTCGGGCTGGTCCAGGCTTCGAGCATCTGGTCGATATGCCTGGCCACACCCGAGCCACCCTGCACCGCAAGACCAGGGGGCTTGTTGAGCACGATCACCTTTTCGTCCTCGTGCAGCACCATGCGCGACAGAAGTTCGAAATCGGTCGAATGCTTGAGATCCTTACCGGCGATCGGTCCGGATTTCAGCTTCGCATCGACATCCATCGGCGGCACACGCACCGTCTGGCCGGGCTGCACGCGCGCATCCGATTTGACACGTCCACCGTCGACGCGCACCTGGCCGGAGCGCAAGAGCTTCTGCAGCGGACCGAAGCCGAGCCCAGGAAAATGCACCTTGAACCAGCGATCGAGCCGCATGCCGGCTTCATCGGGTTCAACCTTGATATGTTCTATGCCAGCCATAAGAAATCTTTCGGAAATTGCAGCGCAGGCCAAGCCGGCGTTCTTGCCGCAGCCTTTAGAGCATTTTCGCGCAAAACGGAAACCGGAAAAGAAATCAGGCCAAAGCGCGCATGACGGCAAGGCCGGCGATGACGGCCGCCATCGAAAGCCCGACGCTCGCCGCAATGTAAATGCCGCCGGCGACAGCCTCGCCGCGCTCGAATAGCGAGATCGCATCCAGCGAGAAGGCCGAGAAGGTTGTAAAGCCGCCGAGGAAGCCGGTGATCAGCAGGAGGCGCAGCTCCACCGAAGCGTTGAACTTCCGCGCGATCAGTTCGGCGAAGACGCCGATGACGAAACAGCCGACGACATTGACGGCGAGCGTGCCCCAGGGAAATGATGGACCCATGAGTCTCAGCGCCCATTGGCCGACATAATATCTGAGAAGGGAACCGATAGCGCCGCCGACGGCGACGAGAAGAGCCTGGATCATCAGCCGGATTTATCGCAACTCCGCAGCGATTCCAATCGAGAAGGAATGAATTCTTACCATCCGGTAAAATGCCGATGATTTTTTTATAATGGCGCCAAGGTCGTGCCGATACGCTGACGGCATGACCCAGCTCCTGTCCATATCGGCGAGCACCGCCGCCATTGCCTTCGACTCGCTCCGAATCCCGCAGCGAGTTGCGACGAGCAACGCCGCCCGCGATGCGCGTCGCATTGCCGACCGGCAGTTGAAGGCCGAAGGCACTGAGGAAATAGACGAGCCCTCCAGCATCATCCAGTCGACCGAAGTGGCCCTCGACCTGATGGCCAAAGGCAACCGCCAGCCGCAGGCCGGCCTGAAACAGGCGCTGCGATCCTACGAAGATTTCTGAGGCCATCGCCTTCCAAACGAAAGCCCGCGACCGCAGTTATGAACTGACCCCCGAAAGTTGGACATCCAACCTCGGGGGTCAGTTCATTGCAGTCGCGGGCTTTTCTGTTTTAACGACAGCGCCGCGCGTCCTTTCAGACGCGCAAAGGACGCTGTAGCACTTCGAATCGCTGCACTCATTTGCCCTGGGCGGAGAGCACCTGCAGGACCAGGTCGACCTTGCCGGCCTTTTCGAAGGCCAGCGTCACCGGCACCGTATCGCCCTGCTTGAACGGCGTCTTCACCTTCTGGAACATCAGGTGCAGGTTGCCGGGCTCGAGCTTGACCGTCTGGCCGGCGGCGATGGCGATGCCGTCCTTCAGCTGGCGCATCCGCATGACATTGTCCTTCGTCACCATCTCGTGGATCTGAACCTCCCCAGCTGCAGACGAGCTGACCGACACCAGGCGATCGTCCGCCTGGCCGTTATTCTTCACCGTAAAAAAGCCGCCGCCGACCGGCTGGCCGGGCAGCATTGCCTTGGCGAACCCGCCGGAGATTTCGAGATCACCGGCCTTGACCGTGTCGCCGGCCGGTGCAGCAGCGCCCATGCCCGCCATACCAGACATGTCCATGCCGGCCATATCGTGATGATCGTGGCCATGGTCTTCACCGGCAACGACCTTCAACAGCGGCGCCGGGCTTTTCATCCCATGCGCGTCGCCGCCTTCCTTGGCCACCTGATCCCAGGCCGTGACCGTGTCGCCGCACATCTGCGTCACCGGAAAGGCGAGCGAGGTGCCGGCCTCGACGCCCGATACTTTACCCTGGATGACGAAGGTGTCGTAGAAATCGTCGGAGAGATTGCCATTCTTCCAGCGGATCTCGATCGCGCCCGTCTTCACCGTGTCGCCGTGATTATCGTAGGTCTTCCGGTAGTTGCCCTTGATCACCTCGAGTTCCCAGCCGGCCTTCGGCTGCGGCTTGGCGAAGACGAAGCCTTCCGGCAGTTTGACCCGCACTTCCGTGGTCGCCTTGCCGTCGCAGCCATGCGGCACCTGCAGCGCGGCGAGAATGGTGCTGTCCTGCGTCGCCTCTCTGTCGAGGAAGGTCACATGCGCCTCGGCGCCGGCAAAGGCGGCCACGGAAAAAACGGCAGCAAGCCCGAACGTCTTGCCAAATGTCTTGATAGTTTTCATCGGATGTCTCCTCGCCGGCCGCGGACTTCTCTCGGGCGGACCGGCATGCTGCTCATGATTGCGAAGGCAGATCAGGCGAGGATGGGAGGCGCGCGGGAATTCGGCCGGCTGACAGCACTTGCATCGGCAACGGCTGAGATTTCGATCGGCGCGTTGATCAGCGAGGCGAGTTTGCGCTCGAGCCAGGAGCCCGCATCCGGCATCGGCAGGATGACGGAGGCCGACAGCCGGCAGGCTTCGCAATTCGGTTTGAAGGCGGAGGTCTTGCCGTCGGCGTCCTTCACGGTAATGCAGAGCGAGGCGAAAGTGCCGTCGGGCAGCACATAGGCCGCGCTATCGTAGCCTTCGGAGGCGACAGCCTGCGGCGCCTGATGGGCGAGGCCGAGCAAAGCCAAGCTCAATGCGCAAAGCATGCGCAGGAAGAGCGTCGCTTTCAGTCCGGTCTGCCGCATGAGATCCCCTTCAACAGCATGTCGCGATAGCCGGTTTCCCGGTGAAATGCAAAAGCAGATTGCCGCAGATTAGGGCTCAGCCGGCATATGGCGACAAAAAATTGTCCGGTGACGACATTTGGCCTTGCCAAGCGCTGCACCCGCCGGATAATTGCGCCAACCTTGTTGGGAGAAGCCGGTGCTTTCGCCACCGGTGCCGAAGGAGCAACCGCCCCGGAAACTCTCAGGCAAAAGGACCAGCAAGGGGCAGACGGAACTCTGGAGAGAAGCGTTCTCGAAACGCTCGCCGAAGGGATAACAATCTCAGGCAAAGGGACAGAGGGGGCTCAGGAGAGAAGTGCGCAGCCGCGCCTTCAGATTTGAGCCCGCGCCTTCGCGAGAAGGCGCAAACCCCGGAGGCGTCTTTTGGACGATACTGCTGCCCTGAAGAAAACCCCGCTGCATGCCCTGCATCTTTCGCTCGGCGCCCGCATGGTGCCGTTCGCGGGTTACGACATGCCGGTGCAATACCCCTCAGGGGTGATGAAGGAACATCTTCATACCCGCACTGAGGCCGGCCTCTTCGATGTCTCCCACATGGGCCAGGTCATCGTGAAGGCGAAGTCGGGCAGCTATGAGGATGCGGCGCTGGCGCTCGAAAGGCTGGTGCCGGTGGACATCCTAGGCCTTGCCGAAGGTCGCCAGCGTTATGGCTTCTTCACCGATGATACCGGCTGCATTCTCGACGATCTGATGATCGCCCATCTCGACGACCACCTCTTCGTCGTCGTCAACGCCGCCTGCAAGGAGGCCGATCTCGCCCATCTGCAGGCCCATATCGGCGACCAGTGCGACGTCACCCTTCTCAACCGCGCTTTGATCGCGCTGCAGGGGCCGCGCGCAGTCGCGGTTCTCGCCGAACTCTGGGCCGACGTCGCTGCGATGAAGTTCATGGACGTGCGCCACTGCCGCCTGCACGATGTTTCCTGTCTGGTCTCGCGCTCCGGCTATAGCGGCGAGGACGGCTTCGAGATCTCGATTCCATCAGACAAGGCCGTGGATGTCACCATGCGCTTGCTCGAACATCCCGATGTCCAGGCGATCGGCCTCGGCGCCCGCGATTCGCTGCGCCTCGAAGCCGGTCTCTGCCTCTACGGCAACGACATCGACACGACCACCTCGCCGGTCGAGGCGGCGCTGGAATGGGCCATGCAGAAGGCAAGGCGCGGCAACGGTGCGCGTGCCGGCGGCTTCCCGGGCTCCGGCCGCATCCTGTCCGAACTCGAAAACGGCGCTGCCCGCCGCCGCGTCGGCCTGAAGCCGGAAGGCAAGGCGCCGGTGCGCGGCCATGCCAAGCTTTATGCCGATGCCGAGGGCAAGATCGAAATCGGCGAGGTCACCTCGGGCGGCTTCGGCCCCAGCGTCGAAGGACCCGTCGCCATGGGCTATGTGCCGCTCTCCCATGCTGCGGCAGGCACGCTCGTCTATGCCGAGGTGCGTGGCAAATATCTGCCGATTACCGTCAGCGCCCTGCCCTTCGTTACCCCGACCTACAAACGCTAAACCTTTTCCAGAGAGGACGAACAATGCTGAAATTTACCGAAGAACACGAATGGCTGAAGATCGAAGGCGGCGTTGCAACGGTCGGCATCACGACTTATGCCGTCGAACAGCTCGGCGATCTGGTTTTTGTCGAACTGCCGGAAGTCGGCGCGACCTTCTCCAAGAACGGCAATGCCGCGACCGTTGAATCCGTCAAGGCTGCTTCCGACGTCTATTGTCCGCTTGATGGCGAGATCACCGAGGTCAATCCGGCGATCGTTGCCGATCCCTCGCTGGTCAATTCCGATCCTCAGGGCGCCGGCTGGTTCTTCAAGCTGAAGCTGGCAAATGCTGCGGACGCCGATGGCCTGCTCGACGAGGCGGCCTACAAGGAGCTCACCGCGTAATGACGACGCCGACAGAATTCCAGTTCACCGACTATCAGCCCTACGATTTCGCCAATCGCCGCCATATCGGCCCCTCGCCGGCCGAGATGACCGATATGCTGAAGGTGATCGGCTATAACAGCCTCGATGGCCTGATCGACGCGACGCTGCCGCCCTCGATCCGCCAGAAGGCGCCGCTCGTCTGGGGCGCGCCGATGACCGAGCGCGAGGCGCTCGACAAGCTGCGCGAGACCGCTAACAAGAACAAGGTGCTGGTCTCGCTGATCGGCCAGGGTTACTACGGCACCATCACGCCGCCAGTCATCCAGCGCAACATCCTGGAAAACCCGGCCTGGTACACCGCCTATACGCCCTACCAGCCGGAGATCAGCCAGGGCCGCCTGGAAGCGCTGTTGAACTACCAGACGATGATCTGCGACCTTACCGGCCTCGACGTCGCCAACGCCTCGCTGCTCGATGAGGCGACCGCCGCCGCCGAAGGCATGGCGATTGCCGAGCGCGTCGCCAAGTCGAAGGCAAAGGCCTTCTTCGTCGATGCCGACTGCCATCCGCAGACCATCGCCCTCATCCGCACTCGCGCCGAGCCGCTCGGCTGGAGCGTCATCGTCGGCAATCCTTTCACCGATCTCGATCCTGTCGACGTCTTTGGCGCGATCTTCCAGTATCCCGGCACGCACGGTCATGTGCATGATTTTACCGGCCTGATTTCCCGCCTGCATCAGACCGGCGCCATCGCAATCGTCGCCGCCGATATCCTGGCGCTGACGCTGTTGAAATCGCCCGGCGAAATGGGTGCCGATATTGCCGTCGGCTCCTCGCAGCGCTTCGGCGTCCCGGTCGGCTACGGCGGCCCGCATGCGGCTTACATGTCGGTCAAGGATGCCATCAAGCGCTCCATGCCCGGCCGCCTCGTCGGCGTTTCCGTCGATGCCCGCGGCAACCGCGCCTATCGCCTGTCGCTGCAGACCCGCGAACAGCATATCCGCCGCGAAAAGGCGACGTCGAACATCTGCACCGCCCAGGTGCTGCTGGCCGTCATGGCCTCGATGTACGCCGTCTTCCACGGCCCGAAGGGCATCAAGGCGATCGCCCAGCAGGTGCACCAGAAGGCCGTGCTGATGGCCAAGGGCCTGGAAAAGCTCGGTTACAAGGTCGAACCCGAGACCTTCTTCGACACCATCACCGTCGATGTCGGCCATATGCAGGGCCTCATCCTGCGCGCCGCCGTCGCCGAAGGCGTCAATCTGCGCAAGGTCGGCGAAACCAAAGTCGGCATGAGCCTCGACGAACGCACCCGGCCCGCGACGCTCGAAGCAGTCTGGCGCGCCTTCGGCGGCAATTTCACTATCGCCGATTTCGAGCCTTCCTACCGTCTGCCGAAGGGCCTGCTCAGGACCAGCGATTACCTCACCCATCCGATCTTCCACATGAACCGCGCCGAAAGCGAGATGACGCGTTACATCCGCCGGCTCTCCGACCGGGATCTGGCGCTCGACCGCTCGATGATCCCACTCGGCTCCTGCACGATGAAGCTGAATGCCACGGCGGAAATGCTGCCGATCACCTGGCCGGAATTTTCCGACATCCATCCCTTCGTGCCATCAGACCAGGCGCTCGGCTACCGCGAGATGATCGACGACCTGATCGAAAAGCTCTGCGCCGTCACCGGTTACGACGCCTTCTCCATGCAGCCGAATTCCGGTGCGCAGGGCGAATATGCCGGCCTGCTGACCATCCGCAACTATCATATCGCCAATGGCGACGGCCATCGCGACGTCTGCCTGATCCCGACCTCGGCGCACGGCACCAACCCGGCTTCGGCCCAGATGGTCGGCATGAAGGTCGTCGTCGTCAAGGTGCGTGAAAACGGCGATATCGATCTCGACGATTTCCGCGCCAAGGCTGAGCAGCATGCGGCAAACCTCTCCTGCTGCATGATCACCTATCCTTCGACGCACGGCGTCTTCGAGGAGACCGTCAAGGAAATCTGCGATCTGGTGCATGAGCACGGCGGCCAGGTCTATCTCGACGGCGCCAATATGAACGCCATGGTCGGCCTGTCCCGTCCCGGTGACATCGGCTCCGACGTCAGCCACCTGAACCTGCACAAGACTTTCTGCATCCCGCATGGCGGCGGCGGACCCGGCATGGGCCCGATCGGCGTTAAGGCGCATCTGGCTCCCTATCTGCCCGGCCATCCCGAAACCGACGGCCGCTCGGGTGCGGTCTCGGCCGCTGCCTTCGGCTCGGCCTCGATCCTGCCGATCTCCTGGAGCTATTGCCTAATGATGGGCGGCGAAGGCCTGACGCAGGCGACCAAGGTGGCGATCCTCAACGCCAACTATATCGCCACCCGGTTGAAGGGCGCCTACGACGTGCTCTACAAATCGGAGGCCGGCCGTGTGGCGCATGAATGTATCATCGATACCCGCCCGCTGGTCGACAGCTCCGGTGTCACCGTCGACGACGTCGCCAAACGCCTGATCGACTGCGGCTTCCATGCGCCGACCATGAGCTGGCCGGTCGCCGGCACATTGATGATCGAACCGACGGAAAGCGAGACCAAGGCCGAACTCGACCGTTTCTGCGAGGCGATGCTGGCGATCCGCGAGGAAGCCCGCGCCATCGAGGACGGCCGCATGGACAAGGTGAACAACCCGCTGAAGAACGCCCCGCACACGGTGGAAGATCTCGTCGGCGAATGGGATCGCCCCTACAGCCGAGAACAGGCCTGCTTCCCGCCCGGCGCCTTCCGCGTCGACAAATACTGGTCGCCGGTCAACCGCGTCGACAATGTCTATGGCGACCGCAACCTGATCTGCACCTGCCCGCCGGTGGAGGCCTACGCAGAGGCCGCCGAGTAGCGGTCAAGCCTGATGCAGTAGCGAAAGGCTGGACAATCCAAGCCCCTTCCATCATGGGAGGGGCTTTCCTAATTCTGATGGAAATGCGCGAAGGAAGTCATCTCATGCCCCAGGATCCAAGCGAAGCAAGAATGCAGGCGCCCTGGTCGAAGCCTGTGCTCATCGCCCTCGAAGAGCCCGGCCAATACGTGACCATCGATAACACCCAGGCCGCCTCCTGGGCGATGATCGAGGACTGGCCGACGGAAGACGGTGCCGCACTCGACCAGGCGCTGCTGATCTGCGCCGACGTTATCAAGGGCAAGCGCACCGGCGAGGGTGCACGCAAGGCATTCATCGCCGCCGCAGTCGAAGCGGGCCTCGACATCAAGGCCTGAACGGCGGCGATCGGCAAAGAGCCGCTGGAATGGACGATAAAGACTCCGCGCCCGGCATAGCTCAACGTAAGAGCAGTGGACGGGTTTGCAGCCGATCCGGGTTCAATTCCTCGGCAGGGGCACCAGTTTCCCAGTACCCCTGCTCTCCTCTGTCAGCACCAAAGTGTGTGCGGTTTACCGCCTAGAAGCGCTCGCCGACCATATCCTCGCTTTTGGCCCACAAGCCCCTGGCCGTCTCGGGATCGAGCGCGTAGGGACGCACGCCTTCGGAAATCGGGCTGATCTCTGCATCCGTCACTTCGGAGACGTGGCAGTTTTCGCAATATCTGCCGCCGACCACGTCTGCCGGGGCGACGAAACCTGCCCAGACGGAGGTAGCGGCACCCTGCGGGATCGTCTTCCACTGGAAGGGCGGCTTGCCCTCGGCGGCGAGTGCTGCGTTGATCTGCGCTATCATACCTTCGATCATGTCAGGCTCGAGATGACGGCCGAGCTCGGTGTTGATGCCGCCGGGATGCAGTGCCGTCGCACGGATGCCGCGCTCCTGGAAGCGTCGGTCGAGTTCCACCGCGAACAGGACATTTGCGGTTTTCGACTGGGCATAGGCCGCCCAAGGCTCATAGGTCTTGCTCGCGAAATTGAGGTCTTCGAGGCTGAACGGAGCCATGCGATGGCCCGAGGATGCGACGATCACCACACGTCCACCCGATTTGACGAGCGGTGCGATGCGGTTGACCAGCACGAAATGACCGAGATGGTTGGTGCCGAACTGCGTTTCGAAACCATCGGCGGTGCGCCCGAAGGGAGCGGCCATCACGCCGGCATTGGCAATGACGACATCGAAGGGGCGGCCATCCGCAATGAGCGCATCGGCGCAGGCGCGCACGCTTGCCAGAGAAGCAAGATCGAGCTCGACGATATCAAGGCTGCCACCATTGGCGGCACCCGCGCGCACGACTTCCGTTGCCGCCCTCGCCTTTGCGAGGTCACGTGCCGTACCCACCACCTGCGCTCCACGGGCTGCCAGCACACGCGCGGTTTCCACGCCGAGCCCGGCCGAAACACCCGTCACCAGAACACGCTTGCCCTTGAGATCAACGCCGGCGAGCACCTCGTCGGTGGTTGATGTCGCGCCAAAAAATCCACTCATGATTATCTCCTTGATCATGGACGCACCGCTCCGGACTGGTGAACCATTGCCCACCGGCCTCAAATGGAATAAAAGGAGGATGCCTCCAGATAAATACGGAGGGCGCCTCCGTTTATCAAGGGGACCTCTCGGAAATGGCCGAAAAAAGTGACGGGTCCACCGTCCGAAAGCCGCGTGCGGATGCCGAACGCAATCGTCTTCTGCTGATGGAAACGGCAAAGACCGTCTTTGCCGACAAGGGTTCCAGCGCCAGCCTGGAGGAAATCGCCCGGATCGCCGGCGTCGGCATCGGCACACTCTATCGCCATTTCCCGACGCGTGATGCACTGGTTTCCGCCATCTACCGCAACGAGACGACGCAGCTTGCCGCTGCCGCAAAAAGCCTTGCCGAGACACATCCGCCTGTCGAAGCGCTTCGCCTGTGGCTGGTGCAGTTCGTCGATTATGTCGTGACGAAACGCGGCATGTCCGAGGTACTGGATTCTTTGGTCGGCGGCACCTCCGAGCTCTATGCCGATTCTGCCGATTTGATCGTAGGCGCCGTCAATCTGCTGGTGGATCGCGCAGTCGCCACCGGCGAAATCCGTCTGGCGATGGACCCGCTCGATATCCTGCGCGCGCTGGCCGGCGGCGCGAGCATCAGCTGTGGCCCCGCCTGGCGGGATGCGGCAAGGCAACTCATCGATATTCTGATTGCGGGTATGAGAGCCAGTCGCTGAGGCTGTTTCGGACGGAGGTGCGAGAGAATGGCGACATCGACATGGAGGATTTCCGGGCACAAGGATCAAATTTAACCTTTCTTAGCAAGTCTCTGTTAGCAATTCAGAAAGGCGGCTTCCATCAGAGTGGATCACCGTCGATCCCTTGTTTTGCGTGCAGGTTCTTATGCGTCCATCGGCAGTGCCAGCAATCCTCCTCGCCGCCCTGATCCTCTCGGGATGCGCTGCCAGTTCTGGCGCCGAAGATGTGCTGGGCAATGTGCCGTCACCGGAAACGACTAATGCCATCGCCCAGCCGAGCGGCCCGATTCCTGCCGCCGCGGTGGGCGTTTCCGCGCCGCTGGCAAGCCCGCCGCAGCAGGCGTTGAGCTGGGCTGGACAAGTTCCCGAGCCGCAGGCGCTCGTGCCCGCCGACAGGCCGGTCGGAATGCCGCTGCCGACAGATAAGCCGGTCGCGCTGCTGATGCCGTCCAATCCCGCCGGCAATGCAATGCCCGATGTCGGCACCAGATCGCCGACACGCGGGCAAATTTACGGCCACCGCTTCCGCGATGCCAAGCCGATCAACTTCGGCTCCACTTCGCCGAGAAAGCTTGCCGTGCACGGCGTCGATGTGTCGCGCTGGCAGGGCGAGATCGACTGGGAGACGTTGCGGCGGCAAGGCGCGAACTTCGTCTACATCAAGGCGACCGACGGCGGCGATCACCTTGATCCGATGTTCAAGAAGAACTGGCGCCGGGCCAAGGAAGCCGGCCTGAAACACGGCGCCTATCACTTCTTCTATTGGTGCCGGACAGCCGGTGAGCAGGCCGACTGGTTTATCCGCAACGTGCCGAGGGAAGCCAACGCTCTTCCGCCCGTCATCGACGTCGAATGGAACGGCGAATCGAGCTGCAAGAGGCGCATCTCCCCCGCACGTGTTCGGGAAAAGATGCAGGTTTTCATGGACAAGCTGGAGCGCCATTACGGCCAGCGCCCGATCATCTATACCGCGCCGGATTTCTACCGCGACAATTTGAAGGGTCAGCTGCTCAACTATCCCTTCTGGCTGCGCTCGGTGGCCGCTCACCCCTCCAAGGTCTACCCCGGCCGCAAGTGGGTCTTCTGGCAATATTCCGGCTCCGGCCTCTCCGAAGGGGTCGACGGCAAGATCGACCTCAACGTCTTCAACGGCAGCGAGAGCGATTGGCACGACTGGGTGGCGTCGCGATAGCGACTGCTCCATGGTTCTGCCGCCTCCCGTTCCGTACCAATCCGGAACAGATGCAGCGGCAAGGCGCGCGCATCTATAGGTCTTTGCTAACGCAACGCCTTCAACATTCTCTAAGCCCTTGCATGTAGAAGAATTTCATCCAGTTCTGGGGAAACGGCTGATGAGCATATCGGGTATTACGAGCATTGCTCTTTCGGGAATGCGGGCGCAGACCACACGTGTCGGCGCAATTGCCAACAACATCGCAAACAGCAGCACTCCGGGCTATGCTAGGCTGAACACCAGCCTCACTTCTATTGAAGCAAGCCGCGTCCAGGCCGTCGTCAGCCCGACGGCGTCGGGTGTCGATCCCGCTACCGAACTGACGGACCTGATTGAAGCCGAACAGAGCTATAAGGCAAACGCCGTTGTCTTCGAGACTGGCGCCGACATGTGGGAAATGCTGATGAGCATCAAGCGCGACTAAGCACGATCCTCAAAGTCGTGGCGCTGTTATAATACTGTTTTACATCACACTTGTGCCGATCCACGTACTGGCCGTGGCCGTTACGAAATCAGCAGCCTAGCGTAATGCTCCGATCAGGGGCTCATATATCCCTTAGGGAGAGAATTCCGCTTGCGCCGCATTTACCTTGTCAGTTCTTCTGAATTTAGCCCTGATAACCAGTGCCAGCGCTAGCGAAGACCTTTCCAGCGTTTGGCGTGATCTGTTCACACGGTGTCGAATTGCCGTAGAGACGGGCAAAGACTTTGATGCAACAGGATTACGCGACCTTGGGCGCGACGTTAAGACAGTAGCCCCGGTAACGGATCCCAGGGTGCCCTTTCCACTTTTACCTGGATACCAGGTGACTGAACAGCGCTGGGAGGTTCCTGAATCTCGTTTCGTGGTCGTGGAAGCCGAGTATCCACCCCATGATGGCAAATCAAGACGTTCGTGCAAACTCGAAATCATTCAGGGAGCAAAGCCGATCTCAACAGCCGCGGAAAAGCACCTGAGGGCAACATTTTTCGCCGAACGAGATGAACTCCTCAGCACCGGACGTTACGAGCGCTTGAATCCGGATCCTATATTTTCCACGAACCTCGGTGTTCGGCTGGCCGGCAACAACCCTCACGGCTGCCGTGTTGTCTCGTACCTAACATCGATACGCAACGCGCACCATCGTTTCTTGTGACGGGTTCTGCTGAACAGGACGGAGCATGCGGTGCGGCGCCTCGCTTTGCTCACCCATAAAAGACACCGACACGGCCCCGAAGAGGCTAACCAGATCCTATCAGGAATGCGCCGGCGCGCTTTGGCGCTGGGCGGCAAGGGCTGCGAGATCGGCAGGTTTCAGCTCGACGGATTCGCCGCAGCCGCAGGCCGATGTCTGGTTCGGGTTGGTGAAGGTAAAGCCGGAGCGCAACGTCGTCGTCTCGAACCCCATCTCGGTGCCGAGCAGATAGAGAGCTGCCGATGGCTCGACCCAGACTTTGGCACCGTCGCGCTCGATCAGGTCGTCCTTGGCGTTGGGCTCGGTCACCAGGTCGATGGTATATTCCATCCCGGCGCAGCCGCCCTTCTTGATGCCGACGCGCACGCCCTTGGCCTCCGGCCCCGAGTTCTCGACGATCGCCTTGACGCGAGCCGCAGCACCGTCCGTCATGCTCATGATTGCAAAGCCCATCGGCCCATTCTCCTTCTGCCACCGGGGTCAAGATCCGGCGCATCGTGACTCAAATGTAGTACCCGTTCGTAAACGGATCAATACCGCGGGATGTCAGTCCCAGCACCGCGGGATGTCAGTACCAGCCGACCGCGACCTGCGCCTCTTCCGACATGCGGTCCGGCGTCCACGGCGGATCGAAGGTCATGGCAACCTCGACGCCCGACACGCCTTCGACAGCGCCGACGGCGTTTTCGACCCAGCCGGGCATCTCGCCGGCCACCGGGCAGCCGGGTGCGGTCAGCGTCATCATGATCTTCACCATCCGGTCGTCCTCGATGTCGATCTTGTAGATCAGACCGAGCTCGAAGATGTCGGCAGGAATCTCAGGATCGTAGACGGTCTTCAGCGCGCTGATAACGTCGTCGCTCAGCCGCGCCAGCTCATCGGCCGGAATGCTGGAATGCACGATGCCTTCGCGCACGTCGATCTTCTGTTCGCTTTCGTCCAGGCTCATCACGGACACTCCTCAAGCAAAGAACTTGCGCGCATAATCAAGCGCATCGGCCAGGGCATCGACCTCGGCGCGGGTATTGTACATGCCGAAGGATGCACGGCATGTGGAGGTGACGCCGAAGCGTTTCAAGAGCGGCATGGCGCAATGCGTGCCGGCCCTGACCGCAACACCCTGCCTGTCGATCACCATCGAGACGTCATGGGCATGAATGCCTGCAAGTTCGAAGGAGAAGATACTTCCCTTCTCCGTCGTCGTCCCGAACATGCGTAGCGAATTGACCGATCTGAGACGTTCGAAGGCATAGGCGGCAAGATCGGCTTCATGGCTGGCGATCGCCTCGCGGCCGATCTTCTCCATATAGTCGAGCGCATAACCCAGCCCGATCGCCTGCACGATCGGCGGCGTGCCGGCCTCGAAGCGATGCGGCGGATCATTATAGGTAACCACGTCTTCGGCGACTTCGAAGATCATCTCGCCGCCGCCCTGGAACGGGCGCATCTCGAAAAGCCGCTCCTTCTTGCCGTAGAGCACGCCGATGCCGGACGGGCCGTAGAGCTTGTGGCCGGTCATCACGTACCAGTCGCAATCGATATCCTGCACGTCGACAGGCAGATGCACGGCGCCCTGGCTGCCGTCGATCAGCACCGGAATGCCGCGCTCATGCGCGATCCGGCAGACTTCCTTGACCGGAACGATCGTGCCGAGCGCATTCGACATATGGGTGATGGCGACGAGCTTGGTGCGCTCCGTCAGGCTCTTTTCAAAATCCTCGATATGGAAAGCGCCCTCGTCGTCGACCGGCACCCAGACGAGTTTGGCCCCCTGCCGCTCGCGGATGAAATGCCAGGGCACGATGTTGGAATGGTGCTCCATGATCGTGAGCACGATCTCGTCGCCTTCACCAATCTTCGGCATGCCCCAGCCATAGGCAACGGTGTTGATCGCTTCCGTCGAATTCTTGGTGAAGACGATGTCGTTCACCGAAGGCGCATTGAGGAAGCGGCGGACCTTCTCGCGCGCTCCCTCATAAGCGTCCGTCGCCGCATTCGAGAGATAGTGCAGGCCGCGATGCACATTGGCATATTCATGGGAATAGGCATGCGAGATGGCATCGATCACCACCTGCGGCTTCTGCGCCGATGCGCCGTTGTCGAGATAGACCAGCGGCTTGCCATACACCTTTTCCGCCAGGATCGGGAAATCCCGGCGGATGGCTTCGACGTCGTATTGCGTGGCCGGCGCTATCTTGTCCATTGCTATATCCGATCAGGCGTGCTTTTCGAGCCAGGCCGAAATCACGCCTTCCAGCGCCTCGACCAGGGCTTCGTCTTCCAGTTCCTCGACGATCTCGGCGACGAAGGCGTTGACGAGCATCGCTCGCGCCTTGTTCTCCGGAATGCCGCGCGCCATCATGTAATAGAGATGGTTGGCGTCAATATCAGTCACCGTCGCGCCGTGACCGCACTGCACGTCGTCGGCGAAAATTTCGAGCTCGGGCTTGACCGAGAATTCGGCATCGTCGGACATCAACAGCGTGTTGCAGGCCATCTTGGCATCGGTTTTCTGCGCATCGGGCGCCACCCGGATCATGCCCTGGAAGACGCCTTTGGCGCGGTCGAAGACGACGTTGCGGATGACTTCTGTCGAGCCGGTATTCGGCACGTCATGGCCGAGCACCATCGTCACGTCGGTATGGCTTTCTGCTCCGAGCAGGTTGATGCCGCGCAGCGTCAGGTCGGCGCCCTCGCCCGTCACCTTGATATGCAGCTCCTGCCGCACCAGCTTGCCGCCGGCATTGATGACGAAAAGCCGGAGCTTGGCGTCAGCCCCGAGATCGATGCGGATCTGCCCGAGATGCGTATCATCGGCCCCCTGCTGCTGCAGGAAGATCCAGGTCAGTTCCGTGCCTTCGCCGACCGTGATGTCGCTGACATGGGACACCAGTGCTGCATCACCGGTCACCGTGCGGTGACGCTCGATGACAGTCGCCTTGACACCGGCACCGAAGGACACGGGAAGGCGCGTATGTGTCTGCCCGCCGGCATGGATGAATTGGATTTCGAGCGGGTTTTCAAGCTCGGTATCGGCAGGCACGTCGACGACATAGCCGTCGCGCACGAAGCTGCCATTGATGCGGCCGACCGCGTCGTCGCTGCCGAGCGCATCGAGCCCGCCTGCGGCAGAACCGTCAAGCAGACGTTCGGAATAGGCCGAAACGCCAAGACCGTCGACCGTCGCCTTCTGGTTGGAATGGCCCTGGATCACCGCCAGCACCGTGGAGTCGGCAACAAGCGGCTCCAAAGCCTGCCAGCCGGCATCGCCCGCCTGCTGCGGGACAGTGCGCAGCAGGTTCTTGAGGTCGCTATAGTGCCACGCCTCGATGCGGCGCGTCGGCAGGCCGGCCTTCTTCAGGTCGTCGAGAAGCCGGTCGCGCAGTGCCGTCACCGCGCCATTGCCCGGCAGCTCGCCGATCTGCTGGTTGAAGGCCTCGATCAGCGCCGTCTCGGCCGCCGTCAGGCGGCTCGTCGTCTGCATATTCATGGACGTCGTCCTTTCCACCCGAACTCAGGCCGCCGTGCCGATGATATCGGCATAGCCGTTGGCTTCCAGCTCATGTGCCAGCGTCTTGTCGCCCGACTTGATCACCTGGCCCTTGTAGAGCACGTGGACGGTATCCGGCACGATATAGTCGAGCAGGCGCTGGTAATGGGTGATGACCACGACGGCGCGATCCGGCGAACGCAGCGCGTTGACGCCATCGGCGACGATCTTCAGCGCATCAATGTCGAGGCCGGAATCGGTTTCGTCAAGCACGCAGAGCTTCGGTTCGAGCAGCGCCATCTGCAGAATTTCGGCGCGCTTCTTCTCGCCGCCGGAGAAGCCGACGTTCAGCGGACGCTTCAGCATCTCGGTATTGATCTGCAGCTTGCCGGCGGCATCCTTGACGCGGCGCATGAAATCCGGCGTCGTCAGCTCGTCCTCGCCGCGCGCCTTGCGCTGCTCGTTCATCGCCACCTTCAGGAACTGCATGGTGGCAACGCCCGGAATTTCGACCGGATACTGGAAGGCCAGGAAGATGCCCTTGGCGGCGCGTTCGGCCGGATCGAGCTCGAGAATGCTCTCGCCATTGTAGAGAATGTCGCCCTCGGTGACTTCGTAGTCGCTGCGGCCGGACAGGACGTAGGAGAGCGTCGACTTGCCGGAGCCGTTCGGCCCCATGATCGCGGCAACTTCGCCGGCCTTCACCGTCAGGTTCAAGCCACGAATGATCTCGGTGCCGTCTTCGGCAATGCGGGCATGGAGGTTTCTGATTTCAAGCATCTCGTTCTTCCTGTTCATAAAGCGGGTTCAAGTGCCGCCTGATAGACCGTTCGCACCGGTCTCAATCCGTCATCCTCGGGCTTGTCCCGAGGATCTAAGCCTTCAATTGTAATCGTCCTACTGCTCCGACGTGACTTTCCGCATAGGTGCGTAGATCCTCGGGACAAGCCCGAGGATGACGGGCCTGTGCTTAGCCCACCGAGCCTTCCAGCGAGATGCTGATCAGCTTCTGCGCCTCGACGGCGAATTCCATCGGCAGCTCCTGCAGGACTTCCTTGACGAAGCCGTTGACGATCAGCGCGATCGCCGCTTCGGTCGGGATGCCGCGCTGCAGGCAGTAGAACAGCTGATCCTCGGAGATCTTCGAGGTCGTCGCTTCATGCTCGAACTGCGCCGTCGAGTTCTTCGCCTCGATGTAGGGCACGGTATGGGCGCCGCACTTGTCGCCGATCAACAGCGAATCGCACTGGGTGAAGTTGCGCGCGTTCGACGCCTTGCGGTGAGCCGAAACCTGGCCGCGATAAGTGTTGTTGGAAACACCGGCGGCAATGCCCTTGGAAACGATGCGGCTCGACGTGTTCTTGCCGAGATGGATCATCTTGGTGCCGCTGTCGATCTGCTGATGGCCGTTGGACACGGCGATCGAGTAGAACTCGCCGCGGCTGTCGTCGCCGCGCAGGATGCAGGATGGATATTTCCAGGTGATCGCCGAGCCGGTTTCGACCTGCGTCCACGAAATCTTCGAACGGTCGCCGCGGCAATCGCCGCGCTTGGTGACGAAGTTGTAGATGCCGCCCTTGCCGTTCTTGTCGCCCGGATACCAGTTCTGCACCGTCGAATATTTGATCTCGGCATCATCGAGCGCAACCAGCTCGACCACGGCAGCGTGCAGCTGGTTTTCGTCGCGCTGCGGCGCCGTGCAGCCTTCGAGATAGGAGACGTAGGCGCCCTCTTCCGCAATGATCAGCGTGCGCTCGAACTGGCCGGTGCCCTTCTCGTTGATGCGGAAATAGGTCGAAAGCTCCATCGGGCAGCGAACGCCCTTCGGCACGAAGACGAAGGAACCGTCGGTAAAGACTGCCGAATTGAGCGTCGCATAGTAGTTGTCGCTCGTCGGAACGACGGAGCCGAGGTACTTCTGCACCAGTTCCGGATGCTCGCGGATGGCTTCCGAGATCGACATGAAGATCACGCCGGCCTTCTTCAGCTCTGCCTTGAAGGTGGTGACGACCGAGACGCTGTCGAAAACGGCGTCGACGGCGATCTTCGGCTTCTCGACGCCGGCAAGGATCTCCTGCTCACGCAGCGGGATGCCGAGCTTCTCATAGACCTTCAACAGCTCCGGATCGACCTCGTCGAGCGATTTTGGACCCGGCGTGCTCTTCGGCGCGGCGTAATAATAGATGTCGTTGAAATCAATCTTCGGATAGTCGACGCGCGCCCAGGTCGGCTCTTCCAGCGTCAGCCAGCGACGATAGGCCTCGAGACGCCATTCCAGCATCCATTCCGGCTCCTGCTTCTTCGCCGAAATGAAACGAATGATGTCCTCGGACAGGCCTTTCGGCGCCTTGTCCATCTCGATGACGGTCTCGAAACCGTATTTGTACTGATCCACATCGATCAGGCGCACCTGGTCGATTGTTTCCTGCACGGCAGCCATCTCATTCTCCAATCTCGCCGGATACAAGGTCCGGCAGCTTGTAGCGTTTGGGCAATTATCTTGCCCCTCATGTAAGAGGCCAAAAGGGACTTTTCAGCCCGATTGGCAAGCAGAAATTTGCGTTTCCGCAAGTTTTGACAGCGGGCACGCCGCCTCCCCAGCCGACCTGCGCCGGTTGGCGATCTTTGCGAAAGCCGCAATCGCCCTGTCGATATCCTCTTCCGTCGTCGAAAAGCCGAGCGAGATGCGCAGCGCCCCGAGCTTGGCATCACGTCCCATCGCCGTCAGCACGTGGCTTTCGCCAAGCCGACCCGATGAGCAGGCCGAACCTGCGGAAAGTGCAACGCCTTCGAGATCGAAGGCGATCTGTCCGGTCTCGGCCTTCAGCCCCGGCAGGGTGAAGAAGATCGTATTGGTGACACGCTCACCACCCTCGCCGTGGATAAGCACATCGGCTGCTGCTTCACGCATGCCGGCTTCGAGCCGCTCGCGCAACGCGCCGATTGCCGCATTGCGCGCCTCAAGTTCGTCGGCCGCCGCTTCTGCTGCCGCGCCGAAGCCGATCAGCGCCAGCGAATTCTGTGTCCCTGAGCGGTGACCCCGCTCCTGCCCGCCGCCCTGGATCAGCGGTCTGGGCATCAGCGCCTCGCCGCGCGCAATGAGCGCGCCGGCCCCCTTCGGCCCGCCGATCTTGTGCGAGGAAACGATCATGAAGTCGGCGCCGATCTTCTCGATATCGAGCGCGATGCGACCGGCCGCCTGCACGGCGTCGACGACGAAGAGCCCGCCGTAAGCGTGGACGATCCTTGCCGCTGCCTCCACAGGCTGGACGATGCCCGTCTCGTTGTTGACGAGCATGATAGCGACCATCGGCAGGCCGGCGGCCTTGTCATGCGCATCGAGCAGGCGGCCGAGCGCGTCGAGATCGACGATGCCGGCTTTCGTCACCGGGATCTCCGTCATCTTCTCTCTGGCGAAGCGGCCGCCTTCGCGCACCGCAGGATGCTCGATCGCCGAAAAATAAAGATGGCCAAGCCGAAGCGGCGTGCGGCCCATGCGGAAATCCGACGTCAGCACGAGATTGGCGGCCTCAGTCGCGCCGCTGGTAAAGACCACATTGCCGGCATCGGTACCGACAAGTGCTGCTACCTTGCGCCGTGCGCCTTCGATGGCGGCGCGGGCGGCCCGGCCCTCGCCGTGAACGGAATTTGGATTGCCGAAAATATCGATGGCGCGCATGATCGCCGCGCGTGCTGTGGGGTGCAGCGGCGCTGTGGCGTTCCAGTCGAGATAAAGGCGTGGCGGCGCCATGATCTTCAGTCCTGCGCTTGACGAGCTTGCTTCAGCATCAGCGGTTCATTTTTCTTGAAATTTCCGCCGGGCTTGCCTTATGACACATTCCACGATGCGTGGATCGCCATGCAAGTTTCGAATTGTTCTAAACTGCGTTTTAGAAAAGCTGACAACACTAGTCAAGTCATGTTGTCGTCCAACGCCGCGCGAACGCGAAATAAAACCCGGAGTACCAATGCCCGAAGTTATTTTCAACGGCCCAGCCGGCCGTCTTGAAGGCCGCTACCAGCCCTCCAAGGAAAAAAGCGCGCCCATCGCCCTGATTCTGCATCCGCATCCGCAGTTCGGCGGCACGATGAACAATCAGATCGTCTACCAGCTCTTCTATATGTTCCAGAAGCGCGGGTTCACGACGCTGCGCTTCAATTTTCGGGGAATCGGCCGCAGCCAGGGTGAATTCGACCACGGCGCCGGCGAGCTCTCGGATGCCGCCTCGGCCCTCGACTGGGTGCAGAGCCTGCATCCCGATTCGAAGACCTGTTGGGTCGCCGGTTATTCCTTCGGCTCCTGGATCGGCATGCAGCTCCTGATGCGTCGGCCGGAGATCGAAGGCTTTATGTCGATCGCGCCGCAGCCGAACACCTACGACTTTTCCTTCCTGGCGCCCTGCCCGTCTTCCGGCCTGATCATCAACGGCGAGGCCGACAAGGTGGCCCCGGAAAAGGATGTCAACGGCCTGGTCGAGAAGCTGAAGACCCAGAAGGGCATCCTCATCACCCACCGCACCGTTGCCAACGCCAACCACTTCTTCAATGGCCAGGTGGAAACGCTGATGGGCGAATGCGAGGACTATCTCGACCGTCGCCTCAACGGCGAACTGGTGCCGGAACCGGCCGCCAAGCGGATTCGCTGACACCACAAATCTCGGCCTCATCAATGCCATGACGGTCCGGAACACAACCGGGCCGGCTGTGCCGGAACAGATCACCTACCGTGTTGCAATCCATGTTGCAGTGCGGTAGGGTCCTCGCGATCCTAATAAAGCGAGGTCCGCAATGACCAAGTCGTTCGGGGAAGTCCTGGATAAGTATAGGGGAATTGGTCCGGGGTTCGATTTCCTTCGAATAGGGCTCGCCTTTTCCATCGTATTGACCCATTCCTTTTTGTTAACCGACAACAATGACTTCATCAGGGGGTCAGTATTCTGGTTCACTGAATACGCTCTTGTTCCAATGTTCTTCGCTTTGAGCGGATTCCTGATCGCCGGCAGCGCCCAGCGCCTGAGCCTGCGGAATTTTCTGATCAACCGGGGCTTGCGCATCGTCCCGGCCCTTGCCGTCGATATCGTCGTTTGTTCGCTGATCATCGGGCCGATCATCACGGTCGTTTACCACTCCGAATATTTTACCGATCAGCGGTTTTTCAAATACTTCCTGAATATCGTCGGCTGGATCCATTACGAGCTGCCGGGCGTCTTCCAGGATAATCCGAGCCAGCGTGTCAACGGCGCTCTCTGGACGGTTCCCTGGGAAATCTTCTGCTACATCATCATGTCGTTCCTGATGATCACCGCCATCGTCAAGACGCGCTACAAGCTGCTGGCGGTCACGATCGCCTACATCGTCATCGGCCTTATCGTGCAGAAGATGCCTTATCTGTTGCCAGGCTCGATCAAGCCGATCGCTCGCTTCCTGTTCATGAGCCGCGGCTCCCAGCTGATAACGGCCTTCATGATGGGCATCGTCGCCTTTCAGTTCAGGGCAGTCATTCCGCATTCCCGCTGGATATTCGGCGCCGCCTGCCTGGTTTGCATCGTCGCCATCCTCACCCTCGACAGCCGGGCGACGGAGTCG
Organism: Rhizobium changzhiense; assembly: GCF_013087625.1. NCBI lineage: Bacteria > Pseudomonadati > Pseudomonadota > Alphaproteobacteria > Hyphomicrobiales > Rhizobiaceae > Rhizobium > Rhizobium changzhiense. The sequence continues at coordinate 586,970 of NZ_JABFCQ010000002.1, forward strand.
GTGCTCAACCGGCCTTTGGTCATCACCTCTCTTGTCTACATCACCGTCTTCGTCGGCCTGTCCGAGGTGCCCATCCCGGCCTTTTTCAGGAAAGGCGACTATTCCTACGGCGTTTATCTCTATCACGACCCGTTTTTGCAGATCTGGATCAGCTCGTTCCCGTCGGTTTTCCTCTATCCGAAATATGGTGCGCTGGCGCTCTATCTCGTCGGCCTGCCATCGGCTCTCGCCGTTGCGGTGCTGTCCTGGCATTTCATCGAGAAGCCGATCCTCGGCCTTCGCAAGAAATTCTCGTTCATCGCCCAGGTCAGGGGCGTCGAGGATGGCAATCAGGCTGGGCGTGAACCCAATGTTCGGCCGGTCGCCGTAAAGAGCTAGGACTTTGCCGGCCGCATCTCGGCGGTGAGTTCAAAGGCGGTATCCAGCACTCCATCGACCAGAATCGGCGCGCGTTCGCGCATGCCGATCTTTCTGAGGACGCGCTGCGAAGCGGTGTTTTCGGGATGCGTGAAGGAGATGAAGCCCGATGCAAGCTCCCTTTCGAAGAACCAGTCGGCAAGCGCGCTCGCCGCTTCTGTTGCCAGGCCCTTGCCCCACGCCTCCTCGCGCAGGGAATAGCCGAGTTCGAATTGCTCGTTCCTGAACTTCGAAATCCCCGCACGGCCGACAAATCGACCGTCCTCGGCGAGGAGCTTGTATTTGGTCGTGCCGTCGCGCGCCTGTTCCTCGAACCAGCCGCGCAGCCGTTCCTCAGCCTTTTGGAGGCTCCACGGCATGTTGCCGGACAGATATTGGGTCGTCGCCATCGTTGAATGCAGCTGTTGCACCAGGGTCGCATCACCTTCGTCCCACATGACGAAGATAAGCCGTGGCGTCTTCAGTATGACCCTTTTCTCTGTCATGGCGTTGCCAGCACCCCGCCGCTGACGGGAGCCGCGACCCCCGTCGTGCCGGGAAATGTCAGCGGCAGCCCGTCCAGCGAGCGGACGGCGAGATAGGCCCAGGCCTCGGCTTCCATCGCGTCGCCGTCGAAGCCCGCCTCCTCGGCCGTCAACACCCTCGAGCCCAGCCTTTCGGCCATGACTGAGAACTCTGCCATCAGAGTGGCGTTCAGCCGCCCGCCGCCGCAGATGATATAGAGCGCTGGGGTCTCGGGCAGGAAACCGGCGGATTTGATGATCGAGGCGGCGGCGACGTGCGCCAGCGTCCGGGCGCCGTCTTCAAGACCCGCCTCCTCCGGCCGAAGCGGTGCAAAATCGCCGCGATCGAGGGAACGACGAACATTGCCGCGGAAGAACGGGCTTTGCAGATAACGTTCCGCGAGAGCGGCCACGACCTTGCCGCGCCCACCGATCTCGCCGCCAGGGTCATAAGTTTTGCCGGTCTGCATCTCCACCCACTGGTCGATCAGCGTATTGCCCGGACCGCTGTCGAAGGCCGATATCCGGCCGTCCGTGCCGATAAAGGTCAGATTGGAGATGCCGCCGATATTGACGAAGCACACTGCCTGTCCCGCCTGCTGGAATTTTCCTGCAAGTGCTGCGTGATAGGCCGGCACCAGCGGTGCGCCCTGCCCGCCATGAACCATGTCGTTGGCGCGCATGTCGTAGACCACAGATATGCCGGTTCGGCGCGCCAGCTCCCCGCCGTCGCCGATCTGGATCGTCAATCCCTCATCAGGGCGATGAAGCACCGTCTGGCCATGGAAGCCGAGGATATCGACCGCATCGGCAGAAAGCTCGAAACGCTGCATGAATGCCGTAACGGCAATTGCATGCCGCAACGTCAGTTCAAGCTCGATATCGCGCAACTCAGCCGGTCGCTGGCTTCTCTCACTGAGTGGACGCGACAGTTCAAGCGCCCGCTTGAGCTGCTCGCGAAAATCCGCGTCATAGGGCACGCCCATGAACGGCCCGCGCTCGATGAAGCCGCGGCCGTCGGTCCTGATCAACGCCACGTCGATTCCGTCCATCGACGTGCCGCTCATCAGCCCGATCGCGGTCCTGATGACATCCATGAGGCTTGCCTCCCATGCGATTCCCGGATGCACTTTTATAAAAACAGTGCTAAACGCGCCGCGACAGATCAACAACAACGAACTTGCACCAAGCCCCCATGGGGTGCGGAGCAGACACCAAGAGACGAAACCTATGTCCGAGTTCAAGTCCGATTTCCTCCGCACGCTGAAAGAGCGCGGCTTCATTCATCAGATTTCCGATGAAAGCGGCCTCGACGACCTGTTCGCCAAGGAAACCGTGACGGCCTATATCGGCTTCGATCCGACGGCGCCCAGCCTGCACGCCGGCTCGCTGATCCAGATCATGATGCTGCACTGGATGCAGAAGACCGGTCATCGCGCCATCTCGCTAATGGGCGGCGGCACCGGCATGGTCGGCGATCCCTCCTTCAAGGAGGAGGCGCGCCAGCTCATGACCGTGGATACGATCGAAGGCAATATCGCGTCGATCAAACGCGTCTTCTCCAATTACCTGAACTACGGCGACGGTCCCAAGGAAGCGCTGATGATCAACAACGCCGAATGGCTGCGCTCGCTTAACTATCTCGAATTCCTGCGCGATGTCGGCAAGCACTTCTCGGTCAACCGCATGCTGTCCTTCGACAGCGTGAAGACGCGTCTCGACCGCGAACAGTCGCTGTCCTTCCTGGAATTCAACTACATGATCCTCCAGGCCTACGACTTCGTCGAGCTTGCCAAGCGCTATGATTGCCGCCTGCAGATGGGCGGTTCGGACCAGTGGGGCAATATCGTCAACGGTATCGATCTGGGTCACCGCATGGGGACAAAGCAACTCTATGCGCTGACATCGCCGCTGCTGACGACGTCGTCCGGGGCCAAGATGGGCAAGTCGGCGACCGGCGCTGTCTGGCTGAACGCCGACATGCTCTCGGCCTATGATTTCTGGCAGTACTGGCGCAACACCGAGGATGCAGACGTCTCGCGATTCCTGAAGCTCTACACAACGCTGCCGATGGATGAAATCGCCCGTCTCTCCGCACTCGGCGGCTCGGAGATCAACGAGGTCAAGAAGATCCTTGCAACCGAGGTGACGGCAATCCTGCACGGCCGCCAAGCCGCTGAACAGGCTGCCGAAACGGCACGCAAGACCTTCGAGGAAGGTGGTCTCTCGGAAAACCTGCCGTCGGTCGATGTGCCCGCCTCCGAGCTCGACGCTGGCATCGGCCTGCTGTCGCTGATCGTTCGTGCCGGCCTTGCCTCGTCGAACGGCGAGGCCCGCCGTCACGTCCAGGGCGGCGCAGTCCGCATCAACGACGAGGCGGTCAGCGACGAACGCAAGATGATCGGCAGCGGCGAAATCACCGCCGACGGCGTCATCAAGCTCTCACTCGGCAAGAAGAAGCACATCCTGATCCGCCGCGCGGCGTAAGGATCTTCAATTCCGAATATCGAAGCCGGCGCCCGGGCCGGCTTTTCTTTGCCTCACTATTCGGGTTGGGGAGCAAGATCATTCAGCTCCCCGCCGGTATTCTTTGTCATCTCGTCTGGTGTCTTAAGAAGATAGCCCGGCGGATCGATGCTAGAAGCGGGTTTCACCCGCGACCACCAGCTGATCGAGAAGATCGGCGGGGTCATCATCGCGCCCAGAGGAACCATCAGGACGTGGTCGGAACGAACGACCGCCTCTTCCGATTTCAGTCGCACGCTCTTTTCCGCAGAAAGCGACACGTCGGCAATCGTGACGGCCATTATGGCGGCCGATGCAAAAGAAACTGTCCGGGCGCACCGCATCGCATCCTCCGACATTGCACCGGCCGTTGCTTCCTGGCCGGGACACTATAGTACATCAGATTTTCCTAAAATAGGCAAAGCATCACTGCCGGATTTGTCAGCCTGGCTTGGGATCGGTTTTGTCGAGGAGGAGCCCGCGCATTTTCTACTGCGAAGCTTAGCGACCCTCATAGCGAATGCTTTATCGGAACCTTTTCCGCCCCCCGGGATTTGCGACCAGATTGGATTGGAGCCCCGGCATGATCAACGACCTCTGGTATAAGAACGCTGTCATCTACTGCCTCTCCGTCGAGACCTTCATGGATGCGAACGGTGACGGCGTCGGCGATTTTCAGGGCTTGATGCGGCGCCTCGATTATCTCTCCGGCCTCGGCGTGACGGCGATCTGGCTCATGCCGTTTCAGGCGTCGCCCGGTCGCGACGACGGTTACGACGTCTCCGATTATTACAATGTCGACCCGCGCTATGGCTCGCTCGGCGATTTCGTCGAATTCGCCCATGGCGCCAAGCAGCGCGGTATCCGGGTGCTGATCGATCTGGTGATCAATCACACATCCAAGGACCATCCCTGGTTCCAGGACGCCAGGAGCGATCCGCGCTCGCGCTATCGCGACTGGTATGTCTGGTCGGAGAAGAAGCCTGATAATGCCGATCAGGGCATGGTCTTCCCCGGCGTCCAGAAGACGACCTGGACCTATGACGACAAGGCGAAGGCCTATTATTTTCACCGCTTCTACGATCATCAGCCCGATCTCAATACGTCGAACCCCGAGGTGCAGGCGGAAATCCTCAAGATCATGGGCTTCTGGATCCAGCTCGGCGTCTCCGGCTTCAGGATGGATGCCGCCCCGTTCATCATCGCAACGAAAGGCGCCGACGTTACCAAGCCTATCGAACAGTTCGATATGCTGAGGAAGTTTCGCGAATTCCTGCAGTGGCGCCTGGGCGATTCCATCATACTGGCTGAGGCCAATATCCTGCCGAAGGACAATTTCGAATATTTCGGCGATGATGGCGACCGCATGCAGATGATGTTCAATTTTCAGGTCAATCAGGCGCTGTTTTACGCTCTCGCCAGCGCCGATACGCGGCCGCTCAAGAAGGCCATGGAGGCCACGAAACCGCGCCCGGCGACCGCCCAATGGGGCCTCTTCCTCCGCAACCACGATGAACTGGATCTCGGCCGGCTGACGGAAAAGCAACGCGGCGCGGTATTTGCGGCCTTCGGAGCTGAAAAGGACATGCAGCTTTACGACAGGGGCATTCGCCGCCGCCTGGCGCCGATGCTCGGCGGCGACCACCGCAGGATCGAAATGGCCTACAGCCTGTTGTTTTCGTTGCCTGGAACGCCCGTCATCCGCTACGGCGACGAAATCGGCATGGGCGACGATCTAGGCCTGCCGGAACGCAATTGCGCACGCACGCCGATGCAATGGTCGACGGAGCCGGAAGGCGGATTCACCAAAAGCAAAAAGCCCATCTTGCCGGTCATCAAGGATGGTCCCTACGGTTTCCAGCATGTGAATGTTGCCGAACAGCGGCGCGATCCCAATTCGTTGCTGAACTGGACCGAGCGGATGATCCGGATGCGCAAGGAGGCCCCTGAAATCGGCTGGGGCGACTTCTCCGTGATCGACACCGGGAATGACGGCGTGCTGGCGCTTCGTTATGACTGGCGTGGCAATTCCGTGTTGATCCTGCACAATCTGCATGCGCAGCCGACGGAAGTGACCTTTGATCCCGATAGAGGCGAAGACGGCCGACAATTGATCGATATCGCCGATGGCGCGAGCAGCAAGGCAGACGAGAAAGGATTTCATACCGTCATGCTCGATGCATACGGCTATCGCTGGTATCGCGTCGGCGGCCTCGACTATCTCCTCAGGCGGACGGAGATTTAAGTACTTCTCGGCACGGCCTCTGCCGTGACCGCTTCCCCTCACTGAAACTCAAAAATCTGCCGGAAAACACCAGGCGCGATGATCGACAGCGGATTGATCTGCAGGTTCGGCTGGTCGAACTTGCCTGTCAGCTTGAAGGTAATGCCGATCAAACCGCGGTCGCTGCCATTGCCGAGGATGACGCCGATCAATGGCAATTCGGCGAAGAGGCGGTTGAGGCCGTAGGCCGGCATGAAGGTGCCGGTCATGTCCATGTTGCCCTTGCGGTCGCGCACGATGCCCTGGAAGGTTGCGCCGATCTGGTCGCCGCGCAGCACGCCGTTCTCGATGCCGACCATGCCATTGCGCGAGACGACGCGGGCAAAGCCGCGCTGGAAGCGCTGCGACGAAGTATCGATGTCGCGCTTGACCGCTTCGTTGAGACTGCGCTGCTCATTTCCGACCGGTGTCGAGACGATCGAGCGCAGGCGTTGTTCGTTGACGATCGCGAAGCGGCGCACGTCGAGCGAGCCGTCCCAGCCGCCCTCCGCCGAAAGTCGGATCGCCAGATTGAGCAGGCCGCCCTGCATGTGCTGGTAGAGATCGGCGAAACGCGATACCGCGCCGGCATCGCCGCTGGTGATGTTGATGACGCCACCGTCCTTCATCTGGCTGACCACGGCCTCGCCGCTGTCGGTAACGGCGGAAAAATTGAGTGCCTGCAGCTTGTCGCCGCGCAGTGATATTTGCGCCTGAAAATTGCCGACCTTCTCGTCGTTGAAGCCGATGACGTTTTTCAGTCTGGCGCGCACCGATACGCCGGTGTTGCCGCCATCACCGTCACCATCGCCGTCCGAGCCCGCTTTCAACCGCGCAATGACCGGCCGCGCATCGGCGCTGTCGCCGGAGACCGAGACGTCGAAATTGCCTTTGCTGCGCTTCACCGACAGGGCGAAATCGTCGAGCGACGAGAGCTTGACGCTGTCGAAATCCGCCGAGATCAGCCCGCCCTTGCCGATGTTCAGCGATCCGTTGGCGCCGAAACCATCGCCCTTCAGCCGGAAGTTCTTGATCTGAGTATTGTCGGCCGGGCCTGATGTTTCGAATTCGGCGGTGGCGGCAATGCCGCTGCCCTTCGACCAGCCGATCCAAGGGAGTTCCAGCAGCGACTTGGTAAGGTCGAGCTGGACATCCTGCCGATCGTCGTCGATTCGCGTCAGCACCATCTTCACGCTGCCGCCGACGATGCCGGAAAGGCCGGGTATTAGCTTGTTGCGCTGGTCCTCGGAAAGCGTCGCGGTGATCACCCGCTGCCTGGCCGCTGCATCGGCTGCCTCGACCGGTTCGGTAAGTTCGATATCGGCCGGGACGCCGTCGATCTGGGCCTTGGCGTCGAGCGTGATCCGCTTCGGATTGCCGTTCAGCGTGCCGTCGAGATTGCTGATCATCCGGCCGGAAAACGGCTTGGCAAGATCGATATCGGTGAGCTTCATTGCCGCCGTCCATTCGGCCGGCGGCGGGTTTTGCGAGGAGAGCAGGCCGAAATGCGCCTTCACATTAGCCTCGATCCGACCCTTGAGATCGTCGGGCGTAAAGCCGGCGCGCTGCAGCACCCGGATCGGCCGGTAGGTCAGAAGCTCGCCGACGGCGTCCGCCGCTCCGGAGACCGCGAGATCGATATCGGCCATCAGCGGTTTATCGTAGGTGGCGGGCAGGATGAACGTCCCCTGCCCGAGGTCGACCGCCCGGCCGGAGGGGAAATAGGAGGTACCGCTCTTGATCGCGATCGTCGCCACCGGACCGGTCAGGTCGAAATGTGCCGACGTGTCGCGGATCGGCGGAATGTCGCCGGCGACGTTCATCCGCGCCTCCGCAATGTCGAAGCCGATGCGGATCTGGTTGGCGTCGAGCTTCAATCCCTTGCCGCCGGCTGCCTCGTCCAGCCTGCCGAAGGGAATGAAGACGGATATGGTGGCGTCGGTGACGGTGCCGCCAAAGAGATTGCCATGCACCCAGGTGCGCACCTTGGGCGCCATCCAGAACGGCCAGAGCTGCCTGATCGCCGTCGTCTGCAGCTGCGCCGACTGGCCGGCAAAGCTGATTTCCGGCGATTTGTCGCCGAGCTTGATATCAAGTGAACCGTAGAGCGCGCCGAGCGGGCTGGAAACGGTCATGTTGGGAAACTGGAATTCGCGGCCGGCTACCATGTAGCGCCCGGTCGCCTGGATGTCGAAGGAGAGTGGCTGCTCGCCGGAGCCGCCGGGGGCTGCCGTGCCGCCACTGACGAGCAGGTCGATGCCGAAGCCTTTGCCGGCCTGCGGGTCGAGCTTGTCGAGATCGATCAGCGCGCCGTTGATGGGAAGCGTGGTCGCGCCGAACCGGGCGTTCGACCGGGCGATCTCGAGTGTCTGCTTGGAGAAATCGTAGACGAGGTTGATTTGCCCGCCCGACAGTTCCTGCGGATCGCCGTCCGCATAGATCTGGCCGGGATCGATGTCGATCGTCGCCGTAAGCGCCGGCTGCACGCCATCACGCGCTCGGGTGGCCGACACTGTCAGATCGGCAAAGGCACTGAGTCCTTGCCGGATCACGCCCTGATCGTTGCGTTTCAGCGCAAAAGGGGTGAGGTCGGCATGCTTGAGTGTCGCCACAACCTTCGACACGTGGCCGTCTTCCTTCTCGGCCAGCACGTCGAGCTCCGCCACTTCGCCGTTCAGCGCGACTTCGCCGGTCAATTGCAGCGAGGACGGGCCTGCATGGGCAAAGACGAGATTGTCGATGACGAGCGACAGCGGGCCGTTGGCGGTATCGGCAAGCTTGATGTCGATGCCGGAGATGCGCACAGAATTGGTCGAGCCGCGGGTCACGATGCTGTCGAACATGTCGAACTGCGAGAAGATCTTCTCCATCGCCGCAGGCATGGCGTCGATGCGCAGATCGTCGAGCTTGACGGCATTGCCGGAGGGCAGAAGCGCGGTATCGAGCGCGATATCCTCCGCTTCGATGTCCGCGACGGCGATGCGGCCGCGGAAAAGCTGCAGCGGATCGAGCCCCAGGCGCACCGAACCCGTCGTCGACAGGTGCTGGCCGCTCTCCTGGTCGATCATGTTGACGTTGCGCGCTTCGAGCGCCAGCCGGAAATCCGAGGTGAAGCGGATGACGGTGGAGCCGACCTCAGCGCGATAACGCGGTCCGGCTACCCCATTCAGCGCCGCCTGCGCCTGTTGCGACAGCGGCTTGTCGAACATGCCGCTCTCGACGGTGAAAATGATGGCAGCGAGAATAAGGAGGATCAGTCCCAGAAATCCTGAGGTCAGCTTCGCCGTGCGTCGCATCGACGAACGCGGCGGCGGGCAATGGACGATGATCGGATCCTCGGCCTGGGCGGACGGCAAGCGGTCCAGCGCAACGATATCCTTCTTGCGAAACGTGACCTTTTCGCCGCGGATGGCTGACATGCGCCCTCGGGCTCTCCCTTTAGTGAAGAATTGAACCCGGCCATGCTGGACGGGTATCCGTCCACTATATAATTCGGGGAGAGAAAGTGTCATCCACAAACCCGGCAAAAGAAAGGTTTTCCCAATGGCGGTTCCCGGCATCGGCGCCACGGCCCCTGATTTCAACCTTCCCCGCGACGGCGGCGGCCGCGTTTCGCTGGCCGAATTCCACGGCAAGCCGCTCGTATTGTTCTTCTATCCTAAGGACGACACGACGGGCTGCACCGCCGAATCACTAGCTTTCACCGCGCTAGCAGCCGAGTTCGAAGCGGCGGGTGCTGCCGTCATCGGCATGTCGCCCGATTCGGCCGCCTGCCATGACAAGTTCATCAAGAAGCACCGTCTTTCGGTGGCGCTTGCCTCGGACGAGGAAAAGACGACGCTGCAGGCCTACGGCGTCTGGAAGGAAAAGAGCATGTACGGCCGCAACTTCATGGGCGTCGAGCGTACCACTTTCCTGATCCGCCAGGACGGCACGATCGCCACCATCTGGCAGAAGGTGAAGGTGCAGGGCCATGCCGAAACCGTGCTCGAGGCCGTCAGGAACCTGGCGGCGTGACCGGGGATCTCACGATAAGCTCGCTGCGCGGCGGTGCCATCGATGCGATCTCTTCCGCCGATCTCGACCGCAAGACGGCACTTGCGCAGGAAAGCGCTACCCGCTGGTTCGCCCGCCGGGTGTCGCTGCGCTCGCCGCTCGATGCGGCCCTGCCCGACAGACCCGGCCGTCCTGAGAAACCCGTGTTGACGCCGCCGACCCAGGTGGAGAAGCGCTCGCTGCATACGCTCAAAGGGCGGATCGCTCTGCTCCATGCCATCGCCCATATCGAGCTCAACGCCGTCGATCTGGCGCTCGATATCGTCGCGCGATTCGCGACCGAGCAGGTGCCGAATTCCTTTTTCGACGGCTGGATGCTGGTCGCCTTCGAGGAGGCGAAACATTTCCGCATGGTGCGCGCCAGGCTCAACGATCTCGGCGCCGATTATGGCGATCTGCCCGCACATGACGGGCTCTGGCAGGCCGCCCATTCGACGCGCAACGATCTGACGGCAAGGCTCGCCGTCGTGCCGCTGATTCTGGAAGCCCGCGGCCTCGACGTCACGCCGTCGCTGCAGGCGAAGATGCGCCAGACAGGCGATCTCGAAAGTGCAGCGGTGCTCGACGTTATCTACAATGACGAGAAAGGCCATGTCGCCGTCGGCGCCAAATGGTTCCGCTTCCTCTGCGCCCGCGAGAAGCGCGACCCGGCAAAGGCCTTCCAGGAGTTGGTGCGCGCCAATTTCCGCGGACCGCTGAAGCCGCCCTTCAATGACCTTGCCCGCGCCGAAGCCGGACTGACGCCGTCTTTCTACCGCTCGCTCGCATCGATCAGCTACGCTTGAAGTCACTGAAATTTATGATGTGACGACGACAGCGAAAGCATTCATTAACCATAACGGTGTCTAATTTCCGAAAGAGGCGTAGAGCATCAATCGGGAGAGCCTGCGTGAACAGCGGACATCAGCACCGGGTATTCGGCAGGCGGGCGCAGGAACATATCCTCATCCTCGCAAGCGGCGACAAGGTCCGCCATATGACGGTCCGGCCATGGATGGCAGCACTTGCCTTCTGCTTCGTCGGCGTCTTCTCGATCGGCTATCTCCTCGCCACGTCCTATCTGGTGCTGCGCGACGACCTGATCGGCGCCACGATGGCCCGCCAGGCCCGCATGCAGCACGATTATGAAGACCGCATCGCCGCCCTTCGCGCGCAGGTCGACCGCATCACCTCCCGCCAGCTTCTCGACCAGCAGGTGGTGGAAGACAAGGTCGACAAGCTGATGGAGCAGCAGATGGCGCTGACCTCGCGCCATGGCAAACTCGACAATCTGCTCGACCGGGCCGAAAGCTCCGGCCTGACGGAAAAGGACGGCGCCCCGCCTACGCCGTCTTCGCCCGTTCAGTCCTATGCACCCGATGTCAAGGATAAGCGCGCTTCGCTTAACCGTGGCGGCATCGAGGCGATCGAGAAACAGCTGGCGAGCGGCGCGCCCGCCGATGCGACGCCCGACAATTCGACGCTTGCCTATGTGCCGGCCACTGACACGGTCGGCGACCGCGCCGACCGCATCTTCTCCAAGGTGACGCTGTCCCTTAAAGATGTCGAACAGGATCAGCGCAGCCGTGTCGAACAGTTGACGAGCGATGCCGGCAATGCCGCCAACGCCATCGAGACCGTGCTGACCCGCTTCAAGATTCCGATGCCCGAGACCGCTGCCAGGAAAGACGATGACGATTCCGTCGGCGGCCCCTATATCGAGCCAGAAAGCAACGACGGCTTCAACAATTCGCTGGCAGCGCTCGACGGTGCGCTGACCCGGCTCGAAGCCGTGCGCAGCACTGCCGAATCCCTGCCCTTCCGCAATCCCGCTATCGGCAAGGAAGTGACCAGCCCCTTCGGCAATCGCCGTGATCCCTTCCTCGGCCGCCTCGCGCTCCATTCCGGCATCGACTTTCGCTTTTCGCCGGGCGAAAGGATCCGCCCGGCGGCGCCCGGCAAGGTGGTTTCGGCCGGCTGGACCGGCGGCTACGGCAACATGGTCGAGGTCGATCATGGCAACGGCATCTCGACGCGTTACGGGCATATGTCGGAGGTTCTGGTCAAGGTCGGCGACACCGTCGACCGCAACGACGTCATCGGCCTTGCCGGCAGCACCGGCCGCTCGACGGGCACGCACCTGCATTATGAAGTGCGCCAGGATGGCCATGCCGTCGATCCAGTATATTTCATGAATGCTGGCCTTAAACTCGCCACCTATATCAAGTAACTCCTGCCCGGTAACCAACGCTTCACTCTGCAATGGGTGCGGCGTCTCTATTTCTTGACTTGCCGGCCATTCGGGGCTATGTCGCGCTGCATTGCGGCATGCAATCCCGCCGACTCGTTCAGAGCTCGGCCGAACGGAATGGAAACAGTTTTCCCTTTGACGACATTTGCTGACCTTGGCTTGAGCCAAAAAGTGCTATCCGCTGTTACGGATGCGGGCTACACGATCCCCACGCCCATTCAGGCGGGAGCCATCCCGTTTGCGCTTGAGCGCCGCGATATTTGCGGCATCGCGCAGACCGGCACTGGCAAGACGGCATCCTTCGTGCTGCCAATGCTGTCGCTTCTCGAAAAGGGCCGTGCGCGTGCGCGCATGCCCCGCACACTGATTCTCGAGCCGACGCGCGAACTCGCCGCCCAGGTCGCCGAGAATTTCGAGAAATACGGCAAGAACCACCGCCTTAACGTCGCCCTTCTGATCGGCGGCGTTTCCTTCGAGGACCAGGACCGCAAGCTCGAACGCGGCGCCGACGTGCTGATCTGCACCCCCGGCCGCCTTCTCGACCATTTCGAGCGTGGCAAGCTCCTGATGAGCGGCGTCGAGATCCTCGTCATCGACGAGGCCGACCGCATGCTCGACATGGGTTTCATCCCGGATATCGAACGCATCGCCAAGATGATCCCGTTCACCCGCCAGACGCTGTTCTTCTCGGCAACCATGCCGTCGGAGATCCAGAAGCTCGCCGACCGCTTCCTGCAGAATCCCGAACGTATCGAGGTTGCAAAGCCGGCTTCCGCCGCAGCGACCGTGACGCAGCGTTTCGTCGCTTCGCACGGCAAGGATTACGAAAAGCGCGCCGTTTTGCGCGAACTCGTCCGCGCCCAGACCGAACTCAAGAACGCCATCGTCTTCTGCAACCGCAAGAAGGATGTCGCCGATCTCTTCCGGTCGCTCGAGCGTCACGGCTTCTCGGTCGGCGCCCTGCATGGTGACATGGACCAGCGCTCCCGCACGATGACGCTGCAGAGCTTCCGTGACGGCAATCTCCAGCTTCTGGTCGCTTCCGACGTCGCCGCCCGCGGCCTCGATATCCCTGATGTCAGCCACGTCTTCAATTTCGACGTACCGATCCATTCCGAGGATTACGTCCACCGCATCGGCCGCACCGGCCGTGCCGGCCGCTCGGGTGCCGCCTTCACTCTCGTCACTAAGCGCGACACTAAGTTCATCGATGCCATCGAGAAGCTGATCGGGGAAAAGGTCGAATGGCTGAGCGGTGACCTGACGTCGCTGCCGCCGCCGGCAGAAGACAGCCGGGACAGCGAACGCCCGCGCCGCAATAGCCGCGAGCGTGGCGCCAGAGACGGTGCAGGCCGAGATCGTGCGCCGAGAGAGAATGGCGACAAGGATCGTGGACGCGGACGCGGCAATCGCGCCGCCGCGAGTCATAAATCTGATAACGACATACAGGATAATGGCGTCGACGTGATCGAAGCAGCACCAGTAAAGGCCGACATCGTGAAGAACGAGCGCAAAGCAGAGCAGAAGCCGCAGAACAATGCGCGCAACAGTCGGCCCTACCCGGCAAACGACGACAGCCGCGACCGCCGCCGTCATCGCGATCACGACGACGGCCCAACTCCGGTCGGCTTCGGCGACGACATTCCCGCCTTCATGCTGATCGCCGGCAGCGCCAAGGTCTGAGCATTGCCATGGGTAAGCCCGGTCTCGATTTTCCGGGCTTCGGCGTCGGCCTTGTGATTCTGCGCGACGCCAGGATCCTTCTTTACAAACGCATGCGTCCACCTGAAGCCGGCTATTGGAATATCGTCGGCGGCAAGGTCGATCACATGGAGCCGGCTGAGGAAGCCGCGCGTCGTGAGGCCGAGGAGGAAACCGGCCTGACGATCGGCCGCATCGAGCGAATCGGCATGACCGAACAGATCATCGATGCCGACCGCCAACACTGGATCTCAATTCTCTATCTCGCCCGCGATGTCGAGGGCGAGCCTCAACTGACCGAACCGGACAAGCTCTCGGATTTCGGCTGGTTTCCCCTGACGGATCTGCCCGAGCCACTGTCGGCCTTCACCAAGGCTGCCATAGCAGCCTTGCCGACTGCCGAACGCGGCTAGTCATTCGGCGCGAAGCGACGCCTCATAGGCAAGCCGCACCCATTTCGCCATCAGATCGGGATCGTCGTAGGCCTCGTCGGGGATCGACCAGTAGGGCATTTTTACCGGCTTGCCCTTTTTGCCCTCATAGGTCCATTGCGTGGCGCCGGCAGCGGCAAACTCCGGAGCGCTTGTCTCGTCGGCTTTCAGCAGCATCTCGTCGCGCACTTCGAGCGCGATGATGCGCCCGAGATGATAGATGCCCTTGCCGCCGAACATGCGCTTGACCGTGACGGGGCCGAGCCCCTGAAACATTTCCTCGATGCCGGCATTGTCCATGCTCTTATTCCCTTGAAATCCTGTCGCCGCTCACATCACAGCGCGTGATAATCCCGGTCCATATAGATGAGCGCCGGGTGTTTTTCGCTGAAGCGGACAGCCGCGACCTCGCCGAAGACGACATTGTGCGTCGGCATTTCCTTGATGTCGGTCACCCGGCAATCGAAGGCGGCGAGCGCATCGAAGAGAACCGGCGCGCCGGTGACGAGTGTGTCGAAACGGGCGCTGGCGAAGCGGTCGTCATTGGTAAGCGCGGTGCGCCCGGAGAAAGCGTCGGCAACGGCCTGGTGATGAGCGCCAAGCGTGTTGAGCACGAAGATGCCGCTACGGAAGAAGATCTCGTTCTTCGGATTGGTGTTGTTGAGGCAGATCAGCACCGAGGCCGGATTGTCCGAGACCGAGCAGGCGGCGGTGATGGTGACGCCGCGGCGCAGCTCGCCCATCGCCGTCGTCACGAGCTGCACATGGCCGGCATAGCGGCTCATGGCATCGCGATAAAGGCCGGGGTCGATATGCTGCCTGTTCAACACCTGCTTCTCCCGTAGGCTTATTCTGTCTGGATCGACTTGTTATCGCGCCAATATGGCGAGCATCGGTTACCTTTTCTACAATAGGACCGGTGAAAAGCGCTGTGTTGCGCTTGTTTTTCTTTGACGATCGCGGCCTTGCGGATAAAAGGGCAAGGACGATGGCTAGGGATCTCCGCCTTTCATGATCAACCTGCGTGGCATAGCAGCTTTTCTGGCGCTGCTGGGAGCGGCGGCTGAAAGCCATGCGGCCGGCGTGACGATCGGTGTCGTCGCCCCTCAAAACGGCCCCCTCTCTCTGCTCGGCGCCCAGATTGCCGCCGGCGCCGGTTTCGAGATCCAACAGTCCGGAAATACCCTCGTCGCCATCAACGAGACCTGCGAGGACAATAGTGGTGCCGCGGTCGCCGATGCGCTTGTCAATGCCAAGGTGCAGGTCGCGGTCGGCTTTCTCTGCAGCGAGACGCTGGAAGGCGCGCTGCCGAAACTGAAGGACGCCAATATTCCGGCGATCACCGTCTCCGTGCGCTCCCGCATCCTGATGGAGGATGCGCTGAAGAACGGCTGGCCGCTCTTCCGGGCGGCGCCCGCCGACGGCGCCGAGGCGGCAAGGGTCATCGAGGTGATCCTGAAAGACTGGGCCGCCGATCCGATCGCCCTGATCGAGGACGGCACCATTCATGGCCGCGAACTGACGGAAGCGGTGCGCAACGCGCTGGAGCAGAACGGCCTGAAGCCGGTCTTTACCGATACCTATCGGCCGGGACAGGAGCAGCAGATCGCCCTCGTTCGCCGCCTGAAACGAGCCGGCGCCACCAGGGTCTTCATCGGCGGCGACCGCAACGATATCGCCGTCATCGCCCGCGACGCCAAGGCCGAGAACATCCAGCTGTCCATCCTCGGCGGCGATGCCATGCGCGCCGCCAATCAGCCGCTGCCGCTCGCAGATGGCGTGCGCGCCGTCGCCCTGCCCGAATACGCCCTTCTGCCGGAAGGCACAGTTGCAGCCGATGCGCTACGCGCCAAAGGCATCGAGCCGGAAGGTTATGTCCTGCCGTCGCTGGCCGCCGCCCTCATTGCCGGCCAGGCGGGAGAAGCCGCCGCCGCAGCGGGCAAACCTCTGCAAGAGACGCTTGTCGGCACGACATTCCAGACGCCGATCGGCGCCGTCGGCTTCACCGGCGCGCATGAACTTTCGCAAAACCCCTACCGCCTGCTCGAATGGCGGGGCAACGGCTTTTTTCCACCTGCCGCGCCGACGCAATGAGCGGCGGCGCGCCAGCCTTGAATTCAGGCCCCGCGCTCAAATGGCGGCCCATACGGAGTAAGATTTGATGACGCTGCCCATTCGCATTGCCCCCTCGATCCTCGCAGCGGATTTCGCTAGGCTCGGCGAGGAGGTGCGCGACGTGACGGCCGCCGGCGCCGACTGGATTCATCTCGACGTGATGGACGGGCATTTCGTGCCGAACATCTCCTTCGGCCCCGATGTCATCAAGTCGCTCCGCTCCTATACATCAGCCACCTTCGACTGCCACCTGATGATCTCCCCGGTCGACGACTATCTCGAAGCCTTCGCCAAGGCCGGCTGCGATCGGATCACCGTCCATGCCGAAGCCGGACCGCATCTGCACCGCTCGCTGCAGACCGTCCGCAATCTCGGCAAGAAGGTCGGGGTGACGATCAATCCGGCGACACCGCTCAGCGCCATCGAGAACGTGCTCGACGATGTCGATCTCATCCTGATCATGTCGGTCAATCCCGGTTTCGGCGGACAGAAATTCATTCCGGCGATGGCGAAGAAGATCGCGGCGGCAAAGTCACTGATCGGTGATCGGCCGATCGAGCTCGAGGTCGATGGCGGCGTCACCGTGGAAACGGCGCCTGATATCGCGCGGGCGGGCGGCAACGTCCTCGTCGCCGGCTCGGCAATTTTCAAGGGCGATACGGTCGAGGATTACCGCCGGACTGTCGCCGATCTGCGTCAGGCAGCTGAAGGGGCACGAGCATGAAGAAACGTCTGATCATTGGTGGCATGCTTGCTGCCGCATTTGCCGGCCTGCCCGGCCTGTCACTTGCCGGCGACATCGCCAATATCCAGCCAATCGGTTTTTCCGCCGACGGCAAGGTCTTCGGATTTCAGGAGTTCGGCATCGAGGAGAGCGGCAACCTTCCCTACTCCAACACTTATTTCATCGATACCGAAAACGGCCACTATCTCGAGGGCACGCCCTTCCATACCGAACTGACCGACAAGGACGCCAATCTCTCCAAGGCGCGGCGGCAGAACCTGACGGCGGCGCGCAGCCAGATGGACAAATACGATCTCCTGACCAATCCCGGCCTGATCGCCGCCTTCAATCCGCCGACCGAACTCGGCTCCCCTTCGAAGACGATCCGCTACACGACGCTTGCAACCGACGGCCCGCCGAAATCGCCTTATACGCTCTCGCTCGGTGAGATGCCGGTGCCGACGCCAAAGGACTGCACGGCGGTCGACAAGCGCGTTATCGGTTTCAGCCTGCAGATGATTGAGAAGGAAGGCGCTCCGAACCGGCAGGCGGCGCGCCAGGCCACCGCAGTTCCGGCCGAGCGTGTATGTTCGGTCGAATACCGGATCGGCGGCGCCGTGGTCTATCAGCCGGAAGGCGGAAACCAGGTTCACATCGCCCTCGTCCTCGCCTTCGATGCCGACAGGAACGGACGCTGGATCGCCGTTCCGGTTCATCCCTGAGCATGGATAGCCCGAGGACGGATCGCCCCAGGATGGATCGTCTAAGAGCTGCACGACCGCCCTACCCCGATCTGATCGCCGGCGCGTTGCTTTGGGGCATGCAGATGCTTGCCGCCGCCATGCTCGGCCTTTACTTGCGCAATGGCCTGCAGACGAGCCGCCTCGCCGAGATCGCCGCACTCTATTTCGCCGGCGGCCTGTTCGCCTGGCCGTTCGCCCTGCCGGTCGCCCGCTTCCTCGCCTTTGACAGGCCGCCGGAAGCGCGTTTTGCCGCTTTTTTCGTGACGCTGACGGCGGCCACGATCCTGATGACCGCTTTCCTCTTCGCCATGGAATACCGGATGTTCTATTCGCGCTGGCACGCCCCCTTCGGCAGTATCGTCTGGGCTTTCCAGTTCGTCTTCACCAGTATCAGCGCCGTCTACCAGTTCCTGGTGATTGGCCTGCGCCTCTTCCTGCCGCTTGGCCTCGTCTGTCTTGTCGCAAGCAGCTATCATCTTGCCAAACGCATGCGTTGAGATTGCCGCCCGTCTTTGCTACAGGGGCCTAAAGCAATTTCAGCAAAAGTGCCCAGCGGTTTTGCGTCCGAAATTGCGTCTTAGATGCTCAAACCTCTTGAAATGAAGGCAGCCGCCCATGATCCCGCGTTATTCCCGGCCCGAAATGGTCGCCATCTGGTCTCCCGAAACCAAGTTCCGCATCTGGTTCGAGATCGAGGCTCATGCCTGCGACGCGCTGGCCGAACTCGGCGTCATCCCGAAATCGGCGGCAAAGACGATCTGGGAGAAAGGCGGCGCCGCCACCTTCGACGTCGACCGTATCGATGAGATCGAGGCCGTCACCAAACATGACGTCATCGCCTTCCTCACCCATCTCGCTGAGATCGTCGGCCCGGATGCGCGCTTCGTCCACCAGGGCATGACCTCGTCCGACGTGCTCGACACCTGCTTCAACGTGCAATTGGTCCGCGCCACCGACATCCTCATCGCCGATCTCGACCGCCTGCTCGAGGCACTGAAAACCCGCGCCTTCGAACATAAGGACACCGTCACCATCGGCCGGTCGCACGGCATCCATGCCGAGCCGACCACCTTCGGCGTCAAGCTGGCGCTCGCCTATGCCGAATTCGAGCGCTGCCGCCAGCGCCTCGTCGCCGCCCGCGAGGAAGTCGCGACCTGCGCCATATCGGGCGCCGTCGGCACCTTCGCCAATATCGATCCGCGCGTCGAGGAACACGTCGCTAGAGCCCTTGGCCTGAAGGCCGAGCCGGTCTCGACGCAGGTGATCCCGCGTGACCGCCACGCCATGTATTTCGCCACGCTTGGCGTCGTCGCCTCGTCGATCGAGCGGCTGGCGACCGAGATCCGCCACCTGCAGCGCACCGAAGTGCTGGAAGCCGAGGAATATTTCTCGCCCGGCCAGAAGGGCTCTTCGGCCATGCCGCACAAGCGCAACCCGGTGCTGACCGAAAACCTGACCGGCCTTGCCCGCATGGTCCGCTCCTACGCCATGCCGGCCATGGAAAACGTCGCCCTCTGGCACGAGCGCGATATCTCCCATTCCTCGGTCGAACGCATGATCGGCCCCGATGCCACCGTGACGCTCGATTTCGCCCTCTCGCGTCTCGCTGGCGTCATCGAAAAGCTGCTCGTCTATCCCGAGAACATGGAAAAGAACCTCAACAAGTTCCGCGGCCTCGTCCACTCCCAGCGCGTCCTGCTGGCACTGACCCAGGCCGGAACCTCCCGCGAGGACGCCTACCGCCTGGTGCAGCGTAACGCGATGAAGGTCTGGGAACAGGGCAAGGATTTTCTGGAAGAGCTGCTTGCCGATGCCGAGGTTCGCGCCGCGCTGTCGGAGGAGGATATTCGGGAGAAGTTTGATCTCGGGTACCACACCAAACATGTCGATACGATCTTCCGCCGCGTCTTCGGCAACGCCTGAGCGATCTGCAATCAACGATATAGCGGCGCCCTTGCAGGCGCCGTTTTTCTGCCGGCAACCCTCTCCATCAAGAATCTGTCAGACGGCTTTCCTCAGTCGCAGCCTGATCATAACTGGAAAGTAGAGGCATGCGACTAAGACAGAAGGCAGAGAAATGAGTAGGAGAAAAGCTAACAAGGTCAGCCTCTGAATACTTTCGCCTAACAAAAAGAAAACCGCCACAATCAGCAACAAAATTACTATAAAAACAATAGATGACCAAAGAAATGGGCGTGAATTTATTTCGCAGTATTTAACACGATAAAAAATAAACAATACAAAGACGACTGGTAGCGAAACAATAAACTTTGGGATAAACGCGATAAAGGCGATATCATCGAAGAAAAATGGCAAATGACCTAATGTCATTCCTATGAAATAAGCCTGAAAGAACAGCTCGACCTGCGGCTGTCTAAGAAAGGAGTCGTTCATTTTCCCCTACGGAGTTGGATTTAATGAACTCAATATAATTGCCGATTCTATTTCATAGTCTAGCTTTTCTCAAGCGGCCGTTGTTTTTGCTTCGGCGCTTTGGCAGCCATAGAGCGTTTGCGTGCCTCCGCCTTCTTCGACGGAGCAGCATTCACTGCCTCCGATGTCCTGCAAGCCTCCGTCTCGCCCCTGCCCTTTGCGGCCTTGGCGACCAGCTCGTCGAGACGTTTCAGCTCTTCCTCGTCGAGATTCTCGATACCGATGAAACGGTTTTCGGCATGGCTGGTCAGGATGATTTCGTTGAGCTTGGCCTGGATCGCCCTGGTGTCGCGTGTCTGGGCGTTCTGCAGCACGAAGACCATCAGGAAGGTGACGATCGTCGTGCCGGTATTGATGACCAGCTGCCAGGTTTCCGAATAATCGAAGAAGGGGCCGAGTGCCGCCCAGATGACGACGGCGATCAGTGCCAGGATGAAGATGACGGGTTTGCCCGCCCATTCCGATACCTTTGTTGCGAAGCGGGCGAACAGATGCTTCATCGTCACCTCTGGAATCCTCCCTCGAAGTCTCCGGAGCATGATGTCGACGACATCATGCTCTCGGCTGAACAAACTCCGAGCCAGGATCGAGGTTCCCCAGGGATCTCAGATTCCCCTAGGGATCTCCGTGATTCCCCGCAGGCGAAGCCGTGGTTATGCTGTGACTTCCCCTTCCCGCCCAATCAGTTTGCGATAGAGATGCCAGGTCGCATGGCCGAGGATCGGGATGACGAGCGCAAGTCCGGCAAAGACCGGGATCGTGCCGATGACGAGCAGTGCGGCGACGATCAGGCCCCAGAGCAGCACCGGCACCGGATTGAGAACCGTGGCGCGGATCGACGCCGTGACGGCAGCGACTGCCCCGACATCGCGGTCGAGCAGCAGCGGAAAAGTGATGACGGTCATCGCCAGCACGACGAGCGCAAAGACGAAGCCGATGAGATTGCCCCAGATGATCAACTGCATGCCCTCTGACGTGCCGAAGACCTGGCGGAAGAAATCCGCCATGCTGCGCGGGAACACTTCGCCGAGCAGATTGCTGTAGAGCGTCTGCGCCGTCACCAGCCAGACGACGAAAAGGCCGCAGAGCATCAGTCCGACCGCCACGATCGACGGCAGCGCCGGCGAATGGCGCACCTCAAGCGCATGCGTCCAGGACGCGTCGAGGCCGGCCTCGCGCCGGCGGCTGATCTCGTAGAGGCCTATCGCCGCGATCGGGCCGATCAGCACGAAACCTGCCATCAGCGGGAAGACCATCGGCAAAAGATTGGCGCCCGAGGTCCACAGGGTCAGGAAGACGCCGGCGATCGGGTACATCAGGCACAGGAACACATAGTGGGACGGTTTCTCCATGAAATCGTCGTATCCGCGCTTCAGCGCGTCGAAGACGTCGGCGATACCGATGCGATTGACCACGGGCCGCGCGAAGCTTTCGCCAGCACCCGTCATGACATGAAATGTCGCCATGGCTTTCTCCTCCTCAGCCGAGACCTGGTCGGCGGCGGTAAGCATCGGCGGGCAAGCCGACACGAAATCCGCAACCGGCACTGGCGCAATATAACAAATCTCAGCGCCCGTGTCGCTCTCTTGCTTGACATCCCCTCTTGACATCTTGGACCAGCTTTCTCACATCGGCGGCACTATGAAAGCCTCAGACGCAGATATCCTCATCATCCCCGGCTACACCAACTCCGGCCCGAGCCATTGGCAGAGCCGCTGGGAGGCAAAACTCAGCACGGCGCGGCGCGTCGAGCAGGCCGAATGGACAAAGCCGGTCCGCGAGGATTGGATCGCCCGCATCGCCGAGGAGGTGAACGCCTCGACCCGTCCGGTCGTCCTCGTCGCCCATTCGCTGGGCGTGCCCTCGGTGATCCATGCCATCCCGCATTTCCGCAACCGCGTGGCGGGCGCTTTCCTGGTCGCTCCGCCCGATGTCGCCAATCCCGACATCCGCCCGAAGCACCTGATGACTTTCGGCCCCTATCCGCGCGATCCGCTGCCCTTCCCGTCGATCACGGTGGCCAGCCGCAACGATCCTTTCGGCAGCTACGACCATGCCGACGATATTGCCAGCAGCTGGGGCTCCTTCCTCGTCGATGCCGGCGAGTCCGGTCATATCAATGCCGATTCCGGTCACGGCCCCTGGCCCGAAGGTACCATGGTCTTTGCCCAGTTCCTCGGCCGGCTCTCCCCCTGATCGAGGAAAAGCCGCCATCTCGCTTGTTGAGCAGCTGCTTTCTAAGTCTTTCTTAATGGAATGACAGCAGACTGAGCCGAGGTGAGATAAGCGAGAATGCCCGTGAAGAAAGCCCATACAGAGGCCGGTGATCCGCATGGCGATGCCGCAGCGGTTGAGGCAGGCATCGGCAATGGGGCGACCGACGATTCCGAACTGGCCGAGCGGGAGAGCCGCTGGAATTATGCGCTCGTCGGCTCTGGCCTCGGCGTATGGGATCACAACTACCGTCTCGACCGGAAATATTACTCGCCAACGTGGAAAACCATCCGCGGCATGGCGCCCGACGAGGAAGCCGACGGCGATTACGAAGCCTGGCTGCAGCTCGTTCATCCCGACGATCGCGATTTTGTCGTCCATGCAATCGACCGGCAGAATGCCGGCGATCCAAATTACCAGATCTTCGAATATCGCGAGCGTCACAAGGACGGCCACTGGGTCTGGATCGAGTGTCGCGGCGCCTGCGTCGAATGGGACGAGAACGGCGTGCCGACGCGCATCATCGGCACGGATACGGATATCACCGCCCGCAAGGAAGCCGAGGAAACACTATCGCGTTTGTCGCGCCGGCTTGATCTGGCGCTGGAGGTTTCCCGCATCGGCGTCTTCGAGGCCGATATCGAGCGTGATAGCGTCGAATGGGACGACCGCCTCATCGCCATTTACGGGCTCCAAGGCGCCTCGCGCCTGATCGGCGGCGACGCCTGGGCGGAAAGCCTGCATCCCGACGACCGCGAGCGCGTGCTTGGCTTGTCCGACCGCAGCGTCGAAAGCGGAAGCGATTTCCAGCAGGAATACCGCATCATCCGCGGCGACGGCGCCGAACGCGTCATCCGCGCCCGCTCGGCCTTCTTCATCGACGGCAACGGCCACCGCAAGCTGATTGGCGCCAACTGGGACGTCACCGAGGAAGTCGCGCTCCGCAACGAACTGCAGCGCGCCAAGGATCTGGCCGAGGCGCGCAACCGCGAGCTCGAAGCCGCCAAGGAGAGCATCGAGCACCTGGCGCTGCACGATTATCTCACCGGCCTGCCGAACCGCCGCTATCTCGACAAGATGCTGGGGGAGCGCTCGGGCGAATGCCGGGCAAAGGGCCTGGCACTGGCGATCCTGCATATCGATCTCGACCGCTTCAAGCAGATCAACGACACACTCGGTCACCGGGCCGGTGACGCCATGCTGCAGCACGCCGCAAGCGTGCTGAGAAATTCCGTCCGCGCCGCCGATTTCGTCGCCCGCATCGGCGGCGATGAATTCGTCATCCTCTGCGCCGTCGATCCAGCGTCGAAGAAGATCGCCGGCCTTGCCGAACGTGTTATCCGCGAATTGCGCAAACCCGTCAGATATGAGGGGCACGATTGCCGTTTCGGCGCCAGCATTGGAATCGCCATCGATAGCGGACCGACGCTCGACGCCAAGCAAATGCTGCTCGACGCCGATATCGCGCTTTATCGGGCCAAGGGCCTGGGCCGCAATCGCTTCGAATTCTTCTCGGCCGCTGCCCGCCGCGACATCATCTCCGCCAAGCACCTTGCCGACGAGATCCTGATCGGCCTCGAGCGCAATGAATTCGTGCCTTTCTATCAGCTGCAGTTCGATGCCCGCACGCTCGATGTCGTAGGCATTGAAACGCTTGCCCGCTGGCAGCACCCGGTGCACGGGCTGCTGACGCCCGACCGCTTCCTCGACATCGCCGAAGACCTCGACGTCGTCTCGACCATTGACGCCTTGATCCTGGAGCGAGCGCTGGCCGACCGCCGCGTCTGGATCAAGGACGGGCTGCCGATCCCGAAGATATCGGTCAATGTCTCCGCCAGGCGGCTCGCCGACCCCGATCTCGGCAAGAAGCTTCGGGCCCTGAAGATCGAGCCCGGCACCATCTCCTTCGAGTTGCTGGAATCGATCTCGCTCGACGATTGCGACGAGGCGGTGGCCGCCAACCTGAAAAAGCTGCGCAAGCTCGGCATCGACATCCAGATCGACGATTTCGGCACCGGCCATGCCTCGATCGTCAGCCTGCTGCGATTGAGCCCGAAAACGCTGAAGATCGACCGCGAACTGATCCGCATGCTGCCGCAATCGTCCGAGCAGCGCAAACTGGTCGGCTCGATCATCGATATCGGCCGCTCGCTGAACATTCTCGTCATCGCCGAGGGCGTCGAGACGGCGGATCATATCCGCATTCTCGAAGAACTCGACTGTGACACGCTGCAGGGCTACGCGCTCGCCCGGCCGATGCCGGCCATGCAGATCCCCTCCTTCATCCGCGCCGGAAGCTGGCGCCACGGGCAAATCGCTGCTCGCGCCTTGCAGACGCAGCTCCGTCGCGCCTTGCAGACGCAGCTCCGTCGCGCCCTGCGAAGCAGAGCCGCCAAATAAAAACCTGCAAAAGCGCCCCGCCATTTTGCCTTCATTCCACCGTAGAGGAAAAGACGCTAAACTCGTCTTGCGAATTCATTCGATTCTCTTGGCGGTATTCCGTAAAATTGGAAACCAGGGCCGGGAAAACCCGAAACCGGGTCAAGAGAATCCGAAACCCGGGAAGGAGCGACAGGCGGATTGTGAAACCCTCTCTTTTCCTTTAAGGGGACGCCACGAGATCGATCCACTCGCGCTATCCCAAGAGCGCCAACAACAGAGAATGACCACGATGAACCGTCGCCGCCGTATCTACGAGGGCAAGGCAAAGATTCTGTATGAAGGCCCGGAACCGGGCACTTTGATTCAGTTCTTCAAGGACGATGCCACTGCCTTCAACAAGAAAAAACACGAAGTCATCGATGGCAAGGGCGTCCTCAACAACCGCATTTCCGAGTATATCTTCAGCCATCTGAACAAGATCGGCATTCCCACTCATTTCATCCGCCGGCTCAACATGCGCGAGCAGTTGATCAAGGAAGTGGAGATGATCCCGCTGGAGATCGTCGTGCGCAATGTCGCGGCCGGTTCTCTCGCCAAGCGCCTCGGCATCGACGAAGGCGTCGTGCTGCCGCGCTCGATCATCGAGTTCTATTACAAGTCCGACGCGCTCGACGATCCGATGGTCTCCGAGGAGCACATCACCGCCTTCGGCTGGGCAAACCCCGCCGAACTCGATGACATCATGGCGCTTGCCATCCGCGTCAACGACTTCATGACCGGCCTCTTCCTCGGCGTCGGCATCCAGCTCGTCGATTTCAAGATCGAATGCGGCCGTCTCTTCGAAGGCGATATGATGCGCATCATCCTCGCCGACGAAATCTCGCCGGACAGCTGCCGGCTCTGGGATATCGAAACCCACGAGAAGATGGACAAGGACCGCTTCCGCCGCGACCTCGGCGGGTTGCTCGAAGCCTATTCCGAAGTGGCGCGCCGTCTCGGCATCATCAATGAAAACGAGCCTGTGCGCGGCACCGGCCCGGTTCTCGTCAAGTAAGGCAGGAAAGACAAAGTGATCAAGGCTCGTGTCACCGTCACGCTGAAAAATGGCGTTCTCGATCCGCAGGGCAAGGCTATCGAGGGTGCGCTTGGCGCCCTCGGCTTCTCAGGCGTCGGCCATATCCGCCAGGGCAAGGTCTTCGACCTGGAGCTGGAAGGCGCCGACAAGGGCAAGGCCGAGGCCGACCTCAAAGCCATGTGCGAAAAACTGCTCGCCAACACGGTGATCGAGAATTACGCAATCGCGATCGACTGATGATCACAGACCCGTCGTCTGGCGGACTTTGAGGATTTGGCGTCATGATGAAAGCAAAGCTGGAGACGGAAGTCTCGAAATATATGAGCTATGTTTTGCGTCATGCGCCGGAATCTGCGGGCTTGACGCTTGATAGCGAGGGTTGGGTGTCGTTCGACGAGCTCGAAAAAGCGTTGACGTCGAAATATGACGTTTCCCGCGCCGAGATCATCGAGATTGTCGAAAACAATCCGAAGAAGCGCTTCACGCTCGCCGATAACAGAATTCGCGCAAACCAAGGTCATAGCGTCGAGGTCGATCTTGCATTGAACCAAGTTGAACCGCCGGCTGCTCTTTTTCACGGCACGTCTCTGACGAACTGGCAGTCGATCGAGCGCGAAGGCTTGAAGAAGATGCAACGGCATCACGTTCATCTGTCTGCAGATGTCGAAACGGCGAAAATCGTCGCAATGCGCCGCAAGGGTGAACATCTCATCCTGCGTGTGGACGCGGCCCGCATGTTTTCAGAGGGTCATTCTTTCTTTGTCTCCGACAATGGAGTATGGCTCGCCGAAAGCGTTCCAGTTCAATATCTTTCGCGAAACGCAGGGACCCCATGAAATCAGCCGTCGTTCAACTTCCGGGCCTCAACCGCGACCGCGACATGATCGCCGCCTTGACCAAGATCTCCGGCCAGCCACCGGTGACGATCTGGCAGACGGAAACCGAGATCCCTGATGTCGACCTGATCGTCATCCCCGGCGGCTTTTCTTATGGCGATTATCTGCGCTGCGGCGCGATTGCAGCCCGCATGCCGGTCATGCAGGCGATCATCGACAAGGCTGCAAAGGGCGTGAAGGTGCTCGGCGTCTGCAACGGCTTCCAGATCCTCGTCGAGGCCTGCCTGCTGCCCGGCGCGCTGATGCGCAATTCCTCCCTGAAATTCGTCTGCCGCGAGATCAAGCTCGAAGTCGTCAATGCCGAGACGGATTTCACCCGCGCCTATGCGCAGGGCCAGGTCATCCGCTGCCCGGTTGCCCATCATGACGGCAATTATTTCGCTGACGATGCGACGCTGGCTGCGATCGAAGGCAATGGCCAGGTGGTGTTCCGTTATGCCGAAGGCACCAACCCGAATGGCTCGATCAATGATATCGCCGCCGTCATGAACGAAAAAGGCAACGTGCTCGGCATGATGCCGCATCCCGAGAACCTGATCGAGGCCGCCCATGGCGGTTCGGACGGCCGCGGCCTCTTCGCCTCGGCGCTCGACGTCATCGCCGCCTGAACCTCGGCACACGAAAATCCTTCTGTTCGGATCTGGAGCAATCGATGCGCCCTCGCCTCTCTGTCGCACACGCCGCCCTGCTGACCGCTATCGCAGCCATGGTGGCAGCTTGCCAGACGCCGGCGCCGACAGGCCCGAACCGCGCCGCACTGCCGACGATGGAACGCGTGGCGCTTGGCGCCAATGCCTGCTGGTTCAAATCGGGCGATCCGGCCTTTGCAGCCTATAAGCTCGCGCCGGAGCTCAATTCCTTCTCCGGCCGTCCGCGCATCCTGCTCGTCCATAAGGGCAGCCCGGAAAGCCGGCCGCTGCTCGTGGTGCAGGCCGAGGGAAGCCCGTCGCGCCTGCAGGCCTTCGGTCCGATGATGCAGGAACCGGTCGCCGGTCGCATCACCGCCGACGTCAATCGCTGGTCTGGCGGCAACAAGGCCTGCAGCTGATCGCCCCGATCAGGACCGAAATACGATCACTCCCGAAAGCACTGTCAGTCGAAGAAAAACGACTTGCCGACTTCGCGCGCCGCATCGGATTGCGACACACCGATATCCTTCAGTTCGGTCGCCGTCAGGCCTCTCAACACGCGCCGGCCTTCCCGCTTTTGATGCCAGAGAAGAATGGCCGCCCAGATTCGCTCCAAACGCGTCGTCGCCTCGGCGGGTGCGTCGGGGAGGATGATCTGCCTTCTATCTTCCAAGGAGACAATCGGTACAATCGGCATATTTATCTCGGGTAACGCAGACATTCCAGGAATCCTCTCGGCTTGCCATTGGAATTGACTCATACGCTTGACGGGTACAATGTGACAATATATACAATTGTCACCATGACAAATTGGCTTCCCGATATATCCCGCGGTTCCGGGCCGGTCTATCTCCGGCTTGCCGACAGCATCGAATCCGCCATAGCAAGCGGCGCCCTGCCCGCCGGCAGCAAATTGCCGCCGCAGCGCAACCTCGCCTATGATATCGGCGTGACGATCGGCACGATCGGCCGCGCCTATGCGCTGGTGCATGAGCGCGGCCTGGTCGCCGGCGAAGTGGGGCGCGGCACTTATGTGCTGAACCGTTCCGAGACGCCGCCCGGGGAACAGATTGATCCGCTGACCGTCTCGCTCGGCGGCACCCGCGTCCAGGATGCGCCGGCGAACAAGATCCGTTTCGACACGACAGCCGCGCCCGATCTCGGCCAAGGTAAGGTTATAGCGGGTATCCTCGCCGAGATCGGTGAGCAGCATCTTTCCGAAATCTCCTCCTATTCCCGGAGTTTCCCGCAGAACTGGTTCGAGGCCGGCCGCCTGTGGCTTGCCCGCAGCGGCTGGACGCCGGAGGTTGAAAACATCGTGCCGACGCTCGGCGCCCATGCGGCGGCGATCGCCGTTATCGCCGCCGTCTCGGCGCCGGGTGACAAGATCGTCTTCGAGGATCTCACCTACACCCAGGTCAGCCGCAGCGCCCGCCTGCTCGGCCGCCGCACACTGACGGTCGATTCCGACAAGCTTGGCATGATCCCCGAGGATTTCGAGCGGCTCTGCCAGCAGCAGCATCCGAAGATCGCCTTCCTGATGCCGACCGTCCACAATCCGACGCTGGCGATCATGCCCTATGAGCGGCGCGCGGCCATCGCTGCAATCGCCAGGAAACACAGCGTCTGGCTGATCGAGGACGACCTCTACGGCGGCATGGCCGACGACGATACGCCGCTGCTCGCCTCGATCGCGCCCGACCGCACCTTCCTCGTCAACGGCCTGTCGAAATCGGTCGCCGCCGGCGTGCGCGGCGGCTGGGTCGCCTGCCCGCCGCATTTTGCCCAGCGCATCAGGGTGACACACAAGATGATCACCGGCGGCCTGCCCTTCATCCTGGCGGAGACCTGTGCGCGCCTCGTCGAAAGCGGCACAGCGCACGAGATCCGCAAAGCGAGCGTCAAAGAACTTTCCAGGCGCGTCCAGCTCGCCCGCGAGCAGTTGCAGAGTTTCGATTTCGAATCGCATCTCCACGCGCCCTTCCTCTGGCTGAAACTGCCGGAGCCCTGGATGTCCGGCACCTTCAAGAACGCCGCCTACCGCGACGGCGTGCTCGTCGACGATGAGGACGAGTTCAAGGCGGCCCGTGGCGAGAAAGCCTATCACCGCGTTCGCATCGGCTTGTCCTCGCCGAAGACGGGGCAGGAACTGACCTCGGGACTGATGATCCTGCGCCGGCTGCTGGAAAATGGCGGATCCGCCTATGACGGCGAAATATGACGTGTTGCAAATGCACGTCATAAATCGGAAAAAACGCCGCAGCCTCTTCGGAGCGCTTTAGCGACTCAACCTCCGTGTTACCTCTTTGTTGTTCCCGTCTGATGCAAATCAAAGGACAGCAAATGAGGGTCGACTTCGGAAGGATCGGGTTGCGTTTTTTGAGTATGGCAGCGGCAGCCACCGTCTCGGTTGCGGGCTCTGCAACTGCCGCCGAGCAGATATTTGATGAATTACGCTTCGGCGCCTCGGCCTCGGTGCAGTCGGGCCATTCCAGGGAAGACGGCGTCTTTCCGGAGATTACCGCTCTCTTCGATCCTTTCGGCTACGACACGGCAGTCGGCTGGCAGCAACAGCTGCTGCACCCACGTGTCCATCTCGGTACCTCGATCGGCACGTCGGGCGAAGCCACCCAGTTCTTCACCGGTTTCACCTGGACGGTCGATTTCAACGAGAAGCTCTTTGCCGAAGCCGGCTTCGGCGGCGTCATCCATACAGGCGATCTCGAAGGCGATGATGACGGTCCGGAACTCGGCTGTCGTGTTCTCTTCCACGAATATGTGGGCGCCGGCTACCGTTTCAACGCCCACTGGAATGTCATGGCCCAGCTTGCCCATTCCTCGCACGCCAATCTTTGCGACGGGCCGAACGACGGCATGACGCGCGCCGGCCTGCAGATCGGCTACAAGTTCTGAGAGTCCGTTCGACAATTTCAGCGGGTTGGCCGACGGATGATTGAACTGCTCATTACGGCCGTCTGATCGACCATCGGCAGGCGGGAACCGTTCAGTCCCATGTGGGACGAACAGGCTTCAACTCGCCCTGACAAGCCGCCGCGACGCAGTCCGCCAGGCTGCCAAACCGAAGCGCCTTACCCGTCAATCCAGGACCGTAGTGAGCGAACTTCGCGGAATTGGTGATAATTGTATTGACCGATTTTGGGATGACAGGCTCCGCAAGTGTGCACCAGCACGCATCGGTTACGAATTCTACGCCGAAGTCCGACAATTTGCCGACAAGATGCGCAGCGGAAGCCCTTTCGAACGTCGCACGGTTGCAGGTAACCAGAACCTTAACGTCAGGATGTTTCGCCAGGCCTTCGCAGAGCGCGGCCAGCCGCTCGCATTCGTCGAAAGAGAAATGGGGATTGCCCAGCGCAACGAACTCGATGCCATCCACAGACCCGCCGTTGAGTTTCCTCCAGTCGGCAACGACGTCCTCGGGACAGACTTCATAGCTCGCCTTGATCTTACTTCCGACAACGCTCTCAAGGCTGTCGGCCTCCGGCGTGACACCGACGATATGGAACATGGGAGAGCCTGATGTCGTCGCGAAACCCGCCCCGAACGCCTTTAGGTCGTCCAGATTCGGCTTCCACGTCTCTAGGCCGATCACGACCGGAATTTCATCTCCGACAAGCTTGCCGATGTGGTAGCCGAGAATGGGGTAGACCATGTCATCCCGCGACACGAAGCCCGACACCTTGACCACGAGGCTCCCGCGCCTGTTGTCGGCGATATGCGGCCCGGTCAGCGGCGCGCGCCCCGTGAGAGCGATGCACAGATCCAGGTAGTCAGGATACTTGGCAGTGCGAGCACCCAAAACGCTGTTCGCGAATACGACGGCGTTCGACTCCGCCCAAGCCACCTGCTCACCCTGCCTGGGTGCGGACGACAGCTGATAGGGTGCGCAGGTGAACGTCTTTCGTGCTCCCATGGAGGCGTAAGCCTCACCCAATTCGGATGCGGGTCCGGCGACGCCGGGAGACACGCCCTGCTCCCGCCAACGCATCTGGTCCACCGATATCGAGTTCAGGGTCGTTGGAACGACAACCCTACCCTCCCAGTCCCGCATGCGTTTCGCGAATTCCAGGCTGGTCGGCCCGGTGTAGATGCAGCCATCGATATGGACCTGGGAGATATCGATAAGTTCCGTCGCTCCCTGAATTTCAGCCATGCGCGTCGTGGCCCTCATTGCCACCTGCACGGCCTTGCCCATTTCCCCGTTCAAAGCCGACCGATCCCTCGATGTCAGCACTATTGAATTTCCATAGGTGCGATCGGCGGCATCGAAACCGGGGGCGGTTTCGATCCGGCCCGCGATGACCTTGTCGCCGATGAGGGTGACTTCAGGGATAGAGTGCAGCTCGGCGAAGTCGTCTTCGGAGAGCTGGACAACGGGGATCGATCGGCCGAACACTTCGTCCGCGACGATCACTCCGAGCGACAGTATTTCCTCCTGGCGCGAGACCACGATGCCGGCGGGAGCGTGCCCGTTCATGATCAGCTCCATGAGCACGCTGCTGCCCGTACACGAACCGCGTCCGCCGGGGATGGCGAGAATCTTTCCTGTCAGGACCTGTGTCGACAGGGGATGGTGGCGGTCGATGACTTCTCCGGTCCGGGAGTCGACGCCGCCCCAGAAGCTGAGCGCCGTGTCGCTGAATACGATCGACCCTGTAGCGAAGCCAGCCACAAGCGCGCGCCCGGCAAATACCTTTTCGTCTGCCTGTTGTTGTATGTCCGGCATTGTATCTCGATACCATCAACCAAGAAGAAAAGTTTCCTATAGGAAACATCAGCGGCACACAAAAGCTGGGCCGGAGCCTTGCCCATTGCTATCGATCGAGAATCAAAAGCAAGTTGTCAAACAGACTCTGAGAAGCGGCCGCCCGTATGGGGCCGAAGAAGTCGCCCGCCCGCTGTTGACGGCGGGCATTTTCCTGTCGCGCGCCGTCCCTACATAGGTTAAAGAGCGGAAAACGCGCAACGGCAGGGACTTCCGAGAGCTCATGACCATTCCAAACACCATCCCGATCACGCCGGAACTCATCGCGAGCCATGGCCTGAAGCCCGACGAGTACCAGCGTATTCTGGATCTGATCGGTCGCGAACCGACGTTTACCGAGCTCGGCATCTTCTCTGCCATGTGGAACGAGCACTGCTCCTACAAATCCTCGAAGAAATGGTTGCGAACACTGCCGACCAAGGGGCCGCGCGTCATCCAAGGCCCGGGCGAAAATGCCGGCGTGGTCGATATCGATGACGGCGATTGCGTCGTCTTCAAGATGGAGAGCCACAACCACCCCTCCTATATCGAGCCTTATCAGGGCGCTGCGACCGGCGTCGGCGGCATCCTGCGCGACGTCTTCACCATGGGTGCGCGCCCGATCGCCGCGATGAACGCGCTGCGCTTCGGCGAACCGGATCACCCGAAGACCCGCCACCTCGTCTCCGGCGTCGTTTCCGGCGTCGGCGGCTACGGCAATTCCTTCGGCGTGCCGACGGTCGGCGGTGAGGTCGAGTTCGACGCCCGCTACAACGGCAATATCCTGGTCAACGCCTTTGCCGCCGGCATCGCCAAATCCAACGCCATCTTCCTGTCCGAAGCCAAGGGCGTCGGCCTTCCGGTCGTCTATCTCGGCGCCAAGACCGGCCGCGACGGCGTCGGCGGCGCGACGATGGCATCGGCCGAATTCGACGAATCGATCGAAGAGAAGCGGCCGACCGTTCAGGTCGGCGACCCCTTCACCGAAAAGTGCCTGCTGGAAGCCTGCCTAGAGCTGATGCAGACCGGCGCCGTCATCGCCATCCAGGATATGGGTGCGGCCGGCCTCACCTGCTCGGCTGTCGAAATGGGCGCTAAGGGTGATCTCGGCATCCTGCTCGAACTCGACAAGGTGCCGGTGCGCGAAGAGAGAATGACGGCCTACGAGATGATGCTGTCGGAAAGCCAGGAGCGCATGCTCATGGTGCTGCAGCCTGAAAAGGAAGAGGAAGCCAAGGCGATCTTCGTCAAGTGGGGCCTCGACTTTGCCATCGTCGGCTGGACGACCGACGATCTGCGCTTCCGCGTCATGCACCAGGGTGAGGAGGTCGCCAACCTGCCGATCAAGGATCTCGGCGACCAGGCGCCCGAATATGATCGCCCCTGGCGCGAATCCGGCAAGCACGCTCCCCTGCCCGCCAATCTCGTCGCCGCACCTCAGGATTACGACCAGGCGCTGCTGCAACTCGTCGGCTCCGCCAACCAGTCGAGCCGCCGTTGGGTCTATGAGCAATACGACACGCTGATCCAGGGCAATTCGCTGCAGCTTCCGGGCGGCGATGCCGGCGTCGTACGTGTCGACGGCCATCCCTCCAAGGCGCTCGCCTTCTCCTCCGACGTCACTCCGCGTTATGTCGAGGCCGATCCCTTCGAAGGCGGCAAGCAGGCGGTCGCCGAATGCTGGCGCAACATCACCGCGACAGGCGCCGAACCGCTCGCCGCCACCGACAACCTGAACTTCGGCAATCCCGAAAAGCCCGAGATCATGGGCCAGTTCGTTCAGGCGGTGAAGGGCATCGGCGAGGCCTGCCGCGCGCTCGACTTCCCGATCGTCTCCGGCAACGTGTCGCTCTACAACGAGACCAACGGCGTCGCCATTCTGCCAACCCCCACGATCGCGGGCGTCGGCCTGCTGCCGGACTGGAGCAAGATGGCCCGCATCGGCAGCGCCAACGACGGCGATAAGGTCATCATGATCGGTGTCGACGGCAGCCATCTCGGCCAGTCCGTCTATCTCCGCGATGTGCTTTCCAGCCGCGAAGGTCCGGCGCCGGAGGTGGATCTGTTTGCCGAACGCCGTAACGGCGATTTCGTTCGCTCGGTGATCCGCAACGGCCAGGCGACCGCCTGCCACGACATTTCCTCGGGTGGTCTAGCGGTGGCGCTCGCCGAAATGGCGATGGCCTCGGGCAAAGGCCTGACGATCGATCTGAGTGAAGGCAAGGGTGAACCGCATGCGCTGCTCTTCGGTGAGGATCAGGCGCGCTACGTGCTAACGTTGCCTGCCGATGTCGCCGATTTCGTCTGCGTCAATGCAGAAGGTGGCGGCGTTCCCTTCCGCCGTCTCGGCACGGTCGGAGGATCGGCGCTCGTCGTCGGCGATCTGATCTCGCTGCCGATTCAGCAATTGCGCGATGCCCATGAATCGTGGTTCCCTGATTTCATGGAAGGCCGCGGCGAGCTTGCTGCGGAATGATGCGCAAGGAGTAACGATCATGGCCATGAAACCCGGCGATATCGAAGACATGATCAAGGCTGGGATTCCCGGTGCCAAGGTGACGATCCGCGATCTGGCGGGCGACGGCGATCACTACGCCGCCGAAGTCGTCGCCGAAGCCTTCCGCGGCAAGAGCCGCGTGCAACAGCACCAGATGGTCTACGAGGCGCTGAAGGGCAATATGGGCGGCGTACTGCATGCTCTGGCCCTGCAGACCTCCGCGCCGGATTGACATGCCAACTTCGGCCGGTTGAAGCTTTGAAATGAAACAGACCCGGGTGGAAGGATTCCTTCCTGCCGGGTCTTTGGTTCTCTGCAAAGCGGTTCCAGATGACAAAGGCGTCCGGACTCGTTGTGCGCCGTACTTCAACCTCCCCGTTCCTGTACCTGTCACAGCGCGCGCGTGTCCTTATGCTCAAGGGTGTCCTCGCGGCGTCGCGCCCGTCCATAAGGATGACGGACCTGTGGCCGTGTTCCAGAGAGGTCCAGCATCACCTCACGCGAGATGGCGTAAGATCGTTCGCGCGAGTTGCGACCGCCTTAAGCTGGCGCGCAACCATTTAGATCAGGCTGATACGCTGACCCGCTGCGGCGGATCGCTTCACGGCGTCGATAACCTTCAAGGTTTCCAGTCCCTCACGTCCGCTGACCAGCGGTGCATCCTCGCCTCTGATGACCCTGCAAAGCTGGCGTATCTGCAGGACGAGCGGATCCTCGTTCTCAATTTTGGCGCGATTACATTCGAACGGTTCCATCCAGCCCCTGTTGCCGGGATTGCTCCACATGTTGAGTGACGGCACCGACAGCGACCCGTGGGTGCCGCCGATCATGTAGCAGGCCTCCTCAGTTTTAGGATAAGCGGGGTTTTCGCCGGTCGTCATCTCCCAACTCCAGGGCGCGACAACGGAATCCGAAACGGAAGCAGAGCCGAGAATTCCGTTCTTGAACTCGATGAGGATCACCGCGGTCTCCTCAACGGCGTTTCCGCGAACTGCGTTGGATTCGCGTGCCTGGACCGCAGTGACCTCCCCGAATAAGTAGCGAAGGTTGTCGATGTCGTGGATCAGATTGAGAAAGATTGGCCCCGCTCCGCGTTCGCGCCGCCAGGCAATATCGAAGTATTCGTCCGGCTTGAATAGCCAGAACATCGCATTCACGACCAGTATCCGCCCGAGCTTTCCGCTTTCGATGATCTGTTTAGCTTTTTGCATCATCGGATTATGTCGGCGATGATGTCCGGTCAGCAACGGGATTCCTTTGGCCGCCGCCGCCGCGATGAGCTCTTCGCCGGCGCTAATATCGTCGGCGATAGGCTTCTCGATCAATGCCGGGATGCCGGCCTCTACGGCCTCAAAACCGTTTCTGACATGGATCTGGTTGGGCGTCGCGATGATGACGCCGTCAGGGCGAGCTGCGGCGACCATTTCAGCGAAGCTCGAAAACCATTTGGCGCCGACCTCGCTTGCGATCGCCTTTCCAACCGGGCTCGGGTCGACGATCGCGACAAGCTCCGCCATCGGTTCGTCCAGCACGTGTTTGATGTGACGCCTTCCGATAAGCCCCGCGCCGAGGACCGCCAGTTTGACTGGGGGAGCCATTGTCAGTCCTTCTTCGGCGCCTTGAGCAACGTCGCGATGCGGCGGATTCCGAGCTGATAGCCTTCCGTACCAAGACCGGCGATGACGCCGTCGGCGCGGTGGGAAACGAAGGAATGATGACGGAAGCTTTCGCGCTTATGCACGTTGGAGATATGGATCTCGATGATGGGACCCTCGAACGTGTTCAGGGCGTCGAGGATGGCAAGCGACGTGTGCGTGAATGCAGCCGGATTGATGACGATGCCGACTCCGTCTTCGCGCGCTTCGTGGATCCAATCGATGATTTCATATTCACGGTTGCTCTGGAGGAAACGGATCTCGTGGCCGAGTTCCGAGGCCAGTTTCCGGCAGTCTGCCTCGACGTCGGCCAGCGTCTCGTGACCATAGATGTGAGGCTGACGCTTGCCGAGCAAATTCAGGTTTGGGCCGTTGAGAACGTAGATCAGGCTCATTGCAATTGTCCTTGTGAGGGGCGTTGCCAAGCTCAGGCAAACGCTATTTCCTGGAATGCGAAATCCGGATCGGATTCGTAAAGATCGGCCCGCAGCCCCAGCCGGCCCGCTTGCAGCGCGGGGGCCGCAACATCGCGCGCCGCTTCGAGGACAGCCTTCAACAACTCCCGTTTCGTTTCTGCCGGCCGGCCAGGCGCCACGCGGACGACTATCTGGATGAAGTGATTGTCCGGGTGCTCGTCCCCGACGCAGGAGAAGGTCGCCTCCCTGGCGAAGGTCCGCACGGCAGTGGGCTTGACCAGGCCTCCGTCGCGCACCCGATGGTGGATCGCTCTGGTCAATTCATCGATCGCCACCCGTTCGGCAGCACCCTGGCTATAGTCGATAATGATGTGCGGCAAGGCATGTTCTCCCGGTCAGGCTGGAGCTCGGCACAATTCTTCGAAGTGACGCGACATGCGTTCCGCATCCGGTTTTACACCCGTGAACAGTTCAAAGGCCGCCGCGGCCTGGAACACGGTCATGCCGCCGCCCGGCAAGGTCCTGCACCCCTTCTTCTCTGCCAGGGCCAGAAGTTCGGTCACGAGCGGCATGTAGACGATATCGGCGACCCAGTGACGTGGATGAAGCCATTCCGGTTCGATCGGGAGACCCGGATGACTTCGCATGCCCGTCGGCGTAGCGTGAATCAGCCCGTCGGCCGAAGCGAGCGCCGCACCGACTTCCCTGACCGGCTGCGCGCAGGTTCTTGAAAAGCGTCGGTTGAGCTGATCGGCAAGCGCGGCGGCGCGATTTGTGTCCTGGTCGAAGATCGAGAGCATCGCGATACCGAGCTTGATTGCTGCGTGCGCTACGGCGACCCCTGCGCCGCCTGCGCCGAGCAGGACGGCATGAGTTTTGGCGACACCGGGCATACCGCGCTCGAAATTCTTGTAGAAGCCATACCAGTCCGTATTGTGCCCGATCCGCTCTCCATCCCGAAGCACGACTGTGTTGACTGCTCCGAGCATCTCGGCGTCCTCGGACAGGCTGCTAAGATGGGCGATGACCGTCTGCTTGCACGGGTGCGTGATGTTGCTTCCTGCGAAGCCGCGGTCTTCGAGTTCTACGAGCAATTCAGGCAGCGCAGAAGCGGGTAAACTGCGCTCGGCGAAATCGACGAGCTCGTAATGGTAATCCAGCTCCAAGTGCCGCGCCTCGGTTTCGTGCAGTGCGGGCGACTTCGACATCTGGATGTCGGCCCCGATGAGACCGACGAGGAATTTGTTGTTGTTCATTTCGATAGCCCCATCAGCTCAGTGATGTGCGAGGATCTCGCCAAGGAAAGCCTTGGTGCGCTCATGCTTCGGAGACTTGAAGAAGACCTCGGGCTCGGCCTCCTCTATGATCTCGCCGGAAGCCATAAAGATGACCCTGTCTGCAACCTGACGGGCGAAGCCCATTTCATGGGTGACGCAGATCATGGTCATGCCGTCGCGTGCGAGACCGATCATCGTGTCCAGCACTTCCTTCACCATTTCCGGATCGAGCGCCGATGTCGGTTCGTCGAACAACATCGCCTTGGGTTCCATGCAGAGCGCCCGGGCAATGGCGACACGCTGTTGCTGCCCTCCGCTGAGCTGAGCGGGATACTTCTCCGCCTGATCAAGGATTCGAACCCGTTCGAGGTACTTTCTCGCCAGCCTCTCGGCGTCGGCCCGGCTGGTTCCGCGGACCCTCATAGGCGCAAGCGCGCAGTTCTGCAGGACGGTCATGTGCGGGAACAAATTGAAGTTCTGGAACACCATCCCGACTTCACGCCGAATGGCATCAACCGCCTTGCTTGTGCCGTCGAGCAACTGTCCCTCGACGACAATCCTGCCTTCCTGGATCAGCTCGAGAGCGTTGATGCAGCGGATCAACGTCGACTTGCCGGAACCCGAAGGTCCGCAAAGTACGATCTTCTCGCCTTTGCGAACCGACAGGCTGATGTTTTTCAGCGCATGGAAGGAGCCGTACCATTTCTCCACTTTATCAAGAGATATCAATGTCGACTGATCATTAGCGGAACTGAGCACGGCGCCCTCCATATGCTTTACTTGACGGTGAACGGGATGTTGGGGATGGATTCCGGGAACGTCGGCAGATCGATGTTCATCCACTTCTTGGTGATGGCTGCAAGTTCGCCATTAGCCTTGATCTTGTCGAGGAAGGCATTGACGGCCTCGTTCCAGTCCTTCTCGCCCAGCCGCGTCCCAACGCCGTTGTAAGTCGTCAGGAAGTCGATCTTGCGCTCGTAGGTGCCGGCGCTGGCGGCATCGAGCCGCTGTCCGTAGAACATGTTGCCCCCGACGGCCTTGACCTGTCCGGAAACCAGCGCCTGAATGGTTGCGGCGTCGTCGTCGAAGCGGCGGATGGTGGCCGTCGACCCCATCGCGTCGGTAATGGCCTTGTCCTGCGAGCTGGACTTCGGCACGCCGATTTCCCAGCCGGCAACATCGGCAGGCGTTTTAGCGGTATCGGCCTTTGCCGCATAAAGTGAGATCGTGTTCGCCGCGTATGGCTTGCTGTACTGGATTGATTTGGCGCGCTCTTCCGTCATGGCCATGGTGGCGAACAGGATGTCGACCTTGCCGGTGGTCAGGGCCGGAATGCGGTTGGCGACGGCAAGCGGTTGGAACTGGACCTTAACTCCGAGCTCCTTGGCGAAGAGTGCCGCGACATCGGCGTCGAACCCGTCCTGCTTGCCGCTCGTGTTGACGAAGCCCCATGGCGCGTTGTCGCCCTGAATGCCGACGACGATCGTGCCCTTGGCCTTGATCTCCTCGACGGTCGCTGCGGAAGCTGCAGCCGCGCCGACCGTGGCGAAGGCGGCCGTAGCCAGGGCCATTCCAAGAAATTGTCTGCGATTGCTATACATTCCATTCTCCTCCTCTGTGGTCTTTGCTTCGGGCGAAGCAAGGTTATCGGACAGCTTTCGCCATCCGTTTTTCGAGGCCGCTCCCGATGTGGGAGAGAGGCCAACAAATGATGAAGTAGATTATTCCGACGATCCCAAAGACGAGCAGCGGGCGGTAGGTCTGGTTCGAAATGATCTGTCCGGCACGGGTCAGCTCTATGAAGCCGACGATTGCGGCGAGCGATGTTCCCTTGATCAGCTGGACGAGAAATCCGATGGTTGCAGGCATGGAAATCTTCAGCGCCTGCGGCAGGATAACGTCCCTCATTCGGGAGATGTAATGCAGCCCGAGTGCGTTCGCGGCTTCGGTCTGGCCCTTCGGAACGGCTTCGATCGAGCCGCGCCAGATCTCGCCCAGGAAGGCGCTCGCATGGAGGGTGAACGCGATTGCCACAGCGATCCATGCATTGACGTCGACGCCCAATAGCGCGACGCCGTAGTAGACGACGAAGAGCTGCATCAGGAGCGGCGTGCCCTGGAAGAGCGCGATGTAGCCCGACGATACGAAACGTGCGAAGCGGTTCTTCGACGTGCGCACCAGAGCGATCAGGATTCCAAATACACCTCCGCCGAGGAAGCCGATGATGGCCAGCAGCACAGTCCACTTCAGACCCTGCAAGAGGAAGAACAGCTCGTTTTCGCCGATGGGACCCATGAACGCCTCCTATCGTGTCGGGTAGTTGAAGTAGTAACGGGAGATAAGGGCGAAGATGCCCATCATCAGGCTCGAGATGACGAGGTAGATTGCGGTCACGCTGAAATAGACCTCGAAGCTTCGGAAAGTGTCGGATTCGATCCGTTGGGCCGCCGAGGTCAACTCGTAGGCGGCGATCGAAGTGCAGACCGAAGTCGTCAAGGTCAGCATCACGAACTGGCTGGTCAGGGACGGATAGATCGCCCGCAGGGCCGGCTTCAGAACGATCAGCCGGAACACATCGGCCTTATGCAAGCCCAACGCAAAGCCTGCCTCAACCTGTCCCTTGCTCACGCTTTCCACGCCGCCTCGAATGATCTCAATCGCATAGGCGCCGCCATTGATCCCCAGCGCGATGATAGCGGTAGCGGTGGGGTTCAGTCGGATGCCCATGAGCGGAAGTGCGAAGTAGATGAAGAATATCTGCACCAGGAACGGTGTGTTTCGAACAATCTCGACGAAGGTAATCACTGGAGCTCGAACGAGTTTGTTCTTGGATGTTCTTGCAGCGACGCCGAGAATACCGATCGCGAGCGCAAGGATCATTCCGGCAACCGCAAGACCGAGCGTCCCAAGCGAACCCCAAAACAATTCCGGGGCGCGGTCGAAGACCGCACCAAAATCGAACGTATAACCCATATGTTGACTTCCTCCCTCCGACGCGGCTCACGCCGCGCCGGCGCCGGATCAGCGATCCGGCCCGAATAATCCTTCGGCCTTGTCGTACAGTTGTTTCAAATGCGTCTCAGGCGGGGCAGACCCCGCGAGTGGGACTTCCACCGAGATCGCCGCGGAGCTAGCGACCGCTGCGACGAGTTCCTTCAACGGCAATTCGCCCTCCCCCGGTGCGAACCGCCCGCCTCTAGCTTCAGCAATCATCTCCTCTGGTGTCACCGGCGCCGGTCCAGCGACATCGCACAACTGAACGTGCTTTACCCAGCCGATCTCGGTTCGGAGCGAGGCGAGCGTGCCGCCATTCCTGAAGAAATGTACTCCGTCGACAAGGACGCCGGCATTGCGGGCACCACTCGCCTTCACAAGGCCGACGCTGTCCTGGAAGGTTTTAATCACCCGCCAACCCATGTTCTCGATGTCGACGGCCAACCCGTAGCGGTCCGCAAGGCCGCAGAGATCCGAGAAGTTCGATGCCAATCTGGCTTGGTCAGGATCATCTCCGCAGACACTGAGCCGGCGTGCTCCAATGTTCGCAGCCGCGGCGACTGTGGCCTCCACCGAAGACGCGTCGAAGGACGGGTCGATTACGAAGAACTCGATATCGAAAACCTCGACGCCTTCACCCGTAAGTACGGATTTCAGCTCGCCTGCAGCTGAACTACCGACAGGCAATTCGTAGTAAGGCGCACCAGGGAACGCCGGATTCAGTCTGAGCCCGATCCTGGAAAATCCCGCGCGCGCTGCGGCCTTCGCAAATTCCACGGGAGACAGCAATATCGATGAGAAGTGCGCGACGCCAATCAGGGGCGCCGATTTCGATGTTGCGGCGGCCATCACGCGATTCCCTTCGTCGCGAGATGGTTGCGAAGATTGGTGCCGGTGCGATGAATGTGCTGAAGGAGCTTTTCGCAGGCATAGTCGACATCACGCGCGACCGCTCCCTGGGCAATCTCGCTGTGCTCCTGCCCTACATTGCGGTCCCCCGACGTACGGATCAGGAAGACGCGGCGATATCGGTCGTTGAGATTCAGCAGAAGACTGCAGAAGTGAAGTAGCAGAGGTTTGCCACACCCCGAGATCAAGGTGAGGTGGAATTCGCGGTGAAGCGCTTCCCAGTGCTCCAGCGTTTCGGGACGCGCGGCGTCGCGCTCCGTGCGGTTTAGACGATGAAGCGCACGCATAATGTTGCCCTCCCATTCGACGTCGCCAAGACGCATGGATTCACGCAGCGCGAAAACCTCGAGCTCCTCGCGCAGGCTCGTGACCTCTTCGAG
Organism: Rhizobium changzhiense; assembly: GCF_013087625.1. NCBI lineage: Bacteria > Pseudomonadati > Pseudomonadota > Alphaproteobacteria > Hyphomicrobiales > Rhizobiaceae > Rhizobium > Rhizobium changzhiense. The sequence continues at coordinate 629,180 of NZ_JABFCQ010000002.1, forward strand.
ATTAGCCAGCGAGATCGGCGCGACGCGATAGCCTCTGTTGTCCTGAAACTCGACCAGGCCGTCTGAAATGAGCCGGGCTAAGCCCTCCCGCAACGGGCTCAGACTGACATTGAAAGTCTTCCGCGCCTTGTCGAGATTGATCTTGCTGCCGGCTTCCAGCTCACCGGAGATGATCGCCTCCCGAAGGCGCGATGCGAGCTGGCTGCCGATGGTGTTCTTGCCATCGTCGAGGAAGCCGGCTGGCGGCACATCTTCTGTCAACGGCCCAAGAGAGCTGTCGTCGGCCGAGTCCATCTTTCCTCCAAGCAATTCAACCAAGTTTCGATGATCGATATAATAAACGATTATTTATGTCAACTTGATAGGGTCAAAAAGCACTGAATGCCTACGTCTTTGCCTGTGTAAATTCACGTTAATCAAGTTATTACAGGTATTTATTTGCCATCAAGCGCGATTCCGTCTCCGCCACGAGCGTTGAAAATTCAATGAGCGACTTGACTGATAATCGATTATTCTGATAGTCGAGCCTCATTGGGAGGTAGCCTTATGGCAATCAGGACCGAAAGCGAGTTGACGCCTACCGTCCTCGCCGTGATGAACCGCACCGAAGATCCACGGTTGCGAGATATACTCGTTGCGATGGTGAAGCATCTCCACGCATTCGTGCGGGAAGTCAGGCTGTCGGAAGTCGAGTTTCGCGAAGCGACCGCCATCCTCAACGAAATTGGCCAGTTGAAGACCGACAGCCACAACGAATTCGTGCTCATGGCAGGATCGCTTGGCGTCTCGTCGCTTGTATGCCTGCTCAACAACGGCGACAACGGGCAGACAGAGACTTCACAGTCGCTACTCGGGCCGTTCTGGCGGCTCAACTCTCCGCGGGTCGAAAACGGCGGAACCATCATCCGGTCGGAAACTCCGGGAACACCCTTGTTTGTCCACGCGAAGGTGGTTGATCGGGGAGGTAAGCCCATCCCAGGCGCCGAGATAGACGTATGGCACGCCTCTCCTGTCGGCCTTTACGAGAACCAGGATCCTGATCAGGCGGAAATGAACCTGCGCGGCAAGTTCACTACGGACGACGAGGGTCGGTTCTGGTTTAGAACGGTCAAGATGGTCGGCTATCCCATCCCTGTCGACGGAGTCGTAGGTCGGCTTCTCCAAGCGCAAGGCCGCCACCCCTACCGACCTGCTCATCTGCACGCGCTGATCTTCAAAGAGGGATACAAAACCCTCATTTCCCAGGTCTTCGACCCGAGCGATCCGAATATCGAGTCCGACGTGCAGTTCGGCGTCACCGCGGCTTTGACAGGCGACTTTGTCCGTCATGACGAGCCGCACCCATCCGACACGGACGTCAGTGGCCCGTGGTTCTCGCTCGACTACACCTACGTCATGGAGCCGGGCGAGGCCATTCTGCCGCGTCCCCCGATCAAGTAACGAAACCAGCAGAGCCACATCATGATTACGGAAAAAGAACGCCAGGCGGCAGCCGACGCACTGCTGAAGGCAGAAACCGAACGCAAGCCCATCGTCCAGCCGAGCAGGACATATCCGAATTTGGAACTTGAAGACGCTTACAAGATCCAAGCACTCTGGGCGCAGGCGCGGATCGCAAAGGGCGCGCGGATCGCGGGTCATAAGATCGGACTGACATCGCGGGCGATGCAGATGGCCTCGAAAATGACCGAGCCCGACTACGGCGTCATTCTCGACGACGCCCTTTTTAACGACGGAGCGCAGATCAAGGCGGAGCTCTTTATCAAGCCTCGCCTCGAAGTCGAGCTCGCCTTCGTGATGGGTGAGGATCTCGAGGGACCGGGCACTCGGATCTATGATGTCATGCGCGCGACGGAGTTTGTCGTCCCTGCGCAATCGGGTGTCTCAGCCGCTATCATGGGGCATCCGGCCGCGGGTATCGCCTGGCTCGTGAACAAGCTCCATGCCGTCGGAGGCGGCTTGAAGAAGGGCCAGATTGTGCTTGCCGGCTCGTTCACCCGCCCCGTGGACATCGTCAAGGGCGATGTCATCCAAGCCGACTACGGTCCGGTCGGCTCCATCGGCGTCTCGTTCGTGTGAGGCGCCGATGGAACTTCCCGTCAATCACTTCAAACGGAAACTGAGAGCCGGTAAAAGCCAGATCGGTCTCTGGTGCGGCCTTCCCGGAAGCTACGCGGCAGAAATCGTCGCGCCGTCGGGCTTCGACTGGCTGCTGTTCGATACCGAGCACTCTCCAAGCGACGTCCTTACCGTCCTACCGCAATTGCAGGCGGTCGCGCCTTACGACGTTTCCCCAGTCGTACGCCCGGCATTCAACGATCCCGTGCTGATCAAACGCTTTTTGGACATCGGCGTCCAGACGCTCCTCGTTCCCTATGTGCAGAACGAAGAGGAAGCGAAGGCAGCGGTCGCCGCCATACGGTATCCGCCGCACGGCGTTCGCGGGGTCTCCGCCTTGACGCGCGCCACCCGCTTCGGGCGCGTGCCGAACTACGCGCGGATTGCCGAACAGGAGATCTGCCTGCTTCTGCAGATCGAGACCCGAGAGGCACTCGGTCGGCTAGAGGCCATCGCAGCGACCGAAGGCGTCGACGGCGTCTTCATCGGTCCCGCCGATCTGGCGGCCAGCTTCGGTCATCCCGGCCAACCGGGGCATCCCGAGGTGGTCGCGGCGATCGAAGACGCGATCGGACGCCTGAAAATTCTTGGAAAACCGGTAGGCATCCTCACGCCGGACGAGACGTTTGCAGCCCGCTGCATTTCGCTCGGGACGTCGTTCACCGCCGTTGGCGTAGACGTCGCCCTTCTTGCGAGAGGATCCGAGGCGCTAGCGGCCCGGTTTGCATCTTAGGGAGTTCGCGCCGATGTCGACGCGGAAAAAAGTTCTGTCCGAGATAGCGCCCGCGGGCGTAATCAGGGCCGCCGTCAACATGTCGAATGCAGCCTTGGTCCGCTGGGACGATCAGGCGGCCGCATTGATCGGTCCAAGCGCTCTGATGGGACACAAGATTGCCGAGCAACTGGATTGCGGACTGTCGCTGATCCAGTACGGCTCGGCCGCCGACATCCTCGCCGCTGCGGATCGCGGCGAGTGGGACATTGCTTTCATTGCCTCGGATGCATCCAGAGCCGACCGGTTCTCCTTTTCACCCCCCTATATGTCCGTCAAAGCGACCTATATGGTGGCTGAGGCTTCGGCGTTCCGGACGGTCGGAGACCTCGACATTGAAAGCGTGCAAATCGCCTCCGCAAGGAGTGCCGCCTATACGAAGCAGCTCGAACGTATCCTTGAAAAGGCCACTGTCTCGCATACTGACAGCCCGGCAGCTGCCATCGATCTCCTTGTCGGGTCGCAATGCGACGCGGCTGCGGGTTTGACCGAATTCCTCGTTCAGACTTCGGAGCGGATTTCCGGCTTCCGACTAGTGGAGGGAGCATTCTCCGAAATTCCCCAGACGATCGCCGTGCACCGAAGATCCGTTCATGCCTCGGCCTTCTTTGCGGATTTCATACGCCGTCTGAACGAAACTGCTGCGGGAGACGTTGACTTGGCCGGCGACGGTGAAGAGAAGCTCCCATGATGGCGGCGTGCGGAAATGGGTCGAGCTTGATCCCGCGCTCGCCGAGCAGCAAAAACTCTGCAACCCAGCCCTCAAGCCGGCAGCTTGTTCTGCTCCGGAGAGGCAAAGACCGACGCCGGCATCGGCCCCGAGGTCATCAGTGTGAAATCGAACGGCGCCTTCAGATCAGGCCCTAGCACATATTGCCGATGAACGCGCAGCTGGTCTTTGCGAATCTTGCGGTAATGTTCGCGCGTCAGCATCTGCTTGACACGAATGAACAGGATCTTCGCCGGAGGCGAATCCTCATGCCCTGAGACCGCCACAACCGGCACCTTGTAGAAATTGATCGAATCCGTCAGGCACTGCACGTCGAGCCAGGAAATCTCGGGACAGCGGGCGATCAGACCGACGCGGGCGCGCAGCAGGCTCGCCGATGACAGCAGCGCGCATTGCAGGATGGCGCTGCCGAGCGTGGCGAATACCACTCGCTTGCCCGCGAAGATCTCCGGCTCCCTTTCGAGCAACATGCCAATGACATGGGCGGCCACACTCGATCCCATGCTGTGCGACGAGATCACATACTCGTCCGCTTCTTCGGTGAACACCTCACGCACGACGGTCGCCCGGTCTTCCAGCCAGTTATTGAAATCGGCCCGGTCCATCCGGCCGAGCGCCACCGCCATTCCCCAGTCGGCAAAGAGATGCAGCGTGTGGAAGCGTTCGGAAAACGGCAGAAAAGCGAAGATAAAGAAGCAGAGCGCCAGCGGTCCGCTCCAGAGCGTGTGCCAGGCGGAAAAGCCGAGACTATAGGGCGTAAGGGCGATTACCGCGGTCAACACGATTGCCAGCGCCGTCAGCAGAAAGGGGAAGAGGAAGAACAGCCCGAAACGCCAGGCATGGCGGAAATATCCCCGCATGCCGCCTTCGATCATGATCTGGGCGCAGCTGCGAAAGCCCGCAAGAATCTGACTGATCGTATTGCCGCTGCGCAACCGGCGCACGAGCAGATCATGATCGACCATATAGATCCGGCTCTTCGTCTGCCAGGCGGAGGATATGGTCTCTGACCCGGACGCCGCTTCGCCGGCTGTCGTGACCGTGAAGTTCAACGGGTTGCTTTCCGACACCGGCGCCCCCATCTCGAGCGAATAGCCCCAGACGGCCGCACTCTGTTTTGCCGAACGCTCGTAGCGCGCCCGGTGGGCGGTACCGTCGAGCGGCTCGAAGCCGGGAAAGTGCAGGACGACCCGCTTCTCGATCAATTTCATTCCGTTCTTCCGGCCGGGCAATGGCCGGCTTGTTGCTGCGATCCGGCTGCTGGTCGCTTATATCGGCGAAAAAGCAGCTACGGTCTCGAAGCGGTCTTGCTAACCGAACTCTTCCGGAATTCAATAGCGGCCATGTCGTTTCCAACACGAACGGAGGGGTTTTGTGGCCGACCTGGTGAAAGAATTGATATCGGGCGTCGTCGACACCGTGCTGAAGGAAATCCTGAAGAAAACCACCGGCCGCGCTACGACGAAGCGCAGGAGGCGTAAGACACGCCCCGTCGCGACGACGACGGCAACGCGCAAGACGACCTCGGCCAAGGCCAAGCCCGCCCGCAAACAGGTCAGCAAGCGCCGCACCGCCGCCGGCCGCAGCCGCCAGCGTCGCAGCTGAGGCGAGCGGCAAAAACTCCGGCCGTAACGCGACGGCAACAATCCTCAGCGAGGCCCAGCCCGAATTGGTCTTTTTTTGGTTCGGGCGGCTGGAATTCCTGCCGTCGCATGCTATCTAAAGGCAACGATTGAAACGGTGGGCCTTTAACCCGCCTGTTGAAAGGATTAGGTCCCATGAGCGGCATTCACGAATTCATCGACAACGAAATCAAGAGCAACGACGTCGTCCTCTTCATGAAGGGCACGCCGCAGTTTCCGCAGTGCGGTTTCTCCGGCCAGGTCGTGCAGATTCTCGATTACATCGGCGTCGACTACAAGGGCGTCAACGTGCTCGCCGATTCGGAAATCCGCCAGGGCATCAAGGAATATTCCAACTGGCCGACGATCCCGCAGCTCTACGTAAAGGGCGAGTTCGTCGGCGGTTGCGACATCGTCCGGGAAATGTTCCAGGCTGGTGAACTGCAGCAGCATCTCCAGGAAAACGGCATCACGGTGCGCGCCGCCTCCTGACCGGTCACCGGACGTCCGCCCGGTTTCCAAATCTGTTTCTTGAGTTCGAGGCGCTGCGGCCAGCAGCGCCTTGACCTGTTTATGGGAATTTCATTGTGACAGATTCTTCACAAGCCGTGTCCGCGGGCCGCCTGCCCATGGGCAAGCGAGAATTCATCGCGCTCGCAGCCTTCCTGATGGCCATTAACTCGCTGGCGATCGACATCATGCTCCCGGCCTTGCAGCAGATCGGCGCGAGCCTCGGCGTCGAGAGCGAGAACCACCGGCAATTCGTCGTCTCCACCTATCTGCTCGGCTTCGGCTGCGCCCAGCTGTTCTACGGTCCGCTCTCCGACCGTTTCGGCCGCCGCACGCCGCTTCTGATCGGCCTCGTCATCTATATCCTGTCCGCCATTAGTATCGTCTTCGTTCCTTCCTTTGCTGGGTTGCTCGCCCTGCGCTTCATCCAGGGTGTCGGCTCCGCCGCAACCCGCGTCATCACCGTCTCCATCGTTCGCGATATCTATGGCGGCCGGCAGATGGCTGAAGTCATGTCGCTGATCATGATGGTCTTCATGATCGTACCGGTTATTGCGCCGGGCACTGGCCAGATCGTCATGTTCTTCGGCAACTGGCACCTGATCTTCCTCTTCATCGCCGCGATGGCGACTGCTATCGCCGTCTGGGCCTATCTCCGTCTGCCGGAAACCTTGCATCCGCAGAACGTCCGCCCCTTCACTGCCCGCTCGATCTTCGGCGCCTTCAAGCTGGTGCTGACCAATCGCGTGGCGCTCTGCTACACCATCGCCAGCACCTTCATCTTCGGCGCGCTCTTCGGCTTCATCAATTCCGCCCAGCAAGTCTATGTCGGCATCTACGATCTCGGCGTCTATTTCCCCTTCGCCTTCGCCGGCGTGGCGATCTTCATGTCGTTGTCCTCCTTCTTCAATTCGCGCTTCGTCGGCAAGCTCGGCATGCGCCGCCTGTCGCACGGTTCGCTCATCGGCTTCATCGCCATCAACACCATCTGGCTGATCGTCCAGATGGCCAGCACGGAGCCGATGCCCTTTGCTCTGTTCATCTCCTTCTTCGGCCTTTCCATGTTCCAGTTCGGCTGGATCGGCTCGAACTTCAATTCGCTCGCCATGGAGCCGCTCGGCCATGTCGCCGGCACCGCCTCCTCCGTCCTCGGCTTCATGAGCACGGTCGGCGGCGCCATCATCGGCGCCGGCATCGGCCAGGCCTTCGACGGCACAGCACTGCCGATGGTCGCCGGCTATTTCGTCGTGTCGATCATCGGGCTCGTCTTCGTGCTGATCGCCGAGAAGGGCCGCCTCTTCCAATCGCAGAACCCAGCCGTCTGAACGGCGGGCCTCGTACGCATCCGGGATTTCACCACATGACGCCGCCGCATAAACCGCACCAGGAAAACCAGGGCTCCCGCCGCATCGGCATGGGCTTTGGCGAATTCGTCGTTACCATCGCCATCATGACCGCCAGCGTCGCTATGGCGATCGACAGCATGCTGCCGGCATTGCCCAATATCGGCCATTCCCTCGGCGTCACCAATACCAACGACGCGCAGCTGATCATCGGCGTGTTCTTCTTAGGCTTCGGCGTCTCGCAGATATTCTTCGGCAGCCTTTCGGATACGTTCGGCCGCCGCAACATCCTGCTCGGCGGCTTGGCCTGCTATATTGTCGGAATGTTTGCCGCCGCAGCGACCGGCAGCTTCGAAATGCTGCTCGTCATGCGTTTTGTCCAGGGTATTGGCGGTGCGGCCGTGCGCATCACCACCATGGCCATGGTGCGCGACTGCTTCGGTGGCCGCGAAATGGCCCGTGTCATGTCCTATGTGATGATCGTCTTCATGATCGTGCCGATCGTTGCCCCATCCGTCGGCCAGCTCATCATCCTCTATGCCAACTGGCACTGGATCTTCATCCTGCTCGGCATCATCGCCACCATCCTGTTCGTCTGGGCTCTCCTGCGGCTGAAGGAATCGCTGCCGCCGGAAGAGCGGCTGCCGCTGTCGGTCGCCTCTGTCGTGGATGGCTTCAAGACCGTGCTCACCAACCGCATCACCTGCGGCTATATGATCGGCCTCACCATGTTCACCGGTGTCATCAGCGCTTATGTGATCTCGGTGCAGCAGGTCTTCGGCGAGGTCTATGGCCTTGGCGACTGGCTGCCGATCGCCTTTGCGGCCACCGCTGGCGGCATCGCCGTCGCCAATTTCGCCAACGGCTTCTTCGTGCGCAAATTCGGCATGCGCCGTATCTCGCACGCCGCCCTGCTGATCTTCACGGCGCTATCGGCTGTCGGCTTTTTTTATTCGCTGGCCGGCAAGCCGGATTTCGCCATTGCCTACGGCATATTCACCATCGTGCTGATGATGTTTGCCCTGATCGCCACCAATTTCACCGCGATCAGCCTCGAGCCGATGGGCAATCTCGCCGGCACGGCAACTGCCATCACCGGCTTCGTCTCGACGACCGCCGGTGCCATCCTCGGCGGCCTGGTCGGCCAGATGTTCAACGGCACGGTGCAGCCGCTCTTCGGCGGCTTCGTGCTCTTCGGCGCGGTGACGATCGCAGCCACCCTCTGGGCCGAAAACGGCAAGCTCTTCACCCATCCGGGAGACAGCCCGCAGCTCGATCCGGGCGCTGCCCATTTCTGAAATGGGAAGCGCCGCAGAAGGCTGATTTTTGCGACGCTGTGAAAATCAGACGGAAAACTGTCGTCTCGATCGGGAGATTGGGCAATGCATCCCTGTGCGATCGCCCGTTGACCAAAGCTGGCGGTCGATATATGAGTGAGACAGGTCTGTATCATTTAAGATTTAAGGTCTCCCATGTCGCTTCGCGCCGACGCCGCCGAGAAACGCCAACATATCGTTGAAACCGCCTATCGCCTCTTCAAACGAGACGGCTTCCATGCCACCGGCATAGACAAGATCATTGCCGAGGCTGCCGTCGCAAAGATGACCATGTATCGGCATTTCCCAAGTAAGGACGGCCTCATTGTCGAGGTTCTGGACTGGCGGGCGGAGAGGTTCAAACGCCAGCTCGACCGGCTGGCCGAAGCGTCATTGTCGCCGCAAGAGAGCATCCTCGCAATTTTCGATTGGCATGAGCGCTGGTTCAACAGTCCGGATTTCCACGGATGCTTGTTTCAGCACGCGCTTGCCGAGTTCGGGGAGCCGAAACATGTGGTGTTCGAGGCAGTCACACGACAGAAGCGCGATCTTCAGGAGCGGCTGCAACGCATCCTGGCGCAATCCATACCGGAAGATCGTGCGAAGCAAGCCGCCATGAGCCTGTTCATGCTGATCGAAGGGGCGACCCTGCTCGCGCAGATGGCACAAGGAAAGGAAGCGATCAACAACGCTCGAAGGATCGCGCCCGGGATTCTCTCGGCGGAAATACGACAGTGAGTGCCGTCGTTATCGGCCTGGCGCTCTTTGCAGCGATCCTGCACGCGACCTGGAACGCATTCCTGCGTAGCGGCGGCGATCGGCTTCGGACCGTTACCGTCATGAGCTTTGCCAGTACGACCGTGGCCCTGCCGTTCCTGTTCGTCTATCCCCTGCCGACATCCGACGCGTGGCCCTATATTCTACTCTCGGCCGCTCTTCAGGTGGGTTATAGCGTCTTCCTCGTCGCCGCCTACCGAAATGGAGAACTGGGACAGGTCTACCCGATCGTTCGCGGGACTGTCCCACTTCTGGTGACAATTGGCGGCTTCATCATCGCGGGCGATCGTCTGGACCTTTCCCAGATTGCTGGCGTCGTGCTTGTCGCTCTGGGAATCATGAGCCTGTCGCTTGGCAAAGGCAGAGCCTCTACCGCGTCCAATCTGCTTGCTCTCGCGACCGGGACCATCATCGCCGCCTATGCTACCGTCGATTCCATCGGTGTGCGGCAGACCAGTGCGAGCGGTGCATATACAGCCTGGGTATTGGTGCTCTACGGCACGTTTCTTCCAGCCATGTTCATCGCCATGCGCAGGCGGCTGGTCGTCGATTTTCGAGCGCCGGACACATGGAAGGCGCTTGGCGGCGGACTGGTCGCTATGATCGCCTACGGGGTTGTCATCGCAGCCTTCTCGCTCGGGCCTGCCGGACCGATCACGGCGCTGCGGGAAACGAGCGTCGTTTTCGCCGTCCTGATCGGCTGGCTGTTTCTGAAGGAAACCCTGACGTTTCGGCGCATTCTCGCCTGCTTGATCGTCGCAGCGGGCGCAATTCTGCTCGGACATTAAATTATGCGACGGTACGGCTAGCCCGATCGCTTGGCTTTCCGTGCATTCAGACCGTGAAAACCTCGTGCCGCAACACGTCCCACGAGGCCTTGTCGGGCGCAATCAGCAGCCCGCCGTCAAGATGGTGCGGCAGATAGGGTGAGCCGTCGAAGCGCGCCGCATAGGCGCCGGCCTCCTGCGAGATCAGCGTGCCGGCAAGGTGATCCCAGGGCATCAGCTTGTTGTACATGAGGTAATGCACATGGCCGCCGGCAAAGGTGCGGTATTCGTGGGCGGCGCAGCGGTAATTGGTGAGGAAGCGCACTTTGGCAAGATTGCCGAGCACTTCGGCGCGCTTCTGCTGCGGCAGGTAGCCGGTGGAAGCCATGCCGACCATATGCTCCAGTCCCACAGGAGCTGCCACCGAGAGCCGCTGCGCTTCGCCATCCGGCCGCCGCAGCCAGGCGCCGCCGCCCTTTTCTGCCATCACCCAGTCGTCGCCCATCGGATCGTAGATGATACCGGCGACCGTCTCGCCGCCGGACACAACGGAGGCCATGACGCCGAAGGCCGGGATGCCGGCGGCGAAATTGAACGTGCCATCGACCGGATCGACGACGATCGCGAGATCGGCATGTTCGAGCCTGTGGAGCAAATCGGGATCGGCCGCGACTGATTCTTCGCCAAGGAACAGCGCGCCCGGCCAGAGCCTCTCAGCTTCCGCCTTGATCATCCGCTCGGCCTGCTCGTCGGCCTCGGTGACGAGATCTGTCGCCTCGCTCTTGGCGCGCACATCGCTCTGACCAAGCCGGCGGAAGCGCGGCAGGATCTCTGCTTTCGCCGCGCGGCGCAGCAGATCGGCAAGAACGGTCACGTCGACAGTCGAAGTCATGTCAAATCCTCACGCTTAGGTCTCTCAGGAGAACCTTGAATCAGATGCCGACGATCTCGCGCCGGATGAGCTGCCAACTCTCCGGGTCGGGCGCGGAGATGATGCCACCCGTCGTCTCGCCGGGGCGATAGGGCGTTCCGTCGAATTTCGCCGTATGGCCGCCGGCCTCCTGATGCGCCAGCACGCCGGCCAGGTGATCCCAGGGCATCAGCTTCGCATGGCCGATGAAATGCATCTTGCCGGAGGCGACCATCCAATATTCGTAGGCCGAGCAGTTGAAGGCAAAGGTCATCCGGATCTTCGCCATGTTGGCGCAGATACGCGCGCGATCCGGTTCGTCCATGTGGCTCCATGACAGGCCACCGACCATCTGGTTCAGGCTAGCAGGCTCAGCGACCTTCAGCTTTGTCGACTGCCCATCCCGACGCGTCAGAAAGGCGCCTGCCCCCTTTATCGCCGTCACCGTGTCACCGAGAACGGGATCATGAATGATGCCGGCGACCGTCTCGCCCTTGATCGTCACCGCCAACATCGTCCCGAAGACGGGAAGCCCGGCGGCGAAATTGAACGTCCCGTCGACAGGGTCAATGACGAAGGCGAGCTCGGCATCGGCAAGTGCCGACACGACGGACCGGTCGGCATCATAAGCCTCCTCGCCGACGACAAGTGCTTTGGGAAAGCGCTCTCTCAGCGCCGCGGTGATCCGGTGTTCGGCAAGCACGTCCGCCTGCGTCACCAGATCGATTGCCGAAGTCTTCTCCGAAACATCGGCAGCGCCGAGATTACGGAAACGCGGCATGATCTCGGCTTGCGCCGCTTCCCTGACGCAATCGCCGAGAAAGAGAATATCCTGGTCTGAAATAGTCATGCGAAATCCTGTCCGTCATACAATAAGCAGCCTGCTTAGCCGGCCTTTCATGAAGGATCGGTGACACCAAGGGTGGAAAAGTCGAAGAGTTTCGGGTCGAGCAGATGCGACGGGTTCACATGCGAAAGCGCCCGCAGCATCGTATCCTTGCGTCCCGGCATCCGCCGCTCGATATCGGCGAGCATGTCCTTCATCGCATTGCGCTGCAGCCCGTCCTGCGAGCCGCAGAGATCGCAGGGAATGATCGGAAACTGCATGGCGGCAGCAAATTTCGCGAGGTCGTCCTCGGCGGCATAGGCGAGCGGCCGAAGCACCATCAGGTTGCCCTCGTCGTTCAGAAGCTTCGCCGGCATCGAGGCGAGCCGTCCGCCATGGAAGAAATTCATGAAGAAGGTTTCGAGAATGTCTTCGCGGTGGTGGCCGAGCACCAGCGCATCGCAGCCCTCTTCGCGCGCCACGCGGTAGAGATTGCCGCGGCGCAGCCGCGAACAGAGCGAGCAATAGGTGGCGCCTTCAGGCACCTTCTCCTTCACGATCGAATAGGTGTCGCGATACTCGATCCGATGCTGAACGCCGATCTTCGTCAGATAGTCCGGCAGCACGTGCTTCGGGAAATTCGGCTGTCCCTGGTCGAGATTGCAGGCGATCAGTTCGACCGGCAGCAGGCCGCGCCATTTGAGATCGAGCAGCAGTGCCAGCAGCCCATAGGAATCCTTGCCGCCGGAAAGGCCGATCAGCCAGCGCTTCTGGCCCTTCAGCATGTCGAAATCGTCGAAGGCCTGGCGCACCTGCCGCAGCAGCCGCTTTCGCAGCTTGTTGAAGGAGACGGAACGCGGCGCATCGGCAAACAGCGCATGGCCGCCGGTGTCGGCCTCGCTATTCTCCAACACGTCGGCGATATTGGCTGCGATATTCATTGCTTCGTCCTACCGAAATTCCACACTTGCTCTAGCAGAAACCCGCCTGGCAACACAGCGTCAATCGCCGAAAACCGACCAGCCGGTGCGCGCTGCGAGCATTTCCAGCGCCGCGGCGCCGAGCTGCGAATTGCCGACCTTGTTCAGCCCCGGCGACCACACCGCGATCGAGGCAATACCGGGCGCCACCGCGAAAATGCCGCCGCCGACGCCACTCTTGCCGGGCAGGCCGACATGATAGGCGAAATCACCCGAGCCGTCGTAATGGCCGCAGGTCAGCATCAGCGCATTGATGCGCCGGGCCCGCTTCGGCGAGACCACCGAATGGCCAGTCGTCGGATTGCTGCCGCGCGCCGCCAGGAACAGCCCCGCGCGGGCGAGTTGCTCGCAGCTCATCGACAAGGCGCATTGATGGAAATAGACGCCGAGCACGTGGTCGACGGGATGGTCGAGATTGCGGTAGGCGCGCATGAAATTGGCAAGCGCGAAATTGCGGTATCCCGTCTGCGTTTCCGAGCGCGCCACCTTGTCGTCGATGGTAATCGACTCGTCATCGGCAAGATAGCGAACGAAGCGCAACAGCTCGCCGATTGCCTCGCGCGGGGCATGGCCGGCCATGACGACGTCGCTGACGGCGATCGCACCGGCATTGATGAAGGGGTTGCGGGGGATGCCGCTCTCGTGCTCGAGCTGGACGATCGAGTTGAAAGCCGATCCGGAGGGTTCGCGCCCGACGCGCTTCCACAGCCCCTCGCCGACCTTGCCGAGCGCCAGCGTCAACATGAAGACCTTCGATATGCTCTGGATCGAGAAGGCGATGTCGGCATCGCCGACGCGATAGACTTTGCCGTCGACGGTGACGATCGCCATGCCGAACTGCTTCGGATCGACCTTGGCGAGCTCGGGAATATAATCCGCGACCTTGCCCTCGCCGATCCGCGGCTGGATATCGGCGTAGATGCTATCGAGGGTCGCCTGCAAATCTGCCATTGCTTCTCTCCAGATCGCAAAAAAGCCGCTCGAAAGAGCGGCTTTCCGTATATCGACGCATGCTGTTGTCTCGCAATCGGTTTCGACTGCGAGACGAAGGCATTAACGCGAATAGAATTCGACGACCAGGTGCGGTTCCATGACGACCGGGAACGGAACGTCGCTGAGCGTCGGAACGCGGCCGAAGGTTGCGACCATCTTGTTGTGATCGACTTCGATATAGTCGGGAACGTCACGCTCTGCGAGGCTGACGGCTTCCAGAACGATTACCAGCTGCTTCGACTTTTCGCGAACTTCGATGACGTCGCCGGCCTTGCAACGGTAGGAACCGATGTTGACGCGCACACCGTTGACGGTGACGTGACCATGGTTGACGAACTGGCGGGCAGCAAAGACCGTCGGGACGAACTTGGCGCGATAGACGATTGCGTCGAGGCGCGATTCCAAGAGGCCGATCAGGTTTTCAGACGTGTCGCCCTTGCGGCGGTCGGCTTCGGCGAAGATCGCGCGGAACTGCTTTTCGCGCAGGTCACCGTAGTAACCCTTGAGCTTCTGCTTCGCGCGCAACTGCACACCGAAGTCCGAAAGCTTGCCCTTGCGGCGCTGGCCGTGCTGGCCCGGGCCATATTCGCGGCGGTTCACCGGGGACTTCGGACGACCCCAGATATTTTCGCCCATACGGCGGTCAATTTTGTACTTGGACGATTCGCGCTTGCTCATCGTATTTCCTTTCAAAGGTTTATGACGGTTTGTTGCCAAACCGCATGAAGGAAACACGCCCTCCTCTGGTATCTTCCAACCTGACAGGATGTTCCGGTTAGCGAACAGGAACGATCCACGGGACATGTTAAATGAAACACCGGACATTGCTGCCCGGTGCTTGCGGCGGTCTTTAGAGCGCCGTCATGAAAATGTCAACAGCAGCATCCTGGAAAGCGCCACTATTCCGCCGCCAGCGGTTGGTCCCCGCCAGCATCAGGTGCGTTGGCATCGCCCGGCGCCGTCTGGCAGTCCATATCAGGGAAAGCGACGATACGCTTGCCGGAAAAATCGGCGTGCACGACGATGATGCCCTGCTCCTCGAAATAGCCAAGCAGGCGCCGCGCACGGCGGGCGGAATGAGTGCCGTAGGAGCGGGCGATGCGGGCGTCCGACGGACACGGCTCGCCGCAGACGGCGGCCTTGGCGAGCATCAGGAAGACGCCCTGCAGGTCGTCGGTGACACCCGATGACAGCGACAGCGCCGTCGCCCAGGCATCGGTCGCGGCCGTTGCCGCATCGACGCCGGAGCGCGAAATCGCCACCCGCCGGCGGAAATCCGGCAGCGCGATCGGCGGTCCCGGCACCCGGCGCATGCGCAGCCGGACCAGAAAATCCTGGTAGAGCACCGAATCGGTACGGAAGGCGGAGGTGGGATCGTCGAGGATTTCGGCAAGCACACCGGCAAGCCGCTCCTCCCGCTCCTCGGCGGAGACTTCCACCTGGCTGGCCCTCGCCTCGGCAGGTGCAGCCGATGCCGCCGGCGTCGAGCGCGAGAGTTCGGCCAGAATATCGGTCGTCGGCCGCGGCGCCGGCGGGGCGCGGCGCACCAGCGGGCGTTGGAATTCCTCCGGATCGGGCGTGAAGATCAGGTCTTCCACATCCTGAGGCGCATCCGGCAGCGGCATCAGCTTCGGGCTGGAAGAGCGCGCCGAGGTCTCGACATTGCCGATCTGGATCGGCAGCGGCCGGCGCGACAATGCCGGACCGAGCGCTACGAAATGGCCGCGCTTGAGATCTCGGAACATTTCCGCCTGGCGACGGTCCATGCCGAGCAGGTCTGCGGCGCGCGCCATGTCGATATCGAGGAAGGTGCGACCCATCAGGAAGTTCGAGGCTTCAGCCGCCACGTTCTTTGCAAGCTTGGCAAGACGCTGTGTGGCTATGACGCCGGCAAGTCCGCGCTTTCGCCCGCGACACATGAGATTGGTCATGGCACCGAGCGAAGCCTTGCGCGCATCTTCCGACACGTCGCCGCCGACCGACGGCGCAAACATCTGCGCTTCGTCGACCACGACGAGAACAGGATACCAATATTCGCGATCGGCATCGAACATGCCGTTGAGGAAGGCGGCCGCCGCCCGCATCTGCTGCTCGATATCAAGCCCTTCCAGCGTCAGCACGCAGGATACTCGGTGCTGGCGGATACGGTTGGCAATGCCGGCAAGCTCGGCCTCGGTGCGCTCACCGTCGACGACGACATGGCCGTACCTGTCGCTGAGTGTGACGAAATCACCCTCGGGATCGATGATGACCTGCTGCACCCATTGCGCCGATTGCTCGAGCAGGCGGCGCAGCAGATGCGACTTGCCCGATCCGGAATTGCCCTGAACGAGCAGGCGTGTCGCCAGCAGCTCCTCGATATCGAGCGTCGCAGGAGCGCCGGACGCCAGTCCCATATCGATGCCAACCTGCACGTCCAATTCCCCTTACAAATTCCCGGCCCGTCTCTAGCAGATTCGCAGCCGCTGTTGTCGTCAAACCGTCAAGAACCCACAGGGAAAGTCAGCCCTGGGAAATAGGTTTTTACACCGCCTCGCGCTCAACGAGGTCGGCCACCATGTCCTTCTGCATCGGAATCAGCAAACGGGTGCAGAGCAGGCTGACGAAAAGCGGTATCAGCAAGACCGCAAGCCCCACACGCAAGCCCAGGAGTTCGCCGAGAAAGCCGATGATCGGCGGCCCGATGAGAAAGCCGCTCAGGGCTGCGAAGGAGAGCGTCGCAACGCTTGACGCGGGCGGGCGGTCGGTCAGCGAAGCGACGGCTGTCACCGCAAGCGGAAACCCGACCGAGACGCCGACACCGACTGCGGCAAAGCCGATGAGGGCAAGCGGCGTCGCGGGCGCAAGGAGAACGACGAGCATGCCGGCAAGCGAGGCGATGCCGCAGCCGCGGGCAATGGCAACCGCGCCGAAGCGGCCTTTCATGTAATCACCGCTGAAGCGCCCCGCCGCAACCATGAAAGCGAAAACCGAATAACCAAGGCCGGTTTGCGCGCCCTCGGCATGCATGACATCGCGGAGGTAAATCGCCGACCAATCGGCGATCGCACCTTCGGTCATGGTCACGCCGAAGACGAAGGCGCAGATCCCGAGCAGCGCAAGGCTTGGCGGCTTGAAGCCGGTCTTTGCCTGCGAATTCTCCGCATGGTGACTTTCCGGCAATTTCGGCAGGCGCAGGCTGGCAATCAGCGCCACCGGCAGGATGACGATCGCCGTGATCAGGATCGACCAGTGCGGCGAAAGCCCGATTGCTATGGCACCAACACCGATCAGGCTGCCGGCCATGATGCCGAAGCTCCAGAAGCCGTGGCAGCGGCTCATGATGATCAGCCCCGTCGCCTTCTCCGTCACATCGGCCTCGACATTCATGCCGAGTTCCACCGTCGAAAGCGCGACCCCAACGACAATCAAGGCGAAGAACAGAAGCATGGCGCTGGGCGCGAAGGCTGGAAGCGAAACCACGGCAAGAAAGAAGATGAAACCATAGATAATCGCCATGCGCCCGCCGATGCGCGAGACGAGGCGGCCGGCAAACGGCAGGGTGATCAGCGTGCCGATCGGCAATCCCAGAAGTGCGACGGCCAGATCGGCGGTGCCGAGTTCAAGCTTCGCCTGGATATCGGGAATGCGCGGTAACCAGGCACCAAAGGCTATCGGCTGCAGAAAGAAGATCAGCATGACAAGTCTTTGCAGCGGCACGGCGCATCCCTTTATGTAATTAGCGGACACCTGCCTGCGATTCCCCGGAGATCTTGCGCGATGACATCGGTGAAATAAAGCGCGCAGTGCCTTATCGCGTGCTGAGACCGAAACCCTGCATCAGTCGGCGCGTCGCAAAGTCGGGATTGCCGGATGTAAAGACGGCAAAGTCGAAATTATCGGGGTGAACAGCATCGGCGATCTGCGGAACCAGTGTGCGCGCCCGCCGGGCAATGGCTTCTGCCGGATCCAGCCAGTCCACCGGCCAAGGCGCCAGTCTGCGGAATAAATTGGCCATGAAGGGATAGTGCGTGCAGGCGAGCACGACGATATCGGTCCTCTGACTGTCCTTCTCGACGAAACATTGATCAATTTCGGCAAGCACGGCGTCGTCGGAGACAGCGTCACCGCGAATATAGGCCTCTGCCATGCGCGCAAGGTTCTCCGAGCCGACGAGGCGAACATGGCATTGCTGCGCGAAGGACTGGATGAGATCGCGCGTATAGGCGCGCTTGACCGTGCCCGGCGTCGCGAGCACCGAGACCAGGCCGGACCGGGTGCGCTCCGCCGCCGGTTTGATCGCCGGCACGGTGCCGACGAAGGTCATCTGCGGAAAGGCGGCGCGCAGATCGGCACCAACAAGCGTGAAGGCGGTGTTGCAGGCGATGATGCAGACTTCGGGATCGTGCTCCTCAAGCAGCCGGCCGAAAAGCCCGATCACCCGCTCCTTCAGCGCCTGCTCCTCCCAGCCGCCATAGGGGAAACCGGCATCGTCAGCGACATAGATGAAGCCGCGTTCCGGCATCAGCACACGCGCCTCGCGCAAGACGGTCAGCCCGCCGATGCCGGAATCGAAGACGAGGACGGGTTTCAGCTCATGCGTCGGCGCTGTCATCTGGCGGTGTTTCCTTGGCCGCTGTGGGGAACCGGCCGCCGCGCGGGCTCTTGCGCGAGAAGCGGTCGAGAGAGGAGATGACGCCGCGCAGCACGCTGATTTCCTGCTCCGTGAAGGCCCGGCGGGAGAGAACGGCACGCAGATTGTCGACCATTTTCGGCTTTTTCCCGGCAGGATGGAAATAACCGCGCGCATCGAGCGCCTCTTCCAGCTGGTCGAACAGGCCGAACAGCTGTTCCTTGGTCGAAGGCGTCTGCCCCATCGCCTGGAAGGGCACGGCGCCAAGATCCTCCATGCCGGATTTCATCCATTCATAAGACATCAGCAGCACGGCCTGGGCAATGTTCAGCGACGCGAAAGCCGGATTGACGGGAAAGGTGACGATCTCGTCGGCAAGCGCGACCTCCTCGTTGGTCAGCCCCCAGCGCTCACGGCCGAAAAGGATGCCGGTCCCCTCGCCCGCGCGGAACCTGGTCCTCAGCGTTTCGGCGGCGATGACGGGTGAACGCACCGGCTTGTAACCGTCGCGCTCACGCGCCGTCGTCGCATAGACGAAGTTGAGATCGGCGACGGCCTGCTCCAGCGTGTCGTAGACCTTGGTCGCCTCGATCACGTGATCGGCCTTGGAGGCGGTCGCCAGGGCTTTCTCGTTCGGCCAGCCGTCGCGCGGATTGACGAGGCGCAGTTCAGCAAGGCCGAAATTCGCCATGGCACGCGCCACCATGCCGATATTCTCGCCCATCTGCGGCTCGACCAGAATGATGGCCGGCCCTTCGGCCAGAAGTTGACGCTCGCTGTTCGTGCCTGCCATGGTTCTATCCCTGTTTCGAGCGCGCAATAACCTCGCCCGGTGCAAACGGCAAGACATCAGCCTGCGGATAGAGCCTTTCCAGCGCCGAACCGATCATTTCGAGCCCGAGTCTGGCGCCCTCGCGCGACAGCGGCAGGTGCCGGCCTGTCGTCCGCGACGCCTTGCGCTCGACGAAGAAACAGGTCGAGCCGCGCGGGGCCGCATCCTTCATCAGCGCCAGATCCGACGCGATTAGCCTCTTCAGCTCGTCGGCCTCGGCCGATGCTGCGTAGCTCTTCGCCAGGATGCGCGCCCAATAGGTGCAGGAGAGGAAGATCGCCAGCGTCTGGCGGATCTGGCCGGGCCGCGTCACCACCGACCAGGACGAGCCGAGCGGCCGCGCCGCCACCGTTACGTCGCGGTAGCAGGCATCGATCTTCTGCGACAGCGCAATCAGCGCAAGACCGCTCTTGCCTTCGCCGATCGCGCTCAACAACTCGTCCAGCGCCTGAAACCAGCGGGCGAGTGCTGCATCAAGCGCGCCACGCGTGCGTGCGGGAAAGACGAGGAAGGCGACCGCTGTCCCGGCCACCGCGCCGATCACGGTCTCCCCAATGCGCAATTGCAGGAGATCGAGCGTCAGCACCCCGGTCATGCCGTAGACCAGGCAGAGCACGATTGAGATGAAGAAGGTCATCGTCGCATAGGAGACCTGCAGGAAATAGAAGGCGAGGAAGATGCAGGCGGCCGCTACCGGAATGGCGATGACCAGTTGACCCGAAATCAGCGTCGCCAGCGCAAGGCCGATGGCAATCCCGAACACCGTGCCCAGCGAGCGCGACAGCGCCTTCATCGCCGTATCGCCGCGTGAATTGGTGTTGGTGAAGACGAGGAAGGCGGCCAGCACCGCCCAGAACCAGCGTTCGCGCGACAGAAGCAGACCGAAGCCCATGGCGAGTGCCGAGGCGAGCGTGATCTGCAGCGCCGAGCGCAGCAGCGGATTGGCAAAGGAAAAGTCGATCTTTTCAGGCTGCGCCGTGTCCTTGACGGCATCGATGCCGGCAAAGCCGGAAGCCTGCCCCTCGCCAATCGCCTGCGTCAATTGCTGCTGCGCCTCGCCGAGCCAGAGCAGCGCCCGCACGGTTTCGCCCTGCGGCTCGTCCTTGATGGCTTCCGCCATGGCACTATAGGGTGCTAGCTCAGTCGCATCCGCCTCGATCACCGCATGAACGAGCGCAAAGGGCGGCAGGCTCTGAAAACTCACCACGATCGCGCTTTCGGCAGCGAGATGCGCATCGAAGAGCCGGATCGCCAGTTCCGCGGCAGGATCGGAAGCACCGTCGAAGACGCCGGCCGGCGGGCGCGGGATGAAGGTTTCGGCCATCAGCACCACTTCCTTCAGCCGGTCTTCCAGCTGGCGCAACTCCTGCCGGTCGGCCTCGCCGATATGACCGCTGCCGGCAAGGGTGGCGAGCTTGAAGAGGATCTGGTTGATCCGGCCGCGCACGCTTTCGAGCGAGCGCAGCAGGTCGCGCCGCCAATCATCCGGCAGAAGCACCGCCCTCACCACATGGCCGACCAGCACCGCGACGACGGGGCCGGTCGCCACATAAGGCAGCTCGGCAAGCGAAGGCTGGAAATAGGCGCCCATGAAATAGGAGGTGAAGGCGAACATGCCGATTGCGAAACCGCGCGGCCCGAACACCCGCCCAGCCGATGCGAGCGCGATCACCACCAGGAAGACGAGATCGGAGAGAAAACGTCGATCCTCCAGCCCCGCGGCGATGGCGACGACGGCAATGCTCGCGAGACAGCCGAAAAGCCGAGTCACCAGCTGGCGCGAATTGCCCTTGTCGCGCACCGCCACCCCACCTTCGATCGACAGTACGATGCCGAGACCGAAGGCCGCCGTCGGCAGCGGCACGATGAACATCTGGATGGCAAACAGGATGGCAAAGGAAAGGACGATCGTCAGCGTCACCCGCGAGGCCATGCGCAGGCGCGAAAGCGCCGGATCGTTGGCAAGCAGCCAGTCGCGGAACTGAAAACCGGAAAACAAATGCAAGAGCCCCTCATGCCGCCCAGGGATCAACAGATACCGCCGCAAGAGCGGAAATCAAACCGCCCGAGATCGAATCTCGATGCTCTTGAACGTCCCGCGCCTATTGGCCCTTGGCAATCAGCGCCATCGTTGTCTTCAGGGAATCGCGCGCCTGCGTTTCGATATTCTCGGTGACGATATCGTCGATGACGGGCTTGCCGCCTTCCTCGACCACCTCGAAACGAACGGTCGTATAATCCTTGGCATCGGGCGCATGCGAACAGGCGGATTTCTTGAAGCGCACGGTCACCTCGGCCACGCCGTCGACCACAGGCGCTGCCACCATCGTCAAATCCTCCAGCGGGCAGGCATCCTGGCCATTGACGATGACGTCGTAGTCGAAGGGCGAAATGCCATCGTCGTCGACGGCGGGAAACTGCGCCGCCGCCTGGTATTTCGCGACGAAATCGCGGCTGTAGAGATGATCAAGCCGGCTCGCGTCGAAGATGTCGGTCCAGTCGCTGTTATTGTCGGCCCAGTTGCTCCTGGTCGCATCCATGATCTCCTTCACGGGAGCGGTGATGTCAGCGGCATCACCGATGTCGGCGCCAGCATGGCTGGCGCCCGAAAAGGCGATAAGGCATGCGATAACAACGGCGATTGTCTTCATGGTCGAATGTCCGGAGCGGTAGATCGAGGCGGACATTAGCTAAATTTCAGCGCCTGGCAATGCCGGCAAAAACGCATTGTCGAACCCCTTGCAGCTTTGCGTTCCCGGTTCACAATGCTATAGCGCTCCTCATCACATCACCCACCCGGGACTCCGTCCCCATTCAAGCTCGAACGAGGCAGATACATGAACAAGATCAAGGTCGCCAATCCCGTCGCCGATCTCGACGGCGATGAAATGACGCGCATCATCTGGCAGCTCATCAAGGATAAGCTGATCCATCCGTATCTCGACCTCGACATCGACTATTTCGACCTGTCCGTCGAAAACCGCGACGCCACCAACGACCAGGTGACCGTCGATGCCGCCAACGCCATCAAGAAGTACGGCGTCGGCATCAAGTGCGCGACGATCACGCCGGATGAAGCCCGCGTCAAGGAATTCAACCTCAAGGAAATGTGGAAGAGCCCGAACGGCACGATCCGCAACATCCTCGGCGGCGTCATCTTCCGCGAGCCGATCATCTGCAAGAATGTGCCGCGCCTGGTTCCCGGCTGGACCAAGCCGATCGTCGTCGGCCGTCACGCCTTCGGCGACCAGTACCGCGCCACCGATTTCAAGTTCCCCGGCAAGGGCAAGCTGACGATCAAGTTCGTCGGCGAAGACGGCACCGTCATCGAGAAGGAAGTCTTCAACGCACCGGGCGCCGGCGTTGCCATGGCCATGTACAACCTCGACGAATCGATCCGCGAATTTGCCCGCGCTTCGATGATGTACGGCCTGATGCGCAAGTGGCCGGTCTATCTGTCAACCAAGAACACCATCCTCAAGGCCTATGACGGCCGCTTCAAGGACATCTTCGAGGAAGTCTACGAGACCGAATTCAAGGATCAGTTCAAGGAAGCAAACATCACCTACGAACACCGTCTGATCGACGACATGGTCGCCTCGGCGCTCAAGTGGTCTGGCGGCTACGTCTGGGCCTGCAAGAACTATGACGGCGACGTCCAGTCCGATACCGTCGCCCAGGGCTTCGGCTCTCTCGGCCTGATGACCTCGGTTCTGCTCACGCCCGACGGCAAGACGGTCGAAGCCGAAGCCGCGCACGGCACGGTCACCCGTCACTACCGCCAGCATCAGAAGGGCCAGGAAACCTCGACGAACTCGATCGCCTCGATCTTCGCCTGGACCCGTGGCCTGGCGCATCGCGCCAAGCTCGACGACAATGCCGAGCTTGCCCGCTTCGCCGCAACGCTGGAAAAGGTCTGCGTCGACACCGTCGAATCCGGCTTCATGACCAAGGACCTGGCGCTGCTCATTGGCCCCGATCAGCCGTGGCTCTCCACCACCGCCTTCCTCGACAAGATCGATCAGAACCTGCAGAAGGCCATGGCGTAAGCCGGCCTTTCCGAGATAACATCGAAGCGGCGGGGATTTCCCCGCCGTTTTCATTTTGGGAGAATGAACCGATGACGGCCATCCTGCGACCGCTCGAACCCTTTGACCGAGCCGCTTGGGAACCCCTTTGGGAGGCCTATCAGCGCTTCTACGAAGTGGTCATCCCGCCCGAAACCACGGATCTCACCTGGGCTCGCTTCCACGATCCTGACGAACCGATGCATGCGCTCGGCGCCTTCGACGAAGACGGCCGTCTCGTCGGCATCGTCCATGCCATCTTTCACCGTTCCTGCTGGCTGCCGCAATGGACCTGCTACCTGCAGGATCTCTATGTCGACCACAGCCAGCGCGGGCTCGGTACCGGTGCCGCTTTGATCGAGGCCGTCGCCGACCTCGCCCGCGCCAACGGCGCAGGCAGGCTCTATTGGATGACCCACGAGACCAATGCAACGGCCCGCCGGCTCTATGACAGCATCGCCGAGCGCTCCGGCTTCATCCAATATCGCAAGCCGCTCTGACGATTGGGGCTTGCAGGCAGACATCGCTGCCCTATTGATTCCGTGGGATGGAATAACCGGAACACGAGGAGGATTTCATGACCGAGGAACTGGTATTCTATACGAACCCAATGTCGCGCGGCCGCATCGCGCGCTGGATGCTGGAGGAGATCGGCCAGCCCTATCGCACCGAATTCCTGACCTTCGGCGAAACCATGAAGGCGCCGGAATATCTCGCGGTCAATCCGATGGGCAAGGTGCCGGCAATCCGCCACGGCGACACCGTCGTCACCGAATGCGCGGCGATCTGCGCCTATCTGGCCGAAACCTTCCCCGAAAGGGCGCTGGCGCCGAGACCGGAGGAGCGCGCCCGCTATTACCGCTGGATGTTTTTTGCCGCCGGTCCGCTCGAATCGGCGGTGACGATGAAGGCTCTCGGCTTCGAAATTCCGAAGGAACGCCTGCGCATGGCCGGCTGCGGCGGTTTCGACGACGTCATGGACACATTGGAGAAAGCCGTCTCCGCTTCGACCTACATCGCCGGCGAGCGCTTCACCGCCGCCGACGTCTATGTCGGCTCCCATATCGGCTGGGGCATCGGATTCGGCGGCATCGAAAGACGCCAGGCCTTCCTCGACTATGTCGGCCGCATCAGCCAGCGTGAGGCCTACAAGCGGGCCAACGCCCTTGATGACGAAGCCATCAAGACCATGCAGGCCGCTTGAGTTTCAAAGGCGCGGCGGATCCGCCGCGCCCCCGACCGACGACTTTAGACAAGCGGCATGTGAATGTCCGTCAGAAGCTCGGTCGGCGGCACCTCGCGCGGATTGTTGAGATATTCCTCGAACATGACCCTGTCCTTCAACTGCCGGCCGGATTTCGGCAGCCATTCGGCAAAGAGCCACTGATAGGACTTGGACATGTCGGCATAGGGACCCTTGTGGCGCAGCACCGCATAATCGCCGCCGTCGATCGTGCGCCGCTCGAAGGGTGCCGCCGCCGGCATTTCGGCAGCGCCGGTGACGCAGGCGATCGAGCGCAACTTTTCTTCCGGAACAAGATCGGGATCGTCGAGATAGATGCCAATCATCCGCATGTCGGGCTTGGCGAGGCCGCGGGCGTAAAGCGTGCCGAACAGCGTCTCGAAGGCCTTGTCGATCTGCATGTAGGAACCGGTATGGGCAACGCCGATCACCTCGATCGGCCCGATCTCGCGTATGGTAATGTCTAACATGGCTTTGGTCTTTCCGTTAGGTGAGGGTTCAAAGGCTGTGTGGCTTCCCTCTTTCCGGTAGCGGGCCGGCGGCATGCCGTAGACCGACTTGAAGATACGATTGAAGGATTGGAGATTGGGATAGCCTGATCGCTTCGCAATTTCGCTGACGGCAAGCTCGGTGCGGACGATCTCGCCCGCCGCGCGATGCAGCCTGAGCCGCTTGACGGTGGCCGCCAGCGTCTCGCCGTAAATCGCCCGGTAGATCCTGTGCCAGTGATAGCTCGACATGCAGGCGATCTCGGCAAGGCGCTCCATATCCAACTCTTCGTCGAGGTGGTCGTGAATATAGGCCGAAACCCGTCTCAGACGGTTTTCATAAAGTGCCCATGCCGTTTCGCCATTCATGTCGGAACCTCGTGCAAATCGATCGGCTTGAGAGAACCATATCCCGATTTGACAAATCCTGCTGACTTGCTAGCTCCGGAGGCCAACGCTACGCCATCGACCCGCTAAGCGGCAGAGGAAAGCGTCGCTATATGCGGGCTCACTGCCTCTCCTCCCTCATTCCTGTGCTTGTCACAGGAATCCAGCCACGGCGCGTCCGCGCCGTGAATGAATCAGTAGCTAAAGAGAAAGAGTCCTTCGCGCCCAAGGACTTGGGCGCACTGGATTCCTGTGACGAGCACAGGAATGAGGGAGGCGAGCCGACGTACCCGACAGGTCAGCCGGCGAGTGCCACCGCCACCGCTTCGATTGCTTCGTCGGCCTTGGCGCCGTCAGGGCCGCCAGCCTGTGCCATGTCCGGGCGGCCGCCGCCGCCCTTGCCGCCAAGCGCGGCAGAAGCGACACGCACCAGATCAACGGCGCTGAAGCGATCGACGAGATCGGGCGTGACGGCCACGACCGCACTTGCCTTGCCATCCTCTGAAACGCCGACGAGAGCAACGACGCCGGAGCCGATGCTGGTCTTGCCGTCATCGGCAAGTCCCTTCAAATCCTTGGGATCGACGCCCGAAATCGCTTTGCCGAGGAACTTGACGCCGGCGACTTCACGCACGGCATCGGCCGAGCCGCCCTGCCCGCCGCCCATGGCGAGTTTGCGCTTGGCGTCGGCCAATTCCTTTTCGAGCTTGCGGCGCTCGTCAATCAACGCTTCGACACGTGACAGCACTTCGCCCGGCTGCACCTTCAGCGAGGCGGCAAGCGTCTTCACGCGCTCGTCCTGTTCGGCCAGATATTCGCGCGCCGATTCGCCGGTGACGGCCTCGATACGGCGAACGCCGGCGCCGACGGCATTTTCGCCGAGAACGCGGATCAGGCCGATCTGGCCGGTGGCTCCGACATGGGTGCCGCCACAGAGTTCGATCGAATAGGGCTTGCCGGCCTTGGCGCCGCGTACACCCTCGCCCATCGCGACAACCCGGACTTCATCGCCGTATTTTTCGCCGAACAGCGCCATCGCGCCTTCAGCGATCGCATCATCGACGCTCATCAACCTCGTGGTAACCGGCGAATTCTGCAGCACGATCTCGTTTGCCATATCCTCGACGATCTTCAGCTCCTCGGCCGACATCGGCTTCGGATGCGAAACGTCGAAGCGCAGGCGCTCGGGCGCGACCAGCGACCCCTTCTGCGCCACATGCGTGCCGAGCACCTCGCGTAGCGCCTCATGCAGCAGGTGGGTCGCCGAGTGGTTGGCGCGCAGCCGCGAACGACGGGCATGATCGACCGTAAGCACAACCGCGTCGCCGTCCTCGACCACACCGTCGATGACAGTACCCTGATGCACGAACAGGCCTTCGCCCCTCTTCTGCGTGTCTGAAATCTCGATCTTGCCGTGATCGGACGAGATCACGCCTGTATCGCCCATCTGGCCGCCGGATTCGCCGTAGAACGGCGTCTGGCTGACGACGATCTGTACCTTGTCGCCGGCCATGGCTTGGGCCGCAACAGCGCCGTCCCTAACGATCGCCTGCACCACGCCTTCAGCCGTCTCAGTGTCGTAACCCAGGAATTCGGTCGCGCCGTGCTTTTCCTTGAGCTCGAACCAGATGGTCTCGGTCGCCTTTTCGCCTGAACCGGCCCAATGCGAGCGGGCTTCCGCCTTCTGGCGCTGCATCGCATCGGTGAAGCCGGAGATGTCGACGCCGATCTCGCGGGCGCGCAGCGCATCCTGCGTCAGGTCGAGCGGGAAACCATAGGTATCGTAGAGCTTGAAGGCGGTCTCGCCATCAAGCATGTCGCCCTTGGCAAGGTCCGCAGTCGCGTCGGAGAGAAGCGACAGGCCGCGCTCCAGCGTCTTGCGGAAGCGGTTTTCCTCGAGTTTCAGCGTTTCGGATATCAGCGGCTCGGCACGCACCAGTTCCGGATAGGCGCGACCCATCTGCTGCACCAGCGTCGGCAGCAGCTTGTACATCAGCGGTTCTTTGGCGCCGAGAAGCTGCGCATGGCGCATGGCGCGGCGCATGATACGGCGCAGCACATAGCCGCGGCCTTCATTTGAAGGCAACACGCCGTCAGCAATCAGGAAGGCAGAGGAGCGCAGGTGGTCGGCGATGACACGGTGGCTGGCGCTGCCCTCCGCCTTGACGCCTATCGTATCCTCGATGGTGCCGGTCAGCGTGCGGAAGAGGTCGGTATCGAACACGCTCTGGACGCCCTGGAGAATACAGGCCATGCGCTCCAGACCCATGCCGGTGTCGATCGACGGGCGGGGCAGCGGGTTGCGAACGCCAGGCTCGGTCTGTTCGAACTGCATGAAGACGAGATTCCAGAATTCCAGGAACCGGTCGCCATCTTCTTCCGGGGAGCCTGGAGGCCCCCCCCAAACATTCTCACCCTGGTCGATGAAGATTTCCGAGCACGGGCCGCAGGGGCCGGTATCGCCCATCTGCCAGAAATTGTCAGAGGTCGGGATGCGGATGATCTTGTCGTCGGAAAAGCCGGCGATCTTCTTCCAAAGCGCTGCTGCTTCTTCGTCCTCGGAATAGACGGTTACCAGCAGGCGGTTCTTCGGAAGGTCGAAGCCTTCGGTGACGAGCTTCCAGGCAAGCTCGATCGCATTCTCCTTGAAATAGTCACCGAAGGAGAAGTTGCCGAGCATCTCGAAGAAGGTCAGGTGGCGTGCGGTATAGCCGACATTGTCGAGGTCGTTGTGCTTGCCGCCGGCGCGCACACATTTCTGCGACGTCGTCGCCGTCGAATAGGGACGCTTTTCGAGGCCGGTGAAGACGTTCTTGAACTGCACCATGCCGGCATTGGTGAACATCAGCGTCGGGTCGTTGCGCGGCACGAGCGGGCTCGACGGAACGATCTCATGGCCGTTCTTCTTGAAATAGTCGAGGAAGGTCGACCGGATATCGTTCACGCCGCTCATGCTATGCCCTTCAATGCTGCCCGAGGCAGGTAAATTTAAATCCATCGGCTTTTAACGTTCGCCCCCGCCACTGTCCAGCAGACAAACAAAACCGGCCGCATTCTCATCAGGAATGCGGCCGGTTGGAACTGTCCGATGAGTTCAAGCGCGAAAATTACATTTCCGCAGTGGCATCGCCATCGCCGTCATCCGGGTCCGGTCCGCCATTCTGCAGGAAGCGGTCGGCGATCAGGCCGGCATTCTGGCGCAGCGACAGTTCGATCTCGCGGGCGAGATCCGGATTGTCGCGCAGGAAGGTTTTGGCGTTTTCACGGCCCTGGCCGAGACGCTGGCTGTTATAGGAGAACCAGGCGCCTGACTTCTCGACGATGCCGGCCTTGACGCCGAGATCGACCAGTTCGCCGGTCTTGGAAACACCCTCGCCATACATGATGTCGAACTCGACCTGCTTGAAGGGCGGCGCCATCTTGTTCTTGACGACCTTGACGCGGGTCTGGTTGCCGATCACCTCTTCACGTTCCTTGACCGCGCCGATGCGGCGGATGTCGAGGCGCACGGAGGCATAGAATTTCAGCGCATTGCCGCCCGTCGTCGTCTCAGGCGAACCGAACATGACGCCGATCTTCATGCGGATCTGGTTGATGAAGATAACCATGGTGTTCGACTTGGAGATCGAAGCGGTGAGCTTGCGCAGCGCCTGGCTCATCAGGCGCGCCTGAAGACCGGGAAGGCTATCGCCCATCTCGCCCTCGATTTCGGCACGCGGCGTCAGTGCGGCGACCGAGTCAACGACGAGAACGTCGACGGCGCCGGAGCGCACCAGCGTATCGGTGATTTCGAGCGCTTGCTCGCCGGTATCGGGCTGCGAGATCAGAAGGTTCTGCAGGTCGACGCCAAGCTTGCGGGCATAGACGGGATCGAGCGCATGTTCGGCATCGACGAAGGCGCAGATGCCACCCTTCTTCTGCGCTTCGGCAATCGTCTGTAGTGCAAGCGTCGTCTTGCCGGAGCTTTCCGGCCCGTAGATTTCGATGATGCGGCCCCTCGGCAGGCCACCAACGCCGAGTGCAATATCGAGGCCAAGCGAGCCGGTCGAGATCGTCTCGATCTCGACAACATTCTCGTTGGAGCCGAGTTTCATGATCGAGCCCTTGCCGAACGACCGCTCTATCTGTGAGAGTGCCGCTTCAAGCGCCTTGCTTTTGTCCACCGATTTGTCCTCTACCAGCCGCAATGAATTCTGAGACATCCGATCCACCTTTAGGTTATTGAAGCCGCTCAAGCAATGTCGAGTTTGTACCCTATTTGTTCCAATCTCGCAATAGGCGATCAAACAGTTGAAAGAAAAAGGTAAAACGACACGTGTTCTGCATTTGTTTTATCAATGAAAAGCAACGGCTTAGGCCAAAAGTGTCGACTCAACCGCGACGTGGCGCACCGTATCGATTCGTCCTTCGGGCATCGGGAGAGCGGATCGGATGAAGAAAAAGATTCTTGTTCTCGGCGGCGCCCATGTCGACCGGCGCGGCCGCATCTCCGGTGAGACGGCGCCTGGCGCCAGCAATCCCGGCACCTGGTTCGAGGAACCGGGCGGCGGTGGCTTCAATGCGGCGCGCAACTTGGCGAGGCTCGGTTTTCAGGTGACGATGATCTCGCCGCGCGGCGGCGATCCGATGGGCGAGACGGTCGGAGAAGCTGCCGATTTCGCCGGCATCGACGACCGGCCCTTCGTCTTCCTGGACCGCAAGACGCCGAGCTACACGGCGATCATCGAGAAGGACGGCAATCTGGTGATCGCCCTCGCCGACATGGATCTTTACCGCTTCTTCGTGCCGCGACGTCTCTCCATCCGCTGGGTGCGGGAGGCCTTCGCCGCGCATGATTTCATCCTCTTCGACGCCAACCTGCCGGAAGAGACGATCGCGGCGATCGTCGCCAAGGCACGCTCGCTAGACAAGCCCGTTGCGGCAATTGCCATCTCGCCGGCCAAGGTCGTCAGGCTGAAGCCCTGCATCGGAGATATCGACTACCTGTTTCTGAATGAGGCTGAAGCTGCCGCCCTTGCCGGTGAGCGGCCGGAAGAGGCTGCGGGCTGGCCGCCGTTGCTGAACGAGATCGGCATCAGGAACGCCGTCGTCACCCGCGGCCGGCGCGAGCTCGTCGCGTTTTGCGATGGCAGCGCCGTGACGCTGCAGCCGCCGATCGCCGACACCGTCGCCGATGTCACGGGTGCCGGCGATTCTCTTGCTGCCGGCACACTCGCTGCCTTGATATCAGGCCTGCCGCTCGAAGAAGCCGTCCGCCACGGCACTGCGGCCGCCATACTGACCGTGCAGTCGCAGCACGCCGTCAACGAAAATCTGACGCCCGATCTGCTGAATGAGGTGCTCGCCCTTGTTCCCAAGGTCAGAATTCTGCATTGAAGCGGCTAACTATAGTTGAGCATGATGTTGTCCGAAAGCCGCTCACACCTTCGGCATCATGCTCTGTCGATCACAGGACAAGACCATGACCAAGCCCGTCTCCCCTCTTTTGCCGATCGCTTATTCGAAGGAAGTCGCCAGCGCCAAGCAGCGCGGCGCGCCGCTGGTGGCGCTGGAATCGACGATCATCACCCACGGCATGCCCTATCCCGGCAATATCGAGATGGCCCGCAGCGTCGAGGCGATTATTCGCGAACAGGGTGCGGTGCCGGCAACGATCGCCGTCATTCACGGCACGCTGCATATCGGCCTTGAAGCCGCGGAACTGGAGCAACTCGCCAAGGCGACCGAAGTGATGAAGGTGTCGCGCGCCGATCTCGCCTTCGCCATCGCCGAGCGCCGCACCGGCGCCACCACGGTCGCGGCGACGATGATTGCGGCGGCGCGCGCCGGCATCCGTGTCTTTGCCACAGGCGGCATCGGCGGCGTACATCGCGGCGCCGAGGAAAGTTTCGATATATCAGCCGATCTCGAGGAACTCGCCCGCACCGGCGTCATCGTCGTCTGCGCCGGCGCCAAGGCGATCCTCGACATTCCGAAAACGCTGGAAGTGCTGGAAACCCGCGGCGTGCCCGTCGTCACCTATGAGAGCGAGGAATTCCCCGCCTTCTGGTCGCGCTCCTCCGGCATCCCAAGCCCACTGTCGCTGAACAGCCCGGCCGCGATCGCCAATTTCCAGACGGTGCGCGAGCAGCTCGGCATCGATGGCGGCATGCTCGTCGCCAACCCCGTGCCCGAGGCCGACGAAATCGCGCGTGAGGAGATGGAAATCTATATCGAGCGGGCACTCGACAGCGCCGAGCGCGACGAAATCACCGGCAAGGCCGTGACGCCCTATCTGCTCTCGACCATCTTCGACCTGACGGATGGCCAGAGCCTGAAGACTAACATCGCGCTCGTCGAAAACAACGCGCGGCTTGCTGCTGAAATCGCGGTGGCGCTGGGCGAGTAAGGACTACGGGCCGCCGGCGGTGCCAGGCAAGCCCCCTCTGCCCTGCCGGGCATCTCCCCCACGGGTGGGGAGATTGGCAGGAAGCACCGGCTTCCCCAACCAAGTTTCCATTGCAGCTCGGAGAAACGTTGATGTGATGGAAAGCGTTCGCCCCTTGTGATCTCCCCACCTGTGGGGGAGATGCCCGGCAGGGCAGAAGGGGGCTGACACGGCACAACGCCCACGCTCACCCTCCGACAACCCTCCCTCACCCGTCCAACGTCTCCTTCACCACAACAGCAAGCTGCTTCAGCGAAAACGGCTTCGGCAGGAAGCCGAATTTCGCCTCCGGCGGCAGGTTGCGGGCAAAGGCATCTTCGGCATAACCGGAAACGAAGATGAACTTCATGTCGGGATAGGTCTTGCGCAGCTCGCGCAGCAGCGTCGGACCGTCCATTTCGGGCATCACGACGTCGGAAACGACGATATCGACCTTGCCGTCGAGTTCTTCCAAGATGCTCAGCGCCTCGACGCCCGAGCCCGCCTCGTGCACGGTATAGCCGCGCGTTTCCAGCATGCGCTTGCCGCCGCGGCGCACCGCCTCCTCGTCCTCGACGAGAAGGATGACGGCCGATCCCGTCAGGTCCTCCGGCTGCTGCGGCGATACCGGCAGCGGCACCACTTCGGCCCCGGCGATGGCGCCGTCGATCGAGCCCGCTTCGGCGGCCACCGCCGGCTCCGGAATGTGGCGCGGCAGGAAGACGCGGAAGGTCGTGCCCTTGCCGACTTCGGATTCCGGCTGGATGTAGCCGCCCGACTGTTTGACGATGCCGTAGACCATGGCGAGGCCAAGCCCGGTGCCCTTGCCGACATCCTTGGTCGTGAAGAACGGCTCGAAGATCTTGTCCATTATCTCCGGTGCGATACCGGTGCCGTTGTCGGCGACTTCGACCAGCACCATGTCCTCTGCCGGCATGTAGGAGTAATTGAAGGCCGAGACCTCGGCGGCAGTCAGATTGCGGGTGCGCAGCGTCAGCGTGCCACCTTCGGGCATTGCGTCGCGCGCATTGACGCAGAGATTGATCAGCACCTGCTCGAATTGCGAAAGATCTGTTTTCACTGGCCAGAGGTCGCGGCCATATTGCACGTCGAGCTTGACGTTGGTGCCGGAAAGCAGCCGGTCGACCAGCATGCGCAGGTCGCCGACGACATCGGTCAGGTTCAGCACCGAGGGCCGCATCGTCTGCTTGCGCGAGAAGGCGAGCAACTGGCGCACCAACACGGCGGCGCGGTTGGCGTTGCGCTTGATCTCTATCAGGTCGGCGAAGCTGGCATCGGCCGGCCGCGCCTGCAGCAGCAGATGGTCGGAGGAAAGCAGGATCGCCGTCAGCACGTTGTTGAAATCATGCGCGATGCCGCCGGCGAGCGTTCCCACGGCATTCATCTTCTGCGTCTGCGCCATCTGCGCTTCCAGCGCCTTCTGCTCGGTCACCTCGACGGCATAAACGATCGCCGCCTCCTCTGGCGCCTCGTCGCTCTGGTCGATGACGGCATTGACATAGAAGCGGAAATAGCGCGCCTCGTCGGTCGGTGTGCGGGTGTCGAGGGGCGCGATGTCACCCTGCCGGTCCTTGGCCGCCGCCAGCGCCGCGGCCAGCTGCGGCCGGTCGCTCTCCTGCACGATGGTTTCAAGATGCGGCGCCTTTTCGAGATCGTCGCGCGAGACGACGCCGGAGAACATCTTCAGGAACGGCGCGTTGGTCCGCAGGATGCGCCCGCTGCCGTCGACCGAGGCAATCGCCATCGGCGTGTTGTTGAAGAAGCGTGTGAAGCGCATGGCGGCGGCCGAAGCGGACTGGCCGCCGGCATCGCTCTTTTCACGCGCCAGCACGATCGTCCGGCTTTCGCCCGGTGCGCCGTCGCGCATCGAGGTAACGCTATGAATGATTTGTACAGGCAGGCTCTGGCCGTTGCTCTTGCGCAGGTCGAGATCGAGCGTCACGGTCTTCTTCAGGCCCGGTTCGGCCTGCACCGACTGGATCAGCGCCAGTCCCTCGCCGGCCACGACGTCGCCGATCGTCATCGAGCCCGGCACGAACTTGGTGAGGTCGAGGCCCAGCCATTCGGCAAGCGTCGCATTCAGGTAGAAGATCTCGCCCTTCCTGCCGGCGGAAAAGAAGCCGGCCGGCGCATGGTCGAGATAGTCGATCGCGTTCTGCAATTCCTTGAAGAAGCGCTCCTGGTCGTCGCGCTCCGTGGTGATATCGGTGATCTGCCAGATCTGCAGGGGCTTGCCGCCGTTTTCCTCCGGCTGCAGCAGCCGCGCCTTCAGCCGGTACCAATGCGCGCCGGAGCTGTTGCTGCCAGGCCCGACGGCGCGCAGCAGGCGAAATTCCTCCCGGCCTTCCTTGCCCTCGCGCAGGCCGTTGACCAGCCTGTAGAGCGCCTCGTTGGATTCGCGGTGGCGCGACAGCAGCGTTTCCAGCGTCTGCACCTCGGTCCCTTTGCGCGCGCCGGTCAGCGCGCCATAGGCGGCATTGGCATAGATGATCCGGCCTTTTTCGTCGGTGATCAGCGTACCGTCGGGATGGCTGTTGAGGAAGGCGCGCGCCAGGCTGTCGGACTGGTGCTGCGGCATCACCTCGATGAAGCCGATGACCGAAGACACCAGGAAGAAGATGCCGACCATGGCGAGCACGCCGAGACCGCCAAGCACGACCTCGTTGTCGAGCGATTTTTTGAAGAAGACGAAGGCGCCGGCAGCCGCGATCAGCACGAGCGCCAGCACAAGAATGCGCAAGACCGTGCCAGAACGCCCCCCACGATCCACAAGCGGTGCGTTATAGTCGTCGGCCTGACGCGGTTTCGTCATGTATTCCTCACATAAGCCCTCCCGCTTCGTAGCACGAACACGAAGCAGGAATCAGGCACTCTTTCCTTCTTAGCAATTTGCCGCGTCGGCAAAAACACCGCTAGCCGGCAAGACTGCTTGAATTCACAGGCAACAGCGCCATCTGCCCCAGAAGCCCAACGCTGCCACCCGTGCGCAAGGTCGCCGGGTGCCAAGCAGCGGAACACGAAATCGCGTTCTCCCGTGACTGGACAGCACCGGCGGCCCTTGCCTAGGGAACGGAAAAGTCGTCAATATGTGCCGAATACGAAATGGAGTGAGTGACTATGTTGGATGATGTTGTCGGAGCTTATGGCAGCCGTTTCCTGCTTGCGGCCGGTGGCGTCGGCCTGGCGCTTCTCCTGCTCATCATCGTGCTCTGGGTGATCCGCAGCCGGGCGCCCTCGCCCTTCGTGCGCGGCGGCCGCAACCGCCAGCCACGCCTGCAAGTGCTGGATGCCGCAGCCGTCGATGCCCGTCGCCGGCTGGTGCTGGTGCGCCGCGACGATGTCGAGCACCTGATCATGATCGGCGGCCCGAGCGATATCGTCATCGAAAGCCGCATCCTGCCGGCAGCGGCCGAGCAGCCGGACAGCGCCATCCGTCCGCAACCCGTCGAGCAGCGTCCGATAGCTGTCGCGCGGCCCGAAACACCGCCGGTCTCGCCACCGCGCCCGCCGGTCGCAGCCCGTGTCGAGCCGGCCGCCGAGCCCACTTTCTCCGCGCCGGTTTCTCCAGAGCCGCGCCCGCGCCCAGAATCATCGGCCCAACCGCCGGCCCAGCCGGCCGTGGCACCGCCGGTGGTCACGAGCCCCCTTCCGGCAGAGCCCGTGACAGCTCCGCTGTCGGCCGAACGCGACAATCCTCTGCGTGCCGTCCTGCCCCAGCCGCGCCCGCTGGAGCGTCCCGCCGCTCCCGCAGCCGCGCAGCCCGCACCGTTTCACGATACCTCAAGTGCCGCCGAGATCCTCGATGCCGCCCGCCAGCGCGTGCTGCCGCAGCAGCGCATCGAGCCCGAGGTCTCCGCCCCGCCTGTCAAGGAAATGCCGGCGGCCGCACGCGCCGCACCAGGTAGCGCCGAAGACGATTCGGCTGCGCAGTCGGCAGCAGCGAGCCGTCTTGATTTCCAGCGGGTGCTGGAACAGGAAATGTCGAACAATCTGACTGCCGAACGCATCGTGCCGGCGCCGGCAAACCAGGCGCCCCGGCCCGGAGCGCCGCAACCCGGAAATCTGCCGCGCCGCGATCCGGAAATGGCCCCGATCACCGGCGCCGATACCGATCTGCAAAAGGAAGTTGCCCGCATCTTCGGCGAGATGAGCGTCAACCGCGACAAGTGACTGGGCGCGACAAGTGACCGGGGCGACAAGTGACCGGGGGCGACAAGTGAGCGGAAACGCACGTCCGACTTTCTTCATCACCAAGTTGCATAAAAGCCGCAATGCGGCGACTTTCAGTTCCCGATGTGTCAGGGGACTCCATCCTGTGCTGATAATTTGGTATCGCTCCGGTTGAAGAGCGTTGGCGCATCGAGGTCATACTTTGCCTAAGTAAATACCGGTCTCACTCCAGTTTCACCCGTACTTCCGGACAGCGACACGCTGACGGCGTATGAACATGTTCATCGGGTGGTGGCGAGAGACCGGTTTGGCATTGTTGACATGTGCCATGTGCAGCTCCGCTGTCTCAGCTCTTCCGCCGCCCAGAACATCGCCACACCGCGCCCGCAAGGGCTTTCTCACGCATCATCCTGGTGGACTTCCGAACGGAAGGCCAACACGATATGTGCAATACCCTTCGGGTCCGATGGACCATTCTGCCGAAAACAGCGCCCCAGCCCTGGATTGTATGCAGCGGCTGCGGGGGCCTCAGAGCTTTCCGATGCAGTGACAAGATCCGGCTCAACGCCAATGGCCGCAAGCTCGATGCCTGGCTTATCTACAAATGCTCGACCTGCGAAAAGACGTGGAATCGTCCGATCTTCGAGCGCCGCAATGTTCGCGACATCGATCCCGCAATCCTCGAGGCGTTGCAGTCCAACGATCCGGATTGGATCCGGGCAGAAGCGTTCAACCTCGAGGCTCTCAGGCGCAAGTCGCAGCATGTCGACGAGTTTGCCGAATTTGAAATCGCAAAAGAGATGCAGCAGGAAATTGCCAATTGGACGAGACTGGAAATCGAACTGATGGTCCCGTTTCCATCAAGCACGCGCCTCGACCGCCTGCTGGCGTCCGAGTTGCAAGTTTCACGCACCCGGCTACAGGCTCTTCACGATGGTGGCATGCTGCGGACGGATTCGAATCGAGCCGACGTTTTGCGGCGGCGGATCAAGAACGGCACCACGGTTACAGTCGACCTCGCCGCCGAGACCGGCCGGGAGCAATGGTGGAGGTCTGTGGCGACCGGAAGCTCACCGTAATTGTAAAAGGCACCGCGATCGGATCGCGGCGCCTTTCTGCTCTGATGCCTGCATCAAAACTCTCATTCGTCGCGATAAACCTTTTCGCGGCGTTCGTGACGCTCCTGCGCCTCGATCGACAATGTCGCGATCGGGCGGGCGTCGAGACGCTTGAGGCCGATCGGTTCGCCGGTTTCCTCGCAATAGCCGTAGGTGCCGTCTTCGATGCGCTGCAGTGCTGCGTCGATCTTGGAAATCAGCTTTCTCTGCCGGTCACGGGCGCGAAGTTCGATCGCCCGGTCTGTTTCCGACGACGCTCGGTCGGCGAGGTCGGGATGGTTTGCGCTTTCCTCGGCCAGATGGTCGAGTGTCTCGCGCGCTTCTCTAAGGATATCGTTTCTCCATGCAACCAGCTTCGTCCTGAAGTAGGCACGCTGGTTTACGTTCATGAACTCTTCCTCTTCCGAGGGAACGTAATTGCTAAGATCGATCTTCTCACTCAACGCGATTCTCCTGAAGAACATCTCATCTGGCGGCTGTATATCCCAAGCGCTAGTCGCGATTCAAGCCAAATACGACAGGTAAACAGATTTTTAAATCTGTTACAATTTTCGGCTAACAATCTATTTTGTCATGGTTATTCCGGCTGCCGGTTTTTGCTTCGCCTTCAAAACGCCGCGTTGTCAGCCACGTTTTGGGCAGTTGCGACATGGCTGGCGATTGACGACAGCCAATCGCAACCGCTACTGAAAAGACCCTGCCCGATCCTGGATTTGCCCATGACCGTACCGCTGCCTCCGCCCAACCGCATCTATCTCCTGCGTCATGCCGAGGCCGCCTGGGCCGAACCAGGACAGCGCGATTTCGACAGGCCGCTGAACGAAAAGGGCTTTGGCGATGCCGAGATCATCGCCGACAAGGCCGCCGACAAGGGCTACCGTCCTGATCTCCTGATCAGTTCGACGGCGCTTCGCTGCCGCGATACGGCCGATGCGGTGTATAGGGCGATCGGCCTCTCGCTCGAGGTTCGTTATGTCGACGCGCTCTACAACGCCACTGTTGATAACTATATCGAGATCGTCGATTCGCAGGAGGTGGCTGCCGTCATGCTGGTCGGCCACAATCCAACCATGGAGCAGGCGTTGGAGGTGCTGATCGGCCATGAGGCTATGGTCCGCGCCCTTCCCGGCGGCTTCCCGACGGCAGGCCTTGCCGTCGTCGATTACGACGCTTCCGCCACCGCCTGGCGCCTCACCGATTTCGTCGTCGTCTAAAGTCTTTCGCGCCGCTCTTCTTTTGCGGGCGGCGGACCCTTCCTATATTGCCGGCAGTCACCAACCGGAATCGCGCCTTGCCGCCACGCCTGACATCCTTTGCCGATGACGCCCGCATCGCCTTCGACAATCTCGCCGACCGGGCGAGCGGCCTCGTCAATCCAACCGTGCGGCTCGGCGTCACCGGCCTCTCCCGCTCCGGCAAGACGGTCTTCATCTCCTCGCTGGTCCACAATCTGCTGCACGGCGGCCGCCTGCCGCTGTTCGAGCCGGTCCAATCCGGCCGCGTTTCGGCGGTGCGGCTGGAGCCGCAGCCCGACGATGCCGTGCCGCGCTTCCAGTATGAGGACCATATTCGCGCGCTGGTGAAGGACCGTATCTGGCCGGATTCGACCCGCGCCATATCGGAACTGCGCATCACGCTGGATTACCAGAGCGCCAGCGGCTGGAACCGGTTGTTTTCGCCTGGCCGCTTGTCGATCGATATCGTCGATTATCCCGGCGAATGGCTGCTCGACCTGCCGCTGCTCGGCAAGGAATACCGCACCTTCAGCGCGGAGGCGATCGCGCTTGCCGAAACCGGCGTCCGCTCCGAGCTGTCGCGCTCATGGTTGGCGCTGACGCGCGCCGCCGATATCCAGGCCGGCGCCGACGAGATGGTCGCCCGCGACCTCGCCACCGCTTTTGCCGATTATCTCAAAGCCTGCAAAGCCGACGAACGCTCGCTTTCCACCCTGCCGCCTGGCCGCCTGCTTCTGCCCGGCGATCTCGACGGCTCGCCGGCGTTGACCTTCGCGCCGCTGGCTCCGCCGCCGGACGGCCGTCCCGGCCGCGGCTCGCTCTGGACGATGATGGAGCGGCGCTACGAGGCTTACAAATCGGTCGTCGTCAAACCTTTCTTCCGCGAGCATTTCGCCCGGCTCGACCGCCAGATCGTCCTGGTCGATGCGCTGCAGGCGATGAACCGCGGCCCCGAAGCCGTGCAGGATCTGGAACGCGCACTGACCGACGTGCTCGCCTGTTTCCGCCCCGGCACCAATTCGCTGCTCTCCTCCCTGCTCGGGCGCCGCATCGACCGCGTGCTGGTCGCTGCCACCAAGGCCGATCATCTTCACCATGAAAGCCACGACCGGCTCGATGCGCTAACCCGCCGCCTGGTGGATCGTGCCATCGACCGCATCGGCATGGCCGGCGCCGGCATCGACGTCATGGCGCTTGCCTCCGTGCGCGCCACCCGCGAGGCGACCGTCAAACGTGACGGCCATGAACTGCCGGTTATCGTTGGCACGCCGATGGAGGGCGAAACCATCGCCGGCGAGCGTTTCGACGGGGAGAGAAAGACCGCGATCTTCCCCGGCGACCTGCCGGAGGATCCGGAAAGCCTGTTTGACCGCATCGCCTCGGCCGAGACCGGCCTGCAGCTGCCCGATGTCAACGTCGTCAGGTTCCGGCCGCCGCATCTTGAGGAAACCGGCGGCGGCATCAAGCTGTCGGTGCCGCATATCCGCCTCGACCGTGCCATGCAGTTCCTGTTCGGAGACCGTCTCGCATGAGCAAGCCCCCGTCCGATCCGCCGCGCCGCGCGCCCGCCGCCTTCATCTACGAGGACGAAGCCACCGAGCGGCGTAACAACGGCCGGCAAGGAAGTAAGCGGCGCAAGCCGGAAAGCTTCTCCGAGAACATCGTCGTGACGCCTGATGGGGACGATCCCTTCCTCAATCCCGACAAGGATCTGAGCGCGGTCCCCGTTGCAGCGCCGCGCAAGCGGCGAACCTCCTTCGGCAAGATCGCCGCCGGCGCCTTCGGCATCCTGCTGTCGCTCGCCATCGGCCTCTGGACCGATAGCCTGATCCGCGATCTCTTCACCCGCGCCGATTGGTTGGGCTATGCCGCCCTTGCCGTGCTCGCAGTCGGCATCCTCGCCGTACTGGCCCTCGTCATCCGCGAGACCGTCGGCATGCTGCGCCTTGCCGCCGTCCAGACGATCAAGGCGGAGGCAGACGCGGCGATGCTGGAAACCCGACCAGTGAAGGCGCGCGCCGTCGTCGCACGCCTTACCACGCTCCTTTCCGCTAATCCGGAGACGGCGAAGGGGCGCGCGACGCTGAAGGCGACCGAGGGCGAGGTCATCGATCCCCCGCATCTGATCGCACTCGCCGAACGGGAACTGCTCGCTCCGCTCGACCGCAAGGCCCGCGCCCTGATCGTCAACGCCTCGAAGCGCGTCTCGATCGTTACCGCCGTCAGCCCGCGCGCCGTGGTCGACCTGCTCTACGTGCTCTATGAGGCCGTGCGCCTCATCCGCGCCATGGCCGAGCTTTACGGCGGCCGCCCCGGCACGCTCGGCATGTTCCGTCTGCTGCGTGACGTGCTGGCGCATCTGGCCGTCACGGGCTCGATTGCCGTCGGCGACAGCCTCGTCCAGCAGGTGCTCGGCCACGGGCTGGCCTCGAAGCTCTCGGCACGACTGGGCGAAGGCGTCATCAACGGCCTGATGACCGCCCGCATTGGAATCGCGGCGATGGATCTCTGCCGCCCGCTCGCCTTCCGCGCCCTGAAGCGGCCGGGAATCGGTGATTTCATCGGCGATCTCACCCCCTCGATGTCGCCGCGCGGCAACAATCCCTGAACGAAGCAGCGAATAAGCAGATTTCGCTTGCCCTAGCGTAATGTTGAAGAAATTTCAGTCGATTCAAGGCTCTAGTGACGATGTTTTAAAATCAATGCGGCGCAAAAGCCCTATATTGCCTTGCATTTCGGCACAATCGAAAGGAAGGATTAACCATTCTTCGGCAAAACTTGCAGCCAGTTCGTGAGTGGTGTTTGCCAAGGAAAATCCATGTATTCGCGCAAGTTTCTCATCGTATGCGGCTTGGCCGCCGCGGCATTGTCTCCCGTCGCAGATGTCGCACCGGCAGCCACCGCTGCAACCCGTGACAAGGCCTTCTTCGATTCCGTTGCCGGCTCCTGGAAGGGCCCCGGTGAAATCGTCGCCGGCAAGTACAAGGGCACAAAATTCACCTGCAACCTGATCGGTGAGCCCACTGGCGACAGCAGCGCCGGCATCAAGCTCGACGGCACCTGCCGCGTCGGCGTCTTCAAGCAGCCGATGACCGCCGTCATCTCTCAGTCGGGCTCGAGCTACAAGGGCAAATTCCTCGACGGCGCCGCCGGCAAGGGCCTTGACGTCGTCTCTGGCGCCGTCAGCGAGGATACCGTCGTCGTCGGCATCAACCGCGCCAAGCTGAACGGCGCGATGATCGCCCGCGTGCGCGACGACAAGACGATGAACGTCACCGTTTCGGTCAAGGTCGAAAGCCAGATGATCCCGGTGATCGGCCTGACGTTGACCCGCCAGGTCGACGAGATGGCAGTCGGTTCCATCCAGTAGACAAACCGCACTGCGGATTTTCCTGAAGCGGCGGGTTTCCCGCCGTTTTCCGTTTCAGTTTCCCTGCTTCAGGCGCTCAGCCACCAGTCGCGACTGTCGTCGGCAATCTCGATGCCGGCCACCTCGGCATCACCTAGCCAGTCACTGACCGCCCTGCCCCTGACCAGAAGACCCGGCGCGATATCGGCAAGCGGCATCAGCACGAAACCACGATCGGTCATGCGCGGATGCGGCAGTTCCAGCCGCGGCGCGTCCTGGATCACGTCGCCATAAGTCAGCACGTCGATATCGAGCGTGCGCGGACCCCAGCGCTCGATGCGCTCGCGTTTCATCTCCCGTTC
The DNA here is from genome assembly GCF_013087625.1 of Rhizobium changzhiense. Lineage (NCBI taxonomy): Bacteria > Pseudomonadati > Pseudomonadota > Alphaproteobacteria > Hyphomicrobiales > Rhizobiaceae > Rhizobium > Rhizobium changzhiense. The sequence continues at coordinate 671,134 of NZ_JABFCQ010000002.1, forward strand.
GATCGACAGGCAGACATCGAGCAAAGCCTCGGGCTCCAGCCTGGTCTCGACGGCGGCGCAGGCATTGAAGAAGAACGATTGGTCGGTCTTGCCCCAGGGCGGCGTGCGATAGAGCCGCGAGACCGCCGTAACCCGGCAGTCGTTGCGTCCGTCCAGCTTCTGCAGTGCCGCAGCCATCGCCTTCACGGGGTCGCCGATGTTGCCGCCGAGGCCGAGTGTGGCGGATTGCAGTGCGGCCTCAGGCAAAGTGTTCAACGCTCACCTGCACGAAATCGAGCACGCCGGGCACCGGCGCGTTCGGCTTGCGCACCGTGATCTTCGCCCGCCGGATCTGCGGGAATGTCTCGCAGAGCCCCTTGGCGATATCGAGCGCCAGGGCCTCGATCAGGTAGCGCCGCTTGCCGGTGACGATCTGCTCGATCACGGTGAAGGCGATGCCGTAATTGACGGTATCGTCGATCGAATCGCTTTCGAGCGCCTCGCCGGCGACGACATCGAGCTCGGCATCGACGAAGAAGCGCTGGCCGAGGAATTCCTCCTCGTCATGCACGCCGTGGCGCGCGAAGAAGGCGCAGTTCTGCAGCGTGATCGTGTAGGTAGTCATGTCGGCCGCTTCCTCTCGAATTCCTGGCGCGCATTGAGCATAGCATCGGCGATATCGAGCGCGTCCCTGTTGATTGCGACATTGTGCACGCGGAAAACCGCAGCTCCTTTAAGCCTGAGCAGCGCGCTGGTCGCAGCCGTCGCCGCATCCCGCCCCTCGGCCTCACGCCCCGTCACCGTACCGAGGAATCGCTTGCGCGACGTGCCGGCGAGCAGCGGCAAGCCGAAGCGGGAAAGTTCGGAAAACCGCGCCATCAGTTCCAGATTCTCCTCCGCCGTCTCCTTGGCGAAGCCGAACCCCGGATCGAGCACGATACGGTCGCTGTTGACGCCTGATGCAGCGGCGATCGCAAGCGACCGTTTGAGAAAATGCACCTGGTCGGCAATGACATCGGGAAGCCTCGCCCTGTCGCGGCCGGTGTGCATGATGCAGAGCCCGGCTCCGGTCACCGCAGCGATATCGGCGATATCGGGCTCCTTCTGCAGCCCGAAGACGTCGTTGACGATATGGGCGCCGGCACTGATCGCAAGCCGCGCCGTCTCGGCGCGATAAGTGTCGATCGAGATCAGCGCCTGGGTGCGGCCGCGCAGTGCCTCGATGACGGGTAGCACACGCGCCTGCTCCTCGGAAGGGCTGACGGTTGCTGCGTTCGGCCGGGTCGATTCGCCGCCGATATCAATGATGCCGGCACCCTCGCTCACCGCCCGCAGCGCCTGTTCGACCGCCGCATCGACGGTTTCAAAGCGTCCGCCGTCGGAAAAGGAGTCCGGCGTCACGTTGATGATCGCCATGATCACCGAACGACGGCCGAGTTCGATCTCCCGGCCATGGCCGACACGCCATATACTGCCTTCGAGCCCTGTCACCAGACTTATCCCATTGAGGACGAAAAAAGCGCCATCCGATATTGCGCTTGCGGTGGCTATGCCCCAAGCTCCTGTCGATTTCAACACGGGTTGCGTTCAGAATGCCGCTTGCAGTGCGTTATATGGTCGTTCCCATCGCCTTTTCCATTGCTCTTTCTCTCTGCAGCCCGTCGGCAGCCGAAGTGATCGCATCGAAAAGCTATTCCTATTTCGACATTCGCGGCAAAACCGCGGATGAACTCGACCGCGAACTCAGCCGGCGCGGCCCAACGGCAAGCGGTTCGTCGGCACGCCATCCCGGCGCTACGAAGATCCGCTTCGGCGGCGAGGCAACCTATATTCAGAATAACGGGCGCTGCCGCGTCGGCAACGTCAAGGTCACGGTCCACACCCAGATCATCCTGCCGCGCTGGAGCAGCCGCAAGGGCGCCAGCAAGGAGCTGTCGATGATCTGGGACGCGCTGTCGAGCGATATCAAGCGCCACGAGGAGCGCCATGCCGAGATCGCTCGCGACCAGGCCCGCGCCATGGAGCGCGCCATTCGCGCGCTGCCGCAGCAGCGCAGCTGCGAAGCCATGCAGGAACTCGTCTCCGGCGAATCAGCTCGCGGTATAGAGGAGCACGACGGGCAGCAGGCGCGATTCGACCGGGTCGAGGCGGTCAATTTCCAGAAGCGCATGCTGAGGTTGCTGAACAATCGAATCAATGGTCGAGCCGGCGCAAAATAAGGCTTTTTCAGTCTGGTTGCGAGCGGAAACCCTTAGCTGCATAACGAAACTTGTGCGAAACTTACCCCCTCCCCAGCGATTGAATGGTCATTTTTCATCCTGGCAGACTCAACCGGAACGCGTTAATATGAACACATTCGAAAGTTCAGGTACGGCATCTGCACTTTCATCGCTGGGTTCTCCTGGCGCGTTCCGAAGCCGCGGATGTTCCTCCCTCATCCGTAGGTAATGCGCCCGCCTCGCCTCGCTCGCTCTAGCGCGCGAGGCGTCTTTTTTTGTATCGAATTTTTTTGGCGACGTTTGAAGCGCAGCGTGCTTCAGGCCTGGCGTTCCGGCACGTGCACCACGAGCCCGTCATAGACGGCCTTCATCCGGATCTGACAGGACAGCCGCGAGGTCGGACGCACATCGAAGGCGAAGTCGAGCATGTCCTCTTCCATCGCTTCCGGCTGGCCGACCTTCTCCGTCCACTCCTCGTCAACATAGACATGACAGGTCGCGCAGGCGCAGGCGCCACCGCATTCGGCCTCGATGCCGGGCACCGAATTGCGCACGGCATTCTCCATCACGGTGGAGCCTTGGTCGACGTCGAGGTCGAAGCGCGTGCCGTCGAAGGCGACGATGGTAAGTTTGGGCATCAGGACTATTTCCGGTCTTCAAGTGGGTGGGCGGATTTTCTTCCGACAATTCGACGCGTCAGTCAACATGGCGGAAATTCGCCATAGCGTCGCAGATCGGGCCTTTGCCCGCCGTCTTCAAAGCGTCATCAGGGACGTCGCAAAAAGACCCGCGGTTCCGCAATGGAACAACGGGCCTCGTTCGAACGGTATCTTATGCACGTCACCCAAAAGTACGTAGCGGTTTGGGACAACGACATGCATCGAATAAAACTCAGAGATCAGCCGCGGCAGAGCTTCAGGATGAAATTCTCGGCGTCGATGACGGCGGCACCGAGCGCTGCCGTCGCGCCGGCATCGCCGCCGTTCTCCTCGACGGCTTCCGCCGTCTGCGACACGCGGAACGCGCCGACCGAGCTTGCCGCGCCCTTCAGCCGATGCGCGGCTGCGCCGATACGGATGGTTTCGCCGCTGGCAATATCCTGAAGGCACGCGCGGGCCTGGCGCGCAAACATCTGAAGGACTTCGAGTTCCAGCGTCTTGTCGCCCATCGTCTGCTTTGCGAGATGGACCAGATCGATCGGCCGGACCTTGGAGGGACACGGTCCCTTTGCATTATCAGGCGCCTCGAATACGATGTTCAATGCTGCCATCTGGGCTGCCATTGCCAATTCTCCCGTCTCTGTCGTCCGCAGTTGCAACAGTTCTGCGACAGGAGGGTGGCCATCACGTTAAATTCCGGCACATTCAGGGTGGAAATCTCGCCATATGGTTAACATCCGTTAAATATCCCTAAATTATTGGTTTTTAAGCCGCGCCTAGGATTCAAAGGTGTTAACAACGGGTTAACGTGCCGTGAATCTCAAGCCTTCATTAATTGTGTGAAGAGCCCAGATGTGTCACTACGATACTGGTGGAGCGGGTTTATGGTACGCGCCTTTGCCGAGCGAGTGGATAATGGTAGTGTTTTGATACCTTCCGTTTGAAAAAGCGGCTATCTACTCTGAAATGACATGCTTATCCGTCCTTCGTTGGGATGGAAGGCTGGAACGGCAAAGTTGTTCCCGGGTGAGGCGGAAGCCCAGGATGCGCTGTCGGACTGGCTGACAGTAACGAGGCATAACCGAATGGCGAACAACAAATATAACGAGTCAATTGAGGACAAGGCGTTCAAGGCATTGGACGAGGCGCTCCAGATCGACTTTAGCAAGGATAACGTACCGTCTCGCCGTGGCGACGCGCCCCAGGCCCCGGAGGCTAATGTGTCTGATCCAGTAAATGCGCGTAACCAGCAGGCCCAGGAAGAAGCGCAGCGCCGCAGCCGCCGCGGTGCCGCCGGCGAGCAGGCTTCCAGGGGTCCGGCCTTCGCGCCCGCCAACGATGCCAGCCGCAATACGCCCGCCTCGATCCTGAAATCCTTTGACGGCGCCTCCAGCCGCTCGGCGGTGCGCACCGCCACCCTGTTTTCCGTGCTTTGGGTCATGGCCGGCCTCGGCCTGATGTCGCTGCTTTATGCTCCACAGATCTGGCAGATCCGTTCGCTCGCCGATCTCGTCGCCCTGCCCGGCGTTATCGCCGGCCTCGTCGGCATCATCATTCCCGTGATGATGTTCTATGCCTTCGCCATCATGATCTCCCGCGCCCAGGACATGCGCAACGCCGCCCGCTCCATGGCAGAGGTGGCGTTGCGCCTGGCAGAGCCGGAAACCATAGCCTCCGAGCGCATCATGACCGTCGGCCAGGCCGTGCGCCGTGAGGTCTCGGCTATGAATGAAGGCATCGAGCGCACCATCGCGCGTGCCTCCGAGCTGGAAACGCTCGTTCATTCCGAAGTCAATGCGCTTGAGCGTTCTTATGCCGACAACGAGTTGCGCGTTCGCGGCCTTGTCCACGAACTCGGCTCCGAGCGCGAGGCGATCGTCAACCATGCCGACCGTATCCGCACTTCGATCGGCAGCGTCCACGACCAGTTGAAGGAAGAGCTGTCGCTTGCGACCGAAGAGATCGCGGTGCGGCTTGCCACGTCGGGTGAAGCCTTCGCCTCGCTGATCGATACACGCGCCGCGACGATCCTGGAAAAGTCGGACAGCGCCCTGCAGTCGATGGGCAGCCTGCTCGCAGCCAAGACCGATACCCTGCTGCAGACCCTGAACGCATCGGGTTTTGCGCTGGCCACCGAATTCGACAACCGCCTCGAAGCCCTCTCCGTCAATCTCAACGACCATGGCGAAAGGCTGCTTAGCCAGTTCGAGACGCGCGCCTCGACCATGGACAGCAGCACCGAAAAGCTGAATGCGGCGCTGAACGAGCGTACGCACCAGCTCAACGAGATCCTGATCGCCCGCACCCGCGAGATCAATGAGAGCCTGACGTCAGGCGAACGCACCATCGGCGGCACGCTCGACGACGTTCTGTCGAAGCTTAACAGCGCGCTCGACGAAAAGGGCGCAAGCTTCCGCCAGAGCCTGCAGACCACCGCCGACGACGCCGTCATGGATCTCGACGTGCGCTCCGGCTTCTTCGAGGAGCGGCTGCAGACGACCGTCGCCCAGCTGTCGACCGCCTTCGACGAACGCGTCGCCGAATTCACCAGCGCCTTCGACAAACGCACCGGCTCGCTCGACACCAAGCTGATGGAGAGCCTCGCCCGTATCAACGAGACGCTGACCGGCGGCTCGGATTCAATCGACGGCATCCTGAATACCGGCATCGACCGGCTCGGTTCGTCGATGAGCGACCAGTCGCTGGCGCTTGCCACCGCGCTTGCCACCGGCCACGAAGTGCTGGAAAGCACGCTCGGCAACCGGGTGGACGAAATCACCACGGCACTCACCAGCCGCACCGGCGAGCTGACCTCGGCGCTGCAGAGCGCCACTTCGGAAATTGCGCTGACGCTTGCGACCGGCACCTCCGAGCTGCAGAACAACCTTCAGACACGCTCGGCCGAATTCCGCGACACGCTGCGCACCACCACCACCGATCTGACGACGGCCGTTGCCTCTGGCACCGAGCAGGTGACCGCTGCCTTCGGCGGTCGCGCCGAGGAGCTCAGCGGCGTGCTTACCGCCCGCGCGGCCGAAATCAGCGAGGCGCTCGGCACGGCCCACGGCCGTATCGACAGCGTCATGGCAGAGCGCGGCGGCGCATTGCTCGAGGCGCTGACCACCCATCACGGCCGCTTCGAGGAAGCGCTGACGACCCGCTCCGACGCCATCATCAATGCCGTCTCTGGCACCCATGACCGTCTTGCCGAGACGCTCGATGAAAAGGCGATGGCGCTTGCCATCTCTCTGAACGAGAGCCAGGCCCGCATCGAGGACACGCTCGAGACCCGCTCCGAAGCTTTGTTGAACGCCGTCTCCGGCACCCATGATCGCCTCTCCGAGACGCTCGACGAGAAGGCGATGGCGCTGGCCATTTCGCTCAGCGAAAACCAGGCCCGCATCGAAGATACGCTCGAGACGCGCTCCGAGGCCTTCCTCAATGCCGTCTCCGGCACGCATGATCGCCTGTCGGAAACGTTGGACAGCAAGGCGGCGGCCCTTACAACCTCGCTCGACGAGCGCCATGCCCGCATCGAGGATGCGCTTGGAACGCGCGCCGAGGCACTTCTGAACACTGTATCCGGCACGCGCGACCGCCTTGCCGAGACGCTCGACGAGAAGGCGATGGCGCTCGCCATTTCCTTGAACGAAGGCCAGGCCCGCATCGAGGATACGCTTGAAACCCGTTCCGCCGCCCTGCTGAACGCCGTCTCCGGCACCCATGACCGCCTCTCGGAGACGCTGGACGGCAAGGCGGCAGCTTTTGCCGCCTCGTTGAGTGAAGGCCAGGCCCGTATCGAGAATACGCTCGAAACCCGCTCCGCAGCGCTGCTGAATGCCGTCTCCGGTACCCATGATCGCCTCTCCGAAACGCTCGACGAAAGAGCGATGGCACTCGCCATCTCGCTCAACGAAACCCAGACGCGGATCGAGGACACGCTGGAAACCCGCTCGACGGCCCTGCTGAATGCCGTCTCCGGCACCCATGACCGTCTGTCCGAAACGCTGGACGAGAAGGCGATGACGCTCGCCATCTCGCTCAATGAGAGCCAATCGCGGATCGAAGACACGCTGGAAGCACGCTCCGAAGCCTTCCTCAAGGCCGTGTCCGGCACGCACGACCGTCTCTCGGAGACGCTCGACGAAAAGGCGACGGCGATCACCGCCTCCCTGAACGAGAGTCAGAGCCGCCTGCAGGATACGCTGGATAGCCGCTCAGAGTCCTTCCTGAATGCGGTCTCCGCCACGCACGACCGCCTGTCGGAGACACTCGACGATCGGGCGATGGCGCTTGCCATCTCGCTGAACGAGAGCCAGAGCCGTCTCGAGGAGACGCTGACAACAGGCGCCGATGCGATCACCAATGCGGTCTCCGGCACGCATGACGGCCTGAACGGTGTACTCGACCAGAAGGCCGCCGCCCTCGCCTCCTCGCTGAGCGAAGGCCAGGCCCGCCTCGAAGAAGCCTTGGGCCACCGCACCGCCGCGATCATCGGCGCCGTAACGGCAACCCACGATCGGCTCACCGATACGCTCGATGAAAAGACCATGGCGCTCGCCATTTCGCTCGACGATAACCAGAGCCGCTTCGACAGTGTGCTCGAAGCCCGCAGCAACGCCATCATGGAGGCCGTCTCCGGTGCCGAGGCACGAGTGGCCGGCGCCTTCTCCGACAAGACCGATGCGATCCGCACCGCCTATACCGACAATCAGCAGCGGCTCGAAAATGCGCTTTCCGAACATAGCGCCGCCCTCTCGGGCGTTCTCGATGCCGGCGGCGACCGCTTCGAGGATCTCGTCGGCGGCTTGACCGGCCGCATCGAAGGCCGCCTGACCGATGCACATACGCGGCTCGGGGGCCTCGCCGACGAGGCCGCGGCGCGCATCGAGGGCGGGCTCGCCTCTGCCCATGAGCGCATCCGCACGACGCTCGAAGACCGCGCCAACGCCATAGACCTGTCGCTGAACCAGGCCCATGCGCTGATCAGCGATACGCTGGCCGAACAGGCGACCAGCATCGGCACCTCGGTGGCGACGAGCGTCGGCATGCTCGAATTGTCGCTGGAGCACCGTGAAGCCGCTATCCGCCAGGCGATTGATGCCGGCGCCCAGACATTGGAAGATCGCATGCATGCCGGCGCCGGCCAGATCGCCGGCCGTTTCCAGGAGGCGGCAAACGCGATTTCGAGCTCCACCCAGGATTTGTCCACCCATCTCGATCGGTCGGTCGAAAGCCTGACGGGCCGTTTTGAAGAAACCGGATCGCGTGTGGAAGCCGGTCTTGCTGCGATCGAGACCCGCATCCGCGACGGCGTTGGCGGCGTTGCCGAAAAGGTCGAAGCGGCCAGCAGCCAGTTGTCCGGCGTGCTTGCCGACGGCGTTTCCCGTCTCGGTGCGCTTAGCGACGACGCTGCGCAGCGCATCTCGGCGACGCTCGAAGGCAGTGCTGCAAACCTCACTCAGGCGATCGACAGCCGCACCGCCAATCTGGCCGAGACGCTGGACAGCCGCACCACGACCCTGACGGGCGCCATCGAAGGCCGCACTGCAAGCCTCGGCGAAACCCTCGACCGCGGCAATGAACGCATCGAGGAACGTCTCTCGACCATGGACCGCGCCTTGACCGTCGGCCTTGAAGCCGTCAACCGCACCATCGAAGGCAAGGCCGCCGGTCTCGCCTCGACGCTGCGCAGCGCGGTTGCCGACGCAGCCCAGGGAATGGAGGGCGAAGCGACGAGAACCACCGAACTGCTCGGCAAGACCGGCCAGCAATTCGCCAAGGATCTCAATGCAAAAAGCGACGAATTCACCCGCACCATGGATGAGCGCTCGTCACAGATCGTCACCCGGGTCGCCGAAGCTCAGAACCGGCTGGCAAGCCAGGCCGCTGCCGTCGCCCAAACCTTCTCGGAAGCCGGCAACGCCATCGTCAACAAGGTCGCCGAGGCCGAGACCATTGTCGGCACGCAGGTCAATGCCATCTCCAAGGTGCTGTCGGATGCCGGCCAGTCTCTGGAGGCGCGCGGCAGTGCCATCCGCTCGACGCTGTCAGGCGCCGGCAGCGAGATTTCCGCCACCATGGCGGATGTCGACCGAGCGCTCGAAGCCCGCAGCAGCGCCATCCGCTCCAATCTCGAGGAGCGCGCCCGCGAGATCGATACGACGTTCTCCGAGATCGACCGGGGGCTCGAAGCGCGCGGCAACTCGATCCGCTCGACGCTCGAGGAACGCACCCGCGACCTCAACTCGATGCTCGCTGGTCGTTCGGTCGAATTGACGCGCATCCTCGACGAAACGGCCCGCCCGATCATCGACCGCTACACCGATGCCGGCGAGCAGGCTGCCGCTCGCATCACCGCCGCGGCCAACCTCAGCGCCGATCGTCTGCGCGCCGAAAACGAAGCGCTCGCCAGCGCCGTTGCCGCCCGCACCGAGAATGTCGCCAATGCCGTCAGCGCCATCGAGAACAGCCTGGTCGGCAACGTCAACGGCCTTGTCGAGCGCATGTCGGAAAGCAGCGCGGCGATGGCGATGATGATGAACCGCGCCGCCGAGCAACTGACCAGCGTCGACGGCCGTCTCGGCGATACCACGACGCGCTTTGCCGATTCCGCCACCAAGGCTGCTGAAATGGTCTCGGCCTCGACCAGGCTTCTCGAAGGCAAGGTCGACCGCCTCTCCGACATTTCGGGCCAGACGCTATCGCAAGTCGGCAGCATCATCGGCCGCTTCGACGAACACTCCAAGGTCCTGACCCAGGCCTCGCAGCTTCTCGGTGCCGCCCAGTCCAACCTCGCCTCGACACTCGAGGAGCGCGAGAGCGCTCTGCAGACGCTCTCCGTCGGCCTCGTCCAGCGCTCGGCCGAGATCGAAAAGACCATGCGCGGCCTCGGCGGCATGATCGAAACCGTATTCGAGCGGGCAGAGCAGCGCTCGACCCAAGTCACCGGCAATCTGCGCCAGGGCGTGCAGTCCTCCTTCGCCGATATCGGCCGCATTCTCACCGAAACCGAGAAGCGCGCCCAGGAAGCGGCAGAGACGATGCGCGAGGCGATCACCCGCGCCGGCGACGAGGCCAATACGACGATCGACGGCACCTTCGCCAATGTCGAGCGCCGCTCCGGCGATCTCTCCAATCGCATTCGCGGTGGTCTCACCGCCTCGCTGTCGGAGGTCGAGCGCATGCTCGGCGAAGCCGGCCGCGCCTCCGACGGTGCCGCCCAGCACATGCGCGAAGCGCTGCGCGAGGCGATCGATGATGCCGTCGGCCGCTTCTCCGGCGCCACCGAGGATATCCGCCGCTCCGCCGCCGACATCCGCAGCGAACTCGACGCCACCCGCGCCGAACTGAAGCGCGGCGCCTTCGATCTTCCCGAAGAGGCCAAGGAAAGCGCCTCGGCCATGCGCCGGGCCGTCGCCGAGCAGATCAAGGCGCTGCAGGATATCTCCCAACTCGTCGGCCGCTCCAGCCAGCAGCTCGAGATCTCCGAGCCCGTCGCCCGCACGCTCGCCCAGGTCCAGCCGGCGCCCCGCCCCGCCCAGCCGGTCGCAGCCCAGCCTCCGCAGCCGGCAGCGCCGCCGCCGATCGAAGCGACAGGTCTGCGCGGAACGATCGCACCGTCTGCGCCGGCTGCCGCCTCCCAGCGCGCCGCCTCGCAGCCTGCCCCCGCTCGCCAGGAAACAGGTCGCCCGGAAACAGGTCGCCAGGAGCCGGCCCGTCCGGAAAGCGGCGGCTGGATCAGCGATCTCCTGCGCGGCGCCTCGCGTGAGGAGGCTGCTGACGAGGCGGCTGCCCGCGCTCCGGCCCGCCCGGCGGAAACTGCAGCACCGACCGCGCGCAGCAATGACAGCCGCAATCCGCGCCACGTCGTCGAATCGCTGAACTCGCTCTCGGTCGATATCGCCCGCGCCATCGACCACGACGCCTCGGTCGATCTCTGGCGCCGTTATCAACGCGGCGAGCGCGACGTCTTCACCCGCCGCCTCTACACGCTGAAGGGCCAGCAGACCTTCGACGAGATCAAGCGCAAATACGACCGCGAACCGGAATTCCGCACAGCCGTCGACCGCTACATCGGTGATTTCGAAAAGCTGCTCGCCGATGTCGCCCGCACCGACCCGAACCGCACGGTGACGCAATCCTACCTCACCTCGGACACGGGCAAGGTCTACACCATGCTCGCTCATGCAGCAGGCAGGCTCGGCTGAACTTGCTGATCTGAACCAGATATGGGAAAGCCGCTTGAACAGGTGTCAGGCGGCTTTCGTTTTACAATGCCCTCACCGATCGGCCGCTATGTTCCAGTTATAGATACACCGGTCGAGGCCGATGGCGATTTCAAGCACGAGAACATCGTGCTCGACGGCCGCTCCCTTCCTCGGCTGCGACTGGTAGCGCTGTGGAAAGTCCGTGCGTCGGGAGATCGAGCAGACCTCCATCCACTTGTCGCCATTGTCGACCTCGATATCCATCGTCACCTCGGAATAGGCCGGCAACCGGTCGGAGGGTACGATCCGCGTCGGCAGATGGATCAGCGAGGCGATCATGCGGCGCACCGGTTCGAGGCAGGCGGCGTGATAGTCGTTGCCGCTAGCGGCGGTGAAGGCACATTGGAATTCGAGCTGCCAGAATTCCTTCAGCCGCATGTGTTTGCTCGGCTGTTCCTGCTCGCGACGATAGGATCGGCCCGCCTGCCAGACGCAGAGTGGCAGCCGTGTCTTCGAGTGATTGCCGAGAATATGCTGCATGTAGATGTAGGTCGACGGCGTGGTCTCCGGTCTTAGCACCAGCGCGGCATCGCTGGCGGAAAGCTGTTCCTGGACCCAGATATCGGCGTTCGAATAGGCGCTTGAAACCAGCGATCGCGGCATCAGCGCCGGCGCCTCGACCCTTCTGACATCCCAGGCCGGATTGACGGATCTGAGAAACCTGCGGACCTCTTGCGAGAAGAAGCCGATCATATGATCGCGCAAATGGATCTCGCGCTCCTCCCAATGGACGAGCGAATTGACATGATAAAGATTGAGCACGGCGCCTGTCTCCCTGGCAACCTTGATTGACGTGGTGAGGGGCTTTACGTCCAGCAGCGCGCCGGACGCCTCGCGCCCTGGCGTCACAGCAGGACGCGAAGACCTCGTCCGCCAAGAGCGCGCACGATCGCGACCTGCAGGCAGGTGCTGATATGACGGGAGAAAGACGCGCGCTTCATGCTCATGGCGCGTTTTTTTACGTGCAGTCCGCATCATTGTCAAAACCGAAGAGGGTGAGACAAAAGGAATCAGCTGTGGATGATCCTTTTTTATTGCCCCCTGTCCTTCATTCCGTCACAAACTTTTCTGATCCGCTCATATTCAAACAGAACGGCTCACTCCGCCATCCAAACGACAGAGACAGCAACATTGATGACCAAGACGACATCCCGGCTCCTTGCCACCGCGCTCTCCTCCTTTTTCCTGATGGGTGCTTTCACTCAGGTTCAGGCAGGCCAGGCAAGCTTCGTCGTGGATGTGCAGTCCGGCCAGGTCCTCGAAGGTTCCAACCAGGACGATCTGAACTACCCGGCGTCGCTGACCAAGATGATGACGCTCTATCTCGCCTTCGAAGCCCTGCATGACGGACGCCTCAACTGGGACCAGAAGCTCACCATGTCGGAAAATGCCGAGAGCAAGGAGCCCTTCAAGCTCGCCGTCGGCGTTGGCCGCAAGGTGACTTTGCGCGAAGCCGTCGAAGGAGTCGTCGTGCTCTCCGCCAATGATGCAGCTGTGGCGATCGCCGAGCAGCTTGGCGGCACCGAACAGGCCTTCGCCAAGACGATGACCGACAAGGCGCGCCAGCTCGGCATGAAGGATACGGTCTTCAAGAACCCGTCGGGCCTTCCCGATCCCGAGCAGGTCACCACGGCGCGGGACATGGCGACGCTCGGCGTTTCGCTGATGCGGGACTTCCCCGAGGAGTTCAAGCTCTTCTCCATGCGCGGCTTCCAATTCCGCGGCATGAAGCTGCGCGGCCACAACAACCTCATGTATCGCTATGATGGCGTCGACGGCATCAAGACAGGCTACACCGATGCATCGGGCTACAACGTCGTGACCTCGGCCCTGAAGGATGGCCGCCGCGTGGTCGGCGTCGTCATGGGCGAAAAAACCGCGAGTATACGCGATGACAAGATGGCAAGTCTGCTGGACAGCACGCTGTCATCGTCATCGACCGCCACGGCATCCACGACACCGGGCAGCCAGCCGGGAGCGACGATGACGGATTCGCAGCCGACGAAGTAGTTGATGAGCGGTGACTCGTCGACAGATTACCTGAAAGCTACTTCCAGATGCTGGCGGTCTTGCGCGATCACCCGGCAATTCGTTTCGAATCCTTCGCCTTTGATGGCCAGGATGAATTCCGAAGGAATGCCTGATGTATTGGAGACTGAGATGCCGGCGCTCTCCGAGCCGATGGATTTGACGGTGCAGTCGATGGTCGAGCGTCGATCGTTGAACAGGATCGAACCCGCCTTCAGCACCCGCCGCCGAGCGCCAATGGCGTGATCGGCGTGGATGGAACTCCACGACACGCAACGATTCCGTCCGCCATGCTTGGCCTGATACATCGCCGCATCCGCCTGAGCCAGCAGGGTCTCGATCTCCTTGCTGACGATCGAGAGTGCCGACGTTCCGAAGCTGGCTGTTACGGTCAGGGTGCCATGATCGCCGCGTATGATCTGAGAGGCGACGGCGGCTCTGAGTTTCTCGGCGACGGCGACGGCACCTTCCCGATCGACATGCGGCAGGATGACGGCAAATTCCTCGCCGCCAAGACGGCCGAACAGATCACCGGCTCGAAGGGCCGTCTTGCAAGTCGATGCGACCGCCTTGAGAACCTCGTCTCCTGCCGCATGCCCATGCGTATCGTTCACCTGCTTGAAATGGTCGATATCGAAGACGATGCACGACAGGTCGTGTTGGTGTCGCAAAGCGAGCGAAATCAGCTGCTCCGCCTCCTGCTTGAAGGCACGCCGCGTCATCGCCTCGGTGAGGCTGTCGATCGCGGCCGACTGCATGAGCTCGATGCGGTCCATCGCGGCCCCCGCCAGTTCCTCGAGAATGCCGAGATCTCGGTTGCCGAATGATCGTGGCCTGCGGTCGATGGCGCATACCGTTCCGATCATGTGCCCGGCTTTTGTTCTCAACGGCACACCGGCATAAAAACGAATATTGTCCTCGCCCGTCACCGCGGGATGCTGTGAAAACCGCGAGTCCTTGGTGGCGTCCTGCACGACAACAGGCTTTTCACAGTCCACGACATAGCGGCAGAACGTGTCTTCGCGCGACACTTCGTCGGCCGAAAGGCCGGAGCACGCCTTATACCATTGCCGATGCGCATCGATCAGCGACACGATGCCGATGTCGATGGAAAATATCTCCTTTATCAGCCGTACGATCCGCTCGAAGCCCTCGTCCCTCGGCGTGTCGAGGATGTCGAGTTGCTGCAGCACAGCCAGGCGATCATTTTCGCGTTGGATCGCTTCCGATGACGATTTCCCGAAGACTCGTGCAGCCACCATGCAACATTCCTCCTGAAAAGGGATTGTATGATGCGTTCCATAAATTCATGAAGAAATTGAATACGATGACGACACCCATGCCATGGGATCAAATATTTTTCAAAATCGACAACCCCCGATATTCACTGGGCGGCCTCGAAATTCCAATTCAAATTGAGCGCAGCGTCCAGGTGACGATTTCGGAGGCAACCGTTGAGAAGGCGCGGTCGAGGCCCTTGACAAAGCCGTCATTGTCGCCGCCGGCCGGCGCCATGGCGCGGAACACCTTCTGAGCGCGCACCGAGCCGTTGCGATCGTTGAGGATCTTGGCGGAAATTTCGACCACTGCCTGGTTGCTGTTCGAAGCATCGATCTCGAAGGCGCGGATATCGGTGACGATCTGGTAGTCGATCGCCAGCCCCTGCCCCGGCATGCCGACGCCGCCGAGCTTGCCCGAGTTCTCGAAGGCTTCCACCAGCTTCGACTGCACTATGCGCGGCAGCTTGTCGCCCCACTGCGCCTTTGAGAGATACTGGATTTCCGACGGCGAAACACGGATGACGATCTGCTCGCTGTCGAGCGACCTTAGCGCCGTGGGGCTGGCGATCAGAATTTGGCGGGATTTGGCCGCGGGTCCGCTGCCGTCGACGGCAGCGGGCAGGTCATAGGTGTCGTTCTTGGCCGCGGTGCCGCACCCCGAAAGGATCAGCGCCGTCAGCGGCAGCGCGATCACCGTTCCCCTGATCCAAGAACGGCGCGACAACAGATGCGATGCGACCATATTAGGCTACCCCTGATTTCCCAGTTAACGCCGCGTCCGGCCGTCATATTGCTTCACCGTGTCCCCGCCGAAGATCAGGCGCTGCGGATTACGGTCGAAGTTGGTGATCGTATCGTTCAGATTGCTCACGGTTCCGCGCATGTCGTTGACGAGAGTCTGCACGTCGCGCAAGCCGCCGCTCGAGAATTTCTGCAGATTGTCGGCAATCGGCCCGATCCGAGAGTTCAGGTTGTCGGCGACCTTCTTGAAGGATTCCAGCGTATTGCGCGCTTCCGTGAACAGCGATTGCGTATTGTCGGTTCCAAGCAGCGCATCGACCTTGATGAGAATGCCGTCGATTCGGGTCGAGGCCGAATTCAGCTTGTTGGAAAGCTGCGACACGTCCTGGATCGTCTGGTCGATATCTTTCTGACGCGCCGAAACCGTGTTGGCGACATCGCGGATCGAGGCGACGGCGGCGCGCGCATCCTTGGTCGCCTGCGCGATATCGTCGACGGAACCCTTCACCTTCGCCGGGTCGATCTGGGCAACGAGCGTATCGACGCGGTCGAGTGTCACCTGAGCCTGCTTGCCGAAATCGTTGAAGGTGGTGGCCGTCTGGTCGAACTTCTGGATCGCGCCCTTGAGGTCGCCCGAGGCATCGGCGACATTGGCGGTGATCTTCTCGGCATTGGAGACGATGTTGTCGATCTTCTGCGCATCGACCGCCTTGACCAGCGATTCGACAGCTTGAAGCGTCGAATCGACACGGCCGGAGACCGCCTTCACCGTATTGGAGAGCTCACCCACGCTCTGCAGGAAGGCATCGATATTGCCGGAATTCTTGGCAAGCGCATCCGAAAACGTCTCGGCATTCTTGAAAGTCTCGGTCAACGGCCCGCGCGAATCTTCGATGAAACCCTGAAGCTCGCCGACCGCGTCGTTGGCGCGATCGAGGATCTTGTCGGCGGTCGCCAGAAGATTGGTGACACTCGACTGGTCGGCGACGATGACGGCGCGTTTGTTATTGTCGATCGCATGCTGGAGGATGCTTTCCTCGCCCTTGCGACCGCCCGAGAGTTCGATATAGGCAGCCCCGGTCAAACCCTGGATTTCAAGGGCGGCCTTGGTGGAGGGGTAGATCGGCGCATCGGTGCGCACCTGAGTGAAGGCCAGCGAATATTGCGGATCGTCGGCATCGATCGACAGCGTCTGCACCGAGCCGATCTGGATACCGTTGAAGCGCACCGGCGAGCCGACGCTAAGCCCGTTGGCCGAGCCCGGAATACGAACGATCAGCTCCGTCATCGGGCCGCCGCGGCCATATTCGGCCATCCAGTAAACGAAGCCGAAGGCCGCCGCGATCACCAGCACCGTGAAAAAACCGACAATTGTGTAATTGGCTTTGGTTTCCATCTTATCCGGTCACTTCCCGCTGCTGCCGTGCCGCGCGCCATCGTCCTGCGGCACGATCGACCGCGCCCGCTTACCTTTGAAATAGGCCTGCACCCACGGATCGTCATAGGCCAGCATGTCTTCGATCGTGCCTTCCACCATTACCCGTTTCTTTCCGAGCACGGCAATACGGTCGCAGACCGAAAACAGGCTGTCGAGGTCGTGCGTCACCATATACACGGTCAGTCCAAGACTATCGCGCAGGTTGGCGATCAGTTCGTCGAATTCGGCCGCACCGATCGGGTCGAGACCCGAGGTCGGTTCGTCCAGGAAGACGAGTTCCGGATCGAGCGCCAGCGCGCGGGCAAGGGCGGCGCGCTTGATCATGCCGCCGGAAAGCTCGGACGGATATTTGTCGGCGGCGTCGGCCGCAAGCCCGACCATGCGGATCTTCAGATGCGCCAATTCGTCCATCAGCGAGCGCGGCAGGTCGAGATATTCGCGCATCGGCACCTGGATGTTTTCCTTGACCGTCAGCGACGAGAACAGTGCCCCCTGCTGGAACAGCACGCCGAGCCGCATGTCAAGCGCGTTGCGCTGCGGTTCATCGAGCTCGTCGAAATCCTGGCCGAGGATCTTGATCGTGCCGGAGCGGCGCGGCAACAGCCGGAGCACCGTGCGCATCAACACCGATTTGCCGGTGCCCGACGCGCCGACGAAACCGAGGATCTCGCCGCGATAGATATTGAGGTTCAGATTGTCGAGCACGACCTTGGAGCCGAAGCCGACGGTGACGTCGCGCGCCGACAACACGATGTCCCTTTCGTCCTTGTCTTCCGTATCGATCGGTTTCTCGTCCACGCGGTCTGCCATCCTAGAAATCGATCGCTGCATAGAACATCGCAAAAAGCCCGTCCATCAGGATGACGACGAAAATCGCCTTCACCACCGCGGCCGTCACATGCTGGCCGAGCGATTCCGCGCTGCCGCCGACCTTCAGCCCCTCGACGGCGGCGACGATGCCGATGACGAGCGCCATGAACGGCGCCTTGATCATGCCTGAGAGCACCGTCGACAGTGTCACCGCCTCGTGCAGGCGCGACAGGAAGTTGGCGAAGGTGATGCCGGAATAGCCCCAGGCAACAGCGGCAGCCCCGCCCAGCGAAGCGAAATTTGCGAGCACCGTCAAAAGCGGCAGCGCGATGGTCAGCGCCACCAGCCGCGGGAAGATCAGCACGCCGATGGGGTTCAACCCCATCACCTTCAGCGCGTCGATCTCTTCGCGCATCTTCATCGAGCCGATTTCGGCGGTGATGGCGCTGCCGGAACGGCCGGCGATCATGATCGAGGTCAGAAGCACGCCGATTTCGCGCAATTGCAGGATGCCGACGAGATCGACGACGAAAACCTCCGCGCCGAAATAACGCAGCTGGAAGGCGCCCTGCTGGGCGATGATCGCCCCGATCAGAAACGACATCAACAGAATGATCGGAACGGCGCGAACGCCCATATGGTCGATCTGGTTGACGATGGAGGCTGGCGAAACGCCGCTGCCGCGGCCGAACTTCATCTGCGCGCCGCGCACCGCCGAGCCGAGGATATACATGGAGGCGGCGAAATTGTCCCAGAGGTCGTAGGTCATCCTGCCGATCGGCGCGAATATGCGCGCGGCAAGCGAGACTTTTTCCGTCTGCTCCGGCTCGGGTTTGGCCGGCTCCTCGGAAAACATCTCCAGCATTTCGTCGATATGCGGATTGGTGCCTTCGAAGCGAACCGTACGCCCGCCAGCCTCTTCCTGCTTTTTCAGCCGGCACAGCAGCCAGATGCCGGCTGTGTCGATCTCCGAAATATCCGAGAGGTCTACCGTCAGGTCGCCGGTCTTCTTCTGCAGGAGCTTTTCGAAATCGCGCAGCACCAGATGGATGTAGGCGCTGCGCCAATTTCCCTGAAGACGCACACGCTGTCCCGAGCCATCAGCCTGGTCGTCCACATCAAGGGAGGCGGCGTTGCGATTCTCGGCGTTCAAGATACTTGTGTCTTTCAAGGCTTACAGCGACATCGCCGAATCGCGAAGCAGATCGTTCGTCGCCCGGCGCGTCAATATACAGAAGCACCGTGCAATTTCCATGCTTGCAGGAGAGCAATAATGCCGCGCACCCTCGATATCCAGATGAATTCCTTTCCGATTGCCGGGACCTTCACCATCTCGCGCGGGGCAAAGACCGAAGCCGAGGTCATCACCTGCACGCTTATCGAAGAGGGTGCACAGGGGCTCGGCGAATGCGTGCCTTACCGCCGCTACGGCGAGACCATGGAGAGTGTTTTCGCCCAGATCGAGGCGGCGCGACCGCTGATCGAGGCCGGCATCTCGCGCCATGACCTGCTGTCGGCCATGCCGCCGGGTGCGGCCCGCAACGCCGTCGACTGCGCCCTTTGGGACCTCGAGGCGAAGCGGACGGGAGACAGTGTCGCCGTCCGCCTCGGCCTGTCCGCTCCGCAGCCGCTCACCACAGCCTACACCATCTCGCTCGGTGAGCCGGAGGTGATGGCCGCCCAGGCGCGCGAGCATGCCGGCCGCGCCCTGCTGAAGGTCAAGATCGGCACCGGCGACGATGAAAGCCGCATCCGCGCCGTCCGCGCCGCCGCGCCCGATGCCGAAATCATCCTCGACGCCAATGAAGGTTGGCCGGAAGCGGTGTTGGAGCGTCATCTCCATATCGCCGCGGAAGCAGGCATCGCCCTCGTCGAGCAGCCGCTGCCGGCCGGCCGCGATGGGCTGCTCGCCGAAATCCGCCGCCCGCTCCTCGTCTGCGCCGATGAGAGCGTCCACCACACCGGCGATCTCGCAAGCCTTGCCGACCGCTACGACGCGATCAACATCAAGCTCGACAAGACGGGCGGCCTGACGGAGGCGTTGTCGATGAAGGCCGAGGCCGAACGGCTTGGATTCAGCATCATGATCGGCTGCATGGTCGGCACCTCGCTTGCCATGGCGCCCGCCGTTCTGCTCGCCCAGAATGCCGATTTCGTCGATCTCGATGGTCCGCTGCTACTTGCTCGCGACCGCGAACCTGGCCTGCGTTACGCCGCTTCCCTGGTATTTCCGCCCGAAACTAGCCTTTGGGGCTGAAGGTAATAGGCTGAGATAACGAGGCCGAGGCCGGCGAACGCCACGACGGCCATGACGTAATAGCTGACGACGCCGAGCCAGGCATAGAGATAACCCGACGCCAGGGTCATCAGCGCCATCGCCATGCCGACATAGAAGAAATAGGCGCCCTGTGCCGAGGACTCCTGCGTCTCCTGCACCGTCGCCACGATCCGCCGCTGAACGCCGGTATGCACGAAGGCATAGGTGAAACCGTGGAAACATTGCAGCAGGAAGAAACCGGCAAAACCCGTATTCATCGGAAACAGGATCCAGCGGCAGACGCTGACGGCGCAGCCGAAGCGGATCAGCGTCCAGGCGTCGAAGCGACGGCTGAGACGCTTCGACAGAAAGAACACCGTCACTTCCGAAGCGACGCCGGCGCTCCAGAGCAGGCCGACCTCGGTGCCGGAAAAGCCGAGGTGATGCCAGTAGATCGAGGAGAAGGCGTTGAGCACCGCATGGCTCGATTGCTGGATGGCGACGCCGATCAAGAGCAGCAGCAGGTGCGGCTCACGCAGGCCGCTGCCGGTGGCGGCCGGAAGATCGATCGGCTGGCCTCGCCGCCGCGTCGGCCCGATGCGCGGGCAGAAGATCGCCATGACCACGGTCATGATAAAGCCGAACATCATGATCGGCAGCACCATCCCCCCGCCCCACTGGTTGATGAGTTCGCCGCCGACCAGCGTCGAAACGATGAAAGCAATCGAGCCCCAGACCCGCATCGATCCGTAATCGAGCCCCCAGCGGCGCACGCCCGATATGACGATCGATTCGACGACCGGCACATAGGGCGCGAAGGTGGCGCCCTGCAGCGTAAAGACGATGAAGACAGGCCAGAAAGTCGTCGTCCAATAGAGTGCTACCGCCGTCAGCAGCGACAGGCCGCCTGACCAGAGCAGCACGTCGGCGCGTTCCTTCATCCGGTCGGCGATCATGGCGACAATAGGCGCCACAAGCACGCGCACCACCATGGGAACGGCCAGGATGACACCGATTTCATGGTCGCTGAAGCTGTGGCCCGCAAGCCAGACGGGGAAGAACGGCAGGACGATGCCGTTGACGAGCAGCGGCGCGCAATAGGAAAGCGCGCTGAGCAGCCGGAAGCGCGGCGGCGCTCCCTCACCCGTCGGAGAATTTTGAGCGGGAATCATGGGGGGACCTGAAGGAAACTGGTCGTTGTCCTAACACACCACCCTGGAGGCGGCTATTGCGAGAAATAGCCGTTCTGAAACGTTTTAGAAAATAAATAGGGCCTGTCGCCTGACGGTAACGGCTAAATTCCTACGGCAAAATTTCAAAGGTGCTAAGGCGTCCTCTGCGCGTCTCAAAAGATGCGCGGCGCTGTAAAGCGCGGTCGCCAAAATCAGGCGGCCTGCGGGGCCAGCTCACCCTCGTCATGCATTTCGATGGCTGCAAGCGCCGGCACACTGCTGGCGAGCGACCGCCAGGTGATCAGTTCGAAGGTGCCATCCTCGTGTTCGGCAACCGCCGTGCAGCTTTCCACCCAATCGCCGGTGTTGATGTAGCGGATGCCGTCCATGTCCTGGATCACGGCGTGGTGGATATGTCCGCAGATGACGCCGTCAGCGCCGTTTTTGCGGGCTTCCTCGGCCACGACGCGCTCGAATTCGCCGATGAAATTGACGGCATGCTTGACCTGCAGCTTCGCCCAGGCCGAGAACGACCAGTAGGGCATGCCGAGCCGGCGGCGCACCGCCGCCAGGATGATGTTGATGCGGATTGCCGTGTCATAAGCCCAGTCGCCGAGGTAGGCGAGCAGCCGGGCGTTGCGGACCACGACGTCGAACTCGTCGCCATGCAGGATCAGGTATTTTTTTCCATCGGCGCCGTCATGCATCATGCGCTCGACGACCTCGATGCCGCCGAAATGCATACCCGGGAAGGCGCGCAGGAATTCGTCGTGATTGCCGGGAATATAGACGACGCGCGTGCCCTTGCGCGCCTTGCGCAACAGTTTCTGGACGACGTCGTTGCAGACCTGTGGCCAGTACCAGCTGCGCTTCAGGCGCCAGCCGTCTACGATGTCGCCAACGAGCACGATCGTATCGGCCTCGTGGTGGCGGAGGAAATCCAGCAGGAAGTCGGCCTTCGCGGCCTTGGAGCCGAGATGGACATCGGAAATGAAGAGCGTGCGGAAATGTCTGGGTTCCATCATGTCTTTCACGAGCTGCCGCTCATGTCCCATCTTTCATCTAGCCTTCCAAAACCAGACTCGTGTTTCAGGAAGATGACAAGCTGGGGAAAAGCCCTGCAAACCTGTTCATCCCACGCGGGCAGAATGCCCGTCGCCGTGCGGGCAGTATGCCCGTCACCGCCAGGCCCGCCGACAAGGTTGCCCTGTGCATTGAGGGCGTTCATGATGATGGCGATTCCATATCCGACAATGCGGGATGGCTGATGCGTCTCTTTCTCGTTCGCCACGGCGAATCCCTCGGCAACATCAACGAACAGGCCTACCGCCAATTCGGCGATCACAACGTGCCGCTGACGCAGTGGGGCCATCGGCAGGCACTCGAGGCAGGCGGCGTGATCGCGTCCTATCTCAAGGCATTGCCGAGCGCGGGTTTCGGCAAGCTGCAGATCTGGTATTCACCCTTTCTGAGGACCCGGCAGAGCAAGGATGCGCTGCTCGAAGCCCTGCCGGAAAGTTTTGTCGGCGATATCAGGGAGGATTATCTGCTGCGCGAGCAGGATTTCGGTCTCTTCACCGAAATCTACGACCACGCCGAACAGAAGCAGAAGTTTCCCGAGGAGTTCGAGAAATGGGCGAGGCTGCGCAGCAACAGCGGCAAGTTCTACGCACGGCCGCCGGATGGCGAAAGCCGGGCGGATGTGGCCCAGCGGGTGCGCCTGTTCCTCCAGACCGTCATGCACGACGCTGAAAATAGCGACCACAACGTCGTGATCGTCGGTCATGGCGTTACCAACCGGGCGGTCGAAATGAATTTCCTGCACCGCCCGGTCGAGTGGTTCGAGCGCTCCGACAATCCCGGAAACGCCGATATCACCCTGATCGAGGGGACGCGCTCGCAAGGGTACGAGTCGATCCTGCTGCATCAGGCGGCCGACCGGCAGCCCGGACAGGAAGGCGAACTGCGCGATGCTTATGGCGCCGACGTGACGATCACGCCGAAGCCGACGGCATAATTCCTCAAAGCGGACCGGCGCAAAGGTGGCGGGTTGCGCAAGGCACCCGCCAATTCTTCACCTCAGGTCGGCGACGTGACGGTTGCCGGCTCCTGCGCGGCCGGCGTCTCCTCGTTCACAGTCTCCGGCCGCTTCGTCCTTAAGAGACGCAGCACGAAGACGAAAAAGACGGGAACGAAGAAGATCGCCAGCACCGTCGCCGAGATCATGCCGCCGAGCACGCCCGTGCCGATGGCATTCTGGCTCGCCGCACTTGGCCCGGTGGCGATCGCCAGGGGCACCACGCCCAATGTGAAAGCGAGCGAGGTCATGATGATCGGCCGGAAGCGCAGACGGGCGCCTTCGATCGCGGCCTCCATCAGCGATTTGCCCTCTGCATAGCCGTCTTTGGCGAATTCGACGATCAGAATGGCGTTCTTCGCCGACAGCCCGATGATCGCGATCAGGCCGACCTTGAAGTAGATGTCGTTGGACATGTCGCGGCTCATCACCGCGAGCACGCAGCCGATGACGCCGAGCGGCACGACCAGCATCACCGACAACGGGATGGACCAGCTTTCGTAAAGCCCCGACAGCAGCAGGAAGACGAAGAGAATGCTGAGGCCGAACAGGAACGGCGCCTGCGATCCCGATCTTAGCTCCTCCAGCGACTGGCCGGTCCATTCGAAGCCGAAGCCGTCGGGAAGTTCCGCGGCCAACCGCTCCATTTCGACAATTGCCGCGCCCGATGAATATCCAGGCGCCGGAGCGCCGGAGATACGCACGGAAGGGTAGCCGTTATAACCGACGATCTGTGCCGGTCCCTTCTGCCATTCGGCGACGGCGAAGGATGATAGCGGCACCATGCCGCCGCTTGCATTGCGGACATTGAGCTTCATCAGGTCTTCCGCCTGAAGTCTGCTCTTGTCCTGCGCCTGCACGATGACGCGCTGCATGCGGCCCGAATTCGGGAAGTCGTTGACATAACTCGAACCGAGATTGGCGGTGATCGTGCTGTTGATGTCAGCGAAGGCGACGCCAAAGGTATTGGCTTTTTCGCGGTCGATGACCAGCACAAGCTGGGCCGAGTCGGGCATGCCTTCCGGGCGGATACCGGCGATGATGGGATTCCCAGATGCCTTGCCGATCAGCATGCCAGCCGCCTCGGTCAGTGCCGCCTGGCCCTTCCCTCCGCGATCCTGCAGACGGAAGGTGAAGCCGTTGGTCGTGCCGAACCCTTCGATCGGCGGAGGCGAAAGCGCGAAGGATGTGGCGTCCTTCAGCCCAAACAACTGCATGTTGGCGCGGTTGGAGATCTCTTGTACCGAATTGCCGGCGCCGCGTTCGGCCCAGTCCTTGAGCGTGACGAACACCAGGGCAGCGTTCGGTCCCTGCCCCGAGAAGCTGAAGCCCTGGATCGCGACGACGTTTGCAACGGCCGGCTCCTTCTTGAAGATCGCCTCGATGCTTTCGAGCGAGGCCACCGTGCGGTTGCGGCTCGCCTCAGGCGGTCCCTGCACGTCGACGATCAGGAAGCCCTGATCCTCATCCGGCACGAAGCTGCTCGGCAGGTTGACGAAGAGGTAGCCAAGGCCGATGAGCAGCGCGACATAAACGGCCATGACCCGCCAAGAGCGCTTGGCCAGTCCTTCGACGGTGCGGGCATAACGGCCGGTCAGCCGGTCGAAATTGCGGTTGAACCAGCCGGCGATGCCCTTCTTCTCGTGATGACCCTTGATCGGCTTCAGGAAAGTGGCGCAAAGCGCCGGGGTCAGCGACAGCGCCAGGAAGGCCGAAAACAGGATGGATACGACCATGGTCAGGCTGAACTGACGGTAGATGATGCCGGTCGAGCCCGGAAAGAACGCCATTGGCACGAAGACGCAGGAGAGAACCAGCGTAATCCCGAGGATCGCACCGGTGATCTGCCGCATCGCCTTCTTGGTCGCTTCCTTCGGCGACAGCCCTTCCACCGCCATCAGCCGCTCGACGTTTTCCACCACCACGATGGCGTCGTCGACGAGAATGCCGATGGCAAGCACCATCGCAAACATCGTCAACACGTTGATCGAGAAGCCGGCGGCATACATGACAGCCAGCGTCCCGAGCAGCGCGACGGGCACGACGAGCGTCGGAATGATAGTGTAGCGGAAGCTCTGCAGGAAGATGAGCATGACGACGAAGACGAGCGCGACGGCTTCTGCAAGCGTATGCGCCACCTTCTCGATCGATGCCGAGACGAACGGGCTGGTGTCGTAGGGAACGGAATATTCGACGCCATCAGGGAAGAAGCGTGACAGTTCCTCCATCTTCGCCTTGACCAGGTTGGACGTATTGACGGCATTGCCCGTCGACGACAGCTGGATGGCGATGGCCGCACTCGGCTGCCCGTTCAAGCGGGTGGAGAAGCTGTAGCTCTCGCCGCCCTCTTCGATGCGCGCGACGTCGCGCAGCCGGACGTTCGATCCGTCGGCATTGGCGCGCAGCACGATGTCTCCGAACTCCTTGATGTCGGTCAGTTGCCCCTTGACCAGCACCGTCGCCGTCAGGTCCTGCGAGATCGGATTGGGCGCCGCGCCGATCTGGCCCGCCGCCACCTGGGCATTCTGCGCCGAGATCGCCGCGCTGATGTCGGACGCGGTGAGGCTCAGGCCGACCATCTTGTCGGGATCGATCCAGATGCGCATCGCCCGCTGCGAAGCAAACAGCTGCGCGCGGCCGACACCCTCAAGACGGCGCAGTTCGCCGATGACGTTTCGGTTGAGATAATCGCCGAGCGCCACCTCGTCGGTCTTCCCGTCCGTCGAGGTCAGCGAGATGAACATCAGGAAGCCTGAGGACGCCTCCTCGACGGTGATGCCCTGATCCTTGACGGATTGCGGCAGCCTCGGTTCGACGCGACGGATGGCATTCTGAACGTCGACGGAAGCCTGGTCGATATCAGTGCCCGCGGCAAAGGTCGCGGTGATCGTCATCGCGCCCGATGTATCGGAGGTCGACTCAAAATAGGAAAGGTGCTCGACCCCGTTCAGCTCCTCCTCGATCTGGCGAGTGACGCCCTGATAGATGTCCTGCGGCGATGCGCCGGGATAGCTAGTGGTTATGCTGAGCTGCGGCGGCGCGACCTTCGGATATTGCGCGACCGGCAGGAACGGCAGCGCGATCAGGCCGGCTATGGAGATGAAGATCGCAAAGACCCAGGCAAGGATCGGGCGATCGATAAAGAAACGTGCCATCGATCCTACTCCGGCTTCTTGGCGTCACCGGACGCGAGCTGGCCATCCCGCCATTCTTCCGGCGCGACCTGTGCGCCCGGCTGCAGTTTCTGGCTGCCGTCGACAACGAGACGCTCACCTGATGACAGGCCGCTTTCGACCACCCATTCATTACCGAAGGATTGACCGAGCTCCACGTCACGCGGCTGTGCTACGTCTCCCTCCTGGACGACATAGACCTGCGCCTTGCCGTCGGCCGTGCGGATGACGGCGCGCTGCGGGATGAGGATTGCCTTCTCACGGACGGCCTGTTCGATGCGGACCCTGATGTAAAGACCCGGCAGCAGATCGCCCTTCGGATTGGGAAATTCACCGCGAAGGGTGACCTGGCCCGTCGTCGCATCGACGCTGGCACTGCTGAAGAGCAGCTTGCCGGCTTCGCCATAGACCGTGCCGTCATCGAAGACGAGCTTGATATCGGCCTTGCCTGGTTCGGTCGATGTGAGGCTGCCATTCTCGACCGCCCGCTTCAGCGCCAGCAGGTCTCCGGAAGATTGCGTGAAGTCGGCATAGACGGGGTCGATCTGCTGGATCATCGCCAGCGCATCGCCGGCGTCGGCCGTCACCAGCGCGCCTTCCGTCACCAGTGCGCCGCCGATGATGCCTGATATCGGCGCACGAACTTCGGTATAGCCGAGATTGATTTTCGCTTCGTCGAGGGCGGCCTGCGCCAGCGCGACATCGGCATCGGCCTGGGCAAGGGCGACGGCTGCCGCATCGTATTCGATACCGCTGGCAACATCGCGGTCCCGCAGCGACTTCTGCCGGTCCAGTTGCTGGCGAGCATTCAGCTGCGTCGCCTTGGCGCGATCGAGGCTTGCCTCCGCACTTGCCACCCGGACGCGGAACAGCGCCGGATCGATCCGGTAGAGCACATCGCCTTGATGAACGAGGCTGCCCTGCTCGAAGATCCGCTGCTGCAAGATGCCGGAAACCCTGGCCCGCACTTCGGAAACGCGCGTTGCGGCAATGCGGCCGGGCAGTTCGCTGACCACAGGAACGGGGCGGCTGCTAAGCGTCAGGACACTGACGGCGGCAGGCGGCATCGCCCCGCCTTCCTGGGCGGAAGCCGGCAGGCCTGCACTGAGAAGCAGCGCCAAGGTCAGCGCGTAACGCAATGATTTCGTATGAAGAAGCATGGTCATCAGCCTTCCAGGTGGCCCCAATGTCGTCCAAAAAAGCACAGCCCGCCGACATGACGTTCGGCGGGCCTCTGAGCCGACAGATAGTCGATATTTTTCCGCTTTGCAAGATACCTACCGGTTGGTATGATAGCTTTATCACGTTCAGCGTGCCCATGGAACCGCGATCCCGGGAGTGATACTGATCGTCACGAAGCTCATCTCGAACACGAGTCATGCATTGGTAGATAGCCCCCGCAACAGAAAGAAACAGCCGGATGTCGTGCGGCAGGCTCTTCTCGATTGCGCCACCAAGCTTGCGCTCGAGCATGGTCTGGCCGCCGTCAGCCTGCAGGCTGTCGCCAGCGCAGCCGGCGTGACCAAGGGAGGTCTGTTTCACCACTTCCCCAATAAGCAGGCGCTTATAGAGGCCGTGTTCGACGGCATGATGGAAAACCTCGACCGCGAAATCGACCAGGAACTGGAAAAGGATAAGGGCGGCCGCGGCACATTCACCCGCGCCTATGTCCGCACCCTGTTTGCCGACCGCGCCCTCAACAACAGCCCATGGTCGGCGCAAACCATGACCGTGCTTGCCGACCCCTACTCCAAGAGCCTCTGGCACAGATGGATGAATGACCGGCTTGTCAGGCACGCCGAAACCGACGCCGGAATGCGGCTCGAGATCGTTCGCCTGGCAGCAGACGGAGCATGGCTTGCCCATGTTTTGCGGCCTGACGGCCATGCCGCGTCCGACGACGCGGTTCTGCTGCGCGAATTGATCGAACTCACTGAGGGGTGACAAGCGATCGGCGCCTCATCCCGCGCCCGGGTATATCACCCGAGCACGGGATCGTCGGGGCTAGGCAGCGCGCACTGACGCCGTCGGTTTAACATTCTGGTTCATCCGGAACAGATTGTTCGGATCGTAGCGCCGCTTGATCTCGGCAAGGCGAGCGTAGTTGGCGCCGTAGGCGGTCTCGACGCGATCGCCTTCGTCTTCGGGCATGAAGTTGATGTAGGCGGTGCCGACAGAATGCGGCTTGGTAGCCTCGAAGAGCTCCCGCGCCCAGCCGATGCAGCTTCCGTCCACCCCGGCCTCCCGCCAGCGCGCATGCACATTCATGACGAAATGCGAGCTGCGTTGCGGAAATGCGGTGGCCTCGATGGGCACACGCCCGGCAGCACCGCCGACATGGCCGATGAAGATCTCGCATTCCGGTCCGGGCAGCTTGCGCACGGCCTTGAGCAGCACATCGATCGCCGCATCCGAGAGCGAGGCGAAATCCTGGCTCTTCCAGTAATTGCGTGCACCGGGCGTGAGCAGCGGGTCGAATGCCTGCTGCCAGCCGGTAAACGGCACCGGGCCAACGACGTCGGCAATCGGATTTCCGATGGTGCGCAATCTGGCCGCCGCCTTTTCGCCCGCAGCGATGTCTCCGCAATAGCACATGGCGAGCACGACGATCTCCTTGCCGTGCCATTCGGCCGGAAGGAACGGCAGCGGCGGCGCCTGGCGCATCACCACCCAGCAGGTCAGCTCATCGGGTGCCGCGTCCAGCGCCTGCCGATATTCCCTCAGCACCTTCTCCGCATCGGCGAAGGGATGCACGACCAGCCCGGCGAGCACCTCCGGATTGAGCGGGTTGAGTTTAAATTCAAAGGATGTGACGACACCGAAATTGCCGCCGCCGCCGCGCAACGCCCAGAAGAGGTCCGGCTTTTCCGTCTCGCTCGCCTTGACCAACTCACCATCGGCCGTCACCACGTCCACTGAAAGCAGATTATCGAGCGTCAGCCCGAATTTGCGTGTGAGCCAGCCGAAGCCGCCGCCGAGCGTCAGCCCGGCGATGCCGGTGGTGGAATTGATGCCGGTCGGCAGCACCAGCCCGAAGGCCAGCGTTTCCTTGTCGACATCGGCAAGCGTGGCGCCCGGCTCGATCCTGGCGCGCCGCGTTTGCGGATCGACTCGCACCGATTTCATCGCCGACAGGTCGATGACCTCACCACCCTCGCAGACGGCATTGCCGGCAATGCCGTGCCCGCCGCCGCGAACTGAAACGAGCAGATTGTTGTCGCGTGCAAACCGCACCGCCCGCACGACATCGGCGGCACCGGCACAGCGCGCAATAAGCCCGGGCCGGCGGTCGATCATCGCATTCCAGATCGTCCGCGCCTCGTTGTAATCCATATCCTTGCTGGTCAGGAGACTGCCGCGAAATCCGGCGGCAAAGGCATCGATGGCCACGTCATTGACCATCGTCTGACCCCTTTGCAGGGTCGTCAGGTTCAAATTGTCCATGATTTCCTCCATGCGACCGGCGCCCCGCACCGTCGCGGCGGCATTTTGCGCTTGTTGAAGTCGTCAAACAAGTTTTCCAAAAGGATTAGCCATTGGCATCAGGGTCGAATGGTCGTCCCGCGGGACCCCGCCCACCTCACGAAAACTTCTCCCATCCCTCATTTCCGTACTGTCGCGCGTATCCGATTGATGTATGGAGGGAGCTCAAAAGACGTGCACGGAGGCGGCGATGGATCACCTGGAAAAATCGAAGACGGAAAAGAACCTGACGAGCGGCGATCTCGACGAACAGGCGCTTTTCTTCCACCGCTATCCCCGCCCCGGCAAGCTTGAGATCCAGGCGACAAAGCCGCTCGGCAACCAGCGCGACCTGGCGCTTGCCTATTCGCCCGGCGTTGCCGCCCCTTGCCTTGCCATCCGCGACAATCCCGAAATGGCGGCAGAATATACCTCGCGCGCCAATCTCGTCGCCGTCATCTCCAACGGCACCGCCGTGCTTGGCCTCGGCAATATCGGCCCGCTTGCCTCCAAACCGGTCATGGAGGGCAAAGCCGTACTCTTCAAGAAATTCGCCGGCATCGACGTCTTCGATATCGAGATCGACGCGGCAAGCGTCGACCAGATGGTCTCGACCATCGCCTCGCTGGAGCCGACATTCGGCGGCATCAACCTCGAAGACATCAAGGCGCCGGAATGTTTCGACGTCGAGCGGCGCCTGCGCGAAAAGATGAAGATCCCCGTCTTCCACGATGATCAGCATGGCACGGCGATCATCGTCGCCGCCGCGATCCTGAACGGGCTGGAGCTCGCCGGCAAGAACATCGCCGACATCAAGATCGTCGCCTCCGGAGCCGGTGCTGCCGCCCTAGCCTGCCTCAACCTGCTTGTCATTCTCGGGGCAAAACGCGAAAACATCTGGGTCCACGATCTCGAAGGCCTCGTCTATGAGGGCCGCATCGAGCTGATGGATGAATGGAAATCCATCTATGCCCAGAAGAGCGAGACGCGCACGCTCGCCGAAAATATCGGCGGCGCCGACGTCTTCCTCGGCCTTTCCGCCGCCGGCGTGCTGAAGCCGGAGCTGCTGGCGCAGATGGCCGACAAGCCGCTGATCATGGCGCTCGCCAATCCGACGCCCGAGATCATGCCCGATCTCGCCCGTGCTGCCCGCCCCGACGCGATGATCTGCACCGGCCGCTCGGATTTCGCCAACCAGGTCAACAACGTCCTCTGCTTCCCCTATATCTTCCGCGGCGCGCTCGATTGCGGCGCCGAGACGATCAATGAAGAAATGAAGATGGCGGCCGTGCGCGCCATCGCCGCACTTGCCCGCGAAGAGCCCTCCGACGTCGCCGCCCGCGCCTATTCCGGTGAAACTCCGGTCTTCGGCCCTGACTACCTCATCCCCTCGCCCTTCGATCCGCGGCTGATCCTGCGCATCGCACCGGCCGTCGCCAAGGCCGCCGAACAGAGCGGGGTGGCACGCCGCCCGATCCAGGATTTCGACGCCTATCTCGACCAGCTGAACCGCTTCGTCTTCCGCTCCGGCTTCGTCATGAAGCCGATCTTCACCGCCGCCAAGGCCGCCGAGCGCAAGCGCGTCATCTTCTCCGAAGGCGAGGACGAGCGCGTGCTGCGCGCCGCCCAGGTGCTGCTCGAAGAAGGCCTTGCCGAACCGATCCTGATCGGCCGCCCGCAAGTCATCGAGACGCGCCTGAAGCGCTACGGCCTGCGCATCCGGCCGCTGCAGGATTTCGAAGTCATCAATCCGGAAGACGATCCGCGTTTCCGCGAATATGTCGATCTTTATTTCTCCCTCGTCGGCCGGCGCGGCGTCATCCCGGAAGCGGCCCGCACGATCGTGCGCACCAATACCACCGTCATCGGCGCGCTGGCGCTGAGGCGTGGCGAGGCCGATGCGCTGATCTGCGGCCTCGAAGGTCGCTACGAGAAGCACCTGCGCGATGTTCGCCAGATCATTGGCAAGCGCAAGAATGTCCGCGATTTCTCCGCACTCAGCCTGATGATTTCGCAGCGCGGCGCCACCTTCTTCACCGACACCTACGTCACCTTCAATCCGACCGCCGAGGAGGTTGCCGAGGCGACGGTGCTGGCGGCCGAGGAAATCCGCCGTTTCGGCATCACCCCGCGCGCCGCCCTAGTCTCGCATTCCAACTTCGGCTCGCGTGAATCCGAAAGCGCCACGAAGATGCGCAGCGCCCTGCAGCTCGTGCGTGACGCTGCACCGGACCTTGAAGTCGACGGCGAGATGCACGGCGAAAGCGCCATCACCGAAGCGCTGCGCAAGCGCGTCATGCCGGACACGACGCTGCACGATGAGGCGAACCTCCTGGTCTTCCCGAACCTCGATGCCGCCAACATCACCCTCGGTGTGGTGAAGTCGATGACGGACGGCCTGCATGTCGGCCCGATCCTCCTCGGCACGGCGCTACCCGCCCATATCCTCGCCCCCTCGGTCACCTCCCGCGGCGTCGTCAATATGGCAGCGCTCGCCGTCGTCGAGGCATCGCAACCGGCGTGAGCCGGCTCAGACTGCCGACAAGCCGACCAACGCTTCTTTCGTCATGCTCGAGCTTTGTCCCGAGCATCTGTATCAGGTGCAGCAGATACCAGGCACGGGGCCCTGGGATAAAATCCTTTGGTACGAGCGGCCCTTGAAGCCGCTCCGATACATGTCCTGATGTCACACAGATCAGGTACCCCGCAACGACAGGCGCCCTCTATCCGCCAGTTCATCCGCGCGTTCGTTGCCGTCAATGCCGGAATGTCCCTTACACCAGGCAATGGTCACCAGAGCGTTCCGGGATAACTGAAGATCCAACGCTTTCCAGAGTTCCGCATTGGCGATCGTTCGGCTTCGGCCATTCCCATTTGGGCTGCTTTTCTTCCAGCCATTGTTCTTCCAGATATGTCGCCTGCTGTTGCAGCCTTTGACGGCGTAGATGGAGTCCGACCAGATGGTCGCAGCTTCGCCCGACGCTTCGCTATTGATCCATAGTGCTGCCTTGAGGACAGCGATCAATTCCATCGAATTATTGGCGGAATCTTCGACGCCACCAAAACCGGAGCCGATTTCCACGGCATCGCGGTAAACGACAAATGCCCATCCTCCTTGCGCGGAGCCGGGCTCATGACAACCATCCACGAAGACATGAAGGCCGTGTTGGATTTCCGGTATTCCAATCGTCGTCGCAGGGGAGCGGAGTTCATTGGAAATGCCTGTCATTGTCTCCGCCATTCTCGCTTTCGCCGCGCCCGCTCATTGGAATTGCACCTCATCCACTGTGTCAACCGTTGACGATCATGGCGGCACCAGTGCCTTATTGTGTACCGGGAACAGTGGGCAGCGTGGATCATGGACAATCCGTTGAACAAGACAGGTAAGCGCGATGGAGCTTTAACCGTTCGCCGCATTCTCAAGGTCAATCACGCCGGCGAGTTCGGCGCAATTCGCATCTACGGCGCACAGATCTGGATGGCCCGTCGGCTGTTTCCTGACATCGTGCCGGCGCTTTGTGCCATGCGGGACGACGAGATCGAGCATTGCCGCCTGTTTCGAGACGCAATGCCCACCAGGGATGCCAAGCCCTGCCGCGTCATGGCATTCTGGAGCCTCGGCGGTTATGTGCTCGGTTTTCTCACAGCCCTCGGCGGACGCAACATGGTCTGGATCTGCACCGAGGCGGTCGAAAGCACGGTTCACCGTCATCTGGAAGATCAATTGGCTTTCCTGGAGACCCGTGATCCACAGCTTCACGGCCTTATTGCCTCCATTCAGGAAGAGGAATTGGCTCACCTCAGGAAGGCCGAGAAAAACCAGACAAGGCGCGGCGTCGGCCACGCACTGCTTCTGCCCGTCGTCGCCGCGCTTACCGACCTGATGATCTGGCTCTCGACATGGGGAGACTCAAGCTGGATGCGCGCCGAAATGGCGCGCTCCAGGCGGGTCTGATGGTCTGGCGACCGGAGTGAGCTGTGTGCGAACGACGACCTTTTGTGATGTACGATAATCACTGCCGGCTCGAAGCTGCTCCCGCCCTCCCTTTGGAAGGCGGGGCATCTGCTCAATAAGATCGAGAAAATACTGGGCGTGTGAAAGTTTCAGTGCGTTCGCCGAAACCTTCTGAACGCGCCAGCGGTAACGCTATCCTGCTGTCTCGCTGTCTGGATGTCCGACGCCAGCTCAGAAAGTGCGGTCGATGTTTCTGCATCGGTTATCGCATTTTCAAATGTCGTAACCGAAAGGCGCGTTTTTGCAAGGGCTGGTGTCCGAACCTCGCTGCTCGGCTCACTGAGCGCAACGGTCGGCTCTGTGCGTCGCAAAAATCTTTGAAGATTGTCACAACGCGCGGGAAGAAAGCTGTTCACAAGCGCCTCGGACAGTTCGGCCTTCTCATTTATGTGTGTGAAAGCCAATGCATTCGGCCATTTGATATCAGCTTGTGGCGCTATCTCCTTGCCCTGTGTAAGGTTGTGGCAGCCTGCGCAGCTCAGCGCCTCGGCACGCGCCAGAATGTGTTCCGGAGTGAGAGTCCAACCAGTGGGAAGCTTGTATTTCATCAACTCATGATCGATCCGCGAGATCAGACTGGAGGAACCGCGTACGACATCTGCGCTGCCTTGCGAAACGCTTTCAAAATCATTGAACTTGTCGTCGAAAGCGGCGCTCAGCTGGTTGAATAGCTCGTCGCCTGTGGGTTTCCGACCTTGTAGCGCCGCCTCGAGATCCACGTCGATTAATTCTCTGACATGACTGACAACGAACTTGTCTTGAAACTCGGCGCGAAGATCAACAAACCCTTGGTCGCGGCCGTTGCCGGCAAGATTGATCGGGTCGTCATTGTAGAGTTCGGGGTTTGGGTTGGACTTCACCGTATCTGGGACGAGTGTCGTGACAGACTGAGCCGAAGGAAATGTCCGCCATTCCCTCAGCATCCATGGAATGACGCCAGGCCCTTCCGGCTGCGTAAGGAAAAGATTGCCTCTCACCTGACCGAAGGGAACGCCGAAGTGCTGGTTGTGAAGCACGGGCGTGATAGGCGGTTTGCCGTCACCCAATTCACCGTCATAGTAAAAACTGCGAAGAGCATCCGGCAGTTCGCCCTCCGGCTTGGACTGTAGTCCTCCCCAGAATTCGGCAATGCGGTGACAGCCGATTTCGGCGTTCGTAGGGTCGGGATTGTCGACGGCAGCCTCGAATATCAGGAACATTCGATTTGTTCCGGTACCCATTGCGTACACCACGCGATGCTCCCCACAGTAGCTCCAATTCGCGGGAGCAAGGTCGAAGCGGTTGAACAGGCCTACAGGTTTCATGGAAGCCAATAGCGCCTCTGGCTCCAGCTCGGCCTCGTGTAGGCGGAACGTTGCGTTGTTGGTGACACCATTGGATGAACGATCCAGATTCCGAAATGATCGGATCAAGCTCGTCAACAGCGCAAGCTGTTCGGTGTGGGACGACGCGAGCGCTTTCTGCTGTTCGACAGGGATGGGAGATCCCGTTTTGGGCGTGAAGGCCGTGGCAAGAATGGATTGCAGGGTAAGTGAAAGAGAAAAACGATCTCCATCAAAGACCGTGGAATGATCCTTCTGAGTGATAACGACTGTTTTCAACGCGTCGGCGGTCAGCTTACCATCTGCGCGTGGACAGGAAGGCGGTTCCGCCGCCAACGCGGTGAAAGGGAGGGAAATCGAAACAAAGCCGTTGAAAATCATTCTCGCAAGCGACACTTTTCTCATGCTCATTCCTCCTAAGCCTACGGAAAAGTTGATCGAATAGAAAATGCTTGGGGCACGCATCAAGCGCGGCATTCGCGTTGCACGAAGGTCGACATAGCAACCGATAGCTATCGAACAGCGGGCCTAAGTCCGGTGCTCGGTACTCTCAACAGGTTAAAGTCGTACCCATCGCCCCCAGCGGCATTACCAAGGGCGACAAGTACTTCTATGGCAACCATAAAAAGAGATACTAATCGCATCGCCAGCATCAGGCGATTTAAGCTTATGTATGGTTGCATTATTAATTTAATAGGTCAATCATTTATTGTATTTGCTTAATCGGTATGGCGCATACCGTCAACGCGACTGGCCCCATGATCGCTTCCAGTTTTGGCTGGGGGTGAGATGGATCAATGACTGGAATACGGCGCGAATGGCAGCTGACGTCCCTCGGCGGACGTGGCCTGCTGGATAAGATCGCGAAAATGCGCTAGGAATTTCTCCAAGCTTATTAAGAGAAACACGTTAAGAGACAACGCGCGGCGATCGAGGCCGCAATCGACCGATCGATTCTTTGCTCATTCCGGGACGACGCCGTGAAACGCCGAAACCTGTCTCTTGTCCTTCTCCTTGCCCTTGCGGCGCCTGCCGCCGCGCAAAGCAGCGCAATCTGTGAGGATCTGCGCGGCCGCCTTGCCGACCTGCCGCGATCGATCGGCAATGGCAACGGGCCGGAAGCCCGCCACTATTCCAGCGCCCTGGCAGAACAGAACCTCGAGTTGCGCAAGGTCCGCAACGAGCTGCGCAGCAATGACTGCACGTCGGGCAGCATGGTCGTGATCGGCGGCGAGAATGCCGATTATTGCGATGAGCTCTCGCAATCCGAAGCCCGCATGATCGACAATATCCGCTATCTCCAGGACCGCCGTGCCGAATTGCTCGGCCGGGGCAGCGACAACGACCAAGCCCGCCGCGAACTGATGGCTGCTCTCGACCGCAATGGCTGCAACAGCGAAAACTTCTATGCCCCGGACGAGCGCAGCGCCGCCGAGCCGCCCCCGAGTGTCGAGGAACAGGCGATGCGCGCCGATACCTTCATCCCGCTCGGCGGCGGCGAAGAGGTCGATCCACGTTACGGCCTGCCGCGGGCCGAGATGCTGTCGCCAGTCAGCACCATGTGCGTGCGCAGCTGCGACGGCGGCTTCTTCCCGATCAGTTCGAACGCCACATCGGTCGATTTCGGCCGCGACGCCCAGACCTGC
Source organism: Rhizobium changzhiense (assembly GCF_013087625.1). NCBI lineage: Bacteria > Pseudomonadati > Pseudomonadota > Alphaproteobacteria > Hyphomicrobiales > Rhizobiaceae > Rhizobium > Rhizobium changzhiense. The sequence continues at coordinate 707,682 of NZ_JABFCQ010000002.1, forward strand.
GCCAAGATGTGCCCGGGTATCGAGACCGAATTGTTCTATCGCGACGTGACGAGCACCGAAGCCTCGAACATGATCTCGGTCGCAACGGGCACGCCCTACAGCGCCATGAAGAACGCCTTTGCCTACAAGAACCGCACGCCGGGGGAAAAGTCCTCCTGCGCCTGCAATCTCAACGCCTATTACGAGGAGATGCGCGGTAAGCAGGCGATGAGCGAACCGCCGCAGCAGGGCTCGATCACCACCATCCGCACCACCCCTCCGGCGAAGGATGCCGCAGCCGCCGCGCCGCAACCATCTGTTCCCGAGCGCCCCTATGATCCGACGCAGAACCGCGTCCGTCAGGTCGGTCCGCAGTTTCTGGCCGGCGATCAAGGCTCGATCGACCTCGCCAACCCGGCAACGCCGGGCCCGCAGCCGCAACAGCAGCAGTGATTGAACAGCTGGAACAGCGGCGGCGGAACCATAGCGACGTTGTGCCAGGGTGCATGAGATGCGGCGATGTCACGTGAACATTCGGCGGGATGTGAATGCGGGTCGCTTGAGCATGGTCAGTAGGTCGTACGACCGCCGCTCAGGTCGAACGTCGATGCGGTCGTGAAGGAATTCTCTTCGGAGAGCAGCCAGACGACCATCGAAGCGATCTCACCAAGTTCAACGAAACGATCGCGCGGAATGCGGACGCGCATATATTCGATAAACTCGGGTGTCAGCCCGTCCAATATAGGTGTCTTTGCGGTGGTCGGCGTTACCGCGTTCACGGCGATTCCCGTCTTTGCGAGTTCCTTGCCAAGAGACTTGGTGAAGCCCAGCACACCAGCTTTCGCTGCGCTGTAGGCGGCGATGTTCGGATTTCCTTCCTTGCCCGCAACCGAGGAGATGTTCACGATCCGCCCGTAGTCGCGCTTTAACATGACTGGAACGACGTGCCGGCAACAATTGAAGGTTCCCGTGAGGCAGACATCGATGACGTCTTTCCACTCGCTGACATCGTATTCGATCGCGGGCTTTACCGGACCGGTAATCCCGGCGGAATTGACGAGCCCGTCGATACGGCCAAAAATCTCTTCGGTCGTCGCCGCCGCGTTTTTCACTGATACGGGATCTGCGACGTTGACGCCGAAAGCGACCGTACCGGATCCGAGAGCGGAAGCGCTGTCCTTCGCCAGGTTTTCGTTCAGGTCCCAGATGGCCACCTTGCCACCAGACTGGATGACGCGCTCTGCGATAGCATAGCCGATGCCGCGCGCACCGCCTGTGATCACGATGATCCGCTCCTTCAAGTCGATCATGTTCATTGGGCCGTTATCCTCCGATTGAGCCGCAGATAGCCGAATATCTAGTTCCGGGATTTCGCTTTCAGCGTATCGATATGAAGGTCAGGAATAAAGATATCACTCGGCCTCGCACGGCGTCGGCGATACCGGCATCGAAAGATCGCGACGCGCTTTAGGTGTTCAGTCCCCATCCATCGTAGAAGACGAGTTCATCGAGCGGCAGCCGCTGCCGCCAGCCTTTGACGGAGAGTTCCGGCTCGTCATAGAGGCGATCGACGAAACCGGCACAGAGCCAGGCGACCACCTCGATATGCTCGGGTATGCCGAGAATTGTTCTCAGGTCGCCGTCGCGAAAAATGCTGACCCAGCCGATGCCGACCCCTTCCGCCCGCGCCGCAAGCCAGAGATTCTGGATGGCGCAGACTGTGGAATAGCTATCCATCCTGGAATTGTGCGTGCGCCCCAGCACGACGCTGCCGCTGCGGGTGGGATCGCAGGTCACGCATATGCCGAGCGGCGCCTCGACGATACCTTCAAGCTTGAGGGCGCGGTAGGCCTGCCGCCGCTCGCCGGCAAACATCAGCGCCGCCTCGTCGTTGGCGCTCGCGAAGGCATCCCGGACGCGCGTCCGGACAGCGGCACTTTTCACCAGAATGAAATTCCACGGCTGCATGAAGCCGACGGAGGGTGCATGATGGGCTGCCGTCAGCAGCCGCCGCACAAGGTCATCCGGCAAGGGATCGGGCAGGAACTGGCTGCGAACGTCGCGCCGCGTCATGATCGCATGATAGACGGCCTCGCGTTCGGCCAAGGAAAAACCGGACGCCGCCGAAAGGGCATCCTCATCAAAGGGTCGCATCGTCAAATCCCCAACAACGCAACCGCTCCGCCGTCCGCGCGGATCGGTCTATCTAGTCAGGCCGGTCTTCTGACTCGGCGTCATCCGTCTGCCGCAGCCTTCCCGGCGAGAAGCCAGTGGCGAGATGAAGCGGCAAACGTAGGCCTTACAGCGTTGGGCACGTTCCGGCCTTGCACCGGATTCCCGATTCTCCCGCCTTACCGGCGGGCACCTGACGGCGCATCTATTTCAGCAAACCGGCGCGGCGGCAAGCCGCGAACCAGATGGTTGATTCTAGCCGCGCGCCAAGCGGTGCCATCTGTCTCTTTTCTTCGGCCGAGGCGTAGGGAACACGGACGCGCGACCTACCTCTTCTCCCCAGCGGGGCGAGGCAGATCTCCAATGGGCGTGATAGCGAAATAACACGCGTGTGCTCCGACATCCCTTCTACTTTATGATTTATTCACATATCAAATACACACTGCGTTTTGCGCGTTTTGGGTCGCTATCAGGACATGGGCATGAGCGCTCGTGATGTGACCGTCAGCGTCGATGCCCGTATTGAGACGCCGGTCGGGAACATGTCCGACTGAGCCGCAATTCTAGGCCGCCGCGGAATGTTCCAATTTTTGAAAACGATGCCTCTGACAGCCAAGCTGGCGGCGATTATCGTTGCCGTCAACCTCTGCGGCATTTCCGCTTTCGCCACCTATACGTGGATGTACGAAACCCGGGCATTGATCGATGGCGCCAAGGCCAACTGGTCCAAGGATGCGGAGCAGTTTGCCTCGCTAGCCGCCGGCGGCGTGAAATGGGGGAAGGCGAACGCCGTTCGCGAGGCTTATTCGCTCTATCGCGACGACCCCTCGCTCGATCTTGTGCAATTCGCCGCATTCAACGCGGAGCCTGCCGCCGTCGACACCTGGACACGGGACGGCATCAACGGTCTGCCCGCACCGGCGGATCTGGCGAAAGGCCTGAGTGCGAAGCCGGAAAAGACGACCATCGATGACGGCGGGTTATCTGCCGGCGTGGTGACGATTACCGCGCCGCTCCCGCTGGACAAGTCAGGCAAGATCACCGGTTATATCGTCACCAACTGGTCCGTCGAAAAAATCGCTTCCGAAGTCAAGCAGAAGGTTCTCGTTTCGCTGCTCACGCAGTTCGTGATCACCGCCTTGGCCGTCATCGCCTTCCTTCTTGCCATGCGCAGCCTCGTTGGCCGGCCGATCCGGATCATCAGCGAACGGATCAGCGCCTTGCAGAAAGGCGATCTGGCTTCTCCCGTCACCTACAAGGAAAATGGCGACGAGATCGGCTTTCTGGCGCGTGCCTTGGAAGTTTTCCGCCACGAGGCGATTGCGAAGGTCGAAAGGGAGCAGGCCGCTGCCGAGCAGAGCGCTTCGCTCGATGCCGAACGGGCGCGCAATGCATTATTCACGGAAGAGGCCAGCAACACGCAGCGGCTGGTCATGACCGCTCTCGCAAATGCATTGGAAAAGCTCGCAGCAGGCGACTTCTCCGTACACCTGGCCGATCTCGGTCCGGAGTTCGATAAGTTGCGGCAGGATTTCAACAACATGGTCGAGGCCGTCGCCGCCGCGCTGACGGAGATCAAGGCCGCCTCCGTGGCGGTTGAAGGCGGCTCGAGCGAGCTTGCCTCCTCCGCAGATCAACTCGCCAAGCGGACCGAGCAACAGGCGGCATCATTGGAAGAGACCGCTGCCGCACTGGATGAGGTGACCACCACGGTCCGAACATCGTCGCAACGCGCCGAAAATGCCGGGAAACTGGTCGAGGAGACAAAGCGGAGTGCTCATGTCTCGGCGACGGTGGTGCGTGATGCCATTGGGGCGATGGACCGGATTCAGACCTCGTCGAGCCAGATCGGCCGCATTATCGGCGTCATCGATGAAATCGCGTTCCAGACAAACCTGCTGGCGCTGAACGCCGGCGTCGAGGCGGCACGTGCAGGCGAAGCCGGCAAAGGTTTTGCGGTTGTCGCGCAGGAGGTGCGTGAACTCGCCCAGCGGTCGGCAAATGCGGCCAAGGAAATCAAGAACCTGATCAATGTGTCCGGCCAGGAAGTTGCCGCGGGCGTCGGGCTGGTGAACGAAACCGGCGACGCCCTGCTGAAGATCGAGGAGCAGATCAACCGCATCAGCGACAGTATCGCTTCCATCGTCCAGTCCTATCGCGAACAGGCGACGGGTCTGCAGGAAATCAACGGCGCGATCAACCAGATGGATCAGGCGACGCAGCAGAATGCGGCGATGGTCGAGGAAACAAACGCGGCCTGCCAGGAACTGCTGCAGCAGGGACGCCTTCTGCAGGACTCGGCCGGCAGGTTCGTCGTCGGCGCGTCCGCGGCCAGCCAGACCAAACCCGTTCAACCCGCCCGCCAATCTCGTCCCGAACCCAGAGCCTACGTGCAGCGGCATGCAGGAAATGCCGCCGTTGCCGCCGCTCCCGGTGCCTGGGAGGAGTTCTGACGCCGTCTTCGTCCGATAAGCCTTAGTTCTCAGCAACCTATAATCAGGAAGGAAACAGTTATGAAGAAACTCGTGCCCGCATTTCTTTTGGCCTGCACCGCAGTTGCCGCGCCCCTGGGCGTATCCATGGCGCAGGATGCCAAGCTTGCCCCGATCTTCGACTACGTGAAGAGCGACGTAACGCCCTGGTTGAACGACCCCGCCATCATCGAGGCTGTCAAGGCGCAGGACGCTGCCAATGCCAACCTGAGTGCGGCTGATATCGACGCCCTCGACAAGAAGTGGCGCGCCGAAGTCGATGGTTCCGACCATTCGATGATCGACGGCGTGCTCAACAATGCGCTGTCGAAATTCCTTCAGGCAAAGAAGGAGGCCTCCGGCGGCAAGATCACCGAGATCTTCGTCATGGATGCCAAGGGCCTGAATGTCGGCCAAAGCGACGTCACCTCGGACTACTGGCAGGGCGACGAGGGCAAGTTCCAGAAGTCCTTCGGCGCCGGCAAGGATGCCGTCTTCGTCGATGAGATCGAAAAGGATGAATCGACCCAGACGCTCCAGTCGCAGGCCAGCGTCACGATTTCAGACGACAAGGGAACCCCGATCGGCGCCATCACCGTCGGCGTGAACGTCGACGCCCTCTGATCTCAAAAACCCTGAGCACGTCGCATGAGTGAGATCGAGTGCGACGTGCTTCCTGCCCGGTGGGTGTAGCTCGCGTAAGAGCAGTTGCTGTCCCCAGGAGCGTCCGGTTTAGGCGGAAAAATCTGCGTGACAATGCGCGGGCGTGACGCTACATCAGCCTCATGTCGATCACGTCAATCAACGCCTCGCGATTTTATTGGTACCGCTGCTCCCAGCGGATGCGGGTCCATGCGTAACTGAATTCGACGCGACGACAACCCGAACAGCCGCTAGTCTACCTGGCGGCTTTTTTGTTCCGCACGGTATGACCAAACAGGAGCCATACCGTGTCTGATGCCATTGATGATCTACGTATCCTCGAGATCACGCCCCTCACCAAACCCGCCGATATCCTCGCAGAAATTCACCGCGATACTGCCGTCACCGAGACAGTGACCAGCAACCGCGATGCGATCCACAAGATTCTCCGTGGCGAAGACGATCGCCTGATTGTCGTGATCGGCCCCTGCTCCATCCACGATCCGGTTGCCGCCCGGGAATATGCCGCGCGGCTCGAGGAACAGCGGCGGCGCTTTGCCGGCGATCTCGAGATCGTCATGCGCGTCTACTTCGAAAAGCCCCGCACGACCGTCGGCTGGAAGGGCCTGATCAACGACCCACACCTCGACGGCAGCTACCGCATCGAGGAAGGGTTGAGGATTGCACGACGCCTGCTGCTCGATATCAATGCAATCGGCCTTCCGGCCGGTGTCGAATTCCTCGACACGATCACCCCGCAGTACATCGCCGACCTCGTCAGCTGGGGCGCGATCGGCGCGCGCACGACCGAAAGCCAGATCCACCGGCAGCTTGCCTCCGGCCTTTCCTGCCCGATCGGCTTCAAGAACGGCACCGACGGCGGCGCACGCGTGGCGCTGGATGCCATCCTCGCCGCCTCACAGCCGCATCACTTCCCGGCCGTGACCAAGGACGGCCAGGCGGCCATCGCCTCGACGACGGGCAATGAGGACTGCCACATAATTTTACGCGGCGGCAAGCGGCCGAACTATGAACCGGCCGACGTCGAAGCGGTGATCGGCGAAGCCGTCAAGCTCGCCGTCGCCCCGCGCATCCTCATCGATGCCAGCCATGCCAACAGCGGCAAGGATCCGTTGAACCAGCCGCGCGTCGTCAAATCCGTCGCAGCGCAGATCGCCGCCGGCAACAACGACATCAAGGGCATGATGATCGAAAGCAACCTCGTCGCCGGCCGCCAGGATCTCGTTCTAGGCAAACCGCTGGTCTATGGCCAGTCGATCACCGACGGTTGCATCGATTGGGATATGTCGGTCGCAGTGCTGGAAGACCTCGCGAAATCGGCACGCGATCGTCGCAAGGCAGCGGCGGCCTAACCCGCCGGAAAGTACCGGACATAGGCGAATTCTTCGCCGTCAGGTGACCAGCAGGGCACGTTGATCGTGCCCTGCCCGCCGAAAAGCTCGAACAGCGTCTTCAGATTGCCGCCGTCCATGTCCATCAGCCGCAGCCGCACGTCGAGATCGCGCGGATGGTCGAACACCGAAGGGTCGTAGGACAGGATCAGCACCTTGTCATTGGAAGGCGACGGATGCGCGAACCAGTTGCCGTAATCGTCCGACGTCACCTGGTGGAGACCCGTGCCATCGGGATGGATGCGCCAGATCTGCATCAGCCCGGTGCGGCTGGAATTGAAATAGATCCATTGCCCGTCGACAGAATAATCCGGTCCGTCATTGCGGCCCTCGCCATGCGTCAGCCGCGTCTCTGGGCCGCCGTCGACGGAGATGGTGTAGATATCGAAGAGGTCGTCGCGGATGCCGCAATAGGCGAGCTGGCGCCCGTCCGGCGACCAGCCATGCCAGTAGGATGGCAGGTTCTGGGTGATGAGCCGCGGCGTGCCGCCTTCGATCGGCAGGATATAGATCGCCGACTTGCCGAACTCGGTCTTGTCGGAAATGACGATCTCAGTGCCATCGGGCGAAATGCCGTGATCATTGTTGCAGTTGACGGCAAAGCCGGTATCGACCTTGACCACCTCGCCGCCATCGAGCGGCAATCGGTAGAGCAGCCCGTCGCCGTTCAAAAGCAGGGTGGAACCGTCGGGCGAGAAGTTCGGCGCCTCGACCAGCCTGTCCGTCTGCCAGACTTCGCGCGCCCTGCCCGTCCTGACATTATAGATCTCAACCGAGCTGCGCATGGTTTCTCCCAAAAGTCTTGACCGTCAGCGATCTCGATTGCGTCAGCGATCTCGATTGCGTTAGCTATCTCGATTGCGTTAGCGATCCCGGAAACGGTTGGTGATCGGATAACGTCGGTCGCGGCCGAAATTCTTTTTGGTGATCTTCACGCCGGGCGCCGATTGCCGGCGCTTGTATTCGGCGAGATAGAGCAGATGCTCGACACGGTGAACGGTCGCAACGTCATGGCCGCGCGCGACGATCTCCTCGACCGCCATCTCTTTCTCCACCAGGCATTCTAGAATATCGTCGAGCACGGGATAGGGCGGCAGCGAATCCTGGTCTTTCTGATCCGGACGCAACTCGGCCGACGGCGCCTTGTCGATGATATTCTGCGGGATGACCTCACCCGATGGTCCGAGCGCACCCGGCGGCACGTTTTCGTTGCGCCAGCGGGAAAGCGCATAGACCTGCATCTTGTAGAGGTCCTTGATCGGGTTGAAGCCGCCGTTCATGTCACCATAGAGTGTCGCGTAGCCGACCGACATTTCCGACTTGTTGCCCGTCGTCACCACCATCGAACCAAACTTGTTGGAGATCGCCATCAAGATGACGCCGCGCGCCCGGCTCTGCAGGTTCTCCTCGGTGATGCCGCTATCCGTGCCTTCGAAAAGGCTGGCGAGCGCGCTGCTGAAACCCGTCACCGGCTGTTCGATCGGCACGATATCGTAGCGGCACCCAAGCGCCTTGGCGCAATCGGCCGCATCCTTCAGCGAATCCTCGGAAGTATAGCGGTAGGGCAGCATGACGGTGCGCACCCGCTCCTCGCCGAGCGCATCGACAGCGATTGCCGCGCAGATCGCCGAGTCGATACCGCCGGAAAGGCCGAGCACAACAGTCTTGAAGCCGTTCTTGTTGACGTAGTCGCGAAAGCCGAGCAGGCAGGCGCGGTAATCGGCCTCCTCGCGCTCGGGAATATGCGCCATCGGCCCTTCGGCGCAATGCCAGCCGCCGTCGCCGCGCTTCCACGTCGTCACCGCCAGCGCCGTTTCGAACTGGCTCATCTGGAAGGCGAGCGACTTGTCGGCATTGAAGCCGAAACTCGCACCGTCGAAGACGAGTTCGTCCTGGCCGCCCAGCTGGGCGGCATAGATCAACGGCAGGCCGGTCTCGATCACCTGCTTCAGCACCACCTGATGGCGGATATCGACCTTGCCGCGATAATAGGGCGAACCGTTCGGCGACAGCAGGATTTCCGCCCCGCTTTCGGCCAGCGTCTCGCAGACGCCGAGATCACCCCAGATATCCTCACAGATAGGAATGCCGATGCGCACGCCGCGGAAATTCACCGGCCCCGGCATGGCGCCTTGGTCGAAGACGCGCTTCTCGTCGAATTCGCCATAGTTCGGCAGGTCGATCTTGTCGCGCACGGCAATCACTTTGCCGCCGTCGAGCACCGCGACCGAATTGTAGCGCCCGGTCCCGTCCTGCCGGGGAAAGCCGATGATGACGCCCGGCCCGCCGTCGGCGGTATCGGCTGCGAGATTCTCGACCGCCTTCCAGCAGGCGCGGATGAAGGCGGGCTTCAGCACCAAGTCCTCCGGCGGATAACCGGAGATGAAAAGCTCGGTCAGGACGAGCAGATGCGCGCCCTCCCGGGCAGCATCGGCGCGCGCCTCGCGCGCCTTGGCAAGATTGCCGGCGACGTCGCCGACCGTTGGATTGAGCTGGCCGATGGCGATGCGGAAGATATCAGAGAGCGCGTTTTCCTGTGTCATGTCATTTATTTAGCCTGCAGCTTCCGCAACGGCAACATGTTCGCCGCGAAAGCACCACCCGGCAGTGACGAAATTTTTATGAAGGGTGCGCCAGAGCGCCGCGGGACTCGATACACATTGCAATTTACAGACGACGCGGAATACTGCGCCGGAAGCGACAGCATCGGAAACACAGCCATGAATAACTTTTCGAACTTCGTGCACCATCATTTCGACAAGCCAGCCGAAGAGCTCGGCACGATCGAGAAGCGCGTGCTGGCAAAAGCGCACGCGCGCAAGATCATCTCGACCGACGTCAATGCCGCCTTCTCCGCCGAAGCCTCATTCGGCGAGCGTGTCGCCGACGGCATCGCCCGCGTCGGTGGCTCCTGGTCCTTCATCATCGCCTTCCTCGCCTTTCTCGTCGTCTGGACTGTGATCAACACCATCATCCTGGCGACCGGCGCTTTCGACCCCTACCCCTTCGTCTTCCTGAACCTGATCCTGTCGATGCTTGCCGCCATCCAGGCGCCGATCATCATGATGTCGCAGAACCGCCAGGCCGAGCGCGACCGCTTCGAGGCCGCCAAGGATTACGAAGTCAATCTCAAGGCCGAGCTCGAGGTGCTCTCGCTGCACCAGAAGATCGACATGAGCGTGCTGACCGAACTGACGGCGCTGCGCGAGGATGTGGCTCGCCTCAGCGCTGCGCTTGCCGCCAAGGGTTAAACCGGATTCACCGCGTATTGCGGAAGGCCGTCCGATATTTCGTAGAAATCGCCCTTGTCGGCGCAGTAGATATGATGGCCGAAGGCAAGGCCACTCGGCGTGTCGAAGGCGCCGGCCATGACCGAAATCTCCGCCGATCCGTCCGCCTGCCAGAACAGCGCGGAGCCGCAATTCGAGCAGAAGCCGCGCTGCGCCTCTTCGCTTGACCGGTACCAGCGGACCGCCTCAGTGCCATCAACCGAAAGAGCCGCGCGGGCCACGTTGACCGCGGCGTAATAAAACCCCGTCTGCCGGCGGCACTGCGAGCAATGGCAGCCGACAACAGGTCCTGGCTTCGCCGTCGTTGAAAATCGCACGGCGCCGCAAAGGCAGCCGCCTATATACCGTTCGGTCATGATCGCTCTCCCGCTTATGACCGAACGTTGCCGCCGATCGCCCGCGGCGTCAAATCCATTCCGTTCAACGAAATCATCAGAAATCTTGAAAATCGCCGGCCCTATGCATGCGTGGTCGGCTTGAGCACCTGTTGCTCGACGACAACAGCCGCCAACCTCATCTCATCCCGGCATTGAATTGCCGGCTGTTGTCGGCGATACTTAAGGTCCAATTCATTCGACCCCCTGGGAGACTGACATGAGAGCGACCCTGTCCGAACAGAAAGGAAAAATCCCCCACAAGGACATTCAGCTTCATGAACATTTCGTTCTCCCGCGCGAGGAAAAGCTCGCGACGCCATAACTCCTTCCTGAAATTCCTCCGCGACGATGCGAATGCCGCCGACCGCGAGCAGCGTTGGTCGCGTATGCGCAAATTCCTCTCCTACTACCGTCCGCACCTGCCTTTGCTGCTGGCGGATCTGCTTTGCGCCATCCTGGTCGCCGGCACGGCGGTCGCCCTGCCGCTCTGCGCCAACGTCGTCACGAGCCGTCTTCTGGCTCTGCCCGACGCGCCGCAGGCCTTCGCACAGATCCTGGCAATGGGCGGCATTATGCTGGCGGTTCTAGCTGTCCAGATCGCTGCGATCTTCTTCGTCGACTATCGCGGCCACGTCATGGGCGCGCGCATCGAAGCGACGGTGCGGCAGGAACTCTTCGAGCACTGCCAGAAGCTCTCGTTCAGCTTCTACGACCGCCAGCGCACCGGCCAGCTGATGAGCCGCATCACCAATGACAGCCTGTGGCTGGGCGAGCTCTTTCACCACGGCCCTGAAGATCTCTCCATCGCCGTGCTCAAATATGGCGGCGCCATGCTGGTGCTCTTCTTCATCGATCCGCCATTGGCAAGCATCATCCTGCTGCTCACCCCGGTGGCGGTGGCCTATGCGCTCTATTTCAACCGCCGCATGAACCGCGCGCTCGAAGCCAGCAAACGCCAGATCGCCGCCGTCAACGAGCGGGTGGAGGATGCCCTTGCCGGCATCCGCGTCGTCCAGTCCTTCGCCAACGAGGCGCTGGAGAAGGAACGCTTCGCCGAGCAGAACCGGCGCTTCCTGCGAAGCCGCGCCGAGGGCTACCGCAGCGAGGCCTGGTTTTCGGTCGGCACCGAAACCTTCGCCCAGCTCGTCACCATATTGGTGATCATCGTCGGCGGCCTGCGCATCCTGGCGGCGGAGCTGACCGTGCCTGATATGCTGACCTTCCTGCTCTGCGTCGCCGTGCTGGTGGATCCCGTGCAGCGGTTGGCGAATTTCGTGCGCCTCTGGCAGGAGGGTTATACCGGCTTCGTCAGGGCCATGGAGATCCTGGAGATCGCGCCCGATATCACCGATCGGCCGGCGGCGCGTCCGATGCCGGCACCAAGGGGTGAAATCAGCTTTACCGATGTCGCCTTCGGTTACGAGGCCGATGGCCCGCGCGTGCTCGAGCAGCTGTCGCTCACCATCGCCCCCGGGGAGTTCGTCGCCCTGGTCGGCCCCTCAGGGGTCGGCAAGAGCACGCTTTGCGCGCTGATACCGCGTTTCTACGATGTCGAGGCCGGGGCGATCCAGATCGATGGCATCGATATCCGCGAGGTGACGCTGGCCTCGCTCCGGCGCCATGTCGGGGTGGTGCAGCAGGATGTCTACCTGTTTGCCGGTACGGTGGCGGAAAACCTGCGCTACGGCCGGCCCGACGCCACCGACGCCGAGCTGGAAGCCGCCGCGCGCGCTGCCAATGCGCACGACTTCATCATCGCCCTGCCCCATGGCTATGACACAGATATCGGCCAACGCGGCGTCAAGCTCTCGGGCGGCCAGCGCCAGCGCATCACCATCGCCCGCGCCTTCCTCAAGAATCCGGAGATCCTGATCTTCGATGAGGCGACCAGCGCGCTCGACAACGAGAGCGAACGGGCGGTGCAGCAGGCGCTGATCAGCCTGGCAAACGGCCGAACCACCCTGGTCATCGCCCACCGCCTGTCGACCGTCCGCCATGCCGACCGCATCCTGGTCCTGACAGCGGATGGCATCGTCGAACAGGGCACCCATGACGAGCTCATGGCGCAAGACGGCGTCTACGCCAATCTGCACAGCGTCCAGGCGAGTATATGAGGGACTGGTGCGCCTCCACTGCAATAAAAAAGCCCGGCAGCGCCGGGCTTTTTTCATCATTTGAGGCTAATCTCAGCCGTTGGCGACCATCCGCTTTTCGTCGCGGCCGCCCTTCATGCGTTCGGCAAGCAGGAAGGCCAGCTCGAGCGCCTGGTCGGCGTTGAGGCGCGGATCGCAATGGGTGTGGTAGCGGTCCTGCAGGTCTTCTGCGGAGACCGCGCGGGCGCCGCCGGTGCACTCGGTCACGTCCTTGCCGGTCATCTCGATATGGATGCCACCCGGGTGCGAGCCTTCGGCGCGGTGGATCTGGAAGAAGCTTTCGACTTCCGACAGGATCCGCTCGAAGGGACGGGTCTTGTAGTTGTTGAGCGTGATCGTGTTGCCGTGCATCGGATCGCAGGACCAGACGACCTTGCGGCCCTCGCGCTCGACGGCGCGAATGAGCTTCGGCAGGCTGTCGGCGACCTTCTCATGGCCGAAGCGGCAGATCAGCGTCAGGCGCCCGGCCTCGTTGGCAGGATTCAGGATGTCGATCAGTTGCAGCAGGTCGTCGGCCTGCAGCGACGGGCCGCATTTCAGGCCGATCGGGTTCTTGATGCCGCGGCAATATTCGACATGCGCATGGTCGGCCTGGCGCGTACGGTCGCCGATCCAGATCATGTGGCCCGACGTTGCATACCAGTCGCCCGATGTGGAATCGACACGGGTCAGCGCCTCCTCGTAACCGAGCAGCAGCGCCTCATGGCTGGTGAAGAAGTCGGTCTCGCGCAGGCTCGGATGGTTTTCCGAGGTAATGCCAATCGCCTTCATGAAATCCATGGTTTCGCTGATCCGGTCGGCAAGTTTGCGGTAGCGCTCGCCCTGCGGGCTGTCCTTGACGAAGCCGAGCATCCACTGATGCACGTTTTCGAGATTGGCGTAACCGCCCATCGCGAAGGCGCGCAGCAGGTTCAGCGTTGCAGCCGACTGGCGATAAGCCATGGCCTGGCGTTCCGGATTCGGAATGCGCGACTCCTCGGTGAACTCGATGCCGTTGATGATGTCGCCGCGATAGGCCGGCAGCGTCACGTCGCCCTGCTTCTCGACATTCGACGAACGCGGCTTGGCGAACTGGCCGGCGATGCGGCCGACCTTGACGACCGGCAACTGCGCACCGAAGGTCAGCACCACGGCCATCTGCAGGAAGGCGCGGAAGAAATCGCGGATATTGTCGGCGCCGTGTTCGGCGAAGCTCTCGGCGCAGTCGCCGCCCTGCAGCAGGAAGCCGTTGCCTTCGGCGACATTGGCGAGATGCTTCTTCAGGCGGCGCGCTTCACCTGCAAAGACAAGCGGCGGATAGCTGGCGAGCGTGGCTTCCGTTGCCGCCAAAGCGGCTGCGTCGGGATATTCGGGAACCTGCAGGATCGGTTTTTGCCGCCAGCTGCTCGGGGTCCAATTGTCTGCCATCTCACTCACCTGTTCTCACATCCATACCTCAGGATGCCCTCAATATGCGGCGGCTTATAGACCTTTAGACCCGGCTTGCAAAGACCATTCGCCGACAGTTGTCGCCTTGCCGCCGCCGCCCGCCCTGCTCTGGTTAAACCAGCATATACCATGTCGATTTTCCCATATTTTAGACTTTCAATGTAGAACCGGAGAGAGTTTCAATTTCGGGGACATGGCATGGCAATCCTTCCGCCCGGTTTCATATCGGACCGCTCGGGCAATTTCGGCATCATGACGGCACTGCTGGTGGTGCCGCTCTTCGGTGCGGCCGGCATGGCGGTGGATTTTGCCCACGCGCTCAGCCTGAGGACACAGCTTTACGCCGCTGCCGATGCCGCCGCCGTCGGTGCGATCTCTGAAAAATCCGGCGCTGTCGCCGCCGCGATGAAAATGAGTGGCGACGGCACGATCTCGCTCGGCAAGGACGACGCTCGCAACATTTTTACGTCGCAGATGTCCGGCGAGCTGACCGACGTTCATGTCGATCTTGGCATCGACGTCACCAAGACCGCCAACAAGGTGAATTCGCTGGTCTCCTTCAGCGCCACCATGCCCACCACCTTCATGCGCATCCTCGGCCGGGACACCGTCACGATCTCCGGCACGGCCACGGCCGAATACCAGACCGCCACCTTCATGGATTTCTACATTCTGCTCGACAACACCCCTTCGATGGGTGTCGGCGCAACCGCCGACGACGTCGCGACCATGGAAAAGAACACCAGCGACACCTGCGCCTTTGCCTGCCATGAAACCGAGAACAAAAACAATTACTACAAACTCGCCAAGAAGCTGGGCGTCAGCATGCGCATCGACGTTGTGCGCCAGGCGACCAAGGAGTTGACAGAGACCGCCGAGCTCACGCGCGTCTCCGACAACCAGTTCCGCATGGGAGTCTATACGTTCGGCACCAAGGCCGAAGACGCAAAGTTGACGACCATATCCGACCCAACGGACAAACTTGATCAGGTGCGCACCTATACCGATGCGGTCGATCTGATGACCATCCCGAGGCAGGGCTACAACAATGACCAGCAGACGAGCTTCGATAGCGCGCTGGATCAGATGAAAACCATCATCACCACCCCCGGCGATGGCAGCACCTCCGCGACACCTCAAAAGATCTTGTTCTTCGTCTCTGACGGCGTCGGTGACAGCGAAAAGCCGAAGGGCTGCACGAAGAAACTCACCGGCAAACGCTGCCAGGAGCCGATCGACACATCTTTCTGCCAGCCGCTGAAGAACAAGGGAATCAGAGTTGCGGTGCTCTACACCACCTATCTGCCGCTGCCGAAGAACAACTGGTACAAAGACTGGATCAGGCCCTTCCAGAACGAGATTCCCGCGAAGATGCAGGAATGCGCCTCGCCCGGCCTTTATTTTGAGGTATCGATGACCCAAGGCATCACCGAAGCGATGAAGGAACTCTTCCTCAAGGTCATCCGCGCGCCCCGCATCACCAGCTAAGTGGGCTCAGAGGCAGAGGTCAAATCCGCTTGCCGTCGCGGATCCGATAGCTCGGCGCATACATCGTGACGAGCTCTTCGGCCGCCGTCGGGTGCAGCGCCATCGTCCGGTCGAAATCATCCTTGGTGCAGCCGGCCTTCAGCGTGATGCCGAGTAGTTGCGCCATCTCGCCGGCATCGTGGCCGAGGATGTGGGCGCCGACCACCTTGCGGCTCGCCGCATCGACGATCAGCTTCATGATCATCCGCTCGGCCCGCCCGGAAAGCGTGGCCTTCAGCGGCCGGAACTGGGCGCGGTAGACTTCGAGTTCGGAATAACGCTTGCCCGCCTCCTCTTCCGAGAGGCCGACGGTGCCGATCTCAGGCTGCGAGAAGACGGCAGTCGGGATCAGCTCGTAGTCCGGCCGGGTCGGATTATTCTTGTACTCGGTCTCGATGAAGCACATCGCCTCGTGGATCGCCACCGGCGTCAGCTGTACCCGGTTGGTGACATCGCCGAGCGCATAGATGTTTTCGACATTGGTGCGGGAATATTCGTCAACGATAACGGCGCCGCGTTCGTCGACGGCGACGCCGGCCGCCTCGAGGCCGAGGCCTTGCGTGTTCGGATCGCGCCCGAGAGCCAGCATGACGACGCCGGCTTGCAGCGTGCCGTTGTTCAGCGTCTCCAGAATGAGCCCCTCCTCACCCTTCGAAACCTTCTGCAGCGTGTCGTGGCAAAGGATGCGTATGCCCTTGGCGGCCATCGCCTCATGCAGCCCACGCCTCAGATCCTCGTCGAAACGCGACAGGATCTCGGCGCCGCGATAGATCAGCGTCGTCTCGATGCCGAGACCATGGAAGATATTGGCGAACTCGACGGCGATATAGCCGCCGCCCGCGATCACGATCGATTTCGGCAGCTCTTCGAGATGAAAGGCCTCGTTGGAGGAGATGCAGAGCTCGTGACCGGGAAGCGCTGCATGCGGATTCGGCCGTCCGCCGGTGGCGATTACGATCGTCTTTGCCGTCACCGTCTGTCCGGTCTTCAGCAGCCGGACCGTATGGGCATCGACGAGTTCCGCGCGCGTTTCCAGGATCTCGGCATTGGCGCCGGCGAGACCTTTCTTGTAGAGGCCTTCCAGACGGGCGATTTCAACATCCTTGGCCGCCACCAGCTTTTTCCAGTCGAAGCTGCTTTCGCCAACCGTCCAGCCGAAGCCCGCCGCATCCTCGAAATGCTCGTGGAACTGCGACGCATAAACGAAGAGTTTCTTCGGCACGCAGCCGCGGATGACGCAGGTGCCGCCGTAGCGATACTCCTCGGCGATCGCCACTTTCTTGCCGAGCGATGCGGCGACACGGGCGCCGCGCACGCCTCCAGAACCGCCGCCGATGACGAAGAGGTCGTAGTCGTAGGAAGACATGAGGAGCTCCGGAAGGGAATCGCAGGAAGGATGTTCCTGATATAGGGGCGATCGTCATGAAAACAAAAGCCCGCTCCTGCGTCATCCGGTTCCCATCGCCGAATCTTCATTGTAAAGGGCTGACCCCAGTCACCGTCTTCGGTTGACCAGTCACCGTTTGCGGTTGACCCGGTCGGCCGAGGCTGGCAGGCAATCCATGGGATGGAAAAGAACGGCGGAGCAAAAGATGGATCAAACTCTCTTCACCAACCTGTGCAGGGCCGGCAAATTCAAGGAAGCGCTCGGCCTCGCCATTCAAGGCCATGAGAATGAAAAATACACGCCGAGCCGCTTCTCGATCGACAAGAAGACGAGGCTGCCGATCTTCTATCGTGGCAACAAGCGCGTAGAGCCGGATGAGACGGGTGAATGGCAACTCTCAAAGAACCCGAACCCGTAGGGGCTGAGTTGCGGCGCACATGCGTTGCCAATTGCATATTCTTAGCGATCGGCGCTGTCAGCGGGTAATCCGGAAATCCGTCGGGTTCTTCTCAAGCTGGGTTGCTTCCGTCTCGACGCTCGAAACAGACGCCCCCGAAGGCCCGCGCCTGAAACGCTCGATCATTGTCGTGACGGCGGCGTCGGGTCCTGCGATCACAGCGACGACAGCCCCGTCCTCTTCATTGCGAACCCAACCCGTCAAGCCGAGCCGCACCGCCTCATCGCGGGTCCAATAGCGAAAACCGACACCCTGGACCTTGCCGGATATCCGCACTCGGACGGCCCTACCGTGATCGGACATGTCTGCAGTCACCTGAAGCCTCGCCGGCAGCATTTACCGCATCATAACAAAAAAGCCCGGACGATGCCGGGCTTTTGCAAATTTGAGGGGCCAGACCTTACTGCTGGGCAGCCGGTGCCGGAGCCGGAGCGGTCGGGCTGTCGGTTGCCGGCGGCGGTGCCTTGATCACCTTGGAAAGTTCGGCGTTGCTCTGCTTTTCCAGGTCGCGGGAAATGCCCTGCGCCCAGATGTCGGCAGCCTTCGCCGTCTCGCGCGAGGCGACCGGGCCATCGCGCAGCAGCTTCTTGCCGACGTCGGAATTATAGAAGTCGGCGATCGCCTTCAGCTCGTCGACGGTGAAGGTCTTGGCATAGGTCAGTGCCGCCTCCTTCTCCAGATCGCCGCGGCGCGGCGCCAGCGCCAGCGCCTGCGCATCGACCGTCGACGAAATGATGTCCTGGTAGTTCGGCGAATCCTGGATCAAGCCGGCCTTCAGACGCTCGGCGAGACCGGGCAGGATGTTGTCGAACTGGGCCGTGGCGCCGATGGCGTCGATCGCCGCGCGAGACGCCTTCAGCTGCTCCTCGGAGACTTCCTGCGCCTTGACGACGGAGCCGAAGGCAAGCCCGGAAAGAACGACGGTCGCAGCGGCGAGACGGCCAAGACCTGCAATGTTCATCATGAGTATATGCTCCTGTTATCTGTTTGCCTGCAGCGTGCGCGCACCCGCAGGACCGGCAATGATCGCAAGTGCCGCCATATTGATAAAGAGCCCGTGTTCAACGACGCCGGGTATGGAATTCAGCTCGCTCGAAAGCGCCTCTGCATCAGGAATGCGGCCAAAAGATGCATCGATGATGTGATGGCCGCCATCCGTGGTAAACTCTCCGTCACCCGCCTGGCGCAGATCGAGTTCACCGGCAAGACCGAGCCGAGCCGCGACCTTTTCGATGGCGATCCGCGTCGAGACGAGCCCGAAGGGATTGACCTCGATCGGCAGCGCGAAGGCGCCGAGCGTTTCCACCAGCTTGCTCTCGTCGGCAATGACGATCATTCGCTCGGAGGCGGCCGCGACGATCTTTTCGCGCAACAGCGCGCCGCCACCGCCCTTGATCAGCCTGAGCGCCTGATCGACCTCGTCGGCGCCATCGATCGTTAGGTCGAGTGCCGGCAGTTCGTCGAGCGACTTCAGCGGCACGCCGAGTTCGACGCAGAGCCGCGCGGTTCGTTCGGACGTCGGAACCCCTTCGACCCTGAAGCCGCCCGCGACCTTCTCCGCCAGCAGGCGAACGAATTCTTCCGCCGTGCTGCCGGTGCCGATCCCGAGACGCATCCCGCTTTCGACATGAGCGAGTGCGGCCTCGGCGGCCTTGATCTTCATTTCGCGGGCATCCATGCGCCGCCAGCTCCGATTATTGCGTTGGATGTGCTGTTTACACGGCTCGCCTGGCAAACGAAAGTCAAAATCATCACGGAAAATGAAAAGCCGAAACAGAGGCCTGCAGCCTTCCCGACCATCGCCGGACGTTGCTTTCCGCCGCATGATCGCCTACCTCAGGACGATCCATCGCTCCTCAAGACGACCATCGCTCAAAGAGACATGCCCTTGACCCCTGTTCCCGCTCGCCCGGCGCTCGTCGTCTTCGATCTCGACGGCACCCTTCTTGATACCCACGTAGATCTGGTCGAGAGCCTGAACCATACGATCGCGGCCCTTGACCTCGAACCGGTCAGCTACGACGACCTCACTCATCTCGTCGGCCAGGGCGCGCGCGTCATGATCGAGCGCGCCTGCCGGCTGCGCGGCCATCCGCTTGAAAGCGACGCCTTGCCGCCGCTGGTCGAGCGTTTCGTCGCCCATTATGCCGGCAACATGCCCGGCCGGACCGAACCCTATCCGGGCCTGGTTGCCGCGATGGACCGGCTGAAATCTCAGGGTTACCGCCTCGCCGTCTGCACCAACAAGATGGAGAGCCTGGCGCTCGGCCTGCTCGGCAAGCTCGAGCTTACCCGATATTTCGACGCCATCACCGGCGGCGACAGCTTCGAATACCGCAAGCCCGACGCCCGCCACCTCACCGGCACCATCGAACGTGCCGGCGGCGACATCGCCCGCACCGTGATGATCGGCGACAGCGTCAACGACATCGCCGTGGCGAGAAACGCCGGCGTACCGTCGATCGCCGTGCCTTTCGGTTATTCGGATGTGCCGGTCTTAAGCCTCGATCCGGATAAGATCATTATGCATTACGATGAGCTGACGCCGGAACTGGTGGAGAGACTGTTGCGGGAGTTTGCGACGAAGGTTGCGGTCTGAGGCGGCCGCTCACCTCTCCTCCCTCATTCCTGTGCTCGTCACAGGAATCCAGCCACGGCGCGTCAGCGCCGTGAATGAATCAATACCTCAAGGGAAGAGTCCTTCGCGCCCAATGACTTGGGCGCACTGGATTCCTGTGACGAGCACAGGAATGAGGGAGATGGTAGTCGCGGTTCTCGCCAAGTTTTTTGCCAACGCGGATAAAGCCCATTCATCCGAAGCTTCGGGCCACACTGCACTTCTATGGCGCGCAAACGCCGCCAAAAACAAAACGGGCGGCCCGGAGACCGCCCGCCAGCACCACTAATCAAATCCGATATCAGATCTGCGCCCCACGCGCCTTGCTCGTCGCGTCAAAGGCCTTTTCGACATAGGCATCGCGGCCGTAGACGTCGTCGAAATATTCCACCACGCCGTCCTTGTTCGGCCAGGCGGTGAAGTAGGAGACGTAGACCGGGATCTTCTGGGGCACGCGGACCGCATGGTTCTGCCCACTGGCGATCTGCTTGGCGATGTCGTCGGTCGTCGTGCCGAGCACGGCGGCCGCCATCGCGCGCGGATCGGCAAGGCGCACGCAACCGTGGCTCAGCGCCCGCATGTCGCGCTTGAAAAAGCTCTTCGACGGCGTGTCGTGCATGTAGATCGCGTGGCTGTTCGGGAAGAGGATCTTCAGTTCGCCGAGCGCATTGTCGCTGCTCGGCGGCTGGCGCACCGAAACATTATTGGTCGAGCCGTACCAGTCGACACTCGACGAGGCGACGGCGTGGCCGTTCACCTCGACCTCATAACCGAGCTGGTCGAGATAGTTCGGATCCGAGCGCAGCTTCGGCAGCATCTCGTTGATGATGATCGACTGCGGCACGCCCCAGAAAGGGTTGAACTCGACCGTCTCGATTTCGTCGTCGAAGAAATAGGTCTGGTTGTTCTTGCCGCCGACCACCACGCGCATCGACAGCTGTTCCTTGCCGTCATTGTGGTAGTAGACCATGTAAGCCGGCTGGTTGATCATGACGTAACGGGAACCGAGATCCTCCGGCAGCCAGCGCGCCTGCTCCATGGCGACGACGAGCTTGTCGATCTTCGAGGCATTGGTATCGCCGCCGGTCATGGCGCGCACCGTCGCCTGGCCGATGACGCCATCGGGCTTCAGCCCACGCTCTTTCTGGAAATCCTCGACCAGCGAAACGATGTCGGGCGAATAGTCGATGCTGCCGGCGTAAGCAGCAAGCGTTGCCGCATGATCGGCCCTCAGCGTTTCGGAACCGTGCTTGCCGATCGCCTTGACGATATTGGCGATCTCCGGCGAGCTGTCGCCAGGCCTCAGCAACCTGTCGAGCGAAACGACGATTCGCTCCTCATTGCCGCCGTCGGCGGCGCGAAGCTTGGCAAGCTCCGCCTTCAGCGCCTGGAACTGCGGACTATCAGGCGAGCGGCTGGCGATGTAGGCGCCGACATCGGGGCTCAGGCGGGCAAGCTTCAGCACCGGGGCCAGATTGACCACCTTGCGCTGGAAGTCGTGATAGCCGGAGATCTTGTTCGGATCGATGCGGCCGCGCACCGTGTCCTGCACGAAGGCGAGCACCTTGGCGGAGAGATCGAGCTCGAACTGTGTCAGCGCCCGATCGCGAAAGGCGGGATCGGGATTGGCCGGGTCGATATCAGGCGTCTGGACGGCGTAATCCGCCGGGTCGAGGCCAACGAAGGACGCATCGGCAAGTACCAGCATCGCCGACTTGGCGCGGTCGTTGATCTGGTTGCCTTCGACCCAGACAAGCGGATTGCGGCTGTCGCCGTAATAGGCTTCAAGCGCCTTTGCGACGTCGGCATTGGCGCGCACCTTGGCCTGCGCCAGGAAACGGCGCTGCACGGCCGGCTCGGCGCTGGCATCACCGCTGCCCGAAACATCGGCGACCGCGCCGGTGACGACGGGATCGGCGAACCTGCCGGTGTCGACGAACTGCAGCGTCTCAGTTTTATAGGTGTAATAACGCGGACCGCTCACCTTCGGCAGCGGCGCTTCCGGGTCGAGCCCGCCAAGCGATCCGCCAACGCCGCCCCGCTGGCCTACGCGGCCGGGCGGCATCTGGTCCATGAAGATAGTGCTCTGGGTCCGCTGCCTATCGCCGCGCAGCATATCCATCAGTGTGTAAGCATGCGCGGGAGCGGCGCTCATCACTGCCACGCCGCAGGAAATTGCCAACGCGGATGCCGCGCTTTTAAAAACGAAGGTCATATATATATTCCAGTCCCGGTGTCATGCTGTTCTCAGCTCAAATCCCGCGAAACTCAAGCAGCGTAGGGCCTCATTGATCAGAAACCGGCTTGCGCCGCCAGCGCCGGCGGACTCAATTCTGTGTGACGGGGATCCTGCACGGCGCCGTGCAGCAGTTCACACAAAATTATGAAATTATTAGTTAATTTTTTACCGAATTTTTGCCGGCAGACCAGTGCGGCGAAAACGCCTCGGCGCATAAAATATCCAACGTGGCCTAAAAAGCACGCCGCCAGGCCAGGGCAAACATGAGTTCCGCTTTCAATATTTCGCACGGCGTCCGGTTTTCTTATCAAGCTTTCCAACCTATAAGACCTCATCTTCGAAAATGTCCGAAAACAGCATGTAAAGGGAAGGCAAGGCTGATGACCGCAACCCGCACCGAAACCGATACTTTTGGCCCGATCGAGGTCGCCGCCGACCGATATTGGGGCGCCCAGGCCGAGCGTTCGCTCGGCAATTTCAAGATCGGCTGGGAAAAGCAGCCGCTGTCGATCGTGCGCGCGCTCGGCATCGTCAAGCAGGCCGCCGCCCGCGCCAACATGTCGCTCGACCAGCTCGATCCTGCCCTCGGCAAAGCGATCGTCGAGGCCGCCCAGGAGGTGATCGACGGCAAGCTGAACGACCACTTTCCGCTGGTCGTCTGGCAGACCGGTTCAGGCACGCAGTCCAATATGAATGCCAACGAGGTGATCTCCAATCGTGCGATAGAAATGCTCGGCGGCGTCATGGGTTCCAAGAAGCCGGTGCATCCGAACGATCACGTCAACATGAGCCAGTCGTCGAACGACACCTATCCGACGGCCATGCACATCGCCTGCGCCGAGCAAATCGCCCATCACCTGCTCCCGGCCCTCAAGCACCTGCATGCCGCCCTTGATATGAAGGTCACCGAATTCAGCCACATCATCAAGATCGGCCGCACCCACACCCAGGATGCGACGCCGCTGACACTCGGCCAGGAATTTTCGGGTTATGCCGCACAGGTCGGCTCCGCCATCAAGCGCATCGAAATGACCCTGCCCGGCCTTTGCGAGCTCGCCCAGGGCGGTACTGCCGTCGGCACCGGCCTCAACGCGCCGGTGGGCTTTGCCGAAAAGGTCGCCGAAGAGATCGCCGCCATCACAGGCATGCCTTTCGTCACTGCGCCCAACAAGTTCGAGGCGCTCGCCTCGCATGACAGCATGGTCTTTTCCCACGGTGCCATCAACGCGGCAGCCGCCGCCCTCTTCAAGATCGCCAACGACATCCGCCTGCTCGGTTCCGGCCCGCGCGCCGGCCTCGGCGAGCTGGCGCTGCCGGAAAACGAGCCCGGCTCCTCGATCATGCCCGGCAAGGTCAATCCGACCCAGTGCGAGGCGCTGACGCAGGTCTGTATCCATATCTTCGGCAACAACGCGGCTCTGACCTTCGCCGACAGCCAGGGCCATTTCGAACTCAACGTCTATAATCCGATGATGGCCTATAACTTCCTGCAGTCGGTGCAGCTGCTCGCCGACGCCGCCGTCTCCTTCACCGACAATTGCGTCGTCGGCATCGAGGCGCGCGAAGACAATATCAAGGCGGGCCTCGAACGCTCGCTGATGCTGGTCACTGCACTTGCCCCGAAGATCGGCTACGACGCGGCGGCCAAGATCGCCAAGACGGCGCACAAGAACGGCACGACGCTGAAGGAAGAGGCCCTCGCCAGCGGCCTGGTGACATCGGAAGAGTACGACGAGATCGTGCGCCCGGAAACGATGATCGGGCCGAAGTAAGAAGGTCGCATAGGCCACAGCCCCTCATCCGGCTGCCGCCACCAACCGGGGTCGAGCCACAGGTCTCGACCCGTCCTTCGGACCCCCGCTCGGGGGGAGAAGGGGATATGCCGCAACGCCTCGACTCCCTCCAGCCTATAGCAAGGCAAACAGCGAAAAATTGTCCATCACGACGGAATTGCCCATGAAATCGAAACGGATTTCTTCAATGTCTTCGAGATTGACCTCGAGAGTGGGGCCGGTGACTTCAAGCTCCTGCTGATAGACGATCTGGCCATCGTTCAGGGCGGTGAGCGTCAGGTGAAAGGGCGCTGCCGACAATTCGGCAATCGAAACGCTCTGAAAGGTGAACTCCCCGCCATCGAGCATTTTCAAGCTTACGGGCGCGGAACCTGGAAATAGGACCGTATCGCTGAAACCGTCCTCGGTGATGGCGTCGACGCCCGGGATGGTATCATAGACATACCCGTTCAGAAGCGTCAGGTCGTGGCTGCCGTTCACCGAAAGTGCAAAGTTGCGGTAGTCAGGTAGAGAGAAATTATCCGCCCTCGAGGTGACGCCCATATCGTCGAAATCCAGGACTTCGTGGTATTTTTCGCCTACGTCGACGCCGTCGATCGCAAGGGTCAGCACGCCGAGGTCCGTGCCCCCTGAGCCATCGGACATCTTGTAGCTCAGCGTCTCGATGAGCTGATCGTATTTCCCTAAATTCTTCACGACGTCGAGCGTGTAGTCCAGCTCATATTCGAAGTGGCCGTCCGGCTTCACTCTGAAGGTTCCGTACTCGCCCTTGATGATCGTTTCATGGTCAGGCCCATGTTTGGCGTCGATACGCACGCCATTAACGAAGCGAGCATACATGTCCGCTCCCTCGGGATCACTGGCGAGGCGCAGCAGATCCCCACGGATCCAATTGTCTTCGAAAAAAACGAGAAGGTCGTCGACAGCAGTTGGCTTTGCATTTGTCATTGGAAGCCCCGGCAAGTTAACGCTGCCGGGAATATGAACTGGCCTCGACCGGAAGGCAACCTGAAGTCGTCCTTTATCGAGGCACGCGCCGATCCCACCGAACTCCGGCCGTATCCTGATTGCATTTGCCCCGCGGCGGATTTAGACCGGTTCCAATCTAGCGACGCCCTACCAGAAAGGTCACTTCGATGGCTGACGATCTCTTCCCTCTCGGCAAGGATACCACCCCCTACCGCAAGCTCAGCGGCGACCACGTCTCGGTCGACACGTTCAAGGGCCAGGAGATCCTGACCGTCGAGCCGGAAGGCATCCGCCTGCTGGCCGAAACCGCCTTTGCCGACATCAACCATCTGCTGCGCCCCGGCCACCTGAAACAGCTCGCCTCGATCCTCGATGACCCTGAGGCGACCGATAATGACCGTTTCGTTGCCTACGACCTCTTGAAGAATGCTAATATCGCCGCCGGAGGCGTGCTGCCCATGTGCCAGGATACCGGCACGGCGATCATCATGGGCAAGAAAGGCCGCAGGGTCTGGACCGAGGGCGAGGATAGTGCAGCGCTGGCCCGCGGCGTCATGGACGCCTACGAGAAGAAGAACTTGCGTTACTCGCAGCTCGCGCCGGTCAAAATGTTCGAGGAGAAGAACACCAGGAACAATCTGCCGGCCCAGATCGACATCTACGAGGAAGGCACAGACGCCTATGAATTCCTCTTCGTCGCCAAGGGCGGCGGCTCGGCCAACAAGACCTTTCTCTACCAGGGCACGCCCTCGCTCTTGACCCATGACCGGATGATCGACTTCCTTAAGGAGAAGATCCTGACGTTAGGGACGGCAGCCTGTCCTCCCTATCATTTGGCGATCGTCATCGGTGGCACTTCGGCCGAAATGAACCTGAAAACCGTCAAGCTTGCCTCGACGCGTTATCTCGACGAGCTGCCGACCGAAGGTTCCGAGAGCGGCCACGCCTTCCGCGACGTCGAAATGGAGAAGGAAATCCACAAGCTGACCCAGCAGATGGGCGTCGGCGCTCAGTTCGGCGGCAAGTATTTCTGCCATGACGTGCGCGTCATCCGCCTGCCCCGCCACGGCGCCTCGCTGCCGATCGGCCTCGGCGTCTCCTGTTCCGCCGACCGTCAGGCCAAGGGCCGCATCACCCGCGATGGCATCTTCCTCGAACAACTCGAAACCGATCCGTCGAAATACATGCCCGAGATCGACGAGGCGAAACTGTCGGAATCGACGGTGCGTATGGACCTCAACCGGCCGATGCCCGAGGTGCTGGCCGAACTCTCCCGACATCCCGTCAAGACACGCCTGTCCTTGACCGGCACCATCATCGTCGCCCGTGACCTCGCCCATGCCAAAATCCGCGAACGGCTCGAAAAAGGCGAAGGCATGCCCGATTACCTGAAAAACCACCCGGTCTATTATGCCGGCCCCGCCAAGACGCCGGTCGGCTACGCTTCCGGCTCCTTCGGCCCGACCACGGCAGGCCGCATGGACAGTTACGTCGACCAGTTCCAGTCCTTCGGCGGCTCGATGGTGATGCTCGCCAAGGGCAATCGTTCGCGCGCCGTACGCGAAGCCTGCAAGAAACACGGCGGATTCTATCTCGGCTCGATCGGCGGCCCCGCCGCCCGTCTTGCCCAGGACTGCATTCGCAAGGTCGAGGTCTTCGAATATCCCGAACTCGGCATGGAAGCGGTCTGGAAGATCGAAGTCGAAGACTTCCCGGCCTTCATCGTCATTGACGACAAGGGCAATGATTTCTTCCAGGAGCTGAATTTGGGGTAATGGGCAGGCTGCGTTGCCGCCTGCGCTACCGTGCCGACGCCTTATCCGACGCGTTGACATTCCGCGCCGTCACCGCCTCGCCTACGCTCACCACATCCCCGGCATCGACCCTTGCCAGGATCTCCGTGCGGAACGCGCCGGCGAAGAAGCCGGTGTGCTCCAGCAGCAAGGTGCCGGCGGCCAGCACGGTGAAGGCGAGGATAGCGAAAGAAAATATGACGGCAGGTTTCCACGATCTCACGCCCTGGCTTGCAGGCTACGATCGGGTTTGCCGTCAAGAAATATCATGCCGAAATACCGGGACTGCAATACGAAACGGCCAAAACCAGCTGTCGACAAGATGAATACGGTCTCCGCCAGAGAAGAACTGTTAGTTTTCCGGACACTGTACCCGCTCAGCGAGTATGCACTGTCCTGCTAAAGATACGTTTTTCCGTGGAGAATCATAGGCCTGATCGAAGTATTGGCCCATGGAGCATTTGTCGTATGTAATCTTTGGTATATATCGCTTTAATCTTTTCCCAAGAAATTTAAGCTAACAAACAGAATATTGCCTTTGAATATATGAGGAGTTCGCCGGATGAATACGGCTGTCGCGCCCAAGGTGCCGGTTCCCGACGTTGCGGGTCAGATCACCTATGCCATGCGCTCCATGGGCGTTGCGCCGATACCGCGCAATTACGAACTCTTCTACGAGGCCTATATCGGCTCCAATCCTGCGCTGACCCGCGAGCTCGCGGCCCTCGGCGGCCAGGTGACCCAGGCCGAACTCGATGCGCTCGGCGCGCAGCACTTCACTCACAGCCCGGCCCGTGTCTTCGACGACGCCCATACGCGCATTGCCGGCGAACTCGACGGCCTGCTACGCATTCTCAGGCAGGAGCAGAGCTCGCTCGAAAGCTATACCAGGCTGCTCGGCGAGACCCACAAGCGCATCACCTCCAAGAGCAATGCCAGCGTCGAACTGATCGAAAACGCCATCGATCTGCTGAGCCAGGCGACCGGAGACACCATGGCGCATGGCGAACGCACCGTCGAGGACGTCGTCCAGCGCTCGCAGGAGATGGATCAGGTCCGCAAGGAACTCGACGAATACAAGCGCATCGCCAACACCGACTCGCTGACGCGCCTTTCCAACCGCCGCGCCTTCGACGACCGTCTCGCCGCCATCTTCGACAATTCTAGCATGCGGCCGGTGACGGCACTGCTGCTCTGCGACATCGACAATTTCAAGAAGATCAACGACACCTACGGCCATCCGGTCGGCGACAAGGTGCTCGCCACCGTCGCCTCTGTCATCCGCAGCAACGTTCGTCGCGACATCTTCGTCGCCCGCACTGGCGGCGAGGAGTTCGCCCTCATCATCGACGGCAACACGCCCGAGGAAGTTACCGCGATCGCCGAGCGCATCCGCCGCACGCTTGAGACGACGCCCTTCAAAAATTCTCGCACGCGGGTAAATTACGGTCCGGTCACCGTCTCGATCGGCATCTGCATGGCCTCCAATGCCGAGGATGCCGGCGAACTCTATAGCAAGACCGACATCGCGCTCTACGGCGCCAAGAATGCCGGCCGCAACTGCACCATCCTCTATCAGGACGGCATGCAGAAGGATTTCACCAAGAGCTGGTTGATTTATAAGACGTGAGGTGATCCAACGCCGCGCGCTGTCACCGGCAGGTGACGGTTTGATTTGTTGACAAACCTCGTTCCTTACTCGGCGTCATCCTCGGCCTTGTGCCGAGGATCTGCTGCACCGGCTGCAAATGCTCGGGACAAGCCCGAGCATGACGAAATAAAAGTTGGCCGACTTTGTCGGCAGTCTGGGCCAAGGTGACGATGCCCTACCACATCGTCTTCGCCGCGCGCCCCGGCCATTCCCGGTCGTAGGTTTCCTGGTCGAAATCGCCGGTCGCGGCCTTCAGCATCTGCCCGGGCGTCGGCAGCTTCGCCGGATCGGCAAAGTGTTCTCCATTCCAGAGCTCGGCCCGCATCACGGCACGTGCGCATTGGAAATAGACCTCGTCGATCGAAATGACGACGACGGTGCGCGGATGTTTGCCGTCCATCTCGAAGCTCGAAAGCAGCGCCTCATCGTTGGAGACGACGCCTCGGCCGTTGATACGCATCGTCGTGTTCGAGCCGGGGATCAGGAACATCAGCGCCAGCCGCGGATCACGGACGATGTTGGAGAGCGAATCGACGCGGTTGTTGCCGCGCCAGTCCGGCAGATGCAGCGTCTCGTTGTCGATGACACGCACCACGCCGCCAAGATCGCCGCGCGGTGAACAATCGAGCCCTTCCGGCCCGACGGTCGCAAGCGCCGCAAACGGTGAGATCTCGATCATCTCACGATAGAGCGGGGTCAATTGCTTCGTCACCTTGGTGACCGAGGCCGGCGAAAGCCCGGCGCCATAGATCGTATTGAGCTCTTCGATGCTGCTGATGATTTTCATGAGGCGTCCCGCCGCGGCTTGATCTTCGCGACGGACGCTACAATGCCGCGCGCCTTGCCGGAAGCTCAAAAAACGGAATGATCTCCGCATCTTTTTTGATGCTTTCATCCAGCACTTCACCCACGCCCCGATCGCCGTCGAGAAACGCCGCGATCGCGGCAAGAACCGGCGCGGCGCCGATGATGCGCCGGTGGCCGAAGCCGTTCGCCCAGAGGAGTCGAACGCCCTTTCCCGCCGCGCCGTAGCGCCTGGCATGGAGTGACGACACCTCCTTGTCATCTTCGGCATGGATGACGAGCACCGGCCGGCCGATGACGCCCGCCGCCGCGCCGGCGTCGAAATCCTCAAGTCTCCGTCCGGTGACGCGATGGACTTCATTTTCCAGTGCCGCTTGCGTTGCAGCGCGAAGGCCGATCATCCGGCCGAAATCGGTAAACAGCCAGCCCATCTCGCTCGGCGCGCCGATCAGCACCAGGCGATCGCCGCCAACAGGGGCCACGCCGGGCAGCAGGCCAGCCGCCGAAACCATCAGCGCCGCCCCACCGAAGGAATGGCCGATCGCCGCATCGAATGCCCCGAAGCGCGCCTCGGCCGCCGCGATCGTCTCGACGGCAAGCCCCATATGCAGGAAGCGCCCGCCCGAACGGCCGTGGCCGGGAAAATCGAGTGCCACAACCTCCGCGCCCGTCGCCGCAAGCATCGAGACGAGTTCGGCCATATAAGCCGCGCTCGATCCCCAGCCATGCGTCACCAGATAGCGCTTGCGTTTGCCCCTCGCCCCGCCGTTCAGCCGATAGGCATGCGCTTGGCGCCCGCCGGCAAGCCGGAGGGTGAAGCGTTCGGCACCGGCAAGCCGGGCCGCGCCGACCGCATGCGCCGCCTTCGCCTTTGCTCCCTTCGGCTTTGTCGATGGCGTCCGGCAGAATAACTGGAACGCCGCTCTGCCTGCCAGATCAGGAGAAACCGCCTGCAGAACCGAAAACCCGAGGCGGGTGACGTCAAGCGCAAAGTTTGCCATAGTGGGATTCCAAAAGACTGTTCAACACTGAACAATAAAGTACAACGATGAACAAAAATCAATCCCTTCCCTGGGATCATCCGCGTTTTCGCAGCTGGATCGCGGTGGCTCGCGCTTGCCAGCTGATGCAACAATCCCTTTCCCGCTCGCTTGCCGATCTCGACATCAAGCCGCCGCACCTCGATATCCTGGTCAATCTCTATCGTTTCGAGGGCATCTCGCAGCAGGAGCTGGCGCGCAAGCTGCTGGTCGGCCGCTCCAATATGAGCATGCTGCTGCCACAGATGGAAAAGCGCGGTCTGCTCCTTCGCCGCGATGACGAGCGCGACAAGCGCGTGCTGCGCCTCTATTTGACGCCAGAGGGTCGAAAGCTCAGTGAGGAAGCCATGGCCATCCAGACCGGCCTCATCGACCGCGTGCTGTCGGACGAGCCGATAGAGCAATGCATGGCGACCGCCGCATCGATGGAGCGGATCATCACCGTGCTGCTCAGGGACCTGCGCGACGAAGATCGAGCAGAGAGCTGAATTGGTTCCGGTATCAAGTGGGTGTGTGCTATCTTCGAAACCTGTAGCGCACAAGCGGGGTAAGCGATCATGTCGGGATGGGACGACAAGCTTGCAATCGATGAGCTTCTCCACAACTGGGCGATCTGGCGGGATGCCGGTCATTGGGAGCGCTTCCAGACCGTGTGGCACGACGACGGGTGGATGATGGCGACTTGGTTCCAGGGGCCTGCAACGGAGTTCATTCGGGTCAGCAGGGAGGGCTGGGACAAAGGCGTCAATATCCTCCACTTTCTCGGAGGCAGTTCGATCGACATCAGAGCGCATCGGGCGATCGCTCAGACCAAGATGACAATCTCCCAGCGGGCATCGATTCACGGCTGCCTTTGCGACGTCGTCTGCACCGGCCGTTTCTACGATTTCCTTGAAAAGAGAAACGACCGCTGGGCGATCGTGATCCGGCAACCGATCTATGAGAAAGACAGGATCGACCCCGTTTTGCCGGCTGACTTACCCGAGCTCGACCAGGGGGCTTTACAGGCATTTCCGGAAGGATACCGGCATCTCGCCTATATTCAGGAGCAGATCGGCTATCGCGTAAAACGCGACATGCCGGGTCTGAAGGGCAAGCAGGTGGAGGCGCTCTATCAGCGCGGCGATCGCTGGCTGGAGGGGCTTGCCGTTACGCCACAGGAGTTTCTGTCGGTCACGTGAGCTTATGCCTCGGCGCCGGACGACGCTAGTGCAGCGTCGGCGCCGCCGTCGTGCCGGTCAGCGAGCGATATTCCCAGGCGGCGACGATGATCAGCACCAGTGTTGCCAGAATACCCATCAGATAGACCTCGATGAAGGGCGCGACAAAGGCAAGCAGGATCAAGAACACCAGGCCGGCGAGATGCGATAGCGGCATCTTCCCGCTGGTCGCGCCCTTGAACCAGAGATTACCGATCAGGAACAGGCCGGAGCCGCCGAGCACGGCCGCGGCGATGCCGAGATTGCCCGTCTCGTGCGGATGCGAGAACATGAACTCGACCGCGACCGCATGGACGATGATGCCGGCAAGAATTGGGATATGCCCATAGGTGAAGGCCTGCCGCGCCAAGCTTCCCGGCGCCTCTTCATGCTCGATCCGGTGGGCGGCGCGCCCGTGGCCGAAGCGGAAGTAGAGCCACCACATGGCGACCGTGCCGATGAAGGCGGTGACGAAGACGACGCCGGTCAGCCCCGAGAACGGCAGCTCGGAAAAGGTGCGGCCGGAAACGAGGATTGCCTCGCCGAGGCAGATGATAACGAAGAGCGCGCAGCGCTCCGCCATGTGCGCGCCGGAAACGTCCCAGTCCCGCGCCGTCGAGTGGCCGAGCCCCGGCACGGCAAAGCCCGCGGCCGGCCCAGCATATTCGATCGCAAGCGCTATCACCCAGGCAATCAGCCGGGCTTCATGCTCGAGCAGCCCGCCGGCAATCCAGAAGACCCCGGAAACCACGAGCCAGGCGGTAATGCGGACGAAATTCAGCGTATTGGCGCGGTCGACGCGTGTCATCGCATAGGTCGTAAACAGCGAGCGCCCGACCTGCATCGCCACATAGGCGCCGGCAAACAGCAGCCCCTTGTCGCCGAAAGCCTCGGGGATCGAGGCAGACAGCAGCAGCCCGAGCATCATCAGCGCCACCAGCATCCCGCGCACCGGCATCTTGTCCGGATCGAGCCAGTTCGTCACCCAGGTTGTGAAGATCCACACCCACCAGACGGCGAAAGTCATCAGCGCCGCTTCGGCGGCACCGAGCGGCGTGTAGTGGGCGGCGAGCGCATGCGAAAGCTGCGAGATCGAAAAGACGAAGACCAGGTCGAAGAACAGTTCGAGGAAGGTCACCTTGTTGCCGGCAGCACTCCCCTTGGCGCGCAGCCAGTTCTTTCCGTTCGTTTTCGCCATATGGCCCCCGATGGCTGGAATTATGGGTCTATTGAAACTGATAGCGGCGCTCTCGTGAGCGTCAGCGCGGCTTCTCCGCCGTGTCGCGGTTCATGCCCTTTTTGCTGAGCTCGTCCTCATAGGCCGAAAACAGCTCCGCGCCCCGTTCGCCGAGCTCGCGCAGATAGGTCCAGGTGTAGATGCCGGTATCGTGCATGTCGTCGAAGCCGATCCGGACCGCGTAATTGCCGGTCGGCATCATCGAGATGATCGCAACATTGCGTTTGCCGGGCACCGTCACTTTCTGCCCCGGCCCGTGGCCCTGCACCTCGGCCGAGGGCGACAGCACACGCAACAGCTCGGCCGACAGATCGAAGCTCTGGCCGTCATTGAAAGTCACCACCAGCCGCTGCCTGTCTTTCGAGACGCGAAGTTCGCTCGGCCAGATATCGCTCATCATTTTGTCCTCTTCTCATGCGAGGAGTAGGCGCTGATCTTTTTCAGCGCAAGCTGAAATTGGCATGCTCGCGCGGCTGTTTCCCTTGACGTGACAATAGCATATGCCCACATTGATGAGAGTACGGAGATACAGGTGAACACCAGAGTCGGAACGATAGGCAATGCATCGCCGCTGGTGGCGGATGCACACCCGATGATCGACCCCTTCGGGCGGGCGGTCACCTATCTCCGTGTCTCCGTCACGGACCGCTGCGATTTCCGCTGCACCTATTGCATGGCGGAGAATATGACCTTCCTGCCTAAGAAGGATCTCTTGACGCTGGAGGAGCTTGACCGGCTCTGTTCCGCCTTCATCGCCAAGGGTGTCAGCAAGATCAGGCTGACCGGCGGCGAGCCCTTGGTGCGCAAGAACATCATGTATCTGCTGCGCCAGCTCGGCCAGAAGATCGGCGCCGGCCTCGATGAGCTGACGCTGACCACCAACGGCTCTCAGCTTTCCCGCCATGCCGACGAGCTCTATGATTGCGGCGTGCGCCGCATCAACGTCTCGCTGGATACGCTCGACCCCGACAAGTTCCGCAAGATCACCCGCTGGGGTGATTTCGCCAAGGTCATGGAAGGCATCGATGCGGCTCAGAAAGCCGGGTTGAAGATCAAGCTCAACGCCGTGGCGCTGAAGGATTTCAACGATGCCGAGATGCCGGAGCTGCTGCGCTTCGCCCATGGCCGCGGCATGGATCTCACCGTCATCGAAACCATGCCGATGGGCGAGATCGACGAAGACCGCACCGACCAGTACCTGCCGCTTTCGAAACTGCGCGCCGACCTCGAAGACCAGTTCACCCTTGCTGACATCGATTACCAGACCGGCGGCCCGGCGCGTTACGTCAGGGTCGAAGAAACCGGCGGCCGCCTCGGCTTCATCACGCCGATGACCCATAATTTCTGCGAAAGCTGCAACCGCGTGCGCCTGACCTGCACCGGCACGCTCTATATGTGCCTCGGCCAGAACGACGCCGCCGATCTCCGCGCCGCACTCCGCGCCACCGAAGACGACGCCCTCCTCCACGCCGCCATCGACGAGGCCATCACCCGCAAACCCAAAGGCCACGACTTCATCATCGACCGCACGCATAATCGCCCTGCCGTGGCCAGGCATATGAGTGTTACTGGTGGGTGAGAAGCGGTCCCGCAAGCGGGAGCAATCGATCCAGTGAATCGATTGCAGCTTCGAACGCCCTGAGCCATGCGAAGGGCCGGGATAGGGTGCGGCAGACTCCATCTTCTCTTCTCCCCAGCGGGGAGAAGAGGGGGCAAGTGGAACCGCCGCGCCAACCCCATCACCCAGGCTTACGCGCACAAATCGCAAACCGCTCCTGCACCATCCGCTCAAGCCCGCGCAGAAACGGCATCTTTCGAGCCTGCGCCCAATGGATGTCGGCGAGTTTGCGGTCGACGACAATATCCGTAAAACCGGCTTGGCGCAGAAGATCGACGACTGCTTCCGCTGGCATCTGCTTGGAGAAATGCACCCGAGAGCGGATCTTCTGGTGCCGTGCCATCATATCCGGCGACATATGGCTCGCTGGCGGTTTGCCTGTCACCTTCGTCCAGAGCTTCTGCAGCCCCTTGACCCAGGTCTCCTTGCCCATATTGCCGTCGAGGATTAGCACTTTGCCGCCCGGCTTCAGCACCGAGAACCATTCCTTGAAGGCCGACGCCGGGTCCACCAGTGTCCAGACGAGATGCCGGTTGGTGATGACGTCGTAGCTGTTCTTGGGCTCCATCGTGTTTTCGGCGTCGCCGGAAACGAAGCGGATATCGGTGCCGCGCTTCTTCGCCTTGGCGCGCGCCTGCGCGAGCATCGCATCCGACCAGTCGAGCCCCGTGACCGCAAAGCCGGCATCATGCATCAGATGCGAGATGACGGCGGTGCCGCAGGCGAGATCGAGGGCCGCGCGCCCCTTCCCTTCGCCGAGATGTTTTCTGATCAGCCGCTGCCAGCCTTTGCGTTCCGCTTCCGAAAAGATTTCATGGCCGACGCTCTGGTCGAAGGTCGCCGCCCTTTCCGACCAGAAGTCGCGAATTTCGTCGCGGATCGAGTAGTTCGTATTCATGGAATTCATCTTGGGCATCCCGGCTTTGGATCACTTTGGAAACGCTCTAAAACATAAAACTTGATTCACAAAGTCATATTTCATATGCCTGCGGACATTATTCAGACATCGGGGGAATTTCCAGATGAATTTCGTAAAAATGCTCGCAGTCTCCGCAGCTGCGATTGCCGGCTTCATGCCGCTTTCGGCTTGGGCGCAGTCCTTCACCATCAAGGACGTGGCAGGCCGTGAGGTGACCTTCGACAAGCCGGTCGAGCGTGTGATCCTTGGGGAAGGCCGCATGCTCTACGCAGTCGCGCCGATCGAGAAGGAAGATCCCTTCGCCAAGATCGTCGGTTGGCGCAACGATCTCTGGACCACCGACAAGGACGGCTTCAACGCCTATGTCGAGAAGTTTCCGAAGGGCAAGGACCTGCCCTTCCTCGGCAACCTGACCGACGGCACGCTGCAGACCGAGACGGTCGTCAAGCTTCATCCCGATGTGCTGCTGCTGCCGATCGGCAACAAGGCAGCGGCCGACGAGGTGAAGCTCGAAGACATGCTGAACGGCATCGGCGTGAAGATCGTCTATATCGATTTCCGCGAGCACATTCTCGCCAACACCGAGCCGAGCCTGAAGATCCTCGGCCAGATCTTCGGCCATGAAGACCGCGCCGAAGCCGTCGCCAGCTTCTGGAAAGAGCAGATGGCCCGCGTCACCGACAAGCTGAAGGCCGCCAACCCGCCGAAGCCCAATGTTTTCATGTACCGCGCCGCAGGCCTGGTCGAATGCTGCGGCACCTTCGGCCCCGACAATTTCGGCCTGATGGTCGATTGGGCCGGCGGCCACAATCTCGGCTCCGATTTCCTGCCGGGCTATACCGGCTCGATCAATGCCGAGCAGGTCGTCGCCTCCAATCCTGACGTCATCGTTGTCACCGGCTCCAACTGGAGCCAGACCAAGAATGCCAAGGACTTCGTGAATGTCGGCCCGAAAGCCGCCGCCACCTTCGACGACAGCCGCAAGGCGCTGAACACGCTGATGGAAAACCCTGCCTTCACCGGCTCCAGGGCGGTTGCCGGCGGCAATGTCCATGCGATCTGGCACCAGTTCTATACCAGCCCCTACCAGTTCGTCGCCGTCCAGCAACTGGCCAAGTGGTTCCATCCTAACCTCTTTGCCGACCTCGATCCCGATGCCACCTTCAAGGAATTCCACGAAAAATTCCTGCCGGTCGCCTACCAGCCGGGTTACTGGGTCGACGCCAAGGCGGGTCGGTAATCCGAAATGGTCGAGATCGCCGCCATATCGATCGAAGCCGAAGCCGGGAGGGAGCGCTACCGCGCCCTCGCCCGGCGCAAGCTGCTGATCCTTGCCGCCATGACGGCAGCGCTCTGCCTCTCCTTCGCCGTCGATCTCGCCTGGGGGCCGGCCCGCTACAGTCTCAGCGAAGTCGTCTCCGCCCTTCTCGACCCCTCCTCCGTTTCCGACCAGGTGCGGGCCGTCGTCTGGGGCATCCGCATGCCGGTTGCCGTGATGGCGATCGTCGTCGGCGCCTCGCTCTCCGTCGCCGGCGCGCAGATGCAGACGATCCTCGCCAATCCGCTCGCCAGCCCCTTCACGCTCGGCATTTCGGCGGCGGCAAGCTTCGGCGCGGCCCTTGCGATCGTCACCAGCGTTCCACTGCTGCCGGTCGCCGCCGGCCTGCTGGTGCCGGTCAATGCCTTCATCATGGCGCTGATTGCCACGCTCTTCATCCATTTCGTCTCGCAGGCTCGCGGCGTCTCGGTGCAGACGGTGGTACTGCTCGGCATCGCGCTGGTCTTCACCTTCAATGCGTTGCTCGCCTTCCTGCAATATCTCGCCTCAGAACAGGCGCTGTCGGCTGTCGTCTTTTGGACGATGGGCAGCCTCACCAAGGCCACCTGGCCGAAGATCTGGGTAACGCTTACCGTTCTCCTGATCGCCCTGCCGCTCTTTGCCCGTAACGCCTGGGCGCTGACCGCGATCCGCCTCGGCGAAGACAAGGCCGCGAGCTTCGGCGTCAATGTCCGCCGCATCCGGCTTGAGACCATGCTCGTAGTCTCGCTGCTCGCCGCAGTGCCGGTCAGCTTCGTCGGCACAATCGGTTTCGTCGGCCTTGTCGGGCCGCATATATCACGCATGATCCTCGGCGAGGATCAGCGCTTCTTCCTGCCGGGCTCGATCCTGTCAGGCGCGCTGCTCCTGTCGCTGACCTCGATCGTCTCGAAGTCGATCATCCCGGGTGTCGTCTTCCCGATCGGCATCATCACCGCGCTGGTCGGGGTCCCCTTCTTCTTCTCGCTCATCCTCTCGAACAGGAGCCGGTCGTGGTAGCGCTTCAGTTGCAATCGGTCGGCGCCTATCACGGCCGCAAGCTCTTCGTCGAAGACGTGACGACGCCGGTGATGACATCGGGTGAGGTCGTGGCCGTCATCGGCCCGAACGCCGCCGGCAAGTCGACCCTCTTCAAGCGCATCACCGGCCTGCTCAAGGGGCCGGGCCATGTCGTCGTCGAGGGCTCGAAGGCGAAAAACGCCATCGGCTACATGCCGCAGGATACTTCGGCAAACGCGGTTCTGACGGTCTACGAATCCATCCTGCTTGCCCGCAAGCAGGGCCAGTCCTGGGCCGTCAGCGACAGCGACCTACGCTTCATCGACGAGGTCATGAAGGCGCTCGATATCACCGCCATCGCCTTCCGTGATCTCGGCGCGCTTTCCGGCGGCCAACGCCAGCTCGTCTCGATCGCCCAGGCGCTCGTCCGCGAGCCCGAAATCATGCTGATGGACGAACCGACCAGCGCGCTCGACCTTCACCGCCAGGTCGAGGTCCTCGGCTTCATGCGCCGCCAGGCCCGCACCAAGGGCATGATCGTGCTGATCGCCCTTCATGACCTCAACCAGGCGCTCCGCTTCGCCGACAAGGTCCTCATCATCGCCAACGGCCGCATGCACGCCTGCGGCGCCCCAAGAGATGTCGTCACTGCCGAGATGCTGCGGGAGATCTACAGAGTCGAGGCCCGGGTGGAGAAATGCTCGCTGGACCACGACCATGTGATTGTGGATGGAACGGCGCATTGACCCAAGAGAGCCTATCCTGAGGCGCCAATAATACTCGAGAGAGCCTCATCCTCCGGCGCGTAGCCCATAAGGCGAAGCCTCGAAGGACGAGGCGGGCGCTCCCACCCTGCCCCGTCAGTCGATCAATCGCTGCGCGGTAAACTTGTCCGTAACAAGCATGTCGATGACGCCCACGCGGAGCGCGCCTGCGATAGCGTCGGTCTTTTTAGACCCGCCGGCAAGAGCAATGACCCGGTCCACCCGTTCGAGATCCTCGAGTGGAAGCCCTATGACCCGGTCGTCCAGGGGCGTCTTGACCGGCTTGCCGTTTTTATCGAAGAAGCGAAGCGAGATGTCGCCGACGGCTCCCGCTTCCGCGAGATCGGACAGTTCGCGAGACGAAAAAATGTTGCCGGACCGTGCGAGAAGTTCGGACGGTTCGACTGCTCCGATTCCGACAATCGCAAGCGTTATGCTGCCGAACAGGTCCATCGTCTCCCGCACGTATGGATCGGCCTGCATAAGAAATTTTGCCTCTCTGGACGTCGTAACACCCTGCACAGCGAGCAGTTTTGGCTCAGCGCCGGTCAGCCGAGCAAGCCGCGTGGTAAGCTGCGTCGCATGCGTCTGCACTGATGGGTCGCCCATGCCTCCGAGGGTCTGGACGACATACTTCGCCTGAGCGCTCTTCAGGGGATGAATGTTCTCGACCATCTTGGAGATGGTCTGGCTCCAACTCGAAACGCCGATGATCTCCCCTGGCGCAAGCGTCACCTCGAGGAGATGAGCCGCTGCCTCTCCGATACGGGCCATGATGGCTCCGTCCCGATCTTCCGTGCACTCCACGACGACCGCCTCCGGCAAATCATATTTCTCGCGAAGGGCGCCCTCAAGCTCGCTGTAGGTGCCAACGGGGGGCGTCACGCTGGTTCGCACGATATCTTCAGCCTCGGCACGCTTGAGCATGCGCGACACCGTCGCCTGCGACAGGCGAAGGTGCTGTGCGATCTCCGCCTGTCGCCGTCCCTCCAAGTGGTACATCTGGGCGACCCTTGAGATGAGGCGGAGTTCATTGAGGCGAGTCATCGCTAATCCTAGGGTGAATTTTTATTCATCATTAGCCGTTGTTTCGCGTAACGTCGAGCGGGCAAGCGCGTCATTCCAGCTATTCAGAAGCACCGCTCGATCCACGGGTTCCGGGTCAATGACATGTGAGCTCCGGGGGAGCTCTGCGATAGCCTGAAGATTGCTCCACAGGCCCAGTGAGAGACCCGCGAGATATGCGGCCCCCAAAGCCGACGCCTCGGGTGCTTCGCATTGGATTACGGGATGTTCGATAAGATTCGAGACACACTGCATCAGGAAGCGGTTTTGGCTCGGTCCGCCGTCTACATAGAGCGCCCCGAGCTCGCCGCCGCTTTGCGCTCGCATGGCGGCGATGACGTCGTGCACCTGGAAGGCGATCGAATCGGTGACCGACCGCGCCATTTGCGCACGTGTCGTATTGAAGTTGATCTGGGAGAACAGGGCACGGGCGTTGGAGTTCCAATAGGGTGCGCCCAGTCCCACGAATGCCGGCACGAAGCCCGGTCCGCCCGGTGGGGCGCTCGCCGCAAGTTCGACAAGGGCCGCCACGTCCGAAAGGCCGAGAATGCCTGCCATCCAGGGGAGACTGGCGGCGCAAACGAGAATATTGCCTTCGAAAGCGAAAGCCGGCCTTCCCTTGATACGCCATGCGACGGTGGTTGTGACGCCGTTGCGTGGGGGAATGAATCGCGAAAGCGTCGTCATCACCGAAGAGCCGGTTCCAAAGGTCACCTTGCCGTCGCCCGGCTTGAATGCTCCGTGACCGAACAGCGCAGCATGGCTGTCTCCGATCGCAGCCATGATGGGAGTTCCATCCGGTACGCCCGGCAATCCTTGCGTCGTGCCGAAATCGGCAGAGCTGTCGAGCACCTCGGGAAGGAGCGCGATATCGACGCCGAAAATCTCGCCGAGTTCCTCGCTCCATCTCTGCTCCTGGAGATCGAACAACTGGCTCCTGGCGGCATTGGAAGCATCGCAGACATGCCGGCGCCCACCCGTCAGGCAGTGCACGAGCCAACTGTCGACCGTTCCCAGCCGCACTAATCGCCCGGCCGGAATACGGTCGAGCAGCCATCGGAATTTCGAACCCGGGAACATCGGATCCAGTGGCAGGCCCGTGAGCGCCTGCACCCGGTCAAGGTGGCCTTCGGCAATGAGACGTTCGCAATCCTGTGCCGTTCGACGGCACTGCCAGCTCACCACCGGTCCAAGTGCTTCTCCCGTTTCGGCGTCCCAGGCCGTGACCGACTCGCGCTGATTGGAAATCGCCACGGCCTCGATAACCACGTCAGGGGCGGCCTTCAGGCAGGCGTCGATCGCCTCGCAGACGGATGCGTAGAGCCGGCGTGGGTCTTGTTCGACCCAGCCTGGCTTGGGATAGGTGATGCCGACAGCAGCCGAACCTCTGCCGACAATTTCTCCCTTTTCGGAAACGAGAACGGCCTTTGAATTGGTCGTGCCCTGGTCAATTGCCAGAATTGCCCGCATTCTATCCTCCCCAGATCAGACGGCAGCCGGGACGACAAATAGGCGGC
Organism: Rhizobium changzhiense; assembly: GCF_013087625.1. Lineage (NCBI taxonomy): Bacteria > Pseudomonadati > Pseudomonadota > Alphaproteobacteria > Hyphomicrobiales > Rhizobiaceae > Rhizobium > Rhizobium changzhiense. The sequence goes on from NZ_JABFCQ010000002.1 coordinate 748,519, forward strand.
CCGGCCGATCACGTGATCCCAGTTACTTGCGCCTGATCAGCGACTGCGCGGCGTCGGCGATCGCGGACGGCGCCATCCCGAATTCGTCGAGCAGGAACTCTGCCGAACCGGTCGGAGCGTAGACTCCGGGAACGCCGAGACGTTTCATCGGGACTGGAGCGTTGTCGACCACCACTTCGGCGACCGCGGAACCGAGCCCGCCAAAGATCGAATGCTCTTCGGCTGTGACGATCGCTCCGGTTTCCTTCGCCGCGGCGATGATGGCGTCCTCGTCGATCGGACGAACCGTTGCAAGGTTGAGCACTCTGGCGTTGATGCCGCGTTCTGCGAGGATCTCGGCAGCCTTCAGAATTCGATGAGTCAAAGTACCGTTTGCGATAAGGGTGACATCGGAACCCTGGCGAAGGAGGTTTGCCTTGCCGAGTTCGAACTTGTGACCCTCCGGAAGGAGATCAGGTACACCTACGCGAGACAGACGCAGGAAACAGGGACCGTTGTAGGTCGCGGCCCACTCAACCGCAGCAGCTGTTTCGATGCGGTCACAAGGTGCAATGACCGGAAGATTAGGCAGAACCCGCGTCCAGGCGAAGTCTTCGATCGAGTGATGGGTCGGACCAAGTTCGCCATAGGCCATTCCAGAAGAAATGCCGACCAGCTTGACGTTGGCATTCGAATACGAAATATCGGCTTTGATCTGCTCCAGCGACCGTCCCGTGAGAAACGGAGCGGCGGCGCACACGAACGGAAGGCGTCCGCCGTTGGCGAGGCCTGCTCCAACCCCCACCATGTTCTGCTCGGCGATACCGACATTGACCAGGCGCTCTCCAAACTTCGCCTTGAAGCCGCCGAGCTTGGAGGAGCCGACGGAGTCGTTGCAGACGGCAACGATCGTTTCGTTTTCGGCTGCCAGCCGCTCGAGCGTAGAGGCGAATGCGTCGCGGCAATCGTAGAGCTTGGGTGCGTTTATTGGCGCGTTCATTACTGTGCCTCCGACAATTCTGCCAATGCGATTTCGTATTGTTCCTTGCTCGGTACCTTGTGGTGCCAGTCGACTCGGTCTTGCATGAACGAGATTCCATGCCCCTTGTTGGTATGGGCGACGATGCAATGCGGTCTCGATCCCCGGTGTTCGAGGGCTGAAACCACTTCGCTCATATTGTTCCCATTGATCTCGGTGACTTCCCAATCGAAAGCTTCAAGCTTCGGACGCAGCGGGGCGAGATCGTTGGTCTCCGCCAGGGCGGCGCCCTGCTGGAACCTGTTGTGGTCGATGACCAGCGTCAAGTTATCGAGCTTGAACTGCGCGGCCGCCATGATCGCTTCCCAGTTGGAGCCCTCCTGCATCTCACCGTCGCCGGTGACGACGTAGGTGTGATATTTCGCGCCCGAGAGTTTGGCGGCTTTCGCCATTCCTATTGCGACTGGAAGACCGTGCCCGAGCGGCCCGGTATTCGTTTCGACGCCAGGAACCTTGTTGCAATTTGGATGCCCGTTCAGCCTCGAATGCGGCTGCAAGAAGGTGGAAATCTCTTCCTCCGGGATGAAGCCGCGTTTTGCGAGCGTCACATACAGAGCGCATGCCGTATGTCCCTTCGACAGAACGAACCTGTCGCGGTCGGGGTGCTTCGGCTGATCGGGCCAAACATTCAGCACACGAAAATAGAGGGCAGTCAAAATGTCGATAACAGACATTTCCCCGCCTATATGGCCGGCGCCCGCTTCGAAAACCGCCTGGAGATCGCGCAATCGAATCTCGCGAGCGATCCGCTCGAGTTCTGTCGTATTCATGGATTCCTCTCATGCATAAATATTCAGTTATCAATATTTTTGCACATGGTGCCGATTAGTCAAGCCCTTTAAGCAGTATACTGGCAGTTGCAGGTCTAGAAAATCCTGTTGACAGCTTGGAGGCAACTTGTTAATGAATTTTCCAGCATCAGTGAATATTTATTCTAGATGAACTAGCGGTTAGCCTAGGCATAGGGAGGAACAATGGTGGCGCTCGAAATCAATGAAAACGGGCTTTCGTCCGGCGCCTGGTTGAGCAAGCTCAAGGGAGCCACCGGGCCGCTCGTGGGGCTGCTCGCGCTTTGCGTCTTTCTGAGCTTCAGCACCGACACGTTTCTTTCGGTTCGGAACGGCCTCAACATCCTCGATCAGATCACTGTTCTCGGCATCATGGCCGTCGGAATGACCTTTGTCATTCTGATCGGCGGCATCGATCTCTCCGTCGGCTCGGCACTCGCTCTTGCGATGATGGTCATGGGCTGGACTGCGAATGTCGCCGGCCTACCGCTGCCGGTCGGGATCGCTTTTGCTCTGGTCGCATCGGGCGTTTCGGGCCTGATCGTCGGACTTCTGGTGACGCAATTCAGGGTTCCCGCGTTTATTGCCACTCTTGCGATGATGTCCGCGGCTCGCGGCGTCGCAAATATGATCACGGACGGCCAGCAGATCGTCGGATTTCCCGACTGGTTCATGATGCTGGCAATCGATCGCCATTTCGGCGTGTTGACAGCCACTGTGTTCCTCATGCTTGCGGTTGTTCTTGCTGCGTGGCTTTTCCTGCACTTCCGGTCCGAAGGTCGCATGCTCTACGCGGTGGGAGGAAATCCGGAAGTCGCTCGGCTGGCGGGTATCAACGTCCCGCTCGTGACGATTGGCGTCTATGTCGCAAGTTCAGTCCTTGCGGGGCTCGCAGGCATCGTACTGGCCGCCAGGCTGGATTCCGTCCAGCCGTCCAGCGGCCTGGGCTATGAGCTGGACACCATCGCTGCCGTCGTCATCGGCGGGACTTCGCTCTCGGGGGGCGCGGGCGGTATCGGAGGGACACTGATCGGTGTTCTTATCATCGGCGTCCTTCGCAACGGGCTCAATCTTCTCAACGTCTCACCGTTCCTGCAGCAAGTGATCATCGGCATCGTCATCGTGCTCGCGGTCGGCGCGGAGACCATTCGTCGGCGTCGCGCCTGACGAGCGGGGTCCGCCGTGTTGGCGGACCCGGAATTCCGCCCCGGAATGTTGGGGCGGATCAATACCCCGAGGGGGAGGACATACCCGAGGGTTCCATCAACAACGGAGGAAATACAATGAAAATTGCGCGCACCATGCTCGCGTCTGCTGCACTGCTCAGCCTCACGCTCGGCCCCGTACATGCGGCGGAACTGAAGAAGCTCGGCCTGGCCGTTGCCAACCTTCAGGCAAACTTCTTCAACCAGATCAAGCAATCCGTCGAAGCCGAAGCCAAGAAGCGCGGCATCGAAGTCATCACCGTCGACGCAAAGGGCGACGGGCCGACGCAGGTCAATCAGATCCAGGACCTTCTGACCCAGAAAATCGACGCGCTGATCTACATTCCGGCAGGTGCGGCGGCTGCGACCGTTCCGGTCAAGCTCGCGAAAAGCGCCGGTATTCCGGTCGTGAACGTTGACCGCAACGCCGACGGAGCACCCGGTGATACCTTCCTTGCAACGGATTCCGTCGCCTCTGCCAAGGCGGTGTGCGACTACATCCTGAAGGAAGCCGGCGGCAAGGGGAAGATGGTCATCATCCACGGCCAGAAGGGCACGACGCCGGAAGTCGATCGCTCGAAGGGCTGCGCTGAATCTCTCAAGGCATATCCGGACGTCAAGGTTGTCGCCGAGCAGTTCTCGAACATCTGGAGCCAGGATGAAGGCTTCCAGATCATGCAGAATATGCTGCAGGCAAATCCGGACGTTTCGATCGTGTTCGCCCAGGCCGACGGCCTCGCCCTCGGCGCCGCGCAGGCGATCAAGGTCGCCAATCCTTCCCAGAAGATCGTGGTTGGCGGCTTCGATGGTGACACCGCAGCTCTCGAAGCGCTCAGCAAGGGTGTCTTCAACGTAACTGCGACCCAGCAGACGCAGAAGATGGGCCGCGACGCGGTTGAAAACGCCGCCAAGCTTGTCGCCGGAGAAAAGGTGCCACCGGTCCAGCTCCTGGATGCCACGCTGACAACCAAGGAAAACGTCGCAGGCTTCATCGCCAACCATCCGTAATGAAGTTGAGGTCTTGAGGAGGTGTGCCGTGACTGATCCAGTTCTTTCCCTGAGGGGCATATCCAAATGGTATGGGCCGCTCCAGGTTCTGAAGAATGTCAGCTTGGACGTCTATCCGGGCGAAGTGGTTGCACTTCTCGGTGAAAACGGAGCGGGCAAGTCAACGCTATCAGGCATCATCGCCGGGTCACGCACACCGTCCGAAGGATCAATGACATGGCTGGGGCAGCCTTATGCCCCGGCCACCCCAAGGGAAGCGATCGACAAGGGCGTTGTCCTGATCCACCAGGAGCTGCAGCTTCTGCCGCAGCTGTCGATCGCGGAAAACGTCTTCATCGGACGTTGGCCGATGAAGAACGGCGTCGTCGACCGCGCCCAGATGGTTCGCCGGGCCCAGGACCAGCTCGCTCGATTGAACCTTCACATCCCTGCAACGCGGACGGTCGCCGGCCTTTCCACGGCAAATCAGCAACTTATCGAGATCGCCAAGGCACTGGCTCTCAACGCAAAGCTGCTGATCCTCGATGAGCCGACAGCCGCCCTTGGCGGCGCCGAGACGGAAGCTCTCTTCGAACAGGTTCGGAAGCTTCGCTCAGAAGGTGTCGGCATCGTCTACATTTCCCACCGCATGGAAGAGATCAAGCAGATCACCGACCGGATCGTCGTTCTTCGCGACGGCGAGCGGGTGCAAGAATTCTCAGACAGCGCGACCCCGGTGCGAACGATCGTCGAGAGCATGGTTGGACGCCCGCTTGACCGCTTGTTCCCCGCCCTGCCCGTTCCGACAGACCGACCGGTACTTGAGGTATCCGGGCTGAGTTCGCCGGAAAACTCGTTCCGTAATGTTACCTTCGAGGTGCGGGCCGGAGAAATTCTCGGGATCGCCGGATTGGTCGGCGCCGGCCGCACCGAACTGGTGCGTGCGATTTCGGGAGCAGACCCAATCAGTGCCGGTTCGATCAAGCTGGAAGGCGAGGAACTCAGGCTGCGCGATCCGGCGGACGCGATCGCCAAGGGTGTCGTGATGGTTCCGGAAGACCGCAAGGAGCAGGGGCTCATCGTCGGGCACCGGATCAGCGAGAACATTATCTACGCCAATCTCGACAAGCTGGGCGGGCGTTGGATTACGCCGCGCGTCAAGCGCTCGTTTGCGGAGAAGGCAGTTGCCAAGTTCGGCGTAAAGGGCCGTGCGGAGCAATATGCCTCGGACCTGTCCGGCGGCAACCAGCAGAAGGTCGTCATCGCGAAGTGGCTGATGCGCGATCCCAAGGTCGTCGTACTCGACGAACCGACGAGAGGCATCGACGTCGGCGCCCGAGCGGGCATCTACGACATCATCGTCAATCTTGCCAAACGGGGCGTGGCGGTCATCGTCGTAAGCTCGGACCTCGAGGAGGTTCTCGGAGTTTCCAATCGCATTCTCGTGCTTGCCCAAGGCAAACAGGCAGGCATTCTCAATCGTGACGAGGCGAATGACGTTTCGGTCATGGAGCTAGCCACTATCTAAACAGACAGAGAAAGGAAGAGCGGTGTCCGACATCACTCTGAACGCCCCGAAGCTTTTCGATCTCAGCGGCCAGGTTGCCATCGTTACCGGAGCCGGAAGCGGCATTGGGCAGCGCATTGCCATCGGCCTTGCGCAGTGCGGCGCCGACGTGGCGTTGCTCGACCGCCGAACCGACGACGGACTGGCCAACACGGCCGAACATATTCGCGCCGCCGGCCGCCGCTCGATCCAGATCGCGGCTGACGTCACCAGCAAAACCTCCCTTGCAGATGCCGTGGCACGCACCGAAGCGGATCTCGGCGCGTTGACGCTGGCCGTCAACGCCGCCGGCATCGCCAACGCCAACCCGGCGGAAGAGATGGAGGAGGATCAATATCAGACCCTGATGGACATCAACCTCAAAGGCATATTCCTGTCCTGCCAGGCCGAGGCTCGCGCCATGTTGAAGAATGGACGCGGCTCCATCATCAACATCGCTTCCATGTCCGGTGTGATCGTAAACCGCGGGCTGAACCAAGCGCATTACAACGCCTCCAAGGCGGGCGTGATCCATATGTCGAAATCTATGGCGATGGAATGGGTCGACCGCGGCATTCGCGTCAACACCATCTCCCCCGGATACACGGCAACGCCCATGAACACCCGTCCGGAGATGGTCCACCAGACCAAGCTCTTCGAAGAACAGACGCCGATGCAGCGCATGGCAACGGTCGACGAGATGGTCGGTCCGGCGGTGTTCTTGCTGTCGAATGCAGCCAGCTTCGTGACCGGCGTCGATCTTCTCGTCGACGGCGGCTTCTGCTGCTGGTGACAACTGGAAAAATGAACGGTCTCGCTTCCTCCCTGGCTGAGATCGAGGCGCTGAAGGGACCAACGGGCAAGACGGTGTGCGATATCGTCGTCTTGCCCGCCCTTCACGCCGAATGAACGGGCGGAGGGCTCGGGGCATCGTCATCGGTGCTCAAGACTGCCTGAATTCGCCGAGATCTCGGGCAACCGCTTGAGCTCCAATAATGATCGCAGGGTAGATCGCGCCGAGATTTGCTGTTTATCGACGGATACCGGGAAGGAAAGAGCATGAAACGCTTTGAGCAAAAGACTGTCGTCATTACCGGAGGCAGCCGCGGCATCGGCGCGGTGATCGCCAGGCGCTTTGCGCGCGAAGGCGCCAATCTTGTCGTCTCGGCCAATGAGGATCTGGTCCACGGCGTTGCCGATGGGATCCGTGCCGAAGGCGGCAGGGCGATCTCCTTCATCGGCGACGTCACCGACAAGGCGAGCGTCACCGCCCTCTACGATGCCGCCGAGAGGGAATTCGGCGCGGTCGACGTCTCGATCCAGAATGCTGGGGTCATCACCATTGCCCGCGTCGAGGACCTGACCGAAAACGAGTGGGACAAGGTCATGGCCGTCAACACAAAGGGCGTTTTCCTCTGCGCTCAGGAGGCGATTCTTAGAATGCGCAAGCACAAGCGCGGAGGTCGCATCATCAACACCGCCTCCGGCCAGGCGCGCGACGGCTTCATCTACACGCCGCATTATGCCGCCTCGAAAATGGGCGTCGTCGGCATCACCCAGAGCCTGGCCAAGGAAGTCGCGACCGAGAAGATCACCGTCAACGCCTTCTGCCCCGGTATCATCGAGACTGACATGTGGGCCTATAACGACCAGGCCTGGGGCAAGCTGCTCGGCAACTACGCTCCCGGCGAATTGATGAAGGAATGGGTCGAGGGCATCCCGATGAAACGGGCCGGCTCCGGCGAAGACGTCGCCGGCCTGGTCACCTTCCTCGCCAGCGATGACGCCGCCTATATCACCGGCCAGACGATCAATGTCGACGGCGGGCTGATCATGTCCTGACACAGGTCGCCCAAAACTGCGCAGCGGTTTTGGGACAACGACATGCATGGAAAGATCAAACCACCAATGAAGCGCGGAAGGCGACACGGTCGTCGCCTCCGTGTGAACAGTGTGTCCATCGGCGTTAGGGCAGCTTTGCATTTTCGCCCGGTCGAGTGACCTTGCCATCCGCCTGTGTTTGATCCTATCTTTGAAATGTTCTCAGGGCGGGGTGCAATTCCCCACCGGCGGTATCAGGAGCAATCCTGGAGCCCGCGAGCGCTTCCGGCACCTCCTGTCGGAAGGTCAGCAGATCCGGTGAGATGCCGGAGCCGACGGTATAGTCCGGATGGAAGAGGACAACACGGGCAGTCGCACTCCATCCCGGAGTCGGCTGACGTTTGTTCGCCCAAGGGCAGAAGGCTGGCTCACGGATTGAGCCTTGCAGACCATGTCAGCCCGCTGACATAACCCTTGAAAGGCCAGACAGCATGACTATCGCAACAATTGAAGATGCCATATCAGCCATCGCCAGCGGCAAGATGGTCGTCGTCGTCGACGACCAGAACCGGGAAAACGAAGGCGATATCGTGGTCGCGGCCGATGCCGTCACCCCGGAAACAATCGCCTTCATGATGACCCACGCCCGTGGTCTCATCTGCATCGCCATGGAAGGCGAGCGTCTCGATGCGCTCGATATTCCGCTGATGGTGCCCAACAATACGGAATCGCACAAAACCGCCTTCACGGTCTCGGTCGATTATCTCAAGGGCACGACGACGGGCATCTCGGCTGCCGACCGCGCCGCCACCGTCCGCGCCCTCGTCGACGATCGCGCAAAGCCTGACGAATTCGCCCGCCCCGGCCACATCTTTCCGCTGCGCGCCAATCCCCGCGGCGTCCTCGGCCGCCCCGGCCACACTGAAGCCGCCGTCGACCTCGCCCGCCTGGCCGGAAGGATCCCCGCCGGCGTCATCTGCGAAGTCGCCAACGACGACGGAACCATGTCCCGCCTGCCCGAACTCACGCTCTTTGCCGAACGCCACAACCTCCCGCTCGTCACCATCGAGGACCTGGTCGCCTATCTCGACCGCCAGGCAGCAAGAGACATACGCGAAGTCGCCTGATCGGTGCCTTTGTTGCGGCGGCATAGCCCCGCCGCAACTCTGACGACACCTTCCCCTTGCCCGTCCTATGTCCGGCTGATCGAAACCCCGCCATCCGCCAGCATCGCCGTGCCGGTGACGAAGCTCGACATGTCGGAGGCGAGGAAAAGCGCCGCATTGGCGATCTCTTCGGGCTGCGCCATGCGTTTCAGCGCATGCAGCCCCTCCACGAAGGCTAGCACCTCCGGCGTGGCATCAGGCGCGTTGGTGATGCTGGCGGGCGTGTCGGTGCCGCCGGGAAGCAGTGCGTTGACGCGGATCTTTTGCGCTCCGAGTTCGGTGGCGAGCACCTGCACGAAGCCGATCAGACCCGCCTTGCTCGCCGCATAGGCGGCCATGCCAGGCATGCCGACGGTGTGCCCGACGAAAGTCGAGGTGAAGATCAGCGATCCGCCGCCTTTTCCCATCGCCGCCGACTGGTGCTTGGCGCCGAGGAACGCGGCGGTGAGATTGGTCTCGATCGTCTCGCGCCAGCCCTCCAGCGACAACCCGGCGACCGGCCCCATCTCACCGATGATGCCGGCATTGTTGAAGGCGATGTCGAGCCGGCCGAAACGCGAGACTGCCGTCTCGACGAGCCTTGCCTGCAGAGCCTCGTCCCTGACATCGCCGGATATGGCGACGGCCTGACCACCCTCCGCCTCGATTTCGGCGATGACGGCATCGAGCGCGTCCTGCCGCCGGCCGGTAACCACGAGCTTGGCGCCTTCCCGGGCAAAGAGTTTCGCCGCCGCGCGGCCGATGCCGGAGCTTGCGCCGGTGATGATTGCGATCTTATCGTTGAGAAGTGTCATATCGGTCTCTCCTGGGTTGTTGCGATATCTGAGATGCTCAAACTTCAGACGATGCAGCCACCCGTTTCCCGCGCAGCACGAGAAAAACGCCTATGGGCGAACCGGCAGGCGCGACGACGTTTCCCCATCGACGCCGTGATTGCGGCGTCGGAAATAGCGGAATTCGTCTTATAAAACGGGGATTTGCTGGGACTCCCACCCCGATGCCTGCGTTGGCATCAGTGCCGTTGTGCACTGCATGATCGATTTATGCCTGGTGTGACATTCATCCGATTCCCTTCATCCATCTTCGCGACTAAAAGGAGCGCACAGGTAAAGGGAATCTCTTCATGCCGCGGTCACGCAATACTCAGGGCGCCATCTATATGAGCATGGCGATGGCCGGCTTTTCCGCAAGCGACGCCCTGTCCAAATCGGTGGTCGCCTATATGAACGCCGGCGAGATCATGTTCCTGCGCGGCCTCTTTACCAGCCTGCTCGTCTATCTGATCGCCTGGAAAATGGGCGCGCTACGCTCCTGGCGCGTCGTGCTGCAGCCGATGATCATCTTCCGGATCATCTGCGAGATGCTCTCCGCCGTCACCTATATCACCGCGCTCGGCATGATGCCGATTGCCAATGCCTCGGCGATCCTGCAGTCGCTGCCGCTGGTCGTCACCTTCGGTGCGGCGCTTTTCTTCGGCGAGCCGGTCGGCTGGCGGCGCTGGTCGGCAATCCTCGTCGGCCTCGTCGGCGTGATGATCATCATCCGCCCCGGCCCGGAAGGTTTCACTGCCGCCGCCCTCCTCTGCGTCGGTGCGGTGCTGACGACAGCCGGCCGTGATCTCGCCACCCGGAGCATCAGTCCGGAAATCCCCTCGCTGATGATAACCGTCATCACCGCCATGTCAGCCTCCTTCTTCGGCGCGCTGCTCATCCCGGTGCTCGGCGGCTGGCAGCCGGTCAGCGCTACCGCGCTCGGGCATCTCCTGCTTGCCTCTGTACTGGTGCTGGTCGGCTACCAGTCGGTCATCCTCGCCATGCGTACCGGCGAAATCTCCTTCGTCGCCCCGTTCCGCTATACCAGCCTGATCTTCTCCTCCCTGCTGGGTTTCTTCTTCTTTGCCGAAGTGCCTGACAGCTGGACGCTCGTGGGGGCTGCAATCGTCATCGCCTCCGGCCTCTATACGTTCTATCGTGAGGCCAAGCGCCGCGTGTCTCCGATCGCGCAGGAATCCGCGCCGCGCGCGCCGGTCTGAGGAAGGATTTTGAGCAGTGTGATGGCTGACTTCTCGCTCGACAGATCTGACATAGCAGGCGTCGTGTTGGCCGGCGGCCGCTCGCAGCGCATGGGCCGCGACAAGGCGGGCGTAATGCTTGGGGCCGAGAGCCTGCTCCGCCATGTGTTGACCCGCCTCTCGCAGCAGATCCCGCTCGTTGCAGTCAATGCCGATACTGCCGCCGAGGACGTGCCTGTCGTTCCCGACCTTTTTCCCGGCAAGGCCGGGCCGATGGCCGGCATCCATGCGGCCATGGTCTATGCCGCCGGCCTGCCATCGATTACCCATGTCGCCACCGTCTCGGTGGATTGCCCGTTCTTCCCGGCCGATCTCGTCGCCCGGCTGGCGGCAACGGTCGAGCACCCCTCGCAGATCGCCATCGCCGCCTCCGAGGGCCGCAGCCATCCCGTCTTCGGGCTCTGGCCGGTGACGCTGGCCGCCGATCTCGAAACCTGGATCGCCACCGACCAGAAGCGCCGCGTACGCGACTTCCTGTTGCGGCATGACGTTACGGAAGTGGCGTTCCCGCTGCATCCGACCCGCGCCAGCCTGCTCGATCCCTTCTTCAACATCAACACGCCCGACGATCTCGTCGAGGCGGAACGCTGGCTGGAGGCCCTTCGCGCATGACCGCACCGAAAATCTTCGGCATCTCCGGCTGGAAGAACTCGGGCAAGACGGGTCTCGCCGTCCGGCTGGTGACGGAGTTCACCCGCCGTGGTTACAGGATCTCGACGATCAAGCACGCCCATCACGATTTCGACATCGACAAGGTCGGGGCCGACAGTTACCGCCATCGCCAGGCGGGAGCCCATGAGGTCACCATCGTCTCCGGCACACGCTACGCCATCATGCACGAGTTGCGCGGCGCCCCCGAACCTGAGTTCGAGGAGATACTCGCCCGTCTCGCACCCTGCGATCTCGTGCTGATCGAAGGCTACAAACGCGAACCGATCCCGAAGATCGAGGCCCGCCGCCTGGAGGCCGCCAATCGTGAACCGTTGGCGCCGAGCGATCCCCATATCTGCGCCATCGCTGCTGATCATGCCGTTCCGGATACGGCCCTGCCGGTCTTCGATCTAGACGACACAGGCGCCATCGCCGATTTCATCGCTGACATCGTTGGCCTTGGAGAGGCGAGGCATTGAACCACCTGCGTCAATGCCGGATCTAAGAAGCGAAACCGTTTCGCTTGCCATCGCCTTGGCGATTTCCTTGGCGAGCTGAGTCTGATCATAGGGCTTTGCCAATCTCGGAAGATCGATATCGGTACCGGCAGGAAGATCGGCGTAGCCTGTCGCCAGCACGATCGGCAATTCCGGATGAATGTCGCGCGCAGCCTGGGCGAGCTGTGCGCCGGTCATACCGGGCATCGAATAGTCGGTAATGACAAGGTCGAAATGCTGACCGCTGCTGATCAGTTCCAGCGCCTGTGAGCCGGAGTTTGCTTCGACGACCTCGTGGCCGAGATCTTCAAGCATGTCGACCGAACTCATGGCAATCAAGGCATCGTCATCGACGAGCAGAATCTTCAGTCTGGATGCAGCTTGCGGGACGGGCAGCTCCGCCTCGGCTGGCCGCTCGGGGCGCCGTTCGGTCGCCGGAAGCCACAGTTCGGCGGTCGTTCCGACACCAAGCTCGCTGGTCAGAAGAAGTGCGCCATTGAGCTGAACGGCAAGTCCGTGGATCATCGATAAGCCGAGGCCTGTGCCCTTTCCGAGTTCCTTGGTCGAGAAAAACGGATCGACCGCCTTCTTCAATGTTTCCGCGTCCATGCCGGTGCCGCTGTCGGCCACTGCCAGCACAAGATAGGCCCCTTTACCGAGAGCGCCGCCATCGCCGACAACCTCTTCCTCGCGCAGCGATATGGCCAACGTCCCGCCATCCGGCATCGCATCACGGGCATTGACGGCAAGGTTGAGCAGCGCCAATTCGAGCTGGTTCGCATCAACCAGGGCCGGCGGCAGGCTTGTCGGCAGATTGGTTTCGATGCTGATCGAGGATCCGACCGAGCGCTGCAGCAGGTCGTTCATGCCGGAGACTAGCTCGGCCAGATCGACGGGCTTGACCTGCAGATCCTGCTGCCGGGCAAAAGCCAGCAGCCGTTGCGTCAGAGCCGCTCCGCGCCTCGCACCCTGCACTGCCCCCTCAACCAGACGCGTCGCCTTGGCATCTCCGGCAACGTGCTTGCCGAGTAATTCCAGATTACCAAGAACGACCATCAGCAAATTGTTGAAATCGTGGGCGACGCCGCCGGTCAACTGACCGATTGCCTCCATCTTCTGCGATTGGCGTAGCTGCTCCTCGGCTTTTTCACGCTGGGCGACTTCTTCGAGCAGCGTCTGGTGAGCGGCGTTGACCTCCCTCGTCCGTTCCCGCACACGCTCTTCGAGGTTTTCATTGAGGCGTCTCAGATTTTCCTCGATGGTCTTGCGGGCGGTGGTATCGGAACAGACCCCGACGAGTTTCCTCGCGGAACCATATCTGTCGGAATAAAGCTGCGCATGGACCTCCGTCCAATGGAGTGAACCATCCGGCCAGATTGTCCTGTGCTCGATCGAATAGTCGCGTCCGGTATCGATCGTCTCGCGCAGGCGTGCCAGCACAAGATCTCGGTCGTCGGGATGGATGCTTGCGATCAGATCGTCGCGTGTGACATCATCGTCCGGCTTTCGGCCGAAGACTGCCTTGCAGGTGGCCGAGGCAGACAGGGCCATCGAGGATAGCTCCAGCTCCCACGCCCCAAGACGACCGGCTGCAAGCGCCGTCTGCAACCGTCGCTCGCCCTCGCCCAAAGCCTCGAGCTGAGCTTGAGCCTCATATTGGCGCAGGCGCCCTTTTAACGCGGTCCGCGCAATACTGATGAAGGAGGTCGCATGGAACGGCCTTTCCAGGAAAGTGACGTTGCCGAGAACCTCTGAAAGCCTGGCAGCGGCCGGATTTCGTTCAGGTCCGCCGCCGCGCGTGGTGAGCACGATGAACGGTAGATCGGACCAGCTTGGCTGGGCGGAGACCCAGGCAGCAATTGGCTTCAAATCGCTCCAGCGAACGGCCTCTTCGGTCAGCACGCCAACCGCGATCTCATCGTTAAGTAAAGAGGCAAAGACATTCAGGTCGGCAGCCGCGATCGATGATAGGCCGGCTTCGTCGATTAGCGATACCGCCACCTGGGCATCGCGTCCGGCAGGAGTATAGATCAATGCTTTCGGCTTTACGGAGTTAGGAATTGCCGCGATCCCCGCCATCAGTCGACAGGAGCGGCTCTGCGCTAGTGACAAATTCGGGAACGCCGCGAAGCACACCCTGGAACCCGACCAGAGGATCCCCGAACGTCAGCCCCGAACTGTCGATACGATACTCTCGGATTGTATCCTCATGCAGCCCAGTTCTTTTCTTGATCACGGAGACCGCTCGCCGCACCCTCCCCGCGGCCTCGAAGTAGCGCAACAGTATGACTGTGTCCGCAAGATAGGTCACGTCGACAGGCGCCTTCATGTCGCCGACAAGTCCATGCTGTGCAACGGTAAGGAAGGTATTGGCGCCTTGCCTGTTCAAATATTGAAGCAACTCATGCATGTGAAGGATCAGCGAATTTTCATCCGGCATCGATGCTTGATAGCCGTTGATGCTGTCGATGATGACGGTCTTGGCATTCGACTTGTCCACGCACTCGCGCACGCGATGCGCGAATTCACCTGGTGACAGTTCAGCGGCGTCGAGCTGTTCGATGTGAATTAGACCGCTGCTCCTTAGACTCTCGAGATCTATTCCCAGCGCCTTGAGCCGCGTAAAGAGCAGGCCAAGCTCTTCGTCGAAGATGAAGGCCGCGGCTCTCTCGCCACGCGCAACCGCCGCGACCAGGAATTGAAACGAGAAAGTGCTCTTGCCGGTACCGGATGGACCGAGGATAAGTGTACTGGAACCTCTCTCCAACCCCCCGCCCAATAGAAGGTCCAGTTCCGGAATATTTGAGGATAACTCATCGCGGACATAGGTCGACCGATGTTCGGCGGCGACGAGACGTGGAAAAACAACGACGCCGCCGGTTTGAATGGTGAAATCGTGGAAACCGCCGCGGAAGGCTTGCCCACGGTATTTCGTGATCCTGAGCCGCCGGCGCTCGGCCCCATAGCTCGGCGCCATCTCCTCGAGATGGATGACGCCGTGCACGACGCTATGAACCGTTTTGTCAAGCACGTCGGACGTCAGATCATCGAGCAAAAGGACTGTCGCCCCCTGCCGGGCAAAATAGTGTTTGAGCGCGAGGATCTGCCGCCGGTAGCGCAGCGAGCTTTGCGCCAGCAGCCTGATCTCCGACAGGCTGTCGAGAACCACACGACTGGGCTTAACCCGCTCGAAAGCGGCAAAGATCTCCTTTGTCGTCTCTCCGAGTTCCAGGTCTGATGAATAGAGCAGGCTCTGCTGCTGGTCGGCATCCAGCAGGCTTTCCGGAGGCACGACCTCGAAGACCTCGATATGGCCGTCGATCACCATCCCGTGCGATGCCGCACCGGCACGAAGCTCACTCTCGGTTTCGGAAAGGGTGATGTAGAGCCCCTGCTCGCCGATCCGCGCACCCTCGATCAGAAACTGCAATGCAATCGTTGTCTTTCCCGCCCCTGGATTTCCCTCCAGGAGAAACACGTGCCCCGGCGAAAGCCCCCCTGCCAGAATTGTGTCCAAACCGGACACGCCAGTCCGGGCTTTCATGGCAGGTATAGCAGTATTCATTCATTGTTTCCTTCAGCTTATAACGGGAATTAGTGGCGACCGATGGAATGTCAAATAGTCAAGCGCGCATGATTTCATCTTCGGCAAGAGCCAATCGATTGGACGTCAGGTAGCTCGGATCTATGCCCTGTCCGGACAGATCGAAACGGGACCTATCCCCGATAGCGAAGTGCATCGACGACGAGGGCGAATGCCGGCGACGTATGCCTGCGGCTCGGATAGTAGAGATGGTAGCCGGAAAACGGCAGGCACCAATCCTCGAGGACCCGCACCAGCCGCCCATCGGCAAGATGCGTCTCGACCAAGTTCTCCGGCATATAGGCGAGGCCCAGACCGGCCAGCACGGCATTCAGCCGGAGCGCTATATTGTTGAAGACCAACTGTCCTTCGACGCGAACCCTGAGCTCGCGCCCATCCTTCTCGAACTCCCACGCATAAACGCTGCCATAGGTCGGGAGGCGCAGATTGATGCAATTGTGATCCGTAAGGTCCTGCGGCGTCAGCGGCTTCGGCCTGGTGTCGAAATAGGCGGGAGCGCCGACAACGGCCATGCGCATGTCGGGGCCGATGCGCACCGCAATCATGTCCTTCGCCACCTGTTCTCCAAGCCGCACTCCCGCATCGTAACGCTCCGCGACGATGTCGGTCAGGCCGTAGTCGACGATGATCTCGACATTGATATCGGGATAATCAGGCAGCAGCTTTTCCAGGGCGGGCCAGAGGACGGCATCGGCCGCATGCTCGCCGGCATTGATGCGAATGGTGCCTGCCGGCTTCTCCCGGAACGCGCTCAAGGCAGCCAGCTCGCTCTCGATCTCGTCTAAGCGCGGTCCGATGGAGACGAGCAGGCGTTCGCCGGCTTCCGTCGGCGAAACGCTACGGGTCGTGCGTGTCAGCAATCGCAGTCCAAGCCGTTCCTCAAGCCCTCGGATGGTGTGGCTGAGCGCCGACTGAGACACACCGAGCTTGCCCGCCGCCTTGGTGAAGCTTTGAGCGCGCGCTACGGCGATGAAGGCGATGAGGCCGTTGACGGCGGGGCGCGGCATTTATGAAACTTTCTCATGGGTTCTTGCCGTTTATACTATCTAATCACAACCAAGCGCACGCGGTAAATATCCTGTCATCCCGGGCAGACGCATCTGCCCAGGCAGACCTATCTGCCCCGGCCAGACCTGTCCTGCACAGGCGGACTTGTTTACCTGGCCCCACCCCGACATCGGAAGGAAGACGAGATGGAGATCAAGCGAAGCGGTTCGCAGCCTTCGGCCAAGGGACCGGCCGACTGGTTCACCGGCAGCGTGCGTGTCGACCCACTATTTGCCGTGGCCAGCCCCGCACGCGCGGCTGGCGCCAGCGTCACCTTCGAGCCTGGCGCCCGCACCGCCTGGCATACCCATCCTCTCGGCCAGACGCTGATCGTCACGTCGGGCTGCGGTCGCGTGCAGCGCGAAGGCGGCCCCGTCGAGGAGATCCGGGCTGGCGACGTCGTCTGCTTCGCACCGGCTGAACGCCATTGGCACGGCGCATCGCCGACGACGGCGATGACCCATATCGCCATCCAGAAACAGCTCGACGGCAAGGTCGTCGACTGGATGGAGCATGTCACCGACACGCAATACCAAGGCTAGAAAAGGAAACTTCTATGCAGAAACGTGAACTTGGAAAGAGCGGACTTCATGTCTCGGCTATCGGTCTCGGCTGCATGGGGCTGAGTTACGGCTATGGCCCGGCGACAGATATTCAGGAAGCGACCGCACTGATCCGCCGCGCGTTCGAACGTGGCGTGACCTTCTTCGACACGGCCGAGGCCTATGGTCCCTATAAGAATGAAGAGCTTCTGGGAGAGGCGCTGGCACCCTTCCGCGACGAGGTGGTGATCGCCACGAAATTCGGCTTCAACTTCGATGCCAATGGCGGCCAGAGCGGCATGAACAGCCGGCCGGAGCAGATCCGCGCAGTCGCCGACCAGGCGCTGAAGCGTTTGAAGACCGATGTCATCGATCTCTTCTACCAGCATCGCGTCGACCCCGATGTTCCGATCGAGGATGTCGCCGGCACGGTCAAGGCGTTGATCGCCGAGGGCAAGGTCAGGCATTTCGGTCTCTCGGAAGCCGGCGCCCAGACGATCCGCCGCGCCCATGCCGTCCAGCCGGTGGCGGCGTTGCAGAGTGAATATTCGCTATGGTGGCGCGAACCCGAGCAGGAAATCCTGCCGATGCTAGAAGAGCTCGGCATCGGTTTCGTGCCCTTCAGCCCGCTCGGCAAGGGCTTCCTCACCGGCGCGATCAGCGAAACGACGACCTTCGACAGCAAGGACTTCCGCAACATCGTGCCGCGCTTTTCTCAGGAAGCGCGAAAGGCCAATCAGGCGCTCGTCGATCTCCTCGCCGAAATCGCCGCCCGCAAGAAGGCCACCTCCGCACAGGTGGCTCTCGTATGGCTGCTGGCGCAAAAACCTTGGATCGTGCCGATCCCCGGCACCACCAAGCTGCATCGCCTGGAGGAGAACATCCGGGCCGCCGAGGTCGAATTGACGGCCGAGGATCTCGGCAGTATCGAAAGCGCGCTCGCCACCATCAAGGTGGAAGGCGATCGATATCCCGCGCATCTGCAGGCAAGGGTCAACCGCTGAGAAAAGAAACGGCCGCCATCGTTTGCGGTCGCTTCTTCATTGATCGCATCATCGTCTCGGCGCCGGCGCATTCTCCTGGAAAGCCGGGATCGCCTCGAGCCTGTCGACAATCTCCGCGATATTGGGCCACAGGGCGAGATCGAAGCCCATGCGCCGGGTGCTGATCGCCTGCGGGAAGAGAAAGATATCGGCAATACCCGCCCGGTCGCCGATGGCGAAGGCGCCTTGCCTGCGGCCGGCGATCATCGTCTCCACAGCGGCCATTCCCTCGCCGACCCAGTGACGGCTCCAGGCGGCAATGGCATCGGCATCCGCCTGGAAGGCCGTTTTGAGGTGGAGGCCGATCCGCGGCGGCAGCAGCGCATGGATCTCGGCTGCGATTGCAAGCGCGATCGACCGCGCCAGCGCCCTGCCCTCCGTCGTGTCGGGCAGCAGCGGCGGTTCGGGGTGAAGCTCGTCGAGATATTCGACGATCGCCAGTGACTGGGTGATGAGGACGCCGCTGTCCGTCAGCAAGGCCGGCACCAGCCCTTGCGGATTGACGCTGCGATATCCGGCCTGCCGGCTCTCGGCATCTTCGCCGAGGATGGTCACCGGCAGTGTTTCCGCCGTCAATCCCTTCAGGGCGAGCGCGATGCGGACTCGCGATGTCGCCGAGGAAATTTCATTATGATAGAGCTTCACGGGTCTTCTCCCTGATGACTTAAAAGAGGGGCTGGAACGGCCGCTTGCTCCCCGGAAAACGATGCTGCCGTCACGAGGCCCGCTAGCGGCGAAGGCTCCTGCGAGCTTACGTCGTAGATGCAGGGCGCGGCGAAGACCGCCGCTCCCAGAATGCAGATGATCATCAATCTCATCAGATCCTCCATCGGCGAGGCCCGGTCGGCCTCGTCCTGTTTGCTTTCGGCTCCTGTCCTTTGCCCGCCGCAGCCAATGGCCTTCGGCGGGCAATGATTCGTCAGGCAACGCTCAATTCGACATGGATATTGCCGCGTGTAGCCTTCGAGTAGGGGCAGGTCTGGTGAGCCTCTTCAATGAGTGCTCTTGCCACATCCGCTTCGATTCCCGGCAGGCTGACCTTGAGACGGGCCTGCAGGAAATAGCCGCCATCGGCCGTTCCCAAATCGACCTCGGTGTCGACGGCAAGATCGGCGGGGAGCCTGACCTTTTGATTGGCCGCGGCAAAGCCGATCGCGCCGATGAAGCAGGCAGACCAGCCGGCGGCGAAAAGCTGTTCGGGATTGGTGCCGGCGCGGTTGCTGCCCGGAGGCGAAAGCTTGATCTCCAACTGGCCGTCGTCGCTGTGCGATGCGCCATCGCGCCCGCCCGTCGTATGGGTCTTGCCGGTATAGAGAACCTTATCGATCTTTGTCATGGAACACTCCTTGTGTTGCGTCGCTCCAGGCGACTGGCCGCGCTGCGCGGCCGGGTTGACGGAGTGTGGTTTGACCGACGGATATATCCGCCATGTTTCCGAAATCGCCCGAAATGTCACGAAACGTAGCATCCGATATCGGGGACATCTTTATATACAAACATCTCGAAATTTTGCGACGACTGCCGATGTCAACGGATGGTGACTTCTGCTGCCAGTCCGCCGCCGGTGCGATTATAGAGCCGGAGCGCCCCGCCGATCTTGGCCGTCAGTTGCTGGGCGATCGCAAGACCGAGACCGGTGCCGCCGGTTTCCCGGTTGCGGGATTGTTCCAACCGGAAGAATGGCTGCATGGCGGCTTCCAGCATATCGTCCGGAATTCCCGGCCCGCGATCCATGACTGTGATGACGATATCGTTCTCGGCGCTGCGCTCGACGCTGATCTCGGCAGCACCAGCGAACTTCAGGGCATTGTCGATGAAGTTCGACAGGATTCGGCGAAGCGCATGCGGCTTGGTGAAGGCAGCGCCGTGAACCAGCCCGACGACGGTGACGGCCTTTCCGGTATCCTGGTAGTCATAGGCTATGCTGTCGATGAACGAGGCGAGATCGATCCGGGCGCTCTTCTCGCCGTTGCCATGCGCGCTGCGAGCATAGGCAATGCCATCCTGGACGAGACGCTGGATCTCGCCGAGATCATGCACCAGCTTGTCTTTCTCCGGCGACTCCTCCGCCATGTCGGCGCGCAGCCGCATGCGGGTGATCGGCGTCTGCAGGTCATGCGAGATTGCCGCCAGGATCTGGACGCGCTCTTCGAGGTAATGGGCAATCCTCTCCCGCATCGCGTTGAACGCCCTTGCCGCATGCGCGACCTCGCTCGGCCCCGCCTCGCTCAGGGCCGGACCGTCCTTGTTCGGGTCGAGAGCATCGGCGGCGGCGGCAAGCTCGCCGAGCGGCCGGATCGCCTGGCGAACCGCAAACCAGGTGCAGAGGATCAGCAGAGCCATCTGGACGATAAAGACATAAGGCAGCCATGCGGCAATCGGCATGACGCCCTTCGGCGTGACGTCGATCGTCAAGGGGCTTCCGTCGGTCAGCGTCAGATGCGCCTGCAGCCGGTTCACATCGCCTGGAATCCGTTCGATCCGGATTGGAAAGCGGTGCCCGATAGCCTCCTCGATCTTTCCTGAGATTTCCGCCCCTTTGCCTGACGTGTCAGGCACGCCGGGAAGGCCGGGTCCGAGCACGAAACGGTAATTGCCGCGGCTCAGCCGATCGAGCAGGTCGCCGCGCTCACCTGGAGGAAGCCGATCGAGAACGGCAATCGATGTTGCCACATCGTTTTCCAGCGTGCCGAGCATCACCGCCTTGGCCGACATGTAGCGCTCCATATAGAGCACACTGAAGGACAGACCGTAGGCGAAGGCCAGTCCGATCAGCAGGATCAGGAAGATCCGCGACCGCAACGTGCTCGGCCACGTCAGGCCCAAACGCAAGGGGATTGCCGCCTTCATTGGCGCGGCTCCGATATTTCGACGGGAACCGAAAACACATAGCCTTCACTGCGTACCGTCTTGATATAGGTCGGTTCGCGCGCATCGTCACCCAGCCGCTGACGCAGGCGGCTGACCAAGAGATCAATCGAGCGATCGAAGAGATCAGCGTCGCGGCCCTGTGTCAGGCTCAGAAGCTGGTCGCGATTGAGCACACGTTGCGGGTGATCGATGAAGACACGGAGCAGACGGTATTCGGCCCCGCTCAGCGCAATCGCGGTCCCTTCCCTGTCGAGAAGGTGCCGGGCGACGGTATCGAGCCGCCAGTCACCGAAAGTCAGCAACTGTCCGGCCTCGCTGATCTGCAGGTTGGGCGGCAGCATCCGCGTCCGCCGCAGCACCGCCTTGATGCGGGCGAGCAGCTCACGCGCGGCAAAGGGCTTGGGAAGATAGTCGTCGGCGCCCATCTCCAGCCCGAGGATCCTGTCCATCTCGTCGGTGCGGGCCGTCAGCATCAGGATCGGGATCGCCTTGTGCCGGCCGGCGCGCAGTTCGCGGCACAGCACCAGCCCATCGTCACCGGGCATCATCACATCGAGCACGATCAGGTCGACCGCATTGGCCTCGATAAAGCTGCGCATCTGGCGCCCGTCCGCAGCCACGCTTGTCCTCAAACCGTTCTTCTGCAGATAGCCCGAGATCAGCTCGCGGATTTCGCGATCGTCATCGACGATCAGGATGTGATCGACATGATCCATATTTCCCGGTTCCTTACCGATAGAAGCGGCCGCGCCCTCCACCCCATACGAGGCGGTTGACACGACCTACACATATTCCGCCGGCCGGAGCAACGAGGCCCTGCAGCCCGATACCGTCGGCTTAAAAGCGATCGACGTCTATGACAGCCTGCGCGAAGGCCTGCGGCGCCTCCTGAGGCAAATTGTGGCCGATGCCGCCGCCGATGGTGCGATGCTCGTATTTGCCGGAGAATTTTCCGGCGTAGGCGGAAGGCTGCGGATGCGGCGCACCGTTTGCATCGCCTTCCATGGTGATGGTCGGCACCGAAATGACAGGCGTTGCGGCGAGAGTCGTCTCGTAGGCATCGTACTTTGCCTCGCCTTCGACAAGCCCCAGGCGCCAGCGATAATTGTGAATGACGATGGCGACGTGATCGGGATTGTCGAAGGCAGCGGCCGACCTGTCGAATGTCGCATCGTCGAAGTTCCACTTCGGCGATGCCGTCTGCCAGATGAGCTTTGCGAAATCATGCGTGTTGCTCTCATAGCCCAGCCGACCGCGTTCGGTGGCGAAATAGAACTGATACCACCAGGCAAGTTCGGCCTTCGGCGGCAGCGGCTTCTTGTTGGCCTCCTGGCTGCCGATCAGGTAGCCGCTCACCGAGACCATTGCCTTGCAGCGCTCCGGCCAGAGCGCCGCCATGATGTTGGCGGTTCGCCCGCCCCAGTCGTAGCCGGCAATGACCGCCTTCTCGATATCGAGCGCATCGAGCAGCGCGATCATATCGGCGGCGAGCGCTGATGGCTGGCCGTTGCGCGGCGTCTGGTCGTCCAGGAAGCGGGTCGTGCCGTAACCGCGCAGATAAGGCACGATCACCCTGTAGCCTGCCGAAGCAAGCAGCGGTGCGACATCGACGAAACTATAGATGTCATAGGGCCAGCCATGCAGCAGCAATACGACAGGGGCATCCGCCTTCCCCGCCTCGGCATAACCGATATCGAGCACCCCTGCCTTGACCTGCTTCAGCGCTTCGAAGGACGTGCTGGTTCCGGGCTTTACAGCTGGCACCGTTGCGGCCGTCGCAGACGACTGGGCGGCGGCCGTGCCAGCCACGCCAAACTCGACCGCCGCAAGGGCGATTGCCGTCATGCCGAAGAAACGGCGGCGGTGATGGTTGATTTGCTCTGACATCGGTCTCTCCTGTCGAATGGATCACAGTGCGGATATGACGCGGCGCTTGTATCGCCCATATGTCGCAAGTCCTCGGTTTTGAATACGGATGTAGCTTCCGGCCGTCGGGATACATTCTGATACAATCGCGCCGACGGAGCAAAGCATCGCACCGGCAGCAGCCATTTCACCGCGGCCCGCCGCCGGGACAGCAGTTTGTATCACTTTGTATCGTCCGCGCCTCATCGCACTAGTTCGGTACATTTCCCCGCCAAACCCGACACATCGGGGATACGTCCGCCCGGCCATATCCCCGCCGTTGCTGGTTCAGGCCCCATCGCCGCCCAGAGCCCGATCAATCGGTTCAAAGGAAACGATGATGACACTTCTGATCATTGCCTATCTCGGAGGCGCGCTGACCATCCTCAGCCCCTGCATCCTCCCCATCCTCCCCTTCGTCTTCGCCCGTGCCGGACAGCCCTTCGTCAGGAGCACGCTGCCCATGCTGGCGGGCATGACTGCCACCTTCGCGCTGGTCGCCACGCTTGCCGCAGTCGGCGGCAGCTGGGCCATTCGCGCCAATGAATATGGCCGCCTTGCCGCCATCGTCCTGCTTGCGCTCTTCGGCGTGAGCCTGCTTTCGCCGCGCTTTGCAAGCACGCTTGCCCGGCCGGTCGTCGACCTTGGCAACAATCTTATGAACGCCAGCGGCGGCGGGCGCGGCACCACGACCGTGAAGAATGCGCTTCTTCTCGGCGTCGCCACCGGACTGCTCTGGGCGCCCTGCGCCGGTCCGATCCTCGGCCTGGTGCTGACCGGCGCCGCATTACAGGGCGCCAATCTGCAAACGACCTTCCTGCTGATCGCTTATGCTGCTGGTGCTGCAAGTTCGCTTGCCGTCGCCCTGCTGGTCGGTGGCAAGCTCTTCGCCGCCATGAAGCGTTCCCTCGGCCTTGGTGACCGGATTCGCCAGGTGCTCGGCGCAGCCGTGTTGGCGGGTGTCGCCGTCATCGCCCTTGGACTGGATACCACCCTGCTGGCGCGGATTTCCTATGCCAGCACCGCGTCCCTGGAACAGGCCGTTCTTGACAGGCTGCATGCGAAGCCCTTGGGCGGCGCATCCTCAGAGGTAGCGAGCAACGACGTGATGATTGCGGCCGCCGATGCAAAGCAGCCTTTCCGCAGCGATCTGCCCATCGAAGGCCATGCGCCGTCGCTTGGCGGTGCGGTCGAATGGCTGAACTCCAAGCCGCTGACATCAGAGCAGTTGCAGGGTAAAGTGGTCCTCGTCGACTTCTGGACCTATTCCTGCATCAACTGCATTCGCACCATCCCTTATGTCAGGGCCTGGGCGGAAAAATACGCCGATCAAGGCCTCGTGGTGATCGGCGTCCACGCCCCGGAATTTGCCTTCGAGAAGAAGATCGACAACGTCAAAAGCGCAATCGACGATTTCAAGATCGGCTATCCCGTTGCGATCGACAATGATTACAAAATCTGGCGCGCTTTCGAAAACAGCTACTGGCCGGCCGCCTATCTGATCGATGCCAAGGGCCAGATCCGCTACCATCATTTCGGTGAAGGCAATTACGGCAGGACCGAAAAGGCCATTCAGGACCTGTTGCGCGAGGCCGGCAGCCAGACAACGGCAAGCGCGCCAGTCGCGCCGGATGCCAAGGGCGTGGAAGCAGGCCCGGATCTCCGCAATATCCGCTCCGGCGAGACCTATCTCGGCTACGAACAGGCGGCGAATTTCGCCTCTCCGGAAGGGCTGCAGGCTGACATGGCACAAAACTATACGGTCGGCGAACCCGGTCTCAACGGCTGGGGCCTGTCCGGAAGCTGGGTCGTCGGCCGGGATCAGGCGACGCTTGATCAGCCGGGCGGCGGCATCACTTATCGCTTCAGCGCCCGCGATCTGCATCTCGTTCTCGGGCCTGGTGCCGGCGGCAAACCGATCCGCTTCCAGGTGAAGATCGACGGCAAGATGCCGGGGCCTGACCACGGTGCAGACATCGATGCCGACGGCAACGGCACGGTGACCGCGACGAGGCTTTACCAGCTTGTCCGCCAGTCCGGCCCGGTCGTCGCCCGCAATTTCGAAATCCGCTTCCTCGACCCCGGGGTGCAGGCCTACGCCTTCACATTCGGCTGAACCTGAAACGCATCAATATCCCGATCATCAACAATGACCAAAGGAGTGATAGTCATGAACAAACGTCTTCTTTTCACGGCCGCGCTTGCATTTGCCACCACCGCCATCGCGTTCGCAGCAGAGGCTGCCGCGGTCAAGAACATCGTGATCGTCCACGGCGCGCTGGCCGACGGCTCGGGATGGCGCAAGGCGACGGAGATTCTCGAGAATCGCGGCTTCAACGTCACCATCGTCCAGCAGCCCATTACCTCTCTCGACGACGATGTGGCGGCGACCAAGCGGGTTCTCGACCTTCAGGACGGACCCGTCCTGCTCGTCGGCCACAGCTACGGCGGCATGGTCATCACCGAAGCCGGCAACGATCCCGCGGTCGCGGGCCTGGTCTATGTCGCGGCATTCCAGCCCGACAAGGGAGAAAGTCTGCTGAGCCTCGCCAGCTCGAAACCCGCAGGCAGCATGGATATAAAGGAAACGAAGGACGGCAAATACCTCTATCTCGATCCGGGCGCCTTCGCCGCGGCTTTCGCAGCCGACCTTCCGCAAGCCGAAGCCGATTTCATGGCAAAGTCACAGGTCTTCGCCTCGAAGCAGGCATTCTCCACCAAGATCACTCAGCCGGCATGGCGGACGAAGAAAAGCTGGTCGATCGTCGCCACCGAGGATCGTTCTATCAACCCCGAGCTGGAACGCGACATGGCAAAACGTGCCGGCAGCGAAGTGACCGAGATCAAGGCCAGTCACGCCGTCTTCGCCTCCCAACCGGAAAAGGTTGCCGATGCGATCGAAACGGCAGCAAGGAAAGCTGGCGAGTAGCGCGCAGCCAGGAATGTTCCTAAGCATGAAGCCTCTGGTCGGACGCCCGCCCGGCCAGAGGCGTGAGAAGTCGCGGCCGGCCAAATGTCGATCTCGTCGTCACCCGCCTCCCCGCAGCCGAAGTCGGGCCACCATCCATGCAATTTTGTGACTATTCCATCAAAAAATGGAAGATAAGTCACAAATTCTCATTTCAAATTGCCGGGTTTCCCTATAAAATAATTGAGATGATATGCCATGTTGCGCGCAACCGGCTGGTGCAGAAGCTGTATCTCAGCGCAAATGCCGAATCGTAGGTCGAGGACAACCGAGATGGGAATGGCAGTTCCTTGTTAAATTTTCATCAAAACACTATTCCATAGTAAACGATAAGGGAGACATGCGGTATGGATAGTCGCAGGGGCCGGCGCATCGCAGTCTTATCCGAGGCCCTTTCACAACATCGCATTCTGCACATCAAGAATGCTGCCGAGATCCTGGGCGTCTCAGAGATGACGGTGCGACGTGATGTCAGCGCCAATGCAGGCCAGTTCGCCTTCCTCGGCGGCCATATCGTCCCGGCTGTCGAAACGGAAAACGATCCCTATGAAATTTCCAAGGCAGCCGACAGTCATGCCGCTGCAAAACGGCTAGTTTGCCAGCAAGCCATTGATTACATTCACCATGATGATACGGTGTTTTTCGATTGTGGCACCACCTTGCCCTATCTGGTCGATCTTCTCCCAGACCGGATTCACATAACGGCGATCTGTTACGCCATGAATGTCGCCGATCGTCTGACCCGAAAACCCAACGTTCGCCTTGTTATGCTGGGTGGTCTTTACCACCCAGCATCGGCCAGCTTTTCCGGTGCCTCGGGGCTGGAAATGCTCGATCAGCTTGTGATCAACGTGGCATTTCTTTCTGCAGCCGGTGTCGATGCCCGGCGTGGCGCGACCTGCGCGCATTTTCACGAAGCGGAGATCAAGAAAAAGGCGATGTCCCGGGCACGAAAGAATATTCTTCTCGCCGACAGCAGCAAAATCGGCAAACTCAAGCCGGCCTTTTTCAGCGACATGAAGTCGTTCGATGTGGTCATCACCGAAAACGGCATGAACGATTTCGACTGAGAAATCCCGCACTTTTTCTGCGTCTGGCGAAATCTAAACTTGACGCAGCGGCGCGGTGATGCAAACCTCACAAACAGTGAAAAAAAAATCACATTTGAGCCAGTCGTGAAGCTTCCTCTGCGTGCCTCTGCACTTGATGGCAACAGGATCTTCACGCTCGGATCGGGAGGATTCTAGTTGGAAACCGTTGCTGTTCACAATGCGGCAAACGCGGCGCATCATGGAGGCCCTTCGCGATTGCCGGGCAGTACCCATAACCGGCCGCGCAATACCGGGATGGAACTCGATCTGTCTTGGGTGCTTGACACCCGGGTCAACCTGTCTGCCACCGAGCGCCGCGTAGCCTCGCTTCCCGGACGCCGGACTGTTAAAAAGGACGCACAGGCGGCTTGGCTCCTGAAGGCGGTGACCTGCATCGACCTGACGACATTGAACGGCGACGATACCCCCGAACGCGTCAAGCGGTTGTGCGCGAAGGCGATGAATCCGATACGCGCCGACATTCTGGATTCGCTTGGCATGAGCGGCCGTTCGATCACCACCGGCGCCATCTGCGTCTACCATCGTTTTGTTGCAACGGCCGTCGAGGCGCTCGGAGATTCCGGCATTCCGGTCGCCGCGGTTTCGACCGGTTTCCCTGCCGGCCTCAGCCCGCACCACCTCAAGGTCAAGGAAATCGAGGCGTCAGTTGCCGATGGCGCGAAGGAAATCGACATCGTCATCACCCGCGAGCATGTGCTGACCGGCAACTGGACAGCACTCTACGAGGAAATGAAAGAATATCGCGCCGCCTGCGGTGATGCGCATGTCAAGGCCATTCTGGCGACCGGCGACCTGAGGACGCTCCGCAATGTCGCCAAAGCCTCGCTGGTCTGCATGATGGCGGGAGCCGATTTCATCAAGACTTCGACCGGCAAGGAAGGCGTCAATGCGACGCTGGCCGTGACATTGACCATGCTGCGGGCGATCCGCGCCTATTATGAGCGCACCGGCATCAAGATCGGCTACAAGCCGGCCGGTGGCATTTCCGCGGCGAAGGACGTGTTGAACTACCAGTTCCTGATGAAGGACGAACTGGGGCGCGAGTGGCTGGAGCCCGATCTCTTCCGCATCGGTGCATCGAGCTTGCTTGCGGATATCGAGCGGCAGTTGGAGCATCACGTCACCGGTGCCTATTCGGCCCTCAACAGACACCCGATTGGATGATCCAGATGACTGTTGCAAAGTATTTCGACGAAATGTCCTACGGCCCTGCCCCTGAATCCGATATCGAAGCTCGCGATTGGCTGGCGCGCCACGCTTCCGGTTTCGGTCACTTCATCAATGGCGCATTTGTGCCCTCCGTGTCGGGCAAGAGCTTCGACACGTTCGAGCCAGCCACCGGCAAGGTCCTGGCGAAGCTCGCCAACGGCGGCGCGGCGGATGTGGACAATGCGGTTGCTGCGGCCCGCAAGGCACAGGCGTCATGGGCGCGATTGCCAGGCCACGCGCGGGCGCGCCGTCTCTATGCGCTTGCCCGGATGATCCAGCGCCACGCGCGTCTGATTGCTGTGGTCGAGGCAATCGACAACGGCAAGCCGATCCGCGAAACCCGCGATCTCGACGTGCCGCTGGCAGCCCGTCATTTTTATCATCACGCCGGATGGGCGCAAATCCAGGACACGGAATTTGCCGATCATGTGCCGGTGGGCGTCGTCGGCCAGATCATCCCGTGGAATTTCCCATTCCTGATGCTGGCCTGGAAAGTGGCGCCGGCTTTGGCGCTCGGCAACGCCGTCATCCTGAAGCCTGCCGAATTCACCTCGCTGACGGCGCTTCTCTTTGCCGAACTGGCATCTGCGGCGGGCCTTCCGCCGGGCGTGCTCAATATCGTGACGGGAGAAGGCGAAACAGGCGCGCTGCTCGTCGAGCATGAGGATATCGACAAAATTGCTTTTACCGGATCGACCGAAGTCGGGCGCATTATTCGCGAGCGTACCGCAGGCAGCGGCAAATCATTGACGCTCGAACTCGGCGGCAAGTCACCTTTCGTCGTTTTTGACGACGCCGATATCGACGGCGCCGTGGAAGGCGTGGTCGACGCGATCTGGTTCAATCAGGGACAGGTCTGCTGCGCCGGTTCGCGGCTTCTGATCCAGGAAGGCGTTGCCGATCTTTTCCACGAGCGGCTGAAGCGCCGCATGCAGACATTGCGGGTCGGTCAGCCTTTGGACAAGTGCATCGATATGGGTGCGATCATCGCACCCGTGCAATTGACGCGTATCGAAACCCTGGTGAAAAAGGGAGTTTC
This sequence comes from Rhizobium changzhiense, assembly GCF_013087625.1. Taxonomy (NCBI): domain Bacteria; kingdom Pseudomonadati; phylum Pseudomonadota; class Alphaproteobacteria; order Hyphomicrobiales; family Rhizobiaceae; genus Rhizobium; species Rhizobium changzhiense. The sequence continues at coordinate 777,609 of NZ_JABFCQ010000002.1, forward strand.
AGAAGGCGCGACGCTGCATCAGGCTAAGATCGACCTGCCGAAAGGCGGCAGCTTCTACCCGCCGACGCTTCTGAGCGGCGTGCAGCCGACATCGATCGTCGCGACCGAGGAAATCTTCGGGCCGGTTGCGGTCTCCATGACTTTTCGCACACCGGAAGAGGCTATCCAGCTTGCCAATCACACCCGCTACGGCCTCGCCGCGAGCGTCTGGAGCGAGACGATCGGCTTGGCGCTGAACGTTGCGGCAAAGCTCGCAGCCGGCGTGGTCTGGGTGAATGCCACCAATCTTTTCGATGCCGCCGTCGGTTTTGGCGGCAAGCGTGAATCCGGATTCGGCCGTGAAGGCGGACGCGAAGGTTGCTACGAATATCTGAAGCCGAAGGCTTGGGTCGGTCGCAAGGCGCGCGCAGCAATGCCCGCACTTTCGCAAGTAAAGCCGGTTGCCGGCGATTTTGCCCTGCCAAGCATCGACCGGACGGCAAAGCTCTTCATCGGCGGCAAGCAGGCACGCCCGGACGGCAATTATTCCCGGGTCATCGCCTCACCCAAGGGCAAGGCGATCGGGGAGGTCGGCGAAGGCAACCGCAAGGACATCCGCAATGCGGTGGTTGCTGCTCAGGCCGCCTCCGGCTGGTCGAATGCGACCGCTCATAACCGCGCCCAGATTCTCTATTACATCGCCGAAAACCTCAGTGGCCGCGCCGACGAGTTCGCCTCGCGGATAACAGCGATGACCGGAGCTTCCGCAGCCAATGCAAACGCCGAGGTCGACGCCGCGATTTCGCGTCTCTTCACCTACGCAGCCTGGGCGGACAAATATGAAGGCGGCATTCACCAGCCGCCGCTTCGCGGCGTTGCCCTGGCCATGCCGGAAGCCATCGGCGTGGTTGGCGTCATTTGCCCGCCGGAAGCGCCGCTGCTCGGCTTTATCAGTCTGGTTGCGCCGTTGATTGCCACCGGCAATCGTGTCGTCGCTGTGCCGAGTGAGCCTTTCCCGCTTTCGGCGACGGATTTCTATTCCGTTCTGGAAACGTCGGACGTGCCTGCTGGTGTCGTCAATATCGTCACCGGGTCGGCGATGGAACTGGCAAAGATCCTTGCCGCGCACAATGACGTTGATGCGTTGTGGGCCTTCGGCTCGGCGGAACTTTCGACGACGGTGGAGAAGCTGTCTTCGGGCAATCTCAAGCGAACCTTCGTGGACAATGGCAAGGCGACGGACTGGATGGACAGAGCAGCCGCCGAAGGCGCGCTATACCTTCGCCGCGCTGTGGATGTGAAGAATATCTGGATCCCCTACGGAGAATAAGGGATCCAACTCTGGTCATCCGGGCGGGAGGAGAACCGCTCCGGCAGGCGAGAACCACGGAATTTGAGGGAATCGCAGAGCTGTAACGGCGCTGCGGTTATCGGGCGCTGTTTTGCGGCAGGAGGTGCTGCGAAATGGTGCAATTAAGGGAGGACTTCATGCTGAAGAATATCGATCCGGCTCTGAATGCCGATGTGCTGCACGCACTCCGGTCCATGGGGCATGGCGACACGCTCGTCGTTTCCGACACTAATTTTCCTTCCGATGCGATTGCCCGGCAAACGGTGCTCGGCAAGCTGTTGCGCATAGACAATGTGTCCTCTGCCCGCGCCATCAAAGCTATTCTTTCGGTAATGCCGCTGGATACGCCGCTGCAGCCGTCTGCCGGGCGAATGGAAATCATGGGCGCGCCGGACGAGATCCCTCCAGTGCAGCAGGAAGTCCAGGCCGTGATCGACGGCGCCGAGGGCAAGCCGGCGCCGATGTATGGCATCGAGCGTTTCGCCTTCTATGAGGAAGCCAAAAAGGCCTATTGCGTCATCACCACGGGCGAAAACCGCTTCTACGGCTGCTTCCTGTTCACCAAAGGCGTGATTCCGCCGGAAACCGTATGAGGGGAAACGAAATGAAGGTGGGTGTTTCGATCCTCGGGATTTTCGTCGCCGACACGGCTTATCTGGCTAAGCGCATGCCAAACATTGGCGAAACCATCACCGGGACCGGTTTTGCGGTAGGCCCAGGCGGCAAGGGCTCCAACCAGGCTGTCGCTGCTGCCCGCGCCGGCGGAACAGTCTCCTTCATCTCGAAGATCGGCCGCGACACATTCGGCGACATGGCCCTGAAGACCTATGCGGAAGCAGGCGTGACGCCGAAGGTCGTACAGATGGACGATATGCCGACCGGCGCTGCCTTCATCTACGTCAATGACGGTAACGGCGACAATGCGATTATCGTCTATCCAGGTGCCGCAGGCACCATAGGCGTTGGTGATGTTGAGGCGGCACGCGAAACCATCGAGCAATCGGCTGTTTTCGTGACCCAGCTCGAACAACCGGCTGAAGCGGCGCAGCGCGCCCTCGAAATCGCCCATGCGGCCGGCGTTACCACTGTTTTCAATCCAGCGCCGGCCGAGCCGTTTCCGGACACGATCTATCCGCTCTGTGACTATATCGTGCCAAACGAAACCGAAGCGGCCGCCATCGTCGGTTTTCCGCTCGACACGCTCGACGACGCCAGACGGGCTGGCGACGCCTTCCTTGCCAAGGGCGTGAAAGCCGCGCTGATCACACTGGGTGGTCGCGGTGTGCTGTATCATACGGCCGGCCAATCGGTTCATGTTCCGGCGGTCTCGTCGGGAGCGGTCATCGATACCACCGGCGCCGGCGATGCATTTGTCGGCGGCTTCTCGGCAGCGCTCTCGCGGGGCGCTAGTCCGGTCGAGGCCGTGCGTTTCGGCTGCGCGACCGCCGGTATTGCGGTGACGCGGCGCGGTACCGCGCCGGCAATGCCGACGATCGAGGAAATCGAGGCGCTTCTCCAGAAAGGAAGCGCGGCATGACCCGCAACGATCCGATCAAACACGTCTTCATCTGGCCGGCGTTGCTGATCGTGCTGGTGATCTCGATCTTCCCGCTGATCTATTCGCTGACCACCAGCTTCATGAGCCTGCGGCTCGTCCCGCCGATCCCCGCGCGTTTCGTCGGCTTCGGCAATTATACGGAACTGCTTCAGAATCCGCGCTTCTGGAATGTCGCCTGGACGACGACGATCATCGCTTTTGTCGCGGTGACGCTGCAGTATGTCATCGGTTTTTCCGTGGCGCTGGCGCTCAACCGTCGCGTGCCCGGCGAAGGTTTGTTTCGGGTCAGCTTCCTGGTGCCGATGCTGGTGGCGCCCGTTGCTGTTGCACTCATTGCCCGCCAGATCCTCAATCCCACGATGGGCCCGCTCAATGAGTTGATGACCGCTTTCGGCTTTCCGAATCTGCCATTTCTGACGCAGACCAGATGGGCTATCGGCGCCATCATTTCCGTCGAAGTGTGGCAGTGGACACCCTTCGTCATCCTTATGCTTCTTGCCGGGTTGCAAACCCTGCCGGAGGACGTCTACGAGGCTGCCGCGCTTGAAAATGCCAGCCCCTGGCAGCAGTTCTGGGGGATCACTTTCCCGATGATGCTGCCGATTTCGGTGGCTGTGGTCTTCATCCGCCTCATCGAGAGCTACAAGATCATCGACACGGTATTCGTCATGACAGGCGGTGGGCCCGGCATTTCGACCGAAACGCTCACCTTGTTCGCGTATCAGGAGGGCTTCAAGAAGTTCAACCTCGGCTACACCTCCGCCCTGTCCTTCCTGTTCCTGATCGTCATCACCGTCATCGGGCTCGTCTATCTCGCCATCCTGAAGCCCTATCTGGAGAAGCACAAATGAGCGTTCGTGACCTCAAAGGATCCGGCCGCTGGTGGGCGCTCGCAGGCTGCCTGCTCTGGCTGGCCTTCACCTTCTTTCCGCTTTACTGGGTCGCGATCACCTCGTTCAAGTCGCCGCTTGGCGTCGTCGGCGGGCCGACCTATATTCCATTTGTCGACTTCGACCCGACGCTGACAGCCTGGAGCGAGCTTCTGTCGGGCGCGCGCGGCCAGTTCTACAACACCTTCATCGCCTCCACGATCGTCGGGCTTTCCGCATCGGTGCTGGCCACCTTCATCGGATCGATGGCAGCCTATGCGCTGGTGCGCTTCACCTTCGAGGTCAAGCTGCTGTCCGGCGTGATTTTCGTCGTTGTTGCCTTCGGCGGATATCTGCTTGGTCGTCATGTGCTGGGTTACGGGCAGGCTGTTTCGCTGATCTTTGCCTTTGTTGCAGCGCTTGCGCTCGCCATCGGCTCCAGCCGTATCAAGCTTCCAGGGCCGGTCCTCGGCAATGACGATATCGTCTTCTGGTTTGTGAGCCAGCGCATGTTTCCGCCGATCGTCGCCGCCTTTGCCTTGTTCCTGATGTATACGGAAATGGGCAAGTTGGGGTTCAAGCTGGTGGACACTTATACAGGCCTCACCTTCGCCTATGTCGCCTTCTCGCTGCCGATCGTGATCTGGCTGATGCGCGATTTCTTTGCGGCGCTGCCGGTTGAAGTCGAAGAGGCGGCGATGGTCGACAATGTGCCGTCGTGGAGAATTTTCTTCGGTATCGTCCTGCCCATGTCCAAGCCGGGCCTGATCGCGACATTCATGATCACCCTCGCCTTCGTCTGGAACGAGTTCCTGTTCGCACTCTTCCTGACCAGTTCCAAATGGCAGACGCTTCCCATTCTCGTCGCAGGGCAAAACAGCCAGCGCGGCGACGAGTGGTGGTCGATATCGGCAGCCGCCCTGGTCGCGATCATACCCATGGTCGTCATGGCGGGCATTTTGAGCAGGCTGATGCGGTCCGGCCTGCTTTTGGGAGCAATAAAGTGACCGTTCGACAAGCCTAGTCATTGTTCAATTCCGGGGAGGAAAACATGAGAAGATTACTACTGAGTTCAACGGCCGCAGTACTGCTTGCTGCGGCGGGCACAACATCCGCGCTCGCATGCGAACCGGACTACACCGGTGTCACCCTCACGGCCACGACGCAGACGGGACCTTACATCGCTTCTGCGCTGCAACTCGCGGCCAAGGGCTGGGAGGAAAAGACCTGCGGCAAGGTGAATGTGGTGGAATTTCCGTGGTCGGAACTCTATCCCAAGATCGTCACCTCGCTGACCTCGGGCGAAGACACGTTCGACGTGGTCGCCTTCGCACCGGCCTGGGCGCCGGACTTCACTGATTTTCTCTCGGAAATGCCCAAGGCGATGCAATCGGGTGCCGATTGGGACGACATCGCCCCGGTTTACCGCGAGCAACTGATGGTCTGGAACGGCAAAGTGCTGTCACAGACCATGGACGGTGACGCTCATACCTATACCTACCGCATCGACCTTTTCGAGAACGCCGACAACCAGAAAGCCTTCAAGGCAAAGTATGGTCATGATCTCGCGCCGCCGAAAACCTGGAAGGAATATCTCGATATCGCCGAGTTCTTCCAGCAACCGGACAAGGGCCTCTGGGGCACGGCGGAAGCCTTTCGCCGTGGTGGCCAGCAATTCTGGTTCCTGTTCAGCCATGTTGCCGGCTACACAAGCCATCCCGACAATCCCGGCGGCATGTTCTTCGATCCGGATACGATGGATGCGCAGGTCAACAATCCGGGCTGGGTACGCGGCCTGGAGGAATATATTCGCGCTTCGAAATTGGCGCCGCCAAATGCGCTGAACTTCTCGTTCGGCGAAGTGAACGCGGCCTTTGCCGGTGGCCAGGTCGCGGAATCGATCGGCTGGGGCGATACCGGCGTCATCGCCGCCGACCCGAAGCAGTCCAAGGTCGCCGGCAATGTCGGTTCGGCATCGCTGCCGGGCTCGGACGAGATCTGGAACTACAAGACCAAGAAGTGGGACAAGCAGCCCGATGTCGTCCAGACTTCCTTCATGGCCTTCGGCGGCTGGCAGGCGGCTGTTCCGTCGTCCTCCAAGAACCAGGAGGCGGCCTGGAACTATATCCAGTTCCTGACGAGCCCGGCAGTTTCCGGTCAGGCGGCGATCACCGGCGGCACAGGCGTCAATCCTTACCGTCTTTCGCACACGACAAATACGGAATTGTGGTCGAAGATATTCTCCGAGCGTGAGGCAAAGGAATATCTTGGAAGCCAGAAGGATGCGGTCACCGCCAAGAACACCGCACTCGACATGCGCCTGCCGGGCTATTTCTCCTATACGGAAATTCTCGAGATCGAGCTTTCCAAGGCATTGGCTGGAGAAGTCACGCCGCAGCAGGCGCTGGATACCGTGGCTGCCGGATGGAACAAGCTGACGGACGAGTTTGGCCGCGACAAGCAACTGGCAGCCTATCGTTCGTCGATGGGCCTGCCTGCGAAGTAAACCCATCCTCAACACCCATCCCGGCGATGCCGGGATGGGATCAGACATCGTTGCAGAAGATGGAGACTATCGTCGCTTAGGGCTGGCGATGGAATTCTCGTGAAAAGGTTACAGCATGTCCCAGGTGCGTTTGGATCAGGTCACCAAATCCTTTGGTAGCGTTGAGGTCATCCCTCCGCTCGATTTGGCAATTGCCGACAAGGAATTCGTGGTTCTCGTCGGGCCGTCCGGCTGCGGGAAGACAACCACCCTGCGGATGATCGCGGGGCTGGAACAGACGACGTCCGGGGAAATCCGTATCGGCGAGCGGGACGTTACGACGCTGCGCCCGGGTTTGCGCAATTGCTCGATGGTGTTTCAGAATTACGCGCTCTATCCGCATATGACAGTCGCCGAAAACATCGGCTACGGCATGAAGGTGCGCGGAACGCCGAAGCAGGACATCGATGCCGCCGTTGCAAATGCGGCGCGCATTCTCAATCTCGGTGCCTATTTAAAACGCAAGCCGAACGCGCTTTCGGGTGGCCAACGCCAACGCGTGGCGATTGGCCGGGCGATCGTTCGCCAGCCGGATGTGTTCCTGTTCGACGAACCGTTATCCAATCTCGACGCCAAATTGCGCATTGAAATGCGAACAGAAATCAAACTCCTACATCGCAGGCTCAAAACCACGATCGTGTATGTTACGCACGATCAGGTAGAGGCGATGACGATGGCAGATCGTGTCGTGGTTATGAATCAAGGGCGTATCGAGCAGGCCGCTGATCCGATCACCCTTTATGAATCTCCGAAGAATCTCTTCGTCGCTGCCTTTATCGGCTCGCCAAGCATGAACTTCATCGACGGGCGACTTGTGCAAACCTCCGGTGGAATTGCCTTCCAAGCCGAGGGTGACGTCGACATTGCGATTCCTACGCAAAGAGCCGAGCGCCTTTCGGCGGCGGTAGGACAGTCGGTGGTTCTCGGAATCCGACCGGAACATACTATGGTCAGGGATGCAAACGCTTCGACTGCAAGCCTGCATGTCGCCGATATCGAGCCCCTCGGCCCATACACACTGGCGATCGGCAAGGTCGGGACAGCGGCCTTTACTGCCCAAATCGACGCGTCCTCGCGCGTTGGCCCGGATGACAGGATCAACGTTCCCATTGATGCCCAAAAAATGCACTTTTTCCTTAAAAGTACCGGAGACACGGTCGGCTAGCGCATCGGCCCGAAAATCAGAATTGATTTTCGGGCCGATGGGAGAATTGAAACTGTTCGAGCGTCCTTTGTGCGTCCGAAAGGACATTCGGACATCGCGATCTGCGCCGGATGAACTGATACGTGGTGTTGGCAGCGCCGCTTAGGCGCTAAAGCGCGTCGCGCAAAAGAGCGAAATGCCCCTCCCCGGGAATGGAGAGGGGCAACATCATTACCTGTTGGCAGCGACCGGGCGGACCAGCGCCGTGACGCGGCGGATGGTGACGCGGCGGTTTTCCTGCTCGGGGGCCGACGTGTTGACCTTCAGATACTGCTCACCATAACCCTGCGTCGCGAGGTTCTCCGGCGCGATGCCGTAAACGTCGGAGAGCACATTGGCGACCGATTCCGCCCGCTGGTCGGACAGGACCAGGTTGCTCTGGTCTGAGCCGACGGCATCGGTATGCCCCTCGATCAGGAAGGTCTCGCTCGGATCCTTCTTGAGCACCTCGCTGATCGCGTCGGCGACCTTGCGCAGCGTGCGCGCCTGGGTCATCGGGATATCGGCGCTACCGGTCGCGAAGGTGATCGTGTCGAGGTCGATGCGGCGCACCTTGTCGCGGATACGGGCCGAATACTTCACCTCGTCCAGCGAATAGACGCGTTCCACAGGCTCGACCGGCGGCTCGCTCAGGAACTCGTAATAGTCCCGGTTCGGGTCGCTGCGGGTATCAATGATGTAGTCGCTGAGCGGCACGCGCAGCCGCATCGGCGGCAGATCGGCGCCCGGATCCTCGAAATAGTCGCGGTCCGGATCGTCATAGAGGTCCTGCGAATAATAGAGCACGTCCTCGCGCCCGCGGGCGTCGACGCGCGACCGCTGGATGATGTCGCCGTAACGGTTGCGGATCGTCACGATGCGGTAGCCTTCCGGCCGCGTGATCGTCTCGCGGTAGCGGTCGCCTGAGAGCTCCTCATAACTCGGCCGCTCGCCGTCGCGCAGGAAGCGCCTGTCGTCGTCGCCGCGCACGATCGTCCTGTTGTCGTACTGGATGATCACACGGCTGTCGTCGCCGCGGTCGTCGAAGCGCGCGCCGTCGGGACGGACGAATCGTGGCCGCTCATCGAGCTTCCTGCCCTTCTCGCGGGTCACCGCCTCGAGCTTGACCGGCGCCGGCGCTTTGGCGCCGCTCGAAGCCTGTGCATCGGCATCCGAGGTCGGCACCTTCACCTCCTGGCTGTCGGCGCGCTGCCTATCGCGATCGCGGCGGCCTTCCCGGCCCTTGCTGCGGTCCGCATCCTTGTCGCTGTCGAGCACAGCGGCACCGTTCTCCACCGGCAGCACGACGGTCTCGTTGCTCTTGGCCGGATCTGCGGCGATCTTCTTGCGGCGCTCCAGCTCCTCGGGCGATACCTTTTCCGGCGCCGGAATGGCCTGCTCCGCCTGCTGGCCGCCACTGGCGTCCGGCAGCGGCTGGGCGGTATCAGTTGCGGGCGCGGCCGGCTGCTCGCCGGCGGGCTTTGCTGCCGTACCCTCCTTCGGCTTCTCGGCGGGCTCGGCTTCCGGTGCCGCCGCCTTGTCTTCGGTCGTCTTAGCCGCAGGTGCCTTGTCTGCAGGTACCTTGTCTGCAGGTGCTGCAGTCTCGCCCTTTGTCGGCTTCTGCTCGGCAGGCGCTTCGGCTGCGGGTTTCACCTCTGGTTTGGCTTCGGGCTTGGCCTGTTCTTCGGTCGGTGTCACCGCCTCGGGAGCGGCAGTCTCAGCCTTGCCCTTGCCTTTATCTTTGCCTTGGGCCTTATCCTGCCCTTTCTCCCGCTTGCCGCCTTCCGGCTTGGCTTCAGGTTGTGCCTGTTCCGTTTCCGGCTGAGCTTCCTTTGCTGCCGGCTGCTGTTCGGGCTGCGGCTGAGCCTCCGGCTCGGCCTGCTGCGTCTCCTGCTTCCTCGGCTTCTTCGGCTTTTCCTGCGTTACCGGCTGCTCTTCCTGCTGCGGCGCGGCCTCCGGCTTTGCCTCGGGCTGGGCCTGCTGTTTGGCTTTCCGCTCGGGCTTGCTTTCAGGCTGCTCCGCAGGTGCCTCCGCCTTCGGCGCTTCCGGCTCTGCCTTGGGTTCAGGCGCTTCCTTCCGCTCGGCCTTCGGCTTTTCGGCAGGCGCTTCCTGCTGCGCCGGCTGCTCGGCGGCAGGCGCCTTTTCGGCCGGAGCTTCCTCCTGCTGCTTGCGCTTCTTCTTCAGCAGTTCCTCCTCGGAAGGCGCATCCTGCGCCACCTCGAAGCTGCCCTGCTCAGCCTGCCGCACGGCCGATGCCTGCGTCGCGACGTCGCGTACGGCTGCCATCGCCGATGCCGGCTGCAGCGCCAGCGACAGAGAAAGCAGCGGAAAAGCCGCGCTCGCGAACAATCTTGATTTCATGCCCATCGGGTTTCCTCGATCCTGTTTGAGCTTCTTGAAGGCCGCAAGGCCCTGGTTCCGCCCCTAGCGTCGCATTGAGGCGAAACGGCGGAATGGCAATCGCCGAGCCGCCGATTTGTTCCGGTTCTAGGAAGTCGGGGATTAACCTCGCGTGAATGTTGTAGTCTGCCGGCGTTCATCTCGCCTGTTATTTGCACCGCACAATTGCGATGGGATTTGTGTTGCAATTCCATGAAAAAAAGTCTGATTATCGCCGCAAGGCGGTCTCAGCACCGTTGAACTGCAGCCGTCAGCCCAACAGAAAAAGGAGCGACGGCTACCAACAGAGAGGATCCTCATGCTTAATTCCACCCGTATTTTCGCGGCAGCCTCGATCGCGGCGATGTCCCTTTTTGCCGGCTCGGCCATGGCCGATGGCGAGAAGTATGTGATCGGCACCGATTCGACCTATCCGCCCTTCGAATTCGTCGATGCCAGCGGCACGATCCAGGGCTTCGACATCGATATCACCAAGGCGCTCTGCGCTGAGATGAAGGCCGAATGCTCCTTCGTCAGCACCGACTGGGACGGCATCATCCCGGCGCTGAACGCCAAGAAGTTCGACATGATCGTCTCCTCCATGTCGATCACACCGGAGCGCCTAAAGCTCGTCGACTTCTCCAACAAGTACTACAACACCCCGCCGGCAATCGCCGTGCCGAAGGATTCGACGATATCAGACGTCGCCGGCCTCAAGGGCAAGGTGATCGGCGCGCAGACCTCCACGACGCACGCCAACTATGCCGAGAAGCATCTCGCCGACACAGAGCTCAAGCTCTATCCGACCGCTGACGAATACAAGCTCGACGTTGCCAGCGGCCGTGTCGACGCCGTCATCGACGACGTCGTCGTTCTCTCCGAATGGGTCAAGTCCGACGCCGGCGCCTGCTGCAAGATCCTGACGACCCTGCCGGTCGACAAGGAAATCAATGGCAACGGCGCCGGAATTGCTATCCGCAAGGGTGACCCGCTCAGGGAAAAGCTGAACACGGCGATCGCCGCGATCCGCGCCAACGGTGAATACAAGAAGATCCAGGACAAGTACTTCGACTTCGACGTTTACGGCGAATAAGAAATTCGCTATCTGGCCGATGAAGATAGTGGCGGAAGGCTTGCTCTTCCGCCATTTTTGTTTGACAAAGATGGCAAGATCAAAACGGCAAAAGCCGTGAGGGGAATTCTCGCATGGGCGGATTATATTCCGCGCTAGGCTCCTTCTGGAGCTGGATTGTGCATATTTTCGATCCGCTATGCGGACCCGTTGGCATCTTCACTTGGTTAGGTCCGTCGACGATTCTTGCCTGTGGCGATACCGGCTGGGGCGACGAGATCGCGCTTGGCCTGCAGGTCACCGTTTCGGTGGCGATCGTCACCCTGCCGATCGGCCTCGCCATCGGCTTCCTGGTGGCGCTCGGCCAGCAGTCGGAGGAAAAGCCGCTGCGGCTGGCGGCCGGCATCTACACCACGATCTTTCGCGGCCTGCCGGAGCTTCTGACGCTCTTCATCATCTATTACGGCATGCAGATGCTGATCCAGTCTCTGCTGACCTTCGTCGGTTATGACGGACCACCGGTCGAGATCAACGCCTTTCTCGCCGGCGTCATCGCGCTCTCGGTCGTCTTCTCCGCCTACTGTTCGGAGGTGCTGCTCTCGGCCTTCCGCGCCATTCCCAAGGGGCAATACGAGGCAGGCGACGCGCTCGGGCTGCATAGCGGCCGCACGCTACGCCTGATCATCCTGCCGCAGCTCGTGCGCATCGCGCTGCCAGGCCTGACGAACCTCTGGATGGTGTTGCTGAAGGACACCTCCTACGTCTCGATCATCAGCCTTGCCGATATCCTCCGCCAGACGAGTGTCGCCGTGCGTGTGACCAAGGAACCCTTCTTCTTCTATGGTCTGGCCTGTTGCCTCTATCTGGTGCTCGCCATCCTCTCTTCCTTTCTGCTCGTCTATGTCGAGCGTTGGGCCAAGCGTTCGGAGATCCGCCGATGAGCTACGCCGAAACGCTGATCCCGCCGCAGCCCGCACCCCGCGAAGTGACGAAGCCGATGACGCCGGCGCGCATGGCCGGCTATATCTTCGTCGCCGTCTGGGCTCTGCTCGCGGCGCTCCTTGTCTATTCCGTCGTCAACGGCTGGGATCCAGAAAAATTCGCCCGTTACGGGCCGCGTTACCTCCATGGTCTGTGGATAACGCTGAGCCTCGTTTTCATTTCCGTCATCTGCGGCGCCATGCTGTCGCTGCCGCTTGCCGTGGCGCGCATGTCAAGGAACCGGGTGCTGAATGCGCTGGCCTACAGTTACATCTACTTCTTCCGCGGCACACCGCTGCTTGCCCAGCTGTTCCTGGTCTATTACGGCCTCGGCATATTCCGGCCGCAGCTTGAGGCCGTCGGCATCTGGTGGTTTTTCCGCGATGCCTGGTATTGCGGCCTCTTTGCCATGACCATCAATACCGCGGCCTACCAGGCGGAAATCCTGCGCGGCGCGATCGAAAGCGTGTCGCATGGCCAGCACGAGGCGGCCGCCGCACTCGGTATCCACAAGTTCATCGCTTTTCGCAAAATCATCCTGCCACAGGCTCTCATCGTCGCGCTTCGCCCGTATGGCAACGAGATCATCCTGCTGATCAAGGGCTCGGCGGTCGTCGCCATCATCACCGTGCTCGACCTGATGGGCGAAACCCGCTACGCCTTCTCCCGCACCTTCGACTACCAGACCTATCTCTGGGCGGCGATCTTCTATCTCGCCATCGTCGAGGCTCTACGCCATCTCTGGGCCTGGATCGAACGCCGCCTGACCCGGCATCTCAAGCGCTGATGCGTGTCACAGTTTTGGGATAACGGCATGCATGACACAAAAGCAGACTTGGCAGCACTCTCGGCATGATGCTGCCAAGCCATTGATATAAAAAATAAATTGTCCTTTTCTGAAGTATCTGTAAAGTTTTCATTAACCACTCGCATGTTTCCATATCACGTAGCGCTAATAAGCGCGCGAGTGGGAACAAGAAGAAGTGGAATGCGATGCACAAGGACATGGAAAAACAATTGCAGGGCTACGGTCTGACGACCGCCCAGATCCTCTACCACCTGCCGGACCACCCGGCGATCCTGCAGACCTATGTCTGGCAGGACTATGACCTCGCCCCCGATTTTCCCGAAATGCGCGGTTTCCTGAAATTCTGGGAAGAGAAGCTCGACGGGCCGCTGCATTCGGTGCGCTACATCCACCGCAAGCTGATCTCGGCAACCGAGTGGCGGGCGCTGAAGGGGGAGTTCATCCTGCACTGATCGGCTCTGCAGCAGGATGCCGAAAAGTGTGAGCGGTTCGGGCGGCATGGTCAGACATGCGCCTCGCCATGGCCGAACTCGCCTTCGTCGCGATCCGGGCGAAGCGCGAAACCGAGCATGCCGAGATAGAAGGCGACCACAATGGCGATGACCGCAAGGCCGGGAACCGGCCCGAGCACGGCATTGTCGATGACATAGGCCCATGACTGCGCCTGCAGCGCCGGCATGCCCTCCGTCTGCAGTTTCGGCGTCGAGATCTTCAGGCACCAGGCGAGCAACAAGATGAAATACATCCAGCCGTAGTTGCGTTTGAGCCGGCGGTGCATCGCCTCCTGATAGCTGAGCAGGAAGCGCGGTTTGCGCAGGCTGCGGGCGACCACCATCGCCCATTCGCCACCAGTCCCGACCTCCGGCGCGAGAATCTGCGCGAAATAGCAGCGCTCGATCTGGCGAATGCGGGCGCGGTAAATATCGAAGAAACGGTAGCGCCGCGCTTCGATCATCAGCAGCAGCGTCACCAGCATCATCCCGAACAGCAGCACTCCGTGATGCGAGGTCGGCGTCGACAGCGACACCGAGAGCAGTGCTGCGACGACGGTGATCGCCCAGTTGGACGTCCGGTCGATGCGGTCGCGCCAACTCGTCATCCGTCCGAGTTCGCCACGGTAATAATGAATGAGCGTGTTGGTGACCTCGCCTGGTGTACTTGGCAGCAGCAATGGCCGCGCGCCCTCTCCTTCCCGTACCGATGACGTCCTGTCTTCCTCCATTTTCATGGCTCGTTCCTCCCTTCGTCTTCTTTTCGGCCATTCTGCGCCCGCAAGCACGCCATTGCAAAACATCGAAAGCAGCCTTAGACGCATGCCTGAAACAAAAGGACGGCCTGAAACAAAGGACGATGAGCTGCGATGGCAAAGAAAATCGACGAAGAAGCCCTTGGCGAGGCCTATAACCGGGCGCTGGCGCTGGAAAAGGCCGGCGATGTCGATGCGGCCGTTGCAGCCTATGAGGAAGTCCTAGCACTCGATCCCGACGATCACGGCGGTGCGGCCGTGCGCATTGCCGCGATGGGCCTCGGCGAAACGCCGGTCAAGGCGCCCGATGCCTATGTCGAGACCTTGTTCGACCAGCATGCCGAAGTTTTCGAGGACGTGCTCGTCGAGCAGCTCGGCTATCACGTGCCGATGCTGGTGCGCCAACGCCTGCAGGCGCTAAAGCTCGGACCGTTCAAGCGGCTGCTTGATCTGGGCTGCGGCACGGGTCTCACCGGCGGCGCACTGCGCGACCTCTGCGCTGATATGACCGGCATCGACATATCGGAGAAGATGGTCGAGATCGCCCATGAGAAGGATCTCTACGAGACGCTCTTCGTCGCCGAGGTCGAGGATTTCCTCGACGACAACGACGAGGAGGCCTTCGACATCATCGCCGCCACCGACGTGCTGCCCTATCTCGGCGCACTCGAACCGCTGTTCTTCGGCGCCGCCGAGAACCTGACGCCGGGCGGTCTGTTCATCTTCTCCTCGGAAACCCTGCCCGAGGAAGTCCTCGCCGGCCGCGCCTACATGGTCGGCCCGCACCAGCGCTTCGCCCATGCCGACGCCTATGTAAGAGAACGCCTGACGGCCACCGGTTTCGAACTCGTCGAGATATCGGATATCAACGTGCGCATGGAAGACGGCCAGCCGACGCCCGGCCATCTGGTTATCGCCCGCTATATCGGCTGACGGATACTTGCACGATTGGCGAAGTATCTATTGCCTGATGCGTCGCGACCTGATAGTTAGTCGATGGGTAAAGTTTACCGCAACGATAGGAAAGGTTGCCGCATGTCGCTCGTGCTCTATGGGCATCCGCTCGCCTCCTTCTGCCACAAAGTGCTGATCGCGCTTTATGAAAACGCCACCCCCTTCGAAAATCGCATCGTCGATCTTTCCGATGAGACCTCTCGCGCCGATCTTTTCCGTTTCTGGCCGATCGGCAAGATGCCGCTGCTCAGGGACGAAGCGCGCGACAGCACCATTCCCGAGACATCCATCATCATCGAATATCTCGAGCAATATTATCCCGGCCCCGTTCGCCTTCTGCCGCTGGAGATCGACCGGGCGCTGCAAGTCCGCCTCTGGGACCGCTTCTTCGACCACTATGTCCAGGCGCCGATGCAGACGCTCGTCAGCAATCGCCGGCGGCCCGAGGGCGCGGCGGATGAAATCGAGGTGGCCGCCGCCAAGGCGACGCTCGCCAGCGCCTATGCGATGATCGAAAAGCAGCTCGCCGGCAAGCAATGGATATCGGGCGCCGGCCTCACCATGGCCGATTGCGCCGCAGCCCCTGCGCTCTTCTATGCTGAGACGCTGATTCCCTTCACTCAGGAACAGCCGAACCTTCGCGCCTACTATGATCGGTTGCTGGAGCGCCCGTCCTTTGCAAGGGTTCTGGAAGAGGCCCGCCCCTACTTCAAGTTCTACCCCTACAAAGAAAGGCTGCCAGCCCGCTTCCGGGATACCGCGGGATGATCGAAAGCCAGGCGGATCTCGACCGTATGTTCCATGCGCTTTCCGATCGCAGCCGCCGCGGCATGATCGATCGCCTCGGCCGCGGCCCGGCCTCCGTCACCGAACTGGCCGCGCCGCTCGCGGTTGCGCTGCCGACAGTGATGAAACATCTGCAGGTGCTGGAGGAAAGCGGCCTCGTGCTCTCCGAAAAATCCGGCCGGGTGCGAACCTACCGCTTGCAGCAGGACGCGCTTGCCGCCGTCGAGCGCTGGGTGGAACAGCGGAAGATCCAATGGACGACCACCTTCGACAGGCTGGACCACTTTCTCGCCAATGAAACGGAGACCCTTCCCGAATGACGACACGATCTGCCGAACACACCACTCTCGTCATCGAACGCCACCTGAAGGCGCCAGTCGCCCGCGCCTTCCGCGCCTGGTCAACACCGGAATCCAAACGGCAATGGTTCGCCTGCCATGGCGAGTGGGTGCCGCTGGACTACGGGCTCGATTTCCGCCCCGGCGGCACGGAAAGGAACTACGTCGCCGATACTGACGGCCTTCTGCACGCCTATGACGCCCATTACATCGATATCGTGCCCGATGCCCGCATCATTTATGCCTATGAGATGAAGCTTGGGGAAAGCCGCATCTCCGCGTCGCTCGCCACCGTTGCCTTCGAAGCCGCACCCGGCGGCACGAAAATGGTCTTCACCGAACAGGTGGTCTTCCTCGACGGCTACGCCGACAACGGCGCCCGTCTCCAGGGCACCGAGATCGGCCTCGACAACCTGGAACTCTTCCTCGAGCGCGAGGAAAGCCCGATCCACTGATCGCATGTCACGCAAAACCAAATCGCCTCGCATGAATCAGTTTGAGGCGACGCGTTTCAGACGAAATAAGCCAAGCCTCAAGCGCTGCTTTGTTTCTTCCGCGAGCCGGCAGGACGAGCGGCGGCCCGCTTTGAAGTGTTGAGTGCGACAGCGCCGCGAATGAGCGCTGTCAACGCCTGCTCGTCAATCTCGTCGCCCTCATGGAAATCGATGGCACGTCTGGTATTGCCGTCAAGACTGGAGTTGAAGAGGCCTGAAGGATCCTCCAGCGAGGCGCCCTTGGCGAAGGTCAGTTTCACCACGCTCTTATAAGTCTCGCCAGTGCAAATGATCCCGGCGTGCTCCCACACGGGAACGCCTCTCCACTTCCATTCCTCGACCACGTCGGGCTCTGCCTGCCTGATGAGAGTTCGGACTTGAGCGAGCGTCTTGCCGCGCCAATCGCTCAACTCCTCGATTCTCGCATCGATCAATCGAGAAGGAGAGTCGCCGTCCTTCTCTTCGCTGGAGCCGCTCTTCTTCAGCGTTGCCGTGGCTTTCTTCATCGATATCGCTCCTCCGTCTCTTAGTGCTGATAGCCTGACATCCGCTCACATTCGTTCGCCGGGCAATTGGCTTGCCTGTTCCACCCAGGCGGCGAGCTGAGCCTCGTCGAGTTGGTCTTCCTCATGAATGTGGAAGTAGCGCACTTCCTTTTGTTTGGACTCGCCGGGCGGGATGGGACTGAGTGACCTGCCGCGGAAGAAAGCGACCTTGATATATTTCGCGAAGCAATGAACACCGAGAAACCAGCCCTGCCCTTCTATGCCATAGAGGGGCGAATTCCATTTCACGGCCTTATACACTCCGGGCACCGCACGCGTGATGAGCGCGTCGAGACGGCGCCCGACGTCGCTTTTCCAGCCGGGCATAGCGGCGATGTAGGCTTGCACGGGAGCGTCGCCGTAGCCCTTGGCGATCTGAGGGTTGCCACCGGAGAGAAGGACCGGCTCCGCGGCACCAGGCTTGGCGGTTGTCTTCTTCGTGACCTTTGCTGCGGTCTTGGATGTCTTCCCGGACATTGCCTTCACTCCTACCCTCCGCTGCGTCCCGCGCCGTGCCACTTGGCGGCATATGGCAGCGCAAACAAGTAGAGACCGGTGAGCAGCAGCAAGGTCAGCGGCAGCAGCGCCATGAAGCCCACCCAGACGGACGATTTCTCCTGCACCATCGCGATGATATTAATTATGACGGCCAGCGTAAAGGCAATGGACAGCCAACGGTGGATCTGCCGAAGCCAGTTATTCCAAGTCAAGGGAACCTCCTGCGAAAACAAGCGAAGCGGATGGCGTGATCCGTTTTGGCAGCGGTCTCACTCTATGCGCGTCAGCAACTGCTCCAGCTTTGCGAAAAACTGCTGCCAACCGCTTTTGGCGCCTCCGTAAGCCTGCCGCTGATCCGGCCGGAAGCCCGACTGCTCCATGCGCAGGTGCGTGCCCGCGCCCATGGGCGTGAGAGTCCAGGTGACGACACTTTCGAGATCATAGGCAGCCCAGGTGTAAGACAGGGTTTTGTTCGGCTCGACTTCCAGGACCTGGCAGTCGACGGAGCCCCAATCCGCGCTCAGCTTGAAACGGTGATCCACGACCGGCACGAAGTCGTTCTTCATCAGCCAGTCCGCGATCAGATGCGGTTGGGTGAGCGCGCGCCAGATCTTTTCCGGCGGAAAAGGGATCTGTCGTTCGACGATGACGGAACGGGTTTCGTTTGAAATTTCGGTCATTGGTCCATCCTTTTCAATAGATCCTCCAGCTGATCGAACCGATTTTGCCAGAAGCCCGCCATCTCGCTTGTCCAGTCGACCAGCGGCGCCAGCGCACCGAGCTGCGCGCTATAATGCGTCTGGCGACCTTCATGGCGGTCGCGCACCAATCCGGCCTGCTTCAGGATTCCGAGATGTTTTGAAACGACCGGTTGCGAGACCCCCGCCCGCGCCGTGAGAGCTCCGACCGTCTTCTCTCCTTCACGGCACAGCCGCTCGAAAAGCGCCCTCCGGGTCGGATCGGCGAGCGTCCTGAAGAGCATGTCCTGAGCGTTCGACATCTACGATCCATACCCTGATAGCTATGAGTTAACGTATAGCCATAGAGGTATGAGTGAGTCAAGCTAGACGTGAAACGGCTTGAGGGAGCTGTTGTTGCCGAGTTACGCGCATGTGGCAGCACGCCTCGGCAGAGACAGGTTATTTCTCATACCCAGACGCCTATACATTTTCGCCATCGGTCGCATGCTCGCGTCGACAGGCCTCGCCTATGCCGAGATCATACAACTTCGCGAATAGCGCTGGGATCAATGACCGCCGTCGGTGCCGAGGATCGCGGCGAGCAGCCGGCCTTCGAGCTCGGCAAGGTCGGGGTTGCCGTGCCGCCGCGGATGCGGATAGGGAATGGGAAGATCGAGTGCGATCCGCCCGTCGTCGAGCACGATGACCCGGTCGGCGAGATGCACCGCCTCGCTGACATCATGGGTGACGAGCACGGCGGTGAAGCCAAGTTCGCGCCAGACACGGTTGATGAGTTCCTGCATGCTGATCCGCGTCAGCGCATCGAGTGCGCCGAGCGGTTCGTCGAGCGCCAGCACGCCGGGCCGGCTGACCAGCGCCCGCGCCAACGCCACGCGCTGCCGCTGCCCGCCAGAAAGCCGCGCCGGCCATTCCCTGGTCTTTTCGCCAAGCTGGACTTCGGCAAGCACGGCATCGGCCGCCTTTGCCGCCGCCCGACTGTCGATGCCATCGCCGAGCCCGACCACCACATTATCGGCGACACTAAGCCAGGGTAGCAGCCGCGGCTCCTGAAAGACGATGCGCGTGTTCGGGCTCGCCTGCGCCCCGTCGGCATCTTCGAAATGCAGCTCGCCGGCACTCGGCTCGTCGAGGCCCATCAGGATGCGCAGCAGCGTGCTCTTCCCGCAGCCGCTCTTGCCGATCACGGCGACGAACTGGCCGGCCGGAATATGCAGGTTGATGCCGCGCAGCACGCGGTTGGCCCCAAAACTCTTTTCAAGCCCCGTCAGGCTGATCGCCGCTGGCGCACTACGGCCCACTGCCGGCGCGTTTTCGCGCGCATAAGCTGGCTCTTCGGCGACGGCGTGAAAACGCTCATGTGCGATCGATGTCATCGCGTCTCTCCTATTTCTGATAGACCGGGTTCCAGGCAAGCAGCCGCCTCTCCAGAACGCGGGCGATGACATCGGCAAGCTTGCCGAGCACGGCATAAATGACGAGGGCGAGCACGACGACATCAGTCATCATGAATTCGCGGGCATTGTTGGCCATATGGCCGATGCCTGAGGATGCGGCGATCGATTCCGATACGATCAGCGTCAGCCACATGATGCCGAGCGCATATCTGAGGCCGACGAAGATCGACGGCAGCGCACCTGGAAAGATCACCTTGCGGAACAGCGTCCAGTTGCCCATGCCATACACCTTGCCCATCTCGATCAGATCGCGATCGGCATTGCGCACCCCATGATAGGTGTTGAGATAAACCGGGAAGAGCACGCCGAGCGAAGTCAGAAACAGCTTCGATTCCTCGCCGATCCCGAACCACAGGATGACGAGCGGGATCATCGCCAGATGCGGAATGGTGCGCAGCATCTGCAGCGTCGTATCGGTCAGCTGTTCGGAAATGCGCGATACGCCATTGGCGATGCCGAGCAGGAAGCCGATCGAGCCACCGACGAGAAGGCCGGCAAAGGCGCGGCCGGCGCTCACCAGCACGTCATTCGGCAACTGGCCGGAAACCGTCGTCGACCAGAAGGCGAGGCCGACATCGGCCGGCGACGGCATGATGCGCGACGAGATCCAGCCGACAGAGGAGGCAAGCTGCCAGAACGCCACGATCGCCACCGGCACCAGGTAAGGCGTCAGCTTCTCCAGGCCGGGCAGCGGCAGGCGCAGACCCGCCTTCCCGGCCTTTTCGGAAGCGACCGATCGTACGAACGGAGTATCGAAAGTCGACATGCTTTGTCCTCGCGTCTATCGAAAGCAGGATGGCGCAAGCCGTAAGCGGCTTGCGACGGTGTCACGCTCTGTTCGAGCTCAGGAGCCGGAAACGACTTTCAGATTGCCGCCATGGCTGCCGCCTGCGAAGACCTGCTTGCGGCCGAACTCGTTGTTGAAGCCCAGGCGCTGCTGCTCGCGGGTAATGCCGAGTTCGGGGAAAAGCAGTTCGGCGACGCGATAGGCCTCTTCCAGATGCGGATAGCCGGAGCCGATCACCGTATCGATGCCGATCTCCTGATACTCGCGAAGGCGCGCGGCCACCGTCTTCGGCGAGCCGACCAGCGCCGTGCCCGCGCCGGCGCGCACCAGGCCGACGCCGGCCCAGAGGTTCGGCGAGACTTCGAGCTTGTCGCGCCGGCCGCCGTGAAGGGCGGCCATGCGCTTCTGGCCGACCGAGTCGGACTCGTGGACGAAGCGCTCCTGCGCCTCGCGGATCGTATCGTCGTCGAGATGGCGGATCAGTCGCTCGGCCGCCTCCCATGCTTCATCATCGGTTTCGCGCACGATAAAGTGTAGACGAATGCCGAAGCTCACCTCACGGCCGCGCTCGCCGGCAGCCTTGCGCACCTTGGCGACCTTTTCGGCCACCTGCGCCGGCGGCTCGCCCCAGGTCAGATACTTGTCGACACGGCCGACGGAGAAATCGATACCCGCATCCGACGACCCGCCGAAATAGAGCGGTGGGCGCGGGTTCTGCACCGAGGGGAAGCCGAGGCGCGCATTGGTCGCCTTGATGTATTTGCCGTCGAAACTTGCCGTTCCCTTTTCCAGCAGTTCCTCGAAGACGGTGAAGAACTCCTCGGCATGGGCGTAGCGCTCGTCATGTTCGAGATGGATGCCATCGCCGGCAAGCTCCGCCGGACTACCGCCGACGACGATGTTGAGCAGCAGGCGGCCGTTGGAGATGCGGTCGAGCGTCGTCGCAAGACGCGCGTAATAGGCAGGCGATGCCGTGCCGGGACGAATCGCCACCAGGAACTGCAGCTTCTCGGTCTTGGCGGCAAGGGCTGCTGCCGTCACGAAGGATTCTTCGCAAGCAACTCCGGTCGGCAGCAGCACGCCGGAATAGCCGAGCCGGTCGACGGCCTGGGCGATCTGCGTGAGATAGCCGATCTCGGGCGCGCGGTTGAGATCGGAGGAACCGAGATAGGTGCCGTCGCCCGATGTCGGGATGAACCAGAGGAAATTGATGGGATTTGAGGTGGCGGTCATGGAAGACGGTCCTTTGCTGCGAGTTCGAAAATCAACTCACGTGGTCAAGATGGCCCCTGGCCAGCGACAACACGCGCAAACCGTCTGCCTGCGCAGCGCCGCCGCCGCGCGGATGCTTGGGAGGATCGCGGTGGTGGCGGAGAAGGCCGGGTGGCTGTCTGTGCGTGAGCATCTGAAATATTCCTGTCGATCGGGTGGATACGTTGCCGGCATCCACCCACGGATCGCGAGAATAGTGACATAGACCACTAATTAGATCGACAATATCAATTTGCTATTGTAGTCCATTTTGGAGAATATTTTTCCGGATCGGCGACATGGAGGCCCTCTCCATGCCGCCCCGCGAAAAACTTCGCCCCGGGCGAAAAATCAGCTCGCCTTAGGACGCCAGACGATATCGCCTGTCGTAAGCTTCTTCGGCAGGATGCCGAGCCCGTGGAACTCGTCGGCGAGCGCCTGCTGATAGGCGGCAGCGGCATCGGTGATGGTCGAGACGCTGCCGAGATCGGCGCCCTTGCGCGTCAATGTCGCGCGCGTCACCTCAGCCGGCACACCGGTGATTTCGGAAAGCTCCTTCACCGTCGCGTCGAGATTGCTTTGTGCCGACTTGCCGACCTTGGCAAGCTCATCGATCACGTCGACGATCACCTGCCCGTTCGCTTCGGTGAAATCACGGTTGGCGAGGAAGAAACTATAGGAGTCGACAATGCCTTCGGCGGTCGTCAGGATACGCGTCTCCGGATCGGCTTCGGCAATCGCCAGATAAGGATCCCAGATCGACCAGGCGTCGATACTGCCGTTCTTGAAGGCGGCGGCGGCATCCGGCGGCGAAAGGTCGACCTGCTCGACATCTTCGGGCTTCAGGCCCGCCCTACGCAGAACCTTGACAGTTACGTTGTGGGCGCTGGAGCCGCGCTTGAAGGCGACCTTCTTACCCTTGAGGTCTTCAAGCGTCTTGATGGGCGAATCCTTGCGCACGACGATGGCCGAGGCTGCCGGGCTGCCCTTGTAGAGACCGACATAATAGAGCTGCCCGCCGGCCGCCTGGGCAAACAGCGGCGGCACATCGCCGGTCGCGCCGAAATCGAGAGCGCCGGCGCCCAGTGCTTCAAGAAGCGGTGGGCCGGAGGTGAATTCCGACCAACTGACGGTAATGCCGCGATCGGCAAGCCGCTTTTCAAGTGCGCTGCGACGCTTGGCGAGCGCCAGCACGCCGTTCTTTTGCCAACCAATGCGGAATTCGCTGGCGGCAGCGCGTGCCGGCCTGACAGCCGGCAGGATTGCCGTGGCCGCGGCTGCTGAGAAAAGCCCGAGCGTTTGTCGACGTGAAATCATGACTTTCCCCTTTTTGATGGTGCCGGGCCTGTTTTCGGCTGGTCGACCCTGTCAGTGATGAAGGCCATGATGATGAAATCTATAATTTATATCGACAATTTTATTTGCAAGTTTCCGCCTTTGCTGAAATTTTGCGGCCCGAAAATCGCCCTCAAGCGAAATTTTTTTCGCGCGCGGCTTATGCTTCCCTAACCGGGCTCACTCCCGACCTTCGGCGGCGAGCCGCTCCCGGATGAAGGTGGGGCCGCCGGCAAGACGCTTCGCAAGCAGGCTTGCAGGATCGACCATGCGCCAATAGGGCGTGACCGTCGAAACCGGCTCGCCCTTTTCCAGCACGCCGAAGGACTGCTCAGCGATCGCGCGCAGATGCCGCTGCACGGTCACCGGGCAACAGGCGTCCGCTCCGTATTGGGCAGCGAGGCGGCGGCGGAGGACGCCGCCGTCGGTGAGAATGCCTTCCGGTGCCGATCGTATCTGCTCTGCGACCATCTCTTGCGACGGAATGAGCATCGCCTGCATTCCGCTGCGGCCTTTGCGCCGCGGCTTGATCGTCGGAATTTCGCTCATGTCACCCCCGGAACATAATGCCTTCCCTCCAATCTAGAGCATGTCTCGCAAAAGTGTGCAGCGGTTTTGCGATAAAGACATGCGGAAAAGTAAAGACCTAACGCGTGGCAAGCGTATCTGAAAGATCGCGACGCGCTTTAGGGCTCGTCCGAAAGGCCGCCAGCCTCATATGCGTCAATCGGAAGGAAGTCCGCCTTCACGGGCTTTTCTGCTCCCGCCGTTTCGGTTAATCCTCGGACCTGCACTTGAGGAAAAGGATAGGACATATGGCTAAAGTCGCGTTCATCGGTCTCGGCGTCATGGGTTTCCCCATGGCTGGCCATCTGAAGACGAAGGGCGGCCACGATGTTACCGTCTACAACCGTACCGCCGAAAAGGCCGCCGCCTGGGCCGAGAAATTCTCCGGAAAATCTGCCCCCACCCCGGCCGAGGCCGCGGCCGGCGCCGATTTCGTCTTCGTCTGCGTCGGCAATGACGAAGATCTCCGCTCGGTGACATCGGGTGAGAACGGCGCCCTGCACGCCATGAAGCCGGGTTCGGTGTTGATCGACAACACCACCGCCAGCGCTGAGGTCGCCCGCGAACTTTATGCCGCGGCCAAGGAAAAAGGTGTCGATTTCATTGACGCTCCCGTCTCCGGCGGCCAGGCCGGCGCCGAAAACGGTGCCCTGACCGTCATGTGCGGCGGCGACGAGGCCGTCTTCGAACGCGCCAGGCCTGTCATCGACGCCTATGCCCGCATGGTTGGCCTGATGGGACCGGCGGGCTCGGGCCAGCTGACCAAGATGGTCAACCAGATCTGCATCGCCGGCCTCGTCCAGGGACTTGCCGAAGCGCTGCATTTCGGCAAGCGCGCCGGCCTCGATATCGAAAAGGTCGTCGAGGTGATTTCCAAAGGTGCGGCCGGTTCCTGGCAGATGGAAAACCGCCATAAGACCATGAACGCCGGCAAATATGATTTCGGCTTCGCGGTCGACTGGATGCGCAAGGATCTAGGCATCGTGCTCACCGAAGCCCGCCGCAATGGCGCCAAGCTGCCGGTCACCGCCGTCGTCGACCAGTTCTATGGCGACGTGCAGGCAATGGGCGGCAATCGCTGGGACACATCCTCGCTGCTCGCCCGCCTCGAGAAATGATCGGCCCCTCCTCCGAGGCGGCCGAATTGATCGCGCATCTCGAAACGCTGCGTTCGGAGGAGAATGTTGCCGGCATGGCGCGCTTCGGCATCGTCACCGATCGCGCCCTCGGTATCTCCAATCCCGATATCAAGGCGGTCGCCAGACTGGCGAAGAAGGATCATGTCAGGGCTATGCAGCTCTGGCGAAGCGATATCCGAGAAGCCCGCCTGCTTGCCCTCTACACAGCCGAGCCGAAGCGATTGACGACGGAAGAAGCCCGAAATTGGGCAAATGATTTCAACTCCTGGGAGATCGTCGATTGCGCCGCCGATCTCTTTGTTGAAGCCCGGCTGGACGAGCTCATCTGGGACTTCGCCGCCGACGACCGTGAATTTATCAGGCGCACCGCCTTCGCCATGATTGCCGGTGCCGCCGTCCATCGGAAAGAGGAGTCCGACGCGACTCTCCTCGCCTGGATGCCGCTGATCGAGGCCCATGCCGGTGACCCGCGAAACTTCGTGCGCAAGGCGGTCAACTGGGCGCTGCGCAGCATCGGCAAGCGCGATCTCGCCTGCCATACGCCGGCACTGGCACTCGCAAAGATCCTCGCGGAAAGCCCCGATAAAACCGCCCGCTGGATCGGCAAGGATGCCGCCAGGGAACTGGCCGGCGAAAAGCTATTGGCACGGTTGAGATAAGGCGGGATGCCGGCTCGAATAGCTAAATCAATGCTGCCTGGACTTTTCGACCAGGAAATCGATCAGGACCCGCACCGCCGGCGGCATGCCCTTGGCCGTCGTGAAGACGATGTAGAACTGGCTCTCCTCCGATTGCCAGTCCGGCTTGTTGCGACAAAACCAGCCGACACAGAATAGGACAACGGACAAGCAGCCGCCCGCACGACAATTCTACCGGTCGATCCAGCACGTTGAAAAAATTGAAAACGGGGTACCTCAAGAAACAAGGCTGGCAGGAAGCCGACATGTGATCGGCTCGCCAAAAGCCATCGTGATCGACGGCCTTGAAGACGGTACACCAGAAACACTGCAAGGACGGCCCGGCAGGGAAGACCGGACCCGTCCCCGTAGCTGATCGGAGGTCACTCGGATCAGAAACTGATTGAAGTGCCCCCGATCCGAAGACCGGGAGCATCCACCAAGTGGATTAGAACGAACGCTGCAGGCGGAAGAAGCCCGAAGTGGAGTCGTCACCATCATCCGGATCGAGATACGATACGGTAGCCTTGGCGTAGAAGTTGTCGACGATCTGGTAATCAACCGTCAGACCGACCTTCCAGGCATCGCCGAGACCGTCGAAGTCATCCGGAACGACAGTGCCGCCGCCGAAGTAGTTGCCGTAGTACTGGACGGCCGGGGTGATCTTGAGCTTGTCGGTTGCCTTGATAGCGTATTCAGCAGCAACAGCCCATTCAGCTGCGGAGTAGTAGGAGTTCGGGCCGGTGGAGTACACGCCGGCGAGGCCGAGCGTACCGGGACCGATGTCAACCGTACCCATTGCACGGATAGCGCCGTCTTCGTTGTCGACGTCATAGCCACCGGTGATCTGGTAGCTGAACGCACCGGCAGTGCCGCCAACGCCGAAGGCAACGCCAACGTTGTTGGCTTCTTCGCCGAGCTTGTAAACGCCGTCTTCCAGTTCATCGACGCTGAGGCCAGCGTAGAAGGTGCCGCTTTCATACTGATAGCGGAGGGAGTTGTGCAGCGTTACGACCGAACCGATGTCGTCGGTTTCACCGGAGAGACCATCGTCCCACCAGCTGTAGAACAGACCGGCGCGGAAGCCTGCGACGTCGAGGTAAGCGGAGTCGAGAATGGCATCCTGATCGGTGGCGTTGTCAGCATTGAACTGCATGACGATGACGCCAGTCAGCGGACCATACTCGGTGTCGCTCTTGGCCGTGAACTGAACCTGACCGCGAGTTACTGCATCCCAATCAGAATCGTTGTCACCACCTGGCTGGTCGCCAACGTTGACCTGGAAACGGATGTAGCCTTCGATCTTGAGGCAGGTTTCGGTGCCCGGGATGTAGAAGTAGCCGGTGCCGTAAGCGTCGCAGACGCGAACATATTCAACCGGTTCCGGCTCGGCAGCAACGATAGCGTCAGCTGCAAGAACCGGCGTCGATGCTGCAAATGCTGCTGCTGATGCAAGCAAAACCATTCTGATGTTCATTTACCAATCCATTCCTTTGTCGATCGGAGCTGGCTTCAGATCGGGGAGTCGATTTGAAGCCGGCCCAGTTTGAACAGCCATCTCGGCGTGCGGATCGATCGAACCGCCAAACCGTCATCACATACGAGGCCCTATCAAGCAATTCACGATACTCGCCGGATGGGTCCCTTGAGACACTTTCACCGGCAACGTGATTTTTATACAACAACTTCAAATGCTTAGATGAAAGAAACACCAAAAGGCTCCGCGACGGAAATCCTCCATCGCAAGCCGCAAACGCTATACCCCCATTGTTAAATTCTCCACCGTCCAACCCCCGTCGAACATACTGGTGAAGCGCATAAATTCTACCGCCGGCTAACAAGCACAAACAAGGTGACGGTCTAGAACATGGTGTTCTGAATTCGATACCAATGAGACAATATTATGACATATCGCCATTGGTTACCTCGACCGTATCCCCGGAATCCTTACCAGGCTATTCACTTTTCCAGGAATTTGGACCGATTTGAGCGTTTTTTCGCTATTTTTAAGGCTTTTTGCAGTCGCCGCCGGATATGCCAAAACCCGGTCTTGCCGAACCGGCATTCCCGCGCGCGGCCAGGGTGTCACATCTCGCCACCAACGGGCATATCGCCGGCCAGACTGACGCCTGGTCTAGTCCTCGTTGGATTTTGCAAGATTGCGTGCGGTCATCGCCGCACGCTGGACCTCAATCCTCGTTGGATTTGGCATTGTCGAGAATCATGTAATCGAGCGGCAGTTGCGTCGAATACTTGATCTGCTCCATCGCAAAGGCGGAGGAAACGTCGCGAATCTCGATCTTGGCGATCATCCGCTTATAAAAAGCGTCATAGGCGGCAATATCGGGCACGACGACTCGCAGGAGATAATCGACATCGCCGCTCATCCGGTAGAATTCGACCACCTCGGGGAATTCGGCGACCACCTCGGAAAAGCGGCGCAACCACTCAATCGAATGGGTGGCAGTGCGAATCGACACGAAGACGGTGACCTTGGTGTTGACCTTCTCCGGATCGAGGATGGCGACTCGGCGCTTGATGACGCCGTCTTCTTCCATTTTCTGGATTCGCCGCCAGCACGGCGTCGTCGAAAGCCCCACTTTCTTGGCGAGATCGGCAACGGCAAGCGTCGAATCTTCTTGCAGAAGACGCAGTATTTTTCGGTCGAGGCGATCCATGCGCACAACAGTCCTTTCGAATTATTTTCTTTGTATAACTCGATTCCGCGTAACGAAAAGAATTTTGTTTCAGGAAAGCAGCATTTTCGTCCGATCCTGCAAGACCGGGAGCAATTCTTGCTCGAACCAGGGATTACGCTTCAGCCAGCCGCTGTTGCGCCAGCTCGGGTGCGGCAGCGGCAGCACCGCCGGCGATCGGCCGGACAGAAGACTGTCGCGCCACGCCCGCACCGTCTCGGTCATATTGTCCCGCCTTTCGCCGGCCATATGCCAGGCCTGCGCATATTGGCCGATGACCAGCACCAGTTCGATCTGCGGCATGGCCGAAATCACTCTTTGCCGCCAGAACGGCGCGCATTCGCGCCGCGGCGGCAGATCCGCGCCCTTGTCGTCGTAGCCAGGAAAGCAGAAGCCCATCGGCACGATGGCGACGCGGTCTCGGTCGTAGAAGCTTGCCCTGTCAACGCCGAGCCATGATCGCAGCCGGTCTCCCGATGCATCGTCGAACGGCAGACCGCTCTCATGCACCCGAAGCCCGGGCGCCTGCCCGGCAATCAGGATGCGCGCGCTCGATGAGATCACCGCCACCGGCCGCGGCTCGTGCGGCAGCCGGTATTCGAGGCCTTTCGCCGGTACGTCTCGGCAGATGCGACAGGAGGCGATCTCCTGCCGCAGCGTCTCCAGCATGGCTTCGTCGCTCATGGCTTTACTCCCATCCGACGATCTGCCCGATGAAGCGCAGGGCGCCGTCGAAAACGGAAGTCTGGCGCGCATGATCGCGCACATCGCGCGGCCGTTCGAAAGTCCCGGCCCAGAGACCCGCCTTCTGAGCCTTGGCCTCGGCCTCCTCCTTGCCATAATCGCCATAGGAAATCGCCATGCCCCGGCGCACCATGGCGGCATTGATGTCGCCGCCTGCCCCGCTCCGGCAGACGACGAGCAGCCTTTCGTAGCGGTCGCGCCGGCTGCCCTGACAAAGCGTTCCCGATACCAGCACCATCTCCTGCAGCGCCGCACGCGCCGCCCGCCCGCAGGCCCAGGCTTTCCCCGCCCGCTCGCAGCTCTGGTTGAGCTCCGGCGCATCGATACCTTCGAGGCGCAAACGCTCGTCTCCCAATGCCAAGCTGTCGCCGTCGGCAGCATGGAAGGCGCCGGCATGCTCGATTTTTGCTGCATCGTTGAACTTGGCGGCGATCAGCGCCACGAGCGCCAGCAGGGCAAAAGCAGTCACGCCGTCGCGAATCAGGCGCAGGCCCCGTGTCACGCTTTTGCCTCCTTAAAAAACAAATCCTTGGCAAAGATGGCAAACATCTTCTTAAGAATTGCCGGTTAAGCTCTTATCCACCCTGGGATGAAGTTTCAACGTGCACATGAGTACCGGCGTAAGCACATCGACCGACAAGATCATCGTCGACAGGTCGCGCAGCCACCGCAACAAGGCCGTTTCCAAGGCCGTGCGGCAAACGCGCGAACGTCTTCAGTCCGGTCATGCGTCCAATTCCTCCTTCGATCGTGACGTGCTCAACATGTATGTGGCGTCGGTGCTGCAGGGCGCGACGATCATGCCGCTCTTCGTCGTCATCATCACCGCGCTTGGCGTCTATTTCACCCAGAACACGCAATTGCTCTTCTGGGCGCTGCTGACACTCACCTGTCACGCCGGCAATATCCTGCTTGCAAGGCGCGCGCGCCGGCAGGAGATCACCTCCGAGAGCGCCCGCAAATGGCGCCGCCTGCTGCTTCTCGGCCAGTTCCTGCTCGGCTGCTGCTGGGCCGTCTTCGCGCTGCAGGGGTGCAACACCTGCGAGCCATCGAGCTTCATTCTTTATAAGGGCGCCACGCTGCTGATCGCGCTCTCCGTCACGGCGATGTCGAACTTCATGCTGACGCCCGCCGTGCTCGCCGCCTTCTCGCCGGCGGTCCTGGCGCTTGCCGCCAAGAGCGGCCTGTCGCGCGACCTCCTCGAAATCAGCCTGACGGGGCTCTTCACCACCACCCTCGTCTTCTTCAATTATATCAGCGACCGGCTCTTCAAATCGAACCTCAGGATCCTTTCCTACCAATCGGAGAAGGACGACCTGATCGCTGAGCTGGAAGTCGCGAAGTCGATGTCCGACGAGGCCCGCCGCCGCGCCGAAGAGGCAAACCTCGCCAAATCGCGCTTCCTTGCCTCCATGTCGCACGAGCTCAGAACCCCGCTCAACGCCATCCTTGGCTTTTCCGAGGTGATGACGGCCGAAGTCATGGGGCCGCTCGCCAATCCGACCTACAAGGAATATGCCGGCGATATCCACCGCTCCGGCCAGCATCTGCTCGATCTCATCAACGAGATCCTCGACCTCTCCCGCATCGAGGCCGGAAAGTACGAGCTGAGCGAGGAGGCGATCTCGCTTCTCGATATCACCGAAGATTGCATCGGCATGGTCCAGCTGCGCGCACGCGCCAAGAACATTGCCATTTCGGACCAATTCGAGCGGCAGCTTCCGGCCATCTGGGCCGATGAAAAGTCGATGCGCCAGGTGGTGCTCAACCTTCTCTCCAATGCCGTCAAGTTCACGCCGCAGGGCGGCGAAATCCACGTCAAGGTCGGCTGGACGGCCGGCGGTGGACAATACATCTCGATCAAGGACAACGGCCCCGGCATTCCGGAAGAAGAGATTCCGGTCGTTCTGTC
Organism: Rhizobium changzhiense; assembly: GCF_013087625.1. Taxonomy (NCBI): domain Bacteria; kingdom Pseudomonadati; phylum Pseudomonadota; class Alphaproteobacteria; order Hyphomicrobiales; family Rhizobiaceae; genus Rhizobium; species Rhizobium changzhiense. The sequence continues at coordinate 808,458 of NZ_JABFCQ010000002.1, forward strand.
GGCTTTCGGCCAGGGCTCGATCGCCATCAAGAGCGCCGAACAGGGTACCGGCCTCGGCCTGCCGATCGTCCAGGCGATCCTTGCCAAGCATGACGGTCAGTTCCTGCTGAAATCGAAGCTGCGCGAGGGCACCGAGGTCATCGCCATCCTGCCCGCCAAGCGCGTGCTCCAGAGCCTGCCGGCCGTCGAGGAAGCGCAGGCCGTCGCGCGCAAGCGCAAGAGTTTTGCCTGATTCAGCGAAAGCATGATGCCGAAAAGTGTGAGCGGTTTTCGGGCGACATCATGCTCCAATTTTTGACTTGGATCCGGATGACTTCAGGCCGACCCAGCGTGAAATCATCCGGATCCAAAGAACAGGTGCTTGGCTAGGACGAAGCCGAGATAGAGGCAGCAGGCGGCGATCATGCAGGTCACCGCGAAGGAGCCGAGATCCTTGGCATGCTTGCCGACGATTGAAATCTCCGGCGAAATCCGGTCGATCACCTCTTCGACGGCGGTATTCATCGCCTCCATCGAAAAGAGCCCGAGAAACAGAAGCACCGCGACGACGATCTCACCCGCAGTAGCTCCCACCAGCGCCAGCGCCGCGATCGAAGCGACGAAGAAACCGAGTTCCTGGCGGAAGGCCGCTTCTTTCAGCACCCGCAGGAAGCCTGCCCAGGAATAGCTGGCCGCGGCGATGAAATGCCGAATTCCGGTCTCTTTCGTCACCGCAGGCTTCGTCAAGATGCCCTCTCCTCTTCCCGTTGCATCACAGACCGGGAGAGGCTTTGCCGTCTCCTCTTTGATGAGCGAATACGCAAATACCGAATCCACTTGAGCCGTGCAAGCGAACGCGCTGACTAGCGGCACCGGCCGCAGCCTCAATGCTTGTTGGTTACACCTGCCTGGGCGAAGGTCGCCATGCCGGAATGGCAGGCAGCGGCCGCCTTGACGATGCCGGCGGCCAGCGCCGCACCGGTGCCTTCGCCGAGCCGCATGCCAAGCGCCAGAAGCGGCGTCTTGCCGAGCATCTCGATCGAGCGAAGATGTCCGGGCTCGCCGGAGACATGGCCGATCAGGCAATGATCGAGTGCCGACGGATTGGCGGCTTTCAGGATCGCCGCCGCGGCGGTCGCGACATAACCGTCGATCAGAACCGGGATGCGCTCCATGCGGGCGGCAAGGATGGCGCCGGCCATCGCCGCGATCTCGCGGCCGCCGAGCCGGCGCATGATCTCGAGCGGATCGTCGAGATGGTCTGCATGCAGCGCCACCGCCTTTTCCACCGCCGCGATCTTGCGCTCCAGCATCTCGCCCTCCGAACCGGTGCCGGGCCCTACCCAGTCGCGCGCCGAGCCGCCGTAGAGCGCATAGTTGATCGCCGCAGCAATCGTCGTGTTGCCGATGCCCATTTCACCGATGCAGAGCAGATCGGTGCCTCCGGCGATCGCCTCCATGCCGAAGGCCATGGTCGCGGCGCAATCGCGCTCGGAAAGCGCTGCCTCCTCGGTGATATCGCCGGTGGGATAATCGAGCGCCAGATCGAAGACTTTCAGTCCGAGATCATAGGCGACGCAGATCTGGTTGATCGCAGCACCGCCGGCTGCAAAGTTCTCGACCATCTGTTGCGTCACCGCAGGCGGAAAGGGCGTGATGCCCTGTCTGGTAACGCCATGATTGCCGGCAAAGATCGCCACCAGCGGCCGGTTGACGGCAGGTATGCGGCCCGTCCAGGCGGCAAGCCAGAAGGCGATTTCCTCGAGCCGTCCGAGCGCGCCCGGCGGCTTGGTCAGCTGCGCGTCGCGTTCGCGCGCGGCCACCAGTGCGCGGGCATCCGGCCCCGGCAGGTCGCGGAGAAGGGTACGGAAATCGTCGAACGGCAGGCCTGATACGCTCATCTGTGCGGTTTTCCTATAAATCCGGGTATTCTTGTTTTTTCCACGCAAATCAGCTTCTTTGCGGATGGCCACTCTCTTAAAGCGGGCGGACGAGGCGAACAACTCCAAAAGCGCCGCCGCGACCATAAGCCGAGACCACAAGCCGAAACCTCTGGCAGAACGAAGCAGAATGAAGATCAAGGACCATGCGGTCGATACCGCCCGCGCCGTCGCCTTCCTCAGCCGCATTCCCATGCCGCAATCGCTGTTCAAAGGCTATGACGGCAGGCTCGGCCGGCTGGTGCGCGCCTTTCCCTTTGCCGGCATCGTCATCGGTCTCATCCCCGCACTCGCCCTCCTCCTCCTTTTGGCGCTGCGTGCGGACCCGCTGATGGCAGCCTTGATTGCGCTTTCCATCCAGGTCCTCGTCACCGGCGCGCTGCACGAGGACGGTCTGGCCGATACGGCCGACGGCATCGGCGGCGGCAAGAGCCGCGAACAGAGCCTTCTCATCATGAAAGACAGCCGGATCGGCACCTATGGCGCGATAGCGCTGATTCTCTCCTTCGCGATCCGCGCAGCCGCGCTTGCTGTGATCGCCCGCAATTCCGCGCCGCTCACTGCAGCCCTCGCCATTCCCGCCGTCGCGGCTCTCAGCCGCGGCGCCATCGCCTGGCACTGGCAGCGGTTGGCACCGGCAAAGGCCGATGGCGTGGCCGCCTCGACGGGCCAGCCGGACGAGGCGGCGATGCAGTTTGCGCTCGCCTCAGCCGGCCTCGTCGCAGCGCTTCTGATCTGGCCGGCATTCGGCCTGCGGCCGCTGGTTGCAAGCCTGCTCGCCACCGGCATCGCAGGGCTCGCCTTCACCGATTTCATCCGCCGCAAACTTGCCGGACACACCGGCGATACGCTGGGCGCGACGCAGCAAATTTGCGAGATCGCCACTCTTTGCGCCCTTGCCACGGCTCTTTGAAACTCCGATATATCCTTCATGCAAACGCCCTGCATTCACCTCTGTTCCCTGGAGCCCACCACCGGATTTTGCGCCGGCTGCGGCCGGACTCTTCAGGAAATCGGCAACTGGACGAGCTATTCCGACACCGAGCGGCAACGGATCATGGCGCTGCTGCCGGCAAGGCTTGCAGGCGCTACCACGCTGTCGAACCATATGAAAATGAGCCTCGCTGGCGGGCCGGAGCGGGTTTTATGATCCGTTTGACCGTCTTCCTCGTCGTGATAGGCATCGGCCTTGCCGTACTGATCGTCAACAATGACAGCAGCCGCATCCTTGGCCTGCAGAGTGATGACTTCGGCCGCGTCGTCTACCTGCTGCCGATCGCGCTGATGTTGTCGGCCGGCATCTGGGCGAGCCGGCGCAGTGTCGGCGAAACGATGCGCCAGATGATGATCTGGCTGGTCATCATCCTGGCGCTCGTGACCGTCTATCTCTATCGCCAGGAAGCGCTCGGCGTCGGCAACAGGCTGCTCGCCGGCCTGGTTCCCGGCCGCGCCGTCGTCGTCACGACAAGCGAGGGCGGCCGGGAGATCATCCTGCACAAGCTGCTGAACGGCCATTTCGAAGCTGATGTCTCGGTCAATGGCCAGACGGTCGAGATGCTTGTCGATACCGGCGCCAGCATGGTGGCGCTGTCGCACGACGATGCCGAACGGATCGGTATCGACCTCTCCCGCCTCACCTATTCCATGACGATCATGACCGCCAATGGCCGCGGCCGCGCAGCACCCGTCACGCTCGATCAGGTGGCGATCGGGCCTATCGTCCGCAACAATGTCGCAGCCAGCGTCGCAGAGGACGGCCGGCTCGACCAGAGCCTGCTCGGCATGAGCTTCCTGGAAACGCTGGGCTCGCTCCAGATGCAGACCGACGAACTCCGCATGCGTGATTAAGCCTCGCAGAGCTCATGATCCGCTGCCACTGCGGGCGTCTTTACGGCAGCGGTCGGTGCGACAGGAGCTTCGCAATGAATTCACTCTGGCCGATCGTCATCGGCGGCGTTCTGCCCGCCCTCTTCTGGGGCATCACCGCCATCTTCCAGAAACAGAGCGCCACATCGGCCACCGGCTCCGCCGACTATCTGATCGCCTTCGGCGCTGCCTGCGCACTCGCCGGCATGATTGCCGCCCTGATCTGGCCCCCTGCCCCCTGGACCGCCGAAGGTCTCGGTTTTGCCGCCACCGTCGGCGCCTGCTTTGCTATCGGCACCGGCCTCATCAGCTTTGCGCTTTTCACTTATGGTGTCCCGGTCTCGAAGCTCGCCCCAATCTGGAGCTGCAACGTGCTGGTGACGCTGGCAATCGGCGCCGTCTTTCTCGGCGAAGCCTCCGAACTCGACATAATAAAGCTCGCCGCCGGCACCCTCCTCATCATCTCGGGCGCCGTTCTCGTCAGCAGCGCCTGACGGGAACTGGTGCAATATGCAGCAGCATAAGACAAGCAGTTCGCCGCCACATGCTCCTGCGTTGCAGCGCCTTCTGCTTTGTTGATATCCTGCGTCACGGCGCCTCCGCGCCATGCCGGAGCTCGATATGAACCCACGACAATTGAAGACATTCCTCGCAGTGATCCGGCACGAAAACCTCACGCGCGCCGCTGCCGAGGTCAATCTCGCTCAGTCGAGCCTCAGCGACCAGATACAGGCGCTGGAAGAGGAACTGGGTGCAGAACTCTTCCTCCGCTCCCGCCAGGGCGTAATCGCGACACCCGCAGGCGCGGTCCTCAAGGCCTATGCCGAAGAGATACTGGCGCTGAACGAGGAGGCGAAGGCCGCCATCAGTGCTGCAGCCGGCAATGCCGAACAGTCCGTCACCTTGGGTACGCTCGAAACCATCGCCGCCGAGCGGCTGGCGCCCTGGCTGTCACTCTTTCGCAAGAAGAACCCAGACGTCGGCCTCAAAATCAAGATCGGTAACAGCGGCGGATTGCTGGCGCAATTGCAGCACGGCTCGATCGATGTCGCCTTCACCTTCGATCGCGGGCAGCAGGATGAGCGCTTCTTGACGCGCCGAATCTGCAGCGAACCGCTGGTGCTGATTGCCGGGCGCGATTTTCAAGCCCGACCACCCGCAAGCCTCGCGGCACTGAGCACCGCGCCCTTCGTCGCCACCGAAACCGGCTGCGTCTACCGGCACCTGTTCGACACTGCCTTTGCCGAAGCGCAGATTGCAGCGCCTTCAATCGTCACGGAAGCCGACAGCATCGCGACGATCGTCCGGCTCGTTGCATCCGGCGCCGGCTTTGGCCTCGTCCCCCGCCTTGCCGTCGGTCCGGCCGCAACGCTGGGCAACGTCGTAGAACTGCCATGGCCGGGCGAACCGCCTGCCGCCTCGCTGGTGATGATGTGGCGGCGCAGGCGCGTACAGCCGCCGGCGCTTACTCTCCTGCTGCAATCGGCAAGCGAAGAACTCTCGCCGCTCAGACCAGCCGATGCCCGCCTTCGACATGCAGGATAGTGCCGGTGGTGAATCCGTTGCCGATCAGGAAGCGGATCGCATCGGCAATATCATCGGGCCGCCCAACGCGTCCGACCGGCAGGCGCTGTGCCATAGCCTCAAGCGTCGCCTGCTTGGCGTCGCCGGCGACGAAGCTCCAGATCGGCGTATCCACCCATCCGGGCGACACCGCATTGATCCGGATCGGCGCTAGTTCGACAGCAAGCGCCCTGACCAGGCCTTCCAGCGCCGCATTGACGGCTGCGACCACCGATCCACGCGCCGCCGGCCGGTAGGCCGCGACACCTGACGTATAGGTGATCGATCCTGACGGCGGCAAATGGGTGGCCCCGTATTTCGCCAGCAGTAGTGGCCCGTAGAACTTACTTTCAACCACCCGTTGCGCCACCGCAAGCTCGATCGAAGGCAGCAGCTGATAGGCGCCTTCGATATCGGCCGCCGTGCTGACGATGTGATCGACTGTCCCGCTACTGCCGAAAAGCGCCGCGACCTCTTCCTCGCGCGATATATCGACGGCATACGTCTTAAGTTTCGGATGGTCACCGAGATCGCGGCGGGCCGCAGCAAGCTTATCTTCGCCGCGTCCTGCGATCGTCACCGCCGCCCCTTCCGCGAGCAACCGCCTCGCCAGCGCCAGTCCCATTCCGGAACTGCCGCCAACAATAATGATCCTCGCGCTTTCGATTCTGATATCCGTCATCTGCCGTCTCCTTCTTGGCTAACGCAGCAGATGCCTCGGGCCGGAGCGGAAGAAAATCGGAAGAAACCGATGACGTCATCGGGTTTTCCGATGGCGCTGTTCGGGTGATTGATCAGTTGCGCAGCCGGTAGCCGGTCTTGAAGATCCAGGCGAGTGTTCCCAGGCAGATCACCAGGAACACCGTGATCATTGCCAGGCTGATCGCCGGGTTGACGTCGGCGATCCCGTAAAAACTCCAGCGGAAGCCGCTGACGAGATAGAGCACCGGGTTGAGGTGACTGACCGCCTGCCAGAAGGGCGGCAGCATGCTGACGGAGTAGAAGCTCCCACCGAGGAAGGTCAGCGGCGGCACGACCAGCATGGGAATGAGATTCAGCTGTTCGAAATTGCCGGCCCAGATACCGATCATGAAGCCGAACAGGCTGAAGGTGATCGCCGTCAGCAGGAAGAACAGGATCATCATGAAGGGATGCTCGATCCTGACGTCGACGAAAAGATTGGCGGTCAGGAGGATGATGAAGCCGATGATCATTCCCTTGGTCGCCGCGGCCCCGACATAGCCGAGCAAGATCTCCGTCATCGCCACCGGCGCGGAAAGCACCTCGTAGATCGTGCCGGTGAATTTCGGGAAATAGATGCCGAAGGAGCCGTTGCTGATGCATTGGCCGAGCAGCGTCAGCATGATCAGGCCGGGCGTGATGAAGGCGCCGTAGGACACGCCCTCCACCTCCTGGATGCGCGAGCCGACTGCGGCGCCGAAAACGATGAAATAGAGCGAGGTCGAGATGACGGGCGAGATGACGCTCTGCAGCAGGGTGCGGCGCGTGCGCGCCATCTCGAAGAAATAAATCGATTTGACGGCCTCGACGTTCATTTATCCGCTCCCACCAGCGCCACGAAGATGTCCTCGAGCGAGCTTTGCCGCGTCGAGAGATCCTTGAAATGGATATTGTTCTCGCCGAGCCGGGTCAGCAGGGCAGCGATGCTTTCCTGTTCGTTGCCAGCGTCGAAATCATAGGTCAGCCGGTTGCCGTCCGCTTCCAGCGTCAGCCCGTTGCCAGCAAAACAATCCGGCAGGCGGCTCAGCGGTTCGGTGAGATCGAGGATGAGCTGCTTGCGGCCGAGCTTGGCCATCAGCGCTGCCTTGTCCTCGACGAGCAGCAACTCGCCACCGTTGATGACGCCGACACGGTCGGCGATTTCCTCGGCCTCTTCGATATAATGGGTGGTCAGGATGATAGTGACGCCGGAGGCTCGAAGCTCTTCGACGACATGCCACATGTCCTTGCGCAGCGTCACATCGACGCCGGCCGTCGGCTCGTCGAGGAAAAGGATATCCGGCTCATGCGAGAGCGCCTTGGCGATCAGCACCCGCCGCTTCATCCCGCCAGAAAGCTGGCGCAGCATATTGTCCTTCTTGTCCCAGAGCGAGAGCGCGCGCAGCACCTTCTCAATATGCGCAGGATTGGCTTTCTTGCCGTGCAGCCCGCGCGAAAAGCTCACCGTATTGAACACCGTCTCGAACTGATCGGTGGTGAGCTCCTGCGGCACCAGCCCGATCATTCCGCGGGTGGCGCGGAAATCCTTCACCACGTCGTGGCCGGCGACCAGCACCCGGCCGCCGCTCGGATTGGCGATGCCGCAGATGATAGAGATCAGCGTCGTCTTGCCCGCGCCGTTCGGCCCGAGCAGCGCCAGAATCTCACCCTTTTCGACGTCGAGATTGATACCCTTCAGGGCCTCGAACCCATTGGCATAGGTCTTGGTGAGGTTCTGAACGGAAATGATGGGGGCCATGCGGGACTCTTGCGGATTCTCGGAAGTTACTTCGGCCGCTATATAGTCCCTTTGTAACGCTTTAACATCCTTAAGCGCATGAACACTGCATTCGCGCGCTGTTAACACAGTTTGGCTTAGGCGTCCCGCTGGTGCAGGTGGACCCGCTGGCGCAGGTGAGATAGCCGGCATCGGGTCTTTGCGACGAAGCCGGCCTCGCCGGCAAAAGAAAGGCAGCAGCTGGTTTCAAATGTCATCATCTGGTGACATTCGTGCCCGATAAGAGAACCGAGGCCAGCACCGGCATCCGCCCCGCCGCCCACCCCTTTGCGGAGCCGTCTCGGGTGTTCTCGTTGCGCCCCTTTTTTTGCTGCCTCGGCATGTAGTGAAAGTTATTGTTCAGTCACGAAGTGCTTGGAACCGGCCAGTATCCCCTGTCTAACCGCGTTCCGTCTTAGCCGGCCCTGCGCCGGCTTTCTTTTTATCTGCCTCTTCTCCGCTCCTCGCTCTTTCCGATCCACTGCGGATGAAAGCGACCAAGGGTGGCCCCCCTCACAGTTCGTCGTAATTGAACCAGTCGAAATCCGCGACCTTCGCCCGGCCCGACGTATCGAAGGCGAATACACCAGCGAAGGCGCCGGTGAAGGAGCCGTGTTCGCCGCGTCCGCCTTCGTCGGAAATCACGCCGGCGTCGAGGATCGGGCCGATCGGCTGCCAAGAGCCCTTGCCTTCTGTCTGCCAGAAGAATTGCAGGTCGTTCTCGCGGATTTCCATGGCAAGCTGGACGCGGCCCTCGGCGGCGATCGCCACGCCGCTTTCGGCGGGAAAGCTGAGGCGTCCGTTCGGGTAGTCGCCGTTGCAGGAGAGGATTGTCACGCAGCGGCCGAGTGTTTCGTGCAGCGTTACGGCGACCGCGTGAAACTTGTGGCGGTTGTAATAATGCGTCAGGCCCGCCACCTGCTGATAGATGTCGGGCGAGAACTCGATCACGGTTTCGGCGCGGAAACTGTGGTGTTCCTGGCGGCGGGCGACCAGCGACTGTTCAAACCAGGAGCCGATGCTTTCGCGTGCAATCAGACGCAAATGGCCGGGACGATCCGTCAGGTTGAAGATGCGCGCGGGCTCTGGCGTGCGCAGCCATTGGAAATCGGCGGGCAGCGTGCCGCCATCGAAGCTGTATTCGCTGCGCATCGGCTTTTCCACGGGCACCGCGCCGGAGAGGCCGGGCACATCGACATCGGGCACGGTGGTTCCGTTTTCGAGATAGAGCCAGTCGTCGTCGCGCCAAACGCACTTTTGCAGGGCAGTCTCGCGGCCCAGCGTGCAGCGCCGCTTTGGGGGTAGCGGCCGGCCGCAGAGATGGGTGTGATAGGCCTCGCCCTCGGGCGTCTCGACATATTGACCGTGCCCTGCCCGCTGCAGCACCGCGCCCGGGTGATCTTTGGAGGTGATGAGATGCATGTTCGGATGCATCTCATAGGGTCCGTCGATACTACGCGACCGCGCCATGGTGACGGCATGGTCGTAGCCGGTGCCGCCCTCTGCAGTGGTCAGATAATACCAGCCGTTGCGTTTGAAGAGATGCGGGCCCTCGACGAGGCCGAGCGGGCTGCCGGCAAAGATGTTCTTGATCGGCCCCTTCAGCGCCTTTGCCGCCGGATCCCATTCCTGCAGCAGGATGCCGTCGAAGGCCGGCGATTTCGGCGAGCCGCCATAGCTTTCGGTGCGGTGGTTCCACTGCATGTTGACGAACCACTTGCGGCCGTCATCGTCGTGGAAGAGCGAAGGATCGAAGCCGGAGGAATTGACATAGACCGGCTCGGACCACTCGGCCTCAATCGTGGGGGCCGTGACGATGTAGTTCGGCGCGTCCTTGAAGCTGCCGTCGAAGCGCTTGACGTCGGTATAGACCAGCCAGAATTGCCCGTCGGCAAAGGAAAGACACGGCGCCCAGATGCCGCAGCTATCGGGGTTGCCGCGCATGTCGAGCTGCGATCTGCGCTCCAACGGCCGGCGCACCAGCGTCCAGTTCACCAGATCGCGCGAATGGTGGATTTGCACACCCGGATACCATTCGAAGGTCGAGGTAGCGATGTAATAATCCCTGCCGACGCGGCAGATCGACGGATCGGGATTGAACCCGGGCAGGATGGGATTGCGGATCATGACAGGGTCTCCTCCGACCGGCGGTGTTTTGCTGTACGTACATCAGATTATAGCAGAAAAGGCCGGGAAGAGTTGCCTCCGGGCCTGAGATGACTATTCGCGTTCGGCGGACTTGGCCCAGAGGTTGATGTCGGCCTCGCGGGCATAGACATCGATCTCAGCAAGCTCCTCGACACTGAATTCGAGATTATCCAGCGCCTTGACGCAATCGACGATCTGCGACGAGCGGCTTGCGCCGATCAGCGCCGAGGTCACGCGGCCGCCGCGCAGTACCCAGGCGATCGCCATCTGCGCCAAAGTCTGGCCGCGTCTTTCGGCGATCTCGTTGAGCTTGCGGATATTGTCGATGATCGAGGGGCGGATGTAGTCGCGCTTGAGAAAGTGGTTCTGCGCCGCGCGGCTGTCTTCGGGAATGCCACCGAGATATTTCGTCGTCAGCATGCCCTGGGCGAGCGGCGAGAAGACGATCGAGCCCATGCCGACCTCATCCAGCGTATCGAGCAGCCGGTCGTCCTCGACCCAGCGGTTGAGCATCGAATAGCTCGGCTGGTGAATCAGGCACGGCGTGCCGAGATCCTTGAGGATCTTTGCGGCTTCACGCGAGCGCTGCGAATTATAGGAGGAAATACCGACATAGAGCGCCCGGCCGGAACGGACGATATGATCGAGCGCGCCGCAGGTCTCTTCCAGCGGTGTTTCCGGGTCGAAGCGGTGTGAGTAGAAGATGTCGACATAGTCGAGGCCCATGCGCTTCAGGCTCTGGTCGCAAGAGGCGATCAGATATTTCCGGCTGCCCCATTCGCCATAGGGTCCAGGCCACATGTCGTAGCCGGCCTTGGAGGAGATGATCAACTCGTCGCGAAGCCCGACGAATTCGGTGCGCATGATTTCGCCGAAGGCGGTCTCAGCGCTGCCGGGAGGCGGGCCGTAATTGTTGGCGAGGTCGAAATGGGTGATGCCGAGGTCGAAGGCCGTGCGGCACATATCGATTTTGCGGTCACGCGGCGTGTCGCCGCCGAAATTATGCCAAAGGCCGAGCGAGACGGCCGGCAGCTTCAGGCCGGAACGGCCCGTGCGGTTATATTTCATTTTCGAATAACGGTCTGCGGCCGGTTGCCAGCTCATCTGAATGTCTCCTTGATAAAATAGCTATCTGGTCGTCATGCGACATCCTCGGCCCAAGAGATTGCCGACACCTGCCCCTCATCCGGCTGCCGCCACCTTCTCCCCGTAAACGGGGCGAAGGGACATGCCGCGCCGCCTTCCTCAACCTCAACCTCGACGCTGCGTTTGGCACGCCCCCTCTCCCCGTTTTTTACGGGGAGAGGGTTAGGGTGAGGGGCAGGCGCGAACCGGACAGCCGTGGGACAAGCCCGAGCATGACGAACTATTGTTACAAATGCGCCGATACGGCAAGCGCACGGCGCGCGTCATCTCTACCTCAACAGCGCCTGCGCCTCCTCGATGCCGAGGGCGGCCGGCTGCGTGCAGGTCGTGGTCAGGTCGATGAAACGGCCCTCTTCGCCCGATTTCAGGATCGAGGTCATGATATCGACGCCGTGCAGCGTGCGGTCGAGCGAGCAGCGCGCATCACGGCCTTCGATCAGCGCCATTGCCATGTCGGCAAGGCCGGCAGTGCGGTAGTTGGCGCGCGATCCGTTCGGGCTTTCCTGGTTGATCTTGCCGAATGGATGTTCCCAGGCGTCGAGCGGCTTGATGTCCTTGTCACGGCCACTTGCCTCGACTACGCCGCCGAAGAAGTTCGGATCCGGCACGTAGAGCGAACCGTCGGTGCCGTAGAGCTCCATATTGGCATGGCGGTGCGACCACACGTCCCAGCTCGCCGTCAGCGTCACCGTGGCACCGTTGACGAATTCGAGCAGCGCCTGGATCGTCGTCGGCGTCTTGACCGGGATGATCTCGCCGTTGCGCGGCTGGCTGGTGATGGTGCGTGTCGGCGACGCCATTGAGGTCATGCCGCCGACACGTTTGACCGGGCCGATCAGGTTGATCAGGTTGGCGATGTAATAGGGGCCGAGATCGAGGATCGGGCCGCCGCCCGGCAGGAAGAAGAAATCCGGGTTCGGATGCCACATCTCCATGCCGGGGCTCATGACGTAGCAGGCGCCCGAAGTCACCCGGCCGATGCCGCCGTCATCGATAAACTTGCGGGCGAGCTGATGGGCGCCACCGAGAAAGGTGTCTGGCGCACAGCCGACGGCAAGGTTCTTTTCCTTGGCGATGCGGCGAAGCTCCTCACCCTCTTCGAGTGAAAGCACCAGCGGCTTTTCGGAATAGACATGTTTTCCGGCCTCAAGGATCGCCTTCGATACCCGGAAATGCGCATCCGGGATCGTCAGATTGACGACGACGTCGATCTCGTCATTGGCGAGAAGCTCGTCGATCGTCTGCGCTTTGACGCCATATTCCTTGGCGCGCGCCTCGGCCGCCTGCGCATTGATATCGGCGCAGGCCAGCACCTTCAACCCTTTGAAGAGCGGTGCCAGTGAGAAGTAAGTGGTGGAGATGTTGCCGCATCCGATGATGCCGACGCCAAGTTCCCTGGTCATGATGAAGCCTCAGTAGGTCTGGAAAGATGCGATCGAACGGCTGATATTGCGGTCGATGTCATTCGGGTTGTCGTGTTCGACGACGTAGTGCTTGGCCTTCGTGGCGCGCAACGCCGTCATTAGCCTCCCCCACTCGACCTTGCCGTGACCGACATCGGCCCAGCCGCTCTCATCCGTCGCCTCGCCAGCCGGTGCGATGTCCTTGACATGCACAGCGGTGATCCGCGGTCCGAGCTTCTCGATCCAGGCGAAGGGATCGGCGCCGCCGCGGATCACCCAGGCGATATCGGCCTCCCAGGAAATGTCGGGCGCGCCTTCGAAGATGCGCTCGATCGGCCGCGAGCCGTCCTGCAGCTTGAAGAATTCGAAATCATGATTGTGCCAGCCGAATTCGTAGCCGGCAGCCTTGTAGGGCTTGCTGATCTCCTGCAGGCGCCTGCCGAAGGCGACCCAGCCGGCAGCGTCGGACGGGCGCTCCTCGGCGGCGAGATGCGGCGCATAGATCGAATCCATGCCGAGGATCTTGGCAATGTTCAGCGACTTCTCGGCTTCCTTCTCCAGGAAATCGGGGCTGAAATGGCCGCTCGCCATCACCAGGCCGTTCTTGTCGAGATCGGCGCGAAGGCTCTTCAGCCCGGCATCATCGAGATCGGCATAGATGCCGCCGAAGCCCTCGACTTCGGCATAGCCAGCCTTGCCGAGCTTTTCGAAGATCGCCGAATAGGGCTGGAAGTTGCGGGCGCTATAGAGCTGGTAGCTGAGTTTCGTCATCATGTTCTCCTTGGGCCTCGTGCCCATTCTTGCAATATCAATCCGCCGACTGGCAGGAATACAGGTCGTAGAACCGGAACTCCGGAAGCGCGCCACGATCAAGCGGCCGTGCCGGGGTAAAGGTGATGCGGCGGCTCTCGCCGGCCGCAAGATCGAAGGCGTTGTCGGAATATTTGCCGTCGGTCTCGGTTTCGATCATCACGAAAAGCGCAAGTCCCTTCGCGGTGACGTTGATGTCGACGGAGCCATTCTCCTCGACATATTCGTGGGTGACAGCAAGCCCCGCAGGTTCCAGCTCCAGCGCCTTGTAGGTACCGTTGACATGGTGCCCCTCGCCGCCCGTGCCGTTCGACGCGGTGAAACGCCAGGCAAGCAGCGTTCCCTCGGGAATATCGGAAACGTCGATGCTCGTGGCAGTGACGGCCGCATCCGGCGAACATATGGCCTGTACGTCTCTCATGTGCCGGCGCTCGCCCTGCGTCGTCAGCAGCGAGATCGAAAGGTCGACGCTGACATCGACAAGCGTGTCGTTGACCAGCGAGAAGCGGATCGTCTTTCCGTCTTCGGAAGGAATGGCGGCGACCGCGACCGGCTGGAAGAAGCGCTTGACGAGATAGTGCATCGCCTTCCAGCGGCCGCCATAGTCGAGGCTCGACCAGGAGGCGACCGGCCAGGTGTCATTGAGCTGCCAGTAGATCGTGCCCATGCAATGGGGTTTGAGCGACCGCCAGTATTCCACCGCTGTCTTGATCGCCAGCCCCTGTTGGATCTGGGAGAGATAGACGAAGTTCGGAAAATCCTTGGGGAAGCGGAAATAACGGAACATCGTACCGGCGATGCGCTCGTTGCCGCCGGCATTCTTCTGGTGCAGCTCCATGACCGGGGAAGCGACGTTCATGTCCTTCGCCTCGGCATAGGTCTTGATCACAGGCAGCGACGTATAGGACTGGAAGCCGAATTCCGAGCAGAAGCGTGGACGCACCGAACGGTAATTGTCGAACGACTTGTTCTCGTGCCACACCGACCAGTAATGCATGTCGCCGGACCCGTCCGCATGCCAGGCATCGCCGAAATCGAGATAACCGGACGCCGGGCTCGACGGCCACCAGAGCGCGCCGGGCAGCGCCTTTTTCACTGCCTGCTCGATCGTGCGGTTGAGGCGATCATAGGAGACGAGATAGCGGTCGCGGTCCTTCCGCGATTCCTCGAACCAGGTGAGCGCTCCGACCAGTTCATTGTCGCCGCACCAGAGCACGATCGAGGGATGCGAGGAGAGCCGGCGCACCTGGTAGTCGACCTCGATCGTCACATTGTCGAGAAAGTCCTCGGTCGAGGGATAGAGGTTGCAGGCGAACATGAAGTCCTGCCAGACCATCAGGCCCAGCCGGTCGCAGAGATCGTAGAAATGATCCTGCTCATAGAAGCCGCCGCCCCAGACACGGATCATGTTCATGTTGGCGGCTTTCGCCGATTGCAGCAGGCCTTCGGTCTTTGCAGGCGAAGACAGCGAAAACAGCGCGTCGGCCGGGATCCAGTTGGCGCCGCGGCAGAAGATCTCGCGGCCGTTGACCTTGAACGCGAAGCGGCTGCCGGCCGCATCCGGCGTGGTGATCAGCTCGACGGTGCGAAGGCCGATCTGCTTGACCATTTCATCCGTCGGCGTTTCGACCGAAAGCCTGTAGAGCGCCTGCTCGCCGCTGCCGGAGGGCCACCAGAGGCGCGGATTGTCGATATGGAAGAGATGGTTGACATGGGTCTCGCCATTGACGCCGACATCCAGGCGCACGCGCTCGCCATCGAGGTCGAAATAAACTTGGGCAATGTCCTGCCCCTTGGAAAACAGCGTCGCGGTCACTTTGAGATCGACCGAGCCGTCATTATTGTGGGTCTGGCGGGTGACGACGTGTTCGATGCGCGCGGTTTCGAGCTTTTTCAGCGCGATCGTCCCGTAGAGGCCGAGCGGCGCAATGGCGATGTTCCAGTCCCAGCCGAAATGGCATTGCGGCTTGCGCAGCATGTTGCCGTCGGGAATCGGCGAATTGCCCGTGCTGTAGGGAATGTAAAAGGGCTGCTGCTTCTGTCGCGCAGCGCCGACGGCGATGTTCGAGGCAAAGACGATGCGGATGCTGTTGTCGCCTGATTTCAGCATGCTGGAGACGTCAGGCCGGTAGCGGCGGAAGCTGTTGTCGGCTTCGAGCGCCAGGAAGCCGTTGACGTGGACGCTGGCGACCGTGTCGAGATAATCGATATCGAGATACCAGTCGCCTTCGACCTCCTGAAGCGTGAAGCTGCGCTCGACCGCCCATTCCCGCTCGGCGACCCACTGCACCTTTTCCTCGTTGCGGCCGAAATAAGGATCGGGGATCAGGCTTGCGCGGTGGAGCGCGGTGTGCACATCGCCCGGCAAGATGATCGCGGTGCGGATCTCGCCGTCGACTGAGGCAAGCTGCCACGAACCGGAAAGGTCGATGTTGGGAGTAGTTGATCGATGCGTCACGATATCGTTTCCGATTTACGTTTTTGAAAGAGACGGCGCATGGTCGTCGTCCGGTAGCTGTCGTTCGTCAAAGGGCTTGGCTCCCTCTTCTCCCCAGCGGGGAGAAGGTGGCCCGAAGGGTCGGATGAGGGGGCCACACGGCACGCCCTTAGTTGCACTTCACTTGCGCTCAGCGCCTCGCTCCTATCGTCACTCACCCCCTCATCCGCCTGCCGGCACCTTCTCCCCGCTGGGGAGAAGAGATGTGTAGCAGCGCCTTGGTCCCCTTCCGTCCGCCCCAGCCTCCGTCATGCTCGGGCTTGACCCGAGCATCCACAGCGTATCCACCAGCAGCAGCGGGGATAGATCCTCGGGTCAAGCCCGAGGATGACGGAGAGTGGATTGGTCTTCTCGCCAAACTCGCCCTGGCCTAGTAGCCCCCGCCCATAGAACCTTCTAAAGACGCAGCTCGCTTTCGGCATCGAAGACCGAGGCGACCGACATGTCGAAGCTGAGCTTCACCTTCGCTCCGACATTGAAGCGACGCGCGCCGTTGACGCGTACCGACATCGTGTGACCGGCATGTTTCAGCCACAGCAGATTGTCCGCGCCCATCGGCTCCTCGATATCGACAGTGGCGTCATGTTCTTCGCCGCCGGTATTCTCGTTGACTTTGATGTGTTCTGGACGAACGCCGAGCACCACTTTGCGGCCGGGCTGCAGCGTCTCGGTAGCGTCGTAAGCAGCGAGCGAAAAAATGACGCCGTTGGCCAAAAAGGCAATGCCGTCGCCTGATTTAACCAGCTCGCCGTGCAGGAAATTCATCGATGGCGAGCCGATGAAGCCGGCAACGAACAAATTGCGCGGCCTGTTGTAGATCGTCGTCGGATCGTCGAGCTGCTGGATGATGCCGCTCTTCATGATGGCGATGCGGTCGGCGAGCGTCAGCGCCTCGATCTGGTCGTGGGTGACGTAGATCATCGTGTTCTTCAGCGACTGGTGCAGCCGCTTGATTTCGACGCGCAGCTCCGAGCGGAGCTTGGCGTCGAGGTTGGACAGCGGCTCGTCGAACAGGAAAACGTCGACGTCGCGCACCAGTGCCCGGCCGATCGCCACGCGCTGGCGCTGGCCGCCGGAAAGCTCCGCCGGCTTGCGCTTGAGGAGTGGCTGAATTTGCAGGATCTCGGAGGCACGCGCCACCCGCTTGTCGATCTCGGCCTGCGGCACCTTGGCGACGCGAAGGCCGAAGGACAGGTTCTTCTCGACGGTCATCTGCGGATAGAGCGCATAGGACTGGAACACCATGCCGATGCCGCGGTCCTTCGGCTCTTCCCAGGTGACGTTCTTGCCCTTGATGAAGATCTGCCCTTCCGAGGCGTCGAGCAGGCCGGCGATGCAATTCAGCAAGGTCGACTTGCCACAGCCGGACGAACCGAGCAGCACCAGGAATTCGCCGTCGTTGATGTCGAGGTTGAGATCCTTCAGCACGCTGACCGAGCCGAAGTTCAGGGACAGATCCTTGATGGAGACGCTTGCATTCATATTCATGAGATCAACCCTTCACTGCGCCGGCGGCGATGCCGCGGACGAAAAGCCGTCCCGACACGAAGTAGACGATGAGCGGCACAAGACCGGTGAGAATCGTTGCCGCCATGTTGACGTTGTATTCCTTCACGCCCTGGACGGAATTGACGATGTTGTTGAGCTGCACGGTCATCGGATAGGTATCCGGTCGGGTGAAGACCACGCCGAACAAGAAGTCGTTCCAGATGCCGGTCACCTGCAGGATCATCGCGACGACGAAGATCGGCAGCGACATCGGCAGCATGATCCGCAGGAAGATCTGCCAGAAGCCCGCCCCGTCGACACGCGCCGCCTTGAACAGCTCCTCCGGCAGCGACACGAAATAGTTGCGGAAGAGCAGCGTCAAGATCGGCATGCCGAAGATCGAATGGACGATGACGAGGCCGGTCAGCGTGCCGTAGATGCCGATTTCGCGCAGAATGATGACGATCGGATAGATCATCACCTGATAGGGAATGAATGCCCCGATGATGAGGATCGAGAAGAAAAGCTCGGATCCCCTGAAGCGCCAGTTGGCCAGCGCATAGCCATTTACCGAGGCGATTGCGATCGAGATGATGACCGACGGCACCGTGATGCGCACCGAGTTCCAGAACCCACGCGACAGCCCATCACAGTTCAGGCCGGTGCAGGCCTGCGCCCAGGCCTTCACCCAGGGTTCGAAGGTGATCTCCATCGGCGGAGAAAAGATGTTGCCGAGACGGATTTCAGGCATGCCCTTCAGCGACGTCACGACCATCACATAGAGCGGCAACAGGTAGTAGAGCGCTGCGATGATCAGTGTGCCATAGAGCATGATGTTGCGCGCCGACACCGCCGGGCGTGGTCGGGGGCCGCTGGGGCCTTCGCCGAGTTTCGGCGCGACGGCGTCGATGCCCGCAGCCGTGGTGTTGAGAGTTCCTACATCAGCCACGCTTGCGCCCTCCGCCGAATTCCAGATAGGCCCACGGAACGATAATGATCGCGACGGTGACGAGCATCATGGTCGAGGCAGCAAAGCCCTGCCCCAGGTTTTGCGCCTGGAACATGTAATCGTAGACATATTTCGCCGGCACTTCCGAGGAAATGCCCGGTCCGCCGGATGTCTGCGCCACCACGAGGTCGTAGACCTTGACGATGCCGGAGGCGATGATGACGATCGTCGTGATGAAGACCGGCCGCATCATCGGGATGACGATGAAGAGATAGGTCCTCCACATCGGAATGCCGTCCACACGCGCCGCTTTCCAGATGTCCTCGTCGATCCCACGCAGGCCGGCAAGCATCAGGCACATGACAAGACCCGTTCCCTGCCACAGCGCCGCGATCAGAATGCCGTAGATGACGATCTCAGGCGTATAGAGCGGATTGAAGGTGAAGCTCGTCCACCCGATCGAGCGCACCACCGCCTGAATGCCGAAGTCAGGGTTCAGAACCCATTGCCAGACGAGGCCCGTCACGATGAAGGATAGCGCGAAGGGATAGAGAAAGATGGTGCGGAAGGTGTTTTCGAAGCGGATTTTCTGGTCCATCAGCGCAGCGAGCATGAAACCGATGACCAGGCTGAAAATCAGCGAGAGGATGCCGTAGACGGCCAGGTTCTCGATCGCCGTCACCCAGCGGGGTGCCGCCCATAGGCGCTCGTACTGATCGAAGCCGACAAAGCTCAACCGCGGAAGCAGTTTGGAATTGGTGAAGGAATAAAAAACCGTCCAGAGCGTGCCGCCGACAAAGATCACCAGCGCCGTCATGATCATCGGAATGGACGCAATCTTGGCATTCAGATTGCGTAGCAACTTGTTTGGCCGGCCTGCTCGCGCTTGACCCGTCATAAACTTCTCCTCAATCGCAATTGCGACAAGTAACAAAACGGCAAGGCGCCGCCTGTCGTCCCCACCTCCGAACCCGTCGAAGATACCGGAGGGACGCCGCCACCCGCCGGACCATCACCGACCGTCCGTACCGATCCGGCCCCCATGGGAGCCGGACCGCAAGGCAGCAAGTCTGCAGATCAATCAGCAGAAGCGATGATCCCGGCGAAACGCTTCTGAGCGTCTTCTGGCGTCATCGACGGATTGGCGAAAAATTCGGAGAAAAGGTCTTCCTTCTGCTTCTGGCTGTCGGCCGAAAGCAGCTGGTCGGTGCCTTGGATCACGTTGCCCTTCTGAAGGATTTCGAGACCCTTCTTCATGCAATCGTTGGCGGCAGCGAGATCGACGTCACCGCGAACCGGCAGCGAACCCTTCTTCAGGTTGAAGGCAACCTGGGTCTTGGGATCGAGCAGGGTCTTGGCAAGCACCCCCTGCGCCTTGGACTTTTCTTCGTCCTTCAGCAGCGGGAAGTAGAAGGCGTCGCCACCCGTCGAGATGATCTCGTTCACGCCGAGGCCCGGCAGGCAGGTGTAGTCGGTGCCGGCCTTCTGACCGGCCAGCGCAAATTCACCCTGCGCCCAGTCGCCCATGATCTGGCCGCCGGCCTTGCCCGTGATGACAAGGTTGGTGGCCTGGTTCCAATCCTGGACGTTGCTGCCTTTGGCCATACGCCGAGCATCGTCGGCGGCCTTGAACACCTTGGCGATTTCAGGACCGGCAGCAACTTCCGCATCCTTGTCCTTGAAGACCTTGTTGAAGGTATCCTTGCCGGCAACGGCAACCATCAGCACGTCGAAGGCGCCTGTCGCCTGCCACGGCTGACCGCCGACGGCAAGCGGAATGATGCCGGCCTTTTCGAGAGCCGGAGCCGCAGCGACGAACTCGTCCCAATTCTTCGGTACTTCGACGCCGGCCTTCTTGAAGGCGGCGTTCGAAAGCCACAACCACTGCCAGGAGTGGATATTGACGGGAGCGCAGTAGATCTTGCCGTCGATGGTGCAGGAATCGAGCAGGCTCGACGGACGAATGATATCCTTCCACTTCTCGGCGGTCGCCACGTCGGTCAGATCGCGCATCAGCCCAGCCTGGACGAGTTCCTCGGCCTGGCGCCCATGGTTGAATTGCGTCGCGCCCATCGGGTCGCCGCCGGTGATGCGGCTGATCATGATCGGGCGAGCAGTGCCGCCGGAGCCGGCGATCGCGCCGTCGACCCAGTGGTTACCGGTGGCGTCGAATGCCTTGGCCAGCTCGGCGACCGCTGCAGCTTCTCCGCCAGAAGTCCACCAGTGGGTGACTTCAAGGTCGGTGGCATTGGCGACTCCTAGCGGAAGTGCGACCGAAGTGGCAAGCAGGGCGGCCATTAGACGGATTTTCATGAGTTTTCCTCCCTCACTGAAACGTTGCCGGAAAAACTTAGATCAATCGATTTCCTCACGCAACTGCCCGCAGGCAAATTTTTCCGTGATAACCGGAATTGCTACTTCTGCCTGTTTACATCAGGAGCACTGCATCCCCTTGAAACGATACCCGGCAGGGCGTTCTCGCACATGCGTTTCCACTTTATCAATTTGAATTTGCGTAATAATTTCACACAAGAAATTTAGCCTTCCATTTCAGTCTCTTCGCAAGCGCAATAAAAGAGAGCACGGATTGCCGATTCAACCTATACGTACAATGTTGCAATGCACACAACAAAAAGCACTCGACATTTCTACTGTATCGTTACAGATTGCATTCTTCAGGGAGGTGCGATTTTGGCATGCGGCGGGCTTACGACGCTGGAAAAAGCCTCTATAAGCGACACCAATTCGCGCAGGACGGCCTAAAGGGATGGAAAACAAGGGAAATTTCGGGAACGCGGCATCGACGCCGGCAGCGCGCGAGCGCCCGACGTTGAAGACGATCGCCTTCATGACGGGCCTTGGCGTGACGACGGTGTCGCGCGCGCTGAAGGATGCGCCGGATATCGGGGCCGAAACCAAGGAGCGAGTGCGCATGGTCGCCCGCCAGCTCGGCTACCAGCCGAACAGGGCGGGTGTGCGCCTCCGTACCGGCAAGACCAACGTCATCGCCCTGGTCCTCAGCATTGACGAGGAGATCATGGGCTTCTCGAGCCAGATGGTCTTCGGCATCTCCGAGGTGCTGTCCGGCACGCCCTATCATATCGTCATCACGCCGCATTCGCACAGCAAGGACCCGATGCTGCCGGTGCGCTATATCCTTGATACCGGCTCGGCCGACGGCGTCATCATCTCACGCATCGAGCCAGACGATCCGCGCGTAAGGCTGCTGAGCGAGCGCGGCATGCCCTTTGCCACGCATGGGCGCACCGATGCGGGTCTCACGCATCCCTTCCACGATTTCGACAACGAGGCCTTCGCACATAAGGCGGTGGAAAAGCTGGTCAAGCGCGGCCGGCGCCGCATCGCCCTGCTGCAGCCGCCGAGCAAGCTCACTTACTACGCCCATATCCGCATCGGCTTCCAGACCGGCCTGCATGATTACGGCGCCGAGGAAGTGCCGCTGCGCATCAACACCGACGCCCCGCTCGCCGACATCCGCGACGTCGTCGAGGTGATGATGCGCTCGGCCAACGCACCTGACGGCATCGTCTGTTCAGCCGGCAGTGCTGCAATCGCCGTCAATGCCGGGATTGAAGCCGCCGGCAAGGCGCTCGGCCGCGATCTCGACATGGTCTCCAAACAATCGGTACCGATCCTGAACTGGATCCGCCCCGAGATCATCACCGCCCAGGAGGATGTCCGCCACGCCGGCCGCGAAATGGCCAAAGCCGTCATCGCCCGCATCGACGGCGTCGAACCGGAACTGCTGCAGAGCATTAGTCAGCCGACCTGGCCGGAGAGTGGCAGGTAGGCGGTCGGTTGAAGGAACGGACCGTCGGGCTGAAATCCGACGATCCGCTTTGGATCATCACAGGTCTTCGACGACGAAATTCACCAGTCGCCCCGGGACCAGAACTTCCTTGACCACCGTTTTGCCGTCGAGCAAGGCCATAACTGAAGGTTCGGATCGCGCCGCTGCAAGCAGCGCCTCGCCGAGATCGGCGGCGGCTTCGAAGCGGTGGCGAACCTTGCCGTTGATCTGCACGACATATTCGCGGGTCTCCATTTCGATCATTGCGGGATCGAAGGTGGGCCAGGAAACCCATGTCAGTGTTTCCCCGTGACCAAGCTTGCTCCATAACTCCTCCGCGATGTGAGGCGCAAAGGGTGCGAGCAACAGCACGAATGTCTCCACCACTTCGCGCGGACGCACTGCTTCCGCCGTCAGTGCGTTGGCCAGTTCCATCAGCCGGGAAACCGCGGTATTGAACCGAATTGCTTCGATATCCGCCGTCACGGTCTTCACCGTCTGGTGGCGCAAGCGCAGAAGCTGCGGGCTGGGGGCCGCCTCCAGCACCACTGGAGAGAGTCCATCGCTCTCGTCGCAGACAATACGCCAAGCACGCTCCAGAAACCGACGCACGCCGCTCACACCAGCGGTCTGCCAGGGCTTTGCCGCGTCCAGAGGTCCCATGAACATCTCGTACAGGCGCAAGGCGTCGGCCCCGAACTGACGGACGACATCGTCGGGGTTAACAACGTTCAGCCGCGACTTCGACATCTTCTCGACGGCGCGCTGCACTTCGACCGACCCAGCGAACCATCTGCCCTCCTCTTCGACGACGGACGACGGCGCGCAATACCGGCCCGCCGCATCGCGGTAGGAATGAGCAAGGATCATGCCCTGGTTGAACAGCCGCTGGAACGGCTCTTCCGTCGAAACGACGCCGATGTCGTAGAGCACCTTATGCCAGAAGCGGGCATAGAGCAGATGCAGGACCGCGTGCTCGGCGCCGCCGACATAGAGATCGACCGGCATCCAGTAGCGCTCGGCCTCGCGCCCGACGGGTTCGCTGGTGTTCTCCGGATCGAGGAATCTGAGATAATACCAGCAGGAGCCCGCCCATTGCGGCATCGTGTTGGTCTCCCGCCGTGCCGGAATGTCGGTGCCCGGCACGATCGTTTCGACCCAGGCCTGCGCACGGGCAAGCGGCGGTTCGCCATCCGGCGTCGGAGCGTAGTCGTCCAGTTCAGGCGGCAGCAGCGGCAGGCATTCCTCGGCCAGTGGCATCACCGAGCCGTCCGCCAGATGCAGCACCGGTATCGGCTCGCCCCAGTAGCGCTGGCGGGAGAACAGCCAATCACGCAGGCGATAGGTGACCTTCTGCCAGCCCGCACCGTTCGCCTGCAGCCAGGCGATGATGGCTTTCCTAGCCTCCGGCGAGGCCAGACCATTCAGGAAGCCGGAGTTGACGATCGCCCCCTCGCCCTCAAACGCCGCCTTTTCGATATCGTCCGCACTGTCGATCACGCGAATGATCGGCAGCTCGTGCGCATGGGCAAAAGCGTAGTCGCGCGCGTCATGAGCCGGCACCGCCATCAGGGCGCCGGTGCCGTAGCCAGCCAGCACGTAGTCGGCCACCCAAACCGGCAGCCGGGCTCCGTTGGCAGGGTTGATCGCATAAGCGCCGGTGAAGACGCCCGCCTTCTCGCGCCCGGCATCGGCCCTCACCGTCTCTTCCAATCCTTCGGCCTCGGCAATATAGGCGGCCACCGCCTCGCGCGTTTCCGGCTCGACGATCGCGGCAACCGCAGGATGCTCCGGCGCGAGCACGATATAGCTTGCTCCGAACAGGGTCTCGGGGCGCGTCGTGAAGACGGTGATGACCTCTTTGCCGTGCTCGAGCGGAAACCGGATTTCGGCGCCCTCGGAGCGTCCGATCCAGTTGCGCTGCATGGTTTTCAGGTTTTCGGGCCAGTCGAGGCCGTCCAGTCCCTGCAGCAGCCGATCGGCATAGGCCGTGATGCGCAGCATCCACTGGCGCATCCTGCGGCGAATGACGGGATCGCCGGTCTCGACATAACGCCCGTCCTTGACCTCCTCGTCGGCAAGCACCGCGTTCTGGGCCGGGCACCAGTTGACCGCGACCTCCGCCTGATAGGCGAGGCCCTTCTCGAGCAGCTTCAGGAAGATCCACTGCGTCCAGCGCACATAGGCGGGGTCTGTCGTGGCAAACTCGCGACTCCAGTCATAAGAAAAACCCAGCCTCTGCACCTGCCCGCGAAACGTCTCGATATTGCGCTTCGTCGTGATATCGGGATGCACACCAGTCCGCATCGCGTGGCGCTCCGCCGGCAGGCCGAAACTGTCCCATCCCATCGGATGCAGGACGTTGAAGCCGCGCATGCGCTTGTAGCGGCACGTTATATCAGTGGCCGTATAGCCGAGGGGATGGCCGACATGCAGGCCCGCACCCGAAGGATATGGGAACATGTCGAGTGCGTAGAATTTCGGTCTGGCCGGATCGATCTCCGCTCGAAAAATACGGTGATCGGCCCAATAAGCCTGCCACTTCGGTTCGATCGTCCTGGGATCATAAGGCATGCATCACTCCTGGCGCCGGCCGGCTCCGCGGCGGCGTGTCCTGAAAAATGGGGGCGTTCTGTGGTTCAGGAGCAGCTACGGCTGCCGGTGCTCCGGTGACGTCCGGCAGCCGCGGCTAAGTCGAAACGCGCGCGGAGTTGCGGCGCAGGACGTCTGCGCGACGCTCCGGACGAAAAAAGCACGATGTGGCTTTGAAAACGATCTGGTGTCCATGGACGGTGGCTCAAGGCAAATAAGGAGAAAGCAAACGACAGTATTAGCCGGCTCCGATCAGGAGGCCGTGGTGGTAAGTCGTGCGTCGCGTGCGCGAACGTCTGCTGCTTGAGTTGCCATAATCATGAACCCAAGAGTGCCCGATATGATCGCTCCTGCCAAGAGTGCATTCGCCCGAAAATCAGGATCTGTTCAAATCCCGCGGCGCGCTCTTTACCAGTTGATCGAGCACCGTCGCGATCTTCGGGTTGCGGCCCTCGCTGCGTCGCGTGATGGCATAGATGCCCCGGTAGGTGGATGGCGCCAGCGGCTTGACAATCAGCTTTTCACCGAAATCGCGAAGCGCCAGTCCGGGCATCACCGAAATCGAACATCCGGC
The DNA here is from genome assembly GCF_013087625.1 of Rhizobium changzhiense. Taxonomy (NCBI): domain Bacteria; kingdom Pseudomonadati; phylum Pseudomonadota; class Alphaproteobacteria; order Hyphomicrobiales; family Rhizobiaceae; genus Rhizobium; species Rhizobium changzhiense. The sequence continues at coordinate 833,721 of NZ_JABFCQ010000002.1, forward strand.
TTCGACAAGCGCGAACACGACTTCGAAACTGTCGCTGGAACCGTTGATGACGGGCACGAAACCAATATCGCGGCAAGCCTTGCGGATGGCCATGGAATAGGCGTTGGAGGCGACGTCGAGCGCCCAATGTTCATCCCTCAGCTGGGCGAGTTCGATGACGGGCTCGCTCTCCAGCCTATGGCCTGCGGGCAGAAGCACGAAGAGCTGGTCGCGGCAGAGGAACAGCGTGTCGACCGTGCCCTCCAGCGTATGCGGATCGAACGATATGTCGTCGGCAACGACGATATCGGCCTGCCAGGCTCCGAGGGCCGCCACGCCTTCGGCAGGTCCCATCGTCGTCATGACGATGTCGAGATGCGGATGGTCGATGGCGAGCTGGCGCATCGCAGCGGCAATGAAGGACGAAGCCGCGGAGGGTTGGGCGGCGATCCTCAGGTCGCCGGCGACGATGTTCTGCAGCTCGGCAATATCGGTCTTGGCTTCCTCGACGACGGCGAATATTCGGTCGGCATGCAGGACGAGCCGCCGGCCTGCCGGTGTCAGCGTCACCCCTCGCCCGCGCCGCTCGACGAGCGGGATTCCAACTTCGTCCTCCAGTTGGGCGATCTGCTGGGAAACGGCCGATGAGGAAATGCCCAGCGCGTCGGCGACCGCCGCCATCGTCTCGCGGCGCGAGAGCTCGCGAAGCGTGCGCAATCGGAAGAAATCCAAGCCCGTTTCTCCGGTTGATCAATCGGCCATAATTTCTAACCTATATGCTTATTTTAATTAAGTAGACCTGAAGAAAACTGCATCTTAGCCTTGGATTCGCAAGCGGGGCATCGGTTCGAAAAAAGCCAAGATTGCCGGCCATCTCATAAGGCGAACCACGGGGGATATCGACAGGATGCAGCAGAGCGGCGTGCCTTATTTCAGCCAATGGGAAACACCCGGCATGACGTTGCCGGTGCTTGCCGAGGGATCGCAGGCTCTGCTCAGCGATCCGCTCTGGCGCCATTCTGGGGCCGCGACCATCGAAGAATATGCGCGCTGGGCGGTGAATGTCTGCGGCATGGCCTGCCTGAAGATGATTCTTGCCGCGCGCGGCGAGATCCACTCAACCCTCGAGCTGGCCCGCGCCTGCACCGCCTATGGCGGTTATGTCGTCAACGAGATCGATGCATCGATCAAAGGGCTGATCTACGCGCCCTTCGTCCGCTTAGCCGCCGACCGATTCGCGCTTAGCGCCGAGACGGTGACCGGCGTCGAGACATCGGCCATTCCCGACCTTCTGTCGAAGCGCCGGTTCTTCATCGCTTCGGTGAACTCGGGCATCCGCTGGCCTGAGCGCGAGCCGCCGTCGAAGGGCGGACACCTGGTGCTGGTGACGGCAGCCTCGCAGGAGACGATCCGTTTTCACAACCCGTCCGGCCACGACGAAGCGAGCCAGGCCGATGTGACGCTGCCGCTTGCCGTCTTCGACCGCTTCTTCGCCAATCGCGGCATATCGGTCGACGCCTGACCTTTTCAACACCAGATCGTTTTTGGAGACTTTCATGACCCCTTCCCCACACAGGCTACGCATTGCCGTGCTCTTCGGTGGCCGCTCGGCCGAGCATGAGGTTTCCGTGCTCTCGGCAACCAATGTCATGGGCGCGCTCAAGCCCGAAAAATACGATGCCGTCCCCATCTTCATCACCCGCGCGGGACAATGGCTGCTGAGCAATTTCGAAGACGGCATATTGGCGACGCCTTCATCGGGCACCGAAATCTGCCTTGTGCCGGGCGGACGGGGCCGGATGCTGGCGATCCCGGCCCATGGCACGCCGCATGAGTTGGCAAGGATCGACATCCTGTTTCCCGTGCTGCACGGCCCCCATGGCGAAGACGGCTCAGTGCAAGGCGTGGCGGAGGTGGCTCGCGTGCCGCTTGCCGGCTGCGGCATCCTCGGCTCCGCCGCAGCGCTCGACAAGGACATCGCCAAGCGCCTCCTGAGGGCGGCGGGCCTGCCGGTAGCGCGTGCGGTGACGATCCATCAGGGTGCTGCCCCTTCGCTGGCAGCCCTCGAAGGTGAACTCGGCCTGCCGCTCTTCATCAAGCCGGCGCGGCAGGGATCGTCGGTCGGCGTCGCCAAGGTCCATGCCAGCCAGGAATTCGCGCCCGCCCTTGCCGAAGGCTTCCGCCACGATCGCACGCTGCTCGCCGAAGAATTCGTGCGTGGCCGGGAGATCGAATTCAGTGTGCTGGAGGATGCGGCAGGAGAACTCTTCGTCTCTCGGCCGGGCGAGATCGTGCCGGCGGAAAGCCACGCTTTCTACAGTTACGATGCCAAATATATCGACGAGAAAGGTGCGGCGCTGAAAGTGCCGGCCGAACTGCCGCAGGAGGTCGAGGCCGCCATGCGCGACGTGGCCGCCAGAGCCTTCCGGGCCGTCGGTTGCGACGGCATGGCCCGCATCGACTTCTTCCTGACGGATGACATGCAGTTCCTCGTCAATGAAATCAACACCATCCCCGGCTTCACCGATATCAGCATGTATTCCAAAGCGATGGCGGCAAGCGGCGTCGGTTACGCCGAAATCATCGACAGGCTCGTCGATCACGGCCTGGCGCGCGCCCGCCGGGCCGCCTAGGCGGGAGCTTGAACATGAACAAGTCGGTCTTGATTTCGGGATGTTCCGGCGGCGGAAAATCGACGCTGCTTCAGGAGCTTGCCGCCCGCGGTCATGCCGTCGTCGAAGAGCCCGGCCGGCGGATCGTCAGCCAAGAACTTGAAGGCGACGGCGCAGCCCTGCCCTGGGTCGACATGGTGGCCTTCGCCCGTCGCGCGATCCACATGGCGATCGCCGACCACGCAGGGGCGCGTGAGCAATCCGGCTGGACGTTTTTCGACCGTGGGCTGATCGATGCGGCGGCAGCGCTCCAACACCTCACCGGAGAACCGATGCTGGAAAAATTGAGCGTCGCCCACCGCTATCACCAGAGGGTTTTTCTGACCCCGCCATGGCCAGAAATCTACACGACCGACCCCGAGCGGCGCCATGGCTTCGACGAGGCGGTCGCAGAATATGACCGGTTGGCCGCGATCTATCCGACGCTCGGCTACGACGTCGTCACGCTGCCGAAAATTGCAGTCGCAGACCGGGCGGATTTCATCCTCGACTGCCTCTCTCGGGAAACGAGGCAGCAGTAGACGAGATCATCAGGGTCGTGCCTGTCGGCCGCCGTCTCCGAGGGCTCAGCACCTGCGAAAGACGCACCACTGGAACGACTGCCGGCCACCAGCGGGTGTTGCGTGCTCCTCGCGCCAGTCACGCTGCAGCGCGAAGGTGGAGGAGAATTCGGTCGCAAGCGCCACCGCGTCGTAACGTTGAACCGGCAAGCCGCTGCATCGCTCCGGCCCGTCCGGCGCAAAGGTCGCGATGATTACGACGCTGCCCGCCACCGTGCCGGCTTCGAGCGCGCGTCGGTAGGCCAGCCGCTGCTCGGGCTCAGTGAGGAAGTGAAAGACGGCGCGGTCGTGCCACACATCGTAATGGCGGTCGGGTTGCCATGCCGTGACGTCAGTAACCACCCAGGCGATCCGGCCGGCTTCATCCCGCAGCCGCGCCTTGGCGACCTCGAGCGCCGGCGCGGCGATGTCGAGGACAGTCAGGTCAGACCACCCGCGCTCAATGAGACGGTCGACAAGGTTTGATGCGCCGCCGCCCACATCGATCAGCGAGGCCGTGGCCGGCAGTTGCAGCTCGTCAAGCGCCCGCAAGGAAGGCCCGGGCGTCGGCTGATACCAGCTGACACTGTCGGCAGATTTCGTGCGGTAGACCTCGTCCCAGTGTTCCCGTTTCCCGCTTGTCATCCGATATCCCATCTCTCGCGGAGCCCGACATCCTAACTGATCGACATGTAGGGACTGAGACGTCCGCAACCAGTCGCAGTGCGCCTCAATATTCTCGGTTCAGGAAGCGAAGTGACGGTAGACCAGATCCTTAGGATCACTTCGGGGTGCTGCGGGATCGAGGCGCGCTCCCAGCCGTTCCGCAACGGCAACGGAAGCAGCATTGCCGGGAGCGATATAGCTGACGAGCGATGGCAGCTTGAGCGTCGCAAGGGCCCAGTCGCGCAGCGCCAGGGCCGCTTCGGTGGCATAGCCCTTGCCCTCATATTCCTCATAGACGAACCAGCCGAGCTCCTTCTCTGGAAAGAGCGGTCCGTGATTGATCCCCACCTGACCGACGCATTCGCCGGTTTCGCTGAGCTCGATCATCAGCGCTCCGTGCCCGAAAAGCTGCCAGAGAGCGACGTCGTGACAGAACATCCCCCACGCCGCGCGCAGATCGAACGGGCCGCCCATTCCGACCGATCGCGGCGACGCCATCAGCTGCGCATAGGCGGCAAAATCGTCGATCTCCGGCATGCGAAGCCTGAGACGCTCGGTTCGGATAGTCATCGCGCCCATTTCGGACATGCCGTCGCCTTCTCTGTCAGCTTGGGTTTGGAGTTTCGACCCTTGAAGGTAATATCCTAGCTTTCAAATGCCGGGGCGAATTGCAACGTCCCGCTTGGCGGGGATCCGCGAAAAACAATCCGCTGCACGAGCCGCGTATCGAGGTCGAGGTACTTCAGTTGCCCGTCACTGCTGAAACCGACACGGCTATAGATGTCGGGATTGCCGATCAGGGCACATCCGCTGGCACCCATCCCCTTCAGCAGTTCGAGACCCCTGGCAATCAGCGTCTTGCCGATCCCCTGCCGCTGTCTCTCCGGCTTCACCGATATCGGCCCAAGACCGAACCAGCCGTCATGCGCGCCGTCGATCGTCACCGGCGAAAACGCGACATGCCCCAGGATCTCGCCGTCCTGCTCAGCGACCAGCGATATCGTTAGATCGCCGTTTTCGCGAAGTCTTCGGACAATCTCCGCTTCCGTCCCGTCGCTGTAAGGCATCGGCTTGAAGGCGGTCCAGGTCAGATCATGGATCGCGTCGATATCCTCCGGCGTTTCGTCTCGGATAAGCATCTCTATCAATTCCTCAAGCGCGATAGCTCACAGGTTCTATGCAAGGAAAGTCGAAGACCAGCAAGCCGGGTTCCTCCAGCGGCAGTTGCGCCACGACCTGCCCTTCCGGGTTCAGCACCGCCGTCGGCCCCCAGGCGATGCGCCCGTCGCGCTCGCCTGTCACGTCGGACGAGATCAGCCACAGGCCGGCAATAGGGGGCCTGAGCGATGCAACCACGAAAAAGCCCGGCGCGGCGGCCGGGCTTTTCCTCGATCTCTTCTCAGCAACCTCAGAAGGTCGACGCACCGCTGCCCCAGGGGCCGTGGTGGAAATCCTTGCCGTCCAGGCGGTCGAAACCGTGGGCGCCGAAGAAGTCGCGCTGCGCCTGGATGAGGTTTGCCGTTCCCCTGCCCTGGCGATAGGCGTCGAAATAGGTGAGCGCCGAGCTCAGCGCCGGCACCGGCAGGCCGGCGGCAATCGCGGCACCGACGACACGGCGCAGCGCCGGGATCGATTCCTTGACCATGTCGGAGAAAGCCGGCGTGACGATCAGGTTTGCAGCATCAGGCGCCTTGGTGAAGGCCGAGGTGATCTCGTCGAGGAACTGCGAGCGGATGATGCAGCCGGCGCGCCAGATCCTGGCAATCGTCGGCATCGGCAGCGACCAGTTGAACTCGCGCGATGCTTCCGCCATCACCGCGAAGCCCTGCGCATAGGCGCCGATCTTGGCAGCGAAAAGCGCCAGCTCCAGATCCTTGTTGAGCTCGGGGCCGTAAGCGATCGGGAAGGACACGGCCTGCGTTCCGAAGATCTTCTCGGCGGCCTCACGCTGCGACTTCATCGAAGAGAGGCTGCGGGCGGCGACGGCGGCTTCGATCGCCGTTGCCGGAATGCCCATGTTCTGCGCCTCGATCGCCGACCACTTGCCGGTACCCTTCTGGCCGGCCTTGTCGAGGATCATGTCGACCATCGGCCCGCCGGAAACCGGATCGGTGGCGGCAAGCACCTTCTCGGAGATTTCGATCAGGTAGGAGTTCAGCCGGCCCTTGTTCCATTCGCCGAAGATGCCGGAGATTTCGGAGGCACTCTTGCCGAGGCCGTCGCGCAGGATGCCGTAGATTTCGGCGATCATCTGCATGTCGGCATATTCGATGCCGTTATGGATGGTCTTGACGAAATGGCCGGCGCCGTCATTGCCGAGCCAGGCGACGCAGGGCTCGTCATTGTAGCGGGCGGCAATCGAGGTCAGCACCTTCTCGACGCGCTTCCAGGACTCTTCGGTGCCGCCGACCATGATCGACGGGCCGTGGCGCGCACCTTCTTCGCCGCCGGAAACACCCATGCCGATGAAGGTCAGATCGGTATTCTTCAGCCGATCGAAGCGGGCGACGGTGTCGCGGAAATTGGCGTTGCCGGCATCGATCATGATGTCGCCCTTGGAGAGATGCGGGCGCAGCAGCTCCATCTGCTGGTCGACGGGCTCGCCCGCCTTGATCATGATGATGATTGGACGCGGCGGCCGGATCGCATCGACGAATTCCTCGATGGTCTTGCAGGGAATGATCTGCTTCTTCAGATCGCCGGCGCTTTCGTAGAATTCGTCGGTTTTCTCCGGCGTGCGGTTGAACACAGCGATTTTATTGCCTTTCTCCGCGATGTTGAGCGCCAGGTTGGAGCCCATGACCGCAAGGCCGATCAGTCCGATTTCTGCCTTTTCCACGACAAACCTCCGATGTGTCATTTGGACCGGTGTTGTGGCACTGTCTCGGTCAAACGGCAAGTCTCGCAAGGGTCTAATCGGTTCGCAAAGGCCAACGAAATGAGGCTTGCAATATCGCCGTTTGTCCGACAACCCACCGGCTGCCGCTTAATCCGAAGCCGCAAGTTTTTCGCGCGTCCTGCCCGCAATGCCCTATCTCATGGTATCATCAGTGCCTCGGGAGATATCGCATTGGCATCGGAAAAACGGAAAGACACGGCTCTCCTGGCGGCCCGCGCCGGCCGCTACCGCGAATATGCGCCGCCGCCGACGCTGCGACGCCATTTCAGCCGGCTCTGGTCGCATGCGCTCCACGACAGACCGGCGGCAATGGTGGCGATCGTGCCGGATGGCTATTGCGATCTCCTCTGGATCGACGGCCGGCTGGTCGTCGCCGGCCCCGACAGGACGGCGGCCTTTCCCGTCATCCGGCCGGGCGCGACTGTCATCGGCGCACGTTTTGCGCCCGGCGCCGCGGCACCCTGGCTGAAGACGCCGCTCTCGGCACTGGTCGGCTGCTCGGTACCCCTTGCCGACATCGGCCGGAAGGACACCGCCGAGTTCGAAGCGCGGCTTGCGGATTGTCCCGCCCCCTCAGCCGCGAGGGCGCTGTTTGGCCGACTGCTCGAAGAGATCGCGCGCGATGCGGAGGAGCCTGCCCGCGACGCCGCCATGATTTTCGCCGCCGCCGACAGCGGTCGCCCGGCTTCCAGCCTGCTCGACCGGCTCGGCATGAGCGAAAGGCAGCTGCGCCGCCGCTGCCACCATCATTTCGGCTATGGCGCAAAGACGCTGGAACGGATCCGTCGGTTCCAGCGTTTCCTCGACCTCTGCCGCAAGTCGGGCACGATGCCGCTTGCCCGCCTTGCGCTAGAAGCTGGCTTTGCCGACCAGCCCCACATGACACGGGAGGTCGGCGAGCTTTCGACGCTGACGCCCGCTGTCATTTTCGACCAGCTCGGCATGCGGAAAAGAGCCGACTGACCGTTTTGTTCAAGACGCTGCCGGCAGGTTTGTTATTCTGACGAAACCAAATGACAGGGACCTGCAAGCCATGACGACAATGCCCGCGAAAATCATCCACCGGTCGATCGAGCGCGATTGGCGCGACGTCTATGAATTCGCCGGAAAGCCGGAGAACATGCCGCTCTGGGCCTCCGGCCTTGCGACCGGTCTCGATCCTGATGGTGCCGACTGGGTCGCCGATGGCGCTCTCGGAAAAATCAGGGTGAGCTTCGTGCCTGCCAATGAATTCGGCGTGATCGACCATACGGTGACGATCGAATCCGGCCTCAGAGTCTATAATGCCCTGCGCATCGTTCCGAACGGCGATGGCTGCGAGGTCATGTTCACGCTGCTGCGTCTGCCCGGCATGACCGACGCGCAGTTTTCCGCCGATGCCGCCCATGTCGAGAAGGATCTCGCCATGCTGAAAGCCCTGATGGAGAGATAGATGGCCGAGAAGACAGAAAACAACGACCGCCGCATCGACTATGTCGAATTCAACGTCGCCGACATCGCTGCCGCCAAAGCCTTTTACGGCTCGGCCTTCGGCTGGCGCTTCACCGATTACGGCCCCAATTATTGCGAATTCGACGATGGCCGGCTGAAGGGCGGCTTTACCGATTTCGGACCGGTTCGGCCGGGCGGCCCGCTGGTCGTCGTCTATGCCAGTGATCTGGAAGAAGTGCTGACCTCAGTCGAAAGAGCCGGCGGCACGATCTGCCGGCCGATCACCGATTTTCCCGGCGGCCGTCGCTTCCACTTCCTCGACCGCGACGGTTACGAGCTCGCCGTCTGGGCGACCGCTTAGAGCAAATCCAGGAAAAGTGTGAAGCAGTTTTCCGTACGGAATGCGTAAAAACAAAAACTTAGAGCGGTTCTGCGTTTCCATGAAAAGCTAAACCGCTCCAGCCAGACTACCCAAGGCAGCCGGATTGCTCAGGCGGCCTGCGACAGCCGATCGAGATCTTCCATGACGAGCAGGGCGCCGATCACCGTGCCGCCCGCATCGCGCAGCGGCGACATGCGACAGCGCACCTGCCGCGATCCGCCGCTGCCGGCCGAGCGCTCATAGGTATAGTCGATCTGGTCGCCGGCAAAACAGGCGTCGAGCTTATGCTTGGCGCATTCGGCAAACCGCTCCTCGCCGATGAATTCGGAAAGGTGGCGGCCGATGAGTTCCATCGGCTTTCTGTTGAGATGGGCGCTGTTGGCTGGATTGGAATAGAGGTAGCGATAGTCCCTTGTCAGCACCGCCACGCGGTCCGGCAGGCTTTCGAGGATCACCGCGTTGAGGAATTGGCCATTGTCGGTATCCGGCACATAGGCTGGCGGCGGCTCGATGCGCACATCCTGCGGCGAAGGCACGCGCCAGTCCGGCCCATGCGCCCCGAAATAGCGGTCGAGCAGGTAGGAAAGCACCGACGTGTGCTCCGTGACGCTGGCGCTGTCGTCGGCATCCTGGCTGATCAGGTGGCTCACAAACTGCAATTGCATGTAGACTTCGAGCAGATTGGCAGCCCGGCAGGCGAGGATTGCCTCGACCAGCGGCTCGACATGACGGTCGAGCGCCGTGACGCGCTGGTCGTCGCCCAGGCGTATGGCTTCCTCGATTTGCACGCAACGCAAAGAAAAAGCTCGAAAAAGCTCCAGCAAGACGCCTCCCACTCCCATTGCCCAAGAGACGAGTCCGAAACCTCACATGCTGCATTTCCAAAAAATGCGCCTTCCGGTAGACACTATTCGCGTCTTGGTGGTGACGGGTAACATGAAGTGCCCTCAGTTTCAATCCGAGAGCAGCTGCCGCTTTTCACCGCTGATAAATGGGGGTGGACCTTTTTTAGAGTATGATGCCGAAAAGTGTGAGCGGTTTTCGGGCGACAGCATGCTCCAACTAAGGCACGAGCGTCTGCTTGATCTGCCAGCGATCATGATACCAGAGCCATTGCTCCGGGTATTCCCGCACCCAGCTTTCCACCTTGTCGTTGAGCAGCTGGGCGGCGGCCGGCAGGTCGAGATTGCCCTTGGCGTCGCGGGGCATGTCTAGCCGCGGCTCGATTTCCAGCCGGTAGCGATTTCCGGGCAGTCGGATGCAGCGGGCCGGATAGACTTCGCAGTCGAACTGTCGCACCAGCTTCGGCAGCAGCGGATTGGTCTTGACGTCGCGACCAAAGAAGGTGCCCTTCAGCCCCTTACGGAATTTCTGGTCGACCAGCACGCCCACGCCCTGGCCCGCTTCCAGCTGACGGGCAAGCGCGAAGGAGGAGCCGGCATGCGACGGCACCAGCTTGCCCATGCGGGCGCTCCGGAAGTCGAACACCTTCTTGGCGACATAAGGATTATTCGGCGGCCGAAAGAGCACGGTGACGTTGAGCCCGAAGGCGGCACCCGCCACCGGCAGCAGCTCGAAATTGGCGGTATGGCCGGTAAAGACGATGAAGGGGCGCGGATTGTCACGCAGGTCGAGGAAGATCGGGACGCCCGACACCTCTACCCTGCCCGGCTCCGACTTTTCGGGATCATAGTCGAACAGCTGATCGAGGAAGACGTATTCAGCCGCAAGCCGGCCCATATTGCCCCAGCTGCCAAGCGCGATCTCCTCGATCTCGGCCTCGCTCTTCTCAGGGAAGGCGTTGCGGAGATTGGTCAGCATCAATCTGTGGCGGCTGGTCAGCCGGCCGAGGCGGCGCATCGTCCTGTCGGCAAAACGGATGGCGCCATCGGCCGGAAACAGCTTCAGGAAATTCAGGAAGCCGAACATCACCTGAGCCACCAGCCATTGCTGGAAATTCCTCAGCGCCAGAACGATCCGGGTGATGAAGAGCTTCACGCGGTCAATCCATCTTCAGGATGATCTTGCCGAAGATCTGGCGCGATTCCATCCGCTCCAGCGCCCGGTCGATATCGCTGAAGCTGACCTCCGTATCGATGACGGGATGGACGAGCCCGCGACCCATCTTCTGCATCGCATCCGCCATGTTCTCCATGCGGCAGCCGAAGGAGCCGAAGAGCTTCAGCTGCTGCTGGAACAGCATCATCAGGTTCATCTCTGTGGAAACACCCGAGGTCGAGCCGCAGGTGACGAGGCGCCCGCCGCGCTTCATGCAGAGCATCGAGCCTGCCCAGGTGTCCTTGCCGACATGTTCGAAGACGACGTCGACGCCCTTCTTCTTGGTGAGCTTGCGCACCACGCCTTCGAAACGGTCGGTGCGGTAGTTGATCACGTGATCGGCGCCAAGCGCCTTGGCCTTTTCGATCTTGTCGTCCGAACCGACCGTGGTGATGACGGTGCAGCCGATCTTCTTGGCAAGCTGGATCGCCGCCGTGCCGATGCCGGAGCCGCCGGCATGGACGAGGATCGTCTCGCCCGGCTCAAGCTTGGCATTGTCGAACAGCATGTGCTCGACCGTGCCGAAGGTGACGGGAGCAAGCGCCGCGCCGATCGCATCGACGCCGGGAGGAGCCGGCACCAGCAGGCGCGCCGGCAGGTTGACCTTCTCCTGCGCAAAGCCGTCGAGATGGAAGCCGTGCACGCCCGAGACATGTTCGCAGAGATTGTCGCGGCCTTCGCGGCAAGGGCGGCAAAGGCCGCAGGTACGCGCGCCGTAGATGGAGACGAGCTGGCCCGGCAGCACGTTGGCGACGCCCGGGCCGATCGCCTCGACGACTCCAGAAGCTTCCGCACCGATGACCAGCGGCATCTTGCGCTTGGCGAATGCCATGCCGCGCCAGCCCCAGACGTCGATATGGTTGAGCGCCACCGCCTTGACGCGCAGCGTCACCTCGCCGGCACCAGGAGCGTCCGGTTCCGGCAGGTCGGTGATCTCAAGCTTGCGGTCATCGATCAGTTGCAAAGCGCGCATGGCAAAATCCCTCGCCTTCAAGACGGTCTTCTTGTTTTGAAATTGTCGCGAACCGCTTAAGCCGGTTCGAGCGCCATGACAAGGCTGGCATTCTGCCCGCCGAAGCCGAAGGAGTTGGAAAGCACGGCTGAAACCTGAGCTTCCCGCTTCTTGTTCGGCACGACATCGAGAACGATCGACGGATCGGGGTTATTGTAGTTGATGGTCGGCGGCAGCGTTCCGGTCAACATCGTCTGCAGCGAGAACACCGCCTCGACGGCGCCCGCCGCCGTCAGCGTATGGCCGATCATCGACTTGTTGGACGACACCGGAATGCCGACGAGCCGATCACCGAACACAGCCGACATCGCGCCATACTCCATCTTGTCGTTCTCAGGCGTCGAGGTGCCATGCGCATTGATGTAGCCGATACCGCTCTCGTCGATGCCGGCATCGGCAAGGGCCGCGCGGATCGTCGCAATTGCCGGGCCGCCGTCGGGCGACGACCGGGTACGGTGGAAGCTGTCGGCCTTGTCGCCGGCGCCCTTCATGATGCCCAGCACCTTGGCGCCGCGGGCAACCGCTGATTCCAGCGATTCCAGCACCAGGGTCGCTGCACCTTCGGCGATGACGAAGCCGTCGCGATCCTTGCTGAACGGCTTGGAAGCCTTGGTCGGCGGATCGTTCTGTGTCGAAAGGGCTGACAGCAACGAGAAGCGGATCAGCGCTTCGGCACTCAGCGATCCGTCGGTTGCGACCGTCAGCGCGCGATCCGTACGGCCTTGGCGGATCGCCTCAATGCCGAGCTGGATCGCCGTGACGCCGGAGGCGCAGGCCGTCGACAGCGTGACGGGAAGGCCTCGGGTGCCGAACCGGTCGGCAAGGCGCTCGGAAATCGCGCCGAACAGGGCGGCCTCATGGAAGGCAGGATCCGGACGCTGGCGCAGCGCCGTCAGGAAGCGCTCATAGGCATCCCCTGGATGGTCGGAAGCCGGCGAACGGTCGGCAAGCTCGAAACGCGCGCTCCATTCCGGTTCGATCGGCGGGGCAGCGAGAAACAGCGGGCCGTTGAAATCGCCGGAAAGGCCGGCATCGGCAAGCGCCTCGATCGTCGTCTCGCGGGCGAAGGCATAGGAGCGCTCGACAGCGTTCGGCGCCGGAATGCCGATAAAATCGACGGTGCCGGCGATCCGCGTCGATAGGCCTTCGGTCGGGAAGCGGTTGATCTCGTGGATGCCCGACGTGCCTGACGAAAGCGCTGCCCAGTTGTCGCTGAGGCCTTGGCCGAGCGAGGTGATGATGCCCATGCCGGTAACAGCCACGATCGGACGGCCGAGGTGATCTCTATAAGCGGAAGCTGTCATATCTCTCACTCCTCACGCGTCTGCGGAAAGAACGGCAACGCCCTCGCCGCGCTGGTGTCCGACCGTGGTCACGACGGCGGCCGTGGCCCCTGCCCGCATCGGCGCCTCATGGGCGGCGTCGAAGGGCGGAACCTTGGCCCTGCCGTCGACGGCAAGGGCTGCAAGCGCCAGACCCAGGGTGAACTGCGTCTCGATCGTATGGCCGGTGACGCCGCCGAAGCCGCGGATCGCAACGTCGGGCAATTGATGCTCGAGCACCGCCCGCTCGCGAGCGGCAAGATCGTGCATGCCGGTCGATCCGGAAAAGATCGCCGTGCTCTCAGCGGCAAGCCCGGCAGCCGGCGCCAAGAGCCGCTCCAGCCGGACTTCGAGATTGCCGGAATTGCGGTTGCCGCGGTCGCCCTCGACCGCGTCGATGACGGCATAGATATGGGCGCCGCGGGCTTCGGCGTGTCTGCGCGATTCGAGCACCAGGAAGGCGCCTGCCGAACCGGTGATCATGCCGCCGCCGTCGCTCGGCTTGCGCGACCAGAGCGGCACCCAGTCGCCGCGCGCATGAGCGCCGATCGCTTCGGTGAGCAGGATCATATCCGGCCGTTCAGCCGCGAAGGCGCCTCCAACAAGCGCATGCGAGGATTCGCCTGATTTGATGCGGTAGAAGGCGGTTTCGACGGCGGATATGCCGGCCGCTTCCTCGCCCATGAAGGTGCGCGAGGAACCGGTGACCTTGTGCACGATCGAGATATTACCGGCGAGCAGGTTGGAAAGCTGGGCGAGGAACAGTGTCGGCCTCAACTCGGTCGTCAGCTTCTCGTTGAGCAGCAACTCGCGGTCATTGCGCTTCAGCGCCTCGTCGACGATCAGTGTGTCGACATTGATGTCGCGCTCGCCGCCCCCGGCTGCCACGATCATGTCCATCGTGCCGCAGGCTTCGATATCATCCTTGAAGCCGGCATCGTCGAGCGCAAGGCCGGCGGCAAAGACACCGATGCGCTGCCAATTCTCCATCTGGCGCTGATCGCCGCGCTTGGCAATCTGCTGCGACCAGTCGATCTCGGGCAGCGGATGCACCGGATAGGGCTTGAACTTCTCGGTCTCGACGATCGCCTTCGGGCTGCTCGCGGCCGAAAGCAGCGCGATATGCGCGTCCTTGCCGACGCCCTGACAGGTGACGATGCCGATGCCCGAGATAACGACGTCGTTTGCAGCCTTGCTCATCCAATCACTCCCTGCGCCGCGATCGCTTCGAGAAGCCCGATCTCGCCGGCACGTTTCTTCACGATATCGCCGAGCGGCACCTCGGAAAACGGCATGGTGCGCAGTTTCAGCTGCGCATCGCAGACCTTCTTGCCGCCGCTGGTGATTTTAGCCTTGGTGACCGCAAAACCCGAACCGTCATGCTCCAGCACCGCCTCGATGTCGAGCACGGCTTCCGGCTCGACGAAGGTGCGCATCTTGGCGCCGTCGACCGCCATCAGGAAGGGCATGGCGGCAAAATTGGTGACGGCAAGCACCAGCATGCCGGAGGCCTGGGCCATGGTCTCGATCAGGAGCACGCCGGGAACCAGCGGCATTCCGGGAAAATGACCCTCGAAGACGGGGCTCTTGGCCGGCACGACGGATCGCGCCTTAAGCGTGCCCTTCTTCAGGTCCACCGCTTCGACGCGGTCAATCATCTGGAAATATTCCAGCAGCATTCGGATCCTCCGGCCCGACAGGCCAGATCCGCCCGCCGGTGACGCCTAAAGCGCGTCTGGTTCGCACTTTAGGTCTTTGTTTTTATGCATGCCGTTGTCCCAAAACCGCTGCGCACTTTTGGGCGGCATGCACTAGTTAGGAACGAAACCGCCCGGCCGCCATATTCACGGCGGCAGGGCGTTCAAAAAAGACTGTTATATCGCTCAGGCCTTGGCTGCTTTGAGCTCGTCGATCTTGGCGCAGAGGTTCTTCAGCACGAAATATTCTTCGGTGGAAACCTTGCCTTCGTTGACTTCCTGCGTCCACTTTTCGAGCGGGATCTTGATGCCGAATTCCTTGTCGATCGCAAAGACGATGTCGAGGAAATCGAGGCTGTCGATACCGAGGTCGTCGATCGTATGGCTCTCCGGCGTGATCGTCGCGCGGTCGATCTCGCTGGTTTCTGCAATAATGTCGGCAACTTTATCGAATGTAGCGGTCACGCGCTGTACCTCATGAAATGACGATTTAAACCCCCTCATAGGCAAATCCATTTCAAAAGCCAATGCTTTCGTCCCGGCGTTGCGGCAATTTGCCGGCTGGGTGTTGCCTAAACAGCAATGGAATGCCGGCCTTTGCCGTCACCCAGGGCACGAGGCGATGCCGCAGCAGAAAGTTCGCCCCGCCGGCGGGGCGAAGAAGCCGTCCGAATCAAGCCCGCGGACGGCCTCTTCTCGGCGCAGGCGCCTCCAACAACAACAGCCAGGGCACGGAAACTTTGATCTGGATCAAATCGCGATCCCGGCGAAATTGATAATCATCAAGCCGCGCTGGAAGAAATCGGGATAGCCGAACCCGCAATCGCGGCGTAATCGTCTAGGGTATGCCCAGCACGCCCGGCATGCGCAGCCATACCGGCACACGCGGATTTCGAAGGGATCAGGACATGGACGTCGCACGCAGTGAGGTTTCCGACGCCGGCACTCTCGTCGCCTGCCGTTCCTGCCAGGCGCGGCACGGCGTCGTCTGCGGCGCGCTGTCGGGCAGCCAGCTCCGGGAACTCGGCCGCCACTCGCTGCGCCGCAAGGTCGATGCCGGCAGCGAGATCATCGCTCAAGGCTCGGAAAGCTCTTTCTATTCGAACATCATGCGCGGGGTGGTGAAACTCTGCAAGGTGATGCCGGACGGGCGCCAGCAGATCGTCGGCCTGCAATTCTCCCCCGATTTCGTCGGCAGGCCCTTCGTGCGCGAAAGCACGCTGTCGGCCGAGGCTGCGACCGATTCCGAAATCTGCGTCTTCCCGCGCAACCTGCTCGACCGCATGATATCGGAGAGGCCGGAACTGCAGCGCAGCCTGCACGATCAGGCGCTGACGGAGCTGGATGCCGCGCGCGAATGGATGCTGACGCTCGGCCGGCGCACCGCCGAGGAGAAGGTCGCAAGCCTGCTCCACCTCATCGCCACCCACGCCGAACCGCAAACGGCCACGAGCACCGCCTTCGACCTGCCGCTATCCCGCGCCGAGATCGCCGACTTCCTCGGGCTGACGATCGAAACCGTCAGCCGCCAGATGACCAGGCTGCGCAAGAGCGGCGTCATTCGCATCGAGAACTTCCGACATATCATCGTTCCCGACATGGATGAGCTGGAGCGGATGATCAGCGCGTAAACTGGGATCAGCTGCCGATTTCGGGTCAGGCGCTGATCTGAGATCAGCGCATAAAAGGGGGATCAGCTGTCGATTTGCTGATCCGAGATCAGCGCGGCGCATAACCCGTTGGGTTAGCGCGTAATGACCACGCGGGTATTGGCAAGGCCGGCCTGCCGCGTCAGCGAGAAGAACTGGGCGGCATTGTCGGGATGCAGCCGAACACAGCCATGCGAAGCCGGCCGACCCAGGCGCTTCAGGTCGAAAGTGGCGTGAACGGCATAACCGCCGTTGAAGAATACGGCGTAGGGCATCGGCGCATTGTCGTATTTCCTGGAGCGGTGATCGCGCGACAGCCACTTGGCGCGCCACGAACCGGTCGGCGTGACATAGCCGTTGCGCGCGGTCGAAACCTTCCACCGATACTTGACGAAGCCGTTCTCGGAAACAGTCATCGTCTGCTTGCCGATGCTGATATTGGCGACCAGCGTTGCTGCCTGAGCGGCAACAGGAGAAAACTGCAGCAATAAACTTGCGGCCGCAGCCGCCAAAATCGTCTTCATCATAACCCCTCTTCGAACTCGCGCAGCTTAATTGCGCCCTCACGAAAGAGAGACTACGGCAATACTTATTAGATTGCTTTAATCCGAATGGTAATCACAATTTTAACGGGGCAGGCCGGACACGATGCACCGTAAGAACGCAGCGCCCGCTTACTGCAGCTTGCGCGCCGCCGAAGGCTGATTCAGCCGCTGATAGGCCTTGTTCATCTTCTCGCGGATCGAGGCCATCGTACCGAGATTATGGCCGCAGGCAGCGCAGGTGATGATGTCGGTCTCCTGGATCTCCGGGCGCTCGAACTTCATCTTGGTGCTCTTGCACTTCGGGCACGGTAATTCAACCTGAACTGTCATCGCTCTGTTTCCGTCTGATAAGATATGAGGCGGTTCGAATAAACCTTTGCGGCGGCCATGTCCACCGGGCGTGGGGTACCCTAGAGAAAACACAAGAACAGCCCGAAGATGATGCCCGTAAGCACCATGCAGCTGGCATAGAACACCGAAACGCCGTCCTCGATGTCGGCCGCAGTGGCCATATCGCGCCCGGGATTGTTGATCATCGGCTCTGCCACGAGGACGCCGCCATAGACCCGGGGGCCGGCGAGCTGGACATTGAGCGCACCGGCCATTGCCGCTTCCGGACGGCCGGAATTCGGCGAGCGGTGCAGGCCGCCATCGCGCATCGCCACCCGAACCGCTTCTCGGCTGGCACTGGTGCCGCGCCTGATCCAGGCGCCGGCGGCGATCAGCAGGATCGAGAGGCGGGCAGCCGGCCAGTTGGCGATATCGTCGAGCCGGGCCGCCGCCCAGCCGAAATCGATGTATTTTTCCGACCTGTGGCCGATCATCGAATCGGCTGTGTTCAGCATCTTGTAGACGAGCAGTCCCGGCAGGCCGAAGACAGCATAGCAGAGCGCCGGCGCCACCACGCCATCGGAGAAATTCTCGGCAAGGCTTTCGATCGCCGCGCGACACACGGCCGGTTCGTCCAAAGTCTCGGGATCGCGCCCGACGACGCGTGAGACCGCGGATCGCCCGCCGGCAAGCCCCTCGTCGCGTAAGGCGACGGCAACGGCTGCGACATGATCGGCAAGACTTTTTTGCGCCAGGAAGATCGCCACCAGCCCCGTTTCCAGCAGAATGCCGGCAAGGCCGAACAGCGCGAAGAACCGGTCGAACACGAACCCTGCGGCCCCTGCCAGAAGAAGCAGCGCCAGGATAGCGGCGACGCCGTTCATCCGGCGTTGCGAACCCGTCAGGCTTGATGGATTGAGCTGCTGGTCGGCATAGGAGATCGCCGCGCCGAAGATGGCGACGGGATGCGGCACCCGCGACCACAGCCATTGCGGATCGCCGACGATCCGGTCGAGCAGGAGCGCCAGAAGCAGCACGAGAAGGTTTTCGTCGATCGTCATTGCTCAAATCTCTGAAGGGCTTGGCTAAGCCGCCTGTCCGCCGCCACATCGGGCGTCAGCCCGAAACGCAGCCACTCCGGCGCATAATCGAACTTGCGGACGAGAATATGATGGCGGCAGAGATGCGTGTAAATGTCGCCGGCTCTCGCATCGGCGACAAGGGTAAACAGCGCCGTCCCTCCCGCCATCCGCAATCCCGCGCCCTTCAGCACTGCATGCAGACCGGCGCAACGCTCATTGATGCGGCTGCGGATCGGAGCAACGTCCGAGCGCAGCAGCGAACCTGCAATCGAAAGAGCCGGGCCGGAGACCGCCCAGGGGCCGAGCCAGTCTTCGAAACGCGCGAGAATATCATCCCGCGCAATCGCAAAACCGAGCCGCAGGCCGGCAAGCCCGAAAAACTTGCCGAAGGAGCGGAAGATGATCAGGTTGGAAAGTTCTTGCACGCGAGCTGCGAGGCTCAGCGCCGGATCGGTATCTCCGAAAGCCTCATCAACGACGAGAAGCCCGCCTGCCGCTTTCATTCTGTCGTGGAGGGCAATCAGCGTTTCGGCCGGCCAGGCCCTGCCGTCTGGATTGTTCGGATTGACAACGACGGCCAACAGATGCTCGGCGCGGACCGCGGCGACATCGCCGACCGCATCGACGGCAAAACCGGCCGAGGTGAAAGCCCGAGCATATTCCCCATAGGTCGGCGACACCACGGCCACGGCAACCCTCTTGTCCGTCGTGGTTCCCCTGCCCGCCTCGATGAGGCGCGGCAGAAGCTGGATCACCGATTGCGTGCCGGGCACGGGGAGCGGCAGGATCTCACCGCTGCCATAATGATCACGCGCCGCGCGCCTTGCCTCATCGACGAGATGCCGGTCCGGCAGGCGATGCCAGGCCCTTGCCGGAATGTCAGGCAGGGCGACAGGGCATGGATTGATGCCGGTGGAAAGATCGAGCCAGTCTTCCGGCCTGCCGCCGAAGATGGCGGCAGCGGCGGTGATGCCGCCGCCATGGGCGATCGGTGCGCTCATGCGGCAGCTCCGGCCAGATCGATCAGATGCATGTAGGAGCCCGCCACCTGGTCGCGCCGGAGCCCGGCAGCACCCAGATCGGTCCCGAGTGCATCTTGCGTTGCAAACAGTCGCTTCCCCTCGCCCTCGGAGACGACGGTGGAATAGTGGAATTCATGCGCCGTCATCGTCCGCGCGAAGAAGGCGCCGTCGAGCGGCATGACACGGCGATAGCCGAGATGGCGTTTCCGCTTGGCATAGCTGGTGACGACGGGCAGCAGACCAAGCATTTCATGGCGTCGCCCTTCCGCGTCGATCAGCCCGTCGCCAAGCACCATGTAGCCGCCGCACTCGCCGTAGATCCTGATGTCGCGCGCCGCCGCGTCAAGCATGCCGGCGCGGAAATTCTGCGCCTCCGCGAGCCGCCCTGCATACAGCTCGGGATAACCGCCGGGCAGATAGATCGCATCGGCATCGCCAGCCGGCGCCTCGTCGGCAAGCGGCGAGAAGAAGGAGATCGCAGCACCCCGGCGACGCCAGCCGAGCAGCATATGCTCGTAGGAAAAGGCAAAGGCGACATCGCGTGCCACCGCGATACGGGCGCCCAGCGGCATCAGCCGGTCGATATTGGCGGCCGATGGCCGGTTGAGCCCCTGCCTGGCGATGCGCAGCAGGAATTCGAAATTGCATTCCTCGGAGACGGCATCCGCCGCGTGATCGATGAAGCTTTCAAGGGTCGCATGTTCACCGGCTTGGACGAGACCGAGATGGCGCTCCGGCAGGGAAAGCGCCTTGTCGGTGCCGATGACGGCGATGACGGGCATACGGATAGCTTCAAGGGCCTGGCGCAGCATCGCCTCGTGCCGGTCGCTGCCGACCTTGTTGAGGATGACGCCGGCAACGCGGACATCGGCGCGAAAACCGGCAAAACCGGCAACCAGCGGCGCCACCGACTGCGACATGCGCGAGGCATCGACGACGAGCACCACGGAAAGGCCGAGCTGGGCGGCAAGATCGGCGGCCGTGCCCTTTCCGTCAGCCGCGCCGTCGAAAAGCCCCATCATCGCCTCGATGACAAGAATGCGGTCGCCTGAGCGGTGAAGAGCTGAGTTGGCCGAGATCAGCTCGGGGCGCATCGCCCAAGGGTCGAAATTCAGGCAGGGCGCGCCGCTTGCCGCCGCATGGAAGGCCGGGTCGATATAGTCAGGGCCGGCCTTGCCGGGCGCGACCGCAATACCGCGCCGGCGAAGCGCCCTGAGCAACCCGAGCGTCACCGTCGTCTTGCCGGCGCCGGAGGAAGGGGCTGCGATCAGGAGGCCGCTCATGCCCGCACCTTGCCTGACCGCCGGAACGGATCGGGCAGCAAGCGCCGCCCAGCCAGTGCACCGAGCCAATCGAGTGAAGCCCGGAGCCGCACCACCTCGCCGACGACGACTACGGCCGGCGGTTCGAGCCCTGAAGCGGCAACAGCCTCGGTCGCCTCTCCGAGCGTCGTCTCCAGCACCTGCTGCCGGCCGGTGGCGGCATTGCAGACGAAGGCGACGGGCTCGGATGGCAGCCGGCCTGCGGCGATCAGGCGGGCGCTGATCTCGGCGACATGCTTCATCGCCATGTACATGACGATGACGGGCGAACCTCGGCCGATCGCCTCCCAGTTGATCCTGTCGGGCACGATGCCGGAAGAATCATGGCCGGTGAGGAAGGTCACGGCATGGTTGATGTCGCGATGCGTCACCGGGATGCCGGCATAGGCGAGCCCGCCGATGCCGGCGGTGATGCCTGGCACGATGCGGAAGGGGATATTGTGCTCGACCAGCGTCAGCGCCTCCTCGCCGCCGCGGCCGAAAACGAAGGGATCGCCGCCCTTCAGCCGCAGCACCCGCTTGCCGGCACGCGCCAGCTCCACCAGCCGCAGCGAAATGTCGCGCTGTTTCGCTGAAGGCTTGCCGCCGCGTTTGCCGGCATATTCCACCAGCGTTTCCGGCCGCGCCAGCGCCAGGCATTCCTCATTGACCAGCGCATCGTGGACGATGACCTCGGCCTCGAAAAGCCCCTTGGCGGCGAGCAGCGTCAAAAGCCCGGGATCGCCGGGACCGGCGCCGACCAGCCAGACGCTGCCCGGCTCAAGCACCGGAAGATGGGAGAATGCGGCATCGATCATGTTGCTGATCTAGGCCCCGCAAAGGGTAAGGTCAACGCCGCGCCCGTCACCTCACTGGAAGTTGCTGAGATTGCTATGACTCACTTTGTGAAAAGGCGGATTCGATTTCGCAACAAACCCACCCAACAATATGAATACATTATAAATCATCACAAAGGCTAGCCGCGGCGCGGCCGGCCTTCCAGTCCGTCAGGCGGCAAGCAGCGTGTTGCGGATGAGGTCGATGACCTTCTCCGAATCGATGCCGGTGCAGACGATCTGGCTTGGCAGTCCGTCCCAGGCGCCATCGGGCGGGAAATGCCGGCCGTCCCGCTTGACGATCGTCTGGCCATCGGCGATGCCGCCGCAGACAACGCGCACCGCACCCGATATCGACGAGAACAGCTCCGGCGCCACGGCATAGACACAAGCGCAGCTGTCATGCACCATCATGCCGTCTTCGACCGCATGCTTGTAGAAATCGATGTAGGACTGCGAGAGTGCGTCAAGCTGCTTGACCGCCTTGTCACCCCTCGCTGCCATTTCGCCGAGATAGCTGCGGCTCATCGTGGTGATTGCGGTGACGTCGAGGCCGATGACGGCCACCTTCCACGGCGCGGTCATGACGATGTCGGCAGCCTCGGGATCGCCGTGGATATTGGCCTCGGCGACCGGCGAAACGTTGCCCGGCACATAGAAATTGCCGCCCATGATGACGACGTCCTTGACCAGCGTCGCAATCTCGGGGTCTTCCTTCAGCGCCAGCGCCAGATTGGTCATCCGGCCGACGGCGACAAGGCGTACCTCGCCCGGATTGGCGCGCACCGTATCGATGATGAAGCGATGCGCCGGGCGCGGATCGAGCGGCAGGTCGATCGTCTCGGGCACGTCGATATCACCGAGGCCGTTATCGCCATGCACCATGGCCGGCCATGGCCGCTCCGTGCGCGAGGAATCGATGGTGACGCCGGCGCCTTTGGAAACGGGCGCCGGAATATTCCATTCGCGCTTCAGGAAGAGCGCATTGCGCGTCGTCGTCTCGACTGAAGCATTGCCGAAGACGGTGGTGATGCCGAGAAGGTCGATTTCGGGATGACGGTGCAGGAAGAGAAGCGCCATGGCGTCGTCGACGCCAGGGTCCGTGTCATAGATGACCTTATGCATGAGATATCCTCTGAATGTGAACCGCGAAGCTGCCGGACGGCGCCGCGAATTGCCGCCACCATAACGTCCACTAGGCTTTCTGCAACCCGCTGCGGGCAACTGCCGCCGTCGCATGTGCAGATTTGATCTTAGCGACAGCAAGCTCGGCATCCGGCCCCGCAGCCGCCAGCGCAGCGGCCTCGGCGACCCCATGGCAGCCGACGCGGGCAAAGACGAACGCAGAGGGATTCGCGAGCCGCGGCGTCTCCTCCTCTAGCCGCGGCGCGTCGAAGAACACGGCAGGCACGGAAAAATGCGCGGCAACGGCAAGGATCGCCGGCTCCAGTCTTCGGCTGTCGATCGAGGCAATGGCTGCGAGTTCCGCCGCGCCAATACCGGCTACATCGAGCGCCTCGATCGCAAGCGCCAGCACCTCTGCAGGCGACGTCCCGCGCTCGCAGCCGAGGCCGAGCACGTGGAGCCTCGCCGTATCGAAAGAGATATCGCTCATGGAAACCGTCAAATACGCCCTGCCCATGTCGTTGCAGCCATTGCAGCTTGGGACGGCAAATGCAACAAGGCCGTCCGAAATCCCTCCCCGGAATACCACCTTGCCCGATATCGCCTTCCATCTGCTTCTGCTTCTCTGCGCAGCGGCTTTCTTTGCCGGTTTCGTCGATTCTATTGCCGGCGGCGGCGGCCTCATCACCGTTCCCGTCATGCTGATCGCCGGCATTCCGCCCATCCAGACCCTCGGCACCAACAAGGTGCAGTCCCTCTTCGGCGCCGCCTCGGCCACGATCGCCTACGCCCGAAAGGGTCATATGCAGCTTGCTGAACAATTGCCGATGGCGCTGATGGCCATCCTGGGCGGGGCGCTCGGCGCGGCACTCGCCACTATTGTTCCAGGCCAGGTGCTACAGGCCATCATGCCGGTGCTCCTGGTGGCGATCGCCATCTTCTTCGCCGTCAAGCCGAACCTCAACGACCTCGACACGCACCGCCGCGTGACTCCCTTTATCTTCGGCCTGACGCTGGTACCCGTCATTGGCTTCTATGACGGCGTCTTCGGCCCCGGCACGGGCTCCTTCTTCATGCTGGCCTTCGTCACGCTCGCCGGCTTCGGCGTGCTGAAGGCGACGGCCCACACCAAGCTTCTCAATCTCGGCTCGAATTTCGGCGCGCTGATCGTCTTCGCGAGCTTCGGTGCGATACTCTGGAAGATCGGCCTGTTGATGGGTGCCTGCCAGTTCCTCGGCGCGCAGCTGGGCTCGCGGCTTGCCATGCGCATCGGCGCAAAGCTCATCAAGCCGCTGCTCGTGATCGTTTGCGTCGCCCTTGCGGTGAAGCTGCTCGCCGACCCGGCAAATCCGCTGCGTGTCTGGCTCGGCGTCTGACCGAACCCTCGACCATCTTCCATTACCTCTGACGTAATTGATAAGATGCATCGCCTTCCCGCATGATCGGGCTGCCTGGATTTGACGGGCGATCAAAGGAGATGACCTGATGAACGACGCAAACACCAACGCAGAGCGCTATCTCGCCATCTGGAATGAAACGGATGCCGCTCGCCGCCGCGCTCTCATCGCCGAGAGCTGGAGCAAAGCCGCGACCTATATCGACCCGCTGATGCGCGGCGAGGGCCATGAGCAGATCAACTCGCTGGTCGAGGCCGTGCAAAGCCGCTTCCCCGGCTTCCGCTTCGCCCTGATCGGGGCGGCCGACGGCTACGGCGACAACCTGCGCTTCTCCTGGGGCCTCGGCCCGGAAAATGGTGAAGCGCTGATCAAGGGCACGGATTTCGCCGAGCTCGAAGGCGGCAAGCTGAAATCCGTCCGCGGTTTCATAGATTTGCTGCCGGAAGCCGCCTGATGACGCCGACCGCCCGCTCCCTTGGAGACCATCTGCGCGAATGGCGCCAGCGCCGCCGCATGAGCCAGCTCGACCTCGCGCTGGAGGCGGAGATCTCGCAGCGGCATCTGAGCTTCATCGAGAGCGGGCGCTCGACACCGAGCCGCGACATGCTGCTGCATCTTGCCGAACGGCTCGACGTGCCCCTTCGCGATCAGAACCCGCTGCTGCTCGCGGCGGGTTTCGCTCCTGTTTTTGCCGAACGCGCCCTCGACGATCCCGCACTGGAGCCGGCCCGTCGCGCCATCGACATGGTGCTGAAAGGGCACGAGCCCTTCCCGGCAATTGCCGTCGACCGCCATTGGACACTCATCGCAGCCAATGCGGCCATCGCTCCGCTGCTCTCAGCCGTTGCCGACCAGTCCCTGCTCACACCGCCCGTCAACGTACTGCGCCTCAGCCTGCATCCACAAGGATTGGCGCCCCATATCAAAAACCTCTCCGAGTGGCGCGCCCACCTTATCGGCAGGCTGCGCCAACAATTCTCGGCTTCGGGTGATCCAATGCTGGACAAGCTTTTGAAGGAGTTGCTGTCCTATCCAGCGCCCAAAACTGCTGGCGAGGTCCATCCCGACTATGCCGGCATCGCTGTTCCCCTTCAGCTTTCGACCAAGGCCGGCTTGCTTTCGCTGATCTCGACAACGACGGTCTTCGGCACCCCCGTCGACATCACTTTGTCGGAACTCGCGGTCGAATCCTTCTTTCCGGCGGATGAGGAAACGGCTGCCATCCTGCGCAGCCTCTCGCTCAACTGACCGCCTCAGAACTCGACGCCCGGCTGACCTTTGATGCCGGAGCGGAAGGGATGTTTGATCAGTTCCATTTCGGTGACCAGATCGGCGATCTCGATCAACTCCTCCTTGGCGTTGCGCCCCGTCAGCACGACATGCGTCATGGCGGGCTTCTCGCTCTTAAGAAAGGCAACGACTTCGTTGATATCGAGATAGTCGTAGCGCAACGCGATGTTGATCTCGTCGAGCAACACCATGGAATTGCGCTCGTCGCGGATCAGCTCTTTGGCCTTTTGCCAGGCGGCCGAGGCTGCAGCGACATCGCGGGCGCGGTCCTGCGTTTCCCAGGTGAAACCCTCGCCCATCGTGTGGAACTGGCAGAGATCGGAGAAATGCTTCTCGATCAGATCGCGCTCGCCGGTCCACATTGCGCCCTTGATGAACTGCACGACGGCGGACGGCTTGCCATGGGCGATGTGGCGGAAGATCATGCCGAAGGCGGAAGACGACTTGCCTTTGCCTTTGCCGGTATGGACGATGATCAGGCCCTTGCCGTCGGTCTTGGTCGCCATGATCTTGTCGCGCGCGGCCTTCTTCTTCGCCATCTTCTCGGCGTGGCGCGCGTCGTCTTTTCCGGTTTCGTTTCCCGGGATCTCGTTCTCTGGTGCTTCGTCGCTCATTGGTCACCTCATTCTATTGTCTGGCGGCCAGGTCGAACCGGGCCGAATTGCTGCGCGGCGTCCAGAGGCTGCGCTCGATTGCTTCGCGCAGCCGCTCCCTCATCTCGTCGAATGCCGCCGGGTTTTTCTCGATCATGAAGTCACGCACGGCCGGATCGGCGACGAAGGCCTGATAGACGGCCTCGAAATGATGAGCGCCGACCGCACCCGTCGTCGCCGAAAAGGCGAAGAGATAGTCGACGGTGGCGGCAATCTCGGCCGCCCCCTTGTAGCCATGGCGCATGACGCCCGCGATCCATTTCGGATTGACGACACGCCCGCGCACCACCCGGCCGATTTCCTCTTCCAGCGAGCGGATCACCGGCCTTTCCGGCCTGGAATGGTCGTTGTGATAGATCGAAGGACGCGCGCCGGCGAGTTGCTCGGCCGCCGCCGCCATGCCGCCCTCGAACTGGTAATAGTCATCGCTATCGAGCAGATCGTGCTCGCGGTTGTCCTGGTTCTGGATCACCGCCTGCACCGAACGCAGCCGCTCCTCGAACAAGCCGCGTTCGGCCTTGCCCTCCTCGCCGGCACCATAGGCATAGCTGCCCCAGACGAGATAGGCTTCGGCGAGATCAGCGCGCCGCTCCCAGCCCTTTTCATCGATCAGTGCCTGCAGGCCGGCGCCATAGGCGCCAGGCTTCGAGCCGAAGACGCGATAGCCCGCCCGGCGCCTTGCCGAAACCTCGTCCAGGCCGGCGGCGGCAAGCCTTGCCGCCTCGCCACGCATGCGCGCCGCGATCGAATTATCGGCCTCGTCCTCGTCAAGCGCGCCGACGGCGCGGATCGCCTTGTCGAACAGCGCGATCTGCTCGGGAAAGGCATCGCGGAAGAAGCCGGAAATGCGGAGCGTCACGTCGACGCGCGGCCGCCCGAGCATCGCCGGCGGAATGATCTCGTAGCCGGTGACACGGCGCGAGCTCATGTCCCAGAGCGGCTTGACGCCGATCAGCGCCAGCGCCTGGGCGATATCATCGCCGCCCGTGCGCATGTTCGACGTGCCCCAAGCCGTCAGCCCGAAGGAGACAGGCCATTCGCCATGATCCTGCACATAGCGGCGGACAAGCAGCTCCGCCGATTTCTTACCGAGCTCGTAGGCGGCCGGCGTCGGTACGGCGCGGCTGTCGACCGAGTAGAAATTGCGGCCGGTCGGCAGCACGTCCGGCCGTCCGCGCGTCGGCGCGCCGGAGGGTCCGGGCGCAACGAAGCGACCGTCGAGGCCCTTGAGCAGGCCGGCGATCTCGGTGGGACCGCAGGCGAGGATGGAGGGTTTGAGACGGGTGTCGATTTTGGAGAGCACCGATCTGGTTTGGAGCCAGAGGGCTGGGCATTCCATTTCGCCCGAGACGAACTTTGCCGCCAACAGTTCGATGCGCTCGACGGTGTCTCCGTGGGTTCGCCATGGGGTGTCGACGATATCTGCGAGGACGTCAGGACGTGGGCCTGTCCAGGGAACGGTCATATTGCAGTCGAGAGGGTCGAAGGTGGAGGCACCCCCCTCTGCCCTGCCGGGCATCTCCCCCACAAGGGGGGAGATCTGATCGGCGAGAGCTCCTCCCCAAACAACCGATGTAAGGCTGCGGTCCGGCCCCTTGCCGATCTCCCCCCTTGTGGGGGAGATGTCCGGCAGGACAGAGGGGGGTGTCACAGGCACGGCGCTCAATCCCGCATCCACCGCAATCGCCCTTTGCAAACTCGCATCCCCGCCCTCGCCCAACCCGCGCGGCACCCGCGCCAGCGCCACGGTGAGATCCGTCAACAGCCGCCCCTCGGGCGAAACGCCGAACACATGCAGCCCATCACGAATCTGCATTTCCTTGAGGTCACAGAGATAGGCGTCGAGCTTCTTCAACGCCTCACCCTCGCTTTCACCCTTGGCAATGCCGGCATCACGGTCGAGGCCGATATCGGTCACCAGATCGAGGATCTGACGGCTGAGCAGGCGGATGCGGCGGGGATCGCCGCCGGAGGCCTCGTAATATTCGTCGACCAGCGCCTCCAGATCCTTCAGCGGCCCATAGCTTTCGGCGCGCGTCAAAGGCGGCGTCAGGTGATCAATGATGACGGCACTGGCCCTGCGCTTGGCCTGCGTACCCTCGCCCGGATCGTTGACGATAAAGGGATAGAGGTGCGGCAGCGGCCCGAGAACCGCTTCCGGATAACATGTCTCCGACAGCGCCAGCGCCTTGCCCGGCAGCCATTCGAGATTGCCGTGTTTGCCCATATGGATGACCGCATGCGCACCGAACTCGCGCCGCAGGAACGCATAGAAGGCGAGATAACCGTGCGGCGGCACAAGATCCGGCGAATGGTAGCTCTCCTTCGGATCGATATTGTAACCCCGCGCCGGCTGGATACCGACAAGCACCCCGCCGAACCGGGCGAAAGGCAGAGCGAAAGCGCCCCCGCGAAAATATGGATCGTCTTGCGGGCCGCCCCAGCGGGCTCGCATCTCGTCCTGAATCTTTTTCGGAAGAGATCCCAGGAAGCTGTTGTAGCGACTCAGGGAAAGCGTCTCGCGGATGATCTTGCCGTCATGGCCGGAATTGGTCGGCCCTTCCATCAGATGCCGTATCAACGCGTCGCCATCGGCCGGGATGTCCGCGACCGGATAACCCGCCGCCCGCATTGCCTCCAACACCTCGATGGTGCCGGCCGGCGTATCGAGGCCGACGCCGTTGCCGAGCCGGCCGTCGCGATTCGGATAGTTGGCCATGACCAGCGCGATACGCCGGTCGCCGGCGGAAGTCTTCCGCAGCCGCGCCCAATTGGCGGCAAGCTCCGCCGTATAACGTACCCGGCCAGCATCCGGTTCGCTGGCGACAATATTCGTCTCGACGGCAGCATCGTAGCGCGCCGCCGTCTTGAAGGAAACAGCCCGTGCCAGCACCCGCCCGTCGACTTCAGGCAGCGCCACGTTCATGCCGAGATCGCGCGCCGACAGACCTTGCGAGGAAGCGACCCACGCCTCCCTCGACGAGGCCGAGAGGATCGCCTGCAGCACGACCGCCTCGTTTGCTTCCAACACCGTCGGCTGCCGGTCTGCACCGGGTGCCGAGACGGCAAAGCCGGTCGTGTTGATGACGACATCGGGTTTCAGCGCCGAGAACACGCTTTCGAGAATGCCTGTCGAAACCGGATCTTTCAGGCTATAGGCAAAGACCGGCAGCGGCCGGAGGCCGAGTGTCATCAGCGCTTCGACCAGTGCTTCGATCGGTCCGGTCTCGCCGCTCTGGACGAGGGCGCGGTAGAAGCTGATGGCGACGATGGGGGACGATGTGGATTCGAATCCCACCTCTTCCGCCGAACTTGAGGTACCCCCCTCTGTCCTGCCGGACATCTCCCCCACAAGGGGGGAGATCGGCAAGTCGCTTGGGCTTCTCACAAAAGAAACGTTTGAAGACGCCGCACCTTTGGCCCGGGAGATGGAACGAGACCTCTCATCCTCGATCTCCCCCCTTGAGGGGGAGATGTCCGGCAGGACAGAGGGGGGTATCTCTAGCTCAACCGACAAAGGGACAGCCACACGCGAAGACACCACGGCAGCAGCAACCCGCCCCCACTCCTCAACCCCAATCAGCCCCCGCCCCGGCCACCAGATGCCTGCCTTCATCAAAGGGGCCGCCGGTGCCGGCTTCTCCGTGCCCGACAGCATCGCCCCGGCGTAATCGAGAAAGGCCCGCGCATTGGCATCGCCGCCCTCGATCAGATAGGCCCAGAGCGCGTTGAAATCGTGGAGATCGACATTGGAAAAAGGAATCAGCCCCGCATCTGGCCTGGCATCGCCCGGCAGCACCGCGATCAATGCACCGACGCGGGACGCGGCCGCATGCAGCGCTTCCAACGCATAATGGAAATAGCTGGCGCCCCCGAGCGCCCGCACGATGATCAGTTTGGCATGCCGCGCAGTGCGCTCGACATAGGTGTCGACCGACATCGGATGCTTCAAGCTCATCAGGCTGGCGAGCCGCAGCGAATGCGCCCCCCCTCGGTCGCGATAGGCGGCTGCGATCGCGGCAAGCTCGCTGTCTGCAGCCGACAGGAATAGGATGTCGCCCGGCGTCTGCCCGAGGTCGATCGCCTCCTCGCCGTCGCTGATCGTTCCCTGCTGAGCCAGAAGCAGATGCATCGGTCTATGCCAGCGCTTCGATCGCTGCCCGCACCGCGTCCTGATCCATCTCATGCAGGCCGATGACGACGAGGCGCGTGGCGCGTCTTTCACCAGGTGCCCAGGCGCGGTCGAAATAGTGGTCGATGCGGCTGCCGACGGCCTGGATCTGCAGGCGCATCGGCTTGCCTGACACATCGACAAAGCCCTTGAGGCGCAGCACGTCATGCGCAGCGATGATCGTCTTCAGCGACTCGATAAAGCCGGCGGGATCGGCAACCGGGCCGAGATCGACGACGAAGCTGTCGAATTCATCATGGTCGTGCGGCGCACCGTCTTCATGCTCCAGCTCGTGATGCGACTTGCGATTGGCGACATCGTCCTCCGTGCCGATGCCGAGGCCGAGCAGGATGCCGGCCGACACCTCGCCATTCCTCGCTTCGATCATCACGGGTTTGCGCGCCGTGCGGGAGGCGACCTCGTTGCGCACCCTGATAAGGCCGGCAGCGTCGATCAAGTCTGTCTTGTTGAGCACGATGAGATCGGCGCAGGTGAGCTGATCCTCGAACAGTTCCTCGATCGGGCTTTCGTGATCGAGCGATTCATCTTCGGCACGGCGCGCGTCGACGGCATCATGATCGTCGGCAAAGCGGCCAGCGGCAACAGCCGCGCTGTCGACCACCGTGATGACGCCGTCGACGGTCACCTGGGTGCGAATGTCGGGCCAGTTGAAGGCGGCGACCAGCGGCTGCGGCAGGGCGAGACCGGAAGTCTCGATGACGATATGGTCGGGCCGCTGTTCGCGCTCGAGCAGCTTCGTCATCGTCGGAATGAAGTCGTCGGCGACGGTGCAGCAGATGCAGCCGTTGGTGAGTTCGATGATGTCGTCCTCGGTGCAATTCTCCGCACCGCAGCCCTTCAGCACGTCGCCGTCGACGCCAAGATCGCCGAACTCGTTGATAATCAGCGCAATCTTCTTGCCGCCGGCATTGGTGAGCAGGTTGCGGATCATCGTCGTCTTGCCGGCACCGAGGAAGCCGGTGATCACGGTTGCGGGAATCTTCATTAACTTAACCCTTCATTTTCAGCGGCAGGCCTGCCGCGATGAAATAGACCTCAGTGGCTTTCGCCGCGATCGATTGGTGCAGCCGGCCGGCATGATCGCGAAAATCCCGCGCCATGCGATTATCCGGCACGATGCCGAGACCGACCTCGTTGGAAACGAAAACGAGCCGCGCCTTCGCGGCGGACAGGAAATCGGCAAGCGCGGCAAATTCCGCCGCCATGTCGCGCTCCTCGATCATCAGATTGGTGACCCAGAGCGTCAGGCAATCGATCAGCACGATGCGCCCTTCGCCGTCGATGGCAGTGAGCTTGCCGACGAGATCGATCGGCTCTTCATGCGTTGTCCAGGACGGACCCCGATCGGCCTTGTGCTGGACGATGCGCGCCTGCATCTCCTCGTCCCAGGCGCGGCCGGTCGCGAGATAGTGGCGGTCGAGGCCGGTTGCCGTGACGAGGGATTCGGCGAAACGGGATTTGCCGGAGCGGGCGCCGCCGAGGATGAAGGTGGCGGCCATACTCAAACGCCCCTCAGGGAGAGGGCGTAGCCGTGGCCTGTTCCGAATGCACCTTTCTCGGCTAATGAGGGTGTGACACCCCCCTCTGTCCTGCCGGACATCTCCCCCACAGGGGGGGAGATTGAATCGCCGAGAGCTTTTCTCCAAACAATTGATGTAGGACGACGGTCGTGCTGCTTGCCGATCTCCCTCCTTGTGGGGGAGATGTCCGGCAGGACAGAGGGGGGTACCCAGCATTCGACAAAAGCGGCCGAAAACATTCCTCTTGCAGCGCTGCTTGGAGGCGTGGCGTGCGCCGCACCAGGCCGCGCCGAATTCAATCGTTCAGCCAAGACAACCTCCGTGCTGGCAACGGGCATAGTGCCCAGGTGTGGGCTTCTCGCCCGGCACGCATGGCAGGTCTCCTGGCTCGCGGTTATCGGCCGCGATCGGGGCAGACCGGAAACCGGTCGCCCTGATCGCGCCAGCGGATCATCCTCGCCTTCCCGGCTGCATCAGTGAAAAGGTGGACGATTCGTAGACTTGAGAGGCGTCCGACCCCGGTTGATCACCATGCATATCCAGTGGCTTTTCCGGCATGTCGCCCATCCCGCCCGCTTGCATGATTGCAAGCCGCCGGCCGGAAGGGCCTGATGCCGGATGGAAGACCCTGACCGCTCTACAGTCGCGGGGTCGGCTGTGATGAAGGCGCCCGGCTTGGGTCCGCCCCGTCACATTCCCTCTTCATCCGGAAGGGCGCTACACCGATCCGGAACCATCCGTTATGTCAGGATGGTCAGTCGACCATCCGTTATCGGGATGGTTAGGCAAGCGCAGGGATGAAGTCAACCGGCCTTGGCGGCCGCCCGATGGCTGGCCCTGCGGCGTGACCACCCAAACACGACTTACCCTACCTAAAATATCGTCATTTATCAGAGACTTACGTCACCGAAATTTATTCAAACCGCCGGCTTTTCGCCGCAATTGCATCGCAAGCGGACTGCGCGACCATCTCTGCCCTTGACCGGGCCTCTCCCCGCCTAGTTGTCTAGCCATGCTTATGAAATTGGATCGGCGCCGTTTTCGTGCGCTGCGTGTATTCTTCGATCCGGGACGCCTGCGGGCTCTGACCCGGCGCAGCGAGGTCGGCCTGTCGCTGGCGGGCGCCGTCGTCGGCGTCATCTCGGGTCTCGCCGTCACCGGCATGAGCTACGTCTCCAACGAGCTGCATCAGCTGGTCTTCGGCATCGCCGACAGCGAAAGGTTGAGCTCGTCCGAGATCGACAACAAGCTGCTGCTGCTCACCGCCCCCGTCATCGGCGGCGCCCTGCTCGGCCTGCTGCTTTTCGTGCTGGCGAAACGGCGCAAGAAGCCGATGGTCGACCCAATTGAGGCCAATGCGCTGCATGGCGGCCGCCTGTCCCTGACCGACAGCATCATCGTTGCCGTGCAAAACCTGATCTCCAACGGTTTCGGCGCCTCGGTCGGCCTGGAGGCCGGCTATACCCAGCTTGCCGCCGGACTCGCTTCCAAATTCGGTCTGAAGCTGCAGCTTCGCCGCTCGGACCTGCGCACCCTCGTCGGCTGCGGCGCGGCGGGCGCCAT
Organism: Rhizobium changzhiense; assembly: GCF_013087625.1. Classification (NCBI taxonomy): domain Bacteria; kingdom Pseudomonadati; phylum Pseudomonadota; class Alphaproteobacteria; order Hyphomicrobiales; family Rhizobiaceae; genus Rhizobium; species Rhizobium changzhiense. The sequence continues at coordinate 866,883 of NZ_JABFCQ010000002.1, forward strand.
CGCCGCCGCCTTCAACGCGCCGTTGACCGGCGCCTTCTATGCTTTCGAGCTGATCATCGGCACCTATACGATCGTCTCGCTGACCCCGGTCGTCGTCTCTGCCCTTGTCTCCACCCTGATCGCAAGGCTGCTCGCCGGCAGCGATTTCACCATCGATATCGGCAGCTTCGGCTCGGTCGTGCCGGCCGATTATATCCCGGCGCTGCTGCTCGGTGCTTTCTGCGCCGGTGTGGGCATCCTGATCATGCAGGGCGTCGCCTTTGTCGAGGAGCTGGCGCGCAAGAGCTCGATCGCCCCACCCTTCCGCCCGGCTCTCGGCGGCATCATCGTCGGGCTGTTGGCGATGATCTCGCCGCAGGTGCTCTCGGCCGGCCACGGCGCGCTGCATCTCAACCTTTCCCATGAGGTGGCGATCCCGACGCTGATCGGCCTCTTCCTCTTGAAATCCTTCGCCTCGGCGATCTCGATCGGCTCCGGCTTCAGGGGCGGGCTGTTTTTCGCCTCGTTGTTCATGGGCGCCCTGCTCGGCAAACTCTTCGCCTATTGCGGCCCCTATTTCGCCGATGCGACGCTGACGCCGGTCATCTATGCCGTGGTCGGCATGAGTTCGCTTGCCGTCGCCGTCATCGGCGGGCCGCTGACCATGACGTTCCTGGCGCTCGAAATCACCGGCGATTTTCCGATCACGGCGCTGGTGCTCGCCGCCGTCATCACCTCCTCGCTCGTCGTGCGCTCGACCTTCGGCTACTCCTTCGCCACATGGCGCTTTCATCTCCGCGGTGAAAGCATCCGCAGCGCCCATGATGTCGGCTGGATCCGCAACCTGACAGTCGACAAGCTGATGCGCGCCGACATCAAGACGGCAAGGGCGGGCATCTCTCTGGAGGAATTCAAGCAGGCCTTTCCGATCGGCTCGACCCAGCGCGTCATCCTCGTCGAGGAGAGCGACAAATATGCAGGCCTCGTACTGGTGCCGGAGATCTACGCCAACCCGACCGATGCGCAGGACGAGGGCAAGACGCTTGCCGATTTCATCCACTACCGAAACGATTTTCTGCAGCCGCAGATGAATGCCAGGCAGGCGGCGGCGATCTTCGACAAGAGCGAAAGCGAAGCGCTCGCCGTCGTCAACAACCTGATCGAACGCAAGGTGATCGGCCAGCTCAGCGAAAGCTATACGCTGCGCCGCTACAGCGAAGAACTCGACCGCCGCCGCCGCGAGGTCTCAGGCGAGATCTGAGCAAGTCGGAACACGCCGTCGTCAGTCGGCGTCCGCGAGCTTGAAGACGTTGACCGGCTTCGAAACTCCGCTCAATTCGAAGGAGCCGAGACATTCACTGGCAACGGCAGTGGTGACGGCGAAACTCTCCGACATCAGCAGATGGTGCCCAAGCGTGCCGCAGAGCTTTTCGAGCCGCGAGGCCTCGTTGACTGCGCTGCCGATGACGGTGAAATCAAGCCTGCCACGTGCGCCGATATTTCCGTAGAAGACCTCGCCGAGATGCAGCACGACATCGACGCCGATGTCAGGACCTCCATCATTCCTCCGCTGACCGTTCAGCGCCTTGTTGGCTTCCAGAATATTCCGTGCGGAAGCCAGTGCGGCCATGCAGGCCTTTTGCGGATCTTCAGCATCGGTCGGAAAGATCGCCAGCACGCTATCGCCCATGAACTTGAGGATCTCGCCCGAATTTTCCTCGACATGCCAGCCGATCAGCTCGAAATGTTCATTCAGAAACCCGGCGATTTCGCCCGGCTGATAAACCTCGGTCAGCGCCGTGAAGTTTCTCAGGTCCGCAAGCAGGATCGCAGCATTGATCGCCCCTCCCTTTCCCCTTTGAATATCGCCTGCAAGGATGCGTGCACTTGTTTTGGCGCCTGTATAGACGGCAAGGATATCCGATGCGGTTTTCGATGCCGCAATACGATAACAAGCCAGCCCCAGCCCGGGAAGAGCTTCGCGACGATCGCCAGTTGGTCGTCAGAAAATCCGCCCGGCCTGTCGCTTGTGAGAGACAGACTGACCCCGCGCAGCGCAGCCTCCTTTGGAAATTCCAGCAGGCTGACCAGGTGATCCGTGCCGCCGCCATCCGCGAATTCCGCAAGCTGCGGGTAGTCATCGACACCCTCGCCCTTGGCGATGTTCCAGCGACCTGACGTTTCGCTGCGGCCCAAAAGATAGTAGATCGGGGTCTTCTCGAAATTCAGCACTGCCGCACTGCCATATTCGGCATTCTCGATCGTGGTCGCACCGCCGCGCACGAAATTGGCCGAGACGCCGCCATACATGGGATGAATAGACGGCATTGAAATGCTTCCCCGCCAGATCGGAAAGCCATCCGCGATCAGCCGATCGCACAATCCGGCTATCAGCTCGCCAATATGCTCAGCCGTGATTCCGTGTTCTATAAGCCACTGAATATGATTGTTAATTTCCGAACCTCCAAATGACCGACGCAGTTTATGGTCGGAAATCGGGCAAATGGACGGTGATGATCACCGGGGTTGCCACATCAACCAATAGTCGAGTCAGGCAGATATTTCTAGCCGTGGTCTCAGGCAACGACAATCAGTCATTCGCCTGCCGACGAGGAGCTGTGAGAGTGCCGCAGAAGTGAAAGATGGTGCCGCAGCGCCTATGGATATCTCACATCCTGACTGTCATGCCGCCGTCCACCGTCAGCACGTGGCCGTTGACGAAGGAAGCAGCGTCACTTGCAAGAAACAGCGCCGCGCCGGCGATTTCGTCCGGGCGTCCCCAGCGCTGGACCGGGATGCGCTGACGCACGAAGGGCATCAATTCCTCGTTCGCGGCCATCGCCGCGTTCGTCTCGGTGGCAAACCAGCCGGGCGCAATCGCGTTGCTGGTGATCCCGTGCGGGCCGAATTCGACCGCCATGCCACGCATCAGTCCGGTCAGGCCCTGCTTGGCTGCCGGATAGACGCAGTCGCCGGGCATGACGACATGGCCGCTGATCGAGGTCACCGCGATCAGGCGGCCGTGATTGCGCCGCTTCATCAGCACGGCAGCGTCGCGCGAAAGCGTCATCGCCGCCGCCAGATCGGTGCGCAGCAGCTCGATGATCGCATCATCGTCGAATTCGGCCAACGGCCGCCGGTCACGGGCGCCGACATTGTTGATCAAAATATCGAGACGGCCATGGGTCTTATCGATATCGGCCATCACAGCACGCTGTGCCTCGCGGTCGGCGACGTCGAATACGGCCGCCTCCGCCGCGCCGCCCGCAGCCCGGATGGCCTTTACGGCGTCTTCCAGCGTCGCCGCCGTGCGTCCGTTGACCATGACATGCGCGCCGGCCTCGGCAAGGGCGCGCGCCATCTCGAATCCCAAACCACGCCCGCCGCCGGTCACCAGCGCCACCTGTCCTGCCAGTGAAAATCTATCCAGTACGCTCATAGTTTTCGTCGCTCTCAACCGGGTCCGCCGTAACAATTAATGGACTCAGTCAACTAATTTGGCAATAGCGGAACGACGAGACCGGATGACGCATCCGGCTTAATCGAGCAGCCCGGCCAGCCAGTGCGGATCGAGATGACGTTCCAGTTCTCCGGCGATCTCGTCGAGCGCCTGCTCGACGAGATCGCGGTAATTCCGCTGCTCGCCTGATAGGCCGAAGCTTTGAAGCAGCCGGGCACGGTACGCGTCGCTGCCGAAGAGCCCGTGCAGATAGGTGCCCATGATCCGGCCGTCGGCCGAAATCGCCCCGTCGGGCGCGCCGTCGATGATCGCCGAAGGTCGATTGCAATCCAGGCCGCGGGTGATGCCGAGATGGATCTGGTAGCCGGCAAGCGGCGCGTCATATTCGGTGGAGCGAGCCTGGCTATTGCGCACGGTCTTTTCCGGCGCCATCTCGGTCTCGATGTCGAGCAGCCCAAGCCCCGGCGTCTCGAGCGTCCCGCCCTCGATGCCAAGCGGGTCGTGCACCGTCCGGCCGAGCATCTGGTAGCCGCCGCAGATGCCGATCACCCGGCCGCCGCGCCTGACATGTGCCTGGAGATCGCGGTCCCAGCCCTGGACCCTAAAGTCGGCGAGATCCGATATCGTCGATTTCGAGCCGGGAAGCACGACGAGGCTCACGTCCCCAGGGATCCGCTCGCCTGATCGCACGAAGACCAGTTCGACATCCGGCTCGGTCCGCAGCGGATCGAGATCGTCGAAATTGGCGATGCGCGGCAGCACCGGCACGGCAATCTTCAGCGCGCCGGCCCTGCCCCTTGCCAACCGTTCGAGCACGACCGAATCCTCGGCCGGCAGGCGCGCCGCACCCGGCAGCCACGGCACGACGCCGAAACACGGCCAGCCGGTAAAGCCCTCGATGGCGCGGATGCCGTCGTCAAACAGCGAGACGTCGCCACGGAATTTATTGATGATATAACCCGCAATCATCGCCCGGTCGCCATCTTCGAGGATCGCATGCGTGCCGACCAGCGAAGCGATGACGCCGCCGCGGTCGATATCGCCGACGAGTACGACCGGCACGCCGGCCCGCGTCGCAAAGCCCATATTGGCGATATCGCCGACCCTGAGATTGATCTCGGCCGGCGATCCGGCGCCCTCGACGATAACGAGGTCGGTCCCCGCAGCCACGTTTCCAAAACTCTCGAGCACGGCGCCGAGCAACTCAGGCTTCAGCCGCTGGTAGTCCCGCCCCTTCGCCTGTCCGAACACCCTGCCCTGAACGATGATCTGGCTGCCATTCTCCGATTGCGGCTTGAGCAGCACCGGGTTCATGTGGACCGAAGATGGCGTGCGCGCGGCCAGCGACTGCAGCCACTGCGCCCGGCCGATCTCGCCGCCGTCATCGGCGACCGCCGCATTGTTCGACATGTTCTGCGGCTTGAACGGCCGGACCGTCAGCCCGCGATTGGCCGCCAGCCGGCAGAGCCCCGCGACCAGCACCGTCTTGCCGACATCGGAGCCGGTTCCCTGCAGCATGATCGCTCTTGCCATGGTGGCCCGCATTCGCCTCTCGTTCAGGCGAGGCCTACAATGGGCGGTAATCCCGGGTCAAGACTTGGCCTCAGTCACGTTCCCACACAAACGCGAAAACCGCGCATGGCCTTGGCTCTGCGCGGTTTGCCGAAAACTCAGGCGTCTTCGCCCTTACACGGCGAAGCTCGCTTTCTCCGGTACGCACTACCTGAACCGGAGAAGCGGCGGTCATTGCTGCCACGACCCAACTGATAACGGCACATTCTTACCGGAGAGTTATTGAAGACTTACGCAAATGTTAATTTTGATCTTTTTTGACATTCTGGTCGAAATTTCTGCCGAAGATCCGCCGCCGGTTGCGAAGAGCGTGCTTTTCGCCCGAGGGCGCCAATTTCGGGATGCTGACATAAATTCTTCGAATTCAATAATTTAGTCACGCAACCATGAGCAGAAGATGGTTGATTTCTGCGAGCGAACGGGTAGGCTCGGTCATAACGCGCCATTGTTGAACATGGCCTGCCCAGGAACCGGAAAGCCCGTTGCGGTATTGCCCGGCAGGCATTTTCCCTTCGGGTGCCGGAGATATTTGTCGGTGAATTTCAGAGCCTGCTGCGCGTCTGCCTAAGAAGAATTCGGGGAATGACGATGAAGACGTTTTTGATTCCGGCCGTCTTTGCCGCGGCTCTTTCAACCGTCGCGCCGGCCGAAGCCGCCGAATGCGGCAGCGTTTCGATCGCCGAAATGAAATGGGCCTCGGCAGGCATTGCCGCAAGCTTCGACAAGATCATTCTGGAAAAGGGATATGGCTGCTCCGTCACCATCGTCGATGGCGACACCCTGCCGACCTTCGCCTCGATGAATGAGAAAGGCATCCCCGACATCGCCTCGGAATACTGGATCAATTCCGTGAGGTCCCTGCTCGATCAGGCTATCAACAGTGGCCGGCTGGTACAGGGGGCCGAAATCCTGGCCGACGGCGCCGTCGAGGGTTGGTGGATCCCGAAATTCATCGCCGACGCCCACCCCGACATCCGCTCGGTCGAGGACGCGCTGAAACATCCCGAACTCTTTCCCGCTGAAGACGACCCGTCGAAAGGCGCAGTTTACAACTGCCCCGCCGACTGGAGTTGCCAGATATCGACCACCAACCTGTTCAAGGCGCTTGCCGCCGACAAGAAAGGCTTCGAGCTTGTCGAGACCGGCAGCCCCGAACGGCTCGATGCGTCGATTGCCCGCGCCTTCGACAACAAGATCGGTTGGCTCGGTTATTACTGGGCGCCGACCGCCATCCTCGGCAAATACGACATGACGCGCCTGAGCTTCGGCGTCGGCCACAACAAGAATGAATGGGATCGCTGTACCGCGGTTGCCGGTTGCGTCAGGCCCGAGCTTAATTCCTACCCGGTCTCGCGCGCCTTCACCCTGATGACCAGGTCCTTCGCCACCCGCGCCGGACCAGTCACGACCTATCTCAAGACCCGCAAATGGGACAATGCGACAATCAACCAGGTGCTCGCCTGGCAGGACGAAAACCGCGAAAGCAACGAGGATGCCGCGATCTATTTCCTTCGCAATTACGAGAGTCTGTGGACGAAATGGGTGCCAGTCGATGTAGCCGAGAAGGTCAAAGCGAGCTTATAACGGCCAAAACACGATCAAGCATGGACGATTCGATGATTCCCTTTCCCGACCGCGATACCGTTGCGGAAAAGCTCGCCGCGCTGTCGGAGACCGACAAGTCCTACCTGGCGCTGCTGATGGAAAACGCTGCCCAGGACGACAACCTGCTTGACGGCCTGCGCCGCCATCTCGATCTTGCCGCCGGATCACGTTTCCTGAATTCGCTCAAGCTCGAAAATCTCGGAATGTGGCTCGGAAGCAATGCGCCGGACCGGTTGCAGATCCGGCTCACCGAAACCGCCCGCTCCAGCCAACACCCCGCCTACCAGGCCTTCCGGACCGGCCTTAGCCGATCCGGCAGGCTGGAAAAGGTTTACCCTCCGGCCAACACTTGATCCCCCGGTCAGCACCCGATCCGGCGATTCTAGCAGCAATCTGAACCGTCACTTCTTCGCGGCGCGGTCGACCGAGCGGCCGGCATCCTGCGTGGCGTTCACGGTGTTTGCCGTATCCTTTCCTATGCCGCGGATCGTGTTGCCGCAGGAGGAAAGGGCAAGAAGAACCATCAAGGCTGCGGCAATTTTGGCCGTTGTCGTCATCTCGGATATCCTTTTTTGAAATCAACCCCGAACGGCGACAAATGCCGTCCGCGCCGATAACGCACGACAAACCAAAAGGTTCAGCGCTGAAAGGATACGCGCTGTCACTTTCGATCGGCGCATAATCCTGTCCGGAATCGGTTCCGATTTTCGGGGTTGTGCGGCTAGGCGGCGACCGCCTTCGCTCTTTCGGCAAAGGCGCCGCGAATGCTGTCGGCCACCGTTTCGATCGGCCCCGACACCTGCGAGGCGGTCAGCAGACGGATATCGAAGGCGCCCAGCTCCGGCAGCCCTTCCTGAGGCCCAAGGATCGCCATGTCCTCGTTGACATAGGACAGCGGCAGCGGCGCGATGGCGAGATCGGAAAGCACGGCGGCGCGCTGCGCCATCGTGTGGCCGCTGAGATAGGCGACGCGATAATGCCGCTTGTTGCGTTCGAGTTGGGAGAGTGCCTCCTGGCGCCAGATGCAGCCGTCTTCCCAGATCGAGATCGGCAGCGGATCCCGGCGATGCGCCGAACCGCACTTGGCGCCGGCCCAGACCAGCCGCTCGCGGAACACCACTTCACCGCCCGTCGGGAACGGCCGTGTCGCACAGTTGATCAACGCCAGGTCGAGCCGCTGCTCTTCCATGCGCTTCTTCAGCCCGATGCTCATGTCGATCGTCACGTCGACCATGATGCCGGGATAGCTTTCGGCAAAACTCTTCAGGATGCTCGGCAGCAACCGTTCGCCGATATCCTCTGGCGCGCCGAGCCGCACGACGCCGCTAAGCTCCGGCATGATGAAGCGCGACACCGCCTCGTTCGACAGCGCCAAGATGTTGCGGGCATAGGAGAGCAGCATCTCGCCGTGGCGCGTCAACGAAACCGAGCGGGCGTCGCGCAGAAACAGCGTCGCACCAAGCTGTTCTTCAAGCTTCTTGATCTGCATCGACACCGCCGACGGCGTGCGGAACACCGCCTCTGCGGCGGTCGAAAAATTGCCTGTCTCTGCGATAGCCACGAAAGTGCGCAGCACGTCGTTGTCAAGCAGTGGAATGGGACGGCGAAAGGGAATACTCATCGTCGCATCTTTCAATTTTTCTGATTTATAACCCCATATCATTTTGTTTGATTGAATGTCAATTGACACTCATATTTCGAGCGTCGGCAGCTAAATGCAGCAAAGGAGGCCCGACATGTCTCAAACAAGCATCTGGAATATCGTACAGGCCCTTTCCGCATTCAAGTCGCAGAGGCGCAGGGATGCGAACCATGAGCATGCGCTCCGGGAACTAAGGCGTTTTCCGCCACATCTGCTGGCAGATTGCCAGCGCGAGATGGAGTTGACCGTCCCCCCTCGGCCGCTGAAGCGAATGATCGACGATCGAACAGCGGTCACAACCCGCCCAGCAGCTTGAACGCTATGATCCACATCGTGAAAGCGACGAGCGTTTCCAGCATGCGCCAGGATGAGGGTTTCGAGAAGATCGGCCGCAGCCGCGTCGCGCCATATCCGAGCGAAAAGAAGAACAGGAAGGACCCCGTCACCGCCCCTGCCGCAAAAGAAGCCTGCTGTCCCGGATATCGTGTCGATATCGTGCCGAGCAGCACGACAGTGTCGAGATAGACATGCGGGTTGAGCCAGGTGAGTGCGAGGCAGGTCGCGAGCGTCTGCCGAAAGCTCGACGGCTTGGCTTCCCCGGCCGTCAGAGCGGCGGACGACCGCAAGGCGGAATAGAGGCTTTTTGCCCCGTACCAGACCAGAAATGCGGCTCCGCCATAGCGCATGACGGGATCGAACCAGGGCATGAACCTGGCGATTTGATGGAGGCTGGTCACGCCAAGCACGATCAGCGCCGCATCCGATACCGCGCATGCGAGGCAGACGGCGAAGACATGCTCGTTGCGTAGGCCCTGGCGGAGGATGAAGGCGTTCTGCGCGCCGATGGCGACAATCAGGCTGAGGCCCATCATCAGGCCGGTTATATAGATCGAAAAATTCATCTCTTCGGCTAAGCCTCTCATTTCGGTGAGGTTGCGCCTACCGCGATTGTGAGAATTAGGCTAATTAATCCAACTTACTCCGATTAAGTGAAACTAATCCATGCTCGACTATCCCGCTCTTCGCGCCGTCGCAACCATTGTCCAGACAGGCAGCTTCGAAAGAGCGGCGGCCGTCCTGAACGTGACCCCTTCAGCCATTTCGCAGCGCGTGAAACAGCTGGAAGAGCGTCTCGGCGTCGTCCTCATCGTCAGGGGCACGCCGTGCACGGCAACGGAAAAGGGAGAATGGCTCTGTCGCCATATGGAGAATGTCGGCGTGCTCGAAGCCGAACTCTTCGGCCAGCTGCCGGCTCTCGTCGATCCCGACGAGCCCCGCCAAAGGGTCACGCTTCAAATCGCCACGAATGCCGACAGCCTCGGGACATGGTTCGTCGAGGCCATGTCGAATTTCGCCAAAAGCTCTTCCTATCTGCTGAACGTTGCCGTCGACGATCAGGACCACACCGCCGAATGGCTGCAGCGCGGGCGGGTGATCGCCGCCGTCACCAGCCTGGAAAAGCCGGTTCGCGGGTGCCGGCGTTTTGCCCTTGGCGCTCTGCGTTACCACGCCACGGCAACGCCCGATTTCGTCGCGCGCCATTTTCCGCAGGGCGTAACATCAGAGGCGATCCGCAATGCTCCCGCCCTGACCTTCAACCAGAAAGACAGGCTGCAGAGCAGCTGGATACGCAAAACGTTCGGGCGCGATCTCGATTTTCCCACCCACTGGCTGCCGTCGCCGCAGAGCTTCGTCGAGGCGAGCCTTTCAGGCATGTGCTGGGGAATGAACCCGATCCAGCTGACTCGCGAGCATCTCGCATCCGGACGGCTGGTCGAACTGGTGCCCGACACACCGCTCGATGTCCCGCTCTACTGGCAGATAAACCGCCTCGCCGCCGACCGCCTGGCGGATCTGACTCGCGAAGTCGTCACGGTGGCCAAGCGCCGTCTTTGACGGGTCACTCAAGAATGCAGCAGAACCGGGTCGCTTTGTCAGACGTAAGCCGTGCGGCTGCCGAACGCGCTGGTCTCGTCAAAATTCGTCGTGCCGATACGCTCGCTTTCGCCGGAAAGTTCTTTCGGAGCTTCATTGGCAGGCTTCGATGCAGCGGACGCTTGAGTTTGGCTGCTCTCGCTCGCTTCGAGCTTGGCGATCTTCGCTTCCAGCGTATCGATAGATTTTTCGATCGTGGCCTTCTCCTGCTCGTCCTGCGTTTCCGACAGAGCTGCCTTCTCTTCGGCGAGTTGCGCCTCGAGAGAGGCAAGCTGGTCCGACAAACTGGAAGACGAGGCTGAAGCGGCGGAACTCAAAATGGTGGATGCAGAACTGGAAATTGCGCTGACCATGAGCATGACTTTCGATGATGGAATGTCATCGTTCTAGCCACGGATGGTAAAGGTTCGATAAATAAAGTACCGGATGGTACCAAAATAATGAGGACCAAGCAAAGAGCGCGCTCCTATGCGATGGCGATGATCTCCAGTTCCTGCCCGCCTGTCTCCGCCACATCACCGACAGCCTTGCCCATCAGCAACCGCGCCACCGGGGAGACGTAGGAAATCGATCCGGCCTTGGGATCGGCTTCGTCCTCCCCGACGATGCGATAGGTCTGCACGCGCCCGTCGTCACGGCGGAAAGTCACCGTGCTGCCGAAGACGACGGTGTCGGTTGACGTAGGGTCAGGCATGAGCTGGGCGGTGCGAAGTCTTGCGGCCAAGTAGCGGAGATCACGCAAAGGATTGGCTGTCTGCCGCCGCCGTTCGTTCACATCGTCGATGGTGCTCGCAGCATCATAGGCCTCGCGGGCCTGCCGGAAATGCACCTCCAGAGCCTTCAACCCCGCCTCCGTGACAAGGTTCGGGTGCGGCGAAATCGGACGGTCGGGCAGCAGGGTTTCCGAAGCCGTTTCAAAACTCTCTTCCTTGGTAAAGGCGACGGCCAATCTCGGACTCCGTTTTAGGCGCAGTGCGCACTTCTAGCTGATGGGCAATTGCCCCAAATCTCTGTCGAAACCATACATCGACCGCGCACGAACCGCCAATCCTGCTTCATCGGCAGCCGCTTTCAAGATCATGACTCCCTAGATTGGGAGCGGCGGGAAGGTCCGACACCGCTGGCGGTGCCCCCATCCCTTTATTTCGACACGTGCTCGGGCTTGCCCTTCCTCTTGGTTGATGCGAACTCCTCGAGCTGTTTTTCGCTCATGGATTCGACCATCTGTTTTGAGGCGCCTTTGAGTTCACTCTTCGGCGTCTCGCCACGCTTGGCAGAAAGTGCGGCGCCTGCCGCCTTTTGCTGGGCCTTGGACTTAGCTGGCATATCGATCTCCTGTCTCTTGAGCGCCCCCCGCGTCAAACTATCTTGAATTCGTCAGGCCTGCGTGCAGCGCGCTGGCTCCCTTGCAGGGAGGCTGCGGCCCGTAGGCCGCAGCCGACCAACTGTCAGTTGATGGTCGCCCATTGCATCCGGACATCCCTGGCATTCTTGGACAAATGGACGTGTGCATCGACGTGATCGACCCAATCGATGGGGATCAAGTGGTGCTTGCCGTCTTCCGAATCGAGCTTCGTCAGCTTGATGCGCGTGGGGCCGTCGAGATGGTCGACTGTGCCGACTTGGGTGCCGTCGGCAGCCCGTACTTCCATATGTTCGCGGATCTGATCTGCGGAAATCATTGTTTCCTCCTTTGTATCATTGTCGGGTACGAAGCGGCAACGACGTGCAGCAGACTTGGTTCCCAACACCCGCGACCCTGTTCAATCGGCCGTCACGTTCCAGTTGTCGTCGGGATTGAAGGTCCTGATGCCGGCCGCTATTTTTTCGGTCTCGCGGCCTAGATCAGCCTGGTAGACCGTGCCATTGGCATTCACCGCGAAGGTGTGCACGCCGGTTTCGCCATATCGGATCGGCCAGGCGATCAGGGCAAATCCCGCGATCATATTGCCGTTGATCACATAATCGAACTCTCCGCCGGCGATGTTCGGTCCCTGGGCGTCGATGATCCTGTAGCGATAGCCGTAATAGCCCTCGCCGGCCTTGGCCTTATCAAGCGCCGCATTGTCTTCGAGCGCGTTTCCCGCCGGGCTATCCCCCTCGCCCAGATCAGGCGACCAGTAGAGACCATCGGTTTTTCCGTCGCTGCTGATCAGTTTCTGGGCATATTCGAGAACGCCGTCATCATCGTGGTCGGCGGAAGCATATTCCTTTTGAGCGTCTACATAGGCCTGCATCGTGTCGATGGTCTGTAATTCGTTCTCGCCGACGCGACGATTGATGATCTCCTCGAACCCGGCATAGGTGTCGAAACCCCACTTGCCATCGTCGCCCTTCACGATCGGAAACGGCAAAGGCCATAATTTGTCGCCGATCTCGATGATCTTGCGGCCATCGACGTCCTTCACGACGACCTTCTTCTGTGTGCCGTCGCGGATTTGGGCATAGGTGTCCATCACCCCTTCGCCTGCCTTCGCTTTCGCTGCATCGATACCCAGCAGCGCCGCGAACTTGTCGAAATCATCAGCCGCCAGCGCCGCCTTGAAGGCGTCGACGGCTTGTTCCGGCGTCTCGAATACGGGCGGATCGCTCTGCGAAGCGAAGCCCGAGATGACGGTCGCGTCGGATGGCTCTTCTGCAGATGCCGGAACCGGATTGGTGGCGAGAGCCGCAAGAGCAAACACCGAACCCAGAAGCATGTTTCTGACTGACTTTGTCATGACTTTCCTCCTTCTTCCGGTTATCGACGACGGCCGCCGCCACCGCCGCGGCGCATTTCTCCACCGCCACCACCGCGACTGCCGCCGGCCATGGCCTGTCTGCCGCGGCTGGACTGCATCTGAGCGCGTCTGCCGCTGTCGACCTGACCGAGCGCCGAAGGCTTTTTGGGACGGCTGTCGACCCGGGCCGCAGGCTTCGGCTTTGCGACCGGGCGTTTGGCGTTGACCCCGGGCCTTGCGTTTTCGGCAGCCCTGTTCGGCGTCCTTGCCTCAGGCCTGCGGTTCTGCGCAGCCTGCGCTCCCTTCCCGCCCCCGGAAGCCGCGCCTGTATTGCCTGCCTTGTTGCGAGCAGCATTGACCCTGTCCGCATCGATCTTGCTCTTGCGGACATCGTTGACACTGACTTTGCCTGGCTTGTCGCGGATCGTGTTCGCACGGTCGTTGCCTCTTGCTCCGACCCTGTCGCCGGCGTTCGCCTCGATACTGGTCCGGAAGGAGCTGCGGTCGATCTTGTTGAACTGCGCGCTGTCGAACCCGATCTTGCTGCGGTCGACGTTTTTCCAGTCGACGTCGTTGATATTCACCTTGCCGTTGATGTTGTTCAAACAGTTGTTGCAATCGATATCGACATTGCCGTTCCAGCGCCCGCCCCATACGCCCCAGCGGTTCCAGTCGACGGTGGCGGCCCACACCGCTCCCGTCACCACGCCCGCGAAAAAGGTGGCGGTCGGATAGTAGTAGTTCGGATACGGCTCGGAATAGTAGCCGATCGGCTCGGCCACATAGTTCGGTTCATACAGCATCTCCGGCGCGTATTGCGGAACGTAGATCTTCTCGGGACTGGCGGAGACGATCACCACGTTGTCATTCTCCTGGCTGACTTTGATCTTGTCATCGGTCTTGATGATGCCATCGGCGACCGCTTTGTCGCGCAGTTGCTGTATGGCGATCAGAACTTCCTTCTGCTGGTAGGAGAGCGCCTCTCCAAGAGACTGCGTCCAGTCCAGATCCTCGCTCATCATCGTGACGATCTGAGGATAATTCAGCAGCGATACGATGCTACCGTCCCACGTCGTCTTCGGCTTGAGCTTGGGCTGCTTCTTCAAGGTTTCGAGGAACCGGGCCGCTTCCACGACCTGCAGCGGATAGAGCGACGCCGACGTGACGAGCGCAACCAGTTCATCCGGATAGAGCGCGATCCGCGCCACGAGGATTTCGAGTTCGTCCTCGCTCAGAGGCGCCGGCGCGTCGTCTTCCGCCGCGACGGGACTGGAAGCAGCCGGCTCCTGCGCGGCGGCGGTCAGCACCAGATGTGGCGAAAACGGGAACCCTGCAAAAGGCAGGAACAGGCCCGTGGCGAGTAACAAAGCGTGAGGTCTAGCCATCTCAAATCCTCCTTGCGGTCAGACATGGTGTGTAGGCTGTCGACTATTGTATTTTCGCTTATGCTTATATTCTCCTCAGTGGAGCAGAATTGATAGCGAAAACATCGGCACAGCCGTCTTTGCGCCTTTGGGAGGCAGCCGACGTCCTCGGGTGAGGTGCTCTCCGAGAGCGTGCGTCATGCCGATATACTCTTCGCGTTGCTGGTTCGCGGCCAGAGGATGGCGGCAAACAGCAGTGCGTAGATCAAGGCCGCCGCGACATAGACGATGCGAGTGGCGAAGGATTCTGCAGCACTCCCCGGCAAAGGCGAGACCCCGAGGCCGAAGAGGATCAGGAAGGTCGTCAGGGCACCGGCAAATACTGGTGCGTCCTTTGACCGGGCGGCTGCGCGCCCTCCGAGCAGGAGGGCGACGACGAGAACGATGAGGAAGATCGAGAGGAGATTAGGGCGCAGCGACAGCGCGGCATACGCGACAGAGGCGAGCACGCCGCCGAACAGATTGACGAGCACGAGCCCCATCGCTGCCCGCCCGCTCGCGCCAACGTCGAGCTGTCCGAGCAGCGACGCCACTGTTATCGGAATGACTGCCGCAGCCGTTAGGTTGTCGCTCGTCAGGCAGATCACGACGGAGCCCAAAAGGATGACCGTGTTTGCCAGCGCCCGAAGCAAAGCCGGCGGCCGCTCGTCGATCGCCACCGCCTCGACCTCCGGGGAGAGCGGCTCGGGAAAGATCGCATGGGCGAGCCACATCAGAACTGCGCCCGACAACACCCCGGCGACCAGGATGGACAGAATGGAATTGGCGAGCTCCTTGTTCAGGATACCCAGCAGAGGCACGATGATCGAAACGACGAGCACGAGAAAGACGGCCGGTCCTCCCTTTCCCGTCGACTGTGCGGCGAAGCACGCAAAATAGGTTAGCCCTAGGATCAGAAGGAACGGCGCCGGACGGTCGCCGAGCATGTTGGTCAGAACCATCATCGCCATCCCGGCGATCAGAATAACCATCGCCGCGCCGACGGTCTTGCCGAGCGGCATGGGCCGCGAACTTCCGAGCAGAAACTGGGCGGCAAAGAGCGGACCGAGGAACGGCACGATGGCCCCGGCATAGACTGCGAACGTGAAGCCGATGGAGACGGCGAACGCAACCCGAAGCCCCTTGCGTTTCTGCTCCTCGACAGCGGGGCTCCTCTCAGCGAACATAGGTCAGCACCGACATGATGCGGATCCAGAGCGATCCCCAGGCATTGGTGACCGGGTTGTTGCCCGTGTAGATGACGACGGTCGCCTGCGAGCCGTAGCGCACGCCGCCCTTGGGCCGCTCAGCCTCCTCGATGATGAGGCGGACTGGAAACCGCTGCGGCTCCTGGACCCAGCCGCTATCACTCCGGATCGTCGGCAATCCGGTGTTCGGGTCCGTGCTGCCCTGCGATACGCCGAAACCAACGCTCTCGACTTGCGCCGGAAACAGCCGACCGGGAAGCGCGTCGAAAAGGACTTCCGCCCGGTTGCCGACTGCCACATTCTCGAGGCTGTTCTCCTTGAAGGCGGCGGTGATCCAGATCGTGCCGGCATCGATGAAGGTCATGGCTGACTGTCCAGCCGACACGACCTTACCGGTTGTAAGTTGGAGGTTGGTCACGACCCCGGCCGAAGGTGCCTGAACGGTGGTCCGCAGCAGATCGAGTCTTGCCTTTTCGAGCGCTGCCAGAGCTGCCCGGAGCTGCGGATTGTCATTTCCGCTCGGCCCGAGCTGCTCCTTGGCCTTGGCCAGCTCGGCCTCAGCACCGGTGACGGCCGCCTCTGACTGACCGAAAGCCGATTTGGTTGAATCAGCCCGCGCTTTGGAATACACGCCCCTCTTTTGCAGCTCTTCGGCGCGCGCAGCTTGTTCGCGAAGATTGTCCCGATCAACCTGGGCCGTGACGAGCTTTGCCTGCGCCGCATCGACAGCAGCCGTTGACGCGCCCATTGACTGGCCGACACTTGCAAGGCTCGCCTCGGCCTCATTGACCGCGAGCTCGTAGCGCTCGGGATCGATACGAAAGAGAACCTGATTGGCCTCGACGCGCGAGTTGTCGGCGACTCCCACTTCCACCACACGGCCGGTGACTTCGGGCGCGATGCCGACGATATAGGCCTGGACCTGGGCTTGCGAGGTCGATGGCGTGCGCCGCTCCATGAAGATGGAGAGGACGAACAGGACGAGCGCCAGCAGGACGACGATAAGCGCTATCCTGCGGAGTGGATTCCGAGGCGCTGGGGAAATGGCAGGCTCGTCCAAGTTTTCGGAAACCACGGCAATATCCTTCGGAAGCGTTTTGTTTCGTGGAAGCTGAAAGTTCAGTGCTGGACCTCTGTCGTGATGGTCGTTACCGGGCGATGGAACGCAAGTAGGTAACCGTAACATACGCCTGGCGATGCCTGGCCGCCGGAGCCTGGCCGCGCATATCAGCGAGGTCGCGATAACGAGGCGTGGTCAAGCGCGCCCTCTATCTCCTTGGAGAGTTCTGCGACCAACTCCTGGTATTCGACGACGCGCTCGGCGCGCTTCGGATCTGTTGAGACGTCCCATTTCTCCAGCGCCGATTGAGCGTCGGCAAAGTCCCTGCAGATCTCTCGAAAGTCCTCACTGCGGGCAGAGAGATCGTCGATCGCCTTGATCCTGGTTGGAAATTGCCGACGGACTGCGGTCATGCCTTCGTCCATGGTTCACTCCTTAACGGCCTCCGGGACGCTGCCTCTGCAACATGGTGCCGGCCAATCTTCATGGACGAAGGAGGGTTCGTGGAGTATGTTACCGTAACATACGGTCTGGCAGTGATGTGACTCAACGGGGGATTGGGGACAGACATGCAGACGTGGGTACCAGCAGAGGGGTCTGCAGCACGGATTTCTTTGAGGCCTGTGCCTCAAGCCGAGGATATCAGGGAGCAGTTGGAGCGTGTCGTCTCCAGCCCTGAATTCCCAGGCGTCGGTCGGGCCGCAGCGTTTCTTCGCTATGTCGTCTCGGAAACCCTCGAGGGTCGGGGGAACCGGATCAAAGCCTATTCGATCGCGATCGAGGTGTTCGGCCGGGATGCCGGCTTCACCCAGGACGATCCGGTGGTCAGGATCGAGGCCGGGCGGCTGCGGCGGTCGCTCGAGCGCTATTATCTCGTCGCCGGACAGCATGATCCGGTCAGGATCGACATTCCCAAAGGCGGATATATCCCAACTTTCGCCTGGTCCTGTCCGGAGTTAGTCGACACTGGGCACGAAGAAGTCGAAGACGCATCACCCTCCAAGGTCCACACCGGACGCTGGTGGGCCACAAAGCGGGTTTTGTTGCCGGGTGCCGCCGCCCTCGCTGCAGTCGCCATTTCGCTCTATTGGATCGGGACGCGGTCTCCCGCTCCGTCGCTCGACCGCGTTGCAGGCCTGTCGCCCGATCGTCCGGCCCTCGTGGTGGCCCCGTTTGCCAATCTCGGCGAAGGGCCGGAAGCGCAGCTCTACACTGCCGGCCTGACCGAGGAACTGATGACCATCCTGCCACGGTTCAAGGAGATCAAGGTGTTCGGCCGCGAGACGTCCAAGTCCCTCCCCGCGGATGTGGGTGCATCGGAGGTCCGGGCCGAATTCGGCGCTCGTTATCTCCTTGCCGGCGGAGTCCGCACGTCGGGCAAGCGTCTTCGTGTGACGGCGAGATTGCTCGATACGTCGGACGGCGAGATCCTCTGGTCGGAGAATTATGACAATGATCTCGCATCGGGCGACCTGTTTGCGATCCAGACGGATGTCGCCAGAAAGGTTGCGACCGCTATCGCCCAACCCTACGGGGTCATGGCGCAGGTCGACTCCGCCAGCCCGCCGCCTGATGATCTCGGTGCCTATGAATGCACTTTGCGCTTCTATGCCTATCGTTCGGAATTGAGCGTCGAGGCACATGCCCGCGTCCGGGATTGCCTCGAGGCCGCGCTAGCGCGGTTTCCAAGCTATGCGACCGCTTGGGCAATGCTGTCGATCGTCTATCTCGATGAGGACCGCTACAAGTTCAATCCGACATCAGGCCAGGATTCAGCCACACGGCGTGCCCTCGATGCCGCCAGGCGCGCAACCCAGATCGATCCGAACAATACGCGCGGACTTCAAGCGTTGATGACGGCGCTGTTCTTCGACAGGCAGCTTGCTGAATCGCTTCGGGTGGGCGAGCAGGCACTCGCCACCAATCCCAACGACACCGAACTGATGGGCGAATTCGGAACGCGGCTTGCGATCGCCGGCCAGTGGCAGCGCGGAGCAGCCCTCCTGGACCAGGCCATTGCCCTTAATCCGGGCAGCGGCGGCTTCTACCACGGAACGCGAGCCCTTGCCGCTTACATGCTTCACGACAACGACACCGCCGTGCTGGAGATCAGGCAGGCGAACATGCAGAAGTTCCCTCTCTTCCATGTCGTCGCCGCCATCATCTACGCCGAGGCAGGTCTGATGGACGACGCCCGCCGGGAAGGACAGGTCTTCGTCAGCATGCGACCTGACTTCCTGCCGAACGTGGTCACGGAACTCGCGATGCGCAACATGCAGCCTGCAGATCGCGACCGCTTGATCGAAGGACTTCGCAAGGCGGGGATGACGGTGCCTGATCCCGATGCAATTGCGTCGAGCGCCGCCACCTCGGACCTGCAACCCCGCTGATACTGTCTCCCTGACCGTAACATACCCGATCATACGAGTAAGCCATCTCATCTTCGCATAGTCTCGCCCAGTGCCGACTTCGACCGCCGCCGCGCGTGGCGTCGAGGCCCGTACAAACTTGACAGGGCTATGAGGAACGCCAGTGAGCACAGCAAAATGTCGTGACGGCCGAATTCAACTAAGCCTTTCCCCGGGTTTGAAATGGATTTCGGCTCTGCTGCTGCTCTGCGCATTGTCCGGATGCGGAGGCCACCCGAAGAACGTGCTCATCCCCGTTGCCGATAGCGCGCCGAACGCCACCAAGGTCGACATGCTCGTGACCACGACGCGCAGCCGCTCCACGATCCAAGGCGAAATGTTCACAGGCGAGCGTGCACTCGCCCCGGCCTTTGCCGACATCACCGTATCCATCCCGCCTGCGAACGTCCGCAAGATCGGCGAAGTCGCCTGGCCGAGGCGGCTTCCCTCCAACCCGGCAACCGACTTCGCAACCTTGAAAGCCGACGAGATCACCCGCGACGACGCCAGGAAATGGCTGAGCGCCTCAGTCAGGAAGAGCCGCGACCGCAGCGTGCTGGTCTTCATTCACGGCTTCAACAACCGTTTCGAAGACTCAGTCTATCGCTTCGCCCAGATCGTCAAGGATTCCGGCGTCCACAGTGCACCGGTGCTGGTGACGTGGCCGTCGCGCGGCAGTCTGCTCGCATACGGATATGACAGGGAGAGCACGAACTACACCCGCAACGCCTTGGAGACACTCTTCCAGTATCTCGCCAAAGACCCGGAGGTGAAGGAAGTCTCGATCCTGGCGCATTCCATGGGGAACTGGCTGGCGCTGGAAGCCCTTCGCCAGATGGCGATCCGCAATGGCCGCCTTCCCGATAAGTTCGAGAATGTGATGCTGGCCTCGCCCGATGTGGATGTCGATGTCTTCCGCCAGCAGATCGTCGACATGGGCAAACAGCACCCAAAGTTCACCCTGTTCGTTTCGCGAGACGACCGCGCGCTCGCGGTATCCCGCAGGGTATGGGGCGACGTCGCCAGACTCGGCGCCATCGATCCCGAGCAGGCGCCCTTCAAGAAGGAACTGGCCGACAGCCAGATCACGGTGATCGACCTCACCAAGGTCAAGGCGGGCGACAGGCTGAACCACGGAAAATTTGCGGAATCGCCCGAGGTCGTTCAACTGATCGGCGCGCGGATTTCCGACGGCCAGACGCTGACCGACAGCAAGGTCGGGCTCGGGGACAAGATCCTTGCCGCGACGACGAGCACTGCGGCGGCGGCAGGCAGCGCAGCCGGCCTGATCCTTGCCGCCCCGGTCGCCGTCGTCGATGCGGATACCAGAGATAATTACGCCGGCCAGGTCAGCGGCCTCACAGGTCCTGTGGGTACGCAGCCGCGAGCACCAGACTGCATTGCCGCAGGCCGGTCGAAGGAGTCGTGCAGGCAATGACGGCTTAGGAACCGGCAGGCGAACAGGTTCATCGAGATCAGGATAAACGATGTTATTACTTTCCAGGATCCGCATGTTTAGATCGCTTTTTACCGGGGCTGCTCTGGTGTCCGTCCTCCTTGGCGCTTCGATTGCCATGGCCCAGAGCGTGACGCCCGCAAGCCCACAGCCGGAAAGTGTCCAGCGCTTTATCGGAATGCTCTCGGATCCCGACGTCCAGCGCTTCCTGCAGCAGCAATCGCAAGCAGCCAAACCCGCGGCGGAGCCGCCTTTGGAAGTCCCGAACCGCGACCCTTCATTCTCCGAATTCGCGATGCGGTTCCGTGCCCATGCCTCCGGCCTTCTCGGCGCCATCCAGTCCTTTCCCCTGGAGACGATGCGCGGCGGGGCCGTACTCGAACGTGACATCCAGGCGAACGGCGGGACACGGCCGATCTTCCTGGTCGCGGCCTTCGTCGCCGTCGGGCTGGCCGCACAATGGCTGTTCTGGTGGATCAGCACCGGCTGGCGCTCCTGGATGGCGCGCGCGCCCTTTGCCACGGTTCGCGAGAGGGTGATCGCACTGGCCGCGAGGCTTCTGTGGGCGGCATGTTACGTCCTTTCATTCGGCCTCGGCAGCATAGGCTTCTTCCTGCTGTTCCAATGGCCGCCTGTTGTCAGGGAGATCGTCGTCGGCTACCTCTTCGCGATCGTCGTCTTCCGCCTGGCGAGCGCGCTTTTCGACGTGCTTCTGGCGCCACGGGCGGAGGAAGAGGGTCGGTTCCGTGTCGTCCCGATCACGAAGGATGCCGCCGGCCACTGGGCGAAACGCTTGGGTTATCTCGTTGGCTGGTATGCCTTTGGCTGGGTGACCATCCGCCTGCTCGGCACTCTCGGCTTTTCCGTCCCGGCCCGGCAACTCGTCGCCTATTCGCTTGGCCTCGTGTTGCTCGTCATCGGCATCGAAGCTGTCTGGAGACGTCCGACCCCATTATCTGCCGGCCAAGCCAGCCGGATCGGACTGCGGGCGCGGAACTGGCTCTGGACGGTCTACTTCGCAGCCGTCTGGCTGCTGTGGGTGCTCGGCGCCATGAGGCTGTTCTGGATTGCGGTGGTCTGTGCCGCCCTGCCCGGCGCCATTGCCCTCACCAAGGCGTCCGTCAACAATATCCTGCGTTCTTCCGTCGCCGAAGAGGACGGCCTCCAAAGAAGCACCGTCGTCTCAGTAATCGTCGAGCGCGGCATAAGGGCGGCGCTCATCGTCGGCGCCATCATTCTGCTTGCGGATGCCCTGGACGTCAGGCTGACTGAGATGACGATGCAGGATTCCCCGCTTCTGCGCCTCGTGCGCGGCCTCCTCAGCGCCGGGATCATTCTGCTGGTCGTCGATCTCGCCTGGAATATCGTGAAAGTGCTGATCGATCGCAAGCTCGGCGATACCGAGGCGGCCCTTGAAATCGGCAGCGAAAGGGAGCGGCGGCGCACGCGTATCAGAACGCTGCTGCCGATCCTTCGCAATTTCCTGATGATCCTCTTCGTCGCCATCGCGATCATGATGGCGCTGTCGTCGCTCGGCGTCGAAATCGGCCCGTTGATCGCGGGTGCCGGCGTGGTCGGCGTCGCCATCGGCTTCGGGGCGCAGACCGTGGTCAAGGACGTCATCAGCGGGATGTTCTACCTGCTCGACGACGCCTTCCGGGTTGGCGAATATATCCAGAGCGGCAGCTACAAGGGCACCGTCGAGTCCTTCAGCTTGCGGTCCATCAAGCTCAGGCATCACCGCGGCGCGGTCTACATCGTCCCGTTCAGCGAACTCGGAGCGGTCCAGAACATGAGCCGCGATTGGGTGATCGAGAAGATGACGATCACCATCACCTACGATTCCGACATCGAGAAGGCCCGCAAGATCATCAAGAAGATCGGCCTGGAACTGTTCGAGGATCCGGAGTTCAAACCGACCACGATCGAGCCGTTGAAGATGCAGGGGATCGACAGCCTGGGCGACTCCGGCCTGCTTCTGCGGATGAAGGTCATGACGCTTCCGGGCGAGCAGTTCACGCTGAAGCGGCGGGCTCTCCGGATGATCCATCAGGCTTTCAACGAAAATGGCATCAAGCTCGCCGTGCCGACCGTCCAGGTCTCAGGCGGAAAGGACGATAGCATCGCAGCCGCGGCTCAGCAGACGCTCGCCGCGCAAAACGCGGCGACCGCCGCAGGCCCGGCCTGAGAAGCACTGAGGATATGAAGCGAAACACGAGAGCAATGGGAGGAAATGAAATGAAGATTCTGGCCATCCTATCGCACATGCTTGCGACACTTGCCGTCATAGTGACGGTCTGCGCTCCCGTCCTTGTTCCCGCGACGGCCGAAGCCGCTGGTCGAGGCGTTGCGGCATGTGGCCCCGAGAGGCTGCGGCGCTGCGGCATGCGGATCGCGTGGATGCGCTGCCGTCGGACGCCGGACCGCTCCAGTCGTTCGCCCGCCCGTCCGGCGTAGTGTCGTGGTCGTCGCCCCTCGCCGCTACTGGCGTCCCGGTACAGCCATCGCCGCGGGTGCCGCCATCGGCTTTGTCGCCGGAGCCGCCACCGTTTCACTGGCAGGCACGCCGCCGCAGTCCGGTCAATGCTGGTACTACACCTCACCCGCCAAGACGACGGGCTTCTGGGACGTGTGCCCGCGCTGAGCAGTTCGGCAGAAAAACTGCAAGCTCGCTTGGCTCTCCTCGCCGCCCGCCCTCCCCGGAGTGGGGAGGACCTCGATTTCCACGTCACAATTTAGAGGGTACGTTCCATGGATTTCACCGTCATCGATGCCGCACTCGTCGGAAAACTTCTGCTGCTGCTTCTGATCGGCATGGGGCCGAAGATCGCCCTGGTGCCGTTTCTGGAAAAGACCCACGCCTTCGACACCGCAACCAAGGTGCGTATCGGCCGCCAGATGGTTCTGATCGCCGTCGTCACGGCGCTGATCCTTTTCGCCACCGGCGCTCTGCTGATGCGGCTTCTCCATATCACGGGTGGCGCAGTCGCCGTTGCCGGCGGCATCATCCTCGCGCTGATCGCGATCAAGATGGCATCAGGACCAACGGAGAAGCCGCACGACGACTTTGCGGCCCCCGTCGACCCGGACAAGCTGGCCATCTTTCCGCTCGCGGTCCCTTACCTCCTTAATCCTGTCGGCATCACGGTCATCATCATCGCTTCCGGCGAAGTCGTCTCGATCGCCAGCGCGATCCTCGTCATCGCTCTGATCCTGATCGTCGGTGCGTTGGACTATCTGGTGTTCACCAACATCGACAAGCTCGCCAAGCGTATGAAGCCAGTCACCATGATCGTCTCGGAGGTCGTCTTCGGCATCCTGCTGACCGCAGTCGCAGTCCAGCTGATCGTCGCCGGGCTTGGAAATCTTGGCATCATCACCCCGACTGCCGCGCATTAGATGCGGACGATTTGCGGCCGGGCCAGCCCAAAAATCTGAACCCGGATTTATCAAGAATCGGAGCCGATAGCCGCCAGGTTTTCGGCATCATGCTCAGCTGCGAATTTGCTATCCCCTGCGTGGAAAGCCCGGGGGTATCGTCGGTTGGAAAGACAGCAAAACGTGTCATCGACGGCCGCCGGGCACGCAACGATCATTCAATATCCCTGATGTTATCCATAAGTTCTATTCGTTTGAATGATGAGTGCCCGGGGTCCATATTAGGATCATGGACGTGGACGAACCTCCCAACGACGACCATGTCCCCGACCCAAGAAAGGAACCGGAAAATGACCACGCTCACCTATCGGGGTGGTGGCAAGACCCTCACCTCCAGCGAAAGCCGCTTCGATCTGGCACATTATGCCCGCAAGCTCGTGCTCGCCTGGACACGCTGGCAGACCGCCCGCGAAATTGAAGCCATGCCCTTCGATATCCGCAAGGACATCGGCTGGCCGAGCACGGACGACAGCAAACACCGGACCATGTAATGAATGCGACATTCCTCCCAAGATAAGGGCGGCGCCTGCCTCGTGCAACGCCGCCTTTTTCGCGGCCTGATCCGCAGGATCGCTCTGTCGGTCGCGGCGTACTCGGCTCTTCAGCTTTTCCAATCACTCCCAACGGCTAACTCTATCGGTTTTCCTGGTAAATGCCGAAGCGAATGATTTCGCGCGGAACTGGAGCAGTATCAGCCGGCCCTGCACACTGCGTGTGTAGATGAGATCGGAGTCACCGACATAACGATTCCAGAGCTTGGCGAAATACACGGCATCTTCTCTCTTCCGGCCGATGAGCGAAGGGACTGCGTGATAATCCACCCGCTTCAGCCGCCAGAATGTGGACCGCCTCACGACGATGTAGCGCGGATTCTGTGGGGGAACCAGAACCTCTCGCAGGGCGTCGAGAAAGCGGGATCGTTCGATCGTGGTTGCGCCCTCAAGCCGGCAGTAAATTATGCCGTTTTCGTCGAGCGTTGCCTCGACGCTTATTTTTCCCAATTCCGTCTTTATGACGCCAATATGATGCAGCGCCTCCAGAACGGTTGTCCCCACCTGCTTCATGCTCCCCTCCAGCGAGCCGTTGCGCAACAGCAACCGGCCCGCCTTGAGCGCGCCCGGCAAACTGAAGATGGCCAGCAACGCGAACACAACGAATAGGACTAACTCGAGTTGTTGGAGCGATCGAATATGCGCCCCCCGCAAGCCGTGCAAGAATCCGTTCACGATCATGCCGGCGATCGCGGCGCTCTGTGCAAACAGAAATTTTGTCGTGTTCCAATTAACCAGCCCCTTGGGGGCATAGTTGCTTTCCAATGTTTCCTGCATCCTCGCAACGGCACGTTTGCTGCGCAGCGCGCTATGCCAACGTGCTTTCAGCGATTGACGGTCGATGGCCCACCGCTCCATCATTGTGTTGATGTCATCGACACCCCGCGCGTTCCACCGTGCTGAGCCCAGCATCAATCGTTGAAAGCTGCTTTCGATCAGTGGAGGCTCGCCGAAGGACAGCCCCTCAAACGCATAAAACCGGCGTTTCAGCGCGTCGACGTCGCTGCCCAGGTCTATTGTCATAGTGTCGAACGGGTCGGGCGCTTTTCTGTCGGTCGATTTCCTCCCGAAGCGCAGCGGTATTCGCTGCTCAAGCTTTTCAGGGTCGATCACCGCCAGGTGCCAGACGTTTGCAGTTTTCTGAGGTTTTTGAGGGTCGATGCGAATGGCACGCCCCCGCATCTGATTGGAAAGTACATATGAACCCACCGTACTTGCCAGGATCAAGGTGTTTACGGAGGGTGCGTCCCATCCCTCCCCCAGCAAAGCCTGGGTGCCGACCAGAACCGTGATCCCGCCGCGACCGAACAGTTCGGTGATCATATGAACGATATTGCGGCTCCGCTCGCCTTCGAGTTCCACGCTGACGAAACCAGCATCGAACGCCGCCTGCTGATAACGCATATGCTCCGCGCCTATGCCAAGATGGTCTGCGATCTCATCAAGAATTGCTTTCGACCCCGCCGGAATGAGAACCATGCTCCCCGTCAGAATTCCAAGCTTGAGATCGAGTCCGGACCGCCGCAGGGTCTCGAAGATAGGGACGACGCCCATTCTCCCGAGAGGCGGAAGGTCTGCGGCGGAGGTCGGCAGCGTATCCTTCCTGATATAGTCGGAGAGGATAACCATACGGAGTTCGTCACGCATCGACACGCTTTCGAGCCGGGCTATATCGACGATCGCGTCGAGCTTGCTCACACTCGACACCAGCAGCTTCTGAACCGATCGCGGATCGGTCAGTCGCACTTTGCCGTGGTCCACGGCCTTGATTTCCCTCAACCTCTCTTGCTGGTAGCGGATTATCTGTTCCGCCTCTCCGAAATCATCGCGATAGGTGTAGATGACGCCGTTCAGCAGCGCCTCTATCCATTCAAGCGTCAGATCCGGTATTTCGCGCGCCTTGACATCGAGAATATCGAGAGTCGATTGCGGCAGATCGACATACTGCGAATTGAGAAAAATCAGCATGCTGGATAAAAAGCGGGCATCATCCAGTATATGCTCCACATTTTCGATCGGCTGCGTGATCCACGGGTGACGCAGAATTGCCTGCTTGAATTCTGCGCTCTTGAGCAGCGTCTCGATGAAGTCCCCGACCTCAGCGCGGAATTCCGCGAGTTTCTGTGCTTCCAGCGTGCTCGGCAGGCTGAAATGGACATAATCCTGATGCGGACAAAGGTCGCCTTGCAATACGAGTTCCGGCACGGAAATTTCACCATCGATCGGCCCGCAAAGAGCCTGATAGCGGTCCCATTCCTGGGGATCGACATCATATGGAGGCGTAGCTGTCAGCGCGACGACGGTGGGCTTGCCCAATGCTTCCTTGAGCATAGTCAGCGCTTTCCACCACTCGTTTCTAAGATGGTGCGCTTCATCGAGCACAAGCGTGCGAACCTTCTCCTCACGCAGTTTCGCGATGATTTTCTTTCTCGCCTTCTCTGTCTCCTGCTTGCCGGGTTCGCCGGCTTGCGCCCCGTCGCTGCCCTCCTCTTCACTGTCGAGGGTCTCTTCGTCGGACGTATGGCCCGAGAACGCCGCATGCAGCGCCTGGTAGGTTATGATCGTGACAGCGCCCGGCGCTCTTAAATCATGGGAAATCCAGTCCGGTTCGGCGACATTGGCCGGCAGAAACATCATCCGCAGCCGCTGCGCCCATTGGTCCCGGATGGTCTTGCTGGGTGCGAGGATCAAAGTCGCCTCGCCGAGCCTGCGCATCACTTCAAGGCCTAAAATCGTCTTGCCTGACCCGGGTGCCGCGACGATATGCAATCCGTCTTCGCCTATGAGATTTGCCAGATCATCGAGTATCTTCTGCTGATATGTTCGCCACGTGCCTTGGAAAGCGAGGTCCTTCATTCACTGCTGCCTTTTGGGGATCAAACGTGACGAGTCGTTGTGGAAGCTGCGGCGGAAATGCCTTTGCTGGAAACACTGCACCATCTTAGCGCGTGTCATGCAACGGCTGTCATTTTCTCCCACGCGCCTTTTGACGAGATTTCTCAACGACGGACTGCCCGAGCACGGACGACAGCAAACACCGGACCATGTAATGAATGCGACATTCCTCCCAAGATAAGGGCGGCGCCTGCCTCGTGCAACGCCGCCTTTTTCGTGGCCTGACCGTCCTATTCCAAACCCATTTTCAACATTGAATTTCAGTTGCCTATCATCCTGTCATGTGCCTGCCGGCGGCCATTCCGACGGTTTGAGCGGCCAAATCGTCAGTGATGTCGCATA
Source organism: Rhizobium changzhiense (assembly GCF_013087625.1). Lineage (NCBI taxonomy): Bacteria > Pseudomonadati > Pseudomonadota > Alphaproteobacteria > Hyphomicrobiales > Rhizobiaceae > Rhizobium > Rhizobium changzhiense. The sequence goes on from NZ_JABFCQ010000002.1 coordinate 894,557, forward strand.
TTTGCTCTTCCCGGCCGCATTTTTCCATGCCAGTGTCGCTTTCAGGACATCGGCGCGACGCATTCCGCGCAACGAATGTATCATCGCCCTCGAGCATGGATTTCGCTATGAACAGGATGCAGATCAAGAAGCGTTCACTGGTCTTCTTTATGGTACCGCAATTCACCATGCTGCCCTTTTCGGCGGCCGTGGACACGTTGCGCATCGCCAATCGCATGCTCGGCTATCAGGCCTATACCTGGCGGCTGACCTCCGTCGACGGGGAAAAGGTCTATTCGTCTTGCGGCATCGGCGTCGAGGCCAATTCCTCGCTCGCCGAGGAACGCCGCCATCTCGGCGGTGAAAACCGGCCGGGCATGGTGCTCGTCTGTTCCGGCATCGATGTCGAAGAGTTCAACAACAAATCGGTCAATGCCTGGCTGCGTGAATGCTACAATCGCGGCGTTGCCGTCGGCAGCCTCTGTACGGGCGCGCATGTGCTTGCCCAGGCCGGCCTCCTGAACGGCAAGCGCTGCGCCATCCACTGGGAAAACCTACCGGGCTTTTCGGAAGCCTTCCCGCAGGCGGAGGTCTATGCCGATCTCTACGAGATCGACGGCAATCTCTACACCTGCGCCGGCGGCACCGCCTCGCTCGACATGATGCTGAACCTCGTCGGCGAAGATTTCGGCGAAAGCCTTGTCAACCGCATCTGCGAGCAGCACCTGACGGACCGCGTGCGCAACCCGCACGACCGCCAGCGTCTGCCGCTGCGCGCCCGCCTCGGCGTGCAGAACGCCAAGGTGCTGTCGATCATCGAGCTGATGGAAGGCAATCTCGCCGAGCCGCTGTCGCTGATCGAGATCGCCGACGGCGCCGGCCTCTCGCGCCGCCAGATCGAGCGGCTGTTCCGCCAGGAGATGGGACGCTCGCCGGCCCGCTACTATCTGGAAATCCGCCTCGACCGCGCACGCCACCTTCTGGTGCAGTCCTCGATGCCGGTCGTCGAGGTCGCTGTCGCCTGCGGCTTCGTCTCGGCCTCGCATTTCTCCAAGTGTTATCGCGAACTCTACCATCGTTCGCCGCAGCAGGAGCGCGCCGAGCGCAAGATGACCATGGCGACCGCAAGACAGGCGGTTGCGGCTTGAGATAACCACCGCTGAAGAAAAAGAGAGAGGCAGCTCACTCAGCCGCCTTTGAGATTCTGATGAGGGCACTAACCCCTCTTCCGTCTTGCTCGGGCTTGTCCCGAGCATCCACCGCCGTTTCGTGTTTTGATATGTAGCAGATCCTCGGCAACGAGGCCGAGGATGACGTCAGACGTCAGACGTCAAGCGGCCAGTCCAAACCACCTATCCAAAGATCAGGCAAACTCTACTGCGCCGCCTCTTCCGTCATTCTGGCGTCGGAATAGACTTGGTTGCGGCCCCTGTGTTTTGCCATGTAGAGAAACTGGTCGGCGGCGTTGAGGTAATTCTCGAAGGTTTCGTAACCGGCGATTTCGGCGATGCCGATCGAAATCGTGACGCCGAGTTCCTCGTCGTCGGCCGTGACCTTCAGCCGCGAAATGTCCGAGCGGATCTCGTCGCAGAGCTTGGTCGCGGCTGCCGAATCCATCTGCGGGAAGAGGATGGCGAATTCCTCACCCCCGAGCCGCGAGAGAAGATTGTCGCTGCCCTCGAAGATCGTGAACAGCCTGTTTGCGACAGCCTTCAGCACCTTGTCGCCGATCTCGTGGCCATAGGTATCGTTCAGCCGCTTGAAATGGTCGATATCGAGAATGGCGACGGAGCTCGGCACCTTCAGCCGTAGGCACTCGTTCACCAGCTTCGGGCCGTTGTCGTAGAAATAGCGGCGGTTATAGAGGCCGGTCAGATAGTCGCAGGCCGCCGCTGCCCTCAGCTGCCGCATCTGCGCCAGCGTTTCGGCATTGTTGGCGATTCGGCATTGCAGCTCCTCGGCGACGAAGGGCCGGTAGACGAAATCGCTGGCGCCGGCCTTGAGGAAACTCGCCGAAAGCATGCGGTCGTTGGAGGAGGAAACGCCGATGACGCGCAGCCTGTCCGAACCGAAGCGATGGCGGATGCGCCGCGTCAGTTCATAGCCGCTCATATCGGGCATGTGATGATCGGTGACGACGAGCTCGATATCGCTATAGGCCTCGAGCGCTGCCAGCGCCTCGAGCCCCGAATTTGCCTCGACGACGAGATATTGCTGTGCCTTCAGGAGGTCGACGAGCACCTGGCGCGCCGAGACGACATCGTCGACGACGAGCACCCGCGTCTTGCGGTTGGAGATCGCCCGCCGGACGGTGGCGACCAGATTGTCGAGCGCGAATTCATTGTCCTTCAGCACGTAATCGATGACATTGCGCTCCATGATCTTGTTGCGCGTGTTGAGATCGAATGTCGCGGTGAAGACGATCGCCGGGATATCGTGCTCGATCGTGCAGTCGAGCGCTTCGCCATAGGGCGAATCCGGCAGGTTGAGATCGACGACGGCCATGGTGTAGCCGTGAGCGTCGTCGGCAAGTTCCTTGCGAAGAGCCTTCAGCGACGGGCAGGATTTGACGGCAAGGCCGAGTTCCGTCTGGAACCGGTGACAGAGCACCGCGGAAAACATCCGGGAATCTTCAACCAGAAGTATTTTAAGCCCGCCGGAGCGTAACCCGATGCCATCCCGCTGAAAATCCGCTTGAAAAGCCACAGCCGCTACTCCCCCATACGTCTGACGGGCGCGACTCGGCCCTCTCCCCGGCGGGGACGATAACCGACAGGCCTGTGCGCGTGAAGGGGACAAATAATGGTGCCATTACTTGTAATTGCATAAATTCGACGACTGTCCTCGACCGTCATTTCCGCCCCCCTGGCGATACCGATACTGGAAGGGCCGTCAGGCAACCGCCCGTTCCTTACGCATCGATTGAATTTGCAGCAGCGTATCGAGGTTCTGGTTGACGCGGCAGTAGAACTCCTCGTCGATGAAGGGACGCAGCATGAAATCATTGCCGCCGGCCTTCAGGAATCGTGCCGAAAGCAGCCGGTTCGAGGAGGAGGAAACGCCGATGATGCGCAGTTCGTGCGAGCCGATACTGGCACGGATGCGCCGCGTCAGTTCGAAGCCATCGATGTCGGGCATGTTGTAGTCGGTGATGACAAGGCCGATATCGCGGTTGGTCTTCAGGATTTCCAACGCCTTGCCGCCACTCTCGGCGACGCTGACACGGAAATTGTAGCGCTTCAGCCGGCTCGACAGCAAAGCGCGCGCGGTCGCGCTATCGTCGACGATCAGCACGTGGTGGCGATGATTGGTGAGGAAGCGGCATATCGATTCCGCCAGAAGATCGACGGCGAAGATATTGTCCTTGAGGATATAGTCGACGATATCCTTGGCCATCAGCTTGTCGCGCATGTTTTCATGGAAGGTGCCGGTGAAAACGATGGTCGGGATGGAGAGATCGACCAGATATTCGAGCGCTTCGCCGTTTTCGGCACCGGGCAGGTTGATGTTCGAGATCGCCAGAGTGATCGGATCGGAAGACTTGTCGTAGGAAAACTGCAGATCCTCGAAGCTGCGGCAGATCTCGACATCAATGTCGAACAGCTCCTTGAGGCGTTTGCTGATCATCGAGGTGAATACGTTGGAATCTTCCGCGACAATAATACGCGCACCGGCAAACATTTCTCCGGAATATTGCATCCCCGAAATACCTAGAAACGCCATAGCAAACCTTTGATGTAAAATATGTACCCGGATCAAATCGATACATCGATTGATTTGAATAATTATTAATCGGCGGGCCTGATATAAATGAAGAGGCCGCCCGAGGGGGCCGTCTCCGACTTCTTTGCGGATATGATTAAGAAATCAGGCGCGAAACGCCGCATGCTCGGCATCGAAAAGGCTTTCGCCGACAACCGTTAGACGATTTCCCGTGGACCTGTCCGGGTGGCACTGCTCAGCCGAAGCGATTATAAACGAGCCATCGACCCCGACCCGCCGACAGGTTCGCCCATGATCCAATCCGACCCGGTGATCGCATGGCTTCTCGACTCCGACCCGTCGATCCGATGGCAGGTGATGCGCGACCTGCTCGATGCTCCGGAGCGGGAATGGATGACTGAGCGGGCCAAAGTCGAGACCGAGGGCTGGGGCGCCAGACTGCTCTCCTGCCAGGATGAGGACGGGCAATGGGCAGGCGGCGCCTTCCTGCCCGCCGGTTTCGACCCGCACGAGTGGAAGGAGCATGGCCAGCCGTGGACGGCCACGACCTTCTCGCTGTCGCAATTGCGCGAATTCGGTCTCGATCCCGCCTGCGATTGCGCCAGGCGCACCGTCAAATTGATCGGCGCCAACGCCCGTTGGGAAGAAGGCGGCCAGCCCTATTGGGAAGGCGAAGTCGAGGAGTGCATCAACGGCCGCACCGTCGCCGATGGCGCCTATTTCGGGATCGACGTCTCACCCATCGTCGACAGGCTGGCCGGCGAGCGTCTCGACGACGGTGGCTGGAACTGCGAGCGGATCAATGGCTCCGTCCGCTCGTCTTTCGCCAGCACCATCAATGTGCTGGAAGGCTTTCTGGAATACCAGAGATCGACCGGCGGCACGCATCAGTCTCGAGAGGCGCGCAGGACGGGTGAGGAGTTTCTGCTGGCCCGCAACCTCTTCCGTCGCCTTGGCACCGGCGAGCCGGCCGACGAGGGCTTCCTGCACTTCCTGCATCCGAACCGGTGGCGCTACGACATTTTGCGCGCGCTCGACTATTTCCGCGCAAGCGCGATCCTGACCGGCGCCGACCCCGATCCGCGCCTCGGCGAGGCAATCGACCACCTTCGTTCCCGGCGCTTGCAGGACGGCAGTTGGCCGCTCGACGATAGCCCTGCCGGGCGGGTGTGGTTCGAGGTCGATGACGGGCAAGGCAAGCCTTCGCGGTGGGTGACGCTCCGGGCGATACGGGTGCTCAGATGGTGGGATGCCCAGCCCTCAATCAATGCCTGACGGCAATCCCAGTCGACGTAGGAAATGTCGCCTCACCGATGCCGGGCTGATTGACCGCACCGTGCAGGATTGACGCGGGATCACTGACCAACCAGGCATTCTCGCCAACACCCGATCTTACATGTCCTTACGCGCAACAACCGCTCGTTGCCGCTCGCGGCCCACAGCAGGCCGCGGCCTTGCTGTTTTCCTCTGCCAGCCAGCGATCGCGCGGCTTGCAGCTTGCCGGTCGCGGCGAAAGCGTAACGTGGACGGCGCCGGCGCGGAGAACCGGCGTCGCAGCGCAGTAAAGCTGCATCGGCTGCACGCCGTCGCTGACTTCGAAGGTGAGCTTGGCCGACCCATCCAACTGCACATGGTCCGTCACCTTGCGGATAATGGAATAGAACTTGCCGGCCGGCATATGCGTGCGGTCACCCTCCTCGATATCCCAGAGCTGGATGAAGATCTCCGTCCAGGCCTCGGGATTGCCGCCGCAATCAAGCGCAGAGAATTGGCCCGCCTTGACCTCGGTGATATGATAGCCAGGCTTCACCGGTTGGCCGCCGTAATAGAAAACCAGCGGCGAGTCTCTCTCGCCGGCGAGTATGTTGAGCAGCAGGCCAAGATTGATGTCGTCCGCCTGAATTTTGCTATTGTCGATGACGTTCATATCAGCTAATCCTCGTTTCAACACTTCAAGGATTATTGAAATATGGATCAACGTCAAGCCCTCGTCGCATTCGGTGCGCTCTCGCAGGAGACCCGCCTGCACATCGTCCGCATGCTCGTAGTATCGGGGCCTGACGGAATGGCGGCGGGCTCAATCGCCGAAAAGGCCGAAGTCTCGCCATCCAACATCTCCTTCCACCTGAAGGAGCTGGAACGCTCCGGCCTGATTGCCCAGCAGCGGGAATCCCGCTCGATCATCTACACCGCCAATTACGAGGCCCTCGGCGGCCTGATCCGTTTTCTGATGGAGGATTGCTGCGGCGGCAACCCGGAGATCTGCGCTCCGGCTGCCGCCGTAGCCGCATGCTGTACACCTGCAACCAAGGGGGAACTGCAATGACCACAGACCGCGTTTACAATGTGCTCTTTCTCTGCACCGCCAATTCATCCCGCTCGATCCTGGCGGAATCCATCATGGAAACCGAAGGCAAGGGCCGGTTCAAGGCCTATTCGGCCGGCAGCCAGCCGAAGGGTGAGGTCAATCCCTATGCGTTGAAGGAACTTGCGGCGCAGGGCTATCCCACGACCGGCTTTCGCTCCAAGAGCTGGGACGAGTTCGCCGAGCCTGGAGCTCCGGAGATGGACTTCATCTTCACCGTCTGCGACACCGCCCATGGCGAAGCCTGCCCGGTCTGGATCGGCCATCCGATGACCGCCCACTGGGGCGTCGAGGATCCCGCTGCCGTCGAGGGCAGCGAAGTCGACAAGGGCCGTGCTTTCGCGCAGGCCGCTCGCTTCCTGAAGAACCGGATCATTGCCTTCCTCAGCCTGCCGCTGTCGTCGATCGACAAACTGGCGCTGCAATCGCACCTACATCAGATCGGCGCCATGGAAGGCACGACCGCAAAACCGTCCAAGGCCGGCTGATGGCGTCGTTCGATTTGCCGCGCCGTCTGGTCGCTGAAGCCCTCGGCACCGCCATGCTGGTCGCGACCGTCGTCGGGTCCGGCATCATGGCGACATCGCTGACTGAGGATGTGGGACTTGCCCTGCTCGGCAATACGCTGGCGACGGGCGCCATCCTGGTGGTGCTGATCACCGTTCTCGGACCGATCTCCGGCGCCCACTTCAATCCGGCAGTCTCGCTGGTCTTTGCGATGTCGCGCGTACTGCCGAAACGCGATCTCGGCGGATATGTCGTGGCGCAGATTGCCGGCGGTGTGGCTGGCACAATCGCCGCCCACCTCATGTTCGACCTGCCACTCGTCGAATTGTCGAGCAAGGTTCGAACCGGCGGTGCGCAATGGTTCTCCGAAGTTGTTGCCACCTTCGGCCTGGTGGCGGTCATTCTTGCCGGCATCAAGTTCGAGCAGAAGGCGGTGCCGTGGCTGGTCGGGCTTTATATCACCGCCGCCTACTGGTTCACCGCCTCGACCTCCTTCGCCAATCCGGCCGTCGCGCTCGCCCGGTCGCTGACCGACACCTTCTCCGGCATCCGCCCGGTCGATCTGCCCGGCTTCTGGATCGCCGAAATCGCAGGCGCGGTCGCAGCCCTTCTCCTCTTCACCTGGCTGTTGCAGCCAGGCGCTTCATCAACCCTGTCGTCAGAGGCAAAGCTATGAACGTCACCATCTACCACAACCCGGCATGTGGCACGTCCCGCAATACGCTTGCGATGATCCGCAATGTTGGCATCGAACCTGATATCATCGAATATCTGGAAAATCCGCCGTCACGTGCCGAACTGGTCAGGATGATTGCCGACGCCGGCCTCACCGTGAGGGAATCCATTCGGCAGAAGGATACCCCATACGGCGAACTCGGCCTCGACAATCCAGAACTCAGCGACGACCAGCTTCTCGACGCCATGCTCGCGCAGCCGATCCTGATCAACCGGCCATTCGTCGTCACGCCGCTCGGCACACGCCTGTCACGGCCGTCCGAGGTGGTTCTGGAAATCCTGCCGGAAACCCACAAGGGCGCTTTCACCAAGGAAGACGGCGAGAAGGTGCTCGATGCCGAAGGCAAGCGCATTGTCTGATCTGCCTGCAGCGTCCCCGATGCATTTGCATCAACCGGATATGGATGCCCTCAGGCCGGCGTTCTCGACGCATAAGCCGCGCATCCTGATCCTTTATGGCTCGTTGCGAGCAGTGTCCTACAGCCGCCTCCTCGCACAGGAGGCCGGGCGGCTGCTCGAATATTTCGGCTGCGAAGTGCGGATCTTCAATCCGGAAGGTCTGCCGCTGCCCGACGCGGAACCGGCGAGCCACGCAAAGGTCCAAGAACTGCGTGAATTGTCTGCATGGTCGGAAGGCCAGGTGTGGGTCAGCCCTGAACGGCATGGCGCAATGAGCGGCATCATGAAAGCGCAGATCGACTGGATTCCACTGTCGGTGGGCTCGGTACGGCCGACACAAGGCAAGACGCTGGCGGTGATGCAGGTCTCCGGCGGTTCCCAGTCCTTCAATGCGGTGGGCCAGCTTCGCATCCTTGGCCGCTGGATGCGGATGATCACGATCCCCAATCAGTCCTCGGTCGCGAAAGCTTTCCAGGAATTCGACGCGGACGGCCGTATGAAACCCTCATCCTATTACGACCGCGTCGTCGACGTCTGCGAGGAACTGGTGAAGTTCACCCTGCTGACCCGTGACGCCTCGAATTATCTGACCGACCGCTACAGCGAGCGGAAAGAAGAAGCCGAAAAGCTCGAACAGCGCGTGAGCCTGAGATCCCTATGACAATCGTCAGCGCCGAACGGCCGCCGGTAGCCGCGATCGCCGCACTCGGGCTGACGCAGGTCATCGGCTACGGAACGCTCTATTACAGCTTCAGCATCCTCGCGCCTGATATGGCCAGGAGTTTCGACTGGTCGACGGAATGGATCTTCGGCGCGCTCTCCGCCGCCCTTCTGATCGGCGGCCTGGCAGCACCTCTCATGGGCCGATGGATCGATCGCTTCGGCGCCGGCCGCGTCATGACATCAGGCTCGGCGATTGCCGCCGCCGCCCTTGTCGCCTGCGCCTTTGCGCCGGGAAAGATCGCCTTCGTCGCAGCCCTGATCGCCGTCGAGACAGCGTCGAACCTCGTGCAATATGGCGCTGCCTTCGCCCTTCTCGTCCAGATCAGGCCGCGGGTCGCCCAGCGCAGCATCACTTACCTGACCCTGATCGCCGGCTTCGCCTCGACCATCTTCTGGCCGATCACCACGGCGCTGCATGCGCATCTCTCATGGCAGAACGTCTATCTGATCTTCGCCGCGCTCAACCTCGTGGTCTGCCTGCCCATTCATGCCTGGCTGTCCCGTGGCGTCAGCGAAACGCGCAAGCGCGAGGCGGGGGAAGCCGCAAAGCACGTCGAGCCGGGCCTTCAGCCGTCGATGCGCAGGCCGGCCTTTGTCCTGATGGTGACGGGTTTTGCTTTGGAAAGCTTCGTGAACGCGGCACTTCTGGTTCACATGGTGCCCGTGATGTCGGCGCTCGGCCTCGGCGCCATGGCAGTGGTGGTCGGAACGCTCTTCGGCCCGTCACAGGTGCTAAGCCGCCTCATCAACATGGTCTTCGGCGAGAGCTTGTCGCAAGTCATGCTGGCGATCATCTGTGCCATCCTGCTGCCGACAGCCCTTGTCATCCTCATCGCCACCGCACCCTCGGTGCCCGGCGCGCTGGTCTTCGCCGTCGTTTTCGGCCTCGGCTCGGGCCTTAACAGCATCGTCTACGGAACCTTGCCGCTCGCGCTCTTCGGAAGCGATGGCTACGGCCAGCGGCAAGGACAAATCATGTCGGTCCGTCTCGTCGTCTCCTCGATGGCGCCGTTCGCACTCGCCTTCCTGATGGGTAATCTCGGCGTATCGTGGTCGCTTTCGATCGCTGCATTGCTCAGCACCGTCGCCGTTGCCGCATTCTTCGCCATTATGCGGCTGACGCGCCCGGTTGCCGGGCCGGAAACCGTTCCCAATCCCCGAGAAGCTTGAGCGCATTAGTCAGACAGGCGCTACTTGACGACGGCCGAGCCCTTGACGATGTCGATCGTCTCGCCGCCGTCGAGCCCGATGCGGTCGCCGTCGGGCGTTGTCATGAAGCAGCCGGAAGCACAGAGGTTTTCCGAAGCGCCGGCATCGACCACGACCTCGACGCGCTGGCCGCTCTCGGTGATGACGAGCACGACGGCTGCCGGATCGGTGTTGGTGATGGATGCCGCTTCAGCCGCGGTTGCGGCAAGCAGCGGGACAAGCAGAACGGCGGCAAATCTTGCCATCATGTGCGGCGGCGCTGGCGCGCCCTCCCCTCGAACGATCGGTGCTGCCCCCGGCAGCGATCCCGATAATGGAGATCATGCACATATAGCTGTGAATGATGGCTGAATGACCCGTTCAGCCTTTCCGATTGCCGTCTGCCGTCTTGCTGCGCAATTGCCGCACCGGCTGCTCTTCCTCTTCCATGAGCGTGTCCGCCGAGCTTTCCTGCTCGTTGGGTTGATCCCTGCCCGCTTCGGCAAGCGCGGGACGAGCCTCCCGATGGATGGTAAGATCGGTCTGTGGCAGCGGGATCTCGATGCCCTCGGCCTTGAAGCGCTTGAGGATCTCGATCCTGAGATTGTTGCGCACCGCCATACCGTCGCCCATGTCGGCGAGGAAGAAGCGCAGTTCGAAATCCAGCGAATAGGGGCCGAAGCGCAGGAATTCGACATGCGGCTCCGGATTGCGCATGACGAGCGGTATCTTGGCCGTCAGCTCGAGCAGGATGTCCATCACCTGCTGCGGATCAGCGTTGTAGGCGACGGAAACCGGAATTTCCGAGCGGCCGATCTTGTTGCGGTGCGTCCAGTTGCCGACGAGGCCGTTGATCAACTCGGAATTCGGCACGATGATCGACTGCTTGCGGAAGGTCTCGATCTCGGTGGCGCGCACCGAAATGCGTTTGACGATGCCTTCGGCCGTGCCGGAAACCACATGGTCGCCGACCTTGAACGGCCGTTCGACGAGCAGGATCAGGCCGGAGACGAAGTTGGAGACGATGTTCTGGAGACCGAAACCGATACCGACCGAAAGTGCGGAAGCGACGAGCGCGAAGCTCGACAGGTCGATGCCGGCCGCCGAAACGCCGATGATCGCCGCTATGCCGACGCCGAGATAGCCGATGCCCGTCTTGACCGAATTGCGCACGCCAAGATCGACATGGCTTCTGGCCATCACATTGCCATCGAGCCAGCGCTGCAGCCAGCGCGTCAGCAGGTAGACGCCGGCAAACAAGAGGATGCCGGTGCAGATGCCGAGCAGCGAGATGCTGATGCCGCCGAGCCTGACCTCGGTGAACAGTCGGTAAGCGATAAGCTGCAGATCCTGCACATGGAAGCCCCAGAGCAGCAGGATCAGTGGGATGCCGACGAGCAGCGCCACCGCATAGATGGCAAGGCCGACGAGCAGGCCGGCCTGGTCGATCGCCACCGGCCCAAGCTTGAAACGGCGCGTCAAGAAGCTTGCGAAGAAGGTGTCGGCGAAGCTTTCCTGCCGGGATATCGCCTTGCCTGAGAGCAGGCCGACATACATGGTGGCAACGACCGCGCCGGTGATGATGAGCTGCGTGGCGATGAAGCGCGCCAGGCCGACATAACCGGTTAGCGCGGTGAGGATGAGGCCGGCGCCGACGACGCGCAGGATGATCCCCATGCCGCGCGGCCAATGCCGGCCCGGCGCATCGGGATCGCCGTTCTTCGCCAGCATCGGCTTGCCGAACGAGACCGCGATCAGGATCAGGCCGATGATCAGCGCGGCAATCAGGCTCCTGACCACGGTTAGCACCAGCGGCGAGCCCATCGCCTCGCCGATCGTACCAAACAGATAATCGAGCGCGTTGACGATCGCCATCGCCAGCAGGCAATAGCCGATCGAGCGAGCGCCGAGATTGGAAAGCCTGACGAGCCGCCAGCGGGGTTCGCGCGGCGCGAAGATGGCGTTGACGAAGCGGCCGACGAAATAGACGAGCCCGATCGCTCCGAACAGGGCGCCGATGACAGGTGCGATGTCGGGCCGCAGAACATTGAAACTGTTGAGGAAGAAGAACGAGGTGACGAGCAGTACCGAGAGCGCCATGGTGCGGATCAACGTCGACCAGAAGGCGATCGACAGCCGGCCGATATAGGACGGGTTCTCGATCGCCTCGTCCCGGCGCAGATACGAGCCGAACAGCCGATAGCTGCCGGATAACAGGATGAGTGCTGACGCAAGCGACAGGAAGATTGCGGCAAACAGCGGGAACCGCTTGAACTTCCAGACGAAAGAGGCCCAGCTCGACAAAGCCTGCGAGAATTCGCTGACCTCGTGCACGAAGGCACTCGCGGCATCGTCGAGCACCGAGACTGAGATCTCGGTGCGCCTGAAAAGCGTGTCGGCGAAAAGTCGCCGCCGCATCTCGATGATCTCGTTGAGGAGCTTCGTCACCGCGATCGACAGGTTTTCGGCGTCACCGGTCACCGCGTTGATCTGCGCGCGCTCGGCAGTAAGCGCATTGCGCTCGTCCGCGACAATCTGCGCCTCCGGCGGCTGCCCGTCCTTCGGCGGATCGCCGATCTCGGCAAGCCGGTTCTTGATCTGGTCGAAACGCGGCCTGAGATTGACCGATATGGTGATGACGGCGCGACTGAGCTCGTCGGCCTTGGTGGCGAGCCCGACCAGGGCATCGTCATTGTCGGCATTTTGCTTGGCGCCGTCCTGAAGCGCCGTCAGCTGGACCTTCGCCTTTTCGATCTCCTTTGTCGCCTGGTCGAGCGGCGTATCGGTAAGCGGTGCCTCCTGCGCGGCAGCCGGTGCCTGCGGCTCCTGCGCGAAGGCCGCAGCACCCTTGAAATGCGCGCCGGCGACCGCCAGCGTCAGCAGAAGAATGGTGCGAAGCAGGATCGGTCTCAGCCGCAAAAGCGCCTCCGGAAGGGTTGTCGTCGGAATAGAATGCCAGCTTGTCTTAGTAAAGAAAGGCGACAGAAAGGCGGAAGCTCCCTGGAAAGGCTTAGAAACCGGCGCCGGGCGTAGAGAGATAGTCGCGCTCTGCCGCCGTCGACTCCCGCCCGAGCATGGCATTGCGGTGCGGAAAACGCCCATAGGCGGTAATGACGTCGCGGTGGCGGATCGCATAATCGCGATATTCCTCGTCGCCGAGGGCGGTGAACAATTCCACCGAACGCTCCTGCTCGCTGAGGTTTTCGGCATGTTCGAACGGCATGTAGAAGAAGGTGCGGCATGCGCTCTCGACCGCGCGGTCGGCACCCGCCGCAAGCGCCAGCTTGGCTTCCCGAAGCGCCAGCCCGTCGGTCGCAACGGCAAGCGCCGTGCCGCGATAGATGTTGCGTGGAAACTGGTCGAGCACGATGACGGCCGCCAGCCGACTGACAGGGTCGGCCCGCCATTCGTCGCTCACGCCTGCGGCAAGCGCCAGATGCGTATCGCGGAAGCCTTCGCGGATCTCGACGTCGAGTTCCGGCGGCGGACGGAACCACAGCTCCCGGCCGCATCGGATGAACCAGAAATCATACACTTCGCGTGGCGTGCGGATGGTCGTCATGTTTCCTCCCCTGGCGTTAGGCTTGATGATGCGGCTTCGGTAAATTATTGTAGGAAAAGGGATAACACCGTGCCGGTGGCCCCTCATCCGGCTGCCGCCACCTTCTCCCCGCTGGGGAGAAGAGATTCGCGGCAACATCTCCATTCCCCCTTCTCCCCTCGGGGAGAAGGTGCCCGTAGGGCGGATGAGGGGCCACACGGCACACCCTACGCTGCCCGTCCTACTTCCCCTCATGCAGCGAAAACACCAGCGTCGCCTTCGTCCCATCATGCCCGGGGTCATAGGCGAAATCCGATTTCAGGCTGGCTGCCATGGCCGCCAGGATGCGTGTACCAAGGCCGGTTCCCCTGGCCGGGCTCGACGGGTCGAAACCGGCGCCGTCATCCTCGACGATGACGCGCAATGTCTCATCCGTCTGGTCGACGATGACGCGGATCTCGCCCGGCACGCTGTCCGGATAGGCATATTTGAAGGCATTGGTGACGAGCTCGCTGACAATCAGCCCGAGCGTGATCACCTTGTCGGTCGCCAGATTGACCGGCTGCGCGGTCAGTACGATCCGGTGCGGCCGCTTGTCGTCGCGCATCGAGGTTTCGAGTTCGGTGAGCAGGCTGTTCAGATATTCATCGACCTGCACCGAGCCGACCTGCCGGTTGGTATAGAGCCGGCGGTGCACGCTGGCGATGGCGTTGATGCGCATCTGTGTTTCGTGCAACGCGTCGATCGCCACTTGATCCGTGGTCATCGAGGATTGCATGCGGATCAGCGCGCCGACGAGGCCGAGGCTGTTGGCGATGCGGTGATTGACTTCGGCAAGCAGCATTTCTGCAAGGTCGCGCTGCTGGCGGATCACCTCCTGTGCCTGCGCCGTCTCGCGGCGAAACCGCGCCCGCTCCAGCGACTGTTCGAGGGCGGCGGCGAGCAAGTCGAAATAATCGGCTGAGATCCCCTTCAGCATGTAATCGTCGGCGCCGGCCTTCAGCGCGGCGACCGCGATGCTGGTATCGTCCGAACCTGTCGCATAGATGACCGGCGGATGATCCGGCATCGCCGTGATGCTGGGCAGAATGTCGAGGCCGGTCTCGCCGGCCAGGACATGATCGAGCACGACGGCGTCGATACCGCCTTCGCCAAGTCTCGCAAGGCCGGCGGCGCCGCTCTCGGCCCACTCGACCGAAAAGCCGCGCCGGCGCAGGTTTTTCTGCAACAGTAGGGCAAGCCCCTCGTCGTCGTCGATATAGAGGATGTGGATCAGGGCATCCGCATCGCCGCTAGAATTGCTCATTCGGTCTCCCGGCGTTCTCTCGCAGCGACGACCGCCCGCAAGCGTCCGAGTCGTCCGCATGGCAATGTCGTATTGCATTGGCCGCCTGGGGTAAACAGCGGTTATCCCTCGCTCTTGTCGCGGGCGGCGCGGAAGGAGGATGTCGGGAAGACGGCATTTTCAGAACATGACCCTGACTTGGGAGTATCCCTATGGAAGTCGTTGAAGGAGATGGGGAAACGAAAACCTGAAATGAGATGCATGAACGCCGAGCGGCCCGATTGGTTCCGTAAATAAGCTAACTTTTCTGGAATTTCCGATGACCGGATACTTCGGCCCCTGCCTCTGCCGGCAATTGCAGGAAGCGCAGTGACGAGACGACGCCGATCGCGCCGACCAAGATGAAAGCCCAGCGAAAATCGGCAAGAACGGGATTGTCGGCACCCCTGAGAGCCGAGGCGATATTGAGCACGGCCGCCGCCACCGCCACGCCGAGTAGCATCGACACCTGCTGCAGCATGCTCGACAGCGTCGAGGCCGAGCTTCGCTGCGCCGGGCCGATATCGGCAAAGGCGAGCGTGTTCAAAGCGGTGAATTCCATCGACCGCGACAGGCCGGCGAGGAAAAGCAGCGCATGGATGAAAAACGGCGGCGTCTCCGGCGAGAGGAAACCGCAGCCGACGATCGAAAGCGCTGCGATCAGCCCGTTGACCCCAAGCACTGTGCGAAAGCCGAAGAAGCGCAGCAGCGGTGTCGTCACCGCCTTCATGCTGAAATTGCCGAGGAAATAGACGAGCAGATAGGTGCCAGCGGCAATCGAGCTCAGGCCGAAGCCGAGCTGAAACAGCAAAGGCAGCAGAAACGGCGTCGCATTGATCGCCACCCTACAGGCCGTGCCCGCCGACAGCGTCGACATCGAGAAGGTCTGGATGCGGAAAGCCGAAAGGTCGAGCAGCGGATTGTCGACGGCGAGGAAATGCCGCGTCGCCATGACCGACAGCACGATGCCGGCTGCCAGCATCGATATGACCGGCAAGAGACCGCCGTGCCATTTGACTGAAAGCTCCAGCGCGGCAAGCAGGACAGTCAGCCCGGCAGCACTGAGGACGAAGCCGACGAAATCCAGCCGGCCGGGATTGGTCTCGCGCCGCTCCGGCACGAAGCGCAGCACCAACGCGATGCCGAGAATGCCGATCGGGATATTGATGAGGAAGTTCCAATGCCAGCTGGCATAGGTGGTGATGAAGCCGCCGAGCACCGGGCCGAGAACCGGCGCCGTCAGCGCCGGCCAAGTGATCAGTGCGATCGCCTGCACGAGTTCCGACTTGCGGGCATTTTTCAAGACGATAATGCGCCCGACCGGCGTCATCAGTGCGCTGCCCGCCCCCTGCACGGCGCGCCACAGGACGAACTCCGCAAGGCTGCCGGAGAGCCCGCAGAACAGCGAGGCGCCGGTGAAGACGGCGATCGACATCAGGAAGATACGGCGCGCGCCGAACCGGTCGCCGAGCCAGCCCGACAGCGGAATGAAGGCGGCCATCGTCAGCATGTAGACGGTGATGCCAATGCTCATCGACACCGGCTGCACGTTAAAGCTTGCCGCCATCTGCGGCAGCGAGGTGGCGACGATCGTGCCGTCGAGGATCTGCATGAAGAAGGAAACGGCAACGACCAGTGCCACGATCTTCGCCTGGCGGCCGCCTGCGGCCTCTTGCCCATTCTCGCTCGTCTCTGCCGTGGTCATCGATCTGCCAATGAAAATTCAAGATGACGCGGCAGGCAAACGGGAAGGAAGCCGATCAGAGATCTGCCGCGCGGAGGAGCGCGGACATGGAAAGCCGCGCACTGGCTGAATACGCCCGTTGCATCCGGCCGGAAAGGCTAAATCTCGCACTGCGCGGGAATATTCCCGATGCGGCCCGATACCTAGAGCATGATGCCGAAAAGTGTGAGCGGTTTTCGGACGACATCATGCTCTAACTATATAACGTAGAACGGGATTCAGATTTTAGGCCGACCCGGCCTAAAATCATCCTGTTCTGGCGGCATCGACCCAAGAAGGGATTCAAGAAAAAGGCCCCACCGAAGCGAGGCCAAGCTTGAACCGCTCCGGGGAAAAACGGGAGCGGCGTGCAGTCCATACCGTGCGATTCATGTCGCAGCGAGGCCAGATGTTGCTGCATCGGTACGCTCGCCAAGAATTTTTCGCGTTCTGCCAAAAAGATCGGCCTCCAAAACTATCCGCCCATGTGGTGCGACGCCTGTCGCATTGCAGCAACGATTGGCGCTTGCAATGTTTATAAAAATAGATATCACTAAACATATTGCTAAACATGATGATTGAGGAGTTCATGTGAGCATTCTCTGAAGTGGGTGAACATGCGACGCTGGCGGGGAGCCGGCTCTTGGTTCTGGGAGGAACTTATGCAGAAAACATCGAAAGCCCTTTTCGGGCTAGCCACGGCATTCGTCATGTCGTCGGCATTGCCCAATCTCGCCAAAGCCGATGAACTGACGTTGTGCTGGGCCGCATGGGACCCCGCCAATGCGCTCGTCGAGCTGTCGAAGGATTTCACCGCCAAGACCGGCACGCAGATGAAGTTCGAATTCGTTCCCTGGACGAGTTATGCCGACCGCTTCCTCAACGAGCTGAATTCCCATGGCAAGCTCTGCGACCTCATCATCGGCGACAGCCAGTGGATCGGCGGCTCGGCCGAGAATGGCCACTATGTCAAGCTCAACGACTTCTTCGACAAGGAAGGCATCAAGATGGATGACTTCGTGCCGGCGACCGTCGTCGGTTACTCGGAATGGCCGAAGAACACCCCGAACTACTGGGCGCTGCCTGCGATGGGCGACGTCGTCGGCTGGACCTACCGCAAGGACTGGTTCGAGAAGCCGGAACTGCAGAAGGAATTCAAGGAGAAATACGGCCACGATCTCGCAGCGCCGAAGACCTATGATGAGCTGAAGCAGATCGCCGAGTTCTTCCAGAAGCGCGAGATCGACGGCAAGACCGTCTACGGCGCCTCGATCTATACCGAGCGCGGCTCCGAAGGCATCACCATGGGCGTGACCAACGTGCTCTACGACTGGGGCTTCCAGTACGACAACCCGCAGAAGCCCTATGACATGGAAGGCTTCGTCAACTCGGCCGATGCGGTCAAGGGCCTCGAATTCTACAAGTCCCTCTACGACTGCTGCACCCCGCCCGGCAGCTCCAACGTCTACATGGTCGAATCCGCCGACGCCTTCAAATCCGGCCAGGTCGCCATGCAGATGAACTTCGCCTTCACCTGGCCCGGCCTCTACAAGGACGAGAAGGTCGGCGGCGACAGGATCGGCTTCTTCCCCAATCCGGCTGAGAAGGCGCATTTCGCCCAGCTTGGCGGCCAGGGCATCTCGGTGGTCTCCTACTCCGACAAGCGCGACTCCGCCCTGCAATACATCAAATGGTTCGCACAGCCCGACGTGCAGGCCAAGTGGTGGGAACTCGGCGGTTTTTCCTGCCTGAACTCCGTCGTCAACGCGCCGGACTTTGCCAAGAGCCAGCCTTATGCCCAGGCCTTCCTGGACTCGATGGCGATCGTCAAGGACTTCTGGGCCGAGCCGAGCTACGCCTCGCTGCTGCAGGCCATGCAGAAGCGCGTCCACAACTACGTGGTCGCCGGCAACGGCACCGCCCAGGAAGCACTCGATGGCCTGGTGAAGGACTGGAGCGACGTCTTCAAGGACGACGGCAAGATCTGACGCGTGGCATCCCTGATGCGCGCTATCCTCGGCAGGATGGCGGCCCGGATCGGCAGACGAGCCGGGCCGCCAGATTTCCCATATCCCAAAAGACCCAGTAATCCAAAAAGGCCAGGTGAAAACTTGACTATTTCCCCTTCCTCCATCGTCGAGAAGGCAGCCGATGCGACAGTAAGGGCAACGCCCTCCTCGGTCGCCCGGCGCGTCCGCGGCCTCTCCGACAGGGCAATCGCCTGGCTGTTCATTGCGCCTGCCATCACGCTGCTCTTGGCGATCAACATCTTCCCGCTGCTTTGGGCGGTCTATCTCTCCTTCACCAACTACCGCGCCAACCGGCCGAATGCGCCGGTCCTGGGTGTCGGCTTCGGAAATTACCAGCGCGTCCTCAACGATCCCGATATCTGGCAGGCAATGCAGACCACCGCGCATTTCGTCTTCTGGACGATCGTGCTGCAAACAGTGATCGGCTTTACGCTCGCCTATCTGATCGACCGCAAGTTTCGCGGCCATGCCTTCTGGACGACGATCATCCTGATCCCGATGATGCTGTCGCCCGCCGTCGTCGGCAATTTCTGGCGCTTTCTCTACGAGCCGCAGATCGGCCTCTTCGCCTATGCCGTGTCGCTGGTCACAGGCATTCCGACATCGGATATCCAGATGCTCGGCAATGTCTCTTTGGCACCCTGGGCAATCATCATCGTCGATACCTGGATGTGGACGCCCTATGTGATGCTGATCTGCCTCGCCGGCTTGCGCTCGATCCCCGACTATATCTATGAGGCGGCCGAGGTCGACCGCGCTTCGCCATGGCGCCAGTTCTGGTCGATCACCGTGCCGATGGCCCTGCCCTTCATCATGCTCGCCGTGCTCTTCCGCGGCATCGAGAATTTCAAGATGTTCGACATGGTGACGCTGCTCACCGGCGGCGGTCCGGGCTCGGTCACCGAAGTCGCCTCGATCACGCTGAAGCGCGCCGCCTTCGAAAGCTGGGCGACCGGCCGGGCCTCGGCCTTCGCCATCATCCTCTTCGTCGCGGTGTTCGGCCTCGCCAACATCTACGTCAAGGCATTGAACAAGGTGAAGCAACGATGAGCGCCGCCAACTCCGCCCATTCGGTCGTCGAACCGAGCCTGTCCAGCAAGCGCATCGCCGGCACGATTGTCGTGCTCTATGCGCTGATCACCCTCATCCCGCTCGTCTGGATCTTCCTGACCAGCATCAAGTCGCCACCGGATTCAATCAGCTATCCCCCCAAGATCGTCTTCACCCCGTCGCTCGAAGGCTATTGCAACCTGTTCACGACGCGCACCCGCCAGACGCCTGACTATATCGCCTCGCTGCCGGCACCGGTCGGCACCTGCGATGAGGTGACGCGCAAGCGCAACATGGTGATAGCAGGCCCGTCGAATTTCGTGCCGCGCTTCGTCAATTCGCTGGTCATCGCCTTCGGCTCGACCTTCCTGGCGGTCTTCCTCGGCACGCTCGCCGCCTACGGCTTCTCCCGCTTCAGGGTGCCGCTCGCCGACGACCTGCTGTTCTTCATCCTGTCGACGCGCATGATGCCGCCGATCGCCGTCGCCATCCCGATCTACCTGATGTATCGCGAGCTCGGCCTGTCCGACACCGCCTTGGGCATGATCCTGCTTTACACCGCCGTCAACGTCTCGCTCGCCGTCTGGCTGCTCAAGGGCTTCATCGACGAAATCCCGCGCGAATACGAGGAAGCGGCAATGATCGACGGCTATACGAGACTGCAGGCCTTCCGCAAGGTCGTGCTGCCGCAGGCAACGACCGGCATTGCCGCGACCGCGATCTTCTGCCTGATCTTCGCCTGGAACGAATATGCCTTCGCCGCCCTTCTGACCTCGGGCGAGGCCCAGACCGCGCCGCCCTTCATCCCGACGATCATCGGCGAAGGCGGACAGGACTGGCCGGCGGTCGCCGCCGGCACGACGATCTTCCTGATCCCGATCCTCGTCTTCACCATTCTCCTGCGCAAGCAGCTGCTGCGCGGCATCACCTTCGGAGCCGTCCGCAAATGAGCCATCTGATCGAAACGCGCACACGCACCCCTGCCCGCCCGAAACGGCCGTTCTTCCTGCGGCGTGGCCCGATGGAGGCCATCGCCACCGTGCTGATCGGGCTCGGCTTCCTGATGCTGTTCCAGCCCTTCCTGCTGGTGCTCTATACCTATTCGCTTGTGACCTTGCTCATAGGCACCGTCATGTTCATCATCGTTTCGAAATTCCCGGAGTGAACCATGGCGGACATCCGGATCGAAAATCTCCGCAAGGAATTCGGCAGCTTCGTCGCCGTCGAGGATTCGAGCTTCACCGTCCATGACGGCGAGTTCCTGGCGCTTCTAGGCCCTTCCGGCTGCGGCAAGACGACGACGCTTCGCATGATCGCCGGCCTCGAGCTGCCGTCGAGCGGCAAGATCTATCTCGACGGCGAGGACGTCACCTTCAACCGCGCCAGCGCCCGCGACATCGCCTTCGTCTTCCAGCTCTTCGCGCTCTATCCGCATATGAACGTGCGCAAAAATATGGGCTTCCCGCTGCTGTCGCAGGGCATGCCCAAGGCTGAAATCCATCAGCGTGTCGAAGAGACCGCGCGTCTGCTGCAGATCGATCATATTCTAAACCGCTCGGTCTCGGGCCTTGCCGGCGGTGACCGGCAGCGCGTGGCGCTCGGCCGCGCCATCGTCCGGCGTCCGAAATGCTTTCTGATGGACGAGCCGCTCGGCACACTCGACGCCGAGTTCCGCGAGATCATGGTCCATGAGCTGCGCGAACTGCACAACCGCATCCACGCGACCACCGTCTACGTCACCCATGACCAGCATGAGGCGATGGCAATGGCCGACAAGATCGCCGTCATGAACCATGGCGTCATCGAGCAGTTCGGCACGCCGCAGGAGATCTATGCGAAGCCGGCGACTATGTATGTCGCCGATTTCATCGGTTCGCCGCCGATGAACTTCATGCGCTTCACCTCCGGCCTGAAAAGCGGCGACCGTTCCATCCTGCTCGACGGCGTCGATGTCGCCGTTCCCGAAATCCATCAGGACATGGCCGAAAGCGAACTGGCGCTCGGCGTGCGGCCGGAGCATATCCGCTTCAGCGACGCCTCGCAGCTGCGCGGCGCCGTCTATGGCGCCGAATATCTCGGCACCAATCAGGTCGTGGCTGTGGAAACCCCGGGGGGCCTGATCAAGGCCCGCGTTCCCGCCAATCGCAGCTTCCAGATCGGCGAGACCGTCGGCCTCGAATTCAACCCGGCGAAACTCGCGCTCTTCGACTGCACGTCCGGCCGCGCGGTGCCATCCTCGCTCTATCAGGAGACCCGGCATGGCTGATGTCGCCCTCAGGAACCTCGCCAAGCGCTTCGGCGACACCCAGGCTTTGGTCGACCTCGATCTTTCGATCCGCGACGGCGAGTTCGTCGTGCTGCTCGGGCCGACCGGCGCCGGCAAAACGACGACGTTGCGGCTGATCGCCGGCCTCGAAAAGCCCGATAGCGGCGGCATCGAGATTGGCGGACGCAACGTCGCCGCCGAAGCGCCTGCCGAACGCGATGTCGCCTTCGTCTTCCAGCAATATTCGCTCTATCCGCATATGACGGTTTACGAGAACCTCGCCTTCCCACTGAAGGCGCCGGTCCGTAAGCTGAGTGCAGCGGAGATCGACCGGCGCGTGCGCGAAGTCGCGCGCATGGTCCGGATCGACCACAAGCTGGAGAACCGCTCGACCAGGCTTTCCGGCGGCGAGATGCAGCGTGTCGCGATCGGCCGGGCGCTGGTGCGCCGGCCGGCGATCTATCTGATGGACGAACCGCTGTCGTCGCTTGACGCCAAGCTGCGCGCCGAACTGCGCCTGGAACTGAAGCGTATCCAGAAGGAACTCGGCTCGACGCTGCTCTATGTCACTCACGACCAAGTGGAAGCCATGACCATGGCCGACCGCATCGGCATCGTTGCCGAGGGACTGCTGATGCAGATTGGAACGCCGCGCGAGATTTATGGTAATCCCGCCAACCTGCATGTGGCCGCCCGCCTCGGCCAGCCACTTATCAATCTGTTGCCGGCCGACCTTCTCCCGGGCGGCCAGCCACCGGCCGGCACGAAAACAGTCGGCGCCCGCACCGAACATCTTGATATCGTCTTAGGCCCGGATGCCAATGCCGAGATCGATTGGATCGAGCATCTCGGCGACCAGAACCATCTGCATATCAGAGCTGGCAATCACAAGCTCGTCACACTTGCAGATCCTTATCTGGCGATTGCGCCAGGCGACCGAATCAGCCTGACGCTGCGTGATCCGCTTTATTTCGATGCGGCTGGACAGCGCCTGTCCTGACCGGCAAACAGACATGACGATGGCATGAAAAACAAACAGACGGGTCTCAATCGATGAAACATTTCTTCAACCGCAGGGAAAACATCGTCACCGAAGCCTTGGACGGTCTGCTTCTGACGAGCAGCAAAGGCCGTCTTGCCCGCCTCGACAGCTTTCCCGACATCAAGGTGATCCTGCGCGCGGACTGGGACAAGTCGAAGGTGGCGATCATATCCGGCGGCGGCGCCGGCCATGAGCCCTCGCATGCCGGCTTCGTCGGTAAGGGCATGTTGACGTCTGCCGTATCCGGCGAAATCTTCGCCTCGCCGAGCGTCGATGCGGTGCTGACGGCAATCCGCGCCGTGACCGGCCCGAAAGGCGCCCTGCTGATCGTCAAGAACTACACCGGCGACCGCCTGAATTTCGGCCTCGCCGCCGAGAAGGCGCGCGCCGAGGGCTTCGACGTCGAAATGGTCATCGTCGCCGACGACATCGCCATCCCCGGCATCACCCAGCCGCGCGGCGTCGCCGGCACGCTGTTCATCCACAAGATCGCCGGCTATCACGCCGAAAGGGGCGAGGACCTGAAGACGGTCGCAGCCCATGCCGTGGCTGCGGCCGGCGACATCGTCTCGCTCGGCATGTCGCTTTCCACTTGCAGCGTGCCCGGCCAGCCGCATGAGGACCGCCTCGGCGAGAACGAGGGTGAACTTGGCCTCGGCATCCATGGCGAGCCGGGTGTCGAGCGCATCACTTTGCAGCCGGTCGCCGATATCGTCGCCACCATGGTGGCGCGCCTGTCGCCGACACTGCGCGAAGGGGCAAGCCACTGCCTCCTCATCAACAATCTCGGCGCGGTGCCGCCGCTCGAAATGACCGTCATTGCCAAAGCCGTGCTCTCATCGCCGCTTGCCGATCGCATTCGGCTGATCGTTGGCCCGGCGCCGATGATGACCGCGCTCAACATGAATGGTTTCTCGCTGTCGCTGATCCGGCTGGATGCCACGCGCGAAGCGGCGTTGACGGCAGCGATCGAGCCGCATGCCTGGATGCCGGCCGTCGAACGCCACGAGATCCAGACCATCGCCGCACCGAGGACGGCGGCCGGATTGAACGGCGCGGCTGTGGCCGGGGAGAACGCCCGCAACCGGCGCCTGATCACGGCGCTCTGCGAGCATCTGATCTCACAGGAAAGCGAGCTCAACCGGCTGGACGGCCGCGTCGGCGATGGCGATACCGGTTCGACGGTGGCGACGGGCGCCCGCAGCGTGCTTGCCCGCCTCGACGCGCTGCCGCTCGACCGGCCGGCGGCAACGCTCGCCGCGCTCGGCGATATTCTCGGCACCAGCATGGGCGGATCGAGCGGCGTGCTGTTGTCGATCTTCTTCACTGCGGCGGCAAAGGCCATGGCCGACAAGGCCGATATATCGGCAGCCCTTCTTGCTGGGCTCGACAGGATGACGTTCTATGGCGGAGCCGCAGTCGGCGACCGGACGATGGTCGATGCGCTCTCGCCTGCCCTGCAGGCGCTCGCATCCGGCGATGTCGCCGCAGCCGCAAGGGCAGCCGTAGTGGGGGCGGAGTCGACCAAGACGATGACGAAGGCGAGAGCCGGACGCGCCTCCTATGTCGGCGAAAGGGATCTGGCGGGCGTTGCCGATCCCGGTGCGGTCGCGGTTGCCGGCGCGTTCGGCGTGGTGGCAAGCCTCGCCTGACCGGCGTAAAGTTCGAGAGCCGCGCGGGAGACGCGGCGACAGGGAGGATGGCAGTGCAGGCGGAACCGATGCTGGTGGCAGGATTGATCGAGGTGTGCCGCGCGACGATCGCGGAGAACACCGATCGCCTCTGCGCACTCGATCGCGCCATCGGCGATGGCGATCACGGGACCAATATGCGGCGCGGCTGCGAGGCGGTGAGCGCCGAGGGCGAGAGCCTGTCCAGCCTGCCCTTCCCCGACGCCGTGGAAAAGATCGGCCTGACGCTGGTGATGAATGTCGGCGGTGCTGCCGGACCGCTCTACGGCACGCTGCTGATGGAGATCGGCCGCGAGCTTCGCAAAAGCGAGGAGAAGGCCGATTTCTCGCAGGTGCTGAAACAGGCGATCGACGCGGTGGCAAGGCGCGGGCGGGCGCATGCCGGCGACAAGACGCTGCTCGACGTGCTCTATCCCGTGCATGCCGCGCTGGCGAAGCGGTCACCACTCGGCGATATCGCCCGCAAGGCCGAACGGTCAGCCAGCAGAACCGCACCGATGAAGGCGATGCGCGGGCGCGCCGCCTATCTCGGCGATCGCTCCATCGGCCATGTCGATCCCGGCGCGTCGAGTTGCGCGCTGCTGACCACGGCGATCTGCCGCTACCTCGGGGAGCACCGCCCCCAATGAATGCAAGGACCGACATGAATGGAAAGACCGCAAATGTGGGTATCGTGATCGTCTCCCACTCGCCGCTGGTGGCAAAGGGGATCGCCGACATGGTCCGGCAGATGGTCGGTGACTGCGTGCCGCTCGCCTGGTCGGGCGGCAATGTCCATGGCGAGCTCGGCACCGATGCCGCCGGCATTCTGAGGGCAATCGAGGCCGCCTGGTCCGATGCCGGCGTCGCCGTCTTCGTCGATCTCGGCGGCGCAGAAACCAACAGCGAGATGGCGATCGAAATGCTGGGGCTTCCCCGTTCGGGCCTCGTCTCCATCTGCAATGCGCCGCTCGTCGAAGGCGCCGTCATCGCCGCTGCCGAAGCGTCGGGGGGCGCGTCGCTCGCCAAGGTCGTCGCCACAGCCGAGGAACTCTCCCCCTGATGACGAACGGGTTGCGTATTGAAAAACAGGAGCCTGGTCCATTGCATGTGAACTGCCAGACGGAGGTGGAAGTCAAGCATGGCGTCGGGCTGCATGCCCGCCCCTCCGTCACCTTCACGCGGCTTGCCAAGTCCTTCCCCTGCTCGATCGAGGTCGCCGTCAACGGCAGCGATGTCTGGCTGAATGGCAAGAGCATCATCAAGATCATGGGCGCGAGGATCCGCAAAGGATCGATCCTCCGGATCCGCGCCGACGGCATTCTCGCCGAAGAGGCGATCCGCGCCCTGAAGGAACTCATCGAGCGCAACTTCGATGAGGAAAAGAAACATGGCCGAACCGCTTAAGCTGAAGGCAAAGAGCGCATCCCCGGGTATCGCATCCGGCCCGGCCTTTCTCGCGGAGGAGCCGAAGGCTCCTTCCGCTGCCGAACGGCCGGACGCTGCCGCAGCACCCGGAACCGTCGGAGGATTCGGCGCGCTGGAAAAGGCGATCGACATCTCGATCGGCGAACTCGAACGCCTCGCCGAGGGCGCCGACGCCGAAAGCCGCGATATCATCGATTTCCAGATCGAGGTGCTGCGCGACCCGACGATCGCGGAAGCGACCGGCGCACGCATGGAAGAGGACCAGAACGTCGTCTTTGCCTGGGTCGCCACCCTCGACGCCTATATCGGCGAACTCGAAGCGGCTGATGAGGAACAGATGCGGGCCCGCGCCGTCGATATTCTCGACATCAAGAACCGCGTGCTCGGTGCGCTCGCCGGCACTCCGATCGCCGATTTTCCGCTCGGCTCGGTCTTCGTCGGCAAGGACATGGAGCCGAGCCGTTTTCTCGCCCATGACTGGTCGAAAGGCGGCGGCATCGCGCTCTTTGCAGGCAGCACCGCCGGCCACGTCGCCCTGCTCGCCCGGGCGAAATCGGTACCGATGGTGGTCGGCACCGGCCGCTTTTCGGTCGCGGAGGGCGATCCTGTCAGCGTCGATGGCGACGCCGGCACGGTCGTCCTGCAGGCGGGCGGCATGCTGATCCCGCCGCTTGCACCCCCACAAGCGCCCGCCGGCGACACGCAAACCGAAAGCGGTGAACTGCGCACGGCAGACGGTGTGCCGATCCTCGTCTCCATCAACATCAACGATCCCGCCGAGATCGATGCGCTCGATCCGGCAACGGCGGGCGTCGGCCTGATGCGCTCGGAATTTTCCGTCACCTCGCTCGCCGATGCCGCCAATGAGGAACGGCAGCTCGCGATCTATCGCCACGTGATGGAACAGGCGGGCGAAAAGCCGGTGACCATAAGAATGCTCGATATCGGCGGCGACAAGCCGCTCGCCGGCCTCGAAGATCTGCCGGCTCTCTCCCCAGGCCTGCGCGGCATCCGGCTGCTGCTTGCCCGGCCGGAAATCGCCCGCGTCCAGGCCCGCGCCCTGCTGCGCGCCGCCGTCTTCGGCAAGCTGTCGGTAATGCTGCCGATGGTGACCTTTCCCGACGAGATCGACAGGATGCGCGAAATATTCCGCGAGGAAGCCGAAAAGCTCGGCCGCCGTTCCCTGCTCCATCGTATGCCGCCGATCGGCATGATGGTGGAGGTGCCGGCAGCCGCATTGATGCTCGACACTTTTGGATCTGCCGCGTTCTTCTCGTTCGGAACCAACGATCTCACCCAGTATCTCGCCGCCTCCGCCCGCGACGACATCGACGCCGATGCCGGCAAGGCAGCGCCCGCCGTGCTCCGGCTGATTGCCCAGGCGGTGAAGCTTGCCGCCGGCAAGCCCATCAGCATCTGCGGCGACATGGCCGGTGACCCGCACTATCTGCCGGGATTGCTCGCCGCCGGCCTCCGGCATTTTTCCGTGGCGCCGGCCCGGCGTCCCGCGATAAGATCGGCGATCATCGGCCTCAACGCCGATGGCACAAGGGCAGCCGGAGAGTAGAATGGCGCGCGAAGACACCGAAGACGCCATTATCGCCTACAAGTCCATTCTGGCGCAGATCATCGACAACAGGCCATCGGGCACGCGCCAGCGCCTGGCAACGGCGCTTGGAAAACACCGCAGCTTCGTCACCCAGATCACCAGCCCGACCTATGCGACGCCGCTGCCGGCGCGCCATCTCGCGACGATCGTCCGCGTCTGCCATTTCAGCGCCGCTGAACAGGAGCGCTTTCTCGAAGCCTATCAGGCCGCCCATCCCGGCAAGCTGCCGGACCTCGGCCATTCCGAGAAATTGCGGCACCTGTCGCTGATGGTGCCTGATTTCGGCGACGACAGGAAAAACCGCCTGCTGGAAGAGGCGATCTCCGATCTGGTGCAGAAGATCGTCGCGCTTTCAGGGGCGAGTGAGTAGTGAGCAGATTAACGTAACGTAATGCCCTTGGCCTTGGGAGAGGCTTGATGAAGAAGTTCATGAACACTGCGGAAACCATGGTCGCCGAAAGCGTCGAAGGCTTCGTGCGCGCCCATGAGGCCTTCGTGGTGTTCGGGCCCGAGCGCAAATGCATCCGCCGCCGCCATCTTACCCCTGGCAAGGTGGCGCTCATATCAGGCGGCGGCGCCGGTCATGAGCCGATGCATATCGGCTTCGTTGGCCACGGCATGCTGGATGCCGCCTGCGTCGGCCATATCTTCACCTCGCCGACACCGAGTCAGATCATTACCGCCATCGAAGAGGCCGATACCGGCGCCGGCTGCCTGCTCGTGGTCAAGAATTACGACGGCGACCTGATGAACTTCGAAATGGCGATCGAGATGGCCGGCGACCACCACAGCCTCGACATGGTGGTCGTCAGCGACGATATCGAAACATCGAGAACGGGCGAAGGCCGCGGTCGGCGCGGCGTCGCCGGAACGCTGATCGTCGAAAAGATCCTGGGTGCTGCGGCCGAACGCGGCATGCCGCTTGCCGAGTTGAAGCAGCTTGGCGAGGGGTTGAACACGCGCATCCGCTCGATGGGTGTGGCGCTGAACGGCGTGACGGTGCCGCAGACCGAGCGCACGACGTTTGCGCTCGGACCCGACGAAATGGAAATGGGCGTCGGCATCCATGGCGAGCCCGGCCATGCCAGGCAGCCGTTCACCACCTCCGACGCCATCATCGGCCATCTCTGCGAAACCATCGCCGGCGACATCGCGGCAGCGCCGGGTACGAAGGCGCTGCTCTTCGTCAACGGCCTCGGGGGCACCCCGCCCGCCGAGCTCTACCTCGCCTATAACAGTGCCCGCCGTTTCATCGAGGAGAAAGCCATCCCGGTCGAGCGCTCGCTGGTCGGAACCTACGTCACCTCGCTCGACATGCAGGGACTGTCGGTCACCCTTGCCTTGCTGACCGACGAGGAGATCGTGCTCTGGGACGCCCCTGTGGCGACGGCCGCATTACATTGGGGCGGCATTCCGTGAATCTGCCTGCTGCCGTTACTCGTTTCGATCTCGACAAATGCGTGGCCGAAACCCAGAATAAAATTATTAACGCCTATTGTAGCGAGCCCATTAGTTGTCCCCTACGGAAGAATATCCATTACACATATTTTTTCGTCAGCGAAAACCTCAGTTAGGTTTCCACATCCATCGGAATTCCAAGCGACTGAGAAGTACGACATCCCACACCAAGTCCGAATCTCTTTAAATCTACTATTTATTTTCTTCGCAGCGGCTACCCGCTCAGAGGATCTTCGGATCTCATCATCTTCGTCGATAGTAGCTGTATCGAAGGGACCGTAAGACAGCCAGCTAAAGCTCTCCTGATCCATCCAAGATGAAAGCCGGCTAGCAGGCGTAGTAAGTGGAAAGGCGGCAATAACGTCGCTCTCAAAACTCCAGAAGAACCCAAGAAAACCAGAGGGAGGAGTGGGAAGGCTTGAACCTTCAATGTTTTGGTGACAAGTCAGGCCTGCCGCAGTCGCTTTAAATCCCGGCAAAAATACCAGTGCAGCGACAATAAGCCCGTAAAGACGAGGGCGACCGAGAAACAAACTTCTACCCCAATATTCAATCTTAAGCCGAGTAAATTCATCATATTTGCAGAACAAGTCTGATGCGGTTGTTAAACAACGACCAGAATACTAATCCTCTGCGTGCATTTCGATCGCCAAAAACGTTTTACGTTTGAATTACTCTTTGCAAATGTCAATGCTTCAAAGGCCGACGCACATAAAAACTACGACATTCATAGGTGCCGCTTACACCTCGGCGAGTTTGGATTGCATATGAACGCATCCCGAGGACGTCAGATGTAAAGCGGCGCCATCTTCCTCCAGGCGCCGGCGCGGTGGGCGCGTCCGTCCCAGACATGCAGCTGATGGCCGATATTCTTTTCACCAAGCAGCCGGCTGAGATAGCGGTTATTGTCGAGGAAGGGGTCGGCATCGCCGATGGTGAGGACGATGTCGCTCTCGCGCAGCCTGTCTAGCCGCCAGTCGCTGCCAAGACCGGGAAGGAAATGCGTCGGCGTGTGGAAATAGACGCTGTCGTCGTAATAACCGTCGAACAGGTCGCCGAAGGATTCCACCCTCATCGTCAGGTCGTAGCGGCCGGAAAAGGCGACGAGCTTGCGGAAGAGATGCGGATGACGAAAGAACAGGCTTGCCGCCTGGAAGGCGCCGAGGCTGCAGCCGTGCACGATGGTGCAGTCATGCGGGTTCTTCGCCGCCATCAACGGCAGAACTTCGTGCAGGATATAATCCTCGAAGGCGCCATGCCGGCGGATGCGCTCGGCCGGGTGATGGTGGAAGGCATAGAAGGTCTCGACCGCCAAGCCTTCGATGCAATAGAGTTGAAGTTGTCCCGCCTGCAGCTTGTCGGCAAGGCTGCCGACCAGGCCGAGCTGCTCATATTCGAAGAAGCGCCCTTCCCGCGTCGGAAAAACCAGCACCTTGGCGCCGGCATGGCCGAACACCAGCATCTCCATGTCTCGATGCAGCCGCTGACTGTACCAGCGCAGATATTCGCGGTTCATGGCACCCTGAAAAACTGTCCCACCTTGTCGCGGAGAACCGCCTCTTGCTCAGCGCTGCCAGGATAGTCGAAATGCCCTACATCCAGGATGAAGATTTCATTAAATTTTGGTATCGCATTCGCGACAGCAAACTGGCAGGGCGGCGCCACCGAAGGATCGAACAGCGCAACGGCAACCAGCATCGGCACCTTGATCCGCGAAGCGGCCGTTGCCGCATCGTAGAGCCGAAGCGTCTCGAGCACATCTGCGTGTTTCTTATAATACTCCTGCACCGATTGCGCGCTGCCGACTGTCGGCAAGGTCAGCCGCAGCGGCTGATCCCCGAAGCTCGGCAGCGCCAGATGACCGCGATCGATGCGCTGGTCGTAAGCAATCGCCATCGCCCCGACACCGCCGCCGAAGCTGATGCCGCTATAACCGATATGCCCTGACAGCCAGGGATAGAGCGCCGCAAGCGTCGAAACCGCGAGCCAGATATCCTCGACGCAGCCGCCGATGATATAGGATTTCGGCTTGTCGATATCGTGGAGCACATGCCAGGAGGGATTCTGCGAGATCGGCGGACGAGCACTAAGCGACAGCCCGCGGCAGCAGGGAAAGAGCACCGCCGTCTCCGTGACCGGCAGATCGAATTCAGGCCGATCCCGCCCGCCATAACCATGCCCGACGACGAGGCCGCGCCGCACCTCCCCCTTGCGCGGCAGGATGAGCCAGCCGCCGATCCGGAAAGAGCCGGTCGAGAGATAGACGAGGTCGAGCACGTGCCAGTCGGGATGGGTGATCTTGCTCCGGCGCAGCACCGGCTGCGGATCAACCGCCAGCGCTTTCAGATAGCGCGCCTGCCAGAACGCATCAAAACCCTCAGGCGCCTCGGGCGGCTCGACCGCGAGAAGCTCCGCGAGAGGCATGCCGTAGGTGGGGTCGAAATCGAAGGGATGTGTCTTGGGAATGCTCATCCAAGGCTTTTCTCGTGAAAAGGCCGGCGGCGCAAGACTCTGCCTCCGCCGACCCGCAAAACGGCGCGGCCGGACAGCCCTCTATTGCCGCGAACCGTCAAAAAGCCCGCAGCCGATGGCGCGCGCCGCCTTGAGATGAGCGGCCACATCGTCCGGCCCGGCTTCGAGCAGCAGCTCCGATGTCACTACGGGGGCGCCGCAATAGTTGAAGATGCCGTGATCGATCTGTGTCTTCATGGCGCCGAAATAGCCGTGCCGCGCATAGGTCCCGGCATCGGCGCCGCCAAGCCCGACCAGATGCACCGGCAGACGGCCGAGCAGCTTCGCCACCCCGGTACCCGAGCGATCGTCATAAGCCCAGCCATTGGTGAACACCCGGTCAATCCATCCCTTGAGCAGCCCCGGCATCGACCACCAGTAGACGGGATAGACGAGCACCAGCGCATCGGCGCGGTCGATCCTCGCCTGCTCGGCGGCGACATCGGCCGGCACCGCCTCGTCCCTCAGATGCAGGCCGAGATCGGCAGCGCTGAACCGGGGATCGAAGCCCTCGGCCGCGAGATCGGCAAACTCAACGGAATGGCCGGCATCGGCAAGCGCGACACCCTCGGCAAGATGGGCGGCGACGCCGTGGGTGAGCGACTGGGGATCGGGATGCGCGACGACGATGAGCGCGTGCATGCAAAAAACTCCTGTTGAATGATTGCGGACGGAAGACGCGGGCTGTATACCTTTGGTAAGCTACTTTCAGTAAGTTACTTTTGGTATATAGTGATGTCAAGCGCCGAAACAACAGGTCAGCCGACCGATCCGCAACCGCGCCGCCGCCTGTCGCGGCAGGATCGGCATCGCCAGTTGCTCGACGTCGCTTGGCAGATCGCCCGTGACGAGGGAACGGAAGCGCTGACCCTCGGCCGGCTTTCCGAGCGGGCGGGCGTAACGAAACCCGTTGTCTATGATCATTTCGAAACCCGCCCCGGCCTGCTCGCAGCGCTCTACCGCGAATTCGACGCCCGCCAGACGGCTGTGATGGACGCAGCCCTTGCAGCAAGCCAGCCGTCGCTCGTAGACCGGGCCACAGTCATCGCCACCTCCTATGTCGACTGCGTGCTTCTTCAGGGCCGCGAAATCCCCGGTGTGATCGCAGCACTTGCCGGCTCGCCGGAACTCGAAAGGATCAAGCGCGAATACGAAGCGGCCTTCATCGAGAAATGCCGCATCGCGCTTTCGCCCTTTACCGGTGCCGGCACGATCGCCGCAGCCGGCCTCTGGGCCATGCTCGGCGCCGCCGAAGCCCTCTCCTATGCCGCCGCGTCGGGCGACATCACCGCTGTCGAGGCAAAGAACGAACTCTTCGAAACCATCGTCGCGATGGTGGCGAGAAGTATGGGCGGCGGCACGCATCCCGCTCACCTGCGCGATACGGCCGGCCTCGCATCGAGATGATCCGGCGGGACTACCTGTATCGAATCCACCGCCCGTTTCGCCATGGAACTCGGTTATTTCGGGACGACCTGGTGAGCGACGCGACGGCCGCCTTCTCGCACCAAATGATGGATCCTGCGCACAAGCTGAACGGCCCGACCTACGCCCATGCTATTCTGACGACGGCCGAACTCATCGAAGTCTTGCCCAAGGCGTCTGCTTCAAAGGAGACAATGCCATGACCATGCTCTTCAAAATGCTCACAAGTGCCGGCTCGGAATCCCTGAACCGCGACCGGCGCAGGTTCCTGACCACCGCTGCGATCGGGATCGCCGCCGCGGGCGCGACCAGCCTGTTTCCGTCCTATCCGGCATCGGCTGCCACGGGAGATGCGATCCGCCCGTTTCGCGTCGACACTCCCGAGGCGGACCTCCTCGACCTTCGCCGGCGCGTGCTGGCAACACGCTGGCCCGAACGAGAGACGGTCGACGACCAGTCACAGGGCATACAGCTCGAAAAGATCAAGCCGCTCGTCGATTATTGGGGCACCGGCTACGACTGGCGAAAGGCGGAAGCGAAGCTGAACGCGCTGCCGCAATTCATCACCGAAATCGACGGCCTAGACATCCACTTCATTCACGTCCGCTCGAAACATCCGAATGCCCTGCCCGTCATCATCACCCATGGCTGGCCGGGATCGGTATTCGAGAACCTCAAGATCATCGGCCCGCTCACCGATCCGACCGCTCACGGCGGACGCGCCGAAGATGCGTTCGACGTGGTCATTCCGTCGATGCCGGGCTACGGCTTCTCCGGCAAGCCGACCGGCACCGGCTGGGGGCCGGACCGCATCGCGCGGGCCTGGGCGGAATTGATGAAGCGCCTCGCTTACAGCAGCTACGTCGCCCAGGGCGGCGACTGGGGCTCGCCGGTCTCCGGCGCGATGGCACGGCTCGCGCCACAAGGCCTGCTCGGCATCCACATCAACCTGCCGGCTGTCGTGCCGCCCGAAGTTGCCGCGGTGCTCGCCGCGGGCGGGCCGGCGCCGCAGCGACTCTCCACCGAGGAACGCGCGGCGTTCGATGCCCTCAGCGCCGCAGCCAAGATGGGGAACAGGTCCTATGCCACGATGATGGGCACGAGGCCGCAGACGATCGGCTACGCCATATCGGATTCCCCGGCCGGCCTTGCGGCATGGACGCTCGGTCATCCAGGCTTCACACACTGGACCTACGACAGCAGCGATCCCGAAAAGTCTCCCGACGAGGTGCTCGACGACATCACGCTTTACTGGTTGACCAACAGCGCCGCTTCCTCGGCCCGGATCTACTGGGAATATGGCGGCGGGCGCAGTCCCGTCCTTGCGGCCGGGGAGAAGACCTCCAAGATCGCGCTTCCGGTCGCCATCACCGTCTTTCCTGGGGAGAGCTATCAGGCCCCCGAGACATGGGCCCGTCGCGCCTATCGCAACCTTAGCTATTTCCACAAGGTCGACAAGGGCGGCCACTTCGCCGCCTGGGAGCAGCCGGAGCTCTTCTCCGCCGAGCTTCGAGCCGCGTTCAGGCCGTTGCGCCGACCGATATGAGAGGAGCGGCGGCCCCTCGCCGCTCAGGGATGCTGCCGCCTGGTATGATTGTCCATGATCGGCACGGGGTCGCCTCCCTTGGCGCCAAGCTCACGGATTCCAGCCGCCGCTGCCATAAGCGCGCGTGATGATCTCAACCAGGTGGCCGTTCGGATCTTCGAAATAGACCCCGCGCCCGTTGTCGTGGTCATTGGTCTCGCTCGGCTTCCGCTGGCCGGGGTCAGCCCAGTAACGCAGGTTCCGCTCGCGAATTCGATTGAATATCGCCTCGAATTCATCATCTCCGACCAGGAAGGCGTAGTGTTGGCGGACGATCTCGCCTTCCGTATCCATATAATCGAGATTGGCGTCGTTGTCGGTCGTGACCATGTAGAACGGCCCCCAGCGCCGCGGCGCCGGCAGCCCCAACATATCGGCCAGAAAATCTGCCGAGGTCTTGCTGTCGCGAGCCAAGAGGATGGTATGATTGAAGTGGATGGCCATAGCGGTCTCTCGCAAACGAGGTGAACTGCAACTTCGATGGAGGCTTAGTTCGGTGAACACCCTCGGCCGCCTCTTGTTCCGAACCTCGGCCAAACTTGACGCGACCGTCGCGGCATCATGGCCCATCACCAAAGCAAGCGGTGACCAGCCGGCGAACGGCCCTGCCGCTTCCCGGCCTCGGCATCAGTCCGTATTCTGCCCCGCCGCCTCGAGGATCAGCTTTGTGATCTCGTCCGGGTGGGAGATCAACGACAGATGGCTGGCCTGGATTTCAATGGTCTTCGCGCCCATCCGTTTGGCCATGAAGCGTTCGAGATCGGGATTTATCGTCCGATCCTCGGTCGAAACCGCATACCAGCTCGGCTTCGAACGCCAGGCGGCCTGCGTCGTCTTGCCGGTCAGCAGCGCCTTTTGGAATGGCTGCTGCACAGCATAGAGAACTTTCGCTTTCGCCTCCGGCAGGTCGCCGGCGAAATCACGCAGGAAGGCTTCCTCGCTCAGCCGACCCTCGTCGCCGTCGAAGACGATGCCGGCAGAAGCCGGCGGCGTTGGGAAGGTTTTGGCGAGAGCGGTATAATCCTCACCTGCATCCGGCGCCCGCGCCGCCACATAGACGAGCGCCGAAACATCAGGGTGCACGCCGGCCTCGGTGACCATCATGCCGGAAAACGAATGCCCGACCAGAACCGTCGGGCCATCCTGCCGGTCGAGCACGCGCTTTACGGAATCGACGGCCTCGGGCAGCGTCGTCAGCGGGTTCTGCACCGCCGTGGCATTGAGCCCCGCCGCCTGCAGGCGCGCAATCACCTCGGTCCAGCATGAGCCGTCGGCAAACAGCCCGTGCGCCAGCACGACGTTGCGCGCCTTAACGGGAGCCGATGTCGCGGCCATGCCGCGGGTGGCAAGCAGAGAAGCGGCGGCGCCGGCAACAAGGGCAGCCGAGAAAGTCCGTCTGTTCATCATCATGATCTGGTTCCTTGTGCGTAGGGAATTGAAGGATCGAAGGCATGTAGCTCGGGACCGAAGAACCGAAGCCAAGTCAAAATTGGTCTGTGATGCCTTATCGAAACGGTTAGTTTGCCCGGCGCAAGGCGCTGGTCTTCGTCGCGTTGCGGCTGCCGAGGCGGCTTCGTGTATGCAGAAGCCTGCTCGCTGGGGATTTATGTATTCCCATTCGATATAAAGTCAATTATTGAATACGTAACACCTTCGTGATGTCATAAGTGTATACGCTGAGCGGCGCGTCAATCGCATTTGCATACACAATCGATCGAGCCGTCGATGCTGAGACAGATCGGAGATGACGGAATGGCGAATGGTTTCGAAACCGAGGATGACGGCGATGATCGCGGGTTGCTCTCCGACCGCATTCGCAACGCCCTGACGGACGAGATCGCCACCGGCACGCTGGCGGCGGGCGCAGCGTTGGACGAACAGCAGCTTGCCGATCGTTTTGGCGCCTCCCGGACGCCGGTTCGCGAAGCGCTGCGTCAGCTGGCGGCGGGCGGCCTCGTCGAGCTTCGCGCCCGGCGCGGCGGCGTCGTCGCCCGCATGACGCCGGAGCGCATCATGGAAATGTTCGAAACGGTGGCCGAGATCGAGGCCGTATGTGTCAGGCTCGCCACCTACCGCATGACGCCGCTGGAGCGCAGCCATCTGATCGAACTGCACGACCTCTCAAAGCCGATTGTCGAAGCCGGAAATTTCGACGCCTATGACAGCTTCAACCGCCAATTCCATGAAGCCATCTATCACGCCACCCACAATAGCTTCCTTGCCGAACAGGCGATCGCCGTGCGCAACCGCCTGAATGCCTTCCGGCGCACGCAGCTGCGCCAGGGCGAACGGCTGCGCCGATCCCGCGACGAGCACGAGGCGATCATGCAGGCGATCGCCGAAGGCGACGGTGAGATGGCATCGCGGCGCATGCGCGCCCACATGCTGAACGCCGCCACCTCGCTCAGCCGCTTCATCGAAACCAACAAGCCGGGGGGAGTTTGACGTTCCTACGGCACGGGGCAGCGGTATTTATAGGCGATCAATGTCGTCATCAGCTCGTCGCCCGTGGCCTCGCGAATGCCGGGATTCTCGTCTAGGAATGTACACAACGTATCGCCGATTGCTTCCGCGGTCGTTCCAACCGGCACACAGACGTTTACCCCGACGGAGTTGGCAAAATACGCCGAGTTCACCATTGCTTTCGACGCAGGAACGACTTCGGTGAAAATACGGCGGGCCAGATACTCGTCCCGGTTCCACTTGTCCAACCAACCCGCGACATATCCAACGACAAACTGCCGTGAGCCGCCGCAATCAGAATAGAGGAAGTCACCGCTGGAAAATCCGGCGGGAATCTTTGGTGAAACCGTTGCCAACAGCGTGGCGATAAGAATGCCCGACATCACATCTCCAAAGCTCGCGATGGCGGAGCTTTGATCGGGAAAGTGTCGGAAATTAGCTTCAAACGTGTCATCTTTTTTGCTGCAACCAAAAAACAAAATGGCCGCTAATCTCGCCTCAGCCTCAATAGAACCGACTGACCTCAAGCCCGCTCCCGACCGGCAGCAGCACGCTTGATATCCCTGGCTTGGCGCGAACGGCTTCCGCTGATCGGCCGATCATTGCCCCGGCGGAACGGCACCGGAAAGTTAAACTTTGGCAATCATCGCTCTTGTTGACCACCTTGCCGTTGCAGATGCCGCCGTCGTCGGCTACATCATGCCGTCAATGGTCGGGTCACCCGGCCACGTAAGCGTTAACGTCACTCAACGCGTATGATCGAACGGCTTTGCGGCTTCGATCTGCGCGACTGTGTCCTGCGGATCGAGCTTCAGAAGCCCCGGAAGGACACATGGATAACAATCAATTCCAAGATCAAGCTTCATCGACCCCTGGCATTGAGCGGATTCGCCACGATACGCGGCGGCGCTTACTGACGGTCGAAAGCGTCATCAATATCACTCCGAGCATGCGCCGGGTCATATTGGCAGGTGACGATCTCGCCGATTTCATCAGTCTCGGTGCTGACGATCACATCAAGATCTTCACTCCCACTGCCGATGGTGGAGAAGAACGTCGTGACTACACGCCGCGCCGCTATGACAATGCCGAGCGGAAATTGACCATCGACTTCGCCCTGCACGAAGCAGGCCCGGTGACCCAATGGGCGATCAATTCGCGCCCCGGCGACAGGCTCGAGATCGGCGGACCAAGGGGCTCCGCCGTAGTTTCCGCAACAGTCAAACGGTGGCTGCTGATTGGCGACGAAACCGCGTTGCCGGCGATCGGCCGCCGGATCGAGGAGAGCGGCGCCGGAACCGTCATCACCACAATCGCAGCCGTCACCGGCCCCTTGGAAGAGCAGAGCTTCGAGACATCAGCCGAACTGCACCTCCACTGGGCGCATCGGCCTCTCTCGCAGGCAACCGATGCCGCAGCGCTGCTGAAGCTGTTGAGCGCGGTCGATATCCAGCCGGAGACCTTCGTCTGGGTCGCGGCGGAAGCCTCGGTGACACGCGATATCCGCGCCTACCTGCTGGAACGAGGTTGCCCACTCGGCTGGATCAAGGCGTCCGGCTACTGGGTATTCGGCAAGGCCGATACGACGGAGAAGTTCGGCTAGGCGGCGAGGCGTCTACGGACCGCCGCTCCCGAAACTGGGGGCGACGGCCGGACAAGCTGGTCGAAAAGAGTCACAAATTCAGTTGCGATTTAATCGGATACGATGTATATGTAACTCCTAGTATTCAGAGCCTGGATAGGATGAAACCATGCCCGTATCTAAAACCGCAAGACAGCCTGGGACGCCTGCGCCCGCCTCCCCGTCAGCGGGCAAGGACGGCCGGAAACTTTCCAACTTTCTGTGCTTCGCGGTCTATTCTGCAAATCTCGCCTTCGGCCGCGCCTACAAGCCGATCCTAGATGAACTTGGCCTGACCTATACGCAATACATCGCCATGGTGGCCCTCTCCGAAGAGGATGACCAGACCGTTGGAGTGTTGGGGGAAAAAATGTTCCTCGAATCCAACACGCTGACGCCCATCCTCAAGAAGCTGGAGTCGAATGGCTATATCACCCGTCACCGCGATCCCGCCGACGAACGGCAGGTACGGGTCAGCCTGACGCCGGCAGGGCGCCAACTCGTTGAAACCGATCCCGGCAACGCGCTGCTTGGGGCCACCGGCCTTGGCGACGACTTTCCCGTCGTCCAGAAGTCGGTGACGACGCTGCGCGACAACCTCCTGCGGTCAACGCAGGGCGAACCGGGGAAATCGTGATTGCGGCATCAGTCGCCCGATCCCGCCTAGAGCATGTCGCGCAAAAGAAAGCGAATCTGAAAGATCGCGACACGCTTTAGGTCTACTGTCGCAGCGGCCGGAACGCAGCCCTGAGCTCGGCAGTGAAAACCATCGGCTGTTCCCAGGCGGCGAAGTGACCGCCCTTCGGCAGCCGGTTGTAGTGGATGAGCTTCGGATAGGCCTTCTCCGCCCAGCTCTGCGGCGCCTGGTAGATCTCATCGGGAAAAGCACTGACCGCCACCGGGATCTTGATGCCCCTGGGATCGAAGAACCCGCCCGACGGATGGTGCGCGTTGTCCCAATAGAGGCGTGCCGAGGAGATTGCTGTGTTCGTCAGCCAGTAGAGCGTGACGTTGTCGAGGATATCATCCTTGGTCAGCCCCTCGGGCTCTCCGTCGAAAACGCGGGCGATCATCCGGTAACTGCGGATGTCGTGATCGAGCATCCACGCCGCAAGCCCGACCGGCGAGTCGACGATCCCGTAGAGCGTCTGCGGCCGGTTGTTCATCTCGACGGCATAGCCCAGCCCATTCTTGTAGAAATCGTCGAGCTGATCGAAGGCGCGCCTTTCGTCCGGCGACAGGTCGGCTGGCGGCATGCCGCCGGCGGCAAGAGCCTTGGCGATGTCAGCAGGAACCGTGGCCGCCATGTTCGTGTGAATGCCGAGCAATCCCGCCGGCTCCTGCACCGCCATCAATTCGGTGACCGCATTACCCCAGTCGCCACCCTGCGCCACGAACTTCGTGTAGCCGAGACGTTGCATCAGCGTCGCCCAGGCATGCGCGATGCGCGGTGGGTTCCAGTTCCCCGACCCCGTCGGTTTCCCGGAAAAGCCGTAACCCGGCAAAGACGGGATCACCACGTCAAATGCGTCCTCTTCGCTCCCGCCATGCGCTGTCGGATCGGTGAGCGGTTCGATGATCTTCAGTTGTTCGATGATCGAGCCGGGCCATCCATGTGTGACGATCAGCGGCAGCGCATTTTTATGCTTGGAGCGGACGTGAATGAAGTGGATATCCAGCCCGTCGATTTCGGTGATGAATTGCGGCAAAGCATTGAGCCGCGCCTCCATCTTGCGCCAGTCGTAATCCGTCGCCCAATGTTTCGCGAGTTTCTGGATTGTCGCGAGCTGCACGCCCTGCGTATCATCGGCGACGGTCTCCTTATCAGGCCAACGGGTGGCCGCGACGCGCCGGCGCAGATCGTCAAGCTGATCCTCGGGGAAATTGACGCTGAACGGGCTAAACCCGTCGCCATTCGCCTCAGCGCTGCGCGTCCCGGCAAGCATGCCGATGGCCCCGGCGGCGGCCGTGGCGGCAAGCAGCTCGCGTCGCGTGGGCGTTGATAGGGATGTGGGTGGCATGACGCTCTCCTCTCCGTTTGATCTGTTCGGAAACGGACGAAGATCGACTGACCGACCTCGTTCGCAACAGCAGGTCATTCGCGTCTGTCTGGGGACTATGCGCCCGGGCAATACAGGGGTCAACTTACCCTGTCAGGCTATGCCTCGACTGTCTCGACTGACGACCGGTCATTGCAAAGAGCCGTGGCTGCGGGCAGCATCGGCGCCAGATCGATGAGGCAGAGGAGATTGCATGCCCGACATCGCGATGGGCGTCTTGAGCCAGAACGGAACCGTTCTTCTGGCCAAGCGCAGTTCCAAGCGCAGGGTACACCCGGATCGCTGGAGCCTCCCGGGCGGCCATATCGAAGACGGCGAAGACGCCGAGACGGCAATGCGCCGGGAATTGATGGAAGAAATAGGCGTGACGCCGCAGCGCTGGCAGTTTGCGGGAAAGTTCGTATCGGAAGACCCGCCCGAGGCATCCGCCACCTTTCATGTCTATCGCATCGATCAGTGGCACGGCTATCCGCGGCTGGTCGATGACGAACACACCGAGCTTAGATGGTTTGGTGTCGCCACGATAGAATGCGATGTCGAGCTGGCGCCACCGCAACTCGGCAAAATGCTCGCAAACCTGGCCAGCCGGGAAACGGGGAAGCCCGCTTAGATCTCTTGGCGGCTATGATCCCGCGCCGGCTGAGTCCTGAGCCTAAGGAGCGTGATGCCGGACGACATCGTCAAGCGCGCCTTCCTCCATTTTCTCGGCGGCCCTGGCATAGCCGCCGCCCATTCCATCGAGGAAATGCAGGTGCGAATCCGGCCTGTCTGATGGCACCAGACAGGTCATCAGCGCATGGGATTGCCGATGCAGTCCGAAGTTGATCTTGCCGCGCGCCCTCGCCGGAACGAGGATCGCTTCGACCCTGTCGATCTGTTCCGGTGTGCAGTCCAGCGTCAGACGCAAACCGTCGTCGAACTTGCGGAAATCCGAATTGGCGGCGACCTCCGACCAGCCTTTCGCATCGACCTGCTTCCCGCCGTCTCCTGACATGGGAACATCGCCGGGAAGCGGATGAGATTGGCGCGGTGCGGCATCGAAAATCGCAAGCACGCGTTTCGCCAGCGCCGCAAAGACCTCGGGACGGGTATGGTCATTTGGCTCGACCAGCAGCGACAGGATCTCGCCTCGCTGGCTTGGGAACGGGGTCCAGTCACAGCTGAGGCCGGTCAGGTCGGGCTTCGTCGCGTAGCGGCCCGGCTTGACCAGATACCGGCCGTTCTTGATCTGCTGCTCCGCCCATTTGAGCCCGCCCCCTGCAAACATCGCATAGTTCGCGTTCTCGGAGGCGGCATAACGGGCAATTCTGACATCGCGCCCACTGGTGCGGATCTCGCGCACGGTCAGCAGCCCGATACGAAGGGTAAGATCGAGATCGGCTCTTGCAAAGCCCGCGACCTGCCGCAATGCCGATGTCGCCGCCATGATGCCCTGGGGCGGCAAGGCGAATGCTGCCCCGTCTCCGCGAAACACGAAGGGGAAATCGAACGAACCCCAGGCATTGCCGAGAGCGGCGATGATCGATGCGCCCGCATAGTTGACGTCTTCGTAGCGCCCCGACCGGATCGCCGTGGTCGAGTTGACGACATCAGTGATGCCGATCAGCCAGTCATCGGGCAACGGCTCATAGACATCAGGGTCGAGCACATGTGAAAACTCATCATAGGCCTGGTGCGACTGGCCGTGGCTATTGATCATGGCTTGCTCTCCAGATCGGCAAGGTTTCCCGTGCCTGCTACTTCAGAAAGAGGTCTGCCGGCCGACCGGCAGGCCCTCCGCATCAAATCCTCCGGCGAGGAGGTCTGCCCTCGCCCGCTCAGACAAGCTTGGTCTCGACGTCGATATTGCCGTGTGTCGCCTTGGAATAAGGGCAGATGCCATGGGCTGCCTCGATCAGCTCCTGCGCGATGTCGCGATCGATGCCGGACAGGCTGACATTGAGGCGCGCCCTCAGGAAGAAGGAGCCGTTGTCGGCGTTGAGAGTAATCTCCGCGTCGACCTCGGGACCGGCCGGCAGCGTGATCTTTCTCTGGGCAGCGGCAAGTTCGATGGCGCCGATGTAGCAGGCCGACCAGGCGATGCCGAACAGGTTTTCAGCGGCCGGATGCGGCTGCGGCAGCTTGATGTCGATCGTCCCGTCGCTGCTGCGTGCGGAGCCGTCGCGGCCGCCGGAGATGTGGGTTTTGCCGGTAAAGAGAAGCTTCTCGGTCATGGTGATATCCTTTCGGTTTAAGTTTTATTCGCATCCGATTAAATCGGATGCGCTCTAATACGCTCAGCCAAAACCGATGTCAACAACATTCCGATTTAATCGGATGCGATTTGTTTCTATAGGCGAAAACGCGCCATATCCGGGCAACCCTCAGCGGCAGCTATGCGAACAAGGGCGCCCGTGGCGCAAGGTCACGTCTTGTCCGGGAATAGGGCCATCTATAGGCTCTGCCGACGAACCAAAGGCGGGGCGCATCCTGTGAAGAAACCCGGAGAGATGCCATGTCCTCCATAACAGCAGACAATGCGGGACAGTATGGCGACAGCCGGAAGCTTGCCGCGCGGGCTCGACTGCATAGCCAATACACCATCGCCGAGACGGCCTGGTTTCCATGGGTTGCGGCGCGATTGCCACTGAAACCGGGCGATCGCGTCCTCGACGTCGGCTGCGGGCCAGCCTGGTTCTGGGCGGCAACGGCAGGTCTGCTGCCGGCGGACCTCCACCTGACGCTCGCCGACCTCTCACCTGGCATGGTCGACGAGGCGGTGGGGCGTTGCAGCGCGCTGCCGTTCGGCTCCGTTCGAGGCTGCCGAGCCGATGCTGCCGCGCTCCCCTTCGACGATGAAGCCTTCGATGCCGTGATCGCGATGCATATGCTCTATCACCTGCCCGACCCGGCGGCCGGCATCGCCGACATGTCAAGAGTGCTGAAGCCGGGCGGCGTTCTCGCGGTCACCGCCAACGGCGCCGATAATATGCGGGAGATTTACGAGCTGACGACCATATTTGGCAGTGCCCCATCCGATCCGGCTGCCGAAGCCTTCGGATATGACGCTGCCGAACGATCGATGCGGTCGCAGTTTGGAAACGTCAGCATGTCGCAGCATCCGGCAAGCCTGCGGATCACCGAGCCCGAGGATGTATTCCTGGCGCTCACCTCCTATCCGCCCGGCGATCGCGCCGGCGAAACTCAACTCATCCGGTTCCGTCAAGCCATTGCCGAAGCGTTCAGCCAACGCAGCGGCGTGCTTGAGGTCCGCAAAGAGGTTGCGCTGTTCCTCAGCAGAAAGACGGGCTGATCGGTGCCGTGGGGCGTTCAGACCTTCTCTTTCTTCCTGATTTTTTCTTTCGGTTCGACCGGTGCATCGGGCGTCGGCGCCAACAGCTTGCGCAGTGACGAGATCTTGTCCTTCACCAGCGGCCGGAAGCGCGTCGCGCGATAGGGCATGTCGGCCGCCCCATAACCTTCCGGCCCGTCGTCATTGCCGCGATTGATTTCCGCGAGTTTCACCCCGATGAACGTGCCGTCGATATAATGGGTATATTCGCCCACCCAGCGGATCGTATAGATCTCGCCCTTGCGGATCAGCTGGTCGATGCTGACATGCTTGAAGGTATCGTTGATGCAGACGACCTTCTGGCCGACGTGGAAATCATAGCTCATGGATCAAACTCTCGAAACGGCAATCCGCCTGGCCGATCTATAGCGTGCCCTGCGGCGGGGATGAACCGTTTTCTGCTAGCCCGGCCGCAACATCAGCATCCGCCGCATGGTTTAGCAGGACATGCATCAGTCACAATAGGCCTTGCCGCTCTTGCGGGAGCGAAGATCGAAGTGGAAGTGGTTCCAATGCTCCGGGTTGCTGCCGGGGCCGAGCACGG
This sequence comes from Rhizobium changzhiense, assembly GCF_013087625.1. Lineage (NCBI taxonomy): Bacteria > Pseudomonadati > Pseudomonadota > Alphaproteobacteria > Hyphomicrobiales > Rhizobiaceae > Rhizobium > Rhizobium changzhiense. The sequence goes on from NZ_JABFCQ010000002.1 coordinate 938,857, forward strand.
TGTTGAAATAGCGGCAGCTGTCGCTGCGCACCGCCTTCAAAAGCCGCCCTTCGCGTAACGAGAACAGGCCCTTCTTGCGCACGTCGATCTCGTGGCCGTTCTTCAGCACGAACTTGCCGACGTCGATGGCGTTGCCGCGGGCGTGTTCCGACATCGGATTGTATTTCTGCCGGCTGTTGTTCATGCGTCGGCAGGAATAGCCGCCGAGCGGCTGGATCGTCTTGATGCCGGACCAGTAACGGTAGCGAGCGGACGGCGCCAGTTCGTTCTTCACCCATTTGGCGAAGGCAAGCGTCACCTGGCAGTTCAGCGTCACGGCGGGGCGGACGCCGATATTGCCGGAAAGCCCCTTCAGCGACACCGGATAAGGTACCTGGCAGGCCGGCCCGTTCGAGATCGGCGGCTTGTTGTCGAAGAGAACCCCCATGCGCTTCAGCTCGCGCCGGCAGGCAAGCTCGGAGGATGGCATGACGCTGGGATCGACGGGCGCCGCCGGCTCGCTCATCATCGGATTGTTCGGCCGCAGCATCGCGACCTCTTCGCTCTCGTCCTCTTCGGGAACACGGGCCGGCGCCACAACAGGGCTGCCGTCGTTCCAGGCGGGCGCCCGGCTCATCTGTGCCTCGGCCGCCGGCTGCGGCATTGGCTGCTGCGGGGGCTGGCGCATAGGTTGGTTGAGCTGCGTTGGATTGTCGGTGCCGATGCCGTCGACAACCGGCTCGGTGGCGTTGCCCTCGGCGATCTGCTGATGTTGTTCCTGCGCCAGCCCGACGACCGGCTCGGCCCCGAGATTGTCATCCATGTTGACGCCGCCGGACGGGATCGCAAGATCTTGCGTGCCGCCCCAGTTCTGGTTCTGCTGCGCCAGCGCCTCGTCGCTGTCGATCATCGGCAGCCTCCCCCCCTGCGCCCGCGGTGCGGTTCGCGCCGCGTGGCCGGTGCCGGCAAGGTTTGGCGTATCGAGATAATCGACGGAGCCCTGGCTATTGCCGACGGGCGCGCTGGAAACCGGATAGGAGGCCTGGCTCTCCACCGGAGCCATGCGCACGGCAGGCGCCATGCGCGCTGCCCCCCGCGACGGCGAGATCGAGCTGACCCTGGTGCCGTTGTCGACATTGGCCGGCGGCACCAGCCCATCACTGATCGAACAGGTCGTCAGCACCACCGAGAGCAGCACGGGCAAAAGGGATCGCCGAGGAAAGGAAACAAACGCCATACTCTTATCGCTTCCGCAGGCTGGCTGGGCAGTGACCGAAAAAACTCACTCCAATTTTAATTAAAAACGGTGAATGAAAACTTACCGGCACAATCTGAACGCGACGGAAATGAAAAAGGCCGGTTTCCCGGCCTTTCATCTCTACGTTTCCTCACGCTGCCCGTGTGTATCGGGTCACCGGTGGCGGCTCCCCGCGCAGGCGGAAATTCGAAAGCAGAGCCTTCAACTGGGTGCTCTCGTCGGCGAGTGTGCGGCTAGCCGCCGTCGTCTCCTCGACCATCGCGGCATTCTGCTGCGTCATCTGGTCCATGTGATTGACCGAGCCGTTGATCTCGTTCAGCCCGGTCGACTGCTCGCGCGCCGCCGTCGCGATTGATGCGACGTGATCGTTGACCTGGTTGACCAACGCCTCAATCTCCAACAGTGCCTCACCCGTCGAGCGCACCAGCGCCACCCCACCCTCGACCTCCGTTGCCGACCGGCTGATCAGTTCCTTGATCTCCTTGGCCGCATTGGCGGAACGCTGGGCAAGTTCACGCACTTCCTGGGCGACGACGGCAAAGCCGCGGCCCGCCTCGCCCGCCCTCGCAGCCTCGACGCCGGCATTCAGTGCCAGAAGGTTCGTCTGGAAGGCGATCTCGTCGATGACCGAGATGATCTGACCGATGCGGTTGGACGAATCCTCGATCCGGCCCATCGCGGTGACCGCGTTGCGGACGATCTCGCCGGATTTTCCGGCGCTTGCCTTGGTCTCCGCTACCATCTCGCGCGCCTCGTTCGCCCGCTCGGATGCCGTCTTGACCGTCGCGGTGATCTCATCGAGCGCTGCCGCCGTTTCTTCGAGTGCGGCTGCCTGCTGCTCCGTACGCTTCGACAGATTGCCGGTCGCCTCGCTGATGTCGGACGCGCTGTCGTTGACGACACGGCTCGATGCGGCGATCGCATGGATGACGCCGTTCAGCGCGTCGACGGCGGCGTTGAAATCGCCCCTCAGCTTGGCGTAGTCCTCGCCGATATCGCCGATCGCGACCGTCAAATCGCCGCTCGCAAGCTTTTCGAGGCCGACGCCGAGCGCCTGCATCGCATGGGTCTGCCGTTCGGAGGCAGAGCGCAGGCTCGCCTCGTTGCCGCGGCGCTCCTCCTCGATCTGCCGCTGCCGCTCGTCTTCCCGCCCGCGCAGCGCGCTGCGTTCGTCGACGGAGTCACGCAGTACCAGCAGAACCTTGGCCATCTGTCCGACCTCGTCGCGGCACTCGCTGCCGGCGATCTCCACCGATGCTTCTTCGGCGGCGATCGCGTTCATCGCCGTCTTCAGCCGGGCGATCGGCGCCGTCACGCTGCGCACGATGGCAAAGGCGATCGCGATCGTCGCCGCAGCGCCGATCAGGCAGGCCATCGTGGCCCAGAGCAAATTCTGGCGATAAAGCGCGGCAAGGTCGTCGGCATAAACGCCGGTGCCGACGATCCAGCCCCAGGGCTCGAAACCGGCGACATAGGAGTATTTCAGCACTGGCTCATCGGCGCCCGGCTTCGGCCAGAGATAGTCGACGAAACCCCTGCCGTCCTTCTTCACCTTGTTGACGAACTCGACGAACAGGAATTTGCCGGTCGGGTCCTTCATCTGCGAGATATCGGTACCATCAAGTGCCGGCTTGATCGGGTGCATCACCATTTTGGGATGCATGTCGTTGATCCAGAAATAGCCGTCGGCGCCGTAGCGCATCGCGCCGATCACGTCCTTGGCGGCCGCCTGCGCCTGCTCGCGGGTCATCGTGCCCGCCTGCTCCATCTTGTAATATTTTTCGAAGATGCCGAGCGCCGTCGCATCCAACTGCGCCAGCCCTGCCTTCCGCTCGTCTTCCAGCTCGGAGTAAGAATAGTTCAGAAAGAAGACCATCGTCGCCGCGAGCACGGCAAGCGTGAAGCCAACGAGACAATAAAGACGGGTGGAAATCTTGACGTTGCGCATGAGGTTCCCAGCGATTCTTATAGGTGAAATCAATCGCATTCTGAATTGCCGGAATTACTGGAGCGTAAAGCTTAATTAGAAGAAGATTAAATAACGTAAGGTTAGGTGACATCCCTAAAATTCAACCATTTGAAATCGAATGAAATTTCAATCGGCAACGGCAGCAACATTTTTCCCATCGGCCGTCCGTAGCGCTTGGTCTTGACGTCTTTTACAGCCCTCAGCCTTTGCACTAGGGTGCTTCGCAGTGAATCGCCGGCCCGACGCCACACCAGATGGAGAAGACTCGATGACCGATGCCGCCAAGCCGAGAGGCGAACTGACGCTCAGGACGCTTGCCATGCCAGGCGATGCCAATCCGGCTGGAGATATCTTCGGCGGCTGGGTCATGGCGCAGATGGACCTTGCCTCAGGCATCCGTGCGGCCGAGCGCGCCAAGGGTCGCGTCGTCACCGCCGCCGTCAAGGAGATGGCCTTCGAGCTGCCGGTCAAGATCGGCGACACGTTGTCCGTCTATACGGATATCGACCGTGTCGGCCGCACCTCGATCACGCTGTGCGTCGAAGCCTGGGCGCACCGCGCACGTTACGCCAAGATGGAAAAGGTCACAGCTGGCACCTTCATCATGGTGGCGCTCGACGAAGAGGGCAAACCGAAACAAGTCCCCGAAGAGTGACAGGCCAGGATCGAAAGCATGGAAACGGTGAGCTCGCCGGAGGTCTTCCTTCACATCAAGGTGGTGATGGGCATGGTCATCAGCCTTTCGCTTGCCAGGGTGCTCACCGGCCTTGCCGGCATCGTCCAGCATCCTGGTAAGGCCAAGGTCTATCCGATCCATCTCGGCTGGGCGCTGTCGATGTTCCTGTTCATCATCCATATCTGGTGGTGGGAATATCGCCTGCAGGCGGTGCCGGCTATCGGCTTCGGCATCTATCTCTTCCTCGTCTGCTTCTGCAGCCTGTTCTTCCTGCTCTGCGCCCTGCTCTTTCCTGCCTCGCTCGACGAATATGGCGGCTACGAGCAATATTTCATTTCCCGGCGCAAATGGTTCTTCGGCATCCTCGGTCTCACCTACGCCATCGATATTCTCGACACGGCGATCAAGGGCCATGAGCGCATCCTCTCGCTCGGCTGGGAATATCCCGTCCGCAACATCATCTACATCATCCTCTGCGCCATCGCCGCCTGGACCCCCAACCGCCGCTTCCATACGGTCTTCATCATCGCGAACCTGGTCTACCAGGTGAGTTTCATCTTCCGGCTTTATGATGTTCTGGGGTGAGATGCGATCCCGCGAAGCGGGAGCAATCGATCCAGTGAATCGATTGCAGCATCGAACGCCCTGAGCCCAAGCGAAGGGCCGGGCAGCGGTTCGCTCCACAAACCTTCACCTCAAGCCCGCGGCCTCTCTCCAGTCTCGTCCTTGTACGCAGGCCAAAGGCCGGAGCCTCGAAGGGCGAGGCTGGCCACCCACTTCGCAAATGCGGATGCCGCCGAGGGCGCGAAGCCACCCGCCCCCGTGGTTCGAGACGGCCCTTTGGGCCTCCTCACCATGAGGGCTGGTCGGTGTACCGCGCTCCCCGCCCTCCGTACAGTGCCGTCACAAAAGGCGGAGCAAGACGTCCGCCATCCCCTCACCCCTTAATAAACTGCGACCCCTTATCAAACCCCAGCCCCGGAAAGATCTTCCCCGTCAGATCATCCGCACTCACATCGAACTGCCGGTAGAGCATCGCCGCCGCCACCTCGCGCACATCGGCCGTCGGCATCAAATCGCGGTCGTCGAGCAGTTGGCCATCCCCAACTCCGGGCCAACGGCCGAGGATGCGGCCGCCGTTGATGGCGCCGCCTGATAACAGCGCACAGCCGCCGGTGCCGTGGTCGGTGCCGGCTGAGCCGTTCTGGCGGACGGTGCGGCCGAATTCGGTCATGGCGAGCACCACCGTCTTTGCCCAGATCTCAGACCCGAGCGTGGTCTTCAGCGTATTGATCGCCTGCGAAAGGTCCTGCACCGGCCGCTTGAACTGGCCGGCCTGGCCGATATGGGTGTCCCAGCCTGATATCGAGAAGCTGGCGATGCGGTAATCGCCCTTCAACATGGTGGCGGCAAGGGCCGCCACATCGGCGACCTTTGCGCCGCGCTGGCCCTCCGGCTCGACCATCATCGACGCGCTGTTGGCCCGCGTCGCCTCGGCAAGCGCCTCGGCGAACGGCGGATCGCCGGCATAGAGCCGCTCCAGGAATTGCATCTCGTCGCGCGCCGGCGCCAGATTGGAATCCGACGCCCAGACATCGACATTGTTCGGCCCGGAGAGGATCAGCTCCGTCGAAGTGTTGATGTCGATCGCCTTGCGCGCATCCGAACGCGGAATGACGGCGAGCGCCCGGTTCAGCCAGCCGGTCTTTTCCTCGGCGACATGCTCGCCGCCGGATTCCAGCATGTCCTGCCCGTCGAAATGGCTGCGCTGGTCGCGGTAGGGCGTCGACACCGCATGCACGAAGGCAAGCTCGCGGCTTTTCCACAGCGGCAGCAGCTCGGCCGCCGCAGGATTGAGGCCGAAATGCCCATCGAGATCGAGAAGCCCGGTATCGGGCGTCAGCGCCAGGGTCGGCCTGAGCGCGGCAAAGCCGGCATCGCCATAGGGCTGCACCAGATCCAGCCCGTCCATCGCGCCGCGCAGCACGATGGTGACGAAACGGTTGTCACCCGGCATCGCCGCGAAAGTGACCGGCGTGAAGACGGGGGCCGCGGCAAGACAGCAGGCCGACGTCAGAAAGCCACGGCGGGAAAGCAGGATCTGGCTCATGGGCAGACGCTCCTATCGGCGATTGAATTCGGGGGAAGCCAGCACCAGCGTCAATCCGCTGATCTTGTTCGGCGCCTGCGACACCACGCGGATCGTTTCGTCGCGCGCGGCATCGGCAAGCGTCGATTTCAGGAATTCGCGCGGATCCTCGTCCCGGCCGAACTGTGCTGCGGCCCGCCTTGCCCAGGCCAGCCGCTCGGCGAGCTGGCTGCCGGTGATCCAGGCGGAAAAGCCTTCCTCGAAACCGGCCGGGCTCGGCGGCAGCCAGGTCGGCTGGCCCATGCGCCTGAGTGCACCCTGCCCCAGCGCCCGCGCCGTCTGGAAGGCTTTGAGGCGTTTGTCCCTCGCCTCGCCGGCGGGATCCGTCGTCACCGGCGATCCTGCCATGCCGGGCGTGTTCGCCGTCATGTCGCCCTCGTCCGTGCCTTGCTGGTTCGCCGCTAGGAAGCTGCCGACAACGCCGTTGATCGGTCCCGCATTCAACGCCCTCAGGCCGGCGACGATATAGTCGAAAGGCTGGCGCGCCTTGGCGCCCTCGTCGCGCCAGGCCGCGGGATGGTCGAGCATCGCAGTGTAGACGGCGGTCAGGTCTCCATCCGTCTTCTTCCAGGCGTCTGCCATGTCGGACACCATGCCCTCGTCGGGCTGGTCGGCGATGAAATGCACCGCGAGCTTGCGGCTGATATGCGCCGCCGTCTTCGGATGGAGCGCGAGATCGTCGAGCATATCGAGATAATCGTCGCGCGAACGCCTGCGCCCGCCATAGCTGACGCCAAGCACCTCATGTACACCGGGCTCGGAAATATTCGGCCGGAACGCGATGCCCATCTCCTTGCGGTCGATGGTAAGCCCCGTCAGTACCATGGCCGCCGCCGTCACATCCGCCTGGCTGTAGCCGCTGCCGGCGCCGAGCGTGTGCAGCTCCAGCAGTTCGCGGCCGAGATTTTCGTTCAGCCCTTTGTTGCGCTTGATGCCGCCGGCCGAATCCGGCCCGAGCGAATCCGCCTGGTCGAGATAGATCAGCATGGCCGGATGGGCGGTGGCATTGCGCAGCAGATCGCCGAACTTGCCTGATATGAACGGCCGGATCGCCTCGGCCTCGTAGAGCGGCACGATGAGGCGCATCGGCAGGCTCTTATTGGCGCTGGTGGAGAAATGATCGGTCCAGAAGGTCGAAAGCCTCTCGTAGAAGCCGTACGGCGACAACACCGCCTGCATCAGCCGCAGGTTCGCATCGTGCTGGAACTGCTGCTGCACTTGCCGCTGCACGCCCTTGCGCATCTCGCGCTGCGTCGTATCGTCGGTCACCGTCTTGGCAGCCTGTCGGATCTGCTTCAACTGCGCCTGCAGGCTGAGAATCGCCTGGTGGCGCATATCGGGGCCGCCGAGGGGAAAGTCCGGCGTTGCCGTCGCCCCCATGCGCAGCTGGTCGATGAGCTCGTCCTTGCTGCCCGGCGGCACCTCGCCCGGCCGGAAACCATAGCCGAACCGGATCGCTGCCATCGTCGGGAAAGACAGGCTCATGGCCGTTCACCTCCTGATCACCGCTAAAGCAATTCCAGCAAAAGTGCGTCGCGGTTTTTGCGTCCGGAATTGCGTGAAACAAACGTCAGAGCATTTCCGTGACCCGGAAATGCTTGAGGTGACAGGGTCTCAACCAATTGCGACGCCAATCTGTAGGAAATGTGGCGTTTTCCCGACATGGACAATTTGTAATCTATTGAAAAGGCTAAAGTTTATGCGCGGAAGATGAAGGATGCCCCGATTGCAATCAGGGCAAAGCCGATCGCATGGTTCCAAGTCAGGTTCTCGCCGAGCCAGAAGATCGAGAAGCCGGCAAAGACGATTAGCGTGATCACCTCCTGCATCGTCTTCAGCTGCGCCGTCGTATAGACCGCCGAACCGATACGGTTGGCCGGCACTGCCAGGCAATATTCGAAAAAGGCGATGCCCCAGCTGACGATGATGGCGAGGAAGATGGCGCTCCCCTTGTGCTTGAGATGCCCATACCAGGCAAAGGTCATGAAAATGTTGGAGGCAAACAGCATGACGACGGGCCAGACGGCGGCGGGAGAAAATGGCATAGGAAAACTCGGGAGCTATGAAGGGGAAAACCGATCCGGCAGGGAGATACCGGCAGCCCTTAACTAGCATGCCGCCATTGGACGGCAAGCCCCCGGGAACGGTTGCGATCTTACGCCACCGAGACGCGATGAGGATGACATGGAGGTCCTGCGGCGGTTCGCCTTCCCAGCACAGAAATTGCACCGAAACCGGACTTTAGCGTGAGCACGGTGCTTCTCTCAAAAAGACCGTGCATTTTTCCACTTCATGTTGAAACGAATCAACGTGCGGGACTAGGTTGCGCGGATACATGGGGCGAGACATGGACACGACACCGCCGATGCCGCAATCCATCGCTTTGCCTTCCCGCTACTTTTGGCGACGCCTCGCAGCCTTTGCCGTCGACATTGTCATCTTTCAAGCTGCCATCCTCATAGCAGTTCATTACATTTCTACGGCCTTCCCTGCGGGCTACCACTTCCCCGGATGGGCCCCCATGGAATGCACAGAGGGAGTGCCTGATCAGCTTGCAAAGCGAATTGACGCCGGCTGGCCGTTGAAGACGAACGAATTTCGCACCAACAAGATCTGCGAAGTGCGTCAATTTGGTTTTGGAAAGCAGAGATATCTGCAGATAATTGTTCTGATCGAACCATGGGACTACGTGACGTCAGCTCAAGAGCTGACCGTCCCTCTGGACGCCGACGACAATCCGGTGATCAAGACCATACCTGCGTATCCCGGCTTGATATCAAGCACAGCCAACACCATGCTGATCGTGCTGGCTTTCGCCAGCTTTTCCGCGAATGGCCGCCGCACATTCGGAAAGGCGGTTTTCTTCCTGAGAGTCCAATCCGTCGATGGAGAAAATCCCGACTTCGGCACCGCGTTTAAACGGGAAATCCTCAAATTCAGCCCGTGTCTGTTTTTTAGCGCCGGGGTTTTCGCAATGTCGCTGCTTCCGGTCTACCCGGCGCAGGATTTCGACATATTGCTTGCCGCGTTCAGCAAAGGATTTGCACCTTCGTACGATGGCACGCCCGGGTTCTACGTCGTCTGGACAATGGCGGCCGTGACCGGGTGGCTCTTGCCGCTCATCCGGCGAGGAAAGACATTTTACGATCGCATCTGCGCCTGCAAGGTGGTGAGCGCCTGAAAGGGATCGGGGGGCAGGGCACAAGGAAAGGCCGGCGACAATGCCGCCGGCCTTCATAGCCGCAGGCAGCGCTAGATTCGCATCGCGCCATGCGGTTCCTCGGCCTCCTCCGTGCCGAAGCGGACATCCTTCCTCTCGTAGCCGAAGCCGGCAAGGGCCGCGACGACGAGCGCCACGACCGCCGCGACGATCAGGAGCGCATAGGCATAGTCGCCGTCCCAGCGAGCGGCCAACCCCGCCTGCAGCGTCGCATTGCCTGACGCCAGCAGGTTGCCGAGCTGATAGGCAAAGCCGGGGAATGTGCCGCGCACCTCGTCGGGGGATAGCTCGTTCAGATGCACCGGCACGATGCCCCAGGCGCCCTGGACGAAGAACTGCATCAGGAAGGCGCCGATAGCGAGCAGCACCGGTCCCGGCGCATAGGCCCAGAGCGGCGCCACGGGTACCGCGATCAGCGCCGCGATGACGATCGCCTTTTTGCGACCGATCCGCTGCGACAGTGCCCCGAAGAACAGCCCGCCGCAGATCGCCCCGATATTGTAGACGATGGCGATCACGCCGACCGTGTAGCTCGAATAGTTGCGCTGCGTCTCCAGAAAGGTCGGGTAGATATCCTGCGTGCCATGGCTGAAGAAGTTGAACGCCGTCATCAAAAGCACCGCCCAGATGAACAGCGGAATGTTTTCGCGCAAGACCGTCAGGAACGGCCGGCGCCTCTCGGCCTGCCGCTTCAGGAAGGCCGGGCTTTCCTCGACGTTGCGGCGGATATAGAGCACCAGCAGCGCCGGCACTGCGCCGACAAAGAACATGCCGCGCCAGCCGATGACAGGAAAAAGCAGAAAGAACACGATCGAGGCGATCAGATAGCCGGAGGGATAGCCCGCCTGCAGGATGCCGGAAACGATGCCGCGGCTCTGCTCCGGCACCGTCTCCATGACCAGCGAGGCGCCGACGCCCCATTCGCCACCCATGGCGATGCCGTAGAGCGCCCTGAGCACAAGGAACGTGGTGAGCCCGGTGGAGAAGCCGGTCAGAAATTCGAACAGCGAATAGAGCAGCACGTCGGCCATCAACGTGATGCGCCGCCCGTAACGGTCGGCCGCCAGCCCGAAGACCAGTGCGCCGAGCGCCCGCATGGCAAGCGTCAGGAAGATCGCCACCGAGACGGCGGGAACGTCGGTGTGGAACTCTTCGGCGATATATTTGAGAACGAAGACGAGAATGAAGAAATCGAAGGCGTCGAGCGTCCAGCCGAGATAGCTGGCGATCACGGTGTTGCGCTGCTGCGGCGTCAGCCGGCGCAGGCTTTCCAAAGCGGACATCTGATATTCCTCCGTCCGAAAGCGGCGGCGAGGCGGGCAATTCCGGATGCCGTCGGAAGGGGTGCCCGAAACGGGCGGGTGATGCTGTTGCCGCTGCGTTTGCAGTCGGAGACAGCGGGCAATAACGTCAGCAATCCTGCCGCTGTTCCATCACGATCGGCGTGATCGGGTGGCGTCCCACGCGGCTCCTTGTCGCAGGCATACGACTGTCCAGAGCCCCGCTCCCCGGCCCGGCATCCTCTTGGATGTTGCCGCCATACCCACCACAGGCAGCCACAGCGAAAACGCTATGCCTAGCTCTTTCCCGGCACCCTGCCCCGGCAGGCCCACGCCACCGATGCGAACGACCGCGGTCCATCCGGCTCGCCGGCCTCGTAAGCGGTCCTGACGGCGACATCGACCGCTTTTCGCTTCGCCGGGTCCAGCCCTGCAACATATTTGCCGAGTGGTCCCTCCCCGGCGGCGATCGGGTCCCAGTAATCCTCGAAGGTGAGGTATTCCATCCGGATCAGCAGCGAGGTTTCCTCGACCTCGGCAAGGCCCTGCGCGATGAAGCTTTCCCTCATTTCCCCCGGCCGCATCATCGGCTGGAAACAATATTTGCGGCGCAGGGGCAGCGCGCCCTCATCAAGCATCGCCACCGTATCCCACATCATCCGCATGCCGGACATGCCGCCATAATGGTCCCAGACGGCGGCCGCGACCACGCCGCCCGGGCGCACAACACGAGCCATCTCGGATACCGCCTTTCCTGCCTCCGGCACGAAATGCAGCACGAGCAGCGACATCGCCCTGTCGAAGCGGTTATCCTCGAAGGGAAGCGCGCAGGCATCGGCCTGCCGGATCGAGACGCGCGGGTCGGTGTTGCGCCGCGTTGCGGCCTCGACGAAGACCGGTGAATAGTCGATGGCGACGATCTCCTGCAGGCCCGGCGTTTCCGCGAGGGTGAAGGTCAGGCTGCCAGTCCCGCAGCCGACATCGAGCACACGATCCCCATCCGCCAAACCGGCGAAATCGATGAGCATCGGCGCCAGCCTCTTGCTCCAGCGCCCCATCAGCCGTTCATAACCATCCGCATTTTCGACGTTGAAACTCGACGGCATTGAAGTCTCCGTTCAAGGACGATGGTCCGCCGTCGGACAATAGGGCCTCGCCGCAACCGCCGCAAGTTGAACCGCCGTTCTCAGCCCACCCTAGCATCCGACCAGTAGCGCTTCAGCGACATCGTCGCCCGCCCGACCGCACAGGCGTGAGCGTGCGGTCAGCAGCGGGTGGCCATCGGCAACCCGCTTATTGAACTACCTCCTCGGAGACGTCAGAGCCGAGCTTCCAGCATCATGTTGAACGGCGTCTCGGTCGCGCGCCGCACCTTCGAGAAGCCGCCCGCCTTGAGCACCTCGGTCAGCTTTGCCTGGCCGGCCTGCGCGCCGAGGGCGGCGCCCACTTCCTGGCCGAGCGAGGCCGGTACGCAGGTGTTGGCCGAGGCGGCATAGAAGACGCGGCCGACGGGGTTGAGGTTGTCGGCCAGGCTGTCGCCCGCCATCGGCTCGACCAGCATCAGCGTGCCCTCCGGCTTCAGAGCCTGGGCGATATGTCTGACGGCACCGACCGGGTCGCCCATGTCGTGCAGCGCGTCGAAGATGGTGACGAGGTCGAAGCCCGCCCCTTCGAAATCCTGTGCGCGGGCGGTTTCGAACCGGACATTGCTCATGCCCCCGGCGTGCTTGCTCGCATGCTCGATCGAATGGGCGTGAAAATCGATGCCGGTGAATTGCGACTTCGGAAACGCCGTCGCCATCATCAGCGTCGACGAACCGAAGCCGCAGCCGACGTCAGCAACCCGCGCGCCGCGCTCCAGCTTCTCGACGACGCCGTCGAGTGATGGCAGCCAGTTGTCGACGAGATTGGCCTTGTAGCCCGGCCGGAAGAACCGGTCGGTGCCGCAGAACATGCAGGTGCAGCGGTCCGTCCACGACACGCCGCCGCCGTGGCGGAAGGCATGGGTGAGCTTGGCGCGATCGGCATAGACGGCGTCGAGCGCCTGGAAGCCGCCGGTCATGTTGACGGGACTATCGTCCACGGCAAAGACCGCCGCCTGTTCCGGCGAAAGCGTGAACTTTCCCGTCGCCGCGTCATAGTCGACAAATCCCGATGCGGCCTGCGCCGATAGCCATTCCCTGACGTAACGCTCCTTGGTGTCGGTGGCTTCGGCAAGCTCGGCGGAGGAGACAGGTCCCCGGTCCGCCATCTTGCGATAGAGATCCAGCTCCTCGCCGATGATTACCAAGGCGGCATTCTGCGCCGCCCCGAGCTCGTTGACCATGACGCCGAGCAGCGTCTGCAATTTCTCGATATTCAGTTCCATTGATGCGATACCCTCTCCATCAGGCAGCGACATGCCGCCCCTTTCGAAGCGCCTTTTACGTGTTGCTAATGGTCCGCAGCAGAGGCAGGATGGCCGCTATGAAGCCGATAGAGCCACATTCCGCCAAGCGTCCCTTGCGGGTCAGCATCGTCGCGTTTCCGGAATGCGACCCCTCGATCATGTACGGCATCTTCGACACGCTTTGGATCGCCGGCGCCAACTGGAAGAGCAGCTCGAACGAGCCGACGAGCGAGGTGATGTTCGCGCCGCGCCTGGTCGCTGCCGAACCCGGCCCGCTGAGGCTGATAACAGGCGTGACGATCATGCCGCAGGAAACGATCGATGACATCGAAGAGACCGACTATGTCCTCGTCCCGAACGTGCTTGTCGACACGCCAGAAACCATCAGGGCGCTCGACCGGCGGCTGCTGACCTGGATTGTCGAGATGCATCGGCGCGGCGCGCGCCTGCTGGCTGCCTGTGGCGGATCAATCGTGCTGGCCGAGGCAGGGCTGCTGGAGGGGCAGCCGGCAACGACGCACTGGATGTATGCGCCGCTGTTTCGCAGCCAATTTCCGAATGTGGAGCTTAAGGAAGAGCGCATCCTGGTCCAGGCCGGCGCTGGTCATTCTATCGTCTGTGCCGGCGGCGCATCCTCCTGGCAGGACCTGACGCTCTTCCTCATTGCCCGGCATGCCGGAACGGCGGAAGCCATCCGCATATCGAAGATCTTCCTCTATCAATGGCATCGCGATGGCCAGCTGCCCTACGCCTCGATGATCGCCAATGCCGATCACTGCGACGCCGTGGTGAAGAAATGCCAGGAATATGCCCCCCTGCACTATCAGTCGGCCGACATCGTCTCCGAGTTGCTCAGGCTCTCCGGCCTGCCGAAGCGGTCCTTCGACCGCCGCTTCAGGAAAGCGACGGGTTATTCGCCGCTCGAATATGTCCAGTGGCTCCGCGTCGAGGAAGCCAAGCAAATGCTCGAGATGGAGGATGGGCCGATCGAGGAGATCGCGCTCGAAGTCGGCTATTCCGACCTCGCCTCGTTCCGCCGCCTGTTTCGCAAGCTGGCAGGCCTGACGCCCGGCGAATACCGCCGCCGCTTCCGGCTGCCCGCCAATGTCGAGGCGGCACTGCAGGCAGTGGCGCCGGCAGCGCGGGCCTGAGCACGACGAGATCGGGAAAGCGGACCTGACCGGCCCGCCTCCATCAAGATGTCACCACTCGATGACGTCGCGACTTAACCGGCCGTCTTGTCGAGTACACTCCAGTTGAAGCCCTTCGCCCAGTCTGCATAACGATGCCAGCCAACCTCAGGAAAATCCCGGCGCAGGGCTGAAAGGTCAGCGTCGTAGCCGGTGCGGTCGAACCATTCGAACATCAGCGCCGTATCCTCGCTCTGCTGCCGTATCGCCGCAATCGGCAGTTCCTGGTAGCGGATCGGGCGGCCGAGCACCTCGGACAGGATCTTCGCCTGCTGTTCGCCCGACAATTCGTCGCCGGCGATATCGAAGCGCTTGCCGAACACCTGCTCGCGCCGCTCGGCCAACACCGCCACGAAAGCCCCGATATCATCGATGGTGATCTGCTGCAGCACGCGGGTGGGCGGCAGTGCCGCGGCATAGACGCCCTGGCGCAGGCCGTCGATCGCCCAGGGCGCCACGGTGTTTTCCATGAAGGCCACGGGCGCGCTGATCGTGTAGGGAATGCCGAGGCCGGCTAGATGCTGCTCGACGAGATACTTGCTGTCGAAATGCGGAATGCCGGTCTTCTTGTCGGCATCACCGACGGAGGAATAGATCAGGTGGCCGATGCCGGCGGCCTTTGCCGCATCGGCAGCAAGGATGCCCTGGCGCGTTTCCGCTTCCACTCCGGCCTCGTAGCTGTTGCCCATCAGGAACATCGTGTCGACGCCGCTTGCGGCCTTCGCGACCGATACGCCGTCATCAAGATTGCCTGCGACGACTTCGACCCCCTGCCGCGGCCAGCCGCTTCGCGCCGTCGCTGTCAGGCTTGCGCGAGATCGCCCTGACGCGATGTCCCCGCGCGATCAGGGCGCGCACGACCGCGCCGCCCTGCTGGCCGGTAGCGCCGGTGACCAGAACGCTTCTTATATTGCTCATCTGTCTGCTCCTTGTTGTGACCGATGAAGCAAAGTTAGGGCCTGTCGCATTGAACCATAATGGCATATAATTGGAAAACATCGTGCCATCCCAGGATACAATGCTCGATCTCAACGATATCATGATCTTCGCCCGAGTCGTCGAAGCGGGCAGCTTCACCGCCGCCGCGCGCTTGCTCGGCATGCCGAAGACGACGGTCAGCCGCCGCATCGCCGAGCTGGAACGCGAACTCGGCGTGCGGCTGTTGCAGCGCACGACCCGCAGCCTCAACCCGACGGCTTCAGGGCGTCTCTATTACGAAGAAAGCAGCCAGGCGCTGCGCACCATCGAAGGCGCCAACCAGCGGCTTGCGGAAGCGCGTTTGGAGCCTGCCGGCACGATCCGTATATCGGCGCCGGTCGGCTTCGGCGGCCACTTCCTCCAGGATGCGATCTTCGAATTTCTTTCGACCTACCCGAAGACGAGGGTCGAACTGCGCCTGACCGACGACAGGCTAAACCTCGTCGAAAGCGGTATAGACCTCGCCTTCCGCACCGGCGTCCTCGAAGATTCTACCTTGGTCGCCCGCAAACTCGGCTCGATGCACCGCCTTCTCTGCGCAAGCCCAGATTATCTCGCCCGCTGCGGCCCGCCCGCTACGCCTGAAGATCTCGTCCGCCACGACTGCGTCATCGCCGGCCAGGCCGCCCATGCGCAATGGTTGCTGGAAGGTCCGCACGGTCAGGAAACGGTCGCGGTTTCGGGCCGCTTCGCCGCCAACGAGATGCAGGCGGTGATGGCGGCCGCGATCGCCGGCCATGGCATCGCCCAATTGCCGCACCGATTCGCCGAAGCCTGCATCAAGGACGGGCGGCTGCGCCGCGTTCTCGACGGTTACACCACCCCTGCCGGCGGCCTGCACGTCGTCTATCCCAGCAGCCGGCACCTGCCGCCTTTGGTCAAGGCATTCATCGAGCTGGCCGTCAGACGGCTGAACGCCACGGGAACCGCCGGCGGCGATGATTTCGCGATCGTCTCGCGCTTGGGCGCTGAGGAACCGGAAGTCCTCACTGCCAAAGGAAGTCCGGCCCCGTGCTCTGGGAGGTAAGCTTAAGCGTTCCGTCCGGCTGGACCACATAAGTCTCGAACACACGGTAACCGAAATCGCCGAGAAAGGTATTCTTGACCACCGTTCCCGGACGGTAGGGTGACCGGATGACCTTTCCGCCATAGGTGAGGCTGCCGGGAAGAGGCTGCGGATCCGCTGCGCTGGCGCAGGCCGAGAGAGCGAAGAGAACGGCAAGGAGCGCGTGTTTCATCCGGACTGTCTCCTCGGGCAGACGCCAGCGGCCTGACGACGTCGATTTCCTTCTTATCACAACGCCGCCGGTCGCTGTTCACAACGTAGCGTCACGGCCGTTCACAACGCAACCTTGCTGCTGTCGAAGTTTCGACGTCGCTCCTCCGCCCGCGAGAGCGCACTGGCAATCCTCTCATCGGTGAAGGGCTTGGAGATGACATCAAGCGCGCCTTCGATACCATGCCCGACATTCTCGGGACTGCCGGTCACGAAGATGACGTCAACCCTATGGCGGTCGATCAGCCGGCGCGCGAGCTGGGCGCCACTCAGCCCATCGGAGAGACTGAGATCGACGAGCGCGACATCGCTTCTTTGAGCGTGGGCGAGAGCCTGCTCCACTGTCGAAACCGGCCCAATAGTCTGGTGTCCAGCCTCTTGCGCAATGCGTTCGAGCTCCAGAGCAATAAAATTCTCATCTTCAACAATCATGACCTTCATGAATAAGCCTCCTCTTAGCGTGCTGTCAGGCGCACTACTGGTAGCGGCTACAACGCAACCGTCGCCGGAAGGTTTCCACTTTGAGAAGAATATGTTGGCGATCGACGGGCAGCGCCGCGTTACCGGTTCTGCTATTCGTCCTTGCGAAGGAACCAGTCGATGGCGCGGTCGCTCCGGCATCGGGAAAGCGCCAATTGCCGCACGGAATGAATCCGAGTGATCACCCCTTCATCATCCGTATCGACGTTCATGCAGGCGCAGGCATAACCGTGAGCGGCATTCGTGTAGACATACTCGCCGCTCGTCAGGTCGGGAATCTCATCCATTCCCTCAGCCGTGGGACCGCCTGTATTGTCCATGATGCTCCAGCCGCCGTCGGCATCGTTCAGCGACCAGGTCCGCGTGGCGGGATTGTCCAGCCAGCCGCAGCGCTGCTCGGCGTGCGCCGTAGCGGCGCAAGTAACGTCATCAGAACAAACGCAGTCAATCTATTCATCAACCACCTCCACGGACCACTATGCATACCGTTCGACGGACAAGGCAATCGCCTCAAAGCGAAAGACCGTCTCACCGCAGCCGTCCGTCGATATCGCCCGCATGGAATGGTTGAGGTTAAGGGCCGTCGTGACCGGCAGCATTACTCCGCCCGTGAAAACAGCTCCCGGTCGCGGGCGCGGATGGGGTCGGTCCAGTCGCGCTCGAACCAGGGCGTGCCGCCGGGCTCGGGCGGGCGTTTCAGCTCCAGCGGGCGGGCGGCGCCGTCGTTTGCTTCGGAGGCGACGCGGAAGATGTAGTGGTCGTACATCCGGAGCGCCTCGATCATGTAGCTGGTCGCAACCGTCCGGTCGCGCACGAGAACGAGGTTCTCGCCATTGTTGTCGTCGGCGGGTTCGGAGAAATTGTAGGAGCCGAGATAGACGCGCGCCGTCGGCTTGTCGAAGTCGAGCACGACGAACTTGTGGTGCATGCGCGTGCCGCGCTGGTTGCCGTCGACACCGGCAAGGCCCGAGGGTTCGGTCAGGAAGGGCGGCGGCACGTTGCCCGTCAGTGCCGAGGCGCGCACCACCTTGCGGCGATTATCGGGCGTCAGCACGGTGAGGCCGAGATTGCCCGCCCGCACCTCGGCATCGGCGATGCCCATGACATGCATGTTGGGACGCTCCAGGGCGCGTCCCAAGGCCGGGCCGATCGCCCCCCTGGTCATCTGGCCGAGGAAGGCGAGCGAGAAGAACACGCTGGACTCTGCGGTATCGATATCGGCGCCGATTTCATCAAGCCGGCCATTGGCGGCGCTGTGCGGGGAAAAAGCGACCTTGGCGTCGACGCCGGCAAGGCCGAGATCGATCCAGCCGGCGGAACTTGGCGAGTCGCGGAAATCCTCGGCGCGATTGGCGGTGAAATAGCTCTCGAAGGCGGTGAAATAATCGTCGATCGCCTTTTCGCTATGGACGGCGAGGCTGTTGTTCGACTGCACATAAAGGCCGCGCCAGCTGAGATTGGTCGAGCCATAGAGCACCGTCGAGATGCCGCCACCGCTGACGGCGATCGACTTCTGGTGCTGCAGGTTCGCCATATGCTGGCGCTTGACGTTGGCAGCCCCCGCCGAGGCGATCAGCCGCTCCGCCGCCCTCGTCTCCGGCGAATTCGGGCGGCCGTGGCCCTCGGTGCGGTTGCTGTCGTCGATGATGATCTTGAGCTTCGGCCCCAGCGCCTCCAGCCGGGTGACCACCTCGGGCAGGTTCAGGTCATAGGCGATGACGCGCACCTCGGCGCCAGCATCGTGCGCCCTGGTGAGCAGATCGAACGTTTCGGCCCGCGCCTCGAAGCCCATCCAGGCAAGCGCCTGCTCTGCATCGGCATGGGTCGGCACGAAGTCCAGCCCCTGGTCGCCATCCGGCGGCACCAGCGTGACGATCGTCGGCTCGCCGGCGGCAAAATTGCGAACGAAAGCCTGCGACGAGACGAAGCCACGGGTGAAGGCGACGTTGAGCTTGCCGGGAATGGTTTCGCGCATCAGCGCCAGCTCCGCCTCCTGCGCCTCGCCTGATGTCAGCGCGCCCGCCGCATCCATGAACTTTGGCGTGATGCGATAGGTAAACTTGCCCGGCAGATCGGCATTGAAGGGAAAATGCACCCAGCGAAACTTCTGAATCGGCGCCTCTGTTGTGCGGATGCCGTCGTCGGGAACAGGCTGGCCGGGAAAGCCGATACGGTTGCGCACTGTCTTGAAGAAATCCGTGCCCGGCTCGCGATACTGGATGGCGAAGCCGACGAAATCGACCGGCGGCCGACCGTCCTTCCAGTCCATGCCGAGCAGCACCATGCCATCGCCGCGATGGATGGTCAGCGCAAAGAGCGCAGCCGCATTCCCGCCGGTCACACGAAAATCCGTATCCATGCCCACCTCCCCTCAAAATCGGAGGAAATCTAGCATGGTTCCATGACAGTAAGGAGATATGTCGGTGAAATTTTGCCCGCAGAAGGTGCAGGGCGTGACGGCATGGCGCAAGCACGTTCTGGGATAGCGCCCCGTCGCACAATCTTCGGCCAAGGTGAGCACGCTGAGCCCTACCACTCCGAAAAACCGCCGAAATAAATCTCAGGCGGACCGCCGTACCCTCCTGCCCCGGCAGGACGGAGGATACAGCCGGACCAACCCTACGGTTTCTCGTTTGCGCTCTCGACCCTGAACGCCGCCTCGCCGGCGTCGGAGACCTCGATCCATTTCTTGTCTGGCTCGGCGTCCGGCACATAGCTGTCGTGCCAGTTCCACCACTTATAGGTCGGCGTCTGCGGATAGCCCTCGGGCGAATCCTCCCAAACTTCCTGGCGGCCGAGCGGCGTGATGTCGAGATAGTTCCAGGTGCCGCCCATCTGCTCGTCACCGCGGTTGTTGATGAAATAAGTGCGGAAGATGCGCTCGCCGTCGCGGTAAAACACATTCGTGCCGTGCCACTCGTCGACGCCAAAATCCTTGTCGAAGCTGTCGGTGATCGTGACCCACGGCATGGTCCAGCCCATCCGCGCCTTCAGCCGTGCAATGTCGGCCTGCGGTGCGCGCGAGGCGAAGACCAGTGTCGTGTCGCGCGCGTTGAGATGGGCGACATGGGCAACCTGATCGGCCACCATCGAGCAGCCGCGGCAGGCATGCTCGGGCCAACCGAACACACCGGGCTCGTAGAAGGCGCGGTAGAGGATGAGCTGGTGTCTGCCTTCGAACAGGTCGAGCAGGCTGACCTTGCCTTGAAGCCCTTCGAACGCATAGGCCTTCTCGACAGCCATCCACGGCATGCGCCGGCGCTCGGCGGCCAGCGCGTCGCGGGCGCGGGTCTCAGCCTTTTCCTTGACGAGCAACTGCTCGCGGGCCGCCTCCCAGGCCTGCGGCGACACGACCGGCGGTTTGTGCATCGCTTGTCCGCTTTTTCCATTCTCGGCTGAAGCAGTCATGGCTTTCGATCTCCTCATTGGGGCGAATTCCCGCGCCTCCGTGGTGAAGCGCGCTTCCCTTCGCTGCTCGTTACTCGTTTATGGAGATAGTTTGGCAGCGGATATCGACCACTGGGAGTAACAAGTGTGACGCTATTCCGTTCCGCGAAGGTTCGCTGAAGGCCGGGGTGCTCCTGCAGGGCATGCCAAGGTCCGAGAGGCAACTGTTGCACTTGCCTGGAAAGGCCGTAGGAATATCGGATCGGCTGCTGCCTAGGAGGGCGGTTTATGGAAGTCCATGCCATTGGTTCCCGGTCCGACTTCGAAGATGCGCTTGCGCTGATCGATGCTATGGGCAAATGGGATGCTGAACAGTCCAGCCAGTTCGGAGTGCCCGAAGTCGAGCTGCTGGAATATGTCTACGGACACACGGTTGAAACCCTGATGGAAAAGTTTCGCGAACCCGGCGCGGGCTTCTTCCTTGCGCGTGCGGACGGAAATGTCGCCGGCTGCGCTGGCTATTCGAAGTCGAATGATAGCATCGCCGAGTTGCAGAAAATGTATGTTCGCACCGAAGCACGCGGCAAAGGCGCAGCCAGGGGTCTGATGACCGCCTGCCTGAATGGAATGCGCGATGACGGGTACGATCGCGTGCGGCTGGAAACCGTGAGCTTTATGTGTGAGGCCATCGCCCTCTACGAGAGCTTTGGCTTCAAACCCTGCGATCAATTTCGGGAGATTCCCGCGAGCTTACAGCCGATCACGATTTTCATGGAGAGGAAGCTCTAGGAACCGATGCCTGAGTACGGCGAGTGTTCCGGAGCCCAACAGGAGAGTTGCCAAAGCCGGCGACTGGCGGAAGCTTCCCTCCGGCCATGGCGGGCGGATCGCAGGACATCACGACAGACGCCTCGTCCAGGAAGCCCGCCGGGCACGGAAGTGGCACGATCTGCCGCCGTGGCTGTGACCAGATGCATATGCCGGTCCAGATCGGCGGCCCGCTCGCCCTGCCTTCCGCGCCTTCGGTATCCACCGCAGCGCAAGTGGGGTTGAGGGGAGCGCATCCATTAGCGTAATCTTGTTTACGAATTGCACACGTGCTAAAACGCGGCAAAACGGCGCATACGAACCCTGATCAAACCGAGATCGTGCCCGTGAATATTTTTATCGCGACTGTTGCTACGCTTGTCATTGGCGTCCTGCCGGCATGGGCAGGTCCTTTGCATCAGGCGGCCAAGGACGGCGATATCGCCCGCGTCACACAGTTGCTGGACCAGGGCTCCGATCTGTCGGAGCTCGATGAGGCGGGCGAGCCGGCGCTGATTATCGCGTCATTGGCGGGCCATGCCGATGTCGTCGTTCTTTTGCTGGATCGCGGCGCCGACATCGAAATTCGCAACAAGGGTGGGCTGACGGCGCTGCATGCAGCAGCCTATGCAGGAAAACTGGAGGTGGTGAAACGGCTTGTCGCCGAGGGAGCTGATGTCAACGACAGGAAGAATTTCTATCAAATGTCGCCGCTGCACGGCGCCGCCGAAGAGGGCCGCACCGATGTGGTCGCTTTTCTGCTGACGAAGAGCGCGGATGTCGAAGCGACGGAAAGAAACGGGTACACGCCTCTCACTCAAGCCGGGTGGCGGGCGCATTGGGATACGGCCAAATTACTGATGGAAGCCGGTGCTGTTTGCCAGAAAGCCGAGCTTGTGGGTGAACCGCTCTACAAGGAATGCACCAAACGGCAATAGCGTTTCGCTTGAGGTAATAGACCGCGTCCGGGAACGGAGCTTGGTATGTCTTATCACGTGCAAAAATGCGGAAAGCGGACGGGAGCGGCGCTTGGGGCTGCGGTCATGCTGCTTTCTTTCCTTCAGCCCGCGGCAGCGGAAGATCTCGTCAATACCGGCTATTTCGGCGATATCGCGATCAAGGGTTATGACCCGGTTGCCTATTTCACCGAAAACCAGGCCGTTAAAGGGTCCGAGACATATTCCTACCACTGGCTTGGCGCGACCTGGCATTTCGCCAGCGCGGAAAATCGCGATCTCTTCAAGGGCGATCCATCCAGGTATGCGCCGCAATATGGCGGCTATTGCGCCGACGGCGTGTCTTTCGGGACGGTGACCACCAATATCGATCCGAAGGCCTGGCGGATCATCGATGGCAAACTGTATCTGAGCTATGACCCGGGGGCAGCGGAAGGCATGGAGAAGAATCCGACCAAGGTGACCGACTCGAAGAAGCATTGGTCCGAAGTTCAGCAGACGCTGATTTCGGAGAAGATGCACACCGTCTGGCAGCAACCGGATACGAAATGAAGCCGCAACGCCCGGCCCGTCAAGGTGTGGGTGAAAAGAACGTCAAGGCGCGCGGCGTGACATGTACGTATGGCCTGTCGCGCTGTTCGCCGGAGGTGTTGCGGTAAACATATCCGCACACCATCCGGTCGAGGAAATAACCGTCGAATTTTTCGCAGAGACTGTCGCCCCGCACCTCGATCGTGCCGGTGATGTTGGTATTCGCGCTGCGATAGGCCGTGTTTCCAGCCTTGTCGAAATACTGGGTGAAATCCGTGCCGTTCTTGTGCTTGCCGGTCCAGCTCTTGCCATCGACAAGATTGCGCAGGTCTGCCTCGCCGAGCCTATCGGCTTGACTGCCTGTAAAGCCGAAGGGCCATTCGGGAATGCCGGCCTTTCGCAATCCGGCCAGATGGCGCTGCAGATCGCCGTCCCGCCAGTAATCATAGAGATAGCCGTAATAGGTGAGATTGCTTTCGGGGAACAGCTCCAGCAGCTTTGCCGTCTCCGCTGCAGCCTTGGTTTCATTGCCCTGGTCGGCATAGGCCGCAGCCAGATATTCGCGTGCCGGCTCGACCTTCGGCAGGCTGTCGAGCGTCGGCTCTATCAGTGAGATCGCGCGCTGATCGTCGCCCGCGGTATAAAAGACGATCCCCGCCAGCAGTTGAAAGCTCGACGCCGGCGAAGGGTCGAGCCGCAAAGCCTTTTCAATCTCCGTGATCGCCTGCCCGCTGCTTCCGGTGTGGACCAGGATGAGAGCGAGGTTGGCGGCGGACTCCGCATCGTTCGGCTCCATTGCAACCGCCATGTTGGCGGAGTTCCTGGCCTCCGTCTCGCGCCCATCCACCCATTGCAGCAGGGCAAGCACCGTGTGCGCCCTGGCATTGTTGGGATCCAGCTTGAGGGCTTGCCCGGCGGCGTCATAGGCAATCTTGCGGGCGACGGCGGCCGACCAGAGGTAATTATAGTCGTTGCGCCAGACATCGACGGCCACGCGGGCGATTCCCGCATGGGCATTGGCAAAGCCCGGATCGAGGTCGATCGCCTTCTGGTAGAAGGACAGGGTCCGGCGATAGGTATCGACATCCCGTAAAATGAAGCCCTCCTGCTCGGCCCTCAAGTAATAATCGTAGGCTTCGAGATTTTCGGTCGGGATTTGGGCCAGTTGATCGCGCTCGCGGGCGCTGAGCTTGACCGACAGGGCCGAGATGATCTTGCCGATCACATCATCCTGAACGGCGAAGAGGTCGGCATATTGGCGATCGTAGCGCTCGGCCCAGATCGAGAGGCCGGTGACCGCGTCGATCAGTTTGACATTGATCCGAAGCCGTGGCCCGGCCCGTTGCAAGGTCCCTTCGAGCACGTAGTGAACGCCGAGTTCGGCGGCCACATCCTGAATCTTGCCGACGGAGTCCCGGATGGCGAAGACCGAATGGCGGGCAATGACGAAGAGACCCGATACTTTGGACAGTTCGGTGATCAGATCGTCCGTCAACCCCTCTGCGAGATGGTCGTGCTCGGTGTCGCCGCTGACATTGATGAAGGGCAGAACCGCGACCGATGGCCTGTCCGGCAACGGATAGGCGAAACGTTCTCTGAGCGCCGGTGGTTTTGCCAGCGTCCACGGCTGCCACCAGAGTGCTGCGCCCGCAAGAGCAAGGACAACGGCCGCTACGATGCCCGCAAAGAGCCGACGTCTTGGCAGGCGCCTCCGGCTTGTGACGGTTTTGCCGGCAGCAGTCGGGTCAAGCAGGACGCGATAGACCCGGACCGGTTCGGCAATGCCTTTCAACCGCTGCTCGCCGAGCGAAGCGAAACCGACCGGGACTTTCGATTTCACCTGGTCGTATGTCGTTCCCGATATGACGATGCCGCCCGGTTCCGCCAGCGCCTGCACTCGATCGGCGATATTGACGCCGTCGCCCTGGATATCCTCGCCCTCGACGATGATATCGCCGAGATTGATGCCGATCCGGAACTCGAGCCGGTGTTGCGGCAGGGCTGCGGCATTGCGGGTGGCTTTCAGTTGCTGAACCTCCGCCGCGCAACGCAAGGCATCGACCACACTCTGGAATTCGACCAGCAAACCATCGCCCATGGTTTTGACCAGCCGGCCGTGATGTCGCTCGATCGCCAGCTCGAAGACTTCATCCTGATCCGCCTGGAATCGCGCACGCGTGCCCTCCTCGTCGATCTGGCTCAATCGACTGTAACCGACGACATCGGCGATCAGGATTGCTGCAAGACGGCGCTCCATCCCCGGTCTTTCCTGGAGAGCGAAAGTATTGTTAACAACATCCTACAGTAGGTCAGATCGCGATGCTATCGCCGGGTCGCGCGATATTCAACTTGTCGGCGATGGATTCCAGCGAACGAAGCAGACATCTCCCATTTGCCAGTTTCGGGCCTGAGCAGGCACGCAACTACTGCGCGCCAAGGCTTTTCAATTCGCCTTTCGCGCCGTCATATTCCAGGAAGGTCGCGGGGCAGGAGGACAAGGCAGTCTGGAACCGTGGGCGCGCCTCCGCGGTGTTTCCATTCAACAGGTACCATTCGCCACTGTAAAATGTGGCCTCACAACGCTGGTTGCTATCGGCTGCCTTCGCCATCAGCTCATCCGGTTTCAACGCGCCGAGAAAAAGACGGTAGACGGGATAGGGCCATGTCCCCTGATCCATTTTACCAGCCGCGATCTCGAGGTCGGCGATAGCTTTTGTATCCTTGCCCCGCTTTTGAGCGAAAAAGCGCCAGAGATGAAAATAGGGAGCATTCGCGGGATCCTCGGTTGCCTCGGTAGCAAAACCTGTGGCAGCCTGCTCGTACTTTCCTGCGAAAAAGTTGGTCATCGGGTTATTGGCGACGATCCGGATGGTGCTGCTGATAGGCCAAAGCGACACCGCCGCCACAATAACAAACAGAGTGCTGAAGGCTATCGCCGCCGCTCCGAAACGAGGCGTCGGGCGCTCTTTCGGCCAGAATGCCAGCAGCAGGAACGATAGCGCTGCCCCGGTCAATGCGCCGCCGAAATGTCCGGCATAATCGATGTTCTCACCGCTTCTTGCAGCCGAGAGGAACGGCAGCAGGGAGGGGATCAGAATTTGAGCTGCTCCAATCCGCAGGTTATCTGCAATCGGCCCTGACCGGAATCGGAAGCTTGCCGCGACGACGGCTGCGAAAAGCCCGACGATCCCGCCGGAGGCGCCGACCCCGACCGTGTATTGGTCATTGATCCACACCGATGCGATTGACCCGCCGAGCGCGCTGGCGAAAAAAATCGCTGCAAACCAGCGCCAGCCGATCAGCCGCTCGAACAACCGTCCGGCGAACCACAGGGCAACGCAATTGAACGCGAGATGGAGGATGCCTCCATGCATGAATGGTGCGGTAAACAGCCGCCACCATTCGCCGTGCTCGACGATGCTTTGACGAACCGTGCCGCCAAGGAGGTAGAGAGACCAGGTGGAGGGAGAGCCGGCGACCGGTGGCTCGACACTGAAGGCGAGTTCGGCAAGATAGACCGCGACCAGAATAGCCAGAAGAATATAGGTGAAGAGCGGATGGCCGGCGCTGTTGACAGCGGGTTCCGATGCTTCTTCCTCTTCGTCCTTGGGAATCGAGCTGTCTTCCGGCATGGCCTGACGTTCGGCCTCATGAGCTTTGGACAGCAATCCGACGAACTGGCCGAATATCGTGTCCGGATTGCCCCGCAATACCTGCAAAGGGATACCGACCTTTGCGCGTGAACCGGTGAGCCATTCCGGCAGCCGGCTCACCAGCCACTGCCTGGTCAAGGTTTTGGCGGCAATGGGATCGAGGTGAAGAACGATGACATCCGAATATTTGGCCCGGACTCTGTCAAAGCTTCGGATGGCAGACCACGCCACTATCTGGTCAGGAAAATTCGGCACCTGGATTCCAGCCGTTGAAATGATCAGTCCCGGCCGCTTCGAGAGGAGTTTGGGCAATGCCAGCGATGTGAGGATTCCAAATAATGCCAGCCATAACGACACGAAGAACCAGATGGCGTAAGGATCCTTATCCTTGGGCGGATAGAAACCTAACCAGACGATTCCCGCTGTGATGGCAACCATAACCAGGAATACCCGGAGCAATTTGCTTTTATTGTAAGCGTATTCCGCTCTGCGCAATTCTTGAGGATTCATCGAAAATTCTCGCTAAAAAGTATCGACTACACCTTCTAGACAAGGCGATGACACTGAACCGAATTTATCTACCGGGAATAGCACTTTGCAAGGCGGGTTTCGACATCTTGGCAAAAACGAAGGCATCATAATTCGATATGAAATACTTCAAGCTATTCGTCCCCTAGACCATCAGCAGTGTTGCCAAAAGCAATCGAGTGGCGGAAGCTGGTTTTTGGGTTATCAGGCGACGGATTGCTTGACATGACGACAGCCTCATCAATTGAGCCGGCAAGGCACGGCAGTGCCAGGATCTGCCGCGGCTGCTGGGACCAGATGCATATGCCGATCCCGATCGGCGGTCCGTTTGCCTTGCCCTTCCGCGCCCTCGGCATCACCCGCAGCAAGATGAACCCCGATATCTGCACGATCTGCGAACGCTCCTTCCAATATGTCAAGAAGCAGCGCCAGATCACCGTCGACGCCACCATTCTGTTTGCCGATATCAGGGGCTTCACGGATCTTTCGGAGCGCATCGAGGCGGTGCAGCTCAGCGAAATCGTCAGCCTGTTCCAGGATCGCTGCGCCCAGGCGATCTGGGCGCATGACGGCATCGTCAACAAGCAGATGGGCGACGGCCTGATGGCGATCTTCAATTTCCCGATCGTCAGCAAGGATCATGCCGCCGCCGCGATCTTGGCTGGGCAGCAAATACAGCGGAACTGTGCCGCCGCGCTGAGCAGCCTGGCGCTCGGGCTATTGCCCGGCCGCACCCTCGGCGTCGGCGTCGGCATCCATTCCGGCGAGGTCCAGATCGGCGAATTCTCCAGCTTCCGCAGCGATTTCACCGCCATCGGCGGCGTCGTCAACCAGGCCGCACGGCTGGAATCCCAGGCCGCCGCCGGGGAGATCCTGATCTCGGCCGAGACGGCCACCAAGGCTCCCGACCTCGCGGCGGGCGCAGAAACGCGTATGCTGGCGCTGAAGGGCATCGAGCAGCCGGTGCAGGCAAGCGTGCTGCTCAAGCGCTGAGCGACGGCGATTGCGGCCGTCTCAAAGCATCATCGCGCCGCCAACATGGCAGCCGCAATTTCTCAAGCTGTGATTGCGAAACACATCGGATCACAAGCAGGTTAATCCTCCGGAAACAAACATCGCTTATCTCTAAGCTATTCTAACAGCTGGGGTATCTCATGGGCAGCTTTTCTCTGTTTCACTGGTTGATCGTCTTGATCCTGATCGGCGTGCCATTGATCTTCGTCTTCAGAAAACCGCTGGCCGGGCCGAACCGCTTCGGCGGCCTGCCGCCGGCCATGGGTTTCGGCCAGGCGATCGGAAGCTTTTTCAAGAATTATGTGAACTTTAGCGGTAGAGCGAGCCGATCGGAATTCTGGTACTCGTTCCTCTTCGCCGTTCTCGTCTCCATCGCTTTGTACATCGTGGATCGAAGCGAGACCCTGAGGCTGATCTGGTCGCTGGCCACGTTTCTTCCGTGGATCGCCATGGCCGCCCGACGCCTTCACGACATCAACCGAAGCGGATGGTGGCAGCTTCTTGGACTATTAGTTCCTATTGGACCGGTTGTCCTCCTCGTATGGTACTGCAGGGCGTCGACAATGGATGATTCCAGGGAAGCCGTCTTTGCTTGAGCAAGGTATGAGGATGGTCCTCGCGGACTGCGGGATGCGCAGTCCGCTTAGAGACCGCCTCCTACACCCACTCCGGCAAAGAAACCCGTCGCTTGAAATACTGTTCGATGGCTGCAAGCAGCAACGTCATATCCCGTGCTTCGAGGCTCCGCCCTGCGGCTAAGCACCTCCGCATGAGGAAGGTTGGAGGGTGCCGCGCCTTCGGGACGCTGGAGCATGTCGCGGCGCCGCTCAACAAAGCCTCGAACGGCGACGCGGCCGGAGCCCTCGCCCTGTCAGGTCTTCATGCCGTTCATCTCAGGAAACGGGTAGTAACGCAGCCGCTTGTCGCGGCAGCGATTATCATTCACCGTCGCGCCTAATATTTTGTCATCCGTGAAGGAGACGCCGAGATAGGCCCAGTCTCCCCAGCTGCGCTTGGGCACCACCCGCACACAGTAAGCGTAGATCTTTTTTTCAGGATCGAGCAGAACCACACTGGAGATGCGGGCCCATACGACTTCTCCCGCTTCGTGCCGGTAGGTTCTCTTGAACACGATGTTGATGAAATTCTGCCGGACGTCACTCGAGGGAGGACGCTGGGAATCCGCAACGGATTGCGACACCGGCGCATTGCAACCGGCCAGTACCAGCAGAGCAGCGCAAACAAGGACTTTAATTTTCATTCAGCTGAATCCCTAAAGAATCGGAGCGCAATAAACGCTGCCTATTCCTACAAACACAGCGAGAATAATATTTGCAATACATCGTGGGAATATTGCTGCAACAGCGCGATACCGGCTGCGTGACGCGGATATATCAATGTTGGCTCAGCTACACCGAGGGCTTCAAAACAGAACTTCCGGCCTCATCTTCATCATCGTCGTTGATCGCCACCCCAGCTTCCAGCGCCGCCAGGATAAAGGCCTGCCGCACCGTCTCGGCCGGCATGCGGCCGGCGAGCCAGGCACGGCAGAAATCGATCGCCCGCTGCTGATGGACGCCGCCCTTGACCGGCCAGTCGGAGATGAGTGTGTAAAGCGCATCCTGCGGCGAGCGGAGAACCATCCGTTCGCCGGTATCGAGGTCGATGGAGATCGGTTTTTTCCAGAAGGCGGAATGGTCGCTAATGGCAGTCGCACCTGTAGCTGAATTGACAGGAAACTAACTGCGGAAGGCTGATTTCGGTTCCAGTGCGGGGCCGGAGGTTGGCAACTGCCCCGCTCCCAAGAGAGCCTCATCCTTGAAGGGGCGGATGCGCCGCCTCGCGGCCATAGTCCGGGAGATTGTTGACCCGATTCGAACGATTCATTCGTTTCCCTTTTGTACTCTTTCCCTCTTCACTTTCGTCCTGACTCTCTCCATATTCGCCGCATGGCCAAATCTCCGAAGAAATCCCCCGCCCCGAATGGCTTCGAGGAAGCCCCTCAATCGTCCTTTGAGGGCGCGCCGCTTTCCGGCTCCGTCGCCGATTGGGTGAAGCAGCTGGAGGCCGATGCCGAGGCCTCGGGCGTCGAGACCCAACGCCAGATCGCCTCCAAGGCCGGTAAGCACCGCAAGAAGGTGGAAATCGCCGCAAGGACGAAAACCAGCGACGGCGTCAGCGCTTCAAAAAGCGCCCGCGGCACCTCCATGGGCGGCTCGACCGACCCGAAGACGCGCGCGGCCGCCGGCCTCAATCCTGTCTCCGGCATGGATACGACGCTGGAGGAGGCCTCGTCGCTGCAGGCCGGCACTGCCGTCACCGCCACGGTCGAGGCGCTGTCGGCGCTGATCGAGAGCGGCAATCCGCTGCACAAGAACGGCAAGATCTGGACGCCGCACCGCCCTGCCCGACCCGACAAATCCGAAGGCGGCATCGCCATCCGCATGCAGTCAGATTACGAGCCGGCCGGCGACCAGCCCACCGCCATCCGCGACCTCGTCGAGGGGCTGGAGAATGGCGACCGCAGCCAGGTGCTGCTCGGCGTCACCGGCTCCGGCAAGACCTTCACCATGGCCAAGGTGATCGAGGCGACGCAGCGCCCGGCCGTCATCCTGGCGCCGAACAAGACCCTGGCCGCCCAGCTCTATTCCGAATTCAAGAACTTCTTCCCCGACAATGCAGTGGAATACTTCGTTTCCTACTACGATTATTACCAGCCGGAAGCCTATGTGCCGCGCTCCGACACCTACATCGAGAAGGAATCCTCGATCAACGAGCAGATCGACCGCATGCGCCACTCGGCGACGCGCTCGCTGCTCGAACGCGACGACTGCATCATCGTCGCCTCGGTCTCCTGCATCTACGGTATCGGCTCGGTCGAAACCTATACGGCGATGACCTTCCAGATGTCGGTCGGCGACCGGCTCGACCAGCGCCAGCTGCTGGCCGACCTCGTCGCCCAGCAATACAAGCGTCGCGACATGGATTTCACCCGCGGCTCCTTCCGCGTGCGCGGCGATACGATCGAGCTTTTCCCCGCCCACTTGGAGGATGCCGCCTGGCGCATCTCGATGTTCGGCGACGAGATCGACGCCATCACCGAGTTCGACCCGCTCACCGGCCAGAAGGTCGGCGACCTGAAATCGGTGAAAATCTACGCCAATTCGCACTATGTCACACCGCGCCCGACGCTGAACGGCGCCATCAAGTCGATCAAGGAAGAGCTACGGCTGCGCTTGGCCGAGCTGGAGAAGGCCGGCCGCCTGCTGGAGGCCCAGCGCCTGGAGCAGCGCACCCGCTATGATATCGAAATGCTCGAGGCGACCGGCTCCTGCCAGGGCATCGAGAACTATTCGCGCTATCTCACCGGCCGCGACCCCGGCGATCCGCCGCCGACGCTGTTCGAATATATCCCCGACAACGCCCTCGTCTTCATCGACGAGAGCCACGTCACCGTGCCGCAGATCGGCGGCATGTACCGGGGCGACTTCAGGCGCAAGGCGACGCTGGCCGAATACGGCTTCCGTCTGCCCTCCTGCATGGACAACCGGCCGCTGCGCTTCGAGGAATGGGACGCCATGCGCCCCGACACGATCGCCGTTTCGGCCACGCCCGGCGCCTGGGAAATGGAGCAATCCGGCGGCGTCTTCGCCGAACAAGTGATCCGCCCGACCGGCCTGATCGACCCGCCGGTCGAGGTCCGCTCCGCCCGCACCCAGGTGGACGACGTGCTCGGCGAAATCCGCGAAACATCGGCCAAGGGCTACCGCACTCTCTGCACGGTGCTGACCAAGCGCATGGCCGAGGACCTGACCGAATATCTGCATGAGCAGGGCATCCGCGTCCGTTACATGCACTCCGACATCGACACGCTGGAGCGCATCGAGATCCTCCGCGATCTCCGCCTCGGCGCCTTCGACGTGCTCGTCGGCATCAACCTCCTGCGCGAAGGCCTCGACATTCCCGAATGCGGCTTCGTCGCCATTCTCGACGCCGACAAGGAAGGTTTCCTGCGCTCGGAAACCTCGCTGATCCAGACGATCGGCCGTGCGGCGCGTAACGTCGACGGCAAGGTCATCCTCTATGCCGACCAGGTCACCGGCTCGATGAAGCGCGCCATGGAGGAAACCGGCCGCCGCCGCGAAAAGCAGATGGCATATAACGCCGAACACGGCATCACCCCGGAATCGGTCAAGGCCAGGATCTCCGACATCCTCGACTCCGTCTACGAACGCGACCACGTTCGCGCCGATATCTCAGGCGTCTCGGGCAAGGGCTTCGCCGATGGCGGCAACCTCGTCGGCAACAACCTGCAGACCCATCTCAACGCCCTCGAAAAGAGCATGCGCGACGCCGCCGCCGACCTCGACTTCGAAAAAGCCGCCCGCCTCCGCGACGAAATCAAACGCCTCAAGGCCGCAGAGCTTGCCGTCATGGACGATCCGATGGCTCGTGAAGAGTCAAAGGCAATGGAAGGCGTCAGACGGAACGCCAAAGCGACCAGCGAGTCCCTTCTCCCCAGGGGGGTCCAAAGGACGGATCGAGACCAGCGGCTCGATCCCGGTCAGGTGCCTGGCAGGGCGGATGAGGGGGCCACCCCCTCCTACTTCTCCAGACCCAGCCTCGACGACATGGGCCCAGGCACCGACACCACCACCCCCCTCTTCCGCAAACCCGCCCTCGACGAGATGGGCCGCGACATCGCCGAACCCACAAAGAAGACCCTTTTCCGCAAAAACGACCTCGACGAAATGACCGTCGGCCGAACGGAAAAGCCGGTCACCGGCGCGCTGCCGGAAAAGCCGGATGCCGCCAAAAGCACGAAGCGGTTTTCACCGCTGCTCGAAGGGCAGCCGGAGCGCGACGACGTGCGGCCGGTCGTGCGCGGGAAGACGGGCGTGGGGAGCTATGAGGACCCGGGTGAGCAGAAGCGTAAGGGGCGGACGAAGGGGAAGACCGGGCGGCCGGGGCGATAATGACTATCTAATCATGTAAGGTCAAAGTTGCGCCGCACATGGACGGCATTCATGAATATTCAAAATAACGTTCAAAATAGAAATCAAGCTGGCATGCGTACGCTGGGCCCCGCGCGACTTCACCCACGTCCTGTCCCGCAACCTCGCCCGGCATAAGACCGCCGCCCTCTCCCGGGCGATGCGCCTCATCCGTCATTGATCGGCAACAGCTTTGCCCTAGCTTCTGTTGGCGGCCGGCTGTCGCGGCGGCCTCGGGGGACGACATGCATGAACAGACGTCTGAAACGCGCCGCATAAATCCGGTTGGCCGCAACGCGTTTCGGCCGGCGGCCGGGCGGCTGCCGCCTCTTTCGCCGGCGCCCAGCATGCGGATCATCAATCTTTCAGCCGGCATCGCCTTGATCCTGACGCCGACGGCAGCTTACGAGGACACGACACATCAGGGAAACGCCGACATGTTCGAGACCCTTCTCTCGAAAATAGGCCTCCGCTCCGAAGCGCAGCCCATCTCTGCCACGCCGCCCGACGCTGGCGCAACTGCGCGACGCCGTTGCCGCGCGCCTGCGCAGCGAGCCCGAGGTCCAGGAGGTTGCGATCGACCCCGGCAATCCCGCCGTTCTCCGCGTGCGGCTTGCCAATAGCGGAAGCGAAGCCGTGACGGGAACGATCGATGTCACCAACGTCTACGGCAGGCTTTATACGCTCCGCAACGATCTGGACCGCGAGGCTGCCATCGAAAACCTCGTGCAGAGCGTTCTCGTCACGGTCCGCAGGCCGGAACTCGACCTGCAGCATGTTTTCGCCAATATCCGCTTCCGGCAGCCTGGGAATGAGCAGGATGCGGCAACGTCCCTGGCGGAGGAACTTGCCGGCGACGTGGCGATTGTCTTGCAGCTGGACACGCCGCAGAGCCTGGTCGGGCTCTCGCGCGCCGATCTCGGCGAGCGCTCTGTCGCCGAGATCCGCCAGGCCGCGCAGGGGAATATTCTACGGGAAATGTCGAAACTCCAGGAAGAACGGGTCAACGATCACATGATCGCCTACCGGATCGACGATAACCCGCCGCTGACGCCGGCCATCGTGATGACGGATGAATTCTGGGCGATGGTGGACAAGAATTTCCCGGATGGCGCGTTTCTGATCCTGCGCCAGCGCGACGAAGTCGCCGTGATCGACCGAAAAGCGCCCTCCGCGCTGACCATGGCCCGGCAGCTGATCGACATGGCGAAGCACCGAGGTGTCGATTTTCTCTCCGACAGGATTTTCGAGCGACGCGACCGCCGGCTGGTCGCCGTGACAGAATGAGCCCGTGACGTCGCCCGCCTTGATCCGGACGAACTCCATGCCCACTGAATGAAGGGAACCGCCAATGCCGGAACTGCGCATCGACCCCTTCCCCTGCGCCGCGGAACTCAACGCGCTCTTTTCCGCCGCCTGGGGCAGCCCGCACGACCGCGATTTCACCCCCATCCTGTCCCGCAGCCTTGCTCATATCGGCGCCTATCAGGACGATCGGCTCGTCGGCTTTGTCAATGTCGCCTGGGATGGCGGCATCCATGCCTTTATCCTCGATACATCGGTGCACCCCGACATGCGAAGGCAAGGGATTGCGACGCGCATGGTTCGGCAAGCGACGAGCCTCGCCCGCGAGCGCGGCGCCGAGTGGCTACATGTCGATTTCGAGCCGCACCTGACCGGTTTCTACCGCGCCTGCGGCTTCAGGCCGACGAAGGCAGGACTCATCAAGCTCATGTGAGTTTTCCCGCGCGGGAAGCCGGAACAAGTCGAAGCCAGCACCAACCTGCGATGGTGACGCGAACGGTCGCGCGTCGCAGCATTATCGAGGAACCCGCTGAAAACACAATTTTCGCGAGAGCATCTCATCCGAAAATGAAAGATAATACTATTTACGAAACCAAATTATGACCTTGAGTTCTCAAAATAAAATTCGTTTCCCCAGTATTTCATCCCTAGTTTTTCATTAAAAAATCAATGAAAAGACACAATTTTGCATTGAAAACTTAATCGGGGATTGGCATAGATCCCCGAGGGGTTGTCATCCGTTGAGCAATAAAACAGTTCTTTCGGGGATGTCTCATATTGCCGAGTACAACGCATCTTTTGGGGAAAGATATATATGGCCTTGAATATTCTGGACACGAACGGCGCCACAGTTACCAAGACCGGCGCTGAGTTCGAAGCCTACGATGTTATCCGCGACTCTGAAGCCAGCCCTTCCGCACCTGTCTCCCTTACTGTTTCCGATTCGTCCGTGGTGGATCTCGCCGACGAGCTGGGCTCCGTCTCTGCACACGTGATTGGCTCTTACTACGGTAATGCGATCACGACGGGCGCGGGCAACGACACCATCTCAGGCAACGACGGCAATGACACGCTGAACGGCGGCGCCGGCGACGATGTGATCAGTGGTGGTAGCGGCAACGACAAATTGATCGGCGGCGCAGGTAACGATACAATTTATGACGGTGGCATCCCCTGGCCGGGAACGGGCGACCAGCAGCAACTTACCGACATCGACGCCGGTGACGGCGACGATTCCATAGTCGTGGAGAGATACAATCCACTGATTTCAGGAACAGTCGATGGCGGCGCCGGAATCGATATGCTGCAAACCTCGTCGCTCGACGGTCTGACGATCAAGAATATTGAAGTACTTAATACGGAAAGATCTACCGTTAGCGGTTCGAGCGCGCAGTTCGAGAGTTTTGACAAGATCATCGGGTCGACCGATCCGTTCTTCAATTTTTCCGCTATTTTGGAGTTGACGGACAGCGCCCACCTCGATCTTTCCGACGAGCTGGTGGACCGCCGAGCTCATATCTGGGGCTGGAACAATCCCTCCGGCGTTGACGTCAAGACCGGCGACGGCGACGACGTATTTGCGGGCAGCGACGTCAGCGACATTTTCGACGGTAGCGGCGGCAACGACATTTTCGACGGCAGGGGCGGCAATGACAAATTGACCGGCGGCACCGGCGACGACGAGCTCGATGGTGGCGACGGCACCGACACGGCTGTTTTCGCCGGTAATTTTTCCGACTATTCCCTTGCATTGGAAAATGGCAGGGATGTCGTCACGAGCGCGCTAGAAGGTACGGATACGCTGACGGGCGTCGAATTCGCGCGCTTTGCCGATGGTGTCTACGATTTCGCCACCGGAACTTTCACCGGCGACAGTACCGAGCCAGGTAACCCTTTGAATATCTTGGAGACGAACGGCGCCACGATCACCAAGACCGGCGCGGAGTTCGAAGCTTACGACGTCATTCGCCACTCCGAGCTCAATCCCCTCGTCGCGGCCACCCTGGTCATCTCGGATTCCGGAACGGTAGACCTTTCCGGCGAACTGGGCTCGGGCTCCGCCAATGTGAGGGGTTCGAGTGGCGACGATACAATTACGACGGGCGCAGGCAACGACACCATCTCCGGCGGTGACGGCGCAGACACGCTGAACGGCGGCGCCGGAAACGATCATCTCCATGGCGGTTCTGGCAATGACTCGCTGAATGGCAGCGCCGGCAATGACCAGATCTTCGGAGACGGCGGGAATGATGTCATCAGAGGCGGCGCCGGCAACGATACGATCACCGACGGTGATGTTGGCAACTTCTCTCCGGATCTCGGGCTCGTGCCGGAAGTCTTGAACATCTACGCCGGCGATGGCAGCGATGTCGTTATTGTGCAGCCATTCGCTCCGTTGATTTCCGGAACAATCAATGGCGGTGACGGATTTGATACGCTGCAAGCACCCGATCTGAGAGGCCTGACGATCGAGAACATCGAAGTCCTCGACACTGCAAGATTTCAGGTTGCCGGTTCGAGCGTGCAGTTCGAAAGCTTTAATAGCATTGTCGGGTCGATCAATCCGTTCGACGTTGTTTCTCGCCCCTCACTGGCAATCACGGACAGCGCCCACCTCGATCTTTCCGATGAGCTGGGAGACCACGGAGCTTTTATCACCGGCTATGGCTCCAGCATTGACGTCAAGGCCGGCGGGGGCGACGACGAGTTTACGGGCACCGACGGCAACGACATTTTCGAGGGCGGCGGCGGCTACGACATCATCGATGGCGGCGCCGGCACCGACACGGCGGTCTTCTCCGCTAAGTTCGCCGACTATATGCTCGGCTACCGCTATGATAATGAATCCCACATCGTGAGCAGCCTGGGCGGGCAGGACGCTGAGGATATCCTGACCGACGTCGAATTCGCCCGTTTTGCCGACGGCGTCTATGAATTCACCACGGGAACCTTCACGAGCACCAATAACGCGCCGACCAACATCCAGCTCTCGAAAACCGCCCTCTCCGAGGACACGCCGATCTGGACCACGGTCGGCCTGCTCAGTGCCAAGGACGCCGATGGCGACGCGCTCACCTACACGCTGATCGACGGGGCGGACGATCACTTCCGGCTCAACGGCAATCGCATCGTCACCTCGAAGGCGCTGGACCACGAGACGGACAAGTCGCACACGATCAAGGTGGCTGTCTCCGATGGCACGGTCACGGTCGAAAAGGACATCACGATCAATGTCCTCGACGTCAACGAAGCCCCTGTTAATCAGGCGCCGATCAAGCTCTCCTTCTCGCGCAGCTCCGTCTCCGAAAACATCGCGATCGGCACCTCGGTCGGCCTTCTCTCCGCCGTCGATCCCGAAGGTGGGGCGGTCAAGTGGCGGCTGACCGATGATGCGGACGGTATCTTCAAGCTCGTCGGGAACAAGATCCAGACGAAAGCTGCGATCGATTACGAAAGCACCCACAGCCTGACCTTCACCGCCCAAGCCTACGACGCGGCCGGAAACATCACCAGCCACGATTTCACGCTGGCCGTGAAGGACGTCTTCGAGCCGTCGTTTGCGCTGTCACATGAGGCATTGATCTAGCCTTGACGGAATTGCCCCGGCACCGAGGTGGGACTTGCAGTCGTGCAAGCCCCACCGACGGGTGGCCGCGCGAAATCAGGCACGCATCAGTCAAACCGCTCGTCGATATGCTCCACCTGAGCGGAAATCACATTGTCGATCACGACATGCGACAGCAGCGTCGGGCCGACGGCCCATAGCTCGTGCATGTGGTCCGTATCCTCGTGCCGGCGATGCGCTTCCTCGCTGGTGAAGGCCTCTGCCAGCAGGATCTTGTCGGGATGCTCGGGCATCGGCACCAGCTCGATATAGAGACAATCCGGGTCGAGCCGGCTCTGTTCGAGATGGTTCTGCGCCGCGGCCAGATAGGCATGGCGCTTTCCAGGCTTGGTCATGAAGAATCCGACGATGCATTTCATCTCACCCTCCCCAGCTTGATTTGGAAGTCTCGCCCGGGCGCCTGTCACAAACAAGCGTGGGGCGTGGTCATTGGAACGGGGCCGATGACCACGACAGATCCTTACAACCCGCCCCTAAATTGCCGCTCCACCTCAGCGCCCGATTCCGCTATGATTCACCGCTCATCGAGGAGAGCCCGCATGCGCCTGCCCACATTCATCCTCGCCCTCGCCGTGTCGGCAGTCGCAGCCTTGCCGGCATTGGCGCAGACCTACAAGACGCCGCAGGCGCTGCTCAAGGCGCTCTATAGCTACGACACCGACAACAGCGACGCCGAGGCGCCCTCGCCCTATTCGACTTTCTTCTCCGACCACCTGAATGAGCTCCTTCAGACCGATCTCGACAACACACCGGAGGGCGATGTCGGCGCGATCGACTTCGATCCCGTCATCGCGGGTCAGGACGGCGCGGCCAGCGACGTCAGGATCGGCCAACCGATCCTGCTGGATGACAAAGCCGAGGTGGAAGTGGAATTCGAAAACGGCGAAGAGGTGACACTCTTCTACACCCTGGTGCGCGAACACGGCGGCTGGAAGGTCGACGACATCGCGAACCAGAAGGGGGATAATCCGTGGAGTCTCGGCGCGTTGCTGGGTGATGCGCGGTAGGTAGGCGGCCCAGCCACCCGCCGTCGCGGTTCCCTGCGTTTGCCACCGATTTCACTGGATCAATTGCTCCGTTCCTCCCCCACCATGAAGACTGATCGGTGTGCCCTGCCGCCCGACCGGCCCCGAACAAATCCCTGCCCGACTATCGAATCCGCCTGTCATCCCGTTTCGGCACGGAATCCCGATATGGCACAGCCGTGCAAGAATCCGTTAACCCACCGTCAAGTATCTGAATCTTCGGCATTTCCCGGTATCGATGCGGGCGTGCCACAATAATCCCGCTTGCTTTTTGCCCGAAATGCTGGCACGAATTGACTTACTCGGGCATTTGCATGCCGGTGACTGGACTGATGTGGTAATCCCTTCCGTTTGGAAGGCGGCGCGGGACTACCCGCCTACGTAGACGTTCTTTCCCCGTACGTGACTTCTCCGACTGACCCTTCGTCCCAATCGATCGGGGCGAAAGCTAAAGCCGTCCGCTTCCTCTCGGGGGCGCGGATACTACACAGACTAAGGGAAAAGGACGATCCCAATGGCCACCAAGGGCACCGTAAAATTCTTCAACCAGGACAAGGGTTTTGGTTTCATCACGCCGGACGGCGGCGCAAAGGACGTTTTCGTCCATATCTCTGCGCTGCAGGCTTCTGGCATCCAGTCGCTGCGCGAAGGCCAGCAGGTTACCTTCGACACCGAGCCGGACCGCATGGGCAAGGGCCCGAAGGCCGTCAACATCTCGGCTTCGTAAGTCAGACATCGCTTCGGCGGCATGAACGGCGCTCCGCAAGGGGCGCCGTTTCTGTTTGTGGTGATCGGCGGTCATTTGTCGATCGCATTGGCAAGTGTTATATGCGCGCTTTATGGATGCCCGCCCGATGCGGCGGTGACGGCGCCCGCGCTGCGGCCCCGGTAACAAGGAACAATGGAACGTCGATGACGCAGAAGAGGCCGATTTTTGCGGTCGCCCCGATGATCGACTGGACGGATCGGCATTGCCGCTATTTCCACCGCCAGATCAGCCGCGAGGCGCTGCTCTATACCGAGATGGTGGTGGCCGATGCGATCATCCACGGCCCGCGCGACCGGCTGCTTGGTCATGACGCCGCCGAGCACCCGCTGGCGCTGCAGCTCGGCGGATCGGAGCCGGCAAAGCTTGCCGAGGCGGTGAAGATCGCCGAACCCTACCTCTATGACGAGATCAACCTCAACGTCGGCTGCCCCTCTGACCGCGTGCAGTCCGGCACCTTCGGCGCCTGCCTGATGCTGACGCCGGAAACTGTGGCCGCATGCGTCGCTGCGATGAAGGCAGTCGCGACCGTGCCGGTGACGGTGAAATGCCGGATCGGCGTCGACGAGCAGGACCCGGAACAGGCGCTGCCCGAGCTGATCAGCCGCGTTCTCGATGCCGGCGCCGACGCGATCTGGATCCATGCGCGCAAGGCCTGGCTGAAGGGCCTGAGCCCCAAGGAGAACCGCGAGATCCCGCCGCTCGACTACGAGATCGTCTATCGGATGAAGCAGCGCTGGCCCGATGTTTTCATCGGCATCAATGGCGGCATCCGCACGCTCGACGAGGCCGCAGCCCACCTCGAACATATCGACGGCGTCATGCTGGGCCGGGCCGCCTATCAGAATGCCGCGATCCTTGCCGATATCGACCAGCGCTTCTTCGGCGCGCCTGCGGCCGAACGGGACTGGGAAGGCCTGCGTGACCGGATGATGGTCTATGCCGAACGCCACATCATGAGCGGCGGCCGGCTGCAGCACGTTGCGCGCCACATGGTCGGCCTCTTCACCGGCCTGCCCGGCGCAAGGCGCTACCGCCAGATCCTCTCGACCGATGCCGCGAAAAACGGCGCCGGGCCGGAGGTGCTGGCGGCAGCCTTTGCGGCGGTGGATTTTTCGGGAACCGAGCAGGAGGCCGTCAGTGCCTGACGTAAATGACGGCTTGTCACGACGCCGAAGTGCGGCGTCATGACCGGGCCATCGGCAGCAAGATCTTCTTCTCGATCCGGCCCGCCACCGAAAACACCAGGATTTCCGTATCCCTGCCAATCCTGCTGCCATCCATCAATCGGACGATATCATCGACGCCGCCAACCGGGCTGCCGTCGATGGCGAGGATATAATCGCCCTCCTGCAGCCCTCCCTTCGCCGCCGGCCCATCGGGTTCGACGCGCCGGATGCGGACAGAGGTCGTCTGCGCCGTGCCCGCCGCCAGTGCCACTCTGCGCGGCAGCACGATCGTATCGCCGGCGATACCGATGAAGGCGCGCCTGACCTGGCCATAGCGAAGAATCTCCGAAACCACGAAATTGGCCGTGTTCGACGCCACGGCAAAGGCGATGCTCTGCGCGCCCTGAATGACGGCGGTATTGACGCCGATGACCTCGCCGCTGGAAGACACCAGCGGCCCTCCCGAGTTGCCGGGATTGAGCGCCGCATCGGTCTGGATGACGTCCTCCATCAACCGGCCGCTGGCTGCCCGCATGGAGCGGCCGAGCGCCGAGACGATACCGGCGGTAACAGTCCATTCGAAGCCGAGCGGGTTTCCGATCGCGATGGCGATATGCCCCCTGCGCAAGCGCTGGGAATCTCCGAGCTTCGCCCAGGCGCCGGTGCTGGTATTGGCGCGAATGAGGGCGATGTCGGTATCGACGTCGCGACCCAACACCCGGCCCTCGGTGACAAATCCGTCAGGCGTGGTGATGCGGACGACCTTGGCGTCTTCGACGACATGGCTGTTGGTGATGATCAGGCCGTCAGGCGAGACGGCGAAGCCTGACCCGTGCCCCTGCCGGCCACCCACCCTCTCAATCCGGCTGACCGCCGGCCCGACGATATCGACTGCTGCTGCGATCGATTGCGAATAGGCATCGATCAGCGCCCCATCATTCTGAGGCGCTATGTCCTTATCCATGTAACCCATTATTTGATCCTCAGGCGGCAATAACGGCCGTCCCGCCGCCGGCGAAGCGGTCGCGATTGCGACGGTTCGCCATTGTGCTGTTGTGTGAGGATTAGATGGTTGGGCGTCGACCCGGGTTCAAGTGAGCGTCAGCAGTCTGCAATGCGCGCAACGCAGAGAATGCCAACACACCTAGCCGGACAGATATATTGAACTACCCAGACAGATATCTTGAACGAACGGCAAAAAATTGGCTCATTGCAGACATTCGCCGTCAAATCAGCCGCCTTAGCTGCGCCATGACGAACGTGCCTGAGGTGTCCAACAGGCCGACATACCGGGGATCAAAAGATGTTCGCAGCACGAAGCAGCCAGGCGAGGATCGCCAAATCCCCCGTCCCGTCATGCGAGATGGACGGGTGCTGCGTGCTCAACTGACGAAACCATACAAACTTCTGTCATATCAATAGAATAGAAAGAGCCATTCAATAAGCATATCAGCATATTTCGAGCCGGTTGATCCCCTCAGGCGTGATCTTCTTGCCCCAAGCCTCCGGCGCAACCACGCTCGTGGCCTTGCCAATTCTGCCGGCAACGGCGCAAACTTCTGACCGCATTAATCCAACCAACCCCAACCAACGGAGCCAAAAGATGAGCACGGTTACCACCAAGGACGGCGTCGAGATCTTCTACAAGGATTGGGGGCCGAAGAGCGCCCAGCCGATCATGTTCCATCACGGCTGGCCGCTATGCTCCGACGACTGGGACGCGCAGATGCTGTTCTTCCTTGAGAAGGGCTACCGCGTCGTCGCCCATGACCGGCGTGGCCACGGCCGCTCCACCCAGGTGGGCGACGGTCACGACATGGATCATTACGCCGCCGATGCCGCAGCCGTCGTCGAGCATCTCGATCTCAGGAACACCATCCATATCGGCCACTCCACCGGCGGCGGCGAAGCGACGCATTATGTCGCCCGCCACGGCCAGCCGCAGGGCCGCGTCGCCAAGCTCGTTATCATCGGCGCCGTGCCGCCTATCATGGTGAAAACCGATGCCAATCCCGGCGGCCTGCCGATCGAAGTCTTCGACGATCTGCGCAAGCAGCTCGCCGCCAACCGCTCGCAATTCTATCGCGATCTGCCGGCCGGCCCGTTCTACAGCTTCAACCGGCCGGGCGCAAAAGTGTCGGAGCCGATCATCAACAATTGGTGGCGCCAGGGCATGATCGGCGGTGCCAAGGCGCATTACGACGGCATCAAGGCCTTTTCGGAAACCGACTTCACCGAAGACCTGAAGATCATCACCGTGCCGACCTTCGTCATGCACGGCGACGACGACCAGATCGTGCCGATCGCCGACTCCGCCCTGCTCTCGTCCAAGCTCCTGCAGAACGCTACGTTGAAGGTCTACGAGAAATTCCCCCACGGCATGTGCACCACCCATGCCGACATCATAAACCCCGATATCCTCGCCTTTATCAAAGGCTGATCCGTGATGTTGCCGGGCGCCGATCAGGCGCCCGGTTGCCACGATGGCCTGCCATCCTAGACGCCGGCGTTCTGGCCATGTCGATCGATTGGCAGCCAGAGACTCATTTTCCCATGAAACCGTTTTCGCCGATTTGCGTTTAGCGGCCATGAAAAGAGAACGTGAACCCTCATCAAAGGCTTACCGGCAGGATCGTTTCGAAAACACCGAGCGAGCCGCCAAGGAAACCATCGAGGCGGAACAGCAGGCCCGCCGGGAAAAAACCAAGCGGCTGAAAGAGCTGCGCCTATCGCAGCTAGGCGCCAAGGACCCCGCAACCAAGTAGATCTCACGCTCACTCTGTCCTGTCGACACGCCGATCGGTCTCATATTCATGCCCTGCCGCCCTCGCCCGTATCTTCCCGTGCGTGCCCAGAATTGTTTTTGAATTCGGACCTTCGCCCATCTTGCAGAGCAAAGATCGCGAAATTATCTTTTTTCACAAAAGCGATTCACGGCATCCAAAAAAGGGCAGATTGCGATGTCAGACAAGCTGTTCAGCACGCGTGACGAACCGCTCGCCTCCGAGGACCTCGATGTGTGCAGGCGTGTCCACGAAGCTCTCTGTAGTGGGCTAAGGATCGACCGATCAGGCAAGGAGGCCGACCGCTTAGGCGCCCTCATCATCGAGCTTTACCGCCAGGGTGTGCATGACGAGAACCAGCTTCGATTGCTGGCCGGCGGAGGGTGAGCCTGATAGCGGCCTCACGTTAGCACAACGAAGGGCGGACCGGCTCCTCCCGCCATCTACCGGCACCGACAGGCACATGGAGAGACCCTGGGCGCGGAAACTTACGCCGCCGCTGATGAACACACCACGTTGGGGGTCAGCGCAGTCATTCCAGTTCAGCACCTAGCGCATAAGAATCTTGTCCCTGTCCCAGGACATTCCATCGGAAAATTCGATCTTTTCGATTCCCCAATAGCCCTCGGCCAAGAACTGCTTCTCGACGGTGATCACTTCGCCCGTGGGCTTGACGATCACCATCAGCTTTGCCGCATCCCGCAGCAACATCACGTCGGAAGCGGTGAGATCGGTCAGGCGAAGCGTGTCGATCTCGTTCGACATGTTGACGATGTCATCGATGACGTCGGAGCCATGGCCGCTGGCATAGACATAGGTGTCGTCGCCAAAGGATCCGGAAAGCGTGTCGTTTCCTTCAAGTCCGATGATCAGATCGTCGCCCATCGTGCCTTCTAGAGTTTCCCAGCCGACAGTGCCGGCAATACCCTCGGGCAGAACCACACTGATATGCGCGGCGATGTCCTGCTTCGACCAGATTGTCCCGTCGCTGAACCTGATGCTTTCGATCCCCTTCTCGCCGCCTGATCGTCCCGACTCGATG
Organism: Rhizobium changzhiense; assembly: GCF_013087625.1. NCBI lineage: Bacteria > Pseudomonadati > Pseudomonadota > Alphaproteobacteria > Hyphomicrobiales > Rhizobiaceae > Rhizobium > Rhizobium changzhiense. The sequence continues at coordinate 983,286 of NZ_JABFCQ010000002.1, forward strand.
AGGATAGACCCGCCCGCGGCCATACGTGCTGCAGTCCTTTCAAGCGCCCAGATGAGCCTGCCGTCGCTCTTGGCCGCAAGCCTCGCTTCCTCGATAATAGATACGTTCTTGGCGGCATCTGCCGCACTCATCCTGATCGCAATGATGAGATCGTCGCCCTCCTGGCGAAGGCCGATATCGCCGGGGCCGATATCGGAAAAGATCAGCGTGTCGGCATTGCCGCTATCCTCGATCGTTTCCACAATGGTGTCGTTGCCGTCGCCGCGGGCATAGCCGTAGGCGTCGTTGCCGGTGCCGCCGGTCAGAAGATCGTCATCCTCGTTGCCGTAGAGCGCGTCATCTCCCTCGTCACCCCGGATTTCATCCTGTCCGCCTCGGCCATACACCACATCATCGCCCGCACCGGCATGGATCTGCTGGTTGCTGTCCGGGTCGGATGTAAGGATGATGTTGTTGACGACCCGCCCGCTGTCACGGGATGTCCTATCGTAGATGCTTATCGACAAAATCAGACCCAACCCAAGGATCAGGGCCGTCCGCCGCAAGCGCCAATTCAGCATTCTTCCAGTCCCCGGCAAGACGCGCCCCGGTGGCATCGACCGCCGCCAGTAACCAAGCCCTTTTTGGAAGGAATTACCACTCTGAGATGTCTGTTGCGTTAACGCTACCTATTGCCAGAAGACAGATCCCCACACCCCTCCAGCAAATCCCGTTCCCCCACCACACAAACGTATTGAAAGCCCGCACCCGCGCCGTCCGGCTGAGATCGGCGTGTATCAGCAGCCGCAATTCCGAAACCGCATCCGGCAGCGTCTCGGCGCCATCAGCGGCATAGATCGCGAAGGCCACCGCGGAGACGCGCCGGCCGATCAGCGTTTCGGATGGTCCGGCCATTCGCGGTATCGCGCTGTCGGCCTTTGGGCGAGCACCCGTTGCGTTAGCGCTGACGCACATATGCCCCTCCCGTCCATCCCAAAATGAAACCTATCCCCTGCCCCCGCATTATCCGTTCGACACATCCGTTTACCTAAGGTGAGTGAAATGAACAGATTCGCCATCGTTGCCCTGTCGACAGCGACGGCCTTCTCGGGAATGCCGGCCTCGGCAGGCCCGGCTTTCCTGCCGAGCCCGATGCAATCGGCGCAGCCGACATTTCAAAGCTCCGATGCCCGCATCATGACTGTTGGCTGCAACAATTTCACGAACTGCCCGGGTCAGTTCAGCAATAATCGCAGATGGTATCGCAACCGCCATGACTATCGCGACCGGCGCTACTACCGCGACGACCGCTATGGCTGGGATCGGCGCTACGATCGCCGGTACCGCCGTCACGACAACACCGGCGCCATTATCGGCGGCCTAGCGGTCGGCGCCATCATCGGCGGCATCATCGCTTCGCAGCCGCGCGCACGTGCCTATGGTTCTTCGCATGCGGACTATTGCTACAGCCGCTATCGGTCCTATCGCGCCTCCGACAATACCTATCAGCCGAACCACGGCCCGCGCCGCCGGTGCCGCTAGGGCCGATCCATTAGGGCAAGCCTCGTATGAAGATGCAGGGCTTTTTGATTGCCGAAAGCCCGTTACGCGACTTCCCAGGACACCGTAGACTGCACGCCGTCCAGCAAATCGCCTTGCCCCCTATCGACCAGCCCTATATGTATGAAAGCACGGTACGTTAGCAGATACGCACATAAATAACCCCTCGCCATCCCAAAATGAAACTTATTCCCTCCCCCCGCGTTATCCCCTCCATACATCCGTTGACCCAAGGTGAGTGAAATGAATAAATTCGGCATCATTGCCCTGTCGATAGCGACGGCCTTCTCGGGAATGCCGGCCTCGGCAGCCCCGGTCTTCGTGCCGAGCCCGATGCTATCGGCCCAGCCGGCGCCTCAAAGTACCGATGCCCGGATCGTGACCGTCGCCTGCAACCCATACTCCATCGTCTGCTCGCGCGATGGCGACAACCGCCGATCCTACCGCAATCGCGACCGCGACAACGATCGCGACCGCGACCGCCTTAGCTACCGCGAACGCCGCTATGACCGTGACGACCGCTATGGCTGGGATCGCCGCTACGATCGTGGCGACCGGTACGGCTGGGATCGCCGCTACGATCGCCGGTATCGCCGACATGACAACAGCGGCGCTATCATCGGTGGCCTCGCAGCCGGCGCCCTCATCGGCGGCATCATCGCTTCGCAGCCGCGCGCGCGTGCCTATAGTTCACATGCCGAGTATTGCTATAGCCGCTACCGGTCATACCGCGCCTATGACAATACCTACCAGCCGAACTACGGCCCGCGCCGCCAGTGCAGGTAATCCAATCATCCATCGGAGCAAGCCTCGCATGAAGATGCGGGGCTTTTTTGATGGCCGGAAGCCCGTTGCACGGCTTCCGATCGCCGGTCGGTCGTGCTTGTCTGCGCGGCCAGGATTGGTCGACCCATTTAGTTAGATAACGCGCTTTAGGTGCGAAATGACATCTGGAGATACAGCAAAGCCCGCCGGCCCCGTCATCCTGCTGCCGCCGGATCTGGAAAACCTGTCGGGCTTCGAAGCAGCGCTCGCCGCCGGCTGGTCTCCCGATCCGCGCCGAGCGGGCGACCAAGCCTATGTTCGCGGCGAGCTTCAGCGGCTGCGCCAGGACAGATCAAGGTTTCTCGACGATCTCATTGCTGATGGCAGGCGACGCGCCGGATCCGGACCGCCGCCGCTGACCATCCGTCTGTTCTGGATCTGGGACGGCGAATTCTGCGGCAGCATCAGCCTGCGCTTTCGAGCGTGCAACGAAGAGCTGCCGCCCGAGGTGTCGGGCCATGTCGGATATTCCGTCGTGCCGTGGAAGCAGCGCAATGGCCACGCGACCACCGCCCTGAGCCTTCTGTTGGCCGTGGCGGCGAAGGAAGGCCTCGACCGCCTCACCGTCCTCTGCAACGAGGGCAACGACGCCTCGCGGCGCGTGATCGAGCGCAATGGCGGCGAATTGTTCATGCGCGGCCCGCATCCCTCCGACAGGCCCGATCAGATCAAACTGTATTTCTGGCTGAAGCCCGGAGCCGCCGGCTGACGTGAAATACGCGACGGACTTTCAGACGGACGGAGCACAAGCCTTACCCGCTTTTGCTCCGTCCGTCCCCTCAGCCTGGGGCGGGCTGAGTGCTGATCGCGGCCGCTTGTCGGGCGCCGCCGCCGGATTCTCTCAATAGGTCGCGGCCGGTTTCGGCTTCTTCTCTGTCCATTGCGGGGGGGCGCCGTATTTGGCGGCCACCGCCCCCATCAGCCCGGGCGGCCGGCCGAAGGCGTCGCAGGCGGCGTATTTCGGTTTCCCGCCGAGCCAGGATTTCATCCGCTGCCCTGAGGGCAGCGAGATATCCAATCCCTTCGGCTCCTTGCCTTTGATCAGCATGCGGGAAAACTCGCTGCTGAATTTCGAAGCCAGGCTATAGGCATCGCCCACTTCGGAAACGCGGGGGTTGTTCTGCAGCGAGTTTGCCCCGCGCGACCAGACGATCGCCGCCCGCTGCACTCCACCGCTGTCGACGGCTTCCGCCTCGACCGCCAGCCCGCCGAGGCCGGCCGGCAACCGCGGCACGCTGACGGGCAGCACGAAACCGGTGCCGACGGTCACGACGGTCGAAACACCCGCCATCGCCTTGTTGGTCGGCACGATGTCGGTAACGACGGAGCGGATCGTTAGATCCGCTGGCTGACCGGCAGAGACCAGCTGATATCTGTCGCTGAGCGAAATGCAAAGCGCCCGGTCCAGAGCATTCGCCACCATCACGCGGTCAGCATCCGACTTGACGCGGGTCGCAGCGTGGAAGGCGAAGGTCGTCGGCACGATGCTCACCGTCTTTGCCGGGCTAAGGCGCGTCCCGTCGACATAGACGCGCGATTTCGACAGCTTGCCCTTCGGCACGCCGAGATTGCCGTAGGAAGAAAGCGTGCCGGCCTCCTTCAGCGGCACCGAGCTGCACCCGGCCGCGGCCAAGGCGAGCGCCAGCGGCAGCGCGAGCGACAAACCTCTCGACGCCCGTGGGAAGGAAAATGGGAATGGATTGCTGCGCACGCTGTCTGGCCTCCGTCGCCGATAGCGCATAACCCCAAAATCGAAATCGATTTTCAGAAAGGATTATGCGCAGGTTTAAAACGCTAGAGCGTCCTTGGCGCGTCTTGTCGGACGCGCTGCGCTCTAGTGTCGGGCGAAAGTGGCGGTCGAGAATTGCCGCAGCATTACAGTTTGTTTCGGAGGAGCGGATGCTGCTCAAACAGGCCTGACCTATGCGAGATCGATCGTCACGCGCGTCCAGGCAGCACCGCTTTCGATGCTGACCTCGCCGCCATGATTTGCGACGACCTGCTTGACAAGGCTGAGGCCGAGACCGGCGCCCTTACTCTTCGGGGTGACGCGATAGAAGGGCTCGAAAACCAGCTCCCGATGCTCGGCCGGAATGCCTGGCCCTTCGTCGGCGACACTGATCCGGCCACTGCCGGAAGTCGAGCGCGACACCGAAACCGTGATCATGCCTCTGTTGCCGCCATGGTCGATGGCGTTGCGTACGAGGTTGCTCATAGCCCGCGGCAGGGCGGAAGGGCTGCCCTTGCGTTCGAGCCTCTCGATCTCGCTTTGAAACGAAATTTGGTAGCCGGCGCCGATTGCGAGTGGCGCGAGATCGGCCACCACGCCGCGGGCGATCTCGACGAGATCGACGGGTTCGTCGAGGTCAGCCGCTTGATCGTTGCGCTCGAAATCGAGCAATTGCTCGGCCGCCTCGGCCAGCCGCGCCACGTCGTCAAGCAGCCGCTGCCGCTCGCGCCCATCGGGCATGCCGTCTATGCGCGTCTGCATGATGGCGATCGGCGTCCGCAGCTCATGCGCCGCATCGAGCAGGAAACGCTGGCGTTTCTTAAACTCGTTCTCAAGCCGCTCAAGTGTTCCGTTAAAAGCAATCACCAATGGTCCGATTTCCGTGGGAATACCATCCACCGGCAATCGGGCTCCTTGCCGGCGGGGTTCGATTTCCGATGCCTTGCTCGCTATATCCTTCACGCCGGCCAAAGCGCGCGATACGACGCGGGGGATCGTTAGAAAAACCCCGGGCAAAGCGATGGCCAAAAGTGGTGTGTAAATGAGGTAGGTTTTGCCGAGTATCGCCAGAAATGCGGAGCTTCTGCTGGCGTTTCCGCCGTACATCACTCTGTACTCGCCTTCTGCCGTGTCGACACGGTCGATGGAGGCGACCTCGGTCGTACTAGACGCCCCTCGTATGTCGGCGTCTTTGATGAGGTAGACGTACCGGGCTAGGTCCGCATAGGGCGCCGGTATTACGCCGTAGGAGGCCGTTTCTCCACTGGGTGTTGCGACGAAAAACCAGAGCCTGTTGTTCTCAGCCTTGAACGACCTGAGACGCGGGCTATCAGCTATGACGATCCCGCCCTGCGTGTCACGCGTAAGAGCTTCCTCGAGGGCTGCAGTCAGTTGAACCTGCATTCCTTCATTGGGCGAGAGGATGCTGGTGGCGTAAATGCAAAGCCCGATGATCACCGTCGCAACAACGGCCACGAAAAAGATACTGAGCTGCCAGCTGAGCGTCCACCAGAGTGAAAGGTTCGACTTGGTCGCCTCGCGCATCATTCTTCCTTCATGAGATAGCCGACGCCACGAATATTATGGATCGCGACCCCGGCGCCGGCATCGATCAGCCGCTTGCGCAGCCGCGAAATATGCGCGTCGAGCGCGTTCGACTGGATTTCCTCTTCGTAGTTGTAAACCGCCGCCTCCAGGGTCGAGCGCAGCACGGTCTTCTCCTTGCGCCTTGCGAGTGCCGCCAGCACCAGAAGTTCGCGCCGGGGCAGATCGAGCGGCACGGCATCGACGGCGACACTCAGATGCAGCGGGTCGATCACCATCCGCCCGGCCGTGATCTTGAGTTCGGCCAGTTCGGGCGATCGCCGCAGCACGGCCCTGAGCCGCGCCATCAGTTCCTCCACCAGGAACGGCTTTCCGAGATAGTCGTCCGCCCCGAGGTCGAGGCCTTCGATCCGCTCCTTCGGTTCGTTCAGCGCAGTCAGCACGATGATCGGCGTATCTTTCCCCGTCTGCCTGAGCTCAGGAATGAAACTCAGCCCCTCTCCGTCGGGCAGGCGCCGGTCGAGCAGGATCGCATCGTAGAGGTTCTGCCGCGTCAGCTCGACCGCATCGGCCAGATGCATCGTGTGGTCGGTGACGATCCCATGTTTGCCGAGTGCGGCCGACAGCGCTTCGGCCAGCTCCCTCTCATCCTCTATCAACAGTATCCGCATCGCCCGTCCATTGTCTCGCTCTCCCCTCTCTCTGCCACAAGGGTTGCGGCAGCATTGCGGAGCTTGCAAGGCAGCCGGTCATGCTGCTGCAATTGTTGAAGTCCAGCACAAAGAATATCTGCAGCCGCTGGAGATCAAGATGATCCGACCAATCCTTCGTCTCCTGACGAGACACTTCCTCTCCGCCTTCATCCTCGCCGCGCTGCTCGCAGCCCCGCTCGTCATTCTGCACACGCTTCACGAAAAGACGGCATTCGAGAACGGCCTGCTGATGGAGGTCCGATGATGCAGCGCGAAACCTCAGGCGGTCTGACTGCCTGCCATGCAATAGGCCGAGAATGCCTGAAGATAGGCCTGCACTCTGGAACGGTTCTCCGCTGCCTCGACGGCCTTGAACACCTCGGCCGGCTCCAGCTTCATCAGAGGAAGCCTGAGGAAAATATCGCCAGCGAACCGGTCGGTGATGGTCGCAAGAACGGTGCGAAGACCCGCCAGCATATCATCGCCTCGATGCGATGCGTGCAGCAGGGCGAGCGGCTTATGGACGATCTCGTCTCCTGACACGAGCCAATCGATCGCATTCTTGAGGCCGCCGGGAATGGATCGGACATACTCCGGGCTCGCAATGATCAGGCCATCGCTCTCTGCGATGACACCGATCAACTCCCGCACCGCCTCCGGTAGATTCTCCCCCTCGAGATCAGGCGAGAATACCGGCAACCGCCCCACGCCGTCGAAGATCGAAATCTCGATCTCACTTGGCGCAATGGCACAGACAGCCTGCAGCATGGCCATATTGGTGGAATTGTGCCGGACGCTGCCGGATATTGCGAGAATCTTCATGACCCCAACAGGAAATGTTTGATCATGGCTGTCAACGCAAAAGGCTCGGCTAGGCTCGATTGAGTAGCGCCCAAAAAGCGACTTTTGCTTGAACTGGCCGAGCCCCGCGTTAGCCTGGATGCTGCTGCCGAATCGGCTGGAACCACCCTCGAGGAAATACATATGACGGCTTTGATCGAGGCGCGGGACGTCAGCAAACGCTTCCGACAGCACAAGAGATTTCCGGGTCTGCTGGGTGCGCTGAAGACGTTGGTGACCAACGAATATACGGAAGTTCTGGCCGTTTCCGACATCGGTTTCGACATTGCGGCAGGCGAAGCCGTTGGCTATCTCGGCCCGAATGGCGCCGGCAAATCGACGATGATCAAGATGATGACCGGCATTTTGGTGCCGAGCGCCGGCGCGCTTTCGGTACTCGGCCGAACGCCCCATCTGAAGCGAATGGACAATGCCCGCGAGATCGGCGTCGTTTTCGGCCAGCGCAGCCAGCTGTGGTGGGACCTGCCACTGGTCGACAGTTTTACCTTGCACCAGCGCATCTACGACATCCCCGCCGCCCGTTATGCGGATAATCTCCGACGTTTCAGCGAGTTGCTGGACTTGACGCCCTTTCTCGACCGCCCGGTGCGCCAGCTCAGCCTCGGTCAGCGCATGCGCGCCGAGATCGTGATGTCGCTGCTGCACGATCCCAAGATCCTCTTTCTGGACGAGCCGACCATCGGGCTTGATGTGGTCGCCAAGGATGCCGTGCGGCGTTTTCTCGCCGAGATCAACCGTGAGCGCGGCGTCACCATCATCCTCACCACCCATGATCTGCAGGACATCGAGACCATCTGCCCGCGGCTGATTATGGTCGATCACAGCAGGCTCATCTTCGACGGTGAGTTGAAGAGCCTGCGCGCGGCATTGGGCTCGGCTCGGCGGCTGACGCTCGAATTTGCCAGCGACCCCGGACCGCTGTCGTTGCGCACCGCGACCCTCGTCAGCGACGAAGGCTTGCGCAAGAACTATCTCATCGAGCGTGAAGACATCTCGCTGGTCGCAATCCTGTCGGAGGTGGGCAGCGGGCGCGGCCTCAAGGATGTGGCGCTGCATGAGCCCGACATCGAAGAGGTCATCCGCACCTTCTACCAGCGCCGCAACGCCGACCAGCGTGGCAATGCCAAGGCCCGGGCATCATGAGCGCCTATTTCGCCTTCGCGCGCAGTGCCTTCCATTCGCAGCTCGCCTATCGCAACGAAGTATGGGCCAATATCTTCGGCAAACTCGTGCAGGTCTTCGCGCGTGTCGCCATCTGGCAGGCGGCCTATGCCGGCGTCGGCGCAATCGTCGTCGACGGGGTCTCCCTGCAGCAGATGGTGACCTATGCCCTGCTCGGCGGCGCTGTGATGGGCGCAACCCGCCCGGAAAGGATCATCGGCGAGATCGGCCGGTCGCTCAAAACAGGCGATGTCGCAGTCTGGCTGCTCAAGCCCTTATCCTATCCGCTCTATCTCTTCGCCAACGAATGCGGCAGCTTTGGTTATCGCCTGATGACCCAGGTCATTCCGACCGTCGCCTTCACCGCGTTGTTTTACGGCATGCTGCCGCCGGCGACCCTGTTCGATGGCCTGATGTTCATCGCCTTCTGGGCGCTGTCCTTTACGCTGCTGTTCCTGATGTCGGCGCTCTTCGGACTCGTCGCCTTCTGGCTGATGACGAGCTTCTCGCTGGACTGGATCCTGGGCGCCCTGCTGCAATTGTTCTCGGGCCTGCTGATACCGTTCTGGTTCTTCCCTGAACCGCTGGCCACGATTGCCCGCCACCTGCCCTTCGCCTGGGTGGTCTATTATCCCAATGCCGTCTATCTCGGCAGGCTGTCCGCGGCCGATGTCTGGCTCCATCTCGGCCTGGGCCTTGCCTGGGCCGCGCTGTTCCTCGCCGGCGTCCTCTGGCTGTGGCGCTGCGCCTCCACCCGCATCACCGTGCAGGGAGGTTGATCATGCTCATGCATCACCTGCGCGTCCTTCCTCTGCTGGTGCGGATGCATGTCCGCTCCAAGATGGAATATCGCGGCGCCTTCTGGCTCGACCGTCTGGCGCAGATCCTTTCCTATGGCAGCGTCTTCGCCACCATCGGAATCCTGCTTGCCCGCTTCGACACGCTCGGCGGCTGGACCTGGCCGGAGCTTGCGCTGCTGTTCAGCTTCCAGCTGCTGGCTTACTCGCTCGGCGCTGCGATGAGCTTCGTACAGCTGCGCGAGCTCGAAGAACTGGTGCGGCTCGGCACTTTCGACACCCTGTTGGTCAAGCCTTTCAGCCCATGGGCCTATCTGGTCTTCTCCGGTCTCAATATCGGTTATGCCGGCCACGTCATCCTCGCGGTGGCGCTGATGGCTTGGGCCGTTCTGTCCGTCGACTTCACCTGGTCGGTCTGGTCCGCGTCATTCTTCATTGCTGCGCTTATCAGCGCAACGCTGCTGACGGGTGCGCTCATCACCATGATCGGCGCCACGGCGCTGATCTGGGTGCGGTCCAACCACCTGTTCTCGATCTTCTTCGGGTTTTGGGAATTGACCCGCTACCCGCTCAATATTTTTCCGGGCGGCATCCAGACCATCCTCATCACCGCAGTCCCGCTGGCCCTCACCAGTTCTGTTCCCGTCGGCGCCCTGCTCGGCAAACCCATCCCGATCCTCGGGGACTGGGCCGGGCCCGTGGCTCTCGTGGCCGGCCCAGTCTGGGTGTTGATATCAATCGCTCACTGGCGGTATGCCACCGGCAAGTACCAGGGCGCTGGCGGCTGATTAGGCGGACTGATCTTCCTGGATATCAGGATGCCTGCGACAACGATCTCGCGCGGACCTCGAGGAACGCAGCCGTCAGCTTCGCCAGCACCGGCGAGGTGCATGTGCCGTTGGCGCCACCGATTGGATCGGCGATGTGGATCTGCCGGAGATCCTCCATGAACTCGTCCCACAGCGGCGGCCCGCCTTCTTCGAGAAGCTGCGCTCGAATGCTCAACTCCTCGCTTGCAGGCAGATGCCGTCGTCCCCAGGCGCCGATCATCGCAAAGACGGGCACGAGTTGGATCGCTGGCTCCGCAAGGCTGTAGATCGCTTTCTGGCTGTGGCTCGGGTCGTCCCGCTTGCTGATGAATCCGAGCGAGAGCATACGCTTCAGCCTGGCGGCCAGAATATTGGAGGCAATTCCCTCCTCCGAATGGGTCAGGAGATCGCGGAAATGGCGGCGGTTGCCGAACATGACGTCCCTGATGATGATGAGGCTCCACCGATCGCCCAGCACTTCCATCGTCAGGTTGATCGGGCAGCCCGACCTCAGTTCAATATCCACGAATTCTCTCCTTAAAACTGGTTGCAATATAGGATCACTTATGCGACAACGCAACTAGTTTCGGTCCGCAATCAGATGGAGGAGAGCAGGATGTCCAAAGTGCGTGTCGCAGCATTTTCCCTTTCCGTGGATGGTTTCGGCGCCGGGCCGGAGCAAAGCATGACCGATCCGCTGGGCAAGCGGGGAACGGAGATGTTCGAATGGTTTTTCCGTACCCGCACCTTCCGCGCGATGATCGGAAAGGACGGCGGTTCTGAAGGCGTCGACGAGGGTTATGCGGCCCGCGGCATGGCCAATTTCGGCGCCTTCATTCTCGGGCGCAACATGTTCGGCCCCATCCGCGGCGAGTGGCCGGATGACGTCTGGAAAGGCTGGTGGGGGCCGAACCCGCCCTATCACGCGCCGACCTATATCCTGACGCATTATCCCCGCGAACCGATTGTCATGGAAGGCGGCACGACGTTTCACTTCGTCACCGGCGGCGTCGAGGAAGCGCTTGATAAGGCGAAGGCCGCGGCCGGCGGCAAGGATGTGAAAATCGGCGGCGGCGTCAGCACCGTCCGCCAATATCTGCAGGCCGGCCTGATCGACGAACTGCATTTCGCCATCTCCCCCGTCGTCCTCGGCAAGGGCGAAGCAATGTTCACAGGCATCGACCTCCCGGCCCTCGGCTTCCGCGTCGCCGAGCATGTCGCAACCGAACACGCTACGCATATCGTGCTGGCGAAATAAACGAGCCCGGTCGATATCTTAGGCGCTTTCAGGTGGAATACCTTGTCCGCATTGAAGGCGTCCGCAACATCAAGACGGAAATCCCGATGCAGAAGATCCAGCAATCCTGGCAGGTACCGCTCTGACGGCCGCCTGTCGGGATCGTTCGGCTCTCACCAAACTGTGTCAAAATGGCCGTGGTATTGCTGTGGAATGGGCGTAGAGTAAACGCCATCGGATCATCGACGCGACCGCTTGAGAGACCATAGGTGCTCTTGCCGCTTCATGGAGGGTACGAAGTTGCTCCTGTCCCTCATCTCACTGAATGATGATGAAATAACCATCGTCACCGATGCCGTTCGGCAATGGTGCTGCGACAGGAAGTTCGACATCGACAGCGTCCAAGGACGCCACGCCATCACCGTCGCCGTCGATCTCGTCCAGATGAACACCGACCGCGACAAGCTTTTTGCCGAGATGTCAAAGCAACTGGACCACCTGTAGAACCCTACTCCATCCATCGAACGACCACAGCTGCGATGACAGGCGGATGGGATGCAGCGCTTTCGCTTACCACTCCCCTCGCGCCGCCGCCCTGAGCACCCACATCCAGGAGCACCGGCCCAACAGAGCGCAGCCTGAATATCATGCGCCTTCCCGGCCAGTCCCAAGCTGTTCGAGGTAGGCACCGAACATATCGGCCATGGCGTCGGCATAGGCTAGGATCTCGGCAGCGCTTCGGGGTGCCTCCGAGAACTGCTTTCCCACTGTGCCGAGGGTCGCGATGATCAGGTCACCGGCGAGCACCCGTGTCGCCTCCGGCGCGTGAGGCAGCACTTCCTGCATGAACAGTTCGACGATGCGGTCTCCAGATGCCCTCGCCGCCTGCGCCTCCGGTGCATCACGATAAAGGGGCGCGGCATCATGGAGCGCCACGCGCATCGCCGCCTCCTCGCACTCCGAGCGGAGGAAGGCATGGACGAGGCGGCGCAGCCTTTCGAGCGGCGGCCTTTGCGTATCGGCAAGGATGCCGCCGAGCATATCCGTCGTCTGTCGCCATTCGTCGCTTTGCAGCCGGAAGAGGATCGCCGCCTTGTTGGGGAAATATTGGTATAGCGATCCGATGCTGACGCCGGCCCTTTCGGCCACCCGCGCCGTCGTGAAGCGCTGGGCGCCTTCCCGCGCCAAAACCTGAGCAGCGGCATCCAGGATCGCCGCCACGAGCTCTGCCGAACGGGCCTGTTTGGGCTGTTTTCGTGAGGAAATCCGGGCTCTTGGACGATCGGTCATGGCAGCGCTCCGCAATGCGAATAGCAGATGCGACGAATTACTCGTATTTTTCGCTCCACACAAGAACCTGTCACCAAGGAGATTTATATGACGACACTGACCACCGCCCCGCTGGCGCCCCTGCTCTACGGCCTGTTCGAGGAGGCTGATACGGCGACGAGCCCTGCAATGTCGGGCCTGTCAGACGATGAGCGGATGCGCCTGATCGGCAGCAAGACCGAATATCTAGACCTTTACGGGCGCCTGAAGGATCTTTGGCTTCCCGTCTCCAGAGAGGCCGGCGTGCTGCTCTACATACTGGCGCGAAGCAGCCGCGCACGAACGATCGTCGAATTCGGCACATCCTTCGGCATCTCGACCCTCCATCTCGCAGCCGCGCTACGCGACAATGGCGGCGGCCGGTTGATCACCAGCGAGTTCGAGGCGTCGAAGCTGGCTCGCGCCCGCGCCAACCTGACGGCCGGCGGCCTCATCGACCTCGTCGAGATCCGCGAAGGCGATGCCCTCGAGACCCTGAGCACGGATCTCCCGGACACGATCGACCTGCTGTTCCTCGATGGCGCCAAGGCGCTCTATCGCGATATTCTGGAACTGGTGGAGGACCGCCTGAGGCCGGGCGCCCTCATCGTCGCCGACAATGCCGACCTCTGCCCGGAATATCTCGCCCGCGTGCGCTCGCCGGCAGCCGGCTACCTCTCGACGCCATTCGAAGAGGATATCGAGCTGTCGATGCGGACCTGATGACGCTAAGCCGTTGCCCGGCCAAGCGCGCATGCCGGGCAACGGCCCGTTTCATAGTCGCTGTACAGCGCCGTAGCGCAGCCCGTCGACGAGCAGGGAAACCATACGCCGGGCATGTTCGGAGCCCTGGGCGTAGGCGTGCATGCTGAGGCTTGCTGCCGCATTCAAAAGATCCTCGGCGGCGATATCGGTGCGGACCTCGCCGGCGGCAGCGGCAGCGTCGAGAAGCGAGCGAAGGGCCGGCTGCAGCCGCTGCTGGAAGTAGGCGGGCAAGGCATCGAAGGCGGGGTTGCCGGAGTGCAGGGCCGCCGCAAGCCCGCGCTTTGCCGCGATGAAATCCACGAAACGCTGCATCCATCTGGCCAGCGCCTCGCCCGGCGCATGTCCGGCGGCAAGGATCGGCGCGGCGTCGGCGCAGGCGTCGATTTCGCGGCGGAAGACGGCGACGACGAGGTCGGAACGCTCGGGAAAATGCCGGTAAACGGTGCCGATGCCGACGCCGGCCTTCTCCGCGATCTCACGCACAGGGGCATCGACGCCGGAGGTTGCAAACACGGTCAATGCCGCCTGAAGCAGCCCGTCGAGATTGCGCTTGGCGTCGGCGCGCACGCGCCTGTCCGCCCTTTCCCCGGGTTTCAGGCCGTCCTCATGCTCTTTTCTCTCGTCGCTCATCATTCACTCACTTGCAAAACGGAACATTGTTCCGTATATAAACGGAATACGGTTCCGTTTATGCAAATTAACACAGCGAGACGGTGTTGGCCACATCGATGCGCACGAAGTTCACCTCCCCAATGAAAGGAACAGACAATGCAATACCGCACGCTTGGAAGAACCGGCATCAAGGTCAGCCCCTATTGCCTCGGCGCGATGATGTTTGGCGCCGCCGGCAATCCCGACCACGAGGATTCGATCCGGATCATCCACAAGGCTCTCGATGCCGGCATCAACTTCATCGATACCGCCGATATCTACAGCCGCGGCGAATCCGAGGAGATCGTCGGCAAGGCGCTCAAGGGCCGGCGCGACGACGTCGTGCTCGCCACCAAGGCGCATCTGCCGATGGGCGACGACCCAAACCGACAGGGCAATTCGCGCCGCTGGCTGATCCACGCAGTCGAGGATTCGCTCCGTCGCCTGCAGACCGACCATATCGATCTCTACCTAATCCACCGGCCGGCGCCCGATACCGATATCGAGGAGACGCTATCGGCCCTCACCGACCTGATACGGACGGGCAAGGTGCGCGCCGTGGGATCGTCGACCTTCCCCGTCTCGGAGATTATCGAGGCGCAATGGGTTTCCGAGCGCCGCGGGCTGGCACGTTTCCGCGCCGAGCAGCCGCCCTATTCGATCCTCAACCGCGGCATCGAACGTGAGGTTCTGCCCGCCTGCGAGCGTTACGGAATGGGCGCGATGGTGTGGAGCCCGCTGGCGATGGGCATGCTCACAGGCAAATATCGCAAGGGCGCACCGCAACCCGACAGCGCCCGCGCCAAGCGCTTCCCCAGGCAGATGAACGACGAGCGCCGGCTGGACGCGGTCGAACGACTCATCCCGCTCGCGCAGCAGGCAGGTCTTTCGCTGGCGCACATGGCGATGGCTTTCACCATCGCCCATCCCGCCGTCACCTCGGCGATCATCGGCCCGCGCACGATGGAGCACTTCGACGATCTGCTTGCGGGCGCCGGGGTGAGCTTGACGGACGAAATCCTCGACCGGATTGACGCGATCGTCCCGCCCGGCACCGACACCGGACCGTTGGAGGCGGCCTATAACCCGCCTGCGGTAACGCAGCCGGACCTGCGCCGCCGCCCGATAGCGGCACGCTTCGCAGCCTGACCGGCAGGGGGTGAGGCCCGGTCCTGCGAAGCAGGAGCGATCGATCCAGTGAATCGATCGCAGGGCCGAACGCCCTGAGCCACGCGAAGGGCCGGACAGCGGCGGCGCCTCACTCTCCGTCATTCCTGTGACGAGCACAGGAATGACGGAGGAGAAGTGGGCAGCAGCTCAAGTGAGCGTCGCTTAAATGCGCTTCTCAAAGAACGTGTCCGGGTATGGGTCGTCATTGAAACGGTCGATCTCACTCCAGCCGGTTCCGCGATAAAGCTGCGTTGCCTCGGGCAGCGCGCTATTCGTATCCAGACGCAGGAGCTTGATGGATAGTTCGCGGGCGATGTTCTCCGCGGCTGTCATAAGGCGCGTTGCGAGCCCAAGGCCACGCGCGGATGGGGCGACCCAGAGCCTTTTGATCTCCGCGACCTCGCCGCCATTGCCCTTCAGCCCGACACAGCCGATCGGCAGCCCATCCGACATGGCCACCAGGAACGCACCGCGCGGACGGATCATATCCTTGGCGTCTGGATCGCGAGAAAGCGATACATCGAAACCCTTCTCGAAGCGGCGTGCGAGTTCGCCGTAGTATTCGCGCAGACAATAGCTGGCGTCCTCGTGTCGCGGGTCTTTCTCCTCGAGCACGATCTGCTCACGTCTCAGCGAAGAAGCGACGATATCCATGGCGCGCAGCAATTCGTCCGGGCGACGATGGCGCGCCAGAAACGATTTCGCTTGCGCATTGGAAAGCGCTTCATAAGCCTGAAACTCGCAACGGCCGGTTTCGGTCAGCCTGGCAACGCGGCGACGCGCGTCCTGAGGGTTCGGCACCGTCTCGATGAGACCCTCCTCTTCCAGACTGCGCAGCAGGCGACTCATCAAGCCAGAGTCGAGACCGAGATAATCGCGGATCACCGCAACATCCGATTGCCCGCGGCCGATCGAATTGAGGACGCGGGCGGCACCCAGCGGACGGCCGCGTCCGAGGAAAGACGTATCGAGAGCACCGACTTCGGAGGTGACGGCACGGTTAAAGCGACGGACGCGAGAGACAGGATCGTAGGTCATATTATCTGACTTTAGTCAGATAATTGAACCTGTCAATTCAAAGCACTCCAGGGGACGCGCAAATGAGTCGCGCACACCCGCCATCGCCTTGCGCGCCACCATCCCCTCGCTTATGGGAATGGCAGCACCCCCAAGGCTTTCCCGTGTTCCGTTTTGCTCTACACGCCCTGATCTTTCTCATTCTGACGTTGCTGACGCAGATCGGCGGCATCGCCTATCTCGTGGCGCTGGCCGCCTCACGCGCCTGGGGCTTACGGCGATTTCTGCCCAAGCTTGCGATCTTCCTGCTTTGCTATGCTAGCGCCACCTTTACCGCGACCTTCGCCGCGCCGATCTTCGGGCGGGTTCCCCTCTCCTGCCTCGCCGACGCCGCGGACCGGCTCGTGGTCCGCTCCCCGATCTATTGCCTGCTGAACCGCAACTACGTCACACCCGAGGTGCACGATCTGGCAAAGGCGCTTGCCGCCCACATGGACAGGGAATTTCCTGGAACCGTCACCGTCGCGCTGGATGCGAATTTTCCCTTCGTGAGAGGCTTTCCGCTGCTGCCGCATCTGTCGCATGCCGACGGAAAAAAGCTGGACTTCGCCTATTATTACAAGGATGTGGACGGCGCCTTCCTGAATGGCGCCACCCGCTCCCCGATCGGCTATTTCGCCTTCGAGCAACCCGCCCCCGGCGACGAACTGCCATGCGAAGGGCGCAACGACTGGCTCACAACCCGCTGGGATTTCAATGTGCTGCAGCCTCTGTTTCCGGCCTATCGCATCGAGGAGCAGCGCACATCGGCCGCGATCGGCTGGTTGACGAGCGAAGGCGTTGCGCGCTTCGGCCTGCAGAAGATCTTCATCGAGCCGCATCTGAAGAACGCGCTCGGCATCACCGACGGCCATATCCGCTTTCAAGGCTGTCGCGCCGCCCGCCACGACGACCATATTCATATCCAGGTCGAGTAACCCTCTCGCCGGCCCTCTGGCCCAGACCCTCAGGATCGGAGGTTTGTCCGCCAAACGCGGATGCAACCATTACCGCCATTACAAAAAGTTTGGGGAGGGCGCTTCCCACTCTCAGCGGATCGCACCTTGGGATGAGGCTCATTTCAACGCTGGTGCGGCATCACCAACGTATCTATTGGAAGTGCGGCATCCTACAACGTCCCTTATCCTTGTACGCGCAGCCCGAAGGGCGAAGCCTCGAAGGACACGCCGCAGCACTGCATCCTGAATCCATCAAACGCCGGAACACCTGCCACGCAGGGTGGCAGGGAGGGCAAGTGGCGCTGCATGCTGATATCGCCGGATGAGACGCCGGTGGCCGGCCCCGTCCTTCGAGGCCCCTCCGGGGCACCTCAGGACGAGGCCGGAGGGAGGGTCGTACGACCCCGCAAGCCGCGATGATCCTGCTCCTGGTCACCGGCCTCGTCTGGCTGGCAAGGAACCGGAACCCCTCTCCCTCGGGATAAGGATCGAGCCACGACGCCTATCGCAACGGCAGTTCGTAGCTCCGCTTCAGCGTCTCCATCGGCACGTCGGTCTTGACGCTGAGGACGCTCGGGATGCGCGTCAGGTGATCGGCCTGAAAACGCCAGTAACTATGCAGATCGGCGGTGACGATCCGAAGCACGGCGTCGCACTCCCCTGTCGTCAGGTAGCATTCCATCACCTCGGGAAACCGCCTGACGGCTTCGGCGAACCGGAGCGTGACCTCGGCATCCTGGGTCTTGAACCACACGCGGGCAAAAACCGTCAGCCCCGCCCCGACTTTTGCAGGGTCCAGCACGGCGACGTAGCGATCGATGATCCCGGCCTCTTCCAGCAGCCGCACGCGACGCAGGCACGGTGACGGTGAAAGGCCGACCTCCTTCGCCAGATCGACGTTCGAAATACGCCCGTCACGTTGAAGCACGCGCAGGATATGGCGGTCGATCGGATCCAAGGTAACTGGCATTTCATAGCTCCAACCCGTGCCGCAATGGCATGATATGCTAAACTTTCGCAATTTTACGGACGCTTCGCAAGCTCATTGCGTAGGACTTGGCCTATCGTTCCAGCATCGAGATGGAGATGGGTTGATGACGAAGATAGAGAAAATTGTGCTTTCCTATTCGGGCGGGCTGGATACCTCGATCATCCTCAAATGGTTGCAGGAGACCTACGGATGCGAGGTCGTGACGTTCACCGCCGATCTCGGCCAGGGCGAGGAACTCGAGCCAGCACGAGCAAAGGCGGAGATGTCAGGGATCAAGGACATCCGCATCGTCGATCTGCGCGAGGAGTTCGTCAGCGATTTCGTCTTTCCGATGCTGCGGGCGAACGCGCTCTATGAGGGGCAATATCTGCTGGGCAGTTCCATCGCACGGCCGCTGATTGCCAAGCATCTGGTCGGCATAGCCCGGGAGGTTGGCGCGGATGCCATTGCCCACGGCGCGACAGGCAAGGGCAATGATCAGGTCCGGTTCGAGCTGGCCGTCAATGCACTCGATCCGTCGCTTAAGGTCATTGCTCCCTGGCGCCAATGGAACATCCGCTCCCGTACGCAGCTTCTGGAATATGCCGAGAAGCATCATATCCCGGTGCCAGGCGACAAACGCGGCGAGGCGCCGTTTTCGATCGACGCCAACCTGCTGCACACCTCGACCGAAGGCAAGATTCTCGAAAATCCGGCGGAGGTCGCGCCCGATCATATCTATCAGCGCACGGTTGATCCGCTCGATGCTCCTGACACCCCCGAGATCATCACCATCGGTTTCGAGGGAGGTGACCCGGTTTCCCTGAACGGCACGGCAATGACACCGGCCGCATTGCTGAGCGAACTCAATGACTGGGCGGCCGGCATGGTGTCGGACGCCTCGATCTGGTCGAAAACCGCTTCATCGGCATGAAGTCGAGGGGAATATACGAGACGCCGGGAGGGACGATCCTCCTCGCCGCACATCGCGGCATTGAATCGATCACGCTCGATCGCGCCGCGGCGCATCTGAAGGACGAGATCATGCCCCGCTACGCCGAGCTCATCTACAACGGCTTCTGGTTCGCGCCGGAGCGGGAAATGCTGCAAGCCTTGGTCGACCAAAGCCAGGCTTTCGTCAGCGGCGAAGTGACGCTCAGGCTCTACAAGGGAAGCGCCTCGGTCATCTCGCGCACCTCTCCCTGGTCACTCTATTCAGCCGACCTCGTCACCTTCGAGGAAAGCCCGGTCGCCTACGATCATCATGACGCCGAAGGTTTCATCAGGCTTAACGGCTTGCGGCTTAAGAGTTGGGCAGCCCGCAACGGCAGATGACCGGCCGATCTTAGGTCAGCGCACTTCGCGCTCACGACACTGCAAACGCCTTCCCCTCAGCGCTTCGCCCGGCGGAAACCGGACGAAACGAGCCGGTTAGGATGGAGATGCGCGACCAATTTCAAACGATTTTAAAAACAGCAACTCGAAAGTTAATCGATTTTAATTTTGTCGTTAAAATTTTCTTGTTGCGACGCAAAAGAATTTAGACATTAATTGTTGCGGATGCTCAGTTTATTCGTTGGAGAACTCGCATGACTGTGACATTTCCGTTAACCGAAAAGCGCGACCCCGAGACATTGCTGAAACACTTGACGTTGCACAAGCTAAGCGTTCCGGGAAACTGCGTCGTGTCGCTCAAAGCCAACGTCGCCCACGTCTCATCCTCCCATACGACCGCGCTCGGCACCGCCCGTACCGCCTGGTAGGGATCGAGGCGGCACTCTCCAACTCCCTCCGCCTCGAAGGACGCGCGAAACGCCGCTTCTTGCCAGTCGGACGCCTGCGCGTCCGCCTGCGGCGCCGATCCCCATGTCGGGGCAAATAGGAACATTCCCCGAGACATCGGAGAACGGCAATCGAGCTGACCTCAGCCGTTGCAGACGACAGCAACCTTGTTCCCAGCCGGGTCACGCATAAGCGGAATACCAGTTCGGCCCGTAATGCGGACGTAGACCAGATGCGCCCTCATCCGTTCCCCCATCGGTCATCGCAGCTTCGTAGAAAGCGTCTACCTCGGCGCGGGACTGTGCCATGAAACCAACCATCGAGCCGTTTCCAGCGCTTGCCTGCTCACCATTGAAGGGCCTGCAGACCCACAGAATAAAACCTTCGCCTTTTCCGCGCTCGGAATAGGCTCTATCGTTTTTCAGGTAATTTCTTTTGCCGTCGATGTGATCGGAGAATTTGTTCAGCCTTTTCAACGGATGGAAGCGGACGCTCCGTCCGGAGAACATGAAAGGCGCCGCAATTATCATCGGGACACCCGCAGGGCACCACATCAACATGATACCTGCTTTTCCCTGCTCGCTTTTGCAGAGCGTTCATTTTCTCTTCGCTCTTTATCGTGTCGACGATCGCACCGCGCTTGAGAAATTTACCAACCATTACCGATCTGCCTCGTCTTGTCCTGTCAGGCTTGGGATACAGCATAGTCGGGCGATGCAATAAGCCGGAAGCCACACCCCGCTCCATCATACTATTGCAATCTCATAAATAAACGCTTCACTGGCGATATGAAAGAGCGGACGCAGCACTGATGACCTATCTCAAACACGGCATAGTCGCCGCCGCCATCATGCTGGCAGCAACGATGACATTCTTGCATCAAGCGCGTGCTGAACAATGCGAACAGCAAAGCTTCGAAGAGGCGAAATACGTCGTCTGCACGCTGGAGCCGGGCAAAGCCGACCTGCGATTATTCTGGAAGAATGCCGACGGCGCGCCATACCGCGCTTTTTCAAGCCTTGCCGAAGCCGTTCGCGCCGAGGGGCGAACACTGACATTAGCTGTTAACGCCGGGATGTATCGTGCCGATTTTTCGCCGATGGGACTCTATGTCGAGAACGGCAGGGAATTAAAACCCGCCAATACGACAGAGGCCGAAAGCTCCGCCGGTCAGGTACCGAATTTCTATAAGAAACCGAACGGCGTGTTCTTTCTGGGTGAAGCAAGCGCCGGCATACTCCCGACGGATGAATTTCTGAAGCATCGGCCCAAAGTGCGGTTCGCCACGCAATCCGGTCCGATCCTTGTCATCGCCAACAAGCTAAACCCGATCTTCATCGTCGACTCGACCGACCGAACCCGCCGCAGCGGTGTCGGCGTCTGCGAGGGTGGCGCGGTTCGTTTCGCGATCAGCGAAGACGGGGTGAATTTCCACGATTTCGCACGGCTCTTCCGCGACCATATGAAATGCCCGGATGCCTTGTTTCTCGATGGCGGACGGGGTGTCGGACTTTACAATCCCGAAATGGGCCGCAACGACCGGTCTTGGCACGGCGGTTACGGCCCTATCTTCGGGCTCGTCGAATAGCGCACTCGCATCAGGTCGCAGGCGAGGCCGACAAGGGTTCGTCGATATCTTCGGGAATGAAGCCGCCGGTCTGGCGTTTCCATAGGCGCGCGAACAAGCCGTCTTGTTCGACCAGTTCGTCCGGCCTGCCCTCCTCCACGATGCGCCCGTGGTCGAGCACGACGATCCGGTCCATCCTGGCGATAGTTGAAAGACGGTGGGCGATGGCGATCACCGTCTTTCCCTCCATCACAAGGTTGAGCCGTTCCTGGATGGCGGCTTCGGATTCGCTGTCGAGGGCGGAGGTCGCTTCGTCCAGCACCAGGATCGGCGCGTCTTTCAGGAGAACGCGGGCGATGGCCACGCGCTGGCGCTGGCCGCCGGAGAGCTTGATGCCGCGGTCGCCGACGAAGGCGTCGTAGCCCCTGCGGCCCTCGCCGTCCGCGAGATCGGCAATGAAGCCATCGGCGCTTGCCATCTTTGCCACCGCTTCGATCTCGTCCTTCGTCGCCTCCGGCCGGCCGTAACGGATATTGTCGCCGACTGAACGGTGCAGCAGCGCGACGTCCTGCGCGATGACCCCGATGGCACGGCGAAGGCTTGCCTGCGTCACCTCGCGAATGTCCTGACCGTCGATCAGGATCGCGCCGTCGCGAATGTCGTAGAAACGTAAAAGCAGGTTTGCGAGCGTCGTCTTGCCAGCCCCGGAGAGACCGACCAGCCCGACCTTTTCGCCGGGCCGGACCGTCAGCGATAGTCTGTCGATGACAGGCTTGCCTGACTTGTAGGCGAAGTCGACGTTTTCGAAACGGATCTCTCCGCGGCTGACCATCAGGCTTTTCGCATCAGGCCGGTCGGTAATGGTGGGCGGCGTCGTTAGGACGGGCATGGCGTCCTTGATCGTGCCGATCGCCTGAAAGATCTGCTGGCCCATCTGCAGAAAAGTGAAGGTGTGCCCAGACAACCGCTGGAGGATATAGACCGCGCCCACGAACTCGCCGACCGTCAGAAAGCCCTTGACGAGGCCCGAGAAGCCGATCGAAAGCATGGCGAGCCACAGCACCATGTTGAGCGCCACGACGATCAATTCCGACGTGCGGTAGATACGTTGCTCACTATGTTGCGTCTGCACGGATTTCTGAATGACGCGGCGTATTGCGCCCGCCTCGCTATCTTCGGCCGCAAACTGTTTGATCATCTGCATGTTGGTGTAAAGATCAGTGATGGCGCCGGCGACAAGACTGCGCTGCTTGGCGGTACGGCGCGAGCGTTCGGCAAAGTTCGGCGCCATCCTGATGGCGAGCGCCACATTAAGCGCGATCCAGACGATAACAGGCACGGCAAGTTGCCAGGACAGGCTCATGAGCAGGATCACCGAGCCGATCATCTGCAGCAGGAAACGCGGGCCGGCCTGGAAGGCAATAATGATCTGCTGCTGGACGGAGGACACCACCTGCGACAGGCGTGAGGCGACCTGTCCGGCAAAAAGATCGTGAAAGAAGGCGAGATCCTGCCGCTCCACCGCCTTGTGGCCCTGCCACTGGATGGCGGCTGGCATGCCGACGCCGAGCGTATGCGAGTTGAACGTGTTGAGTAGGAACGAGGCGATCGGCATACCCGGAAAGATCAGCAGCCCGAGGAAGGCAAGCAGTGGCCATTCGCTGTGTAGGAAGGCTGGCGCGCCCGTTTGCGTCACCCCGTCGACGATGACTGAAAGCCCCCAGATGATCGTCAGATTGATGGCCTCGATCGCCATGGAGGCAAGCGCGAGCGCAATCAGAACGCCTCGAAACATCGAGATGAAATGCAAAAGGACGGCCACCGGCCCCTTGGCCGGCAGCGGCCGGTAAGGGAGGTCGAGCGGCCGGATCAAGGTTTCGAAGGGACGATAGATCGCATCTGAAATCGACATGGGCCACTCGGATCAAAAATCGGGAGGAGGCGTGGACTCAGCTACGCTGGGTCGCAGAAAATCACCTTCCGGCCACCATCTCAATCAGAAATTTCAAAAAATCTCCCAACAGGCGTTTATCGTGAAAGGCTGACCGGCAGCATTCCCATTCAGGCGATCGATTCAATCCCAACGGACATCATTCGCCCCGGGCCAGGGCTGCGGCATGTTCCAGCGAGATCTTTTCAACCAGGGGGTCGGCATGACGGTGGGCGAGCCGCCAGTCCGATCCATGCCGGCGATAGACCTGGGTGACGCGCAGCGACCAGTTCTGGTCCGGCAAGCCGCCAACCTCACCATGCTGGCGCTCGATCATCACCAGTACGATCAGATCGCCGCAGACATAGGACTTTTCCACCTCCAGGGTTCCGCCGCCGTTGCGGAAGTACCGAGCGAGTTCGGCCAGATGCTCGGGACTATCGTCGAAGCCATGGCTGGCCGGGCCGCCGAATGGCTGCATCAGGGTGAAATCGTCATCGAGCTGGATGAGGCTCGCCCACCTTGTCATGTCGCCGGCCATGAAAGCCGCTGCCTGCTGTTCTGTGCGGCGGATGATGCCTGGCAACGCCTGATCGGATGCCGGGGTGGCATGCACGACGCGCCCTGTTGCAGCGATCGCCATCGTCGGGGCGGCTCGCCGGGACATGGTTGTGGCCTCGTGCACGGGTTGGTCGCCGCGCGCCGTTTTGTTTTTGAAAGAGGACATTGGATCTTCCCTTCGGTGGCCGGCAATACCGGAATGATGGTTATTTCCCACTTTCACGATGATGAATCCAATGATACAATTTCATCAATATGCTGAACCAAATTGATCTATCCAGAATCGATCTCAACCTGCTTGTGCTGTTCGAGACTGTCATTGAGGAACGCCATGTCGGGCGTTCGGGGCAGCGGTTGAACCTCTCGCCTTCGGCCATCAGTCACGGCCTTGGTCGGCTGCGCATGCTGCTGGACGACCCGCTGTTTCTCAAAACACCCAAGGGTGTCGTTCCGACAGACCGGGCCGAGGAACTTGCCGCACCCATCGCCGATATATTGGCGCGCGTTCGCAGCGTGGTGGCGACAGCGGAGCCATTCGATCCAGCCCGCTCTCAGCGACGCTTTACGATCGGGGCGCCCGATGGCGTTTCGTCTGTGTTTCTGCCGCCATTGCTCGATCTATTGGCCAAGTCTGCTCCCGGCATCGCAATCAGCGTCCGGCAACTGCTGCCTAAACAGGGCGAGCCATCGCCAGATCTGGCTTGGCGCGATGCGTTGGTTGCATTGGAAGCCCGCGACTTGGACATCGCCATCATTCCTCAGGCCGAATTTCCGGTCCGCTTTGCAAGCCTGCTGCTCTACGAGGAGGATTTTGTCATCGCTGCGCGTCAGGGCCACCCTTTTCTGACAGATCAGACACTGGCCACCTACTGCGCCATGCAGCACCTTGTGGTCTCGCATCTGGGCGATACACATGGCTTTGTCGACAATGTGCTGGCCAGCCATGGATGCTCCAGGCGAGTGGCGCTGACGGTCCCGAACTTCATGTTGGCGCTCGCCGTGCTTGCGGAAACCGACTTTATCTCGGCCTTGCCACGCCGTTTCGTCGAAATGCATGCCGCGCGGTTCGGCGTCGTCAGCGTCAATTCTCCCCTGCCCCTCGGACGCTTCGCCATCAACGCGGCTGCACCGAAGGCGGCAATGCGTGACGAGGGCGTGGCCTGGCTCGTAAGGCTCCTGCAGGCATCCATCGGCAACGCGATAGATAAAACCCGCACTGACAGCGGAAGTCGTCGGGCCCCATAAAGGCGGGCACTTGAGCCGCCGCTAGCATAAGACCGGACACCCAGGATCGCCCAATTGCGGTCGTCGCGCGATTGAGGCAGGATGCCGCCCTTGAATAGAAAGCAGGATCGAACCGACGCTCATGCTGACGGGCTCATGTCATTGCGGCAAGGCAAGCTGGAAACTCGAAGGTGATCCGGGCTCGATTACCGCCTGCAACTGCACGCTCTGCCGACGCTACGGCACGCTGTGGGCCTATGACTACGAAGGAGAGCGCATCGCTCTCACCGGTGAGATCGCCTCCTACACCCGCGCCGACAGAGACGAGCCGTCTCTCGAAATATTGTTCTGCCCTTCCTGCGCCTGTGTCTTGAGTTGGCGCAGCTTGCGGCTTCGAAAGGATGGCCGCAGGCGCATGGCCGTCAATATCCGGCTTGCGCCGCCGGAAATCGTTCAGGATCTGACTATCGATCATTTCGATGGCCTGGATACATTTGAAGACCTTCCGTCCAAGGGGCGCTGCGTACGCGATCTCTGGTTCTGAACCGACCCGCGAAGACGCCACCGAGCCGGATCGCATCAGATGCGAGCTCCTGGTAAAAGATCGTTCTGCGCGAAGCTGCCTCAGCCGCGCCGGGCGGCCTCGATCACCGCGACGTCGATCTTCCTCATGGTCATCATCGCGTCAAAAGCACGCTTTGCCTGACCGCCACCCGCCGCCAGCGCTTCGGAGAGGATGCGCGGCGTAATCTGCCAGGACACACCCCACTTGTCCTTGCACCAGCCGCACTCACTTTCCTGGCCGCCATTGCCAACGATGGCGTTCCAGTAACGATCGGTTTCTTCCTGATCGTCGGTTGCGATCTGAAAGGAGAAGGCTTCGTTGTGTTTGAACACGGGACCGCCGTTCAGGCCGATGCAGGGAATACCCGCAACGGTGAATTCCACGACCAGGACGTCTCCCTGCTTGCCGTCAGGATAATCTCCCGGTGCCCGAATAACGGCACCCACGGCGCTGTCGGGAAAAGTCGCGGCATAGAAGCGGGCAGCAGCCTCAGCGTCTTTGTCGTACCATACGCAGATCGTGTTCTTTGCCATTGCGCAGTCCTTTCGCTCTTCGTTTCGCATTGCCCACTGAAATAAGACGCAAACCGTCTTTCTCCAGCCCGGTCCTAGCGATTTCACGCGGACGATTGCGAACGCTGCTAAATTGGTGGAGCGCCGCCTACCTCCCCTCCTTTCATCCCCGTGCTCTTCACAGGGATCCAGTGCGCCCAGTCCTTGGCGCGGGAGATACTTTTACAAGCGGGAGATTGCGGAACTGTGGATTACAGTTCCGCATGTGCATTCAGCGTCATCTGCATTTACTCGGCGGGCATGCCGTGGACGCGACGCGATCTAAAACATATTCCGCGCGTCGCTGCGCGGATCGCCCGCCACGCGGTGCGGCTCGTAGAGGCCGCTCCGTGCCTTGCGCCGCCACGGCCGGGAAAGATCGCCGGGATTGTCGTCGATATCCGCGAGCGATATAGCAGCCGTTCCTTCCGAAGGGCATTGCGCCGCCCATCGGCCGCCGGGCGCGACGACCCCGGAAGAGGCCGGATCAGCCTGACCGGGATGGGCAAGGGCCGAGAAACTGACCCAGTAGCTGTTGCTCGCCGCATGCCCTTGTGCCTCGGCGGCGAAGGACGGCTCGTTGGCCGGCGAACCGCCTGTTGTCGAGAACAGCACGCAATGGACGTCGAGCCGCTCATATTCGCTAAAAATCTCCGGATAGTGGCATTCCATACCGAGAGCGCAGCCAAAGCGGATGCCGTCGACCTCGAAGGTCACTGGTATCGAGCCCGGCGTGTACATGAAGGAGATCTTGGTGTTGGACAGCAACCGCTCGTCGTAGCGCGTCACCAGTTCGCCGCGATCGGAGACGACATAGAGGCTGTTGTGCGGCCGGTGCGGCGGCGTCAGCGGATGCACCGAGCCGATGACCGTCCACAGTCCAAGCTCGCGGGCCAGCTTGCGCGTTGCATCCAGCTCCTCGCGCAACACGGCCCATTCGAACCGCCGCCAATCGGACGGCCCGATCTCTCTCGGCCCGATTTCCGACATGATGCGCTTGTTCGGCGATGATGTCGTTCCTTCGGGAAAGTGGATGAGCCGTGCCCCTGCCTCTCGCGCCTGCCTCATCAGCAGGCGCATCTCCTGCCCGCTTTGGCGAAGCTTGTCGATATCGCGGGGATCGTCCGCATAGGTGGTCTGCGCCACGGCCAGACGCAGGCGTTTCACCTCAGGCGCTGCGTCATTCGCCGATTTGGGGAGAACATGCATGCGGGCGGCGGTGTAGGATTCACCCGTCTTGGCGGCGCGCGCACGCACCCGCCGCTTGAAATTTCCGTTCTCAGTCATATCATGGCCTCTCACGTTCCGGACATCGTTCCCCAGCAACAGGCCCGAAACATCAGGACCAAGGATCACGACCCGAGACGAAAGTCCCTTTGCCTCCGGTTGAAGACCCTGCTGGGGAAGGTCTAGGGAGGTTCGGCGTTAGGCCACGCCGAAGCAAAGATGCCGAGGCGGCCGCGATTCGTCAATTCGGAGAATGGTCGGGATCGGCCGGCGCCAAGGCCCTACTTCGGGTGGTCCACCTTATCCACTCGCCATGGCGGATCGGTGCGGTTCGATCCGGCGAAATAGAGGATGATGCGGTTGCCGCCGGGGTCGAACAGCTCGACTTCACGCCAGAGCCAACTCTTGTCCTCTGGCCCGGTGACGAAACGAAGACCAGCCTCGATGAGGCTGCCGACCGTCTCGTCCAGCTTCTCGCACTCGAAATACACCGTGGTTCCGCCACCGCCACTTTCGCCCTGATGCAGGGAGAAGGTGCTGTCTCCGTCCGGGCAGACGAAGCGTGCATAGCGAGGACGAGCGTCGACGATGGGCCTGAGACCGAGAGCGCAGTAGAAGTTCCAGCCCGCATCGAGGTCAGGCATCGTTACGGTTACCTGGTTCAGGCGCATGATCTACCCTCCTCGGCTGAACTCGACCAACTATGCAGCGGTTTGGCACCACGACACTCATAAAAACAAAGAGCTGGAGCCGTCGCATGAATCAAATTCTAAACAGCGCGCTTTTTGTGTCCTCGACACAAAACTCGTGTCAGACTGGGCTCGCTGCGCATACGCCTGCACGACGATCGAAAGGCCCGAAGCCATGCACAAGTTCACCGTCACCATTGCCCGCGAGATCGAGGCCGACACTGCTGAGGAGGCCGCCCTGCTTCTGTATCAGGAACTATCAAGGGGACCAGTCCCTGACCGCTACGCGGTCACCGACGAGACGAAGGCGACCACGGAGGTGAGGCTGGACCGGGAGAAGGCCGATGAATTCGCCAGCATCGATCACACCGCCGACCCCGGCAATTGGTAAGTCCGACGACCATGGGGCAATCACGGTAGATCCGATTTGCGCCGGGAGCGGAATGCGGTAGTTGCATATCCCCTTCTCCGGCGCGAATGCTGGATGTAAATAGCCGTTCGGCCGGAAATATCGAGCCAAGGAAAGACCGTGATTTCACCAATCAAAATAGCCGTCGCCGGCGCGAACGGCCGCATGGGGCGCGCCATCCTGCCGCTACTGACGACAGATCCGGCTTTTGCGTTCGTCGGCGGCATTGGCCGTGAGGGCTCCATGGGCGCCGGGCTGATCGACCGTTCGGCTGCGGTTAAGGCGGCCGACGTGATCCTGGATTTCACGACGGGACGCGCTGCCGCCGAACTTGCCGGCTTGTGCGCGTCGGCCGGCGGACCGGCCCTGGTGATCGGGGCGACGGGTTTCGAGCCGGATGAGCTCGAACGGATCGCAGAGGCCGCCCGCGGGATTCCGATCCTGCGCTCCGGCAATTTCTCCATTGGCGTCAACATGCTGGTCGGCCTCGTCGCCCAGGCCGCGCGCACCCTTCCCGCGCATGGCTGGGATATCGAAATCCTCGAAGCCCATCACAACAAGAAGATCGACGCGCCGTCCGGCACGGCGCTGATGCTTGGCGAAGCGGCCGCCGAGGGCCGTGGCGTTTCTCTTGCATCCGTCGAGCGGCGCGGGCGCGACGGCATTACCGGCGAGCGCCCGCCCGGCGAAATCGGCTTTGCCGTGTTGCGGGCCGGCGGGATCGTTGGAGAACACAGCGTGCTGTTTGCCGCCGCCGAGGAGGTCGTGACACTCTCGCATTCGGCTCTCGACCGCGGCATGTTCGCCCGCGGCGCGCTTGCCGCCGCCCGCTGGATCGCAGGGCGCGCACCCGGCGAATACGCCATGAGAGATGTGCTGGGTCTGCCGTGAAGAAGCGAAACAGGCTCACAGCATATCAAGGATTGCCGAGGCGACGACGACCTCGGTTCCAGCCAACCCGACCGAGCAAAACAGCGTCGTATCGCCAGGCGATCCTCTCCCGGCCGCTTTCCCGGCAATGATATCAGCAAGGTCGGCCATGCGATGCTCATTGCCGGAGCCGGCGAGGAAAAACGGCGAAGCATAGGCGCGCGTCTGTTCGGAAGAATCCGTCGCGATCACGGCTGCGACATTGGCGATATTCAGGCCGAGTTCGTATCCCTCACACGTTTTCGGGCCGACGGTGTTGACGTGCACGCCGGGCTTCAAATCCCTGGCCTGAATGACGGGCGTTCGGCTCGTCGTCGCGCAGATGACGATGTCGGCGTCATCGACGGCTTCTGAGGCGCTGCCGGCAGGCTCCACTTCAATACCCAAGGTCTGCTGCATCTCAGCTGCAAAGGCGGCGCGATTTTTCTCGTCACGGCTATAGACGCGTGCGCGGTCTAAGTTCCGAACGGCGGCAGCCGCGGCAAGTTGGGTTCGCGCTTGGGCTCCGCTGCCGAGTATCCCCACGGTCCTGGCATCCGGCGCGCTGAGATGGCGGATGGCGAGACCTCCGATCGCACCGGTTCTGAGGTTGCCAAGACGCTCTCCGAGAACAATGCCCTTGAGCTTGGCGTCATCGGCCGACCATACCGCGACGATCTGCGAATGCTCCGCCCCATCGAATGTTTCATAGACCCGGAAGCCCGCGAGCGGTTTCTCGCCGAGGATGCCGCCGACGGTGAAGACGAGATCGCCGCGCTCGGGAAACGAGACATGGTGCCGGGGCGGAGAGATCAGTCGATTGTCGGCTCTCGCGAGAAAAGCGGTCTCGAGAGCATCGATCGCGATCATCATCAGCGAGCTGCCGACCAGATCCTCGTCTTTCAGAATTTTAGTCACCGCCAAACCTCCAGGCATGCCGGCATGCTGCAACCCCAACCCCGCTTGAGGTCAATAGGTCGCGCAAGCCGATATGCGTTGAGCCATCCGCGTGAGACCTAACCGACCAAACGGCGAGCCATCATGACGTCGTCGATCTCCCTGCCCTCCTCCAGAACCCCGCCGGGAATCCTGCCGATCTCGGAGAAGCCTTCCCGCTGATAGAAGCGTATTGCCGCCGGGTTCTCCGCGCTGACGAAGAGTTCCAGCTGCAGGATGCCGATATCGCGCGCGTGATCGGCCACCGCGCTGAGCAGCTTGCCGGCAAGGCCCGTTCCGCGCATGCTCCTTCTCACGTAAACCATGATGATCGTCGCACGATGGGCCATCTTGCTCGGCCGCTGTCGAACTAGGCCGGTTATGCCAACGGGTTCGTCACCCTGAAAAGCGATGAAAACCGGCTCATTCAGGCGATTGCGCCACTCCTCGAGAGAAAGAGCCTCCCAGTCCTCGTAGCGGCTTGCAAAGAGGGACGGTTCGGTACGAAGCGCTTCCAGACGGATGCGCCGGAAAGCCTCCACTTCGTCTGCCTGGATATGCCTGATCGTCGTGCCGCTTCCATCCATCGGGACCTCCTGCAAGATGAGAGGTACTCTCAATACAGATGGTCCCAGCCGTCAACCAGGGAAGCTTCATAGTTCAGCATATGCTCGAAGTTACGAAATCGAACGGAAATCCGTCATCTCAGGCGCCGGTCACTGCGCCGGACTCCCCAGCCGGCCACCCTTCCGGACGACCGGTTCGCCGGTCGGACTAACCACCGATTGATTGGGCGGCCTCGTAGCCGGTTCGCCGGTTGGCCCGACCACCGGTTCACGGGCTGGCCCGTCGACCGGCCGGCCGGTGGATCGGACAACCAAGGGATCGGCTGGCTGGACGGCGGATTGATCTGTTGTTCGCCTGGGCACCGGCTCGCCGGTTGGTCGGACCGATTGCTCGGTTGGGCCGCCAGCTGGCTCATCAGTTGAGCCGACCACCGATTGATCGGTTGGCTTGTCGATCGTGAAAGGTACAACTTCATGGATAATAAAGAGAAGAACCATCCCGACCAACGTGCATGTCAGCGCGTAGAGAAGGAAATATTTCAGTGCATATCCCTCGCTGATTGGCAGCACCAACTTGACAATGGCGCAAATGATATTTCCACATCATTGAACGATACTTGCAGCGAAGGCAATCATTTTCAACAAGAGCCGCAAAATTTGAGAAATGGACAACACTGGATAAGGTAGTTATTGTAGATATTTAGGAAGCGCCTCCCCGATGCTCAATTTGTCTTGAGGTCTCGGCAAGCCCGAGGGAGGGCCCTAGAACCCAGATCCGAGATCTGCCAGGCGAAGACAGCCTCGGCGATATGGGCTAGATTGTGTGTGCTGGCAGCCTGCTTTCGAGGGTAAGTCCCTCTAGGATCGGTGGCGGCAGGGGGATCCGCATGACGGCCATTGCATCTCTGTTTCAGGAAGCCGCCCGCCTTGCGGCAGGATTCCGGCAGGCAGCGCCCGCCCGCCATATGCCCATCCACGACTACTCGGCCTCGCTTGCCTGTTTCGAAGAGCCGCTGCCGGCGGCCGGTTCCGATATGCTTGATGTCATCAGGCGTCTCTCGCACGGCGCCGAACCCGGGCTGCATGCAACCACTGGGCCGCGCTTTTTCGGCTGGGTCATCGGCGGCTCACATCCAGTCGGCGTCGCCGCCGATTTCCTCACCAGCGCCTGGGGCCAGAATGCCGGAAACCATGCCGCCGCCCCGGCCGCGGCCGCAGTCGAGACCGTCGCGGCGAGATGGCTTCTCGATCTCCTGAAGCTGCCGGCCGAAAGCTCGGTCGGCTTCGTCACCGGCGCGACGGTGGCGAACTTCACCTGCCTTGCCGCCGCCCGCGGCGAGGTGCTGCGCCAGGTGGGCTGGGATGCCGATGCAAAGGGCCTGTTCGGGGCGCCTGAGATTACCGTTCTGATCGGCGACGACGCCCACACGACCGTCTTCTCCGCGCTTCAGTTCCTCGGCCTCGGCCATGATCGCGTGCTGCGCCTGCCCACCGATCCGGTAGGCCGGATAGACCGCGCCGCGCTGGCGGGCACGCTCGATACCGTCTCTGGACCAGTCATCGCCATTCTCCAGGCGGGGCAGATCAATACTGGCGCCTTCGACGATTTCGCCACCATCATCCCGCTGTTGAAGGCGAAGCGCGCCTGGGTGCATGTCGATGGCGCCTTCGGGCTCTGGGCGCAGGCGTCAGCGAAGACCAGCCACCTCAGCCGCGGCATCGAAGCGGCCGACAGCTGGGCGACAGACGGCCACAAGTGGCTGCAGACGCCCTATGATTGCGGCTATGCGATCGTCCGCAACGAACTCGCCCATCGCCGCGCCATGACGATCGCCGCGAGCTATTTGCCGCTCGCCGGCGAAGGCGAACGCGATCCTTCCCACTACGTGCCCGAGCTTTCGAGAAGGGCGCGCGGCTTTGCCACTTGGGCGATGCTGAAACATCTCGGTCGCGACGGCATCGCCGCCCTTATCGATCAGTGCTGTGCCTCAGCGCGGCTGGCGGCCGATCTCCTGTCGCAACAACCGGGCATCGCCATTCTGAACGAGGTGACGCTGAACCAGCTCGTTATCCGTTTCGGAGCGGACCTGCCCTCCGAAGAAGGCGACGCGCTGACGCGAAAGACGATCGAAAAGATACAGGCGGACGGCATGATCTTCGCCGGCGGCGCCAAATGGCGCGGCCGCGACGTCCTGCGCCTTTCGGTCACCAATTTCCAGACGACGTCGGATGAGGCGCAGCTCGCCGCCCAAAGCATCATCGCCGCGTTCAAGAGTGTGAGCGGCGGCTGACGCAACTACTGCCTTGGTTCGCTGGGACACGGAATTGTGCTACCGCCGGCTCTGTTCACTTGAAGAGAGAAACCGTGAAAAACGTCCTGTTCGTCTGCAGTCAGAACAAGCTTCGCAGCCCGACGGCCGAACAGGTCTTCGCCAGCTCGCCCGATATCGAAGTCTCCTCGGCCGGCACGAACAATGATGCCGAAAATCCGTTGTCGAACGAGCTGATCGAATGGTCCGATATCGTCTTCGTCATGGAGAAGGCCCACCGTACGGAAGTCCAGGGCAAATACCGGGCAGCTCTTAAAGGCAAGCGGCTGATATGCCTAGATATTCCTGACGATTACGATTTCATGGATCCTACGCTCGTGCAACTGCTGAAGGTCAAGGTACCGCGGCATCTCTAAGCCCGCTCATGCGACCGCAAAATCACCGCCTTCGAGAGTTTCAGCAGCGGCTGACGCAACCCGATGCCAAGTCCGCGCAAAGCCCCGGCCATTAACGTAAACAGCGAATAGTTCCCGCCGCAGGAATCAGCTTCGTGACAGTTCCCACGCGCTCCGGTATTGCCAGCCGGTCAAACGCGATCAGAAGGTGAAGAACCATGACGATCCAGCTTATCGGAAGCGAAAAATCATGATGAAAAGCCGCCTTGCTTCGTTGTTCATTGCCGCCCTTCTGCCTGTTGCCGCTCACGCAGCCGATTGTCCGTCAGCCGACACGGCCGGTAAGGGTTTCGTGCTTGAGAATGGCGGTGCACGGAGCGAGTTCAGCAAGGCGGAAGGGCAGATCGTCAAATCAGTCAATCATTTCAGCGATTCATCGCAGCAGACGGTATTTTCGTTTGCCGGCCTGTTCGATCTGGCCCGTTTCAGCAAAAGCGAACAATATGCGATGCACCCCTTGTCCGATCTCAGCCGCATCGTTCCGCTGAAGAAAGGTGCGCGCGCCAACATTGCTTTCGTGCAGCTCGGCCCAAACGAGCTTGCCGATACGCGCTGGAACCTGGAACTGACCGTCGCCGGACAGGAAACCTTTAGTCTCGGGGAATGCAAATACAAGGTGCTCAGGATCAAGCAGGTGACCAAGAATGGCAACGAGCAGGTCGACGTCTTGAGCGTGCTCTACTCGCCTGATCTCCAAGCCACCTTGGCGAAGGTCTATGATGAAGGCACGGCCGATGAGTACACGGTCCGCTACGACAGTATCCAGTCCCTGACGCAGTAACGTATGCTACGCATCGACTATTGACACGTTTTCGGGCAAGCCTGGGTCTTCTCTTCTCGGTTGAGGAATCAGGATGCGCAGAGGAACAGGCTGCATGCCGCGGCCAGAATGGGCGCCATCGTAGTGCCAGTGCTGATTTCGGTTTGCGCCGCTGTTTCTCATCTTCAGCTTCTTCGCCTAGCGGCATGGGCTGACTACTCCTCGCGCGGCTGTCCTGATGCCAATCAGTGCGAGGATGCCGTGACCGTGATGTGGCTTAGTGGCTTTATGTCATTCGCCTGCGTTACGGTCGTTGTCGTGTTCGTTTGGCTGATCTTTTGTTCGGACCGACGACGTCGAAACGAGAAGGCGATCGAAACGAAATGACAGCTTCACGCCTCCCTTCCCTCAATCCATTTCATGCGACGGGGTTGCTTTAACGCTATCCGTTTAGCACTGTCTTCCCATTGTCACCCGCTCCGCCTATAGCTCCCCGCCCATCCCGATCGAGCAAGGAGGAGAGCCATGAACGCCAATGATGTCGCCGCCCATTGGGAGAGCAATGCCGAGACCTGGACGATCTATAGCCGCGCCGGTTACGACAAGTATCGCGACGCGCTGAACACGCCGGCCTTTCTGAAGATGCTGCCGCCGGTCGCGGGCCTTGCCGGGCTTGATCTCGGCTGCGGTGAAGGTTCCAACACCCGCGCCGTCGCTCGCCTCGGCGCCCGCATGATCGGTCTCGACATCGCCCCGACCTTCATTCGTTATGCCCGCGAGACCGAGACGCAAGCGCCGCTCGGCATTGATTACGTGCTCGGCGACGGCCAGAGCATCGATTTCCCGGAGGCGAGTTTCGATTTCGTCACCGCCTTCATGTCGATGATGGACATGGCCGATCAGGGCCAGGTGCTGAAGGGCATCCACCGCGTCCTGAAATCGGGCGGCTTCCTGCAATTTTCGATCCTGCATCCCTGCTTTGTGCCGCCGACGCGGCGCAATATCCGCAATCAGGCCGGCGAGCCCGTCGCCGTTGAGATCGCCGATTATTTCGACGAGAGCGACGGCCGGGTCGAGCGCTGGATTTTTTCCTCCATCCCCGAGAAAGAACGGGCGACGCTGACGCCCTTTGCCATTCCGCGTTTTCACCGGACGCTGTCAACCTGGGTGTCGATGATCGTCGAAGCGGGGCTGACGATCGAAGCTTTCGGCGAGCCCATGGCGTCAGTCGAGGTGGCGCTCGCCGAGCCAATAGTCGCCGATACCCGCATCGCGCCGATCTTCCTCCACATCAGGGCGCGCAAGGCGTAAGGCCTGTTTCCCGCCAAAGCCTCGCTCTCCATTCGGCGTCATCCTCGGCCTTGTGCCGAGGATCTGCTGCACCGGTTGCAGATGCTCGGGACAAGCCCAAGCATGACGAAAGATGAGTTGGCCGACTTTGTCAGGAGAGGTTTTCACCCGACATTATCGTCGCACCGCGACGACCGAACTGGCGCGATATCTGGACAGCTGAACCCGGTTGGATTGGTTGCCGCCGAACAGGTAGACGTACTGCCGGCGCTGGTCGATGTGATCGAACAGGCTCACATGAAAGCGCCGGCCGGTGCGGATCACCACGACATCCCCTCGCCTGGCGGAGCGGACACCGACCGGCTTGCCAAACTTCCTCCAGGACGCCGCCATGTTGGGGTTGGGCGGCGGTTGCCGCGAAGATCGCTTGGCGACAAAGGCCAGGAACGCCCCGCACCACGATACTCTGCGCGGATTGATGCTGAGGAAAGAGATGGAACGTTCGTGCATGCTTTTGTACTTGGATGCCGTAACGAGCATGTCTGCCTCACAGGGCACGGCAAGCGCCGTGAGGACGATGACGAGAATAACCTTCATAGTTACCCACCATTGTTTGTATAATGTTGAAATTCCAAAATGTGGCGAAGAATAAAACAGGCGCGGCAACGTAGATGCGAATTATGGCGTGATTTAGAAACAACTAATACTGGCATTTTGGCGGCAGAAATTTGTCCGAAGCGAGGCGCGAAAGCTCTGTAGGCGAACCTGCCTTTTGGCCGGACACGACCTTCGAAAACCCCGAAAAACATATGGTTTGCTAGGCCGAGGGCTGGAAGTTTCGCCCCCCAACCAGGTCTATTCAGACGAGATGGACTGCGTCCGCAAAGCTTGAGCAGCAAAACCATTCGCCAAGAGTTGACGATAGTGCGCGGAATCAGCTCCTCACCTATACGAGCTATATTTCCGATTACCGCTAATAATACTTCGACGTGATGGGAAATACATCGCTCTCGCCCAATTCACCAGCAAAAGCCGGAGGTTGCCCCTCCGGTTGCGGACGTGAACGAGCGTAGGACAGCGGAGGCCGGCGTGGCGTGTCAACCGTGTGGTTGCGCCGGTTCGGGTTGGCCTGTGACCGGGGCAGGATCCGCGGCAAGTGCCCTGGTGACCAGCAGTGCTGCGGCGAGAACAGGCACGACCGCCCAGTACGAAAAGCGGATGCCGAAGTGTTCGGCAACGAAACCGAGCAGTGGCGGCCCGGCGAAAAACACAAGGAACGTCGTCTGCCCGAGCGCTGCAACGTTGACGGGTGCAGGTCGATCCGTGCGGCGGGCCGCAGCCGAGATGGCAAGCGGATAGACCGAAGAACAGCCGATCCCCGTCAGGCCAAAGCCTGCGAGCGCGACAACAGGATGTGTCGCCGTCGCAACCAAGATAACACCGATGGCCGCGATCCCCAGGAGGGTTATTGTGACGGGGCGTGGATTGAAGCGGTCGATCACAGAGTCCATGCTGAGCCGTCCGATGGCGATGAACGAGGAGAAAATGGCCACGCTGAGCCCGCCGACGAAGGGTTCGACCGCGAACACGTCGCGCATATAGATCGCCGACCAATCGACGCTCGCGCCTTCGGCGAGAAGCGGAGCTGCGCCTATGAGGCAAAGGGGAAGCAGCCCGATCGTGGGAAAAGCGACGAGCGGAGCATCGCCGGGGTGAGCGTCCTGCCGCCGAGGCGCATTCTCGATCCCGGAGAAAACGATCGACCCGGCAATCAAAACCGTCACCAGGACCATGAAGGTATGCAGTTCGATGGAAACGGCAGCCTGCCGCATGCCGGCGGCAACAAGGGCGGTGATGCAGAATCCGAGGCTCCACATGCCGTGAGCCCGGCTCATGATGCGGTACCCGAGCAACGCCTCATGGCGATCGGTTTCGATATTGGCGTTGATCTCGAATGCGCCGGCGAAAATGCCGGCAATAAAGAACAATGGCATCGCCAGGGGAACAGAAGGCATCCAGGGGATCAGTGCGTAAAACAACGCCGCACCGAAGACGGTGACGAAGGCCGTTGTGCGCGCACCAAGCCTCTCGATGAACCTCGCCGAGAACGTCAACCCGCAGAGAACCCCGAGCGACATGATAGCGAGCAAAAGTCCCAGCTCTCCTTCGGTCAGGCTATATTTGATCTGAATGTCAGGCAGCCGCGAAAGAAACGCACCCACGGAAAGGGCCACGGCAAACTGAATGAAGAAAATACGATGGTGCGGCTTCATCTCGGGGACTCTGCTCCGATTGGCGGGATTGAAGTCCAACTATCCCCAGTGGGATAGCTGGACATTCCGACGAAATGGCGACTGGCTCGGAAACCCGCGGTTCCCGCATCGTCGACCACCCATGCTGACAGCCCCTGTCAGCATGGTGGCGCCACTGCCGATTGAAGGAGGACGTGTCGCTTCTTGCCGACGGACAGCCGGATGACACCATCCTGAACGTCGAAGTGACCAAGCTGCGTTGCTTCGTCGTTTACACTGCCGCCGTTCACCCGCACACCGCCGCCGACGATCAATCGACGAGCTTCGCTTTTCGACTTGGCAAGCCCGGCAACGACCATGGCGTCGACGAGCGGAAAGGTGCTGTGACGGCTATCCGGGAGCCTGACCGTCGGGAGGCCAGCCGGCACCTCGCCTGCTTCGAAGGTGCGCCGGGCGGTTTCGGAAGCTTGCGCTGCCGCATCTGTCCCATGGCACAAGCTGGTGATCTGGTCCGCAAGTATCTTCTTTGCTTCGTTGATCTCGGAATCCCGAAGCACCTCAAGGCGGGCAATTTCACTTAAGGGCAACTCGGTGAACAGCCTGAGAAAACGCCCCACATCGGCATCCCCCGTATTTCTCCAGAATTGCCAGAACTCATAGGGCGACAACCGGTCGGCGTTCAGCCAAACCGCCCCCGAAACGCTCTTGCCCATCTTCGCGCCCGACGGTGTCGTCAGCAGTGGAGCAGTCAATCCAAACAGAGCGCGTCCCCCGATCCGCCGCCCAAATTCGACGCCGCTGACGATGTTGCCCCATTGGTCTGACCCACCAAGCTGAAGCAGGCAGCCGCGGTTTTCTGCGAGCATATGAAAGTCGTAGGCTTGCATGACCAGGTAGTTGAATTCCAGCAATGACAGCGATTGCTCTCGTTCCAACCGTTGGCGCACGCTCTCCGATGTGAGCATCCGGTTGACTGAAAAATGCGGTCCGACATCGCGCAGGAAGTCGAGGTAGTTGAGCCCACCCAACCAATCGGCATTGTTGACCATCACCGCATCGGCCGGGCCATCCCCGAAAGCGAGGAACCGCTCGAAGACGCACCGGATGCTGATCAGGTTTTTCATGATCTGCTCTTCGCTGAGAAAAGGGCGTGACGTGTCGCGCAAGCTCGGATCGCCCAGGCGGCTTGTCGCACCGCCGAGCAAAGCGATGGGTTTGTTACCCGTCTTCTGGAACCACCGAAGCATCATGATCGGAATGAGATGCCCGACATGCAGGCTGTCGGCGGTGAGATCGAACCCGTTATAGGCGGTGCCGGCTCCTGAACAAAGCCAGCTGTCGAGTGCTCCTAAGTCGGTGCATTGATGCAGGAAGCCGCGCTCGCTCAAAGTGCGAAGAAAGTCGGACCTAGGTCCGGTAGGCTGAGAGGATAGTATCACGAGGGTCTCCATTTGGGCCGATGAGGCCGGAGACCTTCTGTTGACACACGTGCCGCCGACCGTGCGGCGTCTCTAGTGTCAGGAATATGACCTTGCGCCGCTCTCTATGGGAGCAGCGTGTAATAGAAGCTCGAAAGGGTCCGGGCGCAGGTCATGCATCCTTATTACCATGCGAAAGCGGAATCACAAGGGGATGCGAACGAGGTTTGAACGGATCGCAACGCCATCCTTCCCACGCCCAGATCCGCCTCCGCCCGTCATAAAAAAATTAGCACCCGCATCAATTTGCTTGCCGTTCCGCAATGCGGCATATGTTTGTGCTCATAGGCAAATGGCATGAGCGGGGAACCATGACGTCGACGCATATGGATAAGACGGGGGATGGCGCCGGCCGGAAGGGTTTTGTCGGACTGGTCATCGGCGCGGTCGGCGTCGTCTATGGCGATATCGGCACCAGCCCGCTCTATGCCCTTCGCGAGGCGCTGAGGCCCTTTGCCGCCGATGGCGTACACGAAGCCGAGGTCATCGGTCTCATTTCGTTGATGGTCTGGACGCTGACGATCATCGTGACCTTCAAATATGTGCTCTTCCTTCTCAGGGCGGACAATGACGGCGAAGGCGGCACGCTTTCGCTTCTCGCCCTCCTGATGAAGAAGATGGGGCGAAACGTACCGGTGCTCTTCTTCGCCGGCCTGATCGGAGCGGCACTCTTCATCGGCGATGCGATGATCACGCCTGCTTTGTCGGTCATGTCGGCGCTGGAAGGCCTGAAACTGGTCACGCCGGCCTTTGCCGATTACGTCCCGCTGGCATCGGCTGCGATCATGATCGTTCTCTTTGCCGTCCAGTCGAAGGGAACCGCCGCCGTCTCGATCTTTTTCGGGCCGATAACGGTGTTGTGGTTTCTGGCCATGGCGGCGGGCGGCCTGATCCATATCGGCGACGATTGGAGGATTCTGGACGCGCTCAATCCGATCAATGCATTCCTGTTCCTCACCCATGCCGGCAGCGTCGGCCTCATCGTGCTCGGCGCCGTCTTTCTGACGGTCACGGGCGCCGAAGCGCTCTATGCCGATCTCGGGCATTTCGGGCGCCGCCCGATCCAGATGGCATGGTTCGTGCTCGTTTTTCCCGCACTGCTCCTGAACTATCTCGGCCAAGGCGCGCTCGTTCTCGCCCATCCGGAAGCCGCCACCAATCCGTTCTTTCTGATGTATCCCGACTGGGCCTTGCTGCCGGTGGTTATTCTGGCGACGATGGCAACGATCATCGCCAGCCAGGCGGTGATAACAGGCGCATTTTCGCTGGCCCGCTCGGCGGTTCACCTCGGCTTCCTGCCGAGGCTCAGGATCAAGTTCACGTCGGAAACCAACACCGGCCAGATCTACGTGCCGAGCGTCAATCTTCTCCTGCTGGTCGGCGTCTTGATGCTGATCTTTTCCTTCGGTGACTCCGAGTCTTTGGCGACGGCTTATGGCATCTCGGTGACCGGAACCATGGTCATCTCGACCATGCTGGTCTTCCAGTTTCTCCGAGCCGTCTGGGGCTACTCCCTCGTGCTCGCCGCCGTCCTGCTGCTACCCCTCTTCATCATCGAAGTCCTGTTCCTGGCGGCCAACCTCTTGAAGATCCACGATGGCGGCTGGGTTCCAGTCGCCCTTGCGCTGGCGATCATGATCCTGATGTGGACATGGACCCGAGGCCAGGCCTATCTGAAGAGATTGCGGGCCAACAACGAGATCCCCCTCGATTCCTTCATCAGGTCGATCGAGCGAAAGTCGGACCATTCCCCCGTCACCGTTCCGGGAACGGCTGTCTTCCTGACCAGCGTGCCGGATCGGACGCCGAACGTCCTGCTCCACAATCTCAAGCACAACCACGTGCTCCACGAACAGAACGTCATCCTGACCGTCTGGACCGAGGACGAACCTTATGTCCCCGACAGCCGCCGCATCAAGATCAGCCAGCTCTCGCCGCGTTTCGTGCGCCTCGACATCACCTTCGGCTTCATGGACGACCCCGATGTCACCAGAGCATTGGCTCTCTGCCGGGAGGGCGGCTTCAAGTTCGAGATCATGAGGACCTCCTTCTATCTCGGCCGCCGGAACCTCGTCAGAACGCCGAACACCGGCTTGCCCGCCTGGCAGGAGCGCATATTCATGGCGCTGGAGGGCTTGGCGATCGATCCCTCCGATTACTTCAACCTGCCGTCCAACCGCGTCGTCGAACTCGGCGAGCAGATTGCCATCTAGGGCATGATGTCGAAGAGCAGCCAGCATCAAGGGAATTCATCCCTATACTTGGTATCAACTTCGCACTGTGGAGCCCGCTCGGGATCGGCTTCCCAAACGGCCCGATCGACGTAGGGATGCGCTTTGCTGAGGTGTCTCGCCGCGCGCTCCGTCCGCACCCCTACCCAACGTGGGCGAGCACCTCAGAATGTCATGACGGCCCTGCCCACGATATCTCCCGCTCTCAGGCGGTCGATATACTCATTGACCTGCTCGAACCCGAAGGTCTTGATCGTGTGGCGGATCTTGCCTTGGGCGGCCAGCGTCATCACCTCGCTGAGGTCGTTGTTGTTGCCCCAGAACGAGCCTTGAATGGTCTGCTCGCGAGAGACCCGGGGGAAGAGCGGAATGTCGATTCGGTCGCCGACCAGCCCGACATCGACATAGTGGCCGCTGATCCCCAGCAGGCCGGTTGCCAGCTGTATCACCTCAGGGGCACCTGTGCAGTCGATGATGGCATCGAGATGATCCTGGCCCGTCGCCTTTTTGAGTTCCGCAGCAACATCGGCAGGCGTCTTGTTCTTGATGCCGATGACGTGGTCGGCACCGTCCTCCGTGGCGACGGCAAGCTTTTCGGGATTGCGGCCGAAGGCAACGACAGTCGAGCCGCTTCCAAGCAGCCTGGCATACTGCACCGCATAAGCGCCGAGCCCGCCGATGCCGAAGATGCCGAGCACCCGGTCGGGGCCGAGCGCGCCGGCGTCGCGGAGTTTCTTGATACCGCGATAAGGTGTCATGCCCGCATCGGTGAGCGGCGCGATTTCCTCAAATTTCAGCCCTCTGTCCACCTTGATCAGATAGCGGGCCGGCACCGGCAGAAACTCCGCAAATCCGCCATAGAGACCAAAGCCCGGCCAGCGTACGTTCGCGCAAATATGCGTATTGCCCACCTGGCAATGACGGCAGGTGCCGTCGCCCCATCCAGGTGCGACGACGACGTGCTCGCCCTCCCTGAACTCTGACCTCGGCACGTCACCGCCGATCTTGCGCACGACGCCGGTGATCTCATGGCCTGGCGTGATCGGCCGCGGAATATCGGCATATTTGTGGAAATAGCCGTCGACGAGCTGCACGTCGGACCGGCACATGCCGCAGGCCTTGACGTTGACGAGAATTTCATCGGGCTGAATGTCGGGGACCGCTATGTCCTCGAGGA
This sequence comes from Rhizobium changzhiense, assembly GCF_013087625.1. Classification (NCBI taxonomy): domain Bacteria; kingdom Pseudomonadati; phylum Pseudomonadota; class Alphaproteobacteria; order Hyphomicrobiales; family Rhizobiaceae; genus Rhizobium; species Rhizobium changzhiense. Next base: position 1,026,189 of record NZ_JABFCQ010000002.1, read on the forward strand.
CGAGAGGTTTGTGAAGTTCATGCAAGCGAGCCGCTTTCATATCCGTTCTCCTTTGCTGTTTTGGGGGCGTGCAGCCGACATCAACGAACGCGTACCGATCTCGGGGCTACGGGCGCAAATCCTCAACCTCGATCGGGCTCAGCACCAACGCAGAGCGGTCTGCAAGATCCTCAATCCGCGCGCGATAGTCCTTGTAGTGCGGGGTCTCGCGATGCGCTGCGACGGCGGCGGTATCACGGTAGAGTTCGTCGAGGACGTAGCGGCTGGGCTGTGACTGGTCCTGCCAGATATCCCACCGCAGATTGCCCTGTTCTGACCGACAATGCGGCGCCATCCCGAGGAGCAGCGCCTTCAGCCCTTCGGCCTTGTCCGGCCGGGCAGTGAGGATTGCGGTGATCTTGACATGCGCCGACATGATCGAGGTCCTTCGACTTTTGCGCGCGGGTGCAGGCCGCTGAACGCTCAGACGGTCGCCTTCGCGCGATCGAGCGCTGCGACGAGCTTCGCGGCGAGCGGATGGTCGGACCGCGGGTTCTGGCCGGTGATGAGCTCGCGGTCCTCGATCACATTAGGCTCGAAGTCGACCGGGGTGGTGCTTACATGGCCGCCCGCAGTCTGCAACGCATCGGGCATCGTGAAGTACAGCTTGCCGTGAAGGATGTTCTCCTCAATGGGCTTCTCCTCGCTGGCCGAAAAGACTGTCATCTTGTAGCCGGCATACTGCCAACCTTTTCCCAGTTCCGATGCCCTGGCCGTGTCACCGGCGATCAAGGCAGCCCGAAATTGCTTGGCATTCGGCAGGGCCGCGAGCGACGCGATCGGGCCGTGGCAGAGGAAGGCCGTGGGCTTTTTGAGCGCGTGGAAGTGCCGTAGAATCTCGCCGAGTTCGCCATCCTGCATGAGATCGACGACCGGCGCCTGGCCGCCGGGAACGAACACCCCGGCGAAATTCTCCAGCCCTTCCTCGAGCACCGAACGCAGCGTGCGCACCTCATTCATCGAGGCGTCCCGCGCAAAGAATGTTCGAGCCCGTTGATAGGCCTGTTCGTCGCCGCCGAAATGCTGGGCCGAATCCGAAACTTCATCGATATGCGGCTTCCTGCCGTTCGGCGTGGCCAGCACCACGGCATAACCGGCTTCAACGAGCGCCATGGCGGGCACGACCGTCTCGTTCAGATATTGACCCGTCGGTCCGGCACCCCCGCCCTGGATCTCGATCTGGGTGGCGTTTGAACCGACGACGAGCACTGTTCCCTTGGTCATGTGTTTGCCTCCTCTGCGGAGCGACCCATTCGCCACGCCGCCGCCGATGCAACTCTACTCCAATGGGGTAACGGCCATCGGTTAAAGGAGGTTAATTTCCGTAGACTCCGGAAATCCACGCGTCCCGAGGGCGGGTTGCAAGTCGGCCGGCAGACATGCGCTCGTAACCGAACAGCGATAATGATAGTATGAGCAGCCTTTCGGCATGCCGACTCTTCGCGTTGCTAGTAGGTCACTTGTCTGAGATGGGGGTTATCCGGCTCGATGGACGACTTTACTTGGCGCAACCAAGCTCTTTTGCACGACCACTGCGAAGTCCGCAGGACAGGAGCGGTTTGTTGACATGGAACCGGCGGAACCAAACGAGGTCGTGGATTTTGGTCCGTTCCGGCTTTACGCACGACATCGCAAACTGTTCTGCAGGAGTGAGGAAGTCCATCTCGGTGGCCGGGCCATGGATGTTCTTCTGGCGCTTGCCCGGAAGAAGGGCGAGCTGGTCACGAAGGAACAGCTCTTCGAGGCTGCCTGGCCCGATGTTTTCGTCCACGAAAGCAATTTGAAGGTAACGGTCGCTTATCTCAGGCGTGCGCTCCGCGAATTCTCCCCTTCTCACGAATATCTCACCACAGTCGTCGGTCGGGGTTACTGGCTCGGCACCGACGCTCCGCCTGAGGAAACCGGAGGCAAGACGGATCTGCCTGTGGCCGCAGGTGCGCCGCTTCCCGAGCTTGGCACGGTCATTGGCCGCGACGCAGAGATTGCGGAACTGCGCGAGATGCTGGCCAATAACCGCCTGACGACGATCGTCGGCGCCGGCGGGATCGGAAAGACGACTGTCGCCGTCGCTGTCGCTCAACTCTTCGAGGACGAGGGCGGCGGCTCCGTGGCCTTCGTCGATTTCGCCCGGGTCGCGAGCGAGGAATTCGTGACCTCGTCACTGGCCGCAGCCCTGGGGGTAAGTTCGAACGGCGACGACAGGCTTCAGGCGATCGTGTCGATCCTGGCCCGGCGGAAGGCTGTGCTCCTCCTCGACACCTGCGAGCACGTCCTCAATGCCGTGGCGCATATCTGCGACGTCGTGCTAGCGCAAACGCCTGACATCCGGATCCTGGCAACCAGCCGCCAGGTGTTGCGCGCACGCGGCGAGAAGGTCGTATGGCTCGCCCCCTTGGAAGTCCCACCTGCTGATCACGCAGACACGGCCCGGGACGTCTTGCTATACTCTGCGCCCCAGCTGCTGGCCGCACGGGCGTTCGAGAAGACAGGCTATCGTGTCGAGGACAAGGACGCGCGGGCGATCGCCGAAATCTGCCGCCGGCTCGATGGCGCGCCACTTGCGATCGAGTTGGTGTCATCTAGGCTGGCCGGCCGCAGCGCCGGCACCGTACTTGAGGAACTCGATGATCGATTTCGCACTCTGAGGCGGGACAGTCCCGGCGGTCCCTTGCGGCAACGGACCCTCCTCGTCACGCTCGAGTGGAGCTACGCGCTGCTGACCAGCGACGAGGCCGCCGTCCTTCGCGCGATCTCGATCTTTGCAGGTTCCTTCGACACTGACGCGGCGGTTCGCGTCGTCGCGCATCTTGGCCTTGCGCCGAGCGCCACGTTCGACGCCATTGCCGGCCTGAGCGCCAAGTCGATGCTCAGCGTCGATCAGACATTCGGTGAGCTCCGCCATCGCCTGCTGGACAGTACGCGCGCCTTTGCCGGCGATCTGCTGGACAGTCAGGGAGAATTGGATGCGGTATCGGCAAGTCACGCGCGCCTTCAGCTCGAAATCCTCATGCGCGCCGGCGCGGAGCACGCGACGATGCCCGCGCGCAAGTGGCATGCGAGCTATGGCGGCCAGGCGGACGATCTGCGCAAGGCGCTCGATTGGGCGCTTGACCACTCGGGCGATCCGCTGCTCGGCATTCAACTCGTCGCCGCAGGATTGCCCCTGTGGCACGAACTGTCTCTGGGAGAAGAGACCCGCATGAATTGCGAACGGGCGCTCATCGAGTTCGACCGTATCGACTGCGCCGATACCGCGTTGAAGCTGACGTTGGTCTTGGGATTGGCGACGGTCAGCACCTATCTCTCAGACGATCCCGGAAAAACCGTTGCCTTATTCGAAACAGCGATCCAGCTGGCTCGCGAGACGGCGGATGCCAGCGCCGAATGCCGCGCCCTGGGAGCCCTGTCGACCTTTGCGGTTCTGACTGGCCACCAAAGTGCCGTGCTGGAGACACTCCAGGCGATGCGGGACGCCGCCATTCGCGCCAATGACCGGCCTGCACTGTGGGAGCGGGAACTGCTTCGCGCGGTATGGGACGTCCTAGACTGCAAATTCCAAGCGGGTTACCAACGACTGATGAAGCTTTGCGAGGAGATGCGAGATCATTCCGAAGGCGCCGTGCCGCGCTTTCACATCCATCAGAAGACCAATATGGAAGTCCAGCGAGGCGCGCTCTGCTGGCTCATCGGCAAGCCCGGACGCGCCCTACGCGTCATCGAGAAAGCGGCGCGCGATGCAATGGAAACCGGCCACGGGCTGACTCTCACGCATGCTCTTGCGCGCGGCATCATATGGACGATGCACGAATGCCATGACTATGCGATGGCAAGATTTTATACGGACCATCTCAAGAACACCATCGATCGTCACGGCATGGCGGCGTGGATTCCGATAGCGGATTGCTACAGCGCGTCCATCGACGCTCTGACCGGTGCTAGCCCTTCATCCGAAGGCTTACGGGCCGCCTTCGACAATCTCAGGAGAGGCTCATTTCAGGTCGGTCATCACAGTTACTATGCGATGCTCGCCAATGCGATGGTTGCAATCGGCCAATGGGACGACGCCACGCGCACGATCGATCATGTTTTTCAGGTTTATCCGGAACGGTGGATCCTGCCCGAGATTCTGCGCCTCCGGGCGGCGACCGAGCGGGCATACGGATGCGACGACGATGCGATGGCCACGCTGCGGCAATCCTTGCAGGCCGCCGGCGAGATCGGTTGCCTCGCCTGGAAACTGCGTGCGGCCCATGATCTCGCATCACTGCTGCATGACAAAGGCGCGCCGGCCGAGGCCAGGCGGGTTCTCGAACCTGTTTATGGTCAGTTCACGGATGGATTCAATTCCGGCGATCTCAGGAATTCGCGCAAACTGCTGGAGCAACTGGGTTGGATTCATGTTGAGGCAACCATCGTTGCCGAAGACGGAAACACCCGCCAAAGCAGCCATGAGTGACCCACCGCAGTGAGTATCGTGACGGACGGGCCTGACCGCCGATCGCCATGAAAGCGGACCGTGAAGTCACGCCTTGGCCGAGATCGCGCTCAGCTCCTCGAGATCGAGATCCCGTTCCAGCTCGTCTAACGTCTCGTCGTCGATGTCGCCGGCGCGATGGAGACGAATGAGTTCGCGGCGCCCTGATGCAACCGCTTCGAGAACGACGTCGAAATGAGCATGGAGCACCGGCACGTAATGCTCGGTTCTCTCGGCATAATCGACGATCGCTGTCGCCCTGCGCTGGTAGCGCTCCAGCAATTGCGGGTGGATGAGCGTTCCCTCTGCGTCATATGCCAGGTTTTGGACGATCCCGAGCTGCACCTGTGCCATGGCGGCTTCGGCTTGGCTCATTGTGAGGCGCGCTCTTTCCGTCTCCGTCTCCACCAGCCGCGCCCAGGCAATCACCCGCCCCAATGTCGTGCCCTGCACGAGCACGGTTCCGAGAATGACGGCGAAGGATGTGGCGAGGATGAAGTCACGGCCCGGGAACCCCTCCGGCAGGCTGAGCGCCAGAGCGAGCGTGATCACGCCGCGCACGCCTGCCCAGCTGAGAACCGTCGCGCCGCCAGCGCCAAGCGGCTGAGCTCGCGTCACCCCCAGGACTGCACAAAACCTGATGACGAGATCGGAGGCGAAGACCCAGGCAAAGCGCGCGACCACGAGTGTGACAAGGATCGCCAGCATCGGCAGCCCCATCGTCGCGATCACCGTGGTCAAGCCGCCGCCGCGTTCGAGCACATCCCGCAGCGAGAGGCCGATCAGGGTGAAAACCGAAGCTTCCATCAGGAAGATCATCACGGTCCAGAACGACGTGCCGCGCATGCGCGTTGCGGCTGAAAATACGGTGTGCTGGTGCCAGGACGCGATCAGGCCGGTGGTGACGGTGGCGATGACGCCGGAAACATGCAGCAGCTCTCCGAGCAGATAGGAAATCCAGCCGAGCAGCACCGTGGCTGCGATGATCAGATATTCGTCACCGAGACGCCGAATGAGCTTGACCCATGCCGTTCCCACAACGACGCCGACGACGGCGCCGCCGAGCGCCAGCACGAAGAAGCTGGCGATCGCCTCCCCTGCGCTGAAGGCTCCGGTTGCGGCGGCGGCAACGGCAAAACGGAAAAGAACCAGGCCGCTCGCATCGTTGAGCAGGCTCTCGCCTTCCAAAAGAATCTGCAGCCGCCGCGGCAGCCTGACTCGCTCGAGCACGGCGCGCGCCGAGACCGCGTCCGGGGGTGCAACAATCGCGCCAAGCGCCGCGCAGGCTGCCCAGGGAAGCGATGGAAAGATAAGATGGGCCACGACAGCCACCACCGCGCAGGTGAACAACACAGCACCGACGGCCAGCGAGGCGATGCCGATCATATGGCGCCGTAACCGCGCCAGCGCGATGGCCCAGGCGCCGTCCATCAGGAGCGGCGGCAGGAAGATGACCAGCACCAGTTCCGGATCGACTGATATCGCCGGCAACCCGGGTACAAACGCCAGCAAGGCGCCACCGGTCAGCAGCGCGACGGACGGCGGCAGCCCGAGCCTGTGGGCGGCATAGTGCAGCGCGATGATCGCAAGAAACATCGCGATGACGAGCTCGAATAAGTGGGTTGGTTCCATACGCCTGTGCCCTGGCTCGGAAATGAATCTTGATGCCTACTGCATAGCTAAAAGCGGAATCGATGCAAGATAGAACTATCAGGAAATTCAATGCTTTACAGCATCTTTTACGCGACAGGAACCCAATGGGCGCCTCGGAGCAACCGTCCATTTGCAAACATCGTCAGAATACGCTTTCCCGTCAATCCGGCTGCAAACAGTAGTGGCCGTTCGAGACCCACCTGCCGTCTCGACGGCATTAGATGCAGATGATCTCGTTGCCGCCGATCATGGCGTGGATCTAATTGGAATTTTCTGCGCATCCTCCTTAAATCCTGCGTCTTGAGGCAAAGGAAGACAGATGAAGAGGCGGACACTTGTGCTTGGAGGTGCGGCCATTGTCGCATCATCCGTGGCTGCGGTGGCGGTCTGGCCGCGGCGGCATGTCGTTGTTGCGGCCAAAACTTTCGACTGGAAGGGAACGGATTTCCTGACCGGCGGCACAAAGGCGGTGACCCTGGAAAAGCTGCCCGAGCCGCTCTTCCGCGGCAGTCCGAATTGCGTCGTGACCATCGCCCAGACCCTTGGCCCCTGCCATGTCAACAATACTCCTGCCCGTCAGGACGTCTCGGAAGGAAAGGCCGGGCTGCCTTTGCGGTTGGCCGTTCGGCTCGTCCACGCCGCCGACTGCCGGCCGATCGAAAATGCCGATATCGAAATCTGGCATACCGATCGTCGCGGCATCTATTCCGGCCGCGAGGCTGCTGAGATGTGCACCTTCGGCGATGCCGAGGCGGTCAGCGGACTCGCTTTCCGCGGCCGCCAGCTGACGAATACCAAGGGGCAGGCAAGCTTTTTGACGGCCTATCCGGGATGGTACAAAGGCCGCACGCCGCATGTTCATTGCCGCATCCTCGTCGACGGCAAGGAGCTTCTCGTCAGCCAGATCTATTTCGACGATGTGCTGAGCGATATCATCTACGGCGAGCATCCCGACTATCTCGGACGCCCTGCCCGCGATACGCGCAACGACGAGGACGGCCTCATCCCGGAGGATGCGGCCGACCACATGTTCGATTTCGAAAAGCTCGATAGCGGCGTGCTGTCCGCCACCATCACCATCGGCCTCTCTGCCTGAGCGCGGCAGCGGCCGGGCTGCGCACCCTCGATCACGACGACCTCTCCGGCCGTGGAACCCGACACGAGGAAAGCGTCAGTCGGCATGTCGGTTGGGACTATATGCCCGCATACCATTCATAACCGCGATCCTCCCAGAAGCCGCCATTGCCGCCGTAGAGCTGGCCGAGATCGGCGACGGCTTCGATGCCGGTCAGGTATTTTGCCTGCTTGTAGCCGAGCTGGCGCTCGACCCGGAGCCTCAGAGGCGCGCCATGGGCGACTTCGAGATCGCGGCCGTTCATGGTGTGGGCAAGGATCGTCTGGGGGTGAAACGCATCGACGAGATCGATGCTTTCGTAATACCAACCGCTGCCGTCGAGCGTCTTTTCATATTCGTCGGCGCAGTGGAAGACAATGTAGCGGGCTTCGGGTTTCAGGCCCGCCGCCTGCAGCAGCGCGCCGAGCGGCACGCCGGTCCATTTGCCGATCGCGCTCCAGCCCTCGACGCAGTCATGCCTTGTGATCTGCGTGCGAGCCGGCAGGGCTTTCAGCTCCGCCAGCGACAATTGCATCGGCTTGTCGACCAGCCCGCCGACCTCGAGTTTCCAGCCCGAAAACCGCTGGTTCATCCAGTCGATATAGCGGGCATTGTCGGGCATGCTCGTGCCATTGGCGCGGAAGGTCGGCGAGATATCGGCTTCGGTGAATTCACGGGCGAGCGCGTCGTCACCGAGCAGGAAGCGCTGCGTCTTCATGCTGAGGCCTTCGGCGATCTTCAACACCGATTTCGTCCGATCGTTTTCGACGAGGGCATCGCAGCCGGCGAGCCCCAGCGCCGATGCCGTCATGGTCGCGCCGATCAGGAAGCGACGCCTGGTGATGATGCGGCTCATGACTTTCCTCCCTGCCCGATGTCGTAATAGCCGGTGATCATCGAACGCAAATTGTTGAACACGCCCGAGACGAGCACCATCGCCACATGCACGGCGACGAAGGCGACGAGCGAGAAGGCGGTCAGGAAATGCAGCGTGCGGGCCGATTGCCGGCCGCCAAACAGATCGAGCAGCCAGGGCGCGACCGCGTTGAAGCCCGGCGACATGGTAAGCCCCGTTCCGATCATCAGCGGCAGCAGCACGAAGATCACGGCGACATAGGCGAGTTTCTGCAGCGTATTGTAGTGGCGGGCCTCGGCCCCTTTGGGAAAGCGCAGCCGGGCGTGGCTGACGATCTCATGGCCGAGATGCGAAGGCTTCAGCTCTTCGGCCGCCGGCAGCAGATCGCGGCGGAAATGCCGGCTGACGAAACCATAGGCGAGATAGATGAAGCCGTTGATGACGAACAGCCAGGCAAAGAAGAAATGCCAGCGCCGGCCCGATGCCAGATCCTGGTAGCTCGGCAAGGTCAGCCAGTTCGGAAAACCGCGCACCGCAGCCTCGCCGTCGACATTCGAAACCCCGAGAATGCCCGTCGTATCGAAGCTCAATCCGCCCAAGTGCGTCACACCCTTCAGCGCATCGCCTTCCTGTTCCGCCTCCATGGAAATGAAGGAAGGATCGTTGTCGGCGCCGTACTGGCCCCAATAGAGCGCCGGATGGGCGTTGAATATCTGCAGGCCGCTGTATAGCAGCACCGTCATGCACAGCACGTTTACCCAGTGCGACAGGCGCACCAGCAGGCCATGGCGGTAGAAGAGCGTGCGTCCGCTCGCCATGCCGGCATCAGTCGTGGCCATTGTAGTTCCTCCGGATCGGCGTGAAAGGTCTTCGCGAGAAAGGACGCGGCCGCCGGCCAAATAGTTTCAGCGGCCGCGGCGGAAGCTTATTTCATCGCGTCGCAGGCCTTCATCATCGTGTCCTTCTTCATCGTGTCCTTCTCCATGCCGGCATTGTGCATGCAGTCGGCCTTGGTGCTGCCGGTCGCCATTGCGTCCTTAGACATCGCATCCTTGGACATCGCATCCTTCGACATCGTGTCGGTCTTCATGCTGTCTTTCTTCATGGCATCGCTGCTTTGGGCGCTGGCGGCGCCGGCAAGCGACAGGCCGATGACGAAGGTGCAGGCGGCAAGGCTGGAAAGGATCTTGGTCATGAGGGTCTCCTCGGATCGATTGACATGTCCGCCGGCACCCGCCGACGGCTCACAGTCCTGAATTCGATCGCTTTGCGAAGGCGGTTACAGCCTCACGCTTATGTGATAGCGCTACAGCGCCGCGCGGCTTTTGGAGACGCGCAAGTGACGCTGTAAACTTTGAATTGCCGGCAGAAGTTTTTTGAACCCGCCTGTAACGAAAGCGTCATCCACCCGAATGATATTGCAGACGACATGACGAGCGCCCATTCGGAACAAGCACTGAAGATGCTGATGCTTCTTTCCCTCGACGGGGACGAGGCAGCCTATCGGCGTCTGCTCGTGACGTTGCGAACCCTGCTCGTCGGTTATTATGGCGGGCGGATCGGCGCCACGGCGAAATCCGACACGGAAGATCTCGTGCAGGAGACCTTGCTGGCGCTGCATGCGCGCCGGGCGACCTATGACAGGGAGCGGCCGTTCACCGCGTGGTTCTTCTCGATTGCCCGCTACAAGCTGATCGACCACCACCGAAAGCATGGCGGCCGGTACAAGGCGGAAATGGAACTGGACGAGGAGATCGAAGACGACTTCAGGGAGGATGCGATTGCAGCGCGCATGGATGTCGAACGGCTGCTGAACGGCCTGCCGCAGCACCAGCAGGAGCTTATCCGTCAGGTCAAGCTCGAGGGGCAGTCGGTGGCCGACACGGCAAGCCGCACCGGACAGTCGGAATCGGCGGTCAAGGTCGGCGTTCACAGGGGCATCAAGGCGCTGGCGGCAAGATTGCGAGGTGGGATGTGAGAGAGACCGAGGACGTCATCGACAGCCTTGTCCGGGATCTGAAGCCGGTGCCGAGGCATGCGCTCGAACGCCGCTTCGCGCTCGCCATCCTGCCTGCTCTGGCAGTCTCGCTGCTACTGATGATTATCGTCCTCGGCCTTCGCACCGATATGGCGCAGGCGCTGATGCTGCCGGTCTTCTGGATCAAGTCCGCCTACAATGCCTTGCTTGCAATCGCCGCCTTCGCGGCCGTTTACCGCCTGTCCCGGCCGGATGGCTCGGAGGGCCGCTTTTTCGGGATTGCCGCAGCCATCATACTCGCCCTCGCCGTCATGGCGGTCATTCAACTCGCTCTGTCGCCGGCCGCAAGCTACCCCATGCTGGTGCTCGGCTCCTCCGCCTTGCATTGCCCGCTGCTGATCTTTGCCTTTGCCATGCCGATCCTGATCGCAAATACCTGGGTTCTCCGTGGCGGCGCCCCGAGCAACCTCGGCATCACAGGCTTCATCGCCGGCATTGCCGCCGGCGCATCCGGCGCCTGGGTCTATTCCTGGTTCTGCACGGAAAACGGCCTGCCCTTCGTCACCCTCTGGTATTCGCTTGGCATCCTCTTGACCGGCGCAATCGGCGCGCTGCTCGGCCCCCGCCTCCTGCGCTGGTAGCACCGGCTGTTTACGGCACTGCGCCACTATTCCTTCATCCGGCATGAAACCAGATGCAGCATTCCTGCGTACTAGTCAGGGGATGAGTCTTGCGTACCCCTGGATCGGAAAACACAGGCAGCGAGGAATGACGGCATGGTCAGGAAAGAAGGCGTAGCCCACCTCACCCGGCAGGTCGCGGAACAGGGGCTGGCCAGGCTGATGATGAGGCTGCCTGCGACGCGGGCAACGATCAGAGCAGTTGCGGCGAGCCAACCCCATTTTTATGAATTGTGCGGCGCCTACGGCGAAGCCTGCGCCGTCCTCGATCGCATGCGCCGGGATAGATCGGCCGATCCCGCAATCATCACCGAATATGAGATCATTTGCGCGGAAATCGAGGTCGACGTCATCAGGATCCTGCTCGGCGATCAATGACTTCGCAAGTGCTGGGCGGAAGGGCCCGCGATGATGCAACGCCATTTACTGCCGGCATCCCTGTCAGCTCGCCAGGTCATCCACATGGATGGAGATGCTCAGCGTATCCGTGTCGAAATGCAGCGAAGTCCCATCGGAGATCTTGTAGTGGAAGGACTCGCTCACCTCTCCGCTAAGCCCGGCGAGCTTTGCCGCGTCGGCCGTATAGCTATAGTCACCATCACCGTCGATATGGATGGTGCCGTATTGGCCGGTCAGCGTCACGCCGTCCTTGTCGACGAATTCGCCCTCGAAGCGGCGAAGCAGCAGGGTTCCATTGGCCGAGCTGTCGTTTTCGAGGAGATTGCCGTAATGGGCGCCATCCAGATCGGAGGAAATTTTCAGGCTGTCATGGGTTGCGACAAGCGCAGGCGCCGTGTCCGTGTGCGTCGTATCGCCGACGGCGAGACTATCGCTGCTCGCAAGCATCGTCGCCTGGGCCTCGTCGAGCGTCGTGTTGTTGCTGACGGGGAAGGTGTTCGCGGCGATGATGGCGGGAGATATGCTGTAGGGCTTGACATCGCTGGCGATGACATTGTCGTGGAAGGAGCCGGATGCCGGCCTGTCAACCTTCAGCGCTGCCTGCGTCAGGTCGTCGAAGACGTTGTTGTGGATCTCGATACCCTCGCGAACGTAACTGGTCGTGCCGGAGGCGCTGACCGCCACGCCCCATACACCATCGTGGATGTAATTGCCTGAAATGTCGTAGTCCCTCGTGTTGCCCTGGTCGCCGAGACCGATGGCGTAGGACCAGCTGTACCCGCCATACCCCGATATATCGTTGTCGTGGATGGCGATGTTCGTGCCCGCTTGCGCGCTGATCCCGAAGCCGCCGCCAACCAGTGCATTGTCCTCGACCACGGCATTCGCTATGCGGATGAGCGCCAGCACGCCCTTCGGCGTAGCGGCGCCCGTCTGGTCGAGGTAATTGCCGCTGATCACGATATTGCTGCAGTCGTTCATCTGGACGGCATCGGCCGCGGTGCCGTGGGCATTGGTGACGGTGTTGTTGAGAAAATTGACGCCGTTGACTTTTTCGATCCAGACGCCGTCGCCGTTCACGTCGTTGATCGTGCTGTTTTCGATGGTGATGTTCGAGCCGGTCCGGAAGGTGATGGAACCTGACTTGCCCGCCAGTCCGGTGTGATCGACCTCGACGTTGCGGACCGTCCAGTTCGAAACACTGCCGCCATAGATGGCCGCGCCGCCAGTGTCGGAAATCTTGATGTTCTCGATGACGATGTTCGATGCATACAGGCTGTGGATGCCGTCGTTGGGGCTATGGATGACCGGCGCCGCGCCGACACCATAACTGCCGATCGTAATCGGAGCCGCAACGCTGCCGGAGTATTTAAGGTCAAGCTGATCGTTGAAAACGCTGCCGGCGGCAAGCAGCACGCTGTCGCCCGGCTGCAGCTTCAAGTTTTCCACTGCCCAGAACGATGCAAACGGCGTGTCTTCGCTCGTTCCGTTGTTGCTGTTGGAGCCTGTCGCTGGATTCACATAATAGATTGCCATATCGCCTTGTTCTCGAATTGCCCGCGCAGCCGTCTGAATCGGCTGCGACGCGTGGATCGGATGCGGTCGGGGCTAAAGGCCAAGTCAAAAGGCCTTCGATATTGCCCTCACGACGGTTGGCAGACCCTGTGGGCCTGCCTTGGTCCCGAGAACGCCTGGCGGAGGCGGTATCCTGCAAATGACAACTTATACGAAAACAATCTACTAAATAACGACCGAAAGGTGAATGAACGATAATCGTACACCTCGTCGCAGAGGTGAGACGTCCTGTTTCAGGTCAGTCGCAAGCCGGAAAGGTTGAGGCCGTATTGCAGCCCCTTACCCTCACCCGGCGACAGCCGGATGAGGGACACTGCGGAGCCATTTGATGGCGAGAGCAACGCTTCCCCGGAAGGAACGCCTCCCGGCATAGCGCCGGCTCCCGGCACACTCACCTCAGCTCAGCAAGCCATCCAGATGGATGAAGACGGTCAGCGTATCCCCGTCGCTATGATGGGAGGTTCCATCGTTGATCCCGTAGCTGAACGACTCGCTCACATGTCCGCTATGGTCAGGGAGCTTCGTTTCATCGAGCGTGTAGGCATAGTTGCCTTCCCGATCCACGTGGATCTCACCATATTCCCCGGTCAGCGTCAGGCCGTGCTTGCCGACGGTTTCCTCCCCGAAGCGCCGAAGCACCAGAGTGTCGTTATCCGAGCTGTCGTTTTCGAGGAGATTGCCGCGATGGGCGTCGCCCGTATCGGTAAAGATCTTCAAATTGTCATGGACGGCGACAACCGCCGGATCCGCGGAGGCCTCCATCACTGCCGCAGTCTTCGCAACCGGGCTTGCCAGCGCCGTCTCGACATTCGCGACCGTATGGTTGCCTTTGACCGTGAAGGTATGCGCGTCGGCAATGGCCGGCGATATGCTGGTGGCCTTGGTGCCGGTCTCGATCGTATTGTTGTAGAAGGAGCCGGATGCCGGCCTGTCGACCTTCAGCGCCGCCTGCGAGAGGTCGTCGAAGACGTTATCGTGGACCTTGATATTCGTGCGGGTATAGCTGGTGCCGCTGGGGGCACTGACGGAAACGCCCCATGCGCCGTCATGAATATGGTTCCCTGAAATATCATAGTCCCGCGCATTGCCCTGGTCGCCGAGACCGACGGCGAAGGACCAGCTGTAACCGTGGTATCCGGATATGTCGTTGTCGCGGATGGCGACGTTCTTGCCCGCTTGCGCGCTGATGCCGAAGCCGCCGCCGGTGAGCACATTGTCCTCAACCACGACATTCGTGTCCCGCACCAGCGCGATCACGCCCTTGGGGCTGCTGGCATGCGTCTGGTCGAGATGATTGCCCTTGATTAGAATATTGCTGCTGTCGTTCACTTGCACGGCATCGGCCGTCGAACCATTCGCGCTGGTCACGGTGTTGTTGAGAAGCTTGACGCCGGCGACCTTCTCGATCCAGAAGCCGTCGCCCTTGACGCCCGATATCTTGCTGTCTTCGACCGTGACGTTCTTGCTGCTCCGGAAGGTGACGGCGCCTGCGTTTTCCGACAATCCCGTCTTGGCGATCTCGACGTCGCGGACCGTCCAGTTCGTGACACTGCCGCCATAGATGCCCGCACCGCCGGTATTCGATATCTTCAGGTTCTCGATGACGATGTTCGAGGCATAGAGACTGTGGATGCCGTCGCCACTGCTGTGGATGACGGGTGCCGCACCCGTCCCGTAACTGCCAATCTTGATCGGCGCACTCTCGCTGCCGGAATATTTGATATCGAACTGCTCGTTGAACACGCTCCCCTTGGCAAGGAGCACGCTGTCGCCGGGTTTCAGCTTCAAGGATTCCACTTTGGACAAAGTCTCAAAAGCCGATTTCTGGCCCGTTCCGCTGTTGCGGTCGGAGCCAGTTGCTGAGTTCACATAGTAGACTGTCATATCGCCATGTTGCCCTGTTCGTCGGATCGCTATGTCGCCGCCGGGATCGACCAGGATCGGCCGATCGGATGCGGCGGGGGCAACCGGCCACGGCAAGAAGGCGATAAGATGTTGTCAATGGGGCAGAGCGCGGGCTCGCGGGCCTTATTCCACAGGCAATCGCGCAGGTCTGATACGATACCGGAAAGCTGCAACCTGTCCGAAAAACTTTTGGCACTGTAATTGCATAAATCGGGGCTCGCATCGTTCGGTGACGGCTGGGCGGCAACGCACTCCAACTCGCCGCAGCGGCCCCGTCCTTCGAGGCCCCCCACGGCGCGATTTCACCCCCTCGCCTGTAACGCCGCCCTCAGCGGCAACCGCGTCGCCGCAAGCGCCGGCAGCGCGCCGCCGATGATGCCGATAGCAAGACCCAGCAAACCCGCCGTCAGGATGACGTCAGGGGTGACGTCGAGCTGGAAGGCCATCTTGGTATTGTTGGCGCCCATCGTGCTTGCCTGCCAGCCGTCGAAGGCAAGACGGGAGGCGAGGATGCCGAACGCCGCACCCGCGACGGAAAGCAGCACGGCCTCGATCCAGGTCGCGGCGAAGGCCGGCAGGCGGCCGAAACCGAGCAGCCGCAGCGTGGCGATCTCGACGGTCCGGTCGGAGACCGAGCTCATCATCGTATTCAACGCCCCGGCCGTGGCGCCGACCGCCATCAAGAGCGCAATCGGCCAGCCGAACAGGCGGATCAGGCTCTCGGTGCGCTCGGCCTGCGCGGCATAGAGATCAGCCTCGGAGACGGCGGTGAGGGGCGGACCTGAGAGACCGGACAGGCGTGCGCGCAACGTCGCCAATGCGCTCGCGGCATCGCTCCCGCCATCGAGCCGCACCCGCAGGCTCTGCACCTGCCCCTGCCGGTCGAAGGCCGATTGCACCGCTTCCAAATCCGCCCAGATCTCGGATTCGAAGGCGCTGCCGCCTGAGGTGAAATGGCCGGCGACCCTCCAGTCGACCGCGCCGAAGCGCACCGTCTCACCGACGGCAAAGCCGGAGAAAGTCTGGGCGATGCGGGCGCCGACGACGATCTCGCGGGCGCCGGGCGAAAATAACCGCCCTTCAGAAAGCCGGGCGCGCTCGCGCAAGCCCGGGCCTGCCGCGTCCATGCCCCTCAGCGACAATGTCTGGTCGGCATCGTCGCTTGCCCTGATATCGACGGGAACGACGGTCTCGCGCGACAGCGCCAGCCCGCCCTCACTGTCGCGGGCAATCCCCGTGTCGCCGCTCATGGCGGCAAGGCTGCGGATCGCCTCGGCCGGCACATCCGAGCCGGTCTCCTGGTTGGTGCCGCCGCCGAGGATAACGGCGACATCGGGCGAGCCGGCCCCGGCAAGCGCGGCCTCGAAGCCGCGCGCCATCGCCAGGAAGCCTGCGAGTACCGCCGCGACAAGGGCGACCGAGAGTACCATCGACAACGAGATCGCCAGCCGCCGCGGCAGGCTGCCGAGGTTGATTCTGATCATGAGAAAGGTCTGCTTGAGCGCTGATGACATTGGATTATCTCGTCCTGAAAGCGTTGACGATGGGCAGCCGCATGGCGCTGAAGGCGGGCAACAGCCCGGTCATGAGGCCGAGACCGACAATGATCGCGACGGATTTCAGCAGCACATCGGCGCTGAAGACGAGGCCGAATGCCGGCCCGATCGAGAGCGTCGCGAGCTTGGCGAGAATGAGCCCGCCCGCGCCGCCGACGGCGAAGATGAACAGCGTCTCGCCGAGGATGAGCGCCATGATCCGCCCGCCGGAAAAGCCGAGCACTTTCATGACGCCGATTTCGAAGCGGCGTTCCCTCACGGCAAAGAGCATGGTGTTCACAGCGATCATCAGGATCGTCACGAAAGCGGCGCCGACGACGAGGCTGACGATCAGGCCGACATCGGCGAATTGGCGGAGAAAGGCCTCGAGGAACTGCTTTTCCGACTGCGTCCTGGTCTGAGCCGCCGAATTGGCGAAAAGCGCGTCGATTCGCGCCGCGAGCAGGCCTGATGAAACGCCCTGGCGCGGGCGCACCACGAAGGCGTCGACCGTATCCTTGTCGCGGGCGCGGGCCGCATTGATCGTGTCGTAGCGAGCGAGCATGAAATAGGTGTCGGTGCTGGCATCGGCCCCCTCGAAGATACCCGCGATCACGAAACCCCAATCACGGCTGCCGTCCTCCTTCATAAGCTGGCTGGTGACGCCGATGCGCTGGCCGACCGACCAGCCCTGCGCCTCGGCCAACGCCCTGCCGACCAGCACCCGGTCGCCGCCCTCTTCGAGCGCGGCGATCAGCTCCGGTGTCAGCCCGAGCTCTTTGCCATTGGCGGCGGCAATCGCGCTCGGATCGACGGCGCTGACGACGACCACATTCTTCGCGACCTCGACGAAACCGCGCATGCGCGCGGTATAGGCGACGGCGGCGACATCGCCGTCGGCCGCGATCCTGTTCAGATAGGCGAAGGGCAGCGGCAGCCCCCGGCCCGATTTGTTGAAGACGCCGAGCAGATTGTCGCTGGCGCCTGTCGCCCCCTGGCTGCCGCTGACGAAGCTCGCCGTCAGCCCATAGATCAGGAAGGCGATGCCGACGGAAAACATCAGCAGCACGGCGCGCAGCCGTTTGCGCCAGGCATTGCGCCGCATGAGTTCGAAGACGGTCATCGGTCTGCCCCCTCGGCGAATTCGCCCTTGTTGAGATGCAGCGTGCGCCGGGCGAAGGAGGCGGCCTCGGGATCATGCGTGACCATGATGATGGTCTTCTGAAGCTCGCGATTGAGAAAGCCCAGCATCTCGAGGATATCATTGGCGGATTTCCGGTCAAGATCGCCGGTCGGTTCGTCGCAGAGCAAGAGGTCGGGATCGCCGACGATGGCGCGGGCGATGCCGACGCGCTGCTGCTGCCCGCCGGACATGCTGGATGGAAACTGCCGCTGTCGCCCGGAGAGCCCGACCAGATCCATGACGGTCTCGACGCGCGCCCGCCGCTCCTTGCGCTTGAGCGGCTTCAACAGCAGCGGCAGCTCGATATTCTCGCCCGCATTCAGCATCGGCAGCAGGTTGTAGAACTGGAAGACGATGCCCATGCTGTGTGCGCGCCAGGCGGCTCTGGCGCCTTCGCCCATCTGCTCGAGATGGCTGCGGCCGATCCTGATCTCCCCTCCGTCGGGGCTGTCGATGCCGCCGAGCATGTTGAGCAGCGTCGATTTCCCCGAACCCGACGGCCCCATGACGGCGACGAAATCGCCACGTGCAATGGAAAGGTCGAGCCCGGAAAAGATCGGGATCGTCTCCGCGCCGATCCTGAATGCCTTCCTGACGCCGCGAAGCGCGATATAGGGTTCTTGAGTGTCGGTCATCGCTCTGCTCCTTGCTGATGGTCTGTGCTATCCCCGGCCTCACCCACCAGAAGGCGGATGCGCGCGGCCATGGCGGGACGCATGTCTGACGGCGGCGAGGAGAGTGCCAGGCGTAGCGTCACTGTCCCCTTCTCCCGCGAAATCATTGGCGCGATCTTCGATATTTCGACCGCAAAGGGCCGGTCGGGAAAGCCGTCGAGCACCGCCTCGCCACGCAACCCCGACCGCATCAAGGCGATATTCGCCTCGGCCACGTCGGCATCGATGACCATGTTTGCCATGTCGGCAATCGCAAGCAGGCTTTCATTCTCCCGGACGCTGTCCTCTCTCGACAGCACGGTGTCGCCGACATGTGCGGTAAGTCGCGTGACGGTGCCTGATATCGGCGCCCGGACGGTCAGCGCTTCCACCTGCTCGCGCGCCCTGTCGATATCGAGATCCGCCTTGGCCACGTCCTGCCGTGCCTGCAGGGCAGCATTTTCGGCAGTGTCGAACGCCGTCTTCGCCTCCTCCAGCGTCTGCGCCGACATCGCATCGCGCCCGGCCAGCCGCTCGGTGCGCATGAGGGAGGACCGCGCCTGCGCCAATTCAATAGTCTTCGCTGCCAGCGCCAACTCCGCCGATTGCCGGGTGATCTCGGCTCCCTGAAGCGCAAAGCGGGCGCCGGCATCATCGAGCCGCACCAGCACCTGGCCTGGTACGACCCTGTCGCCCGCCTCGACCTCGACGGCAACGATCCGACCTTCATATTTGGAAAAGACGGTAGCGATATCGGGCGCCACGACGTAGCCGGAGCCGGTGACTTCCCGGGTTGGCAATCCCCTCTCCTCTGGGGTATCTGAGGGCAGCGCCCGGATAGGACCGGCGGCGGGCACGTCGGTTCCATCGACGGATATTGCGGCCTCGTCCTCGCCTATGAGACCCGCAAGCACAGTCTCGATGCGCTCCAGCGTTTCGGGCCGATAGAGAAGCGCCACCGCCAGCGATGCCGTCGCGACAAGGGCCAGTATTGCTCCGGGAATCACCCGCCGCCGGGCCTGACGATCCGGCGGTTCCGTCTTGAAGGCCGCGGGCTCGATCGAAAGCGATCTCAACTTGGCGGCAAGGTCTCGGTCATGTTCTGATGTCGTGTTCATGCCGCCAGAATGACCAACGGCAACAAAACCGCGACCTCGAACGCGTTTCTGACAGTCCTCGATCGCGATTGTGTACTTGGCGCGGCAAGGCACCCGGGTCAGCCCTCATGGTGAGGGTGAGAAGCGGTCCGCGAAGCGGAGCAATCGATCCAGTGAATCGATTGCAGTGACGAACGAAGGGCCGTCTCGAACCACGAGGGCGGGTGATTGTGTGCATCTGGCTGTGTGAAGCGCCGGCGGCCAGCCCCGTGCTTCGAGGCCCCTACCGGGCGCCTCAGTATGAGGCTGGAGAGAGGACAGTCGTCACTTCAGGGCGAAGCCGAAGAGACGCCGGATCCGCCCTTCCTCTCACGCCAGGCAAGCGGCGTCATATCCGTGACGCGGCGGAATTCGCGGTTGAAGTTGGACTTGGTCTGGAAGCCGACCTCGAACATCACCTCGGTCACCGATTTCTGGGTCGCAGCAAGCAGCCGGCAGGCCTCGTCGATCCTGTAGTCATTGACATATTGCGAGACATTCTTGTCCATCGCCCGGTTGATCGTCGCCGAGATCTGGCGAGCGGGAATGCCGGCCTTGCGGGCCAGCCGGTCGAGATTGAGATTGGCGTCGCGATAGAGTTTCCTTGCCTCCATCAGCGCATCGACCGTGGCGATCGTCTGCTTGTCCTCGGTCGTTTCGGACTTCAGCACCGTCTCCACCGCCTCGGCCGGCGCCCGGCTTCGGCTGGCGGCGGCTGCCGCGATGCCGAGGATGACGAGAACCGCGAGATTGCTGACGCTGATCAGCGTCAGCGCATGCTCGCCATGCGCCCATGTGAAATCGAAAAAGACGAAGATATCGACCAAGGCCGACAGGCACAGCGCCGCCGCCGCGAAGATGATTGCCCGATAGGCCGGCACCGCTCCCTCGAAGGGCGCTAGCCGAAGCGCATCCGCGCCCGGCCGCATCAGAAGCAGGATCGCCAAGGCATAGCCGACGAAAACAAGCACCAGCGCGAGATCGATCGCATCCCGCCGGAACGCCATCAAAAGCAGGATGACCGCGGCAGGCACCGCATGCAGTGCAATGCGCGTCGG
Source organism: Rhizobium changzhiense (assembly GCF_013087625.1). Lineage (NCBI taxonomy): Bacteria > Pseudomonadati > Pseudomonadota > Alphaproteobacteria > Hyphomicrobiales > Rhizobiaceae > Rhizobium > Rhizobium changzhiense. The sequence goes on from NZ_JABFCQ010000002.1 coordinate 1,046,427, forward strand.
CAGCGGCCGCCGGCTCGTCCTTACCAGCCTCGAAACCCCGGCATAGGCAAGCGGCGGCACCATCGCCGCGGTGACAGGCATGATCACGCCCACCGCCTGCACCCCGTAGCCCCAGCGCAGGCCGGAGAGGGCTGATTGCAGCACGGCGAGCAGAATCAGTGCCAGAAACGGCAGGTTGGGCTGCGCCTCCTCGTCGCGCCTGAGGACGGCAACGAAGAGGATGAGCAGCAGAAGGGCAACGACGAAGGGAAGCGGAATGAACAGCATGGCCTGATAGGATCGGAGTGGCGAATGGATGGCCATCATTGCCGAGATCCTCAGCCGGCGCGACCTCCATCATGTTTTAGTACGCGTTTAGGCTGGGATTTTTTTGTGAGCGGCATTGCCATGAAGTTGCTCTACTGCGAGCTGCCTAGCCGAGAGCGCTTTGTGCTGCGCAGATCCGATCGACCAAAGCATCGAGATCGCCCCTTGGCGGACGGTTCTTGGCCAGGCGCTGCTTGAGATGCACGATCGGCTCCGCCAGAATTTCATCAAGGCTCTCGGCGCAGGTGAAGTCGCCCGCCACGCTTTTGACCTTTGAATTGTCAAAGATCGCCGACCATGCCTTGTCGCCCCGCAGCGGGCCAACCCACTCCGGATTGTACCGGACCAGGGTGTCCGTCGGCACGTGTACGATCTTGGCCTCGACGCCCAACAATCTGGCGATCGCCGTCTGAATATCGTTCCAGATATGAGCGCGATCGGAGGTGATGTGGAAGATCTCGTTCAACGCCGCCGGCTTGCCGAAAAGCCCGACAAAGGGCACCGCGAAATCAACCGAGCGGGTCAGTGTCCAGGGCGTGTGGCCATCGCCCGCCACGATGGTGGGCTCGCCGTCCAGCATGCGTCTCGCCATGACGTCGCTGTCACCCATCATGATGGGCAGGCCGGTGCGAACGGTGTGACTGGGACGGACGATGGTCCAGGCGAGATTCTCGGAGTTCTTGAGCAGCGTCTCGCAGGCAATCTTGTCCTGGCTATAGCGCCAATAGGGGTTGATCGCCGGTGTCTGCTCGGTAATCACATAGTGACGCGGCGGCTTTTCATAGACCGAAGCCGAAGAGATGAAGATGTACTGGCCGCAGTGCCCGGCAAACACATCGATGTCACGCGCGACTTGATCCGGCGTAAAGGCAATGAACTGGCACACGACGTCATAATTGGCCTTGGCCAAGTCCGCATAGGCGGGTGCCGCGAGATCGCCGACGATCGCGGTAACCCCCGCAGGCAATGGGTTGCCTCTCAAACTGCGGTTATAGACGCTGACATGGTGGCCCTGAACCACGGCGCGCTCGACGCATGGATATGAAATCTGGCCGGTACCGCCAACGAAAAGGATTTTCAAAGCCATGGGAAGGACCTCGGTGTCGGATGTGGCGGGATATGCGGTCAGTCTTCATAGCGCGAAAGAAATCGGTCGTCTCCTGCAAAACACGTACACCGGCTCGCGTCGTTTGGATCGACCTGTCCCGTAAACCAACGTGGTGCCATTCCGTATAAGCCGATCGGACAACGTGAGGTTCGGCCGCAACCAGCCATTGCCGATACCGCGAAGATCTCTATCTCAAGCCAATAATGCCTCTTCTGTTTGAGATCAGCACAAGACGGAGGTTCTCTTGAAGGATTATCTGCCCTATGCAGCCGGGGCGCTGGCAGGATTGCTGGTCGCCTTTCTCATATCTCGCCTGTTGATGCTGTCGGAGACACCGCAGCTCGTGCTTTTTGCATTGCTGCCGGCAGTCGCCGGCGCGGTCGTCGAACGCGTTTGCCATCGCCGGCCCAACAATTTTTGAAGGGTTCCATGGCAAGGCTGAAAGAAATCGTCATCGATTGCGACATTCCCTCGCGTGTCGCCCGCTTCTGGGCGGAGGCGCTCGATGGTTACGAGGTGATGCCATATGACGACGACGAACTGACCCGCCTGGCCGCTCTCGGATTGACACCCGAGACTGACCCCACCGTGATGGTCGAAGGTCCCGGAACCCGCCTTTGCTTCCAGCTTCGCTCAGGGGAACGTCCCGCCCGCAACCGGCTTCATCTCGATATTGCCACCCCCGATCGGGCCAGGGAGGTAGAGCGGCTTCTATCGCTCGGCGCGACCTTCGTCCGCGAAGCGGATGGATACACGGTCTTGAATGATCCCGAAGGCAACAATTTCTGCGTGGTGTCGGAATAGTCCGCTCCGGGCCGAAAGCCCGCGCTGCAGCATGAACGGCACCCATCTCAGGTCGGCCATACCAGCGCCGAACCGGATCTCCCGCGGAATGTCTGGATCAGACGCGATTCAGGAACTCGATCACGCGGAGGGTGAGCAGCACGGTCGCATCCGCATCATAGGACGGCAGCGAGCTGTCGGCGAAGTAGTGCTGGTCGCCTGGGTACAGGAAAAGCTCCGCGTCCTCGACCTTCTCCACGATCTCGCGGGCGGCGTCGATGTCGCCCTCGCCGACGAAAATCGGGTCGTTGTCCATGCCGTGGATCTGCACCGCGACGCCGTCCGGCCAGGGTCCGATGGCCCACTCGCCGCTGATCGGCAGGCAGGAATAGAAGAGCAGAGCCCCGCGGGCGCCGGGCCGCGTCTGCGCCAGCTTCTGCGCCGGCAGCACCCCGAACGAGAACCCGGCATAGACGAGCGTGGGCGGCAATTCGCCGGCGAGGCGCACGCCGCGCTCCCGCATGGCGTCGAATCCGATCTCCCCGATATAGGCGATCCCCGCTTCGATGCTTGGGAATGTGCGCCCGTCAAACAGATCAGGCGTGTGCACGATGTGACCGGCTGCCCTGATATCGTCGGCAAACGAGCGCACACCCGGGGTCAGCCCCTGTGCGTGATGGAACAAGAGGATCTCAGCCATAAGGAGCCTCCGGGCGGTACGGTCGGGCACATCACCACTCTACAGCGTCGCCGCCTTGCCGGGAAGAGTACGGACACGTTGCCGAACAACATCTGCAAACCCGCCGAAAACCGATCGGTGGGAAACCTCCGTGACGCTTTACCGGACTGATAAGGCTGAAAAACCTTTCTGAGACCTGTACATCGACTGCTCCATTCCGACGGCATTTTCCACAGATCTTCTCCTATGCCTTCATGCGCTCAGTCCGGCATTTTAGAGCGGGAAAAGCGGCCAAAGAAACGTCCTTCCAAACCTCAATGGCGGGGCGGCATAGTTTCAGGCTTTGCCGAACCACCGCGATGCGGCCTGCGCGGCTTTCTCATTGTCAGGTATAGCCTCACCAGCCCACGCCACGAAACCGTCGGGGCGCACGAGCAGCGCGCTCAGTCCCAGCCGATCCCTGGCGTCACTGGCGACATAGGTGATCCCATTCCAGCGACCTGCCAGCGCTTGCAGCGGTGCACCGGCGTCAAAGTCCAAAAGCAGGCCTTTGCCCTCCCTGAGATGATCGCCGAGCTTCGTCCCGTTGGCCAGCTCGAAATCGGGAGCGCTGCGGCCGACCAGCGGGTGACTGCCGCCAAGATCGTAGCGGAGAGACACACCCCAGACGCGCTCGGCAAAGTATGTCGCGCCGTCACGCGTGTCGATCAGGTCGCGGATGATGGCTTCGAGCGCGCGCGAACTCCGACTCGGCCGCATCAGTGCGACCTGGGCGCGCGACCAGTCGAGAATCTGCACTCCAACTGGATGCCGTTCGCCGAAATAGCTGTCGAGCAGGCCCTCCGGCGCATCGCCGCGGATCGTCGCTGCAAGCTTCCATCCAAGATTCATCGCATCGCCGAGCCCGAGATTCAGGCCCTGGCCGCCCAACGGGGAATGGATGTGCGCGGCGTCACCTGCAAGCAGCACTCTGCCCTTGCGGTAAGCCGTCGCCTGGTAGGCGCGATCCGTCCAGGTGGTGGCAAGCTCAAGGCCCGTCACCGTGACATCGGCGCCGGAAATACGCCGCAACACCGATTGCACATGCTCCGGCGTAATCGGCTGCGTTCGGTGAAACGCGCCCCCGTCGAAATCGACCATCGCGATGGTGCCGGGCTTTTGGTAGGTATACATGCCTGTTGGCGTGTAATGGCGGCCCGGGGCGAGCTTCTCCGGACCGGCCATCTCGACCTGAACGGAATAGCCGGTGAACTCCGGATCGGTGCCAACGAATTCAAAGCCGCCTGCCCTGCGCACGGTGCTGCGCCCGCCGTCACAACCGATGAGCCATCGTCCGCGAAAGATCTGGCCACCCGCGCGAACGGTCACGCCTTCGCCCGACTGGTCGAAGCCATCGACACCGAGCCCGCGCCTGATCTCGACACCCATCGCGCTTGCGTGGGCGGCCAGCGCGGATTCGAGGTGCTCCATCTCGACCGCCATGCTGGTACCGGCCGGACCTGGCAGGCGATAGGGCCACGTCGAGGTGTCGATGGTGTCGTGAAAGAACTGAATGCCGGCGAAATGCCCGCCCGGGCGACGCGGCTGCTGCATCCAATGCGCTGAAGTCGCTTGATCTTTTTCGCGCTTCGGCGCCATGATGTCATCCAGCAGCGCGCGACGGTAGAAGGCTTCGATGGTTGGCGCGGAAAGGCCGCGCATGCCGAACGGCAGCCGCTTCAACGGCGAATGCGGGTCTTCGGCCTGCTCCAGCACCAACACCGAGAGGCCGGCCAGCCGCAGCTCGCAGGCCAGAAACAGACCGACCGGACCTGCACCTGAAATCACAACGTCATGAATCATGAGAAAATCGGGCATGAACTACTCCTTTATGGTCGTTCGACCGGAGCAGTTCGTCGTTTTGAGAACCACACGGACGAACAATGGGACGCTTGAACAGCGTCCGTTGTTCGTCGTGGAGAACTCATGCGCGAGGCAAGGAACAGAGCTTTCGTTTCCGAAAGGACTTGGGCCAACCACACCAAGTCATGCCTTTTCCGACATCGGCAACATAGCCGCCGAGCGATCGATCGGCAACAGAAGATATTCTCTTCTGAAGGTCTGCGGGGGTAATGCCGCTTATGCCATGTCGGACGACGTGTACAAGATTTCTTCCGCAGATAGAGGGAGATGCGCTGATCTGCCAGTCGGCCGATTTCATCGCAGCAGCCCGGCAAGGCTGACGCTCTCCCGATTTGCCGTGCGAGACATCGGCGAACGCGGGCGCACCCTCGGGTCAGCCCTGTACGTGATGAAACAACAAGACCCCAGCCACACGGAGCCTCCGGGTGGGACAGTCGGGCGCTCATTCTCCCCAGCGCCCTCGCCTCGCCGGGAAGACGTCAGTCGCGGGCCAGGCCGTCGATCGCCGCCGCCAGCTTCACGAGGTCTGCGGCGTAGAACCCGGCGGCGTTGAGGCAATTCGTCTCAAGCAGCTTCAGTCCCTCTTCGGTCCGACAGATATCGATGACATAAGCTTGGGAGTAGCCAGGATTGATGTCGACCATGCGCTGCCCGAAGTCCAGCGCATCGTCATCGACCTCGTGGCGGTGGACGACACGCGATCCCTCTTTGTAGAGCGAATAGGTGACGATCCGACCGTCGACCACCCAAAGACGCCATTCGCGCAAGATGCGAACAGGCTCGGTGAGCATCAGCAGCGTGTCGTGACGAAGCGATCCGTTCGGGATTTCATCTTCGTCGAGCGCCAGCACCGTCTCTGCCATACGGATGATCTCGCCGGTCGATTTAACATTGCCGGGCTCCTCCTTGCTGTCGTCGACCGGGCGCAGGAACCAGTCCCTGCCGTCATCCGCCAGACGCTGGGGGACATCCCGGAGTGTCAGGAACAGCGCATCAGCGCCGTTGAGGAGGTAAGGATGCCACACCTGTTCGTGAACGAAAGGACGCAGCTTGAAGACACCCGGCCGGTAACCGTTCGCTTCGGCGTTCTTCCACAGCGTGTAGGAGCCGAACATGACTACTGAACCCGGATCAGCAACGATCGGCTCGGGGATGAGCTCGCCGACGAACGGTACGACCTTGTGCCATGTGTAGGAGATTCCAAGCTGGTCGAGCGCCTCGGCCAGCTTGCTAGTATCTTCGAACTGCTGGAGAAGCCACTGCATTCTGTTGGATGCCTTTCAACGACTCGCTGGACGACCAGGAATCTATTTAAAGGTCATCGCATCCGATGCCTACGGCCCCGCCCCAAAGAATGCCAGCCGGGTGAAGATCGTGTAGTCCGCTTCCGATACCATCAGCGCCACGAAAACCAGCACCAGCAGCGGCGGCAGCAGGATGGCGTAGACGAGCGCCAACCGTTCCCAGGCCATGTGCATGAAGACGGCGACGATCAGCCCGGCCTTCAGCATCATGAACACGAGGATCAGCGTCCACCTGAGATAACCCTGGATGCCGAGATAATCGACCATGTAGGATAAGGCGCTGAGCACGAAGAGCAGGCCCCAGACAAAGAGATAGAGCCGGATCGGGTGCTGCTGTCCGGTGTGTGTTTGTGCATGCACCGTTTGGCTTTGCGCATGCGCCGTTGTCTCGCTCATGACGACCTCACCACAGATAAAAAAACGCGAAGATGAAGACCCAGACCAGGTCGACGAAGTGCCAGTAGAGGCCCATGATTTCGACGGCCTCGTAGCGGCCTTTCCGACTGGTGAAGAAACCGCGCCGTTCCACGTCGAAATCGCCACGCCAGACCTTGCGGGCAACGATGAGCAGGAAGATGACGCCGATCGTGACGTGGGTGCCGTGGAAACCGGTGATCATGAAGAAGGTCGATCCGAACTGTGCCGCCCCCCACGGGTTCTCCCAGGGTCGCACGCCTTCGGTGATCAGCTTCGTCCATTCAAAGGCTTGCATGCCGACGAAGCATGCCCCGAGAACGGCCGTCAGCAGCATCAGCATCGCCGTCATGCGGCGGTCGCGGCGATAGCCGAAATTGACCGCCATCGCCATGGTGCCGCTGCTCGAGATCAGCACGAAAGTCATGATCGCGATCAGGATCAGCGGCACGTTCTGGCCGCCGATGTGGAGCGCGAAGACTTCGCTCGGATTGGGCCAGGCGACCGGCGTCGACATGCGGGCGGTCATATAGGCGATCAGGAAACAGCCGAAGACGAAGGTGTCGCTCAACAGGAAGATCCACATCATCGCCTTGCCCCAGGAGGCGGTCTTGAAGGCGCGCTGATCCGAGCTGAAATCGGCGGCGACACCGCGCAGACCGGCTGGCCGGAGGTCGGGCTCGCCGTGTGTCTCGATAGTCTGTGCCATCTGCAAATCTCCTAGCTGAGCAGTGTGCGGCAGAGATCGACGAAATCATTCGCCCATCCGGCAAAGAGCGCGAAGAGCAACAGCCAGACGGCGAGCATGAAATGCGAATAGATAGCGGAAAGATCGACGCTGAGGCGCAGCCTCTCCGGCGCAACGTCGGTTGAAAATGCCCTGACCGTCGTGTGCGCGAGCACGGCAAGCCCGCCGAGGATATGCAAGCCGTGCAGCCCGGTCAGCATATAGAAGAAGCTGTTGGAAGGGTTATCGGCCAGCACATACCCCGCCGCCGTCAGCTCCCGCCATGCCTGGATCTGTCCGACGAGGAAGAAGATGGCAAGCGCAAGTCCTGCCACAAGCGCCGGCCGCAGGCTTTCCATGCGGTCGCGCTGCGCTTCACGTTTCGCCCATTGCAGCGCCGCGCTGCTCAAGGCAAGTGCTGCGGTGTTCACCCAAAGCAGCCGCGGAACGGGTGTCGCCCACCAGTCCGCCGACGCCGCACGCATGAAATAGGCGCTGACGGCAAGGCTGAAGACTGCGCCGACGACGCCGAGAAACACGAAGAGCCCGATTTTCACTGCCGGCGCCGGCAGCCTTTGCCGCTCGGCACCGTTATGACCCGGCAGCTGCACCGACCCTGTTTCGAGCCATGGCTTCGAGGTCAACCGCTGCCCGGAAAGCCACCAGAAGATAATGGCGGCGATTGCGGCAAGGAAGATCAGCATGACGTTCATGCGTGGACCTCCCTTGTGACGCCGCCGCCTGACGGCACCGTCTGCGGAATGAAGTCCTCGGCCGCCCCGGGCACGCTGTAGTCATAGGCCCAGCGGTAGACGACAGGCAGATCCTTGCCCCAGTTGCCGTGGGCAGGCGGCGTCTGCGGCGTCTGCCATTCGAGCGTCGTCGCCCGCCACGGATTGCCGCCGGACTCCCTGCCCCGGAAAAGACTCCAGACCAGATTGAAGAGGAAGACCATCTGCCCGGCCCCGACGATCAGCGCCATGACGGTGATGAAGATATTCAGCGTATGGGCCGAAGGCGGAACGAAGGCCGTCTCTCCCATCTCGAAGTAGCGGCGTGGCACGCCGAGCAGACCGAGATAATGCATCGGAAAGAAGATCGCATAGGTGCCGAGGAAGGTGATCCAGAAGTGGATATGGCCGAGCACGTCGTTTAGCATGCGTCCCGTCACCTTCGGATACCAGTGATAGATCGCCCCGAAGATGACGAGGATCGGCGCGACGCCCATGACCATGTGAAAATGCGCAACGACGAACATCGTATCCGACAGCGGCACGTCGACGACGACGTTGCCGAGGAACAGGCCGGTCAGCCCGCCATTGACGAAGGTGACGATGAAGGCGAGCGCAAAGAGCATCGGCAGGGTCAGGTGGATGTCGCCGCGCCACAGCGTCAGCACCCAGTTATAGACCTTGATCGCCGTCGGGACGGCGATGATCAGCGTCGTCGTGGCGAAGAAGAAGCCGAAGGCCGGGTTCATGCCGCTGACATACATGTGGTGCGCCCAGACGACGAAGCTGAGCGCGCCGATGATGACGATCGCCCAGACCATCATGCGGTAGCCAAAGATGTTCTTGCGCGCATGCGTGCTGATCAGGTCCGAAACAATGCCGAAGGCAGGCAATGCGACGATGTAGACCTCCGGATGACCGAAGAACCAGAACAGGTGCTGGAAGAGGATCGGGCTGCCGCCGCCGTGCTGCAGCTGCGTGCCCATTTCGATGATGGCAGGCATGAAGAAGCTCGTGCCCAGCAGGCGATCGAACATCATCATGACGCAGGCGACGAAGAGGGCGGGAAAGGCCAAGAGCGCCATCACGGTCGCGGTGAAAATGCCCCAGACGGTGAGCGGCATGCGCATCAGCGTCATGCCGCGCGCGCGCCCCTGCAGCACTGTCACCACATAGTTCAGCCCGCCCATGGTGAAGCCGATGATGAAGACGATCAGCGAGGTGAGCATGAGCAGGATGCCCCAGTCCTTGCCGCCCGGCGTGCCGGAGAGAACGGCCTGTGGCGGATAGAGCGTCCAACCGGCTCCCGTCGGGCCGCCGGGGGCGAAGAAGCCCGCGGCGAGGATCAGCACTGCGAGCAGATAAATCCAATAGCTCAGCATGTTGGCGTAAGGAAACACCATATCGCGCGCGCCGACCATCAGCGGAATGAGGTAGTTGCCGAAGCCGCCGAGGAAGAGCGCGGTCAGGAGATAGATCACCATGATCATGCCATGCATGGTGATGAACTGGTAATAGTGATCGGCATCGATGAAGGAGAAATATCCGGGAAAGGCGAGCTGAATCCGCATCAGCCAGGAGAGTACCAGCGCCACCAGGCCAATTGCGATGGCCGTTACCGAATATTGCACGGCTATGATCTTGGCGTCCTGGCTGAACACATATTTCGTCCACCAGCTGTGCGGATGATAAAGCTCGACATCCTCGACTTCGGCAGAGGGGATGGCGTCTGCTCTGTCGGATGGAATCTCGACCATGATCTCTCTCCCCTACGTCTCCCAGCGGTCTACGACCGCTGCGGGGTTCAGTTTGCCGGCGGCATCTCTCCCGATGACGCCGTAAGCTGGGTGAATGTCTGCTGCTGTCCGAGCCAGGTTTGGTAGTCCGCATCCTCGTCGACGACGACGGTGCCGCGCATTTGCCCATGGCCGACGCCACAGAGTTCGGCGCAGAGGATGTCGAAGGTCCCTTTCCGCGTCGGCGTAAACCAGAAATAGGTGATCATGCCGGGGATCATGTCCATCTTGGCGCGGAATTCCGGCACGTAGAAATCATGGAGCACGTCGACCGAGCGCAGCAATATATGCACCGGCTTGCCGATCGGCAGATGCAGTTCGCCGCCCTCGATGATGACGTCGTCAAGGCCGCTTGCGTCGTTTTTATCAAGGCCGAGCGGGTTTTCGGGGGTGACGTCGCGCGTCTCGGCGCGGCCGAGCTTTCCGTCGGCTCCAGGCAGCCGGAAACTCCACAGCCACTGCTGGCTGACGACCTCGACCGATGCGGCATCGGCAGGCACCGTGATGAACTGGTTCCACACGATGAGGCCAGGCGCCAGCATCGCCGCAACGCCGACCGCCGTTCCCCCTCCCAGCAGCAATTCCAACCTACGGTTCTCGGGCTCGTAATGTGCCCGGTTGCCCGGCTTGTGCCGGAAGCGGAAGACGCAATAGGCCATGAACGAAACCACCGCCACGAAGACGATGCCGGTGATCCAAAAGGTGATGACGAGGGTGGTGTCGATATAGGTCCAGTTGGACGCGATCGGCGTCCACCACCACGGGCTCAGCACATGGAACAGCACGGAGCCGACGACAATCAGGACGAGGATCAGCACGACAGCCATGTCCGCTCCTCCTCGAGCAGGTTGACCCGTGAAACCGCATTCCGCAAAAAGTCCGTGTTTATTATCGCACAGATAGAAAATATCGGCAATTACGGCAATTTAGGCATGCGCCCCAGCCGCGAGCCGCCATTTGGAGTATTGCCCGTCACTGGGAATATGCCCATCACTGAGAATATTGTTTGAGATAAGCGATGAGATTGGTGATCTCCTGCTCGTCCTTCACGCCGACGAAGGCCATCTTCGTGCCCTTAACCTTCGCTTTCGGATTGTGCAGATAGTCGCGCAGCGTCGCCTCGTCCCAGACGAGACCGCCGTCGCCGGCCGCCTTCATGCCTGTCGAATAGGCGAAACCAGGATGTGTTCCGGCCTTTCGCCCGAACAACTTGTTCAGCGACGGACCAACCTTGTTCGTATCGGAATCAGCGACATGACAGGTCACGCATTTCTTGAAAACGGCAGCACCGGCCGTCGCATCACCCTCCTGCGCCCCGGCATTGCCGGGGGAAAGGGCAGTGATGGCTGTGGCGATCAGCAGAACAACACGGTAATCCACGGCAAACCCCCATCCTCCTCAAGGTTGCCAGCCACTTGCACTCTCCGCAATCTCTCGCGTGTGGGTAGTGGTTGTATGACTTAAAGCTTAGTCCTTCGCGGCAGCAAGTCAATCGGTTCCACAATTGGGACGCGGGCCAGGCCTGTTCCCGTCCTCCCGGGAGGGTCCGTCACCCTAGAGGATTGGATATTGACGCCGGTATCGGCGACGACATACTTGACCGTCGGCTTCAAAGCCGCCCTCGAAACCAGCCTAGGAAAAGCGCGCAATGTCGATTGCTGAAATTCTGTCTTTTGCTTTCGTCACCTCGCTGCTGATCATTTCCCCCGGGCCTAACGGCGTCCTCATCGCCAAGACGGTGCCGGCCTCGGGGCGTGGCGCCGGTTTCGCCAATATTGCCGGCTTCGTCGCCGCCTTCTATGTGCACGGCACCCTGTCGATCTGCGGCATCTCCCTGCTGCTGGCGCAGTCGGCGCAGGCCTTCCTCGCCGTCAAGATAATTGGCGCCGCCTATCTCTGCTGGATCGGTATCAAGGCGCTGGTCGGCGCTTGGCGCGGTTATGCTGCCGTAACGTCAGTGGCCCCTTCCCGTAAGGTAAGGCACCTCCCCCGCGCCTTCCTCGAGGGGTTCCTCACCAACGCCCTGAATCCGAAGGTGTCGATGTTCTACCTCGCGGTTTTCCCGCAGTTCATCCATCACGATGCCAATGGCCGGGCCGCGATCGGCGAGGCTTTCCTTCTGGTCACCGTCCATGCCAGCCTCAACGTCATCTGGTTTGGCTCGATGGTCATGCTCTTTGCGAGGCTCGCCAGAGCAGCGCGCAACCAGCGCTTCCAGCGCTGGCTGAAAGCCGCGACAGGCGTGGTCTTCATCGGCTTCGGCGCCAAGATGGCGACATTGCAGGCCGGATAGCGAAGACGAGCAAACCGCCTTCGTCACGGCTGGGCGAACGTCCGCGGCAACAGGATCAGCGACCTGTCGCCGGGACTGGATATGATACCGGCCTCACGCAACCTCAACTGCCGCCATTTAACTACGCCCCGAAAGCGCCTCTTTTACCGCCAACTCGGCCATGGAAAGCGCCGCCTCTCGGGTCCTGGCGGCGGCGATGAAGCGGCCGTTGTGGCAGAAGCTCGCGCCCTCTATGCCGCACACTGCTTCCAGCGCGCCATTGGTGAGCCCGGCCCAGGCCGCCGGCAGGTCGGCCCTGAGTTCAAACCCCTCCTCGGCGCGGCGGATACCAGTCACGCACCAATCCTTTTCGCGCGGATGGACGACGAACAGCAGGTGATCGGCGCCCGCCTTGACGATGGCAGGACGGAAGGGCATGCCCCTCGGCAATTCCAGAACGCGCCCCTGCCCCGCGGCTTCGATTGCCCGATACACGATCGTCTCGGCCCGCAATTTCGCGGCACTCTGGGCGATCCTGGCCTCGACGAAACTGCGGGCGATGGCAAGGGCGGCATGGAAGGCGCGGTCGTCGGCCGCAGGGTCGGCATCGTCGAAGACCGGTTTCAGCGTTTCCAACAGCACCGGCAGCGTCAAGCCGGCCAACGGCCCGGAGGGGCTGAGCGCGCCATTGTCGGTCAGATCGACGGGCAGCACGAAGCTGGCGTCGAAAGAGCCATGCATCGCCTCGACATGTGCTTCGGGAAGGCCGGAAGCTGCGAGATAATCGCGGCCATAATGCTTCCAGATCAGGCCGAACGAACTGTAGGGCTGGCCATCTTCGCGCAACGGTGCGCCGCGCTGGTGGTGATCGAATATCCCGGCAGCAGGGTCATAGGCGCCGCCGACATCGTAGACGATGCGGTCCTCGCCCGGCGTGATCCATTCCGGCGCCCGACTGCGGACGATACGCGCCTGCGGGAAAAGCCGAGTCAGAATGACGCTCGACAGCAGTTCGTCGGCATGGAAGCCACCGGAATGGGTGACGAGGAAATCGGGGATCATGAAAGGCCTTGTCGTTTTCGGCGGGTCCGCCTGGGTCAGCACCAGATAGCGGTTGGCGGATATGACGACAAGCCTCTATGGGATGAGGCTCTTGGACTTTGGCGCATTGGCAACGGCAGGGACCCCGGCGCTGGAACAGCAAGAGCAAATCCGCGGCAACCGAAGCGCCCTACGCCGCCACGGCTCTCCTGGACCTTCGAGGCTCCTGCCTTTGACCCGAGCATCTCAGGATCGGCCTCCCCCCGATGCGGCTCCTTCCACAACCAACCCTCTCACAATCTCCAGGAAGTGTTCGCCACTGGCGGACAATGCAGGTTGGCGCCATGCGGCGGCAATCGGCAGGGATGGCGGCTCAGGCAGAACGGGACGATAGGCGACGCCCGGCCGGGCCGCCCGGGCGATGCCTGCGGTAACGAAACCGAGGCCGGTTCCGGCCGCGACCAGGCCGACCAGCGTGGTCATCGGCGTCACCTCCTGGACGATCAGCGGGCTGATGCCCTCGCTGCTGAAAAGGGCGATCACACGGTCGTATATGCTGGGGCCGATCGCCCGCGGCGCAAGCAGCAGGGGCTCGCCGGCCAAATCGGCGACGCGGATGACCGGCTGCCCCGCCAGCCGGTGCATCGCCGGAAGCGCCAGCACGAACGGCTCGTCCGGCAGGGGGTAGATGATCAGATCGCGCGTCAGCGGCGGATGCAGCACGCCGAGGTCGATGTCACCCGATGCAAGGGCGGTTTCCAGCAAAGGCGAGCTCATCTCGATGAGATCGACTTCGATCTGCATGTAGCGGGCACGAAACGCCTGCACCGCCTCCGGCAGCACGCCGTAAAAGGCAATGGGTGTGAAGCCGAGCCGCAGACGCCCGACCTCGCCGCGCACCGCCCGCATGGCCTCCGCCTTCGCTATGCCAGCCTGCCGCACCGCCTCGCGAGCCGGACTGAGGAAGGCCGCTCCCGCCGGCGTTAGTGCCACGCTGCGGCGGTCACGCTCGAAGAGATCGGCCCCGACCTCTCCTTCCAGCGCCCGGATCCGCTGGCTGAGCGCCGGCTGCGTCAGATTCATCCGTTCCGCCGCACGGCGAAAATGCAGATCTTCAGCAACGGCCACGAAACAGGCGAGCGTGCGGATATCCAAGACAACCTCCTGATGCAAAATACCTATCACAGGCGGCAGGATTGCAATTGGAAAATTATCAGCAACGCGGCATTTTCAAAGGACCGTCAACAAGGAGCAGGATCATGAAAGGACCAATCCTCGCCGCTGCAACGCTCGCCATCAGCTTCGGCCTCGCCGCACCACAGAGCATGCAGGCCGCCGAGGACGCCCAGGCTGCGTCCAGTATTCTCAGCCGCATTTCGGCGAGCCGGATCGCCGTCATCTCCGACGGTGATTTCCTCGCCCGAACCTATGGCACCGCTGAGCTTGCGCCGCAAAAAGCCGGCTATCGCGACCTGTTGACGATTATGTCTCCGCGCAGCGACAAGATCGTCACCGGCTCGATACCGATCTCCAATTCGGTGACCTCGGCGCCTGAAATCCTAGCCCTCAGTGAAGACGGGCAAACCGCCTTCGTCACGGAAAGGCTGGGCGAACGTCCCGAGGGCGACAACAGTGTCAGCGACCTACCGCCGGGCCGGCGTCTCTTCGCGGTCGACCTTTCGGACGGCGCAGCACTCCGCCTCTCCGACACGGTGGAGATCGAAGCCTTCCCCGAGGCCTTGTCACTCAGCCCTGATGGAGAGAGCGTTGCCGTCGTCTCCAACACGCCGGAGGCGAGCTTCGTCCAGATCGTCACCTATCGCGACGGTCGCTTCGGCCGCCTCACCCGGTTCGACCTCGCCGACCTCGAGGTGAGAGGATCGGCGCCGAACCCACGCGGCGGCGTGACCGCGACCAACGTCCACTGGCATCCCTCAGGCCGTTTCCTGGCGGTCAACATCAACACGCAAAACCGGGTCGCCTTCTTCGAGGTCACCGGGGCCGACGACGCGCCCATGCTGCGCCCCTGGGGCAATGTCGTCGAGGTTGGCGCCGATCCCTTCGTCGGCCGTTTCGCGCCGGATGGGCGCCATTATCTCACCGCCAACTGGGGCCGGAACTTCGCCGCCAAAAACCTGGAGGGCCGCATTCCGCAGACACCGTCGACGATCAGCGTCATCAGGCTCGCCGATCCCGCAGCATCGCCGCAATCGGCCCGTCACGATCTCCGCGGCGGCGCCGAGACAGACCTTTCCTCCGAGGGCATCGCCATCAACCCGGATGGCCGGCTCGTCGCCACCGTCAACATGCGCGGCACGGCCATCCCGCCCGGCTCTGCCCGATTCCACCGCAACGCCAGCGTCACCCTTTTGAGCTTCGACCCGGCAACCGGCGCCATGACGAAGCTCGCCGACTATCCCTTCGAGGGCTCCCTTCCGGAAGGCGGCGCCTTCGACGACACGGGAGACCATTTCCTCGCCACTGTGTTCCAGGGCCATGACGGCGCAGGGCCTGAGGCCGGCCCGGGGCTCGAAGTCTTCCGCGTCGAAAAAGGCGACCGGCCGACGCTTAATCGGCTCGGCCGCGTGCCGCTGCCGCACGGCGCCCACCATGTCGATCTCGCACCGTAGGGCGCCCGGAGATCGGCCTTGGTCATATCTCGGATGCGCTTTGCAGCCATCGCAAAGTCACCTATCTTGCGCCGTGGCAAATATCAGGCGCAACCCATTGCCTTCCTCGGGAATCTCGCGGCAGCGACCACGAAGGAAAACAGCCGTTGGATGGAAACCCATCATTTGCGCAGACGGCGAAGGTGAGGCGACCTGGGCCGAAACAGGCGGCCTCAGAAGTAAATAGGACATTTGCGAAAGCGGAAAGAGGCAGCGCTTGGAGATTCCTGAACATTTTCATGTTGCCGAGACGGTCGGATGGCTTGTGAACCACCGCATGAACTCCGCCCTTCCCGGTTATCTCATGATCAGCTCCAAGACCGACACTAACGATCTGTCGGATTTGCCGGAAGATGCTTTGGCCGAATTCGGCCCGTTGCTCGCAAAGGCTCAGAGCGTCCTGAAACGGGAACTGAATGCACAGCGCGTCTATATCGGTCGATACGGGCACGCGCCCGGTTATCCAATCCATTTCCATATGATCCCGATATATGACTGGGTGGAGGAGTTGTTCTGGAAGGATACTCGATATCGCCTGCTCGATAATTTTGCAGAGGGACCGGGGGAAACCGCAACGGATGGCGCCGAACTGACGCTGTTTGTCTGGCGAGAATTCTGCGAACGCGCGAAGCCGCCGCCCGTCAGCGGGCCATCGGTCTCAGAGGTCATCAAGCTGTTGCGGGAGGCAATGCGGTTTCCGGCGCCTCAAGCCTAAGACAGCGCCTGTCCCGGCTGCCTTGCGACGAGCGCACGGCGCCAGGCCCGGAAAAGGCCACCTCAATCCATGACGTACTGGATATGATGCCGGCCGTGCACGGCCGATTTCTGGACATGGGCACGAACGCCGAAGACTCGGCCGATCATATCCTCCGTCAGCACCTCCTCCGGCGCGCCGGAGGCAACGACCTCGCCCTTCTGAAGCACCGCCAGCCTGTCGCAGAACATCGCCGCCAGATTGAGATCGTGCAGCGCGACGATACAGGTGATGCCGAGCTTCGAGATCAGCGAGAGAATGTCGAGCTGATGCTGGATATCGAGATGGTTGGTCGGCTCGTCGAGCAGCAATTCGCTCGGCGCCTGCGCCAGGGATCTCGCAATATGGACGCGCTGGCGCTCGCCGCCCGACAGCGTCTGCCAGAGCTGGCCCGCCCTCTCCTGCATACCCACCCGCGAAAGGGCCTCGTCGACGGCGGCGTCGTCTCCTGCGCACCAGGACGACAACAGCCCGCGATGCGGCGTGCGGCCGAGCCGTACCACGTCGCGCACGGTCAACTGCGTATCGGTCGTCGACTGCTGCTCGACGAAGGCGACGCGACGTGCAAGTGCGGCGCGCGGCAGCGAGGAAATGTCATCGGCACCCAGCCGGATGATGCCGCTGCGAACCTTGCGCAGCCGGCAGATCAATCTGAGAAGGCTCGATTTGCCGGAACCGTTCGGCCCGAGCAGGCCGAGCACCTTGCCCTTTTCCACCGTCAGGCTGACGCCATTGACGATGACGATATTGCCGGCGGCAAAGCTCACCTCGTCGATGCTGATGCTCATGCCTTCCCCCGCACACGATAGAGGATGACGGCGAAGGCCGGTGCGCCGAAGAGCGCGGTGACGACCCCGATCGGCAGGATCTGCTGCGGGATGATGATGCGCGAAACGATATCGGCGCCGATCATGTAGATCGCGCCGCCGAGCGCCGTCGCCGGCAGCAGCCGCCTATGCGCTGGCCCGACGAGGAAGCGGGCGGCATGGGGGATGACGAGGCCGACGAAGCCGATCGAACCCACCATGCTGACGACGCTTGCCGTCATCGCCGCCGTCATGGCGAACAGCACGATCTGGACGCGGCGTACGGCAATGCCGAGCGAGGCGGCGGCATCCGTGCCGAAGGCGAAGGCGTCGAGCGCCCGCACGTGGGCCATGCAGATGACGAAACCCGTAAGTGCGATCGGCACCGACAGATAGACATCGGGCCAGCGCACGCCGCTGAGCGAACCCAGCAGCCAGAACAGGATGCCGCGCGCCTGCTCGGCATTCGCCGATGTCGTCACGATGTAGGAAGTCAGCGCATTGAAAAGCTGCGAACCGGCGACGCCGCACAGGATGATGCGCTCGCCGGTTCCCCCCACACCCGTCGCCAGGATGCCGACCAGCAGAAAGGCAATGACCGCACCAATGAAGGCGCCGCTCGACAGGCCGAGAACGCCATAGCCGAAGCCGAGGATCATCACGCAGACGGCGCCCGTCGAGGCGCCAGCGGAGATGCCGAGCACATAGGGTTCGGCCAGCGGATTGCGCAGCAGCGCCTGGAGGATCGCGCCGGACAGCGAGAGCGACGCGCCGATGCTGGCGGCGACGAGCGCGCGGCTCAGACGATAATCCCAGACGATGCCCTGGTGGATGCGGCTGAGTTCGAAATTCGTTCCGAACAGCCGGTTCGAAACCGCCTCCGCCGTGGTCGCAAGCGGGATCGCGATCTCGCCGATGGAAACGGCAAGACTGATCATCATCACGAGCAGGAGAAGTGCCGCAATGGTGAGCGCGCCAAGCGCCCACCATCCCTGTTGCCTGAGCGACATTGCCTTCACTGCGCCAGGCCGAAGGACTTGATGCCGTTCGCCAATGTCTCGATACCGTCGATCGTGCGGATCGTCGGGTTCATCGACAGCGCGTCCATCATCACGAAGTGTTTGTTTTTGACCGCGTCCAGTTCCTTGGTCACAGGATCGTTTTCGAGGAAATCGACCTTGACCTTGGGATCGTCAGCGGCGTAACGGCGGCGGTCCATGGTTGCGAGCACGATCACGGCAGGGTTCGCCTGGGCGATGGTTTCCCAACCGACCAGCGGCCATTCCTCTTCCGTGGTGACGACGTTCTTCGCACCGATCGTCTTCAGGATATAGGCAGGCGCGCTGTTCTTGCCGGCAATGAAGGCGTCGCCGTTGACCTCCTTGCTGGAGAACCAGAAGACGACGGGCAGGATCTTGCCCGAGGCGCCCGATATCGAAGCGACGGCATCCGCCTCGCGCTCCTTCAGCTCGGAAATCAGCGCATCGCCGCGCTCCTTCACGTCGAACACCTCCGAGAGCTCGGCGATCTCTCGGTAGATCAGCTCCATCGTGAACAGTTCCCGACGCACGCCGTCGCCGCCATCGGTGTTGACCTTGGCGACGCAATCGGCCGGCGCGAGATAGGTATTGATCCCGAGATCCTTGAACTGCTCCCGCTTGCCGACGGACCCCTGGGCGCCGACATGCCATTCGAACTCGGCCGTCACCAGGTCCGGCTCCTGCCCGACGACGGATTCGAAGCTCGGATCATTGTCGGCGAGACGTTTGATCTTGCTGTTGGCCTCGGCATATTGCGGCAGGATAGGTCCGACCCAGACGGCCGTACCAATGATCTTGTCGGCAAGGCCGAGCGAGAAGAGTACTTCGGTCATGCCCTGGCCGATTGAAACGATCCTGGCGGGCGCCTTCTGGAATGTCACCTGCTGGCCGCAATTGGTGATGGTCAACGGATATCGGGTCGCGGCAAGGCTGGGTGCCGCAAGGCCGGCGAGCCCGAAGGCGAATGTTATGGTGGCGAGAATCTGGCGCATGGAAAACCTCGATGAAGGGAAAAATCACGGCTGTTCCGCGCATGTGCGCGGACCGAAAGCACGCTTAGGCGTGCACTAGCCGCAGGAGGCCCAATCGAGACGGATGCATGCCCGAATTCGGCGAAGGTTCAGCAGGTCAATCATATCTCTTCCTTGTCCGGGCATCCCCGCCCGGTTGATTGGATCGTGATTGACGGCAGGTCTCCTGGCTTGCGGATATCCGTCGTTTCATCCTCCTTCCCGCGATATCTCGCAGTGGCAGGGCCATGAGCCCTTCAGAGATGGCCAGTCGCTGGCCACTCCTGAGATGATCGACAATCCGCTTACAGTTGCGGGGGCAGCCACGGTCTCGGTCCCTGCTGGGTCGTCCTCACCGTGTTCCCTATTAATCCCCTTGGAGTCATCTTCAGGGAACCGTCGCGCCCAATTACGTCGCCTGCCCACCCGGCGTCAATAACTATTCCCCGCCCATTGTGCCGCCTCACCGATAAATAGGCTTCAGTCGCCTTCACCGCGCAAACCGCCGGTTGCCAAAAGACGCTTGACAGTAATGCTGCCATTATGGCATTAATACTGCCATGAATAAAGTGACACCGCCTCGCCCCACGGCCCGCGAAGAGTTGGCGACCATCACGCAGGACCGCATCATGGAAGGTCTTGCCGCCCTGTTGCGCGCCGGTAGCGACGAGGTCACCTTCGATCTTGTCGCCCGCCAGTCCGGCGTGCCGCAGCGCACGCTCTATCGCTATTTCGCCAACAAGGAGACGCTGCTCGGCGCGTTCTGGCACTGGGTCAATGCGCTGATCTCCGTGCCGGCGCTGCCGGCTTCGCCTGAGCAAGTGGTGGCGCATATTCCCGAGCTCTTTTCTGCCTTCGACCGCGACGAGCCGCTGGTGAGAGCCATGCTGCACAATCCCCATGGCCGCGCGGTGCGGCTCGCCCATGCCAAAGCGCGGCGCGAGAAGTTTTCGATCGCGCTGCGCGATGTCACCGGGACGATTCCCTCAGAAGATGCCCAGCATCTGCTCGCCGCTGTGACAGCCCTCTGCTCGGCTTCGGGATGGGAGAGCATGAAAGATAACTGGAGCCTGTCGGGCGCTGAAGCCGCGAAGGCCGCGCAATGGGCCGTGCAGGCCCTGATCGATGATGCCCGCCGGCTTTCCCGCGGACCCGAGGGCCGCCAGCCGGCAACAATGGAAGGAGACGCGCGATGATTCATCACATGTCGTTCGGCGCGCGCGATCCCGGTCGCGTCGCCCGCGTGCTGGCGGAACTTATGGAGGCGACCGCGCTGCGGCCGCCGACCCCGCCCTTTCCATATAGTGCCTGGCTCGTCGTATCAGGCGATACGCAAGGCTCCTTCCTCGAGATCCTGCCCGCCACCGCAGTCTTCGATCCGGACGCGCCGCTCGGTATCCGCCAGCGCCCCGCCACCTTCGAGCCGGTGACCGCCCATGTACTGGTCAGCGCGGCAGTGGATGCCGCCGCGATCGAGGCTGTCGCCATCGGCGAAGGTTGGCGCGCCGAGCAGGTGGAAACCGGCCTCTTCCGGATCGTCAAGCTCTGGGTCGAAGGCAACATCCTGGTCGAATTCCTGGCAAAGGGTGACGCCGATCGTTACATCGAAGCCTTCGGCCCCTTGGGTCTCCCCTCGCTCGACGGCAAATTGCGCGACCTCGAGGCAAAGCTTGGCGATGCCCTCGCGCAGAAGCTGCCGCCTGGCGTGCTGGAAAAAGCGCTGGGGCATCCGCGGGCGTAGTCGTTGCCGGATCTGCGTCACGACGGATTGCGGAAGGCTGGCGCCCGACATAGCTTTGGCGCCACCGATTTCAACGAGGTTTGATGTAGCAATGAGCAATCCGGATAGCGCCGATCTCGCCGCCGCAAGGATAGACGCAATTCGCCAAGCAGCCGAGAAAGGCGATGCGCAAGCACAATTTGAATTGGGCCACATGACCGCACGCGGTGAAGGTGTCACCCGCGATAAAGCAGAAGGCGCAAGATGGATCGGGAAAGCGGCCGAACAAGGTCATGTCGACGCGCAATTCCTCGTGGCGGGCCTGTATCTCATGGGGGACGGAGTTGCGCAAAGCGCGCAGGAAGGCCGCATGTGGCTTGAGAAAGCCGCAAATCAAGGCCACGCCGACGCGCAATATTTGCTGGGCTTGATGAGAGAAGACGGCGACGGTTGCGAGATCGATCCAGCAGACGCCGTCAGATGGTACACCCAGGCCGCAGATCAGGATCACGCCGGCGCACAATACAGGCTGGCCCAAATGAAAGAGCACGGCGTGGGCTGCGAGATCGATCTGACAGAGGCTTTCAAATGGTACCGCCGTGCAGCGCTTCAGGACTACCCTGATGCAAGAGAGGACCTGCTCGGATTATGCCGCGCACATCCAGACCTGCCGCTTCCAGTATCAGAATTGCTCGATGGCAAAGGTCGTTCCTGATTCCCAGCGCTTTGTCCGCTGGCGCAATCGTCCAGACGCCGTCGCCGCCCGCTATTCACTCCGCCCTACAACGCATCCAACGGGATCTTCAAATACCGCCGGCCATTCCCCTCCGGCTCGGGCAGCCGCCCGCCGCGGATATTCACCTGCAGCGCGTGCAGCATCAGCTTCGGCTTCGGCAGCGTGCGGTCGCGCGTCTGGCGCAGCGCCACGAAACCGGCCTCGTCGATGCCTGCAATATGCGGATTGGCGCGCTTCTGCGCCGCCACCGTGCTTTCCCAGCGCGGGTGCCGGCCGCCGGGCTGATAATCGTGGCCGGAAAAGAGGCGGGTCTCCTCGGGCAGCGACAGGATGGCCTGGATCGAGTGCCAGAGGGCGCTCGCACTGCCGCCCGGGAAATCCGTGCGCGCCGTGCCGGAATCCGGCGTGAACACCGTGTCGTGTACGAAGGCGGCGTCACCGACCACATAAGTGATCGAGGCGAGTGTGTGCCCGGGCGAAAACATCACGCGGACTTTAAGCGCACCGATCTCGAACGTGTCGCCATCGGCAAACAGCCGGTCCCATTGCGAGCCGTCGGTTTTAAGCGCCGGCCAGTTGTAGATCTCCTTCCAAAGCGTCTGCACGTCGGTGACATGGGCGCCGATCGCCGTCGGCGCGCCGGTCTTCTCATGCAGATAATGCGCGGCGGAGAAATGATCGGCATGCGGATGCGTGTCGAGGATCCATTCGACCGTCAGCCCTTCGCTTTCGATATGAGCGAGGATGGCATCGGCATTGGCCGTGCCGGTCGCCCCTGACATCTCGTCGAAATCGAGCACCGGGTCGATGATGGCACAGCGTTTCGTCGCCGGGTCGGAAACGACATATTGCACACTACAAGTACGGGGCTCGAAGAAGGCCTTCACAAGAGGCGCCTGCCCTGCCCGCTTCTCCAGCCAGCGGCGCGCGCCAGCAAGATCGAAGCCGAGGTTTTGACCGAAGGTCTCGACATCCCCGGGCTTCATCCGCCCGTCCAGCACCTCGCCCAGCGCATGGAGCGTCAGCGCCCGCGTGCCGCTCTTGCAATGGGCGACGACCGGCCCTTTGGCTTGCGCCATCGCCGCCTGGAAGGCGAAGATATCGGCCTCGGTAATCTCGGAGCCTCTCACCGGCACGAACTCGTAGGAAAGCCCGGCGGCAGCGGCCGCCGCCTTTTCCGCAGCATTGCCCGGCTGATCCGGCTCCTCGCCATCAGGCCGGGCATTGATGACGGCGGCAAAGCCGTCTGCGGCGAACGCGGCAAAGGCTGCGGCGTCGGGCTGCCCCGCCACCGACAGCAGTTCATTGACCTTCACGCATGTCATTAAAGCCCCCGAAAGCCTCGCGCCGCCCTCGTCATGCAGTATCGCATGTATATCGACCCAATCACACAAGTATATTTCAGGGTGCAAGAATGCCGCAGATCAGGAAAACTCGAGCATGCCGGCGCAAGACGCTCCTCGACGCCCGCCCGACCCTGCTCTTCCCGGTCAAAACGACAGCGTCGCAGCACCCTCCTTGATCTCGGCATGCATGGCGCTGGCGCCGACGATGACGATCCCGTCGAGCAAGTCTTCCTGCGTATAACCGCGAGAGGTCACGCAGGGCGGGCAAGCCCAGATCGTGCCGCCGCGCTGCTGGAAATTCTCGATCAGGCTCGCCAGCGGATCGAGCGGCGGCACATGCGTCATGCGCTGGCCGCTCTTGCGCACCAGATCGATGCCGGTGCTGGTGAGGAACACTGAAACCTTCAGCCCGGCGGTGATGCCGCCATTGGCAATGGTGAAGGCGACGGAGGACAGTTCGGATTCGATGCCCTTGGTCACGAGCACGACCAGTTTGTCGCTTTGAGTTTGCATAGTATTCTCCTCTCATTGGGTTTGAATGCACTGATGATAGGAGAGCGCGCGGCGCGCGTATTTGGCCGGAATGCGTGAAGCCTTGTCCGAAAATCCAGATGCTGCGGGTGTCGCACGCGACGACGTGCTGTCGGCGCTGCTGTCGACGATCCGCCTTTCGGGATCGCTGCAGTTCTGCTTCATGCCGACGGGCGACTGGCAGACCGATGCCACGCCGGCCTTAGCGAGCCTTTCGGCGAAGGCTACGGGCACGATGCCGTTTCACATCGTTGTGAAGGGCCACTGCTGGCTGAAGACGGAAGGAGAAGAGACCGATCTCGAGGCCGGCGACGTGCTGGTCTTCCCCTTCGGCACCGGCCATCAGCTCGGCGCGGGAAGAGACGGCATGCTGGTCCTGCCGACCCGCGATCTGCCGCAGAAGCCATGGCGTGAGATTCCCGTGCTGCGTTACGGCGACGAGACACAAGGCGTGCGGCTGCTCTGCGGCTATCTGCAATGGGACGGGCTGAGCTTCGCGCCGCTTCGTCAAGCGCTGCCCAAGCTGATCCATGTCAGGACACGAGCCGCCAATGACGGCGACTGGCTGCGCGCCACCATCCGCCAGATGGTCGAGGAGGTCGACAGGCCACGCGCCGGCGGCGTCTCGATGCTGCCGCGACTGACGGAAATCCTCTTCATCGAGATCTTGCGCCACCAGATCATGATGGCCGAACCGGATGCGATCGGCTGGCTGGCAGCGCTCGCCGACCCGGCGCTGTCGCGCTGCCTCTCCCTGATCCACGACGATCCCAGGCGCGACTGGTCGCTGGAGCAACTGGCGGCGGCATCGGGAATGTCGCGCAGCGCGCTGGCCGAACGCTTCCAGGCGATGCTTTCGACATCGCCGATCCGCTATATCCGGGACTGGCGGCTCTATCTCGCAAGCGTCGCACTCGCCACCTCAGGCCAGCCGATCGCGGCGATCGCCTATGACGCCGGCTACGCCACCGAAGCCGCCTTCAACCGCGCTTTCTCCCGCAGCTTCGGCACCCCCCCGGCCGCGTGGCGGGCACGAGGCTGATCTGGTTCCGATCGACACCCAGATGATCGATCAGCGCGGTTGCGGGCCTGTCAATCCGAGGGCAAGCGTAATGTCGTTGATGATCCCCAGTCGCGCTTCGATCACCGCGATTTTCTCAGGCGTATCGGCACCAAAAGCCTCGACATCGATGAACATTTGCTCGCAGCCGCCTGGCGTGACCGTGCCGAACATCTGGCCGGGTTCGTCGCCTATGTTTCGCCAGCTGTGCGGCACATGTGGTGGCAGAACGACGACGGTTCCCACAGGCGCGTCGAACGCCTCGTCGCCGCATTGGAATCGATAGAGCCCGCGGATGACCCGAAAGACTTCCGTCTCCCGCGTATGCGTGTGCGGGGCCGGACCATGACCGGGCGGCGTGAAGGTTTCCCACATCCCGAACGCGCCGCCGGTCTCGGCGGCCGTGGCATGAATGACGATCCTCGCGCCAAAGGGCGTCCTCGCCACGCGCTCCTTGCCGGGTAAAGAGACGACGGCATTCCTGAAACTCGACATATCCACCCCCCTCGATTGCAATCTTTGGACGGAGCCTGCGCCTCACCCCTGCGGCGCCGGCTCATTGAGCATCGCTTCGATGTTGTATCCGTCGGGATCGAGAACGAAGCAGGCACAATAGTTCTCTTCATATTCCGGCCGCGGGCCGGGTGCGCCATTGTCTCGGGCGCCGGCTTCGAGCGCGGCGCGATAAAACGCCTCGACCTCCGCCCTGCTTTGGACCCGGAAGGCAACGTGCAAACGCGTCAGAGGCGGCCTGTCGTCGGTGTGCTGGATCTCAAACAGGCTGCCGCCGACATCGAAGGCCCAGAACACGCCCTCCTTCCTGAAGGAGAGGCGATAACCCAAAGGTTCGAAAGCGCGTTCATAGAACAGCTTGCTCTTCTCAAGGTCACTCACTGCAATGGTGATATGATCGATCATGCCGTGCCCTCCCTATCGTTCCATCGCCCCATCCTAGTTGAATCCCGGCAGCGGAAAAACAGACAAAGCCCACTCGATATCCTGCCAACGCCGCCCGCCGTGAGCTCTTTCCGGCCGCTCGACCAGCAGCCGGTGCGTCCGCGCGGTGGTACGTTCCGACTACCGCATCGACATCAACTTTGTCATCAGCCCTGCTTTGATTTCGAGTACGGGTCGGTTGGCCTGCGGATAACCGATGTCCCTCAGCTGGTCGGGCGTCAACTCTGCCAATGCCTTCCGTCTAACGACGGCCCGCCGCCACGCCCTCAGGGCGGCGGCGATGGTTGCGACGCTGTTCGGCCCGGACCCGAACACCTGTCTTTCTGGCGCGCTGATGCCGGCATGCGTTTCCGTGTGAGTCATTTTCAGTCTCCCATTTGTGAGATTTGCAAGCGGGAGCCTGACACGCGGGCGTATTCCGGCTGTTCGGCTGAGCGTGAACGGCCTGGAAAACTTCGACACGCCGCCGCTAAATCGGTGTTAAATCTCTTTGCCGAGATGCTATTCTGCGGCGGCAGTCGAAATCTGGGGGACAATCTGTGCGCATCAGGTTGCTGGGTGGCCTCGAAGTGACTTCACCGGAGCATCGGCAGGTTCGCTTCACCACGCGCAAGACGTCGCTTCTCTTTGCTGCCCTCGTGCTCGGTGGCCCCCGCGGCCATCGCAGGGAACTGCTTTCCGAGACCTTTTGGCCGGGACGAAGCAGTGAGCAGGCCCGCAATAGTCTGCGCCAGGCGCTGGTCGATATCCGGCGATCGTTTCCGGCCGGCGAAGATGCCACCGTCTACATCGACGGGGATCAGGAGACCGTCGCGCTGATAACAGGTCCTGAAGAAACCGACATTTCGACCTTCGACGGTAAACTGGAGGCCGGCCGGACGGCCGATCTCGCCTTCGCCGCCGATCTCTACCGTGGCGAGGTGCTGGCAGGCGAGGCCATTCCAGACGAATTGGACGAGTGGTTCGGCCCGTATCGGAGCACATATCAACGCAAGGCGCTGCAACTGGTGGAGCGGCTGAGCCAAGCGCTTTCCAAGCCAGGTACCGCGGAAGAATCGGCCTGCGAAGGACTGGCCGAAAGGCTGCTAGCTGTGGACCCAACCATGGAGGCCGCCCATCGGGCGCTGATGCAGATCCACGCTCTCAGGGGTCACGAGAACGCGGCCCTGCGCCAGTACGAAGCCTGCCGGACGCTTTTGAGGAAGCATCTTCAGGCAGAACCGGAGGCAGAGACCTCCTCCCTGGCCGCTTCACTGCAATCGCGGCAGGGATCGGAACATCGGCGGACGGCGCCCGGCCTCGACGTCGCCTCGCAGCCGCAGGTCTTCCTGGCCCCGACGAAACAACAAGATCGGCCATCGGTTGCCGTGTTGCCGTTTCAGAATTTGAGCGGCGACGCGGAGCAGGAATATTTTGCTGACGGCATCGTCGAGGACATTACCATCGCACTTGCTCAATTCCGCCATCTCTATGTCATCGCCCGGAATTCGAGCTTCACCTACAAAGGTCAGGCGGTCGACATAAAGCAGGTCGGGCGCGAGCTGGACGTACGCTATGTGGTTGAAGGAAGTGTGCGCCGGACCGGTGACCGCCTGCGCATTGCCGGGCAGCTCATCGACACGTCGACCGGTACACATCTTTGGGCCGATCGTTTTGACGGAACCTTGGCGAATGTCTTCGATCTTCAGGATCAAGTCGCCTCGAGCATCGTCGGCGCCATAACGCCGAAAGTGGAGGAGGCTGAGATCGCGCGTGCCAAACGCAAGCCGACCGAGAGCCTCGACGCTTACGACTATTATCTCCGCGGCCTGGCGGCCTTCGACCGGACGGTCACCAACCGATCGGTCATCGACGAGGCCTTGCAGCTGTTCATGAAGGCGATCGAGCGTGACCCGGAATTCGCCGTAGCCCATGCCCGGGCGGCACGCTGCTATGCTACGCGAAAGAGCAACGGCTGGATGCTCCATGCCGCAGACGAGACTGCTGAAGCCACCCGGCTGGCCCGGAGAGCGGTCGAACTCGGCTGGGACGATGCGGTTGCGCTCACCTACGGCGGATATGTCATCGGTTATGTCGGCGGCGACCTCGACGACAGTGCGGCCTGCATCGATCGCGCAGTCTTTCTCAACCCGAACCTGGCCGCTGCGCTCGGCGTCAGCAGCTGGGTGAAGGCGTGCCTCGGCGAGCCCGATAAGGCCGTCGAACACGCAGCCCTTGCCATGCGCCTAAGCCCTCTGGATCCGCGCTTGTTTGCCTGGCAGTTCAACACCGGGCTCGCGCATTTTTGCGCCGGCCACTATGACGACGCGGCCTCTTGGGCGGGAAAATCGCTACGCCACCAGCCGAACTACCCAAGCGCCATGCGCGTGATGGCGGCGGGCCAGGCCATGGCCGGGCGGCTTGCGCAAGCCGGGGAAACGATTGCCCGCCTGTGCCTCATGGACCCTGCCCTTCGGCTTTCGAATCTCGCGGACGTGCTGCCACCATTCCGGCGACCGGACGATCGCAATCGATATATCGAGGCTCTCAGAATAGCGGGACTGCCGGAGTAGCTGCCGCTTCAGCGGCTTCTTCGGAACGAAGGGGGATGCCGAGCTATTACCGACCCCCTATCGGCTAACTGCGAAACAATGCTGCTTCGTGCGAAATTGCCATACTATGAATCACACGGGCGAAGTTCTCATTCTCACCGGGCCACCGGGCTCCGGAAAAACCACGACGGCCGAGGCGCTCGCCAACGAGCCCGGCTCGCCGAAGGTCCATCTTCATTCCGACGACTTCTGGCATTTCATCAAGAACGGCGTGATCCCGCCCTATCTGCCGGAAGCGCATGAACAGAATATCGTTGTCGTCGACGTGTTGACGAAGGCGGCGTCAGGCTATGCCGCCGGCGGCTACTTCGTCGTCGTCGACGGCATCGTCGGGCCGTGGTTCCTGGAACCGTTCCGGAAAATCGCGGCACCCTTCCACTACGTGGTTCTGCGCCCGCCGCTCGATGTCGCCATCCGGCGCTGCCGGGAGCGTGGCGGCGACACCCTGACCGATCCCGGCCCTATTGCGGCGCTATATCAGCAATTCTCGTCACTTGGCCCGTTCGAACAACATGTCGTCTCGACGGAGGGGCACGACAGGGAAGATACGTTGCGCACGGTGATCGAGGCTATGCGCAGCGGCACGTTTCGCCTGGCGTCATAACGCCAGCCCTCAGCTTTTGGCGCAAGCAGCAGACACTGCCCGGATCCTCTTACCCGATCCCGGTTCGCCCTCTCCGAGCGAGCCCGGAAACTCATGAGCAGACCTCATAAGTTCATGCCGATATCCCCGGCTAATCGCCTCTGGACTTTGCCCTATCTTGGGATCAAACCTGGGAAGGAGAACTTGAAATGATCAAGCAAGCTCGGCCAAAGAGGCCCTGACGTCTCGGCGATCGGCTTCGGCTGCATGGGGCAACATCATTCTCTGACGTTTGTCTTCGACGGCGGTGTCACGGCCCCGAGAAACCCGCAAAACCGCCCGCGAGAAAATGCGGGCGGCTGCATCATCGTGCGGCATCCGCCTCAAAGCACGGATGATCAGTCCTGGCCCTGCAGGCGGTCCATCACCTGGAGCAGCAGATCGGCGCAGGCCTTCATCGGTTCGTCCTCGGCGCATTTGAGATCGATCCGGGTGTTCCCATCCTCGATCCGGAAATGTGCTGCCTTGGACGGCGGTGGCGGTGGCGGGCGATGACCACGGAAACCACGGAAGCCCATGTCGCCTCTCCGACCGTGCCAGCGGTAATCGGGGCGATCTCCCGGCCGCGCATCCGGCCGGTCTGTCATCTGCTCATCGTCATCAGGAGCGGACGGAGACGGCGGCGGAGGCGGCGAGCCGGGTTCAGCCGCTGCGGGCGGAGTCCCGGCGGATGGCGGAGCCGGCAGCTGCTGGGCAAAAGCGGTGCCGGCCAGTGCGGCAAGGGCAAGGCCTGATAGGAGAAGTCGTTGCATGGAAGCGTTCCTTTCGGAGTTATGAGGCGTGTCTGTTAACACCGGAGCGCGGCTTTGGTTCACGCCCGTCACGGCCTGTGATCGAAATCTGCAAATCGTCTGTGCGGCGGACCTTTCGGCGGACGCAGCGCTTCGGTTCGTCCATCCTGACGAACGAGGTAGCTCGCATGCACGAAGCCGTCGTCCAAGCGTCCCTGGACGGCGACGGCTTCATCCTGGCTGACGAGAGCCATTGTCGCCGGAGATGAAGCCCTGCCCCATGCGCGTACTGCTCGTCGAGGATGACGAAGACCCGAGCAGCCGGATCGCCGCCGTGCTGCGATCGGAGATGGCGACTTTGACAGTGTAGTCAAGAAGGCTATGCATCGGATGATAATGAAGCTGAGACGATGAGAGTGATGAGATTGCCTTGACCAGCCGCAAGCAGTCCGCAGCCTGGCAACAGCGAATCCAAAATTGTGCTCGGAAATGAAAGAATGCGTCTATCTCTATCCTGGGCCGACCGCTGACGTCCGCGTCAGCAAGGTGGGCGAACACTTCTATATTTTGAATGAAAGCATCATTGACGCATTTCCCTAGCGATCTCGTAGGGATGGATGCACGATCCGCCTGTCGCACCGGCGCGGACTGGACAGCCGGCGCGATCGATAGTGGCTTCCGGGAAATCGCCGCGATCAACGGTCGTTGATTCGCGATCACCTGTCGTTGATCGTGGGAAGGTGCGTTTCGACCTCTACGCGGCGCCGCTCATCCAGCGGCTCAATGTTCTTCTGCCAGAAAGCCTCGGCCTCCGGCGTGTCATCCTCCCAGTGGCGGATCTTGACGATATTGTCATCAATCTTGGCCAGCCGTTTGCCGCCAAGCCGCAGATATTCATCCGCCAGTTCTTTCGATCGGGTCGTTTGCATGTCGTGCTCCTCCATAGGTGAACTGAAAGACCGATCGTCATTGCCGGATAGGCCGGCTCTCCCGCGATCGGCGTCCCTGTTATCGGCGCTTCCGCGCGTCTTCCAGTTAAACAGCACGGGTGCGATCCTGGTTCCAATTCATGGGCCGAAACCGGTCCGCGCATTCAGCTGAAGGAGTGGCCGCCACGGCGCCCTCCCTCAAACCAGCACCAACCCCCGTCCCGATCATGATCGCTCCCGCCGAGACGTCTTTCGCCTCGCCTATGCCTTGTTGCTCGCGTATCCTGACGCTCGATTCGCCGTCCGCAAACGAGGGTGGGCATGAACGAAGCATCAAAGGAGAGCGCGATGACGGACGCCAAGGGCGGCATTTCTGGACTACGGCCGCATATTACAGTCATCGGCGTCGGCGGCGGTGGTGGCAATGCGATCAACAATATGATCGCGGAAAAGCTGGCGGGCGTCGAATTCGTCGCCGCAAACACGGATGCTCAGGTGCTCGCCACCTCCAAGGCGACGCGCCGCATCCAGCTTGGCGCGAATGTGACGGAAGGTCTCGGCGCCGGTTCGCTGCCTGAGGTCGGCCATGCGGCTGCCGAAGAGTCGCTCGATGAGATCATGGATCACCTGGCCGGCTCGCACATGTGCTTCGTCACCGCCGGCATGGGCGGTGGAACGGGCACGGGTGCTGCACCTGTCATCGCCCGCGCTGCGCGTGCCGCCGGCATCCTGACGGTCGGCGTCGTCACCAAGCCCTTTACCTTCGAAGGCAACCGCCGCATGCGGATGGCGGAAATCGGCATCGAGGCGCTTCGCCAGGCGGCCGATACGGTCATCGTCATTCCCAATCAGAACCTTTTCCGCATCGCCGATGCAAAAACCACCTTCGCCGATGCCTTCATGACGGCCGACCGCGTGCTCTATGCCGGTGTCGGCTGCATTACCGACCTGATCGTCAAGGAAGGCCTGATCAACCTCGATTTCGCCGACGTGAAGTCGGTCATGTCAGGCATGGGCCGTGCGATGATGGGCACTGGCGAAGCCTCCGGTGAGAGCCGCGCGATGAAAGCGGCGGAAGCGGCGATTGCCAACCCGCTTCTCGACGATATCTCGATGCGGGGCGCCAGG
Organism: Rhizobium changzhiense; assembly: GCF_013087625.1. Taxonomy (NCBI): domain Bacteria; kingdom Pseudomonadati; phylum Pseudomonadota; class Alphaproteobacteria; order Hyphomicrobiales; family Rhizobiaceae; genus Rhizobium; species Rhizobium changzhiense. The sequence goes on from NZ_JABFCQ010000002.1 coordinate 1,078,141, forward strand.
GGCGTGCTGATCTCGATCTCCGGCGGTTCGGATATGACGCTGTTCGAAGTGGACGAGGCGGCAAGCCGCATTCGTGACGAAGTGCAGGAAGACGCCGATATTGTCGTCGGCGCGATCTTCGACCGCAGCCTCGATGGCAAGTTCCGCGTCTCGGTCGTGGCGACCGGCCTGGAAGGCAGCCCCCTGCCCGCATCCGCGCCTCACGCCGCCGAGCAGGTTCAGACGCGCACGCTGCAATAGCGCGGCTGCAATATTCTGCTGATTTTCGTTTCCGAGGCTCCGGCCGATTAAACGCCCCGCCGTGAAGAGAACGGGCGGGGCGGCGTCGGCATTCGGGCGGTCAAGGCCCATTAGAGCGCCGTGCGTCCTTTCGAACGCACAAAGGACGCTCTAACTCTTTCGATCCTCGCATCGTGCTTTCCGAAAACCGATTCCGATTTTCGGGCCGATGCGCTAGACGAACAGACTGTCCGAGATGTTGTGCACCACGGCGATTTCGTCGGTCATGCTGTTGGTGATGTAGAGATTATCCGCCGCTGAGTCATAGACCACGTTGGTGGTGGAGTCGTCTCCCGGTATGGCGATGTTGACATCGACCGTTGTCTTGACCCCGGTCGCAAAGTCGAATGCCGTGCCAATATGCTCGCTGTTGGAGGAATCGCCGAAGAAGAACGCGCCGTTGACGGCAAAGCCGTATCCGAGCCCGCCGGCCGAAAAGGTCTTGGATTCGATCGGGTTCAGCGTGTCGGGATCGATCTTGGAGACTTGCCAGGTGGCATCATCGATGCGGCCGACGACGTAAATGCCGGTCGAATCCTGCATCGTATTGACGGCCGTGAATCCGCCCCAGTCGAACGTACCCGCCCCGTTCTTGCCGACAAGGCCGTGGATCGGGTCGCCCTTCTGATCAAGCGATCCGTCGGCGGCATCCCACTTTGCGACATAGGTCTGATCGGGCAAAGGGTCCTCCTCGCCTCTCGCCTCGTTGGTTCTTCCGATGATCTCGCCGCCGCGAACCGAAAAATAGGTTCCGCCGATGTCATATTCGCCCTTGTCATAGTCGCCGAGAGAGATGGCGCCGCTGGCGTTGCCGGCCTCGAATGCCGAGGCGTTGTCGTAAATGCTCACCATGGAATCGTCTGGGAAACCATTGCCGGAGCTGACGTAATACTTGCCCGTTAGCGGATCGACCGCGACCCCCTGGAGTTCGTAATGGTCCAGGAAGGGGCGCACCACATCCGCCTGGACCTCGACATGATTGGTGTTCAACGACTTCCCGTCCGTCACGCCGTCAACGGTCAGGGTGATCACGCCGGCATCGGCGTGACCGGCGCCGTCGGAGACCTTGTAATATTGGAGTTTCTCCGTGACGTGCTCACCGTCGTTGAGGCCCGCCTTCACGGCCGGATCGAGATCGTAGGTGAAGCTTCCATCGCCTGCGAAATGGAAGGTGCCGAATTCACCCGCCACGTCGGTCGTCTGCCCTTGCCCCTGACCGGCAGGAATGCTCGTGCCCTCGACCGAACGCAGGAAGAGCGTGCCCGCCTCTCCCGCGTGATCATTGGCAAGCACGTTGCGCGCCATCTCGCTTCCTTCGCGGAAGGAGAAGGCGTCGTCGACCGCCACCGGCGGGCTCGTGACCCCGTGAATGTCGAGCGTGAAATGGCCGACATCGGTGTTGCCGGAGCCGTCGGAAATCTTGTAGCCGATCGTCTCCGTCAGCGTCATTCCCTCAACGAAGCCCGCCTTGGCGGCCTCGTTCAGCGTATAGGTGTAAGAGCCGTCGGCCCTGACGTGGAACGTGCCGTATTCACCCTCGATATCGGTGATCGCACCATCCTTCTTGGCAAGCACCCTCTCGCCGTCGAAGAAGTTGAGAAACATGTTGCCGGAGCCCCCGGCCAGATCATTTTCCAGCAGATTGCCTGAGATCACCTCATTCTCGGAAGCGCTGCTGACATCGTCGACCGCCACAGGTTTTCCAAACACTGTCATTGGATATCTCCTTCAAGATCCATTCGCCTTGGTCCATCGGAAAGAAAGCAGCCGAGACCGGGCAGGTCAATGAATTTTCTAGTAGGAGTAGTATTTTAGCTTTTCACAGCTTTGTCATGCGTGGAGCTTTTGCCCACAGGCTGCACACCTAAGCATTAGGGGACGGCAGAGGATGAAATAGGACAATTTCTAAAGAGGTTCAAAGATATCAAAGCCACCGCAGTGCCCTTCAATGCCCAGCCCCGCCGCTACTGCTCGGGAAACTTCTCATAGTCGCAGATCCCGGTGAAATAGAAGGTTTGCCCTTCAAATTCAGACTTTGAGAGGCCGAATTCGACAACGCTCATTTTCTTGTCGGGATAGATATAGGCCGCCCCGATGAACTCCCCGAGTCTGCCGCAGTCTCCGGTGCCGAAACCCGTGTAAATCGGCACTGTTTTACCTTTGAAGGTCCCCTTCAGCACCCTCTCGATTTCAAACTCACCGCTCGTTATCCGGTACTTCACGCCTCGCTCTCGGATCCGGCATATCGACGCCAATTGTCACCGATTTCATGCGGCCCCTTACGACCAGATCGGAACTGGCAAACTTCTCCTTATCGGACATTTCTTTGCAACTGCAGGCGGATGCCGCCGAAGCCGATAACACCATCAGGACCGACACGGCGACCAAGACCGCGGCACGATATTAATTCATTGAAATCCCCATCCGCGCGGCTCAAATCTTGCGCGCGTCGATTCACAGCATGCAGATTTGTCCGGATTGAGGCGACGTCGTAACCTCATTGACAATCGGATAATCAGAACTTACCTCTCGCTTTGATTGAGGAAAACATCATGCCTGAGCAGGGCGAGCCAAGAAGCTCCACTGCAACAGAGCGATAACGCAACCAAACTGCCCTTCACACACCCGCTCAGCTCACGCCCACCAACCCCTCGATCTTCGCCGCATCCTCCGCCGTTGCCGGGTTGTACACCACCATGCTGAGATCGGGCCGGCCGTCCACCTGGAAGGCGGAATATTCGAAGGAGAGCAGGCCGAGCACGGGATGTTTTATGTGTTTGGCGCCCTCGCCGTGGGTACGGACGTCGTTGTCGCGCCACATGGCGAGGAATTCCGGACTCTTGTGGCACAGTTCGTCGATCAGCGGCTCCACTTCGGCGGCCGCGCCCGCGCGCGCCGCATCCACCCGGAAGGCGGCGACGACGAAGCGGGCCACACTTTCCCAGTCGTATTGGGCGGCGCGCACGCGCGGATCGAGAAAAATGAAGCGCAGCACGTTGCGCTCTTCCGGCGGCAGGGCGCCGTAATCGGTGAGCAGCACGGTCGCCGCCCGGTTCCAGCCGACCACGTCCCAGATCGCGGTGCGGATCAGCGCTGGGCTCGGGTCCAGCGCGTCGAGCACGCCCTGCAATCGCGGCGTGATGCCCTCCTCCTTGCGGTAGCGCACCTCGGGCGGCCGGCCGAGGCCGATGAGGAAGAGGTGCTCGCGCTCGATATCGGTCAGCATCAGGGCGCGGGCGATCCGGTCTAGCACGTCGGCCGATGGCGCGCCGCCGCGGCCCTGCTCCAGCCAGGTGTACCAGGTCGGGCTGATACTGGCGCGGCTCGCCACCTCCTCGCGGCGAAGCCCGGGCGTGCGGCGGCGCTCAGCCGCAAAGCCGAGGGCGGCGGGATCGAGCCTGGTGCGACGGTCCTTGAGATAGGCGCCTAGCCGATTGTCCGAGGTGGTGAATGCGCTCATCCTGTTAGCTTTTATACCATGATAAGATCACTCCTTTACCATGATAGCAGCCCGTCCGATATCTGTCGCCTCAAATCAGGAGACATCGACATGCGCGTATTCGTCACTGGAGCGACCGGCTGGGTCGGCTCGGCCGTCGTCAATGAATTGATCGCCGGCGGCCACCAGGTGCTTGGTCTTGCCCGCTCGGACAAGGGAGCGGCCGAACTGGCGGCATCGGGCGCAGAAGTCCAGCGCGGCACGCTCGACGACCTGGAGGGTCTGCAACGCGGCGCGGTCGGGGCGGACGGCGTCATCCACACGGCCTTCAATCATGATTTCTCGAAATTCGCCGAAAACTGCGCCGCCGACCGGCGCGCCATCGAAGCGCTCGGCGAAGCGCTGCGCGGTTCCAGCCGTCCGCTGCTGGTGACGGCAGGCCTCGGCCACGCGCCGGGCCGCATCGGCACCGAGAAGGACCCGCCGATGCCTTCGACCGAAACCTATCCCCGTGCCTCCGAAATCACCGCAGTATCGCTTGTCGCCCGCGGCGTGCGCGCCTCCACCGTCCGGCTCCCGCCCTCGGTGCACGGCCACGGCGACCACGGCTTCGTGCCGATCCTGATCGATACCGCCCGGCGGAAGGGCGTCTCCGCCTATATTGACGACGGGGCCAATCGCTGGCCGGCCGTGCACAGGCTCGATGCCGCCCGCGTCTATCGCCTGGCGCTGGAGCGCGGCGCTGTCGGCGGTCCGTTCCTGGCGGTGGCGGAAGAAGGTGTGGTATTCCGGGAGATCGCCGAGCTCATCGCCCAGCGGCTCAACGTGCCGACCGTCTCGCTGTCGCGGGAAGAGGCGGCAGAGCATTTCGGCTGGTTCGGAATGTTTGCAGGTTTCGACGTGCCGACATCAAGCGCCCACACCCGCGCCCTCCTCGGCTGGCAGCCGGCAGAGCCCGGCCTGCTCGCCGATATCGACCACCCGGCTTATTTTGGTGGGTAGCCTTGTCTTGGTCACCAGCCCAAGAGAGCCATCCTTGAGGCCCCCCCTCGAAGGACGAGGCGGGCGCGCCGACATCAGCATGCCGCAAGTCGGGAGCACTCAGCGCATGCGCCCCTCGTTCATATCGGCGGGATCGTAGTTGATGTCCCAGTCCTTCCCCGCCTTCTTGCCCGGCGGGTTCTTGTTCACCGTGGCATCCTCCGAGCCGGTGATCACGGTCGGCTTGGCGCTGGCAACACCAGTGCTCTTCCTATCGGCCTGGGATTTGGCGAACTGGCCGGCGGCGTCCTTTTTCGGATTGCCCATGTCACTCGCCTTTCTGCTTCAGCGCGTCGGAGATGTCGTTCATCTCGGGGTCGCTATTGTTCTCGCCGTTGGCATCGCGGTTTTTGTCCGGATCGTCCTTGGGTTTGAGATAGCCGCGCGGGGTGTTTTCCTTCGGCCCTTCCCAGCGGGGGGATTGATCGGTGGTGCCGGGTGCACCGTCCTTGGGGGTCGTCATGCCCATCTTCGTTTCTCCTTGTTGAGAAGGGAAAACCGGAAAGATCGCCAAGTGTTCCCGCCATTACCGGATCGAGGCAAGCGTGACGCAGCGGCGGCAGCGATGACGGCGAGGAATCTCATAGTGGAGGAACGGCGGCCGGACGAAGGGTTCCCGGAAAATATGGAACAGTGTCGCCCGTGATCGGTTGTCGAGAGGTCGTGAACCTCGAAAGGGAGCCGAAAATGAGCAAGACCAACGTCCGTGAACTTCAGAAACGCGCCGAACGGCAGGTCAAGAACACCAGCGCCGGTGGCCATCTCGGCGGCACATATTTCGGGCAGCAACCGGACGGAAAAACCGCCTCGTCGACCAACAACGACAGCGCCAAGGCGCGGCCGAACGACGGAAGCAAATAAGCGCCGCAGGCGCGCCTCATTTTCTCCAAGCATTAAACTTCCTTTGCGCCCAGAAACCTGGGCGCATGACATCGTGAAAGGGAAATGCCCCCATGATCAAGGGCACATGAGCGACAGGAGCGCGTGCTTGGAAGCTGCTTTGCCTCCGGGATTGCGCAAAACAGAAGACAAACTTTGCGTGACTGGGAGAAAAACGGAAATACTCCGGTCGAAGGAGTCGCCTTGGGCGACCGCATTGCAGATGGGAGATTTCGGTGAGCCGCGCAATGGAAGTCACCCGCATCGGGTTCGTCTTATTCCCTGACCTGACCCAGCTGGATCTCACCGGGCCGTGGGAGGTTCTGACGCGCCTGCCCGGCGCCGATTGCCAACTCCTCAGTCATGAGCTCCGGCCTGTCAAAAGTGCGAGCGGCCTCAGTATCCTTCCCACCCTGACCTATGTGGATTGTCCTCAGCTTGACATCATCGTCGTGCCAGGCGGACCGGGACATGTGGATGCCATGCAGGATCCAGGTCTCCTGGAGTTCCTGCGGCAGCAGGCGCCGCAATGCAGGTTCCTGACCGCCGTCTGCACCGGTACCCTGGTGCTTGCGGCAGCAGGCTTGCTGATCGGATACAGGGCCACAACTCATTGGGCCTCGGTCCACCGGCTGCCGGTTTTTGGTGCGCTCGCCGCGGAAGACAGGGTGGTCCTGGACAGAAACCGGCTGACGGGCGGCGGCGTTACCGCTGGTATCGATTTCGGCTTTCGCCTCCTGGCCGAGCTTGGCGGCGTTGATCTGGCCAAGGAAGTCCAGCTGCAGATGGAATATGCACCAGAGCCTCCCTTCGCAGGGCATCCGAGCACCGCCGACGCCGAGACGGTCAAAGTGCTGAAAGAACGAGGCTTGACGTTCTTTTCCGAGATCGCGCCTATCGATGCAAGCCTCGCCTCTCGAATCCGCTGACCGCCGAGCGTCTTCGGTGTGATCGGGGCGAAGCGGTCACAGCCTTGCCACTCCCAAAGCTGCAAAAGCCAGGGCTATTCCGGAAGCCAGCGCCCTCGCCTGGTTCCAGACCTGCCATCGCGGCGAATAGTCCCGCCAGATCTCCCGCGCCGCCGCGATGTCACCAGGGACGGTAGTGGCGGCCAGTGCCTCGTTCATCGGTACGTTCACCGTGAATGTGAGCATCAGCCCGAAAACCAGATAGACGGCCGCCGCCGCGCCGAACCAGAAAGCCGCCGCTCCGCGGCCGCTAAAATGCGCGGCTGCAGCAGTCAGCCCGAGAATAACGGGCGTCAGGAAGAAGGCCGGGAAAAACACCGCGTTGCGGACCGAGGCATTCATCGCCTGCATGGCCGCGATCGCAACCCGCGGATCGGCTCGGTCGAGCCCCCACATCGTCGAACAGACCCAGGCGTAGAAGAAGCCGAAGATCGCCCCTGAGAAGACGACCGATGTTACCGACAGTCCCAGAACCGTGCTGCGCATCGCTTTTCTTCCAAATCCGTACAATCTTATACGCCTTTACTTAGGCGTATAAGATTGTACGGTTACCGTCAAGACGATGCGAGTGGCCGGAATGCGGGAAGACACGAAGACCAGGCGTCAAGCCGAGATCGAGACGGCGGCCTACGAGCTTCTGAAGGAAAGAGGCTATCGCAGCACGTCGATGCTCGACATCGCCAAGGCGGCGAAAGCCTCCAATGAAACACTCTATCGCTGGTACGGCGACAAGAATGGCCTGTTCAAGACGATGGTCGAAAGCAATGCCGGGGCGACGAAAGCGGCCCTCGATGCGGCGATAAGGGGCGACGTGGATCCCCTGGAAACCCTCGCGCATGTCGCGCCGATCCTGCTTTCGATGCTGCTCGGCGACAAGGCAATCTCCCTGAACCGGGCCGCCGCCGCCGACGAAAGCGGCGAACTGGGAGCGACGATCGCCGCCGCCGGCCGCGATAGCGTCTTTCCGCTGATCGAGAAGCTGATCGGCCGCGGCCTTGAAACGGCAGCGCTGGCGGCGCCATCGGCAGGTGTGGCGGCCGAATGGTTTCTGAGCCTGCTCATCGGCGATCTGCAGATCAGGCGGGTGAACCGCACGCTGCCGGAACCGTCGGACGAGAATATCCGCGCGCGAGCAGCCGCCGCCATGAGCGCATTCAGAAGGCTCTGCGGCGCATAGAGCAATCCCGGCAAAGTACTGCGTCGATCGATGCTGCCGCTATTGATCGTCGACGCCTCCGCGCTAGCTTCTGCTCGCGGCCGATCGGCCGCTGGGGATATGATCTTTGGGCGAAGGCGGAGGGGGACGTGGCATCCTATTCGATTGACGAGGCAATCCGGGAACTTGCCCCGGCTCTCGGCAAGGCGCCGGCCGGCGCGGTCAGCGGCGATTGGACCGCCACCACGATGCAGGCGGGGCACTCCTCCCGGACGGGCGGCTACCTCGATGCCGAGGGAAAGCATGTCCCGGAGGATTCCAGGCATCCGCTCGACATCATCGCGGATGTCGTCGAAAAGCTCGAAGCCTCAGAGGTGCCGCGTTTCAACAAGGTGGTGATCCGCTGGAAGAAGCCGAAATTTCCGTTCATGCAGGCGAAGATCACGCTCGAAACCAGCTATGACCAGACGATCGTGCCGCGCGGCCCCGACGACCCGATCTACGAGACCGCTGCAGCTGTCCGGCGCGTCTTCTGGCAGAGCCGTGGCACGCTGCAGGAGGACTTTGCCGTCGAGCGCGCAACGACCAATATCTATGCCCAGACAAAATGGTTCGGCCCGCATCGCCGCATCCTCACCATCCATGCGCCGGGAAGGCTGACGCTGGTCACCGACGGGCTGTCGACCCCTTGGGCCGGCATATCCGAGCCGGAGAACGGCGTCGAATGCGAGCTTTTCATGGAATTCGATGCCGAGACACTGGATGCGGCCGGGATCGAAAACTGGGCGAACCTGCTGATCAACATCGGAGACCTCGTGGCAGACGGTTATCGTGTCGCCCGCGATGTCGAGAAGCACGGCGCCATCCTGTTCTGCCGGCTGACCGAGGATTACCGCCCGATGACCCGCATCATGCTGAGCCGCGACGCCGGGCGCATCGACGGCCTGCCTTTCGGCTCCGTGCCGCTGATCCGGGCAACGCCGATCGCCGAAACCGAAATCGACGGGCAGGACCTTTCCGACGACTGGGGCGCTGCGGCCGCCCGCAACGCGCTCGCCAAACGCGGCATGAGGATTGATTGATGTCGCCGATGCCGGCGCCAATGCCGGGCAATTATCGCCCGGCCGGCGCGGTCCTCACGCTATTCCTGGATGTCGGGTTCGACGACCCTGGCGAGGTTTTGCAGTGACTCCTGCCAGCCGAGATAGCAAGCCTCGGGCGGAATGACGTCAGGCACGCCTGCCTGTACGATATCCACCTCGGTGCCGACCGAAACCTTCTTCAGCGTCACGGTGACTTCCATTTCGCCCGGCAGGTTGGGGTCGTCGAACCTGTCGGTGTAGCGCAGGCGTTCGCCGGGGACGAGCTCGAGATACTCGCCGCCGAAGGCGTGGCTATTGCCCGTCGTGAAGTTGCGGAAAGACATTCTGAACGTGCCGCCGACGACCGGCTCCGAATGATGCACGGTGCAGAGAAAGCCGTTCGGCGGAAGCCACTTGGCAAGCGCGTCGGCCTCCAGGAATGCGCGGTAGACTTTCTCCGGGCTGGTCGCCAGAACGCGGTGCAAGCGTATGGTACTCGGCATGGTCGTGATCCTTTCTGGATTTATGGAATGGACGAACCTAGGACGGGCGTGGCTTGGCTGATCCGACACCGGATCGAATTTTTCTTCAAGAAAAATTGCTCGGGCTATGGCGGCTCAGCCGGGCATGCCATCGAACTGCGGAACATCGAGCGGTCTTGCCCAGGCCAGCCGCCGCCTGGTGAACATCTCGACCCCCGGTTTGATCAGTTCGGGCCGGTCCAGGCTGCCGAGCGTCACGAAGACGAGGCCGGGGAAGCTCTCCAGGTTGCTGCTGAACAATCGGGCGCCGCAATCGGGGCAAAAGTTGCGGTCGAGCCCCTTGCCTGAATCGGCGATATAATGAAACGCCTTCGGGCTGCCGCCGATCACGGTGAAATCTTCCTGCGGCACGGCGAAGAACGTCGCGGCCTCGCCGCCCGTCGCCCTCTTACAGTCCAGGCAATGGCAGTTGGCGACGAAGTTCGGGTCCGTGTCGAAGGCAAATCTCACTGCGCCGCAAGCGCATTGTCCCGTATATTTCCCCGTCATGTCAGGCGCCTCTCATCCCATGTTCGAACTTTTGCGTTGGCTCTCCACGGCCTTAGATCGCCGAGCGTCCCTGCGGACGCACAAGGACGCTCTAACTCTTTGAATCGACACGTGGGCACGAGCCGAGTGAGGAAATCTCGCCTCCCCGTGGGTGGCCATCGTGCCCAAGGCCGAAGCCCTTAAGCCGCGGCCTGCTTTCTCAAGGTGTCGAGCAGCGTCCGGGCGCCCTGTTTTGACGAAGCCGGGTTTTGGCCGGTGATCAGCAGGCCATCCTGGACGACATGCACGCCCCAATCCCCCGTCTTCGAAAACTTTGCGCCCTGCTCCTTCAGCACGTCCTCGAGCAGATAGGGAACGACCTCGACGAGGTGCATGGCTTCTTCTTCGGAATCGGTGAATCCCGTGACGGCACGACCCTTGGCGATGGGCTTTCCATCCGCTGCCTTCACATTCGTCAGGATTCCCGGTGCGTGGCAAACGAGCGCCACGGGTTTTCCCGCCGCAAGCATATCCTCGATGAGCGACAGCGCATTGCGGTCGTTCGTCAGATCCCAAAGCGGGCCGTGCCCGCCGGGGAAGAACACGCTGTCATAGTCCGCCTGCTTGATGTCGGACAGCCTCAGGGTGTTGGCGAGCGCAGCAGTTGCCGCCTGGTCTCGCTCGAACCGTCGCGTGTCTTCCGTCTGGAATGCCGATTCGTTGCTCTTCGGATCGAGTGGAGGCTGGCCGCCCTTCGGCGAAGCGAGCGTGATGTCGGCCCCGGCGCCACGGAAAACAAAGTAAGGGGCGGCGAGTTCCTCGAGCCAGAAACCCGTCTTCCTGCCGGTGTTTCCCAGTTGATCATGCGATGTGAGAACCATGAGAATTTTCATTGCTCAGCTCCTTCAAAGCCGGCCGGCGGACAACGCCGTCGGCATCCGGTTTTACGGTGAATACTGCCTGCAGATCTCATGCTGAAACGGGTGAGCACATAGAGCGGCTCCGCTGGGAAACAAGCTTTCTCGCGTGATGTTTGATAGAATTGCTTAAGTGAAAGCCTAACAAAACGAAACGATATCTCGGGCGACCTCGCTCATGTCATCATTGAACTGGTGATCCCTGCCGTCTAGCGTGCGGACCACGGCGTGCGGAATCGCTTTCGCGTACAGATGGACGTGAGCCGTGGGCACCTCGTCGTCATCAGTCCCATGATAGAGACGGACGGGAAGGCCGGGCGGAAGGGACCCCGAGAAATCCTCGGCATCGCCGATGTCATCGCTCGGCCATCCGCCTTCGCCGATGAAGGGTGCGGCGATGAGAAATAGCCCGCCCAACCTCGGTGTCGGCGGCTGCTCGGCAAGCGCATGGATCAAGATGGTGCCGCCGAACGAATGGCCGACGAGCATTGCTCCGTCTTCCAATGAGGCAAATTCCTTCATCAGCGCAGCCTTCCAGGCAGAGAAGCTGGGATTGTCTTCGCCGGGCATTCGGGGATAGCGGACAACATAGTTTCCGCCGAGCTCGCGCTTAAGGCTCGCCACGAGCTTGTCATCCCAGTGGTCATGGACACCTTCGCCGGCGCCTTGGACGAAGAGAACCTGTTTGATCATCCCATCAGCTTATTCTCCGCAGCAGACGCAGACAAGATTGGGCAGTTGCCGTGACCCCGGCATTGGCTCCCCCGCCCCCTCGCAAAGGCGCACCGCGCTTGCAAAGGACGGTCTGAGAACCCCAGGCTGACCGGCTCGCGTTGGAATTTCCCGTATCAGTCGAATGCCGACGGCCACAAAGCCGCCGCTCAATCGTCAGCAAATCGCCCCGTTACCGCCGCACCGTGCCCTCTTAAAGGTTCCATCGTCGCGACCTCGCCCAGCCTTTGAGTGGCTGAGCGATCGACCGAGGCGGTCTTGCTGCCAATCAAATCATGCACTTGAAGAGGAATGAATATGATCACTCGTTACACATCTGTCGCAGCATTGAGCGCGACAGTCTTCAGTCTGCTTGCTTTCAGCCCGGCATCCGCTGTCGACATGGCCCAGGCGCAACAGCAGCCGGCACAGGCGCAGCCGCCGGCGCAAGGCCAGACACCGATGCAGGGACAGCCCGGCGGCAACGGTGCGGCCGCCCCTGTCAGCGATCAGAAAATCGAAGCCTTCGCCGTTGCCTATCTGCAGGTCGACAAGGTGAGACAGGAATATTCGGCCAAGATCGGCGCGACCAAGGACGAGGCTGCGAAACAACAGCTGCAGGAGGAGGCCAAGAAGCAGATGATCGATACCGTCCAAGCTTCTCCCGACATCTCCGTCGAGGAATACTCGTCGATCCTGACGGCCGCCCAGAGCGACCCGGCTCTGGCCAAGAAGGTTCTGGAAAAGATCGGCACACCGCCGCCGGGCCAGCAACAACAACAGCCGCAGCAATAGGCTGCGCGCAGCGCTTAAGTCGCCACGAATAGGGTGCGGATGCCTTGCCGTTCGCGCCGGAAGCAGCGCCCGCCATTTGTCGGGCTCTGCTTCCGCCTTGGAAGTCGACGAAGAGATCGGCTAGAATAGGATGTCGTCCGAAAACCGCTCACACTTTTCGGCATCATGCTCTGGTTCAGTATTGCGATCCGCTCTTATTGTTCAGGTCGTGCCGTTCGGTGCCCGTCAGCGGCGGGTTGAAGATGCTGACGAGAACGAGATCCTGATCCTTGCCGCCGCGCAGATAATGCCGGTCGTGCTTGTCGAGTACGTAGATATCGCCGGCGCGGATTGGAAAGACGTTGCCGTCCATATCCTCCACTTCGCCCTCGCCTCTGATGCAATAGCAGGCCTCCAGGTGATTGCGGTATTGAAGCAGGGCCTCGCTATTGGCGCGAACGACGGTATGGCACACCGTAAAGCCCATGCCGTCGTCTTTGGTCAGCAGCCGATGGCTCGTGCCGTTTCCCCAGTCGACGAAACGCTCGGTGAGCTCCACCTCTTTCAGATTTCTGACGAACATCGTCGATTCCCCTGATAATTTATTGAAGATGCAGCGATGATTCATTTTCATCGCCCCCAACAACTAGCTATTGAAATAACTGGCATTTTCAAATGATGATTTCTGCGTCATCTGTGAGGAAATTTTACAAATGCAGTTGCCGCCGTTAAACGCTTTGCGCGCTTTCGAAGCCACGGCCCGCCTGATGAGCCTTTCGAAGGCGGGCGACGAGCTGCACGTCACTCACGCGGCGATCAGCCATCAGATCAAGCATCTGGAAACCTGGCTCGGCCGCAAGCTAATGCAGAAATCGGGCCGCGGCATTACGCTGACCGCAGCCGGCGGCGAATATTACCGCGCCGTCTCCGGACCGCTGGCGGCGATCGCGCATGCGACCGGCAGTATGCGGCGCGATCACGACATGCGCACCATCACCGTCGGCTGCATTCCCTCGATCGCATCGCGCTGGCTCGTCCCTGCCCTGCCCGCCTTCCAGGAAAGCGACCCCGATCTCGACGTCAGGATCGTCTATGCCCGCGCCGAAGAACGCTTCGACGACGAGAGCCTCGACGTGCTGATCACCATGGGCGAGGATCTGAGCGGCGGCAGGGAAAGCCGCCTGCTCTTCTCCCGCCGCAACCAGCCTGTCGCCAGCCCCCATTACCTCGCCAAACGCAACTGGGCGATCGACGACGTCTCGCTCGCCGGCGCCGACCTGCTGCACGACGAATCCGTCGACGGCTGGAAGGAATGGTTCCGCAAGGCCGGCCAGAAAGCGCCGGAGCTGCTCCGCGGCCCGATATTCCAGGATTTCAACATGCTGGCGACGGCCGTAATCGCCGGCCACGGCGTGGCGCTCTGCCCCGTCGAAGTGTTCCGCCGCGAGATCGAACGCGGCGACCTGCTGGTGCTTTCCGATATCGCGACGGCAGAAAACCAGGGCTATTACGTCATATCGAACAGCTGGGCGAAAAAACCGGTCCGCCGCTTCACCGGCTGGTTCATGATGGAGTGCGGATCGTGTGTGTGAGATCTCGTGTCCGCAGCCCATCGAAGGGTCGCCGCCGAGATGATGGATGCAGATAGGCAGCGATGATAGAGAGGCATTATGAGCCATCCGTGAGCGAATTGCGCAGCGGTTTGGGGGTTGTTAATCAGAAATGCCTAATGTAAATTTCAGCGTGCGCAAGTTGTGTGGGAGTCGAACTGCTACGATATCTGGTTAGGACATTTGGCCTAGGGAGAGCCTCAAACATGCGGAAAATTCGTGCGGCCCCCACGGCCCTCGGACAAACGGAGGCAAAAGCTTTGAGCTCGATCGATCGGCTTTTGTTCTTTGACCGCGACTTCAATCCCGTCGAGAATTTGCTGGGCAACGAGCTGCCTGCTTCTGTCAAACCAGCAGCGTCGTTTTGGGAGCATTTTCCAGATTTGGACAAATCGGCGATTACGCTCGCCCTCCGTTCATTGGGCGACAGTGCCCAGCCTTTGCGAATATCGGGGGATCTTGGCACACCAGGGTCGCACGGGCTGACGATCTATCGGATCGGAGATCTGTTTGCCGTGGTTCGGTCCGAGGAATCTATTGACGATGAGCGCGCAACCCTTTTGCATCTGGCCACCCACGATCCGCTCACTGGACTGCCGAACCGACGCCAGTTCAGTGAGGACCTCGCTGTGTCCTTACTGGAGACGGAAGGCTCGAATGAAGCTCTATCTCTCATGCAACTCGACCTTGATGATTTCAAGCCTGTGAACGACACGCTTGGGCATCCGGCTGGCGATAAGCTTCTTCAGCTCGCTGCAAGCCGCATTCAAGCGTGCCTCTCCAGCGATGACAGAGCCTATCGACTGGCCGGCGATGAATTCACGGTCATTTCCATGGGCCCGGGGCATCCCGCCAAAGGGCATCAGCTAGCAGAAGTCTTGGTTGATGCATTCAAAAAGCCCTTCACGATAGATGGCATCGCACTGTTTGTCGGTGCCAGCATCGGCATATCTGCTTCTCCCCCGGACGGTACAAGCCCGGAGCAGCTTATGAAGGCGTCGGACGTCGCACTCTATGCCGCGAAGAAGGAAGGACGCGGCCGCGCGAAACCGTTTGATCCCTCAATGCTTGAATTGCTGGAACAACGCGAACTGCTGCGCCGCAGCCTTCGCATGGCGTTGGTCCAACAGCAATTCTCCGTCGAGTACCAACCCATCGCCGAGGGCGGCTGCATTGTCGGCTTCGAAGCATTGCTGAGGTGGTACCATCCCTTACTTGGAAAAATTCCGCCTGCGGCATTTATTCCGATGGCCGAGGCCGATGGAATGATGCCGGAAATAGGTGCGTGGGTTTTGGAGCAGGCCTGCCGCGAGGCGATGAAGTGGCCGCAGAACTACCTGGTCGCCGTCAATTTATCAGCGGCTGAATTCCTGACAAGCGGCCTCACCGATCGGGTATCCCAGACGCTCGACCTGGTCGGCTTGCCGCCAGACCGTCTGGAGCTTGAGATAACCGAAAGCGTGCTGCTTGAGCGCACCGTCAACAATATCGACACCCTGAATACTCTCAACGTGCTAGGGATAAGAATCTCGCTTGATGATTTCGGGACCGAATATTCTTCGCTCAGCTATCTGAAGACATTCCCTTTCGACACGATCAAAATAGACAAATACTTTATCACCGACCTCGAAAGCGATCTGAAAAGCCAGGCAATCGTCCGCTGCATCGTTAATCTCGCACATGACCTCGATATGCAGGTGACAGCCGAAGGAGTCGAGACGCCAGGTCAGGCGGAATGGTTGCGCAGCGTGGGCTGCGACAGGCTTCAAGGCTATCTGGTCAGCAGGCCGCTTCCGGTCAAGGCAATTGGCGAGTTCATCGCCCGGGCGGAAACATCCCTAAGCCACGCCCTGCCGCAGTGAACAACCGATTTCGCCGTGTTTTTCGTGATTGGCATGCATCGACCTGACGCCGCAGGCAAACGAATGGAGGGTCTATTGGAAGAGGAAGCACCTGGCTTCGATGACCATGCATTTGCGCCGATGGTATCGCTGGAAATGAACGTTGCGATGTTCAAATCTCGATGGCAGTTTTGCGACAGGATCACGGAATATCTCTCGGACATTCTCGGCCAGGGTCACAGCGATCCCGCTCGATATTCGAATTTTCTTTCCGTCGCAGCCAACGAGCTCATTGAACTCGCTTTCCGTTCAACGGGTGAACTGGGAAGGATACGTTTCAGTCTCTATCGGAGCGCGGCATTCAATCGGCTGAGAATTGCGTTTCCCGGCGAGGAAGCATCTGGCCGCAAACACACGAGTGCGAGATCAGGCGAATACCTGCCTGTCCCCGATACCGAGTCCGGATACTTGGTCATGAAATCCGATGGAACGGTTTTGCTCAGCGATTTGGCAACAATATTCCGCGCCGCTATCCGAATTGAGAAAGACGGCGGACAAGGGATTCAAATCATTGCGGATTTCCCCTCGGCCGAGGACTTCCGATGAACCTGCTGCTGCAACCCTTCACGGTTTATTTTGATCCGACAAATCAGGAGCTGGTGCTGTCTGGCAAGATGCGGCCCGAAAGTCCCGCCGAGATTGGCGATGCTCTCGAGCTGGTGCAGCAAAGTTTGGGAAAATACGGCGGGGTCGTTTACGTCAACGTCAAACGTCTGACGCACATCAACATGACCGCCTTCGCCGCCCTGTCCGATGTTCTCGCGGCAAGCTGCCGGACCAGGCCGGAGCGGAAGATCGTCATCATTACGTCGAGCGTGGTGGCATGGTCGACCTCGTTATTCCAAACGCTTGCGGCATCACAACCAAACTTATCGGTCGAGGTCTACGATTCGGCATTCTATCCGGGCCAGAGCTTTGTCGAGGATGAGACTTTCATTCCGATTCTCCGCACCCAGACGAAAATGACATGGAGGCACGAACGCGAATTGCTGCCTCGCCACGGCCTGCGCAGCGGTCTTGTCATCGCCGATATCTGTTGCGGAATAGGTGATTTCGCGGCCTTGGTTCAGAGGGAATTTAAACCGGCACGCCTTGTCGCACTGGATCATTCGGTGCGCAGCCTCGAATATGCCCGCAGGGTCGCCGCCGACTTCGATCTGCAGGGAATCGAGTACACCTATGGCGACGCCTCGCAAATGTTGCTGCGAGACAATCAATTTGACTTTGTGACCTGCCGACATTCGCTGCAGATCTTCAACCGTCCCGAGATGCTGCTGCGGGAACTCTACCGCATCTGCAAGCCTGGCGGCCGTGTCTACATCACGAACGAAAAAAACTCGCATTGTCTGGGCGAGCCACATGCTGAATCCATAAAATGGACTTACGAAGAAGTCGCCAAACTGTTCAAGCACTTCGACATGGATGTCGAGATGGGGCCGAAAAGCCGCCACCTCCTCGCCGATGCAGGGTTCGATAACATCAAGGTCGATTCCTTTATGGTCACGAATCTTGACGGAGATCCCCAGGACTTCGCAGACATCATCGAAGCTTGGGAAAATGTCTACGCGGGTGAGATGGCCGTTCGACGGGGCGACTCATCAGATTTCATTCGCAGGTTCCGGCAAGGATTCAAAGATCATGTCTTTGCTGCGCTTCACCCCAAGGGTTATGCAGGCTGGCCGATCTGGGCAGCTTCCGGCCGAAAGCCGCTGTGATGGACGGGAGCTCCTCGAAAAGACCGGCAAGACTAGGCTCGTTTCGGGCGAAGTTCATCTTGGTCGTCGGTGGAGCCGTTCTCTTTGACTTGCTGGTCAGCGGTGGACTGGCGCTTTGGAATGTTCAGAGGCTGTCGCGCGACGCCACCCTCGAAGTCGGACAGGGTCTGGAAGCAGCAAGCCAGGAATACATCCGCACATATGCCGATTCCACCGCAGCCCAGGTGAGTTTGCTCCTGCGGCAGGTTCACAGCGACGTCAGCACCTTGGCAGGTGTGCTCCAGGCGCAGATCGACGATCCCGAGCGTAATTCCGATGTCGGCGCGGCGATCGCGCGCACATCGCCTGGCAGCGTCAGCCTTGTTTACGACGAGAAGGGAAAATGGTCTCAGAACCTGCCCGGCTCCGCTTCGGTTGTGAGCGTCTGGGGTTACTTGCTCGGACCTGACCATCGGCCGAAACCCGACATCCAGCGCGATCTAGAGACGAGCGCGGTTCTCGACATCGTTGCGCCGAGCCTGCTGCAGCACGGCGCTTCCAAGCTGCAGATGTACTACATCGGACCGAAAGAACGGCCAATCTTCAGGACGGCGCCCTACACCGACCAGGCTCAGACCTTCGATCGCCTTTATTCGGGGCACAACGAAGCCGATTTCTGGGACTTCTTTTTCCCCGGGCTTTACGAGTCCTGGCAGAGCTGGGCCAAGGACGCGAAAACGCGGCCGGTCGCCGACGATATCACGCAGACCGCTCCATATACCGATGCCATTACCGGAAAGCTGATCGTCAGTTTCTTTCATCCATTGTGGACAGCCGACCGGCAGGATGTCGCCGGGACGGCTGGCGCGGACATCACACTCGACCAGCTCGCGCAGATTGTTGAGAATGTGAAAGTGGCCCAGTCCGGCTTTGGATTTCTCGCAATGTCCGACGGAAACGTTGTGGCGATCAACAGCACAGGAGAAAAAACCCTCGGTCTGCGTTCTGCGAGCGATGCGAGCGGAGCCAGCGCCTTGACCGGCCTGGAGCGCTCCCTGAAGGGAAGCTCCCAGCCTGCGATAGCAAAACTGGCCCTTGATCGCGAACTGGGCATCCAACATTTGTTGTTGCAGCAGGAGGGTAGCGAGGTCCCCTATATCGTTATCGTCAAGAAACTCCCCGCGACCAATCTCTGGTCCAGCGGCCCGGTTCGGCAGGAGGCGATGTCTCTTGGAGTAGTTGTGCCTGAACGAGAAATCCAGGCCTCCCTCTATGCGGCCCAAGCCAAAATTTCGGAAGCTACCAACCGGATCGTGATCTACCAAATCCTGGCGATCCTAATGTCACTGCTTGTTGTGGCTATAGCAGTAATTGCGGTTTCGAAACGAATAACGAGCGGAATCAGTGCACTTGCAGATGCCGCCAAGCGGATTCAGGCGAAGGATTATTCGGTCAGGGTGGCCATCGCCAGCAAAGATGAGGTCGGAGAGGCCGGTGAAGCATTCAATCGGATGGCCGAGGAGATCAGCTATCACACGGAAAATCTCGAACAGCTCGTCGAGGAGCGAACCGCTCAGATCGAAGATGCAAAGGAGGAGATTTCGACCCTGAACGCACAGCTCCAGCGAGAAAATCGACGTCTTGGAACAGAGCTGGCCGTCGCCGAGAGAATCCAGCTCATGGTTCTTCCGCTGCACCAGGAGCTTGAGGAATTTCAGGCGCTCGAGATCGCCGCCTATATGAGACCGGCGGAAGAAGTCGGCGGCGATTATTATGACGTATTGAAGAGCGGAAATCGGTTGAAGATTGGCATCGGCGACGTCACCGGACACGGGCTCGAAAGCGGCGTGCTGATGTTGATGGTTCAGTCCGTCGCCCGCGCCCTGCAGGAAGCAGGAAACACCGACGCCGTCAAATTTCTCACAGACCTGAACAGCGCCCTGTTTAAAAACATAGTGCGAACTAAAATCGACAAGCATCTCACTCTGGCGTTTCTTGATTACGACGGCAAAGAGATGATCCTGTCGGGACAACACGAGGAAGTTGTCATCGTGCGGGCGAACGGCGAGGTCGAGCGCATAGACACTATGGATCTGGGTATACCGATCGGGCTGGAAGCCGATATTTCTGCCTTCATTAAGACTCGCGAAATAACCTTCGAGACGGGCGACCTCATACTCCTGCATACCGATGGCGTAACAGAAGCCGAAAACGACGCTGGAGAACTCTTTGGCATCGAACGTCTATGCCGCGAAGCACTGCGCTTGAAGGACCAGAGCGCTGAGAAAGTCGTTGCCGGAATTGTAGCGACATTGATGCTCTTCATCGGACCGCAGAAGATTTACGACGACATTACGCTTCTCGCAGTGCGACATAGGTGAGACATGACGCCAACGGTATATGGTATCGAATCTCTGGCGGGCATAAGCTTGGATTCAAGTACTCGCCTCACGTTAAGCGACGGACCGCTTCGGCTTGGATGGAAGCATTCAGGAATGACTTCGGACTTTATAGCGGAAGTCATGGCTCTGCGTTATTCACGTTCAAGAAAAGATTATGTGCAGGCGCATCATGACATCGGATATCTCAGCAACGAATTGATCGAAAATGCCGTTAAGTTTCGACAGCCTGGGGAGATCCTCATTGAAGCCGGCATATTCGACGGAACTTTTTTAATCAGGGTGAAGAACACGATCGATGGCGTGACATCCTTTCGCTTTCAGCAACTGCTGCATCGCCTTCAATCGAGGGACCCCGGGGAACTTCTTCTTGAGCAAATCGAAACCAATGCCATATCGGCAGAAAGCGGTTCGGGCTTGGGGTTGCTCACCCTTCTGAGCGACTACGACGCAAAAATGGCATGGGCATTCGAAGGCAATAATGACGAGCGTATCATACTGACGACGACTGCAGCAGTGGCGATGCCGCCCTCCTCCAATCTGTGAGCGAAGAATGGAAATCAGCGACGAAAACTTCCGTGTATGGGCTGAGAAAAACGAGGTCTATTTCGATGGCGTGTTCCGGCTGGCGGGACCGGACGCCTATGCGCCCATTTACTCATTGATATCAGGCCTGCTCCATGAGGGGCACAAACAGGTGACGTTCAACCTGACGGGTCTCGAGTTCCTCAATTCCTCTGGCATAAATCTCCTGGCCAAGCTGACGATCGAAGCCAGAAAGATGGGCGACCTCCTGCTCGTCGTCAAAGGCACCAGCCAATATCCTTGGCAAGCGAAATCGCTGCCGAATCTCAAGAAATTACACCCGCTTGTCGATCTGCGCTTGGCGTAATTTCTCCTTCGGCCCAATCGGGACGCTTGCGTGAAAGCATCAGTCTTCGCTTACCGCACAGATATCGCCTCACGCCGGCGCCCGGCTGATGATGTGGATTTGTTAAGTATTTCAATTTGTTTAGGACCATAGTCCGACCGACATCGGACCTCGGACCGATGTGGAAGATGCAATCAAGGTCTAACCTCTGACATCTCAAGCGCGATGCACCGACACCGCGTTTGATGATCCGATCCGGAGGAAAATGATGCGGATAGCAACTTTGGCGTCCTTGGCCGCACTCTCGCTGGCCCTTGCAGCAAGCCCGGCAACCATTGCAGGCTTCGACATATCAGTGCTCGCAAAGGACGGCGGCAACGGCGGCGGAAATGGTGGTGGCAACGGCGGCGGCAATGGAAACAGCGGCAGCCACGGCAGCAGCAACCAGGGCAGTGGTTCAAACCATCGCAGCGGTGCAACCCATGGCAGCGCCAAATCCTCAGGCGTGAAAGGCAAATCCACTGAAGCAGGCAGCAAGTCCAAGGCTGACAAGACCAAAACCGTCACGAAAGAGAAGAACCTGTCGGCGCAACTTGCGGGCCTGAACTCTCTGAAGCGGAATTACAAGGCGTTGATGCATACGTCGGACCCACGCATGACCGCCATCGCGGCCTATGCCGTGGCTTATGCCCAATACGAACTCGACAATGGAACCGAGCCCGCACCCGATGACCCTCTGTTGGGGGACGAGGCGCTGGAGGACGCATTGGCTTCCGCAACGAAAACCGGTGAAGTCAGTCCAGCGGTTCTGAACCAGGCCAAAACCATTCTCGGGGTTGGCGACGCAAACGGGAAGATCGATCAAATTCGCACCTCGCTGGAGAACGCCGCGCCGGCGACATCAGACGAATAGCCGCGAATTCAGGTGCGAGCAGTGTGGAGCTGACAAGTATAGCTCCGCACTAAACTAAGAGAGCATTTCCGTTTTGTTTGAGTGCGGAAATGCTCTTTTTTTGCATATTTTCGAACGCAACCCGCTGCGCCGGCGAACGAGGGCCGACTAGGAGGCCTCCGTGTCGACTGGATGCGGTCCTGGTTGAACTTGTAGGCGGTGCGCCACGTGAGCTCGATCGCCTTGACGCCGATGTGAAGGTCGTTCTCGACGACGAAGCCGAGCGGCGATGCCGGCATCCGCTATATATCGATGCCTCGGCTATGATCTCTGCCTTCCATCTTGAACGAACGATTTCGGGCCGAGAGGACTGGCAGCTTCGAGACTCGAATCGTCAGAAGTGGATATTCAGGCTCCTTGGGGCATCGACGTGCTCTGACCCTGAGCGGGCCTTCGGAGCAACTGCGTCAAACGGACGACCGCCGATAGAACATGCATTGCCCGGATCTGCACGGCGGCTCGCCCACATGAGACATCGTCCAAGATCGCTCCGAAAAGAAGCGAAAAGTTCCGTCTTGCCCACTGTCTTCCTGCTATAGTGGAGAAGAGGAGACGGCTCAATGGGCGAGAATCGCAAGCTGGCCGCAATTCTGGCCGCCGACGTGGTCGGATACAGCAGGCTCGCAAGCGCGGACGAAGATCGTATTCTGGCGAGGTTGCGGGCACTGCGTAGCGACCTGATCGATCCAACTATAGCTGTGCACAACGGCCGCGTGATCAAGCGCACAGGCGATGGGGCATTGGTCGAATTCCGCAGCGTGGTGGACGCCGTCCGCTGCGCCGTCGAGGTGCAGAATGCCATGGTCGAACGCAATGCCGGCGTGCCCCAAGACCGCCGTATTGAGTTCCGAATCGGCATCCATTTGGGGGATGTGGTCGAGGAAAGCGATGGTGACCTGATGGGCGACGGCGTCAATATCGCGTCGCGCCTGGAGGGCGTCGCAGCGCCAGGCGCAATTTGCCTGTCGGAAGATGCCTATCGCCAAGTCAAGGCGAGGCTCGATCTCTCCGTCACCGATCTCGGCAGCACACAGCTCAAGAACATCGCCGAGCCGATTCGGATCTATTCGCTTCAGGTCGGCGTCGCCGCGCTGGCAAAGTCAACAGTGACCGCCTACGCCGCCGCTGGTCGCGTGCCAGCCGCATCGCCGCCGGCGCTCTCGATTGCCGTGCTGCCCTTCGCCAACATGAGCGGTGATGCCGAGCAAGAATACTTCGCCGATGGCATCTCCGAAGACATCATCACGGCTCTGTCAAAGCTGTCGCAGCTGTTCGTCATCGCCCGCAACTCGTCCTTCACCTTCAAGGGCAGGAACGTGAACGTCCAAGAGGTGGGCCTCGGCCTTGGCGTGCGCTACGTGCTGGAGGGCAGTGTCCGCAAATCGGGCAGCAGGGTGCGGATCACCGCACAGCTGATCGACGCGACATCAGGCGGCCATCTGTGGGCGGAGCGTTTCGATCGCGACCTGACCGACATCTTTGCCGTGCAGGACGACGTAACGCAGCAGATTGTCGGCGCGCTCGCTCTCAACCTGAGAGAGGGCGACCAGCAGCGGCTGGCTGCGGAGCAGACCGAGAGCCTGGAAGCGTATGACTGCTTCCTTCGGGGCCGTGAACACATGTGGAGGTTGACGAGAGAGCAAAACAGGCAGGGCCGGGAACTGTTGCAACGCGCCATCGAACTTGACCCGAAATTCGTTCCGGCCTACGCGTTCCTCGCCGTCACACATGGGCTGGCCTACATGAACCAGTGGAGCCAATCGCCGTCGAAATCGCTTGAACAGGCGATTGAGGCTGCCACGCGGGCGGTGGCGCTCGACGATCAATATCCCTACGCACATTGGGCGCTCGGCGTCGTCAAACTGCACTCGCGACAGCACGACGTGGCCATCGCCGAGGCCGAACGCGTGATCGCGCTTGCTCCCAATTCTGTCGAGGGGTACGAGAACCTCGGCAACGCACTGCACTATGCCGGAAGGTCGGCCGAGGCGCTTGCCTATTTCGAACGGGCAATGGCCCTGAACCCCTATTACCCGGACCTGTTCCTGCACTTCTACGCGCAGGCGATGTTTCAGCTAGGCAGGTACGAGGAGGCCGTCGTCATCCTGAAGCGGCGGCTCGTCCGTAATCCAGACACAGACGTCTCGCGAGTGCTGCTGGCGGCGAGCTATGGTCACCTGGGGCGCTTCGAGGAGGCGCGCGGTGAGTGGGCGGAAGTGTTCCGAATCAATCCCGACTATTCCCTGGAGCACAGGCGCAAAGTACTGCCCTACAAGAACCCTGCCGATTTCGAACGCATTGTGGACGGCCTGCGGCAGGCTGGCCTGACTAGCTGATTGTTTTGCCGCCAGCGGCAATGGGCCCTACCAGCTTCCCCGAGCGACGTGCGCTGATAAGACGAGCAAATCTACGCAGCTTGATAAGGTAGGCTTCGCAATGGATCAGTTTCGTTTGGATAGCCTGGATGTTTTTGCGGCGATCGTCAGGTGCGGCGGATTCAGGGCCGCCGCCCTGGAGCGGGGCGTTTCATCATCGGCACTCAGCCAGACAATCAACGCTTTGGAAGAGGCGCTCGGCATCCGCCTGCTCAACAGGACAACAAGAAGCGTTTCGCCGACGGAGGGGGACAGCATCTTCTGCAGCGCCTCGGTCCAGCTTTGACCGACATCCGTCTCGCAGTCGATGACCTTAACCAGTTAAAGGAAAACCCATCCGGCACCCTTCGCATCAATGCGCCAGGCCCCGCAATCGATCACCTCCTCTGTCCGGCAATGTTCACCTTTTTGGACACATACCGGACATCAAGGTCGAGCTCATCAGCGATGCAGCGGTCATCGACATCGTCGAGCAAGGCTTTGACGCGGGCGTTCGGTTCGGAAAGCAACTGGCACAAGATATGATCGCAGTACCGCTGGGACCATCGCTTCGATACGCGATCGTGGCGTCGCCGGACTATATTGCAAAGCATGGCCTGCCTCTGACCCCCAACGATCTCGCCGGCCACAACTGTATTCGACGACGATTTCCCGGCGGCACGCTGGTATCCTGGAAATTTGAAGAGGGCGGAGACGCGCTGGAAGTCTTGCCGGAGGGGCGATTGACGGTGAGTTCAGCACACAACGAACTGCAGGCCGCTGTCGCCGGATGCGGATTGGCCCATATCTTCGAGGACTACGCCACACCCTACCTGACGAACGGCCGGTTGACGGAGGTTCTGAAGGACTGGAGTCCCCTTTTGCCGAGCTGGTATCTTTATTACCCGAGCAAAAGACACTCCAGCGCCGCCATGCGAGAGCTGGTGAGCTTCTTGCGCTCCTACGATTGGAAGGTGTCGCAGATGCCGGCTTAATTGAACGATCGTGACCTACGCCTGACAAGCCGGCCTGAAAGGACAACGCCGACGTTGACAGGTCGCAATCGGCGCGTCTGCGCCGTGAAGGAGTCCTTCCGCTGGCAGTCCTCTCCATCATGCTCGGGATCGACCGGAGCATCTACAATGGCACCCGTCAGCGCCCGTGATATGGGTCCTCAGCTCAAGGCCGAGGACGACGGAGAATCCAGCAGCAGCCCTCGCCAAGCTTTCGCCTGGCGAGCGCAACTCACTCCGCGAGTTCGATGATCGCGCAGCCATAGCCTTCGAGATCGAGCCTACCGGCAACCGGCTTTTCGTCATCGAGGAGATCACGGCCAGTGGGAACGCCGCCGATGGCGGCCGGCTGGTCGGTGTAGTTCTGGATGAACAACAACTGGCGGTGGTCATTCATCCGCATGGTCACCTCGACGCCCTCGGGAAGCTCGCCGATCAGCGGCTCGACGCCGACGGGTGCAAATAGCCTCTCGGCAAGAGCTGCCGTCAGATCCGGGGTGAGATAGGTGCCGACATAGACCACCTGCCCCTTGCCGAGCTTGCGCGACGTCGCTATCGGCTGGCCCTCGGCATAGCGGTTGGACCAGGCCGCAACCACCTCGACATCGTCGTCGGTCGCAAGGTTTTCATAAAAATAGCCGGCAGCCAGTTCGCGGTTGCCAATCTTGAAGCGGCGCTCGCGCCGGTGCGATTCCGCCGGCTTGTTCGGTGGAATGACAAGCCCGCCGGAGCGTTCCATCACGTCGAACAGCCCGTTGGCGCCGGGGGCGGCGAGACGGCCGAAATCCTCGACGCGCACGCCCGTCAGCTTCGAA
Source organism: Rhizobium changzhiense (assembly GCF_013087625.1). Taxonomy (NCBI): domain Bacteria; kingdom Pseudomonadati; phylum Pseudomonadota; class Alphaproteobacteria; order Hyphomicrobiales; family Rhizobiaceae; genus Rhizobium; species Rhizobium changzhiense. The sequence continues at coordinate 1,104,006 of NZ_JABFCQ010000002.1, forward strand.
AGCGCGGTGCCTGGCGCGGTCTCTCGGATGACGTGGTTGTCCTCGTTGCGGGTGCCCGTGCGTGCGCCTATGACGACGGTGCCGCCTGCTTCAGCGAAGGCTTCGAGCTTGGCCGTCCATTCGTCCTTCCACATCACCCAATGGGGGACATAGAGCAGCTTCAGCTTGGAAAGATCGTCCTCGGGGTGAATGAAACCGCAGGCAATGCCGCGGTCGTAGCAATATTGGTGCAACAGGATCGCATCGTCCTGCGGGCTCGGCAGGCCGATCGGATAGGTCTTGTGCGCTTCCTGATTGTCGAAATCGGAGCCGGCGATGCCGACATCCATGCGCACATAGGTGCCGAGGATCTTGTCCTTCAGCGCCGTCATTTCGGTCGCGAAGCGCTTCGCCTCTACATAGCGGTGGCGGCCGATATCGTCATGGTCGATGATGCCCATCCAGTAGATCTCGGCGCCGAAATGGGCGGGCCGCCAGCGGAAGAACATCAACCCGTCAGCGCCATGGGCAACCGAGGAAAGCGCCATGCGACGCAGCTCCCCCGGCTCCGGCGTCAGCGTGCAGAAGCCCGGCTGGCTGCCGAAACCCGACTGCTGCTCAGGCACGATGTAGTTGCCGGAGAAGCCGCGGCAGATATCGAGGTGCAGCGCCTGAACCTTGGCGTGATTTCCGAGCCGCTGGAACTCGTCATAGAGCATCGGATAGATATCGTAGCCGACGAAATCGAGATCGGTGGTGAACTGGCCGCGAAAGTCGATATCCCTCAAGCCGCCGAGATTGTGGAAGACGAACCAGGAAGGCTTCACATCCCGCAGGATCTCCACCTGATCGTGCTGGAAGCGCGCCGTCGAGAAGGCGAGGAAGCGATGGTAATCCTGCAGATGGCCGGGGCTCGGGAAGGTCGGGCCGAACTCGATCGGCAGCACCACCTGGTCGAAGCTGTCATAGGCCGTTGCCCAGAAATCTCCGCCCCAGGCCGCGTTGAGCTTGCCGATCTCGCCGTATTTGCCGGCCAGAAAGGCCTGGAATTCGGAAAGCGTTGCCTTCGAAAAGCTTTCCGGCATGCTGGTGTTCAGCTCGTTGTCGGTCTGCCAGCCGACGACATAAGGGTTGTCGCGATAATGCTCGGCCATTGCTTTGGTGATACGCCGGCTGTGTTCGCGAAAGATCGGGCTTGCGGTATCGCAATGCTGTCGCGAGCCATGGCTCATCGGCCGGCCCTTGCCGTCGACCCTTAAAATCTCCGGATGTGCCACGGTCAGCCAGCGCGGCGGTGTCGCCGTCGGCGTGCACATGATCGTGTCGATGCCGTAGCGCCCGAGCATGGCGATGGCGCGGTCGAACAGGTCGAAATCGAAGGTGCCGAGTTTCGGCTCGAGAATATGCCAGGCGAATTCGGCCATTCTGACCACGTTGAAGCCGGCCTTCGCCATGCGCTCGGCGTCGCGCTCCCAGTAGCTTTCATCGACGTGCTCGGGATAGTGCGGGGCGCCGACGAGGAAGCGGTCGGTCTTGACGGGGTTCCATACGGAGAGGGTCTTGTCGGACACGGTGATGTTTCCTGTGATTATCTGTCGAGGATGGTCTTGCGGGCGCTGATCGTGCGTCCGCCATCGGATGAAAAGAGATAGAGTTCCCGGGCGTCGAGCTTCAGCGCCACGTTCTGGTCGGCGGCAAAAGGCGCGACGTAGCCAAGCTGCACCGTGATGTTGCCGGTGCCGCTTTCCGAGGCGATGGTCTTGAGATTGCCGGCGTCGACATAGAGGATGGTTTCGCGGCCGAGATGCTCGACGAGCCTGATCTGGCCGTGGATCGCCCCGCCCTCGCCGCCATCGGCGACCATCGATATGTTCTCCGGCCTTACACCGAGCGTCAGGCTAGCGCCCCTCTCCAGCACCGTCGCCTCCGCCAGTTCCACCGTCACCGGCAAGAGGCCCGGCGCCGAAACCGTGACATTGCGGCCGGACACGTCGTCGACGGTAACGCCGAGGAAGTTCATCCGCGGGGCACCGAGAAAGCCCGCGACGAAGAGATTGTCTGGGTTGCGGTAGAGCTCGAGCGGCGAGCCGACCTGCTCGATCACCCCCTGGTTCAAGAGGACGATCCGGCTTGCCATGGTCATGGCTTCCACCTGGTCGTGGGTGACGTAGACCATGGTGGCGCCGAGCTCGGCGTGCAGGCTGCTGAGTTCGACACGCATCTGGGTTCGAAGTGCCGCATCGAGGTTCGACAACGGCTCGTCGAAGAGGAAGACGTCGGGCGAACGGGTGATCGCCCGGCCGATCGCCACGCGCTGCCGCTGCCCGCCGGAGAGCTGCTTCGGCCGCTTCTCAAGCTGGTCGGTGATCCTCAGGATCCTGGCTGCGCGCGCCACCGCCGCCTCGATCTCGGCCTTCGGCCGCTTGGCCATGCGCAAGCCGAAGCCCATGTTCTCCGCCACCGTCATATGCGGATAGAGCGCGTAGGACTGGAAGACCATGGCGATGCCGCGGTCCCCAGGCTCCTGTTTGCTGACGTCGCGGCCGTTGATCAGGATTTGGCCGGAGGAGATCTCCTCCAGGCCGGCGATCGTCTTCAAAAGAGTGGACTTGCCGCAGCCGGAGGGGCCGACCATGACGATGAACTCGCCTTGCGCTACGGAAAGATCGATGCCGCGCAGCGCATGATAGGCGCCGTAATTCTTGTTGATCTGTCGGAGTTCGAGACTGGTCATGCGTCCTGGCTCTCTGCTGTTGAAACTTGGAACTTTAGGAGATCGCTCATCCCTTCACCGCCCCCATCGTCAGGCCGGCGATGAAGTGCCGCTGCATCAGGAAGAACATGACGACGGGCGGCACGGCGACGACGATCGTGCCGGCGGAAATCAGGTTCCAGGCCGAGACCCACTCGCCGCGAAGATTGGCAAGGCCGGCGGTCACAGGCTTGACGCTGTCGCTGACGGTCAGCACCACGGCCCAGAAGTAATCGTTCCAGATGAAGGTGAAGATCAGGATGGCGAGTGCGGCAAGCGCCGGCCGCACCAGCGGGATCGCCACATGCCATAGCGTCTGGAAGGGAGACGCCCCTTCCGCCCGGGCCGCCTGGAACAGTTCATCGGGCAATGCCGCGATAAAATTGCGCATGAACAGCGTCGCAAAGCCGGTCTGGAAGGCGACATGGAAGATGATCAGCGCTGCGGTCGTATCGATCAGATCGAGCCGGACCATCAGGTCGCGCACCGGGATCATCATGATCTGGTGCGGCAGGAAATTGCCGCCGACGAACAGCGCGAAGATCAGCATGTTGCCGGGAAAGCGGTAGCGCGATAGCACATAGCCGGCGAGCGTGGAGAGCACCAGCACTCCGATCACCGAGGGAATGGTGATCGTCAGGCTGTTGAGGAAGTAGCGGGCCATCGGCGTCTGAGTGAAAACATCAGTATAATTGTCGATGACGCCGATGCCGGTCGGCCATCCCCACAGATTGCCGCCCATCACATCCTCGGTCGAGCGGAACGAGGTGAGGATGATCGCAAACAGCGGGCAGAGCCAGAGCAGAAGGATGATGACGACAGCGAGCACGTAGAGGCGGCGCTGCCAGATGGCGGCATCGGAAATGGGACGAGGATACATCAGCCTCCCCTTTCTTCGGTATGGATGATGCGGCTGAGGTACCAGACGATGAAGGCGGCCATGATCACGAACAGCACCGAGGCGATCGCCGCGCCGTAACCGAAGCGGTAGGAGAAGATCGACTGTTCGAACATCTGGTAGGCGAGAACCGAGGACGAACCGAACGGGCCGCCGTTCGTCATCACCGACACCATGTCGAAGGACCTGAGCGCCCCGACAACGGTGACGGCAATGGCGATGAAGGTGACCTGGGTCAGCTGCGGCAGCACGATGTGCCACAACATGTTCAAGCCCCTCGCCCCATCGACGCGCCCTGCCCCGATCAGCTCTTCGCTCAAATTGTTGAGGCCGGCGAGATAGAGCACCATGCAGAAGGTGATCTGCGGCCAGAGCGCGGCAATCACGATGGCGAAAGTGACGAAATGCTCGTCGGAGAGAACCGCCGGCGCCGTCGCCCCGAACGCCCTGAAGATCAGTGCGAGCAAGCCGAACTCCGGCGTATAGACCCATGTGAAGACGACACCGACCGTCACCGAGGCGAGCACCAGCGGAATGAAGAACAGCGACTTCAGGAAGCGCATGCCGCGGATTTTCTGGTTGACCAGCAGCGCGATGGCGAGCCCGAGAGGGGGTGCCGCCATGAACATCACCAGCCAGATCAGGTTGTTCTTCAGCGACACGTAGAATTGCGGATCGTTGTAAAGCTCGACGTAATTGCCAAAGCCGATCCACACCATCGGGCCAAAGCCATCCCAGTCGTGCAGGCTGATCCAGAGGCTCCTGACGGCCGACAGCAGGATGACCGTGAAGAACAGCACGATCGCGGGCGCGATGAGCAAAGTCGGGGTCAGCCACCAACGCTGGCGGCGCCATAATGTCTGCATTTCAGGAGCCTCATTTTATTCGTATGGGCTTTGCCGCCCCTCAAGCCGCTGTCAAAGCCCGCCAACCCCTCCTTTCGTCATGCTCGGGCTTGTCCCGAGCATCTACCTCCCCGTCGATAGGGCAGCAGATCCTCGGCACAAGGCCGAGTATGACGTCGAGTGAAGGGCGGGCATCGCTAGGAGCGGAGTGACGCCCTCGGTCTGATGACAAAGGCCGCCAACCTCTCTTCCGTCATGCTCGGGCTTGTCCCGAGCATCTGCCTCCGTTCGATGGGGCAGTAGATCCTCGGCACAAGGCCGAGGATGACGTCGAGTGAGGGGCGCGGCTTACCAACAGACAGAGCGGCCGAGAGCCGCCCCTTAAATCTTATAAATCCGCTTGCGCGTCCCCTCGAGGCGGGTCAGGATGGCCTTGCGCCGGTCGGGTTTGGCCATGAACTCCTGGAAGCCAACGAGCCCCGCCTGCGCCATGTCGGGGTCGCTGTCGCGGTCGTAATATTGCGACGTGCCCTGCACCGTCTTCATCGTCTCGACGGCGATATTGACGAGCGGATCCTTGCTCGGCGGCAGATCGCTGCGCGGCGGCACGTTGCCGGCCGGCTCCAGATAGGCCGCCAGATTCTCCGGCTTGTAGAAATAGGCGAGGAATTCGCGCGCGCCCTGCTTGTTCTTGGCCTTGGCGGGAATGTGGATCGAGTTGACCGAGAACTCCTCGTAGTGGCCGACCTTGGCGTCGAGCACCGGGAAGGTCGCATAGGAGAGCTGCGGCAGATCTTCGGCGGTGAAAGCCGAGCGCAGGAAAGCGCCGAGGTTCATCATGCCGGCCTTCTTCTGCGCCAGGAGCGCCGCGGCCTCCTGCCAGCCGAAAGAGGTGTGGTTTTCCGTGAAGAACCCCTTCGAAATCATCGCCTCCCACTGGTCGAAAACCGCCGTCAGCGCGGGATCGAGATAGCTCATCTCGCCGTTCATCAGCGCCATATGCTTGTCGAGGCCGTTGACGCGAAGGTTCATCTGGTCGAACCAGCCGGCCGCCGGCCACAATTCCTTGGTGCCGATCGCGACCGGCGTGATGCCCGCGGCCTTGCACTTGTCGCCATAGGCCATGAACTCTTCGGCCGTCTTCGGCACGGTCAGGCCATGCTGCTCGAACACATCCTTGCGATAGAACATGCCCCAGAGCGTGCCGCCTGTGGGAAGGCCGTACTGCTTGCCGTTTTCGGTGACGGCCCCTGCCGTCGCGCCGAGCACGTCCTTGTATTTTTCCTTATCGAAAAGGTCGGAGATATCGTCGAACAGACCGCGCTTGACGAAGGCCCGCATGCGGTTGCCCGAAAACCAGGAGCAGACGTCGGGCGCGCCGGCGACGAGATAGTTGCGAATGGCCGTCTTGTGGGCCTCGTGGTCCATATTGTTGATGACGACGTTGACGCCGGCTTCCTTGCTGAAGCCCGCGGCAATCGCCTTCAGCGCGTCGAGCGCAGCGCCATTGTTTTCGGCCGAGATCATCGTGACCTCTTGGGCCTGTGCGATCGCCGGGATCGGAAAACTGCCGGTGACCGCCGTGGCAGACATCATGCCCGCACCCTTCAGGAAGCTCCTGCGGGTGGTTGACGGAAATTGCTTCGAAAATGCCATTGAATTCCTCCCAGTTGATCGATCGACACCGCCTGGCCCAAGCGGCCTCCTCCTTGAAGCGCTCGATCAGGCATTCAACGCGCCGATCCATCCGTCATCCCAAGGCGTATAATCCGCTTGGCTCAGTTGATCGGCGGCCAAACTTATGCATAGATCGAACCAGCCCGCAATAATTAATTTACAAAATTAAGGAATGCATCGTGAAGCTGAAAGGCGACCAGACCACGGCGAGAGCCATGAACCGACGCCTCATCCTCAACCTCCTCCGCCGCGAGGGGCCGAGGAGCCGCGCCGATATCGCCACCGTCATTGGCTTGAGCCCGGCCGCAGTCACCTTCGTCGTCGCCGATCTTCTGGAAGAAGGCATCGTCATCGAAGGGAAGACCGTACCCGGCCTCACCGGCCGCCGTCCGATCCCGGTGGATATCAACTACGAGCACGCGCTCGCTGTCGGCTTTAAGCTGATGATCGATTCGGTGGAGTGCGTGGCAACCGACCTTGCCACCAACCCCGTCGCCGCCATGCGGGTAAGCCTCGACGGCCACGACCCCGATAAGGTCGCCGACCTGCTGGCCGGTACCGTGCCCGAACTGGTGAAACTCGCCGGCCGGCCGAACGCGAAGCTCGCCGGCATCGGCATCTCCATGCCGGGCGTCATCAATCATGAACAGACGGCCTGCGTGCGCAGCCACCGCTTCAGCTGGGATAACGTCCCCCTCGCCTCGCTAGTCGCCAGCCGCGTCCATGTCCCGGTCTGGCTGGAGGACGACACCAATGCCTATGCCATCGCCCAGCAGCTCTTCGGGCTCGGCCGCCAGCATCGCAACATGGCCGTTCTCGCCGTCGGCGTCGGCATCAGCTGCGCGCTCGTCATCGACGGCAAGCTCTATCGCGGCGCCAATGGTGCCGCCGGCAAGTTCGGCCACACGCTGTTCGAGGAAGGTGGCCGCCTCTGCGAATGCGGCAAGCGCGGCTGCTTGATGGCCTATCACTCCGAAATCTCGATGCTCCGACGCTGGCGGGAAGCGACCGGCCGCGAGGAACTGGGACTGCCGGAATTGTCGGCTGCGCTCGCATCAGGCGATGCCGCCGCCCTCGCCCTCGTCGCCGATTCCGGCCGCGGCATCGGCACCGCTCTTGCCAATCTCGTCAACATTACCGATCCCGAAGTCATCGTCGCCGGCGGCGAAGCCGTCTCCCTCGGCGACCCTTTCCTCACGCCGCTACGCGAAGCGCTTTCCGCCCGGACCTTCCGAACCGCCCCGCCGCTCTTGCCCGACTGGGAGGACAATTCCTGGGCTCGGGGGGCGGCCGCCCTCGTCACCCAAAAAATCTTCGACTTCGAATCCTCCGGCGGCATTACGGACATTGCCAGCTTGGCGAGTGTCATGACCGCAGGTTCGTCGTCGGCGGCGTAATTCAGGCAACGGCGTCACCCACGTTCCTGTGCTCGTCACAGGAATCCGGCCACGGCGCGCCCGCGCCGTGATTGACTCTGCTGCAAGAACAAGTCTCCCGCGCCCAGGGACCTGGGCGCACTGGATCTCTGTGACGAGCACAGAGATGAGGGAGATTGGGTTGGCGGTCTCGCCAACCCCGCACCGCCTCCAAACAGGACCATGTCAGAGCAGACCAACGCCGCCGCGCCGCAGATACACTGGCTTACAAAAATGCGGGTTTGCCGACACATCCCTGGTTCAATCATCGACTTAAATCCCGATGCGGCCAATGAGCCGACAAATGGTCAATTCAGGAAGGATGACGACATGAAAATGATCCAGGCTATGGCGCTTGCCCTTGTTCTCGGCGGCGCGGCAGCGGCACATGCGGAACAGCCGATCCAGCGCACCGATCTCATCAAGAACGATATCGACGTGCCCGGCCACGAGGTCGTTCAGGTCCGCGTCGATATCGCCCCGGGCGTTCTCGCGCCGAACCACTCGCATCCCGGCGAGGAAGTCGCGTTCGTCCTCGAGGGCACGCTGGAATACCAGCTCGAAGGCAGTGAGCCGGTGACCCTGAAGGCCGGCCAATCCCTGTTCATTCCCTCCGGCGTCGTTCACTCGGCAAAGAACGTCGGTAGCGGCAAGGCGTCGGAATTGGCAACCTACATCGTTCGCAAAGGGGCGCCGCTCGTCGTGCCCGCCAAGTGAGCCGTTTGTAGAAATTTTCGTCCGGATCGGGAGCTGCCGTGGCAGGGATCCTCGGATCAAGCTTCCGCCCTCGCATGGCAACTCCCTTCGACCCGTTTACCGAGACGGGGTTAGCGCGAAGGGCGCCCCGGGCCGAATGCCGACGGACGGCCACGCCGCTTGCGTTGGAGCCACCGTTTTGCCCTTGCGGTCGCCTTCCATTCACGGCAGCATGTCCGTCTCCTCAATCATCTGAACCTCTCACATCAGGAGGATTACCATGGCAACGTCGGAGCGCCCCTCCTTTGTCGTCCACTGGAGCGAGATCGAACGGCCTGACGACTCGCACTATGACGAAGACGACGAGTTGATGAGCATCGGTGCGCCCTTCGGACGCTATTTTGGCCTGGCAAAATTGGGCATTCATCATGAGCGCTTGCCGCCCGGCCGGCGTACATCCTTTCCGCATGCCGAGAGCGCCGAGGAAGAATTCGTCTATGTCATCGAAGGCGAGCCCGACGTCTGGCTCGATGGCCATCTGCATCGGCTGAAGCCCGGCGACGCCGTCGGATTTCCTGCCGGCACCGGGATCGCCCATAGTTTCCTCAACAACACGCAAGCCGAAGTGCATCTCCTCGTCGTCGGCGAGCGCCACAAGGCCGAAAACCGGATCTTCTATCCACTCCACCCTCACCGTCGACCACTGCATAATGATTGGTGGGATGACCATCCAACCCATGCCCTCGGTCCGCACGATGGAATGCCGGACCTGGTGAGGGAAGCAAAGGGCCGAGGAAACAGCGAATAGATCAGCCAGGCCGATAGTCGGCCGCAATGGCGGCTTCGCGCAAAGCGGAGACCAACGCTTGGCTGGAGCTTCGACAGTTATGGGCTCAGGCCAGCCAACCGCAATAGCTCGTCATTTTCGTTTGCAACGCCTTCCGTCAGCCGGGCGGCGGCAATCGCGGGAAGCCAGGCCAGAATGCTGCTGACCTCCGATCCGGTGACAGAGGCGTAAGCTTCGACATAGCCCATCGCCCTGTCCGGCACCGCATGGTGCAACAGGAGGTATGTTCGGCAGACATCGGCCAGAGGATTGCCACAGCAGGCGTCGAGCCAGTCGACGATCATAAACCCCTGCCCCGACCCGTGAATATTCCAGGGGTGAAAATCGCCATGACACACCCTGTCGCCATCCGGAAGGGAATCGAGTTCCAACAGGAGCCGCTTTCTGGACGCAGGATCCAGCCCCTCGGCTCGCCGGATCCTGGCGGAAAGCCTGGCCATGAGAGACGGCAACCCGTCGCCGGGTTTTTCGTGAATGCTTCGATGCAGTTGCGCCATGTCTTCAAGCGGCGCTCTTCCTGCCGTCGAGACGAATTGGTCGGCAAAACAGAAGCTGGGCGCGCGATCCATCAACACGCCCCAGCGCCCATCGAATTCGCCGACCGCGTGGACCTTTGGCGCCGGCAGCGCGAGCCTCTCAAGGATCGACAGGTTCGCGGCTTCCCTGAATGACGACGCCTTGGAGGCGGCTTGCCTGTACAGCTTCAGCGCCAAGGCCCCATATTCGAAGACCTCTGCCTCTTTACCCGAACCAAGGAGCCGACCCGTTTCGGTCATTGCGGTGCCTCCGTCTGAATTCAGGACAGCTCGCGGAATTGTCGCGATCACTGTCATTGCAGTTTGCCATGTCGGCGTGTGCCGATCGCGCAGGCTGACACGATCATCCCGCCAAGCCAAAACAAAACCCGTCAGTTGGACGTGTCATTCCCTTGTCGCGCATCAGCCCGCCGCATATCTTGGGCGGCGGCCGCGCTCCGATATCAGGGCAGCCATGGCGGATTACCTCACGATGAACGGCAATCCGCCGCGTCCAAGATTACTCGCTTTCGCAGTATGCCGAGAGCATTGCGGTGCTGAGCCGCGCATGATGACGTTCATAGCAACGGATCGGAGCTCAAATGTCCACCGCCACTTTGCCTGAACCGCCATACTATATGGTCAGTTTTTCATCTCAACGAACAAAGGTCGACAACGGCTATGGCGAGATGGGTTATGCGATGACGGAACTTGCAAAACAGCAGCCCGGCTATCTCGGCTTCGAAAGTGCTCGCGGGGCAGATGGTTTCGGCATACTGATTTCGTATTGGAAGGATGAGGATAGCATTCGAGCCTGGAAATCCGTCGTCGATCACGTTGAGGCGCAAAATCGCGGTCGGTCAGATTGGTATACTCGGTATGAAATCCGTATTGCGCTCGTCGAGCGAGCCTATGGATTCAATATTGAAGAGACATGAGTTGGTTTGTTGGAGGGGAGTTCTACGACAGCCCAAAACCAGATTCGATCTCGTCATGCTCAGATGCTGAGTGACTTCACGGCCGAATTGGCGAAGCGGTAGCGGTCTCGCCCTCCTAAACTTATCCTCTGCAAAGCGACTGACAGGCCTACCGCGCAAACCTGCGGGCACCGGCCACGCAGAGGATGACGGCGACGGTGACGGCGAGCATGGCCCAGGTCACGGGCTCGTGCAGCAGGGTTGCGGCGAGCGCCAAGCCGAAGAACGGCTGCAGCAGCTGCAGTTGGCCGACGGCGGCGATGCCGCCCTGCGACAGGCCGCGATACCAGAAGATGAAGCCGATCAGCATGGAAAACAGCGAGACATAGGCCAGGCCAAGCAGCGCCGGCGTTTCGATGCCGGAGAAGGTCGCCGGCCGATGCAAAAGCGCGACTGCGACCGTCACCGGCAGCGACAGCACGAGCGCCCAGGAAATCACCTGCCATCCGCCGAGCGTGCGCGAAAGCCTGCCGCCTTCGGCATAGCCGAGGCCGCAGACGACGACAGCCGCCAGCATCAGCAGATCGCCGACCGGCGACGCCGTCAGGCCCTGCACCAATGCGAATCCCGCCACCAGCGCACTGCCGAGGACGGAGAACAGCCAGAATGCCGGCTTTGGCCGTTCTCCACCGCGGATCACACCGAAGGTCGCGGTCGCGAGCGGCAGCAGGCCGATGAAGACGATCGAATGAGCGGAGGTGACGTGCTGCAGCGCCAGTGCCGTCAATAGGGGAAAGCCGACCACGACGCCGAGCGCCACGACCGCCAGGGAGAGAATGTCGCGCCGGCTCGGCCGCTTCTCTCTAAAAGCGATCAGCAGGCCGAGCGCAAGAAAGCCGGCGATCGCCGCGCGCGCCACGGTGAGGAAGACCGGATCGAACTGCATCACCGCCACGCGCGTCGCCGGCAGCGATCCGCTGAAGATCACCACCCCGATAAAACCATTGATCCATCCCGATGCCATGCGGTCCATCTCGCGCTCCATGATGCGCTGCACTCCTTCATTCTCTAGCTCTTATCGGCCAACACGGATGGTTAGGACAGTCACAGTCTGCTACAATTTCGCGAAACTGTAATGGTGCAGGAAGCAATACGGATGAACGAAGGACGCACACGCGCGGAGATGGTCGCCGCGACGATCAGGCAGCGCATCGCCGGGCGCAGCCTGACGCCGGGCGCAAAGCTACCATCTGTGCGGGGGCTGGCCGCGACGTTGAAGCTGTCGACATCGACCGTCGTCGACGCCTATGAGCGGTTGGTTGCCGAAGGCGCGATCTTGGCAAGACCGGGCTCGGGATTCTACGTCGCCAATCAGGCAGCCCCCTTTGCGCTTGCCGAGGCCGGGCCGAAGCTCGACCGCGCCGTCGACCCGTTCTGGATATCGCGGCAATCGCTGGAGGCGGGAGAAGCGGACCTGAAGCCGGGATGCGGCTGGCTCCCGCCTTCCTGGCTGCCGGGGGACGGCATGCGCCGCGGGCTCAGAACGCTTGCCCGCGCCGACGGGGCAGCACTTGCCGATTACGGCTCGCCGCTCGGCTTGTCGCAACTGCGTCAGCTGATTTCGCGGCGCATGGGGGAACGGGGGATCGAAGCCTCCCCGGACCAAATCATGCTGGCCGATTCCGGCACGCAGGCAATCGATCTGCTCTGCCGTTTCCTGCTGGAACCCGGCGACACGGTGCTGGTCGACGATCCCTGCTATTTCAATTTCCATGCGCTGTTGCGCGCCCATCGGGCAAAGATCGTCGGCGTGCCCTACACACCATCCGGTCCCGATATAGAGCTGTTTGCACAAGTCGTCGCCGATGAGCGGCCGCGGCTCTACATCACCAACTCCGCCATCCACAATCCGACCGGCGCAACCTTGTCTCCCGTTACGGCTCACCGGGTTTTAAAACTCGCCGACCAGTTCGACCTGACCATCATCGAGGACGATATCTTTTCCGATTTCGAGTACACGCCGGCGCCCCGCCTTGCCGCCTTCGATGGGCTCGAGCGGGTCATCCACATCGGCAGCTTCTCGAAAACCCTGTCGGCCTCGGCCCGCTGCGGTTTCGTCGTGGCGAAGCCCGAATGGATCGACGGCCTGACAGACCTCAAGATCGCCACCTCCTTCGGCGGCGGCCGGCTGACGGCGGAACTAGTGCTGAACGTCTTGAGCGACGGCAGCTATCGCAAACATATGGAGACGCTGAGACACCGGCTCTCCCGGGCAATGAGCGAGGTCTCGGCCCGGCTGAAGAATCTCGGCATAGAGCCCTGGCTGGAGCCGCAGGCCGGAATGTTCCTCTGGTGCCGGCTGCCCGATGGCATCGATGCGGCTGATGTGGCGCGGGCCGCCTTAGAAAAGAGGATCGTTCTGGCTCCCGGAAACGCATTCAGCCTGTCGCAATCGGCAACGAATTTCATGCGCTTCAACATATCTCAGACGCTCGATCCTCGTGTCTTCGAGGTGCTCGGCGATATCTTGACGCAAGAGAGGAATTAGACGCAAAGGGCCCTCTTCGGCGACAACCGTCCTCGTACCAGCGCCATCCGCTAAGGCGCAGCGGACGCACCGCCTGACCCGCCGCGCCTCATACATACATTCATTTTTCTTTAAATACAGAATGTTAGAATTCGCACACCCTAAACGATCGACAAGTCTAAAAACTTGGGCCTGATCATTGTTTCCAGGAAGGTGTTGCATGCGCAAGCCGCAGGTTCGAACCTCGCTGATAATCATCAATGTAGCGTTTGCATTGATCTTCCTGATTTTCGCGCTGTTTTCTCTCAGGAGCGTGCAGCAGGTTAACCAGGATACGACGGCAATCGCCAAGAACTGGCTGCCGAGTGTTTCGGTAGCCCGCAATATCGGCTTCGAGCTGGAACGCATGAAGTTCGACTACGCCAACCATATCATGTCGATCAGCGACCAGGCCATCGCCGCCGCAGAAACACAGATTTCCTCTCAGCGCACCGAGCTTGTCGACGCGATTGCAGCCTACCGGCCGCTTATATCCTCGCCGCGCGAAGCCCAACTGCTGCAGCAGATCGAAGAGCAGGCCGCCGGCTACCAGAAATCGTCCGAGCCTATGCTGGAAAAATCCCGCAAGAACGACAACGATGCCGCCAAGGTGATCTTCTATTCCGACATGGAGCCATTCGTCGACCGCGCGGAAGAGCTGGCCGATGAATTGCTGACGATCAACGTCAATGGCTCCGAGGCGTCCTACGAAAGCAGCCAATCGACCTACTCGAACATTCTCTGGACGACCTGGGCATTGACGGCATTGGTGTTTGCGGTCGTCGCGGGCGCGATCTCCTATGTAGCAATCCAGATCTCGCGTCCGATCAAGAAGATCACGCAATCGATGACCGGCCTGGCCGCCGGCGACACCAGCACGCAGATCCCCTATTCCAGCCGCACGGACGAAATCGGCGCGATGGCGGGCGCGGTGGAGGTCTTTCGGCAGACGGCGCTTGCCAAGATCAGAGCCGATGAAAATATCGAAACGAACCGGGCGCTGACGGAATCCGAGCGGCAGCGCCGCGAGCAAACCGAGCGCGCTCGCGCTGCGGCCATGGCACAAGCCACCAATGGATTGGCAGAGAGCCTGAAACAACTTGCCGGCGGCGATCTCACCGTGCAGATCAGCGAGCCTTTCGATGCGGATTTCGAGGGCCTGCGCCGGGATTTCAACGGCGCCGTGGCAAAGCTCTGCCAGACCCTCGCCAAAGTGGCGGGATCAGCCGTCAATATCGACGGCGGCTCGAATGAAATCGCCAATAGCGCAAACGACCTGGCGAAACGAACCGAACAACAGGCAGCGGCACTGGAACAGACAGCCGCTGCTCTCGATGAAATCACAGCCAATGTCGCATCCGCCTCCAAGCGCGCCGAGGAAGCGCGCGAGGTGGCCGCGCAGGCGAATGCCGGTGCGACGACATCAGGTGAGATCGTCAGCCAGGCGGTCCAGGCCATGAGCCGGATCGAGCAATCCTCCAGCCAGATTTCCAACATCATCGGCGTGATCGACGAGATCGCGTTCCAGACCAATCTCTTGGCCCTCAATGCCGGTGTCGAGGCCGCGCGCGCCGGCGAGGCAGGCAAGGGATTTGCGGTCGTGGCCCAGGAGGTCCGCGAACTGGCACAGCGCTCCGCGCAGGCGGCCAAGGAAATCAAAACGCTGATCCAGGCATCGGCGGGAGAAGTCGCGGCCGGCGTCGGACTGGTCTCGAAAACCGGCGAAGCGTTGAAAACCATCGGCGAGCTGATCGTTGCCATGAACCGCCATGTCGAGGCAATCGCCGTCTCCGCCCGGGAACAATCCGTCGGGCTGGCGGAAATCAATACGGCCGTCAACAGTCTCGACCAGACCACGCAGCAAAATGCCGCCATGGTCGAGGAGGCGAGCGCCGCTTCAGCATCGCTTGCCGACGAAGGCGCCACGCTTCGCCAGTTGATCAGGCAGTTCAATCTGAACGAGACCGCGCAGCAAAGCGCCTACGCCCTTCGCAGAACGGCTTGAGCCGGAGGAACGATCGGCCACACGAAGCACGGGGTCTACCGGCTTCTCGAATAGGAATGCGGCCGCAGCGCCATTGTGCGATCTTCGATGCCGGCCCATTGAGAACAACCATCTGCTGAAAAATCGTCTTCCATCAGGGAAACCATTGCCGGCTGAACCGGCAATGGCAAAATCGCGCAAGGCGTGGAACGGGATATGTCGCGCAGCCCGCACGCACGTCCCACCGTCAAACGTCAGAACGACCGGTTGACCGCCTTGTCGTTGGCAAGGCGCGTCACGCAGCCTTCGAGTTTGGCGAGAAGCAGATCGAAGTCGAGCGGCTTCGTCAGATAGTCCGCCGCTCCGCCACGCAGGCCGGCCAGCGTGTTTTCCCGGTCGGTCAGCGCCGTCAGCAGGATGAACGGAATGTTGGAAAGCTCCGGGTGATTGATCTGAATTTCCGCCAGAAGCTGGTGCCCGTCCATCACAGGCATCGAAATGTCGCTGATGACGATATCGGGCCATTTCGACAGGATCACTTCCAGTCCCTCGGCGCCGTTCGAGGCCTCGAGCGTCTTATAGCCGGCTTCGCTCAATTCTTCGACGAGGAGGTTCCGGATCTCGACTTCGTCTTCTATGCACAGGACTGTAACCATGAGCTCTTCCTTAAGCTGCGACTTGTTGATCCGACAATAGAAACTCTATTGGCAGAAGAATGGTGAATGTTGTGCCTTTGCCGAGCTCGCTCGTCACCTCGACGGTGCCGCCGTGCAGTTCGACGACCTGCTTGACGACGTTGAGGCCGATGCCGGTTCCGGCAATGCCCGTCGCGCTGCGGGCGCGGTAATAGGGCTGGAACAGCTTCGGCAGATCCTCCGCATCCATGCCGATGCCGCTGTCGGAGATGGCGATCTCCACCGTCTTCTCGTCGACCCGGGCGCGAACATGAATGTCAGGCGCGTTGGGCGAATATTTGACGGCGTTCGAAACCAGGTTGGTGAAGACCTGTTCCATCGCGCTGCGGTCGAACGTCAATACATCCGGTATGGGCTCGAGATCGAGATGGAACACATGCGTGCGGCTGAGATGGCGCTGCCTGTCGCAGCAGGTGACGAGCAGGGCTTTCAGATCGCCTTCGCTACGCTTCAGTGTGATCTGTCCGGTTTCGAGCCGGCCGCTGGCCAGGATGCTTTCCATCAGGTCGACCATGCGCACGACGGCGCTTCGGATCACGCCGGCTTTTTCGTGAACGTAATCGCCACTGACGTTGGTCGTCGAGCGGCAAAGCCGCTGGGCGGCGGCGTCGATGATGGCGAGCGGCGTGCGAAACTCGTGCGAAGCCATGGCAACGAACTGGCGCTGGAGCGCATTCACCTGGCGTTCGTGCACCAGCAGGCGGTCCAGTTCCTCTCTCTGCCTTTCAATCTCGGCCGTTCGATCGGCCACCATCTCTTCCAGATGGTTGCGGTGATGGGTGAGCTGCGCCTGGCTATCCAGCAGGGTCAGCGAAGTGCGATGCAGACCTCGTCCGAGCCAGAAAACGACGGCGATCAACAGCGCCAGGCAGCCGAGCCCCGCCGGCGCAATCTGCCGAAGCAGCATGAATCCCGGCAGGATAGGCGGCCACACGAGGTAGCCGATCGTGCCGCCGTCATGGGACGACACAGGCACTTGCGCCCGTTCGTCCTCACTTTTCGAAGGCGCAAAATGCAGGCCTTCGAGCCGCGCATAATGGGCGATGCTTTCGGCAGCCTTTCCATCGATGAACTTGACCGAGACGGCGATGAACTCCTGGCCCGCCTCGATCTGCATCCTGGCCGAGCTCGGCAGAATGGGACGCGCGCTTGCTATCGCCGGCCTGTTGCCGATCATGATCGTCCGAACCGTCGCCAGTTGACCGAGCGCTTCGGCGCCGGGCTCTGCAGCCCGCTCGACAAGAGCGGCGCGCATCTCACGGGCGAGAGCGGTCACGTCTCGGCCGTCGTCGTCACCGAGCCGTGGCGGCATGGCATCCGCGCCGTCGCGGAACGCAAACATCAGGCGATTGGTATCGTCGAAGATATAGGTCCTGTCGTGCCCGAAATACCGGCTCGTCCACCGGCCGACATTGTCGAGCAGCCATTCATGGTTCCGTTGCTTGGCATAAAGGAAGGCGTCATCCCATTTGGTGACGCTTTCCTGCTCCCGGGGAAGTGCCGCGATCTGCTCTTCCAATCCTTGGCCGACGAAGTCGGCCTGCCGGCGCAACGAGAGATCATCGACCTTCACCGCCGCGAGCCATGCAAATCCGCACAGCAACACAGCCGCAGCGCAGGTGAGCGTTACCAAGACGAACGTAATGTGGGATGTGAGCCTGACCGTCAACACCTGCAACCTTTTGATGGCGCCCCTTACCTGGAAATTGACACGCAAAGGTTGACGGACCGTGAATTATGCGCTCCCGTGCGGGTCTGCGGCATGTCTCCTATAGGCATTTCGCGACCTTGAAGGAGAAGCACATGGATGCAGCAGCATCGTCGGATACGTCAGGCATCAGGATCGAGCCGATCGCTGCCGCCCATATCGACAGCTTTCATCATGCGCTCGACGTGGTCGCGCGGGAGAAAAAATACCTGTCCATGCTGGAAGCAACTCCCCTGCCGCAAACGCGCGAGTTCGTGAAGGGCATGATTGCAAAAGGCAATCCGCAATTCGTTGCGACCGCTCAAGACCAGGTGGTCGGCTGGTGCGACATCAGCCGGCATTTTTTCCCGTCGCACGCCCATCGCGGAAACCTCGGAATGGGAATCCTTCCCGCCTATCGGGGCAAGGGTCTCGGACGAAGGCTCATCGAGACGACATTGAGAGCCGCACAGAAAGGCGGTTTCGCCAGGGTTGAACTCGATGTTTACGAAGGCAACGCCCGTGCTATCGCTCTCTACGAAAAGATGGGATTTGCCCGCGAAGGCATCATCCGGCGTGCGGCGCGCATCGATGGCCGGTTCATCGATGCGATCAGCATGGCGCTTCTGTTCGACGAGCGCGGCGCGGCTGATATCGCCGAGAATTCTTGAACGAGTCCAGCTGACTCCTACCTCTCTCGGACGATCCTCTTTTCGACCGGGAGTTGGAACAAATGCTCTTTCACGCGATTAGTCCGATGCGAATGCGCCGCCATGCATAGGGCTCAGCGAGGAGGCAGCCATACACATCACCCGCCGGCAATTTGCAGCACTTGCAGCCGTAGTTTTCCTGCCGGGGATGGCACGCGCGGCAGACGAGGACAACGCTCTCTTCTGGCGCGCCAAATCCGCCGCGAATGACCATGTGCTTTTCGGCTACGTGCGCACCCGCGCCGACAGTTTTCCTGACATCATGGCCGAGGGAAAACGCCTGGTCGATCAATCGAAGACGGTGCTGATCGACGTCAATCCCGGCCTCACCCTGTCGACCACCAAGTTCAAGAACAGCGATATCAAGCCCGTCTTCGCAAGTTTGACACCATCTGATCAGGATGAGTTCAAGACCATTCTGTCGACATCCCCGGCAAAGGGAGCGATCGAAAAGCTTTCCGGTTTCGAGGCGAGCCTGCTCCTCATCGGCGAAGGACAGCATGCCTTCGGCGCCGACGCGCCGAGCATCGGCCTGGCGCTTGCGAAGTACGGCGTATCGATCGGGCGCGATGTGAAGACGCTTGCCGCCGACGGGGAAATGCAGGCCATGCAGAAGCCATTGACGCTCGAAACGGTCAATTCCGTCGGCCCCGCCTCGATCACCTACCTTCTCGAACTGCGCCGCCGGATCGGACCGATCGGCGCCCATTTCGACGAGCTCTATAAGGCTCGAAAGAGCGCAGAGATCGCACGCCTCGGAGAGGAAATCACCGCCAAGAGTATCGTGAGGCCCACCGATCTCATCGATGCGGACAAGTTGCGCGCGCTTCTGATCGAGCGGATCGCGAACCTCCCGGCAGGCACGAGCGCCTTCATCATCCTGCCGATCGGGCTTTTGAACGGTCCCCATAGCATTGTCGGCGACCTCCGCTCTCGCGGCGCCGAAGTGGCGGCAATCGGGTGAACCGGGTTTTGAGCAATTCCAGGCGTCGCGGCATGATTAAGCGGGATTCTTTCGCCGGGCCACGCACCTATCGGGCGAAAGCCTCGAACGGATTGTCGTGGGTCAGGCGCACCAGTGTGCCGTCGTCTATGCCCCGGCGTTTCAGCTCGGGCAGTAAGACCGTGGAAAGATGCGTATACGGTTTGGGCGTTCCGCCCATCGGCAGCGCCGGATCGAACCAGCCGCGGTCATGGCTCAACAACAAGCGATCGCCGCAGCCCGCCTCCAGCGCCTTGATCACCAGCTCCGCCACCTCGTTGTCCCCGGCCCGGCCGACATGATCATACTCGATCCAGGCGCCTCGCTCGGCGACGGCGACATTATAGGCGAAGTCCTTTTCCTCCTGCGTGTGGATCGAGATGAACCTGTCGGCCCTGTAGCCCTCCGCCTCGATGACATCGAGCTGGTCCATGACGACCCGTCCCCTGATCGTATGGCTGCCGATGACGGCGTCCGTCTGCGCCGCCGCGCGCGCGGCTGCCCGCAGGATTTTCGTCTCGAGCGCCGTCATCCCGTCATCGCCGGCGCTGAGCTTGATCCAGCCTGCCTGGAACCCGGTTTCGTCGATCTGCTCGGTCAGCTCGCGGAGCATCCATGCCTCCAGCTCCTTCTCGGAAGCCTGGCGGACCCATTCGGGAATCCAGGGTTCACGGTAATTGCCGGTGGGAACGACGATCGGAAAATCCGTCGCGAGCGACACGGCAAGATCGATATCCGCACGGCGCCCGACGCCGCCCGTCGAGCATTCGACCAATGCCGTCACCCCGAGCTTCTTGATCCGCTCGATCTCGGGGGCCATCAGCCGAACAACGTCGTCGGTCACTGCTTCGGCATAACCGGGCTGGTCCGGCGTCCTGAGATCGACGAAGACGTGCTCGTGCGGGAGGATCATCCCAAGTTCGGATTTGCTCTTGGGTCCGAGCGTCGTGCGCAGATATTTCAAAGTCTCTCTCCCCCTACAGCCGCACCGGCTTTGCGTGCAGCCCTCGACCGACACCGAAGCATCGACACTGCCGCGAAAGTAGATCGTTACATGATGAAATCAATTGCTCGCTCGATGGAAATTCTGACAACCTGACCCTTGATGTCGACTTCCGACCTGACGCCCTCCGGCAGCCATCCCGCTACCACTTCACGCTGAACCCAACCTTGGCGCCGACGGCGTTGCTGTCGCCAAAATCCTTGAGCCTGGTGCGGGCAAAGGCTTCGCCGTTGACGGCATAACGGTCGTCCGCCCAGCTGAGCGAGCCGCCCATGCCAAGGCCGGCCCAGAGCGCCTGGTTCTCACTGATAAGCTTGGTCCCCGAGACATCGACATCCGAGCCGTTGAGGAAGTCGTAGTAGAGATTGGCGATGCCGTAGAGCTTCGAGCGACTAATCTTTCCGGAGACATCCTTCCAGTCGTTGTCATAATCGGCTGAGATGCCGAGACGGCCGGTCAGGCTGTCGCCATCGTCGAGCGATGTAGCGGCGCCATAGGCATCGGTGAAGTCATCGAAACGCACGGAGGAATAGGCAAGCTGCGCCTGCGGCGTCAGCGACCATTGGTTGGTCAGTGCAATCTTCTGGCCGGCTTCGACGCTGAGCCCATAGCCGAAGCCGTCATTGTCGTCGGCAAGCGTGGTGTGAAGCGTCGAGGATTTGAGATCACTGCTGTACCAGGTCACGCCAGCCTGCGTGTCGATGTAGAAGCCGCTGTTGCCGTACCAGGTCAAGGTGCCGTCGAAGCCGTAGCCTGTGGTGTCGATGTCGCCCTTGCCGAAGCGCGAAGAGACGTCTGCCGAGGCCGTATCGACATGAAAGCTGAGCCCGCCGATCAGCATGCCTGCCCCGCTTTCGTGCAGCAATCCGTCGAGACCCGTCTGCAGCGTCCAGCTGTTGACGTCATATTCGGTGCCGGACGTCGAGGTTTCCGGCTCGAAATGCGAATGCGTCCCGTCGATGCGGGTCCAGATCGCCTTGGAAGGGTCGTTCTGGGCGGCGGATTGGCCACCGTCCACTTCGCGGCCGCCGGTGCGCTGGCGCAGCGTGCCGAACTCGTTGAGGCTCTGCAGAACGCCGGCATAGGCCTCGTAGAGCGGCACGGCAGGCGAATAGACCGGCCCGGTCGCCGTGCCGGCGGCATCGAGAACAGCCGAGCGCAGATACCAGTCGCCGTCAGCCGGCGTGCTGACGCCCCCTTGGTAAAGTCGATAGGCATAGGCGCCGCCGACCACGGCCTGATCGCCCTCGAACACATAGTCGCCGAGCAGCGAGAAGGTGCCGGCCGACGTACCGCCGACATCGACGATCTTGATGCCTTCGACGGTTTGTCCGCCACCGCCCCCGAGGTTGGTCACCTTGACATCGGTGGTGCCTGATGTGTTGCCGGTGACGACGAGGCGGTCGGTCGCGGAAGTATCGTCGCCGAGCACGCTCTCGATCTCCAGAGTGCCGCCGCTGCCAATATAGTTACCTGATATCGTCAGCGTGCCTATGGAATTGCCCGGCGCCACCACGCCGGCATTGGTCACATCGCCGAAGATCGTGCCGGTGCCGCCGAGAATACCGACGCCCGATGTCGTGACCGGGCTGGCGATCGAGCCGTTGACGGCGAGCCGGCCGCCGCTCACCGTCGTGGCGCCAGTATAGGTGTTGACGCCCGAAAGCGTCTGGCTGCCGCCGGTGACGGCCAGCCCACCCGTGCCGCCGATCACGCCCGCGAACGTGTCGTTGGCATTAGCGATCGTCAGGGTTTGGGGCCCGAGCAGCACGGTGCCGCTGCCGGCCAGGCTCTGGATGGTCGGGCCTGCTGCCCCGGAAACGTCAAGAGCGCCGTCGGCGACAACCCGGCTGGAATTGGCGACGGCGCCGGCGCCGGAGAGGGCGAGGCTGCTGCCGAAATCGATCTGCGTCTCGCCGGTATATGTGCTGTTTGCCAGAAGTCTGAAGACACCGCCACCGGTGACGGTCAGGCCGCCCACGCCGGTGAACCCGGACGCGGCGTCGGTGCCTACGGTGAAGCCGTTGGTATCGAGTGTCAGCCCGCCGGCGAGCAGATTGAGCTCGCTGCCGGAAAATCCGTTGATGAAGGTCGCGTTAGCGGCGGTAGCGCGCAGAATACCATCATCGAAATTGGCCTGGCTCGCGCCTGCGCCGCCGCGCAAGGTTTGAGCCTGCAGCGTGCCGCCGCCGGTGATGTTGAGCGTGCCGGAAGATGTCACGCCGCTACCTAGGGTCGTGGTTGTCGCGCCGACTTGCCCGCCGTTCTGAATGTTGAGCGTACCAGCGCCTTGAAAGCCGAGTACAAGAGGTCCGAGCGCGTTCCATTGCGATCCCGGTCCTGTCACCGTGACGATGCCGGTGCTTCCAGCCGCAATTCCCAGCCGGGCCTGGCCCGTGCTTGTCAGGGTGCTACCATTCTGGATCGTCAGAACCCCAGGCACTGTACCAGCTTGGCCCACGGCTGTGATTCCCACCGAGACGCCGACCGGCCCGTTGACGCCGAGGACAGTCGGCCCCTGCGATGGCGGCTGACCAATGGTTACGGGTTGACCGGCGACGGGAGCGATGCCCGCCGACCAGTTGCTCGCGTCTGTCCAGTCACTGCTTGTTGCTCCGGTCCAAAAAGCGGTTTGGGCCGAGGCCGCCCCCGCGGACAGGGCCATAAGCACCGCTCCCGACACTATCGAGAGATAAAGGTGCCGCGCTATAAACTCCCGACGCTTTCCCGCGCTGCTTAAAGCCGGCGTTGCGAACGAACAGCCGGAACTCAGCACCGCGAAGCAAATCCGTGAAAGAAGCTTCTGTTTCCTGGTACTCGAAACACAGAGCTTGCCCGCATGATGTCGCCCCATAAAATGCTCTTAAAGATTGATTTAAAATAGATTTTATCGAATCAGCAACTAAACCGCGATTAAAATTGACGAGTGTTAAGAAATCATGACAGTCTCGGGCGCTAAAAATGGCCATAAGGCAGAGCCGTGGATGGGCCACCCGACTGACGGTAGCCGAAACATCGCAGCACTTTGCTTTCCTAGATGCGGCTGGCCGTCCCCGGCCACGCCGCATCGACAACTCGCCTTCCATCCTTGCCTCTCCCAGCCCTTCGCATAGCTCAGGGCGTTCGGCCGATCCACTGGATCGATCACTCCCTCTTTGCGGGACCGGGCCTCACTTCGGCCGGCTGATCGCGCGGACCTTACCGCTGGCGCCGCCACCGCAGAAGAAGCAGTCGGCGCCGTCGGATTCGAGGCCGGAGACGCCGGTGCCTTCGGGCATCTCCAGCCGCTCCAGCACCTCGCCGGTTTCGGGGTCGATGCGTCTGACGTCGCTGTCATCACCCTCCCAGGTTCCGTGCCAAAGCTGGCCGTCGACCCAGGTGACGCCTGTCACGACGCGGTTTGATTCGATCGTGCGCAGGATCTTGCCGGTCCCAGGGTCGATCTGATGGATCCTGCGGCCGCGGTGCTGGCCGACCCAGAGCGAGCCTTCGGCCCAGGCAAGGCCGGAATCGCCACCATTGCCAGGCGCCGGGATGGTGGAAAGGATACGACCGGACTTCGGGTCGATCTTGTGAATGACATCCTCGGCGATCTGATAGAGGAACTCGCCATCGAAAGCCGTACCGGCATGGGACGCAACCTCGATCGAGCGCACCACCTCGCCGCTTGCGGGATCGAGCGCGTTCAGCCTGTCGCCGGAGGCGAACCAGACATGCTCACCATCGAAGGTGACGCCGTTGACGCGCTCTGCACCGGGAAAGGGTCCATATTCACGGATAATCGTCGCAGCCGACTTTTTCATCTCTTCCATCCTGTTTGCCCGTTGACCAGGGCCATCTTCATCAGTCAGGCCATACTAGTCGCTTGGCAAAGGTCCCGGGAGTAACAAGATCGTCGGGAAACCGGGCAGCGGCGGGCTCATCCAGCGTCGCGCCCGCCCGCGCCCGAAGGATTGCACCTTGCTCTCCTCCGCAAGTGAATCCAGCGCCCGCTGCACGGTGCGCGGGCTGGCACCGAGCGCGATCGCCAGCGCCGAACTCGACCACGCCTCGCCATCGGCGAGAAAGGCGAGCACCACCCCATGCTGGCCTTCGACCAGCGGCGCCAGCACGGCGGTCTCTCCGGCACGGCGCGGCGAGAGCGCAAAGCCGCGTTTCGTCGCCGAGACCTCGGCGAGCGCCCGCAGTTCGGCACGCAGCCGGCCGATCTCGACGCGCAGCCGGGCACGGTGCGATTCATCGGCATGTTTGCCGCGGAAGGCGCGCGCGATGAGCGTGCCACGTGCCACATCTGCCGGCCAAGCTTCGGCAAGCGTCCGGGCGAGCGTGAAGAGCACCGGCCGCGTTGCCAGCGACAACGAAAGCTGATCGTCGCGCACGACATGGCGGCAGGCATCGACGACGAGCGTGCCCGAACCTAGCAGCTCTTCCACCTCCTCGAGCAGCAACGGGCTTTCCCGCCAGCGCGAGATCAGCCGCGCCACCGGCACGCTGAGCACGCCGGCAGCATTTTCCACCTCCGCCGTCAGCACCGGCATATCGGCGTCGCGCGCCGCCTGCCGCGCCCGGTCAAGCGCCGCTCGCGCCGCTTTCGTCTGCAGGCGCCGGATCGCGATGCCCGCAACCACCAGCTCATGGGCAGCCCTTGCCGCCGGCGGCAGCGGCGTCGGGTCGAGTGTCTCGAGCGCCCGCTCGGCCTCGTCGAGCCGGCCGACCAGCACCAGTCGGCGAAGCTCGACATTTCTGGCATGGGCGGCATTGACCCTGTCGCCATGCGCTTCGAGCACCTTGCGCGCCGCCTCCAGCGCTTTGGGCGGCCAGGTGAGATCGCGCGAGACGAGCGCGATCTCGGCCTCGGCGACCACGCAGCGGGCCCGCGCCACCGCCTCCCTCGGGCCGAAAGCACGCGCCGCACTCTTCAACAGCGCCTTGGCGCGGACGAGATCGCCGAGCTGCGCCATCGCAATGCCGCGCAGCGCCAGCGCCGGCGCATCGTCGCGCAGCGCCACCCGCTTCAGCGCGCCGAGCGCATCGCCTGTTGCCAGCGCTCGCGCCGCCGCCGTGATCAGCGAGTCCATTCAAATCCCGTCACACTTGTCACTCCCGCCATTTCCCCACTCGGCCTTAGATTTGTCGTCGACCGGCAAGCAAGCCTGCGCCGGATGCTACGATGAGAGACAGGCAAAGGAGAAGACCCATGACGGCACAGCTGAACGCAACACGCCAGCAGTGGCTGGCAGCAAGGCTCGATCTGCTCGAGGAGGAGAAGGAACTGACCCGGCAGAGCGACGCGCTGGCGATGAAGCGCCAGCAATTGCCGCGTGTCAGGATCGACAAGCAATATCGCTTCGACACCGACGACGGCAACGTCTCGTTGAAGGATCTCTTCGGCGGGCGCTCGCAGCTTCTCGTCTATCACTTCATGTTCGGACCGGATTATACTGCGGGATGCCCGTCCTGCTCCTCGATCGCCGACGGTTTCAACGGTGTCTTCGTCCATCTTGAAAACCACGATGTCGCCTTTTGGGCGGTCGCGCGCGCGCCGCTCGCAAAACTCGAAGCGTTCAAGCGGCGGATGGACTGGAGCTTTCCCTGGGCCTCCTCCTTCGGCAGTGACTTCAACGGCGATTTCAGCGTCTGGTTCTCTGCCGAGCAGCAGCATCAGGGCGATGTAGACTATAATTACCGCCGCGAACCGCCGGCCCCCGAACCGCTTCCAGGCAGGACTGTCCAGGAATGGCAGCCGCGCGACAGCGAGGCGCCGATCACCCAAATCGCCGCCATGACCGGCACCGATGTGCCCACCTATACCCGCGACCGGCCGGGTGTCAGCGCCTTCGAGCTCATCGACGGCGTCGTCTACCACAGCTATTCCAGCTATGCGCGCGGGCTGGACGGGCTCTGGGGCATGTATCAATGGCTCGACCGCGCACCGAAGGGCCGCAACGAAACCGGCATCTGGTGGCGCCATCACGACCGGTACGGCAAGGAGTGACGCCGATGCTGCTCTCCGCCCACACTCCAGAGCGAGGCGACGGCAACGTCGCTCTCAACGCCGCCGAATGGCTCTCGCTGGCCGCCTCAGCAGACGAATCAGCTGCTAAGCCGAGCAGTGGCATGGCGAGCCCGGGCGGGCGGATCGCCGCCCACGCCGCCGATTGGCTGTCGCTCGCCGCCGCCCCGACATTCGGAATCATGGCACTGCTGACAGCCGCGACCGGCAGCGCCGACATGATCTGTATGACGACGCCGGACGCGT
Organism: Rhizobium changzhiense; assembly: GCF_013087625.1. Classification (NCBI taxonomy): domain Bacteria; kingdom Pseudomonadati; phylum Pseudomonadota; class Alphaproteobacteria; order Hyphomicrobiales; family Rhizobiaceae; genus Rhizobium; species Rhizobium changzhiense. The sequence goes on from NZ_JABFCQ010000002.1 coordinate 1,130,433, forward strand.
TCCCGATCGGCGGAATGGTGCCCATGTACCTGCTGATGAGCGGCTTCCACCTGGCGCCCTGGCTACGGCTCGCCGCCGGCTGGCGGGCATAAGCCACCGATCACGCGCCGCGACGGCGCCGGTATCTCTTCTCCCCAGCGGGGAGAAGAGGGAGCGAGTCGCACTCCCGCTTAACCGCGTCCGGCCTTACCCATTACCAAAGCGACCAAGTTCGTGCCTCACCTCGATAAAGTCGATCGGCCCGCCGGCAATCTCGTCGTCGAACACCGCGCAGGAAAGCTTGCCGCCGAAGACGCAGCCGCTGTCGATGTTGGTGCGGTTTCCTGTCGTCACCGGGTTGGAGAGCGACGGTGTATGGCCGTGGACCAAGTGCTTGCCCCAATAGTCGCTGGACTCGCCGGGAGGGAACCGTAGCCAGAGAAGATCGCGCCTGGTCTGCCGTTTCAGCGGAAATTCCGGAACAACGCCGGCATGGACAAAGATGCGGTATCGATCAACATGCAGGAGGGGACGATCGGCCGCCCATTGCAAATGCTGAGGCAGAACCCTGCCATCATAGGACATTTCGGTTTCCAGTCCGCCGTTGCTGATCCACACGTCTCTACTGTCGCTGTCGGCATAAGCAGCAACCATCATGTCCTCATGATTGCCTTTCAGGCAGATCCATCTCCACGGCCCCGATGGACCGGCAATGATTCGGTCGAGAACACTTTTGCTGTCAGGCCCGCGATCGATATAGTCGCCAAGGAAGACGACCGTCCCTTCAGGCGCATAGGCCTCGATACGATCGATCATCCTGTTCAGCGGATCGATACAGCCGTGGATATCGCCTATGGCGAACGTGTAGCGCATGTTTCAAGCTTCTCGGTTGCAATGCGACGGCCCGCAGCCAAGGCTGAGAAGACGCACCAGGACTTTGTGCGGAGGCTCACGCCGCTCGCCGCCTGCCGCATGATAGCAAACGGAAGCCCGCTGCCATCGCGAAAACCGACTCGTTCTCCAGCATTTATGGCCATTGGCTCTCCTTCCGCTTGAATTCGGATATGATCATCGCACCAACCATCGAAGATGCCGATCCGCAGACGGGTGCGACCTTGCATTGTGCGGTCGCCAACGGCTATGCCTTCATCACCATGAAGAAATACGGACGAACCTATCACCTACCGATTTCGCCCGGAGCGACAAGCGACGATAAGGTCATGGCGAAGCTTGACGGGCTGATGATTGGCGATCTTGTCATCACAGAGAAAATGGATGGTGAGAACACGACCATTCATCGGGGCGGGTCTCATGCCCGTAGTCCCGATAGCCGTTACCATTCATCGCGCGATTGGCTTAAGGCTTTTGCTGCCGGCATCAGTCCGCAACTGGCAGATGGCGAACGCATCGTGGGTGAGAACCTCTATGCCCGGCACTCGATCGGCTATGATGATCTTCCGTCATTCTTCCTCGGCTTTGCCTGGATTGTCGACGGCGAAGTTCAATCCTGGGATCTGACTCTGGCTCGATTCGAAGAACTGAGTATCGTTCCGGTGTCGACTCTGTATCGGGGGCCATACAAAGCCGGCCTGTTCGAGGATACTGCGGCCTCGCTGGATAGGACCAAGCAGGAGGGGTTTGTCGTCCGGATCGCTGATGCGTTCGTGGAAGCCGAGATGCCAGTTCGGATGGGCAAGTATGTGCGGGACAACCACATTCAGAGTGAAACGCATTGGATGCAGTCGGAACTCATCCCAAATCGCTTGGCAAATTCCTGACGGCCGCTCGCCTCTCCTCCGTCATTCCTGTGCTTGTCACAGGAATGACGGAGGGTGCGGTGGCGCTTCTGCCAAACTTCACGCCGGCGCAATGCCGAACCACAACCGCTATCTCCCCTCCGAAAACCCTCGCCGGATCGCTTCCCAACTCTCCGCATCCGGCGCCAACAACAGCCTTCCCCCGGCCATCGCAGGGCGATAGGCTTCACCGCTGAGCAATGCCCCGTAGCCGCCGGCTTCTTGGTGGATCAGCACGCCGGCGGCGTGGTCCCAGGGTTTGAGCTCGGCGTTGAGCGAAAAGCTCATAGCGCCTGTTGCCACCGCCCGGTATTCATAAGCCGAGCAGCGCCATGTGGTGGTGCGGGCAAAGTGCAGCATGCTCCGAGCGTAGACCGGCTGCTCCTCGGCGGGAAACATATGCAGCGGCACGAAGCCGTGCATTTCCCCAATCGGCCCTGGCGGTGCGACGCTGAGCCGGGTCTGCGTGCCATCGCGGGCGATGTGCCATGCACCCTGCCCCAGCCGGGCGGCGAGGAAATCGCCGGTCACGGGATAGTGGATCAGCCCGGCCACGGTCTCTCCGCCGGAGACGATCGCCACGATCATGCCGAACAAGGGCAGGCCGTGGGCAAAATTCCAGGTGCCGTCGACAGGATCGATGATGACGGCGAGATCGGCGTCGCCAAGCCGCGTCAGAATCGAGGGATCGGCGGAGACCGCTTCCTCGCCGACCAGCAGCGCCTCGGGAAAGTGCGCCGACAGCGCTTCGGTGAGCCGCCGCTCGGCGCCGAGATCGGCATCGGTCACCAGATCGTCGGGAGCGGTCTTGGTGCGAATGCCCTCGGCGGTGACGCCGAGGAAGCGGGGCAGGATCTCTGCCCCCGCCGCCCGGCGCATATCCTCCATCACGGCGGAGAATATGTCGTCCGACACTTTCCTCATCCGCGCGCCTCGATATAGGCCTTGAGCGCCGCCGGCTGGTCGGTCTGGATGACGCTGATGCCGGCCGCCATCATCCGCCCCCAGATCGCATCGGGATCTTCAAGTGCCGCACTGTCGGTCAAGCCGCAGCAGGAGACCGGATCGAGCGTGTTGACCCAGAGCGAGATCCCGGCGTTGCGCAGACGCTCGTGTTGGCCGGCCAGCGTTTCAAGCTCATCGAACTTGGCTTCGCACATGAAGGGGCGCGCCGCGATGACTGCCTTGGCGGTCTCTTCGGCGCTCCCGACCCTGAAGAACGCCTGGCCCATGAACGGAATGCCGTCGATGCCGGGCTGCCTGGCGAGCCAAGCCAGCGCCTCCGGCGTGTCGGCGCGAGCCTTGAGATCGACCTGATCGGCCATGCCCATCTCTTTGACCTTGGCGGCGACGATGCCCATCATCTCGAGGTCCTTGAGATCGAGATCGACGAAGATGCGGCCGCGCACGGTTTCGAGCACTTGTTCCAGCGTCGGAACGGTCTGCGTCGTGAACGGCTGGTCCGGCCCGCCATCGGCCATGCGCAGCCGCAGGCTGGTGATCTCGGCGATCGTCATCTCCGCGGGGATGCGGTCGATGCCGGCCATGCGCTCGAGCGTGTCGTCATGCAGGATGAACAGCACGCCGTCGGCGCTCTGGCGGATGTCCACCTCGACGATGTCATAGCCGCCGGCAATCGCATTCTCGATCGCGGCAAGGCTGTTCTCAGGAGCCTGATGCCAGGCACCGCGATGGGCGACGATGGCGCAGGGGCGCGACGGGTCGGCAATGTGGTCGATATATTTCATGGGGATGTCCTTTAGTTTGCGCCGAATGCGCCTGGCATGGCCTTGCCGCTCTCCGCATCGAAGAGATGCAGGCGGGAGGCAGGGAGATTGAGAAAGAGTTGGCTATGATCCGGTATTTCAGCGCCGAAGGGCGTGGCGATCCTGACGACCGAGCCGCCGAGCTCGACTGCCAGGATCGCATGCGAGCCGAGATCCTCGCGAAACCGCAAAGCTGACGAGACCACATGTCCGTTGGCAGTGTCGCCGATGAGGATATCCTCGGGCCGAATGCCGAGCTGATAGGCGCCGGTAAGCCGCGCTTGCGCCACTACCTGCCCGTCGGCGAGCCTGAGCACCGTGCCGTCGCCGATGACCGGCAGGATGCTCATCGGCGGCGCGCCGATGAATTTGGCGACGAAGACCGAGGCTGGATGGTGATAGATCGCCTTTGGCGTGTCGAATTGTTCGATCCGGCCCTTGTTGAGAATGAGGATGCGATCGGCCAGCGTCATCGCCTCCACCTGATCATGGGTGACGAAGACGGTGGTGGCGCCGATGCGCCGGTGCAGGTCGGCCAGTTCGACGCGCATGTCGTGGCGGAGCTGAGCATCGAGGTTGGAGAGTGGTTCGTCGAACAACAGCACGCCCGGCTCGCGCACGATGGCCCGGCCGATCGCCACGCGCTGGCGCTGGCCGCCGGAGAGATGCCCGGGCTTGCGGCCGAGATAATCGGAAAGGCCGAGCATCTTCGCTACCGCCCCGACCCGCTCGATGCGCTCGGCCTTCTGCATACCGGCGACCTTGAGGCTGTAGGCAATGTTGTCGAAGACGCTCATATGCGGATAGAGCGCATAGTTCTGGAACACCATGGCGCAGCCGCGATGTTTAGGCTCGAGATCCTGCACCTGCCGGCCGCCGATGACGATCGTGCCGCCGCTCACCCGCTCCAGCCCGGCGATCATCTGCAAAAGCGTGGACTTGCCGCAGCCCGAAGGCCCGAGCACGACGGTGAATTCGCCGGCTCTAAGCTCCACATCCATCGGCGGAATGACAACGGTCTCGGCGTCATAGGCCTTGGTGACGGCTGACAGCGTGATGTTTGCCGCAGCGGCGCGGATGGCCATGTCGATGGCGTTCATGGCTATTTCTCCGTGAGAACGAGGCCCTGGACGAGGTAGCGCTGCAACAGCGCGATCATCGCCAGCGGAATGATGGAGATGATGACGGCGCCGGCCATGATCATCGGGAAATCGGGGACCTCTCCTTCGGCATCTGGAACGAGCCGCGCCAGGCCGACGACGGCGGTCTGCATATCGGGCGTCGAGGCGGCGACCAGCGGCCAGAGATATTGCGTCCAGCCGCCGAGGAAGGTCAGTATGAAGAGCGCGGCGAAACTGGTGCGCGACAGCGGCAGCAGGATGTCGAACAGGAAACGGATCGGCCCTGCCCCATCCATGCGCGCCGCCTTGAACAGATCCTTGGGCAGCGTGAGGAAGAACTGGCGGAACAGGAAAGTGCCGGTGCCATGCGCCACAAGCGGCGCGATCAGGCCGAAATGCGTGTTCAGCACGCTCAATTCGAGATGGACCGGCGCGCCGAAGACTCCTGTTATCAAGCCGTTAAGCCCGGTGACATCAAGCAGCGCATTGACCGGCGAAAACACATTCGACGCCACCTGGTAGGTGGTGATGACGCAGATCTCGATCGGCAGCATGATGGTCGCGAGGATCAGCGCAAAAGCCACGCCCGCCCAGCGGACGCGGAAATAGACGATGGTATAGGCCGACAGGAAAGACAGGACGCAGGTCGCGAGTGCATCGCCAGAGGCGACCACCAGACTGTTGAGCATCTGGACCGGGATTGATGTCTCGGTGAAGACCCGCGCCATGTTGGAAAGGAGCTGGTCGCCGGGATACCAGGCAAGCCCGTTGCGCAGCATGAACTCGTAGGATTGCGAGGCTGTGGCGAGCGTCAGATAGAGCGGCCCGAGGATATAGACGATGCCGACGATAAGGACGAGGCTGGCTGCGATGTTGAGGGAACGTGCGTTTTCAATCATGGGTCACCGCTCGTAGTTGATGCGCCGGCCAAGCAGCAGGAACTGGGCGGCGGTGAGAAGGACGACGAAAACCATCAGGATCGCCGTCTGGGTCGAGGCGCCGGAGAGGTCGTATCCGCTGAAGCCGTCGGTGTAGATCTTGTAGACGAGCAGCGTCGTCGCCCCGCCCGGGCCGCCATCGGTGATCGTATCGATCAGCGCGAAGGCCGAGGTAACGCTTTCGGTGAATTCGAGCACCAGCGTTAGGAAGAGTTGCGGCATAATGAGGGGCAGTTGCACATCGAAGATGCGCCGCCACGGCCCTGCCCCATCCATCGCCGCTGCCTGGTGCATGGTCTTCGGGATCGATTGCAAGCCGGCGAGCAGGATGACGAAATTGAACGGGATGCCGCCCCAGACATGCGCTGCAATCAGCGTGATGAAAGCATCCGTGCCGTTGATCCCGGGCGCCCATATGCCGGGAAAGGCTGCATTGAGCGGCGCCAGCATGCCGACGAAGGGATTGAAGATGAAGGCGAAGACGACGCCGATCGAAGCGCCCGCCACCCCCTTCGGCCAGATCAGCACGTTGCGCGCCGGCAGCGCCAGGCGGATCTTCCGGTCGGCCGCGAGCGCAAGGATCAGCGGGATCAGCACCGCAAGCGTGGATGCCGTGACCATGAAGATGATTGTGCGCCAGCCGGCCTCCCAGAATTCGGGATCTGCGAGTACCCGCGCGAAATTATCCCAGCCGACGAACATCGAGCCGCCGTCGAAGGGGCGCTCGAGGAAGAACGACCAGTAGAAGGCCTGAAAAACCGGCACGTAGAAAAAGTGCGCGATCAGCAGCATGAGCGGCGCCACCAGCAGAAGCGGCAGCCAGCGATGGCTGAAGAGAGAAGATTCCGACGTCATGGAAAACCCTGCATTGGAAGACCGGCACGGGCGTATGCCCCATGCCTGACGCACGGGAGCGCTTGGGACGCGCGCCCGTGCGTGGGATGTCGGGATCACTGCATCTTCACGCCCTTGTAGGTCTGCTCGAAGCGGCGCAGCAGCTCGTCACCGCGTTTCTTGGCGTTGTCGAGCGCCGCCTGCATGGTCTCCTGGCCGGCAAAGGCCTTCTGCGTCTCTTCCATAAAGACCTGACGGAACTGTACGTAGAAGCCCAGACGGATGCCGCGGGTATCCGGCGTGCGCGGCTGGTTCATCGACTCGATGCCGAGGGCGGCCGTCGCATATTTCGGCGAATTCGCCTCGCCGCTCTTGGCGATCGCATCCATCACGTCGTTGGTGACGGGGACGTAGCCGGTGGCGGCGGTCAGAAACATCTGCTGGTCGGGACGGCGCACGAAGTCGAGAAAGGCCTTGGCGCCTTCGACTTCGGCCTTATCGTGATCCTTCATGATGTAGATCGAGGCGCCGCCGACAAGCGTGTTGTGGCGCTCATAGCCCTTGTACATCGGCGCCAGGCCGACGGTAATCTCGTACTTGCCTTCGAAAGCCTTGGCCGAGGCGGTATAGGAACCCGAAGAATTCTCCATCATCGCGCATTCGCCGGTGTTGAAGGCGGCGGTGAAGTTGCCGGCCTTGGTATCGGCATTGAGCTTGACGAGCCCTTCCTTGCGCCAATCCACAAGGTTCTGCAGATGCTTGGCGGCGAAGGTGGTGTTGAACACATATTCGCCGTCAAGGCCGTCAAAGCCGTTATGCTTTGAGGCGATCGGCAGGCCGTGGCGGGCGGAAAACTGCTCGAGCACGCGCCATGTATCGCCGTCGGTGGTGAAGGGGCATTCATGACCTGCAGCCTTCAGCTTGCGGGCGGCCTCGATCACCTCTTCCCAGGTCGTTGGCGTCGTGGTGACGCCGGCTTTCTCAAGCTCGGTCTTGTTGGTGTAGAAGAGCAGCGTCGAGGAATTATAGGGCTGCGCGAAAAGCTTGCCGCCTGATGTTTCGAAATAGGCGCGTGCGCCGGCGATGTAATTGTCCCACTTGACGTCCGGCAGCACATCCTGGACCGGCACGACGGCATCCGACAGCATCAGGTCGAGCGTGCCGGCATCGAAAAACTGGATGAGGACGGGATGGTTATGGGCGCGGAAGGCGGCGATTGCCTTCTGCATCGACACTTCGTAGCTGCCTTGGCCGACGCAAGTGATGTGATGCTCCGATTGCGCGGCATTGAAAGCGCTGCACTGGTCCTGGATCGCCTTTTCGACGACGCCGGTATTGCCGTACCAGAATTCGATATTGGCGGCCTGCGCGGAACACGCGCCCGCCATCAGCGCGGCCGCAGCCGCCAGAATGGAAATCTTCATCTTGCCCTCGCCTGTTTTGATAGCCGGGTTCATGCCCAGCACCGTGACGACGCTTTACTACACACAGTGTGTAACAATTTGGTGACGCACACATGACACTTGTCGTGGAACGAGGCTGCTGCTATAGGGTGAATGAGCTAAGTGGCCAGGAAGACAACAATAATTACTACACCTCGATAGTAATTTTTGACGAAGGAGGTGTTTGATATGGCCTATTTTCCGGAGCCGCTGATCGCGCCTCGCTTCCTGCGCGAAGGCGGCGGCGTCGTCTCCTCGAACGAGCGCGACCTGCTGAAGCTGATCTGGCGCAATCCCGGCCTTTCCCGGTCGGAAGTCACCGCCCACACCGATCTCACCCAGCAGTCCGTCTACCGCATCATCGACCAGTTGGAGGAGCGCGGCATTGTTTCCTTCGGATCGCCGAAGCCCGGCGCCGGCCGCGGCCAGCCGAGCCCGACGCTTAGGCTCGACGGCCGCTACGCCTATTCCTGCGGCATCTCTGTCAACACCGATGTGATCGGCATCTGCCTGATGGATATATCGGGCAATGTGCTGGCCGAAAGCAGCATCGCCCTGCGCGAACGCACCATGGCCCAGGCGCTCGATCTCGTTCGCGAGCAGCTGATCGAGCACCAGAGGGCGAACAATCTTTCCGAAGAGGCCTTCTTCGGCATCGGCTTTGCCATTGCCGGCTTTCACGTCAGCGGCACCCGCTTTAATGCGCCCCTCCCACTGCATGAATGGTCGCTGATCGAACTCGGCCCGCTGTTGTCGGAATTTTTCAACAAGCCGGTCTGGGTGCACAACGGCGCCAAGACGGGAGCCATCGCCGAATCCATGTTCGGTGTCGGCCGTTACATGAAGCACTTCGCCTATCTCAGCTTCAATTACGGCTTCGGCGGCGGCCTGATCACCAACGGCGAACTGCTGCATAACGGCATCGGCAATGCCGGCGAATTCTCGGGCATCTACGACGCCGAGGAAAACAAGCGCCGGCCAGCCTTGCAGTACCTGATCGAAAAACTCAACCGCAACGGCGTCGACGTTCCCTCGATCAGCTATATGCGCAAGCATTTCGATCGGAAATGGCCGGGAGTGACAGAGTGGGTTGATGAGGTGACGCCGGCCTATAACCGCCTCATCAATGCGATCTGGGCGATCTACGACCCGCAGTCGATCATCTTCGGCGGCCAGGTCCCTTACGCCCTGGCGCAGATGCTGATAGACCGGACCGAGATCTACGACCGCCCCCGCTACGGCGTGCCGCGCCCACGCCCGAAGCTTGTGATCTCCGAAATCGCAAGCGACGCCTCGGCCATGGGTGCCGCTGTGACCCCGTTTAAATCGGCCTATTATTGAAGCCGCCGCGTCCTCGGCATCATCGAGCCCGAAACCGACTCCCGCTCAGCCGCTTACGGCAATTCCCTCTGCTTTTGCTTGAGTAAATCGATGAGCAAGCGGCGGTGGGCGGGAAGCACGCCTTTTCGCCCTGACTCGACGCAGGCGATTTTCGCCCGGCCGTTCCTGCGCTATGATCTGATTCTGGCGCAGCCCACGCCTCCCCCCTCCATCGGGAAAGCAGACTTCATGTGGGGCCACCTGAAACCGAACCGACTGTTCGAGCATCTTGCATAAGGAGGGATTGCGGAAACCGCTCGCAATAGGAGGTTTGTGAATGAAGATGTCTGCGCCTATCTATCACCTGAAGCGTAAAGCCAGAAAGCTCTCCCGAGCCGAGGACATACCCTTGCACCAGGCGCTCGACCGCATAGCCCTGGAAGAAGGCTACGGCGGCTGGAGCCTGCTTGCGGCAAAAGCAGCGGCGGAAGCACCCGCCGGCAAGCTGTTTCAGCAATTGCTGCCCGGCGATCTCCTGCTCGTCGGCGCCCGGCCCGGCCACGGCAAGACCCTGATGGGCCTCGAACTCGCCGTCGAGGCGATGAAATCGGGCCGTCCCGGTGTGTTCTTCTCGCTGGAATATACGGAAGAGGATATTGTCGATCGCTTCCGCGTCATCGGCATCGACCGGGCGCAATTCGAGCGTCTGTTCGAATTCGACGGCTCCGACGCCATCAGCGCCGGCTATATCGTCGAGAGACTGGCGTCCGCACCGCGCGGCACGCTCGTCGTCATCGACTATCTCCAGCTGCTCGACCAGAAGCGGGAGAACCCCGAACTCTCCGTCCAGGTCCGCACCCTGAAGGCTTTCGCCCGCGAACGCGGCCTGATCGTGGTCTTCATCTCCCAGATCGACCGATCCTACGAGCGATCCGAAAGACCCTTGCCCGATATCGCCGATGTCAGGCTGCCGAACCCGCTGGATGTCACGCTGTTCGACAAGACGTGTTTTCTGAACAACGGCCAGGTGGCGTTTCAGGCTGCGCGGTAGGGAAACGAATCGACGACATGCGCCGCCTTATCCCGTCAGTCGATTCCGCTGTAGAAGGCATGATGCCCGATTGTGATGGTCAGCACCGGATTCCGCGACTTTCGAACCCAGCTCGGCAGATTGCTGGTGATGGCGTAGAAATGCGTTGCTCCGTCGGTCACGTCGGCAAGTCCGCCGATGACCGCCTTCCTTGCGACATTAAAGCAGCGATCGAATGCGGCGTCGCCTGAATGTGGCTGCTTGTCCTTGATTTTCGCGCGGTTTGCATCGTTGAGGTTCCAGCAGGAAAATTGACTTGGCTTGAGGCAGACCTTCGCTATCGTATTGCCGAAGCCACCGGCGTTCAGGCGGTTGATGACGACATTTGCGACGGCTTCAGCGCCCTGCTGTGGCTCGCCGCGAGCTTCGCCATAGATTGTCCGCGCCAGGATAATCAGGTCATAGTTGGTTGCACCGCTGATTGCGCCCTGGATGGGAGAGCGATCGGTAATATCGGGCGCGACGTCGGCGGCGCTGAGCCAGCGAATGGAAACGACACGGCTTCGATCCTCCGGGATCAACTTCACCCGATTTGTCTGATTGCCGCCGAGAAGATCGATCTTACTGGAACCCGGAATATACTTGTGGAAGAACGCAACGTGGCCGCTGCCTGACGTGTCGCCGGAGGGTCCGAGGACGACGATCGCCCCGGCGGGAATATTCTGCCAGTCCCGCTGGCGAAGCTCTACGTCTCCCCAATTTTTCCAGTTGGCGGCCCATGCCGGGTCCTTGACAATGCTGTCGGCAGCGAACCCGCCCTGCTGTTTGAGGCACCAGGCAACGAACGCACCGCACCAGGCGGTATCGCCTCCACCCGGATTGTTGGTTGCCTCCTGGAAATATTTGAGCACACGTTGAGCGCCGAGCGGATCGGTCTCCGAAATTCCGTTCTGCTCCCAGAATTGTCGTTCCGCTTCGGCGGTTACCATCCAGCCCTGCCCCAGCGATCGGTCCGGCAATACCGGAATGAATTCCGGAACCTCCTGGCGCAGCAATGTAAAGGCTTTCGTCATCGCGTCGGCCAGCACGGCGGCGGTTTGGTTGACGAATGCGCCGACGGATACGATTGGGCCGCCTTGGCCCGCGCCGAGAAACCGTTTGCGATTGGCCATGAGCGTTTGCAGATCCGCGACCGCAAAATGCTTCGACAGAACATCCTGCATCGCCGGGTTCTCGGCCCCTGCTTTGTGAATAGTATAGACCTCGGTTGCTGCTGCAACGCCGATGAGACGGCAATGAAACATGTCGAGGAAGCTCGGAATGAACGGGTCAGCCGTTGATGCCGGCTGGACCGCCTTGGCAAACTCAGCACTGTCGCGTTCGGAAAACCATGCCGCGCACTGGATTTGCGAGAGAGCGGAAAACCGCGCCTCTTCGGAAACAGGCACATCAGTCGCCAGATAGGCCGCCCATTCCTGACTGGTTATCTGGTAGGGGCCGACAGCATCTGATCCGGTCAGAAGCGTTCCGAAACTGGTGAGATTCGTCTCGATCAATGCCAATGCAATGAGATAATCGGCGGCAACAGCAAGCTCGCCGCCGCTCAGGACCTCTTGGCGCGCGCACTCCGCCGCAAACAATCCGGCAACGACCGGCGGCACCGTGGCCGGCGTTTCAGGTACGAGCGCGCCGAGATAAAAGGTCTCGATCCAGCCCGGGATCGGATCGGCATCGTCTTGAAGGCGGACACCGATCTTGATCCAGCCCCCTATGCCCGAAGTTTCCCCCTTAAGCTCGATGACTTGGCCGCTCAGAAGCCTTTCTGCTGCGGCCACGAGAGGCGCGTCGAAGCTCGGCTCCGTGCGAAATGGAATGACCGGAGGATCGGTTTGAACGTTGATCTCATATCTCGCCACAACTCTTCCCCTTCGGTGTCGCAGTCGCCCATTTAAGAATCTTGTCGTAAAGGCCTTTTGTAAGTCCGTCATTTTTGCCGCTTGCGGGCAGAGGTGCCTTGCAATCCTCGCGAGCCTTTGCAATGAGCTCCCGGGCAGCAGGGGTGTTGATGCTGTCAATATCGGCCGTACTCGAATAGAGGCTCTTCAAGAGGCCTATGAACGTGCCTTCCATTCTCGGGGAACGCCCAAATGTCGCGAATTCGTAATAATAACCCGTCCAGGATTTATCGCAGTCCGAGGCATTCTTCAGACCCTTGTGCGTCTTGTCGCCATCCCATTCGAGGTTGCTGATACGCTCGTCCTTTTCGGGAGTAGCCCCGGCCGCGTATTGCAGCTCCTCCCAGGTAGCGACAGCAGCCAAGGTCTCCGGCCGGGCCTTCTCAGGTGTATTCTCAGGATCGGTCACACACAGCTTCCGCTGTAAGGCTCTAAGCTGCTGACGGGTAAAACCGGTCCCCACAAAGACTTCCGCGACATCGGATGTCGTGTTGATCGTTCCCGGCGTCACGTGGCCGGGCTCTGTCACTTTTCGCGGTCCGAGAACATCGCGCTCGATCTTGAGATTGGCGTCTTGCGGCGGGGTCTCGCCGGTAATGGCTGCGCGGGAGTAGGTATTGACGTCCATCGTGATGGTCTGTGGCGTGCAAATACGCAAGTAAGAACGCAAGGTGTAGACGACGTCGCTCTTGTTGCTGTAGGTCGCCGTCCGAAAAGTATCGCGGAATTTGAGTCTGCGTCCCGTGACGATGGTCTTCACCGTCGAAGATTCGATGCCCAGCAGAAGCAGATTGTTGTAGGCGTCATAGGTGTTCGACACGAATCCGAGCGCCACCCCCACATAATTCAAGGCCTTGCTGGCCGGCGCCGCGAGGCCGAGAACACCCGCCGTAAGCGCCCCGACCTGCGTCAGGCCTGCCTGCACGAACAACTGCTCATTGCGTTTCTCATCCAGCCAGCCAAGATACCGGTCGCATCTGAGGTCGATATCATTGAACCCGGCCGAAACGATGCGCTGCCATCCGTCGGTGCCAAGGTTCGACGTGGCGCAGCCACGCGGCCTGGGTGTGGACGCAGGGATGAGATCCGCTTGCACGCAGAGCTCCCCGAAGTAGCTTTCGATGGCGTCGGTAGACGCAGGAGTAGACGGGTGCATCACCTCAAGTCCAGCGCCCTCAAGACGATAGCTCTCGTCGATAGCCGAGCAATTTGAAAGCATTACGACCGCAGGAAAGAAAGCAAAGATAAGCCTTCTTACGCGGCGCGTAAGCATACTTAACAATCGAATCACAATAATACCCTCACGACAACACCGCAGAGATTATCCTCGTGCAGTCATCGGCATTTCATTCATGATTTTATTTCAATCAAGCAGCGAAGGATGCACATATCGCCGTTATATATTTTGAAATATTCATCGAGGAGCGACTCAGAGTCACTAAAAATTTGAGCGAGGAAAGCGTAATCCACAAGTTTCACTTGCAATCGGCTTCGGATATTTAAGGAACTCAAGAGAATGACTTCGGCACCTCGGGCGCCAAACGTGCCCTCATGTGGTCCACGGCAACTATGATTCACCGGGGCCACGCGTCATCCATTCAGAATCAGGCAGGCGCCCCACCCGCCAGTTCCGATTGTCTTCCGCCCCAAAACTGTGCCATGACCCATCAACCCCAGACACAACGGATCAAGGTGCGGCATCGGTATGAAGAAGATCGGTTTCCTCTCGTTCGGGCACTGGACGCCCTCGCCCCAATCGCAGACACGCTCCGCCGGCGATGCGCTGCTGCAGTCGATCGAGCTTGCGGTGGCGGCCGAGGAGCTCGGCGCCGACGGGGCGTATTTTCGCGTGCATCATTTCGCCCGCCAGCTGGCCGCACCCTTCCCGCTGCTATCGGCCGTCGGGGCGAGAACCAGCCGGATCGAGATCGGCACCGCCGTCATCGACATGCGCTACGAGAACCCGCTTTATATGGCCGAGGATGCCGGTGCGGCCGACCTCATTGCCGGCGGCCGCCTGCAGCTCGGCATCAGCCGCGGTTCGCCCGAACAGGTGATCGATGGCTGGCGCCATTTCGGCTACGCCCCGCCCGAAGGCCAAAGCGACGCCGACATGGCCCGCCACCATGCCGAAGTCTTCCTCGAAGTGCTGCGCGGCGACGGGTTTGCCAAGCCGAACCCGCGGCCGATGTTTCCCAATCCGCCCGGCCTCTTGCGCCTCGAGCCGCATTCCGAGGGCCTGCGCGAGCGGATATGGTGGGGCGCGAGCTCGAATGCCACCGCCGTCTGGGCGGCCAAGCTCGGCATGAACCTGCAGAGTTCGACGCTGAAGGACGATGAGACGGGCGAGCCGTTCCATGTCCAGCAGGCCGACCAGATCCGGGCATACCGCGCGGCCTGGAAGGAAGCCGGCCACACGCGCCAGTCGCGCGTCTCAGTCAGCCGCAGCATTTTCGCCCTGGTCGACGACCGCGACCGCGCCTATTTCGGCTACGGCAACGACGAGGGCGACAAGATCGGCTTCATCGACGAGAAAACCCGGGCGATCTTCGGTCGCAGCTATGCCGCCGAACCTGACGCCCTGATCAAGCAGCTCGCCGAAGACGAAGCGATCGCCGAGGCCGACACGCTCCTGCTGACCGTCCCCAACCAGCTCGGCGTCGAATACAACGCCCATGTCATAGAAGCGATCCTGACCCATGTCGCGCCTGCGATGGGTTGGCGCTAATGTCCCGGGCAAGCCGTCTTCGTCGGCAAGGCTCCAGCACTCTAAAGCGCGTCGCGTTCGACCGGATTCATGCGACGCGCTTTAGATCTTTATTTTTCTGCATGTCGTTGTCCCAAAACCGCTGCACACTTTTAGGCGACCTGCATTAGGGCTCATGCGCGGTTCGATTTGTCGCTGTCAGTTTCCCCGTGGCGTGTTGGATAGCCGAGAAAAACAGGGCCGTTGTGATCCCGAACATCATGAGCCCATTGGCTGCCTGCAGCGGCCCAAGCAGCCGGATACGGCCGTCAAGCACCACGTCGCCATAACCAAGCGACGTGAAGGTGACGCCCGAAAAATACATTGCCGTTTCGAAGTCCTCGAAGGCACCGAGCACGCGATAGAGCAGTGCCCAAAAAGCGACCTGGAAGATATTGCCCAGCATGAGCACGATCATCAGAACCGAAAATTGCAGGAAGATCATCCGCCTGGGCTTTCGGCCGATGGGCTGTGCGCGAGCGTAAACAAAATAACGCACGGCCAACACTGAAGCCAACGCCTGGAGTGCGAGGCAGATCGACATCGCAAGCAGGCCGAGACCGATAACTGTAATCATGGGGCGGGACCTTCGATCTGGCGTCCGTCCTCGAGCGAGCGCTGCTGCAGCCATTCCATCAGCAACACGTAGCCGACGGCCAGCAGCACGGGGCCGACAAATATGCCGAGAAGGCCGTCAGCCAGCATCCCTCCGATGACGCCGACCAAAATGACCGGCATCGGCACATCAGATCCACGGCCGAGCATCAATGGTTTGAGCAAATTGTCGCTCAGCCCGGCGACCAAGGACCATATGGCGAAGATGATTGCCGGTGTTGTTGCTTCCGTGGCAAAGACATAGGCCATGACGGGCAGCGTCAGCAGCAGCGGCGGTATCTGCACGACTGCCAGGAGAAACGTGACAAGCGTCAGAGCACCGGCCGCCGGAACGCCGATGGCGAAGAAGCCGACGCCAACGAGCATCGACTGGATCACCGCCACGCCGACGACGCCGACCGCCACTCCCCGGATCGTTGTGGCGGTCAGATGGATGAGCCGGGCACCCCGCGCCTTGCTGTTGGTGACGAGCTCCAGCAGGCTGAGGGCGAATGCCGCAGCCCCCCTGGCATAAGCGACAAGCACGGCCGCGATCGTGATGGAAAGAACGAAGGACAGCCCGCCTGCGGCCAGGCCGCCCGCGAAAGATGCAAGCCACGCAGCAGGCTTGCTCAGCATCTCACCATATTGACGCAGTGCCTGGGGCAGGTTGGCGACAGTGAGCGACCAGCCCTCCGAGAGCTTCGTTCCGACTACCGGCAGGTCGGCAAGCCACGTCGGAGGCGGCGGAATTGTCAAGCTGTGGTTCTGCAAGCCGGAAACAAGCCAATAAATGGAAGACCCAAGCGATGTGACCACGACGAACATGGGCACCAGCACGACGGCAACACCGACAATCCCGATGAGAAATGCCGACCAGCGATTGCCGAGCCGGCCGGACAGGCGCAGATGCAAGGGATGAAGCATAACCGCCAGGATCACCGACCAAAGCAGAATGCCCATGAACGGCAATATGATCCTGGCACAGACATAGACCAGAACGGCGACCAGTCCCAGTTGAACCGCCGCATGGACAATGGACGGTCTCGACGGCGCAAGATCGACATTCGATGCGCTGGAAGTCATTTTCCCCTCCCGGTCCGGAACCTCCGCGATTGAGCGAAGCCGGACGTTCACGGATCGGACAACGAAACCTTCCACCCGGTATCGGGCCTGCACTGAATGGTGCGGCGAAAATTTTGCCTGCGCGATGAAAGATTTTCTCCAACCCTGCGTCATCATACATGACTTCGTGAACACGGGATACGCCGACCGCGCGTCTCGGTCTGCCGCAGCATCTTCGCGACCGCGACCGCGCTATTTCGCCTGCGGCAACGACGATGGCGACAAGGTCGGCCTCATCGATGAGACTGACCCACATTGCCCGGCGCTCGGCTGGCGCTAACGCTCCGGCCACGGCTTCCGGCGCTCAAACCCGCCTGTATCTGGCGCGGAATTCGCGAGGACTGCAGCCTTCGCGTTCGTGAAAGACACGCGAAAAATAAAACGGGTCATCCAGGCCGATCATGGCAGCCACCGTTTCGATCTTTTCGTCGGTGGTTGCCAATAGTTGTTTGGCATGGTCCATGCGCGCCCGAAGCTGAAATGCCTTGGGAGGCAGTCCGGTCTCGAGCGTGAACCGCCTGCGCAGCGTGGCCGGAGACATGCCGTGCTCGGCGGCAAAGGCTGCGAGGTCCAACGGTTGCATCGCCCGCCGCCGTAGCGTTTCCACGATGTCGGCCATGTCCCGCCTTTCCTGGCGTCGATCAGCCGCGCCGCTTGCCTGTCTGGCGGCTGATATGACGATGCGATGCAGCATCAATGCCGCCGACGCCTGCCCCAGGTTGGTGTCGTCAAGCAGATCGGCGTGAAGCTTGCCGAAGAGCCGCACCACCTCGTCGAGATGGTGCAGGGCCACGACGGGATGTCGCTCCGCGATGATCCTCAGCCTCACGAAGTCCCGCGTGAACGACCCTTCGAAAAGCGCCCAGCGCTCGTCCCAGCCGTCTTCGTCGGGGCCATAGGAATGCACGCGGTTGGGAAACAGCCAGAACAGTGCAGGTCCGGTCAGGCTCATGCGGCCGGTGGCGGCGGTTTCCAGCCAACCCTGCCCGCGCTCCACCAGCACGACGGCAAAACTCGGTAGTTTCCGGTCCGTCACCGCACGGCGGGCATGCTGCCTGCCGCTGCCGGTGACTGCCAGTCCGCCGGCCGCGCCGAGCGGCGTTCTATAGATGGCCTCGGCGTCTCTCATGGTGAGCGAAAAGTCCAGCTATGAATTTTCTCTATGTCGGTTGGCATGCCGGATCAGGTAATTGATGACAAGTCAACTCAAGCGACGGAGGAGTGAAATGTCAATTGCTGCGGAGGTCATACAAGCTCGCAAGATGGAATTTCCTCTTGCCGCAAATGGCAGAATCTTGCCCGCGGAGCGGATCGGTTGGCTCGCGCCGACCGATCCCGGCATCGGCATCGATGCCATCCGGCGCCGCTATCAGGA
This sequence comes from Rhizobium changzhiense, assembly GCF_013087625.1. Lineage (NCBI taxonomy): Bacteria > Pseudomonadati > Pseudomonadota > Alphaproteobacteria > Hyphomicrobiales > Rhizobiaceae > Rhizobium > Rhizobium changzhiense. The sequence continues at coordinate 1,148,454 of NZ_JABFCQ010000002.1, forward strand.
TGATGGTTATGTCTGGCTGAAAGGCCTTCTGCCGCGGGCCGATGTGATCGATTTCCGCCGCTGGGTCTTCGAACGCCTCACCGAAACCGGGTTGGTCGAGCCCGGAAGCGATTTTTCGCTGGGCTTGGCGTCTGCCGGTGGCTTCGACAAAAGCCTGGCGGACAGGCGCCTGATGTCGCTCGTCCGCTCCGCCGCCTATGAAGGCTTCTGCGCGCAACCGCCACTCACCCGATTCATGGACGATTTGCTGCAGGGCATCTCCTATCTCCACAAGCGCAAGATCATGCGTTTCGTCCAGCCGGGAACGCCGATGGCCACACCCGCCCACTACGATCTCGTCTATCTCCGCGGCGGCACCAGCCGCCTGGTGACGGCCTGGATTCCGATCGGCGACATCCCGACCGAGATGGGCGGCCTGGTCTATCTCGAAGGCTCGCACGCGTTGGGCGTCAGGATGGAGGCCGAGTTCCAGGCCGCAAGCGGCGATCTTTCTGCGGAAGAGCGGATCAGCGCCTATAACCGCCACATGGCGGAAGGCGGCTGGATCTCGAAGGATCTGCCCGATATGGCGGAGCGCTTCGAAACCCGCTGGCTCGCCGCTGATTATGAGGCCGGCGACGTGGTGCTCCACTCGCCCTACATGATCCACGCCTCGACCACCAACCAGGACCGCAGCCGGCGGCTGCGCCTCTCCACCGACATAAGATATCAGAATGTCGACGACGAGATCGACGTCCGATGGAATAACCATTGGAGTCTCGGCGATATGCTGTAGCCCGGCTTTCTAGGGCCCATTCGGCAGAACCCGGATCGTCTGACGTCGATGCCGGCCGCGCGTCAGCCGGGCATTGGCGGCCATGTCCGTTTCCTGCCTGTTTGTCATGCCCCGGCCACCCTTGTTGACCGGCGATCCGGTGCGATGGCTGCTACAGCAGGTTGTTTGACGAATGGATGTCGACACAGAAGCGAAGCGGTCGGACCTTACTGCCGCGTTGGACGTTGATGGTCGGAGCCTTGAATCGATCCCATGACTGACCGACTTATGGCTGTAGCCGAACCGCTCGAGTTGCCTGATGCCGCGTACGAACCTGAACGATATTCTGATCTTCATGGCCGTCGTCGATACCGGAAGCTTTATCGCCGGCGGCCAGGCCATGGGCCTGTCCCGTTCGGCGGCAGGAAAGGCCGTCATCCGTCTTGAAGACCGGCTCGGCGCGCGTTTGCTCAACCGCACGACGAGGACGTTGAGCCTGACCGACGAAGGCCGGATGTTCTACGAACGCGGGCTGCAGATTCTGGCATCGGTCGACGAGGCGGAGGCGAGCGTGGCGGGGCAGAACAGCACGCCGCGAGGCGTTCTCCGGCTTACCGTTCCCGATGCCTTCGGGCGGCTCGTCGTGCTGCCTTTGCTTGAAAAATATCTTCGGGCCTGGCCCGACATCCAGGTCGAAGTGAGCTTCACCGATCGCCCGGCCGACATCATCGAGGAAGGCTTCGATCTGGCGATCCGGATCGGCGCGACGGCAACGGTGTCGGACACCCGCCTGGTCTCGCGCGTGATCGCCACCTATAAGGCGCGGCTCTGCGCCTCGCCGTCCTACCTCACTGAGCGCGGCGAGCCGCGCGGCATCGACGATCTCGCGGTCCATGACTGCCTGATCTTCGCCGGCCGCAACCAAAGGCAGGGCTGGCGCTTTCGCGGGGAAGGCGGTTCCTGGATCAAGGCGCAGGGCCGTAGCCGCCTGAGGCTCGACAGCGGAGAGGCGATCCGCGACGCCGCCCTGGCGGGACTGGGCATCGCGCTGCTTCCCGATTTTCTCGTCGCCGACGATCTCGCTGCCGGCCGCCTCCGGCAGATCCTGGCCGACCTCGAAACCGACGACGCAAAGATCGTCACGCTCTATCGCGACAAGCGCCTGCTGGAACCGCGTGTCCGCCGCTTCATCGATCTGATGGTCGAGGAGCTTGGGCGCGGCTAGAGCTGGACGCTTCAGGCGAGGCCCCTGTCAAACCCGCGAAAGCTCTTCAGTGCCAGCGGCGCAAGCGTTGCCGCGAGATAGGCAATCCCCATCAGGAACAGCGCCGCGGCAAGGCCGAGCGTACTGATCAGCGCGCCGCCGGCGAGGCCGCCGAAAGGGATGAGGGCGAAGCAGAGGGCGGTGTTCAATGCGGTAACGCGACCAGTCAGCGGCTTGGGGATGCGCTCGAAGATGACGGCCGACAGGATCGGGTTGAGGAAGCCCGACGCGAATCCTGCGATGGCGAGCGTCGCAAAGACGAGGCCGATGGGCGCGTCCAGCGCCGGAACGAGAAAGCGCGGAAAACCGGTCAGGAGGAAGGCCACCGTATAGACCATCAATCGCGGCATGCGCTCGCCGATCGCCGCGGCAATCGCCGCGCCTGCGATCGAGGCGCCGGCGAAGGCGGCGAACATCGCACCGAGCAGCTCCGGGCCATGGCCGGCATCTTTTGTCCACACCGGCAGCAGCACGGCATGATAGGCCTGGTCGAAGAGATTGGTAACCGCCACCATGGCGACGATACTGACGAGCACGGCATCGCCTCGCAGAAAGCGCCAGCCTTCGCGCAGATCCTCGATATAGGAAGCCCGTTCGACCGGTCGAGTCTCGGGCGCAGGCGTGCGTCGCGTCCCGGGTATGCCCGCGGCAACGATCAGCGCGGCCGCGGCGAAGGTGGCGGCATTGACGAGCAGCGCCTGGCCGGGGCCGACCAGCCCGATCAAAGCACCGGCGCCGGCCGCACCCGCCGTCGAGGCCAGCCGCTCGATGGCGCTCGCAACGCCGGTCACTCGTTCGAGTGGTACATTGGCGAGTGTGGCGATATCGGGAACCATCGCCTGCTTGGCCGCATCCGAGGGGCCGCGCAGCACGCCCATGGCAAAGACGAGCGGCAGCAGCACCGGCATGCCGAGCATGCCGAAGAGATCGAGAAGCGGCACCAGAGCGACCACGAGCACCGAGGCGGTGTCGCAGATGATGGCGATGCTCTTGGCACCGGCGCGGTCGATCAGCGGTCCGCCGAGCGCCTTGGCGATGACACAGGGCAGCATCTCCATCATTGCCGTCAGGCCTGTCAGCACCGGGCTGCCCGTCGTGCTCAGCACCAGCCAGGGAATTGCGATCGTCGAAAGCCGCGTGCCGGAGAGCGAGAATGTCTCGGCAGCCGCGAGCGCCAGGAACGGCCCGCGCCGTCTCATTGCTTATCCTCCCCTTCGCGATGCGGAACGCGGCCCGGATAGGGAAAGGCGTGCAACATGACATAGAAGGGAACCATGCCGGATTCCTGCGACGCCGCCTCCCCGAGCGACGGGGCCGCCCGCATCGCCTCCAGGATGATGTCGCGCAGCCGTTTCGTCAGGGCCTCGGCCTGTGCCGCCGTCATCGGGATGATGATGTCGTCGGCAGCCGTCGCCTTGCGCCATTCGGCCGGCAGCTCGGCATATTCCTCCAGCGCCTGCTGCATCTGGCCGACCTGCAGCGAGAGTGCGGCCTGGTTGAAGGCGATGTCGAGATCGAGCGCCTCCCCTTCGGCTTCACTCGGCGGCACCGAGGTCAGCTCATGGCTGGCGCGCCACCAGCGGTCGCGCCGCGAAGCATGCGGCGCCTCCTCGATGAAGCCGTAATGGGCAAGCTGGCGCAGATGATAGCTCGTCGCGCCGCTGTTCAGGCCGAGCCGCGCGGCAAGCTGCGTCGCCGTGGCAGGCCCATCGATCCTGAGCATGCCGAGCATGCGCAGTCGGACAGGATGCGCCAGCGCCTTCAGCGCGGTCGGCTCGGGCACGACCCGGCTAACGGTGCGGGCACCGGCGGCATCTGCGAGTTTGGTGTGGGGATGTTTCATGCGCGAAGCATATAATCGCAAACATATCTTTGCAAACTTTTCTTTGCAAAAAATTTGACGGCTGTGGAAGGCGCTCGAAAACCGGCTTCTGATCTAGCCAAGCATGACCACGCATTTTAAGACCCTCACCGTGATCGGCATGACGCGAGGGGCAAGAGGATGGCTGAGGAAGCGCAGAAAAACATCGACACCTGGTATATCGATCCCGATGCCGAAGACAGGATGGCCGATGGGCATGCACCCATCTGGCGCCACCTGATCGAGCTCATCCCCGAGCGGGACCTCACCGACAAGAGCGTGCTTGATTTCGGCTGCAATCAGGGGGGCCTGCTGCGGCACCTCTATGCGATACGTCCGTTCCGCAAGGCGCTCGGCATCGATATCGCCGAAACCTCCGTCGCCAAGGCCGAGACGCTGAAAGGCAACCTGCCGATCCAGCACCAGATCGGAGGCCGGCTGGAAGGCTGGGCTGAGGAATTCGATCTGGCCATCAGCCACGAGGTCATCTACCTCGTTCCCGATATCGACGCCCACGCCGCCGATATCTTGCGGGCGCTGAAATCAGGCGGCGTCTATTATGCGGTGACGGGATGCCATACCGACAACCCGCTCTGGCCAAAATGGCGCGCCCTCGTCGCCAACCGTACGAACACTGTCGTTCAGGATCGATCGATCACCGATTATGGCCGCGCCTTCGAAAAGGCAGGCTTTCAGGTTTCGGCCCGCAAGCTCGAATATGACGGCTTCATCCCCTTCGTCGCGGACGGATGGACGCCGGACTTCGCCGATGCGCTGACTTACTACACCGAGACTAAAATCGTCTTCAGGCTGGTGAAGCGCTGAGACGGCGGCGTCTACAGCAAATCCGATGGACTGACGCGGACGCCGAATCGCGCCTTTTCGCCGGACCAGGAATGAATGCCGATCACCTCTCCTGTTGCGAATGAGACGAGCGGCGCGCCGGCCGCACCGACATCGCCGTCGCAGCGGTAGGCAATGATGGGTTGTTCGTCGATCTCGCTGATGCTGCACTCGTCATCCACCGAAGCGCTGAAATCGGCGGCGTCTCCCTTGAGGAAGGGCATGATCAGTCGATCGCCCACGACAGGTGCATCAGGACGTATCTTCAGGATCTGCTTTCCGGCGACAGGGGCGGCCAGCCTCAACACCGCGATCCGGTGATCGGAAGGCCCCTCGCCGCGCAGAACGACGCTTTCGACCAGCGGTTCGGCGGTGCCAGCGGCCGCCGCCCCCTGCAGCCGGATATCGCCGAGCTTAGGCGAACCCACCGCAAGCTCACCGGGCACGCAGTAACCGATCGTGGCGATCGTGCGGTCGCTGATCAGGAAGCCGGTGCATTTCTGCCATTCCCGCACACTCTGCCGGGTCATGACGACTACCAGCGATTCCCCGGCATTCTGAACGCGTTTCAACACACCGCCATCCAGTATGTTGTTGCCGCCGAAGGCTCGCCAGTTATCGGCTGTCGATGCGGTCGCAACGGGTACGGTTTGCGGAGCGAGCGCAGGGCCTTTCTTCAAATAGTCAGAAACTGGGCCGCTGTAGTTGGGAATGAGGCCCGACTCGACGAGAAAATGGAGGTTGGCAATTCTGCCGGCGCTGTCCGGCACTTCCAGGTATTTCTTTATCAGGTCCGACTGAAGCTTCTCCCGCTCCAAAGTAATGGTATTCTGGTTCTTCTCTCTCTCCAGTGTGATGGTATTCTGGTTGGAGTAGTAGCCCGTGATGGAATTGACGAATATCGTGACGATGCCGCCGAGTATCGCCAATACCAGCGGCGATTTGAGGAAACTGAACCGCTCCCGCATCATTTCTATGCGCGACGAGAGCTTCTTGTACTGAAGTTCCTTCTCGAACTTCTCTCTCTCGAAATCGAAAATCTCACGTTTTGATGGTTCTGCCGTTGCCTTGATATCATCCATAATGTGGCCCCCGCCCCCGTGCATGAACGCAGCAATGCAACCAGAATATAGGCGCCGCGTTATAATGCAATCTCCCGACGCCTATGCATGGATCATGCTTCGCGCCGCTGAAGCTTCATGAGCTCGACATCGAAATGCGGCGGGCTATCGGGCGAGACCTGGACGAAACGGCCCCTGACGCGGAAGATTTCCTGAACGAGGTCGCCTTCGGCGAGTTCGCGCGGCGCGCCGTCAAATCTGAGCTGCCCCTTTTCGAGCAGCGAGATGCGGTCGCTGACGGCGATTGCTTGGTTGATATCGTGGATCGCCATGACGACGGTAACGCCCTTTTCCCGGCTCAGGCGATGCACCAGGTCAAGCACTTCGACCTGGTAGCCGATATCGAGGAAGGACGTCGGCTCATCGAGCAAGAGGATCTCCGCTTCCTGCGCAAGGGCGGCTGATATCCACGCCCTTTGCCGCTCTCCCCCGGACAGTTCCCGAAGACTGCGATCGGCAAGTCCTGTAAGTCCGGTGCTTTCAAGCGCCCATTCGATCGCCTTTTCGTCGCCACTGTCATAGGAGCGGAACAGGCCGACATGCGGATAGCGGCCTTGCCGTGCGAGCTGGGCGACGGTCATCTCGTCGGGTGCGGTTGGCTGTTGCGGCAGGAAGGCGAGCCTTCTCGCCAGCATGCGGCGCGACATCGAGGCGACTGCAACGCCGTCCAGCGACGCCTTGCCCTTCGCCGGTTTGATCAGACCTGCCAGCGCATGCAGCGCCGTGCTCTTGCCCGAGCCGTTCGGGCCGATCAGCGCCCGTATCTCGCCCTTTTCAAGCGAAAGCCTGAAGCTGCTGAGAGCCTTTCGTTGGCCGTACATCACCGACAGGTCGGAGCAGGACAATGGCATTTTCGGCCTCACATGGTTTTGCGCAGCAGCGCGAGCAGAAGCGGCACGCCGAAAACAGCAGTGACCACCCCGATCGGGATTTCCTCCGCCTGCCCCAGCAACCGGCCGGCGAGATCGCCGAGCGTGACGATGATGGCGCCGAGCACGATCGTCAGGGCAAGCGACAGGATGAAATTCCTTCCCGCCAGGAAGCGGGCGAGATGCGGGACGATGAGACCGACGAAGACGACCGGACCCACGGCACCGACGGCGCTCGCCGCAAGCACGCAGGAAACGATCAGAACGACCGAAAACTGCCTGCGATAGGAAAGCCCGAAGGACCGGGCGACGGGCGCATCGAACTGCAGCAGCATCAGCGGACGGTAGATGACCGGCAACATGGCCAGTCCGGCGATCGTAAACGGCAGCAGGAAGAGCGCGTGATCCCAGCTGCGGGCGTAAAGGCTGCCCGAAAGCCATTCGAGAATGATCTCGATGCGGGCCGACCCCCATCCCGCGATGAGGCCGATCGCCAACGCATGCAGCACCGCGCCGACCGCCACGCCGCAGAGCGTGATGCGCAGGGCACTCAAGCCGAGACGAAAGGCAAGCAGATAGATGACGCCGCCGGCGAGCAGACCGCCGGCAAGGCCCGCAGCCGGCAGCCATGCGACCGGGAGTTCGGCCAGCGTGTTCGAACCGGGCTGGAAGACATAGACGGTGAATAGCAGGAAGATCGTCACCGACAGCGTCGCCCCCTGCGACACGCCCATCAGCGACGGATCGGCAAGCGGATTGCGGGTGATGGTCTGCAGCAGATATCCCGCCAGCGAAAAATGAATGCCGGCCAGAATGCCGGTGACAATGCGCGGCAGCCGGATATCAAGGATGATGGAACGCGCTTCGGATGAGCCACCGCCCATCAGCACGGCCGCGACATCCCCCAGAGGAATGTCGGCGACACCGAGGAAGATCGCGGCGGCAAGCGACAGAATCGCCAATGCAGCCAGCGCCGGAAACATCCATAGAGCCGCGGAAGCAGCCGGCATGGAGGCCGGGGCGCTCATCGCGTCTCACCTGCAAGGGTCAGCTGTCCGCGCTGGACGAGGTAAATGAAGACGGGACCGCCAAGCAGCGCGGTGATGATGCCAACCGGCAGCTCGCGCGGAATGGCGACGCTGCGGGCGACAACGTCGGCGACCGTGACGATCAGCGCACCGAGGGCGGCGGATAATCCGATCTCCCACCCGGTGCCCCGAGGCTTGATGAGCCGGGCGATATGCGGAGCGGCAAGGCCCACGAAAGCGACCGGCCCGGCGATAGGCGCCACGCCCGCGACCGGGATGACAGCGAGAATAAGGATGAGCGGTTTCCACAGGCTGAGCTGCAGCCCCATGCCGGCGGCCGCATGGTCGCTCAGCATGAACATGCCGATCACGCGCCGGAAAACGAGCGCACCGACGACACCGGCAATCGTCCAGGGCAGCATGTAGAAGAGGTGCGACCAGGTGCGCCCTTGGAAGCCGCCCGCAAGCCAGAAGAGCAGCGATGCAGATTGCGGGCCGGTCAGCAGCAGCACATAGGTGGTGATCGCTCCGAGGAAGAGCGAGATGCTGACGCCACCGAGCGCAAGCTGCAAGGGCCGCCCCTGCCCGCCGCGCGACACCCAGAATGTCACCGAGGCAGCCGCAAGCCCGCCAGCAAGGCCGATGAAGGGATAATAGACAGGCGACAGCCAGGGGACGAACACGAAACAGCAGACGATCGGCGCAACCGCCCCCGATGTCACGCCGGTGATGCCGGGGTCGGCAAGAGGATTGCGCGTCAACGTCTGCAGCACGTAGCCGGAGACGGCGAGCCCCGCCCCGCCGGCTGCCGCCGTCAGGCTGCGCGGCAGGCGTAGCGTCCAGACCAGAATGGATTCGATTTTCCCGTCAGGCGCCAGAAGCACGCGGACCGCAGTCTCGATCGAAAGCGGCTTTGCACCGACCAGTAACCCAAACATCACCGCCAGCGTGGAGGCGGCGACGATGAGCCCTATAGCCAGTGTCGATTGCCGGGGGCCCATCACAGGTCTTGTGCTGAGCTTAATTCTGCAGTTCGGCGGGAATCAACTTGGCAGCTTCCGCCCTCACATCAACGGCCGGGAACGTGTCGGGATAGAGATAATGTGCCGCCTCGCGCAGAACGATCTCGCGGGCAATCGGACCATTGGTCTCGACCCACTGGTCGCCGACATAGAAGACCCGGTTGTTCTTGACCGCCGACAGCTGCGACCAGATAGGATTGCTCTCATGCGGGCGATCCGGGCCGGAATCATAGACAAAGATGACCTCGGGGTCCTTCTCCAGCATGGTTTCGAGGCTGAGATCGATACCGAACTCGCCGCCCGGGGTCTTCGGCCCAGGAATATTGTCGCCGCCAATCGCCGCCACGATCGAGGCCGACGTGTTTTCCGTGTGAAAGGCGAAAGGCGTTGCGCCGCCCCACATGATCATGAAGCGCGGATGAATATCCTTCGGCGCCTTGGCGGCAAATTCTGCAAGATGCTTGCGGAAATCGGTATTCAGCTGCTCGCCGCGTTCAGGCTTGCCGAGCAGCTTCGAAAGTGCGGCGGTTTCGCTGTAGCTCTCTTCGAGCAGTTCCATATTGTAAGCGACATAGGGGGCGATGTTCTGTAGCTGCGCCGCGTTGCCGACCGTATAACGGCGGATCGCGATGATAAGATCCGGCTTCGCCTCGGAGAGAAGCTCGAGATTGGGCTTGGCGCGCTGGCCGATCTGCTTCATATCAGAGGTCAGACCAAGCAGGAAGTCTGGCTCGCGACCCGCCGTCATGTAGGTGCTTGCGACCGGCTTGATGCCGAGCGCCAGGGCGACGTCATCGGCGAAATAGGAAATCGAGGCAATGCGCTGCGGCTGTGCCGGGACTTCGACGGTGACGCCGCGGTCGTCAACGATCAAGACTTTTTTGCCCTCTTCGGCCTGAGCGGCCCCTGCCATCAGAATTGCAGACAGCCCCAGAGCAGAGAAAAATGTGCGTGCGTATCGAGTCATGTGTGAAACCTCCCGTCCAATGTGCGGACAGGCTTTAGCCAAAAAAGCGGAGTTTCACAATCATGATTCTCTTGCACGCTTCCGGCATTGGACAAAGTTGCGGCCGGCAGGAAAACGCCCCATATACGGCACCCGGTCTGCCTTGCGGCTCAATTTTCCGGCAGGGTGAAGACCGCGCAAGGCTGGGCAATGCCGCGCAAGCTGTGCTCTCCGAGCGGCATCAGGGCCGTCGCCGTATTCGCTGCAACCGCGCCCGAGATCAGCACGCTTCGGCCGAGCGGCTTGCACAGTCCTTCCAGCCGGCTGACGAGATTGACGGCGGGGCCGATGGCGGTAAAGTCCAGCCGGTCGGCTGCGCCGATATTGCCCCATAGGATCTCGCCGAAATGCAGCGCCGCGCCGAAGGGCAGCGGCGCCAGCCCCTGCGCCTGGCGTATCTGGTCGAGATGGGCCATGCCGGCACGGCTGGCAGCAACCGCCCTGAGGGCTGCCTCGCAGGCTTCCCGGTCTCCGTGGCCCACCCTTCCCGCATCGTCGGAAGCGCCCATGACCGGAAAGATCGCCAGCACACCGTCGCCCATGAATTTCAGCACCTCGCCGCCGAAGGCGTGCACGGCGCCTGCCACACGATCGAACCAAGCGTCCAATGTGGCGATCATCGCATGCGGCTCGGTCACCTCCGAAAGCGCGGTGAAATCGCGCAGATCGGCGCAGAGAAGAGCGGCACGGATGGTCTCGCCGGTGCCGCGGGCAAGCTCGCCGGCTTGCACCCGGGCGGCACTACGCCGGCCGAGATAGGCTTCGAGCAGGGCTGCCCGCGCCTCCCGCGCCGCGAGCGCTGCGAGCGGTGCGGCGGCAAAACGCGCGACCTCGCGCAGCCGGTCGGCTTCGGCCGGAGCGAATCCGCCGGCCCCTGCCCCGTTGTCGATACCCGCCCAGCCGAGCATAGGACTATCCTGCGAAGGCCCTCTTCGCTCCTCCCATACCGGCCCGAGCGCGGTCAGCCAGTCGCGCCCGGCCTCGCTCTGCGGAGCCGCGGCAAAGGCCAGCGCCTCGATGACCGCACCGGTCTCGGCTCGCCACAGCCACGTCCGTCGCGCAATAATCGGATGCGGCACCGAAAGCGTCAGCGCGCCGCCGGAAAGCGCAAGGCCGTCGGCCAGCAGCCGGCGCCCGAGCTCGGCCAGAAACCGTTCGGGACCGGGCGAGGCTCCGGCCTCGTCAACCAGCCAGGCAAGGGGAGATGGCAAATCCATACCGTGATCATGGCACGCCCTGCGGTGCAGCCGCAAGGACATCCCAGGGGTGTCGACAAACCGACATCCCGCACGTCCGTCAGGACGCCTCTCGAGGCATTCGTCAGGACATTTCCATCGATCAGCCTGTTGTCTCGAGCGCGTCCGCCCGCAGACGCCCGACATTGACAGCACGCCCCTGTCGAAAACCATTCACCGCGGTGGAAAACGAAAAATAGACACTTTAAACTTGCGCCGCTTTGATTCCATTATAAGGTCGTTCGTCATCGTGTGATTGAGGGGTGCGATGGGTACGATATTCTGGCCGAAAGATCCGCTGGATGGGAATGACATGACGCTGCTGACGTCGATCCTTCGGCGATGGTGCGAAAGATATCAGGTCGAGCTGACCGCGGACGAGAGCAGCCGTAAGGCGAAGGAACTCGTCGAATGGTTCGAATTCGGCGTCAAGGATCCCATAGAGCTCGAAGAACTGATCGACGACAAGTACTGGCTCGTCAGCAGGATTTGAGCATATCGGACCAATCCGGAGAACGCTGCCAGGCAGCGTCGGCGAAGCGTTTCATCAGAAAAGGCCGGGCGAAAATCGCTCCGGCCTTCGTCCATCTCCATCTAATGCATGTCGCCCAAAAGTGTGCAGCGGTTTTGGGACAACGACATGCATAAATCAAAGACTTAAAGCGCGTCGCATGACGCCGGTTTGACGCGACGCGCTTTAAGCGAGACGTTAGTAATCATCCCGCCAACGGCGGTCGCGATCCCAGCGCCTCTCATGGCGCCAGCGCGGGCCATCCCAATCCCGGTGACGCCGCTCCCAGCCCCAGCGAGGCGGACCACCGTAGAAAGCTACCGGCGGTGGGCGGCGCCAGTTTCGCCGGCATTCGCCCCAGCGCGTCAGATGCCAGCCGCGACCGCAGGCGTAGTCGACCTTTGTGATATTGCTCTGGACATTGATTGTCCCAATCGGCATCGCCTGCGCTGTGCCGAACGAGAGGCTGCCAGCGAGCAAGGCAGCCGCGATAGAAAGTGCCTTCATCGAGAACTCCATTTCAATCCAGCCGTCCATACCTTATGACCGCCAAATTGAACTGGAGATGAACTGCGCGTTCACGTTTGCGGGAGAAAAAGAAGCGCTTCCGCACGGCCGGTCCGAACGCTCGCCGACCGCTGTTGTCGCAACGGCAAGCGCTTCAGAGCCGCCCCGCCGCCCGCAAAAATTGTTCATGTCCTGCCGTAAAAAGGATCGGGACCCGGATCGCGACCCGCGGCGACCTCGGTCAGCCGTCCGAGATAATGTGCCCAGCCCTCCGCATGGCCGGCGCATTGCTCGGCGCTCGGCAGGCCGCTATGGGTGAGCTGCAGCAGCGTTCCGCCTCCCTGTTCGATCAGATCGATCTCGACCAGGCTCGACCCCGGCGGCACCACCTCGCTGCCGTCCCAGCCGAAGCTGTAGGCAAGGCGATGAACCGGCACCACCTCTCGAAACGAGCCGCGCGCAAAGCGGGCGCCGGTAACGTTGACGAGATAGAGCCCGCCTGGCTGCGGCTCGACCTGCGCCTCCGTTCCCATCCAGCGCAGGATCTTTTCCGGGTCGGTCATCAACGCGAACACCGCGGCCGGCGGCGCCGCGATATGCGCCTCACGGTGGACGACGAATGGGTCTTGCATCTCTCTCTCCCATGGTTTCCACGGCCCTGCCCGTCGCCGGTGGAGACGGCGCAGCCTGTCCTGCCGTGCTATTCTGACGTGACTGTCCTCACGCACAGCATGTAGGCGCAAGCCCATCCTCCGCAAGAGGGCTTGCCCGTCGCGATCGACCAACACACGAAATCGCCGCGGGACCCCGATCCTGCATTGGTCGCGAAGCATTTCGACCTATTGCCAGCCCGTCACCTTCCCCCTATTGTTCGCGCCGTTCTCAGGGCGGGGTGCAAGTCCCTACCGGCGGTATGCAATTAGATTGCGAGCCCGCGAGCGCCTTCTCAGGAAGGGTCAGCAGATCAGGTGAGATGCCTGAGCCGACGGTCATAGTCCGGATGAAAGAGAACGTGCGTTCCTGCCGCCCTTGCGGCTGTCGGGGACGTTCGTGATCGCCTTGGGTGATGTGTCTGTTCGCCAAAGGAGATTACCGTGACACCCACCCGCTATGCCTTCGTCAAAGCCAGCTGGCACGCCGACATCGTCGACCGCGCCCTTGATGGCTTCCATCAGCTTATTCCGCCCGAGCAGATCGATGTGTTCGATGTTCCCGGCGCATTCGAGATGCCGCTGCTGTCGCGCGATCTTGCGGCAACCGGACGCTATGCCGCTGTCGTTGCCGCCGCCTTCGTCGTCGACGGCGGAATCTACCGTCACGAATTCGTCGCCCAGGCCGTCGTCGATGGGCTGATGCGCGCCGGCATGGATACCGGTGTGCCGGTGCTGTCGGTTTCGCTGACGCCGCATCAGTATCAGGAAACCGAGCACCACAAACAGATCTACCGCGCACATTTCGTCGAGAAAGGGCGTGAAGCAGCAAAGGCGGCTCTGACGATCGGCAAAACCCGCGCCGCTCTCGCTGCGTGAAAGCGGCTCGACGAGCAGAAGAACAACAGCCGATGAAGACGGCGGGGTCAACCCGCCGTCGACCACTCAATACCGATAGAATAATTGATTCGACGCCCTCACCGCGCTGTGGTCCACTGGCGGTGACATGTATCGCCATTCTTAACGCATCCAAAACCCCAAGGAGCTGAAGATGAGCAATGCAATGCGCAGCGAAACCCCCATTGAAACCCCGAGAACACAGCCCGTCGACACCAAGCTCGAGGTGGTCGTCATCCCCGTTTCCGACGTCGACCGCGCCAAACGTTTTTACGACGGCCTGGGTTGGCGGCTCGACGCCGACTTCGCCAATGATGCCGATTTTCGGGTGATCCAGTTTACGCCGCCGGGCTCCGGCTGCGCGATCATCTTCGGCAAGAACGTCACGGCCGCCGCCCCGGGTTCCGCCCAGGGGCTCTATCTTATCGTCTCCGACATCGAGGCCGCCTGCCGCGATCTCATCGCCCGCGGCGTCGAGGTCAGCGAAGTGTTCCATGACGCGGCCGGCGTCTATGCCGGCAAGGACGAACCATACCTGTTCGGGCGGCTCCGCATTGCCGGCCGCGATCCCGATCACCGCAGCTATCGCTCCTTTGCCTCCTTCAAGGATCCCGATGGCAACGGCTGGCTGTTCCAGGAAGTCACCACGCGCCTGCCAGGACGCATCGACGCCGACGGGACGACATTCACGACCTCGACCGATCTCGCGTCAGCTATGCGCCGTGCGGCGACCGCGCACGGTGAACACGAGAAGCGAAACGGCGGCAAACACGACGAGAACTGGCCGGACTGGTACGCCGAATACATGGTCAGCGAACAGGCCGGCAAGCAGCTGCCCTTGTAGGCAAGGGCGGCGGCATCACGCAAACGGTGACATCATTTGAGAGGCGTCTCGGCGGCAACGGCGCGGCGCTTCATCGCGCCTTCTTGGTGCACAGCGGTCACTATACCGTCGAGCCGGTCCCGCTGATCGTCGATCGTCGAATTGGGCGTGGCACTGGTCAGCTCCTTGCCGGTTTGGCGATCTGCGTCTCCTGCGTCAGACCCGAACGCAGTCGCCCGATAGATCTTCAAGAATGCAGACATCAGACATCGAGCCATTAGAGATCGACCGCGGCGGGATCTCAGCCGCCATACCACATCCGCCGCAGCAGGTGATCGCCGCGGACAAACTGGTGATAGAGCGCGGCACCGGCATGGAAGACCAGCAGGCCGACAAGCAGGAAGGCGCCGAACCCATGCGGGCCACGCGGCGGATAGGCGGTGAAATCAGGCAGCGTGGCGCCGGCGGCCCCGAAGATGGCGGGAGCAGCGCCACTGAGGATCATCATCCCGATGCCGCTGGCGACCATGCCGAGAATGAAAATGCAGAAGGCGACGTGGACAAAGCCTGCCAGGCGCTCCTGCCAGCGAGGCAATGCCTGCGCCGGCGCAGGCTTGCGATCGAAACGCCACCACCAGACAATGCGAAGAGCCGTGAGAAGCAGGACGACGACGGCCATCGGAATGTGGAAACGCAACAGCCCGGCCTTGGTCGCGGCGTCCATGGCGTTGGCGGCCCGGAAGCCGGAGCCGAGCAGTGCCAGGATCAGAACCGCACTCAGCCAGTGGATCGAGACCGCTATTGCGCCATAGCGATCAGGCCTGCTCTTCAACATCTCCATGTCCTTCCAGTTTGTTGCGCAGCGCCTTCATGACGGCATGCGTGGTTTTGAGATCCTCGACCTGAAGCCCTTCCGAGAGCATGTCGACCCACGGGGCTTGCAGGCGCATGGCGATTTCATATGCCTGGTTTCCCTTGTCCGTCAGCACGACGAGTTGTGCCCGTCGGTGGTGCGGGTTGGGTTGGAACGCCAGAAGCCCCTCCTTCTCCAGATCGTTGACGATACGCTGAACGTTCTGGCGGTTGGCGCCCATGTCGCGCGCCAGCCACGCGACCGGCTGCGGCCGGCCTGCCGTGGCGACTGTGCCGAGGACATGCCAGCGGGCGCTGGTCAGGCCGAGCCCGTCGACGAGCTTGTCGCCCGCGTTGATCATCCGGTTGTTGAGCCGGAAGAGATCCAGAATAAGGTCGGTCAAGGCTGTTCCGGCCGGGGTCCGTTTAAGTTCATCCATTTGTCACCATATAGCTATATTGACATCATAGTGTCAAAGTGAATATATCCGTATCACCAGATTGACATCATGTAACCAAACCAGATGGAGTCGACCATGTCGCTCATGCGCCCGATGGACCCTGCCTTCCCAATCGATCGCCAAATCGCGATCGATGCCTCCGCGATCGTCCTCATCAACCTCTTCACGCTCGACAAGGCCGACGAGCAGGCCTTCCTTGATGCCTGGCAGGCCGATGCGGCCTTCATGAAACGGCAGCCGGGCTTTATCTCGACCCAGATGCACCGCGCCATCGGTGAAAGCCCTGCTTATCTCAATTATGCCGTCTGGGAATCGACCGCCGACTTCCGGGCGGCATTCTCGCATCCGGAGTTTCGGGCGAAGCTCTCGGCCTATCCGTCCTCGGCGGTCGCCTCCCCGCATCTCTTCCAGAAGGTCGCCGTGCCGGGCATCTGTGTGGCGTAGCGGTGGAGCATGACGGAGGAGTTCCCAGGCTCGCCGGAAGCCGTCATTGCGATGCGGAAGACATCTGCGACGTTATCCAATCGGAAAATGCGAGCATGGCCGCTGTTGGCGGCCTCGATTGCAGTCGGGTTAGCCAATAGCTCCCCAACGATATGGTCGTAGGAAAAGGTTGTCTTATTGCTCCCGAGGATAGATGTCTGAAAAACATCGACGGCGGCGCCAGAGCGATCCCCAGTCCTTGCAGGGCCGCCTCCATCATGGCGAGGGAAGAGTCGAAGACGATACCTGCGTTTATCTGCGCCGCCGGAGGAACGTTCGCTGCCGCAAACCAGGTGCTCCATTCGTCCGCCCTGTAGCTCCGCAAAAGCGTCGCCTCGACCAGGTCTGCAGGCGACCTCAAACGCTCGGCCAATTTGGGCGTGCACAAAGGAGAGAGCGGAGCGTCGAACAGACGCAGCGCCTCTGTGCCGTGCCAGGAACCGCTGCCGAAGCGAATGGCAAAGTCCAGTCCCTCGGCCGCCATATCGACGCGATTATTGTTTGTCGAAACGCGCACATCGATAAACGGGTGCTGCTGTTGAAAATCCGAAAGCCTTGGCAACAACCAGCCGACGGCAAACGTCCCGACCACACCCAGGAACAGCAATTCCCGAACCTGCCCGGCTTCAATCCGGTCCAGCGTGATCGCCATCTGATCGAAGGAATTGGTCAGGGTCGGCAAAAGAGCCTCGCCTTCTGCAGTAATTTTCAAGCCTCTTGGGAGACGCTGAAAAAGGGCAGCCCCCAATCGTTTCTCCAGGCTTTTGACCTGTTGGCTTACAGCGGCCTGGGTAACGCAAAGCTCGATCGCGGCCCGGGTGAAGCTGAGGTGCCTTGCCGATGCTTCGAAGGCCCTCAAGCCATTTAAAGGGAGGAATTGCCGAACCATCTTAGAGCCTTTCCGGGTTAGATTGCAGCATTCTGCCGGAGCAGGTTTTCGTCAGGGCAAAGGCGATTGGCGAAGGGCATACCACAAGGTACGTCCGA
>NZ_JABFCQ010000003.1:0-1103996 GCF_013087625.1 Rhizobium changzhiense
AATGTACTCTCCATGGAGAAACTCCCGTTGCTCGTCCATGGAAAGGCGATCACAGATTAGAGCGGCATCGACAACGTGGGAGCGGGACACCGGTTACTCCCAAGCGAACGGACCGCACGGTAAACACCAAGCGCTGTCATCGTGGAACCGGCAACGATGGCGGTCGGCGCATTCGCGCTCTCCAGAAAAGAGCGGGCATGACGGAAGCCGCTCTCGTCGGAGAATTTATCGCAGACCATCAGGTTGGGATCGACGACGAGCCCACGCTCCTGATGGGCAATCCGAAAACCATGTTCGCGATGGATCGAATACGTCTTGCCCCGCAGGCCATTGATCATGGCAATGCGCCGGTGCCCGAGATCGATCAGGTGTTCGGTGGCTCTACGCACGGCATTTTCATTATCGATATCGAGCCACGCGTGAATGTGCTCGGTCTCCGAGCGGCCGTGAACCAGGAAAGGCAGGCCCAAGCTGTTCAGCAGCTCGATCCGCGGGTCCTTGGGGCGAGGCGAATGAATGATCACTGCATCCACTCGGCGACTTTCGACCAAGCGTCGGTAGGCCTGCATTTCGTCGTCATCATTGTGCGCGGTAATAGGCGTGATGAGAATATCGGTATCGGCCGTTTCCAGGCGCTGCGCCATCCCCGACATGAATTCAGCGAAATGGATTTCTCCCGAACGCGCCATCATGACGCCTATCGCTCCGGCTCTCCCGGTCTTTAGCCGCACGGCATTGATATCGGGGCGATAGCCGAGCCGCATTGCTTCGCTCGCAACCCGGGCGCGCGTGGCTTCGCTCACTTCGGGATAGCCGCTGAGCGCACGGCTGACCGTCGTCGGAGAGAGCCCAAGCTGCTTTGCAAATTCACGAAGTTTCATCGGATGTCTTCTTTGTCCCGGCAATCAATGGAGGAAGCGTCGGCGATGCGCAACGGGCAAGTGTCAATCCGGCAAAAAATTGAAATCGGTTTCAATTTTGTTGCTTTGAAACTCCGCTCGCGGGGGTAAAAAATACCTCCAATCACTGTATATCGGCGATTTTCCTATCGGAATACAACTGAAGATCGCTAATCGTGATGGCTTGACGCCTCTGCGACCTTCTGCAATGGTCCGATTGCCAAATCGATTTCAATTTCTGGGAGGAGATCATGAAAAAGTTTGCTTTAGCTTTGTCGGCACTCAGCGTCGCTATCGCTGCCGGCTCTGTCCGTGCCGCTGAAATTTCGTTTGCCGCAAATACCACCGGCAAAAACGTCGAATTCCTTCACAACCAGCTCGCAATTTTCGAGAAGAATACCGGCAATCATGTCAAGCTCGTCACCATGCCGTCATCGAGCAGCGAGCAGTTTTCCCAATATCGCCTGTGGCTTGCTGCTGGAAACAAGGACGTCGATGTCTATCAGACTGATGTCATCTGGGCACCGCAGCTTGCCGACCAGTTCGTAGATCTGAAGGAAGCCACCAAAGACGTGGTCGGCCAGTTCTTCCCGTCGATCATCGCGTCTCAGACTGTCAATGGCCGGCTTGTGGCGCTGCCGTTGTTTACCGATGCCCCAGCGCTGTTTTACCGAAAGGACCTGCTAGAGAAATATGGAAAACAGCCGCCGAAGACCTGGGACGAGATGGCAGCAACCGCCAAAGAGATTCAGGACAAAGAACGCCAGGCCGGACAGAAGGACATCTGGGGCTACGTCTTCCAGGGCAATTCCTACGAAGGGCTTACCTGCAACGGACTGGAATGGGTGAAGTCGTCGGGCGGCGGCCAGATCGTCGAGCCGGACGGGACGATCTCGATCAATAACGAGAAGGCGGCAGCAGCACTTGAACGGGCCAAGGACTGGATCGGCACGATCTCACCGCCAGGGGTGCTCGCATATCAGGAAGAAGAATCGCGCGGCGTCTGGCAGACAGGCAACGCCGTCTTCATGCGCAACTGGCCCTATGCCTATTCTCTCGGAAACGGTGCCGACAGCGCCGTAAAGGGCAAGTTCGACGTAATGACGCTACCGGTTGCGGCTGTCGGCGATAAGCCGTCTTCGACACTTGGCGGCTGGAACCTGGCGGTTTCGAAATATTCCGAAAAGCAGGACGCAGCCATCGCGCTCGTAAAATTCCTGGCGTCGAAGGACGTTCAAAAGGCACGTGCCATCGAACTCTCCAATTTGCCGACCCTGACGGATCTTTATGACGACAAGGATGTCGCTGCGGCCCAGCCCTTCATGCCGAACTGGAAACCCATTTTCCAGGACGCGGTGCCACGCCCTTCGGCGACGGCCAAGATAAAGTACAATGAGGTGTCCTCGAAGTTCTGGACTGCAGTGCACAATACCTTGTCAGGCAGCGGCTCAGCTGCCGAGAACCTCGAGCTTCTCGAAGCCGACCTAACGACCCTCAAGGGCGACGCTTGGTGAGTATTCCGACCGGCGGCTGTCAGGCCGCCGGTCCGGTCTTCGGACGCGCCAACGAGGGATAGACGTTTCATGAGCGAAATCGTAGTTCCACAAGCAATCAAGCCCAGGGTTTCCCATTTCAGAGCCACCACGGAGTTGCGGTCCGAGCGCATTCGATCGGCATGGATGTTTCTGGCGCCGACGCTGTTGATCTTGGCAATCGTCGCTGGCTGGCCGCTGTTCAGAACGATCTATTTCAGTTTTACGAATGCGTCGCTGAACGACCTTGGCAATGCGCAGTTCGTCGGCTTTGACAATTATTTGTCGTGGGTAACACTGAAGAGCGGAAGGACCGTCTATCGCGGGCTGCTTGCCGATCCGGTCTGGTGGAATGCCGCCTGGAACACTGCCAAGTTTACCGTCCTTTCGGTGGTGATCGAGACCGTGCTCGGGCTGATCGTCGCCTTGGTGCTGAACGCACGGTTCTTCGGGCGTGGGATCGTGCGGGCCGCAATCCTCATTCCTTGGGCGATCCCAACAATCGTGTCAGCAAAGATGTGGGCCTGGATGCTCAATGATCAGTTCGGCATTCTGAACGATATTCTGCTCGGCTTCGGTCTTATCAGCGAGAAGATTGCCTGGACCGCCAATCTGGAAACGGCGATGATCGCAGTGCTGATCGTCGATGTCTGGAAGACGACACCCTTCATGGCGCTTCTGATTCTTGCGGGACTACAGATGGTTCCGGGAGACATCTATGAGGCTGCCAGGATCGACGGCGTCAATCCGGTCAAGGTGTTCTGGCGTCTGACGCTGCCCCTGATCCGACCGGCCATCATGGTTGCCGTAATCTTCCGGATGCTGGATGCGATGCGCATCTTCGACCTGATCTATGTTCTGACACCCAACAATGCGCAGACGAAGACCATGTCGGTCATGGCGCGCGAGAACCTGTTCGACTTCGACAAGTTCGCCTACGGCGCCACCGCGTCAACGGTGCTTTTCCTCATCATTGCCTCCGTAACCGTCCTTTATATCTGGCTCGGTCGCGTCAAGCTCGGCGGGGAGGAACGTTGATGCTGCTTTCGATCGCCAAGAATACGCTCTTCTACCTGCTCGTCACAATCATCGTCATCATTGCGGTATTTCCGTTCTACTATGCAATCCTTACGAGCCTGAAGACCGGCACGGCCCTTTTCAAAGTCGATTATTGGCCGACCTCCATCTCCTTCGGCAACTACACTTCCGTGATGGGCCAGGGCGGTTTCGTCCGCAGTCTGGCAAACTCCGCGATGATCGCCTGCGTCGTGGTTTCAGCATCCCTGCTGCTTGCGATCACCGCTTCGTTCGCTTTGGCCCGGGTGCACTTCCGCGGGCGGGCGCTGTTGATGTTGACCATCCTCTCCGTGTCGATGTTTCCGCAGATTGCCGTTCTTGCGGGCCTCTTCGAACTCATCCGCTGGATCGGCATCTTCAACACGCCCTTCGCGCTGATCTTTTCCTACATGATCTTCACGCTCCCCTTCACCGTCTGGGTGCTGACGACCTTCATGCGGGAATTGCCGATCGAGATCGAGGAGGCGGCGATCGTCGACGGTGCCTCACCATGGGTCATCATCACCCAGGTGTTCATGCCGTTGATGTGGCCGGCGCTGGTGACGACCGGACTGCTCGCCTTCATCACCGCCTGGAACGAGTTTCTTTTTGCGCTGACATTCACATCGTCGGATACGCAGCGAACCGTCCCGGTTGCGATCGCCTTGCTTTCGGGCAACAGCGAATTCGAGATCCCCTGGGGCAACATCATGGCGGCTTCAGTGATCGTCACCGTGCCGGTCGTCGTGCTTGTTTTGATATTCCAGCGCCGGATCATTTCGGGGCTGACCGCCGGCGGCGTCAAGGGTTGAGGGAGTAGGACATGGCAGAAATCCGACTGGAGAATATCCGCAAGAGCTTCGGCGCTTTCGAGGTGATCAAAGGCGTGACGATGGACATCCGCCGGGGTGAGTTCATGGTGTTCGTGGGGCCATCGGGATGCGGCAAGTCCACGCTACTGCGGCTTATCTCCGGGCTCGAGGACATCACATCGGGAACCCTCTCCTTCGACAACAAGACAGTGAACCAGCACGCGCCGTCGAAGAGAGGGATCGCCATGGTGTTCCAGTCCTACGCGCTCTATCCGCATATGACGGTCTTCGACAACATGGCTTTCGGCATGAAACTTTTCGGGAGCACCAGAGACGAATGCCGCCAGCGTGTTGAACAGGCCGCCGGCATGCTGCAGCTCTCCCCCTACTTAGACCGCTTGCCGCGTCAGCTTTCCGGCGGGCAGCGTCAGCGCGTCGCAATCGGCCGGGCGATCGTACGCGATCCCAAGGTCTTTCTCTTCGACGAGCCGCTGTCCAACCTCGATGCGGCGCTTCGCGTCGCGACGAGGCTGGAAATCGCGAAGCTTCATCGCAGCATGCACGACACGACGATGATCTATGTGACCCATGACCAGGTCGAGGCCATGACACTCGCCGATCGGATCTGCGTGTTAAGGGACGGCGTCGTCGAGCAGATCGGCACGCCGCTGGAGCTTTACGAAAGCCCCAATTCGGTCTTCGTTGCCGGCTTCATCGGTTCGCCGAAAATGAATTTCCTCTCGGGCGGGCCGGCGCAACCCTATGATAGCCATACGATTGGCGTGCGCGCAGAGCATGTTCGCATCACGCCCGAGTCGCCCGTTTGGAGCGGCACGGTCATCCATTCAGAAATCCTCGGCGCCGATAGCTTCGTCTATCTGGATATCGGGGCGGATGAGCCGTTCGTCGTGCGGGAAGCCGGTGTCTCCCGCCACGCGCCCGGCCAAACACTTGGCCTTGTGCCGCTTGCCAGCCACGTTCACCGTTTCGACCGGTCGGGCCGGGCGCTTGAGCGAGCATCCATGCGGGCTGCCTGATTTTCCCAGGGTCGATGTTCCTCCCAAGGCTCGATCCGTTTTTAACTATAAGGAGAGAAGACGTGACCATTCGCACCGTTGTGTGGGGAGAGAATATCCACGAGAATACCAATGAGATCGTCCGGGGGATCTATCCCGAAGGCATGCACACGACGATCGCCAATGCGCTGAACACCGATCCAAGTATCTCGGCGACGACGGCGACGCTGCAGGAGCCGGAACACGGCCTCAGCGAAGCCCGCCTTAATGAGACCGACGTCTTGACCTGGTGGGGCCACAAGGATCACGGCGCGGTTTCCGACGTCGTCGTCGAGCGTGTCGCCAAGCGCGTCTGGGAAGGCATGGGCCTGCTCGTGCTGCATTCCGGCCATTTCTCCAAGATCTTCAAGCGGCTGATGGGCACGCCCTGCGCGCTGAAATGGCGCGAGGCGGGTGAGCGTGAGCGACTGTGGACGATCAACCAGCGCCATCCGATCGCCGCCGGCATCGGTGAATATTTCGAGCTTGAGAACGAAGAAATGTACGGCGAGCAGTTCTCTGTGCCGGAACCGCTCGAAACGGTGTTCATCTCCTGGTTCCAGGGCGGCGAAGTGTTCCGCTCAGGCCTGACCTGGCGCCGCGGCGCCGGCAACATCTTCTATTTCCGCCCCGGCCACGAGACCTATCCGACCTATCACGACGTCAATGTCCAGAAGGTGCTGATCAACGGCGTGAAGTGGGCCTATAACCGCGAAGGGTCGTTGACTGGTATCACCGACGCTCCAAATGTGCCGGTAGAAAAAGCACTAGAGCCGATCGTCGAACGCGGCCCGAGACTGCACCAGGCCGGCGAAGCCGGTTACCGCTGAGGAACTGAAACGCCTTCCTTGGGCGTGTATCCACGCGTGCGGTCGGCCCGGCAAACACTGCGCTGTCAGTCGTCGCTCTCTATCTGGCAAGACCATCTGGCGCTTGTGAAGGACGACGGTTTTGGAGCCAATGATTTCTATAAACGACCATGAGGACAAAAATGCGCTTGATCATTCTCGGAACCGGAGGATGGGCAAATACCCATGCCATGAATTTTTCCGAAATCACCGACGTAAAAATTGTTGCTGCTGTCGATACGGACGAGGTCCGGCTGCGGGCCTTCGCGCTCAGGCATGGTATCCCACTTACTTTCACGTCGCTTGATGACGCCCTTGCATGGGGAGAGTTTGACGCCGTGACCAATGTCACGCCGGATCGCGCGCATTATTCCACGACAATGAAGATACTCGGCGCCGGCAAGCATGTCCTCTGCGAGAAGCCGCTGGCGGTCAACTACCGCGAAGCCAAAGAGATGGCCGACGCAGCCGCTGCGTCCGGCAAGGTCACGATGGTAAACCTTACCTATCGTAATGTAGCGCCGCTGCAAGCAGCGCGTAAGATGGTGTTGGACGGACGCCTCGGCGCGATCCGCCACTTCGAAGCGTCCTATCTCCAGAGCTGGCTGGTCTCAAAGGCGTGGGGCGACTGGACCAAGGAATCGCAATGGCTTTGGCGGTTGTCGACAAAGCACGGCTCCAATGGCGTGCTGGGCGATGTCGGTATCCATATCCTCGACTTCGCGGTTTTTGCCGCCGGAAGTAACGTCAAGGCCGCCGCATCGCATCTTAAGGTGTTCGACAAGAGCCCCGGGAACCGGATCGGCGAGTATGATCTCGACGCTAACGACAGCTTCTTGATGATGGCTGAACTCGAAAACGGTGCTGCTGGCGTCATCCACGCAACGCGCTGGGCGACTGGCCATCTGAACGAATTGCGGCTGCGCCTGCATGGAGACAAGGGCGCGCTGGAGGTGGTGCATACGCCTGAAGGTTCGACGCTCAGGGCCTGTGAAGGTCCTGATGCCGACAAGGCAATCTGGCGTAAGATCGAGGTCGAACCGGTTATCACCAATTTCCAGCGTTTTGCAAATGCCGTGCAAAAGGGGCAGCCGGATGAGCCTGGTTTCGGCCACGCAGCCAAGCTGCAATTCGTTCTTGACCATGCAGTGAAGACGGCGGGCGCTCTGACTGCACTTTAGACCGGCCTCACACAGGTTCGTCGGCAGGGGAATTGCAAAGCACGATGATCTTATCAAGTTCGCTGGTTAAGATCATCTTCGCTGATGCCGAAGTGCTCGAGGATGATGCCGACGTTGCGGCGATGCGATTTGAAGTAGACGTCGAAGAGATCGCCGAGCAATGGAACCGAACCGCCGGCCGCATCGATGCCGAGATTGACAGCCATGCGTGCAAGCTTGTCGTTGGGAATGCCGAGACGCCGCGCCTCATTGAGAATGTAAAGACCGATGAGTGACGTGGCAACGTCGCCGACGGCTGGAAGGAGGCCGAGCACAGAGTCGGCGCCGATCCTCACACCGATGACGGGCAGGCGGATGGCAGTGTCCATAAGCCGAGCGATACGGGCAGCGCGGCGAATTCTTTCGAGTTCGGAAGAGGTGGGGTATCTCGTGGCATTGGAAGCTGACATCAGTGGTCCTGCCGCGCGACGGATCGCTGCGCCTCCGTCGAGAATGAAAGGAAGCCTTCCATCATCCGGCACAGCGAGTGCTCGCCGCAATCGTACGGGTTTTTCATGGCCGGGAAACGCCGCAAACCCGATAAGGTTCGTCTGCGGGGCGATGCAGATCATCTCTCGTCGGGAACCACGACCAATTTGCCCACGAAGTTCTTCGCCATGAAATCGGTCTGCGCGCGGTGGAATTCCGACAGCGGATAGACACCACCTACGAGAGGCCGAATCTTCCGGCTTTCGATATAGCCGACGATCCGGCGAAAGTCGGCGCGGCTTCCCTGGCTCGAGCCGTGCAGCTCCAGCTGTTTCAGATACATGGTCCGCAAATCGAGCTGAACGACCGGGCCGGCGATGGCGCCGGCCGTCGTGTAGCGGCCTTCGGGGCGCAGGATCTTTAGGAGATCGTTGAACAGCGGTCCGCCGACGAGATCGGCGACGACATCGATCGGCTGGCCACGGCTGGCGGAATGGACGGCTTCGACGAGATCGCCCTTGCCGCGGGTCACGACCGCTTCGGCGCCGATATCGAGCATCGCCGCCTCCTTGCCGGGGCCGGCGACCGCGATCGGGATGGCGCCGCGGGCCCGTGCGAGCTGGATGATCGCCGAGCCGACGCCACCCGAGGCGCCGGTCACGAGGACGCGTTCGCCGGCGACAAGCCTTGCCCGTTCGAGCATGCGCTCGCCGGTCAGATAGGCGCAGCAGAAGGTGGCGAGTTCGACGTCGGTCAGATCGGTTGCGACGACATGCGCGTTCTCGGACGGCAGTGCCATGTATTCGGCATACCCGCCGTCGCGGCCATGGCCCATGTAATCGATGTCGGCGAGGCTGTCGTCGTCCCGGTTGTAGATCGAGAAGTCGACCATGACGCGTTCGCCGACGCGCGCCGGATTAACGCCGGCTCCGACGCCGACGATATGGCCGACCGTATCGGTGCCCTGGATGCGTGGGAATGTCAGCGTATTGCCTTGCCTGCGCCACGTGGAGACGGCCGATGGATCATCCTCGGTGCCATAGGCGCCCTGGCGCACCCAGACGTCGGTATTGTTCATGCCGCAGGCCGTGACGCGGATAAGAACCTCGCCGTCCGCGGGTCTCGGGACGGGCACGCCCCTGTCATAGACGAGCTTGTCCAGACCGCCATGGCCGGTGAGCAATACGGCCGCCATCTTTTCCGGGATCGTCATACCGCTCTTCTCCCTCAGATGCTCTTGAAGACGGTTTCGATCGCATCCGCCGCGGCCCTGACCACGATGTCGGCCTCCTCGCGTGTCAGGCAGAGCGGCGGGGCGAAGCCGAGGATGTCGCCCTGCGGCATGGCGCGGCCGATGACGCCGCGTTCGAGGAGGGCAGAGGCGACCTGCGGGCCGATCTTGCGGCCGGCATCGAAGAACGTGCGGTCGTCCTTGTCCTCGACGAATTCGATGGCTGCCATCAGCCCGTCGCCACGGACTTCGCCGACGTTGCGGTGGCCGCCGACGGCCTTTGCGAGTTCCGAACGGAAATAGGCGCCTGTCATGCCGGCATTCTCGACGATGCCGAGTTCGTCGATCAGTTCGAGATTGGCAATGCCTGCCGCAGCACAGATCGGATGGGCGGAATAGGTCCAACCGTGACCGATCGCGCCCATCTGATCGGAACCCTGAACCAGGACTTGCCAGATCTTGTTCGAAACGATCGTGCCGGAAAGGGGAGCGTAGGCCGAGGTCAGCCCCTTGGCGATGGTGATCAGGTCTGGCTTCATGCCGTAATGGTCTGAGCCGAACATCGTGCCGAGACGGCCGAAGCCGGTGACGACTTCGTCGGCGACGAGCAGGATATCATACTTGTCGAGTACGGCTTGGATCTTCTGCCAGTAGGTTTTCGGCGGCGGCACGATGCCGCCGGTGCCGAGAATGGGTTCGCCGATGAAGGCCGCGATCGTTTCCGGGCCTTCGGCCATGATCATCTCCTCGAGCTTGTCGGCGCAATATTGCGAGAACTGCTCCTCGCTCATCGACCGGTCGGGGCGGCGGAAATAATAGGGTGCTTCGGTGTGCAGCACCGGTGCCCGCGGCAGATCGAAAGCGTTGTGAAAGAGCGCAAGGCCGGTGAGGCTGCCGGTCATGACGCCGGAGCCGTGATAACCGCGCCAGCGTGAGATGATCTTCTTCTTTTCCGGACGGCCGAGGATGTTGTTGTAGTACCAGATGAGCTTGATGTTGGTCTCGTTGGCATCCGAGCCGGAGAGACCGAAATAGACGCGGCTCATACCGGCGGGCGCGCGGTCGATGATCATCTTCGACAGCGTAATCGAGGCTTCCGTGCCGTGGCCGACATAGGCGTGGTAATAGGCGAGGTTCTTCGCCTGTTCGGCGATCGCGTCGGCGATCTTCTGGCGACCGTAGCCGACATTGACGCAATAGAGGCCGGCAAAGGCGTCGAGGCTTTTGCGGCCTGTCGTGTCGGTGATGTAGACGCCTTCGCCGCCGGCGACGACACGGGTCGGCGTCTCGCCGCGGGCATGCCCACCCATATGGGTCGAGGGATGGAAGAAGTGATCGCGGTCCCAGGCGGTGAGTTCGTTACTTCTGTCGAGCATATCTAGCCTCTTTCTTGAAAATGGGGCTCACTTGAAATGGGGTCAGGCGGCCGTGTCGATGCAGAGATATTTGAGCTCGGTAAAGGCCTCGAGCCCATGGTGTGAACCCTCGCGGCCGAGGCCGGACTGCTTCCAGCCGCCGAAGGGAATGGGAGCGCCGGTGATTTTTACGCGGTTGACGGCGACCATGCCGTATTCCAGCGCGCGGCCGAGCCGCATCTGGCGGGCGCCGTTCTCCGTGACGATATAGGCGACGAGGCCGTATTCGGTATCGTTGGCGCGGGAGATAACCTCGTCTTCGGTGTCGAAGGCGGTCATGGCCGCTACAGGGCCAAAAGTCTCCTCGCGCATGATCAGCGCATCCGCCGGCACATCGGTCAGCAGCGTCGGCTCATAGAAAAGCCGGCCGGCCCTGTGGCGCTTGCCGCCGGTGACGAGCCGCGCGCCGTGCACCAGCGCGTCGGAGACCTGCTCCTCGACCTTGGCGACGGCGCGTTCATGCATCAGCGGCCCGATCTCGGCGCCATTCTCGAGCCCCGGACCAACCTTCAGTTCGGCGATGCGGTCTGCGAAGGCCTTGGCAAAGCCATCGGCGATCCGCTGCTGGACGAAAATGCGGTTGGCGGCGAGGCAATCCTGGCCTGATGTGGCAAACTTGGCGTTGACGGCGATCTCGACCGCTTTTGATATATCGGCATCATCGAAGATGATCAGCGGGGCGTGGCCGCCGAGTTCCATCACCAGCCGCTTCAGGGTCGGCGCGCACTGGGCGGCGATCAGCCGTCCGATTCCGGTGGAGCCGGTAAAGCTCATGGCGCGCACGCGGGTGTCGGTGCACATCCGTCCGACGATCGTTGCGGCATTGCCGGTGACCACGTTGAAGACGCCGGCTGGAATGCCGGCCCGCTCGCCGAGCTCGGCAAGCGCCAGTGCCGAAAGCGGCGTCTCGGAGGAGGGGTGGGCAATGACCGTGCAGCCGGCGGCCAGCGCTGCGGCAGCCTTTCGGGTGAGCATGGCAGAGGGGAAATTCCAGGGCGTGACGATGCCGGCGACGCCGAGCGCCTCGCGCCGGACGATCATTTCCGCGCCGGGCAGATGGCTGGTGACGCTCTCGGCGTGCAGCCGCTTGCCTTCTTCGGCATACCATTCGATGAAGGAGGCAGCATAATCGATCTCGCCACGCGATTCCGCAAGCGGCTTGCCCTGTTCGAGCGTCATGATCAGCGCCAGGTCCTCCTTGGCCGCAAGCATCAGCTCAAACCATTTGCGCAGGATCGCCGCACGACCCTGCGGCAGCATCGCGCGCCAGGCGGAGAAAGCCTCCGACGCCGCATCGATCGCCACCGCCGTCTCATCGGCGCCAAGGCTTGCAACCCAGGCCAGCGTCGCCGAAGAAGCGGGATCGGTGACCTCGAAACTTTTCCCTGTTTTGCCGGCAATCCACCGGCCGCCGACATAGGCCAGATCGCGCAGGAGATGACGGTCGGCGAGCCGAGACAGCGCGTCATGATAGGCGGGGCGGGCAAAAACGGCGGTCATGTCCAGTCTCCTCGTGGCGGTTGACGTAGTCTTCCACGGGAGCGGGCGAGAGATTGTCTGTTGGCGGATGCGAAAAGAGAGAGATGGTCTAAAGGGCGGCGGCCTGGCAGAGAGATTGTCTACGGTGCGCTCTGTTCTTCGCCGGTGGCAGTGAAGGAAGAGACCGGAAGGACGGTGTCCTCCTTCACCGTCTTGGTGACGATGTAGGTGAAGTAGCGGTCGATGCCGAGTTCACGGTCGAGAAGCCCGTCGACCAGCCGCTGATAGGCGTCGATATCGGGCGCGATGATCTTCAGAATGTAATCGACGCCGCCGCCGACCGACCAGCAGGCAACGATCTCTGGGATTGCGCTCACGGCGCGCTCGAAGCGCTCGAAATCCGCCTGGCGATGATTGGCGAGCGTCACTTCCATCATCACGCTGGCGACCGGCGCGATGCGCCGTGGCGCGACGCGCGCGTGGTAACCTGTGATGATCCCGGCCCTTTCGAGTTTGCGCAACCGCATCCAGCACGGTGTCGGCGACAGTCCGGCCTTTTCGGCCAGTGCCAGTTTGGTGATGCGGCCGTCGCGCTGGACGGCGTCGAGAATGCGCAGATCGATGGCGTCGAGCTTCATGGTGCCTTCTTAAGAAGAAATCATTTCAAACGCAGGGAAAAGACAATGGGAGCGCATTTTTGCATTGTCAATTGAACTGATTTTCAGCAGTGTTAAAATCATGACAAAGTGGCGCCCTGATCCCTCGCAACTCCGCCGTCCGGCCTATCTCTCGCTTGCCGAGCAAATCGCAAACGCGATCACGGATGGCAAGCTCACCGACGGCACGCAATTGCCGCCGCACCGTAAGATGGCGGATGATCTGCATCTCTCGGTGCAGACGGTCAGCCGCGCCTATGACGAGCTGATCCGCCGGGGGCTGATCTCCGGCGAGATCGGACGCGGCAGCTTCGTCCAGACCAGGCCGCGTGAGCCGGAGCCGCCCTATCTGCCGGAACGGCTGGGCGAGGTGATCGATCTTTCGATCCTGAAACCGGTCTGCGAGCAGATCCATTTGGAAAGGCTGCGGCAGGCCTTCGGCTGGCTTTCGGAAAACCTGCCTTCCAGCTCGGCGCTTTCGTTCAGGCCGAACATGGTATTTCCGCGCCATCGCGCGGTCGCTACGGAATGGCTGGCGCGCTGCGGGCTGGAGGTATCGCCGCTGAACATCAGCGTGACGAACGGTGCGACATCGGGCATGACGGTGGCGCTGATGAGCGTTGCCCCGCCCGGCTCGACGGTTGCGACCGAAGCGATCAGCCATCATACGCTGGTTCCGCTCTCCAGCTATCTCGGTCTCCACCTCGAAGGGCTGGCGATCGACGAGGAGGGCATGATCCCCGAAGCGCTGGACGAAGCCTGCCGAAAGGGACCGATCCGGGCCATTTTCCTGCAGCCCTCGGTGATCAATCCGATGGCGGCGCTGATGAGCGCGGAGCGCAGGCAGGCGCTTGCCAGCGTCGCTGCGAAACATGATATCGCGATCATCGAAAACGATATTCTCGGCCCGATGGTCGAGGGTCGTGCGCCGCCGATGGCCGCGTTTGCGCCGGAGCGGACACTTTACGTCACGAGCTTCACGAAGATTACCGTTCCAGGCCTACGGATCGGCTATCTCACAGCGCCCGACCGTTATGTCGCCGCCGTCGCCAACCGGCATCTCGTCTCCAACTGGATGGCGACGCCTGCCATGGCCGAGATCGCCACCCGCTGGGTCAGCGACGGCACGGCAATGGAACTGGTCAATTGGCAGCGCCGTGCACTTTTGAGCCGTCACGCGATCGCGGCGGAGATGCTGGCCGGCCTCAGCTACCGGGCGCATCCGCAAAGCCTGCACGTCTGGCTGCCGCTCTGCGACAACCATACGGAGGACGGTTTCGTGTCGCAGGCAAGGCTGCGCGGCGTGGCGATCGCGCCCGGCAAATCGTTCCACACCGCCGATCAGGGCTGGACGCCGGCCGTGCGCATCTCGCTTGGTTCGACAACCGAAGGCGAGCTGCGGACCGGGCTTGGCATCGTCGCCTCATTGGCGCAAGGAAATCCGGAAGAGCTGCTGCTTGCGATCTGATGCCGCTGCCTTGTATTTGAGCGCGAGCAGAATAATTGTCATGATATTATTTTACGAATTGACATGATTTTGATGGGCCGTCATCGTTAGGACATTGCTTGTCTCAACAGGGAGAGACATGAATGCTTCCGCCCATTATCCGCATCGACAACATCGTCAAGAAATACGGCCCGCTGACCGTGCTCGACGGCCTGTCGATGAATGTCATGCCGGGCGAGAAGCTGGCGCTGATCGGGCCATCCGGCTCCGGCAAGACGACGATCCTGCGCATTCTGATGACGCTGGAGACGATCAGCGGCGGCCATATCGAGGTCGACGGCGAACAGCTCTACCATATGCCGAATGGCGGCGGGCTAGTGCCGGCCGATGAGCGGCATCTGCATCGCATGCGCGAAAAGATCGGCATGGTCTTTCAGCATTTCAATCTGTTCCCGCACAAATGCGTGCTCGACAACGTGACGCTGGCGCCGATGTTGACCAAGGGCATCAAGCGGCCCGTGGCGGAAAAGCGGGCGATGGAGCTTCTCGACATGGTCGGCTTGGCCGACAAGTCAAAGAGCGTTCCGGCGCAGCTTTCCGGCGGGCAGAAGCAGCGCGTCGCCATTGCCCGGGCGCTGGCGCTGTCGCCGAAGATCATGCTGTTCGACGAGGTGACGTCGGCGCTCGACCCGGAGCTTGTCGAGGAGGTGCTGAACGTCATGCGACGGCTGGCGTCCGAAACCGATATGACCATGCTTCTCGTCACCCATGAAATGGGTTTTGCCCATGATTTCGCCGACCGTGTGCTCTTCTTCGATCGCGGCAAGATCGTCGAGGAAGGCAAACCGGGCGACATCTTTCGCAATCCGACGCAGGAGAGGACGCAGACCTTCTTGCGCAAGATCATTGCGGCGGGGCACCGCGTCTGAGTTCAGACATTGCCCGCAAGAACAAGACTCAAGGAAAATCAGAGGAGTTGGGAACGATGAAAACAGGATATCTTTTGAGCGCCGCCAGCCTGTCGGTGCTTCTGGTCACGGCGGCTGCGCCTGCATCCGCCGCCGATGACAAGCTCGAGCAGCTGAAGGAGCAAGGCTTTGCGCGTATCGCCATCGCCAACGAGCCGCCGTTCACCGCCGTCGGCGCCGATGGCAAGGTGTCCGGCGCCGCACCCGATGTGGCGCGCGCAATCTTCGAAAAGCTGGGCGTCAAGGAAGTGGTCGCCTCGATCTCGGAATATGGTGCGATGATCCCCGGCCTGCAGGCCGGCCGCCATGACGCGATCACCGCAGGCCTCTTCATGAAGCCCGAGCGCTGCAACGCCGTTGCCTATTCCGAACCGATCCTTTGCGACGCCGAAGCTTTCGCTCTCAAGAAGGGCAATCCGCTGAAGCTGACGAGCTACAAGGACATCGCCGACAATCCGGACGCCAAGATCGGCGCGCCGGGGGGCGGCACCGAGGAGAAGCTGGCGCTCGAGGCCGGCGTGCCGCGTGACCGCGTCATCGTCGTTCCGGATGGCCAGAGCGGCATCAAGATGCTGCAGGACGGCCGCATCGACGTCTACTCGCTGCCGGTTCTGTCGATCCATGATCTGATGGCCAAGGCAAACGATCCGAACCTCGAAACCGTCGCTCCCGTCGTCAATGCGCCGGTCTATTGCGATGGCGCTGCCTTCCGCAAACAGGACGTTGCGCTCCGCGACGCCTTCGATGTCGAGCTGAAGAAGCTGAAGGAATCCGGCGAATTCGCCAAGATCATCGAGCCCTACGGGTTCTCGGCCAAGGCGGCGATGTCGACGAGCCGCGAAAAGCTCTGCGCCGCGGCGAAGTAAACGAGGTGAACAGCCGGCCATGCCATGGGCATGGCCGGATTGTCCCCCAACGATCTCCCAAAGCGCGTCGCGCTTTAGGTCCTTGTTTTTACGCATGTCGTTATCGCAAAACCGCTGCACCCTTTTGCGCGACATGCTCTAGGAAGTGAGTTGCCGATGTCGGTATGGTCCGGCTATCTGACACTGATCCTTGAGGGCGCCCTGGTGACGCTCGAATTGACGATCATGGGGTCTGCGCTGGCGCTGGTGATGGCCTTCCTGGCGGGCCTCGGCCGGTTGTCGCGCTTCTTCGCCGTGCGGGCTCTGGCGACGGCTTATATCGAGTTCTTCCGCGGCACCTCGATCTTCGTCCAGCTCTTCTGGGTCTATTTCGTGCTGCCTTTTGCGGGCTTGACCCTGACGCCGCTGCAGGCGGGCGTGCTGGCGCTCGGGCTGAATGTCGGCGCCTATGCGGCGGAAGTGGTGCGCGGCGCCGTCAAGGCCGTCGGGCGCGAACAGTCGGAAGCCTGCATCGCGCTCAACCTGTCGCGATACCAGCGTATGCGCCACGTCATCCTGCCGCAGGCGCTGCCGCTGATGCTGCCGACCTTCTGCAACAATGCGATCGAACTCCTGAAGGGCACGGCCGTCGTCTCGCTGATCTCGCTGACGGATATGACCTTCCAGGCGCAGGTGGTGCGGGCGCAAACCGGCAATACGCTGGTGCCCTTCGCAACGATCCTCATCCTCTATTTTCTCATGGCCTCGGCGATCTCCGCGACGATGCGCTGGCTGGAGCGGCGAATGGCGCGCAGCCTCGATGGCATAAGGACCTGATCAGATGGAATGGGATTGGGACTTCGTCTGGCAGATCATGCCGACCCTTCTCGAAGGGTTCAAGATCACTCTTCTCGCCACCATCCTCGGCGCTGCCGTCGCCATGATCGTCGGCCTGGGGCTCGCCATTGCGCGGCGCTCACCGGTCGCCGGCATTTCCAGGACGGTCGCTTTCGTCTCGGAATTCATCCGCGGTACGCCATTGCTGGTGCAGCTCTACTTCATCTTCTACGTGCTGCCGGATATCGGCATCCGGTTGGCGCCGCTGGTCGCCGGCGTCATCGGTATGGGCATTCACTATGCGACCTATACCGCCGAGGTCTATCGCGCCGGCATCGAGAACGTGCCGCGCGGACAATGGGAGGCAGCCAAGGCCACCAATCTGTCGACGCGCCAGGCCTGGATCCACGTGATCCTGCCGCAGGCGATCCCACCGATGATCCCGGCGCTCGCCAATTACTTCATCGCCATGTTCAAGGAGACGCCGCTGCTTTCGGCGATCACCGTGCTCGAACTGATGAACCAGGCAAAGAGCATCGCCAACAGCAATTACCGCTACATCGAGCCGATGACGCTGGTCGGCGTCTTCTTCCTCGTCATCAGCCTGATCTCGGTGGTGGGTTTGCGCTGGCTCGAGGAACGTTACGCCAGGATGGATGACTGACCATGAGCGCAAAGATCGAAATCATTCCCGCCGGCCGGCTGCCGCGACTGGAGGACCGGCCGCTGGAAAAGCGCATCGGGCTGGTCATCCTCGCGACGGACCACACGACGGAAGTCGATTTCCAGCGCATGGTCGCCAGCCATCGCCTCGGCGTCTATGTCAGCCGCATCCATTATGCCAATCCGGTCACACCGGAAAACCTCTTGAGGATGCAGCCGTCGCTGACCGAAGGCGCAGCGCTGATCCTGCCGGACGAGGCGCTCGATGCCATCGTCTATTCCTGCACCTCCGCCTCGGTGGTGATCGGCGACCGGAACATCGAGGCGGCGATCCATGCGGCCAAGCCAGGCGTTCCCGTCGTGACGCCGACGGCTGCCGCCGTTACCGGCCTGAAGGCGCTGGGCGCTAAACGGATTTCGGTGCTGACGCCCTATACGATCGACACCAGCCGGCCGATGGCGGATTATTTCGCGAAGCTCGGCTTTGCGATCGACCGCTTCACCTGTCTCGGCCTGACCGATGACCGCGAGATGGCGCGGATCGCACCGGACGAGATCCTTGCCTTCGCGCGCCAGGCCCTGGCGCCGCAGTCGGACGCGCTGTTTATCTCTTGTACGGCCGTGCGGGCAGCAGAGGTCGCGGCCCGGATCGAGGCTGCGATCGGCAGGCCGGTCGTCACCAGCAATCTCGCGACCGCCTGGGCTTGCCTGCGGCTTTGCGCCGATGATTGGGCGCGGCCAGAACTCGGTCAATTGATGACCAAGCCCTATCGGGAAGGCTGAGATCATGGTGAGCACCTTGCCCGTTTCGCTGGAGGATATCCGCGCTGCGGCGCGGCGGATTGCCGGCCGCGTGATCGGCACGCCGATGGTGCAGTCGTTTTCACTCGGCGAATTGGCCGGCGTGCCAGTCCATCTCAAGCTTGAGCATCACCAGACGACCGGCAGCTTCAAACTGCGCGGCGCGACCAATGCGGTGCTCTCCTTGTCGCCGGCGGAGCGTTCGCGCGGCGTCGTCGCGGCCTCGACCGGAAATCACGGCCGGGCGCTTGCCTATGCGGCAAAGGCGGAAGGCGCTGTTGCGACCATCTGCATGTCGCGGCTGGTGCCGGAGAACAAGGTTTCGGAAATCCGCCGCCTCGGTGCCGATGTCCGCATTATCGGATTATCGCAGGACGAGGCGCAGCAGGAGGTCGACCGGCTGGTCCGCGAGGAGGGGCTGGTGATGGTCCCGCCGTTCGACCAGCCTGATGTCGTAGCCGGGCAGGGAACACTGGGGCTCGAAATCATCGACACCTTGCCGGAGGCGGCAACCGTGCTGGTGCCGCTCTCGGGCGGCGGCCTTGCGGCCGGCGTTGCCGCCGCAGTCAAAGGCATCAGTCCGACGACCAAGGTGATCGGCCTGACGATGGAGAAGGGTGCCGCGATGAAGGCGAGCCTCGATGCCGGACGGCCGGTGCAGGTCGAGGAAGTGGCGAGCCTTGCCGACTCGCTCGGCGGCGGCATCGGCCTCGACAACAGCGTGACCTATGCCATGTGCCGCGACCTTCTCGACGAGGTCATCCTGCTGACGGAAGCGGAAATCGCCGCTGGCATGCGCCATGCCTATGCCGCTGAACGCCAGGTCGTCGAAGGCGCTGGCGCCGTCGGTATTGCGGCGCTGCTTGCCGGGAAAACCTGGGGCGACGGTCCCATCGTCGTGATCCTGTCCGGGCAGAATGTCGACATGGAACAGCACCGGCGGGTGATCAATGGCAAGGCGGCACTCGGTGGGGAGGAGAGACCATGAGCCGGATGATCATTCTGACGGAAGCGGAACTGAGGAAAGTCATCGCGCTTGATCGCGATGCGGTTGATTGCGTCGAGGCCGCTTTCGCAGCGCTTGCGACCAAGGCTGTCGCCATGCCGCCGATCCTGCGGCTCGACATTCCGGAATATCGCGGCGAAGTCGATGTGAAGACGGCCTATGTGCCCGGCATCGAGGGCTTCGCGATCAAGATCAGCCCCGGCTTCTTCGACAACCCCAAGATCGGCCTGCCGAGCACCAACGGCATGATGGTGCTGCTGTCGAGCCGGACCGGGCTGGTGCAGGCGCTGCTCTTGGACAACGGCTATCTCACCGACGTGCGCACCGCAGCAGCCGGCGCCGTCGCGGCAAAACATCTATCGCGGGAAAATGCATCCGTGGCCGCGATCTGCGGTGCGGGCATGCAGGCGCGGCTGCAGCTCGAAGCACTGACGCTGGTCCGGCCGATCCGCGAGGCGAGGATATGGGCGCGCGATGCGGCCAAGGCGCAAAGCGTGGCAGCCGAATTGGCCGCAAAGCTCGGCTTTCCCGTCACCGCGACAGCGGACGCCAGAGGCGCAATGATCGGCGCTGATCTCATCGTCACCACCACGCCGTCGGAAACCCCGATCATCGGGGCCGGGTGGCTGGAACCCGGACAACATCTGACGGCGATGGGCTCGGACG
The DNA here is from genome assembly GCF_013087625.1 of Rhizobium changzhiense. NCBI lineage: Bacteria > Pseudomonadati > Pseudomonadota > Alphaproteobacteria > Hyphomicrobiales > Rhizobiaceae > Rhizobium > Rhizobium changzhiense. The sequence goes on from NZ_JABFCQ010000003.1 coordinate 19,866, forward strand.
CGGAACACAAGAACGAGATCGATCCGGCCGCCATTGCGGGTGCCGGCCTCTACGTCGCCGACAGCCTGAAGCAGACGCGGCGCCTCGGCGAGTTGCGTCACGCAATCGATGCTGGGCTGGTCGCAGGCGATGCGGTCTTTGCCGAGCTCGGCCAGATCGTCGCCGGCCGGACTCCGGGACGGATGCGCGACGACCAGATCACCATTGCGGACCTGACCGGGACCGGCATCCAGGACACCGCCATCGCCACGCTCGCCTTTGCCCGCGCCGGCGCGGCAAATGCAGGGACCACGTTCGAAAGCTGACCGGCGCGGCGCCGGAAAAGAAGGGAAGAAACATGACCCAGCCCAATCTCAAATTCTCGCTCGGTGAATATGCCGCGCGGTTGGAAAAGACACGGCGTGCCATGGAGGCGAAGGGCGTAGACCTGCTGATCGTCAGCGACCCGTCGAACATGGCCTGGCTGACCGGCTATGACGGCTGGTCCTTTTACGTGCACCAGGCGGTGATCGTGCCGCCGCAGGGCGAGCCGATCTGGTTCGGCCGCGGCCAGGACGCCAACGGCGCCAAGTTCACCGCCTATCTGAAGCACGACAACATCGTCGGCTATCCCGATCACTACGTGCAGTCGACCGAGCGCCATCCGATGGACTACCTTTCGGGCATCCTGACCGAGCGCGGCTTCGGCAAGCTGACGATCGGCGTCGAGATGGACAATTACTGGTTTTCGGCAGCAGCCTTTGCGGCGCTGCAGAAGCACCTGCCGAATGCGCGCTTCATCGACGCGACCGCCCTCGTCAACTGGCAGCGAGCCGTCAAGAGCGAGACCGAGATCGGCTACATGCGCAATGCCGCCCGTATCGTCGAGGCGATGCACGCCCGCATCTTCGACAAGATCGAGGTCGGCATGCGCAAGTGCGATCTGGTTGCGGAAATTTATGATGCCGGCACCCGCGGCGTCGACGGCATCGGCGGCGACTATCCGGCGATCGTGCCGCTGCTGCCGTCCGGCGTCGAGGCGTCCGCACCACATCTGACCTGGGATGACCGGCCGATGAAGAAGGGTGAGGGCACCTTCTTCGAGATTGCCGGCTGCTACAACCGCTATCACCTGCCGTTGTCGCGCACCGTCTTCCTCGGCAAGCCGACGCAGGCCTTTCTCGACGCCGAAAAGGCGACTCTGGAGGGCATGGAAGCCGGTCTTGCGGTCGCCAGACCCGGCAATACCTGCGAGGATATCGCTAACGCCTTCTTCGCGGTGCTGAAGAAATACGGCATCGTCAAGGACAACCGCACCGGTTACCCGATCGGCCTTTCCTATCCGCCGGACTGGGGCGAGCGCACCATGAGCCTGCGACCGGGCGATCGGACGGAGCTGAAGCCCGGTATGACCTTCCATTTCATGACCGGCCTCTGGCTCGAGGACATGGGCTTCGAGACGACCGAGAGCATCCTCATCACCGACAGCGGTGTCGAGTGCTTCGCGAACGTGCCGCGCAGGCTGATGGTCAAGGATTGAGGCTGTCATGACAGAGATTGGCTTGCGGCCGTCGCCGATCAGCGCGACGGTCAATTTTGCCGCCGAGGGCGTCCAGCACGGCTTTCTGCGCCTGCCTTATAGCCGCGACGATTCCGCCTGGGGATCGGTGATGGTGCCGATAACGGTCGTTCGGAACGGCAAGGGGCCAACGGCACTGCTGACCGGCGGCAATCACGGCGACGAGTATGAAGGACCGATCGCGCTTTTCGATCTTGCCCGGACGCTGAAGGCCGAAGAGGTGAGTGGCACTGTCATCATCGTGCCGGCCATGAATTATCCGGCATTCCTGGCGGGAACCAGGACCTCGCCGATCGACAGGGGCAACATGAACCGCAGCTTCCCGGGCCGGCCGGACGGCACGGTGACGGAGAAGATCGCCGACTATTTCAGCCGTGTGCTTCTGCCGATGGCGGATCTCGTCCTCGACTTCCATTCCGGCGGCAAGACGCTCGATTTTCTGCCGTTCTGCGCGGCCCACATCCTGCCGAACAAACAACAGGAGAAAAAAGCCTTCGAATTCGTGACTGCCTTTGCCGCTCCCTATTCGATGAAAATGCTGGAGATCGATGCGGTCGGCATGTACGACACCGCGGCCGAGGAGATGGGCAAGATCTTCATCACCACGGAACTCGGCGGCGGCGGCACCGCCACGGCCAAAAGTGCTGCGATTGCCAAGCGCGGCGCCATCAACGTGCTACGCCATGCAGGGATCGTCGTGGGCGCCGTCGATCCCGGGCCGACGACCTGGCTCGACATGCCGGACGGCCGCTGCTTCTCCTTCGCAGAGGAGGGCGGGCTGATCGAACCTGTCATCGATCTCGGTGAAGCCGTCACCGCCGATGCCGTCATCGCTCGCATCTATCCGACCGGACGGACCGGGGTGGCGCCCCGCGAGATCCGCGCCAGCATGAACGGCATTCTCTGCGCACGCCATTTCCCGGGGCTGGTCAAATCAGGCGACTGCGTTGCCGTGGTGGCGATCGTTACGGACTGAGGTGGAAGAGCCGGGTCTTCCCTTTGCCGCGGACGCGTCAGGCCGCTTTCTGCGATCTCGACGGGCTGGCGGCCGCATCGATCTGAAAGCGGCTGACGACCCCCTCCAGCGTCTGCGTCTGGCTGCCGAGCGCCCGGCAGGCCGAAGCGGTTTCGACGGCCATGGCGGCGTTGCGTTGCGTTACCTGATCGAGAGCGTTGACGGAGGCATTGATCTCGCCGATCGCCACCGCCTGCTCGGAGGAGACCGAGACGATGCGGGCGATCAGGCCGGCAACCTGCTCGACCTGTCCTTCGATTTCCAGGAGCGCCTTGCCGGTCCGGTTGACGAGCTCCACACCGCTGGAGACCTGAGACGAGGAGGTGGAAATCAGAGCTCTGATCTCCTTGGCGGCGTTGGCCGAGCGCATGGCAAGTTCGCGCACTTCCTGTGCGACAACGGCAAAACCCTTGCCTGCTTCGCCGGCGCGCGCTGCTTCAACCCCGGCATTCAGCGCCAGAAGATTGGTTTGGAAGGCGATTTCATCGATGACATTGACGATGTCGCCGATTTGGGAGGATGAGCCTTCGATCCTTTCCATGGCGGCGATTGCTTCACGAACGACAGCCGCCGAATGTTCGGCGCTGGTGCGGGTCTCGGCCATCATGCCGGTTGCCTTGCCGGCATGGTCGGAGGCGTCTTTCGCCTTGGCATTCATCTCATCGAGCGCGGCTGTGGCCTCTTCGAGCATCGCTGCCTGCTGTTCCGTGCGCGAGGCAAGGCTGTCGGCGGCATCGGTGATGCCGGCCGAGGAACTGCCCACTTGCTTGGAGGTCTGGGCGATCTCCGCCATCGAAGCGCAAAGCGCGTCCATGCTGTCGTTGAACTTTGCGCGCAAAGTTTCGTAGGCCGTGGCGAAAGGCGTCTTGATGCGGCAATCGAGATTGCCGTTCGACAGTTGTTCCAGGCCGTATGTCAGCTGGGCGATCACCGTTTCGCGGATCTGCTCCTCGGCGGCCTTTTCGGCCAGCTGGCTGCGTTCACGCTCGAATTCCGCATCGCGAAGTGCGGTCTCGCGCTTCTGCGCGTCCTGCCGCTCGAGCGCGTTGCGGCGAAATACCGCCACGGCCTTGGACATGGCGCCAATCTCGTCGGAACGGTCGGCATAGGGGACTTCGGTTGAAAAATCGCCCTTGGCAAGGTTGCCCATGTAGGCCTTCATACCGTCGAGCGGTATGATGGCGCGGCGGCGCAAGAGATAAAGGCCGACGAGCAGCAGGGCGAACGAGCCGAAGCCCGCAGCACCGGCATAGATCGTCCAGGTCACGATCTCCGAGGCTGCATTGCGCTCCTCGCCCTTCAGGAAGGCGTCGGAATTGGCAACGAGTTTCTCGACCGCGTCCTGGTGCGAATGGAAGGCGACGCGCAGCTGCTCGATCGCACCATGCGCCTTGTCTTCATCCTTGGCATTTAAGGCGGGGATGATCTCGCGGTTCATCACCCCCCAGAATGCATCGCCCTTGGCGATGACATCGTTTTCAAGCTGGTCCTTCAAAGCTTGCGGCAGCCGGGTGGTTTTCCAATAGGCGCGGCGGTCGTCGTAAGCGGCCTTGAGATTGGCGATCTTGGCAAGATTGGTCTCGGTGAGTTCGGGAAATTTGCTCGCCTCGAAGGAGAGCATGTAGGATTCGACTACAAACAACGGCGGCGGCAGAATATCGGCGATCAAATCTTTGCCGTAGACCACCTGTTCATAAACCGGCCCGTTGACTTTCAGCCGTTCGAGCGCCGATTGCTGCAATCCGATCGACATGAAAAGACCTACTGAAACGGCGACGCCGAACGCCACCAGACTGCGAGCAATGGTGAATGCCAAGACTGTCTCCAAATAACTTTTGGCCTCTCTGCTTCGATGCGCCAGATCGACGCGTAGCATTATTTCGAAAGAATGCTGAAATATGGTTAATCTATTGGCGCCGGAAGAAAACGCCAACCCAAATACTTATGATATCCCGCCATCAGTTGTCATCCTGATGGCTAATGCGCTGATGCTATGCATAGATGAAAGGAGATCTGCATGGCTGAACCCCAACTTTCCGTGCGCAGTGCGAAGGCACGCGATCTTGCACATCGGCTTGCCAGACGCGAAAGTCGCTCATTAGCTGACATTGCTCCTCGCGGTAGCCCGACTGGTCGGAGAAGCGGTTCATGACAGCGTCATCAGCTGGGATAGGAGTTCGTCGGCGCTGATCGACGTGTCTTCGTCGAGCTCCCGCTTTTGGTTGCTTTTGCGGACTAAACCGTAGAGGATAGATGTCCTAGGACGCGGATGTCGGGCGCTTGTTATAGGAATAGGAAGAGACTGATGTTGCAGCGGAAATGGTCGTCACAAGCGCTCCATCGTTAGACAGGTGGGGATGCAAAGAGTTACAGAACTGATTAGTTCTCAAAATTGAAATCACTAATGCCACAACCGAAAACACAATCCCTCAGAAATCGTCGTCTGCGTTCTCAGGTCGTCGGCACGCGATTCGGTAGAGTGGTCTAGATTATCATGGATATTGTCGACGAGCCTGCGGTTGAGCCGCGCAAACGGGGCCGGCCGAAAGTTTCCAGCGACGAGGACAAGCGGGCGCATATCGTCGAAGTCGCCGGACGCGTTTTCGTGAAATACGGTTATGCGGGAAGCACGACCGCGATCGTCGCCTCCGAGGCGGGCGTTTCGAAGCAAACGCTCTATAAGCTGTTTCAGAGCAAGGAAGAGCTGTTTGCCGCCGTGGTCGGTGCGCATCGGCGCTTGATGCTCGATCTGCCCAGGCCCGCCGAAGATATTTCGATTGCCGCGAGCCTCGAGCGCATTTTCATGATCGATATGGATGAGGACAAGGATGCGGATCGCACCGGCTTCCTGCAGCTCGTCTTTCGCGAAGCGGTGCAATTTCCCGAACTTGTCGATATCCTTCAGCGCGAAGGTATGCTTGCCAGCCGGCAGCATCTCGCCGACTGGCTGAGCGAACGCCGGTCGGAAGGCAGATTGACGCTGGACGATACGGCGAGCGGAGCCCGGATGCTGATGGATATGATCCTCGGCGGCATGGGTCCGCCGGAAGGGCGCGCGCAGGCCTGGCCCGATCGGGCTGGACTGTTTGCCCATCTTCGACGCTGCATTGCCATCTTTGCCGCAGGCGTCGGCGCGGCCTAAAACGCGTTTGCAATCTGTCAGATTCGCTCCTCGCGCTTTCGTCCGGCAAAACGCCATCCGTTGACTTTCGCTTCCAATTCCGCATTGGATTAATTATAGAACTATAAAGTTCTATAAAATTGATTCGACCACATGTAGGTGGCTGCGCTTCGCCATGACCGGCGACGACATTTCCGCAGAGATGAAATTTTCACCCGTGACTGCTGGCAGGCTTTCGCGCACCGCCTTGCCTATGAAAGGCCGACGATCGTCTGGTTTCCTTCGTGCTCGAGGCGAAGGGGCTTGATCCTGATGATGTCACGTCGGACGAGTTGGAGAAGATGTTTTCTTCCGCCCTCGGATTGGCTGTCAGATCGCCGAACGGGAAGGCATGATGTTGAGCCTCTGAAACAAGAGAACAATGCTGCACTGCCGAAAAAATCACCTCGCGCACCGCTGCGCGTTTTTTCGGCATGACCCATTGACAATTCATCCTTGATGGCACTTCATAACATTGTTCCAGTAAAACAGACATGCGTCCATTATACTGGAACAATACAAGCCATCCATAAGGGGAACGCCATGACCAATTCCTTTCGCACCGGCGTGATATCGCTGGCAGTCGCCGCTCTGTTGTCCACGCCTGCGCTGGCCGACGGCAGCAAGCTCGATGAAGTGCTGGCCCGCGGCCATCTCGTCCTCGGCACGGGCAGCACCAATGCGCCTTGGCACTTCAAAAGCGCCGACGACAAGCTTCAGGGATTCGACGTCGACATGGGCCACATCATCGCCAAGGCGCTCTTCGGCGATCCTGAGAAGATCGAATATGTGAACCAGTCCTCCGATGCCCGCATCCCGAATATCACCACCGACAAAGTCGACATCACCTGCCAGTTCATGACCGTTACCGGCGAGCGCGCCCAGCAGGTTGCCTTCACCATTCCTTATTATCGCGAGGGTGTCGGCCTGATGCTCAAGGCAGACGGAAAATATGCCGACTACGCCGCCCTCAAGGCAGCTGGTTCCTCCGTCACCATCTCGGTTCTCCAGAACGTCTATGCCGAGGCGATGGTGCATGCGGCCTTGCCGGAGGCGACCGTCGACCAGTACGATTCCGTCGACCTGATCTATCAGGCGCTGGAATCGGGACGCGCCGATGCAGTTGCCACGGACCAGTCGTCGCTTGCCTGGTACATGACGCAGAATCCGGGCCGCTACAAGGATGCCGGCTACGGCTGGAATCCGCAGACCTACGCCTGCGCCGTCAAGCGCGGCGATCAGGATTGGCTGAACTTCGTCAACACCGCCCTGCACGAAGCCATGACCGGCGTTGAATTCGACTTTTACGCCAAGTCCTTCAAGACCTGGTTCGGCAAAGATCTGACGCCGCCGCAGATCGGCTTCCCGGTCGAGTTCAAGTAACAGCCATGCGGAGCGGGACATGTTCCCGCTCCGCATTTAAAGAGTGAGAGAATGATGTCGTCCGAAAACCGCTCAGATTTTTCGGCATCATGCTCTGGTCTGAAAGGGCGGCCCGCATGGGTTACACGTTGAATTTCGCTGCCGTCTGGCGCAACTTCGATTTTCTTTTGAGCGGGCTTGCGCTCAGCCTCGGCCTTGCGGTGATCTCGATCCTGATTGGGGCCGCAATCGGCCTTGTGGTGGCCTTCGCGCTGACCTCCAAAAGCCGCTTTGCGGTCGTGCCGGCGCGGGTCTATGTCACGGTCATTCGCAACCTGCCGATTCTCGTCCTGGTGCTTTTCGTCTTTTTCGCGCTGCCGCAGATGGGCCTGCGCCTCGACAAGATAAAAAGCTTCCTCCTGGTTTTGTCCCTCTATTCCGGCGCCTATCTGGCCGAGGTGTTCCGCGCCGGGCTGCTGTCTATTCCAAGAGGACTGACGGAAGCGGGGCTTGCCATTGGCCTGACGGGGATGCAGATCCGCAGTTCCATCATCGCTCCGCTGATGCTGCGCAACGTGCTGCCATCGCTGTCCTCGACGATCATCTCGCTCTTCAAGGACACCTCGCTCGCCGCCGCCATCGCCGTGCCCGAACTGACTTTCGCCGCCCGCAAGATCAATGTCGAGAGCTTCCGCGTCATAGAAACCTGGATGGTGACATCCGCGCTCTATGTCGCGGCCTGTCTCCTCATCGCCGCCGTGATGCGCTTTGTCGAGCGCCGTCTGGCCCTGCCGAGATAAGCCGATGTCCCACACTTTTCTCGAACAACTCTGGATCGCCCGATACGTCATCATGAACGGCATCGGCGTGACCGTGTCGATCTCCCTGCTGGCCATCCTCGCCGGTTCCATACTCGGCGTTTTCGTCGGTTTAGCGCTCGTCTATGGCGGCGTTGTTTTGCGTCTGGTCGTGCGCGCCTATACGGATATCATCCGTGGCACGCCGGTGCTCGTACTCGTGCTGGCGAGCTACTATGTCTCCGCCGCCGTCGGCCTCGATCTCGGGCCGTTCTCGGCCGGCGTGCTCGCCCTTGCCATCTTCTGCTCCTCCCATGTCGGCGAAATCGTGCGCGGGGCGCTTCAGGCAATTCCCAAGGGGCAGACCGAAGCCGCCAAGGCGATCGGCCTGACTTTTACCCAGACCTTCACTTCGGTGCTGTGGCCGCAGGCCATGCGCCAGTGCCTGCCGGCCTGGGTGAATACCGCAGCCGAGATGGTGAAGGCCTCGACGCTGCTCTCAGTCATCGGCGTCGCCGAGCTTCTCCTGCGCACGCAGGAGATCATCTCCCGCAACTTCATGAGCCTCCAGTTCTATTTCCTGGCCGGTGGTCTCTATTTCATCATCAACTACGGTATCGAGCACTTCGGCAAATATGTCGAGCGCAAGACCGCCCTGCCGTCCTGAGGAGACACCCCCGATGGCCAAGACCATTCTCGACATCAAGGGTCTGCGCAAGACTTACGGCATCCACGAAGTCCTCAAGGGCGTCGATTGCGCCGTGCAGGAAGGCGAAGTCATTTCCATCATCGGCTCTTCCGGCTCCGGAAAGACCACCTTGCTGCGCTGCATCAACATGCTCGAAGAGTTCCAGGGCGGCACGATCAGCCTTGACGGTGAGGAAATCGGCTATCGCGCCGAAGGCGCAACACGGCGCCGCAAGAGCGAGAAAGAGATTGCGCGCCAGCGTGCGTTGACCGGCATGGCGTTTCAGCAGTTCAATCTCTTCCCGCATATGAGCGCCGCTGAAAACGTCATGCTGGGCCTCGTCAAGGTGAAGAAAATGACGAAGCCGGATGCCCGCGTCATCGCGGAAAAATGGCTCGATCGTGTCGGCCTTTCCGCCCGCTCGAACCATTATCCCGGGCAGCTTTCCGGCGGTCAGCAGCAGCGCGTCGCGATCGCCCGCGCCATCGCCATGTCGCCGAGGCTGATGCTGTTCGACGAAGTGACCTCCGCGCTTGACCCGGAACTGGTGGGCGAAGTGCTCCAGGTCATCAAGGGGCTTGCCGCCGACGGCATGACCATGCTGCTCGTCACCCACGAGATGCGCTTTGCCTATGACGTTTCGTCACGCGTCATCTTCATGAATCAGGGCGTCATCTGCGAGGAGGGCGATCCGAAGGACATGTTCGTGCATCCGAGGACCGAACGGCTCGTGGAATTCCTCAAGACATCGAGTTTCAACTAATGCATGTCGCCCAAAAGTGCGCAGCGGTTTTGGGATAACGATTTGCATAAACAAAACTTAAAGAAGCTCCTGTGACGGTCCGCTCTGCGGATCGTCACGGGCGCTCGGCCCAAGGGTCGACAAGCTCGATCCCAAAGCCCTCGAAGTCCTTTATATTGCGGGTGGCGAGGGTGAGATCGTGAGCAATCGCGGTGGCGGCAATCAAGCCGTCCATTGACGACAAGCCGCGTCCGCCTCGCTTTGCGAGCCCCATCAAGTCGCCCCAGGCTATCGCAACCGGTTGGTCCACAGGAATGACACGCTGCTCAAAGCGCCGCGGCAGATCCTGGGCAAGCCATTCAGCCAGCGCGTCGCGCTTCCGACCGCTTTCCATCAATGCAACACCACGCCGGATCTCCGCGATCGATACGACGCTGATGAATGAGCGATCCTCGTCGAGACTGTCCAGCCATTGTAGGACATGTGCATCGGGACGCGGCCTTGTCACCTCGGAAAGCACATTGGTGTCCAGCAGAAGTCTCACAGCTGGAGATCACGCGGTTCGTCGCGCTGTCGTTCGAGGTCCAGATCGGCACCACGCAGCGGCGATTGCATCAGAAACTCTGCAAGGGTGCCCTTGCGCGCGGTCTTCCGCTGCCATTCTTCCGCCGAAACGACGATGACGCTTGGTTTGCCATTGCGCATGATCGTTTGTGGTGTCGCTTGCGCGCGTTCGATAACCTCAGACAGCTTGGCCTTCGCACTGGCGACGGTCCAACTTTTATCCTCTGGTCGTGATGGCTGCATTCGCTATATCCTGACTATAGTGACTATCATGACTATATAAGCCGAACCGATCTTGCCGCAAGCAGCTTTTCGATAGGGAAGGGGCTTTGTCGGCTTTGGGCGCGAGTGCCCGCAATTCCTTGCAAACCCCGATCAGCGCCGGCCGCTCAATTTGCGCTCAGTTTGCATTCCAGTGTGCAAAATTCCAGGGGGAGGGATCCGGGGACATCTTGGAAATCCTGAGCGCAGAATTTTGGCACGAGCTTTGCTTCCCTGTCTTGTATGCAAGATAGCCAGACATCTGAGACCACGCAGAAGACCATCGAGGAGACAATCGTCTCCGGGATTCTTTCAGCCAAAATTCGGCCCGGGACGCGTCTCAGCGAAAACCAGCTGGCAACGCTCTTCAGCGTGTCTCGAACCCGCGTTCGTGAAGCCATGATGCGCCTGGAAACACGCGGCATCGTGCATGTCAGTCCGAGACGAGGCTGGTTCGTCGTCGAACCGTCCGCCGAAGAGGCGATCGCGGTCTATGAGGCACGGCGCGTCGTCGAGGCCGGATTGCTGCGCAGCATGCGCCTACTGACAGACGAGGGACACAAAGCGCTCGACGCGCATTTGAACGAGGAAAAAGGCGCCATGGCTGCGGGCGACCGCCAGCGCCTGACCTATTTGATGGGCGATTTTCACATCCGCATCGCAGAATTGAGCGGCAACGCCATCATCGTCGATATCCTGCGCGATCTCACCGCGAGGACGATCCTGATTTCGATGCTCTACCAGTCTGAATTTCATGCGGCACAGTCTCACGACGGGCATTGCCGCATCTTCGAGGCCATGCGGGCGGGCGATTTCGCCAGAGCTGCCGAGCTCTCTATCGAACATCTGGACGAAGTGGAGATGGGCCTCGACCTCACCGCGCGCCCGGATCCGCTCTCGGAACTGCGCAGTTCCCTGTCCCTTCCTCCCAGGACCGTATCCCCAACCGTCAGACCCAATAAACCACAACTTCAAAGGAGCAATTGAAACATGCTGACAAGACGAGTCTTCTTCGCAATCGCGACCCTGGCTGCAACCTTCGGCTTCGGTTCGGCGTCCTACGCCGATGCTCTCGCTGACATCACGGCGCGCGGGACGCTGCGTGTCGCGGTGCCGCAGGATTTCCCGCCCTTCGGCAGCGTCGGCACCGATATGGCGCCGATGGGCTACGATATCGATGTGGCCAATCTCATTGCCGAAAAACTGGGCGTGAAGACCGAACTCGTGCCGGTCACCAGCGCCAACCGCGTTCCTTATCTGCAGACGAATAAGGTCGATCTGGTCATCTCCAGCCTCGGCAAGAATGCGGAGCGCGAAAAGGTGATCGATTTCACCACGGCCTACGCCCCCTTCTTCAATGGCGTGTTCGCGCCCGCCGATGTTTCGATCGCCAAGGTGGAAGATCTCGCGGGCAAGAGCATCGGCGTTACGCGCGGCGCCGTCGAAGATCTCGAGCTGACGAAGATCGCGCCGACCGACGCGACGATCAAGCGCTACGAGGACAATAATGGCACCATCTCGGCCTTCCTGTCCGGCCAGGTCGACACCATTGCGACCGGCAACGTCGTCGCCGCGGCGATCCTCGCCAAAAATCCCCCCAAGCGCCCTGAGATGAAGTTCCTCATCAAGAACTCACCCTGCTACATCGGTATCAACAAGGAACAGGCAGCTCTTCTGGAGAAGGTGAACGGCATTATCGCGGCCGCCAAAACCGATGGCGCACTCAACGCCATATCGCAGAAGTGGCTCGGCGCCGATCTTCCGTCGGATCTGTAAGGACCCGGTCCTACGGATGTCATTCCGCGCCCGGGATGACATGACGCTCGGTCACCGCAAGAGGGGACAATTCCTTGAGCTATCATTTCGAATTTGGCTGGCTGCTTGAATATTATCCGCAGATCGTCAAGGGCATACTGATCACACTGGAGCTTATCGGCATCGGCGGAGTGCTGGGCATTTCGCTCGGCATCTTCTGCGCCTGGGTGCGCGCACTCGGCCCGGCCTGGCTGAAGCCAATCGTTGCGACCTACGTCGAATTGATCCGCAACACGCCGTTCCTGATCCAGCTGTTTTTCATCTTTTTCGGTCTGCCGTCGCTCGGCCTCCAGCTTTCCGAACTGACGGCCGCCAACCTCGCAATGGTCGTCAACCTCGGCGCCTATAGCTGCGAAATTATCCGCGCGGGCATCCAAGCGACCCCGAAGGGCCAGTTCGAGGCAGGCGAGAGCCTTGCCATGACGCGTTTCGAAACCTTCCGGCATGTCGTTCTCGTACCGTCCCTGCAGCGCATCTGGCCGGCGCTGTCGTCGCAAGTGGTCATCGTCATGCTCGGCTCATCGGTCGTCTCGCAGATCGCCGCCGAGGATCTGACCTTTGCCGCGAACTTCATACAATCGCGAACCTTCCGCGCCTTCGAGGCCTACATCGTCTCGACAGCCATCTATCTCATGCTGGCGATCCTGCTCCGGCAGGTGCTGGCGGTGGCCGGCGGGTTCCTTTTCCCGAGGAGGGCGGCGAAATGATCGAGTTCACACTCTGGGACATCCTGCGCAACCTGCTGCTCGCCACACGCTGGACGATCCTTCTTTCGCTGGTCTCATTCATCGGCGGCGGCGCAGTCGGACTGGGGCTGCTGTTCCTGCGCATCAGCAAGCGCAAGGCGTTCAGGGCATTCGCGAAATACTATATCGAACTCTTCCAGGGCACGCCGCTGCTGATGCAGCTCTTCATAGCCTTTTTCGGTCTCGGCCTCTTTGGGATAGACGTGCCGGCCTGGCTTGCCGCGGGATTGGCGCTCACCCTGTGGAGTGCCGCCTTTCTCGCCGAAATCTGGCGAGGCTGCGTCGAAGCGGTCGCGCGGGGTCAATGGGAAGCCTCGGCCAGCCTCGGCATGGGCCGGCTGCAGCAGATGCGCTATGTCATCCTGCCGCAGGCGCTGAGGGTCGCCATACCGCCCACGGTCGGTTTCTCCGTTCAAATCGTCAAGGGGACGGCGCTGACCTCGATCATCGGTTTCGTCGAATTGTCGAAAGCCGGCACCGTGGTCACCAATGCCACCTTCCAGCCCTTCACCGTCTACGGGCTCGTCGCTCTCATCTACTTCGCCCTTTGCTGGCCTTTGTCGAAAAGCAGCCAGATCCTGGAAAGGAAGCTCAATGTCGCTCATCGAAATCACTGAAGTCCGCAAGAGCTTTGGCACCACCGAGGTGTTGAAAGGCATCAATCTCGATGTGGAGGCTGGCGAAGTCATCGCCATTATCGGCAAGAGCGGTTCGGGCAAATCGACCCTGCTTCGCTGCATCAACGGCCTGGAGACCATCACTGACGGCTCCATCTCTGTGGCCGGCGCGCAGCTCCTTGATGACGAAGTCCATCTGAAGGCACTGCGCCTCAAGGTCGGCATGATCTTTCAGCAGTTCAACCTCTTCCCGCACCTGACCGTCGGCGGCAATGTCATGCTATCGCAGACCGTGGTCAAGAAGACACCGAAGGCCGAAGCAGAAGCCACCGCCCGCAAGATGCTGGAGCGGGTGGGTCTGGGTCACAGGTTCGACGCCTATCCCGACGAGCTCTCGGGCGGCCAGCAGCAGCGCGTCGCCATCGCCCGCGCGCTCGCCATGCAGCCGACAGCGCTTCTCTGCGACGAGATCACCTCGGCGCTCGATCCGGAGCTGGTCGCCGAAGTTCTGGCCGTCGTGCGCGAACTCGCCGCCGAGGGAATGACCCTCCTCATGGTAACGCACGAGATGAAGTTCGCCCGCGACGTCTGCAGCCGCGTTGTCTTCATGCATCAGGGTCGAGTCCATGAAGCAGGCCGGCCGGAGGACGTCTTCGCCAGTCCGCAGACTGCTGAGCTCAGGCAGTTTCTCGGTGTCAGCTAGAGCCTTTCCGGGTTAGATTGAAGCATTCTGCCGGAGCAGGTTTTCGTCAGGGCAGAGGCGATTGGCGAAGGGCATACCTCTTGGTACGTCCGAGCCGATCGCCTTTGATCCTGGCGGAAAGATGCCCGGCCCTTCGGGTTGGCTGAAACGGGCCGGCTGATCGACCGGCCGGCTTGGCCGTAGAGCTTGGCTACGACGCGCGCCGGCCGGTCGACCATCCGACTCCGTTTGAGCCAACAGAATGCTGCAATCTAACCCGGAAAGGCTCTAGGCGGCGGTGACAATTCAATCATTTGAGCCAGAGCATGCTGCCTGCAATATTGACGAACCCCCTGAAGTCGGCGGCGATTTTGTCATAGCGAGTTGCATTTCGTCGTCATTGCTGCGTCGCGCTCCAAGCAAACACAAGAGGGGGCGCTCTGCGCCCCCGATCCGGCTACTTGCGGCCTCGGCTAGTCAGTGGGCCAGCATCTCCTCGGCGATCTGCTTCCCATTCAGGCTCGAGGGGTAGTAGGTCGGCCAGTTAGTGACCTCATTCAGTAGGGCGGCGCGGTCATTGCCCCAATAAAGATGGTAGTGGTCGGCCTTCTCGGGGGCGACGATGTGATCGCTGAACTGGATGAACCGAGGTGCGGCGTCATCACCGGCGCTTTTCCTGAAGATGAAACGAACCCCTCGATTACCCTTTTTGTAGGTGAGGATTTCGTGGCCATCCGTCTCGTAGTCTCCGGTCACGGAGTCCTTGCCGCGGAAAAACGCAACTTTCTTTCCGTTGATGACGATCCGGTCGACGTCGGTCTTGTATCCCTTGTCGTAGTAGGCACGATATTCCCCGGCGCTCTTCTCGCCGTGTTTCGCCTTGTCGGCCATCACCGGATCCAAGGTTCCGTCGACAAGATAGGGATAGACCGACTGCCAGTCGCCTTCCCAGTCCGACAGTTCACGCGCCTTCACCTGATCGTCATCGAAATAACCCTCATTTACCGACCCCTTCTTATCGTGGGAATGGCTGTGGCTGTGATTGTTTCCCGAAGATGTCTGGGCGCCTGCCGTTCCTGCAAAAGTCAATGTTGCAGATACAGCCAGTGCGTAGCTGAGTGTTGTGATCGCTTTGTTCATTCACTGAAACTCTTTCGATTGGCCGGCACGGATCGAGCCGTGGTGGTGATGTAATAACATTACAGAAGCCAACTAGCGTGCTTTGACTGCAAGCGCAAGATGCGCGTCGCGGGGGATCACCATTCAAATGCATTACATCCAAATAATTAGGAGGCGCCCATCGCTCCAAAAGCTCCGGCTCAAAGCCGCATCGGTGCCGAAATCCGGGATCGTGCTGGCGTCATAGGCGCGGTCTGCGAGCACGTGCTTGGCCGGCAGCCCACTGACGAGCTCACAGGCAGGAGCCGTATCATTCTTCGATTTGTTCGGGCTGCAACGCCGAAAGTCCCACGTGCGGCCGCTCTGTCTTGAATCTGCCGACAGGGCGGCCGCTTCGCAAATTATCAGTCTTTGTTGCCGGCGGGCGCGGGCAGCAAGATGGGATCGACCGAATGCTTCGGTGCCATCAGTTGTGCAAGAATGTCGTCGGCCGAGTGGCTCGAACTGCCAATGCCGGCCTCGCGCAGTTGACGATCGAGATCGCTGCCGTTTTCCAGCGCGGCCAGTTCAGCACCGGCTTCGATGCGGCCGGAAGTGATTTCCTGGCGCTTCTTGATACGTTCGAGACTTTCGACGGCGCTACCGAGACGGGTGTTGATGCCCGACTGGCTGTGGGCAATCGCCGACTGAGCGCGCAGCAGGGACTCATTGGCTTTGACATTCTCCACCTCACGCTTCATCTGAGCAATGCGCGCTTCGGTGTCCTGGATCGTGCGCAGCATCTGCTGCTGGCGGGGCAGCAGCCGATCGAGCTCTTCTTGGTCGCGCTGCACTTCGGCACGGGTACCGGCAATGCGCTGAGCGAGACCCTGAGCCAGATCCGTGCGGCCCGCGGAGATCGCGGCGCGAGCGCTGTCGGTATCCTTGGTCTCCTTTGCGCGGTTTTCTTCAAGTCGGCGCATGACGCTCTTGTTGGACGCCATAATCCCGGCCAGATCAGACCGCGCGCTGCGTAGAGACTGTTCAGCGTCGCGGATTTCTTGGTCAAGAATGCGCATGGACTGGCTGTCGGCGGCCGCTTCCGCTGCCTCGTTAATGCCGCCGCGAATGGCGGTGAAAATCTTTCCCCAGGTACTCACGCTGCAATCTCCCCGTTTTTCCATTCTTCAATCATGTGTGCCGCATCGACGGCATTGGCAGCCAGAATTGCGACCTCCTCGACCACCGTCTCGGCCGTCGAGCGTGCCGACAGCGAGCCGAACAATTCATACCATTCCTCACCGTCGATCGTGGTGATGCCGAAGCTGGAGAGGGGCACGAACTTGTGCGTCTTGAGCACCAGGCGTTCGAAGGCTTCCCGCTTGGGGATGTCCTTGCACGGCACCAGAACAGCGCTGACAAGAATATCGCGCTCCCCGCTTACCGCGACGAAGACGTCGAGATCGCCTTTTTCCTTCAGAGTCACGCATATGACGTCGCCCTGTTCGGGTACGGCTACATCCACATCGCCCAGCACCTCCGGATCGGCGGCGAACAGGCGCGTTAAAGTGGTGAGGTTCCAGGTCTCCAAAAAATCCTCCATCGGTTGGAACGTCGAAAATATCTGGGTAGTCGATATGCCACTTAAAGGTGGCGCGCTAAATAAATTTCGCTAGGCTAAGCGTTGGGAACGGGGGCCAATCGCGTGCCATTTATCGCTTCATTACTGCGGCGTGTATATCTCTCGCTCGGCGAATTGGCCTGGTCAGCCCTTTTTCTTATCCTCGTGATCCACCTGGTCGCTTCTTATCTGCTCTTCCTGCTAGCCGGCGAAGGCGACCTCGTCGGCAATCCGGTTGACTTTCTTTATTACTATATGGTGACGGCAACGACTGTCGGCTATGGCGATCTCTCTCCAAAATCCGGGCTCGGCCGAATCATGACCGTCCTGTTCGTTCTTCCCGGTGGCATTGCCATCTTCACCGCTGTTCTTGGCAAGTTGTTGACAACTATAGGTACGATCTGGAGAAACCGCATGCGCGGATTGGGTGATTACAGCGAACGCACCGGCCATATCATCGTCCTCGGCTGGCAGGAGGGGCAGACATACCAGACGCTTCGGCTGCTGCATGCCGAACGACAGGCCAACGAACCGATGAGTGTTCTGGTTGCCAAGGACCTTCAGGAAAACCCCGCCAGCCATTACGCCGACTATATCAGAACCGAGCGGCTTGCAGATGCCGACGCTCTGGTGCGGGCCGGCGTGGCCCAAGCGCGGGCGATCATCGCGCGCGGAGCAAATGACGACGAGACGCTGGCCGCGGTGCTGATTGCCGAAGACCATGCGCCCAACGCCCATATCGTGGCCTATTTCGCCGACGACCGCACGGCGCAGATGGTCAAACAACGCCGGCCGCGTGTCGAGGCGGTGGGCTCGCTCGCCGAGGAGCTGCTGTCGCGTTCGGCCCGTGATCCTGGCTCTTCGGAAATCGCCGCACGGCTGCTGTCGGCCGCCTCCACCGACACGGCCTTTTCCCTGGCGGTACCGCCTTTGCAAATGCCGCTACTCTATGGAGACGTGTTTTTAAGGCTCAAGCGTCAACATAACGTGACGCTGGTGGGCATGCTGAGCCAGGGCATGACCGACCTCAATTGCCGGGACGAGACGCTGATGCGGGGCGGCGAGACCCTTTACTATATCAGCGGAATGCGGCTAGATCCCGCTGCCATCGCTTGGGCTCGAATGGGAGATGTATCATGATCGGCTGGTTCGGCAGAGACAAGAACGAAAGGCCCTTACCCAAAGAACTTGGCCCGTTGAGCGCTGCCATCGGCGGGGCGTTGGAGATCGATTTCCTCTCCCTCGAAGCCGAGGCTTTGGCCGGCCAGCCGGCCATGCCGCTGCCACGGAGCGGCCCGTTCATCATTGCCGCCTATGGTGAGGTTTCGCTCGATGCCGCGACGGTTCTGTCGCGCTACTACGATGAAGACCATCGGATGATTCAGGTGATGTCGACGTCGGGCCAGCCGGGTGATGTCGACGACATCAGCTTTTATCAGCCCTGGGACAGCGTCGTGCCTGCCGGGCAGGGCGAATGGAACCGCTGGACCGGGCCGGACGGCCTGATCGGCCAGCCAACCTACGATGCCGACGGCATCCTCTACAGCCGATTCTGGGGCGAAGGCCCGGAACGGACCCCATTGGCGGAGTTTGTCGAGAAGGTCGACGATGGTGAGGCGCAACGCTCCATTCACCAGACCTGCATGTTGTATTATCGCCCGCTTGGCTCGACGCGCGAAATGCTTCTGATCAATGTCGAGCGCGACCTCGATCTCGGACAGAGCCAGGCAGGCAGCTCGGTGGAATTTCTGATCGGCTACGGACTCGCCCCGGCCGATGTTCGCCGCGTCTGATGGATCCTATCAATTTCAACGGAGGACTTTTTCAATGCTCCATTACGTGGCGGGTCTGCCTGCCTTCCTCGGCTATTTCGCCGTCGGTCTTGCCGCCTATGGCGTTTTCGCGGTGATCTACACATTCTTGACGCCGCAGAAGGAAGTCCAACTCATTCGCGCAGGCAATCTTGCCGCCGTCACGGCATTCTTGGGCGCACTTGTCGGTTTCAGCCTGCCTCTGGCTTCGGCCGCAGCCAATTCGGTCAGCATCGTCGACTACATCATATGGGCGGTGGTCGGCATTCTGGCGCAGATCCTCGCTTACTATATTGCGAATTTCACCATGACGGATCTGCATGAAAAGATCACTGCCGACAATATCGCCGCGGGCATATGGGGCGGTGGCATCGCGCTCGTCATCGGTATTCTCAACGCCGCCTGTATGACCTATTGAGGGGAGGGAACGATGCGCAGACGTAAGAGCGGGCACAAACGACCTTTCCTGGCCCTCGGCACGATCGCTGCCTCGACCCTGGCGCTGTCCGGTTGCGGCGATCAGACTCCTTCGGAGACAATGTTCACCTCCGTCGACCAATGCGTGACTTCCGGCATGGACCGGCAGGTCTGCCAGGCCGGCTATCAGGATGCCATGCGGGCCCATCTCGCTGCAGCGCCGCGTTTCAACGGCATGGCCGCCTGCGAGGCCGAATACGGCTCGGGCCAGTGCACGGAACAGTCGGCCAGTGCCGTCCCCAACAATACCGGCGGAGGCGGCAGCTTTTTCGTGCCGTTCCTGACAGGCTACGTGTTGTCTTCCGCACTCAACAACATCGGCGACTATTACAATTATCGCCGGCGCCAGGAGGAGAGTGGCTCCTACGGCTCGACACCGATTTATCGCAATCGCTCGGGGCAAACGGTGACAACGACTGTTCGCTCGGGCGGCAACGACACCGCGATCGCGCCCTCGCGTCAGACCGTCAAGCCAGTCAACGTCAACACTCGCACCGTTGCCCGTCAAGGCTTCGGGGGCCGTTCGTCGTTCAGTTTCGGCGGCTGACATGAAGCGCATCACCCTTCCGGCGCGTCCTGATTGGCTTGACAAGGCGCGCGCCGTCGGCTTCGGGTTTCACGTCATGTATGGCGAGCCCTATTGGCTCGACGATGCCGCCTATACGTTCACGCTCGATGAGATCGAGATGCAGATCGAAGGGCCGAGCCAGGAACTGCACGACATGTGCATGGATATGGTCGGCGATATCGTCAGAAGCGAAGAGACGCTCGACAGGCTAGCCATTCCGGAGGACCTGCGCGATGTGGTGCAGCGCTCCTGGCAGCGCCGCGACCGGCACCTCTACGGCCGGTTCGATCTTGCTTACGACGGCACTGGCCCGGCCAAGTTGCTCGAATATAACGCCGATACTCCCACTTCGGTGTTTGAGACAGCCTATTTCCAGTTCAACTGGCTGACTGACCAGGTGGCTTTGGGTGTCCTGCCCAAGGAGGCGGACCAGTACAATTCCTTGCAGGAAAGCCTCGTCGAGGCATTCGAGCAATTTTCCAAAGAGCCTATCTTCCACTTCGCCGCGATGACCGACAATGAGGAGGATCGCGGCACTACTGTCTATCTGATGGACTGTGCAGTGCAAGCCGGCCATCGCGTCGAGCTTCTGGACATACGCGAGATCGGCATCGATGCGCAGGGTCGCTACACCGACCTCCAGGATCGGGTGATCGACCGCTGCTTCAAGCTGTACCCCTGGGAGTTCATGCTGCGCGAGCCGTTCGCCCGTCAACTCGTGCGCTCGGGCGATGTTTTCATCGAGCCCGCCTGGAAGTCCGTGCTCTCCAACAAGGGGCTTCTGCCTCTGCTCTGGCAGCGCCACCCCAATCATCCCAACCTGCTGGCCAGCTATTTCGCAGACGACCCGGCGGCCTCGACCTTGACGGACTACGTACGCAAACCGCTGCTGTCGCGAGAAGGCGAGAACGTCACGATATTCCGGGATGGCCGGGAATTGATTTCCGCGCCCGGCGATTATGGTGACGAAGGCTTTATCGTCCAGGCCTATGCCCCGCTTTTCGAAAGCGATGGCGGCTTCGCCGTGCTCGGCAGCTGGATCGTCGGTGATCGCGCCTGCGGTCTTGCCGTCCGCGAGGACCGCTCGCGTATAACCGCCAATCTATCGCGTTTCGTGCCGCACGTCATAGTCGGATAAGAGGAGGTATATCGCTTCAGGCGCAGCTATCTTCATGTACGCGTCGAGCGATGCCGCCCGAATTTCTCGCCGATAATCTCGACCCTGATGCCGGCCGTCCGCCGACGCACCTGGCGCGTACTCAGATCAAGCACATACGCCGCCGACACCACCTCATCCGGCCGGCGATCACCTTCGACAAAACCTCGATCCGCTGCAGATCACGCTCGCTCATCGCTATCAGTCCCATCCGCAATCTCCCAGGTCATCAAACACGGGGAGAGTGACATTCCAACTTTGCAGAAACAGGACACTTCAACTTTGCGGCTACAACAACTTTGCGGCATAAGATAGCTTATGGAACTGCAAGGGGAAAACCACGAACCTCGTGCGGCTGCATCGACCGATCCTGCCCGAGGAAGGCAGCAAGTTCGGCTCGAAACACGTTACACGCAGGCTTGTCCGGCACGAAAACATGGTTCTTGCTCTCAAGCGGTACGAAACTCGCGTTCGAAATCGCGGCAACCTTGATCAAATGGCAAGCCACGTCACGGCGGCTAGGCAAATCGCGCCGCTCCCTAAGATAACCTTCTCCGATGCATTCCCTCGGAAACTAGTTTCGATCTTGGGCCCTGTGAGATAGACATCCCAGGTCCATACGCGCGTGTTTAGCTTCGACGCGTCAATCCCCGGAGTTGCATCATGAAAATCGCGCCGCAGCAGCGGATCTATGTCTGCTTCTTTCTCTTCGCAGTGTCGCTGGGGGCGCTGCTGTCGAGGATGCCGGATTTGCAGGTTGCGATGGGCGTCAATAAGTCCGAGCTTGGGTTGACGCTGATAGGGGCTGCGATCGGCGCCTTGATTTCGTTAACTTTATCTTCGCCCTTGATCGCCCGGCTCGGCGCGCGTACGACGGCATTCATTACTGTTCTCGGCACGTCTGCGCTGCTGTCGCTGGTGCCGTGGATCGGTGCGGCGCCGGTCGTGTTCTGTGTGCTCTTCCTCGAGGGGTTGCTCGCCGGGGCGCTGGAGATCAATCTCAATGTTGAGATCGACCGCATCGAAGCGCAGCTAGGACGCGGCGTGATGAACAGGGCGCATGGTTTCTGGAGCCTCGGCTTCTTCGTCACGGCGCTTGTCTCCTCAGTCGTCCGCCAAGCGGGCATTTCGATGGAACTCCATCTCGCCGCGACCTTTGTCACGGTTCTTGTCATCGGCATCTGGGCGATTTCCGGCATGCGGAATGCGCCGGCGCGGATCGCGTTGCATGAAGGCAAGGCGCCGCTGGTAGCGCTTCCCACCTGGGGCCTAATGCCGCTCTGCGTGATCGGCATCGCGGCCTTTCTCGTCGAAGGTGCCGGGATCGACTGGTCGGCGATCTATATGCGCGATGTGTTTTCGGTCGAGCCCTTCATTGGCGGACTGGGATTGACGCTTTTTACCTTCTGCATGGCGCTGGCGCGGCTGTTCGTCGATCCGCTGGTCGATCGGTTTGGCGCGCGGGCCGTCGCCACGATGTTGCTTGTTCTTTCGGCGATAGGCATCTGCGCCGTGTCCGGGGCGCCGCATCCCTATGTCGCGCTGGCGGGCTTTGCCTTGATGGGCGCTGGCTGCAGCGCGGTCTATCCTCTCGCCGTTTCGGCGGCGGCCCAACGCACAGATCGCGCAGCGTATCTCAACGTCGCCGCCCTCGGCCAGATGAGCTTTGTAGTCTTCTTCCTGGCGCCGCCGCTGCTCGGTTTCATTGCCGAACATGCTGGCATCCGGACATCCTATCTCGTCTGTCTTCCGCTGATCATTTACGCGCTCTTTTCGGCCAAGGCGCTTGCTACGCGCCGGGCTGCCGGCGGCGGTAGCGCTGCGACTGCTCGGAGCGTCAACGGGTAACGGATTGTGCTGCCGGTTTTTGGCCGCGCGATTGGTTCGGTGAAAACCCAAACGAGCACGTATTGGCGGCCTGCTCGGTGCTCTCCTAAACAATACGGCTGGCACTGCAGGTCGGAATAGATCGCCTTGATTGAAGGTCAGTCGCGCGTCTGGTCGAGGGAAATGCGGGCGCAGGCGCGAGCCACTTGCTTGCCGCCGAGTTTGTTGACGGCAAAGGTATCTGAGCCGGCGGGCTCGACCACGTCGATTAGGCGATCGCCCTCGCCACTCGTGCCCCATTGATCACCTTTAAACCAGCATGGCGGTGACGCTTCGCCGAATTTGCAGACGAAACGTGGTCTTGAACGGGATCGAACCGGCGTTGGCTAATCGTGAAGCACCTGATAGGTCATAGACCGCTGAGTATGAGGTCTTGGCACCATCTTCAGAGACAACCCTCGGACCGGACAGGAGACCTTTGATGGGCTGGAAAACACCGAAGATCGAATACGTGAATGGCTATAAGATCGTTGAAGTTGAAGGGCCGACTTTCAAAGTTTACGATGGCGACCGTCAGCTCGGGGACGATTTCCCCTACCCCGGCGAAGCTGCTGCTTACGCAACCTCGTTGCCAAAACGGGATCATCCACGCAGCTAGGCGAAACGCCGCGGAAGATCATTCAAAAACCCCTTATGGCAGCCTTACTGAAAGTGGAACAAGATTTGACAAGCTCCCAACTTTCTTCACCGCTGGAACTGCTTGGGTGGTCTGAATTCTTCGCGGACCAGCTCCAGCCCAGCGAAGCGGACTTGATCCCCCGACGCATCGCTTCAGTTCACCGGGCACGCATCGAGGCGATCGATGTCACCGGGCCGGTCGGACTCGAATTTCCATCCAATACCAGTACTGGTGAATACGCGGTGGGCGACTGGGTTCTTGCCGATGCCCTGACTGACATGCTTATCAGACGTCTCGACCGAAAAAGCGTCTTTCAACGACGCCCGGAAGGCGGGCGTGGTCAGCAACTTGTTGCCGCCAACATCGACACCCTGTTGATCGTGACCTCGTGCAATGCCGATTTTAATCTTGCTCGGCTGGAACGTTACCTGATCATGGCCAACCAGGCCGGGAGCAATCCGGTGATTGTGCTGACGAAGGCTGACACCGCGGAAGATGCCGGCATATTCCAGACGCAAGCCGAGGCTTTGCAGCGCGATCTGCCTGTCATTGCCTTGAATGGGCGCTCCGCGGACGCCGTTTCCCGGTTGAGGCCCTGGTGCGGTGTTGGCCAGACGGTTGCGTTGGTGGGATCTTCTGGTGTCGGAAAATCAACGCTGGTGAACACCATGACCGGGCCTGAATCTGACACAAAGCAAAAAACAGGCACCATCCGCGAATATGACGCGCAGGGCCGACACACAACCACGGCGCGATCCCTGCATGCAATTTCAGGCGGCGGCTGGGTCATCGATACACCGGGAATAAGAACGCTTTACGTGAGCGATGTTGCCGACGGCATAGACACCCTCTTTGCTGAAATAACCGAACTGGCGCCGCTTTGCCGCTTTCGCGATTGCACGCATGTCCATGAACCTGGGTGCGCGGTCCAGGCAGCTGTCGCAAGCGGTGCCCTGGTCGCCGATCGCCTGGAACGCTGGCGGAACCTGCTTGCAGAAAACCGCGACCGAACACCCATCGTGAGCGGACCCCGCGGCAACAAGATCGTTCGCAAGAAGAAATATTGAAAGTGTAGAACGTTTGAGACGGTGCTCATCGGCGTCAGCCATGATCCGCCACCTGAATTGGCTGGGCTGGGGGATAGCGTGAGCGCTCAATGATTGGGATTGCGGTCACGAAGAAGACCCTGCAAGCGGCCGCTCCCGCTTGTGAGGGATATATCTTTGAACAACCGCGATATGAGGCGCGGTTGCAATCCCTGCCTCTCATCGATGAGGAGGAATGACATCCTCTTTATCTCGATCGTGATCACGCCTGCATTGTCATGGCGACGATAATTCCCGGAATCCATCGCATGGAATCCATTTTCCACCGCCCAGGCGGCTATCATATCCGCGTTCATCAAGATCCTGCTTTAGGAGATGCGGACGTGCTGTCTCTAGCTGTCCCGCTCGCGCAAATCGCTTCGCAGTCCTACGGATACCGTAACTGAATCGCTCTAATCCAGCCAAATCCTTCCAAGATTACAGTTCCCGCTCAGGTGTTGCGAGAAAGACTCGAAGCAATCGTTGTAAATCGGTACGATTCAGCCGAGGCCTCGCCCGTTAGTGCTCTTGAAGGGATGTGAACCGGTGACGCCACCGCAGGGTCGAGGTGGAAGCAAAACCCTCGAAAATCTACAGACGGTAACGCCAGCGCCGAAGGTTGGGGTGTTATCACGGGTGCTGAACCGCCACAGCCGGCTTTATCGAGAGCAGCTTCTGTTTCGGTGGAAAATCTGGGCCAGGTCGGCGAAAAGGAGCAGCAGGCTCCGCAGCTTCGGCAATCAAAATCGATCAGTGATGTTATGACCCGCTCACAGCCTGACAATGATAAAGCTACAGGCTAACCGCTTCTCTCGGAGCGAGCGCACCCATTTCATCAGGCTCCTCGTCTTGACGTTAGGCGGTGAAATTCCACCAATGTGTTTTCTAAACTAGGGGTCAGTGGCCGGGATATCATATGGGTGGCAGAACAGCCGCAGCCTGGTCGGCGGCCCGCAACCCGCTTTCCCATGCGCCATGCGCGGTCGAGAAGTCGGACTGGTGCGTCGCCTCGCCGGCAAAAAACAGCCGGTCGCCGACCGGTCGCGCCAGGACTGCGCGTGCGCCCGCATGGCCGGGCAGCGCATGGCTGTAGGAGCCGCCTATCCAATCGGTACGACACCAGGAAGAGGCTGCCAGCGGCCGCAAGTGGCGGCGGATGTTGCTGCCGAGCAGCGATGTCAGCTGGTCGAGCGCGAAGGCAAATGCGTCCACCAAACCCGCGCGTTCGATGACGACAGCGCCGTTTCCGCCAAAGAAGCCTTCGATGATTGGCCGGCCGAGCGGCCGGATATAATAGCTGCCGGTCTCAGCATTTTGCGGGTCGCCGAGCAGATGGGTTTCCGGCTCTAAACCATGATTGCCATGGAGTTCCAAAAACAGCTTGTCTGCGAGGCCAAGCGGCAGCTGACTTGCGGCATGGAGGTGTTCGTCGGCCCCCGGGTCGAAGACAATGGCTCCGCGGGCCAGAACGGTCGTCGATGCCGTGATGATTGCGGCACCTGACGTGACAGGACCGCGGTCGGTCTCCAGTCGGATGCCGTTTGCGGTCATTGCCACACGCCGAACCGGCGTCGAAAGGCGCAAGGCCACGTTCGGAGCGGCCGCGCTGATCAGACTTCCATAGCCTTCGTGCACCCGCCAATTGGCGTCGGTCGCCGCATTGTCATAGGCAAGAAAGTCAGCGATCGACAATCGATCGAGCGGTGCGCCGTTCAGATATCCGCTTAAGGACTGGCAGTAGGCGTTCCATTCGCCGCCGGGCTCCAGCGCGTCTGACGCCCTGTCGCTGGCGGGGGGGCTGACCCGCATCCGCGTCTTGAGTGCGGTCCAAGCCGCCGCCGCCGCCGTACGCTCATCCTGTGTGAAGCCGAGATTGCGCCACTGGCCTTGCCATGCCGTCGGCCCGCGCTCGATATTGAACCCGGAGGCACGGCCAATGGCGACGAAAGGATTGCGCTCGGCAGAATGCAGCCAGCCGCAACCCATATCCAGCGGCATTCCGGCCAATTCGATTGTCCAGGCTCGCCCGCCCACGCGGCTGCTGGCCTCCAGGATGAGGACCGAGCGGCCAGCATCGGCAAGTCTTTTTGCTGCTGCAATGCCGGCTGCGCCAGCGCCGACAATCGCAACCTCGTAGTCCATCGTCGCCCTCATCAGCTTGATACGACACAAGCTTTACATCGGGGCGGCACCCGCTTCAATGTGCTCGAAAGCCTGCTAGTATGCTGAAATGACGTTCTTCGAAACACTTGTTGCATTGCTGGCGGTTGCCATCCTGTTGCTGCAGGTGACGCGTCGCACGCGCCTGCCCTACCCCGGCATCCTGGCTGCCGCCGGCGTCGCAGTGGCGATGCTGCCCGGCGCGCCCACGATCCCCATCGATCCGCCGACGGCGCTTGCCCTGTTCATCGCCCCCGTCCTTGTCGACTCGGCTTATGATTTCCCGGTGGGCGCGGCCCGGCGCATGCTGCTGCCGCTGTTCTTCTATGCCGTCGTTGCCGTTCTCGTCACGACAGGCGTGGTGGTGTCGATCAGCATGCTGACAGTCGGGCTTCCGATTGCGGTTGCAGTCACACTCGGCGCAATCGTTGCGCCGCCCGATGCCGCGGCCGCCACGGCGGTCCTTTCCAATTTGCCCGTCGCGCGCCGTGTGGATGCCCTGCTCAAGGGAGAAAGCCTGTTCAACGATGCGACCGCGCTGCTGCTTTTCGGGGCTGCGCTCACCGTCCAGGCGCGGGGTGGGCTGGATGCGGGGACGGCCCTTCAGGTGGGGTTCGCCGCGCCTGGAGGAATCCTGTTCGGCATCGCCTTCGGCTTTGTCGTCTCACGGCTTCGACCGTTAACCGAAAATACGGTTGGTGGCACCCTGCTTCAGTTCGTCTACGCCTTTTCGACCTGGCTGATTGCCGAACATCTGCACCTGTCGGCTGTCCTTGCCACAGTAGCGAGCGCAATGACCATCGCCACCCTCTCTTCGGTCGAGGATTCGCCACGGATGCGGGTGCATTCCTTCGCGGTCTGGACGACCGTCGTATTCCTGTTGAACGTGGTGGCTTTCCTGTTGATGGGGCTGCAGGCGCGTCGCATCCTCGAGACGATGTCGGCTGAAGAGCTTCAGCGGGCGATGGGATTTGCCGCCATCGTGGTGGTCGGCGTCATTCTGGCGCGAATGGCGATGGCGTTCCTGCTTCACGCCGTCGTCGCGTCTCGCCACCGAAGAGGAAATGAATTGGCGCCTTTCACTTCCGGCGAGACCTTGCTCGTGGGTTGGGCCGGTATGCGCGGCCTCGTTACGCTGGCGACGGCCTTCGCACTCCCCGCGGACTTTCCCGAGCGAGACCTGGTCGTGCTCACAGCCTTCACGGTGGTGCTCGCAACCCTAGTCATTCAGGGGGCGACCCTGGCACCGATGATCCATTTCTTGAAACTCGGTCGGCAGGCAGAAGTCCGCGATGAACTCAAGGCGGCCCGAAGATCGCTCGCCGAAGCGGCCTTTCAGCGGCTTGAGAAAGAAAACGGCATCGAGGCCGAAGCGATCCGGACGATCTGCAAGGATCATTGGACCGCATCAACCGATGCAGACAAGACCTCGCCGCTCGATCGCCGCCGCGACCTGACGATCGCCGTCGTTCTCGCCCAGCGCCAACGCCTCGAGGAATTGCGTGACACAGATCAGATCGGCGCTACGCAATATCTCGAGCTGCAGGAGGACCTGGACTGGAAGCAGCTCTCCGTCGGCTCCGATGAAGATCGCCGCATCACAGAAAGCTAGATCCGATGTCGATGCCAACGTGATCGGCCTCAAAAAGTCTGTTGCTCCGTCAGCCCAGCGTTTCCAACGAGGTGGGAGGCATTACTCGATATCCTTCAGCGCATCGAGTGGGCCGATCAGCGCCGTGCGTGGTGGCACGAGTGTCGGCCGCACCAGATGCGTGATTGGCGGGCGGCGGTCCGCATCGAGGATCGCAAACCCCTTTGTAATCATCGTTTCGCTGTCCTGCCGGATCATGAAGACGGGGAAAGGCAGGAAAGAGCCGAAGGGATCGTAGTCATAGCAGCCGACGATGATATCGGCGAAGGTCTCGTGCGGATGCAGGGCGAGGAAACGCATCAGCCCTTCGAGGTTGATCGAGGAATTGACGAAGAATGCGCGCGGCAGCTTTCCATGGCCTTCGTAGAAGGCTTCGAAGGCACGCGCCGTCATGGCCGGGGAATAGCCGGTCGGCTGGATGCAGACGTCGGGATCCGCGCCCAGCAATGCGCGCTTTACGTCGCGGAAACCGCGAATTCGCTCATGGCTGGCGTGGTCGTTGCGGCCGCCGAACAGGTACAGATCGTCAGGTGAAAGCGGGCCGTCGTCCTGCGCGCGCTCGATGATCGCCTGTGTCAGCATGCGCGCACCTTCATGATTGTCGCTGATGATCGACGGCGCCAGCGTGCCCGGCAGATCGATGTTGACGTGCTTCAGCCCTGCCTTTTCGCAAACCTTGTGCACGCCATCCGGATCGGTTGCGCCGGCGATGAAAAGTTCGTCGATCGAATAGGAGATCAACGTCTCGACGACCTTGCGCTCCTCCTCCGGATCGCGACAGGCACTGACGACGAGAGGGCACTGGCCGCGGCTTCTGACCTGCGCCTCGAAAGACTGCGCCATGGAGGAGAAATAGCGGTTGTCGTGCACCGGCAGCAGAAGACCGACAAGACCGGAGCGGGACGAACGCAGGCCACGGGCCTGCAGGTTTGCCGTATAGCCGTGCTCGTTTGCCAGGTTTTGAATGAGCTGCGCCGTCGCCTCTTTGATACGCCGCTTCCGCCAGCTTCCGTTCAGCACGGCGCTCACGGTGGAAGGCGACGCACCCGATAGCATCGAGAGATCGTAGATCGTCGCCTTCTTCTTGCCGATGTCGGTCATATCTCGCCTTTCCTTTGTCGCTTCCCTTAGAAACAAACCCCTCTTGACGAAAGCCCCACCTTGATCGATAGTCATTGCACCATCGATTGTGCAAAAAAGAAAGATCGATTGTGCAAAGATGGTTCGCCGGAGGAGGCGGGATGGGAGGCAAGGGTATTCCCTCGCCAAGAAGCAACCAGGAACAACCTGCCGCAAAACCGGCCGGTGGTCGTCGTTCGTATGAGCGACCTTTGAGGAGGAGTGAGAATGAGGAGCCTTATCGTAGCGGCATTTGCCGCATCGCTGTCGCTTGCCGGGGCGGTGGTCGCGTTTGCGCAGGATGCGCCGAAGGTCGGTGTTGTCGTCAAGATCGGCGGCATTCCCTGGTTCAACGCGATGGAAGCCGGCATCAAGGAACAGGGCCAGAAATTAGGCGTCGATGCCTTCATGATCGGCCCGACCAGCGCCGATCCGGCGCTGCAGGTGCGCGCCATCGAGGATCTGATTGCCCAAGGCGTCAAGGTTATCGGCGTGGTGCCGAACGATGCCAAGGTGCTCGAGCCGGTGCTGACCAAAGCGCAGGCCGCCGGCATCAAGGTCATTACGCATGAATCGCCCTCGCAGAAGGGCGCCGACTGGAATTTCGAACTCGCATCGGCCACCGGCTTCGGTGAAGCGCATGGCAAGCTGCTCGCCGAGAAAATGGGCGGCAAGGGTGAATATGCCGTCTTCGTCGGTTCGCTGACCGTGCCGCTCCACAACGCCTGGGCGGATGCCGCAATCGCCTATATCAAGGCGAATTACCCGGACATGAAGCTCGTCGGCGAGCGCTACGGCGTGGCGGAAGATGTCGACAAGAGCCGCTCGACGGCGCTCGATCTCATTGCCGCGCATCCGGATCTGACCGGCTTCCTCGCCTTCGGCAGCCAGGGTCCTATCGGCGCTGGGCGCGCCATCGAGGAACGCCGCAAGACGGGCAAAATCTTCGTGCTCGGCCCATTCTCGCCCGGCCAGGGCCAGAAGCTGATCAAGTCCGATGCGATATCGGGCGGCTTCATGTGGAATCCGAAGCAGGCCGGCGAAGTCTTCGTCACGCTCGCCGATCGCCTGATCAAGGGCGAGAGCGTCAAGGAAGGTGATGACATTCCGGGTCTCGGCGTGATCAAGCCTGTTGGTAACGACATCATCGTCGATCAACTGCTGCCGATCAACAAGGATACGGTCGACGACCTGGCCGCAATGGGCCTCTGAAGAGGCCCCCTCCCCGGGTGTCGGGCTGGTCCATGTCGACCGGCCCGGCGTTCGGGAGAGAGAGAGAGAGAGAGAGCGGTATTCGGCCATGGCCGGACCATTGATCTTTCATGGCATTCGACTGGACAGGCAATCGGCATGAGCACGGCAACGGATGATGGTGTGAAGGCCCAGCCGCTTCTTTTGCTTCGCGGCATCAACATGACATTCGGCGGTGTGAAGGCGCTGAAAAACGTCTCCTTCGAAGTCTTGCCCGGCGAAGTGCATTGCCTCGCCGGCGAGAATGGATCCGGCAAGAGCACGTTGATCAAGGTGATATCAGGCGTCTATCGGCCTGCAGACGGCGCTGAGATCGTCTTCGACGGCGAGACGATATCCCACATGACGCCTGCCATGGCCCAGTCCCGCGGCATCCAGATCATCTGGCAGGACCTCGCGCTCTTTCCGGAAATGAGCGTGGCGGAAAACATCGCCTTCCAGACCCTTTCCGGTTCGCGCCCGCGCTTCGTCAATTATGCCGCGATCCGCGGAATAGCCGAGGAGGCGCTCGCCCGGCTCGGCGTCACCCTCGACGTCGACAGACCCCTCAAGGACTTCGCCATCGCCCAGCGCCAGATCGTTGCCATTGCCCGCGCGCTGGTCGGAGAGGCCCGGATCGTCTTCATGGACGAGCCGACCGCCTCGCTCACCCAGTCTGAGACCGATCATCTGCTGTCGATCGTGCGTACGCTGTCGGCTTCGGGCGTTGCCGTGGTCTTCGTCAGCCATCGTCTTGCGGAAGTGCTGGACATCTCCTCGCGCATCACCGTGCTGCGCGATGGCGCACTGGTCGGGGTCTATCCGGTGGAGGGCATGACCCAGTCTAAGATCACCGAGCTGATGACCGGGCGCACCTTCGACCAGAATGTTCTCGCCCGCGACGTATCGCAGAACCCGGTCCTGCTTTCTGTCAGCAAACTTTCCCGGCCTGGCGAGTTCGAGGACATCTCCTTTGATCTGCGCCGTGGGGAGACGCTCGGGATCACCGGCCTGCTCGGCTCCGGGCGCACCGAACTTGCGCTGACGCTGTTCGGCATGCGTCGGCCCGCCGCCGGAATGATCATGTTGGAGGGAAAGCCGGTGCGCTTTGCCTCCAACCGCGAGGCGATCACATCAGGCGTCGCCTATCTCTCCGAAGACCGCCTTTCGCTCGGTCTCAACCAGCCGCAATCCATCGCCGACAATCTGGTCATGGCCTCGCTTAACCGTATCCTGAGCGGCCGGCTCATTTCGCCGGACAAGAAGCGTTCGCTGGTCGCGCGCTGGATCGCCGATCTCGGCATCAGGATCGGCAAGCAGGACGATGCGATCTCGACGCTTTCGGGCGGTAACCAGCAGCGCGTCGCGATCGCCAAATGGCTCGCCACCGATCCAAAAGTGTTGATCCTCGATGCACCCACGGTCGGCGTCGATGTCGGCGCGCGCGCCGGCATCTTCGAAATCGTTGCCCGCCTCGCCGAGGCGGGGCTTGCGATCATCCTCATCTCGGACGAGGTGCCGGAGGTCTATTTCAACGCCGACCGGATCATCCACATGGAAAAGGGCCGGATCGCCGGCTGGCACGATCCGCGCGCGACCACACTGAAGGACCTGGAGGCGGCGGTCTATGCGTAAGCTGTTCCTGTCCCATACGACGGAATTTGTGCTGTTTGCCGTCATCATCGCGATGAGCATTGTCCTCGCTTTTACGACCGACCGTTTCTTCACGCTCGGCAATGCCTTCGACCTGCTCAATATCAGCGCGGTCAACATTATCTTTGCCGTTGGCCTGCTCGTGGTGCTGATATCAGGCGGAATCGACATCTCTTTCGCCGTCGCCGCCTCGATCGTGCAATATGTCACTGCACTTGCGCTCGAGAGGATCGGCGGGGGTGGATGGGTATCCGGCTTCCTGATTGCGACCGGCATCGGCATCGTGCTCGGCGTGATCAACGCCTTCCTGATCCACCGCTTCCGCATCATCTCGATCGTCGCGACGATCGCGACCTTCAACGTCTATTTCGGCTTGCTGATGTTTTTCACCAAGGGGGTGTCGATCTACAATCTGCCCGACTGGCTGACAAGCCGTGTCATCATCTACGAGCGCGAAATGGCCGATGGGAGCTGGGCTGAGATCACGTTGCCTGTAGTGGTCATGGCCGTCTGCGCGCTCGCCACCTGGTTCTTCATTACCCGCACGACGACCGGCCGGCAGCTCTATGCCTTCGGCGACAATCCGGAAGGCGCGCGCCGCTTCGGCATCAATATCGGCGCCATGCAGTTCATCGCCTTCGGCTGGCTTGGGTTGATGGCAGGCATCGCCGGGCTCATGCAGGCGCATTATGCGCAGGAGGTCGTGCCGAACGCACTTTATGGCCGCGAGCTCGATGTCCTGGCCGCGGTGGTGCTCGGTGGCGCGCGGCTGGGCGGCGGCAAAGGCTCGG
This sequence comes from Rhizobium changzhiense, assembly GCF_013087625.1. Taxonomy (NCBI): domain Bacteria; kingdom Pseudomonadati; phylum Pseudomonadota; class Alphaproteobacteria; order Hyphomicrobiales; family Rhizobiaceae; genus Rhizobium; species Rhizobium changzhiense. The sequence goes on from NZ_JABFCQ010000003.1 coordinate 52,799, forward strand.
TGCTCGGTTGCGTGCTGGGCGTGCTGCTCGTCTCGATCACCCAGAACGGCCTCAACCTGATGGGCGTCTCGCCCTTCGCCTTCAAGATGATCGTCGGCGCGATCATCCTCGTTGCGATCACCTTGTCGAGCGCCCGCATCGGCAATCTGGTGCCGGTGTTTGCGACCCGCAAATCGACCGGCGGCAGCCCCGCAGACAGGGGAGAGAGCTGATGAACGCGTTCGCCGCCCGCTTCAACGCCATCTTCGGGGCTGACATGGCCGGTCCCCTCGCCGCGCTCGTAGCTGTGCTCATCGTCTTCGGTTTCGCCTCGCCGCATTTCCTGACAGGCGCGACCTTCGGATCGGTCGCCTTTCAGCTTCCCGAGCTTGGCGTCCTGACGCTTGCCATGCTGATGCCGATCCTCACCGGCGGCCTCAACCTTGCAATCACCTTCACCGCCAACATCGCCGGCCTGACGCTCGCCTGGACGCTGCAGGCCAATGGCGGCATCGATGCCGGCCCGGGCGCCTTTCTGCTGGGCTCGGCTCTGGCGCTTGCCGTCGGCGCGGCAAGCGGCCTGGTCATGGGCCTGGTCATCGCCTTTACCCGCGCCCATCCGATCCTCGTTTCGCTGTCGATGATGATCTTCCTGCGCGGCCTCGGCGAATTCCTGACACGCGGCGGCGATATCTCGGGCTTCCCCACCTTCATCGCGCCGATCGGCCACGGCAGCATCCTCGGTATCCCGGTCCCGTTGCTGATCCTGATCGCCTGCGTGATCGCCAGCCACGTCTTGCTTTCGCGCTCCAGGCTCGGCTTTTCCACTTACATGATCGGCTCCAATATCGAGTCTGCCCGTTATTCCGGCATCAACACCCGCAAGGTCCTGGTGCTGGTCTACATGCTCTCCGGCGTGATGGCTGCGGTTGCCGGCATCATCATGCTTGCGCGTTTCAATTCGGTGCGCGTCGGCCACGGCGAATCCTATCTGCTGATCACCGTGCTCGCCTGCTTCCTCGGCGGCATCAATCCCTTCGGCGGCTTCGGCCGCGTCCTGCCCGTCTTCGTGGCGCTGATCGTGCTGCAGCTTCTCTCTTCGGGGCTCAACCTGCTCGGCGCCAACCAGCATCTCACTACTGCCGTCTGGGGCATCCTGCTCATCGTCGTGATGGTGCTGCGGTGGCTCTCGGCCAAATTCATCAGAATCGTGAAATAGGAGATACGACCATGGAAGGTTTCGGCGTTCACACCAGTATGTGGACCATGAACTGGGACCGCGCAGGCGCCGAGAAGGCGATTGCCGGAGCCGTGCGCTACAAGATGGACTTCATCGAGATCGCGTTGCTCAACGCGCCGGCCGTCGATGCCAAACACACTCGCGACCTGCTTGAAAAGCACAAGCTGCGCGCCGTCTGCTCGCTCGGCCTGCCGGAACATGCCTGGGCTTCCGTCCGCCCGGATGCGGCGATCGAGCATCTGAAGGTCGCGATCGAAAAGACCGCGGAAATGAACGCAGAAGCTCTGTCCGGCGTCATCTTCGGCGGCATCGGCGAGCGCACCGGCGTGCCGCCAACTGAGGGCGAATACGACAACATCGCCAAGGTGCTCGACGTCGCGGCAAAGCATGCTAGGAAGTACGGCATCCAACTCGGCGTCGAGGCCGTGAACCGCTATGAGAACCACCTGATCAACTCGGCGCAGCAGGCCGTCGACATGGTGGAGCGGGTCGGCGCGGACAACGTCTTTGTTCACCTCGATACCTACCACATGAATATCGAGGAGAAGGGTGCGGCAAACGGCATCCTGACCGCCCGCGACCACCTGAAGTACATCCATCTTTCCGAAAGCGACCGCGGCACGCCGGGCTACGGCAATATTCCGTGGGATGCGATCTATGCCGCGCTCGCCGCGATTGGCTTCAAGGGCGGGCTCGCGATGGAAAGCTTCATCAACATGCCGCCTGAGGTCGCCTATGGCCTGGCCGTTTGGCGCCCCGTTGCACGCGATATGGAAGAGGTCATGGACAAGGGGCTGCCGTTCCTGCGCAATAAGGCGGAACAATACGGTCTCATCTGACCCGGTTTGCCAGATATTCCGGATTCCACTCTTGGCCGACTGACATCGACCACAAGCCATAACCGTAGCGGCCGCTCGGGGGTGTCTGGCTGAAGAGTTCTTGCCACCGCCGGGACCGTGACGGCCCACCCCTCTTCAGCACTGCCACTAAATTCATTCGGCTCGCCGATACGAACCGGCTCTTGAGAAATATCATGCCCGTTGTGATATTGTTATTATTGCTTGTTACATTCCTCCTCCTATGCCATTTTGCCTATTAAAATAAGACGCTTGAACGGCTCACGCCCGGGCTCTAGTTTCGAAGAGATGGCGGCGTTTCGATCGACCATCGATATGGGGGAATCTTGGATGGCACGCATTACGCTGAGGCAACTGCTCGACCATGCTGCGGAGGAAGGCTACGGCGTTCCCGCTTTCAACATCAATAATATGGAGCAGGCGCTCGCCATCATGGAAGCCGCCGACGCGTGTCATGCGCCGGTTATCATGCAGGCGTCGCGCGGAGCCCGCGCCTATGCCCATGACATCATGTTGAAGCACATGATGGACGCGGTCGTCGAAATCTATCCGCATATTCCGGTCTGCGTGCATCTCGATCACGGCAACGATCCCTCCAACTGCATGACGGCGATCCAGGCGGGCTTTACCTCGGTGATGATGGATGGTTCATTGAAGGCGGACGCCAAGACGCCCGCCGATTGGGCCTATAATGTCGGCGTCACCAAGATGGTGACGGATATGGCGCATTTCGGCGGCATCTCGGTGGAAGGCGAACTCGGCGTTCTCGGTTCTCTGGAGACCGGCATGGGCGAGGCCGAGGACGGCCATGGCGCCGAGGGCAAGCTTTCGCATGACCAGCTGCTGACCGATCCGGACGAGGCGGTGAAGTTCGTGCGCGAAACCAAGGTCGATGCGCTCGCCATCGCGATGGGCACATCGCATGGCGCCTACAAGTTCACCCGCAAGCCGGACGGTTCGGTGCTGGCGATGAACGTCATCGAAGAAATTCACCGTAAACTCCCGAATACGCATCTCGTCATGCATGGCTCGTCCTCGGTCCCGATCGAGCTGCAGGAGATCATCAACAAGTATGGCGGCCAGATGAAGCCGACATGGGGAGTGCCGGTCGAGGAAATCCAGCGCGGCATCAAGAACGGCGTGCGTAAGGTCAACATCGACACCGATGGCAGAATGGCGATGACCGGTCAGATCCGTCGCGTGCTGCAGGAGGACCCAAGTGAGTTCGACCCGCGCAAATATCTGAAGCCGGCAATGACGGCGCTGACCAAGCTCTGCAAGGAGCGCTTCGAACAGTTCGGCACTGCCGGCATGGCCGGCCGCATCACGCCCCTTCCCGTTTCGGAAATGGCGAAGCGTTATAAATCCGGTTCCCTCGATCCGGCTTTCTCCTGAAACTGAGCTAGAGAATGATGCCGAAAACTGTAAGCGGTTTTCAGACGACATCATGCTCTAACTATTTAATGTAGAACACGATTCAGATTTTAGGCCGACCGGGCCTAAAATCATCCTGTCCTAGCCCAACGCCGGGCGGGGTGTCTTTTCCGGCTCGGTGGCGGCAGGCTTGCCCGTCAGCGTCTGGCCGTGGAAACGGCTCAGCTGGCTGACAACCTCCTGGATTTCGCTTGCCGTTCGTTCGGCACTCCAGCCGAGCGCCGCCTCGGCAACGCCGGCGATTTCCCGCAAGCCTTCCAGCGTCAACCGACCCTCGATCGCAAGCGTCGTGCGGCGCATCACGATGTCCGACAGATGGACGACGAGTTCGTTGCGGGCGATCCAATCGATCTCACGGAGACTGTAACGTGCAGCACCCGTCAGGCGCTGTTCGTCGGAATAGTTTGAAGGGGAGGAAAGCAGGGCCACAGCCGTCGTGCCATAGCGACCGAGCAGTTCGTCGGCACGCTCGGCAGCAACGCCGCCGCGCGCCGCGGTATCGCTGATCCAGGCGTTACGCTGCTCTGCATCAGCCGGAAAGGCCTTGCCGCCGCCGATCGCCAGATAGCGTGTCGACTGGCTGCGGCTGCGCTGTAGCCGGGAGAGAACGGTGTCGGCGACCTCTTCCGCAAAGCCGCGGAACGTCGTCCACTTGCCTCCGACCAGCGAAACGACCGGAAAAGGTCTACCGTCCTCGGGTTCCTTCATCGGCGCGGAGTGGTCGCGGCTGATCAGCCCCGGTGCGGTTGCATCCGATGCTGGCAGAGGGCGGATGCCGCTATAGCTGTAGACGATCTGGTCGCGATCGAAGCGAAGCGTCGGCAGCAGCGAGCGGATGCTTTCGAGGAAATACTCGGTTTCCGGCTCCTCGCAGGAAACATTGTCCGGATCACCTGCCGGAATGTCGGTCGACCCGACCAGTGCCAGCCCGAGATAGTCGTAGACCAGGCAGATGCGGCCGTCGTCGGCCTCGAAGTAGATCATGTGGCCGTTGAGGCTTCGCACCAATTCGGGATGGTCAAGCAGGATATGGGAACCCTTTGTGCCGCCGATCAGCCGCGATGGAGCGCCGAGCAAAGTGTTGACCTGATCGATCCAAGGACCTGCCGCATTGACGACCAGCTTGGGAGCGACGCTGAACTCGCGACCGTCGGGCTGCCGGAAGGTCAAACGCCCTTCTGAAACGGCAGTCAGTGTCGCAAAATTTGCCGCGAGGCTCCCCGTGTTCGCATCGAGACCATCACGCACGAGCTCATAGACGAGCCGCTCCGGCCTGCTGATCTTGGCATCGTAATAGATGCCGCCGGCGACGATGGCGGGGGTAATATGCGGCATCTCCCTGCGCGCCTGTTTCTTCAGGATCAGCCGGTGGCGCGGCATGACCTGGTCGCGCGAACCGAAGAAGTCGTAAAGCCGAAGCCCGATCTTGATCAGAACCGCGCCACGGCTGCGTGGCGCGGTCTTCGACCCAAGGAGCGTCCGGATCGCTGCCCAGATGCCGCGCGTCCAGGAAAAGACCGGAATGAAGGTCGGCAGCGGTTCGACGCAATGCGGCGCGTTTTTGAGCAGGAGGTTGCGCTCAAGCGTCGATTGCGCCACCAGTCCGAACTCACCCGTTTCCAGATATTTCAGGCCGCCGTGAATGAGCCGCGATGGTGCGGCGCTCGTGCCGGAAGCAAAGTCGGCCTTGTCGACGATCAGGCAATTGACACCCTGTAGCGAGAGGTCGCGGAACAGGCCGGCGCCGTTGATGCCTGCCCCGATGATCAAAACGTCGATATCCTTCTCGCCGAGGTTCGAGAAGCGCTGCTGCAAATCGGGGGTCATGCTCATCGTCCTAAATCGCCCGCCGCGGCGGGCATTTGTCTTTTCAATTTGCCGATTGCTCCGGCGCAAGCGCGGCAATCTTCGGCCAAAGGGGGATCATCGCGTCGGCAATGTCGCGGAATACCCGGTAACGCTTTTCATAATCCGCGCTACGCGCCGCATCCGGCCGGCAAGTTTTCGCGATGGAGGCCGTATCGCGCGGATCGCTCTGCGGATCGGCAAAGATACCCGCGCCCGACCCGGCACAAAGCGCAGCACCCCAGGCGGCCGCCTCATCCGTCTCGGTTACCGTGACCGGCATGCCAAGCACATCGGCAAACATCTGCACGACGGCAGGATTGCGCGAGACGCCACCGGCGAGCCGCGCCTGATCGAAGGCAAAGCCGTCGCGAAGCGCGTCGACATGGATGCGATGATTGAAGGCGATGCCTTCAAGCACGGCGCGCAGCATGTCGCCGCGGTCGTGCCATCCACCGAGCCCGAAGAAGCCGGCGCTGGCGGCTGCGCCATAAGGCGAGCCGAACAGATAGGGGTGGAAGAGCGCCGTCGAGGGGCGCTCGAAGGCGGCGTCGATCTCGGGCGCCAACAGGGCATGGATCGAGTTGCCTTGCAGCTCGCCATTCGTCCGTTCGGCAGCGCAGAGCGTGTCGAGAAACCAGTCGTAATTCGCTGTCGATGCAGGGGAGATCGACATGCTGTTCCAGATGCCGGGCGCAATCCCGTTGCGGCAGAACCAGCGCCGGTCGACACGCGGTTCTGACGAAAGCGTCTCGTTGATCGAATAGGTCCCGGCAATGACCGCGACAACGCCCTTGGCATAGCCCCCTGCCCCGAGCGCCGAGGCCGTGACGTCATGCAGACCGGCAACGACAGGCGTTCCTTCGGCAAGGCCCGTCTGCTGCGCGGCTTCACGGGTCACGCGTCCGACGATCTGGTCGGGGCGCGAGGCTGGCGGCAGGGCGTGGACCAGATCCTGCAAGCCAAACAGCCGCAGGGCGTCCTCACTGTAGTTCTGCGTTTTGACATTGGTGAAGGAAGTGCTGGCTTCGGTGCGGTCCGTACCGATGATCCCGGTCAGGCAGAACCGCAGCCAGTCCTTGCAGCTGCAGAAATGGCCAATGCGCTTGTAGCGCTCAGGCTCCATTTCGCGGATCCAGGCAAGCAATGCCGATGGCGCGGAGACATGCGGGATCTGCCCCGTCAGCTCGATCGCCAGGTCGGCGACATCGCTCTCCATCCACCGGTCGACGATCGCCCCTGCCCGGCTGTCCAGCGAGAGAATGGCTCGGCCGAGCGGTTTCCGGGCGTGATCGAGCAGGTAGATGCCGTCTCCATGCGCGGTAGCGGCAATGCCCTGTATGTCGCTTGCCGGTCGCCCGCTAAGGAAAATCGCTTCGCGGATGGCATCGGCCGTCGCGTTCCACAATTCATCCATGTCGCGCTCGATATGGCGGGCCTTCGGAATGAACTGCGTGACACGGCGCCGGGCGACCGCAAGCGGCGTGCCGTCGATATCGAAGATGACGGCCTTGGTGACTGTCAAACCACTATCGATCCCGAGCAGTGTCGGCATTCAGGTTTACCTCACGAGGGGCAACGGGCCGGCGCCGTCAGGAGCGCCCTCCGGCGCCCTTGGCGATGATCACGTTGATATCTCTGGACCGCATGCGGTCGATGTGCACCGGCTGGGTCTTGTCGTCGACGATGACGACGTCGAATTCATCCAGTGCTGCGAAACTGTGGAGTGCACGCCGTTCGAACTTGGTATGATCGGCAAGCAGGATGCGTTTTACGGAACAGTCGAACATGGCGCGCTTGGTATCGACTGTCTCAGGAGACTGGTGCAGCACCGTGCCGTCGCTGATCGCCGACATCGAGATGAACGCGACATCTGCCCTGAGAGCCTTGATCTCGTTGATGGTCATGCGGCCCATGAAGGCATTGCACCAATTGTAATACTGGCCGCCGAGGGCGAGCAGCGTCACGTCGTGCAGGCCCGTCAGCGCATTCATCAGCGTCAGGGAATTGGTGATCGCGGTGACCGGCACCTTCGACGGCAGATGCGCCGCCATCTGAAGAACCGTGGTCGAGTCATCGAAAAAGATCGCCTGCCCCGGTTCGACGAATTGCATTGCCGCCTCGGCGATCAGCTTCTTTTCGGCCGACTGACGGTTCGAGCGATAGACGTCGCTGGATTCGATGAGATTGGTCGCCGCCGCCGTGACGATGCCGCGCGTCTTCCTGAAGAGGCCGCGGCTGACGAGTTCATCGACATCGCGGTGAGCCGTCATCAGGCTGATCCCAAAGCGGTCGGTCAGGTCTTCAATCCGCATCGAGCCTTCACCCATCACGGCCTCTGCAATCATGCGGCGGCGCGCAATCTGGCGCGTCTGCCGGCTGTCGCTGGTGAGCTGGTCCAACAGATCGTCGTCCCGGCTGGTCTTCTGTGTCACGGGTCACCCCTGTCGCTGAATTATGGATCCCAGCTTCGTACAGTGATTGCCGCGCCAAGGCAAAAAGGCGAAGCGCAACCGAGGATTGAACCGCCGACCGTCGCTTCCAGCATGAAAATGAGGGCGCTCTTGCGAGCGCCCTCTTCCGTTTACTGCGCCAGAACGAACGGGCCGGTGTACTTGTCGATGTTGTCCTTGGTGATCAACAGGCAATCGAAGAGCTGTTTTTCGCTCTTGGCGCCCGTGTTACCCGTCTTGATCAGGTTGTCGGCCTGCTTGACGGCTTCTTCGGAGAAGACGGCAACCGGTTGGAGGACGGTGTATTGGAGTTCGCCCGCCTTGATGGCGGCAACGGCATCCGGCGAACCGTCGAAGCCGCCGACCTTCACATTGGCGAGCTTGCCAGCTTCCTTGAGCGCGGCGATCGCACCGAGCGCCATTTCGTCATTGCCCGAGATGACGCCGACGATATCCGGGTTGGCCTGCAGCATGGACTGCATCTTGTTGTGGCCCTGGGTGCGGTCCCAGTTGGCAACTTCCTTGGCGACCTTCTTCAGATCCGGATACTGCGAAAGGACAGTCTCGTAGCCATTCGAACGCGTTGCCGCGTTGTTGTCGGACGGAGCGCCGAAGAGTTCGGCATAGTTGCCCTTGTCGCCGATCGCTTCGACCCATTGCTGCGCGCCGAGGGCGGCACCCTGTGCGTTGTTGGAAACAAGCTGCGCCTTGGCCAGGCCTTCCTGGTTGATTTCGGCGTTGACGAGGATGACCGGGATGCCGGCAGCAACGGCCTTCTTGACCGCTCCGACGGAACCGTCGGCGTTTGCCGGGTCGAGGATGATCGCCACCGATTTGTTGGTGATCGCCGTATCGATCAGGTTGCTTTCGGTATTGGTGTCACCCTTGTGGGCGTTGACCGAGGCCGTGTAGCCCAGCTTTTCCGCGGTTGCCTTGGCGACATTGCCTTCCGTCAGCCAATAGGGATTCGACGGATCGTTGACGATGATCGTCATCATGCCCGCTGCCCAAGCCGAGCTTGCAAGAAGCGGTGCTACGGCCGCAGCGGCCAGAAGTATGCGCATGCCTTTCTTAAACATAGTCTCTCTCCCATTCGTGAGCTCAGTTATTGCCGGTGATCCGGCGTTGCTTTCCCCAATCGGCTTTCCTGGACTCCAGCCTGCCGTCGTGGATAAGTTTCGGTCTCAGCCGTCAGGACGATTTGACCCGGCGGCCGTATTGGATGCTGTTCATAAGGACGGCGAGAACGATCACAGCGCCGGTGAATACGGTCTGCCAGTAGGCCGAGACGCCAATGATCACGAGGCCGTCCGAAAGGAAGCCGATAACGAAGGCGCCGAGCATGGTGCCGCGGACCGTACCGCGGCCGCCGGTCAGCGCCGCGCCGCCGATGACCACGGCTGCGATCGCCGTCAGTTCGTAGGTTGTGCCTGCCGTCGGACCGGCGGAGGTCAGCTGCGAGGAGAGGACCAGGCCGGCGATCGCAGCGCAGACACCCGAAAGCACATAGACGATGATCTTCACGCGCTTGACCGGGACGCCGGAGAGGTCGGCGGCCCGCTCGTTACCGCCTGAGGCGTAGAGCCAGCGGCCGAAGGCGGTACGGCTCAGCACGATGCCGCAAATGATCGCGAGAACCGCAAGCACGATGACGCCGATCGGAATGCCTGCGAGCCGGTTGAAGCCGAGCCAGTCGAAGCCGGTATTGCCGAGTTCCGGACGGCCACCGAGATTGTTGTAGGTCAGGCCGTTGGTCATCAAGAGCGCGATACCGCGGGCCACGTAGAGCACGCCGAGCGAGGCGACGAAGGCCGGCACCTTGAGATAGGCGATCAGCACGCCATTGACCGCACCGACCAGCGCACCCAGCGCACATGTGATGACGACGACGGCCCAGACCGGCGGATAGAGGATGACGCCGAAATAGGTGAGCGTGACGCCCTGCATCAGGAAACCGGCGATGCAGCCTGCAAGCCCAAGCGTCGAGCCGACCGAAAGGTCGATGCCGCCATTCAGGATGACGAGCAGCATGCCGATCGCCAGAATGCCGAAGATCGCGACGTGCGACGCCATGATCAGGAAGTTGTTCAGCGTGAAGTAATAGGGCGACAGGAACGAGAAAACCGCGATGATGACAATCAGCGCGAAGAAGGCCCGGCCCTCCAGAATGAGACGCACGATATTGGTATTGCGCTTCTGCCCACTGGAAACTGATTTCTTTTCGGTGATGTTCGTGACTGACATAATCAGTGCTCCATAATCCAGGCTAGTGCGCGACCACGGCTTCGCCGGAGGCGGCCATGATCTTTTCCTTGGTGACATGCGAGCCGAACTCGGCCGATATCCTGCCGCGATGCATGACGATGATGCGGTGCGCGATGCTCAGGCATTCGTTGACTTCGGACGTCGAATAGATGACCGCCAATCCCTGCTTGGCGCGCTCCGCGAGCAATTTGAAAACTTCCGCCTTGGCGCCGATGTCGATGCCGCGGCTTGGCTCATCGAGCAGGATGACCTTCGGCTGGGTTGCCAGCATCTTGCCGATGACGACCTTCTGCTGGTTGCCGCCGGAGAGCGAGCCGATCGAAGCTGCACCGCCATCGGTTTTCACATGCACCCGCCGGATCGCATCATTGACGAGATCGCGCTCCCGATGGCCGGAGGTGAAAAGCCCTTTGGTGAAAGCGCGGATACTCGCAAGCGACAGATTGGAGCCGACCGTCATCGTCTGGACGAGACCGTCGCGCTGGCGATCTTCGGGCACGAGCACGAGACCGCTGGCAATGCGCCCGGCGATGCTGAGCCCACTGACGTCCTGTCCTTCGAGCAGAACCTGTCCGCCACTTGCGCGCAGACGTCCGGCAACACACTCGAGTAGTTCCGTGCGTCCGGCGCCCATCAGCCCGTAGATGCAGACGATCTCCCCGGCACGCACCTTGAGAGACAGACGATCGACTGCATTATAGGCAGCGCCGGAGGGGCCGGGGACACTGAGATTTTCGATGGAAAGCGACACGTTTCCGAACGGGTGACCTTCCGGCGGGCTGCCGAGGTCGAAATTCTCGCCGACCATGTTGCGGACGATCCACTCGAGATCGATATCCTTACGCTCGGCATAGGCCGTCATGTTTCCGTCGCGCAGAACGACGGCGTGATTGGTGATCTGCAGCGCCTCTTCCAGATGATGCGAGATGTAGACGATCGACACGCCTCGGCTCGTCAGGTCGTGGATGACCTTGAAGAGCACTTCCACCTCGGTCGCGCTCAGCGCCGAGGTCGGCTCGTCCATGATCAGGATGCGCGAATTGACGGAGAGCGCCCGTGCAATCTCGACGATCTGCTGCTGGCCGAGGCGAAGATCCTCGACGCGCGTCAGCGGATCGATGTCTTCCTCGAGTTCCTCCATCAGCGCGCGGGTCTGACGCGCCTCTTCAGCGAAGTCGACGACACCGCCCTTGATGATCTCCCGACCCATGAAAATATTGTCGCGCACACTGAGATTGGGGGCGAGGCTGAGCTCCTGGTGAATAATGGAGATCCCGCACTCGCGGGCATGGGTCGACGAGGTAAAGCTGATCGGCGAGCCGTCGAGAATGATCTCGCCGGAGCTTGGCTGCGCGACACCCGAAAGGATCTTCATCAAGGTCGACTTGCCCGCGCCATTCTCCCCGAACAGCGTTGTGACCTGGCCGCGATGGATGTCGAAGTTCACTCCCTTGAGGGCGTGAACGCTACCGTAGGATTTTGCGATATTGCGGGCCGCGAGGACGACCTCGCCTTTCACCCCGTTGCTGCGTTGCGGCTGGTTCATTTGAGCTCGACCTTCACCGGCGTGACGAGCCAGTTCTTCGGGTTGATGAGCTTGAAGACGCCGACGACGGTCGCCTGCTTTCCGTCCAGAGCGTCAGCATCCAGGCTCGCGAAAACCGCCTTCTTCATCTCGTTATTGATGGCCGAGCCGGCATCCTGATACTGGATCTGGTTGGTAAACTGGCCGAATTCGATGGTGCCGGTTGCATCGCGGAGGTCCGTGCCGTTGACCGCAGGGCCGGTCTGGACACGGACCACCGTCTCGGGAGGCAACCCATCGATCTTCATTTCGTTGGTGTTCGACTTGCGGGCGCCGAAAACGCCGGTCAGCGTGACGGGAATGACCGGTCCGGTGCTCGTCGCGGTACCGTATTTCTCGGCCGCCGCCTTCTTGTCGGCAGCAATGGCAGCCGCGAGATCGGCCGCCGCAACGGCCCGCTCCTCGACATTCGCCTTGATCTTCGGGAACTGCTCGGCGCCGAAGGTTTCCGGAGAGAATGCCTGCTGCCGGACATCGTTTTCGGAACCGATCCTGACGACCGTCGTATCGAACACGATCGCCGCAACGACGATGGCCGCCAACGCCGCGCTGACAAGGAGCGTGCGATTGCCGCTGCTCGGCTTTGATGCTGGATAATCGGGCGAGGTACTCATGTCCGGACGGCCTTTGGCTTGGAATGGCGAGGTGGAGAAGGCTAGCGCGATGATGATCGCAGGCGCGCTGAAGCATTGCGTCGCACCGGAACAGAAGCCGGCGGACCGCTCGCAAGAGCGCAACTCTGGACGAAAATTCGCATTGGAAGCCTCCTCAACAAGACCGGCGGCTGTCTCCTCCAACCGCCTGGGCCTGCATTCTCCATCAGGAAGCGCACTTCCGTGATAGAAGTATGTTATTTATGTCGTAAATGATGTTATATATTTTATAAGCTGTCAACGGCACTTTCGCGGTAACTCGACTGAAATGCACGACCTCACATCTTGTTTATCACGCTGCACTGCAGCAAAAAGGGGTAGAAAATGCAGACGCTTTCACACTTGTCATTCTACCGAGCGTTGGCGCCATCTGTCTGTTTTGAATGCAATATCTCACAGATTGAACATTGCGCACGCTGCGGCTTTTGATGCCGCCCGCTGATGGCGCGGTGGGGCGGAAGCAAACTCCTCACTCTTCTATTTTAAATGAAAAAAATTACATCGCTAGAAAAATCTTACTGGCAATATGGTATCTTTATGTTATCTTTTCGAGTGAAGCTAGGGAGGTTTCGGCTGCGCGCCAAATCTGGGATTTGCCAACGGCGGCGCGCTTGCCGTCATCCGTGAAAGGACCGACGTTGGCAGCCGGATGCATCATCCCAGAGAGTTTAGGGATCGGGAGGACTTCGGATGAATTTGTTGCGCGTATTGCCCGCCGCGGCGCTTGCGATGGTGGCGAGATAGGCCTGCGATGACATCGACCCAGAACATCATCATTGGGATAGACGCCGGCACCTCGGTCATCAAGGCTGTCGCCTTCGATCTGTCCGGACGCCAGATCGCCACGGCTTCCGTTCGCAACCGATACGCCACCGGAGACGATGGCTCGGCAACGCAGTCGCTGGATCAGACCTGGCTCGATTGCGCCAGCGCGTTGCGTGGCCTTGGCGAAAAAGTCCCTGATCTTGCGTCCCGCACCGCAGCCATCGCCGTCACCGGACAGGGCGACGGCACCTGGCTGGTCGGCCGCGGCAATAGGCCGGTTGCCGATGCCTGGCTGTGGCTCGACGCGCGCGCCGCGCCGACAGTCAACTCGCTCGCCGGCGGAACGCAGAATCGTGCCCGCTTCGAGGCAACAGGCACCGGCCTCAACACTTGCCAGCAGGGCGCGCAACTCGCCCATATGGACCGCTTCACGCCGGATCTTCTCGATCGGGCGGAGGCGGCGCTGCACTGCAAGGACTGGCTCTATCTCAACCTCACAGGCGCGCGAGCAACCGATCCATCGGAGGCAAGTTTCACCTTCGGCAATTTCAGAACACGCCAGTATGATGCCGTCGTGATCGACGCGCTCGGCCTTGACCACAGACGCGGGCTCCTGCCCGAAATCATCGACGGCAGCGAGATCAGCCACCCGCTGACATCGGAGGCGGCGAAGGCCTGCGGGCTTCTTGTCGGAACGCCGGTTTGTCTCGGCTATGTCGACATGGTGATGACGGCGCTTGGAGCAGGCGTGCGCAGCGGCGCTCGCAACGCCGCCTGCTCGACGATCGGCTCGACCGGCGTGCACTTGCGCGCCAAGTCCGTTGCCGACGTTCAGCTCAATCGTGAGGGCACCGGCTATGTGATCGCCCTGCCCATTCCCGGCATCGTCACTCAGGTCCAGACGAATATGGGCGCCACGATCAACATCGACTGGATCCTTGGTGTCGCCGCCTATCTGATGGCCGAGGCGGGCAAGCCTGCTTCGCATGCAGACCTCATTGCGCGCATCGACGGCTGGTTTGCAGAAAGCCGGCCGGGGTCGGTGCTTTACCATCCCTATATTTCCGAAGCGGGCGAACGCGGGCCTTTCGTCAACGCCAATGCGCGCGCGGGCTTCACCGGGCTTTCGATGCGTCACGGCTTCCCCGACCTGCTGCGCAGCGTGGTCGAAGGGTTGGGGCTTGCCACCCGCGACTGCTACGCGGCGATGGGCGCGATGCCCGAAGAGTTGCGGGTTACCGGCGGGGCAACACGCTCCGTCGCCCTTCGCCGTTCACTTTCGGCCGCCGTCAACGCACCGATCCGCCAGTCGCGCCGCGAGGAGACAGGGGCGGCCGGCGTGGCGATGATGGCCGCGGTGGCTGTCGGCGTCTATTCCAGCATGGACGATTGCATTGCCGACTGGGTGACGCCGCTGCTCGGCGATCCGGAAACACCGGATGCCAACGAGGCCCACCGGTTCGACCGGCTCTTTTCTGCCTATACCGATGTACGCCAGGCAATGGCGCCCGCCTGGGACAAGCTTGCCGAAGCCGCAACGACGTCGCCACCGGGCGCGTAATTCTGATGCAGCAGGCATCGAAGGAGCATGACATGACCGAACCCGAACTCCTGGATCTCTTCGTCATCGGCGGAGGCATCAACGGCGCCGGGATAGCACGCGATGCTGCGGGCCGCGGCCTGAAGGTCGTGCTGTGCGAAAAGGACGATCTGGCCCAGGGAACCTCGTCGCGCTCGGGCAAGCTGGTGCATGGCGGCCTGCGTTACCTCGAATATTACGAATTCCGCCTGGTGCGTGAGGCATTGATCGAGCGTGAAGTGCTGCTCAATGCCGCGCCGCATATCATCTGGCCGATGCGCTTCGTCCTGCCGCACAGCCCTGAGGATCGCCCCGCATGGCTCGTGCGGCTCGGCCTCTTTCTCTATGATCATCTCGGCGGCCGCAAGAAGCTGCCCGGGACCCGGACGCTCAACCTGCTCCGCGACCCGGAAGGCACGCCGATCCTCGATCAATACACACGCGGCTTTGAATATTCCGACTGCTGGGTCGACGACGCCCGCCTCGTGACCTTGAATGCGGTCAGCGCAGCGGAAAACGGCGCTCTGGTGCTGACCCGCTCGCCGGCCGTGTCGGCCCGTCGCCAGAATGGCGGTTGGACCGTGGTCACGAAAAGCAACGCCACGGGGGAGACGCGAACCTTCCGTGCCAAATGTCTGGTGAACTGCGCCGGCCCCTGGGTGATGGACATCATCAATCGCGTCGCTGGTTCGAACTCCGGCCGCAATGTCCGCCTCGTCAAGGGCAGCCACATCATCGTGCCGAAGTTCTGGGCGGGCGCCAATGCCTATCTGGTGCAGAACCACGACAAACGCGTCATTTTCATCAATCCCTATGAGGGCGACAAGGCGCTGATCGGGACGACCGATATCGCGTACGAAGGCCGGGCCGAGGATGTCGCCGCCGACGAGACGGAAATCGAGTATCTGCTCAAGGCGGTCAATCGCTATTTCAAGGAAAAGCTGCGTCGCCACGACGTGCTGCACAGCTTCTCCGGCGTGCGCCCGCTGTTTGACGATGGCAAGGGCAACCCGTCGGCCGTTACCCGCGACTATGTCTTCGATCTCGACGAGACTGGCGGCGCTCCGTTGCTCAATGTCTTCGGTGGCAAGATCACCACATTCCGCGAGCTCGCCGAACGCGGCATGCAGCGCCTCAAGCACATTTTCCCGAACATGGGAGGCGACTGGACTGAGAAAGCGCCGCTGCCCGGCGGCGAAATTCCGAATGCCGACTACGAGAGCTTCGCCAACAGCCTGCGCGATATCTATCCCTGGATGCCGCGCGAACTCGTGCATCACTACGGCCGTCTCTATGGCGCCCGCGCCAGGAATGTGGTTGCCGGCGCGACAGGCATGGAAGGGCTTGGGCGGCATTTCGGCGGACAGCTCTATGAGGCCGAGGCCCGCTATCTCGTCGCCACGGAATGGGCCGAGACGGCCGAGGACATCCTCTATCGCCGCACCAAACATTACCTCCATCTGAACGAAGCGGAACGCGCGGCCTTTGGCGAGTGGTTTGCTTCCACCCGCCTTGCCGCCGCCTGAAGGATGCCGCCATGCCGCTGACCCTTTCGCTCAATACCAATCCGCTGGTGAACCGCTTCGCCGACCCAGACGATCTGATCGACACGGTTGCGCGTGATTTGCGGATCCGCGACCTCCAGTTGACCCACGAGTTCATCAATCCGAGCTGGCAGGCGCCGGTCATCCGCCGCCTGACGCGCACGATGAGCGCCGCGCTGAAGCGCACCGGCGTGCGGGTTACCTCGGGCATGACCGGCCCCTATGGGCGCCTCAACCATTTCGGACATCCGGATGCCGAGGTGCGCCGCTACTACGTCGACTGGTTCAAGACCTTTGCCGACGTCACCGCCGATCTCGGCGGCCATTCGGTCGGCACGCAATTTGCGATCTTCACCTATAAGGACTTCGACGATCCGGTCAGACGCGAGGAACTGATCAAGATCGCCATCGACTGTTGGGCCGATGTCGCCGAGCATGCGCGCGCCGCAGGCCTCTCCTACATGTTCTGGGAGCCGATGAGCATCGGCCGCGAGTTCGGCGAGACGATCGGCGCCTGTCTGTCGCTGCAGGAGCGGCTGACATCCGCCGGAATGGCCATCCCGATGTGGATGATGGCGGATATCGATCATGGCGACATCACCTCCGCCGATCCCGACGACTACGACCCCTATGCCTGGGCACGCGCCGTCCCGTCGGTATCGCCGATCATCCACATCAAACAGAGCTTGATGGACAAGGGCGGGCACCGGCCCTTTACCGCCGAATTCAACGCCAAGGGCCGCATCCAGCCGGCACCTCTGCTGCAAGCGCTGGCCGAAGGTGGGGCGAAGGACAATGAAATCTGCCTGGAACTCTCCTTCAAGGAACGCGAGCCGAACGATCGCCAGGTCATTCCGCAGATCGCCGAAAGCGTCGCCTTCTGGGCGCCGCACATCGACACCGGCGTCGCCGACTTGAACATCTGAGGCGGAGATCTTTAAAAGGCAGCACTGCATACGGCGGAATCGCCGCATGACCTTCGAAAGGGAGCCGTGATGACGGACGCCGATGATACGCTTGCCGTGCGTGCTGCTTGGCTTCACTATGCCGGTGGCCTGACGCAGTCCGACGTTGCGCGCCGCCTCGGCGTGCCGTCGGTAAAGGCCCATCGCCTGATCGCCAGAGCGGTCGCCGATGGCGTCGTCAAAGTGACCATCGACGGGGATATCGTCGAATGCGTCGAGCTGGAGATGCGGCTTTCGGAACGGTTCGGGCTTCAATATTGCGAGGTCGCACCCGATCTCGGCGAGGAAGGCTTGCCGCTGCGCGCACTCGGCCATGCAGGCGCCGGCTATCTCAAGCGCGAGATCGAGCGCGGCGACAATACAGTCATCGGCCTTGGGCATGGCCGCACGCTTTCCGCCGCCGTCCAATATATGCCGAGGGTGAGCGCGAAGAACCTGCGCTTCGTCTCGTTGCTTGGCGGCCTGACACGAAACTACGGTGCCAATCCCTATGACGTGATGCATCGCATCGCCGAAAAGACCGGCACCCATGCTTATGTCATGCCGGTTCCCTTTTTCGCCAATACCGGCGAGGACCGCGAAGTGCTGAAGGCGCAGCGTGCCGTCAAGGAGGTCTTCGATCTTGCCAATAATGCCGATCTGAAGCTCGTCGGCCTGGGCACTGTCGATGCCGAGGCGCAGCTGGTTTTGTCCGGCATGGTCGAACCCGGTGAAATCGACGACATCGCTGCCGCCGGCGGCGTTGGCGAAATCCTCGGACATTTTTTCGACGCCGACGGCCATATCCTCGACACCGCGCTGACGGCGCGCACGCTGTCTGCGTCTTTTCCCAAAACCAAGAAAGAGCGGCTCGTGGCGCTGGCGGGCGGACAGTCGAAAGTGGCGGCCATCCGGGCAATTCTGAATAGCCGCCGCCTTTTCGGGCTGATCACTGACGAACGAACCGCGCAGGCGCTGCTGAAGTAGCTATGGAAACACAACAACATTTGATCGCAAAATAACATAATAAATGTTGATTATCACGCATATTCCGTTATCTTAACATCAAACGAGGGTGGAGATCGGGATGAGGCGGGAAGAGCGGCAGCAGTTGATCGTCAACCTGCTCGTCGAAAACAAGACCGTCGATCTTGACGACCTTGCCGATCGCTTCACCGTGTCAAAGATGACGATCCATCGCGATCTCGACGATCTCGAGCAGGCCGGCGTCCTGCGCAAGGTTCGCGGCGGTGCGACCATTGACGCCGGAACGCAGTTCGAAAGCGACTTTCGCATTCGCGAGCGCCAGGGCAACGAGGCCAAGCTGGCGATGGCTGAGACCGCGCTGGAACTGGTCGAGCCGGGGATGACGGTGATGGTAAATGACGGCTCCATGGCGGCCGTGCTCGGCGAAATGCTGCTGCAGAAGCGGCCGCTGACCTTGATCACCAACAACGCGGCGATCATGGAGCGGCTGAAAGGCGAAGCCGGCATCACGCTGATCGCGCTCGGCGGCATCTACTCGGCCAAATTCAACGCCTATCTCGGTGTTGTCACCGAGGAGGCACTGTCACGCCTGAGAGCCGACATCGCCTTTATTTCGACGCCTGCCGTCAGCGGCGGGCGCGCCTATCACATGGACGATAACGTCGTACGTGCCAAACGGGCGATGATCGCGTCGTCGACCAGAACCTGCCTTCTGGTCAACCATCAGCGCATCGGCCACACCGCGCTGCATGTTATGGCGGATCTGGCCGACTTCGACGCGATTATCACCGACAGCGCACCGGATGCCGCTGTCCTGGAGGAATTCGAGCAGGCGGGCATTACGCTCACCATCGCATCAACGCAGGATCCGACATGACCGAAAAGCCGCACTTCTGGATTGGCACCAGCTGGAAGATGAACAAGACGCTTGCTGAAGCCGAGCATTTCGCCCGCGGTCTCGAAGCTGCCGATGCCGCGCGCGACCCGCGTATCCAGCGCTTCGTGATTCCACCCTTCACGGCGGTGCGCGAGGTCAAGGCGATGCTTGCCAAGACCTCGGTGAAGGTCGGCGCCCAGAACATGCATTGGGCCGACCAGGGTGCCTGGACCGGCGAAGTCTCGCCGGTGATGCTGAAGGACTGCAATCTCGATCTCGTCGAGCTCGGTCATTCTGAGCGGCGCGAACATTTTGGAGAGACCGACGAGACTGTGGGTCTGAAGACCGAAGCGGCCGTTCGCCACGGCCTCATTCCGCTGATCTGCATTGGCGAGACGCTTTCCGACCGCGAAAGCGGAAAGGCTGCCGACATCCTCGCAACCCAGGTGCGCGGCGCGCTTTCGAAAGTTTCGGGCGCCCAGAAAAGCGCCGAAATCCTGCTCGCCTACGAACCGGTCTGGGCGATCGGCGAGAAGGGCATCCCGGCGACTGCGGATTATGCGGATGCCCGCCAGTCCGAAATCATCGCCGTTGCCGAAGCTGTGCTGGGCCGGAAGATCCCCTGCCTCTACGGCGGGTCGGTCAACCCGCAGAACTGCGAAGAACTGATTTCGAGCCCGCATATCGACGGGCTCTTCATCGGCCGTTCGGCCTGGAATGTCGAAGGTTACCTCGACATCCTGGCCAGATGCGCCGCCAAACTCTGAGGAGAAAGACAATGAAGCTTGCCATTGCAGGAGACAGCGCCGGCGAAGGCCTTGCCAAGATCCTGGCCGACCATCTGAAAGAGCGCTTCGACGTTTACGAAGTCTCGCGCACCAGCGCCGGTGCCGATCCTTTCTACGCCAACCTCTCGGACCGCGTCGCCTCAGGCGTCATCGACGGCACCTACGACAAGGCGATCCTCGTTTGCGGCACCGGCATCGGTGTGTGCATCTCGGCCAACAAGGTTCCGGGCATCCGCGCCGCCCTGACGCACGACACCTATTCGGCCGAGCGTGCCGCGCTTTCCAACAATGCGCAGATCATCACCATGGGAGCCCGCGTCATCGGAACGGAGCTTGCAAAGTCGATCGCTGACGCGTTTCTGGCCCAGACCTTCGACGAGAACGGCCGCTCTGCCGGTAACGTCAAGGCCATGGACGATCTTGACGCGAAGTACAGCGCCCGCTGAAGAATGCTGATGGTGATGCCGGGCCGGGGTGTGTTCAAGCCACTGAGGCCGCACCGGGAGGACCAGCGCGACGACTGCTCGGCCCGATCCACGGGAGGCATCTCCGCGTTAAGTCCTTGAATTGAGATTCGTTTCGACTCGGAACAATCGGCCGATTGATTCGGTTGAGTCGCGTTGTTGCCATCGAAGCGAAGAAGAACCAGATGAAAAAGCTGAGCAGGCCAAAGTCCAAGGCTGGGGAAAAGCAAGAGCCGGCATCGAGCAATATCATCAGAATCATGAGTGCTCGGCGCAAGTCGGTCGACGCCGAAAACCACCCGGGGAGGCGTCAGACCTACTCATGAAGCGCTCGCGCCGCCCCATTCTGCCCTTGCTCGACGAGTCCCGCTCAACGCTGCAGTCTCGTCCGATCCGCAAGCGCGACCCCGACCAACCCAGCCTGCCCTTCGATCCAATGCCGTCGCGCGTCGAGCCCTGCCTTGCACTGCTGAAGCCGACCGTGCCCGTGGGGCCGGATTGGCTCTATGAGGTGAAGTTGCATGGCTATCGATTGGCAATCCACATTGAGCCGAAGGGTGTGCGGGTCATCACCCGCGGCGGCCATGACTGGACCCATCGCTTCCCCACCATCGCCGCCGCAGCGAAAGAACTTGGCGTAACGACCGCCATTCTCGATGGCGAGGCCGTTGTACTCGATGATCATGGCCGATCGGATTTCGGCGCCCTGCAGCGCTCGCTCGGCGGGCGGGGCGGCAAGCGAGTATCGACCGAGTCGATCCTGGTCGCCTTCGACCTTCTCTATCTCGATGGACACGATCTGACCGGCACCGAGCTTGATGTACGCCGGCACCTGCTTGAAGACCTGATACCGGAAGGCGACGATCAGACGATCCGCATCTCCGAGGAGATAGAGCTGCCGGCGGAAGATCTCCTCGAGCACGCCTGCCATCGTCATCTGGAAGGCATCATCGCCAAGCATCGCGACCGGCCCTACGGCAGTGGCCGCACGGGCGACTGGCTGAAGATCAAATGCGTCCAGAGCGAGAGCTTCATGATCGTCGGTTATGAGCCCTCCGCATCCGCCCGCGGCGGCATCGGCAGGCTGCTGCTGGCCGGCAGACAAGGGCTGGACTGGATTTACGTTGGCTCCGTCGGAACTGGTTTCGGTGCCAGCGATGCTGAATACCTGAAAAAGACGCTGGACCGGTTGAAGACGAGCCGGCCGGTCGTTCCCCTGAAAGGCAAGCGCCTCGTCCTCGTGCAGCCGACGCTGATCGCCGAGATCGAGTTTCGCGGCTGGACGGATGACGGCAATCTCCGCCATGCCTCGTACAAGGGACTGCGCGAGGTTCAAGACAACGCCGCTGTCTTCGATATGACCTATATCTGATCGCTTTCAGCAGGTTAAAAAGCCGATCAGAGGCTCTCCAGATGAAGCCCAAAACTGGGCCGCCATTCGAATATATCGACGCTTGCGTAAACACCGGAACGGACGAAGGGGTCTCCTGCGCTGAACGCCTCGAACTCGGCGAGCGTTTCGACTTGCGCGATCACGATTGCGGTGGAACCCTTGCCCTCCGCCGGCGGTGCGGAAGGCCCGGACAGCAGGATGCGGATCGCCGCACCATGAAGATAGGCCTTGTGCTCATCGAGCAGCCGGGAGCGTTCGGCAGCCTTGCCGGGGTCGGATATCGCGTAGCGGGCGACGATCATTGTCTATTCTCCACCGGCGTCAGCACGAAATCGAAATCGGAGCGCCAGATCGTCGGATGATCGACACGCTCAAAAGGCGCGACCAGGCTGTTTTTGACACCAAACACCGTATCGGATTCCAGATAGGGATCGTCGCCGACAAACGTGTGGGTTACGAGCTTCTGATAACCTGAAGCCGTAATCAGGTAATGGGTATGGGCAGGACGATAGGGATGGCGGCCGAGGGACGTCAACATCTGGCCGACCGGGCCGTCATCCGGGATTGGGTAGGAAACCGGCTTTATGCCGACGAAGCTATAGGCGCCATCTGCGCCGGTGACGAAAATGCCCCGGTTGTTCCACTTCGGCTGGATATCCGGCTGCTGGACGTCGTAGAAGCCATCAGAATTATCCGACCATACGTCGATCCGGGCTCCCTCGATCGGATTGCCGTCAAGATCCAGCACCCGGCCGATGAAGAGACAGCTCTCGCCCTTGCCGTCGAGCGAGATGTTTTCTCCCATCTGCCGTACGGGCGCCTCTTCGACATGGAACGGTCCAAACACCGTATTTTCCGTGGCGCCTGGCGGACGCCGGTTGTTGATCGCATCCACCAGCATCGACAAACCCAGCGTATCGCTGAGCAGGATGAACTCCTGCCGCTCATCATGACAGAGATGGCCGGCTCGGGTCAGGAAGCCTATGGCCAGCTCCCATTCCGCCTGGGTCAGGCTGATATCCTTGGCAAAGGCATGCAGGTGCTTGACAAGCGACGCCATGACTTCGGCCAGGCGCGCATTAATGCCCTGCCCCATCCGCGAGTTGACGGCTTCCACGGATCTCTCTTCGGTGAAATATTCAGGCACGTGGCCATCCTCCTCAGCATTAACGCGGCCGCGCGCCCTCCCAGGCGCTCTGCAACAAAGCCCGGATTGCTTCCCGTTCGATCGGGCGCGGGTTCCAGTAGGGGTTCTGGGCGGCGAGTTCCGCCGCGTGGTCCAGATCGGCTTCCTTCATACCTAGATCGCGCAGCGCCAGCGGGGCGCCGATCGAAGCTGCAAAATCATAAAGACCGCTGCCCAGCGAGCCGCCGAAAAGATCGGCAGCGGGTTTTAGCGCATCCGCTGCGGCTGAGGCGTTGAAGGCAGCAGAATGGGGAAGAATGACCGCATGGGTTTCCGCATGCGGCAGATCGAAACTGCCGCCCAGCGTATGGCAAAGCTTGTGGTGCAGGGCCATGCCAACCGCTCCGAGCACCGTGCCGCACAGCCAGGAACCGTAAAGCGCTTCGCTTCGCGGCTCGATGTCCCCAGGGGCATTGACGATTTGAGGCAAAGCCTGCTTCAGCGCGCGCAAGCCCTCGACCGCCATCATTGACGAAATTGGATTGCGATCCTGTGCATAGAGACCTTCGACTGCATGCGCCATCGCATTGAGTCCGCTGCTGACGCTGATGTTGACCGGCAATCCCAATGTCAATTCCGGGTCGTAGATCACCACTTCGGGCAGGATGCCGGGCCCGCGGACCGTCGTCTTCTGCCCGTTCTCTGTCTGGCCGAGGATCGGTGTAACCTCCGACCCCGCATAGGTCGTCGCCACCACGATTTGTGGCGCGTCGTTGCGATAGGCGATTGCCTTGCCGAGACCGATCGTCGATCCGCCGCCGATCGCGACCACGCAATCGGCGCCGGCTGCGTTATATGCCGCCATCGCGCGCTCGGTCACATCGACCGGCGTATGCATCGTCGCATCGTGGAACAATCCCGCCGCAAGCGGGCCGAGGGATGCGGCGATCCGTTCAGCTTCCGCCTTCTGGTGCGGGGTCGAAAGGATCAGGGCGCGCTTGCCGCCCTGCCCTGCAATCGCCTCGGCGAGACGGTTCAACGAGCCGCTCCCGAAGAAGACCTGGGCCGCGCTGGCCGTGTATCTGAAAGGTGCAACCATGCTATCGATCGAGTTTAAAGAGTGAAACCGCGTTGGTGCGACCGATCTTCAGACGGTCGGCTTCGGAGATGGTCGTGCTGTCGAACCAGTTTGCAGCATGGTCGATGTTCTCGAATGGCCAGTCCGTCGAGAACAGAATTCGGTCTGCGCCGATTTCCAGCATAGCATCGATCAGCGATTGCGTGCGGAAGTTCCCCGACGTCGTGATGTAGAAATTCTCGTTGAAATAATCGGCAATCGGGCGTTTGGCCGGATAGTTCTTTTCCACCTTGACCCACGCATTCCGGTTGTCAATGCGCCACATCATGTATGGCAGTCCCTCGCCCATGTGACCAACGATGATTCGCAAAGCCGGATGTTCGTCAAACAGGCCGGATCCCATCAAGCGCAGGGCATGAACTGCGGTCTCCTGCGCGAACGCCCATGTCGGCCCCATCAGCCAGGAATGGCCAGCATAGATCCGGCTATCCTGCGGCAGCGGGTTGCGTGGATGCAGATAGAAGGGAACGTTGAGTTTTTCGACTTCGGCCCAGAACGGACGGTATTGCGGCAGGTCGTAGTAGAGCGGCGTCGTTCCGTCGCCTTCCTGCGAGAAGCCATTGACCAGTGCGCCGACAAAACCCATCGTTGTCACGCAGCGCTGCAATTCCTGCGCAGCCACATCCGGATCCTGCAGGGGCAAAGCGGCAAATCCCAGGAAACGGTTCGGGTTTTTGAGGCATTGCTCCGCCAGAAAGTCGTTGGCGCGTCGGGAAATCTCCAGGGCCTTTGCCTTGTCAGGGATCGCCTGCACAGCCGGAGCGTTCAGCGACAGGATCATTTTCTCGATGCCGTGGGAATCCATCAGCCGCAAACGCTTGTCCTGGATATCCAGAAGACGGGCGGACAGTTCCGTCCAGTAGTCGCCCGGCACGAATCCAGCCGAATCCTGCAGCGTCTCGGGAATGGCGAAATGTTCTTCAAGCGCGATCTTGCCTTGCACGATATGCTCACTTTCCTGTCTTAATCGAAATACTAAGGATGGCGGATCAGAATTGCCCCTTGGGCGGAAGACCGAGCAGCTGCTGGCCGACCATGGTGCCGACGGCATCCCAGTTCATAGAAATGTGGCGCCCGACGGCATTTGCATCTCGCCATGCCCGCTGGACGGGGTTGGACATCTGGAGGCCGAGGCCGCCTGTCGATGCATTGAGTGCTTCCACAGCCCGAAGAGCCAGGCTGACCGCAAAGGACTGGCTCCGCCGGGCAAGAATCCGATCTTCCTCGGTGATCTCGCCGGTGCCATCCTCGCGGGCCTGGGCCAGTTGTTGCGCCCGGGCAATATCGCGCAGCATGATTTCGCGGGCCGCATCCACGGAGGCCGAGGCTTCCGCCACGCGAAGCTGAATCGTCGGAAACTCGGCGATCTTGTTGTTGCCGCCGGCAACTGCACCACGTGTCACACGGGCCCCCATGTGGTCGATATAGCTCTCCAGAGCGCCCTTCGCCGCCCCGACGGCTGCGCTGCCGAGGCAGAACGGAACCCCCATGAGGAGCGGAATGTTGAAAAGGCCGATACCCTTGTAGCCACGTCCGCCCGGCGTTCTGCCCGAAGTCGCATCCGGAAAGCTCAGTATGCGGTATTCCGGAACGAAGACATCCTTGAGGATCAGGCTTTTTGAGCCGGTGCCCGCGAGGCCGACCACGTCCCAGGTCTCGGCGATGGTATAGTCGCTGGCGGGAACCAGAAGAAACGCCGGTACAGGACGCTCCCCCTCGCCGTTTGGCGGAATGATCGCCGCACAGAGCGCCCATTGGGCATTTTCGCATCCGCTCGCAAAGGCCCAATCGCCGGATAGCCGGAAACCACCCTCGACACGTTCAGCCATACGGACCGGCGCATAGGAACCGCAGAGCAGCGCATCCGGATTGCTGCCCCACACCTCCTGCTGAACCCTTTCATCGAACATGGCAAGGAGCCATTGATGCGCGGAAAGGAGGCCGGCAACCCAGCCGGTGGAGGCGCAGGCCGACGACAGCTCGATATTTGCATCGACAAGCTCGGCAAACGATCCTTCGTCGCCACCGAAACGGGCGGGCTTGACGATATCGAAATAGCCGGCGGAGCGCAGCAGATCGATATTGCGCGCCGGCACACGGCCGGATTTCTCGGTATCGCGCGCGCCCGCACGGATTTCGTCCAGCACCGGGGCGATGCGATCTTTAAGGCATGCGTTCTCAACCCGCGCCGCGGCGGGAAACAGGGCAGCTGTATTGTTCATGGAACTACTTTCAGTTCTGGGATGCAGGGAGCGCGTGTTGTGGTGCGCAATATTTGGAGTTCTCGTACATCAGCGCGACGGTGTCGTCGGAATGGCGTGTATCGACCACCTGCCCGATGAAGATCGTGTGCGTTCCATAGGGAACTGCGCCCATGCGTCGGCAGACAACCGAGGCATGAGCGGAGCCCAGCACCATCATGCCGCGCTCATGGCGAACCCAATCGGCAGCGTCGAATCGTCGCTCAGGCGCAATCTTGCCGCTGAAACCTTCCGATACGGCTGCCTGCCTGTCGGTCAGAACGCTGACGGCGAATTCCGGCACCTCGAGCAGCATGTCGTGCAGGTAGGTGCGATTGTTCAGGCAGATGATGAGAGATGGCGGATCCATCGAAAGTGATGTGACGGCGGTGGCCGTCATTCCATGATCCGCACCATTGCGACAGGCGGAAATGACCGTCACCGTCGCCGGGAAACGGCGCATGGTCGATCGAAACGCATCGCTGATCGGCGCGGGGGCCGGCGCTATGCCGAGGGCAGCAGTGGCAGACATGATTTCCTCCCGTGTCTCGTTGGCGTCAAAATTATTGCATTTGCAACTATTGTCAATGCAAATTTAGAAATTGGGCGGGAAAATGCTTGATCTACCCAGCCGTTCTCGGCGGTCGAAAGCCAATCATGTTGTCATCCCGGTCATTTAGGTGCATGTCGGAGAGAGCCCTCAGCAAGCCGAATCCCGCCAGCAGACAGAGACATGTACAAACTTACCGATTCCGTTCCCTATCTTCTCAATCGCGCCGGCGTGCGGATAGCCGAGGTCTTCGCGCAGAGAATCGCCGAAGACAATCTCAGCGTGGCGATGTACCGGGTTCTGGCCATGCTCAAGGAGCGCCGGGAGAGCACCCTGGGGGATCTCGCCGACGTCGTCTCTGTCGAGATTTCGACGCTTTCGCGCCTCGTTGGCACACTGGCCAAGCGCAAGCTGGTGTCGCGAACACGTCCGGAAGATAATGGCCGTATCGTCATCGTGAGACTGACCCCGCAGGGTGAGGCGCTGACGGAAAGGCTCATGCCGCTTGCCGTCGAGCTTGAGCGTACCGCGGTTCAGGACATGTCGGACGAGGAGGTCGCAGCACTGAAGAAGGCGCTGCGCCGCATGCACAGCAACCTGCCGGCAATGTCCGGAAAGGGAAAAGTTGCGGGCTGAAAAGTTTGCAGTTGCAAATATTTTATTCGCAAGTATTTAATAGCATGTCATCGTTGTCTTGACATAGCCCGTTTGCGGGTGAGTCTGGCGCTGGGAGGAACCACGCCGGCAACGATCCAGGAGGATTTGTACACGGATCGACGCGGACCTGCCGCTGGCAGGAGCGTACTTCCTGTACGCAAATGTATGGGGAGGGAAAATTGGCCATACAAGATCTCGCTATTATCAACGAACGTGTTCGCAGCCCGAATATCATCATCGCCCTTTGCGGTCTGCTGATCCTGTTCGACGGCTATGACCTGATCGTTTACGGCGCAGCCGCGCCGGCGTTGCTCGGTGAAGCCAGCTGGGGCTTGACGCCGGGCATGGTCGGACGCGCAGCCTCCATCACCCTGTTCGGTATGCTGCTGGGCGCTCTCGTTGCCGGAACACTTGCTGACAGGATAGGTCGTCGCAAGGTCATCATCGGCAGTCTGCTGAGCTTTTCCGTGATGATGATCGGCAGCGGTCTTGCGCCGGACTTTCTCGTTTTCGAAGGAACACGCTTTCTCGCCGGCCTGGGCCTTGGCGCTCTTTTTCCAACGGTAACCGCTTTGATCATCGAGTTTTCTCCGCCGAAGCGGAAGGCAATGGCCTACTCGATTGCTCTTCTGGGGTATCTGGCCGGCGGCATCATCTCGGGTATCCTCGGAATGCTGCTGGTACAGACATACGGATGGCGTCCACTGATGATCATCGGCGGCGCACCGATCCTGCTTCTGCCTTTCTTCATCCGCCTCATCCCCGAATCCCCCGAATGGCTGGCAACGAAGAACCGCCAGACCGAAGCCAACCAGATTGCAAACCAGTACGCGCTGCCCGATCCCGTAGCCAGGCCTGTTGCGTCCCGCCAAGTGGGCATCCGGGCGCTGTTTTCCGAAGGTCGCCTGCTGCCGACATTGAACGCATGGGGCATCCACTTCTGTTCGCTTCTGCTCACATTCGGCATGGTCAACTGGCTTCCGACCATCATGAACAAGATGGGCTATGACCTTGGTTCCGCCCTGCTCTTCTCCGTAACCCTCAATCTCGGAGCCGCAATCGGCCTCCTGATCGGCGCAAGGATTGCCGACCGCGGAAATGTCAAAATAGTCGTCGCAGGCATGTTTCTTCTCGGAGCCTGCTCGATCTGGTTGCTGACGCAGGTGGATCAGGGCCTCCAGGTCTATGGACTCGTCGCACTTGCCGGTACAGGAACGATCGGCACGCAGATCCTCGCCAACGTTCTCGTTGGAAACCTCTATCCGGTCGAGATCCGTGGAACTGGCCTTGGCTTCTCGCTCGGCATCGGCCGTATCGGAGGCATGATAGGACCGGCCATCGGCGGTGCGGTTCTGGGTGCAGGCCTGGCTCCGCAGTGGAACTTCTACATCTTCGCATCGGTCGGAGTCTTGGGATGCGTCCTCGCGCTCATGACGTTGCTGTATCGCAAAAAGGCTGATTGACGGCCAGATTGCCGGCAGGTTTGGCATCCAGAACCTGCCGGCAATGAAACTTTGTGAAGTCAATGCCTGATCATCGCCGACGGCTCTTGCGCGTTCACCGAGGCGAAAGACCGGAAGCGCAAGGACAAGTGGTTGCTGCCGGCGGCACGCTGGCGATCGAGCAGGTCGGCTAAATCCCCGTGTCGTAAAACAAGATAAATAGTCGACGAAGCGGCCGACATCCCGTATGCCGCTCATATGTCGCTCCGACAGGCAACAGAAAGTGACAACTATGGCAAACCCGCCCCGCAGATCTGTCAATCCAATGGATGCTGCCGAAGCGTTGTTCAAACCCGCGAAGAAGAAGCCGGAACAAGCTGTTGAGCGGCCGGCGCTGCCGAATACCAAGGAGCTTGTTTCGCTCAAGATCGACAGTGATGTGCTTGCCTTTTTCCAGGGAGATGGCCCCGGCTGGCAGGATCGGATCAACGATATATTGCGCGCCGCGATGAAGAACAGGCTCTGACCCTGTTGCGCCGTCTTGTACGCCACGGATGGTCGCTGTGATGCCGAATGCACTGCATCGGCTTCTCCGCAGCGGCGTCATCCATGTTCTCGTCGCCTTGTTGGCGATGGGCAGTTGGGCGGTTTTCGCCAATCGCGCGCACGCCATGCCATTGCCGCTCTATGCCGGCCTTGTGCAGGGTGCGATATCCGCCTGCCTGACGATTTTTCTGAAATCTGTGATCGACTGGCTTTCAAAGCGCTTCGTCGGATCTGCACGATTTTGGGCGCCGCCTCCCATTGCTTGTCTCGGCTCAGCCAGCATTCTCGTGGCAATCCATGCAGCAACCGGCACACCGGAAATACTCAAGACCATCGCATTTCCGCTGCTCGTATCGACGAGCTATGCGGCAATCTACAATTATTCGATCTCGGCAAGACGAGGTTTCGATACATGATGGGCAGGTACTTGATCCCATTTTGCGGACACTCCTCCCGCGCACGGTAACAAGCAGTTGCATGCTGAGGAAGCAAGGGCGTGTCCGCGGTAGACGGTCACTCCTTCACCGCCCCCGTCATCGATGAGACGTAGTAGTCCACGAAGAACGAGTAGAGGATGACCACCGGGAGCGAGCCGAACAATGCGCCCGCCATCAGTGCCCCCCATTCGAAGACGTCGCCGCGCACCAGTTCGGTCAGCACGCCGACCGGGATGGTTTTGTTTTCCGAGGACTGGATGAAAGTCAGCGCATAGATGAATTCGTTCCAGGATAGCGTGAAGGCGAAGATGCCAGCCGAAATCAACCCGGGCACGGCGAGCGGCAGAATGATCTTGGTGAGAATCTGCCATCTGTTGGCGCCGTCCACCAGCGCGCTTTCCTCCAGCTCGAATGGGATCGACCGGAAATAGCCCATCAGCAGCCAGGTGCAGAAGGGAATGAGGAAGGTCGGATAGGTGAAGATCAGCGCCAGCCGCGAGTCATAGATCCCGAGCTTGAAGACGATGAAGGCAAGCGGGATGAAAAGGATCGACGGCGGCACGAGATAGGCGAGGAAGATGACGAGGCCGACCGAACGGGAGCCGGTGAAGCGCACGCGCTCTATAGCATAGGCGCCGAAGACCGAGGCTACCAGCGAGAGAAAGGTGGAGCAGACTGCGATCAGCATCGTGTTCCACAGCCAGCCCGGATAGGAGGTCTCAAGGAACAGGTATTTGATGTGCGCAAGCGTCGGGCCCACCACCCAGAAGGGGCTGTAGTTGCTATAGTCGGTCAGCTGCTCGTTCGGCTTCACCGCGGTGATTGCCATCCAGTAGAACGGGAAGAGCAGCACGAAGACGAAGACGGCCATCGGCAGATAGAGCATCACGATCCGTCGCGGCAAGCGGTTCAGATAGCTCATGCCTTCGGCATTGTCGGTCACGACCTGATCGGCGGCGTTTGAATTTATCGACATCATCACTCTCCCTAACCCCAATTTGGCTCTAACCCTGGCCTTAATCCTGGCCGCCCTGTTGCCATTTGCGCCGCTGCAGACCGAAGAAGCTGAACATGATGGCGCCGAGCAGGAAGGGCACCATGGCGACCGCGATGGCCGCACCCTCGCCGAGCTGCCCCCCTGGAATGCCGCGCTGGAAGGATAGCGTCGCCATCAGATGCGTCGCGTTGACCGGCCCGCCCTTGGTCAGCACGTAGATGAGCTGGAAATCGGTGAAGGTGAAGAGCACCGAGAAGGTCATTACCACGGCGATGATCGGCGTCAGCATCGGCAGCGTCACATAGCGGAAACGCTGCCAGCTCGTGGCGCCGTCGAGCGAGGCGGCCTCCTGCAGCGACGCTGGAATCGTCTGCAGGCCCGCAAGCAGCGAGATCGCCACGAAGGGAATGCCGCGCCAGACATTGGCGATGATGACGGATATGCGCGCATTTATGGGATCGCCGAGAAAGTTGATCGGCCCGCTGATCAGCCCGAGCTGCATCAGCGACCAGGAGATGATCGAGAACTGGGAATCGTAGATCCACCAGAAGGCCAGCGCCGAAAGCACCGTCGGCACGACCCAGGGAAGCAGTATGATTGCCCGGAAGAAGGACTTGAACGGCAGATGCTGGTTGAGCAGCATGGCCAGCCAGAGGCCGAGCGCGAATTTCAGCACCGAGGCAACGGAGGTATAGAGAATGGTGTTGAAGACCGACAGCCAGAAGACGCTGTCGTCCATCAGGAACTGGTAGTTCTCCAGCCCGATGAAGATGCCGTCGCGGCCGATCCTCGTATCGGTGAAGCCGAGCCAGACGCCGAGCCCCAGCGGATAGGTGAGAAAGCAGACGAGGAACACCGCCGCCGGCAGCATGAACAGGAAGCCGAGCACGTTGTTGTTCTGCAGGAGCGAAGAGATCGGCCCGCGTCTATCCTCCGGATTCACCATCGACATTGCTTATCTCCAGATTGCGTTTTGAACTCGCAGAGTGCTTGCGGCATGCCGAAGCCGGCATGCCGCTTGCTTTGAAGCGCGGCTCAGACGCGATAGTAGCGGTTTGCCCGGCGTTCCGCTTCCTTCATCGCATCCTCGGGCGACATCTGGCCGGTGACGGCGGCCGCATACATGTCGACCAGAACGTAGTCGGCCATGGTCGCTGCCGAGGCATAACCGAGCGGGCCGGCATAGCCGTTCGGGCGCAGTTTTTCCGAGGCGCGCGCATAAGGCGCGTGGATCGGGTCGGAGGTCCAGATCGGGTTCTGGGCGAAAGCCTTGAGCGGCTGGCAGCAATAGGCGCTTGAGCCCTGGATCCAGGCATTCATCTGGTCGGCTTCCATCATGAACTTGAGGTAGGCCTTCGCCGCCTCCGGATACTTCGTATGCTTGAAGAGAAGCAGTGAGCTCGTCTGGAAAAGCTCGACGCTCTGGCCAACCGGGCCGACGGGGAAATTCGTCGTGCGGATGTCCTTGGCGATCTCGGCGAGCTTCGGGTCGTTCTTGGCCGTGTAATAGACCGAGACGCCGTTGGCGATCAGCGACACCTGGCCGGCGAGGAAGGCGCGGTTGTTGTTGACGTCCTGCCAGCTTTCCGTGCCCGGAATGAAGGTCGCATAGAGCTCCTTGGCATAGTTGATCGAATCAAGTGTTTCCGGGCTGTTGATCGTCACCTTGCCGCCTTCGTCGACCATCTTGCCGCCGTGGCTCCAAAGCAGCCAATGGGCGTAGTTGTTGCCGTCGCCGACGGCCTTGCCGTGCGGGAAGCCGGCCGGCGTGCCTTTGGCTTTCATCGCCTTGCAAAGCTCGAGGAAGCCTGCCGTGTCTTTCGGGAACTCGCTGAAGCCGGCTGCCTTCACGTGAGTGTCGCGATAGACCACCGCATTGCCGATTGCCGCCAGCGGCATGGCGATGAAGGTATCGCCGCGCGCGGCATAGCCCTTCACACCGTCATACCAGCCGCCATACTTGTTGCCGAGATAGTTGGCGAGCTCGGTCAGGTCGACCAGCTTGTCGGGATACTGATGAGCGTCGTCGAACCAGCACATGATGAGGTCCGGGCCGGAACCGACATTCGCCGCGACAGCAGCCTTCGGGCGGATATCTTCCCAGCTTTCCTTGTCGATGCGCACCTCGACGCCGGTCGCTTCGGTGAACTTCTTGGTGTTGGCAAGCCATGCCTCCTCGTCGCCCTTGACGAAAGGTGTCCAGCGCAGCAGCCGCAGGCTGGCGCCGCTTTCCGGTGTGTAGGTCGGTTCGGCCTGCGCGAAGGTCGGCCGGATGCCGAGGCCGGCGGCGCCGGCAACGGCAGCCGAGGCGGCAAGAAAGTCACGTCTCTTAAACCTCATGATATTCCTCCTCTTCAAAAAAAGCGGGTGCGAACTCCCCGCCATTCACCTCCCGCTTGGTGAACGACGGGCCTTGCATCCCTGAAACGGGGTGCTGCCGGCCTGCGGGCGACGGGGGCTCCTCCGCCCCGCGCAGCCGCCGGACGGCGTCAGTCGGTCAATCTCCGGCCGCTCTCGGCATCGAAGAGATGAACATGCGCGGCGTCGATCGCAACGCGCAGGGTCTCGCCCGGCCGCGCGCTGACGCGTTCGCGGAAGACGCAGCTGAGATCGCTGCCGCCGAGCCGGAGGATAAGATGCGTCTCGTAGCCGGTGGGCTCGATCACCACGATTTCACCGGGCAGGCCATTGGCATCGAGCAGGATGTATTCCGGGCGAAGCCCGTAGACGAGGTCGCGCCCCAGGGCGTCGGCAGGCGGATTGGAAACCGGGAGCGCCGTGCCGTCCGGCGCCTTGAAACTTTTAGGGTTTTCGGGGTCGAGCCTGCCCCTGATCATGTTCATCGCCGGCGAGCCGATGAACCCGCCAACGAAGAGATTGGCCGGTTTGTCATAAAGCTCGAGCGGAGTGCCGATCTGCTCGACGACGCCGTCATGCATAACGACGATCTTGTCGGCCATGGTCATGGCCTCGATCTGATCGTGGGTGACGTAGACCGTCGTCGTTTTCAGCCGCTGGTGCAGTTCCTTGATTTCGGCGCGCATGGCGACGCGCAGCTTCGCATCGAGGTTGGACAGCGGTTCGTCGAATAGGAAGACTTCCGGATCGCGGACGATGGCGCGGCCCATGGCGACGCGTTGACGCTGGCCGCCGGAAAGCTGGCGCGGATAACGGTCGAGCAATTTGTCGAGACCGAGGATGCCGGCGGCATATTTCACTCGCTTCTCGGCTTCCGCCTTCGGCGCCTTGTTCAGCATCAGCGAGAAACCCATGTTCTCCTGTACCGTCATATGCGGATAGAGCGCATAGTTCTGAAACACCATGGCGATGTCGCGGTCCTTGGGCGGCAGCGTGTTGACCACGCGTCCGCCGATCTTGATCTCACCGCCGGAAATATTCTCAAGTCCCGCCAGCATCCGCAGCAGCGTGGACTTTCCACAACCCGACGGGCCGACCAGGATCACGAACTCCCCGTCGGCAATGTCGATATCCACGCCTTTGATGACCGGAAATGACCCGAATGATTTCCGCACATCCGCGAATTGAACGCCTGCCATACCCACTCCTCCCAGAAATCGAGCGCTACATGCTATGTATTCGTATTTTCGTATATCTTGCCGGCGGCCTTATCTTCTCAAGTCCTTCTGCCGCCGCAATCCCGCATATGCGGGTGTGCCCTGGCGGTACTCTCCTCCTATGGGGCGGTTTTAGCCCAGCTCAATCTCATCCGGACGCACCCGGAGCGTCTTCCGCGAGGTAGACCTCGATCAGCTCGTCCACCGTTGTCTCGGCGACGAAACCTAGTTGCGTGGCGCGTTCGGGCGTAAAGGACTTCGGCCATCCGGCAACGATCCCTTCAATGACCTCGTCGCTGCGACGATCGATCAAGTCCGCCGCCTCGGGACCGGCAGCACGGCGCAAGGCGGCAATCTGGTCGGCAACGGTGGCGGCGACGCCCGGCATGGTGAGCGTGCGTCGGACACCCAGCGCCGCCGTGTCGAGCGTCGCAGCATGGATCAGGAACTTGATGGCGGAACGCGGGCTCGCCAGCCAGTGCTTGACCGTTTCCTCGACCGGAAGAACAGCCCGCTGGCCTGCGAGCGGTTCACGCAGGATTCCGGAAAAGAAGCCCGATGCGGCGGCATTCGGCGCACCCGGCCGGATCACGATGGTCGGCAACCGAATTCCGACGCCGTCGATAAAGCCGCGCCGCGAATAGTCGGCGAGCAGAAGCTCGGATATCGCCTTTTGAACTCCGTAGCTTGTGAGAGGTGCGAGCACGTAGTCGTCGGGAATCGGATCCGGAAACGGCGAGCCATAGACCGCGATCGATGAGGAGAATACGAACCGGGGAACATAGGCTTGCCGGCTTCCCTCCCGGCGGATCGCTTCCAACAGCGATCGCGTGCCATCGAGATTGACCCGATAGCCGAGTTCGAAATTGCGCTCGGCTTCGCCGGAAACGATCGCGGCGAGATGGAAGATCACGTCGGCCCGGCGAGCCGCCAGGGCTTCCGCCGCACCACTTTCGGAAATATCGGCAGCCAGGGCTTCCACCGGCCAGGAGACACCTGCGGGCACCGGCGGAGCCGCGACATCTGCGAGCGTCATGCGGGTGATTGCTTGATCGCCGAGGGAACCGCTGCGCCCCAGTGTGGCGGCGAGCTTCCGGCCGATCATTCCTCCCGCCCCGATAATGAGAATATGCATCGTGTTTCGCCTCCCTGCGAACTACGAGAAGAGTAACTTGGTCGTTGTATAAATACGGGTTTCGTGGATCGCGAAGGCAGCGGACGCGGCATCCGGATCCCGCGTCTCCAAACCGGCGAGGATCATCCGGTGATCGGCGATGCTCGTGGCGATCGTTCCGGGCTGCGATACGACGCGCCTTCGGTGGCTCAGCAGATAGGAATAGAGGTCGGCGGCCATGTCAGCCAGCACCGCGTTGCCGCTGGAACGGTAGATAAGGGTGTGAAATTCCCGGTCACATATCAAAAAACGAACAGGATCGTCACAGGCGGTTTCTTGTGCTGCGATCGACTTGCGGAGATAATCAAGAGTTGAAGGCTCCATCTTGAGCGCGGCAGCCCTGACGACCTGTGCTTCGATCAGCAGCCGCGCCTCGTGAACATGGTCGAGACTGTAGGCCGCAATGTCGCGATACCGCGCGGCCTGGACCGCCAATTCGCCGACATCCTCTGATGCCACCACCGTGCGCGTTCCCTGCACGACCGAGAGAATCCCGTGGGTGGAAAGAATAAGGATCGCGCCACGGACGGTCTCGCGGCTGACCGAGAGTGCGGAGGCGAGTTCACGTTCGCTGGGCAAGGGATCGCCCACTTTAAGGATGCCAGTGGCAATGAAGGTCGCAATCTTCTGGACGACGAAGTCTTTCATCGACTTCTTCGGCGCTCCACCGAGCGCTGCAACGTCGTCTTCGAGCATCGCTCGAACATCCATTGCCTGCCCCTCCCCGCTCAGGTCTACTGGTCCGGTAAGTGGACCAGTAGACCTGAGCAAAAGAGGATTGTCAACGCATGATGGCGCGCGATCTACCCAACCGTTATTTGGAGCAGTTTTGTGAATGGCAATATCAGCACGCCGCGAAAACCAGCTGATCACAGCGCCGGACGGAGTGTAGTCGCCGGAACATTCAGTTTGCGCTTCGATTAACCCTCCTCCACAAAGGAGGAACGATCATGGATCACACCAACCACGTACGCTTGACGACTTCAGAACTTACCCCTGCCGTCCTCGAAGGTGCCACCATCTATGGAGCCGACGATCACAAGGTCGGCAAGGTGGATCATATCCATGGCGCGGGCGCCGGCGGCTCCGCGGTCATCGACGTCGGAGGCTTTCTGGGTATCGGCACGAAGCCTGTTGCAGTTCCGATCTCGGATCTTGAGTTCATGCGCGATGAAGACGGTGACGTTCATGCCGTTACGAGCTGGACCAAGGACGAGCTCAAGCAGATGCCCGAGCACCGCGACTGAGCGGAATCAGATGATGCCTTCCGTCCTGGCGTAGTCGTTGACGCTGCAGAGCGGAAGGCCCATCTACTCGTACATGGCAAAACCCAAGACCACCGACGATGCGGAGCTGATCAAGGAGTGGCCCCTATCGACCGCAGCCACGCTCGGATCATCCGTTCGCGCGAAGGGGATTCTGCTGGAAATTCGCGCACGTCTGCCTTTGGCGGTGAGAAAGTCGCTCGAAATCGAGGCGGGTGCTCTGACGTTGGCGATGGCTGAAACGGCTAAGAGTGCGTTCCGTGCTGCTTCGTCAGTCGTTTCCAACGCGCTCGAAGACATCGAAAGCCTGCCTGTGATCCCCCGTGAAATCCAGGATATCCTGACGATCTCTATTACCGAGAGACATCGCTGGCTCAGTGATGGGCGCTTGCCCAGCGCAGGAACCCGCACGGTGAAGCTGCGTGGGCGGGCGAAGAAAATTACCTTCCACGTATTCGACCCGCGCGTGGTGGAGGACATCCTCGACCGAGACCTGGTGACAGTCTGGCGCGAAGAGGATGCTGAAGCTAGGGCCGAGAAACGACGACGGGCAGCCTTGAAAGCGAAGTTGACGCGTTCGCTGAAGACCAAGGCCAAGACCCCTTCGAAACCTGATGTCGACGCCGACGATGCGTCAGGTTCGAAACCTCTCGGCTGGGAAGAGTTCAGTCGCGATGGGTTGCTCCGCTAGGGCGGCGGAACCTCTGCAACGCAGTCTTCGATCCCTTCCTAATAGCCGCCGAAGGCATTTCGGCGACCTTGAAGATCGGGTCGGCATCACAGGCGTGGTGGCCTCCACCCCTCCACCGGCATGCTGCAATACAGCTCTCCGGAATTTCTCCTTCGCGAGGAGGACGAGACAGTTAAGACTGTCACCGAGGGACTTCCGTCTCATCGGCGACGTGCGGACGCCGATGAAGGATCTACATTCCCTGGATGAAAATCTTCGAATCCGGCGACAGCTCTCAGCGGTATTCGCTTCGTCAGGGTACTAAGGCTGGAGAAGCTTTTTGGCGGCGTCAATCCGC
This sequence comes from Rhizobium changzhiense, assembly GCF_013087625.1. Lineage (NCBI taxonomy): Bacteria > Pseudomonadati > Pseudomonadota > Alphaproteobacteria > Hyphomicrobiales > Rhizobiaceae > Rhizobium > Rhizobium changzhiense. Next base: position 90,626 of record NZ_JABFCQ010000003.1, read on the forward strand.
AACTCTGTCTAACGGTGTCGATCCACTGATCACTTCTCGCAAAGCTTGGCCAAGTTCTTCTCCAGACTTCGCCTGAGGGCGCCAGAGATTTCAGTCTCAAGTCCTTTGACGATGTCGCCGAACCGGCCACCGGTCTTCACGATCTCGATGGAGGTCTCGGTCATCTTGCAGGTCGTAAGGTCGACCTTCAGCCGAACCTCAGCGGTCGCTGAAAAACCCCCTTCGACCAGCGCTTCGTCCGAGGTCTTGCAAGCAAGCGTGCCGCGGGCGCTCGCCTCCGCGGTGTCGCCATTCACCGACAATTGCAGGTTTTCGATCTTCACGGAATCGAGCTTGTCGACCCCTACCTCCACACTGATTCCGAAGCTCGTTACCTTGGTCTTCAACGACCTGCATGGCTGCGCATCTCCGATGGCCCTCTCCAGGGCATTCGGTGCCTGTGCGTTGGCGAAGGAGCATGGCTGGAGGAGAAAGACTCCTGCCGCTAGCAGGCCTAAACAATTCTGCATCGCTTTCCCATCTCCCTGGATTTCATGCAGGCGCCTCTGAATGATAGGGCGGGATCGGTCTGCGGGAAAGGCAATGGCGGTTGACCGCAGCTCCGCGGATCGCTTTTAGTACACTGATCTGTTCGAAAGAAAGTGATGATTTTTCAGGTTGATATTGGCTTCATGAGCGGCGACTGTGTTCAGGAACCGGTCGAGCATCGAGTTGAAGCTCTCCGGCTTTTCCCAGAAAGGCGCGTGACCAGCACCTTCCATTACATGCGCTTTGCCTTCGAAGAGCAAATGGATGTTCAGGCCCGAAAAATAGCTGAGTTTGACAAAGGGGTCATAAAACCCATTCACAAAAGCAATGGGTATATCAGCCTGTTCGACGGTGCGGCGCTGATCCACCCCCTGCCCCCGCAACATTGCGCGAGAAAAAACGCTCCTTAGTCTTCCGTCTGCACGCGCTATAGCATCGCGAAAGGAGGGGTTGCTCGTGTCTCCAAAGCAAAGAGACTGAAACCGCTCCACGTCACGCGATGTAAAGTTCTCTTTTGATGCCAGAAGAATATCAAATGATGGATGGAATCCCCGCAGCATTCCGAGGAGACCGCTGGGGACCGGTGGCGTGCCGCATAACATCAGGCCCGAAATGCCGTTGCCGCTGCCCGCCATCTCAATCGCGACGTGACCGCCAAGCGACCATCCCAGCACGGGAAAGCGATGAAGCCCCAGGCGGGCTGCCACCTCTCCTATGCAGTCGGCAAGACCGGTGGCGGTGTAAGTTGACTGCGGATCTCGAGCGTCGCTCGATTCGCCATGTCCCGGAAGATCGATCGCAATCAGACGCCAATTCCGGGACAAATGGCTGTGTAGTTGCCGTGAAAAGACCGTCCGTGAGCTGCCCGAACCGTGTATCATAACGAGTGGTGCAGCGCCATCAATAGTGTCACTGATGCGCACAGCGCCGTGGCTGGTGTGGATTGTACAGTGAAATACGTCCATAAGCTGCGACCCCTAAAGCGCAGCCCAAATCTTGCACGAAAATATCTACGGCAGGTGCATGATCATCGTAAACCAGATCTAAACCAGATCGTGCAATCATGACTCGTTTCAGTGCGGTTGCGTATCATACATCAATCATTTGCCTTGGCGTTTTATACGGGTTAGGTCTGTCGCAGCAGCAATTGTAACCAACCTTTCAAGCTGGGTATCGAGATGCAATTTCTTCTGGACTTTATTATTTCGATCACCAGCCTGACTATCGTCGGGTCCTACGCGTGGTCGTTGCGAGGCCACTTCAACTCACCGAAGATGGAAGCCGGAGCAAAGCTGATCACCGTCGGCGTCATCGCGACGACGGCGTTTTTCCTGTACCTGGTTTGGTCCGGGACGCAGATGCTATGGGTACAGGTAGTAGGACTCGGATTTGAAATCGGGTCGGCGGGCTTGTTCTGGTGGGCTGTGTCGGCGTCGCGACAGGCCAGGTTGCGCTTTGTGTTCACCCTCGATCATCCAGATAGTCTTGTCACCGACGGTCCCTATCGCTACCTGCGGCACCCTTTTTACACGTCCTACCTGCTCTTCTGGTCGGGGTGGGCGCTGGCATCATGGTCGATATGGTCGATCCTGCCGGTCTTATTTTTTACGGTTGTCTACGTGATTGCAGCCCGCAATGAGGAGAGGAAGTTCTCCCTATCACCGCTGGCATCCGAATATGAAGCCTATCGGCGCAAGACGGGCTTGCTGACACCGTGGTTCGATTGGCGGTAAACCCGCCTCCGAGGGAAGGCACGCATGGCGGAACCGCGTCAGACGCGATGAAACTTACCACGAGGCGGCGGCCCGATAGACGACTGACCTCTCGACGATGCGATAAAGCAGTCAGCGTCGAAAGCCTCCGACCGATGGACTTTTCGGACTGCTCCACGGAAACTGTCGATCGTGGCCAGGCGAGTGTCGTTACCCGCAACAAATCCAACTTGAACACCGCGGCATTAATCCGACGCCTGGCCCGGCTGTCGCCACGGTGGACCGCCGGGCGCGAACTCCCAAAGCAATTCCGGTTCGGGCTAACTATCACCTCGAACCCGGTCCGCGGATAAGCCCTCAATCAAGCCGCCACCCGCGCCTTGGCGAGCCGCTTGATCGCCTGTTCCAGCGGACGCTTGCCATCACCGTAATCTTCCCAGGCAGAGGATTTCGACAACAGGGCCGGAACGGTGCGGATGGTGAAGCGCTTGGGGTCCAGATCTGATTTGACCTGCGTCCAGCTCAGCGGCATTGAGACGGTGGCTCCCGACCGGGCACGCGGCGACAAAGGTGCAACCGCCGTCGCCATGCGGTCATTGCGCAGATAGTCGAGGAAGATCCGACCGTTCCGCAGGCTCTTCGTCATCTTGATCAGATAGAGATCGGGATTGTCGCGCGCCATCTGCTGGCAGACATCGTGCGCAAAACCCTTCGCTTCGGCCCACGAAAGCGGCTTGCGCTTGTTGACCGCAAGCGGAGTGACGACGTGCAGACCCTTGCCGCCAGTCGTCTTGCAAAAGCTGATCAGGCCGAGCGCGTCGAGACGATCCCGCATTTCGCGCGCTGCCGAAACGATCGCGGAGAACGGCACGTCCGGACCTGGATCAAGGTCGAAGACGAGCCGGCCGGGCACCTCAGGCTGATGCGGTTCGCAATTCCAGGGATGCAGTTCGACGGCGCCGATCTGGGCGACGGCAGCCAAGCCTTCGACGCGGTCGATTTGCAGATAGGGCTTTTTATCGCCGAAGACCTTGACCAGTTCGACAAGGTTCGAGGTGCCGGGCATCGCATGGCGTTGGAAAAACTGCTCGCCGCCGATCCCGTCGGGCGCGCGGATGATGGAACATGGCCGTCCCTTGATGTGATCGATCAGCCAGGAGCCGACGGCTTCGTAGTAGCGGGCCAGCTCTTCCTTGATGACGGGTCTGCCGTCATTGGCATCCGGCCACAGCGGCTTGTCCGGGTTGGAGATCAGCACCCCCATGACCTCGGCCTTGGCGCCCTTTTTGCGGGTAGGTCTGGCCTTCGCCTCCACGGCCGGCTGCGGCACGTCAGTTTGCGCGGGCTTTGCCGGCCGTTCGGCCTTGACCTCTTCGGCCGGCTTGTCGTCCCGCAGTCCCTTGAAGGCCGCCTGCCGGACAATACCGTCGGCGGTCCAGCCTGCGAATTCGATTTCCGCCACGAGCTTGGGCTTCAGCCAGGTGACCTCGGCCTCCTTCTTCGGCGCGCCGATGCCGGTGAAAGGTGATTTTGCCGTCTCGAGCGCCTTCAACTTCGGAAGCAGCGTTTCAACCTTCTTCGCGCCATATCCTGTGCCGACTCGGCCGACATAGACGAAGTGGTCGCCGCGGTAGACGCCGACCAGCAGGGATCGGAATTTCCCGTTGGTCTTGGCATAGGCGCCGATCACCACCTCGTGGCCGGCGCGGCATTTCGACTTCGCCCAGCTTTCGGTACGGCCGGATTGATAGGGGGCATCCGCCTCTTTCGAGATGATGCCTTCCAGCGAGAGCTTGCAGGCAGACCGGAGAACTGCATCGCCGCCGGTGTCGAAATGCTCGACGAAACGGAGGCGCGGATCATTGCCGGCGTCGGACAGAAGGCTTTGAAGCCGCGTCTTGCGCTCGACAAGCGGCAGAGATCGCACGTCCTCGCCACCCTCATAGAGAAGATCGAAGGCGAAATAGACGAGCTCGCCGGTCTTGCCTTCCGAAAGGGCCGCCTGCAGGGCCGCGAAATCAGGAACGCCATTATCGTCGAGGGCGCAGATCTCGCCGTCGATGATCGCATCGGGCAGTATCGATGCCGCCTCGGCGATCTCGGGATATTTTGCCGTCCAGTCGAGCCCTTTCCTGGTCTTCAGCGTTGCCTCGCCATCCAGCACCCGCATCTGGATCCGGTAGCCGTCGAACTTGATCTCGTGAATCCAGCCGGTCCCGGCCGGCGGGCGTTCCAGGGTCCGGCAGAGCTGCGGCGCAATGAAATCCGGCAGATTGACCTTTGTGGCCGGTCTCGATTTTCGACCGCCTCCGGCGTCCTCTTTTCGCTCTTCGGCAGCCAGTCCGTGATTGCTATCCCAGACGGCATCAGCCTGAACGTCGCCACCCTCGACCATGAAAGGCTTGGGCTTTCGTCCCTTGCCGGCGGCAATCATCTCCATGGTTCGGCCGGAGGCGACAGAGGTGTCGTTCTCCTCGAGGATCGCTTCGCCATTGTTTTCGACAGAGAACTCATCATGGTGTTTGATGAGCAGCCAATTTGTCCGGTTGCCGCCGTTGCGATCATTGCGCATGCGCACCAGCACGAAGCTGCCGTGTAGGCGTTTGCCTTGCAGCGTAAACTTGAAATCGCCTTTTGCCAGCGCCTGCTCCGGGCTCTTCTTTCCTTCCGGTTCCCAATAGCCCCGATCCCATAGCATAACCGTGCCGCCGCCATACTGGCCTTTCGGAATAGTGCCTTCGAAATCACCGTAGTCCAGCGGGTGGTCCTCCACCTCGACGGCCAACCGCTTGTCGTGCGGATCAAGAGACGGGCCTTTGGTGACCGCCCAGGATTTGAAGACGCCATCCAGCTCAAGCCGCAGGTCGTAGTGCAGCCGGGTGGCATCATGTTTCTGAATCACGAAGCGACGGCGATTGCTGCGGGCGAGCTGCGTATCGCCGCTCGGCTCCCCCGTCTTTTGAAAGTCGCGCTTCGACCGATAGGTCGATAGTTTGTCACTGGCCATGGTCGTTCCCGAAAGCAACCCCGACAGCGAAATGCCGCCTGGCGGCTGGAAGTTCCATCAGGGTGTTCCTCCAGCGTTCAGCGGATGAAACGGCTGGGATAGACGAGAAAAAATTTCTCCGCCTCGCCGCATCGTTCTCTTGCTTGAAACGTTAATTGCTACCACCGGGATGCAAACATGCGCGCTGATCAATGGCTATCTCTTCTCATCATCGCCCTGATGATGGGCGCGTTCCTGTGGGGTCGTTATCGATACGATATAGTCGCCGTAAGCTCCCTTCTCGCTGCAATCATTGTCGGCATCGTCCCCGCCAAGAATGCTTTTTCCGGCTTTTCCGATGACATTGTTATCATCGTTGGCAGCGCACTTATCGTCAGTGCGGCGATATCCAGATCGGGGATCATGGATGTCGCCTTGCGCAGATTTTCTCCCGAACGACGCGGGCCACGGATGCAGTTGATCATTCTGGTTGCCATTGTCGCAGCCCTGTCGGCTTTCATCAAAAACATTGGTGCGCTGGCGATCATGATCCCGGTCGCTGTGCAAATGGCCCGGAAATCGCGCGTATCACCGTCGATGTTCCTGATGCCGATGTCTTTCGCCTCTCTGCTCGGAGGGCTTATGACGCAGATCGGCACGTCGCCAAACATCATCGTTTCCCGGGTGCGCGAGGAGATCACCGGGCAGCCGTTCATGATGTTTGACTACACGCCTGTCGGCCTGGCGCTCTCGGTCGCCGGCGTTATCTTTCTGGCGCTGTTCTACAAGCTGCTGCCTGAAAGATCACGGGTCGAAACGTCGATGGATGAGGCGGTGGCGATCAAAAACTACACGACCGAGGCCAAGGTCACCACGCCATCAGGGGCGATCGGGCGGTCCGTCAGCTGGCTGCAGAAGCCGGCGGGCGGCGATGCGATGGTGACTGCGATTATCGGTGGCAACGGCCAAAGACGAACGCCCCTTCCCGACACGGTGCTCAAGGATGGCGACCTTCTTATTATCGAGGGGGAGCAGGGCGCTCTCGATAAGATCGTCAGTGAAGCCAAGCTTCAACTGTCCGACCGTAAACACCAGCCTGAGACACGCCAAGACATCAGTTCTGTTGAAGCTATCGTTGGCGAACATTCCCGATTGATCGGCGTCAGCGCAAAAGACGTTTCTCTCTTCCACAATACCGGGCTCAACCTTCTTGCCGTCAGCCGCCGCGACAGGCGCTTCACCGAGCGTCTGGGCGAGATCAAGATCCGCAATGGCGACGTCGTGGTCTTGCAGGGCGACTTGCAGAAACTACCGGATCTTCTACGCGAATGGGGATGTTTGCCGCTGGTCGAACGAGATATGAAGCTCGGCAACGCCCGCAATGGCATGATCCCCGTCATCATCCTGATGGCAACGATGGGGGCGACAGCCTTCGGGGGCATTCCCGTTGCGACAGCGTTTTTCGCCGCCGCTTTTCTGATGGTGGTCACCGGATCCGTTCCTTTGCGGGAAGTCTATCAGCATCTCGATGCGCCCATTCTGATCATGCTGGCCGCTCTCATTCCGATCAGCGACTCGCTCAGGACCACAGGAACCACCGACATCATCGCGGACCTCCTCTCGCGAACTGCCGAAATGCTCCCGCCCTTCGGCGCTTTGGCTCTGATCCTGGTTGCGGCCATGGCGGTAACCCCGTTTTTGAACAACGCAGCGACGGTTCTGGTCATGGCCCCGATCGCCGCGACCTTTGCCGAGAAGCTGGGCTTCAGGCCCGATGCCTTTCTGATGGCGGTGGCAATTGGAGCCGGCTGTGACTTCCTCACGCCCATCGGACACCAATGCAACACGCTCGTGATGGGACCGGGCGGATATCGATTTGGTGACTACGCCCGACTGGGTCTGCCGCTCTCGCTCATTGTGGTAGTCGTCAGCGTGCCGATCCTGTTGTTGGTTTGGCCGATTTGATTAGAACCGACACCGGGCATTGCGGCGACCGATAAGAAGTTTCGAAGCAGAGATCTGTCCCTCACGCAGCGACGTCAGGAATAGGCAAGCCCAGGATCTCGGCATGTTTACAAAGCTTCTGCCAAGCTGCATCGCCGACCGGCACGCCCTCTTCTAACGCCAAGCGGCGCTTTCGCGCTGCGCTTTCGCCCGGCATGCGAACGGGGCCATCGTTCCAGGGCGCCGGTGGATTGCTGCGGCAGGCAGAGGCGAGAAAGTCAGACTGCGCCGTAAAGGCATCCAGCCCGGCAAAAAAGGCGGGATCGATGACCTGAAGGAAAGCGCTTTGCGAAAAGACACCGGACGGCGTGTTGGCCCGTCCCTTGCCGGAAAGCCCCTGCCCCAGCAATTCGACGATCAGCCCGAGCCCAAAACCCTTGTGCCCCTTCAACTGACCGCCAAGAGGCATCATTGTCCCGCCCCGTTCGGTCACCTCGCGCGGATCATCGGTCGGCTCGCCTGCGGCGGTGAAAGCCCAGGCCTCAGGAAATTTCTTGCCGGCCTTCGCCAGGTTTTGCGTCATGGTCGTGGTGGTGATCGAGGCAGAGACGTCGATCAGGATCGGATCCTTAGACGTCGGGAAGCCGGCCGCCATCGGATTGGGCGTCAGGAGCGGCTTCGTGCCGCCATAGGGCGCAACGCGGCTTGCAGCGGGATGCGAGACCGACAGCTGAACGATCAGGCCCCGGTCGGTTACCTGCCGCATGAAAGCCGAAAGAGCGCAGGTATGATGGCAGTTGCGGATTGCGGCGGTGACGACGCCATGATCGCCTACCCGTTCGCAGGCCTGCTCGATCGCCTTGGTCAGCAGCCATGCACCGGGCAAGGATTTGCCTTCCCAAACAAAGGCTGCGCCGCGGTCATTGACGACCTCATAGCTGCCGGACTTCGCCAACGAGCCATCTTCCAACGCCTCGACATACCAGTTCAAAAGGCTGACGCCATGAGTCTCGTGGCCGATCATGTCGCCCTCCACCAGGACGGCGGCGGTCGTATCGGCCTTGTCGGTCTCCATGCCGGCGCGGGTCAATATCTGCTTTGCGAATTGGGTCAGGGCGATGCGGTCAATCAGGGGCATAGGCATTCCTCCCTCACGTCATCGAAAACACGGGCCGCTATTTGCGGCGGCCCGTGCTCAAGTGCGGCATACCGGCTTACTTGAAGCGGATCTGCGACAGCTGCAGTTCGGAATTCGTCGCGATCGTCGGCTTGAAGTCGAGACGCGGCGAGACGCGGGTGAAACCGACCATATGAAACATCGGGATGTCGGCGATGATTTCGGTGTTCACCTTGGCGAATAGTTCCTTCCAGAGTTTTGTGCGCTCGTCGCCGGTGGCAGACGTCGCCTTGGCGATCAGTGCGTCGACGGCAGGATCGCGAACCATGGAGTGGGAGCCTTCGGTCGCGTATTTCACGAATGCGGTGAAGACGGGGTCGCCGGTCGCATTGTCGTGCTGCGACTGGGTCAGCGTCGGACCGGAGTCGGCGACAAAGGGTGCAACGAAGTAGCCGTTCCACACGGAAACGTCATACATGTCGAGCTTTACGTTCAAGCCGACTTCCTGAAGCATTGCCATCATCGCTTCCATTGCTTCGGTGGCATTGGGATATTGCCCATTGCGACCGATAATGCGGATCTCGCGATCGACCGGGACGCCGTCCGCTTTCGCTGCTGCGACCAGTTCCTTTGCTTTTTCGGGATCATAGGGCCAGGCGGGGATATCGGCATTGTAGCCGATCGTGGTCGGCACGACGAGCTGCGTCGCGATCTTTGCCTGTTCGGGGAACAGCGTTCCGAGCATCGCCTGACGATCGATGGCGAGGTTCATCGCTTCGCGGATGCGCCGGTCGTTAAGGGGTGCGGCGCGCGTATCGATGCGCAGCGATGTCGTCTCCGAATTCGGATAGGCGAAATCGGTTTCCTTGTTGGTGGCATCCTGTACGGATACGGCCGGAACGATATCGGCTTCGCCGGCATCGACCATGGCGGCAGCAACGGCGCTGTCGGAGCGGAACAGATAGGTCGCCTGTTCCACCTGCGGTTTCTCCCCCCAATATTCCGGATTGCGCTTCAGCACGATTGACTGGCCGATTTCCCATTTGTCGAACGTATAAGGGCCGGTGCCAATCGGCTTGCGGGTGAATTCGTCGGCTGGTGTCGCCTCGGCCGATTCCACCGCCATCACCGTCATCAGAAGCGGGAGAATCGGTTGTGCTGGTTTTGTCGTAATGCGGATAGTGTTGGCATCCGGCGTTTCGAAGCTGAACTCCGTGCCGCCGAAATATTTGCCGCCGGTCTCACAGCTGAGCTTCTTGTTCTTGTTGCGCTCGATGGTGAATTGGACATCTTTGGCGGTGAACGGCTTGCCATCGTGCCATTTGACATTCTGGCGCAGCTTGAACTCCCAGGTGTCGTCGTCGATCTTCGACCATTCCGTCGCCAGGCGGGGTTTGAGGCCGCCATTGACGTAGTCGAATTCCACGAGCATCTCGTTGACGTTTTCAGAAATGACCCGGCCGACGTCCTGGCGCGCCGCCATGCAGGGTTCGACGACATCGACGGTTTCGGCAAGCACGACAGTGACGTTGCTCTTGGCATCCTGCGCCTGAGCCGTGCCGCCGCTCAGCGCCAGCACCGTTGTTGAAAAGCAGGCAGCTAACAAATGCAGTTTCATTTCGTTCTCCTCCCATGCGCCTTTGGCGCTCCTCACAGTCAATCTGCGTCCCGTTTCCGGTGCTCCGGCATTCATCTCCTCATAGTTCTGCAAAGCACAAGTGCACTAATATACTAGTTGACGACACCCTTCAACCGTGGCGCTCCGAAGCGCGGAGCTCTCAACCGTGTCTGGAACGCCTTATTTTAGCTGGCCGAAGCAATCAGTTCGCGCATCATCTCGACTTCCTCATCGGTAAGATCCGTTAGCGGCGCCCGCACCGGACCGGCATCAAAGCCACGCAAACGCACGCCTGCCTTAACGGCGGATACCGCATAACCGGCCTTGCGATCACGAATACGGGCGAAGGGATAATAGAAGTCGCGCAGCATCTGTTCACAGGCCGTGTCGTCACCGCTAAGGAATGCCTTGTGGAACTTCAATGCCGTTTCAGGCACGAAATTGAAGACCGCCGAGGAATAGGTCGGCATGCCGGCTCCGCGATAGGCCTGAGCAAACAGTTCATGTGTCGGCATGCCGCCGATATAGGAAAGGCGGTCCCCAAGCGCGATCGTCACACGGCGCACCGTATCGATGTCACCGGTACCGTCCTTGAAGCCGATCAGATTTGGGCATTCGTCGGCAAGCTGGGCCAGCTGCTCGGCCGAAACCCGCGCCTGGCCGCGATTATAAACGATGACGCCCATATTGGTGGCCTTGCAAACGGCCCGTACACGCGCGGCAATGCCATCTGCCGGCGCCTCGGTGAGGTAATGCGGCAGCAGAAGAATGCCGTCGCCACCGGCCGCCTCGATCTCGCGCGCCATGTCGCAGGCAATCCGCGTGCCGTAGCCGCATCCGGAAATGACCGGCGCGTCGCCGGACACGGCGCGGGCGGCCTTTACCACCTCGACCACCTCACCCGGTGTCAGCGAAAACAGCTCACCGGTGCCGCCGGCAACGATCAGGCCGGCAACGGGATAGGATGACAGCCATTCCAGATGCGCTGAAAAAGGCCTGGCGGCAAACCGGTCCTCCGCATCGAAAGGAGTGACGGGAAAAGACAGCAGGCCGTTGCGAATGATCTCGCGAAGTTCCGTCGGGGCAATCAATTTGGTACTCCTCGGTTTCAGTTGCGCAGGTCTTGCGGCAACAGGTCGGCGGGGAAATTCTGATAAGCGACGGGGCGCAGAAACCTGCGGATCGACATGGTCCCGACGCTGGTCGCGCCGAAATTGGTCGAGGCCGGGTAGGGTCCGCCATGCACCATGGAATCGACAACCTCGACGCCGGTTGGGAAGCCATTGACCAGCAATCTGCCCGCCTTCCTTTCGAGGATCGGCAGCAGGTCGCGGGCAAGGCCCAGATCGGTGTCGTCCATATGGATCGTCGCGGTCAGTTGCCCCTGGAAGCTTTCGGCAAGGGCGAGCATCTTTTCAGGCGAGTCGACGCGTACGACGAGGCCGAGAGGACCGAACACCTCTTCGCTGAGCGAGTGATCGGCAAGCCAGGCCGAGCCGTTGGTCTCGAACAGGCTCGGCTCTGCGTCGCGGCCGGCACTCTCTGCAGCGAGAACCGGCGCGACGGCATTGCTTGCCCGCATGCGGTCGACACCTTCGTGATAGGCAGTGGCGATGCCTTTGGTCAGCATCGTCTGCGGCGCCACCTTTTCAAGAGCCGATTTGGCGGCACTGGTGAATTTGTCCGCCTCCGGCCCGTCGACGACGACGGCGATACCGGGTTTGGTGCAGAACTGGCCGGCACCAAGCGTCAGTGAACCGGCCCAGCCTGAACCGATTGCCTCCGCCCGGGCAGCGGTAGCGGCCGGAAGGAGGAACATCGGATTAACGCTGCCCAGTTCCCCGAAAAAGGGGATCGGCTCAGGGCGCTGGGCGCAAAGGTCAAAGAGCGCCCGTCCGCCGGCAAGCGAACCGGTAAAGCCGACGGCTTTGATTGCCGGATGCGTCACTAGAGCCGTTCCGACATCACGGCGGCCGCCCTGGATCAGGCTGAAGACGCCGGCCGGCATTCCAGTGCGCTCGATAGCGGCTGCAACCGCCTCGGCGATGATCTCACCGGTGCCGGGATGGGCTGAATGTCCCTTCACAACGACCGGGCAGCCCGCGGCAAGCGCCGCTGCCGTATCGCCGCCGGCCGTCGAAAATGCCAGCGGAAAATTCGAAGCGCCGAAGACGGCGACGGGGCCGATCGGCCGTTGCACCAGACGGATCTCGGGCCGCGGCGCCGGTTGCCGATCGGGTTGGGCCGCATCGATGCGGGCGTCAAGATGCGCGCCCTTGCGGATATGGTCGGCAAACAGTCTGAGTTGGCCGGTGGTGCGAGCACGTTCGCCGTTGAGCCGGCCCTCTGGAAGTCCGGTTTCCTGCGTTCCGATGAGGGTGACGGCCTCGCCGCGCTTGTCGATCTCCTCGGCGATTGCCTCGAGGAAAATGGCGCGTTCCTCGCGTGTCGTTGCCGAAAATGCTGCAAAGGCAGCTTCAGCAGCGCGGCAGGCGCGGTCGACCAATTCCGTTGTGCCGACAGCGAAGTCATGCGCCTGCCCATGCGCCGGCTCTGACCGAAATGTCGTCGTTCCGGCAATCCATTCGCCGGCGATGAAATGCTTGCCTGAAGGGGTCCAGCTCATTGTCATTCTCCTCGGCGGAGCTTTGCTCCGTCCTGATTCCGTTGTTCAAGATGCGCCGCCTTAGCGGCCATTCACCTTCCGCCATTCGGCAAAGAGCGTCAGATTGCTTTCGTCGGTGGCCGGGTAGAGGCCAATGATCGTATGACCTTGCTTGACGCGTTCCGTGACGAAATCCTCGTAAGCGGTCATCTCCACCGCTTCATCAGCGATCTCGTCGGCAATCTCTGCCGGGATGACGATCACGCTATCGTCGTCGCCAACCATGATGTCGCCCGGGAAAACCGCCACATCACCACAGCCTATCGGCACATTGATGTCGATTGCCTCGTGCAGCGTCAGGTTCGTCGGGCTGGAGGGGCGATGGTGATAGGCGGGGATATCGAGGCCGCCGATCGTCATGGCGTCCCGGAAGCCGCCATCGGTGACGACGCCGGCGCCGCCGCGCATCATCAGGCGGGTAATCAGGATGTCGCCGGCAGAGGCCGCGCGCGGATCCTTGCGGCTGTCCATCACCATAACAGAGCCTTCCGGGCACGTCTCGATGGCAAGCCGTTGCGGATGTTTCGGGTTCCGAAAGACGTTCATCGCGTTGCGGTCCTCGCGCGCCGGCATGTAGCGCAGCGTGAAGGCCGGTCCGACCATATTGCGGCCCTTCGGCTGGACCGGCCGAACATCCTGGATCGTCTGGTTTCTCAGGCCGCGCTTGAACAGGGCCGAGCAGAGCGTCGCGACGGAGACACCCATCAGTTTTTCACGGGTTGCGGGGTTCATTTTTCCTCCTCCTCGTTCTCGTTCACGCGCCGAAGCTGCGGGTTTCCGCAGTCCAGTCACGGGCTTTGCCTGTCAGGCTGCAGCCGAGCCCAGGACGAGCCGGCACGATCATCCGGCCGTCCTTGATGTCGAGTTGTTCGTTAAACAGGGGCGCCAGCCAATCGAAATGCTCGACCCATGGCTCATGCGCATAAGCGGCCGCCAGGTGCAGATGGATTTCCATGGCGAAGTGCGGGGCCAGGCGCATACGTTTCGCCTCGGCGTGCGTGCAGATGCGCAGAAAAGGGGTGATGCCGCCGACACGCGGCGCATCCGGCTGAATGAAGTCGACCGCATCGGCTCGGATCAGCGCCATGTGCTCGTCGGCGCTTGCCAGCATTTCGCCGGTGGCGATCGGCGTGGCGAGTTCGCGTGCCAGTGCCGCATGGCCTTCGGCGTCATAGGCATCGAGCGGCTCTTCGATCCATTCGAGATTGAGCGGCTCGACCAGCCGGCCGAAGCGCAAGGCCGTCGTGCGGTCCCATTGCTGGTTTGCATCGACCATCAGCGGAACACGGCCATCGATATGGCTGGTCACCGCGTCAAGCCTGCGAAGGTCGATCATCGGATCCGGCTGCCCGACCTTGATCTTGATGCCGCCGATCCCGGACGCGATCGAGTGGTCGATGGCATCGCGGATTTCCTCGACGCTCGATGACAGGAAGCCGCCGGAGGTGTTGTAGCAGGCGACACTGTCGCGATGGGCGCCAAGCAGTTTTGCGAGCGGCAGGCCGGCGCGTTTCGCCTTCAGATCCCAGAGGCAGATGTCGATGGCGGCGATCGCCTGGGTCGCGATGCCGGAGCGGCCGACCGAGGCCCCGGCCCAGCAGAGCTTGTCCCAGATGCGCGCGGTATCGTTGGGATCTTCGCCGATCAGGTTGTCGGCAAGCTCGCAGGCATGTGCATAAAGCGCAGGTCCACCTGCCCGCTTCGAGTAACTGAAACCGAGACCGCTGTGGCCAGCCTCGGAGACTATCTCGCAAAATAGAAAGGCCACCTGCGTCAGCGGCTTTTGCCGGCCTGTCAACACCTTGGCATCGCTGATCGGCCGCGCCAAAGGCAGGTAGACGAGCGATAGGGTGACCGATCGGATGGCGTCCAGCTTGGACGGACCGGCAGCGAAGCCAGCCTTGGGAGGCTGTGCGGGAATCGTACGTCGATCGGGATCAAACATCGTAGTGCCTCAGTTGATGGCCGGTTCCGGCGTCTTGCCACCGAATTGCGTCGTCAGGAAATCAAAGTCGCAGCCTTTGTCGGCCTGCTCGATATGGCCGGAGAACATAAAACCGTAACCGCGCTCGTAATGCCGCGTCGGCGCCACCCAGGCGGCCCGCCGTGCTGTGATCTCTTCTTCGGAAACCAGCATATTGAGGTTGCGTGCCGGAATGTCGAGCTCGACCATGTCCCCCGTTTTCAGCAGCGCCAGAGGCCCGCCAACATAAGATTCCGGTGCGACATGCAGCACGCAGGCGCCAAAACTGGTTCCGGACATGCGGGCGTCCGAGATCCGCACCATGTCGCGCAGGCCGAGCTTCAACAGCGCCTTCGGCATCGGGATCATGCCCCATTCCGGCATGCCCGGTCCACCCTGTGGGCCGGCATTGCGGAGCACGAGAACCGTGTCCGGCGTCAGCGGATAGTCTGGATCATCGATGATCTTCTTCATCTCCGCATAGCTGTCGGCGACCAGCGCCGGGCCGCAATGGCGATGAAATTTCGGGTCGCAGGCCGCCGGTTTGATGACCGCGCCGTCCGGACACAGGTTCCCCTTGAGCACGGCCAGCGAACCTTCGTGATAGACCGGGTTCGACAATGGCCGGATAACGTCGTCATTGTAGATCTTCACCTGGTCGAGACCGTCCACCAAGGGTTTTCCCGTCACGGTGATCGCGGTGGGATCCAGCTTGTCGCCGAGCTGCTTCATCAGGGCGCGCAAGCCGCCCGCATAAAAGAAATCCTCCATCAAGTAGGTCGAACCGGAAGGCCGGATGTTGGCGAGAACCGGCGTCGTGCGACCGATGCGATCGAGATCATCGAGCTCCAGCGGGACGCCGGCACGCCGCGCCATGGCGATCAGGTGAATGATCGCATTGGTGGAGCAGCCGGTCGCCATGGCGACCGTGACTGCGTTGTCGACGGCCGCGGACGTGATGATCTGGTCCGGCGTCAGATCCTCCCACACCATATCGACGATGCGGCGGCCGCAGGCCGCCGACATGCGCTGGTGATTGGCGTCGGCTGCCGGGATCGAGGATGCGCCCGGCAGCGTCAACCCCATAGCCTCGGCGATCGCCGTCATCGTCGACGCCGTGCCCATGGTCATGCAATGGCCGTAACTGCGGGCAATCCCGCCTTCGATGCCCTGCCATTCCTCCTGGGTGATCGTGCCGGCGCGGCGCTCGTCCCAATATTTGAAGCCGTCGGTACCAGAGCCCAGCGTCTTGCCGGCATAGTTGCCGCGAAGCATCGGGCCGGCCGGGAGATAAATGAAGGGAATGCCCATGCTGACCGCGCCCATGACAAGACCTGGTGTCGTCTTGTCGCAGCCACCCATCAGGACGGCGCCATCAACAGGATGGCTCCGCAACAGTTCCTCGGTCTCCATCGCCAGCATATTACGATAGAGCATGGTGGTCGGCTTGACGAAGTTTTCGGAAAGGGAAAGAGCGGGCAGTTCCATGGGAAACCCACCCGACTGAAGAATTCCGCGCTTTACCCATTCGGCGCGTTCGCGGAAATGCATGTGGCACGGCTGCGCATCGGACCAGGTGTTGATCACGGCAATGATCGGCTTTCCCTGCCAATCCTCCGGCGCGTAGCCCATCTGCATGGTCCTAGACCGGTGGCCGAATGAGCGCTGATCATCCGGCAACATCCATCGGGCGGACCGCAATTGCTCGTAGGTTTTCCTCGCGGTCACGGCTTCCTCCCACATTTTCGCTTGCTTCTCTCAGCGTTTACACCAACTGATATTTTAGTTTGACATATATATCAATGGAAAGTTTGCGTTCTTGTGCATTAGGTCGTGCAAAGCTATGAATGGAGTCGAAAAGGACGCCTCACATGAATTCCCAGTTCGCCTCTACATTTGGCCTGACCGCGCCCGGCTTTCCGGTCGTCGCCGGCAGTACGGTCCAGCGGGTCTATGATGATCTGCGAAAGCGCATCATCACTATTCAGCTGCCGCCGGACACCACGCTGTCGCGCACCGAACTCACCGAGACTTATGAAGTCAGCCAGACTCCCATCCGTGACGCATTGCAGCTTCTCAAACAGGAGGGTCTGGTTCGCATTTACCCGCAGTCCCGCACTGTGGTGACCAGGATCGACGTCCTGCAGATTTACGAGGCGCATTTCCTTCGCGTTGCACTGGAAACGGAAGTTTGCCGTCGCCTCGCAACCGATCCGGATCCGGATCCGAGCGTCATCACCCGCGCCCGGTCGATCATCAAGATGCAGTCGGCGGTCGCCGACGACGCCGATCAGATCGCGATCTTCCAGGAGCTCGACGAGCTCTTTCACCAGACATTGTTCGCAGGCGCCAAGCGCAGCAGTCTCCACCAATTGATACGCGAGCGGTCCGGCCATCTCGAGCGCATTCGTCGCCTGCATCTGCCCGAGAAGGGCAAGATCATCAGCATCCTCGATGGGCACCACGCCATCATCGATGCGATTGCCGCCCGCGACGAACAGGGTGCCGTCGACGCGATCCGTGAGCATCTCAGCCAGACCGTCGCAAAAGTCGAAGAGCTCAGGAAGGAGTTCCCGGATTACTTCGTCTGAACCGGCCGCGCGGGTTTCAGCCGGGATCAATTGACCGGCGTCAGCAGCGGCCGGCCTGCGAAGAAGGCGGCAAGGTTGTCGACCGTCAATTGCGCCATCCTGTCGCGCGTTTCCTCGGTACCGCTGGCATGATGGGGATAGAGCACAACATTGTCGAGCGCCGCGAAGCGCGGATCGGGATTGGGTTCGTTGAGGTAGACATCGATACCGGCCGACGCGATCCGCCTTTCCTGCAAGGCCTTGATCAAGGCCGGCTCGTCGACGACGGTGCCGCGAGCAATATTGATGAAGCTGCCCGTTGGTCCGAGCGCATTCAGCACGTCCGCCGAAATCAATCCTTCGGTCGAGGGGCCGCCCGGGGTCGCGACGATCAGGATATCGGCCCAGTCCGCCAGTTTTACCGGCGTGTCGAAATAGGCAAAATCGTTGCCGGCTTTCGTCGTCCTCCCATAATAGCCGACCGTCAGCCCGACAGCTTCGCATCGCTTGGCGATTGCCATCCCTATGCGGCCGAGGCCGACGATCCCGGCCTTCTTGCCCGACGTCGATGTCGTCAGCGGCATCATGCCCTTCTGCCCCCAATCGCCGGAGCGCACATAGCGATCGCCTTCCGGCAGGCGCCGGCGTGCCGCTAGCATCAGAAGCAGTGCCATGTCGGCAACGTCGTCGCACAGCACCTCGGATGTGTTGGTGAGCTTGATGCCGCGCCGTGTCATCGCCTCGACGTCCATCTGGTCGTAGCCAGCCGAGGAACAGGCGGCGAGCTTTAATGCCGGCAATTTTGAAAGCAGGGCTTCGTCGATCGTCACATGGCCGTTGCAGACCAGCGCGGAAGAGATCGGGCCGGCTTCCCGCAAGAGAGCATCCCGCTCTTCGCCTTTGACAAGATCCAGCCGGTGCAGCGTGTAGGTCTCCTCCAGCATTGCCATCTGATGGGGCCGGAGCGGATAGGCGACGATGACATCGGGCTTCATGCGGAAACGAGTCCTTCCTGTAATTGGCGGGCGGCGCGTCGGGTGGCCTGGATTTCCGGATCGGGATCGAGGCTCGCGGCAAGAAGCGCCTGCGTGTAAGGGTGGGAGGGCGCGTTGAAGATCTGTTCCACCGGCCCCTCCTCGACAATCTCGCCGGCCTTCATGACGATGACGCGATCGGCGAAATCGCGAACCACCGGCAGGTCGTGTGCGATGAAGAGGTAGGACAGGCCGAATTCACGACGCAGGCCCTCAAGCAGGGCAATCACCTGTGCCTGGATCGACACGTCGAGCGCCGACACCGCCTCGTCGCAGATAATCAGTTTCGGCTCCATCGCGAGCGCACGGGCAATCGCGATGCGCTGGCGCTGGCCGCCGGAAAACTGATGTGGATACCGGTCGGCCATATCCGGTTTCAGGCCGACTTTGACCAGCAACTCGGCCACTCTTTCCTTCCATCTTGCCTTCGGCAGGATATCCGGGTGAATGACCCAGGCCTCGGAAATCAAACGGAATACGCTCATCCGCGGGTTGAGTGACTGCGTCGGGTCCTGAAAGACCATCTGCAAATCGCGACGCAGCCCGAATATTTCCCTCGGAGCCATCGCAAGCAGATCGTTGCCGCGGTAGAGAACCTGGCCCTCCTGCGGATCATCGAGGCGAACGATCGCCCGGGCAAGGGTTGACTTGCCGGAACCGCTCTCGCCGACAACGGCAACCGTCTCGCCGGGCATGATGACGAAGTCCACGCCCTTCAGCGCGTGGAATGCACCAAAACTCTTTTTCAAGCCGATGGCGCGCAGCAGCGGTTCGCCCTGCCGGTCACGCTCCTGCGCCATCGCACCCTTCCCCGGTGCGGCGGCAATCAGCTTCTTCGTATAGGCGTTCTGCGGGTTGCGATAGACTTCGGCCGCATTGCCGGTTTCGACGACACAGCCGGAATTCATCACCACGACCCGGTCGGCGATCTCGGCAACAACGCCCAAATCGTGGGTGATCAGCAACAGGCCCATGCCGGTTTCCTGCTGCAACTCCTGCAGAAGTTCGAGCACCTGCGCCTGCACGGTAACATCAAGCGCGGTGGTGGGTTCATCCGCGATCAGGATATCGGGCTTGCAGGCTATTGCCATGGCGATCATCAGGCGCTGCCGCTGGCCGCCGGAGAACTGGAACGGATATTTTCGCATCGCCGCCGGCGGATCGCTTATGCCGACGCGCCCGATCAATTCGAGCGCTCTCGCGCCAGCGCGTTCCGCCGACTGACCATGCGTCGTCATCATCTCGGTGATTTGCCAGCCGACCGGATAGACCGGATTGAGGTGGGCGAGAGGGTCCTGAAAGATCATGGCGATCTTGGCGCCGTTGATCGAGCGCCGCTCCTCGGGCGTCATTTTCAGCATGTCGCGGCCGTTGAGGAGAATGGTGCCGCTGGTGATCTTGCCGGGTGGCATGTCGATCAAGTTCATGATCGCCGAGGCCGACACGGACTTGCCCGAACCGCTTTCCCCAAGGATCGCCAGCGTCTCGCCGCGATCGAGATGCCAGCTGACATCCTGTACCGCCTTGACGGTCCCGCTGGCGGTGTGAAACTCGACCGAGAGGTCACGCACTTCCAAAAGATGTTCAGCCATTTTTCCTGCCCCTCATTTCAAGGCGCCAGCGTTGTGTCGGATCGAGCGCGATGCGCAGCCAATTCGACAGAAGGTTCAGCGACAGCGTCGTCAGGATGATTGCAAGGCCCGGCCAGAAGGATAGCCACCAGGCATTGGTGAGATAGGGCCGTCCTTGAGCAACCATGAGACCCCAGGTGATCTCCGGCGCCTGAATGCCGATGCCCAGGAATGACAGGGAGGACTCCGCCAGCATGACGAAAGCGAAATCCAGCGTCGCGATGGTCACCAGCGTCGGGAAGATCACCGGCAGGATATGATGGAAGACAATGCGCCAATACGATGCTCCCATGACCTTCGCCGCCTGCACGAACATCCGCTCGCGCACTTCCAGCACTTCGGCGCGCGTGGTGCGCAGATAGATGGGAATGCGGGTGATCGCCAGGACGAGGACGATATTGGTGACCGAGGGCTCGAGCATGTAGAGCACGATCACCGCCAGAAGCAGCGACGGAAAGGACATGATGACGTCGCCGAAGCGCATGATCCATTGAGCCGCGGAGGAGCGGCTGTAACCTGCCACCAGACCGAGCGCCGTCCCGACGACGGATGATGCGAACACGGCTGCCGCGGCAACCAGGATGGTGTTTTGCGACGCCACGATGACGCGGGCAAGAAGCGGCCTGCCCAGCGCATCGGCGCCGAGGACATAAAGCATTCCGCGGGTGATATCGAACGGCGGCGCGTTCCGGCCCCGCAGGTTCTGCTTGGTGGCGATGGCCTCCAGCAGGAACGGGCCAAACAGCGCACAGAGCAGAACGATCAAGAGGAACAAAGCCGCGAAAAAAGCGAGCTTGTCCGCCCACAGCATCGTCAGCCAACGCCCGATCGGGCCGCTTGGTTTTTTCTCGGCGAGGATTTGTGTGTCGGCCATCGTCATCGCTCAATACCGGATGCGCGGATCGAGCAGCGCATAGGCGATGTCGATCAACAGGTTCATGATAAAGATCGCCAGTGCCGAGACCATGATGACGGCCAGTACGACGGCGAAATCGCGAAGCAAAATGGAATCGATCATCAGCTTGCCGATGCCCGGAAAACCAAACACCGTCTCGACGACAACGGCACCGTTCAAGATGGCGGCCGCCTGGTCGCCGATGACTGTGATCACCGGCAGCATGGCGTTGCGCAGTCCATGAATGAAGATGATCGAGTTCGAGCGGACCCCCTTGGCGCGGGCCGTCTTCACATAGGCGGAAGACAGAACACTGATCATCGAGCCGCGGACCACCTGCAGGATCAGGCCGAAGGGCCGGATGAACAGCACGCTGACCGGCAGGACCCAGTGCCAGAAAGTTCCCGTTCCCGATGTCGGCAGGACATGCAGTTTGACGGCGAAAATGACGATCGCCACGATGGCCAGCCAGAAATCCGGCGCCGCAGCGCCGATCAGCGAGAAGAAAGTGGCAAGACGGTCGAAGACGCCGCCGACGCGAAAGGCCGCCAGCGAACCGATGACGATCGCGGCGACCGTGACCAGCGCCATGGTGATGGCAGCCAGCCAGAAGGTCCAGACGAAGGCCTCCAACACGACATTCATGGCCGGACGGGCCTGTCGCAGTGACTGACCGAAATTGCCTTGGGCAAGATCCGAGACATAACGGCCGAACTGGATGATCAACGGATCGTTGAAACCGTTCATCTCACGGAATTGCTGGCGCATTTCCGTAGTCGCATCGATCGGCAGATAGAGGTCGGTCGGATCGCCCGTCAGCCGGGACAGGAAGAACACGATGACGATAAGCACCACGAGCGATACGCCACTGGCGATCGCGCGCTTGCCGATGAAACTCTTCATGCCACTCCTCCCGAGTGACCCCCATAGGGGCCGTGATGTCCGGTTTCGTCTTCGTCTGTGCTGCCTGTCATACCCCTCCGGCAACAGGCACGGCTCGACGAACGTCGCTATAACTGAAATATTAGTGCATCTAAAATTTTTGTGAACCCCAAAAATCGTCAGGGCTTATCAACCGGCGGCTTGCGTCGCCATGTCATGCCGCGGGTTCCAATAATGGCCGCCCCGATGATCACCGCCGCGCCGATCCAAGTCTGTGCGGCCGGAACTTCCGCGAAAAATGAGAAGGCCATCAGGGCCACGACGGGCAGTCGGAGAAAGTCGAGCGGTGCCAGAACGCTTGCGGCCGCCATACCGAAGGCGCGTGTGATCAGCGTCATGTTGAGTGCGCCGAGTGCCCCTTGCATGGCAAGCAGTCCGAGTTGGCTCCAGGTTGGCATTGACCAGACCGGCAGCATGACGATCAGGCCAAGCGGCACCGTCGCTATCAGATTCCATGCAACCAGCCGGTCGGCACTATCCTTCAATGCCATCCGCCGCAGCATCAATTGGCTGGCCGCCGTCAAGACCGCTCCTGCCAGCGCAAAGAGCAGCCATTGGTCGAAACCGGACGCTCCAGGGCGAATGATGATCATGACGCCGACAAAACCTGCGACAATGCCAGCCACACTGGAGATGCCGACATGTTCCTTGAGCACTAGCCACGCACCGAGAACGAGAAACATCGGCATGGTGAAATTGATCGCCGTGGCATCGGCGAGTGGCGCGTGCGCAAAAGCAACGAACAAAGCAACCAGTGAGGCAAGCTTCAGACCCGCACGCACGACATGCAGAACACGATAGGGAGAGGCTTTCAGGTCGACCCGTGACACGATCCAGGGCGTGACGACAAGAAGTCCGAAAAACGACCGGAAAAACCCGATCATCAATGGATGCACGTCACCGGCCAGCAAACGCACGATGACTGCGTCGAGACTATTTAAAAAAGCGGCGGCCACCATCATGCCTACCGCAAGGCCTGTGCGACCAGGCTGCATCACGCTTCTCCTGATCGAACAAAGGTGAACCCTGCTATATCGGCCATTCGATACGGCTGCGCGTTGAACCGGCACTCCATTGGAAATAAAGCCTTCCTGGCGTGTCTGCTAATCTCCGGGCTCCCAACGGTTTGCCGCGGCTGAGACCGCTCGTTCTCATCAGGGGCCGGCAGCATCCGTTATGCCGGCGCGGATTAACGGCTTTATCTCCATCCATCAGCCGCCGTCCACACTGACAGAGCGCATTGCTGACAGGGTCGCCTCGCCCCCGCTAGTGGATCACTCCGTTCGTTTTCGCCCGGTTCGAAAACTGGTGAACGAGCATGATGCCCTGCTCAAGGAGCAACTCCGCTGCCTGCAGATCGCGCGGCGTGAGATCGCCGGATAGTCCGCGAATCGTATTGGCGACGCAGATAGAGTTGGCGACGAAGCGGGCGTCGCCCTCACCTTCCGCCTCCTCGGCCGTTGCTTCCAAGGCGTCGGCAACGGTGTCGAGCAGGCTCGAGCGTTCGACAAGCGTCATGTCGTTCAGGGTTTTGGAAATGCCGTTCATGATTGTCTCCTCGCGCGTGCCCAAGGTGGATCGCAGCTCCAATTTCTCGATTTCAGTCACATGGCGGTGACTGTCAGATAGGATGGCTGTGTTCAGAAGCAACTCATGGCTGCCGCGCACCTGACGCATAGTACAGCCAGATGGGACGGCTCAATCAATAACTTCGGCCCGATTGTTCCAGCTGCGTCAGGAGGCCGGCAAGCATTGGTCGCTGCCCTTTCAAGAGCTTTACGGCTGCGTCGGGCAGGGAAAACCACCCCGCGCGATCAACCTCCGGAAAGCTCTTTACCCGGCCTGACCGTGGCGGCCATTCCATTTGAAATTCGGAACTCTGTATCGCATTCACGTCCAGTACCGGATCGGCTTCGATCGACCACGCGACAACTATCTTTCCGCCAGATTGTCGGTATTCGCCCAACGGTGTGAACCTGCCATCGACTGCTACACCCAGCTCTTCGGCAGTCTCCCTTATTGCCGCCGCGAGCTCATCTTCTCCAGACTCGATCAATCCCTTCGGGATCGACCACGCAGCCTCGTCTTTCCCAGCCCAGAAAGGACCGCCCGGATGGACGAGAAGCACTTCGATGTCCCTGGAAACACGCCGGTAGAGCAGAAGTCCGGCGCTACGGATTGCCATCGCGTTGTGCCCTTCTTGTGTGTCGATCACGAGGCTAGGCATTCCTCACAGATGCCGCAGCCGTCATCGTCCATCCACTGACGCCGGCGCTTACAGCAAAGGCAAGCACGACTATCGGGTTGTTCCTTTGTGTCTTCCGGTGGAATAATCTCGATCGTCGTGTCGATTAGAGTGTCGGCCACAAGTTCCGCCATCTCGTTTCTCCATCAGTCTATTCTAAATAAGATAGGAGCGGCGATCGATACCGGCAAGCTCTCGACGCCGGTCGGAGGGCCAAATGGCATGCCGAACCACATTCGGCGGTCTCAACATCGAGCGCTGGGCCTTCTTGCGACAAGTGATATAGTTGAATTTCGGTCGTCCACCTGGACGATACGACAAAGGAATCATTCCATGGGAGACCAGAATCGCCCGCTGCAACCAGGAGAAACCGCCCCCGCCTTCGCACTAGCCACGGCCAACTTCGACGGAACGGTCTCATTTGCCGATTTGAGCGGTCGCCCGTTCGTGATCGGGTTCTTTCGCGGGCTGCACTGCCCGTTCTGTCGGCGCCAGGTCGAACAGCTTGCTGGCATACAGCCCACCCTGCGCGCCTCCGGAGTGGAGACCGTGGCTGTTATCAACACTCCGGTGGAACGCGCTCGCCTGTATTTCCGCCACCGTCCGACGCCAGTAACGCTGCTATGCGATCCCGACTGCCACACACATCGGGCCTATGGTGTGCCCCATGCTGAGTTCCTGCCCGATGGGAGCAGCAAGCAGCCCGAATGGCCTTATAGCGCGACGATGGCGCAGTTCCAGGCGGCGCGCATCAACCCCACGGGCGAGTTGCCGGAATTGCTACAGCCGATGGAAGCCAATACGATACTCAACGCCAAGGACCGCTTCGAGCTTGATGAAGCCGATTTGGCGATCTTCTCGAACCACGCTACCCAGCTCGTCGGGCACTTCCTGGTCAATGCGAACGGCACCATCGCCTGGTCGCAAATTGAGGCGCTGGACGGACCGAACAGCCTTTGCATCTTCCCGACTGCGGCGGAGATAATCGCCGCCGCCGGCAGCCTTGAACGCTGACCTCCAGCGAACCATTCGCCAGCGTTGGCGAACTCGTCTCCGACCTGTCATCAGCTTGACCTCCACATTCCGCCAGTCCGAAAAAATTGTCACGTTAGACAGACTTCAACCGTTGTTCGGTTTTTGCGTCGAACAGATGCAGTTTGCTAAGGTCTGGGGCAATGACGATTTGGTCGCCGGCGCGCAGATCAAGGCGCTCTCTTACCGTCGCAACGAGATGATCCTCACCAAACTTCGTGGTGACCTGGATCTCAGCACCGGTAGGCTCAACGAGCACGACCTCAGCGGCAACAGGACCTTGTCCGATTGCGAGATGTTCAGGGCGAATGCCGTAGATAAGCTGCGCGCCGCGTTCCAGTGACGCTGCTTCCGGCAGCGGCAACCTGCCTCCGCCGTCCGCGATCAACTCCAGCGGCCCCGAAGTGCTGACCTGGCCTCGAATAAGGTTCATCGCCGGCGAACCGATGAAGCCCGCCACGAAAAGGTTTGCAGGCCGGTCGTAGAGATCGAGCGGCGAGCCTATCTGCTCGACGAAGCCGTCCCGCATCACAACAATCCGATCGGCCATCGTCATGGCCTCGATCTGGTCGTGGGTGACGTAAATGGTCGTTGTCTTCAGTCGCTGATGCAGTTGCTTGATTTCCGACCGCATCTGGACACGCAGCTTTGCGTCCAGGTTCGACAATGGTTCGTCAAACAGGAAGACCTGCGGATTTCTGACGATGGCACGGCCCATCGCCACACGTTGGCGTTGGCCACCCGACAGGTTTTTCGGATATCGATCGAGCAGATGCTCGAGCCCCAGAATTTCAGCGGCTGCTCGAACACGCTGCCTGGTCTGTTCCTTGGGTGCTTTCGCCAGCTTCAGCGAAAAACCCATATTCGCCTCCACTGTCAGATGGGGGTAGAGCGCATAGGACTGGAAAACCATCGCGATATCGCGTTCTTTTGGCGCGACATTGTTCACGACCTTGCTGCCGATCGATATCCGGCCAGCTGAAATCTCTTCGAGGCCGGCGATCATCCGCAACAATGTCGACTTCCCGCACCCGGACGGACCGACGAGGATAACGAATTCGCCGTCTTGGATATCAATATCCACCCCATGCAGAACTTCGAAGTGACCGTAGCTCTTGCGGGCATTCGCCACGCTTACTGACGCCATAATTTTCTCCGGCTGAATGTTGGTATCTTCGGATGCAGCCGCTCGTCTGACACGGCTGTCGATTGCTCATCGGATTGCCGTGGCGGCTGAATAGGGTGCCAATACCGCGTCGATCGCAGCAAGGCAGAGTTCGCGGGCCTTCGGAGCGACCCGCTTTGACGCCACGTCAGAATACAGTCGGCCGAGATATTGGCTGATCAGAGTTTCGGGAATTTCATCGGGGAGCCGGGTGAACAATTCGCCGACCGCGGCGGATGCGCGAGGATCCGGCCAGTAATATCGAATTCGATCACTATAGCTGAAATGCCGTTGCAGTCGCTCCTCATCGGGACTGCCGCCATAGTGGCCCGCCCAGCTTGCCGGTTGCTCGACCATGATTTTTTCCATGGTCGTCACCAGTCCGGTTCCTGGCGTCCTCCCCGCAAGCACGTCAGCGATCGCATCGAGACCGTAGAGCGCTTCGCGCAGCGCGAAAGTCAGCCCTGGTCCGACCTTGAGGATCGCAAAGCCGCCGTCAACGAGAGCAGACAAGGCTTCGGCCGGTTGGTAGTCGGTGGAATGTGCCTCGAAAACCAAGCCCGGCATGTCGCTCAGCGAACGAATGAGGCTCTTGGCTCGTTCAGGCTTGTAGAGCGCCACGTCCGTGTTGCCAAATTCCACCCCCGGCTGAACCACGATTCCAATGACCCGCTCCATCGCCGACGCCAAGCCGGCTTCGGCAAACGACGCCCGGTGAACTGCCAGCGTTTTCATCGCCGCATCGGCCCGCGTAATTTCGATTTCTTCGAGTGCGTGCGTTGCACCACCTGGAGGCGGCACTTCGGTTCCGATGATATAGACCGGCGGACGGCGGCCTGAACGAAGAGCGGCCTCTTCAGCGGCCTTTGCCAATCGAGCGGCCCGCGCCGCGGTCAATTCGTCATCGAGCGCGGTTGGTTCACCGGCACAGCCCATTGACGTGTCCAGGTGAATCTTTTCAAACCCTGCCTCGACATAGGCCGTCACCATAGCCGCGGCGCGCAGCATTGCCTCCTCGGCCGCCAATTTTTTCCATGGGTTGGGGCCGAGGTGATCACCTCCCAGGATGACGCGTTCAGTTGGGAAGTCAGTCGCTGCGGCGATGGCCTCGATGAACCTGCGAAAGTCCGCCGGCGTCATCGCGGTATAGCCGCCCTCCTGATTGACCTGATTGCAGGTGGCTTCGATGACTACTGCCCGGTGCTCTATGCCGGCACGCCGAAGCGCTGCCTCGATGACCAGCGGATGAGCCGAGCAGACCGAAGTGACGCCATGGGGAAAAGGCAGGTTTCGGGCATCGAAAAGCTTTCGCAGCGCGATCTGCCGGTTCTCTTCGATCGGCGTCATGCGAGCGTTACAACCTTCGTCAGGTGACGGGGAGAGACCGTGTCGATTTGCCGAGCCTGCGCGGCGCGTTCGCCGAGGACCTGCAGCGCCGGAAGGACAACGAGACCCGCAAGCGACAGATCGACATCAACGGCGAGTTCCAGATCGCCTGGACCACCCACACCGATGACGACCGCGCCTTTTTCTCTCAGTTCTCGCACCAGTTTCGTCTCCGCCTCCCTCTGGTCGGAGCTGTACAGCATGACCGCAACCGTCTTCCCGTCAACGAGGCTGATCGGACCGTGGCGGTATTCCAGCGGGTGGAAGGCCTGGGTCATGATCTGGCTCATTTCCATGAGCTTGAGCGCTCCTTCCAGGGCGACGCCGAAGAGAGGCCCCCCACCGAGAAAGACGAAGTGCGACCGGTCGGCGATAAGTCCAGGAAGTGCCGCATCGAGAGCGCTCGCGAGCTGGCGGGCCGAATTCACGACAGAGGCAGGAACCTTCTGCCCGATCATCTGCAAACCGAGAAGGACCATGAGACTCGCCGAGACCGTCATGACGATACCTTCGTCCGGATGGGTTTCGGCCGTGACCATCCGATCGCAATTTTTCGCCAGAGAGCTTTCCGGTTCGACGGTTATCGCCGTCACGAAGGCGCCGGCGGCGCGGCTTGCCTTTGCTGCAGCGACTGTTTCTGTCGTCTCGCCGCTCCGGGAAAGCGCAACGACGTGTGTGTTGCGCCACTCCGGCCAGAAGGCCGAGGGTCGGTTCTGCCATTCGGCACCAGGGACCGCGATTGCCTTGCGTCCGGCCATATTGGCATAGGCTGCCAGCGAGAGTGCAAGATTGAAGGATGTGCCGCAACCGACGAAGACGAGCAGCTCCGCGCGGTCGTCGGCTGAATTCAATTCAATGGCCTTCTCCCAATAGGGAAATTGCTCGAAAATAACCTTTTCGGTCGTGCTCATGAAGTCTCCGATTATTTGACAGAACCAGCCAACAGGCCGCTGACGAGGTAACGGTTGAGAAAAATGACGACGAGGGCGGGGATGACGATGGCGATCGAGCCGCTCGCTGTGATGAGGCCGTAGTCGATGAAGTTCTTCGTTACGAATTCCGGAATCAGAACCGTTAGCGGCTTCGTCGCCTGCGGCGAAAAAATGAGCGGTACGAGATACTGCCCCCAAGCACCCAGAAAGGTAAGGATTGCCGCTGCCGTCAGACCCGGTCCCGCCAGCGGCAGGACGATGTTGAAGAAGATGTAGAGCCGGCCCGCTCCGTCGAGTTGCGCCGCCTCTTCCAGTGCAATCGGAAGAGCTTCGAACACGCTCCGCAACAGCCAGAGCGACAGCGGCAGGAAGGCCGAGACATAGATCAGCGAAACACCCACATAGGTATCGACGAGATGCAGCTTGATCATGATCTGATAGAGCGGGATCAAGACAGCGTAGGCGGGAATGGCCAGGGTCGCGACCACAGCGACAAAAAGCGCTTTGCGGCCGGGAAACTGCAGCCTGGTGAAGGCGTAAGCCCCAAGAGAGGATATTGCGACGCAAAGCAGCGTGGCGGCGATTGATGTCACCACGCTGTTGAGCAATGCGGCACGGAACTGTTTGAACACCTCCACACCCCCGATCCGCGCGATATCGATGCCGAGCAGCCGCGAGTAGTGATCGAGCGTAAAGTGCTTCGGAAAGAAGTTGATCGGTCGGGTCGAAAAGTCTTCGCTGGGCGTAACCGAACTCGCGATGGTCCAGTAGATCGGCCCCAAAGACCAGATCAACAGGACGACGACACCGGTCCAAATCATCATTCGATAGGCAATAGTGGATCTCATCAGTCGAACCGTGTGTTGCGATAGACACGAAGGACGTAGACGAGCGAAATCAGCAGAGACACGAGAGTGATCACGACCGATAGCGCCATGCCATACGAGAAGCGGAGATTCTGGAAGGTTTCGAGGTAGATTTGGACGAGCACCGGTCGGGTCTCGAGGCTGGCACCCGCCAGAACCCAGGCCTCGTCGAAGAGATTGAAGGCGTTCACGGTTGCGTTCGTCATGGCGACCGCAATCGCACTGCGAACCAGCGGAAGGGTTACCCATCCGAACATCTGAACGCGGGTGGCCCCATCGATCCGCGCAGCCTCATAGAGATGCGCAGGGATGCTCTGCATCGCGGCAAGGACGATGACGATCGTCAAAGGCATCATGCGCCAGACATGGACGATCGTTACGGCGACGATGGCGCTGGTGCGATCGTTGAACCAGACGTGATTTTCGAAGGGGAGCCCGAGTGCGGAAAGAATGCCGTTCAACAGACCCGCACCCGGTTGATAAATCCAAAGCCAAATGACCGAATTCACAACGCCGGGCAGCGCCCAGGGCAAGATCACCGCTGCGAGCACCCACTGCCGCCCGACCTTGATCTGATTGATGAGAGCGGCGGCAAGAACGCCGAACACAGTTTCGGCGACGACGGCCAGAACAACGTACATGAGCGTGTTGCTCCAGGTCGTCGCGAGCTGGCCATCCGACAGCATTCGGCTGTAGTTCTCAAGACCGACGAATGGCGTGCCGGCCTGCATGGGGTTGACCCTGTGCAGGCTGTCCCAGACGGTTCTTCCCATCGGGTAGAAGACCAAAGCTGCCATCGTGATAATGATGGGCGACACCAACAGCAAGCCGAGTGTGGCGTCGGCGTTGAAGCCGACCCCACGGTTGCTCGTGGCCCCTTCGGACGCCAAAGCGGTCATTGCGCCATTGCCTGCTTTGCGGCGTAAGCGATGGCCTCCATCGCCTGATCGACACTCATCTGTCCCTTGGCAGCGCTGTTGATCGCCGTGTTTACGCCGCTGGAAAATTGCGGGTACCAAGGCGGCGTGCCTTGCGGGAACAGGGGCTCGACCGTCTTCGACTGCGCCACCAGAGCGTCGCCGCTGTTCAGCTTTCCGGATTCGTTGAGTTCGGAAAGGGCTGAAGTGCGTGTCGGCAGGAAGCCGTTCACGGCATTCTTCTTCTGGAAGTCCTTGCTGGTAAACCATTTGACGAAGGCGATCGCCGCCTCCTTGTTGGGAGAGACGTTTGGAATAGCCAGCGCTTCCGGAAGGCCGAAACTGCGCGTTTCACCGCTTGCCGTCGGCACGAGGATCGCTTCAACCTGGCCCGCGACTTTCGACTGCTTGGGGTCGTTCATCTGGCCAAGACGACCAGGCTCACCGGAGATCATAATGCTGGTGATGCCCTGCCCGAACATGCTCTCGTTGATCTGGCTGTCCTTCAGGCCGGTAGACGCTGGATCGACCAGCCCTTCCTTGAGGAGCATCAATTCGAAAGCAAGCGCCTTGTAACCAGCCGAATCCGGCGAGGTGAACAGCGGATTGAAGTCCTTGTCGAAGAGTTCGCCACCGAAGGCCTTGGTCAGCAAGTACCAGCTCGTTGACGCGCCTTCCGTCGCTGAAACCGGCAGGCCGATCGGATACTCGACGATGCCCTTTTCCTTGATCTTCTTGGCTGCAACGACAAGGGCGTCCAATGTTTTCGGCATCTCGGTGATGCCAGCATCCGCGAAATGCTTCTTGTTGACGAGCATCACCCGGAAGTCGTTGGTGTAGGGAATTCCCAGTAACTTGCCGTCAACCGTGAAGATCTTGGCGACGCCGATATCTTTCACCGTATCGGCATCGATCACGTCGTTGAGCGGCATATACCAACCGGCCGCGCTGAACTGACCGGTCCAGGACCAATCGAATTCGGTCACATCCGCTGGTGCTGTCCCGGCAACCAAAGCTGTCACCAGCTTCGGGCGGATGTCGTCCCACGACAGCGTCTGCAGGTCGACGTGAATGCCGGTTTCGGCTTCGAAGTCAGAGGCGATGTTCGGTCCCTGCGGCGATGGCATGAGCACCGTGATCGACTGACCGGCAAGCGGCTTGGCGTCCTGGCCAAGAGCCGGTGCGGCGATTGCCAAGGCCACCGATGCAAGTAGAGGCAAGATCAATTTATGCATGTTCCCATCCTTCATTATTCTTGAGCTCAATTCACTGGGGTGCGCGGTCACCACCTTCGGCCGTGGCCGCGATTTGCCCGAACCAGCCGTCGTCCAACGGCCAGTCGAGAAGTTGGGCGGCAGCCAGGAGCGCGCCGCCAATGGGGGGAAGTTTCGGCAAAGCCGGAGGCCTGCCAATTCGCCGTTCAAGCGCCTCCAAAAGAAGCCGGCTCGAAAAAGTACCGCCGGCATAGGTCCAGTCGGCATCCGGATCACAGTGGCCGGCAATTGCCTTATGATGCTTCGCGAGTTCATCGGCGGCCTGCTCGATCAACCCGACCGCCCCTTTATCGCCGCCAAGTGCGACCTGATCGACAAGGATCGAAATTGCTGCAATGTCCGCCCGTTCATTCGCCAGGGAGCTGGCCCAATCGCCGAGCCCATTCATGGGATTGTTCAAGTCGATGCGAAGGTGGTCAAACAGCGCCTTTGCGAGAGCCGTTGCCGGAGCACGCCCGTCCAAGCTTTGGCTGACGAGATTGAGCGCCCTCTGCCCGATCCAATGGCTGCTGCCCTCGTCACCGATGAGATCTCCCCATCCGCCGGTGCGCGCCGACTGGCCTTTGGAATTACGCGCCCATGCCATTGAACCCGTGCCGGAAAGAATAAGGATACCCGGCTCGCCCGCAAAAGCACCGAGGTGCGCCGCGTCGACGTCGTTGAGGACGCGACGGTGGACGTTCGGGAACAGGCGCTCGATCGCATCGCGCTGTAGAGCCGACAGGCGCTCAACCTCGCCGTAGGCGGGCAGCGCTGCGGCGACGGCCGCCAGATTTCCTTCATCGCGAAAGGGAAGGAGATACTGCTCCAGCTCCTGGAGCCAATTCGGATTGTCCATGGGATTGACGCCATGGCCGCGGGAACGCCGCAATATCCGCCCACGCTTGTCCGCGAGGGCAACCAGCACCTTGCTTCCGCCACCGTCGATGCCGAGGATCAGCGCGTCGCTCACTCTTTCGCCCTCACATCCGCGATCGTTGCGTCGACGCCGAAGTTGACGAGCTCCTCGCGCCAATGCCGCGAAAGCCCGGAATCGGTAATGACTTTCGCAGTGTCCAGCGGCGCGACCTTGTAGGTCGCCATGGTTCCGAATTTCGAGGAATCGGCCAGGACGAAACGGTTGGCCGACCGAGCCAGCATGCGCCGGTTGAGGCTCGCTTCCGCACTGTCCACGCTGTAGATCGCACCGTCGGAGCTGATGGCGCTGGCGCCAAGAAAGAGCTGGTCGAACCATAATGTTTCCAGCATTGTCTCCGCCTGAGGTCCGACAAGCGACGCATTCTCGCTGCGCAGCTGACCGCCGAGAAGCACCACTTCCAAATTCGGAATGTTCAGGAATTCCTGCGCTACCGTCAGGCCGTTGGTGAATATCCTGAGCGGCATGGGGTTGATGCGAACGAGGCGCGCAAGCTGCAGGACGGTGGTTCCCGCGTCGAGAAAGATTGCCGTACGCGGATGAAGCAGGTCGTAGGCCGCGGTGGCAATCGCCCGTTTGGCCGATAAATGGCGCTTTTCGCGCTCCTGAAAGGCAACCTCAACGGACGATCCTTCGGCAATGCGCGCTCCACCATGCACGCGATCAATGGCGCCCTCCTGCTCAAGGATCTGCAGGTCTCTACGAACCGTGGCAAGCGATGCTCCGATCGCATCGGCTAGCGCCTGGATGGTCGAAAAGCCGTTCGCGTAAAGGTGGCTGCGAATGGCATCCAGCCGATCGACCTTCACTCCGACTGCCTGGCTCAACGAAAACCTCCCTCGCGATCGATCTCAATTTCGGTCACATTTTCATTTCAAATGATCAGTGTCAATCAATTTTCTGACGTTTTTTGATTTATTGGAGTGAAGGCTGGAATGAAAAAGACGCGCCGTGAATTCACGGCGCGCCTAAACGAACGAACTGCCATGCGCTTGTGGCTAGTTTATCCGCGGGATCTCACTGATATCTCGGCAACAAATCGCCGTGCGCGTCGATCAGGTCGTCGACAAGGTCCCAGATTTGGTCTGGAGACAATTCCGCAGACGTATGCGGATCGAGCAGAGCGGCCTGGTAGATGCGCTCGCGGTTTCTTGTAAGAGCCGCCTCGACCGTCAACTGCTGAACGGAAACGCTCAAGTTCATGACGGCGGAAAGCTGAGAGGGGATCCGACCGACCCGGACCGGCTGAATTCCGTTTCTGTCGACATGGCAAGGCACTTCCACGATGCATTCATCGGGCAGATTCTCGATCAGGCTGTTGTTTGGAACATTGCCGTATATCAGCGCCGGGTTGCCAGTGACCGCGGCATGAATGATGCCGGCCGCGTATTCGTTGCTGCGGCAAACCTCGATCGGCTTGTCGCCTTCCAGTTCCTTGCGCAGGGCATGCCACTCTTCGATCTGCACCTCGCAGCGCCGGATGTATTCGTCCAGCGGAATATTGAGCTGATCGATCAGATCCCCTCGTCCCTCCTTGATGTACCAGGAGGTATATTCGGAGAAATGCTCGCTGGATTCGGTAACGAAGTGGCCGAGCCGTTTGAGAACATCGAACCGCACCCGATCGTCCGGCGGAATGCGGCCATCGGCGGCGAGAGCCTTCAGTCTCGGGTAAAGGTCTTCCCGCCGCCCGTCGCCATGAACTTTCTCATATTTCAGGAAGAAGGCGATGTGATTGATCCCAGCCGAAACGTAGTTCACGTCGGCAATATCCTCGCCGAGGCATTGCGCGAGATGCCCGGCTGTGTGCTGCACACTGTGACACAAGCCGACGGTGCGGATTTCCGGGGCCAGATCCTTGATCGCCCAGCAGTTGATGGCCATCGGGTTGACGTACTGCATCAGAAGAGCCTGCGGGCAAACCTCCTGCATGTCTCGGCAGATCGCCTCAAGGACTGGTATCGTCCGCAAACCGCGGAAAATGCCGCCGATGCCAAGGGTGTCGGCGATCGTCTGACGCAAGCCATATTTTTTTGGAATGTCGAAGTCCGTGACGGTCGCCGGTTTGTAGCCACCGACCTGCATCATGAGGATGACGAAATCAGACCCGCGCAGCGCTTCTCGCCGGTCGAGCGTGGCGTCGATCCTGACGTTTGAAAGCTTAAGCGACTCGCAGATCCGGCGAGCGACGATCTCTGACGTCTTCAGTCGCTCTGGATCGATATCGAAGAGGCTGATGACGTAATCGCCGCCTCTCTGCGAGGACAGGACATCTCCCAGAATGTTCTGTGCAAAAACGGTGCTACCAGCGCCTACCAGGCAAATCTTCGGCATTGCAATCTCCCTATCGGTTGTGATTGCTTATTGCTCCTTCTGGATCAGAATTTCTTCCTGACATCGGCCTATTAAATCCGGAATTCGAGTCTCAGACACATGAAACATCCCCAAAGCCGTGGCGAATGGATTGGATCCCGAGGGGAGTTCCTGATCGAGCGTCACATCGCTGATGCGATGGCCGCACCGCATTGGCACGACCACGTTGAAATAAACCTGCTCATGGCAGGCCAGATGACCTACCTTTTTAATGGAAGGCAGGAACAGGTGGAGGCCGGCCGCCTGGTTTTATTCTGGGCGGCAATTCCGCATCAGACGATCGCTGTTAGCGAAAACGCCCCGCTGGTATGCGTCTACCTTCCCCTTATCGATTTCCTAGGTCTGCCGGTGGACAGGAAAGCAAGGCAGTCGATCATGCAGGGGAGATTTCTGGCGCAGGCAAATCAGGAAACGATGGATGCGTCGACCCTCCCACGGTGGGAAAAGGAATGGCAGTGCGGCAGTGCGGCAAGACGGAAATTGGTCGTGGAGGAAGCACGACTGCGAATAAGACGTCTGATCTTGGACAATGCTGAAAGCGACAATTCGCCAACCCATGTCTCTCCGACATCGTTGGCCGGCCAGGCAGTGCGACACGTCGAGCTGCTGATCGACCTCATCAATTCCCGCTACGCAGATCCGGTAAGCGTACCTCATCTCGCAAAACTCGCGGGCATGCATCCAAGCACCGCCAACAGCGCTTTCCGAAAGGTTCTGGGAATATCAGTCAACGAATACCTGACCCGACATCGGATTGCCCGGGCGATGCAGCTTCTGACAGATACGGACGATCCGGTCCTCCAGATCGGCTTTGACTGCGGGTTTGGTTCCAGCAGTCGCTTCTACGAGATTTTCAAGGAGCGAACGGGGACGACCCCCCGTCATTTCCGGGAAGCGGTGAACTCCAAGAACACTCCAGCGCCTTGACGGGATATGACCAACGACCTGTTATTCCATGTCTGTCCTCCCTCACAGTTTCAATTGCCAGACGCAGGCCTCGGCGACGCCGCCGGTGAGCGCTGCCGAACGTGCGGCGGCAAAGCCCGGAATGCGTTTGGACCCCGTCCAGCGGCCGTTGTCAGCGAAGACCTCGATGGAGCCGGCATCGAGGAAGACGCGCAGGCTCGACGGTTTCGCGCCGGTGGCGACGTAACGTGGCGGCGTCACACCGGTGCGAGCGTCGAAGACAATCGCCAGACCATCGGCATCGAGTTTCACGCCTAGATCGACATCCGGATGATCGAAGGTGAGATCAAAGGCGGCACCCGGCTCGGTGAGATCAAGGACGATCTCGACGGCGCCGGTGCCGAGCGGCACGGTCTTGCCGGCGGCAAGCGCGGTGTCATCCAGCAACTGATGGCGCAGGCTTTCGACGGCTACGACCGGCGGGGTCAGCACGGTGTCGCCGTCGAGAAGCACGCGGCGCGGCAGGGTCATGGTCGTCGGGAAATCGTCCTTCTTGGAAAAGTCCGTCCAGTTGGCGAGCCAGGCAATGCCGACCGGCTCGTCGCCATCAACGAAGGCCTGGAAGGCATAGGCATCCGAACCGAAATCCAACTCCTGCACGAACTCCGCAGTGAAGGTGCGGCCATCGAAACCGCCGACGGTGACGGAGGTGAGGTTGCGGCGGCCAGTGGCCGGGTCGCGGCTGGTGAGCAGACCGAAGATCAGCGCCCAGCGGGTTTCTGCGTTTTTTCCGGAAAGCGGCACCATGCAGGGGCATTCCGCCGCCGTCATGCCGAAACCGTCCTCGCGATGGATGATGCCGAGGAAGGTCCATCCATCGGCGCCTTGCGCGTCTGCGGTTTCATAGAGCAGTACGACGCCGCCCTGCCTGTCGCGGCTGCCGAGCAGCATCTTCCAGCGGCCGTCCGGGCCTTTGAAGACATAGGGGTCACGGAAATCGGTGGTGAGGTTCAAGCCTTCCGGGCGCAGCGGCATCACGGTTTCCGACGGGCCGGCGACGATGCCGTCGCGGCTGACGGCGGAAAGCTGGATTTGCTCTTCCGGTTGCCGATCACGCACATGCTCGGTGTAGAAGACGCGGATTTCCTCGCCTTCCGGGCCGGTGCCGGGGATCGCCGAGCCGGAAAAGGCGCCGCCGCGCCCATCGTCCTTTTCCGACAGATGCGCCGCCGGGAAGAGGAACATGGGCAGATGTGTCCAGTGGACGAAATCCTTCGAGACGGCATGGCCCCAGTGCATAGTGTTCCAGCGCGGCTCATGAGGATAATGCTGGTAGAAGAGGTGAGCATTTCCGCCAAACCGTCCAAAACCGTTCGGATCGTTCATCCAGCCGAAGGGCGGGCGGAAGTGGTAGCTGTCGGGCACGTCGGGGGCGGCGGTGCGGGCATCGCTGTGCAGGACGCGGATGCCCTCCTTCATCACGGTGTCCGGCCGGAAGGCGTAAGCGACGGAGAGCGCTGTGGTTGTCGCATCATAGGACAGCGTGGCACGACCGCCCTTCGCCAGCGTCACAGCGAAGAACTCAAATTCCCCGGTGCGGCGGGTCGAGGGCTCGCCGATGTCGTTGCCATCAACGGCGACGAAGAGCTTCGCCTCGCCGCCGGCATGGCGCGCCTTCAGCCAAAGATGCAGCACCGTGCCTTCGGGCAGTTCCGCTTCAATGGTTTCAGGTGCTGACGTTTCGGACTTTGCCTGCAGAGACATGATCAACCTTTCACGGCGGAGCCGACGAATGAACTGACGAACCAGCGCTGGAAAGCCAGATAGAGAATGAGGACGGGGATCATCATCAGCACCGAGGCGGCCATGGCGCGGTCCCAGTAGATGCTGTCCTGTCCGAAGAAGGTGGCGATGGCGACGGCAATCGGCCGAGCATAGTCGGTCTGGGTGACCAGCGTCGGCCAGAGATACTGGTTCCAG
Organism: Rhizobium changzhiense; assembly: GCF_013087625.1. Lineage (NCBI taxonomy): Bacteria > Pseudomonadati > Pseudomonadota > Alphaproteobacteria > Hyphomicrobiales > Rhizobiaceae > Rhizobium > Rhizobium changzhiense. The sequence goes on from NZ_JABFCQ010000003.1 coordinate 128,223, forward strand.
CTTTCAATGCCCATGAGGATCGAGACCGTGGCGAGCGCCGGCAGGCTGAGCGGCATGTAGATCGACCGGTAGATGCGGAAGACCGATGCGCCATCCATTTCCGCCGCTTCATAGAGTTCCTTCGGCAGCTGCGCGAAGAACTGGTAGAAGAGGAAGACATAGAGCGGGCTTGCCACCCAGGGCAGGATCTGCACCGCGAAGGTATCCGTCAGCCCCGCCCGCGACATCATGACGACGAGCGGCATGATGATGCTTTCCTGCGGGATGACATAGAGCGCGACGACCAGCGCCAAGAGCGCCGCCTTGCCGCGCAGCGAGCCCCAGGCCAGAACGAAGCCCGCCATGGAATTGACGACCAGACCCGAGACGACCGTGGCGACAAGGATCACCAGCGAATTGAAGAGATATCGGCCATAGGCCAGCTCGCCGGAAAAATGGGCGATCTCTTGGTAGTTCGACAGCGTCGGGTCGCTGACCCAGAAGGCGCGGAAGCTGCCCATGTCGGCGAGGATGCGGAAGCGGTCGTCCTTCAGGCTGGCGATCAACAGCATGAACAGCGGCGAGATCATCACCAGCGCGATGACCAGGATGCAGAGGCTCTGCACGATGCGCAGGCTTCTCTTGCCGTTGCCCCTTGCGATTGCCAGCGGGGCGGGCCGGCTCAAAGCGATATCAGACATCGAAGCGCCTCAGGAGTTTGCGTTGCAGGAGCGCGATCAGAAGAACGATGACGAAGAGGATGACGGAAACGGCCGATGCGTAGCCGAGTTTCTGCTCCTCGAAGCCGGCGCGCACCATGTAGTGGACAACGGTTTCGGTGCTTTCCTTCGGGCCGCCCTGGGTGAGGATCGCCACCTGCGTATAGAGCTTGAAGGCCTGGATGGTCGTGATAACCAGCACGAAGACATGGGTCGGGCGAAGGCCGGGCATGGTGACGTGCCAGAAGCGGCGCAGTGCGCTCGCCCCGTCGATGCGGGCGGCATCGTATAGTTCTTCGGGAATGCCCTGCAGGCCGGCGAGATAGATGATCATCTGAAAGCCATAGGCCTGCCAGGCTGAAAGCAACACGATGGAGAACATCGCCCAGTTGGGGTCGCCGAGCCAGTCGATCGGCTGGATCGTGCCGCCAGAAAGGAAACCGACGATCTGGTTGAGCGGGCCGCTTGGATACTGGAACAGCGTGCCCCAGATGACGCAGACCACCACCATGGAGGTGATCGCCGGCAGGAAGAACAGGCCGCGCAGCAGGTTTTGCATGGGCAGCTTCTGATGCAGGAGTAGCGCGGTCAGGAAGGCGAGGCCGCACTGCACCGGCAGCACCAAGATGGTGAAGCGCGCAACGTTCCACAGCGAGGTCCAGAACAGCGGATCGGTGAAGACGCGCTCGAAATTCAGGAGGCCGACGAAGCGCACCGGCGTCGGGCGCGGCACGAGCGGCTGGTTGGTCATCGCCGTCCAGAAGGACAAGAGGAATGGCGTGATCAGGAAGATCGTCAGAAGCAGAACGGCAGGCGCGATCATCGCTATTTCCTGCCACAGCCGCTGCTTGTCGCGGCGTTTCGCCGGACGCCGCAAAGCGCGTGTGGAGGTCTGTTGCAAAGTCATTGTTTCCTCCTCATCGGTCATCCTCCGAGATAGTCCGGGGCCGGCGGAGAACCGGCCCCGTCAAAACCCTTACTGCTGCTCGTCGAAGGGCGGGTAGCCGGCGTTGTCCTCGATATCCTCGTCGATCTTCTTGGCAGCGGCCGTCAGCGCTTCCTGCGCGTCACCACCGTTGAAGATCTTGTCGACGGCCTGCATGAAGGCCGAGGTGATCGTCGGATAGGCTGGGTGCGGCGGACGAGCGACCGCGGTCTTGGAAGCCTGCTCAAAGGCGATGGCGAGCGGGCCACCTTGCGCATAGAGCGGGGATTCGGCGGCGAAACTCTTCAGGCCCGGATAGGCGGACTGGGTCTTGGCGTACTCCCGGTACTCCTTGTCCTTAAGCAGGAAGCTCAGGAACTTGCCGGCGATCTCAGGGTTTTCCGAGGTCGCGGAAATGCCCCAGATCCAGGTGCCGTTCGGGCTCACGCCCTTGTCGCCGATCTTCGGCAGCGGCATGACGACGATATTATCCTTCATCGCTGCCGACGCCTCCGCGTAGAACCAGTGGCCGCCCATGGCGAGCGCGGCCGGCTGTCCCTCGGCGTAGAACTGGTTGGTGCCCGACGACGTCGGTACGATCCAGCCCTTCTTTACCCAGTCCTGCATCATCGTCAGCGCCTTGACGCAGGCCTCGCCATCGAGCGTGCCGCTGGCCTTCCAAGTCTTCCGGTCGATCAGATCGCAGCCGGCGCTTTCGAGCAGGGGGCCGTAGGCATAGGTGATCCACTCGGTCTTGATGCCGTAACCCCGGAAAGTGTCGATCGGCCACTTCACGCCTTCGAGCTTGGAAAGCTTTTCGAGATAGCCTTCGAATTCCTCGCGGGTCCAGGCATCGTCGACCGATTTCGGAATGCGGGCGCCGATGGCTTCAAGATATTTCTTGTTGCCGTAGAGCACGACCGAGGAGTCGGTGAGGCCGATCGCATAGAGATCCTTGTCGATCGGATAGGTGCCCTGGGCGATATTCGAATCCGTCATGTCATCGAGCAGGTCCTTGTCAATGAGCGGCTTGACGGGCTTGAGATAGCCGGACCAAACATAATTGGCGAGGAAGGGAGCATCGAGTTCCATGATATCGGGCAGCTGCTTGGCCATGACGGCGGCGCTGAACTTCTCGTTATAGGCATCGTGCGGCGCGTAGATCATCTCGATGTCGACATCGGGATTGGCGGCCTCAAAGCGGGTGGCAACGTCGCCATAGGCCTTCACCCAGCCGGGATCGCCCTGGTGCATAACGTGGATGACGGTCTTCGCCTCGGCAAGACCGGCGGTCGCAGCCAGCGCTGCGGACGCTAGGAGTGCGGAAGGTAAACGATTACCCATTGAAATCTTCATTAGTATTCTCCTCCTGTTGGACTCTATCGATGTTCAGACGGATGCCCGTTCGACCAGATGGAACGGCAGTTTCCGCAGATGCGGCGGTTCGGGCTGCTCGGCCAGGAGGATCTCCATGGCAAGGCGGCCCAGGGCGCGGTGCGGCAGGGCCATCGTTGTCAATGGCGGGTCCAGCCGCGAGGCAAGCTCGACCTGGTTGTCGAAGCTTGCCACCGCGATATCATCCGGAATGCGAAGGCCGGCGCGGGCAAGCGCCGCATAGACTTCCATCGCCACGCGATCGTTGCCGCACAGGATGGCGTCCGGCCGTTGACCGGATTTCAGAAGCGCCTCCACATGAGAGGCAACAAGGCTTGGCGCGCGGTCGCTGTAGACGCTGCGGCGCACCGCCGGCAACACGCCGACGGGCTCGATGCCCCCCTCCTCGAGCGCCGCACGAAACCCCGTCTCGCGCAGCGTGCCGGCGAGAATGCCCGGCAGGTTGATGAAGGCGATGCGGCGGCGGCCGGCGACGAGGAGATAACGCACGATCTCCCGCGCACCGCCCTCTTCGTCCGGCACCAGCGCGGTGACGCGGCCGGCAGCCTCGCGGCAGTTGATCATGACGCCGACGGCGCCCGCCAACTTGTCCGACAGGGCGACATCCTTGTGGTACATGGCGGCATAAGCAACGGCGCGCGGCCGGAACTGCTGTACCTCGTCGAGCACCGAGCCGATAGACTGGCCGCTGCTGTGGTTGACCGCAAAGACCGCCATGCCGGCGGCGCGGGCCGCCCCGTCGAGGCCACGCACGATCTCGGTGGCGAAGGGCGAAGTGATGAGGCCGTCGGAGACGACGCCGACCAGCGGCAGCCAGCCCTGACGCACGCCACGCGCCGCAAGGTTGGTCACATAGCCGAGTTCTTCCGCAATGGCTTTGACCTTCTGGCGCGTATCGTCCGACATGCGGGCGGAGCCGCCGTGCAGTGCGCCGGAAACCGTCTTTACCGAGACGCCCGCACGTTCCGCGATGTCAGAAAGAGATGCTGCCACGATCTTCGCCATCCCCTTGGGTGATCGATTACCCAATAGTGGCAGCGGACGCGTTTTGTCAAGCGGCTTTACGCGCACGGCTCGGCGTTTCCGAACACCTATCTGTCAATAGGCGCACAAAACTGCCCCCTGTCGGCGCGCAATCTTTACCCCTGTAGACGATCAGCGCTTGGCCTGCCCGGCGCTGGCCGGGGGTTGCCTCTGCTGCCGAAATGACCGCCGATCCGGAGCGGACTTGCAATTGACGTTGGCCGGTACGACGCGCCGTCCGGTAAATGATGGCTCTAGTGGAGCGTGCCGCTGATCACCATTTTTGACACGAATGCGGAAAGAAGCTGGCTATCGAAATGGCCGGGCGAATTCATCATCATGTTGATCGCCTCCGCTTGCGAGAAGGCGCGCTTATACGGCCTGATTGTGGTCAGCGCTTCATAAACGTCACAAATCGCCGCAAGCCGGGCGACGTAAGGGATCTTCTTTCCGGCGAGCCGACCAGGATAGCCGGAGCCATCGAACTTTTCGTGGTGGTAGCGACAAATGTCGAGCACCGGCTTCGGGATATGCGCGACATGAGAAACCAGCTCATATCCCCGCTCAGGATGCCCGCGGACAAGATCCATTTCCTCGGCAGTCAGCTTACCGGGTTTCGTCAAAATTTCGTCCGGGAGTGCCATTTTTCCCAGATCGTGAACCAGTCCGCCCAGCCCCAAGACCCGCACATCCTCTTCTCCATGACCGAGGCTGCGCCCTAGGGTGATCATCAACGCGCTAACCGCCAGCGAGTGGAGGAACGTCAGCTCATCTTTTTCCTTCAGCTTTGCGACTGCGATCAGCGCTCCGGCGTTGTCGAAGGCTGCCGACATGATCCGCTCCACAGCTGCGCTTGCCGCATCACTGGCAAAAGAGGCTTTGATCCTGGCGTGGGCAAGCATTTGACGGATCTGCGGTCTCGTATCCTCGACGCATTCCCTCGCCTGCTTGATATCATTTGCCGAAAACACGGCACGAAGCTGGGCGTCAAACGCAGCCCGGTCGATGTCCTGTGCCCCGCCCGGATCGACATCCGCGCCTTTTCCGACGTCGATAACGACTGTCATCAGGCGGTTTGCCATCAAACTCTCGACCTGACCGGCGGCCGAGATCAGGAACGGCTTGAACCGGCGTGTCCTGTCTTCCCCCTCGATTTCGACGTCCTCGACATACATTCCGACCCGCAATTGGCTGACATGTATCCGTTTTCGCATCTCTGATCCGTTCAAAATAATCTTGGTACTCAAGCGTTGTCTGAGGTATCCGGGGCTGGCCCGAGCGCGAAAACCTCGCTCAGGCTATAGGGCTCCGGCACGGGTCTTGTCTTGGCTGAGCCGTTGTCCATGCTGCTCTAAAATGGCCGCGGCAACCGTTCGATCGACTGCTTTCGAGAACAGATAGCCCTGTCCGAGCTTGCAGCCGAGCTGGCTCAATTGAGCAGCTTGGGGTTCTGTTTCAATCCCTTCTGCGACGACCCGAATTCCCAGCTTGTGAGCTATTCCGATCAGGCCCTCAACGATGAAGGTCCCAGCGTCGCCCGGCACCATGCGGTCGATGAAGGACTTGTCGATCTTGATGATGTCGACCGGCACCGTCAGCAGGTGGGTCAAAGACGCGTAACCCGTGCCGAAATCGTCGAGGGCAACCCGCAAGCCCTTGGACCGAAGAGCCTTTATCTCGTCCGCCACGACATAGTCCCGTTGTCCGAGATAAACCGATTCCGTCACTTCGAGGATGATGTGCTTGAGAGGAACCTCCGCTTCCCCGAAAATTCGGCACAGCCTGTCTTGCAGGTTACCGCCACGAAAATCTGCGGCGGACAGGTTGATGCCGACATGCTGGAGAGGAAGGCCCCGGGCGAGCCAACTGCGGATGTCTGTCGCAACCCTCAGCAACATCCGTTGGGTTAGCTCAGCAGCAATATGCGCGTCTTTCGTCGCCTCATGGAAATGCGCTGCAGCTATGATTTCGCCGGAAGGCGTGGTCATTCGACACAAGGCTTCGAAACCTACGATTTCCCGCGTATCCAGGCGCAAGATCGGTTGGTAATGCGCATCGATCCGATTGTCTTCCAGGGCGACGCCCACGTCCCGAACCGCCCTGAAGCGTCTGGTGAGGGCGGTGCCCAGGCCGGGATAGTGTTGCACGTACCGGCCGCGGTTGTGTTCCTTCGCATGATAGAGCGCCACATCGGCGTTCTGGCGGGTCTGGTCGGGGTTTGTTTCCGTCTCCGCCAACGCGCCGCCAATCGTCGCGGCGGGAAAGACGACATGACCGTCGCACGTTGCAGGAGAGGACAGTGCTTCGAGGATGTCGGTTGCCCTCGCACTCAGATCAAGCTCTTTGTCGTCCGATACAATGACAGCAAACTCATCTCCACCAAGCCTGAACGTGTCTTTGGCGCCTGCTGTCGCGGAGATCCGGTCTGCAACCACTTGAATCAATGCGTCGCCGGCTGCGTGCCCGAACGTGTCATTCACGAGTTTCAAGTTGTCGATGTCCACCAGCAAGATGCCCCAGGCGCGCCGGGATCGAGCCAGCTCTTCGGCGAGAAGCTGGTTGAAACGAGCGCGATTCGACAGTCCCGTCATAGCGTCGCTGTATGTCAGCCGCTGACGTTCCATCACCCGTTCTTCGCGATCGATAGCGATTGTGCAGAGATGGACACAAGCCTCGACGAGGTCCCGTTCGACGGCCTTCGGACCGCTCCGGTCTCGATAGTAGAAGGCGAAGGTGCCGATCACCCGCTCGCCGCTCTTGATCGGGCTCGACCAGCAAGCCCGTAACCCTAACGGAAGGATCAGGGACTTGAAGTCCTGCCAACGAGGATCGGTCTCGATATCGGTTACAACGACCGCTTCTCCGAAATAGGCAGCAGCGCCACAGGAGCCCGCAAGAGGACCGGCTTCAAGATTGTCGACAGCCGCTGAATAGTCAGGCGGAAGGGAGGGGCCAGCAAGCGTGTGAAGACGGCTCCCGTCGAACGTCAGCACCGAAGCGATGATCCCGGGAACGGCGGCCTCAACCTTGAGGCAAAGTTGCTCGATCGTTGCTGCCAGCGGTTCCCCTTTGGCAATCATTTCCAGAATGGCATTCTGCAACTCAAGGATCATAACGTCACTTCCCGGAAGGAGACCCTCCGTACCAAACCGACTTTCAAATCAGGTTACGCCGTTGATTAGATTTTGATCGAATAGACGCACTCGCGAGCCATCAACGGCCGAGCCCCCAAGCGGGTGGAAGGTCCAGACCCGAGGCCGGGTCGATCGGCTCACGCAGACCTTGAATAATCGATTGTGGGACTCATCTCCTTTTGCTCGTGGAGCAGACGTTCCAGGCTGTGAACGGGTAATGCCCGGATTGGGTGCATGCCCTGCGCATAATCGCTTCTGATCGGCGCGGCTTGGTGCCCTGTTCCACGATGCCCATGCCGTTTGAGGCAGACGTCCTCGGCCGTCGGCTTGCTTCATTCAAATGTCACGGAGAGCAGAACATGACGAAAGTTCCAACTATCGCCCGTATCTGGCGCGGTCGCACGAAGCCGGAATTTGCTGATGAATACGAAGTTTACAATCGCGCTGAGGGAGTTCCGCCACTGCTAAAGACGGCACTCGGCGTCCAATTGCTGCGCGAAGATCGAAAGGATGAAACCTGGTTCACGACGATCTCCTACTGGGCCGACATGCAATCGATGACAGCGTTTACGAAAGGTGATCCGGAGCAGGTTCATCATCTGGCGCGAGATGCAGAACTGCTGTGCGAACTTCCGGAGCGTATCCAGATACACAAGATAGTGGTCCCGCCAAACCTGCGTTGAGTGTCCCGAGCTGTCTCCTACAGCTCCCGCGCTTTTACCCCGGCCAGAGATAATCGTTCCAAAACGTTTTGGCTTGACTCCCAAAACGTTTTGGAGAATCTTTTCTCACTTCGGGAGGAAGGTCTTGGCCAATCTCAAACAACTCGCGCAATCGCTGGGACTGTCGATCACCACGGTGTCGCGTGCGCTCGACGGTTATGCCGATGTGTCGACCACCACGCGCGAGCGGGTTCGCGAGGCTGCCGACAAGGTCGGCTATCGGCCGAATGCTTCGGCCCGCCGCCTCCGCAAGCAGCGCGCCGAGCTCGTTGCCGTCACGCTGCCGAGCGATCCTGGTCATATCGGCCCTCCGCATTTCCTCGATATGTTGTCGGGTTGCGCCGAACATCTCGCTGCTGCCGGCCTCAATCTGGTGATTGCGCCGGTGCCGCGCGGCGAGAGCGAACTCGACATCTGCCGCCGCTTCGTCGATGGCCGCCGCGTCGATGCCATGCTTCTCGTTCGCACCAAGCGGAAGGACGAGCGCGTCGAATTCCTGCAGTCGCGGGGCATCCCCTTCGTGACCAACGGCCGCACAGAAAGCCTGCTGCCTCACCCCTCCATCGATGGCGACGGCTTTGCCGGGTTCCGTGCCGCGACGCTGCGCTTCCATGCCGCCGGCCACCGCCGCATCGGCCATATCGCCGGCCCCCAGGAATATTACTTCGCACATGACCGCTGCCGCGGCTGGCGGGCGGCAATGGAGGAATGCGGCCTGGCCACCGATCTCTGCGCCGAAGGTGCGCCGTTGGAACAGGGCGGTTATCTGGCAGCACTCGAACTTCTGCGCCAGCCGTCACGTCCGACGGCACTCGTCTGCGCCACCGACGAAATGGCGATCGGAGCGCTCCGGGCACTGCGCGAGGTCGATGGCGGCAACCAGATCAGCATTGTCGGCCATGACGACCTGCCGATGGGCGCCTTCACCAGCCCGCCGCTCTCGACCATGCGCATGACCGGCGAACACCTCGGCGCGAGCTTCGCCTCGCTGCTGCTGCGCGCCATTGCCGGCGAACCCGCCGAAGAACTCCAGGAGCTTCACGCGATCGAATTCGTTGATCGCGACAGCCACCGCCGTCCGCTTCGAGCGGCATAGACAGCAGTGCATCTCAAACAAAGAACAATGAAGGAGGAGAAGATGAAACATATCATGTCATTTGGGATTCTGGCTTCCACCGTGCTGGCCTTCGCCTCGCCGGTGCTCGCCCAGACGGTTTTCGTGTCCACCCAGCTTCGTCCGATCGAGGAGGCGACGGTCGTGCGCGAGGAACTCCTGAAGGACGTCGGCTCGGTCGATTACGTGGTCGAGGAGCCGCCGCAGTTTGCCGTCCGCATGGAAGCCGAACGCCAAGCCGGCAAGCATACCGTCAGCCTCGTCGGAGCGCTGCATGGCGAGCTTTCGCCGCTTGCCGACAAGGACACGCTCGAACCGCTCGACGATCTCGCCAAGAAGCTGGCAGCGAGCGGCATGCCGCAGTCGCTGCTCGACCTCGGTAAGCTCGGCAAGTCGACCCAGCAATATATCCCGTGGATGCAGGCGACCTATGTGATGGCTGCCAAGAAGGAAGCCCTGCAATACCTGCCTGACGGCGCCGACGTGAACGCGCTGAACTACGATCAACTGATCGAGTGGGGCAAGAACATGCAGGAGGCGACGGGCCAGCCGCAGATCGGTTTCCCGGCCGGCCCGAAGGGGCTGATGGCGCGTTACTTCCAGGGCTATTTCTATCCGTCGTTTACGGGAGGTGTCGTGCGCACCTTCCAGAGTGCGGATGCGGCCGCCGGCTGGGAGAAGCTGAAGGCGCTATGGGCCTATGTGACACCGAACTCGACCAGCTACGACTTCATGCAGGAGCCGCTGGCCGCCGGCGAAGTCATGGTCGCCTGGGATCATATCGCCCGCCTGAAGAATGCCATTTCCGCAGCACCGGATGATTATGTGGTCTTCCCGGCTCCCGCGGGTCCCAAGGGTCGCGGCTACATGCCGGTCGTTGCCGGTCTCGCCATTCCGAAGGGGGCGCCCGACAAGGCCGGCGCCGAAAAGGTCATCGAGCACCTTTCCATGCCGGAGACGCAACTCCTGACCGCCTCTAAGGTCGGCTTCTTCCCGACCCTCAATGTCAAGCTGCCGCCGGATCTCGACGCCGGCGTCGCCCTTCTCGCCGGTGCGGTCACCGCCACCCAGGCTTCCAAGGACGCCGTCATCTCGCTGCTCCCGGTCGGCCTTGGCGACAAGGGCGGCGAGTTCAACAAGGTCTACATGGACAGTTTTCAGCGCATCGTGCTGCAGAACGAGCCCATTGCGGACGTGCTGAAGGCCCAGGGCGCCACGATGGCCAAGCTGATGACCGACACGAAAGCTGCCTGCTGGGCGCCCGATGCTAAGAGCGACGGCCCCTGCCCGGTCGAATAAATCCGCTTAGCAAGCGTCCGGGCGAAATACCCGGGCGCTCCTTTACCACTCTGCTCGTCAAGGCGGGAGCCGATGACCAATAGCCGACCCTGGATCCCCTATCTGCTGATCCTGCCATCCGTCGCCTTCCTGGCGCTGTTGTTCGTCGTGCCGCTGGTGCAGACGATCTGGCTGGCGGTTTCGGACAATGGCGCGCCATCGCTCGCAAATGCTGAGCGCATGATAACCGATATCAATTTCACCCGCTCGGTGAAGAACACCTTCCTGCTGACGATCGCGGTCGTGCCGGTGCAGATCGCCATTGCGCTTGCCATGGGCACGATGGTCGCCAAGGTCGGCCGCGGGCGCGAGACGATCCTGTGGATATGGACTATCCCGCTCGGCATTTCCGATCTCGCCGCCGGTCTCGTCTGGCTGTCGATCCTGCAGAATACCGGCTATCTGAATTCGCTGCTCTTCGGCCTCGGCATCATCGGCAGGCAGGCAAGCTGGCTCTCCTACCAGACGCCGGTCGCGCTCTTCATCGCGATTGCGGTTGCGGAAGTCTGGCGCGGCACGGCGATCGTCATGGTCATCATCGTCGCCGGTCTCAACCAGGTGCCGAAGGAATTTAAGGAAGCCGCCGAAATCTTCGGTGCTGGTCCGTGGACGCGCTTCTGGCGCATCACCCTGCCGCTGATCCGCCCGGCCCTGCAATCGGCGCTGATCCTGCGCACCGTGCTCGCCTTCGAGGTCTTCGCGGTGGTCTATGCGCTCGGCGGGCGCAATTTTCCGGTCCTCGTCGGCGAGGCCTACAACTGGCAGAACCAGAACCAGAACTACAGCGTCGCTGCTGCCTACGCGGTGCTGATCATGATCATCTCGCTTGCCGCCACGCTCATCTATCTGAAGGCCCTGAAAGTCGATCCGGAGCGCCTGCCATGACCACGGACACCATCAGCACGGCCGCAGACACACCCAAAGCCGCCGGCTTCGTCTCTTCACGCCGATGGCTGCTCTGGAGCGGCATTGCCGCACTCTGTGCCTGGGTGCTGGTGCCGATCTATCTGGTGGCACTCGGCGCACTCGGTGGTCGCCAGGGCGTCTACGTCTGGCCGAAAACCGGCCTTCCCACCGGCATTTCACTGGAGCCCTTTTTTCTCTTCCTGAAGACCGAAGGCGTCCTCCAGTCCTTTCTCAATTCGCTGGGGGCAGCCGGCATCACGGTGGCGCTTTCGATCCTGCTCGGCGCGCCGGCCGGTTATGCGCTCGCCCGCTACGATTTCCGCGGCAAGGACAGCTACCGCCTCCTGGTGCTGCTGACCCGCGCTTTCCCGCTGGCGATCCTGGCGCTGCCGCTGACGGTCTCCTTCATCCGGCTCGGCCTCTACGACACGATCCTCGGCGTCGGCCTCATCCATACGGTTCTGGCGCTGCCGTTTGCCGCACTGGTCACACAAGGGATTTTCCTCGGCGTTCCGAAGGAATTGGAGGAAGCCGCCTGGGTGTTCGGCTGCACCCGCATCCAGGCCTTCTTCAAGGTGGTGGCACCCTTGGCGCTTCCCGGCATCGTCGCAACCGCGGTCTTTGCCTTCGTCATCTCATGGAACGAGGTCTTTGCCGCCTCGGTGCTGACGGTGCGCAACCGCACGCTGACCGCCTACCTGCTGACCGTGCTTTCGGAAAGCCCGATGCACTACCGCTTTGCCGGGGGCCTGATGCTCATCCTTCCCTCGGTTGTCTTCATCTTCGCGGTCAGGCGCTACCTCTTCGCGATCTGGGGCATTTCCTCCAAATAACGGGACCAGAGATATGGCCAATATTGTCATCGACCGCATCCGCAAGAGCTTCGGAGCCTTCCAGGCGCTGAACGAGGTCTCGCTGACGATCAATGACGGCGAATTCGTCTCGCTGCTCGGTCCATCCGGCTGCGGCAAGACCACGCTGCTGCGCATCATCGCCGGCCTCGAGACGGCAACATCGGGAGATATTCGCATCGGCGACAGGTCGGTAATCGGCCTGCCGCCTAAGGATCGCGGCCTTGCAATGGTGTTCCAGAACTACGCCGTCTTTCCGCATATGACTGTTTACGAGAACGTCGCCTTTGGGCTGCGGATGCAGAAGGCCGACGACCCACGCGTGAAGGCGCAGGTCGAAAAGGCCGCCGGCCTGTTGCATATCGAACAATATCTCGACCGCTACCCGAACAAGCTTTCCGGCGGCCAGCGCCAGCGCGTGGCGGTCGCTCGCGCCCTTGCCGTCGAACCGAAGGTTCTCCTCATGGACGAGCCCCTTTCGAACCTCGACGCATTGCTTCGCTTGGAAATGCGCACCGAACTCAAGACCGTGCTGCAATCGGCAGGCACCACGACGATCTATGTCACCCACGACCAGACGGAAGCGATGGGCCTTTCCGACCGCATCGCCGTCATGCATGGCGGCGTGGTCGAGCAGGTCGGCCATCCGGTCGAGATCTACAATCACCCGGCGACACGTTTCGTCGGCGGCTTCATCGGCAATCCGCCGATGAACTTCATCCAACTGCCGGTTTCGAACGGTCAGGTGGCGGCCGGTACAGAACGGCTTGTGGCGCCGCAGGAATCCGGCAATCAAATCATCCTCGGCCTGCGCGGCGAGGCCGTCGAACTCGCGCCATTGCCGCAGGGTCTCGAAATGCGGGTGCGGGTTGCCGAGCCGATGGGCTCGCACCTGCTTTTGACCGGTTCGATCCACGACCAGCCCGTCCGCGTCATCCTGCCGGCCTCGGAGACCGTGAAGAGCGGCGAGACGATCGGTTTGAAGCTTGACCAGAAGCGCATCACCTGGCTTTCGCCCGAAAGCGGCAAATCCTTTCCGGCCGTCCTGGCCTAAGAATACCGGAGCATTCAGAATGAACACGCATATCGACCAGGCGAAGCGCATCCTCGCCGCCAACGATCGCGGCGGCTATACCGTGCCGACCGACCGGCTCTACCCCTTCCAGTGGAACTGGGATTCCGCCTTCGTCGCCATGGGCTTTGCGCTCTACGATATCGATCGCGCCTATCGGGAGCTGGAGCGGCTGGTCGAGGGCCAGTGGGCGGACGGGATGATCCCGCATATCGTCTTCCACGCGCCCAGCGATACCTATTTTCCGGGGCCGAACGTCTGGCGCACTGAGCATACGATTCCGACCTCCGGCATAACCCAGCCGCCGGTCTTCGCAATCGCACTGCGCAAGCTGCATGAAGCCGCCGGCAAGCTTGGCGAAGCGCGCACACTGCCCCTCTACGAGGCGGCGCTGAAATGGCACCGCTGGTGGTATTCCGCCCGCGATCCTGATGGCACCGGGCTCGTCGCGCTGCTGCATCCCTGGGAAAGCGGCAGCGACAATTCTCCCGCCTGGGACATCGCGCTCGCCCGCGTGCCCGTTACCACGGATACGCCTGTTATACGCAAGGATACCGGCCATGTGGATGCCGACATGCGCCCTCGCGACGAGGATTACCGCCGCTTCATCCATCTCGTCGATACCTATGCCGCTTGCGGCTGGGAGCCGGCGCGGCAATGGGAAAAGGCACCCTTCAAGGTCGCCGAGATCCAGACGACCGCAATCCTCCTCAAGGCGGGCGAAGATCTGGAACACCTCGCCCGCCTGTTTGGGCGCACGGAGGACGCGATCGAGATCGCGGCCTTCAACAACCGCACTCGCAAGGCGATGATGGCCCAGTGGCGACCGGAGCTTTCGCGCTTCGTCTCGCGAGACCTGATCTCTGGCAAAGATGTCGAAGCCGCAACGCAGGCGGGCTTCATCCCCCTCCTCTCGCTGGACCTCGACAAGCAGGTTGCCAATGCTCTGGTTTCGGAAATGAAGGCCTGGTCCAAGGATCTCAAGGTCGCCTTCCCGACGACCAAACCCGGCATCGCCGGCTGGGAGCCGAAGCGATACTGGCGCGGCCCCGCTTGGGCGATCATCAACTGGCTGCTGATCGACGGACTGAAGCGTAACGGCCATGCGGATGTCGCCGAAGAGCTGCGGAAAACCACCATCGCGGCGATTGAGACGGAAGGTTTCGCCGAATATTTCGACCCGGTCACCGGCGAAGGCTGCGGCGGCCTCGGCTTTTCCTGGACGGCTGCAGCCTATCTGTGGCTTGAGCGTGGCAGAGTGCTGGCCTGAGCATCGATCCTCATCAATCCGGCTGCCATGGCTGCATGGTGAGCACGTTGCCGCCAAGCTTGGCGAAGGCGCGCTGGCGGCAGGAGAAGACGAGGATCTGCTGGTCGCGTGATTGGCGGTGCAGCGCGTCGAACATCCGCTCGATCCTGTCGTCGTCGGAATAAACAAGCGCATCGTCGAGGATGACCGGCGCCGGCCGGCCGTCGCGGGCAAGCAGCCTTGCGAATGCGAGGCGGGTCAGCACCGAGAGCTGCTCGCGCATGCCGCCGCTCAGCCGGTCGACATCCTCGTCCAGGCCGTTGCGGCGCACGATCTGCGGCAGCAAGGTGTCGCCGTCGAAGGTAATCGAGATGTCGTCGAACAGCAGGCCGACCAGCGGGGCGAGTTCGTTCATGACGGGCTTGAGATAGAGGTCGCGCGCGGCTGCCCGCGTCGCCGTCAGCGCCTTGCGCAGGCGATCCAGGACGGCGACCTCGGTCTCGAAACGCTTCACCTGCTCCCGCGCCGCGTCAAGCAAACCGCGAGTTTCCAACCAGTTTTCTTCCACCGCACTGTCTGAGCGGGTGCGGATCTGACCGCCGAGGTCGGCAAGCTCCTCGCGTAACCTGGCAATTTCACGTGCTGCGGCGTCGGCGACCGAACGTGCCCTGGCAAGGGCGGCTTCCGCGCCGGCGAGGTCCCGCCCGGCTCTGCGCAAAGGCCCGGCCCGGAGCTCAACCGCATCGCATTGTTCTTTGGCGCTGGAAAGCCTTGCGGCAAGGTCCCGTTGCAATTCCGGTCGGCCGGCTTCAGGACCGATGATCGCCGCGA
Source organism: Rhizobium changzhiense (assembly GCF_013087625.1). Classification (NCBI taxonomy): domain Bacteria; kingdom Pseudomonadati; phylum Pseudomonadota; class Alphaproteobacteria; order Hyphomicrobiales; family Rhizobiaceae; genus Rhizobium; species Rhizobium changzhiense. The sequence goes on from NZ_JABFCQ010000003.1 coordinate 143,481, forward strand.
TGGCCTCGAGGTCCTGGCCAAGTTTGGCGTGCTCCGTCTGCGCTCGCAATATTGCCTCGCCGGCCTCCATGCGCATCACCGACGCTTCCCGCGCCCGGTTTCGCGCCAGTTCGATACGCTGCGTCGCATCCGCGAGACGGGCGCGCACTTCTTCCGGGTCGGCGTCGAGTTCGACTGGACCCTGACTGAGTTCCGCAAAGCGTGCGGCATCGAAGTGAAGCTGGTCGATGCCATTCGGCGCCACGTCGGCGAACCGCTGGCGTGCCCGCACCAGTTCCTCTTGCTTGTTCCGGGCGGCAATATCGCGCTGTCGCGCCGCTCGCAAACTGTCGACACCGAGCCTGGCAAGCAATGTTTGGCGCGTCGCTTCCGCGGTTTCGAGCGCGCCGTCCTGTTCTGCCTGCCGGCTGGAATGGATGGTCAGGGTGCCGACGCCTGCTATGTCGAGCCTCGCCACCCCGGCAAAACTCCTATCTTCGCCGCCCGGCAAAGGCTGGCGGTCCATGCTCACCGATCCGGAGGCGTCCTTCAGATAGTCGATCCTGAGCCTGGGAAGACCGACTTCGGCTGCTGCACGCAAGCCAACGATCTTGAGATCCAACGCTTCGAGCCGTTCGATCGCATCGGCTGGAATGGCGAGCAATGCATGCGCGGCCTCCGCGTCCTCGATCTGCCGCCGCGCCGCTTCCGCCTGTTCGAGATGCAGACGAACCTCCGCCAGCCGCTCTGCGGCATGGCGCGAACGGAGTGCTGCCTCCAGCCGGGCCAGCAATTCGCGGTTAACCCGCTCTTCCTCTTCGGCCGCCTGAACCTCCGCTGTTGCGGCCTCGCTTTCGGCCAGCGATGCCGCGCGTCGCTCGGCTGCATTTGAAAGCTCTTTTTCCGTTACGGTGAAACGCCGCGCGAGTTCGTCACTGCGGTTCAATGCCGCGTGGAAGCGGTCGAATGCCTGCTGCGCCTCATCGCGGCGACTGGCGGCCAGGGCAGCTTCGGCATCGAGTGCCTTGAGCTCCCTATCGTGCAGTTTAGCGGCCTCGAGCACCGACTCGGCATTGGCAATCGCCGCCTTCCGGCCGGCCTCTTCGTCCGAATTTTCCAGTTCGCTGAGTCTCGCCTGCACTGAGCGGCGGCGGTCGAGCGCGCCGTGCAGCATCTCCACCTCCTTGGCCAGCCGCGCCTCTTCCTCCTGCAGCCGGTCACGATCGTCGAGTGCGGCGGCAAAACGGCCTCCGGCCTTTGGCCGGAGCGTCGCGGTGACCAGGCGATTGAGTTCTTCCTCGCAAGCTTCGAGCACCGCCGACATGCGCCGTCCGCCCGTCAGCGCCTCCACCTCGCCCTGCACCGAAGACAGCAGGCTTTCGCGCACCCGCTTGTCGTTTTCTTCCTCGCTCTTGCTGCGATTTTCGATGCCGGTGATGCCCTGGCGCACCCAGAGCAGACCTGCCGGGCCGGCAGTTCCGCCGGAAATGAGATCGCCGATGAAAGCCTCGGCCTCGTCGGCCTGGGCGACGAGGCGGCCGCTGGCGAGATCGGTGACGCTGGCGCGCCGTCCGCCATAGAACTGCTTGGTCAGGCGGTAGCGGCCGGCTTCGATCGTGATATCGGCCTCGACGATCGGATTGCCGCCGCTATAGGGGCGCAGCATCTGCACGCTCTTTGGCGTGCCGCCGTGCGGCTGGAAGAACAGCGCATGCAGCGCCTCGAAACAGGTCGATTTGCCGTGCTCGTTGGCGGCGCTCAGCACATTGACGCCGTCGGCGATTCCTTCGACGGATATGCCGCGGCCGGCGAAGCGTTTGACATTGTGAAGGCGAAGAGCGTTGAGTTTCATCGATCGATCGCCTCGCAATAGGAAAACAGGCGGATCAACGCCTCGCGCGCCACGCCCCTGTCATCGCCCGAGCGGGATTGGTCGAGGCTTTCGGCAAGCAGCAACTCCGCTGTATCGCGCAGCGCACCGGCTCGGTCGATGATCTCGAGATCATCGCTCTCACAATCGGTCCCCAGCAGTTCCGTATCGATCTCCAGATGCGCAAATTCCGGCGCGACCTGTTGCAGCAGGCTGGTCATTGCTGTGCGTCCGTTCAATCGGGCACGGCCGGACAGCGTGACGCGCAACAGGGTTTGTCGCCGCGCGAACGGTTCCGGCAGTGCGGCCTTCAGCGCTTCAACACCGTCTTCAGATGCCAGCAGCGGAAGCTGCAATGTCTGCCAAGAAAAGCTGGCGGTCACTACTGCCGTGGTCGTCGGCATCGCTCCCTGCCCGGCAATGGAAACGACCATCGCCTGTCCCGGCCGGTCATGTTTGAAACGGTCCGGCTCGGGAGCGCCGCTGTAATATGTTCTGGCGTCGACCGCGACCGATCCGTGCCAATCGCCGAGCGCCATATAGTCGAGGCCGGCCAGCGCCGCGCGGTTCGGCGCAATCACGTTGGTGGCCGTGGCATCCTCCGAAAATTCCTGGATCGGGCCATGGGCGAGGCCGATGCGGATCGAGCCGTCCGGTGTCCCGGCACCGGTCATCCATTCGGTCAGGTCGCGGCCCGGCCGCCTGGTCGTGCAAGGCGCCGGCAGCAGGTTGATATCAGGTCCAAGCGAAAGAGGCGCCGCTTCCGTCGCCAGGATGACATTGTCGGGCAGCACGCCACGCGCAGCACTCCAGAGCTGGTCTGCCAGCAGCGAATCGTGGTTGCCCGGAAGCAGAACCCAGCGCAGCGGCGTATTCCGGGCCATTTCGCCAAGCGCCTGGCGAAGCACGGCAGGCGTTGGCGTCTCGGTATCGAACGTGTCGCCCGCAAGCAGGATGACACCAGCCCCATGCTCTCGTGCCGCACCGGCAAGCCTGGCGATCACGCCATGCCGCGCCTCGCGCAGGCGCCCTCTCAAATCCTCCGGAAGATTGCCAAAACGCTTGCCAATATGAAGGTCCGAACTGTGCAGGAAGGAAAACATTAACCAGCCATGTTTGCGATGCGCCGCGAGCTTTCGAGCATGGTCTACAGCGCCGCGCGTCATTCAGATGCGCGGCAGTAGGCCTCGTCCGCAGCCTCGTGATTCCGCTGTTCCGGGACAGACCATGCCTCCCGGCAACAGGCGAGGCAAGCCTATCCTGGCCGAACAAGCCGTTATCCAATACTTGTCTAATTTTGAGTGATGTTTGACACCGTATCCACACCCGTTCACGGATGAGGACCGCTGCTGATACCGCCCCAGAACCTCCGGGCGGAATGCCGCCTGATCCTAGATAACTCCGTTGAGTACCATCATCGTGTCGTCGCCCATCTCTTCCATCGTGCCGCGTCTCGCAGTCGAACGCCTATGGACCTTCATGGCAGGCGGCATCCTCAGGCCTCCAATATCGCGGGGAGCCGTTCGCGAAGCTCCTTTACCAGCACGCGTTCATTTTCCGAGTAGTCGACCGGGACGTTCACCAGATGGACGCCACCTCCTGAGAATGCCTCTTCGAGAACCTGTTTGAACTGGCCGATATCGTCGACCCTGGTTCCCCTGGCGCCGTAGGATTCGGCATATTTCACGAAGTCGGGATTGCCGAAGGTCATCCCGAAATCCGGGAACTCGTCCACCGCCTGCTTCCAGCGGATCATGCCGTAAGCATTGTCCTCGATGACAAGAACGACGAGGTTGAGCTTCAACCGGACGGCGGTTTCGAGTTCCTGGGAGTTCATCATGAAGCCGCCGTCGCCGCAGATCGCCATAACCCGCCGCGCCGGATAGAGCATCGAGGCAACCATCGCCGAAGGCAGCCCTGCTCCCATCGTTGCAAGGGCATTGTCGAGCAGCAGCGTGTTCGCCATCCGCGTCCGGTAGTTGCGGGCAAACCAGATCTTGTACATGCCGTTGTCGAGCGCCAGGATGCCGTCATGCGGCATCACCTCTCTTATGTCGTGGACCAGCCGCTGTGGCGTAAAGCGATCTTCTGTTGCCCGCGCGGCAATGCGCTCGAGAATGCGCTCCCGGAGATGGAGAAGCGCCTGCGCGTTTGGCAGCTTGCCGTCGAGGCGATCCGCCAGCGCCTTCAGCGAAGGGCCGATGTCGCCGATGACCTCCGACTGCGGGAAGTAGACCTGCTCGACGGTCGCCGGCTGATATCCGACATGAACGACCTTCGGGCCGCCCTTGCCCATGATGAACGGTGGCTTCTCGATCGTGTCGTGCCCGATCGTGATGATAAGGTCTGCCTGTTCGATGGCCTCGTGGACATAATCTCGCTCCGACAGCGCCGCGGTGCCCATATAAAGTTCGGTTCCACCGGGAACCGTTCCCTTCCCCATCTGAGTGGTAAAGAACGGAATGCGCGTACGGATCACAAACTGCGCGATGTCGGAGGTCGAGCGGGGGCGCGAGGCCGCTGCCCCGAACATCAGAAGCGGACGTTTGGCTGCGGCGATGAGGGCGGCAGCGCGATCGAGGGCCGCATCGCTTGCCGTCGGCAGTTCGAGTTGATGCGGCGCAATCAGCGCGACCTCCTGGCACTCTTCAGCCGCGATATCTTCCGGAAGCTCGAGATGCACCGGCCCCGGTCTTTCCTCCTGGGCGATGCGGAACGCCTCCCTGACCGTCGTCGGGATCATCTGCGGCGAAACGATCTGCCTTGCGAGCTTGGTCAGCGGCTTCATCGACGCGACGACGTCGACCACCTGGAAACGCGCCTGGCGGGACGAGAGGATCCCCTTCTGACCGGTTATCATCACCATCGGCATCGCGCCGAGCAAGGCGTAGGCGGCACCCGTCGAAAGGTTCAGAGCACCGGGCCCGAGCGTCGTCAGGCACACGCCCGGCTTACCAGTCAGGCGGCCATAGGTCGCGGCCATGAAGGCCGCCGCTTGTTCATGCCGGGTGAGCACGAGCTCAATCGACGACTTGCGGATGGATTCGACAACGTCGAGATTCTCTTCGCCGGGAATGCCGAAGATGCGGTCGACACCTTCGTTCTCAAGCGCTGCCACTAGAAGATCGGAGCCTTTGGTCATGGATCGTTGCCCCTGCTGTTTGGTTGGAGGCTTTCAGAAAGGAAGGCCCCTCGAAGATATGTTCTTTTCCTGGCCTGTCCATGCGTTCGGCGGCATCGGCGGCTTTTCGGTGGTCGCACGATGAAATCGTCGACGTTCAGCCACAGTTCCAGCTTGATTTTGGACTGTGACGGGTACTTGCGACGTCATTGAGCGCAATTGGCTGATATGGACGTCCCCAAGCGCTCCCTGAGAATGAAGTTCGCAGGAGTACTGCGGGCATTCGTAGCCAGCGCTCAGTCGAAAAATACGTCTTGGTCTTCACCTGCGAACTTGAAGTCGCCTTAAGACCAAGAACAAAATTAAAGATATTTGCGCTGCCTGCTTCGCGCGTGAAGCTGAGATAGGACCCGAATCGTTCGTATTCGACATTTCGAAGGTTTTGGATCGAGGCAAGAGTATCTTCGAAATCACGCCAGCAGGCCTGCTTCACAATGATCTCGAAAATGCGCAAAACGGCCGGGGCGAGACGTCCCTGAGCGTCGGTCGTCGGCCCAATGATCTTGGCGCGGATCTCAACAATATCGCCCATTTCATCTCCACGAACCTTAAGGAAGGTTGAGCTGAGGGGACGCACCTCGTCCCGTTCGTAGATGCGCTGAAAATAACATTCATAGCTGCGATTTCGCATCGATGCGGCTTTCCATTCGCTCATCTCGATGCCGGCCCCTCGAAGAGCACCGCAAATATTCGGCCCCGAGATGCGCCACATGCGCAGAAACTGACTTGCCAATTCCAGCTTCGGGACCTCGATCAGCTGCAGCGATATCGACGTCGGCGGGAGGGAAGAAGGAGCTTCCGGATCGGGGCGGGCGGCTATGCCAGAAGATCGGGCAGCCTTATTGAGAGCTCGATTTTCAAAGACCCCGACCGGATCTTCGAGGTGGTAGACTTGACGATAAAAAACAACCATGCCTGCAAGAAGCAAAACAGATATCAAAAGCCCCGCCCAAAGCAGAGACCGGCCGTTTCTCGGCAATGGGAAATTCCGGTTCCAAAGTGGGCTGTCGCGAGGAGGATCGACTGCTGATAGCACTTTATCCACGGCGCGACCTCACAAGCAAAATAGGAGCGGCTGCGAGTTCGAACTCAATCAACCTCGATCCTATTTGCGACCCACCCGCGTCGGTCGGCGCTTGGACCGATCAGCCCCTGCTGGCGACTCCTTCTAAGGTGAGCGACGGATGTGAAAAACGGTATAGTCTGTCCGACTCACCTTCGATACTGTAAGTGTGAAGTTGCGGTTGTCGAGCGTCAAGCGGCAATCCCAGTGGACGGCGTTCGCCCTCTAAAATTGGTGCGGAAGAGCGCACGGGCGGCCGACAAGTGCACTGGCCCAGCATTGTGATCCAGCCCGTCAAGGAAGTGCTCGCCCGCCCGATGATTATTTTCCGTCCGTGTTTCCCGATTGTTTTGCGGCTGCCTTGAGCACGCCTTCCTGCAGATCCGCCTCGTCTGCAAGAATGGCGGCGGCCTCGTTCAGCAAGACGTCTTTTGCATTCTTGCGGGCATTCTCGATGGCAATATCGGCACTCAGGCTGCGCTCGCCTGCCTCCAGGCCATCATCACTAAGATTCTCGCCATCCCCTGCTTCCGCTCGATCCTTGAACCGTTTCTCGCGAGCAGCTGCTTCTTTGCGACGTTCGGCTTCATTGAGGGAGATAACCCCTTTTTCGCGCTGCACCTTGAGGTCGGCAATGTCTTGTAACAAGCGTTGGAAGTCCGGATCGCTTTCAACACGCGCATCATGGCGGCTTTGCAATGTCGGCAGCAACGTCGTGACCGTGTCGACAGCCGTGTACTTCGCAGGTTTGATCTGCGCCCACGGCAGGGCATTGTCATAACTGGTCTCGCCGAAGCTCGCCGGATCGAAAAGTCCTGGCAAGCTGATATCGGGCGTCACGCCGTGCAGCTGCGTCGTACCGCCGTTGACCCGGAAAAACTGGGCAATCGTCACCTTTAGCTCCCCGAACTCGGGTTTGCTGTTGCGGACGATCCGGTCAAGATCGACGACGGTCTGAACGGTGCCCTTCCCGAAACTGGATTCGCCGACGATCACGCCTCGGCCGTAATCCTGGATTGCCGCGGCAAAAATCTCCGAAGCCGACGCCGACCCGCGATTGATCAGGACACCCACCGGGCCAGTCCAGACAGGCGCTGCAAGATCCGAGCTCCTGACCTCGACCTTGCCATCGCTGCCGCGTTGCTGAACGACCGGACCATTGCCGATGAACAGGCCAGTCAAATCAATTGCCTCGTCCAATGAACCGCCGCCATTGTTGCGCAGGTCGATGAGAACGCTGTCGACTTTTTCTTCCTTCAGTTCGTCGAGAAGCTTGGCGACATCGCGGCTTGCGCTTTTGTAGTCCTCATCCCCTTTGCGCTTGGCTTCAAAATCCTCATAGAATACCGGCAGGGTAATGATCCCGACTTTACGCGTAGCGTCGCCCGCTTTTACGGATAACACAGTCTTCCGGGCGGCCTGCTTGTCGAGACTGATCTTATCGCGCACCAGGCTGATGACGCGATGCGTGGCATCAGCTCCGGCATCTGCCGGCAGGATGTCCAGCCGCACGACGGAACCCTTTTTGCCTCGTATCATCTGCACGACTTCATCAAGGCGCGTGCCCACCACGTCCTTGATCGCGCCGTCCTTGCCTTGACCAACGCCGGTAATTCGGTCTCCGACCGAGAGCTTGCCGGACAGCTGTGCCGGTCCGCCCGGCACGAGCTCGCGGATCGTCGTGTAGTCATCGCGCTCCTGCAGGACCGCACCGATACCAAACAGTGAAAGCTTCATCGAGACATTGAAGTCGGCTGAAGCGGCCGTACCGAAATAGTCCGTGTGCGGATCGATCGACGTTGCGTAGGCATCCATGAACGATTGGAAAACGTCGTCGCTTTTAAACTTGTAGACGCGCTCGAGCGTGTTTTCATAGCGTTTGTCGAGCGTTTCGCGAATGGCCGCGTCATTTTGGTTGCCCAGTTTCAACCGCAACCAGTCGCTCTTGACGCGCTTGCGCCAAAGCTCATTGCTCTCGGCTTCCGACTGCGGCCACGGCGCTTTATCGCGCAGCAGAGAATAATCTTCCTGCGCGCTGAAATCGAAGCCCTGCTTAAGCAGGTTGCGCGCATAGTTCATGCGGTCGACAACGCGCTGCTGATACGCTTTGAAGATCGCAAACGGGATCTTCAAGTCTTTCCTCTCGATGGCATCATCGATTTCGCTGCGGTCGGACATGAATCCGTCGATGTCGGCTTGCAGGAAGAGCATGCGGTCCGGATCAAGTGACTTGATGAACCCATCCATGATCCTGGCCGACAAGGCGTCGTCGAGTGGGACAGGCTTGTAGCTATACCGCGAAAGAAATTGCGCGCTCAACTCGGCGGCTTGCGCCTGTCGCTTTAGAGGCGCCAGTGCAGGCGGTGATGCAACTTCAGCATATGCGGACTGTGCAATTGCAAGAAATGCACCAAGGAAAAAGTAGGCTATGCGCATTCAGCGTTGATCCAATTCTTCATGCCGAGTGTCGATGTGCGATCTATGTGACGCAATCATGGTTTTTTGGCAACCAAATGGCAAACGACAAGACTTGCAAAGCCGCGGAAACATATCCGGCGCGTGATCGGCGTCGCCGCAGCCGGCGCTCAATCCGCCTGCATGTCTTGCCAGGAATCGAATGTCGCAGCTTGACCGCGACGGCATCCGCTGCGGTCGACAAGATCCCAGACGATGGCTTTCTCGATATAGAAACGCCGCCGTGATTTGGCGATGCGAAGTCCGCGGTAGTCGGCGATAAAGCCGTTGGCCGCCACGGCACTCAACAACCTGTCACGTTCCGCGCGATCGGGCGCCTCCGCCGAAAGACGCGATGGCAAAGTGATGAACTCGTCCCACGAATATTCAAAGCAGGCCTGGGCAGCGCGGTTTGCGTAGATGAAGCGCGGATCAGCGTCGGTATTGTGGGCAAGGACAACTGCCGGCGACTGGTCGTAAAGCCATTCAGCACCCTGGCCTTCCGGCGTCAGGCTGCGCCCCACGCTTCGTTCGAAGCTTTCCGCTATCAGTGCGTAAAATTCGAGATCGTAAGCCAAGTCGAGGCCGGCGTCGTTATAGTTGGCAATCATGCTGTGCATCCTGGATTGCGGCGAGAGATGTTGACGTGATGGTCTCGTTACAAAATCCTTTGCGCTACAGAAAGTGCAAGCTCCAAATGCGACGCGTCAAGCTGGGCGATCGGGACTTCAGGCGTCATCCTGGAGGTAGCGTTCCGCGAGCCTTGCCCACATGGCTGCGCCAACCGTCAGGCTGGCATCGGCGAAATCATATTTGGCGCTATGCAGGATGGCGGAATTCATGCCGTTGCCGAGACGCAGAAAGCTGCCCGGCTTGTGCTCGAGAAAGTGCGAGAAATCCTCGCTACCGGGAATGAGCGGGCAGGTCGCGACCTTGTCTTCGCCGACGAGTTCTGCGGCGACGATCCGGGCAAAATCCGTCTCGGCAGGCGAGTTGACGACGACAGGATTGCCGCGATCGTAGTCGATCTCGATGGAAGCATTGTGCCCTTCTGCCACCGAGCGGGCGAGCTTGGTAATGCGTTCCTGCAGGAGGTCGCGAATGCCAGGCTCGAAGGAGCGCACGCTCAATGCGAGCTTGGCATATTCCGGAATGACGTTGACGGCATCGCCGGCATGGATCGTGCCGACGGTGATGACCGCCGTCTGGGTCGGATCGAGGTTGCGCGAGATGATGGTCTGCAGCGAGACGACGAGGTTGCACGCCACGACCACGGGATCGACGGTCAGGTGCGGCCGCGACGCATGGCCGCCTTTGCCCTTGATCGTAAGCTCGACGGTGTCCGACGCCGCCATCATCGGGCCGGATCGCAGCAGGATGGTGCCTTCGGGAGCGCCGGGGTGGTTATGGAGGCCAAAGATCGCGTCGAACGGAAAGCGTTCGAACAGACCGTCGGCGATCATCGCCTGGGCGCCGCTATTCTTGCTTGCCTCTTCCGCCGGCTGGAAGATCAGCGTCACTGTGCCGTTGAAGCGGCGGGTGCGGGCGAGATATTCGGCTGCGCCGAGCAGCACGGTCGTGTGGCCGTCATGGCCGCAGGCATGCATCTTGCCGGGGGTGCCGCTGGCATAGACAAGTCCGGTTTCCTCGACGATCGGCAGCGCATCCATATCGGCGCGGATGGCGATGCCCTTGCTGCCCTTGCCGGCGCTGAGCCGGGCGACAACGCCATGACCGCCGACATTGCGGGTCACGTCATACCCCCAGCCTTCCAGCTTTTCCGCGACGTAGCGCGCCGTTTCCGCTTCCTCGAAAGAGAGTTCCGGATGGGCATGCAGATACTGGCGGGTCGCCTTCAACTCCGCCTCCATGGCTTCGAAATCGGAAACGCGGGCATAGGCATTGTCGAGCGTGGGCATGAAAACATCCAGTCTTGATCGAAAAGGGCATTGCTCCGGCCCAAGGGTCGAAGCAGAAGCTGACATCAGTTAGAGAAAACGGGCGAGAAAAGCCTGAGTCCGGGGATGTTGCGGATTGCCGATGACATCCTCGGGTTTGCCCATCTCGACGACATTGCCGCCGTCCATGAACACCACCCGATCGGCCGCTTCACGGGCGAAACCGATCTCATGGGTCACGACGATCATCGTCAGGCCCTGTTTGGCCAGATCGCGCATGGTGGAGAGAACTTCACCCACCAGTTCCGGGTCGAGCGCAGAGGTGGGCTCATCGAACAGCATCAGCTTGGGTTTGATCGCAAGGGCGCGGGCGATGGCGACGCGCTGCTGCTGCCCGCCGGAAAGCTGACGGGGATAGCTACTTGCCTTTTCCGACAGGCCCACTCGCTCCAAAAGCCGCAGGGCGTTCTCGGTCGCGGCCTTGCGGCTTTCGCCGTGCACGCCGATCGGGGCCTCGACGATATTTTGCAGCACCGTCATATGCGGATACAGATTGAACTGCTGGAACACCATGCCGATCTTGCGCCGCTGGCTGGCGATTCCGTTGCTGGACAGCTTTTCCAGCCGGTCCTTGCGAAGGCGATAGCCGATCTGCTCGCCATCGACTTCGATGAACCCCTTATTGATCGCTTCGAGATGGTTGATGCAGCGCAGGAAGGTCGATTTTCCCGACCCGGACGGGCCGAGCACCACGACGACTTCCCCCGGCATGACATCGAGGTCGATCCCCTTCAGCACTTCGAGCTGGTCGAAGGACTTGTGGACGTTGCGGGCTCTGACGAGAGGCTTTGCAATTTCGGCACCGGTCAATGGCTTGCCTCCTCGGCAAGGGTCTCGGATTTGGCGGCAGCGGCATTGTTGCGCCGTTCGCTGCGGCCGTAATAGGCCTCGATATAGCTCTGGCCGAGATTGAGGATGGAGGTGATAAGCAAGTACCAGAGGACCGCGACCAGCAGCATCGGCACGATCTCGAAGGTGCGATTGTAGATCGACTGGACGGAATAGAGCAGATCGGCCATGGCGATGACGCTGACGAGCGACGTTGCCTTGATCATGCTGATCAGCTGGTTGCCCGTTGGCGGCACGATCGAGCGCATCGCCTGCGGAATGATGATCCGCCACAGCGCCCTCGCCTTGGTCATGCCGAAGGCTTCCGCCGTCTCGAACTGGCCGCGATCGACCGAGAGCAGGCCGCCACGAATGATCTCGGCCATGTAGGCCGCTTCGTTCAAGGCAAGGCCGACGATTGCCGCCGTCATCGGCGTGATCACCGAATTGGTCTCCCAGCTGGCGAGCGTCGGGCCGAACGGAATGGTGATAGAAAGTTCGGGAAAGAGGGTCGAGAGATTGTACCAGAAGATCAGCTGCACCAGCAGCGGCGTGCCGCGAAAGAACCAAATGAACAGCGATGCCAGCGAACGTGCGAGCCGGTCATTCGACAACCGGGCGATCGCCAGTCCGAGGCCGAGAACGATGCCGATGGCCATCGCCACCACTGTCAGGCCCAGGCTGACATAAAGGCCACTGATGACAGTCGGATCGAAGAAATAGGCCGCGACGACCGGCCAGCCGAAATTCTCGTTATGGGCGACGATCCACAGGAAGTTCGCGGCAATCAGGAGCACCACTACCCACAGGACGAGCCGGCCCGTTTGAAAGGGCTTGTGGGCGTGGGCAACATCCCGGAAGTCCGCACCGCCCGAAGGCGGTGCGGCAGTCGTGCGGTCATTGCTCATTTCGGCAGGACTCCACCAAGATTGAGACCGGGCTGCTTGATCATGTTGTTCTCAAGACCCCACTTCTTCATGATGGCGGCATAGGCGCCGTTATCCATCAACGCCTTGATCGAGTCGAGCAGAACGGGGCCGAGCGGCGAGCCCTTCGGGACGACGGCGCCCTGATAGAGATCCTCGAACCCGTTTTTCTGGCCGACGCCGCTCAATTCCAGCTGGCCGTTTGCCTGAGACACGAAATAGGTCAGCGGTGCCTGCGAGGAGAAGAAGGCATCGGCACGTTTGGAGCGGACTGCCAGGATCGAGCTCGGCTGATCGGTATAGGACTGCACTTCGGGCGCAGGCTTGCCGTCCGTCTTGCACTTTTCAACCTGGGCCTGGATCACCTTTTCGGCGGAGCCGCCGGCCATGACGGCGATGCGATTGCCGCAGGCGCTGTCGAGCGAGGTGATGGCCTTCGGATTGCCCTTCTGGACGGAGAAGACCACGTATTCCTGAACCCAGTCGACGAAATCATTGGCCTCTTCACGGCTCTTGAAGTCACCGATCGGGCCGAAGGCGAACTGGTATCGGCCGGAATTGATGCCGGCGAGCAACGCGCTCAACCCGCTGACGGTTTCGTGCTCGATCTCGACGCCGAGCATCTGGCCGATTGCATCGGTCAGATCGGCGCTGGCGCCGGTCAATTTCGTACCGGTGACGATCTCATAGGGAGGAAAGGAACCGTTGTTGACGGAGATCATCTTGCCGTCCGTGCGGATCTTCTCCGGCAGGCGGGCGCGAAGAGCGTCGTTGACGGTCTGCTTTGGCACGGCCGCCTCCTGGGCGAAGACTGACGTCGTCATCATCAGACCCAGCAGAGCGGCGGAAGCGATCAGTTTCGAATGCATGTCATTCCCCTTTTTGGTTTTGCGAAAATGGTAATTCCACGATGATGCTTGCGAAGGGTTTCCCTAGGCCTTGTTCATCGCGCTTTGGCGTGCCACGGAAACAGATCGGCGGGCGTCAAAAGGCGCGGCATGATCTTCTGTTCGTAGAGTTCCTCGGCAAAGTCGGCGATCATTGCCTCGTTCTCAGCAAGCCCGCTGGCTCTCCAGGTCGGCGGCAGATCAGCCGCGCAGCGGCGCAGTTCGTCGATCATCCAGGGCGTGGTGTCGGCGTATTTCTCACGCTTTTCCAGCCAGATACGCTGGGACTCGTCGATCAATTCGCTGAGTTCATCCATGATCCAGGGATGCTCCTGGACGATGTCAGCCTTGAAGCCGATCAGATGCATGCCCGGGATGTAGCCGACCTCATGGAAGTAGGCGACTTCAGCGGCGCGGAAATCATCCAGCACCTGGCGGAGCGGCGATTCCTGATCAAAGAAACCTTTCGGCATGAAAGGCGTGAACACAGCATCGAGCCCGCCATCCAGCAAAAGATCGACCATCGGGCGCTCGCCGCGAGCAGCCTCGATGCGGCCAGGCCGTCCAAAACCATCGAGACGGTCGACGATCGGATGAGCCTCCGTCAGGCGCCCGGCATACCACATGGCATCCTCAACCCCGACGCCTTCCCGGCGCAGAGCGGCACGGGTCCAGGTATTTCCGGAATCACGCCAGCCGGTCACGCCGATGTTCTTACCGGCCAAATCGGACAGCTTGCGGATCGGGCTGGCCTTGGCGGTGATAATGCAGCGATGGCGGAAGCCGCGCATGATGAAGTTCGGCATGCCAATGACCCGATCATCGCCGTCATGACGCATCTGCGAATAGCGGCTGAACGACATTTCCGCGGCGTCATGCGCTATGTCATCGGCAAGGCTGGAGACCAGCGTGCCCACACGATCCGCTTTAATATCGAGACGGGAAGAGCTGACATCACCGAGCACAAGCGGTGTCATGTAATCCCAGTCTCTAAGGGCGATGCGAAGCGTCACAGGCATGCAAAAACTCACTGAAATGGCTCGACGAGGGGCAAATTAAATGTTCAAAATGGTGAGTACAAATGTTATTACGTTATTGAACATTTAAAGTGAGAAAAAAATGGGCGACGCCGTCGAAGCCTCCTGGTTTGCCGAAAAAATAGCCGACCGGAGCATCAGGGGGATCGCTCTCGAAACGAGCGCGCTGATCCGTGCCGGTGTCCTGCCCATTGGGACGCGCCTGCCGGCGATCCGCGATATCGCTTACGAATTGCAGGTTAGTCCGGCAACGATCTCCGAAGCCTGGAGCGAATTGCGGCGGCAGAAGATCATCAGCGGCCGGGGGCGCAACGGCACCTGGGTCAGCGGCGACCGCTTTGTCGCCAAGCCGGAGCGTCTCGCCAGCTCGGGAAATTATGCGGCAGGTGTGCTCGACCTTACCTTAGCGGGACCGGATGCAGCACTTCTTCCTCGTCTCGCCGAAGCAATGGCCTATGGCGCGTCCGTTGATGACCTCAACAGCTATGAGCGCAGCCGGATCGTCCCTGAGTTGAAGGACGCCGTTTCAGCGCGATGGCCTTATGAGGCGGAAGCCTTTCTGGCTACCAATGGCGGTTACAACGCCGTCTATACGATATTGCATGCACTGGTTTCCTCGGGTTCGTCGGTCGCGATCGAACATCCGACCGCGATGCGGCTGCTCGATATTCTGGAAGACCTCGGCGTAAAAATCATCCCTGTCGCCTGCGACGGCGAAGGCCCCTTGCCGGATTCGCTACACGAAGTGTTGCAGCAACGTCCAGCGGCTTTTCTATTCCAGCCGCGGCTGCATTCCGTGACCGGCGTTGCGGTCAGTTCCTCCCGCCTCGGTCAGCTCGGAGATGTGCTGGAAGACAGCGATACGCTTATTATCGAGGATGACGGCGTCGGCGACGTGTCGGCGGCACCTCCGCAGTCGCTGGGCGGCCGATTTGCAGAGCGGACGATCCATATCCTCTCACTTTCGAAAAGCCTCGGCCCGGATCTGCGTCTTGCGGTTTTGTCGAGTTCCGCGCCGATCGTCGATCAGATCCAGTCTTACCGCTCCTTCAGCGCCGGCTGGACCAGCCGTATCCTGCAAGGTGCCACCGCCTGGCTACTGCGCGATCCGGCAACCTGGCGGCTCATCGCCGAGGCGCGCGAGATCTATCAGCAGAGGCGGGACGCTCTTGCCGTTGCGCTCGGCGAACGGGGCATAGCGATACCGCCAGGCCAAGGCCTGTGCCTCTGGGTGCCCGTCGTCTCCGAACCATTTGCGATGGTGACGCTCGCCGCACGCAATATCGCTGTCAACCCGGGCAACAAATTCTCCGTCTTGCCCAGCAGTCATATTCGAGTGGCGACCAGCACGCTTAGCGATCGCTGCGAGGAAACCGCCGATGCGATCGCTCTGGCTCATGCGCCGTGAAGGTAGCGGCCTGCACCTCGCGTACTTACTTTCCCTCGAGCCATTCCTGCAGCTCTGCCTCCGCCCGCTCCAGAGCGCTGTAGTTCAAAAGTTTGCGCAGGAACGCGACCGTGACGGCGCGGGCGCGCAGATTGAAGCGGCCGTCCTCGTGGTCGTCGCCGGCGCTCTGGTAGACGTCGAGCTTGTCGTAGAGCTGCTGCAGGCGGTTCTGCACGCTGCGCAGCGAGAGACTCCGGCGTTTGGCGATGGCCCGGTCTGTGAGGCCGAGCGCGATATCGACGAGGATCTCGTATTCGGAATCGGTAAAGCCGTTCGTCTGGCCGAGGCTCTTCTGCTGCAGGCCCCGCACCTCGCGGTCGATGACGCACTGGCTCTCGATGAAGATCGAGCGCAGCGCAAGCTTCAGCCGCTCGTCGGAAGCGGATTTCAGCACGTAGCCATAGGCGGCGCCATCCGGCACGATGCGGGAGACGCCGCGCACATAGGCCTCGTCCGAGTAATTCGACCAGAACAGGATGCGGGTTTCCGGCCGCTCCTTCCAGATGGTGCGCGCCGCCTCGATGCCGTTGCGGTTGGCCATCTGCAGGTCCATGACGATATGCGCCGACTTGTGGTCGCGGGCGAGCTTCTCGCCGGCGGTTCCGTTCTCCGCCTCGATCACCGTGTCGCATTCCGGCAGGGCCGCGTTGACCGCCTCGTGCAGATAGGACCGGTGTAGCGGGTCGTCCTCGACGATCAGAACCTTCATGGTGCCCTTCTCCTCAGTTTGGCCCGCTCGGCGGGTCGTGCGGTGCGAGCGGTAGCACGACGCGCACCACAGTCCCGCGATTGTTGTGGCCGGGCCCGGTCGTGAAGCGCGCCGAAATCAGCCGCGCACGGGTCTTCATATTGTCGATGCCGCCGCCGATCCGTCCCCGCGCCTTGGCGAGCCCGGTCCCGTCGTCGGAGATTTCGATCGACAGCCGATCGTCGTCGGCCTCGAGCCGCACCATGACGGCCAGCGGCGCGGCATGGCGCACCGCATTGTTGATCGCCTCCTGCGCGATCCGGAACAGCGCGACACTGACGGTCGGTTCCAGTCGCTCCAGCGCGCCGTGCGTCTCGTCGACAAGGCCCCATTCGATGCCCGATCCGGTGTCGCGGGTCGATCGGTCCAGATGATGCTCGATCGCCTGGGCGAGGCCGAAGAGCTGGAGCACGGAGGGTTTTGCCTGTTCGATGATCTGCCGCAGATCCTGCATGCAGTGCTGCAGGGAGCGGGAGATCGGTTCCAGCGTCTCGGGCGCCAGCTCGCCGTTGCGCGACAGCCGATCGATCCGGCGGGCGAGCCGCGTCAGGTCGGCGAGCGTCTGATCGTGCAGGTCCATGCCGATGCGCTGGCGTTCCTGCTCCAGCGCTTCGGTAAGTTTCAGCGCACCTTGCCGTAAGCCCTCCTCGCGGGCGCGGGCCTCCGCCTCGACGATCGCCGAGCGTTGCGCCTGCTCGGCCGCCTGCAGCGCGAAGAAATAGGGCGTCAGCAGGTCGGCGATGATGCGGGCGCGTTCGATATCCTCCATCGTATAGACACCCGCCCTGTGCGACGAACAGGAAAGCGCTGCGATGATCGTGCCCTGCACCTTCATGGGCACATGCAAGCGGCTTCTCAGCGACTGTTCGACGATCGGCCGCTTGAATGCGCCCTCGAAGTGGAAACGCGGATCGGTCATGGCGTCGTCCGCCAGCAGAAAATCAACCTCGCCCCGGAGCAGCGAGCGGATTGGGCTGTTGACAACAGGCGCGCCGGCCAGGCCGCCCCAGGCAGTCTCGATGCCCGTCTCATAGGCGGTGTGGTAGTTGCCGCCCTCGAGCAGCACGCAGACATCGAGATGGTCGTGCGGGATGATATGGGCGACCTCTGCCGCGACGGAACGGATAGCCGAGCGAAAGTCGAGCTGGCCCGCGAGCAGCCGGGAAATGCCGAGATAATGGTCGAACATGGCTGCGGGTACGAGATGCAGCATCGTCAGTTCCTCCCGAGACGGCGCCGGGCTCCTCAACCCGCCGCGACTCCTTCCCAGTAAGCGCCTGCGGGAGCGCCGCCGTCTTGCGTAAACCCGCAGCTTGTTGCGCAAAACCCGCAAACGGATTGCCGCCTTGCCCCTGTACAGGCCGATCGATCTCCCGCATCCTGCCCTTACTGAGAGGAGGAAGCTCAGTGCAAGAACAATTTTCACTCGGACCCGATTTGGCCGGCAGGAGTGAAGCGATCCGCCGACCGGCGCGATCATCAGGGAGGAAGACATGACAATCCGCAAGATGCTTCTGGCATCGGCCGCTATTGCTTGCGCCGCGATGCCCGTTTCCGCCTTTGCCGACACGTCGGCCAAGAAAATTGCCCTATCAAACAATTATGCCGGAAACTCCTGGCGCCAGGCCATGCTGACGAGCTGGGGCAAGGTGACGGGCGAAGCCGTGAAGGCCGGCACCGTTGCCGCAGCCGATCCTTTCACCACCGCCGAGAACCAGGCGACGGAACAGGCCGCGCAGATTCAGAACATGATCCTGCAGGGCTATGATGCGATCGTGCTCAACGCCGCCTCGCCGACGGCGCTGAACGGCGCGGTCAAGGAGGCCTGCGACGCCGGCATCACCGTTGTTTCCTTCGACGGCATCGTGACCGAACCCTGCGCCTGGCGCATCGCCGTCAACTTCAAGGAAATGGGTCGCAGTGAGGTCGAGTACTTGTCGAAGAAGATTCCGGACGGCGGCAACCTGCTCGAGATCCGCGGCCTTGCCGGTGTCTTCGTGGACGACGAGATCTCTGCCGGCATTCACGAGGGCGTCAAGCAGTTCCCGCAGTTCAAGATTGTCGGCTCCGTTCACGGAGACTGGGCGCAGGACGTGGCGCAGAAGGCTGTTGCCGGCATCCTGCCGAGCCTGCCCGACATCGTCGGCGTGGTGACGCAGGGCGGCGACGGTTACGGCGCCGCACAGGCGATTGCCGCGACCGACCGGAAGATGCCGATCATCATCATGGGCAACCGCGAAGACGAACTGAAGTGGTGGAAGGAGCAGAAGGACGCGAAGGGTTACGAGACCATGTCCGTCTCCATCGCGCCTGGCGTTTCCACGCTCGCTTTCTGGGTGGCCCAGCAGATCCTCGACGGCAAGGAAGTCAAGAAGGACCTCGTCGTGCCCTTCCTGCGCATCGACCAGGACAATCTCGAAACCAACCTCGCCAATACCCAGGCCGGCGGCGTCGCCAACGTGGAATACACGCAGGCAGACGCAATCAAGGTCATCGAGCAGGCAAAGTAATTCTCCCGGCGACTGCCGCGCGACCGCAGAAGGTCGCGCGGCATTTTTTGCAAGCAGGCATGGCGGGCAGCATGGATGACGTTTTGAATGCGGTGATCGCCGTCGATGGCGCCAAGGTGAGTTTCGGCGCAGTCAGGGCACTCGATGGCGTGACCCTTCGCGTCATGCCGGGAGAATGCGTCGGGCTTGTCGGGCACAATGGAGCCGGCAAATCCACCATCGTCAGCGTGATTAACGGCGGTCTCACACCGCACGAAGGAAGTGTGGCGAGCGACGGCGAACGGCTGGAGCGCTATGGCATCAACGCTGCGCGTGCCCGCGGTGTGCGCTGCGTCTTCCAGGAGCTTTCGCTCTGCCCCAACCTTTCGATCGTCGAGAACACGCGCATCATGCATCGCCATCTCGGTGGCTTCGGTTGGCGGAAGCGCGCCGCGAAAATCATCGAGACGAGTCTCGACGCCGTCTTTCCCGGCCACGGCATCGACAGCAGCCGGACCGTGGGAGATCTTTCTATCGCCGAACGGCAGATGGTCGAAATCGCCATGGCCTTTTCCGACGCCGGCATTGCGCCGAGGCTGGTGATCCTCGACGAACCGACCTCGTCGCTCGATGCAAGCCTTGCCCGGCAGATGCTCGACCATGTCCGCCGCTTCATCGCCACGGGCGGGTCCGTTATCTTCATCTCGCATATCCTGCACGAGATCCTCGAAACCGCCGACCGCATCATCGTCATGAAGGACGGTCGCGTCGTCGCCGAACGTCCGGCGCAGCGCTTCGACCATTACGGCCTCGTGGAAGCGATGGGCACCGTTGCGAAGGAGGAGACCAAGCAGCGCTCGGGCCGTCAACAATCCACCGCTCCGCTCATTCTGTCCCATCAGGTGAAGGGCCTTTCCTTTGCGGCCCGCAAGGGGGAGATCATCGGACTGGCGGGTCTGGCGGGCCATGGGCAGACCGAGCTCCTGCTCGCGCTGCATGCCGCCCAGTCCGGCAATTGGCTGCCGGAGCGCGATCCGCGCGTCACCTTCGTCGCCGGCGACCGCCGTCTCAACGGTGTCTTCGAGCTGTGGAGCATCCTACGCAACTTCTCCATCGCCTCGCTCGGTGACCTGTCCCGGCGCGGCCTCATCCTCGCGGACGAAGAGCAGACGAAAGGCGCCGACTGGAAGCGGCGGATCGAGATTCGCACCCCCGATATGGACAACCGCATTCTGTCGCTTTCCGGCGGCAACCAACAGAAGGTGCTATTTGCCCGCGCGCTTGCGACGCGCGCACCTGTCGTGCTGATGGACGATCCGATGCGCGGCGTCGACGTCGGCACCAAGCAGGAGGTCTACGCGATCATCCGCGAGGAAGCGGCGCGCGGCCGCACCTTCATCTGGTACTCGACGGAGATGGACGAGGTCCGCCTCTGCGACCGCGTCTACGTCTTCCGCGAAGGCCGCATCACGACCGAACTCGCCGGTGATGCCGTCAACGAGACGAATATCATCGCCGCCTCCTTCGAAGGGGTCGCCGCATGACGTTTCGGCTGTCGTCCGACGCCATGCGTCTTGCTATTCCCGCCCTGTCGCTGACGTTGCTGCTCGCCGCCGTCTTCTGGCTGCAGCCGCGCGCCATGAGCTATGTCGGGCTCAACCTGCTGTTCAACCTGGCTGTGCCGATCGCGCTTGCGACGATCGCTCAGATGATCGTGATGGCGGTGAACGATCTCGATCTCTCGATGGGCGCCTTCGTCAGCTTCGTCGCCTGCGTCACCGCGACCTTTCTGCGGGATGCTCCCGTGATCGGCGTGCTGATCCTTGCCGGCGCGATCGCCACCTATGCGGCGCTCGGCGTCGTCATCTATCTGCGCAACCTGCCCTCCATTGTCGTGACCCTCGGCATGAGCTTCGTCTGGGGCGGCCTTGCCGTATTGCTGCTGCCGGCACCGGGCGGGCAGGCGCCGGACTGGGTTCGCTGGCTGATGACAGTCAAGCCGCCGCTGGCGCCGATGGCGATCGTCGCCAGCATCGTCATCGCCGCCGTAGCCCATCTTCTCGTCATGCGCTCCTCGCTCGGCGTGCTGATGCGTGGCATCGGCGGCAACCAACGCTCGGTCGAGCGCGCCGGTTGGTCGATCGTCGGGGCGCGCGCGAGCGCCTATGGTCTTGCCGGCCTCTTTGCGGTGCTCGCCGGCATTGCCCTCGTCGGCCTGACCACCTCGGCTGATGCCAATATCGCGCTGCGCTACACGCTGCTGTCGATCGCCGGCGTGATCCTTGGCGGCGGCGAGTTCATCGGCGGCCGCGTCTCCCCGATCGGCGCCGTCATCGGCGCGCTGACACTGACGCTCGCCGGTTCGTTCCTGTCCTTCCTGCGCATCTCGCCGGACTGGCAGATCGGGGCTCAGGGCGCAATCCTGATCATCGTGCTGGCACTTCGCCTGATGCTGAATCGCCTGGAGAAGCGGGAGAAACGCCGATGACCCCACTCCTGCGCCTTTTCGGCAAACCCTGGATCTGGTCGTGGCTTGCCGCCTTCGTCGTCTGGTTCCTGACGATCATGGTGACGCTCGGCGCCAGCACGCTTGGCCTGTCGCAGGCAGCGCTGACCTTCGCGGCCTTCTCGGTCATCGTCGGCATCGGCCAGATGTTCGTCATCACGCTCGGCCCCGGCAACATCGATCTCTCGGTTCCCGCCACCATGACGCTTGCCGGCACGGTGGCGCTGAAGCTGATGAATGTCGAAAACGGTATGATCCTGCCGGGCCTTCTCGTCGCCATCGTCATCGGCCTTGTCGTCGGCCTCGGCAATTATGCACTCATCAAGGCGCTGCGCATTCCGCCGATCATCGCCACACTGTCCATGAGCTTCATCGTGCAGTCTGCGGCGATCTGGACGAACCGGGGATTGCGTATCAAGCCTCCGAGCGTGCTGGCGGAGTTCACCACGTCGAACACGCTCGGCGTGCCGAACGTGGCAATCGTCGCACTCCTCATCTCGCTGCTTGCCTGGTTCCTGCTCGAGAAGTCGATCTACGGGCGCTGGATCTCGGCGATCGGCCAGAGCATGCCGGCCGCGCGCATGGCGGGCATACCGGTCGACGGCACGCGTTTTGTCACCTACCTTTTCTGCGCCGTGCTCGCCTCGGTCGCCGGCTATCTGCTCGCCTGCTTCTCGGGCGGCGCCGCACTCAACATGGGCTCGGAATATCTCTTGATGTCGATCGCCGTCGTCGTGATCGGCGGCACGGCGGTTGCCGGCGGCGATTCCAACGTGCCGGGCATCTGGGGCGCATCGCTCTTCATGTTCCTGGTCGTCTCCATGCTCAACACGTACGGGCTCGGCGCGGGTATCCGCCTGATCATGACCGGCCTCATCATCATCAGCGTCATCATGCTCGCCGGCGGTCGCCGAGCCGGCATGCGATAATTAGGAAGACAGCCATGGCCGAGGCCAGCATTTATGAAATCCACGACCCGCGCTTCCGGCAGATGATCGTAACCAGCGCCGGCCTCGACGAACTCTATTCCGGCTGCCGCTGGGCGGAGGGTCCCGTCTGGTTCAACGACGCGAACCAGCTGCTCTGGAGCGATATTCCCAACCAGCGCATGCTGCGTTGGACGCCCGAGAGCGGCGTTTCCGTCTATCGCCAACCGTCGAACTTCACCAACGGCCATACGCGCGACCGGCAGGGACGGCTGATCTCCTGCGAACATGGAACGCGCCGCGTCACCCGCACCGAGGTCGACGGCTCGATCACCGTGCTCGCCGACCGCTTCGAGGGCGCCAGGCTTAATTCGCCGAACGATGTGGTGGTGAAATCAGACGGCATGATCTGGTTCACCGATCCGACCTACGGCATCATGTCAGACTATGAAGGCTATCGCGCCGAGCCGGAGCAGGCGACCCGCAACGTCTACCGGCTCGATCCGATGACCGGCGCGCTTGCGGCGGTCGTCACGGATTTCACCCAACCGAACGGTCTCGCCTTTTCGCCCGACGAGACAATCCTCTATGTGGCGGATTCGGCCGCCAGCCATGACGAAAGCCTGCCGCGTCACATCCGCGCTTTCGACGTGGTCGATGGCAACAGGCTGACGAACGGCCGCGTCTTCTGCCTCATCGACAATGGCATCCCGGACGGCATCCGCACCGACGTCAACGGGAACCTATGGTCGAGTGCCGCCGATGGCGTGCATTGCTTCGACCCGGCAGGCAAACTGATCGGCAAGATCCGCGTACCCCAGACCGTCGCCAACCTCACCTTCGGCGGGCCTCAACGCAACCGGCTGTTTATCGCGGCGACGCGGTCGGTTTATTCGGTTTACGTTGCTGTGAGCGGGGCTCAGGTGCCGTGAGGTTGGTCGCCTTGAACAGGTTCGAACGAGCGGCACCTTGGGGACAATAGAGCTGTTGAAAAGCCGGGGCCGTCGGGTGCAGCAATATCCGTTTCGAAAACCTTTAAAAACAAACCCGGTTCATTCGATTGCCGAAAAAAACGCCGGGATCTGTTGCTCGAAGAACTTTGAGAACGAGGCGATACGCGGCGGTAGTGCCTGATACGGGGGGTAATAGAGTGTCAGCCACAAGTCCGGCGGCGACCAGTCCGGCAGGACGTGGACAAGCCGTCCGGTCCGAAGATGCTCGGCCACATGGAACTTGGGTAGCATGGCGACCCCGGCGCCGTCGGCGGCCATGCTCGCCAGCACCTCTCCGCTATTGGCGCTGAATGCCCGGCCCGCAGAAAACGTGGCGCTACCACTGCCGTCCGACAGCGCCCAGGTTTCCCGCTTGCTGTCACCGCTGTAGGCCAGGCAATCGTCGGGAATGAGCTCGT
Source organism: Rhizobium changzhiense (assembly GCF_013087625.1). Classification (NCBI taxonomy): domain Bacteria; kingdom Pseudomonadati; phylum Pseudomonadota; class Alphaproteobacteria; order Hyphomicrobiales; family Rhizobiaceae; genus Rhizobium; species Rhizobium changzhiense. Next base: position 167,191 of record NZ_JABFCQ010000003.1, read on the forward strand.
TCGGATGCTTCATGTCGGCAAACCGGCTGCCCGGCGCTGCGACGAGGATACGGCGCACGACACTGATCTTGCGCCAGATCGTGAACTTGTCCGAGGGTGCCGCGGAAATGCGGATTGCCAGATCATAGTCGTCATCGATGATGTCAACGAGTCCATCCGCAAGCGAGATCTCGAAGCTGATCTTCGGGTAGCGTTCCTTGAATGCCGAAAGGATGGGCGGCAGGACCTGCCGGCCGAACCAGGTCGGCGCGCTGATTCGCAGGCGGCCATGATCCGCCTTGTGGGTATTCATCACGTCCTTGCGTGCGTTGTCCAACGCCTGCACCGCCGGCTGTATCTGGGCGGCGAAGATCGCGCCGTCGGTCGTCAGCGATACCTGGCGCGTGGTCCGCACGAAGAGTTGCACGCCCAGGTCTTCTTCCAGGGCCGCGATCGCCCGCGTGACGGCTGCGGGGGTCATGTCGAGTTCGCGCGCGACCTGCGCGAAGTTCCGTTTCTCGGCGGCCAGCAGAAAGGTTCGCAGCAGCTTGTAGTCGTTCATTGATTATTTCATCCATGGCAATTCACTAACAATTATTATTGCAATTCTGACCGATGATCAACGGGCGTAGGTTTTCAATCACACCAGACAAACCAACGCCGCCGCGGAAGGGCAAGCATCATGATCAAGGATATCAAGGGACTGCATCATATCACGTCGATGGCATCGGATGCCCGCCAGAACAACGCATTCTTCACAGACACGCTCGGCCTGCGCCGCGTCAAGAAGACCGTGAATTTCGACGACCCCAACGTCTACCACCTCTATTACGGTGACGAGGCCGGCACCCCCGGCTCCGTCATGACCTACTTCCCTTTTCCCGACGTGATGCGCGGCCGCCCGGGCGTCGGCGAAGTCAGCGAAACACAGTTCGCGGTGCCTAAGGGCTCACTCTCCTTCTGGCAGGATCGCCTGTCGGTAAAGGGAGCCGGTGACCTGCATACCGACACTGCCTTCGGCGCTGCCCGCCTCCTGTTCAAAGGGCCGGACGGCGAAGGGTTTGCCCTTGTCGAAACGGAAAACGATGGCCGCAAGGCCTGGAATGGCGCCGGCATCGACGAAAGCGTCGGCATCCGCGGCTTCACCGGTGCCAAGTTCCGCCTGCATGACGCCGCTGCCACGTCCGAACTGCTCGGTTTCATGGGCTACCAGCGCGCTGAGACGGATGGCGATGTGACCCGCTTCATCATGCCCGGCGGCAATGGTGCCGATACGATCGACCTCGAGGTTCTTGCGAAAACGCCTTTCGCAAGGCAGGGCGCGGGTTCGGTGCATCACATCGCCTTCGCCGTCGAGAACCGCGCAAAGCAGCTCGAAGTTCGCAAGGCCCTGATGGATACAGGATACCAGGTGACACCTGTCATCGACCGCGATTACTTCTGGGCTATCTACTTCCGCACACCCGGCGGCGTCCTGTTCGAAATCGCCACGAACGAACCCGGTTTCGACCGCGACGAAGACACGGCACACCTCGGCGAGGCTTTGAAACTGCCGGCTCGTTACGAGCCCTATCGTGACCAGATCGAAGCCGGGCTAACACCGCTCGCCGCCTGAGGTCGCTTTCCAACAATAAGGCGGCATAACTTTCAAGACGTGCCGCCTTCCCTGCCCCATTACCTACCTTCAACCCAGTCAAAGGAAGACACGAGATGTCCAGCAAGCTTCAGGTCCTCACCCCGCAGAACAGTCAGATCATCTTTATCGATCAGCAGCCGCAGATGGCCTTCGGCGTCCAATCGATCGACCGCCAGGTCTTGAAGAACAACGTGGTCGCTCTTGCCAAGGCAGCCAGGATCTTCAACATCCCGACCACCATCACCACCGTCGAGACCGACAGCTTCTCGGGCAACACTTTCCCGGAACTGCTCGCTGTCGTCCCGGACAATGATATCCTTGAGCGCACGTCGATGAATTCCTGGGACGACCAGAACGTCCGCGACGCGCTTGCCAAGCAGGCTGCCGATGGCCGCAAGAAGATTGTCGTCGCCGGCCTCTGGACGGAGGTTTGCAACACGACCTTCGCACTCTCCTGCATGAACGACACCGACTATGAGATCTACATGGTTGCGGATGCTTCCGGCGGCACGTCCGTCGATGCGCACAAATATGCGATGGACCGCATGGTGCAGGCCGGCGTCGTTCCGGTCACCTGGCAGCAGGTCCTGCTCGAATGGCAGCGCGATTGGGCTCGCAAGGAAACCTACGATGCGGTCACGTCGCTGGTGAAGGAGCATTCCGGCGCCTACGGCATGGGCATCGATTATGCTGTTACGCATGTCCACGGTGGTGCCGAACGCGTCAAGCACGGCAAGCGGATCGGCCCGAACCCTGCCAAGTAAGCCGTCAATCACTCCGGCCGGCTGCGTCCTGCCGGAGTGATTTTCTTTCACCACGCGAGGTTCCCCCATGAAACTCTATCTTCTTTCACTTGGTGCCGGCCTGCTGGTGGGCGTGATCTACAGCCTGCTCAATGTCCGCTCGCCTGCCCCGCCTGTCGTCGCGCTCATCGGGCTGCTCGGCATCCTTGTCGGCGAGCAGCTCGTACCGCTGGCAAAGAGCATCTGGGCTCGAGAGGCTGTCGCCGTCTCCTGGTTTCATCAGGTCAAGCCGCACATGTTCGGTCACCTGCCGAAAGGTGGGGAAACCGTGGTGGCGGTGAACCCACCCCATGAAGATTTAACATCGGGGAAAAGCTGATGACGACGCGCCGCACATTCCTGGGCGCAGCATCGAGCCTCGCCTTTTCAAACTTGTTTTCACAGGCCGATGCCGCCGATCCCATCAAGACCGGAGACGCTTCCATGTATGCAGATATCGTTCTTCACAATGGATTGATCACGACGCTTGATCGCGCAAATCCGAACGCCACCGCAGTCGCCGTCAAGGACGGCCTATTCATGGACGTGGGTACCGACCGCGACGTCATGGTGCTCGCCGGACCGGATACGAAGATCGTCGATCTCAAGGGCAAGCGTGTACTGCCTGGTCTGATCGACAATCACACCCACGTTGTGCGGGGCGGTCTCAACTTCAACATGGAGCTCCGCTGGGACGGCGTCCGCTCGCTCGCCGATGCGATGGACATGCTCAGACGGCAAGTCGCCATCACGCCTGCCCCACAATGGGTGCGTGTCGTCGGCGGCTTCACCGAACACCAGTTCGCCGAAAAACGCCTGCCGACGATCGACGAGATCAATGCTATTGCACCCGATACGCCTGTCTTCCTGTTGCATCTCTATGACCGCGCACTACTCAACGGTGCCGCCCTTCGCGCCGTCGGCTATACCAAGGACACGCCGAACCCTCCGGGCGGCGAGATCACGCGCGACGCCAAAGGCAATCCGACGGGACTTTTGCTTGCCAAGCCGAATGCGGGCATTCTCTATTCGACTTTGTCGAAGGGCCCCAAGCTTCCGTTCGAATATCAAGTCAATTCCACCCGCCATTTCATGCGCGAACTCAACCGGCTGGGCATCACCGGCGTCATTGATGCCGGCGGCGGATTTCAGAATTACCCGGACGACTATGCGGTGATCCAGAAGCTTTCGGACGAGGACCAGCTTACGGTACGTCTGGCCTACAATCTCTTCACGCAGAAGCCGAAGGAAGAGAAGCAGGATTTCCTCAACTGGACGCAGTCGGTCAAATACAAGCAGGGTAACGACTATTTCCGCCACAACGGTGCGGGGGAGATGTTGGTCTTTTCCGCCGCCGACTTCGAAGACTTCCGTCAGCCCCGCCCGGACATGCCGCCGGAAATGGAAGGCGAACTGGAGGACGTCGTTCGGGTGTTGGCCGAAAACCGCTGGCCTTGGCGGCTTCACGCCACCTATGACGAAACGATCAGCCGCTCGCTCGATGTGTTCGAGAAGGTCAACAAGGATATCCCGCTCGAGGGCCTCAACTGGTTCTTCGACCATGCCGAGACGATTTCCGATCGCTCGATCGACCGGATCGCAGCGCTCGGTGGCGGCATCGCCACGCAGCACCGCATGGCCTATCAGGGCGAATATTTCGTCGAGCGATACGGCCACGGCGTTGCAGAAGCGACACCGCCGATCAGGCGCATGCTTGATAAGGGCATCAACGTCTCCGCCGGCACCGATGCGACGCGCGTCGCCTCCTATAACCCCTGGGTCTCGCTTTCATGGATGGTGACCGGCAAGACCGTTGGCGGCATGCAGCTCTATCCACGTGCCAACTGCCTCGACCGCGAGACGGCGCTGCGCATGTGGACCGAGAAGGTCACCTGGTTTTCCAACGAAGAAGGCAAGAAGGGCCGGATCGAAAAGGGCCAGTTCGCCGATCTCGTCGTGCCGGACAGGGACTTCTTCACCTGCGCAGAGGACGAGATCTCGTTTCTCACCTCGCAGTTGACCATGGTCGGCGGCAAGATCGTCTTCGGTGCGGGCGACTTCAAGTCTCTCGACGAGAACGACGTGCCTCCCGCCATGCCGGACTGGTCTCCCGTGCGCACGTTCGGCGGCTACGCGGCATGGGGCGAACCGCAGGGCGCAGGCATGAACTCGTTGCGCCGTACCGCGATCTCAACGTGCGGTTGCGCCAGTTCCTGCAACGTTCATGGTCACGACCACGCCGGTGCCTGGACATCGAAGCTGCCGATTGCCGATCTCAAGGGCTTCTTCGGTGCGCTTGGTTGTGCCTGCTGGGCCGTCTGACCCCGCGCGGTTAGCGATCACATTGAGTGGGCAGCGGCCTCCGCTGCCCAATTTGCTCTACCAGATCGTTTATTGCGATAATCGCAACTAAATCGAAATAATTAATGTAATTGTTGGCGGTAATCTTTCTGGCCAATATCGCTCCACTAACGGCAAACAAAGCCGCTTGTTTCGATCGACTACACGACAGGAGCAGACATGATTGATCATTTTTCGTCCACCCGCCACCGGGACTCGCTTCTTGCGCGGATCATCGCTGCACCAGCGACACGGTTCATCGCGCTCCTTGCTCTCTGTGCGGCCTATATCCAGGGGCCGCTCACCAAGCTCTTCGATTTCCAGGGCGCAATCGCTGAAATGAACCATTTCGGCCTGCGTCCCGCGGCACTCTTCGCAGTCACCGTTATCGCCTTCGAATTGGCGGCCTCGGCCATGGTGGCGTCGGGGATCCTTCGCTGGGCAGGAGCGCTGGCGCTCGCCGGGTTCACGCTCTTTGCCACCTTTATCGCCCTTCGTTTCTGGGAGCTGCCCCCAGGCATGGACCGCATGATGGCAACCAACGCTTTCTTCGAACATCTCGGGCTCGCTGGCGCTTTCATCATTGTCGCCGCAAATGATCTGACCAAGGGAGCTGGCAAATGAGCGCTACCAAATCCTCCGGGGGCAGCTTTGCTCCCCTTGCCCAGCCAGTCTTCGCAGTACTTTGGGCTGCAACCGTCCTCGGAAATACCGGCAGCTTCATGCGCGATGTCGCCAGTTCCTGGCTGATGACCGATCTATCGGCCTCCCCGGCCGCCGTCGCGCTGGTGCAGGCGGCCGGAACCCTGCCGATCTTCCTCCTGGCAATACCTGCGGGCGTGCTCACCGATATTCTTGATCGTCGCAAGTTTCTGATTGCCGTGCAGATTTTGCTCGCGTCAGTCAGTGTAAGCCTGATGATCCTGGCAAATACCGGCATGCTTTCGGTCAGCGCGCTGATCGGCCTGACCTTCCTTGGCGGGATCGGCGCCGCGCTAATGGGGCCGACCTGGCAGGCGATCGTGCCGGAGCTGGTGAAGAGAGAGGACGTCAAGAGCGCCGTCGCGCTCAACTCGCTCGGCATCAATATCGCGCGGTCGATCGGACCGGCCGCCGGGGGACTTCTCCTTGCAGCCTTCGGTGCAGGCGTCACCTATGGCGCGGATGTTGCAAGCTATCTCGTCGTCATTGCGGCGCTCGTCTGGTGGCCGCGGGCAAAGAATGCAAATGATACGTTGGCTGAAGGCTTCTTCGGCGCGTTCCGTGCAGGCCTGCGCTACACCCGCGCCAGCAAGCCCTTGCATGTCGTACTTTTGCGCGCTGCGATCTTCTTTGCCTTCGCCAGTGCCATCTGGGCACTCCTGCCGCTCGTCGCCCGACAATTGCTCGGTGGTGACGCAGGCTTCTACGGTATCCTGCTTGGCGCCGTCGGCGCTGGCGCAATCGGCGGCGCATTGCTCATGCCTAAACTGCGCGAACGTTTTAATGCCGATGGCCTGCTGCTCGGTGCCGCTGTTATCACAGCACTCGTCATGGGCGCTTTGTCGCTCGCGCCGCCGAAATGGGTCGCCATCATTGTTCTGCTCTTTCTCGGAGCTGCGTGGATCACGGCCCTGACCACGCTGAATGGGGCAGCGCAGGCCGTGCTACCGAACTGGGTCCGCGGTCGCGGTCTGGCGGTCTATCTCACCGTCTTCAATGGCGCGATGACGGCAGGTAGTCTTGGCTGGGGTGCCGTTGGTGAAGCTGCTGGAGTGCCGGGAGCGCTGCTGATCGGCGCGGCGGGACTGCTCATCGCGGGCTTCATCATGCATCGCTTAAAGCTGCCGGCCGGCGACGCGGATATGGTGCCATCCAATCACTGGCCAGAACCCTTGGTCGCCGAGCCGGTAGCCCATGACCGTGGCCCTGTCCTGATCCTCATCGAATACCATGTCGAAAAACATCATCGCACAGCCTTCCTGCATGCGCTGGATGAGATGTCCCACGAGCGGCGGCGGGACGGGGCCTATGGATGGGGGGTGACCGAAGACTCCGCCGATCCGCAAAAGATCGTCGAATGGTTCATGGTCGAATCCTGGGCCGAGCATCTTCGCCAGCACAAACGGGTTTCAAATGCCGATGCTGATCTGCAAGGCCAGGTCCTCGCCTATCACTCGGGAACGGACAAACCGGTCGTGCGGCATTTCCTGACAATCAACCGGCCGGGAGCCGCCTAACAACGCGGGATAGTAGCATCCCCCCTACCCTCGAATCATAGCCACTAAAGGATCACGGTACCCGAAAATGACCGAGAACATCCCCTCCATCACCCGCCGCAGCGCATTGCTTTCCGGAGCTGCCGCCGCAGCCACCATGGTACTTCCCACATCGTTTGGCCTAGCGGCCAACGCTGCTTCCACCACCACCACCTCAATCAAAGGAGACAATAGAATGGGCTATATCACCACCAAGGACGGCGTCGAAATCTTCTACAAGGATTGGGGTCCGAAGGATGCCCAGCCGATCGTCTTCCACCATGGCTGGCCGCTCTCCTCGGACGATTGGGATGCGCAGATGCTGTTCTTCCTGGCAAGGGGCTTCCGCGTCGTGGCACATGACCGCCGTGGCCACGGCCGCTCTGCTCAAGTTTCTGACGGTCACGACATGGACCACTATGCCGCCGATGCCTTCGCGGTCGTAGAGGCGCTCGATCTGAAGAACGCCGTTCATATCGGCCATTCGACTGGCGGCGGCGAAGTTGCTCGTTATGTTGCAAAATTTGGCCAGCCTGCCGGCCGCGTCGCCAAGGCCGTTCTGGTCTCCGCCGTTCCGCCGCTGATGCTGAAGACCCCAACAAATCCGGGCGGCCTGCCGATCGAAGTGTTCGATGGCATCCGCAAGGGCGTCGCCGAGAACCGCGCACAGCTCTTCGTCGATTTCCCCACGGGTCCGTTCTATGGTTTCAACCGTCCTGACGCCAAGGTCTATCCGGGCGTTATCCAGAATTGGTGGCGGCAGGGCATGATGGGCAGTGCGAAGGCCCATTACGATGGGATCAAGGCCTTTTCCGAGACGGACCAGACGGAAGACCTGAAGGCAATCGCCGTTCCGACCCTCGTCATGCACGGCGACGACGACCAGGTCGTGCCGATCGACAACGCGGGCAGGCTGTCCGTGAAGCTGGTCCAGAACGGCACTCTGAAAGTCTACAAGGGTTATCCGCACGGCATGCTGACAACCCACGCTGACGTCCTGAACGCCGACCTCTTGGCATTTATCCAAGCTTGATTGGACTGTCCGGGTGTGACTGCCTTCGCCGCACCCGGATCCGGCCGAACAAACCCGACGAAGCTGGCTGTCACCAGGACAGTCCTGAGCGATCTGTTCCGAAGTTGAGCTCAAAGCCGAGCGGCGCTGCTTGACGGTTTTCTGTTAGTGTCGGTTACGCAAGCGCCAGTCTGCGGGAGGCACTCCGACGGCCTTCGTGAAGGTTGCGACGAATTCATTTTCCTCCGGAAACCCACACTCTGCAGCGATCCGGGCAATAGTTTCACCGGTTCTGCTCAGTTGCGATTGGGCTTTGCTCATTCGATATGATGCAATCCATTCCGAAACAGACTGCCCGGTCGTGCTCAAAAATCCGGAACAGAGCTCATCGACTGAAAACCCGCATGCTTCGGCGATCTTATCGACCGGAGTGCCGCCTGACAGGTTGGCAGCTATGTACGCCTTGATGCGCTTTTCCTGCAGCGGAGACAACTGACCGGTGCCCGAAAGGTGCTGGATGGGGGACCGCCCGTAACGATGCGCAAGATGGGCGCTTAACGCTAATCCGATATGAGGAAGCAGTGTGTCCCTGACCTCTTCCGGCATGTCGAACATCGGTATCAGCGCACCGCCGATATTGCGGACCACCTGATCGCTTATCCCGCGGCAGGTTGTCAGGTCATCAATACGCGGCTCGCCTGCTTCCTCAAAGAGCTCGATAAAAAGCGCGCTTGGGATATGAAACACGAGTGCTTCGAAGCAGCCACGAATCGAAATTGCGGCGCCATTCCTCAGACTGATGAGACACATAGAGCCTCTGGAATAGGTCTTCAGAGGTGTCCGTGTTCCGTCGGGCAGAATGTCGCGATGATCAACGTCGACGAGATAGAGCATGAGCAGAAAAGCGTCATCAGCCGGCAGGACGATTGTATGTTCGCCATTGCCATAGGAATGCTCGAGATGGACGACAGCCAGCTTGGCTTCGCAAAGGGGCCTGATTACCAGCGCCCTTGCGGCCGTAATCTCAAAACATGCCGCAATTCTCTCACTGACCGTCAACGCTTCACTCACATGTGTCTCGATCATCCTGGCTGGGGACTATATAGCCGTACCGACGAGATGCCGCGCTTCCAAATTTCCTACACAGGTTTCAAACGGCAATCTTGAACAAAAGGATCCTTGCGGAGCCGATTGGACAAATTGTCGTGAGGCAAGCATAGCGTGGGAAAGCTACCAAAACCGGTAGGTCCCGTGTTCGAGTGTCTAAAAATGAAAGAACTGCGTCGTGGTCCAAGTTCTCCCCCTCCGCCACCAATCTTCCACTCGAAACTCGATCGACGGGTTCGGGTGCTCGTTGAAGCAGTTGTCGATCAACCAAAGCCTGCCTGGTTCAGACATTGATATCTTTCGGAAGGCGACAGCCAAAACTGAACTTGATCAGGTCACGACGCCGGCAAGCGATCGAGGTTTTGTCGTCGGGGTTTCCTCGCTCGGTGGCCACACGCGGCGCATCTTCCACGAACATCACGCGACAACCCACGACTTTGCCGAAAACTCGATTTATATCCGTGATCTCTCGGAACCGTACAAGGCAGACCTGGGCGGGCCCTTCGATTTCGTTTTATTTGAAATCTCGCCAGCGTCTCTCATCAAAATTGCCGATGATGCAGAGACACCACGCGTGACCTCCCTGTCAGCCGAAACCGCATCGAAAGATGTCGTGCTTGCCAATCTTGCTCGGGCGCTCATTCCGGCACTCGAAAAACCGGAAGAAGCCAACGCGCTGTTCGTCGACCAGATGACGACAGCCATCGGCACCTATCTGCTCCAGCGCTACGGCGGCCAGCCCGTTAAAGTTTCCGATAGGTCGCAAAAGCTTTCCCGCTCACATGAGGATTTGGCGAAAAGTCTGCTTCTCGAAAACCTAGATGGCAACGTGTCAATTTCCGAGGTTGCGCAGCTCTGTGACCTTTCACGCGGATATTTCATTCGCGCATTTCGCGACACAACCGGCATGACGCCTTACCAGTGGCTTCTTCGTGAGCGAATAGACCGAGCCCGTGACCTCTTGCGGACCTCAAATGCTCCGCTCGCCGAAGTGGCCATCGCCTGCGGTTTTGCGGACCAAAGCCATTTCACGCGCGTCTTTGCAGGTATAGTCGGCACTACGCCTGGCAATTGGCGCCGTAACGCCTGATCCAGACAAGCCCTTGGTAGGGTTCTGCCCAATAGAGGGTCTTGACCCAATACGAACCGTCGTCCCGGCACTGTGCAAAAAAAGCTCGGCGGCCCGCGTATGCTGGCCGCTGAGCTCCACGTAAATCTCTTCATCAAGTGGGCTGAGTGAGTCCTCCGCTCAGGTCTGGCAGGCTATGCATCTTTCGGATCAGATCAGCCGCCCGCTCTCCAATGACAACGCAGGGCGCCATTGTATTACCGGTGGTGATCCTCGGCATGATCGAGGAGTCTGCGATGCGCAGGCCATCGACGCCGTACACCTTGAGTTCGTTGTCGACCACCGACATGCTGTCGCGTCCCATTTTGGCTGTGCAGGATTGATGCCAGTAGGTGACCGCCGAACGCCGGATAAAGTCGATCATCCCTGACTTGTAGCGCGCGCCCGGAGCCGCCTCGCCTGTCACCAGTGGCGTGAAGGCATCGCTGTTTCCGAGTTCGCGACACAACTCGACCGCAGCCAAGGCGGCCGCCATGTCTTCCGGCGCGCTGAGAGAATTCGGTTCGATCAGGATAGGGTCATTCGTATTGGGGCCGGAGAGCCGCAATCGACCACGGCTTTTTGGCTGGGCGAGACCGTTAAACATCGTCCACCCATGTTGCGGGGTTTCGAGGCCCGTCTCGATCGGTGACGGCACAGCGAACTCCAACTGGCACTGAAGAATGTCCGGCTGCGCAAGACGCGAGTCGCTTTTCCAGTAGAGTTTTGCCTCGCAGCCGCTACCACCGACGGCTTCTGGTTTTCGATATGCCCAGGTGCACCCGAATGCGAGATGATCCTGATGATTGCGCCCAACGCCAGGTAAGTGTTGAACCACGGGAATGCCGTGGGCTTGCAGCTCATCTTCTGGACCTATGCCCGACTGCATCAACACTTTCGGAGTATTGATCGCGCCTAGCGACAGTACCGTTTCGCAACGCGCAGTGAATTGACGCAACTGATCATCGACGAGAACCTCGATCCCCGTCACGCGCTTGCCATCGAAGATGAGGCGCGTGACCAGTGCGTCGGTCAGCACAGTCAAGTTTGGGCGCGACATGAGCGGGCTGACATAGGATCCAAAGACAGACTCCCGCTTGCCATCCCGGATCCGCAGTTCAGCGATAGATGCGCCGCCCGGGCCCTCCATCATTTCACCGTTCGGGCTATCGTAGACGGGAATGCCGATAGTGGATGCCGCACTCAACAAGGCCTCTGCGATCGGTTGGGGCGCCTGCGGCTGCGCTACGTAGGCCGGTCCTCCCATGCCGCGACGCGTTGGGTCCGGAGCGCCCTGCCAATCTTCGATCCGGCGATAGTAGCCGAGGATAGACTGATAGCCCCACGCGTCATCGCCGGCTTCAGCGGCAAAGTGGTCCCAATCCCCCTTGTGTCCTCTGGCCCACACCATGACATTGATGCTCGAACCGCCGCCGAGCCCCTTGCCCATGCTGAGAGGAAGACGTCGGCCGTCCAGGCCAGGTGCCGGTTGTCCGATAAAACCCCAGTCCCGGCTCGAGCCGAGATTGAGCGGCCACTGCGCAGGGTTTGTAACGGTCTCGGCCGCATCGTCACCGCCTGCCTCGAGCAGTAGGACGCTTGCATTTCCATCCTCTGCCAGTCGTGCGGCAACGACGGAGCCGCTGGACCCGGCGCCGCAGACGATGAAGTCGAAAACACCACCGACCTCGCTCTGAGGAACGGGCGGATTTTCGGGTGCATTCTGGTCATGACTATTCAGCTTCACGTGGTTACCTCCGTGAATGTATTGAGAAAAAAGTGCTGGGATCCCGGTGCCAAGCCACGCGATGGAGGTCATTTAGAAATCGAGCGATCTTTTACGTGTTCGCTTCGGCCCTACCGCGCCTGGTTCGACGGACTCTGTTTGTTGTCATGGGACAGTGCGGGCTGTCCCGATGACCTTGCATCAGTCATTGTTTCTTCGCCGAGACAGCCTTGGCAGCCTGATCAATGGTATCTGCGACCACCTTCGGTTGCGTCATGAACACGGCGTGGCTTGCCGAAACCTTGGTGATCTTCGCCTTGATGCGCTCTGCCATGTGGATCAGCATCGCCTGATCGAATGCCTTGTCTTCGGTAGCGATGACGGCCCAGCTCGGCTTGGTGCGCCATGCAGCATTTTCCAACTTCGTGCCGAACGCCGACATGTTGATCGGGACCTGCGCATCCCTCATGAATGCAACATCCGCATCGCTGACGTCATGAGCAAAGCCAGCCTTAAACTTTTCCGGGCTGACATATCCAAAGCCATCTTTCGTGGTCTCAATGACGAATTCCGATGCAGGAGCAAATCCTTGGTATTGCTGTGCCGTTGTCTCGCCGGCATCGGGGGACAGAGCAGAAACATAGACGAGGCCAGCAACCTTTGCGTCGACGCCCGCTTCCGTGATGACCGTGCCGCCCCAGGAATGTCCAACGAGAATGACCGGACCATCCTGCCGTTCCAGCGCACGTTTGGTGGCGGCAACGTCGTCTTCGAGGGAGGTCAGCGGGTTCTGGACGATCGTAACGCGATAGCCGCGCTTGGTGAGATTGTCGTAAACACCCTTCCAGCCAGAACCGTCTGCAAAGGCGCCGTGGACAAGCACAACGTTTCTGACGGACTGGTCTTGAGAGATGGTGTCCGCTGCGTTCGCCGGCAATGCGGCAGCGGACAGTGAGGCTGCAGCAACAATTGCGGCTACGGTGGTCGTGGTCTTGCGTGTCATGGCTATCTCCTCGTTAACTGCGATAATTGTTATCGCGATAAATATAAGCTCGCAGACTTTAGATTACTCGTCAAGATAATTCTTATCGCGATATTTAATTTTGCTATTGCATAGGCTATATGGAGGTCTACAGGAGCTCAGAATGACCGACCGCCACAACGACCCGCCCGCTCTGCACGACCAATTGTGCTACGCAATTTATACAGCTGGTATTGCCATCCAGCGTGCTTACAAGCCCCTTCTCGATGAGCTGGGCCTGACATACCCGCAGTATCTCGTGCTCAACGTGTTATGGAGCGAAGATGGACAAACGGTGGGTGCCATTGCCAACGCCCTTGCCCTGGAATCCAGCACGCTGACGCCGCTTCTAAAGCGCCTCGAGGTATCCGGCCTCCTGCGTAGGACCAGAAACCTGAGCAACGAGCGCCAGGTGTTGATTGCATTGACCGACGAAGGCCGGGCATTGCAGCACAAGGCAGGCTGTCTCAGCGATACCTTGCTTGCTGCCTCGACCCAGAAACCGCAGGACTTGGCCGCTCTGAACCGCGACGTGCGTTATCTCCGCAACGCGATCTATTCCCACATCGGCGGATGGGACGCGCCGACCTGATTTGCCGTGCATGCCGGCGCCTAGGCTGTTGGCACTGTCCCTCCATCGATCGTATATTCGGTACCAGTGATTGAAGCAGCCCGGTCGGAGGCGAGGAAGGCAATCAGGTTTGCGACCTCTTCCGGTTTTGCCGGACGACCGAGCGGAATGCCGCCCAGCCCGTCCATGATGATCTTTTTGCCGCCCTCGAGGTCAGTACCGGCCTGCTTCGCCAAGCGCTCTGCAAGGTGGACCGAAGCTTCCGTTTCGATCCAGCCTGGCGACACCCGAACGACCCGGACACCTTTGGGCGAAACTTCCTTCGAAATTGCCTTGCTGTAAGTGGAAAGCGCTGCCTTCGCCGCAGCATAGGCCGTCGTCGATTCCGGAAGCGGCAGGACTCTCTGGATGGATGTCACATGCACCACCACACCGTTTCCTTGAGCGACCATGTCCGGAACCAGTTGCCGATCCAGGCGAACGGCTGGAAAAAGGTTGAGCGACAGCTCCTTATGCCAGTCGTCTTCCGACAGTGCAGAAAATCCACCGCCGGCCGCTGACGAACCGCCTAGCATGTGCAAGATGATGTCAACGCCGCCGAGACGTTGGCGCGCGGCATCCGCGACGATTGCACAGCCTTCCTCGGTGGTCAGGTCCGCTTCAACGAACAATTCATCCGGCAAGGCTTCCGGACGCGCCCGCGCTGTCGTCAGCACCTTCGCGCCGAGTTCCCGAAACAAACTGACGGTCGCAGCGCCGGCGCCCTTGGTCCCAGCCGTAATGAGGACGCGTTTGCCTTCCAAATTGAGAAAGTCAGTCATTATTGGATCTCCAGCCTGACGATCTTGCCGTCTTTGATGGCAAACTCGTAAGCGAGGGTCACCGGACTACCGGGAAACTGGCCGCTCACTTTGGCTCGGATGAGCGCTTTGTCACCGTCGACCGTGCATTCCAAAGGTTCAGCAACGTACTGAGCCGACTTCTTCGCAGCCACCCACCATTCTCGGATTGCGGCGACGCCTTGATGGCGCGCTCGTTCGTCTTCGACGACGGCTTCGACCGCAAAGGTGTCCAGCAGCGCATTCGCGTCATTGCGACGATCTGCTTCAAAGTACGTGTCAATGATACCGGGCATATCCATTGTGTTCTCCTCATAACCTAACCGATACTTATCCCTCGACCATTGCATAAATAAGTGGGATAAACCGGCATGCGATGATGAACAGATCGGGACAATGGAACTAGCCAGCCTGAAGGAACTTGAAGCGGCCATTGCAATTGCCAGGCGCGGGACTTTTCGAGCAGCGGCCATTGATCTCGGCATGTCCACGACCGCGTTGAGCCACACGATTAGCAGGCTCGAGGCGGGACTTGGCGTGCGGTTGTTCAACCGCACCACCCGCAGCGTGTCGCTGACGGACGCCGGCCGGTTGTTTGTGCAGCAGGTCAGGCCCTCGCTGCAGGATCTCCATGCTGCTCTGGATCTGGTACGCTCCCACCGCGAGACTCCTTCCGGAACCATACGGATCAACGCAGCGCCGTTTGCGGCGCGCGCCATCATCTCACCGCTCGTGCTGGAGTTCCTGCGCCGCTATCCGGACATGAATGTCGATATCGTTACCGAGGGTAAGATGGTCGATATCGTCAAGGAGGGGTTCGATCTAGGCGTCAGGGTTGAAGGCCTCGTTCCCAGCGATATGATTGCCGTTTCGCTCGGCCGGCCTCAGCGACACGCAGTGGTTGGGTCTCCCGAGTATTTCGGGAAACATGGTAAGCCCATGGTCCCTCCGGATCTTCTCAATCACAGGTGCATTCGTGTGCGCCTGCCAGACGGCTCCTTGTTTCGATGGCGGTTCGAAAAAGACGGCGAGCCGGTGCAGATAGACGTGCGGGGGCCAATCGCACTCGATGAGGCCAGCCTTACGCGGACAGCCGTGCTCGAAAGCGCCGGCGTGGGCTATCTCTTCGAACAGGACATTCTCTCGGACATAGAGGCGGGGCGCGTTGTTCGTGTTCTCGAAGATTGGACGCCGCCGTATCCAGGGTTGTGCCTATACTATCCTGGACGCCGAAATCTGTCGGCCGGCGTCAGAGCATTCCTCGACTTAGCTCGTGAGTTCTCCCGAAATGCGACTTGACCCACTGCCTTCACCTTGAACGGTTTCGAACCGTTCAAGGTGAATCCTCCTGCATCGCTCCTGTCTACCGCCCGCCCTGTTACTGCGCTGGCTCCAGCATGGCGCAATCTTCACCGCCGGTGCACTCGCCCGACAGGGTGCGCTGACCAAGGGCAATGATAAGGACGGTCGCGGCCCCGGCCGCCGCAGACACCCAGAATCCGCTCTGGGGACCGTAGGTGTCGACGACCCAGCCCGAGACGAAGGCGCCAAGCGCCATGCCGATGCCGATGCCGGTCATCACCCAGGTGACACCTTCCGTCAGCACCGATTCCGGCACGCGACGCTCAATCAGTCCGAAGGCCGTTATAAAGGTCGGCGAGATCGCGATGCCGCTGACGAAGACGGCGATAGCAAGCAGGGTTACCGAGCTGCCGGCGACGAGCAGCGGCAGCGAGGTCAGTGCGAGAATAGCAACAGCGATCAGCAATTGACGATGCAAGGGGATGCGCAGATTGAGCGCGCCGAGAGTCAAACCCAATAGGAAGGAACCGAGGGCATAGACACCGATGACCAGGCTTGCCGCATTCGGCTGACCAAGCTCCTTGGTAATGGCGACAACACTCACTTCAGCGGTTGCGAAGATCGAGCCGACGAAGATCAGCGCGAGTGTGATGATCTGCACCGGACGCTGCCGGATCGCCGAGCCAACCGAAGCCGCGCCGGCGACATAACGCACCTTCGGCTCGGTGCCGCGCTGCACGATGAAGGCGGCCGTCCCGAGCGCTAGAAAAGCTGTGCTCACCATCATGCCGGCTTCCGGGAAAAGTGACACGGCGAGCCCCACCGACAGCGAAGCGCCGGCGATATAGACCAGTTCGTCCGCGGCACTTTCGAACGCGAAGGCCGTGTTGAGCTCAGGCTGGTTGCGAAACAGTTCCGTCCAGCGCGCCCGCATCAGCGCCGGGATGCTTGGCATGGCTGCCGCGAGGAAGGCTGAGGCAAACAGCGTCCACACCGGCCAGTTCTGGTTGGCCGCCGCGATCAGCGCGATGAACGCCAATACCGATACGATGGTTGTGGGAACGACCACTGCCGTCTGGCCCAGCCGGTCGACCGCTCGCGAAATCTGCGGCGAGATCACCGCATTGGTGAGCGCATAGGTCGCCGACACGGCGCCTGCCAGCCAATATTCACCATGTGCCTGGGAGAGCATGGCGACGATGCCGATCGGTGCCATGGCGATGGGAAGGCGTGCGAAAAAGCCGGCTGCGGAGAAGCCCTTGGCCCCAGGTGCCGCGAATATTTGTTTATACGGATTTGACATGCGACGATCCTTCCAGCTATCGGATAGAACACTTATATACGGAGCGTATGTGTTTAGATAATGCATACGTCCCGTATGTCAATGAAAAAGATACGCGGCGTATGCCAATGGAGAAGCCATGCGCAAACCGCGCCAGGAGATGATCGCAGAGACCCGCGGCAAACTTATCGCGGCCGGGCGGCGTGCCTTTGGCACGATCGGCTATGCGGAAGCCTCGATGGACGATTTCACCGGCGAAGCGGGATTGACGCGAGGGGCACTCTATCACCACTTCGGTGACAAGAGGGGCCTGCTCCAAGCCGTCATCATGGAAATCGACGCGGAGATGACTGAACGGCTGAACGAGGTCTCGGCCGCCGCTCCCACGCGCTGGCAGGGCTTTGTCGACGAGTGCTCAGCCTATATCGAAATGGCGCTTGAGCCCGAAATCCAGCGTATCATGTTTCGCGATGGTCCGGCGGTACTTGGCGATATCTCGCAATGGCAGAACGCCCCCGGCTGCATCGCCGCCCTCTCCCGCAGCCTCGACCGTCTCAAGGCCGATGGCGAGATCATCGACATCGACACCGAAACCGCCGCTCGCCTCATCAATGGCGCCAGCAGCCATATGGCGCTTTGGATCGCCAATGCCGAGGATCCGGAGGCGGTTTCGAAGCGAGCGGTCGCGGGATTCAAGGCTATGCTGGGCAGCCTCCGCAGGCAGCATTGAAGTGTTTGATTTCCTATTCAGGCTTCGATAGCGGCGCGACACCGGGGCTGCGCGCTGTCTTCCGCGCGTCAGTTCATTGCGCCGCCGGCGGCCAATACCTCGTCCGGCGTGTCGACGTCGAGCAAGGCCGCGTCGCCAACATCCACATCGAGCACAAGCAAGCCTGACGTCGCAATGATATCGCGCGCGCCGACATCGCCTTCAAGTCTCAGGACTGCCGGATTGAGAGAACGTGGCAGGATAACGGGATTGCCGGGCTTGCCCTGCGAAACGGCGCGCACGATGGCCTCGCCGCCCGCGTTGCGGAAGGCGGAAATCAGGGCATCGAGATGCGTCTTGGAAATGCCGGGCATATCGGCGAGCATGACGAGAATGCCTTCGGCGCTGTCAGCGTCCCTCGATGAGAATCCGGCTATGAGTGAGCTCGCCATGCCGCTGGCGTAATCGGGATTATCGATGAAAGTCAGAGCGAGCCCATCGAGCGCGGCCTCGATCTCGCTCCTGCGATGACCCGTGACGACAATAACGGACGCTGCATCCGCAGCGAGCGCGGTCAATGCCGACCGGCGCACGAGCGGCACGCCGTCGAACTCGGCCAGCAGCTTGTGCTTCCCGCCCTCACCCATCCGGCTTGCCTTGCCGGCAGCGAGAATGACGATCGCGACTGACGCCTTACGCATAAGCCACCAGTCTTGCCGCAGCGATATCGGCCAGAACCGACAGGGCGAGCGAGGTTGCATCCCGCGTCGGGCCGAACATCCCGATGGGCGCCTTGATACGACCGATGTCGTTCTTTCTGAAAGCCATGGCTGTCAACCGCTCGACACGCCGATGATGCGTCCGGGTGCTGCCGAGTGCGCCGATGTAAAAGGCAGGCGAGTGAAGCGCGGTCTCGAGAATGGCGGCTTCGGCGTCGAGGTCATGATGCAGGAGCACGACGGCCGTGAAGGGGTCGATGATGTCGGCTGCAACCCTGCTCCCCTCGCTTTGTCCCCTGACGATCACGTCGTAGCCGGAAGCTTCGGCCAGCCGTGCGACGGCCTGCGCTTCGATCGTCTGCCCGGAAAGGACGACGCGGGTGCGGGGACGGTAGACGGTCAGGAAATCTCGCTCGAGCCAGCACGCCCGTGGCAGGGGATCTACCGGTTCGATCGTCTGCCGCTCTGGCGAATAGGCAAGGCCGGCTGCCTGCCGCCGTCGGAGACGATCCAGAACATGCTGCAAAGCTCCAACATCTTTCAGGACATGGATTGCGACCGAGATCCCGCCGCCGCAGGGAAGGACAATGTCGAAGAAGGGAGAGCCGTCGCCGAACTTGACCGTGCGGTCCTGTCCTTGCGCCATTGCCAGAAGCGCTTCGGAAGCGACGGCGGCTTCGACGCATCCGCCGGAGACATAGCCGCAGAACCGCCCATCTGCGGCAACCGCCATATGAGCGCCGAGCGCCCGCGCGGCCCCGCCGCGGATGTCGACGAGGGTTGCGAGCGCCGCCGCGCCAAGACGATGGGCGTCGATCGCGAAGCGAAGCAGATCCGCAGGATCGTCGGTGGAAGAGGCCCTGACGGGAATTGGCGCCGTGATGGGCGCAAGTGTCTGATCCATCGGAAATCCTACAGGAAGTGACGGCGGTCCGCTTTCGAGACCGCCGCTAAAATAATCACGCCACGTCCGGCAAGCCGCCGATCAGCTTGTCAAGCGTCAGCGGATAGTGCCGAACCCTGACGCCGGTCGCGTTGTAGACGGCGTTAGCGATTGCTGCCGCGACGCCGCAAAGGCCAAGCTCGCCGACGCCTTTGGCCTTCATCGGTGAGGACATCGGATCGGTCTCGTCCATGAAGATCACCTCCTGGTGCGGAATGTCGGCATGCACCGCCACTTCGTAGCTGGCGAGATCGTGGTTGACGAAGAAGCCGCGGCGGGTGTCGACCGCCAATTCCTCGGATAGCGCGCCGCCGGCCCCCATCGTCATCGCGCCGATGACCTGGCTGCGGGCCGTAATCGGGTTGAGGATCCGACCTGCCGCGCAGACTGCGAGCATCCTGCGAATACGGCTTTCTCCCGTGGCAATGTCGACGCCAACCTCCACGAAGTGCGCGCCGAATGTCGATTGCTGATGCGTCTCGGTAAGCTCACCCCACTTGATGGTGTCCTCGCCGACGAGACCATCCGGACCGGCAGCCTCGGCAAGAGGCACCGAACGATTGCCCGAGCGGACCTCGCCATTCTCGAAGACGATGTCTTCGGAGTTGAAGCCGAGCTTCTTGGCGATGGCCTCACGCAGCTTGACACAGGCTGCATAGACACCGGACGTGGAAGAGTTCGCACCGAACTGTCCGCCGGAACCCGCAGAAACCGGAAAACGCGAGTCGCCGAGTTGGACGGCGACCTTGTCGATCGTCACTCCCATCATCTCGGCGGCCGTCTGGGCGATGATCGTGTAGCTGCCCGTCCCGATGTCGGTCATGTCGGTTTCGACAGTCACGACGCCTTCCCGGTCGAGCTTTACCCGTGCGCCGGAGGGAAGGACGAGGTTGTTGCGGAAGGCAACGGCGACGCCCATGCCGACCAGCCAGCTGCCATCCCGTCTGGAACCCGGCTTTCCTCTTTCACGCCAGCCAAACCGCTCCGCACCGAGCGTCAGGCACCCGACGAGATTGCGCTGGGAAAAAGGCCGCTGCGGCTTCTCCGGATCGACCTGCGTGTCGTTGACGATCCGAAACTGCACAGGATCGATCCCAACTTTTTCGGCAATCTCGTCGATGGCGATTTCGAGCGCCATCAGTCCGGGGGCTTCGCCCGGAGCGCGCATGGCATTGCCCTCCGGGAGATGAAGCGTCGCCAGCCGCATCGCGGTCATCCGGTTTGCACCGGCATAGAGAAGCCGCGTCTGGTTGACGGCGGTCTCCAGTCCGCCGCCCGGAAGGTCGCCGGACCAGCTTTCGTGCGCAATGGCGGTGATCTTGCCGTCACGCTCGGCTCCAATACGAATCCGCTGGATCGTCGCCGGCCGGTGGGTGGTGTTGTTCATCATGAACGGTCGCGGCAAGGCGACCTTGACGGGCCGCTTGACCGCACGCGCGCCGAGAACGGCCAGCACGGCATCCGCCCGCAGGAACAACTTGCCGCCGAAGCCGCCGCCGATGAAGGGCGACATGAGATGGATCTTCTCCTTGTCGATGTCGAGCGTCGTCGCAAGGTCGGACCGCCACCAGTCGATCATCTGGCTTGAGGTCCAGACGGTCACCTCGTCGCCGTTCCAGGCAGCGATCGATGCGTGCGGTTCCATCATCGCATGCGACTGGTCGGGCGTCGTGTAAGATGCGTCAACAGTGACGGGAGCTGACCTGAAGGCAGAATCGAAGTCGCCGACCGCGGTATCGGGCTGCTGCGATTCATCCGGCTTGACGGCCGAATCCTTTGCCTGGCCGAGGTCGAATGCACCCTTTTCTTCGGCATAGTCGACCTTGACCAGGGAGGCTGCGGCGCGTGCCTGCTCGAAGGTCTCGGCGACGACGACCGCGATTGCCTGGTGATAGTGCTGAACCTCGTCGCCACCGAAAAGCTTGGCGGTGTTGAACCTGCCCTTCTTCCGCTCGCCGATGTCGAGCGTCGTCACAACGGCAAGCACACCTGCAGCCTTTTTGGCGGCGGAAACGTCCATGGACGTGATGCGGCCCTTGGCGATGGCCGCGCCGACGGGATAACCATAGGCGTAGGACATGTTCGGATCGTGCCATTCATAGGCGTACATCGCGCGGCCGGTCGTCTTGAGCTGGCCGTCGATGCGGTGGATCGGCTGGCCGACGACCTTCAGATTGTCTATCGGGTTGGTTGTCGCTGGCGTATCGAACTGCATGGCTCAACCCCTTGCTTCGGCAATGACCGCGCCGAGCGTGCGCTCGACCAGTTCCACCTTGAAACGGTTCTGTTCGGTCGGACGGGCGCCGGCAAGAAGGACGCCCGCCGCCGCGCGCGCACCTTTCGGCAGTTCGGCTTCGGCTGCCTCGACGCGCCACGGCTTGTGGGCGACGCCGCCGACGGCGACCCGTCCTGTGCCGTCCGGCTGGATCACAGCTCCGACCGAGACGAGTGCGAAGGCGTAGGAGGCGCGGTCTCGGACCTTGCGATAGATGTGCTTGCCGCCGATCGGCGGCGGCAGCAGGACCGCCGTGATGAACTCGCCGCGCTCAAGAACGGTTTCGATGTGGGGCGTGTCGCCGGGCAACCGATGAAAGTCGGCGATCGCAATCGCGCGGCGACTGCCGTCGGCTTTGACCGTTTCCACAACAGCATCGAGCGCCCGCATGGCGATGGCCATGTCACTCGGATGCGTGGCGATGCAGCTCTCGCTTACCCCGACCACTGCATGCTGGCGGCTGAAGCCGCCGATGGCGGAACAGCCGCTGCCCGGCTGCCGCTTGTTGCACGGTTGGTTCGGGTCATAGAAATAAGGACAGCGCGTGCGCTGCAGGAGGTTGCCGGCCGTCGTCGCCTTGTTGCGCAGTTGCCCGGAGGCGCCCGCGACAAGCGCCCTGGAGATCAGGCCGTAGTCACGGCGAACGGTTTCATGAGCTGCAAGATCGGTATTGCGGACCAAGGCGCCGATGCGCAGCCCGCCCTCCGGCGTGGGTTCGATCTTGTCGAGGCCGAGACCGTTGACATCGATCAGATGCGCTGGCGTTTCGATCTCGAGCTTCATCAGGTCGAGGAGATTGGTGCCGCCGGCGATGAACTTGGTTTCAGGATTGGAGGCTGCCGCCTTGGCCGCGGCCTCGACGGATGAGGCGCGTTCGTAAGTGAAGGCTCTCATGCTTTTATCCCCGCGACTTCCGAAATGGCATCGACAATGTTGGAATAAGCGCCGCATCGACAGATATTGCCGCTCATGCGTTCGCGGATCTCGGCCGCAGTGACTGCCGCCTCAGCCGTAAGATCGCCGGTGACGTGGCTCGGTATGTTCGCCTTGATCTCTTCGAGCACCGCCACGGAGGAACAGATCTGTCCCGGCGTGCAGTAGCCGCATTGGAACCCGTCATGCTTGACGAAGGCCGTCTGCATCGGATGAAGGTTTCCTGGCTGGCCGAGGCCTTCGATCGTGGTGATTTGATCGCCTTCGTGCATGACCGCCAGCGTCAGGCAGGAATTGATGCGGTGGCCGTCGACAATGACGGTGCATGCACCGCATTGGCCGTGGTCGCATCCCTTTTTCGTGCCGGTCAGATGCAGGTGTTCGCGCAGTGCGTCGAGCAGCGACGTTCTATTGTCGACCTCGAGATCGCGTTTCTCACCGTTCACCGCGAAGGAAACTTTGGATGTATAGGCCATGTCATTTCCTGGGGACTGCGCCGCCGCGGGCGCGACGGCTCCGGTGACCGCAATCGTTGCGGCCGACGAGATAAGTAGATCTCGACGGGAAAGTTCCAGTTGTATCTGACTTGGCATGAACTGTTCCACCTTGCTCGTTGGACATAGGCGCGCGTCAACGCCGTCTGCTGAGGTAGTGCAACTCCACCTTCTGATTAGACCCTATCCGTTGCATACGGTTATCGATCTGGCTCATGAATTCCCCGAGCCGCGGTCGCGAGATGCCGCGAGCCACAACTTCGATGAAGTTGCCTCGGACTCGGAAAGCCAGCGGAGTAACGCCCGCCGATGCGCGCGAAAAAAAGCAGCGCCATGCGCAAAAAATGATGCTTTTCGGGCCCATCATTATTCCCTACTCCCTGTCGAAGCAGGTGACGAAAGGGGAAGACAGCATGCCCACGCCGTTTTACTGGAACGAGCTCAATACATATGATTTTGCCGGCCTCTCCCCCGAGACAACGATTGTTATTCTGCCCATCGCCTCGACGGAACAGCACGGCCCGCATCTGCCGATCGCAACGGATGTCGCCATCGCGACCGGCATGCTGGCGGAGCTGAAGAGGCAGCGGCCGGAGGATCTGGACATCCTGGTGCTGCCGACACAGGAGATCGGCAAGGCCAACGAACATATCTATGGGCCCGGCACGCTATCGCTCAGCGCCGAGCTGCTCATCCCCGTCTGGACGGCAATCGGCGCAAAGGTTGCCGAAGCTGGCTTGCGAAAAATGGTGATCGTCAATTCCCACGGCGGCAATGTCGACATCATGAGCATCGTCGCGCGTGAACTGCGCGTGCACCATCAAATGGCGGTGGTCTCCACGCAATGGGGCCGTTTCGGCCATCCGGAAGGCATGGTCAGCGATCACGAGAGCAAATACGGCATCCACGGCGGCGATGTCGAGACGTCGTTGATGCTGCACTTCCGCCCCGAGCTGGTGCGGATGGACAAGGCCCAAAACTTTGCCTCGAAGGCCGAAGGGATGCGGGAGCAATCCAAATTTCTTCAGCCTCTGCCGCCGCATTCGCTGGCCTGGATCGCGCATGACCTCAATCCCTTCGGCGTGGTCGGCGATGCCTCGATTGCCACTGCCGAAAAGGGCGAGGCGATCTGCCGCCATCAGGTCAGGGGGTTCGTCGAGCTGCTCCGGGACCTCAAGGTCTATCCGCTTTCGAATCTCTATGTGAAATAGGCTCAGCCGCGGGTTTCACATCCGCTGGGATATGACCCTTGGCCTGCAATTCCTGCACCAGGCCGAGCAGTTCGGCGAGCAGATATTCAACGAAAAGGCTGGTGGCTGCGTCGAGGGGCGCGCGGGCGCGGGCAAACAGCTTCATCTGCTGGTAACGCGCGTGCGGCTCGGCGATCGGCCGGAAGACGAGTTCACCACGCCGGCATTCGGTGATGACGTCGAGCGGATTGAGCAGCGTCAGCCCGGTGCCGCATTTGACGAGCTGTTTCAGCATCTCCGATGCATTGGTTTCCAGCACCGGCTCGACCGAGATGGGCAGACGCGCAAAAGCAAGGTTGATCACTTCGCGCAGGCTGGTGCCCGGCTGCGCCAGAACCAGTTTTTCCTGAGTGACATCGGCGAGGTTGATCGGCCCGGGACCGATCAGGTGATGCCCCGGCGGCAGCACGACACCGATCGGGATATCGAAGTTTCCGAGCGTGCGGATGCCGGGCATGGCGGGGATGTTGAAGCCGAGACCAATATCCACCTCGCCTGATACAACCGGGCTGGCCGTCGTGCCGCCGGTATCGTTGCGCAGTTGGACGAAGACGCGCGGATGCTCTGAAAGAAAGCGCGCGATGATTTCGGGCAGCGGCCCGGCGGCAAGCCCGACCGTCGTCACCATGCGCACCTTGCCCGCCTGCTGCATCTTGAGGCTGCGGATGCGCCCCTCCAGCCGCTCGTAGTTCTTCAGCACGTCCCGAATATGCTCGATGCAGAGTTCGCCGGCAGCCGTCAGCCGCAAGCCACGCGGCAGCCGCTCGAAAAGCGGCGCTCCGATTTCCTCCTCCAGCGCCAAAATCTGCCTGTTGACCGCCGACGACGCCACGTTGAGGCGCGCGGCCGCCTTGCGGATCGAACCGCAACGGGCGATCTCGTTGATGTAAAGAAGGCGTCTGGAGTGCAACATGATCTCTCCGATGCATAAATCTTGCGCAGGGCGCACAAATTATCTTCAGCTTTCCCAGAGATGCCGAAAAGGCATCAATGTGCACGAATTTTGATGCTTTTCAAAGCGCATGGCAATGGCTCAAATTCCCTCAAAAGGGAGCCGAGCAAGGCCTCCCTCGGCCACAAAAGGGGAACTGCCGACCATGTTGAAAGCACAGACGAAGACCCAATTCCTGAGCTGCTTCGGCCTCGCCTCGATGCTTGCCGCCGCCTCGCCGGCGCTTGCCCTCGACAAGGTGAGCTACGGGACGAACTGGCTTGCCCAAGCGGAACATGGCGGCTTCTACCAAGCCGTCGCCGACGGCACCTATGCGAAATACGGCCTCGATGTCACCATCGTCCAGGGCGGCCCGAATGCTGCAAACAGCGCGCTCTTGATCTCCGGCAAGCTGGATTTCTACATGGGTGGTCCTCAGGGAGAGATATCCGCCGTCGAGCAGGGCATTCCGCTGGTCGATGTCGCCGCGATCTTCCAAAAGGATCCACAGGTACTGATCGCCCATCCGGACAATGGTGTCGACAAGTTCGAGGACCTCGCCAAACTGAAAACGCTGTTCCTAAGCAAGGACGGCTACCTCACCTATTTCGAATGGATGAAGGCCAACTTCAAGGGCTTCAAGGACGAACAGTACAAGCCCTATAACTTCAGTCCCGCCCCCTTCCTCGCAGATAAGGACTCTGCCCAGCAGGGGTACCTGACCTCCGAACCCTATGAGATCCAGAAGCAGGCAGGCTTCGAGCCAAAGGTCTTCCTGCTCGCCGACAACGGCTATTCGCCCTATTCGACGATGATCACGACGACGCAGGCGATGATCGACGGCAAGTCCGACGTCGTGCAGCGCTTCGTCGATGCCTCGATCGAGGGCTGGTACAACTACCTTTATGGCGACAACGCCAAGGCGAACGCGCTGATCAAGAAGGACAATCCTGAAATAACGGACGGCCAGATCGCCTATTCGATCGCCAAGATGAAGGAATACGGCATCATCGAATCCGGCGACAGCCTCGACAAGGGCATCGGCTGCATCACTGACGCTCATTACAAGAAGTTCTTCGACGAGATGACGGCCATCAAGGTGTTCAAGGCCGATACCGACTACACCAAGGCCTTCACGACGAAGTTCGTCTGCAAGGGCACCGGAATGTCGCTGAAGAAATAAGCCTCCCAGGCTCGGTCCGCCGCCCGGTGGCGGACCGCATCCCTTTCGATAAATGAGCGAGAAAATGTCCCTAGCCGAAACCAAGGCGGCGCCTTCGAAGGAAACGAAAAAGCGGCCACTGGTCGTCATGCAGGCGGTTTCGAAGGTCTTTTCCAGCGGCACTGTCGCCCTTTCGAAGATGTCGCTCACCGTTGAAAGCGGCGAGTTCGTCAGCCTGCTCGGCCCTTCCGGCTGCGGCAAGTCGACGGCGCTGCGCATCATCGCCGGTCTCGGCGATGTCACCTCGGGAACGATCGACTGGCCGAGTTCGCGCATCAATTCCAGAGGTCTGCCGGAGGGCGATATCGGCTTTGTCTTCCAGGAACCAACGTTGATGCCCTGGAAGAACGTGTTCGACAATGTCCATCTGCCGCTGAGGTTGAGGCGCGTTTCGAAGGCAGCCGCGCATGATCAGATCATGGAAGTGCTGACCACCGTCGGCCTTCAGGATTTTGCCAAGGCCTATCCGCGCGAACTTTCCGGCGGTATGAAGATGCGCGTCTCGATCCCCCGTGCACTGGTGACGAAGCCGAAGCTGCTGCTGATGGACGAGCCTTTCGCCGCGCTCGATGAGATTACCCGCCAGAAGCTCAACGACGACGTGCTGCGGCTGTGGAAGGCGACCGGCATTACGGTGATTTTCGTGACGCATTCGGTCTTCGAGTCCGCCTATCTCTCGAACCGCATCGTCGTGATGAAGGCAAGGCCCGGGCGCGTGCATGCCGACGTCCCGCTGATCACCAGCCTCGAACGCGACGCGCACTACCGCACCTCGGAAGAATACCGCAAGGCCTGCGAAACGGTATCGTATTCGCTGATCGGGGCGATCAATTCGGCAGGGGATCATTGATGAGTGACGAAACAGACACATCGCCGCTGCTCGTTAAGGGTACCGCAAGCGCAAGGCGCCGCAATCTTGCGCTGCGCATCGCCATCCCCTTTCTCGTCATCGCCCTGTTGATCCTTGTCTGGTACGCCTATGTGAAACTGTCCGGCGTGCCACCCTATATCCTGCCAGGACCGGCCGCTGTGGCAAACGCCTTCGTGACGGATTGGGGTACGCTCGCCCCTGCCCTCTGGGTCACGACCAAGATCACCTTCATGTCGCTGATGCTGGCGCTTGTCGGCGGCGTCGGCTTTGCGATCTTTCTCGTGCAGTCGCGCTGGGTCGAGCTTGCCTTCTATCCGCTCGCCGTCATCCTGCAGGTGACGCCGATCGTCGCCATCTCGCCGCTGATCCTGATCTACGCTCCCTCCACTCAGGTCGCGCTGCTGATCTGCGCCTTCCTCGTCGCATTCTTCCCGATCCTGTCGAACATGGTGCAGGGCCTGAAGAGCGTCGACCATAACCTCATCAACCTCTTCGAGCTCTATGGCGCCTCGCGCTGGCAGACGCTGATCCATCTGAAGATCCCGGCCGCCCAGCCCTACTTCATGACCGGTCTTCGCATCGGCGGCGGGCTTGCGCTGATCGCTGCCGTCGTCGCCGAATTTGCCGCGGGCTCGGCCGGCGCCGGCTCCGGCCTCGCCTTCCGCCTGCTCGAAGCGCAGTACCGGATGAACATCCCGCGGCTCTTCGCGGCGCTGTTGATGCTCTCCATGCTCGGCGTAGCGATCTTCGGCCTTACCACCCTCCTCGCCTGGCTCAGCCTCCATCGCTGGCATGAAAGCAGCATCAAACGGGAAAACTGATGACCTATTCCTTCATATCCCCGCCGAATGCGGCCCGCTTCGTGCTGAGCAACGCGACAGTGCCCGCCGTCACCGTCGAGCCTATCGGCCTGCCGGTGACGGAAGGGTTGGCCACGGTCGATATCGTCATCAGCGACGGTACGATTGCCGCCATCCGGCCGGCCGGCGCCGCACCCGCCGACTATGCCAGGATCGATCTCAAGGACGGTATGGTGTGGCCGTGTTTTGCCGATATTCACACCCATCTCGACAAAGGCCATATCTGGCCGCGCCAGGCCAATCCCGACGGCAGCTTCATGGGCGCACTCGATGCCGTCAGGGCAGACCGGGAAGCCAACTGGTCGGCCGCAGACGTCAAACGGCGCATGGAATTCTCGCTCCGCTCCGCCTATGCCCATGGCACCAGCCTGATCCGCACGCACCTGGATTCGCTTGCACCCCAGCATCGCATCTCCTTCGAGGTTTTTGCCGAAATCCGGGATGCCTGGAAGGACAGGATCGCGCTGCAGGCGGTCGCCCTCTTCCCGCTGGATGCCATGGCAGACAGCATCTTCTATGCCGATCTCGTCACGGTCATCCGGCAGAACGGCGGCCTGCTTGGCGGTGTCACCCGGATGGGGCCGGAGCTTGTCTGGCAGCTCGACACGCTCTTCAGGACTGCCGCGGAGCATGGCCTGGATGTCGATCTGCATGTCGACGAGACGGATGATCGCGGCGCCGAGACGCTGAAGGCAATTGCCGAGGCTGTGCTGCGCAACAGGTTCGAAGGCAAGGCGACCGCCGGCCATTGCTGCTCGCTCGCCCGCCAGGACGAAGACACCGCCGCGCGCACCGTCGAATTGGTCGCCAAGGCAGGCATCGCGGTCATCGCGCTGCCGATGTGCAACATGTATCTGCAGGATCGCTATCCCGGCCGCACCCCGCGCTGGCGCGGCGTCACCCTGTTCAAGGAACTGGCCGACGCCGGTGTCGCGACCGCGGTCGCATCCGACAATACCCGCGACCCCTTCTATGCCTATGGTGATCTCGATCCGGTGGAGGTCTTCCGTGAGGCCGTGCGGATTCTGCATCTCGACCATCCGCTCGATACCGCCGCCCGCGTCGTCACCACCTCGCCCGCCGCTATCGTCGGACGGCCGGACAAGGGTCGTATCGCCGCCGGCGATCCGGCCGATCTCGTCCTCTTCAGCGCGCGGCGCTGGAGTGAATTCCTGTCCCGTCCGCAGTCTGACCGCGTCGTGCTTCGCCGCGGCAAGGTGATCGACCGCAGCCTGCCGGATTACCGTGAACTCGATAGCGTCGTTGGAGCCTGACATGGCCGATTATCAGAAGATCAAAAAGGAACTCGAAGGCATCGCCGTTGAGGACAATCCGGCGCTGGTGCGCCAGAAGAGCCGGGATTTCTATTGGTACTCGCCGATTCTCAAGGCGCAGCTCGACAATGTGACGGCCGATCTCGTCGTCACGCCGAAGACCGAGGGCGAGGTCATCCGGACGCTGAAGGTCGCCTATGCCCATGGCGTGCCGGTCACGCCGCGTGGCGCCGGCACCGGCAATTACGGCCAGGCCATGCCGCTTTCCGGCGGCATCGTCCTGAACCTTGCGGCGATGGACAAGATCAAGGAGATCCACCCCGGCCGCGTCATCTGCGAACCGGGTATCGTGCTTGCCCAGCTCGACAAGCAGACCAAGGCCCATTCCGGCCAGGAGCTGCGTTTCCACCCCTCCACCGCCCAGATGGCGACAGTCGGCGGTTTCATCGCCGGCGGTTCCGGCGGCGTCGGCTCGATCACCTGGGGTGGCTTGCGCGACCTCGGCAATATATTGCGCCTGCGCGTCGTCACCATGGAAGCCGAGCCGCGCGTGCTCGATCTCACCGGCTGGGATCTGCAAAAGGTGAGCCACGCCTATGGCACCAACGGCATCATCACCGAGATCGAGATGCCGCTTGCACCTGCCTATGACTGGGTCGATGTGCTGGTCGGCTATGACGACTTCATGGAAGCGGTGCGCTTCTCCGACGCGCTGGCGAAATGCAACGGCATCCTCGTCAAAGAGATCGCGCCGATCGCCGCTCCCATTCCTTACGACTATTTCACCCGCCACAAGCCCTACATCCGTCAGGGCCAGTCGATCGTCGTGCTGATGATCGCGCCGCACTCCATGGATGCCTTTCTGGCTTTCACTGCGGCGCAGAAGGGCGAGATCATGTTCCGCTCCGACACGGTGGAAAGCATGCGCGGCATCCCGCATGCCTACGAGCTGGCCTGGAACCACACGACATTGCGCGCCCTCAAGGTCGATCCGAATTTCACCTATCTGCAGGTGCAATATCCCGGACCCGATCATGTCGCCAAGGTTCGGAAGATGGTCGAAATCTTTGGTGACGAAGTGCCGGGGCATCTCGAATTCATCAAATTCGACGGCCAGATCCAGTGCTCCGGCCTGCCGCTGGTGCGCTATACCACCGAAGAGCGGCTGGAGGAGATCATCAAGATCCACCAGGACAATGGATGCCCGATCTTCAACCCGCACCGCTATACGCTTGAAGAAGGCGGCATGAAGCGCACCGACACGGTGCAGCTCGCCTTCAAGCAGGAAACCGATCCGAAGGGCCTGCTCAATCCCGGCAAGATGATCGCGTGGGAAAATCCCGATTTCGATTTCAACGCCGGCAAGAACTATCTCTTTCCTGGTCTCGCGGCCCTGATGGAGGCCTCATGAGGGTTCTCGTCCTCCACGCTCACCCGGTCGAGGAAAGTTACGGCAAGGCGCTTTACCGGCAGACGGTCGAGAGCCTGCAGAAGGCCGGGCATATGGTGGACGCTTGCGACCTCTATGCAGAGCAGTTCGATCCGGTGCTCTCGCGTCACGACCGGCTCGTCTATCACGACTATCCGGAAAACCTGAAGCTGGTGGGATCGCATGTCGAAAGGTTGAAGGCGGCCGAGGGGCTTGTCATCTGCACTCCGATCTGGAACTTCGGCTTTCCGGCGATCCTGAAGGGATATTTCGACCGCGTATGGCTGCCGGGCGTTTCCTTCGAACTGGTCAATGGCAAGGTGGAATCGCGGCTGCGCCACATCCGCAAGCTCGCAGCCGTCCTGACTTATGGCGCAACGCCCTTCCGGGCGTTTGCCGCCGGCAACCCGCCGAAGAAAATCGTCAAGCGCGTGCTGAGGGCGCAGATCAATCCGGTAAGGCCGGTGACGTTCCTCGCCCATTACGACATGAACAATTGCACGCCGGAGACGCGGGCAAAATTCCTCGCCCGTGTCGGAGGGGCAATGGAGCGCTTTTAAAAGATCTTCGCAGCCGTCACCTCGACCTCAACGAGGAATTCCGGGCGTGTAAAGCCGCCGACGACGATCAGGGTGGAAACCGGCTTCGGATCGAGCGTATAGCGATCCCGCACGGCCATATAGGCCGGGAAATCCTCACGGCGGGTGACGAACCCCGAAATGCGGATCACATCGGCAAAACTCATCTCCGCCTCTTCGAGGATCGCTTTGATCGCCTCGAAGCACAGTTCCGCCTGAGCAGTGATATCGCTCGGAACAATATCGTCGAGACCGATACCAAGCTGGCCCGACGTGACCAGCAGCGATGCCCCGGGCGGCGCCAGCAGGCCGTGATTGTAATTTCCAAAAGGCCGGCGCACCGAGGGAGGATTGAAGGTCTTCTTCATCGATTTGAAATTTCCCATAGATCTGCAATGCCGACCCTACAAGATGCAGCGGAATATGAGAATATCGCGTTGCCCATGCTGTCTTGTGACAAAAGGCAGGATGACCGCCTTGAAAGGAAATGAACCGGCGACCCTCCCGGTCCCTGCGCGACCGCCGTCCTAAGCCACTGGGAAAGCTGACTTTTGAGGCGTAAGCCTATTTATGGAGCTTAGTCGTTAGGCTCGCGCGGCATGTCGACGGATCGCTTCAAGTCGATACCGACCAGCCGGAGAAACCAAGCGAGCAACCGAGACTACATTCCGGTTTGAAGTGAGGCGCAGGTGGATGGACAAACACGGCTTGGTCGGAAGGATCGCAAGGAGCGTCTGTTCCCATCCCTCTGGCGAAACCGCTCTTATGGAATATTCGTTTCTGGCACCCCGCGCGGCCTCTAGGAGATAAGAAGTAGGCGTGCGCTCCGTGAAATCCTGCGCGAGGTAAGCAGGAACGGCGCTCGGAAGTACGAAGCGATCTTCCAACTGCACCGGAACGTTGTCTTTGTGATGCAGGATCACGGAATGAAAAACTGTGGAGCCGACCTCAACCCCGAGTTCATTGCCAATCTCGAAACTGGCTGGATTTTCAGACAATGTGATAACATTGGCCGTATGAATTTTCCCACGCTGGCGAATATCTTCAGCAATATCGAGCATATCGAAGACCGCCGGGAAGCATTTTGGTTTGGCTACGAACGAACCGATTCCGGGTATCCGCCGCAGTACGCCTTCGCTGGCAAGTTCGTACAGCGCGCGCTCAGCGGTGGTCTTGCTGACTCCATACGATACCACGAGTTGATTTTCGGACGGCACACGGTGGTG
Source organism: Rhizobium changzhiense (assembly GCF_013087625.1). Classification (NCBI taxonomy): domain Bacteria; kingdom Pseudomonadati; phylum Pseudomonadota; class Alphaproteobacteria; order Hyphomicrobiales; family Rhizobiaceae; genus Rhizobium; species Rhizobium changzhiense. Next base: position 199,847 of record NZ_JABFCQ010000003.1, read on the forward strand.
TGGCGGCCATTTTCCGGTACGGATGCAGGCAAGAATAAATTGTTTAACGTCCTTGTAGGTTCGTAACCTTCCTGCCGGAGTTGGACCGCTTATGTGGTGGTTATCCTGCCCGCGCGGCGTCTCCACGGCTTACCGTCCCTTGAACTGCGGCCGTTCCTTTGCGGCAAAGGCACGCATCCCCTCCGCCCGGTCGTCGCTTGCCGCAATCAATGCGGACAGCGAACGCTCGTAACGAATGCCCGCGGACAGCGGAGTCTCGAAACTTTCGAGAACAGCGGCCTTGGCCATGGTGACTGCGATGGGGGCAGCTTGAGCGATACGCTCGGCGATCGCGCAGGCTAGATCGTCCACCGTCTCGCCATCGACGGCGATGCTGCTGATCAGACCGCAGGCCCTTGCCTCTTCCGCGTCGAGCTTTCGCCCCGCCAGGACCATCTCCATCGCCATAGACTTGCCGACGGCGCGCACGAGGCGCTGGGTTCCGCCGGCGCCGGGTATGGTGCCGATCGCGGTTTCCGGAAGGCCGAGCACCGCCGTGCGATCGGCGACGACGATGTCGCAGATCAGCGCCAGCTCAAGACCGCCGCCAAGGGCATAGCTCGAGATCGCAGCGATGAGCGGCTTGGTGATGGCCGCCACCTCGTCCCATTTCTCGCTGAAGCCGCTAGTATAAAGCTCGATGGGACTGGCGGCGGAAAGCGATCCGATATCGGCGCCGGCGGCAAAGCCGCGCTCGCTGCCGCTGATGACGATCGCCCGTATCGCCGGATCCGCCTGACAGTCGCGAAGCGCATCGACAAGCCCGGTCAGCATCTCGATATTGAGCGCGTTTCGCTTGGCCGGACGGTCGAGGATGACGCGCGCGAAGCCGCTTTGCTTCTCGGTTTTGACGAGAGATGATGTCATGGCTTGCGCCTTTCCGTCAGCAGGCGGACGGTATCGTCGCGGCGCGCGATTGCAGCCGCGATCTCTTCAGCCGTCCAGTCGTAAAAGCCACGACCACTCTTCGTTCCGAAAGCACCCTCCTCGCATAGGCGGCTCACCAGGGAGGGTATGGCTTCGTTGCGGTCCAGTGCCGGCATCAGAATACTCGACACTTTCTCGACTGTGTCGAGACCGGCCAGATCCATCAGCCGCAGCGGCCCCGCCGCAGACCAGCGCGGCGCAAGCGTCGTTTCGACCGCCCGGTCGACATCCTCAATCGAGGCGGCACCCACTTCGACGAGATGAAGTGCTTCTCGCAGGATCGCATATTGCAGCCGGTTGACGACGAAGCCCGCTATATCGGTCTTCACCTCGATCACTTCCTTGCCGATATCGGCGCAGAGTTCGCGGGCGCGTTGGACGACCTCATCCGAGGTTTTCTCGCCGCGCACGATTTCGACAAGCGGCATGACGGCCGGCGGATTGAACCAGTGAATGCCGACAACCCGCTCCGGTCGGGCAAGCCCCGCCGCGATCAGGGTGATCGGAACGCTGGAAGTATTCGTCGTCAAAAGGCAATCGACCGGCGCCATGGCTTCGATCTCGCCGAAGACGCGCTGCTTCAGCGTAACGTCTTCCGCGAGATTCTCACTGACGATGCCGGCGCCGGCAACGCAATCCTCCATCGAGGTCGTGTACGTGACCGCCGCTTCGCCAGCGATGGCGACGATCCGGCTCCGCGCCTTATCGAGCGTCTCCGCGCTGCGGGAATAAATGGCGACGGGATAGCCTTTTGCTGCAAATACGCCGGCGATGCCGGCACCCATCGTGCCCGCACCGAGGACGGCGACCTTCGGCCGGATGCGGTTCTTGTGATTGATGTCCTGCGCCATGGTCAGATGACTCCTCGCAACCTGAGATTTTCGATATCGGGGCCAGCCAGCCCCAACTCATCGCTCAAGACTGCATCAGTATGTTGACCCAAGGTCGGCGCGGCATAATCTCTGCCCGAGGCAATGCCGCTGAAACGGACCGGCTGGGGCATAACCTGAAATTCACCGGCATTGCGATGCTGCACGGTATGCAATAGCTGGCGGTGCTGCGCATGCGGCGTAGCGAGCGCCTGGGCGAGATCATAGATCGGCGCGGCCGGGACGCCCGCCTCATCGAGCAGCTGCGTCACCTCCTCCGTCGAGCGGCAGCGCGTCCAAGCCTCGATGAGGGCTCGCAGCTCCTCCTGATGGCCCTGCCGATCCGGATCCGTCTTGAAGCGGGGATCCGCGGTCAGGCCCGGATTGCCGAGCGCGCGGGCCAGTCGGGCAAAGAGCGCGTCGTTGGCAACGGCGATGACCACATAGCCATCGGCCGCCTGATAGGAATCCATCGGCGCACTGATCGGATGTGCGTTGCCGACGCGGCCGGGAGCGCCCTTGCCGCCTGTGATCTGTGACAGCGAGACCATTTGCAGGGACATGATGGAATCGAGCATGGCGACATCGACATGCTGACCCTTGCCGGTCCGATCGCGCTGAAACAGCGCCGCAAGCGCGCCCCAGGAGCCGTAGATGCCGGCAACAACATCGCCGACCGCATCGCCCACGCGGGTCGGCGGCCCATCCGGCCAGCCGGTGACGGTCATGATGCCGCCCATCGCCTGGACGACATGATCGTAGGCGGCACGGTGGGCAAGCGGCCCGTCCTGGCCGAAGCCGGAAATACTGACATAGATGAGGCGCGGATTGAGCGCTTTTACGGCCTCGTAGTCGATGCCCAAACGCGCTGTGACGCCCGGCCGGAAATTTTCGACGAGAATATCGGCCTGCTTGATCAGTCCGAGCAGCAGTTCGCGGCCCTCATCCGATTTCAGATCGAGCGTAACGCTCTTCTTGCCGCGATTGACCAGCATGAAATAGCTGCTCTCGCCGGCGATATGCGGAGAGAAGGCGCGGGAATCGTCGCCATGATCGGGGATTTCGATTTTAGTCACCGTCGCGCCGAGATCGCCGAGCATGGCGGAGCACAGAGGCCCCGCAAGCACGCGCGCCAGATCCAGCACCTTTATTCCATCGAGCGGCCGCACGGCCCGCGTTGCTTCGGTCACGGAAGTCTCCAAGCTATTAAACGTTGATTGCGAGGGCACGGTCGACGGCCCCGGCGATAGTGCCGTTGTCGATAAGGTCGCGGACGGCCTGCAATTCCGGATACATGGCGCGGTCGCTGTCGCGCGGCGGAACGACCTGCCGGATCGCGTCATAGGCGGCACCCGTGCCCCTGCCAGGCCGCAAAGGCCGGTGAAATTCCAGCCCCTGGGCGGCACAGATGAGCTCGATCGTCAGGATATCTGCGAGATTGTCGGCCGCTGTGCGCGCCTGCATTGCGGCGGAGACGCCCATGCTCACATGGTCCTCCTGGTTGGCGCAGGTGGTCACCGTATGGACCGAAGCCGGTGCCGCAAGGCTGCGATTGTCGCCGGCAATGGCAGCGGCCGCATAAGGCGGGATCATGAAGCCGGAATTGGCGCCGCTCGCGCCCATGAGGAAAGGCGGCAGCTCGCTGATATGGCCATTGGTCAGGCGGTCCGATCTTGCCTGCGACATGGTGCTCACATGCGCGATTGCGATCGCCAGCACATCCAGCGCGAGCGCCGTTGGCGCGCCATGGCCGTTGCCGCCGGGCAGAGGTACAAGCTCCTCGTCTTCGATGACGAAAACGGGGTTGTCGGTCACGGAGTTGATCTCGATGGTCAGGACATCACGGCAATAGGCGAGCGCGTCGCGCACACCGCCATGAACCTGCGGAATGCAGCGCAGGCTGAGCGCATCCTGAAGGCGATGATCGCGGTGCTTCGCCAGTACCTGGCTATCCGACAACAGGCTTCGCAGCCGGCTCGCCGTCTCGGCCTGTCCGGGATGCGGCCGCATCCGCTGAAGGCGCTCGTCATAGCCCCGGCTGTTGCCTTTCATCGCTTCCAGGCTCATGGCGCCGGCGACATCGGCAATCGCCACCAACTGCTCAGCCTGATGGACGGCGAGTGCGCCGATGCCGGTAATTTCATAGGTGCCGCTGATCAGCGCATGCCCTTCGCGCGGACCGGGCGCTTCGATGGCAATGCCGGCGCGGGTCATCGCCTCGCGTCCCGAAAGCAGCTCGCCTTCGTACCAGGCGCGTCCCTCGCCGAAAATGACGAGACCGATATGCGAGGTGGCGATCAGATAGCCGACCGAACCTTTCGCAGGCGACCAGGGGATGACGCCGCGGTTGAGCATCTCGCTCATGGTCTCCACCAGCCCGGCGCTGACGCCGCTGCAGCCCTGCAAGAGCGCCTTGATCATCGTCGCCATGATGGCGCGCACGGCTGGCGGATCAAGCGGCGTGCCCATGCCGCTCGCGTGGCTGAGCAGCATATTGAGCTGCGTACGGGAAATATCCTCGGGCTGAAGCTTCACGGTGTAGAGGTCGCCGACTCCCGTCGTCAGGCCATATATCGGCCTGTTTGCCTCAATGGCTTGGAGCAGAAGAGTCTGAACTTTGCGCATGCCGTCTACTGCATCGGGGCAAAGGGTTACTCTTGCTCCGGCGGCGATGTCCGCGATATCCTGGATCGTGGTCGGCGACGCGCCGAGCCGAACGGTCGCGGAGCTCTGTGAACGTTTGTTGCTGTGCGGCATTTCCGGTTTCCTTGGGCGGACGCCGGCTTTCCCCGTCTGGAGAAAGCGGCATCTCTACTTCCCTCTGTCCAGGTGCCGGCGGCCGAACACGGGCTCGGCCGCCGTGATATCGATTAGTTCAGCTTGTTCTTCGCCAACCAGTCGCCGGCAACGGTGTCGAAGCTTTCCTGATTGGCGAGGCGGCCGTTCATCTCGATCAGATCCTCGGTCGTCAGCGCGGCGGAGACGGCGTTGAGCGTCGCGGTGACCTTGTCGCTGACCTTGCTGGTAGCGATGATCGGCAGGATGTTCTGCGCCGGGAATAGGTTCTTCGTATCCTTCAGCGCGACGAGCTTGCTCGCCTTCATCGCCGGATCGGTCGAGGTCATGTCAGCGGCATGAACCTGACCGTTGATCAGAGCCGAAAGGGTCAGCGGACCGGCCACGTCAAGGGTTTTGAAATCCTTGAATACCAGGCCATAGACGTCCTTCAGACCGACGACGCCTTCCTTGCGGGTCTTCCATTCCGGCGGACCGCCGAGGATGAATTCGCCGGCGACCGGCTTCAGATCCTCGATCGATGTCAGGGAGTATTTCTTGGCGGTCTCCTCGGTGACGGCAAGCACGTCCGAATCCTGGGCATCGGATGCGGTCAGCATCGACACGCCCTTCGGCAGCACCTTGCCGAGCGCCTCGACGACATCCTTCGGGGCATGCGCGGTCGCGCTCTTGTCGAGGTAGCTCAGCGTCGCGCCGGCATATTCGGGAAGAAGATCGATCGAGCCGTCGAGCAGCGCCGGCATGTAGACTTCACGGCTGCCGATATTGAGCTTCGTGTCCACCTTCATGCCCTTGGCAGCGAGCGCCAGGGCATAGATCTTGGCAAGAAGCTGGCTTTCCGGGAAGTCCGCGGATCCGATGATGATCGTATCCACATCCGAGCGTGGCGTGCTCGAGGACAAGGGGTCTTCAGCCCGCGCGAGCGGAGCGACCGCAAGAAGGGCAGAAATGGCAATAGCGCCGATTGCAAGCATGTTTCGCTTTATCATCATCGTTCTTCCTAGCTGTTCCGTTGTTTTTCGTTTGCAAGCTGGCGCCGGATGGCGACGCCTTTCACAGTCCGGCGCGTCAAGCCGGGCGAGACTGCGATCCTGGATGCGAGGCCGAAGAACAGGTCGACGATCAGGGCGAGAACACCCACGAGAACGGCGCCAGCGGCCATCTGCATGTAGTCGTTTTGGGCGCGGCCATCGATGATGAGCCGGCCGAGGCCACCAAGCGAGACATAGGCAGCGATTGTCGCTGTCGAAATCACCTGCAAGGCCGCACTGCGGAAGCCCGAAAAGATCAGCGGCAATGCACAGGGAAACTCGACGGTGAGCAGCAAGGCGAGTGGTCTGTATCCCATGCCTCGGGCCGCATCGACAGCCGCGGGATCCACCGAGGTGATCCCGGAATAGGCGCCCATCATGATCGGCGGCACCGCAATCAGCACCAGGACAGCGATGCTTGGCACCAGATAGGCCAGGTCCGTTTTGAAATAGGGTCCGACGAGGATGACGAGCAGGACGATCAGGCCGAGGCTCGGCAAGGCGCGCGTGGCGTTCGCAAGCCCGGCGATCAGGAATGTCCCCTTGCCGGTATGCCCGACATAGAGGCCGGCAGGCAGGCCGATGAGCGCCGCGATGAAAAGAGAGATGAAACTGTATTCCAGATGCTGGGCGAGAAGGTTCGGGATGCCCTCCGAACCGTGCCACTGCGCTGGGTTGAGAAACCATTCGATCATCAGCTCACACCTTTCTCGGCCGCCAGGGCGTCAGCCAACGATTGAGCAGGATCACCAGACCGTCGAGGACGACGGCAAGCAACAGGCAAAGCACGACGCCGGCGATCAGCGGCGTGACGAACCGAAGCTGAAGACCTTGCGTGAACAGCAGCCCGAGCTGCGGCGTCCCGATCAATGCCGCGACGGAGACGATGCTGACATTGGACACGAGCGCGACGCGCAGGCCCGCCGCGATGACAGGCACAGCAATGGGTAACTCGACCATGAAAAACCGCTGGAAAGACCGGTATCCCATGGCGGTGGCTGCTTGCAGCGTATCCGGGGGCACGGCGCCAAGGCCGTCGCTGACGGTGCGGACAAGCAGGGCAAGGGAGTAGACCGTCAGCGCCACGACCACGTTGAGCGGATCGAGGATCTTCGTGTGGAGCACCAGAGGCAGAAGAACGAAGAGCGCGAGCGACGGGATGGTGTAGAGCAGACCGGCAACGCCAAGGATCGCCGATTTGAACAACCCGCTCTTATGCGCCAGCCATCCAAGCGGCAGCGAAAGAATGAGGGCGGCGATGACGGGAATGACAGAAAGGCCGACATGCCACCAGAACAGGTTGGCAATGTTCCCGGACTCACGCAGCAGCCAGTCAAACCGCATGGTCCACTCCCTTCACCGGAGCCGCCGGATCTTCCGATCCGTCGAGCAGCGCAACCAAATCCGCAACCCCGATGGAGCCCATCAGCTGGCCCTTGTCGTCGACGACGACACCGCGGCGGCTGGGCGAGCTCAAAGCCGCGTCGAGAAGCTGTCGCAGCGACCCATCAGCCGAGGCGAGCGTGCCGCTGAGATTGAGGTCGCCCATCCGGATTGGCCCCTGCAGGCTGGCCGGTTCCGTCCAGCCAAGCGGCTCTCCGCGCTCGTTGGTCACCAGCAGCCACCGATCCTTGGTGGCGCCTCGCGCCACTTCCGGCGCGTCGCCGATGCGCCCGGTCGGCTCGGTCTTGACAGCCAGCCGTCCATTGGCGCCGACGAAACCCAGGAAACGATAGCCTCGGTCGCGGCCGACGAAATTGGCGACGAAGGCATCGGCCGGTTTCGTCAGCAGCTCCTGCGGCGTCGCGATCTGCGCGAGCTCGCCGCCGACGCGCAGGACGGCGACCTGGTCGCCGAGCTTCAGCGCCTCGTCGATATCATGGGTGACCATGATGATGGTCTTGCCCATCTCTCGCTGAAGACGCAGGAATTCGTCCTGTAGCTGCGTCCGGACGATGGGATCGACCGCGCTGAAGGGCTCATCCATCAGCATGAATTTGGGATTGGAGGCGAGCGCGCGCGCCACGCCGACGCGCTGCTGCTGGCCGCCCGAAAGCTGCCAGGGGTAACGATCCGCAAAGCTTTCCGAGAGACCGACACGCTCGAGCAGCTCCAGCGCGATCGCCCGGGCCTGCTTCTTCGGCGTGCCGTTCAGGCGGGCGGTCGTCGCGACATTGTCGATGATCGTCCGGTGTGGGAAGAGACCGGCATGCTGAATGACATAGCCGATCCGCCGCCGAAGCAGCGCCTCATCCATCCGCGATGTCGGCTCGTCGCCCAGCCGGATCGTGCCGGAGCTCGGAGCCACGAGACGATTGATCATGCGCAGCGATGTCGTCTTGCCGCATCCGGACGGCCCGACAAGCACCGTCAATTTACCGGTCGGCGCCGTGAACGACAGGTCGTTCACCGCCACAACATCGCCGTGATAGCGCTTCGTCACATTTTCGAAAGTGATCAACCTAGCTCACCATACATATATGTACCTGTATATATAGGTTACACAAAAGTGAGGGGCGCGCAACCGGGCAAGGCCAGTTTTTAGCCTTTATGCCGCACTGCACATAAAATGTGCGATTGGAGGAGGGGCCGTTTAAAGACGCGCCAGACGCTGCATCAAATGCGCCACCACGAACGCCAGGTCTCTCCCGGTCGATGCGCCAATGCTTGGATTTGGATGGCCAGCAGCGCTCGTTTCAAGATCAAAGCTGCCGCCTTCGCGCCGCTCATCAGCGGCTATCTTGAGTGATGAAGGTATGGCGGGTCCCCGGATGGATGAAACGTGTGAATGTTGTGACATCATCACCGACCCAAGTCTTTCTCGTGACAACAAGGCAAGGATCACTCTCGTTGAGTTCGAGAAGCTGTGCTTCTCTGGCAGTTGGAAGGACGGCCTGAATTTCGTTCTCCGTGCGCGTTGGAAGCGCAATCGACTGAAGATAATCTGTCGTGGAATAACTGGTGAAGTTCTGGTTGAGATAGCCGGGAGCGAAGCCAGGAGATACAAATCGGTCTTCTAGCTGCACCGGGCTGCCGTTTGCACAGTAGACGATAAGCGAGTGGAAGACGGGAACGCGAGCTCTTGTTCCCATTCGCTGCGCAATGTCGGGCGGGACACTTGTCTGCTCGACGGCGTGCACGCGAATCGATAGAACTTCTCCGCGGTTTCGTATGTCGTCCGCAATGTTGTGCAACAACACGAAAGTAGACGAAGCCCTGGGCGGAGCAACAAACGTTCCAACGCCGGCAATCCTCTGCAGCACACCGCTGACGGTCAGCTCACGCAGCGCGCGATTGGCGGTCAATCGAGATGATCCCAACTCGGCGGCAAGCTGGTTTTCGCTTGGTATTTTCGCGCCGGGGCGGAATGTGCCATCCGCGATTCTTTCTAGCACATGGAGTTTGATTTGTTCGTATAAAGGCTGCGGCTGCGAGAGCATGCAATCTCCATGTAAAAATTCAAGGCGAGCGCTTACGCCAGCGAGTTCTTTTCTTTTTCGCTGACATTGCGAACTTATAGCACGTGAACTTGTATAGGCGATGGCTCTTGGAGAACGACCCAATGACGACCACCCCTCGATTGTTGAAGGCTAGCCTTGGGTGGAACGTGTGGATTCATGGCCCAGCCATAGCGAAGTCACGGTGCTGTCTACGCAGGAAACCGACATGCTCGTGTCGGTTCGGCGCTTAAATTGCCAAGCAGGCAGCCTTTTGTGAATACCGCTTCTCTGAATGCCTCTATCCGCTCATCGAAATAAGCTTCCAGTTTGACGGGGCGCGACATCTTGATCGCACAGAAGTCACGCAACTTGCCCTCGTTGCGATCGAAACAGGCGTCCATCACTTCCGCCCCAAAAGCCTCCTTGCTTGCGAAGTGATTGTAGAAAGAAGCTTTCGGCACGGCTGCGCCATCCAGATTCCCTGGATGCCTGTAGCGGCATAACCATCGACATGGATCATTCGCACCTCACGCCTTGAACGATGGTACGTCGCGGCGAGATGATGCTGCCGCTCTGATACATCACGACGAATGATGGATGGCGGTCGTCCAGGCGCTAGTTCAACATCTTCAGTACCTGATCTGACGTCAGCCGCGTTTCATCTTTGCGTCACGCGCCGCGAAACGACCAAGTGGATTGGCCTGTTGCCTTCAAAGGCCGGTCCGCTGCGCTGCCTGTCCGCAGCACTTTTGTCGCCGTCCAATTGAAACTGATTGACCAGATCCCGCAGGCGGCCTGCCTCGGAGGACAGTGAGGCAACGGCAGCCGTCGACTGCTCGACCATCGCCGCATTTTGCTGGGTCGCTTGGTCCATCTGATTGACGGCCGTATTGATCTCGGCAAGTCCAGTCGACTGCTCGCGCGCCGATGTGGCAATGGCATCCATGAGTTGGTTGATCTGGACGACGTACTCACCGATCGACTTCAGCGACGTTCCGGTTTCGAGAACCAGTTTCACGCCATTTTCGACGTCAGTTGACGATTTTTGAATAAAGCCCTTGATCTCCTTGGCCGCTTGAGCGGCGCGCTGGGCAAGCTCACGGACTTCCTGGGCGACGACGGCAAAACCTTTGCCAGCCTCACCCGCACGGGCAGCCTCAACGCCGGCATTCAGTGCCAAGAGGTTTGTCTGGAAGGCGATTTCATCAATTGCACTAATGATGTTCGAAATCTGCTGTGAACTGTCCTCGATGCGGCGCATCGCCCCTTCCGCCTCCGAGACGACCTTTGCCGATCGCTGGGCGCTGATATCGGCTTCTTTGGCGACATTGCGCGCCTCGTCGGTGCGTTTGGTCGCCGTCGTCACATTCGACGTGATCTCGTCCAGGGCTGCGGCCGTCTCCTCGAGGGAGGCGGCTTGTTGTTCGGTACGTTTGGAAAGATCCTGCGCGGCAGATGCAATTTCACCCGTACCATTATCGATGCTGTGCACCGTCTCGAGCACGGCGCCGATCGTCGCGCCCAATTGCCGGAGCGAAGCGTTGAAGTCTTCGCGCAAGACTTCGTATTCGGCCGCAAATTGCTCCGAAAGCTGGAAGGATATGTCGCCTGATGCAAGCCGCCGGAGACCTTCGCCCAATGTCGTGGTCGCGAAGCGCAACTGTTCCGCCTCGCGTTCGGCGCGCTGCTGGGCTGCGGCACGCGCTGCCTCGGTCTCGCTGCGGGATTCGGCGGCTTCCTTTTCGAGCCTGACGACGTTGAGGGCATTCTGACGAAAGATTTCAACCGCACCGGCCATTTCGCCGACTTCGTCGGCGCGACCGGCATAAGGAATATCACTGTCAAGATCGCCATCCGACAAACGCCTCATGGCGGAGGCGATGCTTCGGATTGGATTGGCGATACCCGATATCGCAAATAAGATGCCGGCTACGGCAAGAAGCACGGCCAGTGCTGCGATCATGGCCGTCAGCGTGAAAGCGGATTGCGCGGAAGCACCGCTTGCGGCCACAAAGCCTTCGGCCTGGCCGAGAATGAAAGCGACAAGGTCCGCCACCGCCTTGTTGACCAGTTCTGCTTGTGGCTCCATCTTTTCCTTGAAGAGGCGGATTGCTTCAGGCGTCTTCCCATCATTTTCAAGCGCGATCATTTGTTCTGCCAGCGCGCGATATTTGGCGAGTTCCGGCTTCATCTGATTGATCAGTTGGCGTCCACGCTCCGTACGAACGCTTTTTTCGTATTCGCCAACAACCGTGTCCAGCGCAACACCAGCGGCGTCGATCTGTTCCTGTCCGACATTCCGCTCCTGCGCTGTATCCTCCAGGAGGTACTGGGCATAGACCAATTTCAGGTCGAGGAAGTCATCCTTGATCTCGCGAGCCGTCACAAGCCGCTGCATCCAGAAGGTCCCGATCTGCTCGGTATTGGCGCGAAGTGTCGAAATCGTGCTCAACGAGACATAGGACAGGCTAACCATGAACAGAGTGATGATCGACAGCTTTAAGATCAGGGCTTGCTTGATGCTCGGGCGCTTCATGCGGGTCTCCTCGAAGGTACCTGGGACGACCGGCGTGCCGGCTGATATAAGATCTCGCACCGGATTCCATAATTTAGTATTAACTAAACAATGTTCCCGCCGCATTTGCGATGATCTTCTGAGTTGACCAATACTTCCGCGATCAATTAAACGCGCTGCGACCCAGAGTTCTTGAAAATTCAGGGAAATAGCAGCCACGGCGAGCGAAAATGCACCAACCTGAAGATCAAGCTGCCGGCATTGAAATCGCGCTCTGGCCGTATTCCGAGAATGAGGGTGACTGGAGCCGCTGGATGCAGTCGCTTTCACCGGATGAACGGGAGCGCGCCGCGACCTACCGGTTTGACCAGGATCGGGCCTCGTTCATTGCCGGTCGCTATCTCTTGCGGCGGCTGTTGAGCGAGCATATCGGCACACCGCCGAACAAGGTCCCGTTGTCCCCGGACAACCGCGGCAAGCTGAGGCTTGAGGGGCGTGAGAGGCCGCAATTCAGCCTCGCCAATGCCGACGGGCTTGTGGCGGTCGCTGTCGCTTCAGGATGTGATCACGTGGGAATAGACTGCGAACGCGTCGATACCGAAATCGAAGCGGCGGCAGTGGATACCTATTGCAGTGCAGACGAACGGCGCTGGCTCGCGGAATTGCCTGCGCCCGAACGCGCGCGCGCGGCCGTTGCACTCTGGACGCTGAAGGAGAGCCATCTGAAGGCACTCGGCGTCGGGCTGCGCGAGGATCCCCGCAACGTCGCCTTTTCCTGGAAGGATGGCATCCCCGACATGGTCGATGGCGGCGATCGCGATCGGCGCTGGCATCACCGTCTGGTCGAAAGCGGCAGCCAGCACGTCGTCGCGCTGGCTGCCTGCTCTCGATCCGGGTTCCCCCGTATTTCGACACGCCTATTTCAGGACGATAACATGCCGTCCGAATAGCCGGCTCGGAGCTGATGAGGCATTGCGGAAGAGGTCTCCGTCGCCCAGGCGAGTTGCCCGTTGTCGGGTTCCGCATCGAAGTGCGGCCGGCCGAGAAGCGTATTGACGATGGTTGCGCTGCGCCAGGCCATGAGGCTGAGCTGAGAGTCGGCGATACCGTGCGAATAGCGCCCTGCATTCTGCGCAAACAGCCGGTTGGTCCGCGGACCCGTCCACTGCATCGTGTAGTCGTCATTGAGCAGAGGATAGCCGTTTCTGTCGAGCGTTATCCTGTCGCCCAGCGAGCCGAGAGCGTCCGGCAATCGGAACCGGTAGCCGGTTGCCAGAACCACTGCATCCGCATGAAGCACCTCGATCCCGCCGTCGAACTGGTTCCTGACGATGAGCCGATAGGCATTGCCGTTCCGCTCCATCTGGATCACATCGCGATTTGGCGCCAGGGAGGCGTTGAGCGTGCTCGGTTCGAGATAGCGCAACGCATAGAGGCGGCGATAGATCGCGTGAATCGTCGAAATCGACAAGCCGTCGCTGGTCAGGATCGAGTTCTTCAAAGCGGCCTGCTTCTGCTCGCCGCCGAGCTTCAAATAGGCCTGCACGTATTCGGGTGAGAAGACCTGGTTCGAAAACGGCGTATCGTTGATCGGCTCGAAATTATGACGCCGGCTGATCCATGTCAGCTCCGTCATGGAACCAGGATCGGCAAGCAGGGCTTCGACGACCTCGCCGCCGCTTTGACCGCCGCCGACCACGACGATGCGGGCGGCGCCGAGATCGCTGAGACGTGATTTGGCCTCGCTGTTATGAAAGCAATCGGCGCCTAGAAACGGTTTTGCCCAGTCGGGCACAAAGGGTGAAGACCCTGTGCCGATCACCAGGTTTCGCGCCTCCTCCTGCCCGTTGTCGAACCGCAGGAAGAAGCGGTCGTCGCGATGCTCGACGTCACGAATCTCCGTTGCGAAGCGCAGGCCGTCCACACCATTGGCGACCCAGGCCAGATAGCGCGCAAACTCCTGCCGGGGAACGGCGTCATAATTGGCGTTCAGGAAGGCGTAGAGCCTCTTATGGGCAACCAGGTAGGAGACGAATGACCAGCGGCTGGTCGGCAGGACCGGGGTGACGAGGTCCTTCAAAAAGGACGATTGCAGCTCGACGCCAGGCATCATCATGCCGGGGTGCCAGTCGAACGATGGGCGCCGCTCGAAGAAACGGCTTCTGATCTCGGGCACCGACTCAAACAGGCAGGCGAGGCTCAGATTGGAGGGGCCGATGCCGATGCCGGCAATATCCAGCGGCTCGGCATCCCTGCGGGCAAAAGCGACGGTCATGCGATATCCTTCTCTGTTTCCTTGAGACGCAGGGCGAGCCTTGAGTGGAAGGCGGGAGACCCGATCATGTGCAGATGGTTGGTGCCGGTGATGATTTCGGCCGCCCGCGCCCGCGGCGACAGCCGGCGCCAGTCGATCAGGTTGAGGCCGCGGTTGAGGCTGTCGTCGGCAGCCCAGGGATAGATCGGCACATCGTGGGGAACGAGCCGGTGTTTGCGGAAGATCAGGGCATTGTCGATGAGCACCCAAAACGTATGCTCGCGACTGCTGATATCGGGCCCGTCGTCTGGAAGCGGGTCCTTTTCGTCGCCGACAAAGCGCAGGAACTGATCGTAAGTATCCGCGTCCATCGTCGACAGCAGCCGGTCCCATTCAGGACGCATAGCCGTTCTTCCAAGCCATGCCTTTACGTCTCGATGAAGCTCATCGCGCTCGCCCGGCCGGAACCTCGGCTTTGCGCCGATCGCGAATTCCGATCCGAGATCGCAAACGTCGACCATCGCCATCATCCTGACGTCGACCTGGTCACCGAGGGCGCGGGCAGCCTCATAGGCCAGAAGCCCGCCCCACGACCAGCCGAGGAAATAGCAGGGCGCTCCCTGGCTATGCGTCCTGATATAATCGACATAGCTCTCGATGATCTCTTCGACCGGAGCGCCGACTGCCTTTTTCTCGGAAAGCGAGTGGCAAATGAAGCCGGTCGCCGGCTGATCGGCTCCGAGATAATCGACGAGCTTGACGTATTCGCGGGTGCTGACGAGAAGGCCCGGGAAGCAATAGAGCCGCGGCTTGGCGCCGGAAGCGCGCAGCACGATCACCTCAGACAGATCCCGCTGGTCACCCTGCTCGATCACGCCGGCAAACGAACGCACGGTCGGATTGTTGAAGATATCGGCGACGGTGAGCGGGGTTTTCGGCCGGCGCTGCCGCAACTGCGACAGGATGCGGATCGCGCCCAGCGAATTGCCGCCGATCGCGAAGAAATTGTCCTCGACGCTGATTGCTTCCAGCTTGAGAACCTGCCGCCAGACATCCAGCACCTCCTCTTCGAGCACGGTCGCCGGCTCGACGATTGTGCGTTTGACCGGTTGTGGCGCCGGCAGCGCGAAGCGATCGAGCTTGCTGTTCGGGTTGGTCGGCATTTTTTCCAGTTCGACCACGGCAGACGGCACCATGTAGGATGGCAGGCTGCGTTCGAGGCCGGCGCGGATCGCCTCGACGTCCAACGTCTCGTCTTTCTTCGGAACGACATAGGCAACGAGCGCCTTGTCGCCACCGGCATCGTCATCGCGCAGGACCACCAGGGCTTCGCCGACGCCGGGCTGCTGGAGCAGTGCCGCTTCGATCTCGCCGAGTTCGATCCGGTAGCCGCGAAGCTTCACCTGATGGTCGACACGGCCGACGAATTCGACGGTTCCGTCATCACGCCAACGCGTCAGATCGCCGGAGCGATAAAGCCGGCCGCCGTCATTTGAGAACGGATCGGGGATGAAGCGGTCCGCCGTCGTGTCCGGCTTGCCGAGATAGCCGCGTGCGATACCCTCGCCGCCGATATAGAGCTCGCCCGTCACGCCGATCGGGCACGGATTGAGATCGGGGTCGAGCACATAGACGCGCCTTAACCCGACAGCGCGGCCCAGCGGAGCATAGACCCCCTGGAATTTCGTGCCGGCCCTCACCTTCCAGACCATCGGCGTCATGATCGTTTCGGTCGGACCGTAGCCGTTGATCAGCCATTCCGATTTCAGCGCCCGCGACAGAAGATCGAAGGTCGGCTGCGCCAGCCCCTCGCCGCCGAAGGAGTAAAGCCGCATCGGCGGCGCGCCGTCCGTCACATCTGCCCATTCCGCCAGTTGCTGCAGATAGGTAGTCGGGATACTCGCATTGTTGGCGCCGTGCTTGCGCATCGCCGTCAATGTCTCTTCCGGTGTCCAGAGCGGCTGATCGGGAAGGATGATGCTGCCCCCCTCCATCAGCGGGTTCATCCATCGCTCATGGCCGCCGTCGGAACTGAAGGGAAGGAACGGCAGCTCGCGGGAGTCAGAGCTCATGCCATAGACACGCGAGGTGTTTTGCAGATGGTGCGTCAGCGGCCCGTGCTCGACAGCCACGCCCTTCGGCAATCCTGTCGATCCGGAGGTATACATGACGTAGGCAAGCTGGTCCTTGTGCGTGGGAATATACAGCGGCGTATCCGGCTCGCTTTCGAGATCGATCTTGTCGAGATCGAGAACGATCGCGTCGAGTTTTTCCGGCAGGCGATGGCGCAGCCAACTGTGCGTGAGGACGATCTTGACGCCGCCATCGCGCAGAATGTGGTGGTTGCGCACCGGCGGATGGTCGGGTTCGACCGGAATATAGGCGCCGCCAGCCTTCAGGGTCGCGAGGATGCCGACGATGGCCTCCGGCGAGCGCTTGATGAAGATTGCGACCGTCACTTCGGCGCGAACGCCGAGCTGCCGCAGCCGATGGCCGAGGCGGTTGGTGCTCGTCTCCAGCCAGCCATGGGTCCACTCTTCGTCACCATAGACGATCGCTGTTTTCTCGGGCGTCCGGCGCGAATGGGCCGAGATCAGCTCGTGCACCGGCCTGTCGTCGTTGACGACGTCGTCCTCGTAGGGTGCAGACAACCAGTCGAGCTCGTCGCTGCCCATGAGTTGGATATCCTTGATCCGGAGATCCGGCTGCGCGACGATCTGCTCGAGTACCAGGCTAAAATGCCTGGCGACACGGGCAATCAGGGCGCCGTCATAAAGATCCTGCGCATAATCGATCAGCCCGGCTGCGGCACCATTCAGATCTGCCTCGATCACCAGGGAAAGCTCGCTGTCGGCGCGCGCGCTCAGAGGTTCCAGATTGGTTGCGTGCCTGGGGACCGGATACGGCTCGCGGAATTCGAACAGCGCCTTGACCACAGCTTCCTGGGCAGCCGCTTCGTCGACGACCAGTTCCTGGGTGATGCGCTCCAGCGGCACGAGCCGGGCAAGCCCCTCCTCGGTCGCCGATGAGATCGCTGCGATGACATCGTCGAGAGAGCTTCTTGATGTCAGCGACAGGATGAGGGGAAGGACCTGTTCGGCACGGCCGCGGTTCGCAAGATGCTCCTTCTGCGGCCGCGCGATCAGCAGCCCGGTCAGCAAAGCATAGTTGCCGCTGTAGCGCGCCAGCAGCGCGCAAAAGGCGGCGTGAAGCACGCGCTCGACCTGATACCCCTTATGCTGCGCATGTCGACCGAGCTTTTCCCAGAGCTCGGGCTCGATCGAAAATCGATGCTGCGCGCGCGCCACACCTGCCAGCCCGCCGCTGTTGAAGCGGGTGGGAAAGGTCGAGGCCGAATAATCGAGACCGATCGTGTTCCGCCAATAGGAGAGGGATTCCTGGGCCAGCTTCGTCTGCAGCCACTCAGCCTCCCGCGTTCCGGCCAAGATTTCGGCCGGCTGCGTGTCGCCGGCAGGTGCGCCATCGAGAATTCGCGTCAGGGAGCCGGCGAGAACAGACTTCTCGCGATCGTCCGAGATCACAGGATGAAGCAGGATCGTCAGAAGCGACTGCCCATCGGCAAGCAAGATAATCTGAACACGCGTCGGCGGACCAGCAAGGAGGTCGAAGCGCCGGTCGCGGAAGGCTTTCTTGGCGGCCAACGCATCCGGCTCCGCAAGAGCGATACCTTCGCCGACAATCTCGATCGGTACTGCGTTCAAAGCGCCGCAGTATTGCTCGACGCGGCCGCCTGCCAGCCGGCGGAACCGGGTGGCAAGGAAGGGATGTTGCGCCACGAGCGTCCGGCAGGCGCCGGCAATCGTCTTGATGTCGACCGCCGGGCTCAATCGCAGCGAAATGACCTGGTCGGGAAACACCGTGTCGTTGCCGATCTGCTCCAGCGACCAAATACGCTTCTGCGCGATCGTCAGCGGGAAGCTCTCGAAGACCGTGTCCGTTGCCACATCGGTCGGGGTGGCATCTGCGAAGTTTGTGATCTGTTTGTTCATCCGTGCCATCCAGCCGTTTTCAGAGACGCGCATCGCCGGCGATTGCCGAGCGCAAAGAGAGGGGGCGCGGATCCGCCCAGACGTCAGCGATATGCGCCAGGCATTGCTGGCGCGAACCGGCAAAACCCGCCGGCTCCCAGCCCAGTGGAATCCGCTTGTCCCGCGGCCAGACCGAGTAGCGATGCTCGGTGTCGATGACGGCGATCCAGAGATCGTCGTGAGGTTCAAGATTATCCATTCGCAGCTCCTGCGGTGATGATGGTCATGCGCAAGTGACGGATCCGGCAGGCTGCAGTTTAGAAAATTGATGAGAATTTTTTTCTTCGCTTATCCCTAAATCCGACGGGAGATGGATCGTCATTCTACTAAATCGGCGCAAGAGTACGCTTCATGCTCGCCGCGCCAAAAGCCCGGCCGGTCCTCGACCGGCCAAGGAGAACGTCATGGATTTCGACGCAGTCAAACAAAGGCGCGCTCTGCAGTCGCGTAGCTACGTCAGCCTCGCCCCCAATCTCATCCACCTCAAGACCGCTTACGGCCACCACGAAGCCGCATTCGAGGTCGAGGCCAGCATCGCGTCGGTGACCTTTTACCATGGCGATCCCGTGCAATCGGCAGAGCTTCTCATGGCGGCCGCCGAAGCCGTAACGGCAGAAGATCGCTCGATCACCTCAGTCGTCTTCGAAGGGCATCAGACAAGCCTCCCGCCGCACATTGCGGATGCAGGCGGAAGGCTCAATTCGGCGATCCTGTGGCAATGGCCCTCGCTCTGGCTGCCGCAGCTGTCCTATCCGCTGCCGCCCGTGCAGGAGATGACCGCGGGCCGGTATCATCCGCGTCGACCCGCAAAGCCGAAGGGTACGATCTACAGGCGTTTCATCCCTTGGCTGGAACGGGAAATCACCTTCACGGTGGCCGATCCCGAGACCGATCTTGCAGCATTTCATCGCTGGATGAACGACGAACAGGTCAACACGATCTGGGAGGATGCGGGTTCGATCGACAAGCACCGGGTGATCCTGGAAAAAAGGATCGCAGATCCGCATGTCCTGCCGCTGATAGGCAGTTTCGCGGACATTCCCTTCGGCTATTTCGAAGTCTATTGGGCAAAGGAGGACCGGCTCGGCCCCTTTTACGATGCCGACGACTATGATCGCGGATGGCATGTGGCGATCGGCGAGCCCGGCTATCGCGGCAAGAAATGGATCAGCGCATGGCTTCCCTCGCTGATGCATTTCATCTTCCTCGACGATCCACGCACGAAGCGCATCGTCGGCGAGCCGCGCGCCAGTCACGAACAGCAGATCCGCAACCTCGACCGTTCGGGTTTTGCCAAGGTCAAGCACTTCGATTTTCCGCATAAGCGGGCGCTCCTGGTGATGCTCGGCCGCGAGCGTTTCTTCGGCGATCGTCTCTGGGTGCCTGCGTCATGAACGATATGAGCGACGCGAGCGGCAGCTTTCGGAGACGGCAGCGTCTCGCACCGGAAGACCTTGCCAGTCCTGAGCTTCTCAGGCTGCTGCTTCGGCTCGGACTGCCAGCCATGTTCGGCCTGTCGATCAATGCCGCCCATCATACGATCAACATGATCTTCGTCGGGATGATCGGTGAAGACCAGATCGCGGCGATCATGATCGTCCTGCCGGTCCTCATGCTCATCGCTGCCTTCGGCGAGGGGATCGGCGTCGGTGTCGCAACGGAGGTCGGACGCACGCTCGGAGCCGGCAACCGATCCCGGGCCGGCGCCATTGCCTCGATCAGTCTTGCTGCCGGCGTCGTTTTCGGCGCGGCAAGTACCATCGCAATCATCGCATTTCCAGATTTGCTGCTGTTCGGCGCCACACCTGCCCTTCAGCCGCTCGCGCAACATTATCTGATGATCATTGCGGTCTCGGTGCCGCTGACGATGGCGCAGATCATTCTCGATTTCCTGGCGATCGCAGAGGGCAATGCCCGCTTCAGCATGTGGACGCTGGTCGTCTGCTTTGCGCTGAACATGATCCTCGACCCGATCATGATCTTTGGCTTCGGCCTCGGGCTGCAGGGCGTTGCAATCGCAACCATCCTGTCCCAACTGGTCGCGCTTTGCATCTATGC
Organism: Rhizobium changzhiense; assembly: GCF_013087625.1. Taxonomy (NCBI): domain Bacteria; kingdom Pseudomonadati; phylum Pseudomonadota; class Alphaproteobacteria; order Hyphomicrobiales; family Rhizobiaceae; genus Rhizobium; species Rhizobium changzhiense. The sequence goes on from NZ_JABFCQ010000003.1 coordinate 219,825, forward strand.
TGCCTACCACGCCAGGCGACTTGGGACGGTCCGGCTGACATTTGGCTGGCGGTGGCGAGATATCGGCTATCTCAGGCCTGTCCTTGCTGTGGGCGCACCGACGACGCTGACCAGCCTCGCAACCGCAGGCGCGATTGCGGCCGTGGTATCGCTCGCCGGCACCTATCACGGAGAAGCCGGCATCGCCGGCGTCGGGATTGCCTTGCGGCTGCTCGCTGTCGGAACCCTCCCCGTCATCGGCATCTCACTCGGAGCCCAGTCGATCCTGAGCTTTGCCTGGGGTCGGGGCGATACAGCCCGGATGCTATCGGCAGCCCACATCCTCACAGTGGTCACGACTGCCGTGAGTGGCGCCTATGGATTGGCCGCGCTGGTTTTCTCCGAAGAACTTGCCTCATTCTTCACCGACGATTCGTTGGTGATCGGGATAGCAGGGCAAGCGATCATCGCGACCCATCTTCCGCTTCTGCTTTTCGGCCTACGGCAAACGGTGCTGATCCTCTTTCAGGCTCAGGGCAGAGCGAAAGCGGCGGTTGCCATCGGTCTGGCGCAGAATGGCTATGTTCTCTTTCCGCTGCTTGCTCTTCTGCCGCCGTTCTTCGGCTTTTCAGGCTTACTGGCAGCAATATTCCTGGCCTCGGCGTTGACCGGCCTGCTGTCGGCCGTCTGCCTGGCGAGGACGCTCAGCGCGCTCCGGCAGCGCTCTGCCGACCATCTGACCTCCATCCGTTCATATCCCAGCTTTTGTCCATGAGAGGATGACCATGAACCAGTCGATCAACCCGCACGACCTTGGCGCCCATGCGGTCGCTGACGATCTCTTTACGCCTGTCGATCCGGCGGCATTCAACGCTGTGTCTCCGCCGATCTTCCAAACGTCGCTCTTCACTTACGACAGTTACGAGGCGATGGAGGATGTTTTCGCCGGCCGCACGCGCAACTACATTTATTCGCGCGGCGACAATCCGACGGTCCGCGAATTCGAACTCCTGGTTGCCCGCCTCGAGGGCGCAGAGGACGGACGTGCTTTCTCCAGCGGAACGGCCGCCATTACATCGACAATTCTGAGCCTCGTTGAGGCGGGAGACCGGGTCGTTGCGGTCCGCCATCTCTACAACGATGTCTACCGCCTTCTGGTGAAACTGCTTGCCAGGCTCGGCGTCGCGGTGGATTTCGTCGATCCCGCCGACCACGACGAGGTCCGCAAGGCGCTGTCAGGCGCCAAGCTGCTCTACCTTGAAAACCCCACATCCTTCGTCTTCGAGCTTCAGGACATTGCGGCGCTGTCGGCCATGGCAAAGGAGGCCGGGGTTACCACAATCATCGACAATTCCTGGGCAACGCCGCTGTTTCAAAAACCGATCCAGCATGGCGTCGATATCGTCATTCACGCCGCCTCGAAATATCTCGGCGGTCACAGCGATACGGTCGCCGGAGTCGTCGTCGGCTCGAAGGAGGCCATCGCCAGGATCAATTCAATATCCTACCCGTATGTCGGCGCCAAACTGTCACCGTTCGAGGCCTGGCTGCTGCTGCGCGGCATGCGCACGCTGCGTGTCCGTCTCAAGGAGCATGAGCGCAGCGGGCTTTTGCTGGCCGGGCGGCTGAAGGAGCACTCTGCGATTGGACGCGTTCGTCACCCGGCATTCCAGGCCCATCCCGGACGGGCAACGCTGACGGGTTATGCCGGGCTGTTTGCCTTCGACCTCAATCCCGATATCGATGTCGCACGCTTCGTAAACAGCCTTCGCGACATCCGCCTCGGCGTCAGCTGGGGGGGACCGGAAACGTTGGTGGTCCCCGCCAAGGTCGCGCTGCAGATCCCCGATCGGATGACCTCCTTCATCCGGTTCGGCGTGAGCGAGCAGACGGTTCGTTTCGCCGTTGGCCTGGAAGAGCCGGAACTGATGTGGAGCGATTTGCAGCAGGCGCTGCACGCAGCGAAACGGTAGGGTCCGGTCGGTGCGCATGATCGGGGCGGGAAGCAGGTTCGGCGATCGCCAGATGGCAATGTTCCTCTGCCGCTTTGATCATGAAGTTGACGAGGGTCCTTGAGACGCCAAGTTCGGCTGCAATATCCTTCTGCGGCACGCCGTTGAGGCGATGGCGAATGAAGGCATCGTTGGTTCGCTTCGGCAGCGCCTCGAGCGAGGCAAGCACATTGCGCAGGGTCTCGGCAGCGACGAGCTGGTCGAGCACCGTGGGGACAGGCGCCGTGATCTCCTGAATCTGGTCTATCGACCTATGGTTGTTCATCTTCTGGCGTCGCCGGCGGCTCTCATCGAGTGCGAGATTGTAGACCATCCGGAAGGCGTAGCCGATCGGGCAACGAATGTCGTCGGTTTTGACCCCATAGGCTTTAATGACTCCATCTTGAAAGATATCCTCGGAATATGACTTTGATTTGACAACGCTTTCAATCGTTTTAAGGAGCTTGTCCTTGTTTTCGATCATGGCGTTGACCACGGCATTTCCGTTCACATCACGATGCAATGCGTGCATTGTCCTGTACCTTTTTACAAATGGAAAATCAGGCTCTGTCGTTGCTGGCCGGTTCGGTCTCGGGCTCCTTTTTTGAGCTGAAGTACACGATTTGATTGCAGTGTCTATTTTAAGGTGATAACAGGAGTCAAGTTTAAATCGACCGAGCGGAGGCGAGAAAAAATGGGAAGAACAGTTGAGATCCAGACCGGCAAGGCGGACCTCTGCCGATCGATCATGGGGGCTTTGCCCGACTGGTTTTCAGAACCCGAGGTCATCGAAGCGAGCGCCCAGGCGATCGAAGACCTGCCGGTGTTCGGCTATGTCGAAGCGGATGTCGTAACCGCGTTGATGGCCTTGAAGCCGCACCCGCCCGGCGCCGTCGAGATCGCGCTGATCGCGACACGACCCGAACATCACGGTCGCGGCGCCGGACGCCATCTCATCGATGCGGCCGAACGTTTCGGCCATGAATCGGGTGCGCGGCTGCTGACGGTCAAGACGCTCGCCCCGCGCGGCCTCGACGAACCCCAGTTCGAGGCGACGCGGCGCTTCTATGACCGGGCCGGATTTGTGCGGGCGGAGGTCTTTGCAAAGCTCTGGCACGAGGACCACCCATGCCTGTTTATGGTCAAGCCACTCGCCGGCGTCCAGGCAGGTGAGACTACGCTTTGAGACGAGGGAACTTTCTGCTTGGCGCGCATTGGCAATAACTGGTGCGCAGGGTACCCGTCTCTGCGCGCGGTGGACGATAGGAGCTAGTGGCGCCCCTCCGGCAGCGGGCAGGCTTCGCCGCAGCCACCGACGCCCGGCAGGTTATAGCGCAGGCAGCAGACTTTCCGGCGCACGAATTCGAGCCCGCATTGCTGGCGCGCAATGCGGATCATGCCGAACATCGGGTTACGCCCGCCGCCCGGCCATTGAGCTTCTTCCAGCAGCGCCAGGCCGCCTTCGACGAGGACAGGCTCATGGCGATGAGCGATCTCTTTCAGAATCCAGGAGAGATAGGCCGCAACATTGTTCCAGAGAAGCTTCGGTGCGACGCCGGCGTTGGCGGCGATCGCCGCGATGACGGGCTCGGCGTGACCGAGCATCAGCCGGTGAAGCTCGCCGGCCGGGTCAGTCGTCACCCCCGGCCTGCCGGACAACACGAATGCTTCCGGCTCGCCCGTATGCTCATTGCAGACGAGCGAAAGCCGGTCGATCTCCAACGACAGCCCGATCCGGTGCACGAACATATGGACGCTGGGGGCAATCGTCAGCATGCTAAAATAGTAGAGCGTCCACATCGAGACGATCGCGCGACGGTCGCTCCCCGGAAATTTTTGCGCATATCGGCCAATGATCTCGTCGAAGATCGCTCGGTCGCAAAGATCCCTGCAGGAAACGACGATGCCCGTCTGCGGGAGAGCGCTGAGCAGCTTGCCGCGGCAATAGGAGAACGGGCTGTCGCCCACCAAGCCGTCGAGGTCGACGGCCTGGTGGGCGACAGGATGGTCAGCGATCAAGGTCGAGCGCTGGAACGCCCCATTTGTCTCCATTGCCGAGCTTACCACCGGTATTTCAGGGTGCCGGTCATGTTGCGGCCCTGGCCGAGATAGCAAAAGCCCTCTTCGCAAACTGTTTCGCGCTCATCGGCGATGTTGCGGATGGCAAAGGCTGCCGTCAGGCCCTCGTATTTCTTGTCGACCGCGCCGAAATCATAGGAGGCGGATGCATCGACATAGAAAGTCGCAGGATTCTTCGAGGTGTTGGCCACATCCGTCCAGGTCTCACCGATGTAGCGCACGCCCGCGCCGACCGACAGACCGTTGAAGGGATTGCTTTCCTGGAAAGTGTAGTTCGCCCATAGGCTCGCAATATGGGTCGGGGTGATGGCCGGAGTATTTCCGACGTTGTTGCCGCCGGTCACTTCGGAGTCGTTGTAGGTATAGGCCGCAATAATATCGAGACCGTCGGCGATCGCCGCGCGGGCTTCAAGCTCGATACCCTTTCCGGTCACCTCTCCCTGAGAATCGTAGGCAAATGTCAACGGGTCGGCGAGCCTCGGTTTATTCTGCTCGACGATGTGATAGGCGACGGCCGACAGCAGGATATCCGAGCCGGGAGGCTGGTACTTCACGCCGACTTCGTATTGCTCGCCCTTCGTCGGCGGAAGAATTGTGTTGGTAGCCGATCGGTTGGTGACCGGATCGAAGGAGGTCGCGTAGGAAACGAATGGCGCGATGCCGTTGTCGAAGAGGTAAAGCGCGCCTGCCTGTACGGAGAAGGCATTCTTGTCGACCTCCTCCGAGCTGACCGAGGGCAAGGTCGCATCTCGCGTCTGGTTCACCCAGGTCTGCCGGCCGCCGAGGTTGAAGCGCCAATTTCCGACCTCGATTTGGTCCATGGCGTAGATGCCGACCTGCCGCATGTCGGCATCGGAAGCCAAGACATTATAATCCGGCGTAGCGCCTGAGACTCCATAGGTCGGATTGGTGATATCGAAGTCGAATGCCGGATCGGCAACTCCGGCGCCATAGCCAAAGCTCGACTGGAGATTCGTGTAGTCGAGCCCGAACAGCATCGTATGCGCAAGCGGGCCTGTGTCGAATTTCGCCTCCAGTTGATTATCGACCTGGAAAACATTCATGTCGTCCCGGATCGCATTCGTGCCACGATGCGCGACTGTCCCGGTCCAGCTGGTAACGCCGAGGTAGCGAGCCTCCAGATCGAGGTGCGAATAGCGCAGGTTCTGCCGGAAGGTCAGGCCGTTGTCGAATTCATGCTCGAACTGATAGCCGACCTGCTGCTGCTTGACCTTCTGGTAATCATAGTCGGGATCGCTCGCCCTGATATCGAGGATCCTGCCATCCAAGGTCGTGATGGCGCCGACATTGGAGTCGGTCTCATCTGCCTGCGCCAAGCCGTAAACCGTGAAGGATGTGCCCTCGTCAGGCTTCCAGGTAAACGACGGCGCTAGCAAATAGCGGTCGTCGGCAATATCGAAGTTGGTGTCGCCGCGGCGGGCGACGCCGACGATGCGATAGAGAAAATCCTCGTTGTCTTCGCTGATCGGTCCGCCGAAATCGAACATCCCCTGCACCCGATCCTCGGTGCCGTAGTTAATGCCGACTTCGCGGATCGGCTCCTCGGTCGGAAGCTTCGATATCTTGTTAACGAGGCCGCCCGGCGAACCAGAACCGTAAAGAACGGAAACCGGTCCCTTTATCACTTCGACCCGCTGCAACTGATAGGGTTCGGTGCGGAACATGCCGTAATTGATATAGGGCTGGCGCAATCCGTCGCGATAGTCACCGACCGTCGTGGCGTTGTAGCCGCGAATGTAGACCTGGTCGAAACGCGGATCGAAGCCGCTCGTTCCTGTCGTCACGCCGGCCGAATAGCGCACAGCCTCGATGACCGTCTGCGCGCCGCGCTGCTCGATTTCCTTCTCCGTCGTCACCGAGATCGAACGCGGCGTCTCGACGAGCGGCGTGTTGATCTTGGTTGCAGCCGAACTGTTCTTGGCAGCAACGGACGTCCGGTCAGTCTTGCTATCAGAGGATGCGCCTTGAATGACGATCGGTTCCAACGCCGTCGCGCCGGCATCTGTGGACGCGCTCTGGGCTGAGGCCGGCGATGCTGCAATGCCGATCAGGACGATCGCTGTCGTGAGAAACAGGCTATCTCTATAAATTCGCGATACATTATTAGAAACATTCAAAAAAACACGCGCCATTGCTTGGTCCCTACGTCACGGATGCGGGCGGAACCTATGGAGCGAAATTGGCCTTGTCAACATAAGATGATTATTTTAGTCACCTTTTAATCGATAAAATCCGCATCTGCGATACTCCCGAACAGGTTGCACGTAGGATCGAGGCCTCGTAACGTTCTCAGCGGGTTGCCAGCGGAGGCGGTTCTGTGTGCGAGAGAGCAACTGCGGACCGAGGAGGTCTGTATGGGGATCGAACTGACGATCTGTATATTTTGAACCACGGCCCGCGGTCAGCAGTATCAACTGACTGAGTAGGATGGGTATTTCGACCGCAGATGCCGCTGAAGTGCCTCGCCGGATAGGTCGGCCGGCGGACTTGCGCAAAAACCATCGCCCTCACATTAGAGCCGCCGGCCAATTACGGGATGAGACCCGTGGTCCGATAGGCCCGAATCGTCCGGTCATAGATGCCGATGTCCCGGCAACCGCGCGCGACCAGCTGCGCGCCTTCGATAGCAGCAAAGATCGCCATCGCGCACTCCTGCAGATCTTGCTCACCCGTCGAGGGCCTTGCGCGTGAGAGGATCTGGGTGAGCCATCCGACGTTCATCTCCGCGAATCTATCGACCTCGGTTCTGACCTCCGCAGGCAGGTCGTCGAGTTCCGCGCTCATGATGCCGCACAGGCACATGCGATTATCGTTGGCCAGGGCGGCGCGAAAGATCGCCGCGTATCTGTCCATACACCAACTCGCATCGTTGGAAGTGGCCAGCAGTTCCGCCAGGTAGGCTGCGCCCTCCTCGGTATAGCGACGCGCCAACGCGGCGCCGAGATCGCCCTTGGTTGGGAAATGATAATGCACGCTGGCGCTTTTGATCCCGACCTCTTTCGCGAGTTCACGAAAGCTCAGCGCGTTGTAGCCATGCGACTGCACCGTCGCTTTTGCGGCGGTCATGACCGCCTCGCGCATATCCGTTTTGGTTTTTGCCATCATCGATCCATACCTATCACTCGATAGATAGTTGTTGACGGTCGAAAAGGGAAGAGATATCTCTGAACTGTGATCTATCTATCGATAGACAGATAAGGAAGTCTCTCATGAAAATCTTCGATCGCCCCGGCTTTCCCAATCCGGCCCGCATCCGCATCGTGCTTGCCGAAAAAGGGCTCGAACCGCAGGTCGAGTTCGTCTCCGTCGACCTCATCGGCGCCGAACATAAGCAACCCGCCTTCCTCGAAAAGAACCCTTCGGGCGTGCTGCCGGTGCTCCAGCTTGAGGACGGAACCTACATCAGTGAGGCGACCGCCATCACCGAATATCTCGACAATCTCGACGGCGATCCGCGGCTCACCGGCAAGACGCCGAAGGAAAAGGCTGTCATCCACATGATGCACAAGCGGGCCGAGACCGAGCTGCTCGATGCGATCGGCAACTACTTCCATCACGCGACGCCCGGCCTCGGCGCCGAGCTGAAAGTGTTCAAGAGCCCGGAATGGGCTGGCCGTCAGGACTGGGGCAACCGCCAGCGCGATAAGGCGCTAGCCGGCATGAAGTATTTCGACACGGTGCTGCAGGATCGTTCGTTCGTCGCCGGCGATGCATTCTCGATGGCCGACATCACGGTGTTTGCCGGGCTGATGTTCGCGGACGCCGCCGGCATTTCCATCCCTGACGATCATTCCGCGCTGAAGTCCTGGCGCGCGAAGGTCTCTGAGCTCCCGAGCGTCAAGAATCGCAGCGGCCAGATGTTCGTCACCGAGGATCTGCGCAGGCTCGGCTTCTAATCCTCCACACGAAAGCGGTTAGAACACCGCACCGATGCACCCAACCACATTCGCCAATCACGCCGCTCTCCATGTGGCATCATTCTCACGGAGTTTCCTCATGTCTACAATCTCAACACCCGATAGCGCTTCCCGCCGAAACCTGCTGAAAGGCGCCGCCATCGCCGGGGTCGGACTTGCAGCGGCTGGTGCCGGCGCAACCCCCGCCGATGCAAAGACCCCCGCGCCTGTCCGCGCCGGCAAGGCCACAGGCGACCGCCTCGTCACGAAAGACGGCACCAGCCTCTATTTCAAGGACTGGGGCACCGGGCCGGCCGTGGTGTTCAGCCATGGCTATCCGCTCTCGTCCGACGCCTGGGAAGACCAGATGTTCTTCCTGCTGCAGAACGGCTACCGCGTCATCGCCCACGACCGTCGGGGTTTTGGGCGGTCGAGCCAGCCGTCCGGCGGCTACGACTACGACACCTTCGCCGATGATCTGGCACAACTGGTCGAGGCGCTCGATCTGCGCGAGGCGACCCTCGTCGGTCATTCGATGGGCGGTGGCGAGGTCGCACGCTATATCGCCCGCCATGGCCAGAGCCGCGTCGCCAGGGTCGCTTTCGTTTCCTCGGTGACACCCTTCCTGCTCAAGACCGCGACCAATCCGAACGGCGCTCCCAAGGAGCTGTTCGATACATTTCGCGCCGCCGTGCAGGCAAACCGGTCGCAGTGGAATCTCGACGTGACCACGCCGTACTACAGCTTCAATCGTCCGGGCGCGCATGTGTCGGAAGGCCTGCGGGAGAGTTACTGGCGTCAGGGACAGGCAACCGGGTTTCTTGCCGCCTATCATGCGCTTGGCGCCTTCTCGGAAACCGATTTCCGCGACGACCTCAAGAAGATCACGGTTCCCGCCCTGGTGGTCCACGGCAGCGACGATCAGATCGTGCCGCTGGAGATATCTGCGAAGTTGACCGCCGGGCTCGTTCCGCATGCCAAGCTTATCGTCTACGACGGCGGCTCCCATGGATTGCTGCACGTCGATAAGGACCGCTTAAACGCCGACCTGCTGGCGTTCCTTCGCGGCTGACGCTACCGTGTTCAAAAGGCCGGGGGGGCGGGGTGTAGCCCTGCCCCCCGGTCTTTGAGAGCCCTCAGCGTGCGAGGATCGGTTCAGAGGTTCGGGACGTTGCGGGTCTGTGACCCTGTCAATCGAGCGGAGAGGTTCGCGCTTGACGCTGTGCAATTACACAGTTAAGTGTACGCCATGCCGACGCCAACTGGTCCCCATCTCTGTTACGCCCTCGCTGCCCGCCAAAACGCGCGGCATCTGAGCCGTCTTTACGACAATCATCTGGCGCCCGCCGGTCTGTCCGTCTCGCAGTTCTCGATCCTGTCGCTGCTGGAAGCCTACGAGACTCTCAAGATCACCAAATTGGCGCAGATGCTGAGCATGGAACGCACGACGCTGGTCCGCGCGCTGAAGCCGCTTCAGGCGGCCGGGTGGGTTGTGGCCGGTAGAGCGGATAGCAGCCGCTCCTTCGATGTCGGGCTCTCCCGCTCCGGCCTGGACAAGGTGGCGGAGGCCGTGCCCCTTTGGAAAGAGGCCCAAGCCGCATTTGAACGGGAGGTCGGACAGGACCGCGCCGTGCGCATGCGCGATGAAATCCTGGAGCTCAACCTCGGCGGGTAGTTCCCTTTTTTTACCCAAAAGTGTGTAATTACACACATAATGACGCAGCCACACACAAGGAGATAGAAATGACTGACACGTTCCTCGTTGCCGGCGCGACCGGTGAGACCGGCCGCTACACCGTCCAACGTCTGCTCGAAAATGGTCATGCCGTCAGGGCTATGGTCCACAAGGAGGACCAGCGGGCCGAGGCGCTTCGCTGTGACGGCGCGGAGGTCGTGGTCGGCGACCTCTTCGAGCATGACGACGTTATCCGCGCCGTCGCCGGCACCGCCGCCGCCTATTTCTGCTACCCCGTCCGTCCCGGCATCATTCAGACGACGGCATATTTCGCCGATGCGGCCAGGCGCGCCGGCCTCAAGGCCGTGATCAACATGTCGCAGATCTCCGCGCGCGAAGACTCAAAGAGCCATGCGGCGCGCGATCACTGGATCGCCGAGCGGATCTTTGACTGGTCGGGCGTTCCGACCGTGCATCTGCGCCCGACCTTCTTCTCGCAATGGCTGCTCTACCCGTTTGCACGCAAGACCATCGTCGAACAGAGCATCATCGATCTGCCCTATGGCGCCGGCCGTCATGCTCCGATCGCTGCTGAGGATCAGGCCCGGCTGATCGCCGCGCTCCTGGTAGAGCCGGCCGCCCATATCGGCAGAACCTACACGCTCCATGGACCGACCGAGCTCGACCAGCCGGGCATCGCCGCGGCGATCGGCGAGGTGCTCGGCCGCAAGATCAGCTACCGGCCGCTGACCATCCCCGCCTATCGCGTGCGCCTCGAAAAGTTCGGCTTGCCCGAGTTTCTGATCCAGCACTTCTGCGCGATCGCCCTCGATTACCAGAACGGCATCTTCTCGGGCGCCGACAAGATCATCGCCGAAGTGACGGGCGTGCCGCCGATGACCGTTCAGGACTTCGTCGCGTCGCACCGGGCCGCCTTCAATACTCTGGACGCGGCGGCGTAAGCCGCTCCGGTGCGTTGCCCAACGGAAATCACTGGGTCGGAAGCCGGCTCCGTCCAAGACGCTGGTGGCGGCGCGATGAACGCGCCGCCCGGCCAATCTTTCCAGGAGAAGCAAGTTGAACATCGACCTTTCAGGTAAAGTCGCCCTCGTCACAGGGTCCACCGAAGGCATCGGATTTGCCATTGCCCGTGGGCTCCATGAGGCGGGCGCAGCAGTCATTATCAACGGCCGCACCCAGCCGAAGGTCGATGCAGCGCCTCGGTAGCCGTGCGCGCGGTCATGCGCTCGACCTCGCCAGCGCTGAGGGCTGTGACGCCATGATTCGGGCCGAACCTGCGCTGGACATCGTCGTCAGCAACCTCGGCATTTTTCAGCCGCTGGATTTCTTCGAGACCGACGATGTGATCTGGGACCGCCACTGGCAGGTCAACGTCATGGTAGGCGTGCGGCTGGCTCGCGCCTACCTTCCGAAAATGGCTGCCAAGTCGTGGGGGCGCTTCATCTTCCTCGGTTCGGAATCCGCCTTCAATATTCCCATTGAGATGATCCACTACGGCGTCAGCAAGACCGCCGACGTTGCGGTTGCGCGCGGTCTTGCCAAGCGCATGGCTGGAACGGGAGTGACGGTGAACTCGGTGCTACCGGGCCCGACCATGTCCGAAGGCGCCGCCGAGCTGCTCAAGGGGCATGTCACCGCCGAGCGGTCCTTCGAGCAAGCCGGCATCGACTTCGTCAAGACACATCGCCCGACCTCCATCATCGAGCGGCCGGCAACTGTCGAGGAGGTTGCGAACATGGTGGTCTACGTCGCGTCCCCCCAGGCGTCCGCGACGACGGGTGCGGCGCTGAGAGTCGATGGCGGCGTCGTGGACTCGCTCGTCTAGCGCCCGATCGAAACGCGCGCCCCGCCGGTCCTCCGATCAACCGAGCGTCTGGCGCGGGCCGGAAGTCTCGCCGCGAGTGGTCTGTCCGGGCAACGCAAGTCGGATCGGCTGCAGCGATGCGCGTTCGGAAAGCATTCCAGCCGGTGGGTGCTAACGCGTGACTTTTCTCGATGGCGGTGACGAGACAGGCTGGAAGGGTGTACGGACCGTGGGCATGGTTTCGACCTGGCTGCGATCATGTGGTCTCGAAACGCGGGCTGGTTCCCTGGTCGCATGCCCGTCCTGATATAGACTTTGTGAGGTGCCGATGCGGGTGACGGTCTTGATGAGGATCGAACCGAGGGCAGCATGCTTCTTATTCCACGGTCGGCGGAGATTAAGGTGGCCGTAAAACGTCCAGATTCCAAACTATTTTCTACGAAATGAAGAGAAAGAGAACGACCTGTCTTTCTTCAATCCATTTGCGTGCCTATGCTTCCAACGTGGGTTTGTCGACCTCCACACATCAGTCCGCATTGGTCATAAATCAGATTTGAGAAGAGAGATGACACGATACGTTATCGTGGGGGCAGGCGCGGTTGGTGCGAGCCTCGCTGCGCAGTTCGAACTTTCCGGCATCCCATATGCGCTCGTCGGACGCGGCGCGCAGATCGGCCATATAAAGAAGCATGGTCTGAACTACCAGCGTCCCTCCGGCAAGCGACAGATCGGGCTTAACGCTTTCGACGTCAGCGACCCGCCCGAACTGACCCTCGATGATATCCTGTTGTTGACGGTCAAAACTCAGGACGCGGCAAACTCCCTGGCCTCCTGGTCATGGCGTCAAGTGTCGGATTCAGCGGGTGGAACGGCTGCCGGTCTCCCGGTCGTCACCTTTCAAAATGGCTTGGCGACAGAAGCAATTGCCCTCAGAACTTTCGCCAGGGTGTATGGGGTTAGTATTCTGACGCCAGCGCGGTTTACCGAAACGGGCTCCGTTGCAGTGGCGGGTGATCCGCAGGTCGGCGTGGTCACCATAGGGCGTTTCCCATCGGGTTCTGATGAAACAGCCGAGCAGATTGCGGCGGACCTCAACCGCGCTCATTATCTGGCGGAAACCAGCAATGATATCCGCCGTTGGAAATCAGCCAAACTTCTACACAACGTTCGAAACGTCTTGGAATTGTTCGTTGGGGCCGAGGATGTCCGCGTCTCAATCGCCGATGCGCTGGTCAATGAAGCTCGCCAAGTTCTAGAGGCTGCCGGTTACAACCTCGCCTCACCGTCTGAGCGGACCATAGATCTTTCAGGATGGCGCATAGCTCAGGACAGTGGCATCCGTCCCGGTCAACAATCGACTTGGCAGAGTTTTACCACAGGCGCTTCGAGTGAAGTCGATTTTCTCAACGGCGAAATCGTCCTGCTTGGTCGTTTGCACAATATTCCGACACCCTACAATGAGGTCGTCCAGAATCTTGCAGGCAGATTGGAGCATCAGGGCGGCTTCACGGAAGCACTGGCGCTTGACGCAATTCAATCACTTGTCGACAGGCCCTATCAAGGCAGCAATACCGGTCTCGCCGCAACGACCTTATGTGTCGCCTTCCAATTGTTCAACGATGCAACCACCAACCTGAAGCGATCCAATGAGAGAACCCATATCAGATCAGATCCTCACCGCAGCCGGCGGGCTATTTTACAGCGAAGGTATTCGGGCTGTTGGGATAGATCGCATTATCGAAGAAGCGAAAGTTGCAAAAGCAACGCTATATCGACACTTCCCGTCCAAAGATCATCTTGTTGCGGCCTATCTCCAGGATCGCCACGAACGTGTTGTTCGCTCCTTGCAGGAGGCCTTGGACGCGACCGGTGCTCCGAGAGACCAGCTCAGAGTTATTTTCGAGCGCCTGTATGAAAAGGCTGACAGCCCGGAGTTCCGGGGCTGCGCATTTGCTCTTGCGGTGGCCGAGCATGGCGACTCAGAACGCGTCGTATCCGTCGCCCGAACGCATAAGAAGGCCGTGAGCGACATCTTCCGCGCCATTATCTCCAAAGCCGAATTGGGGCCTGACCATACTGCTGCTCATCTATCGCTTCTTTATGAAGGCGCGCTTGCGACGGTGGCAGTCGGACGTGATCCAACAGCGGTTCTCGTCGCCCGAGACTGCGCACTTTCTGTATTCGACGCCGCGATCCCACACGACCGGACATCCTGAGAGCACCAGAATATGACAAAGATCATTGACTATTTCTTCGGCATTGGCTCGCCATGGGCCTTCATCGGTCTGGAGCCATTCGCGGCACTCGCTTCCGAACAAAACGCGACGATCCGCCCCTATGTCATCCCCCTGATTGAGGATAACGGCGCCATCTATTCTCGTAACCGGCCGGAGGCCCGTCGCGCTTATTGGACGAAGGATCTCAAGCGTTGGGCGGCCGTCCGGGGCAAAACGCTGAACTTCGAAAACCGTGCAGCCCTTTCGGACCCGACGCCGGCAGGTTTCATGATCCTTGCCGCCATCGATGCGGGAGAAGACTGGCTCAGGCTGACGAAAGCGCTACAGGAGGCCTTCTGGTTGCGCGGAGAAAATATCGGTGACGCAGAGGTCCGTCGCGCGATCGCGGATGCCGCGGGCTTCGATGGTACAGCGTTGGATGAGCGTGCCCAGAGCGACACCGTGTTGTCGATATGGAAGGCCAATTACGAGATCGCCAAGGACGCCGGTGTGTTTGGGCTGCCGACATTCCGTTATGAGGACGAGCTTTACTGGGGCCAAGACAGTCTGCCCTTCCTCGAACGTCATCTCAAGGGCGCAAAACTGGTCGCCTGATCCTGTCGTAAAATCGGGGTGCGCCCGCGCGAACGCAGCCGGGGGCCGCAAACCTCAGATCGCAATTCCGGGGTTTCTCATGTCTCTTTGCTTACCGGGTTCCCTGGTCTCCACCGAATGGCTGGCGATGCATCTCGATCATCCTGGCCGCGTCATTCTTGACCGCTCGTTCAAGACACCGATATCGCGTGGAGCCGACAAGTGAGCGCGCTCTCCCCTGCCCTTACCGAGGCGCTGCACGACCGTTTCGGTGATCGCTTCTCCACATCGCAGCCCTTGCGGGAACAGCATGGCCGCGGTGAATCCCACCACGTCGCCGCGATTCCGGATGCGGTCGTCTTTGCGGAAAACACGGAGGAGGTCGCGGCAACTGTGCGGCTCTGCTCGGTTGAAGGCGTGCCGGTCATCGCATTCGGCGCCGGTACCTCGCTCGAGGGCCATCTGACCGCGGTACGGGGCGGTGTTTCCATCGATCTCTCCCGTATGTCGCAGGTCGTCCGCATCAGCGCCGAGGATCTCGATTGCACGGTTGAGGCTGGCGTGACCCGCGAGCAGTTGAACACGCACCTGCGTGACATGGGCCTGTTCTTCCCTATCGATCCGGGCGCCAATGCCTCGATCGGCGGCATGGCATCGACCCGCGCATCAGGCACGAATGCCGTGCGCTACGGAACCATGCGCGAAAACGTCTTGTCTCTAACCGTCGTTCTGCCGAGCGGTCAGATCATCCGAACCGGTGGGCGGGCACGAAAGTCGTCGGCCGGATACGATCTGACGCGGCTCTTCGTGGGCTCGGAAGGAACCCTCGGCATCATCACTGAGGTGACGCTTCGGCTTTATGGCATTCCGGAAACGACCTCGGCCGCGCTCTGCTCGTTCGAGAATGTCGAACAGGCGGTTGCTGCGGCCATCGCGGTCGTGCAGCTCGGCATTCCGGTCGCGCGGATGGAGCTGATGGATCGCGGTCTGATTGCAGCCGTCAACGCTTATTCGAACCTATCCTTGAAGATCGAGGACACATTGGCCTTCGAGTTTCACGGCTCTCCGGCCAGCGTGCAGGAACAGATAGAGATGGTCGCCGGCATCGTCGGGGACAACGGTGGCAAGGACTTCGAGTGGGCTACTACGCCGGAAGAACGCAACCGCCTCTGGAAGGCGCGTCACAATGCGTTTTATGCCGTCGTGTCCCAGCGTTCGAATGCCAAAGGCTGGTCTTCCGACGTCTGCGTGCCGGTATCGCAGCTCAGCGCCTGCATTCTCGATACACGCGAACTGCTGCGGAGCTGCAGCGTGCCGGCCGCGATTCTCGGCCATGTCGGCGACGGCAACTACCATGTTGTCTTCGCTGTCGATCCGACGAACCAGGCAGAACTCGATGAGGTCGCCGCCATCAACAAGAGGATGGTGGAATATGCGATTTCAGTCGATGGCACATCGACGGGCGAACATGGGGTGGGCACGGGCAAGATCAAATATTTGCGTCAGGAACACGGAGATGCCGTGGATCTCATGGCGGTCATCAAAAATGCCATCGATCCGAAAGGCATCATGAATCCCGGCAAAATTCTTCCGGACCATGGTTCACCGGCTACTGCATAATTCCTTAAATCGGGAATCGATTTAGGGATAAAATTATGCAGCATTTCAAAGTGTTACAGCATCCTTGGCACGTCTTGAAAGACGTACGGCGCTGTACTCTGAAAACGGCTTGATCACCGAGGATATCGTCAGATGAAAAGCTTCAAGACCCACAGTTCCCATTGGGGCGTGTTTTCAGGCCGATACGAAAACGGAAGACTTGAAGTCCGGCCTCATCCGGGCGATCCGGATCCTTCGCCATTGCTGGGCAACATTCCGGCGATCGCCCATAGCCCTATGCGGATCAAGCGGCCGGCGATCCGGCGCGGCTGGCTCGAAGGCACGCCGGATCACGCGCAGAATCGCGGAGCGGACGGCTATGTCGAGGTCAGCTGGCCGCGCGCAGCCGAGCTTGTCGCAAAAGAACTGCAGCGCGTTTACGGAAACTTTGGCCCGCAAGCGGTGTTCGGGGGATCTTACGGCTGGTCGAGTGCCGGACGCTTCCATCATGCACAAAGCCAGATCCACCGGTTTCTCAATGTGCTGGGTGGTTATGTCAGTTCCGTCAACACCTACAGCTCCGGTGCTGCAATGGTCATCCTCCCGCACGTGTTGGGACCATACGATCATTTCGACCGCAAGAGCGTCACCTGGGATGCTATCGAACGGAGCAGCGAACTGATCGTCGCCTTCGGCGGAATGGCGACCAAGAATGCGGATGTCCATGGTGGGGGCATCAGCGCGCATATCGTGCGCCAAAAGTTGAACGGCGCGGGCGTCCGCGGCGCCCGCTTCATTCTCGTCAGCCCGCTGAAAGACGATTTCCCCGCTGAGGTGAATGCGGAATGGCTGTCGATCATACCGGGCACAGATGTCGCGCTGATGCTCGGCCTTGCGCATGCGCTCGTCAGTGCAGGACTGCACGACCGCGGATTTCTCGAGAACTATACGATTGGCTACGAGCGTTTCGAGGACTATCTGCTCGGTCGGACCGACGGTGTCGAAAAAAGCCCGGAATGGGCTTCCGGCATCTGCGGAATCGGCGCCGACCTGATCATTGATCTAGCGCGGAGTATGGCAAGCGCCAGAACGTTGATTACCGTCAGCCATTCCCTCCAGCGAGCTGACCATGGCGAGCAGCCGGTCTGGATGGGCGTCGTGTTGGCCGCAATGCTCGGGCAGATCGGACTGGATGGCGGCGGCTATTCGTATTCCCTCGGCGCCTTGGGGAATATCGGCAAGGGCCAACTTGGCGTTCCATTGCCGACGCTGAGCCAGTTCAAAAATCCTGTGGCGGATCTCATTCCCGTCGCGCGTATCGCCGATATGCTCCTCAATCCGGGCGACGCATTCAACTATAACGGCCAGGCGATGCGCTATCCCGACATCCGTCTCGTCTATTGGGCCGGAGGCAATCCGTTCCATCACCACCAGGATCTCAACAGGTTGCGGGCGGCGTTCAAGAGACCGGAGACCATCATCGTGCATGAGACGGCCTGGACGTCGTCTGCGCGTCACGCGGACATCGTGCTGCCGGCGACGACCACACTCGAGCGTGACGATATCGGTGCGGCGGACCGCGATCCGCTGATGGTCGCCATGAAGAAGCTGATCGAGCCGGTCGGCGAAGCGCGGGATGATTATGAGATCTTCTCCGAGATAGCGCGCCGTCTCGGCAAATTCGAGGAGTTCACCGAAAATCGCACCAGCCGGGAATGGCTGTCCGCCTTGTTCGAGACTACGCGCGCGGCACTCATAGCCGGTGGACATGATGCTCCGGACTTCGAGACGTTCTGGGATCGGGGCGAGCTGAGCCTTCCGCTCAAGACCGACGACGGCGGTCCGGCGCGCGCCTTCAGGCAGGATCCGGCGGCATTTCCTCTTAGGACGCCATCCGGAAAGATCGAGATCTTTTCGCAGACGATCGAAAGCTTCGGTTACGACGATTGCCGCGGCCATCCGCGATGGTATCCTCCCGGCGCGAAGGCTGGGGCCGACGAGAGCCGATACCCGCTCCATCTGGTCTGCAACCAGCCGCATCAGCGGCTGCACAGTCAGTTGGACTACGGCGATTTCAGCCGTTCCACCAAGATCAAGGGCCGGGAACCGGTTCGCATCAACCCAGCCGACGCGGCCGAGCGCGGTATTTCGGATGGCGACATCGTCAGGCTGTTCAACGCCCGCGGCAGCTGCCTTGCGGCAGCGGTGATCAGCGAGGAGGCCCGAAGGGGCGTGATGCAGCTTGCGACGGGCGCATGGTTCGAGCCGGACGACCCGACCGCCGAGAAGTCCATGTGCGTCCACGGCAACCCGAATATCCTCACTCGCGACGTCGGAACCTCACAATTGGCCCAAGGCTCGACCGGACAGCTTACCAGGGTGGAGGCGGAGCGGTTCGCCGGCGAAGCGCCTCCGGTGCGGATATTCGAGGGAATGAGCTTCGCAGACAATGCTGACAGCTCCGGCACGAGGGCCGGCGACCGATAGATTGGCTTTCACCAAACATCGGCGCGGCCTATCGAGGGGTCCTCGGCTCCGGCGGCTATGATCGACGGGCCGGCCGAAAAACGCCTCGCCGCCAAGGATCGCGACAAGCCCGGAAAAGCTGATCCTCACACACCTAGAAACTGGACAAAATAATCCATAAATTTAGTAGAAAAAGAACAACTGGTCTTTCTCCCTCCTGTTGCCCTGCTTAGGCTAAGCGTCGTGATCTCCTCGGCAAACAATACAGGACCGCATTATGATCGAACGCTTTTCCCCGTTGTCCCTTCCCCGGCGTCGTCTGCTGATCGCCACCTCTGCGCTGGCAATCGCCGCCCTGGTGGGAACGGCGGAGTTCAATCCGGCTCTTAGTGCCGATAGCCCACATAATGGCGGTGACATCACCTTCCTTATCGACTCGCTGGGCGATACCTGGATCCCGAACAACAGCGCGATTTCTAGCTTCCAGGGCCACATCTGGGGCCATGTGACCGACAAGCTCCTTTACGTCGATGCAGACGGCAAGGTCAGCCCCTGGATCGCCGAACGTTGGGAGCAGAACGACACGGCCACCGAGTTTACTCTGCACTTGAAGAGCGACGTGACTTTCTCCGACGGCACCGCGCTCGATGCGTCGGCCGTCGTCGCCAACCTCGACATCTGGTACGCCGGCCGCAAGAGCGAAGGCATCAACCCGATTGGTCTCTTCCCGAAGACCTACGACCATGCCGAGGCGGTGGACGCGACCACAGTGAAGGTCTTCTTCAAGGCGCCGACGCTCGGCTTCATCCCGACCCTCGGCTATCACGGCTCGATCCTCATCTCCCCGAAGACCCTCGCGCAGCCCGCCGCCCAGCAGGCCGACCTCAGCAAGACTTCCGGCAGCGGCCCCTACGTGGTCGACTCGTGGAAGGAGGGCGACTTCGTCAAGCTGGTCAAGCGCAAGGATTACAACTGGGGTCCTCCCGCCGTCGGCCACACTGGCCCGGCTTTTCTTGACTCGATAACCTACAAGCTGGTGTCCGAGCCCTCGCTGCGTGTTGCCGCTGTTCAGTCGGATCAAGCCGACGTCGCTTATAACGCTTCGCCGCAGGAGTTGGAGTCTCTCAAGTCAGAGGGCTTCACCATCGCGACACCACGCTATCTCGGCTTTGTGAACGGCTGGGCTGTTAACACCAAGCTTGCGCCATATGATGACGTAAAAGTCCGCCAGGCCCTACAGGCAGGTATCAATCGCCAGGAGATCATCGACACCGTCTATACGCCAGACTGGAAGCTCGCGACCTCGTTCATCCAGAGCAACGTGCCGGGTGCGACCGACCAAAGCGATCTGCTGGCGTATAATCCCGAAAAGGCCGAGAGGCTGTTAGATGAGGCTGGCTGGACCAAGGGCGCCGACGGCATCCGCACGAAGAACGGCCAGCCGCTGGTGCTGACGCTGCATTCCAACCCCTACCTCGCAACCTCGAAATCGGTCGACGAGCTCATCGCCCAGCAACTCGGTAAGATCGGCTGGAAAGTCGCTATCCGTGCCTACGATGTCGTCACCTTCGGCCAAAAGGTCAAATATGGCGGTCCGGCTGTGCCGGCCTACGAGGTGACGCGCAGCTTCATCGACGCCGGCACTGTCGCCAGTATCCTGACGAACGCCAACAACGGCGAGAACTGGTTCGCCCTCGACGAGAGCGACAAGACGCTCAACGAGTTACGCGACAAGATCGCCGGCGCCGGTTCCATCGAAAGCCGCAAACCGCTGCTCGACGAATTGCAGAAATACATCCTCGAGCAGGGCTACTTCATCCCACGCACGCAGATCGTCCAACGCATCTACGTGCAGTCTCCGAAGCTCAAGGGCGAAGTCTACAACGGCGTCGCCTACGCCAGCTACTACACGGCCACGAAAAGCGAATAACCCGCAATTCAACCGAGCAAGGTAAGAAGGTGACGGTATGAGCAAAGCCTACCTAAACTACGCCGCAAAACGCCTCGTGCAGGCGATCGTCGTGATCCTGCTGGCTTATGTCTTCACCTTCGTCGTTGTCAGCATCCTGCCCGGCGACCCGATCACCAATGTCCTGAACAATCCGCAGAATGGGTTCACGCAGGAGGAGATCAAGGAGATCATCGCCGCCCAGGGCCTGGATAAGCCGATCCCGGTCCAGCTATGGACATCCTTTTCTGGCTTCGTGACCGGCGATCTGGGCCTGTCGATGCGGACCAACCGGCCCGTGTCGACCCTGATCGCCGAGGTGCTGCCGTCGACATTGGTCCTTGCTTCCGCAGGCCTCGCAGTAGCACTGCTGCTCGCGGCGGTGATCGCCTATGGCACGCAGTTTCTTCCAAAACACTTTGGCCAAGGCTTGCTGCGGGGCTTCCCGTCATTGTTCCTGTCGGTGCCAAACTTCGTGATCGGCCTGGTGCTGATCCACCTCTTCGGTTTCCAGCTCGGCGTCTTTCGGGTGATCGAGCCCGACAGCTTCTGGGCGACTCTTTTCGCTGCCATCGCGCTCGGCATCCCCATCTCTGCGCAAATCGCCGAAGTGCTCATCGCCAACCTCGATCATGAGTCCGGCCAGGAATACGCCGCCGTCGCGCGGGGTCGTGGCCTCGGGCAAATGCGCCTGTTCGCCAAACACCTGCTCAAGCCATCGTCGCTGCCGGTCATCACCGTCATCGCGCTTACCATCGGCGAACTGCTTGGCGGCTCGCTGATCACGGAGACGGTATTCGGACGCACCGGTCTCGGCAGCCTGGTGCAGCGGTCGGTGAGCACTCAGGACCTGCCCGTGCTTCAAGCGGTCGTCTCGCTGGCAGCGGTGGTCTTCGTGGTCGTCAACCTGATTGCCGATCTTGCCTACCCGCTGCTCGATCCGCGCGTCAAACTCCTCGGCACTCGCGAGCGTCGTCCAACCACGGCTGATGAAAGTTCCGTCGGCATTTCCAAGGCGGTGACCTCATGACCCTCGCCTCCACCTACTCTACCTCGCGCGTCACCGCGATCGGGCGGCTGACAGCCTTCCGCGTGCCGCCGGTCGTCGCGCTCTCTTTCGCAATCGTCGCGCTGGCGATCGCCTGGTCGCTCGCCCCGAGCCTGTTCACGAGCTATGACCCGGTCAACGGCGTTCCCGCTCAGAAGCTGCTAGGCCCCAGTGCGGCGCACTGGTTCGGCACCGATCACCTCGGCCGCGACCTTTATACCCGCGTGGTCTATGGCACAGCCTCTTCGGTCGCCAGTGCACTGATCGCCGTGGTCATCGGCGTTTTCGCCGGTGGCCTCATCGGCCTTTTGGCCGGCTTCTTCGGCGGCTGGGTGGACACCCTGTTTGCGCGCCTGGTCGACGTGCTGCTTGCGATTCCAAAATTCTTGCTCGCCGTCATCGTCGTCACCGCGATCGGCTTCGACACCACGAACGCCGCCATCGCAACCGGCGTTTCGGCGGTGGCCCTCTTCGCCCGGGTGATGCGCTCGGAGGTCATCAAGACCCGGCAGGCGACATTCGTCGAATCGTCCTTTCTGCTCGGCGGATCGCGCTGGCACATCCTGTGGCGCCACGTGCTGCCGAACGCGTCGCGCTCGGTGCTGCCGCTTGCTGTGCTGCAGTTCGGCGACTCGATCCTGGTGATCGCCAGCCTTGCTTTCCTCGGCTACGGCGACCCGCCGCCCGCCTCCGACTGGGGCCTGCTGATCTCAATCGGCAAGGATTACCTCAAATGGCCGTGGCTCGTTTACGCGCCCGCATTCGTTACGATCGCAACCGTCCTCTCCGTGAACAGGATCAGCCGATGGCTTCGCAAGACAGACTGACTGAGCTTTTCGCCCGTATTGACGCCACCGGATCGGCGCTCCCGCAATCGGCCCCCCTGCTTCGGATCGACGGGCTATCGGTTTCCTACGGACAGCAGGAAGTCGTCAGCGACGTCGGGTTTGAACTCGGCCGCGGCAAGAGCCTTGCCCTCATCGGAGAGTCGGGGTCGGGCAAATCAACGATCGCTCGCGCGGTGTTGCGACTGCTCCCCACGGGTGGACGCGCGACCGGCTGCGTCGAGTTCGACGGCCAGGAGGTGCTGGGGCTCTCGGAACGTCGTTTCCGGCCGCTGCGAGGACGCGCTATCGGGTTCGTGCCGCAAGACCCCGGCAATTCGCTCAACCCCGTCCGGACGATCGGCGCCCAGGCGATGGAGGCGGCCGCGCTCATCGACGAGCCCAACAAGGCAATCCGCAAAACGCTCATCCTGGAAACCTTCGCCCAGGTCGGGCTCGACAACCCCCAACGCGTTTACGACTCCTACCCGCACCAACTGTCCGGCGGCATGCTGCAGCGCGTGTTGATCGGCCTTGCGGTTCTTCCACGCCCGTTGCTGCTGGTCGCGGACGAGCCGACCTCCGCGCTCGACGTCACGATCCAGAAACGCATCCTCGACCTGCTTTCCAAGTTACAGCACGAGCTGGATATCAGCTTGCTTCTCATCACCCACGATCTGGCGATCGCCGCCGAGCGGGCCGATGCACTGGTGGTCCTCAAGGACGGCGTCGTCCAGGAAGCCGGCAGCACCGCTTCCGTCTTCTCCGCGCCCGCCTCGGCATATGCCAGGAAGCTGCACGCCGATGTCCCCGCCCTCAACCCCGATCGCTACCGTGCACTGCGCGACCCCGCCTTCCGTTTTCTGGGGACCAAAGCCGACAAGGCACCGAAGATCGAGGTTAGCGGCGTCACCAAGACTTTCACGGTGGACGGCAAAGTTCTGACGGCCGTCAACGACGTGTCGTTTGCCGTCCAGGCTGGCACCACGCACGCGCTGGTCGGCGAATCCGGTTCGGGCAAGACGACGGCAATCCGGCTGCTGCTTGGGCTCGAACAACCCGACATCGGCACGATCGCGGTCGCCGGCGAGCAGCTCCACGGTCGTTCGCACGAGTCGCTGCGCGCGGTATGGCGCCACCTTCAGCTCGTCTATCAGAATCCGTTCACCTCACTGGACCCAACCTGGAAAGTCGAGCAGCTGGTGCGCGAACCGCTCGACCGGTTCAAGATCGGAACCCGCGAAGAGCGGACCGCACGAGTCCGCGAAGCGCTTGATAATGTCGGACTCGGCGAGCACCTGCTTTTGCGCAAGCCGGAAGCCTTGTCCGGTGGCCAGCGCCAGCGCGTCGCAATCGCCCGAGCGCTGGTCCTCAAGCCTGATGTGATCGTGCTGGATGAGCCCACTTCCGCGCTCGACGTCAGCGTCCAGGCCGATATCGTCGAGGTGCTGCTTTCGCTGCAGGCCAAGCTTGGCTTGACCTATGTATTCGTCTCCCACGATCTGGCCCTGGTTCGCCAGCTCGCCCACACCGTCTCGGTGATGCAGCGCGGACGCATCGTCGAACATGGGACCGTCACCGACATCTTCGGAAACCCCCAGCAGCCCTATACTCGGTCGCTGCTGGAATCGATCCCATCGGGCGCCGCTGGTATCGCCCGCGCGCCACACCCGCAACCTCGGCGGATTTTCAACGAGGAAAGGATCGCATGACCATCGCTGCGCCTGTAAATCCTCAGCCCGCGTCGTTCCGCCCAAAGCAGCGGCTCGGTTTCAACACCAGGGTATCGTTCAACGACGAGACCGGACCGGCGCAAGGTCTGCGCGACGGGATCGAGTTGTTCAAGGAAGCAGAGCGGCTGGGTTACCAGTCGGGATGGGCCTATCAGCGACACTTCGACCATTACCTCTCCTCACCGCTTCCGTTCTTCGCCGCGGCCGGTCAGCACACCAAGCGTATCAATCTGGGGTCGGCGGTCATCCCAATGCGCTATCAGGATCCGATCCTGCTCGCCGAAGCGGCCGGTACGACGGACTTGCTAATCGATGGCCGGCTGGAGCTTGCCATCTCGACCGGTGCCAACGCGGCGTTCGACGCTGTGTTCGGTACGGTCGACACCGACGCCCGGACGGAAGCCAAACGCCGCCAGGCACGCTTCCTCTCAGCGATCGCAGGCGAAGTCCTCCATACTGTCGTTTCGCCGGGCCAGGGCGCTCCGCAAGGTGCGGAATTGCGTGTGACGCCGCATAGCCCGACCCTGCGCTCCCGCATTCGACAAGGTTCGGCCAGCCTGAGCTCGGCGGTGCAGGCAGCCGAACTCGGGATCGGGCTTATCTCGGGAACCGTGCAGCACGACCAGGCCGAGGGCGAGACTTTCGGGCAGTACCAGGCTCGCATTATCAAGGCGTTCCGCGCCACCTGGCGCAGGACGTGGGCAACGGAACCGCCACCGGTCGCCGTCGCCGCATCCATCCTGGTTGGGACCACCGCCGAACTTCGAGAGAAAT
Source organism: Rhizobium changzhiense (assembly GCF_013087625.1). Classification (NCBI taxonomy): domain Bacteria; kingdom Pseudomonadati; phylum Pseudomonadota; class Alphaproteobacteria; order Hyphomicrobiales; family Rhizobiaceae; genus Rhizobium; species Rhizobium changzhiense. The sequence continues at coordinate 244,493 of NZ_JABFCQ010000003.1, forward strand.
ACGCTGCCTATGACCTCGAACGTCGCACTCAGGGAATTGCCGCGTCGCGTCCCAAAGGTGCCCTCGCACCTGCCAGCCAGCCAGCCGGCGTTCAGATTTCGCCTGTCTTCCAAGGCACGCCCGATCAAGTGATCGAGGCCGTATTCAATGATCCGGGCATCGCCGCCGCGGACGAGGTCGTGCTCTTTCTGCCACCCGGCTTCGGCCTCGCCGAGAACATAAGGTTGCTGACCGATCTGGCCGAGACAGTCGCTCCAGGACTTGGCTGGTCGCCGGCCTCGTAACCCATGCACAGGCGGCTCGATACCAGCACCGTTGGAGACGGCCTGCGTCAACGCCATGACGGGGAGCGGGTCCTACTCCATCCGTCGCGATAGCGAATATTTTCTATAAAATCGATAGAAAGAGAATGACCTGTCTTCCTCGCGGCGCTGCCGCGCCTTAACGTCAATGCAATGGTCTGCAACCTGAAGGAGCTCACATGTCCGCGGAATTCATTAGCGTCAGCTTTCCCAACGAGTCGAACGACCTCAATCCCATTCCCGACGCGCCAGTGGATCCTCGTTTCCTGGAGCGCTATGCACGCGCCCTCGATGACTATGGTTTCAACTACACGCTGATCCCCTATTCCTCCTCCTCCTTCGATCCCTTCACGCTCGGCGCCACGGTCCTGGCACACACGAAGCATATCAAGATCATCGTGGCTTTGCGCCCGAACACCGTCTACCCGACGGTCGCAGCCAAATCGCTTGCAACACTCGATCAGTTGAGCGGCGGGCGGGTCGTCGTTCACTTCATTGCAGGCGGCAGCGACGAAGAGCAGGCCCGCGAAGGCGACTTCCTCGACAAAGAGGAGCGCTACGAGCGGCAGGAAGAATACATCCGGATCCTGCGTCTGGCCTGGACGTCCAAAGAACCTTTCGATTTCGACGGCAAATACTACCAGTTCAAGCAATTTCGCAGCGCAGTGCGTCCCACCAACGGCCTGATCCCGATTTCGGTCGGCGGTTCTTCGGATGCCGCGTATCGCATCGGGGGGGCACTGGGCGACATTTTCGGGCTCTGGGGCGAGCCGCTTGCAGAAACAAAGCAGCAGATCGAACGGATCTACGCGGAAGCGGCAAAGGCAGGTCGGGCGGATCGCCCGCGCATATGGGTTACCTTCCGGCCGATCGTGGCGGAAACCGACGAGTTGGCATGGCAGAAGGCGCATAGAGTGCTCGACCAGCTGAACGAAAACCGCCAGAAAGGCTTGGCACGTGCGCCGCTCAATGCGGCACGTCCGGCTAATGTCGGCTCGCAGCGGCTGCTGGACATCGCGGCACGCGGTGACGTGCATGACCGCGCTCTATGGTATCCGACGGTGACCGCGACCAATGCCAGCGGCGCCACCACCGCGCTGGTGGGTTCGCCGCGCACCATTGCAGATTCCATCCTCGACTACATCGATCTTGGCTGCGATCTGATCTCGATCCGCGGCTATGACAATTACAATGATGCGGTCGACTACGGCCGCTACATCCTTCCGCTCGTGCGTGAAGGCATTCGCGAACGGGAAGAGGCGAATAAGAAGAAGAGTGCTGCGTGATGCATGCAGTCCGGCCCGAGCGCCGGACTGCACGTCCCCTTTTTCTCAACGCAGCCGGATCTGCTCGTCCTTTGCCTAGGGATAGGACTGCCTTAACAGCCAGAAAGCGTCGACCCGCATGTCCCATGATACAATCGTTCCAGATGAAACCGTGCGCGTTATCGCGGACGCCGCACCGGATGCGGATCGAACCGGTCAATTTCCCTGGACCGGTATCCGGGCCGTTCATCAGAGCGGCCTCCTAGAGAGCACCGTTGCAACCCGCTATGGCGGTCAAGGCGCGACGCTGGCTGATGCGGCCCACATTCTGGCGGCGCTGGGACGGGGTGATCCCTCGGTAGCGCTGATCAGCGCCATGACGATCTTCAATCATCTCGGCCAAGCCGCAAAGAACCATTGGCCTGATGATCTGTACCGGCACCTGCTGGCAGAGGCAAAGCAGAAACCGCTGTTGCTCAACGCCGCACGCGTCGAGCCGGAACTGGGGTCCCCTGCGCGCGGCGGCCTCCCCGCGACGATCGCCCGCCGCACCGCAAGCGGCTGGTCGATCACCGGGCGCAAGCGCTTCGTCACCGGCGCATACGGTCTTACGCATTTCCTTGTCTGGGCGCATACCGATGAAACGCCTGCTCGCGTCGGAACATTCGTCGTGCCGAATGGATTGCCCGGCATCCACGTGATCGAGAACTGGAACAGCCTGGGCATGCGCGCCACAGGTTCGCACGACGTCGAATATACCGACGTCGAGATCCCAGCCGAAAACGTGCTGGAACTCGTCGATCCGTCGGTTGCCCAGCAGGACAATCGCGCCCACGCGGCGATGACCTTGGCACTGACCGCGATCTATCTCGGCGCGGCCGAGGCCGCGCAAGCGGCCTTCATCCGCTTCGCGCATGAGCGCGTGCCTGCCAATTTGGGCCATCCCATTGCTCGCACGGAGCGGTTCGTGACGCTCTCGGGTGAAATCGACCTACTCGTTTCCAGCGCCCGGCAGATCATTTTCGGCGCGCTCGAGGCCAACCATGGCGATGCGGAAAAGATGATAAGGGCTCGGCTGATCGCAGGCCGGCAACTGCGCGAAGCCGTGCAGATCGCGGTGCGTTGCATCGGCAATCCGGGTCTTAGCGCCGACCTGGGGCTTGAACGGCATTTCAGGGATATCCAATCCGTGCTTGTCCACGCGCCGCAGGAAGATACATCCATTTCGATCTTGGGCCGTGCCGCCTTTGATCGATGGAACCGAGAGGAAACTGCCCGCTCGAGCTATCCGGCAGGGCTGACGGTCCTCAAAACTGCATAGCAAAACAGAGCGCCTCGCCCGATGACCTCCCTCCTCCCTCGCATGATCGAGGCGAACTCGCGAAAGGAATTTAGATGAGCAACGATCTGATCGTCGGCTTTTCGGGCAATCTCTCCCGCCCGTCCAGCACCAGGCGCTTCGTGGAGAGTGTTACGGAATCGCTGGCGAAACAGGCCGGCCTGCAGCATGCGGTGTTCGACGTCGAAGACCTCGGCACCTCGCTGGCGGCCGCAAGATCGGTCGCGGACCTCGATTCTGCCGCGAGAAAGGTGATCCAAACAATCATCGAGGCAGAAGCGCTCGTCATCGGCTCGCCAACCTACAAAGGGAGCTATACGGGCCTGTTCAAGCATGTCTTCGATCTACTCGATCCGGCAGACTTGCGCGGCAAACCCGTCATCCTGACGGCAACCGGCGGGGGCGATCGACACTCTCTCGTTGTCGAGCATCAACTTCGCCCGCTGTTTGCTTTTTTCGAGGCCTTTGTTCTGCCGACGGCAATCTACGCCTCGAGCCGCGATTTCACCGATGGCATTCCGTCAACGGCTATTCTCGGTCGCGTAAACCAGGCGCTGGCAGAAGCCTCCGTTCTTGTGAAGGCGCGCTCGACTGCAGACGCGATTGCCGCGGAATAAGCAGTCGGTCGGCAAAAAATGACTGCACCAAAAAAATACGTCGTCGGCATCACCGATCACATGTTCGGCGCCCCCGATCTCGAGGCCGAAGTGCTCGGCGACGATGTCGAGATCGAGTTCTTCGCCAGCACCGACGAAGCATCTTTCGATCCAGATCGATTAGCGAGGCTCGATGCCCTGATGGTCTGGGGCGCGCGCCTCGGGTCGCGCAGCATCGCCCATCTTTCACGCTGCAGGGGCGTCGTGCGCTATGGTGTCGGCTATGAGAAGATCGACCTTTCGGCACTGGCTGATGCAGGCATCCCGTTCGCCAACAATCCCGATTACGGCACCGAGGAAGTCGCCGACCACGCCGTGGCGATGATCCTGTCGCTGCACCGGCGACTCTGGGAGCATGATGCCCGCGCCCGTGGCTATACATCCGGATGGCAGGTCCATAGCCTCAAGCCGCTCAGCCGCTCGAACCGGACCGCGGTGGGTGTTGTCGGCGTCGGGCGGATCGGCACAGCGGTGGTGAACCGCCTGAAGCCGTTTGGATTCCGCATCCTGGGTTATGATCCGGGCCAGCCGCCCGGCCATGAGAAGGCGATCGGCTATGAACGCGCCAACCGGCTTGATGACCTCTTCGCCCAGGCGGATATCGTCACCTTGCATTGCCCGGCAAACGACCAGACGCGCGGCATTCTAAACGCGGATGGACTTTCCCGGCTCAAGCGCGGAGCCATCCTGGTCAACACCGCGCGCGGAGAGCTGCTCGACGATCTCGATGCGCTCGAAGCCACACTGCGAAATGGCCATCTCGCAGCGGCGGCAATCGACACACTGGCGCAGGAGCCGCCGCGCGAGCATCCGCTGCTGACGGCATGGCGCGATAGGAGTGACTGGCTTGAGGGGCGGCTGGTGATAACGCCGCACAATGCCTTCTACTCCGATCATGCGGCCATCGAGATGCGCCACAACGCGGCGCAGACGGTCAAGATCCTGCTCGACGAGGGCCGGCTGCGAAATCAGGTCACGGCGTGAGCGGCGGTCACTCGGAAACGAGACGTCACGTCGAGCGCTTGCTATCCGGCTCTGACCGGAGGGCAAATCACGCGTCGGTCTACCGACCGAAAGGTGATCGCCATGAAAAATCGAGCCGAGAATTCGGCCTGGCGCGAGCGAGACTTTGGCCCGATATGACACGTTAACGACATACTGTCGTCCCCTGGTACAAAATCATTAGGGCAAGCATATCGTCTTTGGGGGCGGAATTCGCGGCTCGCCTTGTCTCCGGTCGTCTGCTCCCTAGATCCGACACATGGATACCGAGCGAACCACAGCTCCTATCAAACCGGTAAGGGCGTCTTCGCGGAAACCTCTCCAGAGGTTGAGCCCGGCCATCGTCGAGCAAGTCGAGCGCCTGCTCGGTGGACGTACGCGTGATATCCGCCTCAATGGGGAACTGGCCCGGCTTTTTGGCGAACGCTCCTGGCCGCGGACTGCCAAGATCATCCGCGCCTGGATGGTTTGGGTTATCGTGCTCGACGTCCTGACGTTGGGCCTCAACGCGATCTTGCTTCCGACCGAAACCGTGATGTCGATGCTTTGGCCAGCATCTATCCTTCCCCCCGCGGCTCTTGTCGCCGCGATAGCCTTCCTGCGGCCGCATGCTTTGTGGGTGCAGGGAGTTTTCCTCCTCTCGGCTGTTTTTCTCATCCTCCTGTCGGTCGCCTTGGTGGGCGTTAACACCGGTGGCGAGTTTTATGAGCGGCATTTGACCATCATGCTTTTTGTGGCCGTCACTGCCATTATCATATTTCCGATTCCACTCGGTTGGGCGATGGCGATCGGTGCTGCTGCCCTCGGTATTTACCTTGTGTTTCAACTGCGCAATCCGGGCATCGAAGCGGGGAGTGCTCTGGCCGGGACGCTGTTTTTCGCAAGCGGCGTGGCTGCAACCGTCGTTGCCCGACGCACCGCAACCATCTTCGCTCAGAAGACTTTCTTGCTTGAGTTGCGAGATCGAAGTCGCCTCGCGGAGCTTACCGACGCCAACTCACAGCTGGAATTGCTGGCGCGGACCGACCCGTTGACCGGTGTCGCCAACCGGCGTTCGATGATGGAAACGCTAAATCATTTCTGGAACGAGGACCTTAAACGAACGAGCGGCGCGGCGATGCTGATGTGCGATGTCGACGACTTCAAACATCTCAACGATAATCTCGGACATGCCGAAGGCGACCGCTGCCTGGTGAAAGTTGCCGGCATCATTCAGAGCTGCATGAGAGACGAGCGGGACCAGGTCGCCCGGTACGGAGGCGAAGAGTTTCTTGTCTTTCTCCCTGGCTCTGATGAACAAGAGGCCGGGGTGGTCGCTGAGAGAATTCGCAGCCGAGTGGAAGCGGCGTCTCTTCCCAATCCTACCTCCCGCGTCGGCCCCTGGGTCACTGTCAGCATCGGAATAGCGATATTGATGCAAAACAGTGAACTCGTGTCGGCAGAGCATATGCAGCGCCAAGCGGATGCGGCGCTCTACCTTGCCAAAAAGACCGGCCGCAACTGCGTTATGTTCCATAGTCCATAGTCCAGAGGCCGATGAAGCCTCCGACTAGCTGTTGCCCGTTTTACTGACCCCAAAAACGAGCGCCTCAACCGGCTGCAAGCCGGCTCGACGTCAGTTATCCCAACCTGACCATTTGACAGATATCCTACAAGTCGATATGTAAGGAGTATCTTATCGGCGATGCGGGAAAGTGACCGGGCATGACATTGAAATCGATGAAGCCGCTGACGCGCGCTCCGCTCTTGCATGTCTCCGTACAGGAAAGTCTGCGCGCCTATATCGACGACAATGGTCTTGCGCCGGGAACCTTGCTTCCGGCGGAAGGAGAGCTTGCCACCCAGCTCGGGGTAAGCCGCAATTCGCTGAGGGAAGGCATCAAGGCTTTGGAATCGCTCGGCGTGCTGGAGACGCGACGCGGCGTCGGCATCTTCGTGAAGGCCTTTTCCTTCGAGCCGCTTCTCGACAACCTCGCTTACGGCCTCGGCGGCGCCCTGCGACAGATCGAGGAGGTGCTTGAAATCCGGCGCACGCTGGAAGTGGGATTGATCGGCAAAACGATCGACGTGATCGGCGAGGAGGACATTGCCGAATTGCACTCCACCGTCAATCGAATGCGCGCCCATGCCGAGCGGGGCGAAACCTTCGCGGAAGACGACCAGCTGTTCCATCGACTGCTGTTTCGCTGCCAGGACAATGAAACGCTCGTGCGGCTGATCGATGTCTTCTGGCTCGCCTTCTACAAGGCATCCGACTTCGTCAATCTTGAAAATGCCGATCCGATGGCGACGTGGCGCGACCATGCCGCGATCGTCGATGCGATCGAGGCAAAAGATCCGGAGGAGGCGCGCAGACGCCTGGATCGTCACTACGAGGGCATTGCCCGAGTGATTGCCAACAACAAGACAAGTTCAAACGTGGGAGGAACACATGAAAAGACTGTCTAGATTATCCGTTATTGCGCTTGGCGCCCTGCTGTCGACGGCTGCCGTTCCGGCTCTTGTCGTTTCCGGCGTTGCAAACCAGGCGCAGGCAGCCACGCTGTCGGGCGGCTTCGATGTCGGCCCCGGAGGCTTCCAGGGGAACTTCAATCCGCTCGCCGCGACCGCCGGCTTCACCTGGCTCAGCGTCTACTACGAACCGCTGATCACCTATGACGAGAAGCTGCAGAAGGTCGTCGGCGCGCTGGCAAGCTCCTACGAGGTCAGCTCCGACCAGATGATCTACACGTTCAAGCTGGCGGACGCCAAATGGCATGACGGCAAACCGTTCACCGCCAAGGACGCGAAGTTCACCATGGGCCTTGCTATGGATGCGAAAACCGGCTCGGTGCTCGCTGCCCGGCTGAAAGGCATATCGTCCGTCGAGACGCCGGATGAGCACACGGTTGTCATCAAGCTCAGCGCCCCGAGCAGCAGTTTTCCCGACACGATGACCAAGGTGATGATGCTGCCCGAGCATGCGCTCTCCTCGATTCCGGCCGACCAGCTGGCGAAGAACACCTGGTGGTCGACCGCTCCTATCGGCACCGGTCCGTTCAAATTCACCAAATACGTCTCGGATCAATATGTCGAACTTGCCGCAAACACCGATTATCGCGGCGGCAAACCCGCACTGGAACGCGTGATCAATCGCTATTTCGCCAACCCGGCCGCGGCGATCGCGGCGCTGAGATCCGGCGAAATCCAGTTCACCTATGTCGATTCCAATGACGTGCCGACCTTCAAGGACAACAAGGACTTCCAGGTCATCGAAGGCAACTCTTTCGTCGTCAACTATCTCGGCTTCAACCACGAATCCCCGCTCTGGAAGGATGTGCGCGTCCGCCAGGCGGTTATGTACGCGATCAATCGCGATGCCATCATCCAGAGCCTCTATGGCGGTGCGGCCAAGCCTGCCAACTGCGCGTATGTCGCCGAACAGCTGATACCTCAGGGCATCGACAGCTATGCCTATGATCCTGAGAAGGCCAAGCAGCTGCTGACGGAAGCCGGCTGGGACCAGATCAACGGCGGCAAGCCGATCACGCTTCTGACCTATTACACCACGCCGCTGGCCACCAACGTCCTTGCCGCCGTCCAGGCGATGCTTGCCCAGGTCGGCATCAACATCGTCCCGCGCGCCGTCGATGCGCCGACCTATAACAGCATCGTGCTCAATGCGGCGCCGGATATTGCCCAGTTCCAGTTGGTTTATGCCGGGCTGCAGAACGGGCCGGATGCCGGAAGCATCAATGTCGGCCTCAACGAGAAGCAGATCCCTCCGGCCGGACCGAATGTCGCCAGGGTTCGCATGCCTGACCTCACCAAGGCGCTCGATAGTGCCTTGGCCGAGCCGGATAGCGCCAAGCGGGATGCCGCCTATCAGGATGTCTGCAAGGTGATGAACACGAACCTGCCCTGGGCGACGCTCTGGGTGGCGAACCGCTACGGCATCGTCTCGACCAAGGTCAAAGATTTCGTCTGGACGCCGGCGCCGGGCGGCGGCCCCTACCTAGCCAACCCGCAGAAATGGTCGATCGCCGAATAGGCGTTTTCCGGGAAAGCCTTGGGGTGGCTTCGGCCACCCTGACAGGATGGCCTGACAAGACGGCCCGACAAGACGGATTGCCGATGCTCCAATACAGTCTCAGACGCCTGATCATAGGAATAGGCATGCTCGTCGCCCTGAGTGTGCTGATCTTCCTGCTGCTGCGCCTGACACCGGGCGATCCGATCGATGCCTATATCGATCCGAACCTGCCGATGTCGCCGTCAGACCTTGCCGATCTGCGCAGCAGCCTCGGGCTCGATCAGCCCTTGCCGGTGCAGTATCTGGGCTGGTTGCAGCAGGCGCTGGCCGGCAATCTCGGCTATTCGATCAAGCGTCTCGATCAGCCGGTTCTCAGTCTGGTGCTGTCACGGATTGGCCCGACAGTGCTCTTGATGGGCACCGCACTTGCCTTCGCCATCGTCGCCGGCATCACCTTCGGGGTGATCGGCGCCGTCCGACGCAATTCGCTGGCCGATCTCTCCTTGTCGGTGGCGGCACTTGCCGGCATTTCGAGCCCGGCCTTCCTCAGCGCGCTGATCGGCCTCTATATTTTCTCCGTCCGCCTGCACTGGATGCCATCAGGCGGCATGCTGACGCCGGGCGAGGAATTCTCGGTGGGCGATCTCCTCCACCATCTGATCCTGCCGGCGGCACTTCTGTCTGTCGCGCAAGCCGCATTGATCATGCGTTACATGCGCGCTTCGCTGCTCGAGGTCCTGAACCAGGATTACGTGCGCACAGCCCGCGCCAAGGGCGTTCGCGAATTCTGGGTCATCAGCAAGCATGCCTTGCGCAATGCGCTTCTGCCGATCGTCACGCTGATCGGCTCCACCATCGGGCTTGCAATCGGCGGCGCCATCTTCATCGAGAGCGTCTTCAACTGGCCGGGCATGGGTCTGTTGCTCGTCGATGCCGTACAGACCCGCGACTACCCCGTCATCATGGGCGCGACGCTCGTCATCGGTACTTGCGTTATCGTCGTCAATCTTCTGACCGATATCACCTATGCGGTCGTCGACCCGCGCATCAAGGTGGGCTGATCATGCTGGCACGCTCTTCCGAACGCCGGAGCCCGGGACCACTGGCCCGCGCCTTCAGTCGGTTTCTGCTCAACCGCGCAGCCGTTGCCGGCGTCTGCATTGCCATTCCAATGCTGCTGCTGATCCTTTCCTATCCGCTATGGTGGGCTTTCCGGCCGAACGACATCGATCTTCTGGCCATGAATAGCGGCCCGACGGCAACGCACTGGTTCGGAGCCGACGGCGTCGGTCGCGACGTCTTCGCCCGCGTGCTCGAAGGCGGCCGGATTTCGCTGTTGGTCGCCGTCGCATCGACCGCGCTTTCGGCAGTCATCGGGTTTCTTTTCGGGGCAATCTCGGCGCTTGCCGGACGCTGGACGGACGCCGTCTCGATGCGCTTCGTCGATCTGGTGATGACCCTGCCGCCCGTCATCTTCCTGCTTGTGCTCGCCTCCATCGCCGGCACCGGCATCTGGCCGACGGTGCTGGTCATCTCGCTGCTCTCATGGCCGCTGCTTGCGCGCATGATCCGCTCGCGGCTGCTGGAATTGCGTGAACGCGACTTCGTCATGGCCGCCCGCGGCATGGGCGCCGGCATCGGCCATCTGCTCTTTCGCCACGGCCTGCCGAACTCGATCGATATCCTCGTGGTCTATGCAACGCTGCAGATCGCCAATGCCATCCTGCTCGAGGCCGGGCTGTCCTTTCTCGGTCTCGGCATCGCCCCACCGGCGGCAAGCTGGGGCAACATGCTGAACGCGGCCCGCTCGACCGCCGTGCTCGAACAATATCCCTGGCAATGGCTCTTCCCCGGCGCCGCATTGATCCTTGCCGTGCTTGCAATCAACTTCATTGGCGACGGCCTCAGAGATGCCTTCGACCCGCGTGCCGAACTGAACTGACAATCGAAAGAAGCGAAAATGACCAAATTCAAGGGTGTCGTCCCTCCCGTCGTAACCCCGCTCAATCCGGATCTCACCATCGACTACCCATCTTATACACGCGTGCTCGAGCATCTGGTCGATGCCGGCTGCCATGGCGTATTCGTGCTCGGTTCGACGAGCGAGGTGATCTTCCATGACGAAAAGACCCGGCGGGAAATCATCGAACATTCGGCCAAGGTGGTGAATGGCCGGGTGCCGCTGATCGTCGGCGTCATCGATCCGACCACGGATCGTGTCATCGCCCATGCGAAGGTCGCAAAGGCGGCCGGCGCCGATGCGGTCGTGGTGACGGCACCATTCTACACGGTCACCAGCCAGTCCGAGATCCTCGACCACTTCCGCTATATCCGCGACGCGGTGGACATTCCCCTGATCGCCTATGACATTCCCGTCTGCGTTCACGTCAAGCTGCAGCGCCAGACCGTGGTCACGCTTGCCAGGGAAGGCGCGATTATCGGCCTCAAGGATTCCAGCGGCGACGACGGCAACTTCCGCTATGCGCTCCTCGATCTTGCCGAACAAAAAGACGTCTTCCTGATGACGGGCTCCGAGATCGTCGTCGACACCGCCCTGCTGATGGGTGCTCACGGCGTCGTTCCTGGTATCGCCAATGTCGATCCGCATGGCTATGTCCGCCTTTGGGATGCTGCCCAGCGCGGCGACTGGGTCGCAGCCAGGAATGAGCAGGAGCGCCTCTGCCGCCTGTTCGAAATCGTTTGGGTCGCGCAGGGCCGGGTCAGCGGCGGGGCCGCAGGTATCGGCGCCTTCAAGACCGCCATGCGCAGCCTCGGCATCATCGATTCCACCGTCATGCCGCGACCGCGTGCCTCTCTCAACGATGCCGAAACGGCGCAGATCGACGAGATCCTGCGTGCAACCGGTCTGCTGAACTGAGCCAGTTGATGGAACAGACCGCCGAACCCGTACTCGACATCAGAGGATTGCGAACGATCTTCCGCATCCGCGGCGGCGAGATCACGGCGGTCAACGATATCGACCTCAGCGTTGCCGCCGGCGAGACGCTCGCGCTCGTCGGCGAATCCGGCTCCGGCAAATCGGTCACCAGCCTGTCCGTCATGCGGCTGCTCACCCGCAACATCGGCGTGATCGCCGCAGGCAGCATCCGCCTTGCTACGGGGGACGGCGTGGTCCGCGATCTCGTCTCCCTCGATGAAGAGAGCATGCGCCGGATCAGGGGCGACGACATCGGCATGGTCTTCCAGGAGCCGATGTCGAGCCTCAATCCCGTCTTCACCATCGGCGACCAGATCGCCGAGCCGATCCGCATCCATCGCGGTAGCGACCGCAAGGCGGCGATGAACGCAGCCGTCTCGCTGCTTGAAAGTGTCGGCATACCGGACGCCCGGCGCCGCGCCGGCCAATATCCGCACGAACTTTCGGGCGGCATGCGCCAGCGCGCCACGATCGCCATGGCACTCGCCTGCGATCCGGCGCTGCTGATCGCCGACGAGCCGACGACGGCGCTCGACGTGACGATCCAGGCGCAGATTCTCGACCTGCTCCTCAAACTGCAGCGCGAGCGCGGCATGGCCATGCTCTTCGTCACCCACAATCTCGGCGTCGTCGCCGAAATCGCCCATCGCGTCGCGGTGATGTATGCCGGGCGGATCGTCGAAGAAGGGCCGGTCGGCGAGGTGTTCCGCAATCCCAAACATCCCTACACGATGGGCCTTCTCGCCTCCATGCCACGCCTTGGCGATGCCGCGCGGATGAAGCAGGCCGGCGAAAAGCTTGCCGCCATTCCCGGCATGGTCCCGAGCCTGATGAACATGCCGAGCGGCTGCGCCTTTTCCCCACGCTGCAAATTCGCGATCGAAGCCTGTCGCGCTGCCGTTCCGGTGCTCGAACAGGTCAATCCGCAGCATCGCAGCCGCTGCATCAGATGGCAGGAGATCTAGATGAGCGCACCGCTGCTCTCCGTCCGCGACCTTTCGAAACATTATACTTCCCGTGGCACGCGGCTGAACATTCTCCAGGGCGTCTCCTTCGATATCGGCAAGGGTGAAGTCGTCGGGCTTGTCGGCGAATCCGGCAGCGGAAAGACCACGATCGGGCGTTCCGTTCTTCGCCTCGTCGAGCCATCGTCCGGCAGCGTCCGTTTCGACGGGACGGAACTCACGGCACTTTCCGCCTCGGCGCTCAGACGGCAACGGCCGCGCATGCAGTATATTTTCCAGGACCCCTTCGCCAGCCTGTCGCCGCGCATGACGATCGGCGAGATCCTGACAGAAGGCCTGAAGATCCAGGGGATCGGCACCGCCCGCGACAGGCTCGAACGGGCGCGGTCTGCCTTGGCAAAGGTCGACCTGCCCGCCGATGCCATCAATCGATACGCACATGAATTTTCCGGTGGCCAGCGCCAGCGCATCGGGATTGCCCGTGCGCTGACCTTGTCGCCCGAATTCATCGTCGCCGACGAGCCGGTCTCGGCGCTCGACGTGTCGATCCAGGCGCAGGTGATCAACCTGTTGCGCGACCTGCAGCAACAGCTTGGCCTGACCATGCTGTTCATCTCGCATGACCTTGCCGTCGTCGAATATATCTGCGACCGGGTGATCGTGCTCTATCTCGGCCGCATCATGGAAATCGCACCCAGTGCCGATCTCTATGCGAGACCGCAGCATCCCTATACGCGCGCGCTTCTCTCGGCGATTCCGTCGCCCGATCCGGATGCCCGCCGTAACAGGCAGATCCTGAAAGGCGATATTCCAAGTCCGGCCAATCCACCGAGCGGATGTGTTTTTCGCACGCGCTGTCCGAGCGCGCTCGAGGCCTGCGCCGGCGCCGTTCCGCAATTGCGGGAAATCGCGCCCGGCCACTTCAAGGCCTGCATCCGCGACGACCTCAACTGATCCGTCATCCATCGGAGAAACAAGAGATGAATGCAAAGACGCCGCGTCCCGCCATCGGCGGAAATTGGGCGAGCCTGCTTCTGCCGATCCCAGCCGATGACAGCATCGAATTCGACAAGCTCAGGGAAGAGATCGACATCCTCATCGATGCCGGCGTCGACGGTATCTATTCGAACGGCACGGCCGGCGAATTCCACAATCAGACGGAGAAGGAGTTCGACAGGATCCAGGCAATGCTGGCCGAACGCTGCAAGGCGTCTTCAACCCCATTCGTCATCGGCGCCTGCCAGCCCGACCCGCTGATCATGCTCAATCGCGTCCGCCGCGCCGCCGCGCTCGATCCCCTCGCCATTCAGGTCATATTGCCGGACTGGTGGCCGCTCAACGATGCCGAAGCGGTCGACTTCCTGAAACGCGCGGCCGAGGCCGCCGACGGAATTGCGCTCATCCTCTACAACCCGCCGCATGCAAAACGGGTGCTGGCACCAAAGGAACTCGGCATGGTCTGCGCGGCAGTACCTGAGGTGATCGGCATCAAGTTCGCCGATGGTGACGCCTCGTGGTATGCCGAGGCACGCCGGCATCTGTCCGGGCTTTCGCTCTTCGTCCCCGGCCATCATCTCGCAACCGGCACCAAGGAAGGTGTGGCAGCAGGCTCTTTTTCCAATGTGGCCTGCCTCAGTCCCCGCGGTGCTCAGGCCTGGACGGTCTCGATGCGAAACGATATCGACGCCGCACTCGATCTGGAGCGACGCATATGCGCGTTTATGGACGCGCATATCGTCCCGTTTCGCCAGGAATTCGGCTATTCGAACGCCGCTCTCGACAAACTTTTAAGTGCGATCGGCAATTGGGGACCCGTGGGCACCCGTTTGCGCTTTCCCTATCGCTCGATAGACATGGCAGAAGCGGTCAGATTGCGACGCATCGCACGCGCCGAACTCCCCGATCTTTTCCCCTGAGTTTGCTCAAAAAGCGGGCCCGTCACGAAACAAGCTGCGTTGGCTCGCCTTGGTGGGCGTCGAGCCGAAGAGAAAGGTCCGATATGGCGCAGGACGAAAAGCTCTACCAGCCCAGCCGGGCCGATATCTTGCTGGAGGCCTCTTTCAGCAGAACGATGAAGCGGTCGACGTCGCTTTTCTGCGTGCGGAAGGCCGGTGCGCCGACATTCACGGCGGCGATCACGGATCCGTCGAATGCCAGAACCGGCACTGAGACGGAGACGAGTTGCTCGCTGACTTCACCATAACTCACACAAAATCCCTGGCGGCGGATTTTATCCAATTCGGCAACCAACTTGCCACGATCCGTGATCGTGCGCTTGGTCAGCCGCGGCAAAGTCTCGGGGATCATTTGCAGCTGCACCTGGGGGTGGAGATAGGCGAGGAGCACCTTGTACGAGCCGGCCGTGAGCGGCCGCCTTCGACCGATCATCGCCTGAACCCGCAAGTCGCGCATCGGCTCGAACTTTGCAATGCACAGGGATTCCCCATTGTCGATGATCCTGAGCTGGGTCGTTTCGTTCGCCTTCTGACCGACCTCTTCAAGAATAGGATTGGCTATTCGCACCAGATCAACCTGTGTCGAGGCAGCAGTCCCGAGAATGATCGCAGTCGTTCCCAGCCGATAAGTGCCTGTATCGCTCTTCCGCACCAGGCCGCGCCGTTCCAGTGTGCGTAACATGCGCAAAATTCTCGGCTTGGTTTCCCCAAGGTTCTGCGCCACCTCAGTCAGTCTGATATCCGGGTTTTTGGCGACATTCAGCAATACGTCGATGCAGACATCAACAGATTGCACAATATCGCTTTTTGATGGTTGTCTTTTGTCCATGGGACCAGGATTTTCTCCGCGACCAAGGCTGAAGGATTGGCATAGTTTCAGGTTACGCCTATCGTAACGCGCTTGTTTTCTGTTTGACAGCCCCCTTGAGGCCCCCTTACCAATTTATGTCAAGAGTGGACGGGAACCCGCTCGTACCGACCAAGCAAGGTCGGCCCAAAAACGCTAAACCGGGATGGAAGAAATGGCCGCAAAAATATTGACGCGGGCAGCGATCGGGCTGCTCGGAACGATCGCTATTCCTGCAATGGTCGCCGCACAGGAAACCCCGCTGACGATCGGGATGTCGACGACGCCAACGACGCTGGATCCCCATGAAGACAGTTCGGCGCCAAACAATGCGACCTCGCGCCATATCTGGGACAGCCTCATAAACCTCACGGGAACGTCGGCAAATGCCCCGGAACTCGCCACCGAATGGAAGGTCGTCGACCCGACCCACTGGGAATTCAAGCTGCGGAAGGGCGTGAAATTCCATGACGGCAGCGAGTTCAACGCCGATGACGTCATCGCTTCGCTTCTGCGTGCCCGCGACAAGCCCAGCCAGAGCTTTGCTTCCTACACCCGCAATATTGTCAATGTCACGGCCACGGATCCCTATACCATCGTCGTCGAGAGCAAGGTTCCGGATCCGATCCTGCTGAATTCCGTCAGCCGAATTCGCATTATCAGCGCCGATTGCAAGGAGGCGCCGGTCCAGGATTTCGACAACGGCAAGTGTGCAATCGGAACCGGGGCCTATTCCTTCGTCTCCTATTCGCCAGGCAGCAATCTGACCTTGAAGCGCAATGACAGCTATTTCGCTGGCCCCTCGCACTGGTCGAATGTCACGCTCCGCTTCCTGCCCGATGACGGCGCCCGCCTGGCATCGCTTCTTTCCAACGAGATCGACATTGTCGAGACCCTTCCTGCCGATGGAATGGCACGCGTGGAAGCGAGCGATAATCTGCAAGTCATCAACGGCCTGTCTTCCCGCTTCGTTTATCTTGGCCTCGATGTCAGCCGCGATGTTTCGCCTTTCGTGAAGGCTGCGGATGGCGCCGATCTCGACAGGAACCCGCTCAAGGATGAACGGGTGCGTCGCGCAATGCTGATGTCGATCAACCGGCCGGCAATCGTCGACCGCGTCATGCAGAAGAACGGCACGGTGGCCGACCAATTCGTCACCCAAGGCTATGCGGGCTATTCCGACAAAGTCGAGAAGGTGGGCTATGATCCCGCCGCCGCCAAGACGCTTCTGGCCGAGGCCGGTTATCCCGATGGCTTCAGCCTGACCCTGCATGGCCCCTCTGGCCGTTACGTCAAGGATGCCGAAGTTCTGCAGGCGGTCGGCCAGATGTTCACGCGCATCGGCATCAAATCGAAAGTCGAGGTCCTGCCCTGGTCGATGTATTCTGAAGCCTATTCAAAAGGCACCTACAGCACCTATTTCGGCTCCTGGGGTGTGAACACCGGCGAAACCACCAATCCGACTGTTGCGCTGGTCGCCACGCGCGACGAGAAAAAGGGGACCGGCAGATATAATGGCGGCGGCGTATCCGATCCGAAGATCGACGAGGTGCTGGCCACGGCAAGTTCGACGCTCGATGAAGCTGCACGTGCGCCCCTTCTCGAGGAACTGTCGACCGAGACCTTCAACAACCTCTGGCTTCTCCCGATGCATTACGAAAACGTCGTGCTGGGTGCAAAGAAGACCGTGTCCTACACCCCGCGCGGTGACAAATATACGCTCGCTTACGACGTGAAGCCGGCGGACTAATGCACGTCGCAGCGGTTTTGGGACAAATAAAGATTTGAAGTGCGTCGCATCGATCCAATCGATGCGGCGCGGTTTAAAACAGCAGCATGGGGCCGCACCAGGGCCGTCCCTTTCTTCATCTCCCAGGAGACATTCATGCAGGAACTTGGAACGGGCGAAGCCGTCGCCCGGGCGAAGGCCATCTATGACTATGGCCAGACGGCCATCTTCGCCTCTCAGGCCGATCCCCGCCTCCATATGGTGCTTTATGTGCCGCCGACGGCGGCAGACGGCCGCAAGCTTGACCTCCTGGTCGCGGTCCACGGCACCGGGCGCACGTCGGCCATCGACTTCCGCGACGGTTTTGCCGAATTCGGGCTCTACAATGACTGTGCCATCCTTTGCCCGATCTTCCCGGTTGGCGTTCTCGGCGATGGGGCGCGTTCCGGCTACAAGTTTCTTGAGGAAGGCGACATCCGCTACGATCAGGTCGTCCTTGCGATGGTCGCGGAGATGGCCGACAAATACCGCCAGGACTGGTCCAAATTCGCCATGTTCGGCTTCTCCGGCGGCGGGCATTTCGTGCACCGTTTCACCATCCTGCATCCGGAAAAGCTCTGGGCGGCATCGATCGGCGCACCTGGTTCCGTCACCCTTCTGGATCCGACGCGTGACTGGTGGGTCGGCATTCGGGATCTGGAGGCGCGCTTCGGCAAGTCCTTCCGGCCCGAAGATCTCGCCAAGGTGCCGGTGCACATGATCGTCGGCGATGCCGATCTGGAGACCTGGGAAATCACCCATAAACCGGGCGGCAAATATTATATGGATGGCGCCAACGACGCCGGCAAAACGCGGCCCGAGCGCCTTGCCGCCTTGGCGAGCTCATTCCGCAAAGCGGGTGTCGATGTGACGTTCGATCGTGTTCCGGGCGTCTCTCACGACCGGATGAAAGTTCTGGGCTACGTCAAAACCTTCCTGGCAAAGGTGCTCGAGGAGCGGCGCGCGAAATGAGAAATGCAACGATCGTGGCGCCCCAGCCGGAGGCAGTTGAAGCCGGCGCGGAAGTTCTCGAACGCGGCGGCAATGCCATCGACGCAGCACTCGCCTGTGCTTTCGTCCAGGGCGTGGTCGACCCGCAGATGGCCGGCATTGGCGGCTTCGGCTCCATGCATGTCTACATGCCGAAAAAGGGCGTGCACGAGATCCTCGAATTTTATGCGCGCGCGCCGTTGAAGGCTGCGCCGGACATGTGGCTCGACAAGATCAAGCACCAGAGCCGCGACGGCTTCGGCTACGTGCTTGAAGGCAATATTTCCGATATCGGCTACCTTGCCGTCTGCACCCCCGGCTCGCTCAAGGGCTATGAGACCGCGCTGCGCCACTACGGCACCTTCGACTGGGCCGATCTCATCAAGCCGGCCATCCGTCTTGCCCGTAACGGTTTCATGATCCGAAACCATATGCACTGGTATTGGGCCAAGGACCAGTCGAATGACGGTTTTGCCAACACGCTCGACAAGCTGCGCTTTTCTGAAACGGGCCGGAAAGTCTATTTCCACGATGACGGCACGCTCAAGAATGTCGGCGACCTGCTCGTCAACAAGGATATGGCACAGACCCTCGAACGTATCGCGCGAAGCGGCGGCTCGGACATTTTCTATCACGGCGAACTGGCCGAACAGATCGCCGGCGATTTCAAGGCAAATGGCGGCTTGATCGATCGGGAGGATCTGGCGCGCTACGAATTGTCGATGGTAGAGCCGGTTTGGGGCGGCTACCGCGACAACCGCATCGCCACCTCACCTCCGCCAGGCTCGGGCTTCCCGATGCTGGAACTCCTGCATATCATGGAGCAGTTCGACGTCGGCTCGCTGCAGCATGGCAGCGCCGATCACGTCCGCATCCTGTTTGAGGCCATGAAGCGGATGACGATCGACAAGGACGCGCATATGGGCGATCCCGCCTATGTCGACGTGCCCTATGAAAAGCTGCTGTCGAAAGAGCATGCAAAGGCGCATGCCGGCGCGATCAAGGCGGGCGAGATCGCCAGTGTTTCGCGTCTTGATAGCTCGCAGCGCGACACCACCCACATCTCGGTGATCGACAAGGACGGCAATGCCGTCGCGATGACCCACACTCTCGGCAGTCCCTCGGGTGCGATCACCGACGGACTTGGCTTCATGTATAATGGCACGATGAGCCGCTTTAATCCGCTTCCGGGCAAGCCCGGCTCCATCGCGCCCGGCAAGCGGCGTCCCAGCTCGGCGGCACCGACGATCGTCTTCAAGGGCGACGAGCCCAGCGTCGTCATCGGAGCGCCAGGCGGCAGCTATATCGCGCCGGCCGTTGCGCAATGCTTGATGAACATGATCGATTTCGACATGTCCGTGCTCGAAGCCGTCTCGGCGCCGAGGATCGTAGGGGTGTCAAACACGATCGACATCTGCAATCGCATTCGACACTCTGTCGAAGACGAGTTGCGGACGCAGGGCTACCAGGTGGCGCGGTCGCCACAGACATATGCGTTCGCCGCAGTCCACGCGATTAAGATTGACGGCGGCATCTCGAAAGGCGCGGCCGATCCGCAGCGCGACGGGATGGCGATCTCCGTCGCCTAAAGCATGTCGCGCAAAAGTGCGCAGCGGTTTTGCGACAACGACATGCGTAAAACAAAGACGTCGATTCAAAATTACAGCGTCCTTTGCGGCTCTCGAAAAGACGCGCGGCGCTGTAGGGAGAGGTTCAATGGTCACATCCATTATCAGGCGGTTGATACAGGCGCTGTTCGTCGTTGTCGCGATGACGATCATTGTCTTCATCGGCGTCAATGTGATTGGTAACCCGGTCGACATCCTCATCAACCCGGACGCCAATCAGGCGGAGCGGGCACTCGTTATCGCCCATTACGGCCTGGATCAGCCGCTGTGGAAACAATATCTGCTGTTTCTCCAGGGACTTCTGCGCGGGGACTTCGGCAACAGCTTCGTTTATGGGCGGCCGGCGCTGGGTCTGATCCTTGAACGTCTCCCGGCGACACTCGAACTGGCGATCACGGCTCTCGGCATCGCGCTGCTGTTCGGCTTGCCGCTTGGGCTGTATGCAGGGCTCTACCCCAATCGGATTTCCTCCAAGCTGATCATGAGCGGCTCGATTCTGGGCTTCTCGCTTCCGACCTTCTGGGTCGGCCTTATGCTGATCATGGTATTTTCCGTCGAGCTCGGCTGGTTGCCGACGAATGGCCGCGGCCCGACGCAGGAACTGCTCGGCGCACAATGGTCGTTTCTGACCGCAGACGGCATCAGGCACCTTTTATTGCCGGCCTTCAACCTGGCTCTGTTCAAGACGTCGCTCATTCTTCGGCTGACCCGCGCCGGCGTGCAGGAGGTCCTTCCTCAGGACTATGTGAAGTTTGCCCGCGCCAAGGGATTGCGAGAGCGGCGGATCATTTCCGTGCACGTTCTCAAGAACCTGATGATCCCGGTGGTGACCATCATCGGTCTCGAGTTCGGCTCACTGATCGCCTTTTCGGTCGTCACCGAAAGCATCTTTGCGTGGCCCGGCATGGGCAAGCTCATCATCGACTCGATCAACCTTCTCGATCGCCCGGTCATCGTCGCCTACCTGATGATGATGGTGCTGCTCTTCGTCGTCCTCAATTTCATCATCGATATCTGTTATACCCTTCTGGATCCGCGGGTCCGGCTGGAAGGAAAGGCTTGACCCTCATGGCCGAACCACAAACGCAAGACACAAGCGCTCCAACGCCCGAACCCAGTCGTCTGTCGAAAGGGATCGCGGATTTCTTCAGCTCTCCAGCAGCCGCGATCGCCTTCCTCACGCTGGTGATCATCTGTTGCCTGGCGCTCTTCGCGCCATGGATCTCTCCGCAAAATCCCTATGATTTGATGCAGCTCGACATCATGGACGGACGACTGCCGCCGGGGTCCGAATCCATTACCGGGCTCGTCTATCACCTCGGTACCGACAGCCAGGGCCGCGATATCCTGTCCGGCATCCTTTATGGCCTGCGTACCTCGTTGCTGGTGGGCGTTCTGTCGGCTTTCGCTGCTGCCATCATCGGAACCTCAGCCGGATTGTTTGCCGCTTACGTGGGAGGGCGCACGGAAACCGCGATGATGCGGCTCGTCGACCTGCAGCTGTCGTTTCCCACCATATTGATGGCGCTCATGATGCTCGCCGTGCTCGGCAAGGGCGTGCCCAACGTCGTGATCGCACTGATCATCGCCGAGTGGGCGACCTATGCCCGAACGGTCCGCGGCACCGCTCTGGTCGAGCGCGAGAAGGAATATATCGAGGCAGCCCGGATGCTGCGCCTGCCCGGATGGCGCATCCTCTTCAGGCACCTGCTGCCGAACTGTCTTGCGCCGGTCATCGTCATCGCCACGATGCAGATCGCCCGGGCAATCGGCCTCGAAGCAACCTTGTCCTTCCTCGGTCTCGGTGCATCCGTGACCGAACCCTCGCTCGGCATGCTGATCTCGACGGGCTACCAGTATCTTCTGACGGGCCTCTACTGGATCAGCTTCTTTCCCGGCATTGCCCTTCTGGTCACGATCGCGGCGATCAATCTCGTCGGCGACCGGCTGCGCGATGTCCTCAACCCGAGGAACATGTCATGACCCCATTGCTGCAAGTGAGCAATCTCGTCACCGAATTCGGCGGCGGCAGGGGACGCCCCAGCCTTTGCGCCGTCAATGATGTGTCGTTCACGGTGGAACGCGGCAAGGTCCTTGGTCTTGTCGGAGAATCCGGATCCGGAAAGTCGGTGACCGGCTTCTCGATCATGCGGCTCCTCGATAAGCCCGGCCGGGTTGTAGGCGGCAGGGTCATCTTTGACGGCGCCGACATCGCGAGATATTCGGATGAAGAGATGCGGCAGCTGCGCGGCAAGCGGATCGCCATGGTATTCCAGGATCCGATGATGACGCTCAACCCGGTCCTGACGGTCGGGACGCAGATGGTGGAAGCCGTCCAGGCACACGACAGGGTCTCGAAGGATGCCGCCCGACAGCGGGCGCGGGATGCTTTGGCGCTGGTCGGAATACCAAGCCCTGAAGAAAGGCTTGCCGCCTATCCGCATCAGTTTTCCGGCGGAATGCGCCAGCGCGTGGCGATTGCCATCGCGCTTCTTCACAAGCCGGACCTTATTATCGCCGATGAACCGACAACGGCGCTGGATGTGACGATCCAGAGCCAGATTATTTCCGAATTCCAGAAGCTCACCGAAGAGGGAAATACGGCGGTGATCTGGATCACCCACGATCTGGCGATCGTCTCAAGATTGGCCGACGAGATCGCCGTCATGTATGCCGGCCGCCTTGTCGAGACCGGACCGGTGGGCAAGGTTCTGACCAATCCTCACCATCCCTACACCGCCGGTCTGATCGCGTCCGTTCCTTCGCAAAACAGACGCGGAGAGCCTCTTCACCAGATCCGCGGCATGACGCCGGCCATCAACCGCCTCCCACAGGGATGCAGTTTTCGTACGCGCTGTGATCGGGCAACCGACGGCTGTCTGGTCATGCCGGCGCTCATGCCGGAAGGCAATCGCTCGTTCCGCTGCATTCATCCCGTAACGAAAGAGGTAGCATGATGACGGCGACCGCCGCGCCCCTGATCGAAGCGAGGAACGTGTCGCAGCGCTTCGGAGCCAAGCCCGACCTAGCCGCTAAGATCGCGCTCAAGCTCAAACTGGCCAAACCGGCGCCTGTCGTTCACGCGCTTGACAATGTCAGCCTCAGCATTCGGCCCGGAGAGGTTGTCGGCCTTGTCGGCGAAAGCGGCTGCGGGAAGTCGACGCTTGGCCGCGCCATTGCAGGGATCACCTCGCCAAGCCAGGGCCAGATTCTCTGGAAGGGGACGGACCGAAGCGCCATGTCGACAGGCGAGCAGCATCAGTTCGGTCTCGCCAGCCAGATGATTTTCCAGAATCCGATGGCGGCTCTCAATCCGCGCATGACCGTCGAGCAGCTTATCTGGGAGGCGCCCCGAACGCATGGGCTTGCCCGCTCGGCGGAACGCGACGCCTATGTCGACAGATATTTGATGCTGGCCGGTTTCGACCCGGCCATGAAAAAGCGATACCCGCACCAGTTTTCCGGTGGCCAGCGGCAGCGCGTCAATATTGCCCGCGCGCTCGCCGTGCAGCCGAAATTCCTCGTCTGTGACGAAAGCGTCGCGGCGCTCGACGTTTCCATCCAGGCCCAGGTTATCAACCTGTTCATGGAACTTCGTGACAAGCTCGACCTGACCTATTTGTTCGTCAGCCATGATCTCGGCGTTGTGGAACATATTTCCGACCGCGTTGCGATCATGTATCTCGGCCGCATCGTCGAAGAGGCGCCCGTCGAGGAGGTTTTCAGGCGGCCCAATCATCCTTACACGAAAGCGCTTTTGGCCGAGGTGCCGCGCATCGAAACCGGCAAGCGGCAGTTCAAGCCCGTCGATGGCGAACTCCCCAGCCCGATAAACCCGCCGAAAGGCTGTCACTTTCATCCGAGATGCCCGTTTGCGATGGACCGCTGTCATATAGAACCGCCGGTGAAAAAGGAAATTGCACCGGGGCACCTGTCGGCTTGCCACCTCAATGATGAATGATCTCAAACGATAGGATCGCTGATTGCTTCAGGCCTAAATCATCCCTATTCTAATGTGCATGAGCGCCGCCCGGGCGGGACACTTTTGTCAACCCGGCTCCCGCTGCAGCGGTGTCCGCCAGGGACGCATCGCCGAGCGAGATGACGCCGGTAAGGCGTTTGTCACGATTGACGACGGGAAGGCGGCGGACCTGGACCTGCCCCATGTTGCGGGTCACGTCGTCGACATCTTCGTCTTCGAAACAATATTTGACATCGCGCGACATGACGTCTCGCACTTTTGCATCGCCCCCTAGTCCGTCGGCAAGCCCGCGCACGACGAGATCGCGGTCCGTGATAGTTCCGACGAGTCGGTCGTTGTCGCCGACCGGCAGGAAGCCGATCTGCCTGTCGGCCATGCACCTCGCGATTTCGGCTATCGTCTGATTAGGGTTGGCGATTTCTACATCGCGCGACATGATCTCTGACACTTTCATGGTCTTTCCTCCTGCTTGTGCGGTTAGCGGAACGTCAAACGTTGCGGTGAGAGTCGTTCCGAAAGGAGGCGGCTCCATTTATGTCCGCTCCTCCTGGTCACTCCTCGACCCATCTTCAACGGGGCTTATCAGGATCCGACCAGAGGGTCTGGACTTCTGCCGGCAGTCCGTGGCGCACTTTCCGCACCTTGCTCGGATCACTATAGTAACATGGGCCCCGAAAACCGACGTTGCGGTTGGCGTCGATTGGACATGATGATGGCTCGAATCTATCAAACCAGCCAGGGAGACGAAAGTTCCGGAAGCCCTCGCTAATTGCTCCGGCCGCATCGTCAGGAATCCGCCGTGCCCTCCTCCTCCACGAATATCCCCCAAGCGGCGATGAAGAGAGCGGCTATCAGCGGCCCGATCACGAAACCATTGATGCCTAGTAGAGAAATGCCGCCAATGGTGGAAATGAGGACAACATAGTCGGGAAGCTTGGTTTCCCTGCCGACCAGGCGCGGCCGCAGAAGATTATCGACAAGACCGATGACGAGGGCGCCGACCGCAACCAGCACAATCGCCTTCACCCAAAAGCCGGCCAGGGCCAGGTAAATGGCCGTGGGCACCCAGATCAATGCGGCGCCGACCGCAGGCAGCAGCGACAGGAAGCTCATCAGTACGCCCCACAGAAGGGCTGGCTCGACGCCGAGGCCCCAAAAGGCGATCCCGCCGATCGAACCCTGGATGATGGCGATGATAATATTGCCTCGCACGGTCGCGTGAACGACCGAAGTGAATTTGGAGGTGAAGCGAAGGGTATGGGCATCGCTGAGAGGCAGCGCTCTTCTGATGGCGCGGGCAACGGCGCGCCCATCCCGGAACATGAAGAACAGGAGATAGAGCATCACGCCGAAGGTGACGAAGAACCGCAGGGTGTTCTGACCGAGGCTCAAGGCGCGTCCGGCAAAAAAACCGCCGCCCTGCATCAATGCCGAGGAAACGCGGTCCTGAAACGTATCGACGCCATTCAGCTCGATGCTCCGGAGCCAGTCGCGGAGGAACAAGGGCAATGCTTCCTGCAGATTATGAATAAAGCTCCGGACGTCGATCTCGCCGCTGTCCATACGTTGATAGAGATGGTTGCCCTGCTGAACGAGTGAACTGAGGACGATCAGCCCGGGAATGATCACGACGCAGAGACAGATCAACACAGAGAGCGCTGCAGCAAGGTTTCCCCGCCCACCCAGCCGAGCCTCCATACGGGCGTGAAGCGGGAAGAAGATGATAGCGAGGACGACTGCCCAGAAGATCGCCGAATAGAACGGTAGCACGACGGCGACAAACGCAATGGTCACGAGGACCAGAAGCACATAGAAACTGACACGCTGAAGTAGCATTCGATCTTTCCGCTTCGAAACCGCGATGATGGTAGCACAGATGCGGCGGCAGCGCTGGGCCTCCCCTTCCACCCTATTCTAACGGCTCGATAACGCAGGCGCCGTCTCGCAACCGGCCGGAACTTCTGCTTGCGATTTTCGTTATGCGGCTCATGTTAATGAAGCAATCAGACCAGCCGACGCTCGGAACAACAATTCACGTTGAAGATCAGGATGTTCACATCATTGACGGTGGCAACCCACATGGCATTCCAGTCCTCCTCCTGCATGGCTGCGGCAGCCTAGCGCAGGAAATTTTGTTTCCCTTCGACAACAGCGACTTCCGGATTATTGCACCCGACCGCCCCGGCTATGGACTGAGCACGCCGCTTGCACCGGCTGAGCGTGGACCTGAGGGACAGTCCTTCTGGCTTGAACGCCTTCTCGCCTCTCTTGACCTGCCGGAGGTCACGATCGTCGCGCACTCGATCGGCAGCGCAGCCGCGCTACACCTTGTGGCAAGAAGACCAGACCTCGTCAGGGGACTTTTTCTCATCTCTCCATGTTGCGGGCCGGTGCCGCCGAAGCCGTTGATTGTGCTTAGATCGGCGGTCGCTCCGGTGGTCGGACCGTTGATCCGCCAGCACGTCATCGGCCGGTGGCCCGCATTCTTTCTCGATCGAGGCCTGAGGTCGTCCTCTTTCCCCAATCCCCTGCCTTCTCATCTCTCGAACCTGCCGGCCTCTCACGTGGTCAATCCCATTACCATCTGCACGATG
Source organism: Rhizobium changzhiense (assembly GCF_013087625.1). Lineage (NCBI taxonomy): Bacteria > Pseudomonadati > Pseudomonadota > Alphaproteobacteria > Hyphomicrobiales > Rhizobiaceae > Rhizobium > Rhizobium changzhiense. The sequence continues at coordinate 270,736 of NZ_JABFCQ010000003.1, forward strand.
GCCGACGAGTTACGCGCCTTCAACCGAGACATGGAGCGACTTCCAGATCTGCCTGGCGATCTTCCCCTGCACGTTCTCTTCGGGATGGCGGACTGCGTGATTTCACCAAACTGGCATATCGATTGGCTTTGCAGGAAGCATCCGGGGCCGATCGTCAGATTGCTGGAAGGTGTCGGGCATTTGCCCCATCATGTGGTCCCCGGCGTGGCGCGACGGATGCTTGATGATCTTGTGGAGGCATCCGCACAAGAAACGGAACTCCCGCGTGTGAGGAGCATCGGCTCGCAGACGGTTGCGGAAGCGCCATCTCGCAAAGAGTACATGCCGGTCTTCAGAGGAGATGAATCCCCGGCCCTTTAATTCGAAGCGCTGCGGCATTCCAGGGTAACGATGGGCAATACCAGACACAGGAGGCCCGCGACCCGATCTCCGCCTTTAGGGTGGAGATGATTTTTCTATTGTGGCAAATGAAAAATCTGATTTACTGACGCTTCGCTGCTTGGCTCTAAGGGGGATATTGCCGATGCCGTGGACTCGCAGAAATATTGTGCTTAGTGGATTGGCGTTACTTGGCGCCGGTGCAATCCGGAAACCGGTCTTTGCCGCGGCGTCCTCCTTTTTCGACGGCACCACCGTCGACAACGGCGTGACGTTCCGAAGAACCAACTTCGCCAAGATCGACAGGAAGTGGCACCGCCAGGTCGTCAAATATTTCAGCAGCGAGCCGATCGGCACCGTCGTCGTCGATACCAGGCACCATTTCCTCTACGTGATCATGGAGAACAAGACGGCCATCCGCTACGGCGTCGGCGTCGGCCGCGAGGGCTTCAAATGGTTTGGCCGCGCCACGATCGACGCCAAATCGCTTTGGCCGCGCTGGACGCCGCCACCGGAGATGCGCAAGCGCCATCCCGAACTGCCCGAATTCGTGGCGGGAGGCTCACCGAAGAACCCACTCGGTCCCCGCGCCATGTACCTGCATCGCGACGGCGTCGACACCGGCTATCGCTTCCACGGCACGTTGGAGCCGTGGAGCATCGGCAAGGATGCCTCCAGCGGCTGTATCCGCATGTTCAACGAAGACGCCATCGATCTTTACCAGCGTTGCCCGATCGGGACGGCTGTGCAGGTTTTGCCGCATATTGCCGACCAGGCTGAAAGCGCCACTCAGGTCAGCCAAACAACCCCGGTCGAATAAGGAATATTCCCTGATGTCTGCTACAACAGGATACGCGAGGCGCCTTCTCGCCGTGGCCATGCTCTTGGCGCTCACCGCCTGCTCCACCACTGAAATCGCCTCTTTGGAAGAACCCGCGGCTGCGCCGATGACCGGGCAAACCAACGATCCCGCCCCCGGTTTCGAGAATGTAGGGGCTGGCAGTGAAGAGGATTTCATCCTCAATGTGGGCCGACGGATCTACTTCAAGCAGGACTCCGCCACGCTCGATTCTGTCGCCATGGCAACATTGGATAACCAGGCCATCTGGCTGAACAAGAACCCGACTTGGCTGCTCAAGCTGCAGGGATTTGCCGACGATTCCGGTTCCGCATCCCAAATGGAGGCGTTGTCGCAGAAGCGCGCCGATGCCGCCATGGCCTATCTTGCCTCCAAGGGCGTGGACGCGAAGCGGATGTGGGCGAGGGGCTACGGGAACGAGCGCGAAGTCCGAGACTGCACAGATCGCTCCTGCAGGGTGCAGAACCGGCGCGTCGTCACCAATCTCCGCACCCAGCCCGACGCCGTCTGATCTCTTCGCGAATGCCCTCCGTGCAAAAGGGGATGAAGCCACGTAATTCGCGGCAAGACGACGTCGCGTAGGAGCATTTGCGGGGGATGCGGCGAAGCCGGTATGGTGGTCCGCCGGACAAAGGGCCGGCCACCCCAGCCGGCCCTCCTGCATCCAACTCAATTCAGGATCGCGCTACCGGAACCGCGGCTCCGGAGCGGAGCTTATCAAGAAACTTCGAGAGCACACGCTTTCCCGCATCCTTTGCGTTTGCCCCACGGCGTTTCCTGATTTCGACCGTGAACGGCTTTTTCCGGGACTTCATCGAGAAGCCCTCCTTAAGCCACCTGGCGCTCGGCTTCGATCTGAAGAGGCGCCTGCTGAAAGGAGCCATCTCCAATGGCGATTTTGCGCGGCTTCATGGCTTCCGGCACCTCACGCTTCAGCGAGATCGAGAGAATACCGTTCGTCAGCGACGCATTCTCGACCCTGACGTGGTCGGCGAGTTCGAAGCGACGTTCAAACGCGCGCCCGGCAATGCCGCGATGCAGATATTCGCCATCCTTCCCCTCGGTCTTCTGGCCTTTCACCACGAGCACGTTCCGCTCCTGGGTGATATCAAGGTCGGCCTCGGCGAAACCGGCGACTGCCATCTGGATGCGATAGTCGTCTTCGCTCGTCTTGACGATGTCATAGGGTGGCCAGGTCTCGATCGCCTGCAGCCGCTGCGCATTGTTCAAGAGGCTGAAGACCCGATCGAAGCCGATGCTGGACCGGTAAAGGGGTGCGAAGTCAAGTTCGTTTCTCATAGCCATATCCTCCGTAAAGCAACATGGAATGGAGACGCGTCGAAAACACGTCCCCGGTCTGGTCGACCCGCCTTTGCGCTGCCGACGAAAATGATCTGGTTTCGAGCGTTTTTCGATTCAAGAGGACATCTAAAAAAATTTTTGGTCGAAGCTTCAGCCAGACCGCAAACCTCTTGAACGCTGTTTTCCTTCACCTAAATCGAATGGTGCCTGAAGATGTTCTTCGCTTGTGTGGAAATTTTTGGGAGAAGTTCATGACCAGCAAAAGCATCAGCACGACCACTCCGGATGGCGTCATCGAGGCGATCTCCGCCTCGTACATTCTTCATCCCCATCGCCATTTCAGCTCTCCGAACGAAGTTCTCGCCGCCGACATCTCTGCGCAGGAGAAGAGAGCGATACTGGCATCCTGGGCTTCGGACCTCTACGCGGTGGAGTCCGTTCCGGAGCTGCGGCAGCCGCCAGGCGTGCAGTGTCCGGTTCGCTATGCCGACATCCTCGCCGCGCTCAAAGCCCTGGATGGCGGGGGCGGCACGGCAAGCCTCGTCGGGAAAGGGCTACGACGCTCGCGTCCTTGGATGACTTCGCGGATCCGGGCTCGGTGAACATGAGTGGAGCAATTGTTCGCGCTGGGATTGCGAGCGCGAACCTTGTGAATCGGATGGGGCCGGAACAGCGAACGTGGCGGTTTATCCGATGAGGCTGGTCGCTTGGTGCGAAGGCGGCAGCAGGGTGTCGAGTGGTGACGGCAGATCGACCACGAACCTGATATCCGCGGCATTGGCCGCCACGACCAGCTGGTAGTCGCCGGGCTCAGTGCGGAAGGCGCCGGCCTCGACGTCGAAATAAGCGAGATCACGCGGCAGGATCTTCATCACGGCTGTCCCTGTTTCACCGGGCAGCAGCGAAAGCTTTGCGAAGGCGCGCAGTTCCTTGTCCGGCCGCTCCACCCTGGACTTTGGCGAGCGCACATAGAGCTGGACCAGTTCCGATCCGGCGCGGTCGCCGATATTGGTCAGATCGAGGCTGACGGTCACGCCTTCGGGACCCATTTCACTCGCCGACAGCCGCGGCTCGCTCCAGCTGAAGCGGGTATAGCCAAGGCCGAAACCAAAGGGGAAGAGCGGCTCGACAGCGCGTGTATCGTGGTGACGGTAGCCGACGAATACGCCTTCGGCATAGCGCACATGCCCATCCTTACCCGGATAGACGGCTCGATCGCCCGTCATGGCGGAATTGTCGGCAAGCGCTTTCGGGAATGTCTGCGGCAGGCGCCCGCCGGGCTCGACGTCGCCGAAGAGGACATCGGCGACGGCATTGCCCAGTTCCTGCCCGGGATACCAGATCTGCAGCACGGCGCGAACCTTGTCGAGCCAGGGCATTTCCACCGGTCCGCCGGTCTGCAGCACGACCACGGTGTTGGCGTTGACGGCCGCAACCCGCTCGATCAGTTCCTCCTGCTTACCCGGAAGCCGCATATCGGGCAGGTCCAAGCCTTCGGTATCCCATTCGCCGTCGCGGCCGACAAAGAGAAGCGCCACATCGGCATTCAGCGCCGTCTCGACGGCGTCCTCGATATCGGCCTCGCCCAAAGGCTTTTCGACGCCGAAGCGAATGGCCGTGAGGTTGATCCCCTCCCCGGTCGCCACCGGCGTGTCATACTCGACGGTGACGACATGGGCCTTGCCCGCATCGAGCGCTACCGTGCCGCGCTGTTCATCATTGGCCGTGCCGAAATAGTTCTCGCCGCGCGTCCAGCCGTCATGGCCATCGACCATAAGCCTGCCATCGACGAAGAGCCGCGCCAGTCCAGCATTGGTCATGCCGAAGACATGATCGCCGCTCTCCTCCGGTACGAATTGCATCGTCATCCGCGCCGAAAAATCGGCGGGGTCGAGCTCGCCTGACGGCAGCTCGAACCAGAAGAACTCGCCCTTGTCGACGGTCTCGACATGAAGCGGAGTGCCCCGGCAGCCGCGCCCCTTGAAATATTCGACGGTGATCTTTCCCTTGGCCACTTCGATCAGACGGTTATGGCGGCAGCCGACGGCGTGGCTGACGCTGTTGGCATTGGAAAGGGCGGCTCGAATCCCTTCGAGCGGACTGACAGTGTAATGCGCCGCGATCTGGGCGCTGCCACCGCCCATGACGCGTGCGGTGGCGGCGTTGGGTCCGATGACGGCGATCCGGTCGAGCGAGGTCTTGGCAAGTGGCAGGATGCCGTCGTTCTTCAGCAGAACTGCGCCTTCCGCGCCGATGCGCCGGATCAGCGTCCGGTGTTCCGGCAGGTCGATCGCCTGCTCCGTGAGATCAGGCTTCTTCTCGAACGCGCCGACCCGCTCGAGCAGAAGTAGGATCCGCCGTGCCGCCGCCCGCACGGTGGCGGCTTCGACCTTCCCTTCACGAACGGCCGCAACCAGTTTCTCGCCGCGATCGCGCGCCGGGCCGGGCATTTCGAGATCGAGACCGGCATTGATCGTCTCGGCCGTCGAATGCGAACCGAACCAGTCGGACATGACGATACCGTCGAATCCCCATTCCTGGCGCAGCACCTTGGTCAGCAGCCACGCATGCTCGCTCGTATAGGTGCCGTTGAGGCGATTATAGGAGGACATGACAGCCATCACGCCGGCACGCCGGACAGCCTGTTCGAAGGGCGGAAAGTAGATTTCGCGCAGCGTCCGTTCGTCGATATCGGAAGACATGGTCTGCCGCTCGATCTCGGATTCGTTGCCGGCGAAGTGCTTGATCGTCGCCGCGATCCCCTGACTCTGCACGCCCTTGATATAGGCGACGGCGAGGTCCGCGGTCAGCATCGGATCCTCGGAATAACATTCGAAATTTCGCCCGTTGAGGCCGGAACGATGAATGTTCACCGTGGGCGCGAGCAGCACGGCGGCACCCTTGCTCTTTGCCTGGTGGGCAAGCGCCACGCCCATGCGCTCGACCAGATCGGGATTCCAGGTGGCGCCGAGCGCGATGGCGACAGGAAAGCAGGTCGCTTTGACGCCGCCGACCAGCGAACCGGCGCCGCGCGCGCCGTTCGGTCCGTCCGTCACCTTGATCTTCGGCACATCAAGACGCTCGACGGGAACCGTCGTCCAGAAGTCGGCGCCGGACAGCAGGGAGACCTGCTCCTCGAGCGTCATCTTGTCGAGAATGGAATCGATCATGCAAACCTCCCTTTCAATGGAATTGGGGCATTGCGAAGTGCTGCCTTCCGCACGGGCGCAAATCCATCCACCCTTCGCAGGCAGCTCTTAAACCTACCGATTACTCGGTATTTTTAAGATGTCAACTGACGAAGCCTGATATAGGAATAGAGAGCGTCGGAGAAATCGGTGGGGGATTGATTGGTGGCTTACCGCTAGAAGAAGCCGACGGGAGAGACGATGGCAGAGTTATTCGAATCGAAGACCGGACAGGACGAAAAGCGACGGCGCAGATCCCGCAAGGGTGAAGCGCGCCGCGCGGAGATCCTGACAGCCGCGATGCGGCGCTTCGCCGAAGACGGCTACCGGAATGCTGCCATCGCGGATGTTGCCCGCGACGTCGGCCTGTCGCTGCCCGGCTTGCTGCACCATTTCCCGACCAAAGTCGATCTGCTGCTCGCCATTCTGGACAAGCGCGATCTCGAAAGCGAAAGCTTCATCGGGCCTCATCGTTCCGATCTCCGCGGCCTGCTCAATGGCATGGTCGAGGTCTTCCGCCGCAACGCCGATATGATCGAAGTCATCAGGGCCTTCGCCATCCTGAATGCCGAGAGCCTGATGAAGGATCACCCGGCCAAGGCATGGTTTCTCGATCGTGCCAAGCAGCTGCAGAACGACATCGCCGCCACCTTCGACCAAGCCGTCACCGATGGCTCGATCGACGGCAAGATCGATGGCAGGGCGATGGCAGCCGAGCTCATCGCCGTGATGGACGGCCTTCAGATGCTCTGGCTGCGCGATCCCACCCGCTTCGACATGGTCGGCGGGTTGGAAGCCTATGTTGGCCGGCTGCTGGCGAGCCTCGGTTTGGAGGATTGAGCGTCAGCTTGGAGCTCGGCGCTCGGAGGCCGGTAGAGGATGCGCCCTATCTTCCATCAAAACGTGCCAACCAGACCATGATGCGGCTTACGGCTTTGTCATATCTTTGCCCGACAAGCAGACCTGTGTGTGTCGCGCCTGGGAGACCTAGATACTCACCACCGATGTGGCGTGCCGTCGCCCTGCCTCGATGCTCGTCGGATTCGTCGTTGACGGCGCAAATGACGAGGCTGGGGCACGTGATCTTCTCGCCTTCGATGGAGATTCCCTCCGCCCCGAAATGAAAGGAAAATGCGCTGAATGCCTTTGCAGATTCCATGGACAGGTACTTCCGCTGGAATTCGATATCCTCGCGTGTTTCATCCGCACTGATTTGCTCGTCGCGCGCGGGAGCAGGCACGACGAGGCCGGGCATTCGCAACGCAAGATCGCGATAGGGCACTTCGGCATGCACTTCCTTGCAAATGCTGGAATCGATCAGCACCAGCCCGGCAATCTCCACGTTTTCCGCCAGCTTCTGGCTCAGGATTCCGCCCATGCTGAATCCGATCACGATGGGAGGGGCTCCACATTCTTCGACGATTTCGGAGATCACCAGCCGGATGTCTTCCAGGTAATCTTCAAACAGGATTTTTGTGAAATCCACAGACCTGCTTTTGTAATGCCCTCGCAGGTTGATGCAATAAGAGCTCCATCCCGCCGATATGAAATGCGGAATGTACTTGCTCCACATCCAACTGCCGGTAAAGGCACCATGAACGAAGAGCAAAGGCGCCCGACCGGATTGCCCTGGACCGCCCTGCCCGTGAAATATTTCCAGAAATAAGTCATTCTCTCCAATGTATTTTCCCGTGTGCTCGGGTCGATTTTTTGCATAGTCCCGCATGCCGCTCACTCCTTTGATTGGCCGGCCGTTCATCCGGAACAGAAGATATTTCCTACGCAATATTGATCAATCGAGGATCCTGGACATACATAAAGGATAAAATGTCTCCAATTGGGTGCTGATATGGAAGGGCCTGCAAGCCTTGTCGCCTTCGTTTACGCCGCCGAACAGCAGAGCTATGTCGCTGCCGCCAGGGTTGCCGGAGTTTCGCCATCCGCGATCGGAAAAGCCGTGGCGCGCCTCGAAATCCGACTGGGCGTGCGGCTCTTCAACCGGACGACGCGCAGTATCAGCCTGACGGAGGAAGGAGCGGTCCTCTACGAACGCTACAAACGCATCCTCGATGACATGGATGACGCAGAGGCCACAGTCTCACGAAGCCGGGAACGCCCGAGGGGACGCCTCCGCGTCAGCGTGCCGCATATCGTTGGGCATCACCTTCTCATGCCGATCCTGCCCATTTTTACCGAGCGATTTTCGGAGATCGAACTGGACATCGATTTCGAAGACAAGGTCATAGACCTGGTTGCAGAGGGCCTCGATGTCGTCGTGCGGAGTGGTGAGCTTGCCGATGCACGATTGATTGCCCGCCATATCGGCGATCAGCATTTCGTCGTTTGCGGAAGTCCCGATTATTTCAAGCGCCATGGGCGACCGGAGACCCCGGATGACCTCTCCCGGCATGCCTGCATTCACTTCAAATACCCATCCAGCGGCCGGCTCGCGCCATGGGCATTCCGCCCGCCATACGAGCGGCAACTTTTGCCGAGAAGCCTGACATTCAACAATACGGATGCAGGGCTGTGGGCAGCACGGGACGGTTTGGGCCTCGCACATCTGCCCGTCTACGTCGCAGAGCCCCATATGCGAGCCGGAAGTCTGGCTCCCGTGTTGACCTCCTTCATGGTGCCCTACGGCTCGCTCTCGCTCGTCTGGCCATCCAATCGTCAGCTTTCACCCAAAGTCCGCGCTTTCGTGGATTTTGTGGTTGCGAACTTTGCCGCCCGACCCGACGCTTTTCGACCGCTGGATGCGGCTGGCGGCTCATCCAATTCTGGGGGATAGCGGCCGCTTTCAGGAGCGCCCGCCAGTTCTTCAAATCATGGTGCGACATGCTTGCCATAGGCCATTTGATTCCCGGCACGTATGGGGCGATTAGGCGTCAGGCTTTCTGCAGCTTCCAGGTCCGGATTTCGAACGGCATGATGTCGGCAGGTCCCTTTCGCTCCATCGGCTCTTCGAGAATGTTCAGCGGCTGCGATGCTGCCCATCCGGAAGGCAAGTTGAGGGCGAGCCTGCCGCGCCGGCCGGCCGGTTCGTAAAGGCGCAGGATGAGGCCGTCGCCCTCTTCCGCCGGCTTCAGGCCTGAGAACGCGACAGGGATGCCGGTGACCGCAAGCGGCGCGAAAGTGCCGGCGGAGAGGCCGCTGGCCTCAGCCGCGACGAGCGGTTGATTAAGATCGATCGCCTCGTCGAGAACGCCGCCTTCATGCCAGGCGCCTTCATGCGGCATCAGCGCATAGGTGAAGCTCTGCTCTCCTTCGTCGGCCAGCGGATCCGGATAGATCGGCCCGCGCACGAGGCTTATGCCGATCACATTGCCGCGGGCGCTATGGCCATATTTGGCATTGTTGAGCAGCGCGACCCCGAAGTCCGGCTCGCTGATATCGACGAAGCGGTGCGCGACGGCCTCGAACATCGCCTGCTCCCAGGACGTATTCGTGTGCGTTGCCCGCTCGACGATGCCGAAGGCGCATTCGAACGTTGCGTTGCGGGCCTGCGCGGCGACCGGGTTCAAGGTTCGCAGCAGCGTGCGGCGTTCATGCCAGTCGATCGTGGTTTCGATGTCGAGCCGCCTGGCGTTGGCCGTCAGCACATAGGTCTGCGTGACGCTCGAATTCCGGTAGCGGTAAACGACGCGGATCGCCGCGCGGTGCGGGCCTTCTTCAACGAGGGTGATGCTATCAGGCGTATCGAGGCGGACGGCCTTTTCGGCATAATCCGCATCGATGTCCCAGGCGTCCCAGTTGCGCGGCTTGTCGGCCGGATAGACCCAGAGCTGGTTTGCCGAGCCGTCGATCGCTTCCCGGCCCGTGGCCTTGTGAATGAGGCTTACAACCGCTCCGTCCTTGCCGATAGCGACCGAGAGGTGGTCGTTTTCGAGACGGTCGGGGCCAGCCTTCAGCCCGCCCGCCGGCTTGAGCGAGCCCTTGTCGAAGACCGCAACGGACAAGGGGGCGACGAGATCGGCGGCCGCGACGACCGTACCGTCGGAGAGTGTCGCGCTGAGCGGTCTGGCCGCAAGAGACGGATTGACGACGACGAGGGCATCGCCAACCCCGCCCTTCGGCAGCTTGGTCGACAGCGCCTGCAACGACTTTGCCTGCTCGGCCTTGGCATGGTCGATGACGCCGCCCAGTTCCTGCTCTGCATCCTGATAGACTTCGCGGATGCTCGACCCCGGCAGAATGTCGTGAAACTCGTTCTTCAGCACAATGCGCCAATCCGCTTCGAGGCTTCGGGGCCTGTCTGCTCCGAGCATATGCGCCAGCGAAGCGATGATTTCGGCGGTGATCAGCGCCCGTTCGGCCTGGCGATGCTTGCGCTTGACGCCGCTTTGCGACGTCAGCGTGGCGCGGTGCAGTTCGAGATAGATTTCACCGTCCCACACGGGAAGGTTTTTTTCCCCCGCGGTGCGGTGCGCCTGCTCATAATAGCTTTTGACGGTGCCCCAGCGGGCCTGCGGGATAGCCGGGAAATCGCGCAGCTGCACCTCGCGCTCGACCATTTCCGGCGTGACGCCGCCGCCGCCGTCGCCATAGCCGACGGCCAGAAGCGAGGTATCGTGCTGCGTCTTGCCGCGGAAATTCTTCCATGTCGGCACGTAGCAATCGGGTTGCACAAAGCCGTTATAACCCTGCATCGGATTGTCGAACGTATGGGTCAGCACCCGGCTGCCGTCGAGGCCCTTCCACCAGAAGAGGTCGGAGGGGATATGGTTGGTCTCGCTCCAATTGACCTTGATCGTGAAGAAGCTGTCGATGCCGCCCTGTCTCAGAATTTGCGGCAGCGCGCCTGAGAAACCGAAGCAATCCGGCAGCCAGCAGACCGTATGACGGGTGCCGAAGGTCTTTTCGAAATAGCGCTGGCCATAGAGAACCTGGCGGGCGAGACTTTCGCCGGTCGGCATGTTCGTGTCGGGCTCCACCCACATGCCGCCGACGGTTTCCCACTTTCCGTCCGCGACCTTCTGCTTGATGCGCTCGAGAAGCTCCGGGTCTTCCTCTTCTATCTGCGCGTAATAATGGGCGGTCGATTGATTGAAGCGGAAATCCTCGGAGCGCTCCATCAGCGACAGCGCCGTATTGAAGGTGCGCCGCATTTTCCGCCGTGTCTCGCGATAAGGCCAAAGCCAGGCAAGATCGATATGCGCATGGCCCGTCAGCAGCAGTTCTCCATTCGGGGGAAAGCGCTTCTGCAGTTTCTTCAGCTTTGCCATCAGGGCATCGAAGGCTGCTGCTGCCGAAGCGCTTTCCTCGTTCGTGAGACCCGCCGGATTTTCCTGGAGCTCCGGCAGTTCCCAGATCTTCTGCTGCATGACCGCGCCAGACGTGCGGGAGATATAAGCCGCCGTATCCGATGGCCAATCGAGACTGCGCAATGCATGCTCGGCGGCATCCATCAGATGCGGCACGACTTCATGTTCACCCAGCGCATCGATCGCCTCGGCCACCTGCTTCAACAGAAGATGCAGGCGGTGAGCGGGACCGTCGAGCCAGATAAAGCGGGCCTTGTTGAGCCTCGGAGCGCGATTGGGCTCGCCGAACGGAAACCGGGCGACGGTTTCCGTTGCGATCGAAAAGCTGCGGCCCTTCACCGGGAATTCCTGATGATAGGGATCGAGACCGAATGTTTCCGTTTCTCCATCGGGATAGCTCAGCGTAATCAGGCTCTCGCCGCCGAGATCGAGCTGCAGGCGAATGTCCGCGAGCGGCCACGTCTGCGGCGCTTCAGCGGTCGCGGCAAAATGCACTACCCCCTGGCGGTGCGGCCAATTCTGGTGATGTGCGATCGGCTCGCCGTCAAAAGTCCAGCCGTCGATCACGGCACTTTGTCGATCTCGCCAATGCGCCAACTCGGCAATGCGAACTTTCAGACGATCGAGGCGCTGGGCAATGGTCAGAGGCATGGCTTATCCTGTTGAAAATCGACGGCTGACAATCTTGTCGTCATGCTTTTGGGGTCGTGGACATGGTTTTGGGGGAGATGAAGATGGCGCGATCGACATCGCGATTGCCCGGCCCCTCCTCCAAGCGGGCTTGCAGAGTCTTAGATTAAGTAACTTTGATTTGGCGTCAAGCCCGGAAGAAGTAAACCGCTCCGGGTTTACCGGATGTCGCCGTTACGTTCTTGCGAGAGCCGCTTGCTCGCCCAGACGCTCTCGTGCATGAGGTTAGACTACAAGGAGGACACCGAAAGTCGCTCCACCAAATTACAAGACATAACCCGACTGCTCGGGTAAACTTCGCTTCCCGCCACCACGTTATTCAACAATTCCGCCCCTTGCAGACCGAGATCGTAATATGGCAAAGCGGCAGTGGTCAGCTCCGGCTTCAGCGCCAGGGAAACCGTCCGGAAATCGTCAAAGCCGACAATACTGACATCCTCAGGAATCCGGAAACCCAATGCCATGGCCGCGATGTAGATTTGGATCGCCATTTCGTCGTTGCCGCTGATGATTGCGGTCGGTCGATCTCTTTGCTGAAGCATCTCGGTGGCGGCGGCAAAAACGTAATTCTTCTCTGCTCCAACGGGTCCTTCCATTCCAAGGCGGATCGTGAGGTCACTGTCCGCAAGGCCAAAGTCGCTGGTGGTTTTGCGGAAAGCGTCGAGGCGCAGTTCCGCTCCCAACAAAATGGGATTGAGCCGGATGTAGCCGATCTTTCGATGCCCTTTTTCGAGCAGGTAGCGGGTGAGATCTCGCGAGCCCTGGTAATCATCTGGCTCGATTGACGGCAACAATTCGCTCGTTTTTGGTCGGCAGTTGATCATCACTGTGGGGATACCGACGTCGCCGGTTTCGGGATCAATGATGCGATGGTACATCGTTACGTAGAGAACGCCGTCAATGCGGTGCGATTGGAACATTTTCCAAATTTTAACTTCCTGTTCGGACGCACCGCCGGTGTTTGCCATCAGAATGGTCTTGCCGTTAGCATTGGCCCAATCCTGGATCCCGCGAACGATGTCCACTGAGTAAGGCGTCGTCGACACGTAGTCAGCGATGATGCCAAATGTGTTGGAGCGACTTGAGCGTATTTGGCGCGCGGCCATATTCGGCACATATCCGAGGTCTCGAATTGCCCTTTCGACCCTCTCCCTCGTTTCCTCGGTCACATATGGTTCGCCGTTAATGACCCGAGACACAGTTTTGTTGGAAACTCCGGCCACTTTCGCGACGCTGACTATGCTGACCATGTACGCCAATCTCCTTGCCCGGATTCGTTTTAAACCAGCCGCATGACAACGTCGACATATTTTTCTGACAACGTCGTCATTCCATATTGACAACGTCGTCATACGAGGACTACCTTCGCAAGAAGAAGGAGGGCTCAGTGCAAGTGCAGCGAGCCAAATGGGAGGAATCAATGAAGAAATTGCTTGGTGCCAGCGCACTCGCGCTTGTTTTCATAGCCGCCACTGCCAATGCCGAAGCCATCAATATCTTGGTCGAAGGCGGCGGGGAAATGTTGCAGAAGGCGGTCGCCGAGAAGTTTACTGCCGAAACCGGCATCAAGGTGAACTTCACGACCGTTCCCTATCAGGGTGTCTTTGACAAATTCTCAGCTGAAATCGCGTCTGGCTCTTCCGCGTTCGATGTCGTGACGATCGACGTCGTATGGAATGCGAAGTTTGCCGGCCACGTCGAGGATCTTTCGGCTCTTTTCACCGATGCGGTTCGCGCGGATCTGCCGCCTGTCTTGCTTGCCGATGCGAAGGTCGGCGACAAGCTGATCGGTATGCCCGCCTGGGCCAATGCCGAGATCGTGTTCTATCGCAAGGATCTATTTGATAATGCGGAGGAAAAGGAGGCTTTTCAAGCCAAGTATGGCTATCCTCTCGCGCCGCCCAAAACCTGGCAGCAGTGGCGCGACATCGCGAAATTCTTCACGCGTGACACTGACGGCGATGGAAAGACTGACTTGTGGGGCACCGACACCATCGGCACGTTTTCAGAGGAATGGATGGCGCATGTGCTGCAGGAGGGTTCGCCAGGGGTGATCCTCGATAAGGACGGGCAGGTCATTATCGACAATGAGGCGCACAAAAAGGCGCTTGAATTCTACATCGCGCCACACTGCGTTGATCATTCCGTTCCTGAAAATGTGAACGAAATCGGCTGGGGCGAGGCGCAGAACCTATTCTACCAGGGCAAAACAGCCATGATGAAGTTCTGGGCGCATGCCTACAAGATGACGCCTGCGGATTCAAAGGTCAGCGGCAAGGTCGGCGTGGTGCCGATGCTGGCCGGCGACGCCGGGATCGCAGCTGTTCCCGGTCCTTGGTACAACGTCGTTCCCTCGACATCCCAGCACAAGGACGCAGCGAAAAAATTCATCTCGTTTGCCATCGCCAATAATGCCCTGGGTATCGAAGCTCCGCTCGGCCTTGCAGCGACGAATTCCGCCTATCGCAGCTATTCAGGCAAGACCGGCTATGAGCACTTCCCGCCACTTCTTGAGACGCTCAGCGCGCCTGCCACCCAGGGCCGGCCGATCAATGAAAAATATCAGGAAATAGTCGATGAAGCTGTGCTGCCGGCTATCCAGCAGGCACTCACCTGCAAGGCAGATATCGGGGAGGTCCTGACGGAAGCCAAGGAAACGATCGAGGACATTCTCAACTAGCCTCGTACATTCCTCAACATCGTGGGGCAAAATATGCCCCACCCTTAGCTTTCGGAGACGGACATGTCGGGTGAAGACCGATTTGTGCTTTGCATGCTCGCGCCTGCAGTCGCCATCCTCGGCGTGCTGGTCGCTTACCCGGTGGGGCTCTTAGTATTCGATTCCTTTTTCAAGGTTGATACGATCACGCCCCATATTCGCGAATGGGTCGGTCTGCAGAACTATGTCGATGCCTTGACGTCGAAACGTGTCATGGAAAGCGCTCTGCGGACCGTTCAGTATTCGCTGTTCGCGCTGTTTTTCGAGTTCACGTTCGGCTTCTGTGCGGCGCTGCTTTTTTCGGCGCTTGCCGGTCAATCGCGGTGGCATCGCACGATCTTCGCTCTGCCGCTGATGGTTCCACCCATCGTCGCGGGTCTACTCTGGCGGTTTCTGCTCGTCGGCAATATCGGCATTCTGAACTACGGGCTCGTCCGTTTGGGTCTGATAAGCGATCCAGAAGCGATCGCATGGTTGTCCAGCGAAGATATCGTCATCTATTCTGTTTCTTTTGCCGACATCTGGCTGACGACTTCCTTTGTCGCCCTTGTGTCCTATGCCGGGCTGACGAACATCCCGAAAGACCTGCTGGAGGCAGCGCGGATCGACGGGGCGAATGCGCTCAAGCGCTTTTGGCATGTCACCCTTCCCCTCATGCGGCCGGTGATCGCGGTCGTGGTGATCGTGCGGGGCGTGGATGCTGCAAAGACATTCGACCTGATCTGGATACAGACGCAGGGTGGTCCCAGTCATGCTTCTGAAGTGTTCTCGATGAACATCTACCAGCGCATGGTTCGGTTCGGCGATCTTGGCGAGGCTTCCGCGTCCGGAACGTTGTTTCTCATCGTCATGATGCTTTTGGCGGCGGTCGCCTATTGGAAGATATGGAGGCCGGTACATGCGTAGAGCTCCCAGCCTCAATCTCAGCGGAATCCTGATCAACGCGGCAGCTCTCGTGTTGGTGCTATCCTACGCGCTGCCTTACATCTATCTCCTCATGACCTCCATCAAGCCGGCGGCGGATGTCCAGCAGATCCCGCCAAGCTTCTTTCCGGCCGTTGTATCGTTCCAGAACTTCCGCGAAGTGCTGCGATCCTCCACTTTGCCGAGAGCCTTCGTCAATTCCCTCACCGTCGCGGTGCTGACGACTGCTCTCTCGCTTTCGGTGGCCGTGCCTGCCGCTTACGTTGCCACGCAGTACCGGCGCCGGATCACCACCATTTTCCTGCTCTTCGCCCTGGTGACGCGCATGGTGCCGTCGGTGGCGCTCGGAGTGCCGCTGTTCCAGCTTTTGAAGTCGCTGGGTCTGCTCGATACCATTCCAGGCCTGGTCCTCGCTCACACGTCGGCCGCGGTACCACTGGCACTGCTGCTCATGTCCGCCTTCTTCGAGGGCATACCGAAGGAGCTCGAAGAAGCAGCGCGCATGGATGGCTGCACACGATTCCAGGCGTTTCGAAAGATTGTCCTTCCGGTCATGACAGGGGGGATAGCGGTCACCGCGCTCTTTACGTTCATTACCAGCTGGAACGAGTTCCTCTACGCGCTGCTGTTGACGTCCGAGGCGACCAAAACGGCGCCGATCGTCATCGCCGAATACAATTCGGTCTACGGGCTCGCCTGGGGGGCGATGACCGCCGCAGCCGTCCTCTACTCACTGCCGGTCATCATCGTAACGCTCGCACTGCAAAAACAGATCGTCGGCGGCCTGACTTTCGGCGCTGTGAAGGGATGAGGGAGGCAAAGGCATGGCCGGCATAGAACTGCGCAATATCAACAAGGTCTACGGAAACAGCTTTCACGCTCTGCACGATCTGAGCTTCGACATCAGGGATGGCGAGTTCATGGTGTTTGTCGGTCCGTCAGGATGCGGAAAGTCGACGGCCCTCAGGATGATCGCTGGCCTGGAGAGCATTACGAGCGGTGAACTCAGGATCGGTGACAGGCTGGTCAACGACGTCGATCCCAAGGATCGCGACATCGCCATGGTCTTTCAGTCCTATGCGCTCTACCCGCACAAGACAGTGCGGGAGAACATCGCCTTCCCCTTGCTGATGGCAGGCCTGCCGAAGACCGAGATTGCCAGCCGCGTAGACGAAGCCGCACGCATCCTCGAACTGACGACTTTGCTCGACCGCAGGCCGGCACTCCTTTCAGGAGGCCAGCGTCAGCGTGTCGCCATGGGACGGGCGATCGTCCGCAAACCAGCGGCCTTCCTGATGGATGAACCGTTGTCGAACCTCGATGCCAAGCTGCGCGTGCAGATGCGCGCCGAGATCGCCAGCCTCCAGAGAAAACTAAATGTCACGACGATTTACGTGACCCACGACCAGGTCGAGGCGATGACAATGGGTGACCGCGTCGCTGTCATGAAAGGCGGTGTGCTGCAGCAAGTCGACACACCGCAAAACCTGTACAATCGTCCTGACAATGTCTTTGTCGCCGCCTTTATCGGATCGCCCTCGATGAATTTGTACGAGGCCGTCCTGAATGGGAGGACGCTGACCCTGGGCAGCAACAGCTTGCAAATCCCCGACCAGGTTTTCGAACACCGCCCCTCGCTCAACGGTGCGTCTAACCGTCAGGTCATTGTCGGTATCCGGCCCGAGCATATGAACGATGCCGCAATCCGGCCCTCTTCGGCCGAGATCTCGGCCCCGGTCACTCTTGTCGAGGCGCTAGGTTCTGAATCCATGGTGCATTTGAATATCGACGCCACCCGTGTAGATGCCGGCGACCCGGACGCCGTCGCCGAGATTGGCAACGAAAAGGCTGCTGTAGCCCGCTTTTCTCCAAAGAGCACCGTACGCGCAGGCGACATCGCGCGCATCGCTGTCGATGCCGACGAACTCCATTTCTTTGAACCGGACGTCCGCACCAGCATCTGGTGACGGTGCGCAGGATCGAACGCATTTCCCCAGGCGGCTTGCGAGCAACAAGCCAATCAAGACATCGGTCTACTCTCGCTGTGGAGTAGAAAATGACCGAGGAGACATGAACAATGGTAAGTGAAAACTTTTACGACGTAACACAATATCCCTTAGGCAACCCCTATGAGGATATCGGCTCGGTCATCAACAGCATCATTGCGGATATTAAGAGCAGGCAAGCGGTTCGCGACCAGAATGACGGCGGAAAGCCTGGAGCCGTGATCTATATTCCGCCAGGCGATTATCGTCTTGTCACCCAGGTCTTGATAGACGTGAGCTATCTGAAGATTGCAGGCTCGGGACATGGCTTTACGTCTTCGAGCATCCGTTTCAACACACCTGCAGACGAACTTGCACAGTGGCATGAAGTGTGGCCGGGCGGGAGTCGCATACGTGTGGACATGTCTCCGGACGCCGCCGACGGTGAGGCTGGCGGAGCCGCGTTCTACGTCAAGCGCACCGGCAATCCTCGCATAAGCTCTGTGGAGTTTGCCGATTTTTGCATCGATGGCCTGCACTTCATGGACGACGGTTCGGGGCAGGATGATGCGGAAAATACCTACAGGAATGGCAAAACCGGAATCTATGTGGGTAGCGCCAATGACTCATTCCGAATAACGGGGATGGGCCTTATCTATCTGGAACACGGCGTGACTGTTCATGACGCGGATGCGCTGGCGATAGACAATAATTTCATTGCAGAGTGCGGCAACTGTATCGAATTGAAAGGTATGGGGCAGGCCTCGAGGATAGCGAATAATTTTGTCGGAGCCGGATATAGGGGACATTCCGTCTACGCTGAAAATTACGGCGGCATTCTGGTCTCTTCAAACAACGTCTTCCCTCGGGGCGCGAGCAGCGTCTATTTTTCCGGCGTGGCGCGTTCCTCGATCACAGGAAACAGATTCCATTCCTTCTATCCCGGAATGCTGGTTCTTGCTGCGAATTGTTGCGAAAACCTGGTGTCCTCAAATCACTTCCTGCGAGATCGCGAGCCGTGGGCGCCTATGCAAAAGTACGATAACGGCCTGGATGACCTGTTCGGACTTTTGCACATTGATGGCAGCAACAATTCGGTCATCGCCAACCACATTTCAGAAACGATCGATACTCAATATATCAAGCCTCTCGCCGCAAAGCCTGTGATCATCAATGTCGTTTCCGGTAGCGGCAACTACATCGCCAACAATCACATCGTGGCCACAACCGAAATGTCGCAGATCAACGATGCACCAAACAGTGCCTGTTTTTCAACGCAAGTGGGCGCATTGCTTTCAACGGACAATTTGAAGGCGCTCGAGGTAACGGCAGTCCTGGTGCAAAGGGGTTCGGTGCGGAATACAGTTCTGGATTCAGGCAGTGCCGAACAGGTCGAGATGGACAGAACAGTGAATGCTTTCAGGGGCACGCCAGTTCCCGGGCAATGGTCGGCAGAGTTTCACTAGACCGAGCATGGTTAGGCCGTCGGTCGAAAAACCAGTGACTATTCGCAGTTGTGTTCATGGCGAACCAAATGGAAAACCGGAAAAGTGACCCGTTGATGCAGCAAAACCTGTTCCTACCCCCGGGGTACCGCTTGGAATTTTGGGCCGCGGGCGACGGCTTTTTTCGTATCGGCATTGACGGGAAAACGGTTTGGCAGGTTCAGTCATTTGCCATCCATCCGGAGTTTTTCAAATATCACCACAGGGAAGCTTGCGAGGTCACCATTGTCACCAATGCGCCGGACGCTGTTCTGTGGGCCTATGGATATCAGCCTCAAACCGTGAACGAGACCGGTATAACAGTGTTTGAATTCTCGGAAAAAGGGATCCTTCAACGCACCGGCGCGGAAATTGAAGATTGGCTTCGGTCCGATCCGGATCGTCCTGCGCTTCATTTCTCGCCAATCCGGCATTGGATGAACGATCCCGTAGGTCTCTGCAAGATCGACGAGCTATGGCACCTTTTTTATCAATTCCATCCGAGCGGCAGTGATTGGGGACCGATGCACTGGGGACATGCGACCAGCCGCGATCTGGTCAATTGGCTTCACATGCCGGTATTTCTGCATCCAGAACAGAACCTGTGGCGTCTCGGCGCCACAGGGGGCGCATTCTCCGGCAATGCCTTTCGGGATCGAGATGGAAGTTTGATGTTCTTTTACACCGAGCGCCTGCCTGCCTATGACCTTTTCAAGGGCTATCGGGAAATTCAGAAAATAGCGCGTCCAGATCGGCTGATGATCAAGGCGGAAGGCATTGTGACGGTGCTGGAGCAGCGTCCCGATGGGGTCGAGCACGATTTCCGCGATCCAAAGGTTTGGTGGGATGACGCAGCCAACGCCTATCGCATGATACTCGGCGCATCGATCGAAGGCGATCCCGCGGTGTTGTTGTTCGGCTCCGCCAATGGCCTCGATTGGCAATATCTCAGGCCGCTCTACCGTGCACCGGTTAATTTCCGCCAAGAAGGCGCGCGTGCGGTGGAATGCCCGGATTTCTTTCGGCTGGAGGAAAAGTGGGTTTTGGTGATGGGTTTTGTTGGCCATGTCGAGCCACGAACACGGCGCCACAATCTCCTTTATGCCCTGATCGGCGAGTTTATCGACGACTGCTTCGTACCCGACATGCCGGAACTGCAATTGCTGGATTTCGGCACCGATTATTATGCGATGCAGAGTTTCGAAGCGGGAGGGCGCCAGATCGCCTTTGCCTGGCTTTTCAATTGGGAATATCGCAAGCCCGAGGGCTCAGCCTATTCCGGGGAGATGTCCCTACCACGTGTTCTAAGTTTGAGTGAAGACAAGAAGAGGCTGCGGATGCTGCCGACGATCGAAGTCGACGATCACTTTGCCGTTGCCCCAATCGTCGAGGACCAAAGCGGCAAATTCTCGCTACCGATGGCTCCCATTGAAATCCGCCTTTCCGGAGCTCTGGAGGGCAGCAAGGTCGTTGCGACGCAGGGCGGCGAACTTGCCTTCGAGGTGGGCGTCGCTGGCGGTATCCTCTCGATCCGGCTCGCCCAGGATGACGGCTCGATCCACTACGTGGCGGAGCTTGGCGACGGAAAGGAAATTCGTCTGTTTCATGATTGCGGAATCATCGAGATTTTCGCCAATGGCGGAACTGTTTGTGGAACCCGTCGCGGCTACGCGAATATCAACCCCGACTACCTGGAAATCTCATCGTCCGCTTCAACGCGGGTGCTGGAAAGGGATGCGAAACGCTGCTGTGCTGCCGCAAGATGAGCTGTTGAATGAAACGCTTGGGCCTTCGCGGAATAACGAGATCTTGATCGACAACAACAGTTATCGAAACCCCCGTCGGCCCTATTTGACCGAGAATTGCACTGATATCGCAGATTTCAGGCAGCGCTGGGGAGGATGGGATGCTTCAAGTCCGCAAATTATTGACAGCCGCGACAGCCGTCATCGTGGTTGCCGTATCGTCGTCATCCTGCACGACAACCTCGAATGACTCGATGCAAACCGGCTCGGTTGGATATAGCAGCGTCGACTATGGGCTCAGACCTGCCTGCCGCGACGGCTTCGGCAACGATCGTTCCTGCAGCTATTAGCGACCGATAGAGCGAAGCTCCGATTGCCGTGTAGTTTAGACGATCTGTTGACGCATTTTGCGGCATTCGGCCGCCGCGCTTCGTCACCCCCGTGATGGCCCTGATCCCGATTGATAGGACGTTGTGCCCAAAAAGCGGCTGCTAAGCTCGGCTTTCCCATAGCCCATGGATGAAGTACACAACCGGAAAGGCTTTAGGAAAGACAGTCATGCGGTATCTTCGGTCAGGGCCGCGTCGGCTTCACACTCAGGAGATGGGCGCCCCACGCGCTAAAACAGTCGGTCTGCGGTCGGGCGAAATCGCCGACCGGAATATTCGCGTCATTCTGGAGGCGATCCGCCGCCATGGCCCGCTGACGCGGATGGAGCTTGGCCGGCATTGCGGCCTGACCGGGCCCGGCATCACCAATATTCTGCGGCGGCTGGCCGAGGAAAAACTTGTCACCTCCAACCGTCGCAATGGCCTCGGCGGAGGGGCCACCGCTACCGAGTTTGCCTTGCGCCCGGAAGGTGCTTTCTCGATCGGCGTCAAGCTTCGCCCAAGGCGTGGTGAGGCCGTGCTCATCGATCTGAGTGGCCAGGTCCATGACCGGGTCTATATCGAGCTGGACCCCGCAGACAAAGTCGGCCTGGTGCATGCGGCCGTCAGGGATATGGTCGATCGCCACGCGACATTGCCGATCATGGGGCTCGGCATCGCCGCCAACGACTGGACAGAGGATCAAAGCGATCAGATCGCCGTGATGTCGACGATCGCGCGTCCCTATGTCGAGAACGAGTGCACGGCGAGCCTTCTCGCCGAGCGCACGATCGGCAGCTCCGGCAGGGAAGGCGGACTTGCGATGATCATCATCGACGACGACGTTCAGGCCGGCTTTCTCATTCGCGGTATTCCCTATTCCGGCGTGCATGGCCGGGCAGGCAGCATCGGCGAAATGCTGACCGGTCCCGACAATGTCCAGCTCAATACCGTCGTCGGTTTCGAGTCCTTGCGATCACGGATCGGCGACCAGGCATTCACCCGCCTGCTGAAGGGCGAGGAAATCTCCTCGCCGTCACTGTCGCAATGGATACGGGAGGCCGCTGGCCATCTGCTCGACCCGATCATCGCCATGGCCGGTTTTCTCGCGCCGAGCGTCGTCATGATCGGCAGCGATCTGCCGCAGGGCGTGATCGAAGCGCTGATCCATCAGCTTTCCATCGAGCGGCGCGACACCTCGACGAGGCCGTTGCTGACGCCCTGGATTTCGCCGATGAAACCCGCAAGCTTCAGCGGCGGCGGCGTTGCGCTCGGGGCAGCACTCCTGCCCTTCCTCAACACTTTGCTGCTGCCGCCGGCTTCGGCCTGATGGCCGGGTCAGGCGAGCGCTTCATCGGCGTGGCTGAGATCGGAGGCCAGCGCCTTGTCCAGGACTTTCTGGATATTGGCCGCCCGCCGGAACGAGGGTTCCTGGGTCCTGCCCGCCCGTACGGCCTGGACGAAACGCTGGTAGTTGGTCTCGACCGGATCGAAGGGGACGTCGCGCCAGGTCGCCGTGTGCACGTCTTCTCCAAAACAGGCGCGTAGCGTCGATTTTCCGGTGTCGTAGATCATCTCGATCGAGCCGGTTTCGCCATAGACCCTGAGGCGCAGCTGATCCATCTGTCCGGCCGCCGTGCGCGTCGCCTGGATCGTCCCGATCGCGCCATTGGTGAAATCGACATTCATCGTGAAGCTGTCATTCGCATCAAGATCATACTCGCCGATCTTGTGGCCTGGCGCCTTGTCGAAGGTCTTCAGCCGCGCGAAGACATGAGCGACGTCAAGCCCTGAACCGTATGATGCAAAATCGACAATGTGAATTCCGATATCGCCGAGCGCCCCGTTGGATCCATGCTTCTTGCTCAGCCGCCACAGCCATTTGCTTTCGCTCTTCCAGTCGCCCCAGTGACGACCGACCAGCCAGCTTTGCAGATGGGATGCCTCGACGTGCCTGACCTCCCCGATTTCGCCGGCGAGTACCATCTGCCGGCCTTTCTGAAGGGCGGGCGAATTGCGATAGGTGAAATTGACCATGCCGACCTTGCCCGATCGCTCGATGGCCTCGGTCATCTCCATGGCCTTGACCGCATCGGTGGCGAGCGGCTTTTCGCAGAAGACGTGCTTGCCGGCGGCAATGGCCTGAAGCGTCGTCGGGTGGTGAATGCGGTCCGGCGTAACGTTTGCCACTGCGTCGAACTCGCCCCAGGCGAGAGCATCCTCGAGGGTCGTGAAGTGATTGGCGATGCCATGTTCGGTGCAAAAGGCCGCGAGCCTTTCCGGGACGACATCGACGCCGCCGACGACACTGACGCCTTCGATCGCCTTGAAGTTGGCGGCATGCTGGTTGGCCATTCCGCCGGTACCGAGAATGAGTAGACGCATCTTATCCTCCATGGAATTAACTTCCCCGCCGCAGTTCAGCCGGGGCAAAACCGCACTCACCCATCGCAGCCATCCGCGATTGCCTCGTGCTCTTCTTCAGGAAAATTGCGGTGGACGCGCCGCGCGCCAACAAGACGCTTCATCACTTCACGGCGCGGATCCTTTTCCGAAAATCGATCTCGAATTTCCGGAACTGTGCACTAGCTGCTGTTGATTGTCGCCAGCATCTCAACCTCCCAGGTCTGGCCTTCCAAGCTGTGGCTTGACATCAAATCAAAGTAACTTAATCTAATTAGTGCAGCACGGAAATGAGGAGAGGTCAACTGACCGCCAAGGCTGTATCCGTTCAAAATGGGGAGGAGACCCATCATGAAGAGCGCCACCGTCAGCGCATTTGCGCTGAGCACACTGCTATTTTCAGCATCTGTTTCATTTGCCCAGGAACTTGCCACTAAGGACAGGATCGGCCTCGCCGATGCGCCAAAATCCCTCGTCGTCCGTTTGACGAACGATAGTCCGAACAATTCGGATCCGGCGATCGCCGAGGGCTACCAGAAGCTCTTCGTCGATTTCATCAAAAAGCATCCGGACTGGAAATTGCAGCTGCAATTCATGTCCTCGGACATTGGAACCGAACAGGCCAAGATGCTGGAGCAGGCCAAAGCCGGCAACGCGCCTGACTGCGCTGCGGTCGACTCGTTCGTTCTTTCGCAGTTCATGGTCAATAATGTTCTTGCGGACTTCACACCGTATTTTTCGAAGGAGGAAGTGGATGACCTGTTCCCCTTCATCCGCAGCGGCATCACGGATAAGGACCAGAAGGTCCGCGCCTGGTGGTGGGATACCGACCTTCGTGTGCTCTACCGCAACAAGTCGATCGTGGCGGATGCGCCGCAGACATGGGACGATCTGAAAAAGGCCGCGCTCGCCTCCACCAAAGAAGGCATGGAAGGCGTTCTCTTCAACGGCGGGCGCTGGGAAGGGACGACGTTCGACTGGCTCGCGAATTATTGGGCGCTCGGCGGCAAGCTCGTCGACGACTCGGGCAAGCCAGTGTTCGGCGAAGGCGAGAACAAGGAGAAATTCCTGAAGGCGCTGAATTATTTCAAGGATCTCGTCGATTCGGGTGCCGCGCCCAAGCGCGTCAGCACGATCGCGAATTACGACGATATGAATGCTGCGGCCGCAGCGGCGACGACGGCTCTCTTCATCGGCGGCAACTGGCAATATGCGCAGTTGAAGGCCACGCTCGAAGAGGACGAGTTCAACAACTGGACCTTCTCGCCGATCCCCGGTCCCAGCGCCGATCAGCGTTCGACCGGCACCGGCGGCTGGACGATCGCCTCCTTCAGCAAGGACAAGGACAAGATCGAGATGTGCGCCAACCTCGCACGCGAGGTCTATATGGGGCCGGCAAACGCGCTACAGCAGCAGTTGCCGACCAGGAAGTCGCTGTTCGACAAATATGAGGTCTTCTCCACCGAAGCCAACAAGACCTTTGCCAAGGCTCTGGTCGACGGACAGGCACGCCCTGGCGTGCCGATCTATCCTGAAATCTCCAACCAGATCCAGATCATGATGGGCGACGTGCTCTCAGGGACCAAAAAGCCGGAAGACGCTTTGAATGCCGCCTTCAACGCAGCATTGGAGGCTTACAAGCGTCTGTGATGTCACGGCTAAATCGCGACCTGCCCCTCATCCGGCTGCCGCCACCTTCTCCCCGCTTGCGGGGAGAAGGTTAGGGTGAGGGGCAGCCACCGGCACGAACAGGTCAGTCGTGCTCAAATGCCAACCCCGGACAGAGAAGCCAATGAGCCCCATTGCCATCGAGGCCGACAGCCCGCCTCAAAGCAGAACGTTCATGCGCCGTTTCGCCGGTGCGCCCCTGCCCTGGATCATGCCTGTGATCGTCGTCATCGGCATCTTCTACCTTTACCCCGTCATCGACGTTTTCAGGCTTTCATTCACCAATGCCACGCTGATCGGCGACAATCAGGATTATACGCTGGGGTCGATCACCAATGCGTTGAGCTCGCCGCAGCTGCCCGACATTTTATGGGCGACCCTGATCTTCGTCGGCGGCAGCGTCATCGGCCAGCAAATTTTAGGTCTTGCGGTCGCCGTCGTGGTCATCCGCGGCGAAAAGCGCGGCCTGTTCGGCACCACCATACTCAGAACGACGGCGCTGGTTGCCTGGGTCGTTCCCGGAATTGCCGGCGGCATCATCTGGCAAATGCTCTTTTCCGAAGCGCCTTATGGTGCTCTGAACAGCATTCTGCGGTTGATGCACATGCCGACGGTCGCCTGGCTCTCGGATCCCTCAATCGCACCGTGGTCTACCCTCATCTCCAACATATGGCGCGGCACGGCATTTTCGATGGTCGTCATGTATGCGGCGCTGAAGTCGATCGATCCCTCGCTCTATGAAGCGGCCGAGGTCGACGGTGCGACGGCATCGCAGCAGTTTTTCTTCGTCACGCTTCCGCAGCTGCGCGCGGCAATCCTCGTCAACATGATCCTCATTACGATCCAGACGGTGAATACCTTCGATGCGATCATTACGCTGACGGGCGGCGGTCCGGGGCGTGCGACCGAGGTCATCTCGCTTTACGTCTTCAATATCGTCTTTAGAAACTACGACCTGTCCGGTGGCAGTGTGCTCTCGGTGCTCATGCTGATCATCAGCCTCGGGCTCGCCTTTATCTATGCGTCGTTCCTGCCGAAGGAGGAAGAGCAATGAGCGGACGGACCGGAACGCGGCTCGGCGATGCCATGAGCTATCTGTTCATGCTGGTAATGTTCGTATTCTTCGCCGGCCCCCTCACCTATCTCCTGTCGATGGCGATGCGTGACAAGCGCGAGATCTATCGCGGCGCGGCGCGATATATTCCCAACAATCCCACCATCGACAATTTCATCACCGTTTTGAACAACAGCTATTTTCCGATCTATCTCTGGAACGGCCTCAAGCTTGCCGCCTTCAGCGGACTGGGCGTCCTGATCGTCGCACTGCCCGCGGCATATGCTTTTTCCCGCTTTCAGTTCCGGGGCAAGGGCCTGTCGATGATGGGGCTGCTGCTTTTCCAGATGATCTCGCCGCTTGTCATCATGGTGCCGCTCTACCGCTACATGAACCGCCTCGGCCTACTGGACACGCATTTTGCCGTCGTCATGGTCTATATCGCGCTTGGGGTTCCGCTGGCGACCTGGCTCTTGAAGAGTTCGGTCGACGGCATCCCGCGCAGCCTCGACGAAGCGGCGATGATCGATGGCTGCAATCGATTTTCGGTCTTCTGGCGCATCATTCTGCCACTATCGGCGCCGGGGATAGCCTCCGTCTTTATCATCACGGTGATTGCCGGCTGGTCGCAATTTCTGGTGCCTTTTCTGTTGCTCACGAAAAATGATCTGATGCCGATCGGCGTCGGCATCTTTAACTTCCGCGGCATGCAAACCGACTCGTCCATCCAGCTGCTTGCCGCCGCCTGCCTGATTGCGGTTGTTCCGGCGATCGTCGCCTTTCTGTCGCTCCAGCGGCTGATCCTCGGTGCGATGACCAGCGGCGCGGTCAAGGGATGACGAGCGGTTCAGGCTATGCGCAAGGAAGGAATTCGAGCATGAACCAGACACTCGGCGCCAGGCTGTCCCCGGATCTGACCGGCGCCAATGTCGAAGATGCAGGTGAGCACAACAGGGCCGTCGTCCTGCGCTGCATTCATCGTCAGGCGCCGATTTCGCGGGCCGAAATCGCCAGGCGGACGGGTTTTACCAAACCGGCAATCGCCCGGATCGTCGATCGCCTGCTGGACGAGGGCCTGATCATGGAAGCCCGCCGGCGGCATGGGCTGAGAGGCCAGCCGGCGATCGAACTCGAAATCAATCCGGATGCCTGTTTTGCCATCGGCATCAACATCGATCGCGACCATTTGACGATCCTGGCCGTCGATGCCGTCGGCAACGTCCGCGCCCGCGTACACCACGAGAAACGCTTCATTCTGCCGGCGGAGTTCTTGCAGCTCACGGCAGATGCGATTTCGCATTTCCAGCGCAGCCGGCTCATCGACGACGCGCGTCTGGCCGGCATCGGTCTGGCGATGCCGGATTGGCTTGGCGAGATTTCGCTCCTCGGCAAGCCCGAGGCTTATCAGGAATGGACGGCATTCGATGTGCGCGCCGCACTGGAGAACCTGACGCAGCATCCCGTCTTCATCGAAAACGAAGCCAATGCCGCAGCCCTTGCCGAACTCGATTACGGACTAGGCGCTGAAAGCAGCAGCTTCTTCTATATCGCCATCAATCCATGCCCGGGCGGCGGCCTCGTGCTCGACGGCAACGGTCATCGTGGCGCCATGGGCCTCAGCGGCGAAATCGGCTGGCTGCCGATCGCCGACGGCCGGGACGGGAAGGCCCATAAGGTTCAGCTTCTCGGCGAGATATTCTCGCTGTTCTTCCTCTATGATTTCCTCGCGCAGCACGGCGTCGAGGTGAGTGTTCCCCACGACCTGCTGACGCTGGATGCGCATGGCAGGCGCCTCGTGTCACAGTGGCTGAAGGAAATGAGCGCGCATCTGGCAGTCGCCGTCAAGCATATCGGCATGGTCGTCGACCCCGACGCCGTCCTCGTCGGCGGCAGATTGCCGATCCGCATCGTCGACGAATTGCTGCGCTACGTGCATGAGCATCTCGATGCCGATGACACCAACCTTCCCTCGCTTCATCGCGCCTCGCTCGGAGAGGATGCCTCTGCCATGGGAGCGGCGGCCATGCCGATGGCAGCAGCCCTGATGCTCGCATCGGCCGACGCTGCACAACGCACACGTTCGCCACTCAAGAACATGGATCGCCTGAACAGTTGAAACAGCCGCATGGCCCCAGGGATTTTGGCGAAGATAGGAGGATTTTGGTGAAGATCGGCTTTTACACCTCGACATTCAACGATCGCCCCTTGGAGGAAGTGGTGGATTTCGCCGCATCGGCCGGTTTCGACGCCATCGAGATCGACGTCGGCGGCCATATCAAAACGCCGGATAGGGTGGAAGCTGCCGTCGCGCTCGCGCGTAGTCGCGACCTCTTTGTGTCGTCGATCACCTATTTCGGCAATCAGCTCGATGCCGACCGGGCAAAACGAAAGGCACTTCGGGAAACGACCGCCGAATTCGCCGGCGCAATCGGGCAAGCGGGCGTCCCGATCTTTGTGATCTTCCCGGGCCGGGACGACACCGCAAGCGACGAAGCCAACTATGATGATTTCGCCGATTTCGCCAACGGGCTGATCGCGCAGACGGAGCCCTACGGCCTGACGTTTGCAATCGAGAACTGGCCAGGTCCGAAGGACGATTTCATCGGAACGACACCAAGAGGGTGGCAGGAGCTTTTTCAGAGGATCGGGGATCCCCGTTTCGGCCTGGAGTTCGATCCCTCGCACCTCATTCGAATCGGCGTCGATCCCTATCAGGCGATGGAGGCGGTGAAGGATCGCATCGCCATCCTTCATGCCAAGGACACGGCAATCGATCCGGAGAGCCTGCAGGCTGTCGGTTATCACGGCAAGGGCTGGTGGCAATACAAGCTGCCAGGGCTCGGCCTCATCGATTGGCCGAGGTTTCTGCGCCAGGCTCGCGGGGCTGGTTTCGACGGCACGCTGTCGATCGAACACGAGGATGCCGCCTATGGCCGGCCGGGCAAGGACCTGGCCGCGCGTAAAGTCGGCGAGCGCCTCGGCCTCGATTATTTGAGAAATGTTCTGAGCGGACTTTGACAGCGATTTCGGGAGGACGGCAATGGCCCATGTTTCGGTCAACAATGCGCGCAAGGACTACGGCGCGTTCAAAGCCATCAAAGGCGTATCGGTCGACATCGGCGACGGCGAGTTCGTCGTTCTGGTTGGCCCCTCGGGCTGCGGCAAATCCACGCTTCTAAGGATGATCGCGGGCCTCGAGGGTATCACCTCGGGGCAGATCCAGATCGGCAAACATATCGTCAACGAGCTTGCCCCCAAGGATCGGGACATCGCCATGGTGTTTCAGAACTACGCGCTCTACCCGCATATGACCGTTGCCAAGAACATGGGCTTTTCGCTGCGGCTGAAACGGATGCCGAGGACGGAGATCAACCAGCGGGTCGGCAACGCCGCGAAGATTCTCGGTCTCGAAAGTCTCCTGGAGAGATATCCCAAGCAACTGTCGGGCGGCCAGAGACAGCGTGTGGCGATGGGGCGGGCGATCGTGCGCGACCCGGCCGTCTTCCTCTTCGACGAGCCGCTGTCGAACCTTGACGCCAAGCTCAGAGTGCAGATGCGCTCTGAGATCAAGGAACTGCATCAACGGCTGCAGACGACGACCATTTACGTCACCCATGACCAGATCGAAGCCATGACCATGGCCGACAAGATCGTCGTCATGAAGGACGGCCTGATCGAGCAGTCGGGTTCTCCGCTGGAATTGTACGATCGTCCGAACAATCTTTTCGTCGCTGGCTTCATCGGCTCCCCGGCGATGAATTTCATCAGCGGCAACATGACGGAAGATGGGTTTCGAACCGCCGACGGCCTGCTCCTGCCGAGTGACCGGCACCCGCCCGAAGCCGTGACCTACGGCATTCGCCCCGAGCATATCCGTTTGGACCCGGGCGGCATTGAGGTCACGACGGTTGTCGTCGAGCCGACGGGTTCGGAAACCCTGGTCATTGTCCGGCTGGGGGCACAGACGCTGACCTGCGTCTTCAGGGAACGGATCAGGGCAGCTCCCGGCGAGGTGCTGAGGATCGCGCCGATCCACGATACCGTCCACCTGTTTGGAAAGAACGAGCAGCGGATCACATCAGGTGAAGCGCCGTTGAACTGAGCCGGCCGATTGCCCCTCCCCTTCGGCCGACGCCGGCCGGGGGCGCGTTTTCCGCGCCCCCGATGCGGCCGAGCTCATCGAGCGACTACGTCGCCCCTGTGAATGACGGTTGCACTACGCAAGAACGCACAATGACTGCAAGGCGGATATGAGACGCTGATGTCATCCTGCTCTAAAGCGCGTCGCGATCTTTCAGATTCGCGCCATGCGCTTTAGGTCTTTGTTTTTACGCATGTCGTTGTCGCAAAACCACTGCACACATTTGCGCGACATGCTTAGCTGGCGCCGTTCCTTTTGCCGAGGAGGGCTGCGCGGATCTGCTCGCTTTTGCTCAACAGCGGAGCGGGGACCGGTGCTGTCTGCTCGGGCGCGTCGGCTTTGCCGGTGTTCTGCTTGAGGCTCAGGAAGCGCTTTTGCGCGACCAGCCGGTCTTCGGGCGACAGTGGTTCGACGGGTTCACCGTCAAGACTATGGCGCATGGAATCGGGCTGGGCGCTGGCGAAATAATAGCGCCGGCAGTGGACATAGGCAGCTGTCGCCCGCCTGAGCGTCGTGACGCCTGCATCGGGCTTCAAGAGCGGGCGGAGTTCGTTGAAAAGGCCGACGGCAAAAGGAAGGATCGGATCGCCCTCCTTGGCCGGAAGGACGCCGACCGGCCGGATCAACAGCACATTGATCGCGTTTGCCTTCTCCACGTCGAGCTCGGTTGCCGCAATCGGTCCGCGGCTGATCTTCCAGGGCTTGTCCATGCGTCCTCCATGTAACGTCCATAGCGATCGACTGTGATGGTATCTTGACGGACAGGGCGAGTAACGGAAGTCGCACATCGTCGGTTCCACTGCAAGCAGCCAAGTGGCGAAGAGCCGCTCCCGGGACCGATATGGCCCAGCGTCTTCGGCTGCCGTTGCATCTAATCGTTTTTATCGAGGAATATGCATTGACCCGCCGCATCGATTACACTTCTTATCCGCGCCAAGATGGAGTGACCGGCAGGGGAGGATATATGCGGGTTTTCTCGAGCATTGACGAGTTGCGCCACACGCTCGACGCGCTGAGGCGGCAGGGGCGGACCGTCGGCCTTGTTCCGACGATGGGCTATCTCCATGCCGGTCATATGGAACTGGTCGCGCGCGCTCGCGCCGAGAACGACATCGTCGTCGTCTCGATTTTCGTCAATCCGCTGCAATTCGGCCCGGCGGAAGATCTCAACAAATATCCGCGCGATCTGGAACGCGACGCCGCCATGCTGAGGCAAGCGGGCGTCAATTTCCTTTTTTCACCTGGCGTCGAGGACATGTATCCCCGCCCGATGCTAACCGTCGTCGACGTTCCCGATCTCGGGCGCGAACTCGAAGGGGCGGTCCGGCCCGGGCATTTTGCCGGTGTCGCCACTGTCGTCTGCAAGCTTTTCAACATCGTGCAGCCGCAGATCGCCTATTTCGGAGAGAAGGATTACCAGCAGGTCGTCATCATCAAGCGCATGGTGGACGACCTGGCCATGCCGGTGCGCGTGATATCGGTGCCGACGGTCAGGGACAGCGACGGTCTCGCATTGTCGTCGCGCAACGTCTATCTCAGCGAGGCGGAGCGGCGTGCCGCGGTGATCGTCCCCCAGACCCTTGACGAGGCGGAGCGTTTGGTCGCCGGCGGCCTTACCGATCCGGTGGAACTCGAGGCAAGGCTCACGGCGTTTCTCAATCGCGAGCCTCTGGCAAAGCCCGAGGTCGTCGCCGTGAGGGATGCCGCGACGCTGCTGCCGGTCACGTCGATCGCCGACCCTGTCATCGTGGCGCTCTTCGTTCGGGTCGGCTCGACACGGCTGCTCGACAACCGGGTTGTCGGAGACAACCGGGTTGTAGGGAACAAGAGGGTGAACGGCGGGCAGAGCTTGCCGGGAAAGGGAGTGACCAGATGAGCGCGGCCGGAATTCAGAAGCGCCTCACGCCAGCGCGCATCTCCGCCATGAAGGGCGGCAAGCCGATCGTCTGCCTGACCGCCTATACGACGCCCATGGCGCGGCTGCTCGATGAGCATTGCGACCTGCTGCTAGTCGGGGATTCGCTCGGCATGGTGCTCTACGGCATGGAGACCACCATCGGCGTCACGCTGGACATGATGATCGCACACGGCAAGGCGGTGATGCGCGGCGTCGGCAAGGCCTGCGTCGTCGTCGACATGCCGTTCGGCACCTATCAGGAATCGAAGGAGATTGCCTTCCGCAACGCTGTCCGCATCCTGCAGGAAACCGGCTGCGACGCCGTCAAGCTGGAGGGCGGCGAGGAGATGGCCGAGACCATCGCCTTTCTGACGAAGCGGGGGATACCGGTTATGGGCCATATCGGCCTGATGCCGCAGCAGGTCCAAACCGCAGGCGGCTATCGTTCCGTCGGCCATTCCGAACACGAGACATCGAAGATCCGCCGCGACGCCCACGCCATCGGCGGCTCGGGCGCCTTTGCCGTCGTCATCGAGGGCACGGTGGAGCCGCTCGCCCGGGAGGTGACGGCCGCCATGCACGTCCCGACCATCGGTATCGGCGCTTCTTCCGCCTGCGACGGCCAGGTTCTGGTTTCCGACGACATTCTGGGGCTCTTCAACGATTTCATCCCGCGCTTCGTCAAGCGCTACGACGAACTCGCCAAAAGGATTTCGGCCGCTGCTGCCGCTTATGCCGAAGAGGTCCGATCGCGACAGTTTCCGGCAGCGGAGCATACATTCAAACGGCGATCTTGAGGCGAGGCCATATCAGGTCCATCACCGGGCGGCATACTGTTCGCGCATGCTCTCGGCCGACCGGCGAACCGCCTCGGAAACCTGTTGGAGCTGATTGGCCATGGGCGTCGAATTGCGCCAGATCATGCCTATCGTTCGCGACGGCTGCGGAGACTGAAAACGGGAGATCGAGACATGCGCCGAGCGCGTTTCGAGGGGAACGGCCATCTCGGGAATCAAGGTGATGCCGATACCGGCGCTGACCATCTGGACCAGGGTGGAGAGAGAGCTGCCTTCCATGACTTCCCGGGGACGGGCCTGCCCTATCTTGCAGAACGACAAAGCCTGATCGCGGAAGCAATGGCCTTCCTCGAGCAGCAGTAGCCGCATTTCGCGCAGCGCCTCGCGTTCAGGCACCGGCTTACCCTCGTCTTCGGGCCGCCGAACCAGCACGAACTCTTCCTTGAAGAGCTCGAGTTCTGCCAGGGAGGGTTCCGACACGGGCAAGGCAACGATTGCCGTGTCCAGCTGACCTTGCGCCAGCTCCTGAACCAGCTTCGAGGTTTGCGTTTCGCGCACTTCGATCTGAATGCCTGCAAAGCTCCTGTTCAGATCGTTGATGATCGCCGGCAACAGATAGGGCGCGATCGTCGGGATGATGCCGATGCGCAACCGTGTCAGGAAAGGATCGCGTGCGGCGCGCGCCAGATCCGCCAGTTCGTCCACGCCACGCAGGATATCGCGGATCCTGAGCGCGACGCTTTGGCCGAAGGCCGTCAGCTTCACCTCACGCGCGTTGCGCTCGAAAAGCTCGCCGCCCAACTCCTGCTCAAGTTCTTTGATCTGCATTGACAATGCCGGCTGGGAGATCGCACAGGCGTCGGCAGCGCGCCGGAAGCGGCCATCTCTTGCCAGTGCTTCAAAATAACGTAGCTGTTTCAGGGTAAGGTTCTTCATAATCTCAGCTTATTGCAACGATCAGTAAATCCAACTTAAATTTATGAAGCGCTTCCGATATGAAGACTGCAAGGGGAGAGTAGGGCGCCAGCTCGGCTCATCTTTTTGACGCGCAGACAGATCAAGCAATGAAGGAGACGATCATGGACAACCCCACTGACAGCGCAGGCAAATGTCCTGTCGCACACGGCAATACGCCTCGCAGCAGATCCAATCGCGACTGGTGGCCGGACCAGTTGAACGTGCAGATTCTTCATCACAATTCCGGCCGCGCCGACCCCCTCGGCCAGGCCTTCGATTATGCCGAGGAGTTCAAGAAGCTCGATCTCGACGGCCTGAAGAAGGATCTTCACGCGTTGATGACGGACTCGCAGGATTGGTGGCCGGCCGATTTCGGTCACTATGGCGGCCTGTTCATCCGCATGGCCTGGCACAGCGCCGGCACCTACCGCATCACTGATGGCCGCGGCGGCGCCGGCCAGGGCCAGCAGCGTTTTGCGCCGCTCAACAGCTGGCCTGACAACGCCAACCTCGACAAGGCCCGCCGCCTGCTGTGGCCGATCAAGCAGAAATACGGCAACCGCATCTCGTGGGCCGACCTGCTGATCCTGACGGGCAATGTCGCGCTCGAATCCATGGGCTTCAAGACCTTCGGCTTTGCGGGTGGTCGCGCCGACGTGTGGGAGCCTGAGGAATTGTTCTGGGGTCCTGAAGGAACCTGGCTGGGCGACGAGCGCTACAGCGGCGAACGCGAGCTGGCAGAGCCGCTCGGCGCCGTGCAGATGGGCCTCATCTATGTCAATCCGGAAGGCCCGGGCGGCAATTCCGATCCGATCGCCTCGGCGCGCGACATCCGCGAAACCTTCGGCCGGATGGCGATGAACGACGAAGAGACCGTGGCGCTGATCGCCGGCGGCCACACCTTCGGCAAGACGCATGGCGCCGGCGACCCGTCCTTGATCGGCGCCGAGCCGGAAGGCGGCGCGATCGAGGACCAGGGCCTCGGCTGGAAGAGCTCGTTCGGCACCGGCGTCGGCAAGGATGCGATCACCGCCGGCCTCGAAGTGACCTGGTCGCAGACGCCGACCAAGTGGAGCAACTACTTCTTCGAAAACCTCTTCGCCTTCGAATGGGAGCTGACGAAGAGCCCGGCCGGCGCGCATCAGTGGCAGGCCAAAAATGCCGAAGCCTCCATTCCTGATGCCTACGACGCCTCGAAGAGGCACCTGCCGACCATGCTGACCAGCGATCTGGCGCTGCGTTTCGATCCGACCTACGAGAAGATCTCGCGCCGCTTCCTCGAAAATCCCGGTGAGTTTGCCGACGCTTTCGCCCGCGCTTGGTTCAAGCTGACCCACCGCGACATGGGACCGAAGGTGCGCTACCTCGGCCCGGAAGTTCCGGCCGAAGACCTGATCTGGCAGGATGTGATCCCGGCCGTCGACCACCCGCTCGTCGACGACAAGGACATTGCCGAACTGAAGGAAAAGGTTCTCGCCACCGGGCTCACCGTGCAGGAACTGGTCTCGACCGCCTGGGCGTCGGCCTCGACCTTCCGCGGCTCCGACAAGCGCGGCGGCGCCAACGGCGCGCGCATCCGCCTTGCCCCGCAGAAGGACTGGGACGCCAACCAGCCGGCACAGCTCGCCAAGGTGCTCGGCGTTCTCGAAGGCATCCAGAAGGACTTCAACGCCGCCCAGACCGGGGCTAAGAAGATCTCGCTCGCCGACTTGATCGTTCTCGCTGGTGCTGCCGGCGTCGAGAAGGCGGCAGCGGCCGGCGGCAACGCCGTCAGCGTGCCCTTCACGCCGGGCCGCATGGATGCTTCCGAAGCCCAGACCGACGCGCATTCCTTCGCAGCACTCGAGCCGCGCATCGACGGCTTCCGCAACTATGTGAACGACAAGCGCCATCAGTTCATGAAGCCGGAAGAAGCTCTCGTCGACCGCGCTCAGCTCTTGACGCTGACCGGTCCTGAGATGACCGTCCTCGTCGGCGGCCTGCGCGTGCTGAAGGCAGGCAGCCCCGAACACGGCGTCTTCACTTCGCGTCCCGAGACGTTGACGAACGACTTCTTCGTCAATCTGCTCGACATGGGCACGCAGTGGGTTCCCACCGCCGGCAAGGAAGGCGTCTATGAGGGCCGCGACCGCAAAACGGGCGCTTCCAAGTGGACCGGCACCCGCGTCGACCTGATCTTCGGCTCACACTCGCAGCTGCGCGCCTTCGCCGAAGTCTACGGCCAGGCCGACGCCAAGGGGAAGTTCGTCAAGGACTTCGTCGCCGCCTGGAACAAGGTCATGAACGCCGACCGCTTCGACCTCGTCTGATCGGCAGCATTTCGCCCGGGCGCAGTTTCGGCAGCGCCCGGGCATTTTTTATCGGAGATCGGACCTACCGCCCGACCGTCCAGTCCTCGACACGCAGACCATCGACGCGGCGAAATTCCCCGACATTGTTGGTGACGAGAACCAGATCACGAGTCCTGGCCTGGGCGGCGATCAGGACATCATAGGGACCGATCGGCGTTCCCTTTGTCGCCAATGCGGCGCGGATCTCGCCTGCGGCCAGCGCATCCTCGCGTTCGAAACCGACAGGCGGAAAATCCGCCATGAACAGGCGCAGGGTTTCAAGATTGTAGGAAATTTTCGCGCTTTTATAGGCGCCATAATAGAGTTCATGCATCACCACGGTCGACAGCCCGATCGATCCCTCGTCGTTGTCGATCACGCGCTTCAGCAGTGTTTCGGATTTCCTGCCGATCAGAGCGATCACCGCATTGGTGTCGATAAGATGCGTGATCACTTGAACAGGTCCTGAAGATCAGGCCTCTCCTGCCCCTCCGGCTGCTCCCGACCTTCCGCCATGAAATCGTCGCTGAGGCCGCGCTCCAAGGCGCTATGCAACGATGCCCACCGCACGCCGCGATCGGCCCGTGGCCGAAGGATCACAGCATCGCCCTCCCGCGTCACCTCCACCTGGTCGACGTCGAAGCGGAATTCCTTCGGCAGCCGGACCGCCTGCGAATTACCGGATTGAAATACACGCGCATATTGCGGCATAGGGGTCCTCCGCAGCTTGTATATATGTTGTTGTATATACGCGATTGGCGGTGTTCATGCAAGAAGCGTCTCTGCGCTTTCTACTGGCGAGGCAGAATGCCGAAAGGCGAAAGTGACAGCAGATCGGGATCAGTCGTCGCCGTTACTGTCGCTACCTGGGCATGGTTTATGCTGTAGCCGTAGGTGAGGACGCGGTCACCGTCGATCATGAAGAATTGCGCCTGATCCAGGCCGGGCCGCAGGGTACCCGTTACGGTGACGGTCTCGTACATTCTTGCCAGGTGCAAAGGCTCTTCCGGAACGACACGAACCAGTTGGTTGGGCGGAGGGGAAGGCATGTGGCTGCAGGCTCCGGCCCAAGGCACCAGCAAGAATTCGTAGACAAGATCGCCGTCCTGGTCGATCGGCAGAACAAAGCCCGTCAATTCGATCGGATGCCCCTCCCCATGCCAGGCGAGTGTTTCGCCCTGTGGGCCGCTCACCGCCTTGCCCGACAGCGGCACTGTCGCTTTGGCCTGATCGGCCGGCCGTAAAGCGCTCCAGAAGATAGGCTGCGCTGCCGCGAAGGCGTCAGAGACTGGCCATGCGGAACATAATGCCAGCGCCGCGAACGTCAGGAGGAAAGGTTTGTGCTTCATCATTGCATCTCCACCGGGCCGGCCGCTTTGACCACCTTGCCGCTGCCGCAGGGATGCTACTCCCGATCCCGCTTAGCCGTCAAAACGTTGTCGCGGGCCTGCTCATGTTCGTTAGGCCAGCAGCACTTTGCCGCCCGTCCGGAACGGAACGGCGGATCGCAGTGCTTCACTGACCTTTTCCAGAGGAAACACCTCCCGCACCTCGGTGGTGATGACCTTCGAGGCGATCTGCGCGGCGACCTCGGAATAGGCCTGTTGGACGCCGCCCATGGCTTGCGAATGTACCCATTCCCGGAGGTGAAAATAGGAAAAGGATATATCGGGATGGGACGCCCAGAATGAATTCGGGATGCTCAGCCCCGAGAGCAGACCGTAATGCACGAAGCGTCCGCCCGGCCGTAGCGCGCTTGCGAGGACTGCGGCGCGCGCACCTCCGACGCAATCGAGCACCGCGTCGAGCCCATGCCGGCCGGCGAGCCCGGCAACCAGATCGCTCTCGCTTTCTTCCCTGTCGATGATGACAGCCTCGACCCGGCCGCGCAGGCGCTCAAGTGATCCTTCGCTGCGGACGATGGCGACCGGCTCGACGCCGGCGGCATTAGCGAGACCGATCAATATCGCTCCGATCGAAGAGGCGGCGGCATTGATGGCGATGCGCATGCCCGGCCTCAGCCCGATCTTGGCATGCAGCATCAACCAGGCCGTCATCGGATTGACGTAGCTCGTCGCAGCCTCGAAGTCGGTGAGCTCGTCCGGAACACGAAGGCACCAGCCGGGATCGGTATCTTTGAATTCCTGCCACCCGCCGGCGCTGCGCACCGGCAGCACGCGTGTCCCAGGGGAAAGTCCATTAACCTCTTCACCGCACTGTTCGACCACTCCGAATGCTTCGAAGCCGGGAATGAAGGGTAATGTCGTGCGTCCGCTATAGGCTCCTGATATGGTTATGATGTCGGAGGGATTGATCGACCGCGCCAGCAGGCGCACCCGGACCTGGTCGTGCTGCAGCGGCGCCAGCGCGGCCTGCTCGAGCTCAACGACGTCCTGGGCCGGGCCGAATTTTCGCACGACCGCCTGATATTGCATTGCATCCCCCACACACTGCGGTTAGATCACCCCGTCGAATTGGTGATCGAATGAGCGTTGACGACAGGCCTTTAGCATCGTTCCGGGTCTCGATGCGAGACATCGACATCTATGGTCACGTCCACAATTCCCGTTATCTCGACTATTGCGAGGATGCGGTCGTCGAGTTCCTGCGGCAACGGCAAATTCTCAGCCATTTCCGTCACACCTCCTCCGGCGTTGCCTATCACGTGAAGAAGGCGGAGATCACCTTTCACAGCCCGATCGACCTTGACGATGTTGTCGAGGCAAAGGTGGACGTGGAGAAAATCGGGCGTACGAGCCTGTCCTTTGCCATAGAGCTCTTTCGCCAGCGCGATGGCGCCCATTGCGCATCGGCGCATTTCGTCTGGGTCTGCGTCGGCCTCTCCGACAGCCGCCCGACGCCCATCCCCGAAGTGACCAGGGCCGCTCTGTCTCCCGGCTGACGGCCGATCATTCAAACCAGCGGGTGTCCATGCCGATCCATGCGCAGCTCCTTCGACATGCAACGGAGGCACCGGACAAACCGGCGCTGGTGATCGACGGGCGCTCGCTCAGCTATGGCGAGCTCTATGTGCGCGCCAAGGCAATTTATCGGTTTCTTCAGGAGCTCCCCCGCTCGAACGGCCGCACGCTCGATCTGCCCGGTGTGGAGAAGCTTGTCGCTCTCAGCCTTGGCAATCATATCGGCTTTGCCGAGTATTTTGCGGCGGCGACCGCTTTCCCGAATGCCTGCGCGGTCATCGACCCGATGATGCCGCCGGAAAAGATCAAACGCATAATCGAGCACCTGGCGCCTGACGTTCTGATCGTCGACGACGATGCCGGGCCGAGCG
The DNA here is from genome assembly GCF_013087625.1 of Rhizobium changzhiense. Lineage (NCBI taxonomy): Bacteria > Pseudomonadati > Pseudomonadota > Alphaproteobacteria > Hyphomicrobiales > Rhizobiaceae > Rhizobium > Rhizobium changzhiense. Next base: position 310,181 of record NZ_JABFCQ010000003.1, read on the forward strand.
CCGAAATTGCCCGAAGACTCGGCATTCCTGTGGTCGCTGCCGGAGCGGAGGCTTTCGACCTCGCCGTGGTGGGAAAGGAAGCCGAACTGCCGCTCGATGCCGACAAGATCTTTCTGATCGGCTTCACCTCAGGGACCACCGCCGAGCCGAAGGCCTATTATCGCTCGCGGGAGCAATGGCGCCGGAGCCTCGATCGCGGACGCGTTGTTTTCGAGCTCGAAGACGCGCCCTCGACAATGTGCCCCGGAGCCCTCGCGCATGGCCTGGCGCTCTATGCATTGGTCGAAGCTTTCGATGCCGGCGGGACTTTTCATTCGGTCCGGAAATGGGATCCGGGCGTGGTCGCACGCTCGCTCTCCTCCTGGCAAGTCGAACGGCTGGTTGCCGTACCCACCCATATAGCCGGCATTGCAAGGGCGTGGGCAGGCGAACCCGCTCTGACCTCCCTGCGCGATGTTCTCACCGCCGGCGCAAAGCTTGACAGGAACGGTGTCGAATCCATGCGCTGCCTGTTTCCGAATGCCCGTATCCGCGAATATTACGGTGCATCCGAGCTTGGTTTCATGACGGTCTCGACCCTTGTCGGCGGCGAGATCGATTTTCCGATCGACCGGGTCGGACAAGCCTATCCCGGCGTGGAAATTTCCATCCGCGACCCCGACGAAAACGACGTCGGTACCGATGTGGCGGGAACTATATTCGTCGACAGCGACCTGATCGCGGACGGATATCTCTGGGGCGACGATGGTCAGGCCTTCAGGGTCACTGAAGCGGGAGCGACGGTCGGGGATCTCGGCGAACTCGATGCCAATGGCATGCTGCGGGTGATCGGCAGGGCGGGCGGCATGATGATATCAGGCGGCAACAACGTTTATCCTGCCGAAGTCGAAAGCGCGCTCAAAGCCTGCCCCGGCGTTGAGGATGCCGTTGTCTTCGGGCTGCCGGACGCCTACTTCGGTCAGCGGATCGTCGCCGTCGTCTCGGGAGAGACGATGGACCTAAAAATTCTGGCCGATCATTGCGCGAGCTCGCTCGCCAGGTACAAGATCCCCAAACAATTCTACCATATAAGATCCTGGCCGATGACGAGCAGCGGGAAGATCTCGAGGGGGCAAGTGGAGACATCAGTGGTTTCTGGAGACGATCTTGTCCTACGCCTATCAGCCTGACGAGGATTGGCAGCCGGTCGTGGTTGCCGCGTACCGGTCGCCGATCGGCCGGGCGTTCGGATCGCTGTCGACTGCTGCGGCAGAAGACCTGCTTGCACCGATCATCCATCGGATCGTGTCCGAGACGGGAATTGCGCCCGAAAGCATCGACGACGTGCTGGTCGGCAATGCCGCCGGCGGCGGCGGAAATATCGCGCGGCTGGCGGCGCTGACCGCAGGTCTGCCGATGGCAGTTCCGGGTGTTTCGATCGATCGGCAATGCGGCTCAGGCCTGGAAGCGATCATCACGGCAGCCCGGCTGATCCAGGCGAAAGCCGGCTCGTGCTTTCTGGCCGGCGGCGTCGAAAGCGTCAGCACCGCGCCATGGCGCCTCGAAAGACCAAAGGCGAATGGGATGCCGCCGCGATTTTACGGGCGCGCCCGGTTTTCGCCTGAAGCGATCGGCGATCCGGAAATGGGAATTGCCGCAGAAAACGTCGCCCGTCAGTTCGGCATATCGCGGCAGAGGCAGGATGAATTCTCCCTGCGCAGCCATAGGCTCGCCGTAGCGGCGGCGGAGGCAGGCATCTTTCGGCCCGAGATCGTCGACATTTCCACCGGCCACGGTCTGATCGAACGGGACGAGTGCCCGCGCCCGTCCACATCTCTTGAGGCGCTCGCAAACCTCCGGCCGGTCTTCCTGGCCGATGGTTCGGTGACAGCCGGTAATGCTTGCCCGCTGAACGACGGCGCCTGCCTGGTGCTGGTCATGAGCCGCGCAATGGCGAGAAGTATCGGTATCGAAAAGGGCCTTGCCTTCATCGACAGCGCCGCTGCCGGTGTGGATCCCAACCTGCTGGGCATCGGCCCGGTCGCCTCGACCAGGAAGCTATTGCAGCGTCAGCCCGGGCTCTCGCTCTTAGACATCGATGCCATCGAATTCAACGAGGCTTTCGCGGCCCAGGTTCTGGCATCGCTGGACCAGCTCGCTATCCCTGCCGACGCGATCAACAAGGACGGCGGAGCAATTTCCTTGGGCCATCCGTTCGGGGCCTCCGGTGCAATCCTCGTGACCCGGCTATACAGCCAGTTGATCCGCAACACCCGCGGAAGCTGGGCGCCTAGTGCGACTGGCCTGGCGATGATCGGCATCGGCGGAGGCATCGGGCTTACGGCGCTGTTCGAGGCTGTCAGGCTTTCCTGACGAGACGACGGTATTGCGAGGAGCGGAGACGGCGCGGCATATCCTTCCTCACTGTCTCCTTTCCTCGCGATGACGGATGACGCGAATCGCCTCCGTTTCCGCAATACGGCTCGACCGCAGGGCGAGCGGCCCTACACCTTGGCATAGAGCGACAGCGACTGAGGGAGAATGGTTCAAAGCCGTGATCGAGCGCATTCTCATGCCCATCGGTTCCGGCTGATGAAGCCGCTTGGCTCCGTCACGGTTTCGGCACTCCGAGCAATTCCTGCTCGCCGTCATATCAGTAGGGCAAGTCAACAGAGGAAACTCCTCATAGAGGACAAGGAGACTATCCATGAAAATCGTCGTTATCGGCGGCACCGGCCTCATCGGCTCGAAGACCGTGGAAAGATTGCGCAACAAGGGGCATGACGTATTGGCGGCTTCGCCGAATTCCGGCGTCGACACGATCACCGGCAAGGGCCTGGCGGAAGCGCTCGCTGGCGCTGAGGTGGTGCTCGATCTCGCAAACTCGCCCTCGTTCGAGGACAAGGCCGTCCTGGAATTCTTCCAGACGTCGGGCCGCAATCTGCTCAAGGCAGGGGCCGTCGCCGGCGTCAAGCATCACATTGCGCTGTCGATCGTCGGCATGGAGCGGCTGCAGGGCAGCGGTTACATGCGCGCCAAAATGGCCCAGGAAGAGCTGATCAAGACCTCCGGCATAGCCTACACCATCGTGCACTCGACGCAGTTCCATGAATTCATGGCCGGCATCGCTCAATCGAACACGGTGGGCCAGACGACGCATCTGTCGCCGGCCTATCTGCAGCCGATCGCCTCAGACGACGTCGCCGACGTCATGGCCGAGGTGGCGCTCGCCTCGCCTGTCAACGGCACGATCGAAATCGGCGGGCCGGAAAAAATCCGCCTCACAGACATCGTGACGCGTCTCTTCAAGGCGACGAACGATCCGCGCCAGGTGGTCGCCGATCCGCACGCCCGCTATTTCGGCGTCGAACTCGAGGACAATTCGCTCGTGACCGGCCCCAAGGCGCGGCTCGGCCAGATCCGTTTCGATGATTGGCTCAGCCGTCAGCCGCCGCAGAAAAAGAGCGCCTGACAGCGAAGCTGCGCCTGTCGACCCATTCTATCAACTGAGGAGACCAGACATGCTCAGGAAAATGATCTCGGCAGCGGCCTTCGCCCTTGTCCTTGCCGCCGGTACTCAGGCTCACGCCGGAGGTGGGAAAGCGAAGGTAAGCGTCGTTTTCGACCAGAAGCTTCCCAATGTTCCCGGCAAGAGTATGAAGGCTGTGATGGTGGAATATGAGCCCGGCGGCCTGTCGCCCGGCCATACCCATCCGGATTCGGCCTTCATCTACGCCACCGTTCTCGAAGGGGCAATTCGCAGCGCGGTGAACGACGGCCCGGTGAAAACGTATAAGGCCGGAGAAAGCTTCGCTGAATTTCCCGGCGATCACCACAGCGTCAGCGCAAACGCCAGCGACACCAAGCCGGCGCGCCTGCTTGCAGTCTTCGTGCTGGACACCGACGAGACGGAACTGACGATCGACGACAAGTGACGCCAAGCTCGATGCCCAGCGGCGCCGGGCATCGATTTCCCCGCCGTGTCTCAGGCGGCCTGCAGCGCCAGTTCCAGGTCGGCGATCAGGTCGTCCGGATGCTCGATGCCGATCGAAAGACGGATCGTCGATTCCAGAACGCCGATGCGCTGGCGGACGTCGGCGGGCACGCCGGAATGCGTCATGGTGGCAGGATGGCTCGCAAGCGATTCCGTGCCGCCGAGGCTGACCGCGAGCTTGAAGATCTGTAGCGCGTTCAGGAATTTGAACGAGGCTGGCTGACCGCCGCGGATGTCGAAAGAGAAGGTGGAGCCGGCGCCGGTGCATTGCGCGATGAAGGTCCGGCCGGCCGGCGATTCCGGGTCGTGGTAGGGCAGATAGTGGACCTTCTCGACCTTCGGGTGATCGCGCAGATAGTCAGCGACGGCCCCCGCGTTGCTGTTTGCCCGTTCCATGCGCAGCTGCAGCGTTTCCAGCGAACGGCCGAGCATCCAGCAGGAATGTGGATCGAGCTGGGTGCCGATCGCGCCGCGCAGGGCCTTGATCTGCTTGATCACCGCCTTGCGACCGAGAACGGCGCCGGCGATCAGATCCGAATGACCACCGACATATTTGGTCAGCGAATAGAGCGAGATATCGGCGCCGTGCTCGATCGGCCGCTGGAAGACCGGTCCGAGCAGGGTGTTGTCGCAGACGATGATCGGCATATGGCCCTGTCTTGCTCCAATCATGTCGGCCACGCGTCGTATCATTGCGACATCGACCAGACTGTTGGTCGGATTGGCAGGCGTCTCGATCAGGATGACAGAGACGCGGCCCTTGGCCATCGCCTCTTCTGCCGCCTTTTGCACCGATCCTTCGCTGACGCCGTCGGCAAATCCAATAGCGGCGACGCCGAAGTTCAGAAAAGTCTTTGCCAGCAATGTTTCGGTTCCCCCGTAGAGCGGCTGCGAATGCAGGATCGCATCCCCCGGCCGGACGAAGGCGAGCAGAGTGGTGGCGATCGCTGCCATGCCGGATGAAAACAGCACGCCGCTTTCCGTCCGTTCGTAGACGGCGAGCCTGTCCTCGACGATCTCGCTGTTCGGATGGTTGAAGCGCGAATAGACGAGGCCGGCCCCTTTCCCCTCGGGCGGCTCGCGGCGGCCAGACACATAATCGAAGAAGTCGCGGCCATCCTCGGCTGTGTTGAACACGAAGGTCGACGTGAGGAACACCGGTGGCTTGACCGCCCCTTCCGAGAGTTCGGGATCGTAGCCGTAATTCAGCATCTGTGTTTCGGGATGCAGGGCATGATTGCCGATATGAGTTTTGGAAGGATGCGGGGCGGTCATCATCGTCTCCTGTGCCGGGACTGCAGAAATGGCAGAATACATCAAAACCATATGAGAGGAGCAATCATCGCAGTCAGTTCATAGTCTTGCCCAGAGTGTCCGCGACATAGGCCCCGCGCGATCCCATCGGCAACGGCGTTCCCGTCGTCGTGTCCTTCGCGGTCTGATGCTCCAGTTCGGCGTTCAGCTCCCCTCCGACGATGAGAATGACGACGGAAAGCCAGATCCAGATGAGGAAGCCGATCAGTGCGCCGAGCGTGCCGTATGTCGCGTTGTAATTGGCGAAGTGATCCAGATAGTAGGAGAAGCCGAGGGACATGGCGGTCCAGGCGACGGTGGTCAGAACCGCGCCCCATGTCATCCACCGGAGCTTGGCAGGCTCCCGGCTGGGGCCGAAGCGGTAGACCGATGTAACGGCCACTGCGACGACCAGTAGAAGCAGTGGCCATCGCATGAGAAGGGCCATGTGCTCCTTGAACTGATCGAGCCAGAGATAGGAGAGAACAACCGGCATGACCCCGACGAGCGCCACCATGACGACCGTCAAAAGCATCGCGCACAGGGTGAAGCAGAGGCCGATCAGGTTCAACCGGACAAGCCCCCGCTTCTCCTCTTCTTCATAGGCGACGTTCATCGCGTCGAAGATCGCCAGAGTGCCGCTATGCGTGCTCCAGAGGGCGATGCCGAGGCCGACGAAGAAGGTGATGCCGAGCGTAGCATCGCGCCGATCGACGAGTTCTTTGATCTGATTGGCAAGAAGATCGAACGCTCCTGATGGCATGAGGCCGGCCAATTCGCGAAGATGTTCGGATATGGTGGTCGGATCTGCAACCAGCCCGTAGAGTGATACCAAGGCCGCCATGGCTGGAAACAGCGCCAGCAGCAGATAGAAGGTCACGCCCGCGGCAATCAGCGTGACCCTGTCGGCGAGGATCTCGTGGAAGACGCGCCAGAACACGTCGCGAAGGCCACTGAAGGGAATAGCCTCGGGCGTGCCGGCGCTGCGGCCATGATCGTCACCTGCGCGGCCGGTAGCCGCAGACAGGGCGATCGACCTGCGCTCAGTCGCCTGCATCAACACAAGTGCGCCAATCGCTGCGGCCATCATTGTCGCCGCAATGGAGAATCTCTTGAGGTGAAGCACATCAGGCATGAGCTGGTCTCCGGTCTCGTGCGGAGATAACGCAGGGTGCCGCTAAAGGATGCAAGCCGTTGCTTTCCTGCGGACATTTGATGCAGGCCGTGATCGCCCACTTCTCTAATCGCGTCAGGAAGCAGGGATAGGAACGAGGAAGTGGCATCGCCGTTGCGTCCATAAGTCATTGATATCGCTGCAGTAAAATCCTACTACGGAAGCAAATCCAGACTTTAGTTTCGTTACCGCTGTGGTGAGGGTGTTTTCAACAGGTCTACCGGTGGGGCGGCTTGGCGGCCGCGAAGCGGTAGATTGGCGTGCGGCTCATATCGAAAGCGCGACTTGGACCTGAATTCCACCTGCCGCCATTCGATACCGGCGCCTGTCGGCGACCCGCACCAGCCGATGCGCTGTGCAGCAAGCCCGCCAAAACAATAGCGCCGGTGACAATGGCCTGCAATAGCCGTTTGCGTTATCAACGGGCAAATACCGGATTTGCCCCTGCGATCCGATTGCTTTCGCTCAGCGCGCCTCATGCCAAGCGTCGTCGATACCGAGCCACTGCCCTGCCCGCGGACGCGATCTCGATGGCCTCAGTGGTTGTTTGATAGCGGGGCGGTAATCGGCGGAACGCGCCGCGATCGATCAAGTGGCCACGCGTAGCCAGCCGCGCGGCGAGGAGGCGGGCAAACAACGCGCGCCGCTCCGAACGTCGGCCAGTTCGTAGCCCGGTGTTATTTTGCCGTGGGCGGCCCTCCCCCGGCCGTCACCGCAAGCGCTGCCCGACATCCCGTTCACAAGGCGCTGTAACATCTTCCGACATATCGGCCGGGATGAACGCAGGGTCCTCCACACTGGCTGACAGCGAGGGCTGCCCGTCATCAAATAGCGTGCATCGACGATGGGCGCGGCCCGTCTGACATGATGGCGCGGTCCTGGTGCTACGGCCGGCAATCTCAGGACAAAGCGGGCTCGACGCTGCCGTTCCCCATGCGCGGCTCGCTGCTGCAAGCAGATCGGCGGTAGTCGTCGCTGCGTCAGGTGCGCTGACGGCCCGTCGGTCGATGTCAGCGACCGCCCTTTCGTAACGGGTGGATGCGCCAAAAGAATTTGGTCGTGACCGCCGATCCTCCAAGATCAAAGGACGGCCCCTCCCCTTCCGCGAGGTTCTTCCGCTCGGTCGTATAAAGAACCGGCTGACAGCGAGGCAGCCGTACTGTCGGCCGACTACCACACAAACGCCGGCTTCATGGCGGATGTGCGGCCGACCCTGCGATCTCTCCCAGGCGAATCCGCAAACCCTGGCTGCAAGGCCGAACGTTGCCTGCTGATGCCGTTGTCCGCGGACAACGGGATGGTCAACGTGGTAGCCGCCAGGTCGTTTGCGCATGAACCGGGTTCCGCAGCAATTGGGTTCGCGCAGCTATCGCTGCCGCAGCTACGGCTCTGCCTGACATCTTAGAAAAGCGGTTTCATACGCCCTGCCGAACAGGCGTGGCGTATTCGGCTTCAAGCGTTCCGACAGGTCCGCAATGCCGAAGCCTGCTCCTTGTCTGGCGAGGAGCGGAGCGCCGTCCAGTCGGATTGCCGCGCTGTTGGCGCCGCAGTTACGCATCGAAAGAGAATGCGGCTAGGATACGGGCAGCCGCAACGCCATCGTCTTGCGGCTCTTGCGTCCCCTCAATGGGTCGGCAATCGAGGTTCCTGTCGCTCGACGAAAAGCTGCCTGACTAACGGCAACACGGCCCTCCGGCAGATCGGGTGGCCCTGTTGATTCCACCAACTGAGTTAATCGGAAGGGCCGGCGGCCAGCCCGGTCCTTCGAGGCCCTGCGGGCGCCCCGGCTAAGGGCAGAGAGGGCGGCACGTGGCGGCGGCGAACCCATCAGCCTGTCAGTTTACGATGCATCGATCGGTTGGCTGGTCCAAGCTGTGTCGATTGGTCGGTCTTCCAGAGGCTTGTAGGCCAAGGCCGAAGCCTCGAATGATGCAGCGGATGGCTGACCGCTGTTGTCGCCGTCGTTGGTGACTGGCGCCAGCATGGCGATCACCTTGTTCGATTTCTCGCCCAATTCGGCCGTCAGTCAGGTGGAGGCAATCGAGGCCGCGGTCGATCGGCTGAAGGGTTGGGCAAGGCAGGTCCAGGGCGGGTCGCCGTCGATCATTGCGGAAATCGCCGTTCACGTCCAGCTCTTGGCGCGCCCGCGGTACGATCCCTGGTTCGCGCATCAATCATTTCGTGATGGGGCAGATCGGTTCGCTGAAGGTCGGAGAATTACCTCCGCCGGGATCGCTGCTCGGCAAGTTGTCCGCGGACAACCCTTCGCCCAGTGCCGATCGTGTGCGAGAGGAGATTGTATTTGCCTGGGCGTTCGTCTGCAACATCCGAGCAGCCATAGGCTTGAATTCGCCGCATTGCAACATTACCTCGTGACAGACCGAAGCGCTTAACCCCTCCGAGCCGCTTCGGTCCGACGGACAGCACTCCTCCTCCCAGGCTGTCGGTCACTATCGAAGCCCGGCGCACCTCTCCCGCGCCGGGCTTTTGTCATTCCGGCAGTCGCCGTCGGACGGGCAACGAATCCTCATTTTCCATTCGTGTCGATCCGGTCCTGGCGAGCATGGGCCAAGGCGCTGCCGATCAGCTATGGTGTGGCCGCGGCCGCTTGCTGATTTTTGCCATCGGTCTGAGCGGCTCCTTCCAGGAGGATGTGTCAAATGCCCTGGTCGGATCGCGTCAGCGTTGCGGAAGGAGCAGGTCTGCTGTCGGTGCACCGTAACCCGCGCATGCGGACCACAGATTTAACAAGCCGTCGGCGCTCAATCCCGCCTCGACCCCGCCAGCGTGGCCGTTGCTCGGATCCTTAGCGCCCTTGGTCCGATCATCAAAGATGAAGACCGGCAAATTTCAGCAGCAGGTTTCCCAGCGTTGGATAGGGCAGGGCGCCGGTGGCGAGCTTGCACAGGCTTCGAGATGGCCCAGTTCCGAACGGGCTTTTAGATGTGTTGCCGCCCATGTTTCCTGCGTCAGATGTTTGAGCGTGGTGCCGCATCGTCGGTCAGAAGTGCGTCAGCGGATCAGGTCGATCGAAAGGCAGGATGGCGTCGAGCTCTTTGGCGAGCTGCGCCACATCGCTTTCGTTCCTCGCTCAGATTAGGCAGCCGACTTTCGCGGCGTGGATGGTTCAGGCGTCATCATAACAGAGCGCCCATTGATCGCCGATATACCAGCAGCGCCCTATCCGCGGCGCCGTTTTCCAGAGCAGGCTTTTGACGAACTCGATGCCGCCGCGCCTGAATGCGGCTGTCAGCGCCTCGATCTCGTTGTCATCGATCGACAATCCACCATTGGCGCAGACGAAATAGGCTGTGCTGATCCAACGCGCCGCAAATCCACTCTCGCCGCGCTCAATCCGAAGTGCAGCACCATGGGATGCGTGACGACCGCCCTTCGGCGGTCGGTCCTGGCGCGGTACGCCGAGTGGCAGCACCAGGCGCCCTCCAGGCCGAAGCCTTTCGATCCAGGGTTCCGCGGGCCGCGCGACTGCAAAATTCACATAGATCGCATCCACCTCTTGCTGCGGCCATTGACTGCCGTCGGCGTTGATGACGCTGACATTGGCCCGATCGGCAAGCGCTGTTTGAGCGTGGGCAGCCAGATCGGGATCCATCTCGACGGCATAGACATGACCGGAGGCGCCGACAAGCTCCGAAAGAATGGCGCTGTAATAGCCGGTGCCGGCACCCATATGGGTTATGCGATCGCCGATTTGTATGTCCAGCTCCGCCAGGAGTCGGGCATGCAGCGAGGGACTGCCGTTGTTGACACCTTTTTCGGACTGCAGCGCGAATAGCACGTCCTGATAGGCCAGGACCAAATCGGAGGAGGGGAGGGGACGATACCCGCCGCCCAGATTGGCGATCTGCCATGGCGGAGCACCGAGAAATTTTTCGCGCGGGACGGTGGCAAAGGCAGCTTCGATCCGCGGGTTCGTCGTTGCTGCGGTTGCCGCCACCTGATGGGCGTAAGCGCGGCGGATCACTGCCAGTTCGTCGGCCGTGAACATCGCAGTCGGCATGGGCAAATCTCCCGGCATGGCTTTGATCCGTTTCTTTTTTACGTCCTTGCGGCTCCAAATCCGTCTCTGCCCCGAACGGCTACGCATGAGGGGATGAACTTGTGACGGAAGCTAAAGGTAATTTCTCTTCCGTTATGGAAAACTACGTTGTTACTTCATAAGGTTAATATTCCGCAGGCCGGCAAAATTCAACTTCGTTGCCGCACATCAGAGTGTAGCTGCAAAGAGGCCGCATCGGCTTGTCGGTCCTTTGCAAACAGGCGACGCTGAGCAAGGCTGAACCGGTCCGGTCCTTGGATGCCAAGCACTCCCGCAGCGCCATCGAACAGGTTTCAGGCGTCGGGCATCGTGTGGTGCCTGGCGTCCACTCTGAAACGCTTCTTGATCCTGTCGACGGGCGTTCCATCTTGAAGCGGAACCTGGACCAGCCGGTCATAGGTCTCGAAGCCCATCTTTGTGTAATAGCCAAGGCCGCTGACATTGTCGGCCCGAATGGTCGCATTGATGAATTCGAGCCCGAGCTCTTCCGCTGCGGCTCGGGTCGCGGGGAAGAGAGCGCTGCCGACGCCTGGGGTCCTTGGGTTCAAGCGGGCAAAGGTGGCGATGTCGGCAACGCCTTTCGGCGGGTCGCCGTATAAGCTGAGCGATTGGAAGCCGACGAGCGACTGATCATGCTCTGCAACATGGCAGGCAAGAGGAAACTCGCCGTCGATGAACCAGTCCGCGAACTCGGCAGCCGAAAGCGGCGTCTCGAGTGCGGTGGTTCCGCCGGCAATGATGATTTCGTTCAAAAGACTGCTCAGCTCCTCCGCGTCGGCGGAGACGGCTCTTCGAATGTGCATGTCTTGGCTACCTCGTCTTGAACGAACAGCCTATCGGCGAGATCAGAGATTACAAGTCACCAATTCGCTCCGAAGACGAGGAATCATCAAGAACTGCCGATGCCGTCAAATTCCCGTTCCGCGTTCGACAGACCTGCTGACGGCCTTATTCAGGCATTCAGGCGCTGCTGCGTCTGCCGGTCGAAGAAGTGAACCTTGGCCGTTTCGAAAGAAAGCTTCACCGGCTGTTCCGGCACCAGTTCGACCCGTTCGCGAACGACCCATGTCAGCTCCCTGCCGTCGAGTTCCACGGCGACATGGGTTTCCGATCCCGTGGGTTCGACCACTTTGACCACGGCATCCACACCGTTTTCGCCACCGAAGGTGATGTCTTCGGGACGAATACCCAGTGTCAGCGGTCTGTTGGCGGAATTGGCTGGAGCCCGCGAAAGCGCTACGCGTGACCCACCCGGCAGCGACAAAGCCGGGTTGCCTGCGCCCTCAAGAGTTCCCTCAAGAAAGTTCATCGCGGGGGAGCCGAGGAAGCCGGCGACAAAGATATTGCGCGGTCGGTCATAGAGCTCGAGCGGACTGCCGATCTGTTCGACGCGGCCGCCGTGGAGCACGACGATCTTGTCGGCCATGGTCATGGCTTCGATCTGGTCGTGGGTGACGTAAACGATCGTGGTCTTCAGGCGCTGGTGCAGAGCCTTGATCTCCGCCCTCATCTTCACGCGCAGTTTCGCATCCAGATTGGAGAGCGGCTCGTCGAAGAGAAAGACTTTCGGATCGCGAACGATGGCCCGGCCCATGGCGACGCGCTGCCGCTGTCCGCCCGACAGCTGAGCCGGCTTTCGATCGAGAAGCGGCTGCAATCCGAGAATCGCTGCAGCCTCCCCGACCTTCTGTTCGATTTCCGGCCGCTTGACTCCGGCGAGCTCGAGCGCAAATCCCATGTTCTGGGAAACCGTCATCTGCGGGTACAAAGCATAGTTCTGGAAGACCATCGCGATATCGCGATCCTTCGGCTGCAGATTGTTCACGACCCGGCCGTCAATGCTGATTTGACCGGCGGTGATATCCTCGAGCCCGGCAATCATGCGCAGCAATGTCGACTTGCCGCAGCCGGAGGGGCCGACGAGAATGGTAAATTCCCCGTCGGCGATCTCGACGTCGACACCATGAATGATATCGACAGTGCCGAAGGATTTCTTGACGTTTCTGATGCTCAAGCCAGACATTTCGTACCCCTTGTCATCTTTTAGCGCTTCCTGCGCACGCGCAACGCCTGGTACGGCTTGCGCGGAATTTTCACGCCAAAGGCAGCGTCCGGCTTGCCGCCGCGCACGACCGATCCATGGCGCGTCGGATGCGGAACGGGAGCCGCCACCTTCTCCACCGGCGTGATCGTCATCTCCCATGTGTCGATGAGATCGACATCATAATCGTCACCGTCGACGGGCAGGCCCGTGGACCAGATCACCGGCTGATGCTCGCCGAAATAAATCAGGCGGAAATCGCCGTCACCGTCGCGCGCGCCCGACACGCGAGACCAGGGCCATTCGCCGATGATGCCCAGCGGCTCGAGGCCGTGCTTGACATCGGCTTCCAGAAGGTCGCGGAGGAAGGCGATGCGCTTCCACGCTTCGCCGCGCAGTTCCCCGCCTTTGGCCCACCAGATCAGATCCTCCGGATGGGAATAGGTTTCGCCATGGCCGGCATAGCCGCCGCGCGCCATCGTGATCCAGAAGCGATGCACGAGCTCCTGCGCATTGAGATTGCCCCATGACTGCAGGATGTCGCCCTCATATTCGGGCTCGTCGTTGACGACAGGCTTGCCGTAGGCATCGCGCCATTCCTGCGTCCGCTTGACGTCAGGGTTTTGAATGCAGGTGTGCGTCACCCAGGGCTTGCGATGATCGAAATTCGCCGTCACGTCGCCATTATGGATGGAGCGCAGGTGCTGGTAGGGGTCGTTCTCTTCGAGGATGTGGAAGTAGCGATCCCACTGCTCCATCGGCTTCGTATCGATGAGAAAATCATATTCATTGGCAAGCGACCACCAGACGTTCCGGTAGGCGGCGAGACGAGCGGCCAGATATTCGACATAGCGAAAATCCTGTTCGGCCGACATGTCGGCATAGCCCCACCGGTCGTAAGGGTGGAAGATGATGATATCGGCTTCGATCCCCAGCTGGCAGAGCGCTGCGACCTGCTTCTCGAAGTGCTGGAACGAGGCGGGGTTCGGGCGGTCGAAGTCTTCCCTTCCGTCCGCCCCGCGTTCGAAGCAGGCGTGCAGCGGCTCGTTGACATTGTAGGGATAATCCTTCGGAAACACGCCCATCCGCATCTTGTTGAAGCGGGCCTTCTTGAGGGTTTCGAGGGTCTGCTTCTGCATGTCGAGCGGCTGGTGCGTCCAGGCGTAGCAGGTCGTTCCGAAGGACAGGAACGGGGTGCCGTCCGCATAGGCGAAGTGGAATTTGTTGCGCACGCGCACCGGGCCGTGATTGCCGGCCGAAGGCCCGGTCGCGGTCAATGCACCGGCCTTGCCGTCGAGTGCAGCAGTCTTGGAACGGGTTAGAAAGGACCATTCGCCTTCGCTATCCGGCATGAAGCGGATACGGTAGGTTCCGTTGCCGTCATAGAAACCCGGCACGCGGACTTCGCGGCTCTTATGGGTGAACACGGCATCGAATGCCACGTCGAGATAGGGATTGCCGCCGGAGGGTCCATCAAAGGAGGCCTCGAACACGCCCCATTTTTCGACTGTTGCATCAGACATAGAATATTCTCCTCGTGAAATGCTTTTCGTGGCCCTAGCCTTTGACGGCACCGGAGGTCAGGCCAGAGACGAAGTAACGCTGGAAGATGAGATAGACGATCGTTGCCGGCAGGACGGTCATCACGATGGCCGCATTGAGCTGGCCGTAATTGCTCGAGAACTGCCCCTGAAACGACATCAGGCCGAGCGGTAGGGTCCACATGTGCTGATCCTGGAGCAGCACCAGCGCCATGGCGAATTCGTTCCAGGTGGAGACGAAGTCGAGGATGAGCAGTGCCGCGAGCACGGGCAGGCACACCGGCAGAAAGATCCGTCTGAAGATGATGAAGTGGTTTGCGCCGTCGATCAGAGCTGCTTCCGACAGCTCCTTGGGAATGCTCTTGAAGAAGCCGTGCAGGATAAAAACCTGATAGGGAACGCCGAAGGCGATGTAGGGCAGGATGACGCCGGGGTAGGTGTCGATCAGGCCGAACGAATTGACCAGGGTGAAGAGCGGCGCAAGCATCACCTGGAAGGGGATCATCGTCCCGAACACGACGAGCAGCAGCAGGGCCTTGGTGATCTTCAGCTTGATCTTGGCAAGGGCATAGGCGGCCATCGCCGAAAGGAACAGCCCGAGCGGCACCTTGATGACGGTTATGATGACGCTGTTGAAGAAGGAGTTTGCGAAGTTGCCGCGGCTCCATGCGGCGCTGTAGTTTTCGAAAGCAAGCTCGGTTGGCGGCACGAAGGCGCCCGTGCCCGTCACCGCCGCCGGCGTCTTCAAGGAGGTGAAGACGATGAAGACGAATGGCGCGACCCAGACGAGCGCCACGATAACAAGCGTGATCCAGAGGCCGATCAGAATCGGATCCCGCTTCATCGACGATGGTTCGACCTGCAGATGCACTGCGGTCTGGTCGGTCGGTACTGCTGTCACGATTCAACCTCCTCGTGCTTCTGGGTCCATTTGAGATAGGGAATGACGACAGCCATGGTGATCAGCAGCAGCACGACCGAAATCGCTGCACCTCGTCCGAAATCGAAGATCTGCATCGCTTGCGTGAATGCCCAGAGCGCCAGCATCTGGGTGGACTGGGCCGGCCCGCCGCCGGTCAGGCCATAGACGATGTCGAAGGCCTTCAGGGAGGAGATGACGGAAAGGACGAGAACGATCGTGATCGTCGGCCGCAAGGCCGGCAATGTCACATGCTTGAACACCGCCCAGCGGCCGGCGCCATCGATGCGCGCTGCCTCGACGAGCGTCTGAGAGACATTCTGCAGGCCCGCCAGGAACAGGACCATCGAGAAGCCGACCGTCTGCCAGAGATAGGCGACGAAAACGGAATAGAGGGCGATATCCCTGTTGCCCAGCCAGTCATTGATCCAGCCCTGCATGCCCCACGAGGTGAGCAGCTGGCTGAAAAGGCCGAAGAACGGGTCGTACATCCACTTCCACATTGTGGCCACAGCGATCGGCGCGATGATGACCGGCAGATAGAAGATGGCCCTGAGGCCGTTGCGGCCGAATATCTTCTGATTGAGACTGAGCGCCAGCAGCAGTCCGATCATCGGCGGAAAGATCAGGCTCATCAAGGTCCAGATGACGGTATTGCGGAAGGCAACCCAGAAGACAGGATCTCTCGTGAAAATCGCCGAGTAGTTTGCAAGCCCTACAAATTGCCGCTGCGGATCCAGCCCGTTCCATTTCTGGAAGCTCAGAATGACGACATTGAGCATCGGATAGAGGGCGAAGACGGCATAGATTGCCAGGGCTGGCACGAGCAGGATGAGCGCTTGTACGCGCGGATCATGTGTCGATTGTCGAAGTGACATGCTTTCCTCCTGGCAGTGAAGCGGCTGCCAGCTGATGAAAGAATGTGCCGGTCGATCGACAGCTGGGTCGATCGACTGGCACCTCGGGAGGAATCAGGTTCTGCTTGCGATAAAGCTCTGCAGCTGCTTGGCCGCATCGGCCGGCTCGGTGTTGCCGGAAGCAACATCGTTGA
Source organism: Rhizobium changzhiense (assembly GCF_013087625.1). Lineage (NCBI taxonomy): Bacteria > Pseudomonadati > Pseudomonadota > Alphaproteobacteria > Hyphomicrobiales > Rhizobiaceae > Rhizobium > Rhizobium changzhiense. Next base: position 326,233 of record NZ_JABFCQ010000003.1, read on the forward strand.
TGACCCGGAAATACTCCGTCGTGACGTCGAGCGGGAAAGCCTGATCGCCGTTCATGTACACTTTGCCGTATTTCTGGAAGATCCCCAGCCATTCCGCCTCGAGCGGCTTCTGGTTGGCATATTGTACGTTCTTGTTGACGGAGGTCGAACTCAACTGGCCGAGCAGATCCTGCTGGACCTTCGTCGAGAGGAAGTAGTCGAGGAACTTCGCCGCTACGTCAGGGCTCTTGCTCTTGGTGCTGATGTAATTGTACTCGGCGAAACCGTAGAGACGGTCGGTGTTGGTCGGGAAGGGGAAAATGCCGTAGTCGTCGAGATTGGCGCCGGAGCCGTTAAGCTGGCTGACCAGCCAGTCGCCTTCGAGCATCATCGCCGCGCGGCCTGCGGTGAAGAGGCTGTAGGACTGTTTGTTGTCGATGCCCATGAATGGCTGCAGCGTATAGTCCTTCGTCCACTTGGCAAACTCCGCGAAGGATTCCGTCGCGCAGGGTTCCTTGGTCCAGTCCAACGTCATCGCCTTCAGCGCATCGTGCTTTTCAGCACCGCACTTCGTTTCAAGGATGACGTCCATGAGGCGCATGACGTGCCAGTTGACCGTGCCGCCGAAGGTGAAGGCAGGGATGCCTGCAGCCTTCAGCTTATCGGCCGCGGCAAGGAATTCGTCGTAGGTTTTCGGCTCTTCCTTGATGCCGGCCTGTTCGAAAAGCTTCTTGTTGTAATAGACGGCCTCACCCTTGAAGGTGAATGGCACGCCGTGCTTGCCGCCGGGGTAGAGGTCGGCAAAAGCCGCTGCCGAGGGCAACAATTCGTCGCTCCACTTATACTCGGCATAGTATTTGTCGAGGGGCAGGGACAGACCGGCCTTCACATATTCGCCACCGAGGCCGAGGCCGGCCCAGCTGAAATAAATGTCAGGCCCCTTGTCGGAGCCGGCAGCGACGCGCAATGCGGTCTTGTGCTCGTCGACGGCGCGCTGGACGATCTCGACATGCGTTCCCGGGTTTGCGGCTTCAAAATCTGTCGCCACCTTCTTCAGAGCTGTATTGGCAGCATTGTTGTCGAAGTTGAGGGTCCAGAGCGTGATGTCTTCAGCAAGAACCGGCGTGGCCGATAGTGACGCCACGGCAATCGCAACGATGCTCGCAGTTTTCAATTTCGCAGAAAGGGTCAGCATTACCGTCCTCCTCTTGTAAAGCCGGGCCCCTTGTTGCAGATAGTCATTGACATGTCAACTGGTATGATGAGCTAACCATCGTGATGTTGGGCAAATTTGGCCATCGCGGCGATGATGATGAGGGCCGAGGCGGCGCCGGGATCGATGTGCCCGATCACACGGTCCCCCAATCGCGAAGCCCGTCCCTTGGCTGCCATCATGCTGCTGGTCGCTTCGCAGCCTGCGCGCGCTGCCCGCTCGGCCGCCTCGAAGCATTGGGGGAGGGGCTTTCCCGACTGCCAGGCATCGAGTGCCGCGTCAGCCGCCGGCTTCCAGGCGTCAACCATCGTCTTTTCACCGGGTTCGGCCTTTCCGCGTTCCTGGATTCCCTGCGCCATTGCCGCAAAGACGCGCAGGAAATCATCATCGCTTAATACTTGCTTGTCCTTGGCGGCCGCTCCGGCGCGCATGAAGGCCGTGGCATATAACGGGCCCGACGAAGCACCGACCGCATTCAGGAAAGCCTTTGCCGCGACGTTGAATGCGGCTGTCGGGGCGATCTCGGCGTCAAGCTCGCCGACCGCTTTCGCAGCCGCCTGGCAGCCCGCATCCATGGCAAGGCCGTGATCCCCATCGCCAATGGCACCGTCCAGTTCGCAAAGTTGATCTCGTGCGGCCGCGATATCCTCGGCAATTGCGGCAAACAAGCGCTGCAGATCTTCGGTCGTAAACGTCATTGATCACCTCGCAAACATCGCGCAATCACAGGGGTGGTCGATCAATCGCTGAAGCTCGTCGTCAAGATGCATGACCGTGATCGACGCGCCGGCCATTTCGAGCGACGTGCAGTAGTTTCCGACGAGCGACGTATGGAGGATGAGCCCGGCATCGTCGAGCCGGGACTTCACGCGCCGCATCATGATGTAGAGTTCCATCATCGGGGTCGAACCCAGCGAATTGACGAGTACCGCGACACGATCGCCCCGGTCTGCTTTCATCTCCCGCAGAATGCTGTCCATGAGTTCGTCGGTCACCGCGTCGGCCGGCTTCAGCGGCTCGCGCGCCACGCCAGGCTCCCCATGGATGCCCATTCCGATCTCCATCTCGCCTTGGCCGATCAGGAAGTTTGGCCGGAGGGTCTGGGGCAGCGAACAGGGCGAGAGCGCCACACCCATCGTGTAGGTTCGCGCATTGGCATGGCGGGCCGCGCGCTCGACATCGTCAAACGAATAGAGAAGATCGCAGGCCGCGCCGGCGGCCTTGAAGATGAAGACGTTGCCCGCCACGCCACGTCGCTTGTCCCGCTGATCGGCAGGGGCGGACGCCACATCATCCGTGGTCAGCACGGTGCGCACCTCGATCTCATCGAGCGCCAGCATCTCGGCAGCCATGTCGAAGTTCATCACGTCGCCGGCATAGTTGCCATACATGAACAGGACACCGACGCCACCGTCGACCGCCATGGCGCAGGCGATAATCGGATCGGGCGGCGGCGAGGCGAAAACATTGCCGATCGCGGCCGCATCCGCCAGGCCCTTGCCGACAAACCCCAGAAATGTCGGCTCGTGCCCGGATCCACCGCCGATGACCAGCCCGACCTTGCCCCTGCGTGGCCCGTCTCTGGCAATGATCGCGCGGGGCATGTCTACCGCATAGAGATGGCGCGGATGCGCCGCCAGGATCCCTTGCAGCATCTCATCGACGGCATCTGCGCCGGAATTGATAAGCTTCTTCGTCTTCACGTCGATCCTCCCGAGAGCGAGTTCCGATCTCATAGATGCAGCTGCACTGCTGGAGGTCAATCCGCCAGCGCGTGGTGCTCCAGCGGCAGGACGGCGACAGCCAATGGGGCAAGCAGCAGATTCCCGCTTGAGTCCTTGCCGGTCGGCCCGCATGCGCCGCAATCGACCTTTCGTTCTTCGCTCGTCAGATTGACGACGTAAAGCCTGGCGCCTGTAGTATCCCTTTCAACGAAAGACAGGACCTCGGAGGGCGAGGAGGAGACGCATTCCCGCCAGGTTGCACCAGCCAGTTGACACAGAGTCCGCACCGTATCGAACAGCGGACGACGCCCGCCTTGTTCGGTCGGTTCCCCCGGACCGGCGATCAGGCCGAACGGACCGGTCAAGGCTGATAGCGTCAGGCATTCCAGACCGGCATCCAGCACTCGTATCGCGTAGCCAAGCGCGAAGGCCTCCGCGAAACGTCCATTGTGACGTGGGTCGCGATTGGCCATGGGGATGCGTGCGCGCACCGGATTGTCCATCGTGCGGCTACCATAGGGATTCTGTCGCATCGGGATCGTCGATGGGCCGATCCGGTAGGGCTTGTCGCCATATATCGCACGCACCGACCGCGTGATGAAGGGCAGTGCTTCCAATGTCTGCATGACGCTGAGATCGTCGGCGGCGTGCACGATCGGGTTGGTGCAGTGGCTGACGAAGTCGAGTTGTCCGTCTGGGACACGCTTCCGGTTGAGTTCGGTGAAGTAGCTCAGCATGCCGCCGCCGATGCGAATGCCGGGAAAGGCGGCGCGGGCAGCTGTATAGACCTCATCCAAGGGCGGGCAATCCGGCCATGTGCTGCCGGGCGGCGTCGATTGCCGGTCGACGGATGGCGAGATCATGATCGCATCCGGCCTGAATTCCGCCAGTTGCATCTGGCGGGCGATCTCGGCCGCCTCGCTAGACGGTGACGATTGGCAGGGAAGGGCGATCTCCAGCGTCGAGCGGCCGCGATGGACTGTTGCGATCGCAGCAAACCGCCTGAGCGCGTCGACGCCGTGCCCGGCACTGGGGTCGAAGTGGAAAAGGAGTTCCTGGGGAGCGATCTCCGACAGAACGGACTTTGCCGACAGCGTCGCATCGGCCTCCTCGGGTGTAACGATCACGCCGATATCAGGCATGGTGCCGGTTCGCGCCCCGAGTTCAAGTTTTATGGCGCCGCCTGACGCCGCAGCTGGAGGATGCCGTGTGGCGTCGCGTGCATCTTTGATGATCAGCGACGTCCTTTGCTCAACGGGCTGATTGGCGGCAATCTGGTAGGGCCAGGGAAGGGCGAGCGGTCTGACATAGGTCTTGTAGGATGCGTCCGACCAGTTCCTCTGATCTTCCATTTCAAAAGTGTCGCCCTCCATCCGGCATTCCGCCTGAACATCAGGCATGACCGCGTGGGTGATGGCGCGCATGTCCTTGAACGGCTGCCAAGGCTCGATGACATCGGGAAACCGAGTTGCCATTATCCGGCCGTCGACATGCTCGACCGTTGCCGGCGAGCCCGCCACGCCGACGATCGGATGCAGGATGCAAAAGCCGCAGCGATTGGTCTCGAAGCCGGTCTCTGTGTTGGCTTCGGCCTCGAAGTCGAGCCGGTCCGCATTTCCGGTGATGCGAACATCGATGATGAGTTTGGTATCATCCGGTCCCTCGCAGCAGGCGCGATAGGCGACCGCGAAACGATCGTCACTCTGCTCGATCCGGAGATTGACAATTTCGGGGCTGTAGGTGCCCCAGTCCCGGTCGCGAACGAGGTATGAAATCGCTCGCAGCACTTCGGTGCCATCGTAGCGGATGGTGCGGAGGTTGCCATTGGTGAGATCGGCTTCCAGTTTTCCGGCTCTCAGGCGAACCGGCGGCGTTTCGACGAGGCGAGTGCCGTAGAGCTGGAACGCATCGACCGTCATCGCAGCATCGCTCCGACGTCGATCGTCTGTCCCCTGGCCGCGCTGTCATAAGCGGCCTCGACGAGCGCGAAAGTTTTCAGATTGTCGGCCCCTGATGTCGAGTGTTCGCCGCCGCGCTCCAACTGATCAACCCAATGCTGCTGGATCGCGTAGACGCTCTCCTGGATGTTGTGCCAGGGCCGCGAGGCCCATGACAACAGCTTCGGCGATACGTCAGTGGTGGTGGTGCCCTTGGCGTTGGTGATTTCCAGGCCGTAACCCTGGGGCAGGCGGATCGTGCCCTCAGAACCGTCGAGCTCGATCAAGGTCTCGGGGAATGGCTCCCTGGAAAGCCTGGTGGCGTAGCTGACGTCGACGACCGATGTGGCGCCGTTTTCGTGATCGAGCAGAATGGTCGCGACATCCTCACCCTTGATGGCTGGATTGACCCGCTTGGTGCGGGCCGTGAGCGAGCGAACGTCACCTAGGATATAGCGGGCGATGTCGAGCGTATGGATGCCGAGGTCTTCGATGATGAACCGCTCCCCTTCGGCGAGATAGGGCTGGCCGGAAAAGACGTCGTAGGCCGAACGGAAGGAGAAGCGCCCCCAGAAGGGCGTGCCGATCGCATCCGCATCCAGCGCCTTGCGGACCGCCTGGATGGGCGTCTGCCAGCGAAAATTCTCGTGCACCATCAGCGGTATGCTGGCATTGCGACACGCCTCGACCATGGCCTTCGCGTCGGACAAGGTCTTGGCGAACGGCTTCTGGCAGATGGCCGGCACCTTGTTCGCAGCCGCCAATTCGACGAGAAAGCGGTGGCTTTGGACCGTCGTGGCAATGTCGACGAAATCAAAACCGCCATCGGCGAACAATGCCTCGGCATCGCCATAGCGACGATCGATGCCGAACTGATCGCCAACGATCTTCAGCCGCTCCGGGTCGCGGTCGCAGATCGCCACGATGCCGGCACCTCGAACGTCGTTCCAGGCATGCATCTGGTTGATCGCAAAGAAACCGCAACCGATCAAAGCCCCTTTCAATTCCGTCATCTTAACCTGCCTTTGCCATCTGCATGAGGGTAACGCGCTGCTGCAGGCGGCGCTGCGCCTGGTCGACGACGACGGCGATGATGATGACGAGGCCCTTGATGACCATCTGCCAGAAGGAGGAGACGCCCATCATCACCAATCCGTCGGAGAGAATGCCGATGACGAAGGCGCCGATGATCGTGCCGCCGATCGTGCCGCGGCCGCCCGACATCGAGGTGCCGCCGAGCACGGCTGCCGCAATCGCATTGAGTTCGAAGCTTTCGCCGGTCGCCGGATGGGCCGCCATCAGTTCCGAGGAGATGACGACGCCGACGATGGCGGCGCACAGTCCGGAAAACATGTAGACGAAGATCTTCACGACATCGACCCGGATGCCGGACATGCGGGCGGCCCGCTCATTGCCGCCGACGGCGAAGATGTGACGGCCGATCGGCGTCGAACGCGCGACATAGGCGGCTAGCAGGGCAAGCACGATCAGAATCCAGATCGATACCGGCAGACCGAAAATGCGTCCCGCGCCGAAGAAATCGAATCCGGTCGTCGCATATTCAGGCCGGCCGACAAGGTTCGGAAAGGTCTGGCCGTCCGACGACAGCAAAGCGAGACCGCGGGCGATATAGAGTGTGCCGAGTGTGGCGATGAACGGCGCAACGTTGAGCTTGGTGATCAGCAGGCCGTTGATCAGCCCGATGAGCAGGCCGATCGACAAGGTGATCAGCACGATCTCGAAGAGGTTGAAAAAGATGGTGTAGCCGATCGGCAATTCGATGCCGTAAAGGATCAGACCGCCGGCGACCATGCCGCAAAGCCCGACGATCGATCCGACCGAGAGATCGATGCCGCCGGTGATGATGACGAAGGTCATGCCCATCGCCAGGAAGGCGTTCAGCGCCACGTGCTTCGACATCAGGATCATGTTCGCCGTCGAGGTGAAGTTCGGGGCGAAGATCGCGAAGAAGATGATGACGGCAAATAACGCGATGAACGTCCTGAGCTTCATCAGCGTCAGAAGCGCCGAGCCGTTGCCGCCCTTCGGCGCAAGAGTGGTGGAGGTAGCCGTCATCATGACGCGAGTTTCCCTTGATGTCCGTGTCCCTTGGCCGAAGCCGCGATAATGGCTTCTTCCGTGGCCTCGTTGCGGTCGAAGACGGCGACCAGCTGGCCGTTGCTCAAGACCGCGATGCGATCGGAAAGCGCCATGACCTCCTCGAGGTCGGAAGTCGAAAACAGAATGGCGAGCCCGTTTGCCGCCAGCCGCCGCATGGTGCGGAAGACATCGGCCTTGGCGCCGACATCGATGCCGCGGCTCGGCTCGTCCATCAAAAGCACTTTCGGATTGGTCATCAACGCCTTACCGATGACGACCTTCTGCTGATTGCCGCCGGACATCGAGGTCACCTCGAAATCCGGGTTCGGCGCCTTGATCGACAGATCGCGGATTGCATCGCGAATGGCATTCTTTTCCGCACCTCTGTCGATATGGAAGAGCCGGGTGAAGCGGCCAAGGCTCGCCAGTGTCAGGTTGGAGGCAATCGAGAGCACCTGGACCAGACCTTCCCGCTGCCGGTCTTCCGGAATGAGCGCAAGGCCGCGGCGGATACGCCGGGTGGTGTCGCGGGCACGAACCTGCTTGCCGTCGATGAAGATCTTGCCGGTCGAGTGTGTGTGACGGCCGATCACGCATTCGAAGAATTCGCTGCGCCCGGCACCCATCAGGCCGTAGATGCCGAGGATTTCGCCCGCCTTGACCGACAGCGAGACATTGTTGACCGAAAGGCCGCCTGTCGGCCGCGGCAGGCTGATATTTTCGGCGCGAAAGACCTCGGCTCCGATGGCGTGGTCCACGGATTTTGCAAAATCCTTGGCATCCGAGCCGATCATCGAGCGCACGATCCAGCGCGTGTCGATGTCGCGGACCATCGCTTCACCGGTGACCTGGCCGTCACGCAGCACCGTGATGTAATCGCCGATCCGCATCAGCTCTTCGAGCCGGTGCGAGATATAGACGATCGCCACACCCTGGGCCTTAAGCTCCGCGATCACCTTGAACAGGATCTCGACTTCGGCCGCCGAAAGCGCCGACGTCGGCTCGTCCATGATCAGGATCCGGGCATCCAGCGACATCGCCTTGGCGATCTCGACGAGCTGCTGCTGGCCGATCGGCAAATCCTCGACCATCGTATCGGCCTCGATCCCGGCATCCAGACGCTTCAGAAACGCATTGGCCTTTTGCACCTGTGCCTTGTGATCGATGCCGAGGATGCCGCGGGTGATTTCACGCCTGGCGAAGATATTCTCGGCGACCGACATGTTGGCAAAGAGATTGAGTTCCTGGAAGATCATGCCGATGCCGTGCGCTTGCGCGTCCGCCGGGCTGTCGAAGGAGACAGGCTTGCCATCCAGAATGATGCGGCCGAGCGTCGGACGCTCGACACCGGCGATGATCTTCATCAGCGTCGACTTGCCTGCACCGTTTTCGCCGACAAGGACGTTCACTGCGCCGCGGCGCAGTTCGAGATTGGCGCGCTTGACGGCGACGATGCCCGAATAGACCTTCGACACGTCGTCGAGGCGCAGGATGATGTCGTCCTTTTGTGCCCCTCCTGTGGTCATGGGCCGACCTTCAGTTCCGAAGGCGTGATGAACGGCAGCTCGCCGCTCTTCGGCAGCGGAAAGGCGCCGATCGCGGTCACCGTCTTGCCGGCGAGGCCTTCACGCGGGATGGCGGAGAGAAAGGTGGTATTGGCCTTCTCGTTGAAGGCTTTGCCGAACTGCGCCCACTCGATCTGGTTCTTGAATTCGTTGAAATTGACGAACTCCAGCGTGTCGCGCAGCGCCGTGCCGCGCAGCGCCGGCCCGATCTGCACCTTCGCATCGGCCTTGCCGTCGCCATCTGCGTCGACATCGAGCGTTGCCGCGCGAGAGGCCGTATCGGCCGCAACAATCTTGCCGGTGATCTTCACCGCATAGGTCCATGGCGAGCTGCTCTGCTTGCGGGGATTGCCGTATTTCTCGCCTGCGGCGTCGGGGCTGGAGGCGGCCAATTGTATGACGTCCTTGAGATCGCCGGCGCGCTTCTCGAAATAGGGCACTGCCTCAGACTGCCAGATCGCCTCGACCTTTGCATTCGGGTCGAAGGCGGTCTTGGCCGCTGCCGCCGCCTTTTCCTCTGCCGTCGGCGTCTTGATGATCTTGCAGCCGGGCAAGGCGGCCGCCACGACGGCAGCGATGAGAGCGCCCTTCATTCTCAACATGCTTTAAACCTCGACGTCTTGCGAAATGCATTGCGGAGGGCGCAGCGCTGCGCCCTCCGCAATTCGCGGCTGATCAGTTCGTCAGGGCGAAGGTTTCGAGCTTGCCGGCATTGTCGGCATTGATGAGAACGCAATCCATCAACTGCTTCTCTTCCTTTGGCGTCGTCTTGTTCTTGATGTAGGCGTCTGCCTGTTCCACTGCCAACTGAGCCTGCGCATAGGCGGGCTGCAGGACCGTCGCCTTGATGCCGCCCGACTTGATGGAGTCGCGCACGTCGTTGGAGCCATCGAAGCCGACGACGATCACGTCCTTGCGGCCGGCCGCCTGCAGCGCTGCGATGGCGCCCATGGCCATGGTGTCATTGCCTGAAATGACGCCCTTGATGTCGGGATTTGCCTGGAGGATGGTTTCCATCTTCGAATAGGCTTCCGTCTGGCTCCAATTGGCCGACTGCTTGGCAACGGACTTCAGATCCGGATAGTCGTCGATGACGTCATGATAGCCTTGCGAGCGGATGCCGGCATTGGTGTCGGACTCCTTGCCCACCAGTTCGACGTAATTGCCCTTCTCGCCCATCAGCTTGACGAATTCCTGCGCCCCGAGCTGGGCGCCCTGATAGTTGTTCGAGACGATCTGGGCGACGGCAACGCCCGTCGCGTTGATTTCGCGGTCGATCAGGAAGGAGGGGATGCCTGCATCCTTCGCCTTTTTGACGGCCGCGACGGAGGCGTCGGCTCCGGCATTGTCGAGGATGATCGCCTTGGCGCCGCGCCCGATCGCCGTGTCGATCATTTCGGACTGCTTGTTGGCGTCGTCGTCATGCGTCATGAGCAGCGTCTCGTAGCCGAGTTCCTTCGCCTTGGCTTCGGCGCCGACGGCTTCGGCCTTGAAGAAGGGATTGTCATGCGCCGGCGTGATGATGGCGATGAGATCGGCCGAAAAGGCCGGAAGAGCCGTTCCGAGCGCCAATGCGCCGGCAAAAGCTGCAAGTGTCAGTCTGCGCGTCAGTTTCATTTTTTCCTCCCTGTTGTGAATGAAGCCCCTTCTCCCCGGGGCGGTTGAGGGGAGGGTTTGCCTCCCCAAGCCGGTTCAGGTGATGCGCCGGATGCTTTCGGCGATCTCCTGCGGTTCGAATACCTTTTTCCAGTCGTCGCGCATCAGCGCCGGGATGCCGAACTCGATCGCCTTGTTGCAGGCATCCGAGAACACGCCGTCGACTTCCTTGAAGATGACCGCGCCGAGCACGTTCATATGGCCGAGCAGGAAATCGCGGGCGGCCTGTTCCGGCACGCCGCGTGCCACGCATTCGTCCATGGCCTGTCGCATGACGACGAGCAGCGATGCGCAGACGGTTTCCGACAAGCCCGGTTCGAGCATGGCAAGCTGGTCGACCGTGACCCGGTGCGAGCGCATGACCGGGGCCCAGATCAGCTTGGCGATTTCCTCGCCGAGCGCGTAGGCGCTTTCGGGGCCTTGCATCAGTGCCGAGACGATATGCTGCTTGGCGAAGAGGCCGCCGAAGTGGTCCTTTTTCGCCTGCATGTCCGTCTCGTCATTGAAAATCGGCGGATGGCAGGGATGGGTGACGAAGTAGGTAAGATCATCACGCTTCGGCAGGTGGCCGGCAAAAGGAGCTGCAGCGTCCAGCGCGATCACCATGGTACCCGATGCGAGCTTGTCGACGATGCCTGCCGCGACCTTGCCGATCGCCGTGTCCGGCACGGCAAGGATCACCACCTCGGCGCCGTCGAGCCCGATATCGACGGGCACGCAATCGACACCGAGGTCATTTTTCAAACGCGCCTTGCCTGCGTCGCTCACCTCGATATGGCGGACGTCGAAACGCGAGCCTTTGAGATTTTTGGCAAGCCGGTATCCCATTTTCCCGCCTGCGCCGAAGAGGGCAATCTTAGTCATGTTTCCTCACCTTTTCCGTTTCTGGATAGGATCATATACTGGTATAATGAGTCAATCACCATATCACTTAATTCGTATGATCCGCACGTTTTTCTCCGCCAAGCCGGATCGGGGGAAACCATCAGCGTTTCCTCCCATCGCGGATCTGCGTGAAATAACCGTCGGTGCCGACCTGGCCGCCTTTGAGGGCGATCTGCAGGCCGTTGGTCGGCTGATAGTCGCCATGCGCAAGGCAAAGCGGAGAACCCGGCGTCTGGGGCAGCGGCAGAAGCGTCGTCAGCGCGTCGATCTTCAACTGCCTGAGGGCATGACTTGACGTGTCGCCGCCGGCGACGACCGCACGCGAAAGCCCTTCGTTCTCGATCAGGCGGCGCAAGATCGTGCCGAGCGCTCTCCCGAGCCGGTGACGAGCGCCTGGAAGCTTGTCGATGTCGGCGCCGCGGTCGGCGGACGGGCCAAGCGCGGTGTAGAGGATGACGCTCTTGCCTTGCTTGAGCTTCTCGGTTCCCGCCTCTACCGCAGCATCCACCGCGCCTTCGCCGTGCTCCGAAACCAGTGCCAGCGGATCGAGCGCGATGCTTTCGAAGCCGTTCTCGACGGCCGTCCGGATCTGGCGCTCGGTCGTCGGCGATACGCTGCCCGACACGACGGCGAGGCGATCGACCGGACCGATATCGGGAAACTCGGCGCCGCTCGCGCCGATGAAGCCGCTCCGTCGCCATGCGCTGAGCAGGGCATATTCGACCCCCGAGGAGCCGGCGACGAAGCTTCCCGAGCGGCCGGTGACACGAAGCAACTGCCGACCGGCGGCCTCCTGCGTCGCTTCGGAATCGACATCGATGAGCAGGATCCCTTCTGAAGCCGACGCCAGTTCGTCGACACGCGCATCTGCGTCCGTCGCGGTGATGGCGATAAGATCGGCGACCAGGACGGGAAGGCGGGTCTGTTTCGACAGGTGAACCGCAAGGTCCGCCTCATCCATCGGGGTCACCGGATGGCGGCTCATGACGGGATGGCGGTCGATACGAAAGATCCGGCCCTGGTAAGCGGCAAAGAGATTGCCGAATGCCGTGTAGCGCCTTAGTTGCGGCGCGCCGACGATGACGGGCGCCACGGATTGCCCGAAGACCGATCGGCCGATTTCGATCGCCTTGCCGATATTGCCGATTTCGGGGCTGGAATCGAAGGTCGAGCAGACCTTGTAGTGGCAGATGTCAGCGCCGAGCGAATTCAGCCACTCGAAAGCGCGCGCAAGGTGCTCTTGCATCCATGCGGGGGTCTCGCTGCGGCTTGTCCCGGCAATGCCGATCGCGCGGCAATCCTTAAAGCGCGCAAGCAGTTCCGGCGTCGGAATGTCGAGGAAGAGCACGGTCGACACGCCGTTCGAGGCGAGCGCCTCCATGACATCGGTGGAGCCGGTGAAGTCGTCCCCGTAATAGCTGACGAGAGGTCCATCCATGGTGGTCACGCGCCCTTGCCGCCGCTAAATTTTGCTATCGACGCTGCAAGCTCCGGATGATCTTTCGCATAAGTCTCCAACGGGATGTCCGCGACCGCGGCCTGCCAGGCCTGCTGCACGGCCCGAACCCCGGCCGCCGGGCCGCCGGGATGGCTGACGATACCTCCGCCGCAGAGATAGAGAAGATCGATGGTGCGGCCGGTCCGCTGATAGGTCTCCGGCGCCTGTCCTCCCCACTGGCCCGAACCGGCAACCGGAAGCGGGCAATCGGAGGCATTAAATAACGGCGTGCTGACGGCCTTGAAGGACGAGACGAAGCTGTCGTCCGGCTCCCAATACTTGACCCTGATGCCGTTGATCTGAAACTGGTCGACCCCGAGCAACCGCCAGAACTGCTGATAGACCTTGAAATCCATGCCGGCGCCCGGATCGCGCGTCAGCACGTCCCAACCGTTTCGATGCGCATGCAGCACCAGATCGGAGCGCTTGCGCAGAAAGCTCATGCCGCCGAAGCCGATCGAGTTGATGTTGACGACGGCGCAGTTGCCGCCGGCCTTGGCGACGATGTCGTGGTTGCGCATCATCTCGTCCGGGTCGGCATGCGAGATGCCAAAGGCATACATGACCTTCTTGCCGGTCTTCTGCTCGTGATCGAGAATGCATGGCATGATCGCCGCAACGCGGTCCTTGAGCGGCGAATAGGCCGGGCTCATCAGTTTTTCATCATCCTTGATGAAGTCGACGCCGGATGAGATCAGCTCGCCGACCAGTTCCGCCGTCTCGTGTGGTCTGAGGCCAAGCGCCGGCTTGACGATCGTTCCGATGATGGGGCGATCTTCGACGCCGGTGAGGCGGCGGCTCCCAGGGATGCCGAACTGCGGTCCGGGATGCGCGCTTTTGAAGGCGTCAGGCAGCGTCATGTCGACGATGCGGATGCCGGTCATGCCCTTGATGGAGTAGACGCCGCCGATCGCAATGGTCATCAATGCCGAAAGGTCTGTCCCGATCGCGTCCAGCGGAAAGGCGATGTCGATATCGGCGCGATGAAGCAGCGTGCCGGGGGCGACCTCGGGCCAAGTCGGATGACTGGCGCCTTCGAGCGGACGGATCGCCAGCACGCGGGCGGCGACACGCGATTTCAGCTCTTCGGTCTCGCCGGGGACGGGAACGAAGGTTCCGGTCGACTGGTCGCTCGCGATCTTTTCCGCCATCGCCTCGACGCTGCCGGGCGTTTCGATACGGTAGGTCAGGGTAATCATCATGAAACTGACGGTTGCTCCTCTCGCCACGCAGATTACCATGGCGTCAACTTGTGATCTGGTATAATGAGTATTCCAACTTATGAAAAGTAGAATCTTCGGATCCGCAAAATTTCGCCGACAGCTTTGTTCTCGACACGGAAACTGTTAGGAGAAAACATTTTGAGCCAGCGAGATGTGATGACCCAGCCCCTCGAACAAATCGTCCGCCGAAAACTCTCTGACGAAGTGTTTGATCGACTTGAGCGAATGATCACCTCGGGCGAGCTTCAGCCCGGCGACGAAATGCCATCCGAGCGCGTGCTGATGGAACGCTTCGGCGTCGGCCGGCCGGCAATCAGGGAGGCCATGCAGTCCCTTGCCAATAAAGGTCTTGTCAGCATTTCGCACGGTGAGCGGGCGAAGGTCCTCAGGCTGACGGCAAAGTCGATATTCCGCCAGGTTGATCTCACCGCCAAGATCATGCTGTCGCAATCAGCGGACTCGCTGGAGCATCTCAAGAGCGCCCGCATCTTCTTCGAGCGGGGCATGGCACGCGAGGCCGCGCAGCGGGCCTCGGTAAATGATATCGCCGACCTCAGGAATATCATCGAACGCCAGCGAATGTCGCTTGGGCGGGCCGAAGAGTTCATCGACGCGGACATGGAGTTTCACACCCGCATCGCGCAGATATCGGGCAATCCGATCTACGTCGCCGTCAGCGAAGCAATGCTTGCCTGGTTGAAGGAATATCATACCGAGATGCTGATCTGGACCGGCAAGGAAAAATTCACGCTCGCCGAACACGACGAAATCGTCGACCGCCTTGAAGCAAACGACGTGGATGGCTCGGAAACGGCGCTCCTCAAGCATCTCGAGCGGTCGCGAGCGCTTTACGCGAAGTAATCTTCACGAACTCGGTCGCCGCTGGCCATCGCTCACTTCCTGACTCTGCCTCACCTTTGATCCTTGGGCGCGCCCGGGGCTCCAGAGCATATGGGATGTTCGTAGGCAGAAACTGCGGAACAATGACGTGCCGGCGAGGTTCTGCCTGATCACCCAAAGATCCCAAGGAGGACACCAGGATGCGTATGAAACTCGTAGCAGCTTCGCTTTTCGCTGTCGGCATGGCCACGTCAGCTTTCGCCCAGTCCAATCCGGCACCAGCCGGCGCCACGATCGATAAAAACCAGGCCGATCAGGGCGGCGGTGCAAGCGGCGATATGAAGGCCAAAAAGCCGATGGCGACCGATACCACCACGACCGGCTCTACGACCACCGGCACAATGAAAACCGACAAGCCCAAATGCCCCAATCCGGTCAACAACTCCGACAATCTTCAGACGCAGGGCGGCACGAGCAATGCCACGCCGATGGATGAGGCCTGCGCGGCCCATAACAACTAGTCGGCCACCGTCGCAAAGAACCCCGCCTCGGCGGGGTTTTTGCGTGCTCGGCTCGGTCTATGTTACTCTCCTTTCAAGTTTATGCGGCGGATTGACGCACAGCCCAAGGGGTGATACCTGTATGTTAATTGGTCAGGCCAGTTGACCAGTCTGCGCGCTTGAGGAGAAGCTCGCCGGGGAGGCCATGATGTTTTCGCCTGTTGAATCACGCCGTCTTTACCGGCAGGTCGCGGATCAGATTCGCTTGATGATCGCCAGCGGCGAGCTTGCCGTCGGCCAGCGGCTGCCGGCCGAGCGCGATCTGGCGGAGCAACTGTCGGTGTCACGCCCGACCGTCCGCGAGGCGCTGATCGTTCTGGAGGTCGAAGGCCTCGTCAACATCCGCATGGGATCCGGCATCTATGTGGTGCGCCGGCATGCCGCGACTGCCGCCGGGGCCGAGCGAGAGCCGGTGGAGGGGCCGTTCGAGCTGCTGCAGGCGCGTGCCATTATCGAATGCGCCATCGCCGAAGAGGCTGCCGGTCGCGCCAAACCGGACGATGTCGCTCTGCTCGATGAGGCTCTGACGCGCATGAGTGGCGTGGTCAACGATGCAATCGCGGTGCTCGATGCCGATCGCGCCTTCCACACCGGCATTGCCGCCATCGTCGGGAATGCGACATTGATCCGCGTGACGGGCGAGATGTTCGACATGCGCATGACCCCTTATTTCGCAAGGCTCGCCAGCCACTTCGAGGGGCCGACGACATGGCGTAGCGCCCTGGACGAACATCGCGCCATTCGCGACGCGATCGCCGCCGGCGATGCCGCCGGCGCCAAGGCTGCCATGCGCGCCCATCTCACAATGTCGCAGAAGAGATTTTCCGAGAGCTTCGGGGAGGAGTTTTCGGGGGAAGAGGAGCGCGGACGCAACAGGCGGCCGTCGAAAGCAACTGCCAAGACTTAACCCAAGCTCGGGAGGAGAGAGCAATGAAAAGCAGACTGGCAACGATACTTTGCACTGCAGCCGTCATCATGGCGAGCAGCGCGATCGCGCAGGCCCAGACAGTGCTGAAATGGGCGCATGTCTATGAAACGTCCGAGCCCTTCCACACGGATTCCGTCTGGGCCGCGGAAGAGATCAACAAACGCACCGACGGGCGCTACAAGATCGAGGTCTATCCGGCGTCGCAGCTCGGCAAGGAAGCCGACATCAACCAGGGCCTCAAGCTCGGGACGGTCGACATCATCATCTCGGGATCGAGCTTTGCGGCGCGCGACTACAAGCCGATCGGCGTGACCTACTTTCCCTATATCTTCCGCGGTCCCGATCACCTGATCGCCTATACCAGGAGCGATGTCTTCAAGCGCCTTGCCAAAGGCTATGAAGACAAGACCGGCAACCACATCACCGCCGTCAGCTATTACGGCACGCGCCATACGACATCAAACAAGCCGATCGCCAAATGCGCCGATATGCAGGGCCTGAAGATCCGCGTGCCCGACGTTCCCGCCTATCTCGCCATGCCGCGCGCCTGCGGCGCCAACACGACGCCGATCGCCTTTGCAGAAGTCTATCTCGCCTTGCAGAACGGCACGGTCGAGGCGCAGGAAAACCCGCTGACGACAATCGAGGCGAAGAAGTTCTACGAAGTCCAGAAGAACATCATCCTCACCGGCCACATCGTCGATCACCTCAACACCGTGGTCTCGAAGACGCGGTGGGCGAGCCTTTCCGACGAGGACAAGAAAATCTTCGGCGAGGTCATGCAGGAGGCCGCCGAGCGCACGAGCAAGACGATCGCCGGCAAGGAAAACGGTCTTATTGCGACCTTCAAGGAAAAGGGCCTGAACGTCGCCGAGGTCGACAAGGCCGATTTCGAAAAGACCGTGATGGAAAAGGTCAAGTTCGAGGATTTCGGCTACGAGAAGGCCGATTGGGAAGCAATCCGCGCGATACAATAAAGCCCGCAAGCCACCCGTTCGTCATGCCCCTCACCCTAACCTCTCCCCGTTTAGACGGGGAGAGGGGACGTGCCAATGCAGCGTCGAGGGTTGAAGAAGCCGCTGCGGCATGTCCCTTCGCCCCGTTTGCGGGGGTCCGAAGGACGGGTCGAGACACGTGGCTCGACCCAGGCAAGGGTGGCGGCAGCCGGATGAGGGGCAGGCGCCGCCGAGCGCAAGACGATGTCGACACGAAGGGCACGCCCCCCACGCCGCGCCCTTCTTCCTCAACTGAAACAGGGCCGATCATGTCGCAAGAAATTCACACGCCAATCACCGCCGAGGAAATCGGTCACGAGTTCGAAGGGCACGCGCCGACGGCAAACGTCTCGGACTATGCCATCGAAGACTGGATCACGCTGATCGTCTTCTGGCTGATGGCGGGTTGCGTCTTCCTGCAGTTCTTCACGCGCTATGTGCTGAACGACAGCTACGCATGGACCGAGGAGATTGCGATCAACTGCCTGATCGGGGTCGTCTTTCTGGGTTCCGTCATGTGCGTGCGCACCTCGCGGCATATCCAGGTCGATGTGTTCTATCACTATATGCCTGCAGGCCTGGCGCGCGTGCTCGCCACCTTCGTCGATATCGTCCGCATCGGCTTCTTCGCCTATGGCTGCCACCTGATGTGGCGCTATGTCGACATCGTGGCGGATGAGCAGATGGTCACCATCGACCTGCCGCGCAACATCGTCTTCTACGCCGTTCTCATCGCTTTCGTGCTGATGCTGATCCGCGCGGTCATCGTCTTCATCACCAACATGCGCCGCGGCTACTCCGTTCTGGAGCGCCCCGAAGAATTCCAGACCGTCGAGGGTTGATCCGATGCTGCTGCTTCTTGGTTCGTTTCTGGTGCTGATGCTGATCGGGGTGCCCGTCGCCATCTCGATGGCTGTCGCATCCGTGCTTTACATCGTCCTTTACGGCGTCGCCCCCGACATCATCGTCGCCCAGCGCATGATCGCCGGCGTCGAAAGCTTCCCGCTGCTCGCCGTGCCGTTCTTTATCCTCGCGGGCAACCTGATGAACTCAGCTGGTGTCACCGGCCGCATCTATTCCTTTGCCGTCGCTCTCGTCGGCTGGATGAAGGGCGGTCTTGCGCAGGTCAATATCATCGGTTCGGTGATCTTCTCCGGAATGTCGGGCACTGCGCTCGCCGATGCAGCGGGTATTGGCACGATCGAGATCAAGGCAATGAAGGATCACGGCTATCCGGTCGAGGCCGCGGTCGGAGTGACGGCAGCGTCTGCCACGCTCGGCCCGATCTTCCCGCCATCGCTGCCTTTCGTGATCTACGGCATGATGGCGAACGTCTCGATCGGCGCTCTTTTCATGGCAGGCATCCTGCCAGGCATTGTGATGACGCTGCTGATGATGATCACTGTCGCCGCCTTCGCCTATAAGAAGCGCTGGGGCTCGGACGCACCGTTCGATGTCAGGCAGTTGCTGTCGGCCGGGATGGAAATCGTCGTCGTCCTGGCGGTGCCGCTGGCCATCTATCTGATGATGCGTGCCGGGGTATCGATGAATGCCGCAGCCGGCATCGCCCTTGCCCTGCTTCTTGCCCTCGACTGGTATTTCCGCTTCTCCGCCGTCATGGCGCTGATGACGCCAGTGATCCTGATCGGCGGCATGACGATGGGCTGGTTCACGCCGACGGAGGCTGCCGTCGCCGCCGTCCTCTGGTCTCTGTTCCTCGGCCTGGTGCGCTACCGCACGATGACGCCCTCGACGCTCGCCAAGGCAAGTTTCGATACGATCGAGACGACGGCATCGGTTCTCTTCATCGTCACCGCGGCATCGGTCTTTGCCTGGCTGTTGACGGTGAGCCAGGCGGCACAGCTGCTGTCCGATGCTATCCTGTCGATCACCGACAATAAATGGGTTTTCCTTATCCTGGTGAACCTCTTGATGCTCTTCGTCGGCTGCTTCCTGGATACGATCGCGGCCATTACCATCCTCGTGCCGATCCTTCTGCCGATAGTCCTGAAGTTCGGGATCGATCCGGTCCAGTTCGGTCTCATCATGACGCTGAACCTGATGATCGGCCTGTTGCACCCGCCGCTCGGCATGGTGCTTTTCGTGTTGTCGCGGGTCGCGAAACTCTCCGTCGAACGGACGACCATGGCGATCCTGCCCTGGCTGGTACCGCTCTTTCTGGCGCTGATCCTGATCACCTTCGTCCCGGCCATATCGCTCTGGCTGCCGCAGCAGCTTGGACTGTTGAGATAGGATGGACACGATGCGGACAAGTGTGGCACGGCTTTACCAAAAGGGCGATCTCAGGATCGAGACCGCTGCGGTTGCGGCCCCTGGTCCCGGCGAGGTGCTGCTCAAAATGGCGGCCGCAGGAATTTGCGGCTCCGACCTGCATTATTATCAGGATGGCGGCTTCGGCCCGGTCCGGGTTCGCGAGCCGATCATACCCGGCCACGAGGCCTCAGGGACCGTGAGCCAAGCGGGCGAGGGAGTCGACCTGAAGGCCGGGACGCTGGTGGCGGTCAATCCCAGCCAGCCCTGCGGGCATTGCGAATATTGTGAGAAAAACATGCCGATCCACTGCCTGGAAATGCGCTTCATGGGCAGTGCAATGCGCCTGCCGCATGAGCAGGGCATGTTCCGGGAATGGCTGGTGGTGCCGGCCAAGCAGTGCTTTGCGGTCGGAGTTGCGACACCTGCGGCGGAAGCCGCCTGCAGCGAGCCGCTCTCCGTCTGCCTGCACGCGGCATCGCGCGCGGGAGAGATCACAGGCAAACGCGTGCTGGTCACCGGAGCCGGCCCGATCGGCGCGCTGATGGTTGCCGTCGCCTCCTATCATGGCGCCGGCGAGATCGTGGTGACCGATCTTGCGGATGCGGCGCTGGATCGGGCCAAAGCGATGGGCGCCAGCCGCACGATCAATGTTTCCAAAAATGCCCAGGCGCTTGCGGAATTCGAGGCGGGAAAGGGTTATTTCGATCTCGTCTTCGAATGCTCGGCCGCCGCCCCGGCCATCCGCGGCGCGATTGCCGCCATCAGGCCGCGCGGAACGATCGTGCAGGTCGGCGTCACAGGAGACGTCCCGATCCCTCTCAACGCCATCGTCGGCAAGGAGCTTCAACTCCACGGAACCCAGCGTTTCCACGAGGAATTTGCGACCGCCGTCGATCTGATCTCCAGCCGCAAGATCGATGTCCGGCCGATTATCAGCCACAGCCTGCCGCTCGAACAAGCCGCCGCAGCTTTCATCCTCGCCGGCGACCGCTCGGCCGCCTGTAAGGTGCAACTGACTTTTTAGAGCGCGGCGCGGCTCCCGGTCCGTCGGCGGAGGGGAGGAATAGGGACTCTCATTGGCAGGCGATTAGGCTGCCTCGTAACGCGTTTAGCGCCTGCCTCGCGTGCGCGTCGCCAGAACATTGCGGATCGAGAAGCTGGAATGAATCCTGAGGACGCCGGGCAAGGTCGACAAGATCTCTTTATGGATTCGCTCGAACTCGCCGGCATTGGCAACCTCGACGCGCAACAGATAGTCCGAACCGCCGGTCATCAGAAAACATTCCCGGATCTCGGGATGCCGGCGAACCGCCGCTTCGAGGCGGTCGAGATAATCCTCCGTTTGTCGTTCCAGGGTGATGTTGATGATCACGGCAATCATCTCATCCGCATTTCCAGTGTCGACCAGCGCCGTATAACCGCGGATCACGCCTGATTTTTCCATGATTTTGATGCGCCTGAGACAGGCCGATGGAGAGAGACCGATCTCGGCGGCGAGCTTGGCATTGCTCATGCGGGCATCGAGGCGCAGCAGTCTCAGGATATTGCGATCGATCGCGTCGAGAGCGGGCATGAGAGATCGTTCCAAGTTTTCGTTGACTATGCGAATAATGGGCAAATTGTGCAATAATCGATTGCTGAATGATAGGCAATTTCGCTCGTTATTTCATACATTCCACGAGATCGAAAAAGGGGTGGACATGGATAGCGATATTTTGGTTTCCCGCACACGAACTGCCACGACCGCGCAGGGAGCCACGGGCTATCTGACGATCGATCTTGCCGCCCTCGGCCGCAACTATCGCAAGCTGCTATCGATGCTGGCGCCGGTCCGCGCAGGCGCCGTCGTCAAGGCCGATGCCTATGGTCTCGGCGCCGAGCGGGTGGCGAGAGCGCTTTACAGTGAAGGTTGCAGGCATTTCTTCGTCGCCCAATTTGTCGAGGCCGTGAGGCTCAGGCCGGCCCTTGCACAGGACGCTCAGATTTTGGTGCTGAACGGCTTGCAGCCCGGTAACGAAATTGCCTGCGCCGAGATGGGCATCGTCCCGGTTCTCAATTCACTGGCGCAGTGGCGGCAATGGTCGGCCGCCGCGCGCATTCTGAAGCGCTGCCTGCCCGCCGTCCTGCAGTTCGACACCGGCATGTCGCGGCTCGGCTTTCCCAGGGAAGAGCGAGCAGAGCTGGCGGCGGCTCTTCGCGATGGCACCAATGTCGAAATCCTGTTCATCATGAGCCATCTGGCGTCGGCCGATGACATGGACAGCGAGCAGAACGGCGAGCAGTTTGCCGAGATGTTTCGCATCGCCGACGAATTTCCGGGCTTCGACATATCCTTTGCCAATTCCGGCGGCGTTTTCCTGGGCGACGCCTATCACGGCGTGCTTGCCCGCCCCGGCATCGCGCTTTATGGCGGCGCTCCGAACGCCGGCGAGAAGAACCCGATGGAACCGGTCGTCAGCCTCGATGTCGCCATCGTGCAGACGCGCACCGTGCCGGCGGGGGCGAAGGTCGGCTATGGCGGCGCGCATGTGACGCAACGGGAAACGCGTCTCGCCACCATTGCCGCCGGCTATGCCGATGGCCTGCCCCGGTCGCTGGGCGACCGTGGCGCCGTCTATTTCAACGGCATCCGCCTGCCGATCGTCGGCCGCGTGTCGATGGACAGCGCGACCGTCGATATCACAGCACTGCCCGAAGGCGCGCTGACCTTCGGCAGTCTCGTCGAAGTGCTTGGCCGTCATCAGACGCTCGAGGACATCGCCCGTGACGCCGGCACCATTTCTTACGAAATCCTAACCGGCCTGGGCGATCGTTACGACAGGCAATATCGCTAAGAGCCGGCGGCTCCATCATTGGGAACATCATGAAGGTCATCGTTCTAGGAGCCGGCATCGTCGGCGTCACATCCGCTTATCAGCTGGCCAAATCTGGCCATGAGGTCACGGTCGTCGACCGGCAGCCTGGTCCGGCGCTGGAGACGAGCTTTGCCAATGCCGGCGAAGTCTCCTTCGGCTATTGCTCGCCATGGGCAGCGCCCGGCATCCCCATGAAGGCCATGAAATGGCTGTTCATGAAACACGCGCCGCTAATCCTGCGCCCGAAACTCGACATGGCCATGCTTGCCTGGATGACCAGGATGCTGTCCAACTGTACCTCCGAGCGCTACGCGATCAACAAGAGCCGCATGCTGCGCCTTGCCGATTACAGCCGCATCGCGCTTGCCGAACTTCGCGCCGAGACCGGCATCGCCTATGATGAACGCATGCAGGGAACCCTGCAGCTGTTCCGCACTGAGCAGCAGCTCGAGGCTTCGGCAAAGGATGTCAAGGCGCTGGCTGCCGACGGCATTCCCTATGAGGTGCTGGACCGGGACGGCTGTATCCGCTTCGAACCGGCGCTGAAGCATGTGCGCGACAAGATTGTCGGCGGCCTGCTGACGCCGAAGGACGAGACCGGTGACTGCTTCAAGTTCACCAATGCTCTGGCCGCCAAAGCAGAGGCGCTCGGCGTCCGCTTCGCTTACGGGACGACGATCAGGGCGCTGGATATCGAGGCCGGCCGGGTGCGCGGGATCATCACCGAACGCGATCCCGATCGCGATCGTGAGCGGATGAGTGCCGAGGCGGTGGTGGTCGCGCTTGGCAGCTATTCGCCGCTGCTGCTGAAGCCACTCGGCATCCGGCTGCCGGTCTATCCCGTCAAGGGCTATTCGCTCACTATCCCGATCACCGATGCGTCACGGGCACCGGAATCGACCGTCATGGACGAAACCTACAAGATCGCCATCACCCGGCTCGGCGACCGCATCCGCGTCGGCGGCATGGCCGAAATATCGGGCTATACCAACGATCTCGGCCTGGCCCGTCGCAGCACGCTGGAACATTCGGTCACCGATCTCTTCCCCGGCGGCGATATTTCCCAGGCCTCCTTCTGGTCCGGCCTGCGCCCGATGACGCCCGATGGCACGCCGGTCATCGGCCCGACAAAGATCGCCGGCCTCTTTCTCAATACCGGCCACGGCACGCTCGGCTGGACGATGAGCACAGGTTCGGCCCGGCTCATCGGCGATCTCGTCGGCGGCCGCCAGCCGGAAATCGACGTGACGGATCTCGCCATCAGCCGCTACGGCTGAATCTGTCCTGGGGGCAACACAAATAGGAGGGATGAACATGATTGCGCAAATCCATTATCACTTGTGTACATCGTCTTTCGAGGTCACGAATGTCCGTTAATTCTCATATACATAACGATGGCAGCCTCGCCCAACAGCTGGCGGTGCAGAGCATGTTGTTTCGGGAAACGGCGCACAGCGGAACGGACCCGGATGAACTCTCGGAAATATTGTCGACACCAACCTCCCCGATCAAGGTTGCGGCCGAAGGCAATATGCCGATTGCATACCACTGCAATTTCGTCTCCGTGGGAGAAGAGGTAACGGTTGCCGATTGTACCTACGAAGGCACAATCCTGATCAGGCGGGAGGCGCCCAGCGATAGGATGATCGTTTTTCTTCCGATGGCAGGGAACGCATCCTTCGAAGGCATGCGGGAGCAAATCTATTCCGTTCCCGCGCGTGGCACGATCCTTGAGGCAGGTCGTGCCGCGGGTGCTCGCCTGTTTGGCCCCCGCCGTCATTTTGGCCTCTTCGTCGATCAGGCGAAGATCATCAGCCACCTGACGCATATGTTCGAGAGAACGATCAGCGGCGACGTCGATTTTCATCCTCACATCGATCTGACGACCGGTCCTGGGCTTGTACTCCAGCAACTTGTCTCGAGCCTCCATCGCGGCCTGAGCGGCAACGGACCGCTGCAACGGTCGCCGCTGGCCGCCGGCTCGCTCTGCGACGCGGCGATCTATCTGCTTCTGGAGACCTGCCCCAATCGTTATTCGAACGAGCTAGCCCTCCCTGCTCCGGCGCCGGCCCCACGCCATGTGAAATGGGCCATCGACTTCATGCAGGAACACATCGCCGAGCCGATTTCGCTCAACGATATCGCGATGGCAGCCAAGGTAAGCGTTCGGACTTTGCAACAGGGCTTCCGGCAGTTCAGGGATACGACCCCGATGGCCTACCTGCATGAACTTCGGATGGCCGCCGCCCATCGCGATTTGCTCGAATCCGACGCGAAGCAGGGCATCGCCGACGTGGCGCTGAGATGGGGCTTTACGCATCTGGGGCGATTTGCAGCCGAATACAGGAAGCGCTTCGGCGAGCTGCCGTCACAGACCTTGAAGCGCTGAGCTTTATCTCGGTGTGCCGGATGGTTCCGTCGACGATGGACCGGACGTCCGATCGCCGACGGGAGCGGCACGCGGGATGCAGAATTATGCCGCGCGCTTCAGCGCATCCCCGAGTGTCGAGACGATCGTGTCGATCTGGCTTTTCTCGATGATGAGCGGCGGCGAGAGGGCGATGATGTCGCCGGTTACGCGGATCAGCAGACCCTTGTTGAAGCAGTCGACGAAGACGTCGTAAGCGCGGGTTCCCGGCGCTGCGGCTCTCGGCACCAGCTCCACCGCGCCGACCAGGCCGAGATTGCGGATGTCCACCACGTTGGGCGAGCCTCGCAGCGAATGGAGAGCCTCCTGCCAGTATTCGGCGAGCACGGATGCGCGGGTCAGCAGGCCTTCCTCCTCGTAGATCTCGAGCGTCGCGAGCCCGGCCGCGCAGGCGACCGGATGGCCTGAATAGGTATAGCCATGAAAGAGTTCGATCGCATTTTCCGGTCCGACCATCAGTCCGTCATAGATCTTGCGGCTGGCAAAGACCGCGCCCATGGGAATGGCGCCGTTGGTGATGCCTTTTGCCGTGGTGATCAGGTCGGGCACGACGCCGAAATAGTCGGTTGCGAAGGGAGCGCCGAGACGCCCGAAGCCGGTGATGACCTCATCGAAGATCAGCAGGATACCGTGCTTGTCGGCGGTCGCGCGCAGTTTCTCCAGATAGCCCTTCGGTGGCAGAACCACGCCTGCTGATCCCGACATCGGCTCGACGATAACAGCCGCGATGGTTTCGGCGCCGTGCAACTGCACGAGGCGCTCGAGATCGTCCGCCAATTCGATGCCATGAGCGGGAAGACCTTTCGAAAACGCATTGCGCTCGACGTCGAGCGTGTGGCGCATATGGTCGGCCGGTATTTGCGGGTAGACCCGGCGATTGTTGACAAGGCCGCCGACGGAAATGCCGCCGAAACCGACGCCATGATAGCCCTTTTCGCGCCCGATGATCCGCGTGCGGGTGCCCTGGCCGATGGCGCGCTGGTAGGCGATGGCGATCTTCAGCGCCGTATCCACCGATTCCGAACCCGAGCCGGTGAAGAACACCCTGTCGAGCTTGGCTTCCGAACCGCCCGGCGCATTCGCGGCCAATTTCGCGGCGAAGTCGAAGGCGATCGGATGCCCCATCTGAAAGGTCGGCGCATAGTCCAGCGTTGCAAGCTGCCGCTCGACGGCCTGGGCAATCTTCTTGCGGCCATGGCCGGCGTTGCAGCACCAGAGGCCGGCCGTGCCGTCAAGCACCTGATGTCCATCGATGTCAGTGTAGTACATGCCCTCTGCTGCCGCGAGAAGCCGCGGCGTCGCCTTGAACTGCCGGTTTGCGGTGAACGGCATCCAGAAATTTTCGAGTACGGGCGCGTTCGTCTTGTTGAGCTGGTCCATCCTGGCCTCCTTGGAATGCGCCGAGAATGACAATTTCTCCTTTTCAAACAAGTCCTTTTCTTTGTCGGTGCAAGCTGTTGAAATTACACAATTTCAGCGTTATGATTTTGGATATTCTGGACAACACAAACGAACCGCACCATGTCCGTCGATATCGGCAGCCGTCTTCGCCATCTCCGCATCGCCCATAAGCTTTCCCAGCGTGAGCTTGCCAAGCGCACCGGAGTGCCCAATTCGACGATCTCGCTGATCGAATCGAACGCCTCCAATCCCTCGGTCGGGGCCTTGAAGCGAATTCTGGACGGCATCCCCATCGGCCTGGCGGAATTCTTCGCCTTCGAGCCCGAGCGTCCAAGGAAGGCCTTCTATGCGGCCGAGGAGCTGGTGGAGATCGGCAAGGGCGCCATCTCCTACAGGCAGGTTGGAGAAAACCTGTTCGGGCGAAGCCTGCAAATACTCAAGGAATGTTACCAGCCGGGCGCCGACACCGGAAAGGTTCCGCTTGTTCACGAGGGCGAAGAAGGCGGGATCGTGCTGTCGGGAAGGCTCGAGGTGACGGTCGATGACGAGCGGCGGATCCTTGGGCCGGGTGACGCCTACTATTTCGAAAGCAGGCGCCCTCACCGCTTCCGCTGCGTCGGACCGGTGCCCTGCGAAGTCATCAGCGCCTGCACGCCGCCGACGTTCTAGGTCCTGCCCTCGATCCGGGCAAGTACGCCGTCGAGTGCAGCGGTCAATGCGGCAAGGCCGCCCTTCTTCTCGAAGTCTGAGAAAACCTGCTCGTTCAGTCCGCCCTTGGTCGCGAATTCGCGGCTCAGCGCGCTGAAAGGTTCGTTGCCGGGGCTGTTCGCTTTCTGCGCAAGGCTTGCAAAGAGCGGGGCAATGTAGGCCTGTCCCTTCGCCTTTTCGAGGCCGCTTTTCTCCAGCCAGACGGCAATCTGCTCCATGATGCCGAAATAGGTCGACATCATTGCGCTCGCTGCCGCGAGAAGATCATATTCCTTCCTCGACTGGCATTGGACAGCCGTTCCGAGCGCATCAAAAAGCGCTGCGACGGCGGTATCGGGCGGATAGATGGCGGTGACGCCTTGCCGGCCTGCGACGAAGGGCAGGGGGATCGCCTGCACCAGATGCACGTCGGCGCCGATCCATTCGGACAGGGCCTGGCGCTCCGTCGCCGCAACGAGGCTGACGACCATTTGGCTATCCCTGAACGATAGCGCGCGCACGACCTCCTCGGCAACCTGCGGCCGTATTGCCAGGAACACCATGTCGCTGCGCTCGACGACGTCCTGGTTGTCCTTGGCAATTCTGACGGCGGCGAATTCGTCGGCCAGCGTCGCGGCGATGTGAGCGCTTCGTGGAGACACGTGAATCTCGGAGGCATAGGCCGGCTCAGTGAGAAGGCCGCGAACCATTGCCTCGGTAATAGCGCCGGTTCCGACGAAGCCGATACTGTCGATTTTCATTTGATTACTCCGCAGCCCGCAGCGGGCCTAACGCGACATCCGTCGTATAGTTCTCGCGCATGAAGTTGATGAAATTGTCCTGGAACTGGCGCGTATGGGCGTGGGCGAGTTCGTCGGCGAGTTCCACGTTCTTATCCCTGACCGCATTGAGCATGAGCGCGTGTTCGTCGGTCAGCAGATAGCCCTCGTGGGTTCGCTCCAGATATTCGAAATGCAGGTGGAGCATGCGCTGCCCCTGCGACAGCAGCTTCTCGTAGAACGAGGCGAGATACTGGTTTTTTCCGGCATGGGCGATTGCCATGTGGAATTCCTTGTTGGCTTCCGACATGGCGAGGTGATTGCCTGTTTTGACCGCCGCCTCGAACGACTTCAGCCGCTTGGCGATGATCTTCAGGTCAGCCTCGGTTCTGAGCGCGGCAGCAAGCCGCGTATTCATCCGCTGCGCGATGTCGAGCGCCTCCACATATTTGGGAAACGTCGCCACTTCGATCGGCGCTACGATCGTGCTCCGGTTCGAGAGTGTGACGACCAGCTCGTCGGCGCCGAGCCGGATCAGGGCTTCGCGCACCGGCGAGCGCGACATGTCGAAGCGTTCGGCGAGCGTCATCTCATCGAGAAGCTGACCGGGCGGTAGAGCGAGCGACAGGATCTCGTTACGGAGCGTCTCGTAGACGCTTTTCCAGCCGGTCCCGCGGATTCGTTTCACTTCCGATTCATCAGACACTTAAGTCCCTTTCTCTCGACGCGGGTCCCATTGGGCCAGAAAAGCCGCGTGGCGGCAATGTAATTTTTCCGCTTGACTTTGTCGACACGCTGTTGACATATCTTTCTCAGTCGACACGCAGCCGACACGAAAATAACAGAAACGGCTACAGCCGACGAGTGGAACCGCGCGCTTCGCGCACAGCAAAAGAGGAATGCCGATGCTTTCGAAGTTGATAACGTCCGCCTTGCGGGCGCTGCCCGCGCTCGCCCTGATGGGAGGTCTTTCCGCAACCGCCGCACACGCCCAGACCACTGAGGGATATTGGCAGGGCGTGCAGAAGGCGGGCACCTTGCGTTGCGGCGCGGCCGTCGCGCCGCCCTATGTCATGCGCGACCCGGCGACGGGTGAATATTCCGGCTTCTTCGCCGATCTCTGCAAGGAATTCGCCGATGTCCTGAAGGTGAAGCCCGAATTCGTCGATACGACCTGGGACAATATCGTCGCCGGCCTGCAAGCCGGCAAATGGGATCTATCGCTGGCGCTGAACCGGACGCCGACGCGCGCCATGGCCGTGCAGTTCTCGATCCCGGCGATGGAGTACCAGATCTCGCTCGCCTATAACAAAAACAATCCGAAGATTGCGGCCGGCGCCGCTTCGGTCGCCGATATCGACAAGGCTGGCGTGACGCTCGCCGTCATGTCCGGCACGGCGCAGGACAAGGCCATTTCCGCAGCGGTGAAGAACGCCACGGTCATGCGTCTTCCCGGCAATGACGAGACCCGCCTGGCGGTTACCTCGAAGCGTGCCGACATCCTGGTCGACGCCTCCGACACCAACCAGCTCTTCACCCAGTCGAACCCGGAATGGGCAGTGGCGCTCAACCCGACGCCGGCCCTCGCCAAGCAGGGCGTCGCTTTCGGTCTGCCGCACAATCTTTCGGCTGCCGACGTCGAGGTGGTCGATATCTTCCTCGAAGAGAAGGTCGCGACCGGTCACGTCGACGAGCTGATCAAGAAGGCGGTCGACGACGTGCTCAAGGGCGCAAAGTAATCTCACCGGCCGGTGCGACATTCGCGCCGGCCCTTCCAGCTTCGATCATCGGAGATTGGCATGACCACGTCCTTCAGCCTTCCCCTCGTGAAAATGCAGGCGCTCCACAAAAGCTATGGCAACGGAGCAATCCAGGTGCTGAAAGGCATCGACATCGAAATGAAGCCCGGCGAACGCGTCGTCGTCATCGGCCCCAGCGGCGGCGGCAAGAGCACGCTGCTGAGAGTGATGATGGGGCTGGAGCAGATCGACAGCGGGTCGATCAATTTCGATGGAAAGCCGTATATTTCTTCCGAAGCGGTGAGCAGGAAGACCCAGATCGACACCAATGTCCGCCGTTCGATCGGCATGGTCTTTCAGCACTATACGCTGTTTCCGCATCTGAACGTCACCCAGAACCTGATCCTCGCTCCCTGCAAGGTGCGCGGGGAAGCCAAGGCGAAGGCCGCGGCCCGCGCCCAAGCGCTGCTCGAGCGCTTCGGGCTCGGCGCCAAGGCCAATGCCTATCCGGCCCAGCTTTCCGGCGGACAGAAGCAGCGCGTCGCGATTGCCCG
Organism: Rhizobium changzhiense; assembly: GCF_013087625.1. Taxonomy (NCBI): domain Bacteria; kingdom Pseudomonadati; phylum Pseudomonadota; class Alphaproteobacteria; order Hyphomicrobiales; family Rhizobiaceae; genus Rhizobium; species Rhizobium changzhiense. The sequence goes on from NZ_JABFCQ010000003.1 coordinate 356,053, forward strand.
CGCGCTCATGCTCGACCCGAAGCTGATGCTTTTCGACGAAGTCACCTCGGCTCTGGATCCGGAGCTCGTCAGCGAAGTGGAGCAGGTCATCCTGCAGCTCGCCGCCCAGGACATGCCGATGATGATCGTCACCCACGACATGTGGTTCGCCAAAAACATCGCCTCCCGCGTGATCTTCTGCGCCGGTGGCGTGGTCGTCGAGGATGGCCCTCCCGAGCAGGTGCTCGGCGCGCCGCGCGAGGAGCGCACCAAGGAATTCATCGACCGCGTCTTCCATATCAAGCAGTAGGGAGGGGCAACCATGAACTACACGTTCGACTTCAACGCGGTCTCGCTGGCTCCGCTTCTGCAGGGGCTGTGGGTTTCGCTGGAACTGACCGCTGCGGCGAATGTCATCGGCATCGTCTTCGGCTTTGCGCTCGCACTTCTGATCATGAGCCCCTACCGGGTTCTGCGGCTGCCCTTCATGCTGTTCGTCGAATTCTTCCGCTGCACGCCCGCCATCGTCCAGATCGTCTGGATATTCTACTGCGTGCCGATGCTGTTCGACGTCTTCCTCGACCCGGTGACGATGGGCATCATGGCGCTCGGGCTCAATCTGATGGCGTTCAACGCCGAGGCCTACCGGGCGTCCATCCAGGCGGTGCCGCGCGAGCAGTTCGACGCCGGCATCGCGCTCGGTCTCAATCCGTTGCAGCGGGTGCTCTACATCGTCTTCCCGACGGCCTTCCGCGCGTCGATCCCGGTGCTGCTGACCAACGGCATCGTCATCTTCCAGCAGAGCGCGCTGGTCGCGATCGTGGCGGTCCAGGACCTGATGTACCAGGGCAAGACGCTGGCCACCGAGACCTATCGGCCGATTGAGACTTTCACCGTCGTCGCTCTCATCTATTTCGCCGTGTCCTTCCCGATAACCCAGATCGTCGGCCTGCTCGAACGCCGCCGTCAGATCCTCGTCAGCTAGGAGGCCAGAATGACGCTCGACTTCTCGATCCTGCTGCGTTTCGAAAACGCACTTCTGCTCGGCCTGTGGATGACGATCAAGCTGACGGTCATCTGCATCGTGCTCGGATGCACCCTCGGCTTTCTCGTCGGCCTGATGAGGACGTCACGCAACCTCGCGCTTCGAGCGGCCTCGGGCGCCTATGTCGAGTTCTTCCGCGGAACGCCGGTCCTTATCCAGCTCTTCTGGATCTTCTTCTGCCTGCCGCTGCTCCTCGGCGTCGAACTCTCGAACATGGTGTCCGGCGTCATCGCGCTGACTCTCTATATGGGGGCGATCACCAGCGAGACCTTTCGGGCGAGCCTCAAGTCGATCGGCCGGGAGCAACTGGACGCTTGCGTCGCCCTCGGCCTGCCGCGCAGGAGCCAGGTGATAAACGTCGTGCTGCCGCAGGCGGTGCTGCGCGCAATCCCAACGCTGCTGTCGAACTGCGTCAGCCTCTTCAAGGAAAGCGCCCTGGTCTCGGCCGTCGGCATGGCGGACCTGATGTTCGTCGGCCAGAACATCTCGAACAACACGGCCCGTCCCGTCGAAGTGCTGACGGTTGTCGCCCTCATCTACTTCGTCATCGCCTTCCCACTCACGCGGGCCGTCTCCCTCATCGAGGGGCGCATTCTCAAGAAGCTCGCAATCTAATCAGTCTTTCCCAGGACAGGAGAAATTCCATGAAACTTTCCGGCGTCATGCCCGCGCTCATCACTCCCTTCGACGCAAACAATAGGATCGACTTCAAGGCGTTCGAAAGGCTTCTGACGCATCTTCGCGAGGCAGGGGTCACCGGCTGGGTTCCAAACGGGTCGACGGGAGAGTATTTCAGCCAGTCCAGGGAAGAGCGCCGCGACGTGCTGCAGTTCGTCAAGGATTCTGCCAGGCCGGGCGAAATTCTGATCGCCGGCACCAATGCGCCCGCCACCCGCGAGGTGATCGAGCAGACGGCGATGGCCAGGGATATCGGCTATGACATGGTCCTGCTGGCGCCGCCATTTTATACCCGTCCGACACAAGCGGAGCTCATCAAGCACTACGAGGCCGTCCTCGGCGCCGTCGATGTGAGCCTCGTGCTTTATTCCTATCCGGCCAAGGATGGTTCGGACATCAGTTTCGAGCTGATGGATCATTTTGCCGATAATCCGCGCGTGATCGGGATCAAGGAAAGCTCGGGCGTGCTGCAGCGCGCGATCGACATCGCCAGCCGCTATGAAGGCAAGATCCAGCTTGTCAGCGGCTCTGACGATATCGCGCTCGACTTCATGTTCTGGGGCGCGGAAAGCTGGATCTGCGGACCGTCGAACTGCATGGCCAAGGCCTGCTGTGACCTCGACCGCACGTTCCGATCTGGCGATCTGGGTAAAGCGCGCGAGCAGATGAAAACGCTCTACCGGGCGATGAACATCCTCGAAAGCGGCAAGTTCGTGCAGAAGATCAAGTATGGCTGCGAGCTTCAGGGCTTGCCCGTGGGTGTATGCCGCGCCCCACTCGGTGAACTGACACCGGAGGAAAAGGCCGAATTCAAGGCCGCGATGCAGCCGATCCTCAATCGGTAACAGATCTGGAGCGGCCAAGCCGCGCCAGGGACCACTGAAATTGTGAGGTTTGCCGTGTCATCCATCGTGGTCGTCGGCGCCGGCATTATCGGCGTCACCATCGCCTATGAACTCCAGCGCCGCGGCCTTTCCGTGACGCTTGTCGATCGCGACGCGCCGGGCCGCGGCGCTTCCTACGGCAACATGGCAAGTATCGCCGTCACCGAGTTCATGCCGGCCTCGCGGCCCGGCATCTGGGCGCAGATGCCGAAATGGCTGCTCGATCCGGAGGGGCCGGTGCGCATCCGGCCCGGTTACATGCCGAAACTGATCCCGTGGTTCCTCAGGTTCCTCGCCGCCAGCCGTCCCTCGAAGCTGCGGGCGCTGGAGGCGGCCGGCGCCGCGCTTTGCCGACGCGTCTACGAAGACCTGGACGCGCTGCTGAAGGAGACCGGCCTGACGCACATGCTGACGGCCGAGGGGTGCCTCAGCCTCTATGCCGACGAGGCCGAATTCAAGGCCGATCGGGAGCATATGGAAATCCTGGAGCGCTTGGGCTTCAGGCACGAAATTCTCGGCGGCAACGCCATCCGCGATCTCGAGCCTTTTTTGACGACGAAGATCGGCAAGGCGGTGCTCTTTCCCGACAACCGGTCGATCACCGACCCCTACAGGCTGGTCATCACTCTGTCTGAAAGATTTCAGGCGCTTGGCGGCAAGATCGTTCAGGGTGACGTCGTCGATTTCGATCAGGGCGAGGCCGGCGTCTCCGCTCTGCGGCTGGCGGATGGGCGCAGTGTTGCGGCGGATGAGGTGGTGCTTGCGGCCGGCGCCTTCACCGCAAGGCTTTCTGCGCTGCTGCGCGAACATATCCCGCTCGAAACCGAGCGCGGCTATCACACACAGATCATGGAGCCCGGTATCTCGATGCGCCATTCGATCATCTGGCCGGCGCGCGCCTTCATGGTCACGCCGACGGCGGGCGGCATCCGCGTCGGCGGCACGGTCGAGATGGCCGGCCTCGACGCGTCCCCGGATTATCGGCGCGCGAAGATCCTGGTGAAGCGGGCTCAGGAGGCATTGCCGGATCTACAGGTCCGGCAGGCGACGGAGTGGATGGGGCATCGCCCGGCGCTGCCTGACACCGTTCCGGTCATGGGGCCTTCCGCCAAGCGCCGCAACGTCTGGTACGCAACCGGCCACGGACATCTCGGCCTTACCTATGCGGCCACGACCGGCCGTCTGATGGCCGACCTCATCACAGGCGTTCAGCCGCCCGTGGATATGAAACCCTATCGCGTCCATCGCTTCTGAGAGCGGTGCCTGGCGCAAGGAGAATGGGAGTGAACATGCGAAGCGAACTCTATATCGACGGAAAATGGGTGAAGCCGGTTAAGGGCGGCGCCTGCGAGGTGACCAACCCCGCGACGGAGGAGGTGATCCAGACGATCGGAGCCGCAACAGCCGAAGATGTCGATCTCGCCGTCAAAGCGGCTCGCCGGGCCTTCGACAAGGACGGCTGGCCGAAGCTGACGGGCGCCCAGCGTGCCAGATATCTCCGCGCGATTGCGAACGGAATCCGTGCCCGCCAGGCCGAGATCGCCCGCCTCGAAGTTCTCGACAACGGTAAGCCGTTGCCCGAGGCCGACTGGGATGTCGCCGACGCGGCGGGCTGCTTCGATTTCTATGCGGGTCTGGCCGAACAGCTCGACAACAATCCCGAGGAGGCGATCGCGCTTCCCGATCAGCGCTTCACCTCCAAGGCGGTGCGCGAGCCGATTGGCGTGGCCGGCGCGATCATTCCCTGGAACTATCCGCTGCTGATGGCGGCATGGAAGGTTGCTCCCGCGCTTGCCGCCGGCTGCACCGTGGTGCTGAAACCGGCCGAACTGACATCGCTGACGGCGCTCGAACTGGCGGCAGTCGCCGACGAAGCTGGGCTGCCTGCGGGTGTCCTCAACATCGTAACCGGCGCTGGCTCGATCGCCGGCCAGGCGATTATCGATCACAAGCAAGTGGATAAACTCGCCTTTACCGGCTCCGGCCCGGTCGGCTCGAAAATCATGGCGGCCGCCGCCCGCGATATGAAGCGCGTCAGCCTGGAGCTCGGCGGCAAGTCGCCCTTCGTCGTCTTCGAGGACGCCGATATCGACGAGGCCGTCGAGTGGATCATGTTCGGCATCTTCTGGAACCAGGGCCAGGTCTGCTCGGCGACATCAAGAGTCCTTGTGCAGGACACCATCTACGAGCGTTTGCTCGCGCGTCTGGTCGAGGAAACGAACAAGATCAAAATCGGCAATGGTCTGGACGAGGGTGTGCTGCTTGGGCCGCTGGTTTCCAAGCGTCAGCACGAGCAGGTCGTCGCGACGATCGAGGAGGCGCGGCAGGCCGGCGCGACCGTCGCCTGCGGCGGCGCCCGCCCTGAAGGGTTCGACAAGGGTTACTACCTCCAGCCGACCGTTCTGACCGACGTTCCGCTCGACAGCGCCGCCTGGGTGGAAGAGATCTTCGGACCCGTCGTCTGCATCCGGCCGTTCAAATCAGAAGCGGAGGCGGTCGAACTCGCCAATGATTCCCGCTTCGGCCTCGCCGCCGCCGTCATGTCGAAGGACGACATCAGGGCCGAGCGCGTCGCCGCCGCTTTCCGCGCCGGCATCGTCTGGATCAACTGCTCGCAGCCGACCTTCACCGAAGCCCCCTGGGGCGGCTACAAAGAATCCGGCATCGGCCGCGAACTCGGCCGCTGGGGTCTCGACAACTATCTCGAGACCAAGCAGATCACCCGCTTCGTCAGCGAGGATCCCTGGGGCTGGTACATCAAGCCGGAGGCGGCCGAATGAACTGGAACCGAAGCCTCGATCTGCTGCAGGTTCACTGCCAGGGTGAGATCGGCAAGGTCATCGTCTCAGGCGCGCCTGAGATACCGGGCGCGACGATGCTCGACAAGATGAACCACATCAACACGGTCGACGACAGCCTGCGTCGCTTCGTGACCTTCGAGCCGCGCGCCAATGTCGCCATGTCGGTGAACCTGCTCATCGCGCCGACATGCGCCGATGCGGATGCCGGCTTCATCGTCCTCCAGGCCGACCGCGCCCATCCGATGTCCGGCAGCAACTGCATCTGCGTGGTCACCGCGCTCCTCGAAAGTGGAACGGTGCCGATGTCGGAGCCGGAGACGGTGGTTCGCCTGGATACGCCGGCCGGCCTCATCGTTGCGCGCGCTATCTGCCGTGAAGGCCGCTGCCTGTCGGTAAGTCTCGACAACGTGCCGAGCTTTGCCGAGGCGCTGGACCGGGAGGTGGAGACGCCGAAATGGGGCCGCATCAAGATCGACGTCGCTTTCGGCGGCGTCTATTATGCGCTTGTCGATGTCGATCAGCTCGGCCTCGATATTACGCCTCCCAATGCCCGGCTGCTGGCGGAAGCCGGGATCGAACTCAAGTCGTTGCTTGCAGACCAGATTTCTGTCGCCCATCCCGTGCTGCACGGCGTCGATGAGATCGCTTACGTGATGTTTCGCGGACAGGAACCAGATGGGGCAGTGCGGACCTGTACGACGCTGCAGCCCGGCCGCGTCGATCGCTCGCCCTGCGGAACCGGCAGTTCGGCCAACCTTGCCACGCTCTACGCCAGGGGCGAGGTCTCCGTCGGCGACCGCAGGACGTCGAGGTCGATCATCGGCGGCGAATTCCTGGCGGAGGCGATCGGAGAGACCGAGGTGGGCGGCCGCCGCGCCGTGTTGCCGCGAATAACTGGCCGGGCCTATGTCTACGGTCGCGAACAGCTCCGCTTGTCCGACGACGATCCCTTCACGGCGGGATTTGCGCTGTCCGACACCTGGGGACCCCAGGTCGGTTTGCTGGGTTAGGAGCCGCCATGTCTCACCTTCAACCGCTGGCCGGCCAGACGGTCCTCATCACCGGGGCGTCGGGCGGTATCGGCGCAGCCATCGCCGAGCGCCTGTCTGCCGAAGGAGCCCGACCCATCATCCATTACGGGCGCGACAGGGAAGCGGCGGAAGCCCTGCTGCGCAAGATCGGCGGAGACGGCCTGATCGTCCAGGCCGACCTCTCCAGCCCGGACGGCGCCTTCTCGCTGTGGCGCGATGCGCTCGCGGCGGCGGGGCGCATCCATGCCGTGGTCAACAATGCCGGCATCCGCACCGAGATTTCGGTCGACGCCGATCCTGCCGACTGGCGGGCCGCCTGGCAGAAGGAGTTCCAGGTGAATTTCTTTGCGGCGGCCGACCTCTGCAAGGAGGCGCTCGTGCATTTCCGGCAGAATGGCGGCGGCCGGATCGTCAATATGGCAAGCCGCGCCGGCCAGCGCGGATATGCCGCCGACGCAATGCCCTACGGCGCGACCAAGGCGGCGCTGATCAATCTGACCAAGTCGATCGCAAGAAGCTTCGGGCGCGACGGCGTCGTCGCCGTCTCCATCGCGCCGGGATGGGTGCGCACCGACATGGCCGAGGACTTCGTGGCGAGGCACGGCAAGGATGCTGCGGTCGGCGATATCCCGATCGGCGAGATGGCCGAAACGGGGGAGATCGCCGAACTGGTGGCGTTCCTGCTTCGGCCTTCGCAGGCCTCGGTTAACGGGGCGACTTTCGACATAAACGGCGGCAGCTACATCAGATAGAGCAATTCGAGCAAAGGTGCGCAGCCGTTTTGCGTCCGGAATTGCATAAAGACAAAGGGAGAGGTTCCGAGATGAAAAGATTTCTGGGCAAGGTCGCCGTCGTGACGGGCGGCGGAGGCGGCATAGGATCGGCCATCTGCAAGAGACTGGCCGATGAGGGCGCTTTCGTGGTGGTGACGGATACGAATGCGCAGGCGGCAAGCGAGGTCGCCTCCGGCATAGAGGCCGTCGGCGGATCGGCAACCGCCATCGGAGCCGATATCTCCCGGAAGCTGGAATGCGTCGACCTCATCGAGAAAGCCTTTGCGATCAAGGGCCGGCTGGACGTGCTGGTCAACAATGCCGGCATCAACCGGCGCGGAAACCTGCTGTCCCTGTCGGATGAAGACTGGCGGACGAGCTTCGCGGTCAATCTGGACTCGATGTTCCATCTCTGCCGTGCGGCCTTGCCGCACATGATCAATGCCGGTGGCGGCGCGATCGTCAACACGGCCTCGCAATGGGGGCTCTACCCCGCGCCGAACCACATCGCCTACAACACGACGAAGGCGGCAGTCGCCGCCTTCACCCAGAACCTCGCCCGCGACTATGCGCCCGACAAGGTCCGGGTCAATGCCGTCTGCCCCGGTGAAATCCATACGCCGATGCTCGAAGCCGGTGTTGCGCGCACTGGGCGGACGATCGCCGATCTCGATAGGCTCGTCCCCTACGGCCGTATCGGCAGGCCGGATGAGGTGGCAGCCCTCGTTGCTTTCCTTGCATCGGATGAGGCGGCTTTCATGTGCGGCTCGCTCGTGGAAATCACCGGCGCGCAAGCCGTGGCTTGAAAGGCTCGGCATGCCGACTGTCGGATGCTTGATCCTGCTTTCGTTTTTGATTTCATCCGTTTACAAGGCGAGGAGGCTGCGAACATTCGACTGAACGGAAGGCATCGATCTTGAATCTCCTGCGGCGCGCGCTCTTGGCTTCTATCGGGTCGATGATCGCCTGGAAACCGTTATCGGCCACGGAATCCAGCCCGGATTCCGGCGAGGAAACGGCGACCCGAACCGAGGCGGAGGAAACGTCGGTGACGCCCCGGCATGCCTTATGTTTTCTCGGCAAGCAAGGTGATCTCAGCCAGTTGTCCGACGCGGCGTCGCAGGCGATCCGTGATTTCGCCACGGGCTTCAGCATCGACGAGGACTATTCCCAGGCGGAACCTGATGACCGTATGAGCCAGTCATTCGCCGTGTGCTGGGATCGGGTCGAAGCCGATGCGTGGAGCCCGGCAGACGAGGATGCCGTCGCCGATCATCAGTCGGTCCTCTATGTCCTCGGGCCGAGCATGGCGCAGGCGGAGACGGTGAAGGTTTCGATGCTGGCGCTACGCCTCATCGAGCGATTGATCGATGCGGGAGCGGTTGCGGTAAAGGGCGAAAGCGCCGGCATTGCCCATGGGCTCGAGCGATGGAGAGAGCTGATCCGGCAAGGCGCCGCCGCTGTGAAAGCCGCGGACTCTCTTGCCCAGCAGCGGATCGGCCGGCTGGCCTTCGCGAAGCGGCCGCTCTCTGCACGGGGGTATCTGGAGAGCGTCGGCTTCCATCTCGTCGGATTGCCGGATATCTATGTGCCTGAGACGGCCGGCAGCGAAAGGCAGGTCGTTGCCATCATCGATGCGGTTGCCGTGGAGATCGCCGAGCGGGGGCTCGACCTGACGTTGAAGGAACGCCACGCAAGCCTCTCCTTCGATTCCACCTACGAAGTGGACGAGTTCAAGTTCAATCCATACGGCATCGTCAGGCTCCCGGAGTGAGCCGGGGTTCGATGTCGGGTTTGGCCGCTCAATAAAGGCTGTAGTGATAATCGTAGCTGCGGAACCAGAGCCGCGGTTTTTTCGGCCCGTCGAAACTGAGCTGCAGCAGACTGCGCGGATGGGCGCTGTCGATGATCAGTTCGTCCTCGGTCTCGGGATAAGCGGCCTGGGACAGCGCGAAGCGCTGGAACACGTTGGTGAGCGCGGCTTCCGCGCTCTTCGGTTGATACTCTTCGTCGAGCAGCAGCTCGGGCTCGTCTATGTGCTCCTGATGCAGCCAGTACCAGACGCCCTCGTTGGGTGTGGCCGGTCGGGCGCCGGGGTTGCCCTTGTCTCCCCATGTGTTGGCCGGCTCGTGCAGGCTGACGCCTGCCGGATCCCAGGCGAGGGCGCCAAGGCCATCGCCTACCTCGATGAACACCGCCACGCTGCGGTCGTAGCGAGCCAGTACGGTCTCCGGCAGCAACGTGTCCAATGCGGTTGGGCCGCCGCTGCGCGTATAACCCCAACCCTTGAGCAGCATTTCGCTCACCGTGCCAAGATCCTGTGGCGCCAGGAAATAGGAGTCGTCGATCTGTATGTCCGCTTCGCCCAGCAGTTGGCGCAGCGGCGCGGGCAGTTGAACATGCAGGCGTCGTTCCAGCTGCTGGAAAGCCGCTTCCGCCGTCGTGCCGGCGGGCAGCCGAGGAGCGGCCACTTCCGCCAGTTCGGTTTTCTCGGCAAAAGCCCGCACCCGTTCGATCATTGGCCGTGAGCGGTCATAGAGCGGCGCCGAAATCGGGGCCATGTCGCGCACGGTCCATGTCTTCGAGAACGATCCCGCCCGGCCCTCGGCATCCCTCAGCGAGCCGCGCAGTTGCAGCCGCTTCAGCCCCGGAGGCAAGTCGAACACCAGTGCGGGCAGTTTTTTCAAGCCGGGAAGCGTCGCCGTGTCGTTCAGCTGGGCCACCACCTTGCCATCCAACACGACGTCAGCGCTCACCTGCTCTCCGTCACCGAGCCAAGGGTGGATGCCAGCCCTGCCTTCACGGCCTTCGGCCTTCTGCGGAGGTTGGTTCGCCGCCGCCGCAGTCATGCTGGCCCCAAACATTGCCGACAGTGCTGCCCATAGCCCTGCCAGAAAGGATCGCCGTTGCAGCCTCTCGCTCATGCTCAATCCGTCTGCAGTTCCAGTGTCTTGGCAAGCTCTTCGTAAAGGTGGGCGGATCCCGCATTGTTCTCGCCAGCATATTTGGCGCTGACCGACCGCGCGGCCTCAGTTGCGATACGAAAGGCGTCTATCCGCTTCTGCGGGTCAGGCTCGGCTCCGCCGCCGATGTCGCCATTGCTGAAACTGCCGGCTCTGTATCCCTCGGTCAGATCGACGACGCCGATCTGGGGGACCCCATCCTTCATCCGACCGAAGAAGGCAGGCCCGGGCCGGTCGCCATCCCGGCGACGCAGCATCCCTTCTCCGGACGCCTTGCCGTCGACACAGGCTCCGATCCAGAAGGTGGGGCCGCTGGTCAGGGATGTCGGCGCGACGAATTTACAATGACTGCCCGGGTCCTCGGACCAATGAAGATCGGCCGGTGCTGCCCCGCCAGTGCCATTCAAATACAAAATCATCACCAGGGCGATCGGCACGATAACAGGCGACCGCCGTATGCCGCCGAAAACTCGTTTTGCCATGATTCGTGCTCCCGTGGTGAAGGGCCCTTCCATATCGTCCACAATCACCATTGTCATGGCTTATTGGTTGACAATTCGGCGGACCTCCAGCCGATTGCGACAGACCCAGCAGCTCAATTGTAAGTGATCTTGTCGCCGACTCTCGGGCGATTGAAATAATGGCGATCGAAGCTGTAACCATTCTGCCCGGTGAAGTTTGAAAAGAACGCCGAGACCGGCGTCGTCAATGTGTACTGCACCCGGGTCAGCACCACCTGCACGCCGTCATCCTGGATCTCCGAAGGGATCTCGATTGTGCTCGCCGAGCCGGAGGTAAGTGCGGAGGTGTTGAGCGCTGCAGACCAGTTGACCGTCGCGCTGCCGCTCTTGGCGATGTCGTCCACCGCGAGAGTGATCGTCAGCCCCGTCGTGTCATAGGGCTGCAGGATGAAGCTGGCGCCGGAGAGAAGCTTGGTGACATCGGACTTCGTCCAGGAGCCCTGCTGTGAAATCATGTCGCCTGTGGAAGAGGCGATCTCATCTATCTTCCGGCTGACTGTGAGTGCATGGCCGAGATCGACGGTGCCGAACAAGAGCATCACCAGGATCGGCAATACGAGGGCGAATTCCACGCCCGAAGCTGCCGACCGGTCGCGCATGAGATGACGGGCGCGGGATCGGGCTAAGCGGAAGAACGACAGGCTCCGTTTTATGATCATGTCAGAAAGGCTCGTTGCGGAACAGAACGGAAGATCCGAGCAGGTAGCGGCCGTCCGAAAGCTTGGCGCTCGACAGGCTGAAGAAATTGACGACGGCTGTCCATGGCAGGAATGTCTGAACCAGGATGTAGTCGCTGCCCTTGCCGATATCATAGGTCTCGGTCACAGTGAGATTGCCGCTGTCGTCGATGGGGTCGGTGCTGGTGGCCGAGGAGAGGTCGGAAAGCACGATCACCTTGACCAGCAGACCGCTGGAGCAGCTGAACGAGAGAAGCATGTCGTTGCAGATCCTGGCCTTGAAATCGGCCAGCGTGATGTTGGAGGACGCAACCTCGCCGGTGCGGATCATCCGGGAGATCTTGTGCACCGAAGCGTCCAGCGCCGAGTTGACGAAGAACATCAGCGACACTTCGATAATGCCGAATATCATGATGAAGAGCGGCAGCGCCAGGATTGCAAATTCGATCGCAGCGACCCCTTTGCGATCGCCGAGCAGGCGGCGCAACGATGCGAAGTGTTTCCCTCGCCTCATTGGGTCAGCCGGACGGATGCGAGATATTGGGTGAAAAGCGCCGACAGGCCTGCGGTAATCTCGGTCGACGAGGATGCGGATATGAACAGGCTCTTGGAAGATGCGCAGTCGGAAAGCGCATAGGGGATGTAGTCGCGTCTCGTGATGCTGTTCGACACGTCGCTATCAATGGTGCCGCCGTAGGTGCTCTTCCAGCTGGCGCTTGCCATGGTCGAGCCGACAGTGGCGTTGTAACCCCAGTCCGAGGTGATCGGCAGGTATTCGGTGTAAAGAACCGCCATGGTGGCGGACTGGTTTTTGACGTAGGCGCACCAATCCGGATTAAGCGGCGCCACCTTGTTCCAGTAGGCGCCATACGTGGCCTTTCCGTTTTTCCATGTCACCTTGTCGGTCACCCATTCGCGCTGCGACTGGACGCCGTCCGTCAGCAGGAGAACCAGCTTGAGCGGCGAGCCCGAGGAGGTTCCATCCCCGCCGGTGCCGACTTTCTGCTTGAGCGTCGCAAGCGACACGTCAAAATAGGTGGCTGCCTTCGAGGTCGCGCTGGTGAGGCCGTAACTTGCGTCCGCGAGGCGATTGCGCGCCGTGTCCGTGCTCAGCGTCGGGGTCAGAACTTCCGTGAGGGTATCGCCGAGGCTATACAATCCGACCTTGATGCGTTGATGATTGCTGTCGGACGTGTCGATCATGTCGAGCACGTCTCTGACGGCGTCACCTGCTACATCGGCGCGCAGCTTTATTTTTTTCTCCGTGCTGTATTCGTAATTGTTGGTGTATGTCTTGTTGCCGATTTTGTGTGCATCGCCCGTGTGGCAGGCGAACTGGCATCCGACGCCGGAATACATCGTCGCCTGTCCGGCCGTTGTCGCCGCCAGAAGCATCGACGGGGATGTGTCGATGACAATATAGACATTGAGATAGGATGTGGCCGGCCCCTTGACGGCGCTTGCAACGCTGACGTCAACGGTGTCGATGTTGGCGATCTTCATCAGCGTCGTCGGAACCGTGCCGCTGGCCGTCGCCGTGATCTTATGGTTTGACGTATCGATGTCGATATCGCCAAGCGTATAGCTGTTTTCCACCTGTGCGTGGAACCAGTCTGCAACCTTTTGCTTGAGAGCGACGGCGTCGTTGGTATCGATCTCTTTGACCGCCGCGATCAGGGCCGTGTCCAGGTCGCTCTGCATCCTCTGGCGGACATTGTAGGTACGAATGTAGTCAAAGCTTGCGCCAACTGCGACGATCATCGGCACCAGGGTGAGGGCAACGACAATCGCGACATTGCCGCTCCTGTCCCTTCCGAGACCGCGAAAGGCGTTGAAGACCCTGCCAATTGAAAATGAAAGACTCGAGCGCAATAATATCACCGTCAATAAGTCATACTAATGTGCAAGAAGTATCCGAAGTGCTTAAGCCTTTGTTAATTCCTGCGTTTTCCGATGGAATACCGACTGCCGACGCAATGTTTCGTGCGCAAATTGTATATGTCTGCGAATTATGGATAGCCGCGCGATGTGTATCAACTGTCTCACGCTGCTGGACTCGCTCCACGCCGTCGGCGTTCGGCGGACGGGGCTGACCAACCGCGGCGATCAGCACACCGAGCTAATGGTGGAATTGGATTTCCCTCATATCCCGGTCGTACTTGCCGCCGGCTGCGGCGAGCTTCCAGCATATACTGACCCAAGCATCCTCCGGTTGCCGAAGCCATTCACCCGGTTGCCACCTCCTCTCGACAATGAGCAACTCCGCCTTTAGGAAGAGGTCGGTTTCTGCACTAATCAATTCTGAACGGCGGGTCGGCTCCCTGTGGCGCGCTGGCTCGATCAGGCGTTTGGTCTATCAGTCCTGCGGATGATCGATGGGAGGCTTCTTCAAAAAAAGAGGCAAGAAAATTTCCAGCCGGCGACCTCCAAAATCTCCGCTCTTGGACCGGAACTTGAGTCACTTCTGCAAGGTAGCAACCTTCAAACGGGTTGCGGGACAAGCCGACTGACATCGAAATTCTCGTCGTAGAGGACAGATGCCGCCCTTGCTGAGAACGAGGTTGGACTTGCCGAAGATGTCCCTTCGCGGGCGAGTCCTCTGTACGACACGTTGCCGGCATGTCTGACCCTCCACTGATCGGGCGACGTGCAGCCCACGTTGCCCGTTGAAGGATTTCAGCACACTCCTAGATCTCACCGTTGAGAGGAGTTCGACATGGGTGGACGGCAGGTCGAGCCGGTGGTCGCGGTGGTTTCCGAGGCTGTCCGGCGGTGGTTCGAGTTCTACGAGGTCCCAGTCGACGAAAGAGCGTCCGACACGCTCTCCAGCGCGGCGATCAGTCTCTATGGTGACGGTTGCCAGACAGTCGATGATATCGCCACCATGCTAATTGGGACATATGTCGGTCTCTGGGCTACTCGGATCAACGCCCCTACGTCGGACGCTGTCCATTAGCTAAGCAATGCAGCTGGGCACCACTACACCACTTTAAGCGCCTGCCGCACGGCATCTTCAAACTGATGATGACTATTCGTCGTAGCGCTCTCTGCGCTGCTGGCAATGATGGCATGGAGGTCCCGCGGCATGATGTCTGCAGCCCGAACCATGCAATCGCACGTAATGTTCCCACCTTGTCGCACTGCTAAGCACGGCGCTCGAGCCAGAGCGGTCTAGGCATCTCATTGTTGTGGGGCGATGGTCGCGACTTTTCCCGCGGAGAGCAAATGCTCTCCTGTCGCTGCGGTTACCGCCGTCGTGTCCAGCGGGTTAGAAGGCCGCATACACATTTCTCTTGGAAGCCCAGCGCGTCACGGGGATGCTTCTTTGAAGAGTTTCCTCCGCGTAGGCGGACGCGACAGGGATGGTGAACATAGCGATATTGCGGTTTCTTGTTGTCGCCGGCGAATGAGCATCAAGCGCCAATGCGCCCGAACGATCACCTTCACCCTGCATATCATGACCCTGGCCCTGCGATGTCGACCAGTTCTCGCGGCTGCAGGGGTTGCGGTGATTTCTGAGCAACTGACAAGCAACCAAAATCATCACTTAAAACCGCTGTCATCCGGCAGCAAAAGAACTCAGTTTCTCCAGAAGCGCTTCTGAAATCTCGAACTGACGGGCCGTTCCACGTCCCATCGAATTCTTGACGATCGTCTCGTCCAGCATCCCCCGTTTGACCAGAAGATCGACCGTTTCCTTGACGCCACTGCGAGTTAATGCGGTAATTTCCATGATGCTGGAAAGGGTTAACTTCTGATGCGCCTGGTTCATGCTGTAGAGGATCGTCATCATGCCGACCTGCTTCAGTCTCGCCTGAGGCGTCTCGTCTTCGAGGGGATGATCGAGGATCTCATGCAGGATGAGACCTGAGAAGGCCAGGTTACGCCATTGGGTTGTGAGTGCTCTTGTCATGCTCTTTTACTGTGTTATATAAATCAGTATAGAAGCGGTTAGAGGCAAGCCACCTCTACCGCGATCAGATGTCCTCTGGAGGGTCGTACTCATGAAAAACCTTCTGCTCAACTCGGTCGTCGCGACCTGCTGCATATTGCCACCCTACCTTACTTCACCTGGCCAGGCGCAAGCAAATGAATGGGGCTGCGAGGTTATCCTGTGCCTTTCAAACCCAGGAGGTGCGACGCAGTTCGCGGCTTGCCGGCCGCCGATCCAGAAGCTGTGGCGAGAGCTTGCCGAGGGGCATCCGTTCCCGACATGCAGCGGCGTCGGCTTTAGCAGTTCCCGCCCGGGCTATGAGCCGTATTACTGCGAAACGGGTTACCGGCTGGAAAGCGACTATGGTCCGCGTGGGCAGGAAACTACCTGCGTGTCGACGTCCCTCCAGCCGGTGAGCGACGCATATTGCCCCAATGTTGGAGACTACAATTTCAACAAGGATTCGGTGCGGTCACCACGCTGGCAGCGGGAGGATGGGCGCCGCCAGTGCATGGGCTATTCGACGGCTCGCCCGAACGTGCGCCCGCAGCCCCACTATGTCGACGTCACTATCGACGGCGCGGCAACGCAGCGGGTCTGGTACTGAACGATGGCCGTCACCTTCGTGGATCTCGCGCAGAACTGCGCACCCGTGGTGGAGGTCAGAATGCTTGCCGCCGTCATCAGTCTCGAGAGCCGTTTCAAGCCCTTCGACATTCGTATCAACAGTGGCCCGCCGCTTGAGCGTCAACCCGCGTCGAAAGCGGAAGCCATTGAGCTCGCGACTTCGCTTGCCGCTGATCATCAGGACATCCAGATCGGCCTAGGCGGTATCGGCATGGAAGAATTGCGCAAGCTGAAGCTTTCGATTTCGGATGCGTTCGATCCCTGCCTGAACCTCAAGGCCACGGCCACTCTGCTCAACAGCTATTATCGCCTCGCACTGTATGCCGGCGCCGGTCCGAAGCAGGCCGAGAAGGTCATGCTCCAATCCTATTATGGCCGGAACGATCCGTCGGTCGGCAAGATGGTCAAATATGACGAGCAGGTCCGCGATGAAATGGTCCGCTTGTCTTCCAACCTAGCCTCTGTCGCCATCCAGCGCGAAGAAATTCCTCTTGCTGAACCGGCAGGCAACCGGGAGGCGCCAGCAATCACAAAATCCATTCCGCAGCCCGATGAAGCCGCATCGTGGGACGTCTTCAACGCCCGGCGGCAGAGCCAGGTTCTCGTATTTCAGAGTGAACGATCGGAGCAAAGCCAATGATCTCAACAGCAAGCCTTCGCCCTTTTGCGGCTCCCGCGTTGATGGCAGTCGCCATTGTCGCCTGCCTGGTAGAACCGGCTTTTGCCCAGGCAGCCGGTGTCGAAACCGTCTTGCAGAACATCGTCGACATGCTGACCGGCAACATCGCCCGGCTGCTTGCCGTCATCGCCGTCATCATCATCTGCATCGCCTGGATGTTCGGCTACATGGATCTGCGTCGCGCCGGCTTCTGGATCATCGGCATCGGCGGGATTTTCGGGGCGACGGAACTCGTCAATACGATCGTCGGAAGCTGATGAACATGCCGACAGCTGCCGCCATCGAGGAAGACACCCTGTTCCTTGCCTGCACCCGCCCGGCGATGATTGCCGGCGTGACGATGGAGGCGATGGGCGTCAACGTCATGCTGACGACGATACTTTACATCACTGCGGGATCGATCGCCTACGCACTGGTCGGCGTCGTCTTTCATTTCATATTCCGGACACTCGTCAAGCACGACCACAACATGTTCCGGATCCTGATCTCGTGGATCGACACTCGCGGCCGGTCACGCAACACCGCCTATTGGGGCGGCGCCAGCTTGTCGCCGCTGACGCTCATCCGGCACTATGATGAAAGGGATCTGAGCCTTGCCTAGCATCGCAACGCTTCGCTCACGCGAACTCGGCCCCGAAACCTTCATTCCGCACGTCCGCCATGTCGACGAGACAACGATCGCGCTGAAGTCCAGGGCGCTGATGGTGATGCTCGCACTCGATGGCGTATCCTTCGAAACCGCCGATGTCCTGGACCTGAACAGCCTGCACCGCGACCTCAATACGCTCTACCGCAACATCGCCGACGAGCGGTTGGCGCTGTGGACACATGTCATTCGCCGTCGCGACAACGCCTATCCGGACGGAGAGTTCGCCAATCCATTCTCACTGGCGCTGAACGCAAAGTACCGCGAACGCATGATCGATGAGGATCTGTTTCGAAACGATCTTTACCTCTCGCTGGTCTGGCATCCGGGCCGGGATCCCGCCGAAAGAGCCGCCAATCTTGTTTCGCGCCTGCGCAGGGCAGGCCGCGCCGGCGTCGAAGTCGACGAGGATGGCTTGAAGCACCTGAAGGACAAGGTATCCGACGTCACCGCGGGCCTGAAGCGCTTCGAGCCTCGAGTGCTCTCCCTTTACGAGCAGGACGACATCCTCTTTTCCGAACCAAGCGAGGTGCTGCATCAGATCGTTGGCGGCCGGCGGGAGCGCGTCCCGTTGACGGAGGGCAGGATATCTTCGGCGATCTATTCGGATCGGGTGATCGTCGGGCGGGAAACCATCGAGATCCGCCATGAGGCCGACAGCCGCTATGCCGGCATCTTCGGGTTCAAGGAGTATCCGGCGACGACCCGCGACGGCATGCTCGACGGCATCCTGACGGCCCCCTTCGAGCTCATCCTGACGCAGTCTTTCGCCTTTGTCTCGAAAGCCGACGCGCGCACGATCATGGGGCGCAAACAGAACCAGATGGTGAGCGCCGGCGACAAGGCGGCCTCGCAGATCGAAGAGCTCGGCGAAGCCATGGACGATCTGGAGTCGAACCGCTTCGTACTTGGCGAGCACCATCTGGCGCTGTCGGTGCTTGCGCCTTCGGTGAAGGAGCTTAGCGACCACATGGCGAAAGCACGGGCATACCTCACCAATGGCGGTGCGGTGGTCGCCCGCGAGGATCTCGGGCTCGAGGCGGCCTGGTGGGGGCAGTTGCCGGGCAACTTCCGCTATCGGGCACGATCAGGCGCCATCACCTCGCGAAATTTTGCAGCTCTCTCTCCCTATCATTCCTACCCGACAGGCAGGAAGGACGGGAACGAATGGGGACCGGCCGTTGCGATGCTGAAGACTGCCTCCGGCTCGCCCTTCTATTTCAGCTTCCATCATAGCGACCTTGGCAACACGTTCGTCTGCGGGCCGTCGGGCACCGGCAAGACAGTGCTGTTGAACTTCATGCTCTCCCAGCTCGAAAAACATGATCCCCACATGGTCTTCTTCGACAAGGATCGCGGCGCCGACCTGTTCGTCCGGGCCGCGGGCGGCACTTACCTGCCGCTTCGAAACGGTGTTGCCACCGGCTGCGCGCCGCTAAAGGCACTCGAGCTCACGGCGGAAAACAAAGTGTTCCTCACAGGCTGGGTTGGCAGGCTGGTGGGAGCGGCGACGCGGGAACTGACCGTCACCGAGCTGCGTGACATCGCCTCGGCCGTCGACGGTCTGGCGGACCTTCCTGTCGAGCGCCGCTCCATTGGCGCCTTGCGCACCTTCCTCAACAACACCGATCCCGAGGGCATCGCCGCCCGGCTGAGGCGGTGGGAAAGGGGAGGTCCGCTCGGCTGGGTGTTCGACAACGACACCGACGACATCGGCATCGGTGCGAAGTTCATCGGCTACGACATGACCGACTTCCTCGACAACGAGGAAATTCGCGCTCCGCTGATGGCCTACCTGTTCTTCCGCATCGAGCAGCTGATCGACGGGCGGCGCATCATCATCGTCATCGACGAGTTCTGGAAGGCCCTGCAGGACGAAGGCTTCCGCGATCTCGCCCAGAACAAGCTGAAGACGATCCGCAAACAGAACGGGCTGATGTTGTTTGCGACCCAAAGCCCGCGCGATGCGATCGTCTCGCCGATCGCCCATACGATCATCGAGCAGTGCCCGACGCAGATCTTCCTACCCAATCCGCGCGGCGACCACGCCGATTATGTCGACGGGTTCAAATTGACGGAGCGCGAGTTCGAGCTTCTCTCCCGCGAGCTTTCGGTCGAGAGCCGACGCTTTATCGTCAAGCAGGGTCACAACAGTGTTGTCGCCGAACTGAACCTCAGGGGTTTCGATGACGAGCTCGACATCCTGTCTGGCCGCACCGCCAGCGTTGAACTCGCCGAGGCGATCCGGGCGGAGATCGGCGACAGGCTCGAAGACTGGTTACCGGTGTTTCAGCAAAGAAGGAGAACGGATTGATGCAAAGGGTCAGAATAGGATTTTCTCTGGTGATGATGGCTGGACTGTTGCCGGTTGCAACGGCATTCGCACAGGGCATTCCGGTCATCGATCAGACCGCGATCGCCAAGCAGATCGAAAGCATCACCCAGCTGAAATCGCAGCTCGACACGCTCAATCAACAGCTTCAGCAGGCACAACAGCTTTACGCATCGCTGAACAAGGTCACCAACATGGCCGATGTCGCCGGTCTGCTGAACGACCCTTCGATCCGCAAGGCGTTGCCGCAGGACTTCAACGCCATCGAAGGGCTGCTCAAAGGCTCCGGCACCGGCGTCTTCGGCACCTCCGCCTCGAAATTCCTTGAGAATAATTCCACCTATCGCACCGATGCCAATGACTTCTATGCCCAGGAACTGGCGCGCGCCCAGAACCAGAATGCCGGCCAGATGAGCCTCGGCCAGCAGATCTACGATGCCGCCACCAAGCGCATCGACGGCATCGATCAGCTGCGCCAGCAGATCTCCAGTGCTGCGGATGCCAAGGATATCGCCGATCTTCAGGCACGCCTGCAAGCTGAAACCGCCTTCCTGCAAACGGACGTGCTGCGCATGCAGGCCCTGCAGATGGTCCAGCAGGCTGAGGTTCAGGTCGACGACCAGCGCAAGGCCGAGGATTGGCGCAAGCGCCTCGATGCCATGGGAGAGGCTCTCAAATGAAACATATCCTGCTTGGCATCGTCATGCCCACCCTTTCTGGCTGCTTCGGCGAGGAAGACAGGATCTACACTGTCGACGGGCTGATGGCTGATGAGGTCCTGCTGGCCAAGATCATAAGCGAATGCTGCAACAACCCGGGCGCCTTGCGTCAGACGCCCAATTGTCAAAACGCCGCGGTGGCGGACTGGAAGTTGCGGCTTGAACGCATGAACAGGGCGCTTGGAGGCTGAGTGATGTACCAGGTCTTCAGCTTCGTCGACGGCCAGTTCAAGGCGCCGCTGGAAAATTTCATCTCGTCGGGCACCTCGAACATTGCCAGCTGGATCGGCGGCCCGCTCACCGCGGCGCTGACGCTCTATGTCGTGCTCTATGGTTACCTTGTCCTGCGGGGCTCGGTTCAGGAGCCCATTCTTGAATTCGCATTTCGGGCGATGAAACTTGCCATCATCGTCATGCTGGTGCGCAACGCCAGCGACTATCAGACCTACGTCACCAACATCTTCTTCGAGACGCTGCCGCGCGAGATCTCGCAGGCGCTGAACTCGGGGACGGCGCCCAGCGCTTCCACATTCGACAGCCTCCTCGACAAGGGCCAGAAATGTGCCCAGGACATCTGGGCGCGCGCCACCTGGCCCGCCGACATCGTCAACGGCATCGGCGGAATGATGGCCATCGGCGCGAGCTTCACCGTGGCGGCGATCGGTTATATCGTCTCGCTCTATGCCCGGCTGGCGCTCGCCATCGTGCTGGCGATCGGCCCGATCTTCGTCGCGCTGGCGATGTTCCAGTCCACCCGTCGATTTACCGAATCCTGGATCGGTCAGCTCGCCAATTTCGTCATTCTGCAGGTCCTGGTCGTTGCGATCGGTTCACTGCTGATCAGCTGTATCGACACGACCTTCACGGCAGTCGAAAGCTATACCGACGTCATGATGCGTCCGGTCGCCCTTTGCGCCATCTGCCTTGCTGCCCTTTACGTCTTCTATCAACTGCCCGGCATTGCCTCAGCGCTTGCGGCGGGCGGGGCATCGCTGACCTACGGCTATGGTGCGGCCCGAGACGCGCACGAAGGCATGCTCGCCTGGGCGGCCTCGCATGGTGCCAGAGCGATTGGCCGCGGCGCCCGTTCCGCCGGCCGTCGTCTCAGATCTTGAAGAACCGGATGACGACTTCTCCACGACAAACGTTTCAGAGGTTTGCGTTCAAATGATCCGCATCATCGTCACGCTTTTCATTGCCATGGAGCTCACTGGCTGCGCATCGAAGTCCCATCCTTTGCCCAGATGCGATGGTTATTCGCGCCGGCCGCTCAACCGCTACATGTGGCAATGGGAGGACACCAAGCCCACGAAGCAGGACGACTCCGACGCTCTTCCCGGCGACGGCGACCGGCCAGGTGTCTTCCTATGGTGAAGAGCCGCTGACGGAGAAACCTGTCGCCTTCGCGCATTTCGATGCCGCGGGTTCCTATCGGCCGTGCCAGGAGGGGTGAGATGGTGAGTACGGACAGTCTGAAGAGCTATTTCGACAAGGCGCGCCGCTTCGACCAGGATCGGCTGGTCCAGGTGGAGCGGTCGGCGCGCATCGCCTGGTCCGTCGCGATCGCCGCAAGCGTGCTCGCCGCCGCCTCGATCGTCGCCGTTGCCGGCCTCACGCCCTTGAAGACGGTCGAGCCTTTCGTGGTTCGGGTTGACAATTCGACCGGCATCGTCGACGTCGTCTCGGCGCTGACGTCGACTGCCGGCAGCTACGACGAGGCGGTGACCAAGTATTTCGCCGCCAAGTATGTGCGTGCACGGGAAGCCTATGTCTGGAGCGAGGCCGAGGAGAATTTTCGGACGGTCGCCTTGCTGTCGACCCAGCCGGAGCAGACGCGCTTTGCGGCGATCTACCGAGGCGGCAATCCGGACTCTCCGCAGAATATCTATGGCCGCGGCGCGACGGCACGCGTCAACATCGTCTCGATCTCGCTGATCAACGCCAATGTCGCTTCAGTGCGCTATACCAGGACGGTCACGCGTGGCGACGACGTCCGGACCACCCACTGGGTGGCGACGCTCACCTTCTCCTATGTCAACGCGCCGATGTCTTCGACCGACCGGCTGACCAATCCGCTTGGTTTTGCCGTCAGCGACTATCGCGCCGATCCGGAGGCCATCAATTGAAGCAGAGTTTCCTCCTCACCCTGACGGTGACCGCAGGCCTCACCACGACCGCCTTGGCTCTCGATATCCCGCGTGGCGCATCACAGGATAGCCGCGTCCGTTTCATCGACTACCAGCCCTACAACATCACCAAGATCGTCGGCACATTGCGGTCCTCGGTGCAGATAGAGTTTGCCGCCGACGAGGAAATCGCCCACGTGGCGCTCGGCAACAGCGTTGCGTGGGAAGTGGCGCCGGCCGGCAATATCCTGTTTTTAAAACCCCGGGAAAACCAGCCGGTGACCAACATCTCGGTCGTGACGACCCGGCGGGACGGCTCGACGCGCAGCTACCAGATGGAGCTGACGGTGCGCGACGGCACCGTCGAAGCCGGGCAGAACACCTACTTCTATGTGAAGTATCGCTATCCCGCCGACGAGGCCGAACGCCGGAGGCTCGATGCCGCTGCTCGAGCGCAAGCAACTCAAGCCGGCGAGGCTGACAAGGTTCTTGCTCTCCACGAGGCCTACGGGCCACGCAACTGGCGCTATTCGGCGCAAGGCTCCGCGGCACTTGAACCGCAGGCCGTCTACGACAATGGCAAGGTCACCACCTTCGCTTTTGCCGGCAACCAGGAAATGCCGGCGATCTACATGGAAAATTCCGACGGCAGCGAGAGCCTCGTGCCGAAGTCCGTCGACAACAATCTGGTGCTGGTGCACGCGATCAGCCGCAAGTTCATCCTGCGCAGGGGAGGCGACGTCCTCTGCGTCTTCAACGAGGCCTATGATCGTATCGGCATCAATCCCGACACGAACACGACCTCACCCTCTGTCGAGCGCGTCGTCAAGACGCGGGATGGCCCAGAAGAATAGGAGGACGTCATGGCCGAGGAAGACAGCATCCACATTCCTGGTGAGCGCGCCGAAACGACCACTGGTCGGGGCCTCGAGAACAACCCGACCCTGAAACGTGGTGCGGTGGCGCTGGCAATCGTCGCCTTCGTCGGCTTTGCGCTCTGGTCGATGCGCGGCTA
The DNA here is from genome assembly GCF_013087625.1 of Rhizobium changzhiense. Lineage (NCBI taxonomy): Bacteria > Pseudomonadati > Pseudomonadota > Alphaproteobacteria > Hyphomicrobiales > Rhizobiaceae > Rhizobium > Rhizobium changzhiense. Next base: position 379,483 of record NZ_JABFCQ010000003.1, read on the forward strand.
GGAGAAGACCGCCGACGGAACCCAGCCCGAGCGCGTCGTCATCCGGCAGACATCGGATTTCGAGCCGGCGAAGGAGCCGATCCAACCAGTCGCCGCGCCACCGGAAACCCTCCTGCCGACGCCAGGAATGCCCGAGCAGGCGGGCGAGGATGAGAAGCTTCTCGACGCTGCCCGCCGCGCACCGGTCATCGCCTATGGTGGAGAAAAGTCCCCCCAGCCTCATCCTCGAGACCAGGGTGCCAGCACCGATGCCGCTTCGAACTACGTTCCGCTTGGGAACAATCAGGGCGGTCTCGGTGGCCAGGCGGAAAACGAGGACCAGCGCTTCAATCGCATGCTGACACCGACGCAGCTGCAGGGCTCGCGCGCCGGCACGCTTGGCAATCGGGATTTCATTGTTGCCATGGGCACCTCGATTCCATGCGCCCTGGAGACGGCACTCTCCTCCGATCAACCCGGATTTACGAGCTGTGTGATCAACCGCGACGTCCTGTCGGACAACGGCCGGGTCGTGTTGATGGAGAAGGGCACGCAGGTCGTCGGCGAATATCGTGGCGGCCTTCGCCGTGGCCAGAAACGCCTGTTTGTCCTCTGGAACCGGGCAAAAACGCCGAAGGGGGTGATCATCACCCTGGCATCGCCGGCGACAGATGCTCTCGGGCGTGCCGGTGTCGATGGCTACGTCGATACCCATTGGTGGGAGCGTTTCGGCAGCGCGATCCTGTTGTCCATCGTCGGCGACGCGACCTCCTACGCCAACAGCCAGCTGCAGGATAGCGATGTCGAGGCAGACAACACGACGAGCGCCGGCAAGCAGGCCGCGACCATCGCCGTCGAGCAGTCGATCAATATTCCGCCGACACTGTTGAAGCATCAAGGAGAGCTGGTCTCGATCTTCGTGGCACGTGATCTCGACTTCTCGAGCGTGTATCGGCTTCGCGTGACGGAACCGCGCAACCGCATCTACGATCGGGCGGTTCTTGGCGACTTCCGTCAAGCCTCGACCCCGGTCACGAAATAGCCGGGCCATGACAGAGGGAGCCGACTCCGGCGTCGTGCGCGAGTTGCTGGTACCGTTGTCGCCTTTTCTCCGCGACAAGACCCTCTACGAGATCATCGTCAATTGGCCGACCCAGGTGGTCACCGAGGGCACGGCCGGGTGGCAAACCCATGATCTGCCGGAGCTGTCATTCGAAAAGCTGATGCGTCTGGCGCGGGCCGTTGCCAGCTATTCCAACCAGTCGATCGACGAAACCCGGCCCATTCTCTCGGCAACGCTGCCGGGCGACGAGCGGATTCAAATCGTCATACCGCCCGCCACGACAAAGGGAACCGTCAGCATCACGATCAGAAAGCCGTCCTCGGTGTCGCTGAGCCTGAACGATCTTGATCAAGGGGGCTTGTTCGCCGACGTGGCAAGGCAAGAGGCTGACATCTCCTCGGTCGACCGTAGGCTCCTGGAGTTCTATCGCACAGGGTCCTACCAGGCCTTTCTTCGAGAGGCCGTCTACGCACGCAAGAACATCATCATCTCGGGGGCGACAGGATCCGGCAAGACGACGCTTTCGAAAGCCTTGATTCGTCATATCCCGTCGAGCGAACGCATCATCTCGATCGAGGACACGCCGGAGCTCGTCATCCCGCAACCGAACCATGTCCGACTTTTCTATTCCAAGGGCGGCCAAGGGCTGGCAAAGGTCGGGGCGAAGGATCTGCTCGAATCCTGCCTGCGCATGCGACCGGATCGCATTCTTCTGCAGGAGCTGCGCGACGGCACCGCGTTCTACTACATTCGCAACGTGAACTCAGGCCATCCTGGCTCGATCACGACCGTGCACGCCGACTCGGCCAGGCTCGTATTCGAACAGCTGACACTGATGGTGAAGGAGTCCGAAGGCGGGCGGGACCTGGAGCGACACGACATAGGTGAGATGTTGAAGATCGCGATCGACGTCATCGTCCAATGCAAACGCATCGATGGTCGGTTTCGGGTGACTGAAATCTACTATCGAGCCGCTGCGGGAACCAAGACCGTCGATGCTGCTCGCAGCGATCGTCAAAGCTGCTGACGCCGTGGTTCCCACACGCCAGGACTGACGAGGTGCCTACTTTAGGGCGTGGCCTAGTCCGAATGAACGCCGGTGCCTTGCCGACCCACCGGCGCCGCGGATGCTGCCTTCTGCTCGATGAGACTCAAGACCGCGCTGAACGGCATAGGTCGCCCGTAGAGGTAGCCTTGACCACATGGGCAACCCAAGGCCACCAGAGCCTCCTCCTGTTCGCGGGTTTCAATGCCTTCCGCGACCGTCTCCAGTCCCATGTCCCGGCTCAGGCTAATCAGTGCCCGTGTGATCGCAGCATCGTTCGGTCTGCTGCGGATCTGCTGGATGAATCCGCGATCGATCTTCAGCGTCGTCAGCGGATAGCGCTGCAACGAACTGAGGGAAGCATATCCCGTTCCAAAGTCGTCGAAGGCGATGCCAACGCCAAGTTCCCGCAGGGCCGTCATCGCCTCCAGCGAGCGGTCGTCGTCCGCAAGTGCAATCGTTTCGGTGACTTCGAGCTCCAGTCCCTCTGGTGCAAGGGAATGCCTTTGAAGTGCACTGGCCACTTTTTGGATGAGATTGGGTGCGCGCAGCTGCCCCGGGAAGAGATTGACGCCGATCCTGATTTTGTACCCTGACGCCTGCAGTTCGCTGGCGCGCTTTGCGGCTTCGTCAAGCGTCCACCAGCCAATATCCAAAGCCAGCGCGCTCTGATCGAGAGCAGGAAGAAAGGCTGCGGGCGTCAGCAGGCCCCGAATGGGATGATGCCAGCGGATCAAGGCTTCGAGCCCGATGATCTTTCCGTCGGAGAGCTTTACCTGGGGCTGATAGAAGAGCTCCAGTTCACCTTGACGCATCGCGGCAAGCAGTTCGTCCCGCAGTTCGCGACGCGCCGACGTCTCGCTCCGCATGGTGGCGTCATACATCCGGATCGATTGTCCCCCTGCGGCTTTCGCTCGATACAGCGCGTAGTCGGCACTGGCAATCAGCTCTTCGGCTTCCACCCCGTGGGTCGGTGAAAGAGCAAAGCCAATGCTAGTGCCGAGTTCCAGAACATGTCCGCCCAGTTCAAACGGCTTTGCAAATGCCTGGAGGATTGCATCGGCTTGTGCATAAACGGCGCGGGGGTCGCTTACACCCTGCAACAGCACCGCAAATTCGTCGCCGCCGATGCGGGCTATATTGGCATCGGGGCGCAGCATGTTTGGGAGCCTGACACCGATGGCCTGCAAAAGACAATCGCCGACGAGATGTCCGTGCGTGTCGTTGACTTCCTTGAAGCCATCCAGGTCCAAGAGAATGATGGCGGCAGCGTGTCCTGCAGCGAGCGTATCGGCAAGCAGCGCGGAAAAGCGATGACGATTGAGCAGTCCAGTCAGGGTATCCTGGCTCGCCAGTCGCAACAGGCGCCCCTCCCGCTCCCGTCGCTCCGAAATATCGGTGATGACGGCACCCGCACAGAACCCGCGTTTGCCGCGCCAGGTTGATAGGGTGATCTCGATCGGAAACTCCGTGCCATCCTTCTTGACCGCCGACACCTCGACTGGCCTGCCGCCGAGATTTGGCTTTTGCCCCGCAGACACCTTTTGCAGCCCTGCCATATGCGCGCCCCGCATCCGCTCGGGGATGATGATGGTGATAGGCTTTCCGATCATCTCTCCCTTGCTGTAACCGAACAGCGCGCACGCGGACGGATTGACGAACTCGATATCCCCGTGGCTGTCGATCGAGATCAGCGACAATTTCGTCGCCTCGGCAAATTTCGCCACCGTGAACGGTATGCGCCGCTTCGACCTGCTCAATGAAGATGACCTAGTTGCCATGAGTGCCTCGTGCATCGTACCGGGCCTGGTTTCCAAATCGTCACCGTTGGAACTCCGCTCAGCCAAGCACAATCAAGATGGATTGTATGCGTGAACATTGATTTAAGTTGCGCGCATGCCGCTCGCAGAAAGTGTAGAAAAGCGCGACCCGAGAGTGGCACGTAGTACCTCGCTCGAGATTGTTCCGCTCGATGAATATTGGCCGATGTAAAACGCCATCAGCGCGTTGTCCTCAGAGTCAGCCAGGGCCGCGACGACCATGTTACCTGCAAAACCGAGACATCGCCGCGATTTACATCGAGGCGATGTCGATGACGTTCACCCGTCCACTTTGGCTTCGTCCCTCGCAATGGTTTCGTGAAACTATCTCAGGCCCCTCTCATTGCTACCCAACCTTGTGGTCCGTCGGGGGATCTGGGTAGCTCTAGCCGATAGAAAGCACCCTCTGCGGAAAGGTCTGTTTTGAAACAGGCGCGATGTCGAGCTGGCTGTGGCACGAACTCAAGCGGATCGATCTCCCTGTCGCCAGCGATGACCTTTCCTCACCACCGCTGAACGTCGTCTGCGTCGATGCCCGGCATGCTAAAGCCGCATTGTCGGTGCGGATGAACAAGAGCGATGAAAACGATGCTCGCGGTCTCCCGTGTCCTGCGCTGGAGCGATCCCCGTCAAGCTGATCGCTGGGGGTATCAGGTGATGTCTCGCCTGCTGACTTCCCCTTGCACGGCTTCAAATGAGCAATCGTTGCGGAGGGGCGTTCACGCGTGGAACGAATAGCGGTTCCATGGCTTTTCATTTCAGCAAAACGAAGGAGATGATTATGGGAAGCAGTGCAGACAAGATCAAGGGCACGACGAACGAAGTCGCCGGCAAGACGCGGCAGGCCGTGGGCAAAGCCGTTGATAATCACGAGGAACAGGCAAAGGGTGCCCTACAAGAAGCCAAGGGCAAGGCCCAGGTTGCCAAGGGAAACGTCAAGGATGCCGTGAAAAAGGTCGTCGATAAGGCATAGCGACATTCGAGCACTCAAGTTCACTTAAGCCCGCGCTGGTCGCGGGCTTTTTTTCACGAAAGAAACGACCATGAAATGTGTAGCACTCGCCGTTGCGGCCGTCCTTGTCGGTCTTCTCGCAGAAAACGCATCTGCCCAGGCTGCTGAGGATCCGGCAGTCAACGCCTGCAAGAACACAGGCCTTCTCGCCCTTCGGGAGCGTTCGCCGGAGATCACCGATCTTGTCATGGACATGGAAAGCCTCGCCATCAGCAAGTCTGATACTAAAGTCGAGGATGTGGCCGTGAAGACCGTCATTCTTGGAGAGGCCTACATCGCCCGGAAGGAAAAGACCGGAAAGCCGGACAGGTTCGTATGCTTGCTCGGCGACAAGGGCAAGGTCCTGCTGACGTTCTTCACCGCCCAGTAGCGCGTCAGCGAGCCCACCAATATGGCGGGAAGCTAGAACGATCGGAAAGGGTGCGTGTCCTCGTTTTGCGGCATATGGTGCGGGCGATGTGGCGACGTGCTTGGCCGGGAGAACCAATTCACGTCGAAAAGCCACAATCGCCGTCTCTAGTACTTCTTCGCGGAAAACGCGACGTTCTCGTCGTTCGCGAAATTCCTCGTGAAGCGGCTCGAGCCAACTTCATGGGAAATCCAATGATACTTCCGCAAGGTACAGTCGTCGCCGTGACCGACGGTGAGAAACTAGACCTCTATCGCAACACCGGGACTGGCTCCGAACTCAGTCTAACCGCGCTGCCTGACATTTCCATAGACGACGAAGCCAAAGGCTCGGGCGGTCGCCACGGAAGCACTTCGGCGAACCCGGATGAAAGCCAGATGGCGGAAGACGGATTTTCCGCTGGTGTCGCCCAATACCTCAACAAGCAGGTGTTGGAGGGCGGGATTGTCAATCTCGTGGTCATTTCGGCGCCGCGTTCACTGGGCGAACTGCGAAAGCATTATCACAAGTTCCTTTCCGCCAAACTGCTTCTGGAAATCCCCAAGGATCTGACGGGCCACTCTGCCCAGGATGTCGAAAAAGCTGTGCAGTCAGCTTGAAACCGTTTGTCCTCGGCACATTCGCGATACGATCCCGGGACCTCAGCAAGAATTGAATCATCGGCAAGGGCAGAGTGAATGGATTTGTATATCGTCACTCTGACCATCCTCGGTGTTGTCGTCCTTCTTACGGCCTGGTTGCCCCTGATAATGAGAAGGCTCCCATTGTCGCTTCCAATCGCATGCCTGGCCATTGGTGCACTGCTTGCATGGTCGCCGTTCCCACTTCTCCCGCGCTTCAATCCACTGGAAAACCGTGAATTTACTGAGCGGATGACCGAGATTGTCGTCATCGTCGCTTTGATGGGTGCGGGGTTGAAACTCGACCGTCCGATCGGATGGAAACGGTGGATGACGACGTGGCGGCTTCTCGGCGTAGCCATGCCGCTGACGATCGGCACTCTGGCATTCCTCGGGTCATGGATACTGGGTCTCGGAGTGGCGTCTGCTGTTTTGCTCGGGGCTTGCCTTGCCCCGACCGATCCGGTGCTCGCCAGTGACGTGCAGGTCGGGCCACCACAAACGGGTGAGGAGGACGAGGTCCGCTTTGCTTTGACATCCGAAGCCGGCCTGAACGACGGCCTGAGTTTCCCGTTCGTCCACCTTGCCATCGCCCTGGCGCTTGCCGCGAAAGAGGGGACGGTTCTTTTGCAGCATTGGGCATTTCTGGATGTGTTCTGGAGACTGGCTGCGGGCGTCGTCGTGGGATGGGCGCTGGGAAAGGCCTTCGGTTTTTTATCGTTCAGGATGAGAGGAAGCAGCCTCGCGAAGACGCAGGATGGCTTCGTTGCACTGGGGATGACCTTCACCACGTACGGGCTGACGCAACTGGTTGGTGGCTACGGCTTTGTCGCCGTCTTCCTTGCGGCCGTCGCATTCAGGGCGAGTGAACGGGACCATGATTTTCATGAGCAACTGCATGATTTCGCCGAGCAAATAGAACGATTGCTAATGATGGTTCTACTGGTCTGCCTCGGTTCGATCGCGGCAAGCGGTCAGCTACTCGGGGGAATTGATTGGCGGGTCGCGGTCGTCGCCTTCCTGGCGATCGTATGTGTCCGTCCGATCATCGGCTGGCTGAGTCTGATCGGCTCCGGACATCCGCCAGGCGAAAGCCTGATCATCGCTGTGTTTGGCATCAGGGGCCTGGGATCGATCTACTACCTGGCATACGCAACGGGCCAAGCCGAGTTCGAGCGTGTCGAGACCGTCTGGGCAACGGTCCTCCTTATCGTTCTCACGTCAATCGTTGTCCACGGTGTCGCAGTCACCCCGGCGATGAGATGGATCGACGGCCGAAGGTCCCGCGCCCGCCGAAAGCACACGGCGCACGCTGTCGATTAAACGGTCAGCGAAGAGCGGAAACCGCAGAGCGGTGAACGCTCCACAACCGGGCACGCGCCACGGTCAGTTCCGACGCAGGTCAATTCGGCTTGTGACCACCGATCTGCCTGTTGTGGGATCGGTCTCGATGGTCGTCAGCCGCATTCCCGACGCTCCGACTTTTTCGATCGTCATCTGGGCGCGTCGATCGCCGTTTACGTTTCTTGCCCAGTTTATACCGAGGTTGATAGCGTCACCCTCGCGCTTGCCCCCAAGGCGGGCAGTGCCAGTGCCGGCGCCGACATAGGATCCAGTATAGGAATCACCTGTCGCCTTGAGATCGGCGCTAATGACTCGGGAAAAAACGACGAGGCTAGTGCAACGCCCATCAAGTGCAAGCGAACTTGCAGTCGTGTTCGACCTGAAGCTGCAGGTGACATTGATCGTGGGTGCATTGATGCGCACCTTACTGTACCTTTACCGCTCCAACTGCCGGCAAGGGGCTGCAGGAAGGCGGACTCATCAGCATGAACGATGCCCACACTGACGCATACCATCGAGGCGATCGCGATGGATCTTGTAATGGCTTTGTTCATATTCATAACTTTCAGATCACTGAACCCAAAGTAGCGGTATTCGGCAGATCGAGGAGGAGGGGCGGTGAAACAACCTTCCGGCGATAATTTGGTTCCGATTCCGATAAAATAAGGAACACTTAGTAAGGGATCGTGTTTAACGTTCGCCTCCTTGGCGAGCCGCCGGCCTGATGGTCCTCGCTTGGATCGACGGCAGGCAACATCATCTGATGGCCACCTTGTTGAGCTGTTTTTCTCCCATGGAAATGAACCGATGATCCTCGCGTTGCAGCGCCGAGATGATCGCCACCGGCGAACTGCTGGCGGCCTCTATCGATCGGCTTTACCTCGAGGTCGAGCCCGCCGTTCCGATGGTGATGGAAGACAATCTCGTTGAGGTCGTGCACCGGAATGGCTAGACGACTCAAATCCTACTGGGGCCTTTGCGAAGCTCACGCGGATACCTCGACCTCCACGTCCATCGATATGAATGCATCGGACGCACCGACGAAGCTGCCGGCGACGGGAACGGATTGCGCGATATCGCGGGTGACGGCGACAGGGATGAGATTGGCCCCGCCCATGCTGCGGTTGGTCGGATCGAACGTGATCCATCCGGCGCCAGGAACGAATACCTCGACCCAGGCATGGGTCGAGCCCTGATCCTGCGAACCGAGCAATATTTGATCGGGATTGAACAGGTATCCCGACACGATACGCGCTCCAAAACCCAGTGATCGAACGGCTTCGGCAAACAGCACTGCAAAGTCGCGGCACGATCCCCGACCACGATCCAACGTCTGGGTTGGCGTCTGTGTGCCTTCCGCCTCACGGCTTTGATAGGAGATCGATGAAGACACCCCAGCGCTTACGTCCTTCAGAAGCGAGAGCGTGTCTGTCGAATTGCTTGCGACAAATCCTTGTGCCCACCGCTGAAGTTGCTGGGACGGGTCGGCATACTGCCGAGCCGTCAGCGCGCCGAGATCCGTCCATTCCTCGTCCGAATAGCGGAATGGAAAGGTGAGCGCGGAGGCAGCAATAGCAAAGACCGGCCATGCTGCGGCGGTAAGGTCGACCAGCGCGACGCTGTCGACGGTCAGGACATTGGTCATGTCGCTGAAAACCGCGGTGGCAACCGCGTTGCCGAATACATCGATCGCCCAACTGACCTCGGCCTGTGGTGTTATCGAGACCTCATGCGACAGCAGCCGGAGATCGGGGCTCTCGCGGGGCCTCAACATCAGCCGGTGAGGCCTGAGATTGACCGCATATCGGTAGTGATAAATCGTGCGATGGTGGATACGGATTTTCGACATGAGTGCTCTCGAGTCGGGGCATCGGCATTAGCCGAGCCACCACATCTATCACACAGGCTCGCGAGCTCTCCCACCACCTGCGCGTTGTCACTCCCGTCCCAAAGTGCCGGGAACCTGTGGAACTGTCATTCTATATCTTTGGACTTTGCTATTTCAGCGCTCTGCTGTTCGGCGAAAAGCGACCATGCCGCGATAAACAAGGCGGCAATCAGGGGGCCAATGACGAAACCATTGATGCCGAACAAGGAGATACCGCCCACCGTCGAGATCAACACCACATAGTCGGGCAGCCGCGTCCCCTGACCCACCAGTGGCGGACGCAGCAGGTTATCGATTAGCCCTATAACAAATACGCCGATGAGGACCAGGATCGATGCTTTCAACCAGGCGCCCGTGAGGACTAGCCAGATGGCGGCTGGAACCCATACAAGTGCTGCTCCAATTGCGGGCAGCATTGACGTGAACGCCATGGTCACGCCCCACAACAGGGCGGCCTCGACTCCCAGAGCCCAGAATGCCACGCCGCCGATCGTTCCTTGGATCATAGCAATGATGATATTCCCCTTGACCGTTGCCCGAACGACAGCGGAAAACTTGTCGCGAAACTGTCGGGTATAGTCGTCGTTGAGAGGGATTGCATCTCGGATCGTCCGGCCGAGGTCAGCGCCATCCCGGAAGAGGAAGAAAAGCAGATAAAGCATGATCCCGAAGCTAATGAAGAATTGCAGCGTGTTTTGGCCAAAACTCAGCAGGCTGCCGGCGACCGACCGGCTTGCCTGTACTGCGCCTGAGGAGATGTTAGCGCGAAGTTCCGCAAAGCCGCCAAGTTTCAATGAGTTCAGCCAGTTGTCGACGAAGCCGGGCAAGGCATTCTGAATCCGGACCAGATAGTCATTGAGGTCGATTTCGTTGCTGCTTATCCGTTGGTAAAGACTGGTGCCTTCCTGGATAAGAGAAATGAGGATAATCAATGCCGGCACGATGACGAGACCGATGCACATCAACACCGTCAGCAGGGCAGCGATGCCTCGGCGGCCTCCCAGCAAATGCGCCAGTCGCATGTTCACTGGAAAGAAGATGATAGCAAGGATCACTGCCCAGAAAACCGCTGCGTAATAGGGGATAAGCAGCCAGATGAACGCGATCGTCACCAGCGCTATGAACGCACCTCTCCGCGGTCTCGGGCGACGGCGCTTGGTCGAAACCAGTTGAAGCAGTTTTGCGAATTCAATCAAGCAGATGGTCGAACACATATGCGAGCGACATCGCATCGACCGTTCGAGGATCTTCGTCGCGGGACTGTCCGCCGGCGGGGCGATGACGGGCGCACTTGTTGCGAACTATCCCTCATTGTTTGCAGGCGCCGCGATCATCGCCGGCATGCCATTCGGATCTGCCCGCGACGCGATGTCCGCCATGCGCGTAATGAAGTCAGGTGCGAAGCCGCCGCCAGGCGGATGGGGAAGAGCCATCGCTGAGATTTCGCCAGAAGCCAAGTCATGGCCCGCGATAACCATCTGGCAGGGCACGGAAGACCGGGTGGTCAGGCCCGTCAATGCACTCGCGTGTGTTGCCCAGTGGCTCGAAGTCCAAGGCATTGCAGAAAATAGCGGCCGTTTGGAGAATAAACCCTGGGGCATGTTGCAGTCGTGGAAGGTCACAGGCGAGCTGAAGGTGGCCCTCTATTCGGTCAGCAACATGGGCCACGGGCTTCCGATCAAGAAGCGCAAGAGCGTCACGGCGCTACGATCTGGAGACCCCTACGTGATCCCGGTAGAAATCTCAGCTCCAGCAGAGATGATGCGATTGTGGGGTTTGTCGAGGCTTCGAACATAATCAGCTCGCAGCAAGTTCGGCGGTAGCTGGCAAATTCCGCCCAGCGAAGGGTGCTACGAATACACCGTCCCGCGGGAAGCGAAACGCCAGACTTGCATTCGAGCAGCTGACACTGCTGGCGACCGGCGCCCTCCTGCAACCCCTCGTTATAGACCTGTCCGCCATGGGGCTCGGGCAATCACGCTGACATGACGCGGGATCGATTCCTGTCTCCCTGCTTTGAGCCTCGACCAGGACAGCCTATTCGATCGGGCACCTTTCCTCGCTATGAAGAATGATACAAATCCTCGGATAATAGGTCCTGTGTTCCGAGCTTTCGTATAGTGCCACCATCCATGTCCCCACGCCAGATTGCCCATACCGTGCTGACCGCGCGCGGAATTTCGCGCCTGGCAGAGCTGCGCGAGGCGGGCGTAACAGCCGCAACCATGAGCCGCATGGAACGCGACGGCGAGGTAATTCGGCTCGCGCGAGGGCTTTATCAACTTTCCGATGCGCCCCTCGACGTTCACCACAGTCTCGCAGAGGCCGCCAAACGGGTTCCCAAAGGCGTGGTTTGCCTCGTGTCGGCCCTGGCTTTCCATGGTCTGACCGATCAGCTCCCGATGCAGGTTTGGCTCGCCGTGGGTCAGAAGGACTGGTCCCCGAAACCCGAACGCACGCCCATTCGGCTGGTACGTTTCACCGATCGTCTGCTGACGGAGGGTGTTGAAACACACGCTGTCGAGGGGGTGACCGTGAAAGCCTTCGGCGTCGCAAAGACGATCACCGATTGCTTCCGATACCCATAATCCGGGTGATCTGAGGAATGTAATTGGTGATTTAGCCGAATTCCTCATGCCGCGCGCCGCGGCAGCAGCGAGCTTGGGCCAATGAGTGGCTTGATTTCCACTGTGGCGTTGTGGACGGTGTTTCTCGTTATGCCGGGGAAGGTTGAGTTGATGCTATCTGACGGGCAGGAGTGGTGGGTTAGAGTTGCGTGAGCCGTGCCGTCCGGCTCCCTAGTGGCTGCCGGGTTTGAGCTTTTCCAAATGCTCGGAGCAAACCGTGCTGACCAATTCGAGCAGCATGGTTGTTCGCTCGCCGAGCCAGTTGAGCGCCTCCTCGCTGATCTCATAATGCTTTGAATAGCGCGCCTTCACATATGCTTCGTTCAACGTGTTGAACCAGGCCCGTTCCCGGTGCTGATCACGCGGAAACGCCTCGGCCAGCCGGCGGTCCTGCTCCTCGGCGAGCGAGCGAAGGAACTTGATGTTGTGCGATGGTGGGCCGTAATTGGTGAGTGTGAGCAGAATGCAGGAATAGGCTTGCTCGAGGGATTGATGAAAGAGAAACCCCGCTCTTTTCCAGTAGCCCCTCGCACGTGCATGCTCGGCCAGATCGAAAAATTCCTTTGCAGCCTCGATCCGCTCTTCAAAATGGTCCTTCGCGACGCGAAGCCGATCCTCCATCGAAAGTGGCTCGGGCTCCGCCAGCGGCTCGTCGTCCAGTTCGTAGAGAACGATGCCTTCCTTGCGAATGTCGGAAAAGAAATACTGCCCTTCCTTGAGGTACGAATTCACCTCGCGCCGGGAATGGACGATAAAACTCACCGGGGTTTCGATGGAGGCTTCGTGGATCAGCCGGTCGGCGGCCTTGTTCCAGTATTCGGCGAACTCGCAGAGCTTGCGATTGTTGACGATGATCAAGAGATCGAAGTCGGAGCGATACCCCTTCATGGTGAAGGGCTCATCGACCCAGCCGCCCTTGGCATAGGAGCCGAACAGGATGATCTTCAAGATCCTACCGCGCTTCTTGAAGTCGGCAGTGCCTTCTCTCAGCGCATCTTCGAATTCCTCGTGGAGGATTTCGAGAACTCGGCCGAGTTCTCGCTGCTTGCGAAGCGGCATATGTTCAAGCGACGATTTCATAAGCAATCGATAGGCGAAAGATCTCGTACCGTCTACTCGCAGTTTTGAGAGGGAATCTGTAGGACTTAATCACATCTTGGATCACGTTCTTTCGAGGATCGCGTTAATCGGATTCGACCGTGAATGCCGTTTCCCGGCAGGTCGTCGCATTTAGTAGGAAAGGGAAGGAATGAACCGCCACCCGACGCGTTTGATTGGGGGGTAACGCTGGAAAGAGCGATGGCCTTGCGCCTCCAAACGTTCAGTTGCAAGCGTGTTTTACGGCTCTCACAGAGAGTCACTGACTCAAGCATCGAGCCATCGCCGCACGAGATCCACGCCAGCAGTCGTTTACGTCGGAAACGACTGGAATGCAGGGGTATCAGAGGGAGACGTCTTCCTCATAGACTGCGACGAGAAGACATCGCCGGGAGCAACGAACGCCCGACCCCAGGGCGTCGGTCCCAAGCTCAAACCGGCGTAGCGATCAGTCGATCTGTCCCGGCCGCGAAGCCCGGAAATTCCGATAATCCGCCCATCTAAGGCGACCGACATCACAGATTTGCCGGCAAAAAGTAATGACTATCGATAACCAGTACTTATCGATGGTGAGATGCGCTGTGGGAAAGTGCAAAGAGTGGCGGAATAAAAGGCCAGGTTGGCTTCCGATTAAGGAAGTGTTTACCATAATTTCAATGGTTTGCCTATTATTTGGTCTCTATCGGCAGCGAAGGCCGCTGGGTAAGCGGGGCTGATTTGGTGGCCATGCCAACGCAATCACAGATCTGACGCAGAAGAAGGGTGCTCGAAGGGCCGAGAGCGTTCAGGCGCGTGCTGCAACCATCGAGGCGAGGGGTTCAACAGCATGATCTTCGTCATTGATCCCCAGCCGATCGCCGAGATAGTGCCAACAGGCCGAGCTTTTGGCAGGTCTTCATCAGGCCGAGCATGCTGTCACGCGCCTGCCGACCGTTGCGACTGACCGTGCCGCCGGAAATCTTTCGCTTGATGACAAGTCCGCGCAGATCTCTTTCCGAGGCATTGGTATGGAGCGGGGTTTCAGGCCGCTCCAGAACCCGCAGCAGTTCGGCCTTGCGGCGACCCAGCCGAAACAGCAGTTTGTCGAGGTCGCCATAACCGGTTCGCAGCGAAAAGATCCGATCGAACCGGGCCCGAAGGCCCCGGGCTGCACGGGGATCAGGTCTTTGCCGATAGGCTTTCAGGGCTTTGTAAAAGTGCCAGACAAGCTCGCGCAGGGTTTCGACGTGTTTCACTTGGCCGGGCGTCGCCGGCATCAGCTTGTGCAGCAACCGCTCGGCGTGGATCCAGCACAGCGCATGGGTGCCGACGCGGAATTGTCCGGCATCGTCGGACACGATCACCGCACTGCCGACCAGACCATGATGGCGGATGGCGCCCCAGATGCCGGCCTCAACGGGCGGATTATGTCCTTGTCGAAGATCTCGATACCATTGGCGGCCAGATACTCGAGAAACGGAACCTGATTGGCAAAGCGCCGCGGTTCACATGTCTTCAAATGCGCCAGCAGGGCGGGGTCCACCTGACGGTTTTCCAGAAAGGTGAAGGCGGCATCGTTGAGAACATAATCCTGATAGTTGCCGCGCAGCAGGGCCAGAAAGTTCAGCCGCGACTTCGACGGCGTTGTGCGGAAGGCGGTGAAATGTTCGCCTCCGATCTGTGTCGTATGGAAATTGCGGTTGGCATGACGGGCGCCAGTGTCGTCGACCGTGACAAAGGGAGCCGAGACCAGGCCGGCATGCAGCACGGCGGCATCTTCGGCATGAAAGCCCTCCAGCCGCTCTGTCAAAAACCGGATGACCTGGCGTTTGGAAATCTCGACACCGACATCGTTGAGCAAGGTCGTCAATCGCTGCGTTGTGACCTGCCCATGGCTATGAAGCATCAGGCAGAAGCGACGCAGACTGGCGCCGTAGCCGCCCTTTATCCCTGCTGGCAGCGGCGCAATGATCGTGCGTCCTTCCGGTGTCACCCAGTATTCGCGGCGATAGCGCACCACTTCGGCCCGCACGACCAGATCCCGGACCGCGCAATCCTTGTAGCCTTAAACCGCGATCCAGGTGGGGCACTGGCAGGCAGTACCTCTTCGCGCGTGGCGCTCCCCGCGTCGCCCTTCGGCCCGCGACGCCGCGCAGGCTTTCGGCTGCCGGCAACCGCCTTGTCGCTGGTTGCCTGTTCCATGCCCGATGGCCTGAAGGGTGGGCGGGGCGGCAGGTTTTTAAGCCGCGCAATCTCGTCACGCAGAAGCTGGTTGTCGACCTTCAGCCGCGTGTTCTCTACCCTGAGTAGGTCGTTTTCTTCTCGAAGCTTTCGGTTGTCAGCCTCGAGCGCCTCAATCCGGATTTCTGCCCGATCGGCCCGCGCCACAAGTCCCGTCACCAATTCCCACAGCGCCTTCAGCGACAGCGTATCAGCATGCTCGACCATGGGGAGGCGGCGCTTCGTCATAAAGGAGGTGAATCATGATTCACAAAAAATCGGAATCCCCCGTGCCACCAGATCTGCTCCAGTTACGGCCGCCTTGATGGTCACATCTCGATCGCGGTAGCCGAAAAGGATATGACTCAGTTTCCCCTAGAAAACACGGCAAGCTGTGTCCACATTTGCATCCCCCCGGTGGAAAACGGGCTTGCAGCCGAAGCGACAATAGCGGGAATTTTTCTCACGTGATACCGATGGTAGCTGCAGAGAACGACATCCGCCAATTGTTGAGGACGCCATGGCAAGGACCTGGAATCGCGAACGCGCAAAGAAACGAATAACGACCCGCCTGGCAGAAGTCGAGATCGATGATGTCGAGATCCGCAGCTACGTCAGGAACACCAATCTTGACAATCTCCCCGCCCATGTTGCCTACCGGGTAGACGGTGTTCATCTCTATGCTGATATCCTCAATCTGAAGGATATGCTCAATGTCACCGACGTCGAGGGAGAGACATGCCATCGGCGCACGCTACGGTTTCTCAATTTGCACTATCGAGCGGTCCATAGATTGCTTCAACGGGTCGATGCGCTCTTCGTTGATTTCCACAACCAGAGGCTCCATGCCGTCGTTACCAAGCCCTATGACTCTGAAACTGACCGCTTGAATCGGGCGGTTGCAATTGCGCAGCTGATTATTGATGTGCTGAAGGATACCGGTGAAGACGCGGACCATCCGTCTGCCAAGGTCCGGGTGGGCATTGATACTGGCGTCGCACTAGCGGTTAGCAATGGGCGACGCGGCCATCGCGAACCTCTTTTCCTAGGCGAACCCGCTAACCACGCCGCTAAGCGGGCAGGCGGGGGCCGAGCAACGGGTATTTTTTTGACTAACAAGGCGCGTCTGGCACTAGGCCTAAAAGAGGTCGAGAGCCCGGACATCGTGCCCTTGGCGACCTCTGAAGTTGAGAGCGCGGAGCAGGACGCCGATCTCGACGTCTCAGCCAGCGACATTGTTGCCGAATGGAAAGAGGATTTGGCCGGTAATCCGATCGGGACCTTTTCTTTCAGCGGCCACACGCCGCCGTTCAGCACGCTAGATATTGAAGCCTTGTCGGTGCGCAACTCACGCCGACAGGACGCTGTCGCGGTCTACGCGGATATCGATAATTTCACTCGTTATGTTGGGGCCAACATAGGCAACGACACGACCGCAAAGCATCTTGTTCGCGTGTTGCATGTCCTTCGTAGCGAGCTTGATTCCACGCTTCACAAGGACTTTGCTGGCCGGAAGGTTCGCTTCATTGGTGATTGTATCCATGGTCTGCTCGTCGAGGGGACAGCCCAAACTACGGATGTCGACGCAACGATCAGCAATATGACTCTTTGTGCCGGCGCACTACGAAGCAGCTTTGGCCTTGCGGTCGATCTTCTTGCGGATGCCGGGACGAATGCTTCGAGCCTCGGTCTCGCGATCGGGTTCGAGTTCGGGCCGATGACAGTGACGCGTCTCGGGGTAAAGGGAGGCCTTGTGCGTTGCTCGGTCAGTCGCGGCGTTATCGAAGCCGAGAAGCAGCAGGCGCGGTGTAGCGGGTCTGAAACTGCGATTGGTCCTCTGGCCTACAGCAAAGCGAATGACGCGGTCCGTTCCTTGTTTGGCGACAATCGAAAAAAGTCCGGCCTGAACTATGACGACATGGTTGAAGAGCTGAAAAAGAACGGCGATCAAACAGCCAAGGCCGCCGCCGCATTCGCAGGCGCGGGCCTTCTCAAACCAGCTTCAGCTGCGGCCAATCCGTTCACCTTTCAGAACCGGCCCAGTGGTCCGGCGAAGAAGGACGGCTTTTCTTGATCTGGTATATCGAGAATGCGCAACGGTTCCGTTCGGAACGCATGCGGATCGACGCGCTTATCGGCGGAGTCGACTGGCTACGTCCATTGGATTGGCGGATCGATGCATCCGCCCGCATCAATTGGGATGCCGATCTGTTGATCGGAGACGAAGTCTTCCCGATCTCCCTTCGCTATCCTAATCATTTCCCTCATTCTCCGCCTCTTGTTCTTCCGCGTGGCGACGTTTCGACATGGTGGTCCAGCCATCAGTGGGGAGCGGGCGGTGAACTCTGCCTGGAAATCGGACCTGACAACTGGCAGCCAGATGTTAGCGGCGCCGAAATGCTCGAGAGTGCTCAGCGGCTCCTGACGATGGAGCGGGAATTTGAAGACACGCAGAAAATTCCATCACGCCACGAGACCACCCTGGGTCAGCGACAGCGCATGGTGTTTTCTCGCTTCCTAGCGACCCCCGAATTTCGCACGTTTGCCGCGTCCGCGCCGAAAGACATTCTATACGGCAAGGCCAATCTGGCACTGCATGACGAGAGCTTAGTCTATCACGCTTCCTACTTTGCGATCGCAGACAACAACACTTGGCGCGATATCTCCGCACCGAAGTTTCTCGATCAGGAATGCTACAATGTCGACTGCATTCTCATTCGGCGACCAACAGGGGATCAGCTGCCGCAGACCTCACCAGTAGAATTTCGTACTTATCTTGATCATCTCGGCGTTGGTCAGGTTCCTGCGCGCCCTTTGATCCTGCTCCTGCGTGACGATGGCATTAGCGCCTATAGGATCTACGCGGATTCTGTCGTGACCGTAGGTGTCATTGCGCCCGACGATATCGTCCTGCGCACGTCTCTCGACCGCGCGGCCCTTGCTTCTCGGACAGTAGCTGTCGCCGGATGTGGGTCGGTTGGTAGCAAGATTGCTGTGAGCCTTGCGCGTTCCGGCGTCGGTAGATTCCTCCTATTGGACGATGATCTGCTCTTGCCCGAGAATCTGATCCGAAACGAATTGGACTGGCGCGATATCGCCACACACAAGGTGGATGCTGTCGGCCGCCGTATTCAGTTGGTCAATCCAGAAGCCGTGGTGGAAGTCCGCCGACATAGGCTGGGCGGTCATGAAGCCAGTGGTAGCTTGGAAACTCTGATCGAGAGCGTTTCCAAAGCTGACCTCATTGTTGACGCCGCAAGCAACTCCGAAGCCTTCAACTACCTTTGCGCTGCAGCCTCAGCTGGTGAGACGCCGATGGTTTGGGCCGAAGTGCACGGCGGAGGCATCGGCGGGATGATTGCCCGCCATCGCCCGAGAATCGAGCCTTCGCCCGCAATGATGCGCTTGGGGATCGAAAATTGGTGCGGTGAAAAGGGGTTATCAACCCAGAGGGCCGAACGACGGTATGAAGATCGCGACGCCGATGTTACATGGATCGCCGAGGACGCAGATGTCTCGGTAATTGCTGCTCATGCAGCGCGCTTCGCCCTTGATATCTTGGCCGAGCGTTCTCCGTCGATCTTTCCACATTCGGTCTATTTCATCGGCCTGGCCGAAGGCTGGTTCTACTCGGAACCGTTCCACACCGAACCGGTTATCTTGCCATTGCTTGCCACCACGGAACCGCCTTCGATGTTAGATGACGTCACAAAGGCCGAAGAGATGAAGGTCGTTATGTCGATCATGAAAAGGTCATTTGGTGAAGCTGATCCTACCTGAGCCAGTTGCCTCGAAAATTCTGAGCGCGTTGGCCGTGGCCGGCCGGCAGGAAATAGGTGGCCTTCTAGTCGCCGAACATGTCGGAGACGTCACGTTTCGGATCATAGATGCGTCAATCCAGACAGTGAACGCAACCGCGACCCACTTTGAGAGAGATCCATCGCTTCATGCCCGGTTTCTCGAGGAGTTCTTCGAGAAAACGTCAGGGGATTTTACGCGCTTCAACTACATTGGTGAATGGCATTCGCACCCGAGCTTTGCACCCGTTCCCAGCCGGGACGACATTCAGAGCATGTGGTCGATCATTTCTGATCCAGCATCGAGTGTGAATTTTGCCGTACTGCTAATCGTCCGCCGAGGTAATTCCCGAACACTTATACTTTCCGCGACCGCGTTTTCGGTCGGATCGGCACCCGCCTCCGTTGAGGTTGAACTTGGAGCGGGAGGCATCCCGGTCATTTCATCGCGCCTTGGCCGCTTGATTAAGCGCCTGGGATTTTGACGCCCATCTGGCGAATGATCTTCCGTATTTCCGTGCAGACAGGGCCCATTCTGGCCTCGAGATCGCGCTCGTCACCGAGTGCGTAAGATGCCGGCGTTAATCCATAAAGATCAGAGGGAAGGACCAAACCCTTGAGCTTGGGATAAACAAGAATGCTGCGCCGGCGGCTCAACCGCCCCATGAATAGGCCGAGTTCAAAGAGCACGTTATCGCGGATTGCAGCTTTACGATCGCCTCTAGGGGTTTCGACAATGTCTTCGAACAAGGCAACGGCAACACCGAAATCGCTCTCGGCAACGGCTGTCTCTAAAGCTTCTAGCGGGTACCCGCCAGCCCAGAAGGTACCATCGGGCCACACGGTTGCAAGAACGTCGTGCTGAAGCCCTGACTGGATCGCTCGCGCTACGTCCAGCCCCTCGACCGAGGACATGATGAACATCCTAGGCTTCTTATTTGGCGTTGGCATAAGCCTATTTCGATCAAATAGCCGACGGGATAGCTCTTGGGCAACCGCGCGCCAAACTAGCGGTGGGAACGAGTCGGCGAGGCTCATGAAACTCGCTCCCGACATCTTGACCGCAACGACGGTATCTGTGGCGACAACAGACGCTGAGCGGAGCTGCGACGGTTCTATTGCCGCCATCTCGCCGACGTGATCGCCGGCGCGCAAGGTTCGGACCTCTTGACCTTTAACAACAACGGACACGTTTCCCGATACGAGGAAGAAGACGTCATTGTCCTCACCACCCTGATGAATGAGAAGGTCGCCGGGTTTGAACTCAAGAAGTTCACCGCCGGTCGCGATAGCCTCGGCGACCTCTGGATCGCCGCTATCGAACTGCCTCTTCAAGCTTGCAATCAGCGCGCTTCTGTTTTGTCCTTCAAATCGTTCCTTCACGTACAAAATTCCTTGCCATCCAACCTTGCCTACTTACCAACAGTGTTGCCAGGATATTGCAATCTCTGGCGGCACGAATGCCCATTCTTTTTTGTAGAGAATGAGGCTTGCGTGTTGTCAACGGATGATGTCCCGAGAGGTGGTGTAGGTCGATAGCGGTGGTCATCGGCTTTTTCCAGTAGGGTTGGGTTGTTCAAGCACAACCTTTTGGAAAGACCACCGATGACCAACGATATGATGGACCTGCGCTCTTTTGTTGAGAAGAGCGCTGATGCGGATTTGCTGCGCGAGATGATTGGCTTTGCGACCGAGAAGCTGATGGAGCTGGAGGTCGGCGCCAAGACCGGTGCGGCCTACGGCGAGAAGAACGACTTTCGACTTGAAGAGCGTAACGGCTATCGCGATCGCGATTGGGAGACCCCGCGCCGGTACCTTTGAACTGCGAATTGAGCCGCGCCGCATGGCCGAGAAGGCGCTGACCGTGGTGATCCAGGAAGCCTATATCCAAGGTGTTTCGACCCGCTCGGTGGACGATCTGGTCAAGGCGATGGGCATGAGCGGCATCTCCAAAAGCCAGGTCTCCAGGCTTTGCGGGGAAATCGACGACAAGGTGAAGGCCTTTCTCTCCCGGCCCATCGAAGGCGACTGGCCATATCTTTGGATCGATGCCACCTACCTCAAGGTCCGGCGCGGCGGACGCATCGTCGCCGTCGCGGTGATCATCGCCATCGGCGTCAACACGGATGGCCGGCGGGAAGTGCTCGGCATGGAAATCGGCACCTCTGAGGCTGAGCCGATCTGGACGGAATTCCTGCGCAAGCTGACCCGACGCGGCCTGAGCGGCGTCAAACTCGCCGTTTCCGATGCCCACGAAGGCATCAAAGCCGCCGTTTCCAAGGTCCTTTCCGCTACCTGGCAAAGATGCAGGGTTCACTTCATGCGCAATGCGCTGGCTCATGCCGGCAAGAGCGGGCGACGCGTGGTCTCAGCCTTCATTGCAACGGCTTTTGCCCAGGACACCCCGGAAGCTGCCAGCCAACAGTGGCGCAACGTCGCCGATCAGATCAGGCACGAAAGTGCCGAAAATCGCCGGCCTCATGGATAGCGCCGAGGAAGATGTCCTCGCCTATATGACCTTTCCCAAGCAGCATTGGACCAAGCTTCATAGCACGAACCCCATTGAGCGATTGAACGGCGAGATCAAGCGAAGGACAGAGGTCGTCGGCATCTTTCCCAACGACGATGCGATCGTCAGACTCGTCGGCGCGGGCTGTTCAGCGCTCGCGACACATGACACTGGAAACCATTGCTACAATGAGCCAATGAGCGATGATCCGCTTATCAACTTGCCCGCTGCAGGTTGACCCGTTCCCGGCCCTGTCCGGAAAGCTCGACGATCGAACGACCTACACCACTCCCTGGGACATGATCCCTATCTATCTTACGAGTCAGTCAGCGTTAGACGGGCCGTCGCCGCAGTTAGCGCGTATGTTCACCTTGGTCAGTCTTCATCTTCGAATGTAAGGTTTGGATGATGTCGCGCAGGGCTTCGATCACATACGAAAACCCTGGTTGCTCGCTGAGAGGCTTTTTCAGGCGCGCATACCGAGCAGCTGTGCGACGGGCCAGGCCGGCAACTTTACTGCAGGCCCAAGGCTTGGCATTGTGAGCCATCGACTTCATCGGATCTATCAAGATTCGAATGGCTTCCAAGTCGACGTCATGGTTCTTATCGGACATTTTTTCGATGAAATCAAAGAGGGGCTCGAGGTCATCCTGCAGCAGGCGGAATAGCTTGCCCGCAAGGTTAGTTATCCAATCATTTTGAAGTGTTGAGTCGAGTTGCTCGACCTCCCGCGCTAGCCATTTCCCTTCAAAATAGGCGTCCAGCGACGCTTTCATCATACTAATAGCCCGTGTCTTGTCAGTGTGAATGAAAGGCCTTGCTTGCGTTTCAAGAACCTGCCCAAGCTTCGAGTAAAACTCTGATCGATGTCGCTGTGAGAGCGATCCAGATTGTAACACCTTCCGGCAGAGGTCCTCCGCACTCTTGATTGTGTGTTGAGCGGAAAACTCGAGCTTATACCAGGCCCGAAGCATGAAAATGTCGCGAGAGTGGAGAGCAAAAGCTCGTGCAAAGTAGCCTCTCGCATCTTCAGCATTTGCTGCGCCGCGTGCCGCATAGCCCTGCCCCAAAAGACCAAGGAACTGCGGATTGCCCCATATTGAGTCACCCGTTGGAATGGCGGCCCCTTCTTCGACAATACGCTCGAAATCTGACGTGCGAGCGAGCTTCTGCATCCTAACAAGGATTGCAGCTTCATGCGCAGGTGTTCGTCCACTCTCTTGTTTAAAGTGGCTGATGGCCTTCTGCAAAGCAGGGTAGTACGGCAAGTCTGGGGAAACTTGTCTGACGAAACCTATGGCAGGCGTAGCGAGTTCATACAGTGTATCTCCATTCTCATTCTCAGTAGATTTTAGGAATATTCCTTTTGTTTGCGTCACGGCATCTCTAATCTGCTCTTCTGAATACGAAGTGATGTGCCCAATTGCAGTGATGGAGACAGGGGTTTCAATTAGGCTGAGCGCTGCAAGCATGTGCCGAGCTTTAGTAGCCGCCTCTAGTCGATCGTATTCGCGTTGATAGAGGTAGCGACGCGCCGCATCTCCTTCGCGACTTTCGTATGCTTTGAATGCCTCTTCATATGATGAGCAATTGCGTCTGAGGCCAATAATCGTCTCGATGAGGATTGGGAGGCCGGCGCTGATCTCAAATAGCCGGATCGCATTGTTGCTCGCTGGTGGAGCAACCTCGAACTGGCGACAGCAGGATTCCATAAAAGGAAAGAACTCATGCTCGAAGTCGAGCGACGGCACTTCTTTGGCAGTTTTTAGTGCATATGGTGGTGCGTAGCGCGAAGTGTATAGGATTTTGAGCCGGCCAGAAGACTGTGCTGCTTTTTGGAAAAGTAGTTCCTCGCCGGTGTCCCGGTTTCGGCGGGTGAGAGCATCAATGTCGTCGATCACGATTAGCCCAGTAAAATTTTCGACAAGCTCGTCTAGATGCTCTTCAACGCTCTCTTCCGATAGTTCATCGAGCTCAGTGCTCGCCGCAAGTCCGGCGTGGTAAAGAATTTGTCTTACTTTCTCTTCAGCTGTCGCGAAATCGCGTTGGGTGAAGTTGTTCTCCTTCTGCTGGAAGGGATCGAGCGCGGTTTCCTTGGCAGACAGAAACAGCACATAGTCCAGCATATTGCCCTTTGGAAGCGTAATCCTATAAGGCGAATGAGCTACTGCCGTAGCAAACTCATATGCCAGTGTGCTCTTGCCGCTTCCTCCAGGCCCATGCAAGTACATGCGGACATGATTGCTAAACACGAGCCAATCCCACAAGTCATGTAGGAGACCAAACCGACCGACAAATTCATCCATCGTTGATGGAGAAGGTGGCAGTGATCGGTGTACTGATACGCTTCCAACCTCGTTTCTCGAAAAGAACGACGAACGATCTCCGTACAGAAGTGGTAGATGGCGAGGTTCGGCTGTTAATACCTCGTGCCGATCGCGCACCCAGAGAGCACCTTGCGCGTATTTGAATAGCGGCCGCTTTAACCTAGCTGGCCGCTGAGCACGACGAGCAGGAACTAACACGACTTGGATTGGCAGAGCATCCGCCCCCTCTTTTAGTGCATATCGACGAAGGGAGCATTCAATTTGATTCCCACTAATGTCGGAGAGCACCCTGTTGAAGGCTTCAATATTAAATATCTCCTTCGCCAAGGAAGGCACGCCAGTGCGATCGACAACCCCGAAAACAATTAGCCCGCCGAAAGTATTGTGGAAGGAAAGCGCAAGCCTGATAATGCCAGCACCGTAGTCTCCAGAGAAATCACTTGGAATTGTTTCTTTGAAGTCGATGATTGTCGTTTCTTGAAGAAGAATCCGGCCGTTATCTTCATCAAAGAGGTCTCCGAAAAGCTCCACCAGCGTTGCCGGCAAATGGTTTTTCTGAATGGCCGCTGCAATGCCGGTGTTTTGATAGAGCAGATTCATACGTCCCTCGCGTGCCTAACAACTAAGACGAGAGTCCTCACATGTGCATGTGATTCTGCAATGAGGAAAATGGTGACCAAAGTAGTTATCCGAGGAAAACAGCCAGAAATCGCAAGCGCTGTTCTCATGAACCGCCGAGTTATACCAACTGACCTTGCCCCGTTGAAATAATCCATTTTGAAGTAAGCTCTGGCCCATTGAGAGGACCAGAGGATGAAGCGCAATCGTTTCACAGACGAACAGATCATCGGCATATTGAAGGAGCACGAGGCAGGCACGCCGGTCTCTGAGCTTTGCCGCAAACACGGCGTCAGCGATGCCAGCATCTATAAATGGAAGGCCAAGTTCGGCGGCATGGAGGTGTCCGAGGCCAAGCGGCTGAAGACGCTTGAGGACGAGAACACGAAGCTGAAGCGGCTTCTGGCGGATGCGATGCTCGACAATGCTGCCTTGAAAGACCTTTTGGGAAAGAAGTCGTGACGCCCGCGGCCAAGCGGAAAGCTGTCGCGCATCTGATGAGTCATCATGAGATGAGCGAACGGCGGGCGTGTAAAGCCATTGGTTTTTGCCGAATGACGGTCGGTTACGAGACCAGGCGCGACGATGATCATGAGCTTCGCGAGCGAATGAAGGCGTTGGCGCATGAACGTCGCCGCTTCGGATATCGACGCATTCATGTGCTGCTCCGGCGGGAGGGTCACCTCGTGAACCACAAGAGGCTCTTCCGGCTCTATCGGGAGGAGAAACTGACGGTGCGCAAGCGCGGCGGTCGCAAGCGAGCGACAGGCACGCGAGCGCCGATGCTGGTGCCGATGGCGGCCAATGATCGTTGGTCGCTGGACTTCGTGTCGGATCAGTTCACCGATAGGCGCAGGTTGCGGATTCTGACCGTCGTCGCCTGGCGCTCGTCGCCGATACATCGCTTTCCGGTCTTCGCATCGCACGGGAGCTTGACCGGATTATCGAGGAGCGCGGCAAGCCGAGGATGATCGTCAGTGACAACGGCAGCGAGTTCACCAGCAACGCGATCCTGCAATGGGCGGACCGGACCAAGGTTGACTGGCATTACATTGCGCCTGGCAAGCCGATCCAGAACGCTTTTATCGAAAGCTTCAACGGGCGGCTGCGAGACGAGTTCTTGAATGAAACTCTGTTCTCGTCGCTTGCTCACGCCCGGTCTGCGCTTTCAAACTGGCGTAGCGATTACAACGATCAACGCCCGCATTCAGGCCTTGGCTGGCTGACACCGGCCGGCTCAGACACTCAACCCGCGACGTGATGCGGTGCTGCGCAGCCGAAATGGCTCCGCACTGCAACCCGCCGCTACCGAACCAACAACAGCAACCAAAAACCGCTGGAGCGAACTCAATGGATAAAACTTGGGGGCAAGGTCAAGACCCAGAAATTAACCTGAAGCGATTCCCCTGCTATCTCCGCTGTACGCTACCGCTGTGATGGTGGGCCTGCGGTCCGGAGTACAAGCCTATGCTGCCTTCAAAGGCAAATAATGCCCATCCAAGTTGACGAAGAGACGAATTAGAAGGCCGCGCCGATCGCGGTGCTCGTGACGCTTGGGCTGATCGGCTTAGTGCTTGCCCTTGGCTGGCGATGGATTCTCTTCGTGTTCATCGTACTAGCTGCTGTCGCCGGGTGGTACTTAGGCTGTGAAAACGGCAGTTTTCCGCAAATTGGTCCCTCATAAGATTTGTTTTCGGGGGATCTGTTGATAAGCCCAGATTCGGCACAAGAATCAGCCCTTTAGCGCTAGAAGATGAAAAGCAACTGGTTATTGACATCTTAACAGAATCCCGCATGTGCTGTTCATGGCGGTTTGCGGCTATTGCAGGAATCACCTGAGCTGTAGTAATGCGTAGCAGGAGCAGGCGGCTTTTTCTTTGTTTAAGGAGAAGTACGCCCATGGAACAAAACTCCCTCGCATTTGAAGGCTTCGGCATCAAGGCAACCGCCTTAGGGACGCTGCCCGTTACCGGCCTGCTTTTATTGCTGGCGCTTTATCTGATTACCCGATCCATCATGCGGCATCGACAGGCTCCTCGCTCCAAGCGAGCCAGCAGGGTGAGCGACAAATGAACTCCTCCAGAGCGGGGATTGTGATTGGGCGGTGCTCTGCGCCTTATCATCATCCCCGCGTAAAAAAACCCGCCTCAAGGCGGGTTCGTGATGGGGTGACGGCGAAGACAACGGCCAAAGGAACCTGTCTCCCTTTTTTGGGAATCATCTGCCTCCGTTGTTGGACACGGTGGGCTGGTCCGTAGGTACGAACGAAGGCGCAGCCGCGCGCTTGATCCTCGGGAACGCCACCAACACCCGCCGCTACATGTCGAATGAAGATGGGGTGCGTTGTAAGCGCGACCTCCGCATTCTTGTAGACGAGGCCGTTACTCTCGGGAATTGTCAGGCTATCGTGGACGCCACCAACGAACTCGGTAAAGCTGGAGTTTTCCTGATGCTGTGGTTTCTCTCGATGCGCGGTTTTCCAAACCTATCCCACTGCGAAGACGCTCATCAACAAACGTATCGCGCTTGTCGGTAAAATCCTTCCGCGTTAGCATCAGGCTGAATTTCTTCTCCACTTCTCTTACTTTCGTTTTATTCTTCGCACCTGCCCCTCAAGGAACTCGGTGCGGTCTGTCGCGCTCGTACAATCGCGTTTTAGCGCTACGGCGTTGCATCAGGGGCTTTCACTCATCCACGATGAATCAAAACGCCACGCTTGGCAGCCACATCTTACCATGTGGTGTGTTCCGCATGGTATGAACGCGGGATAGAAAGCTTTAGACTCCACAGCCCTGAGCACTGTGAATCAACCGTTCGTTAACTTTCTTGAATGCTGTAATTACTAGATTATTTCTCCTGTGCCGACCAACGAGCTCACGCTCCCCGATCTACCTTGTGGATAACCTCGTTTCGGTTTATTGTATACTTTAACTTCTCGCGATGATATGTCGTTGAGAATGCGAAGGAGCCGTTAAAAATGTCCGAGATGCAAGCACTTGAAAAACGCAGGAAGGTCGTTACCGACCAGATCGTGCGCCTCCGCGAGGAGCTGGCATCGCTTGAGGCGGAACTGATGGAACTCGATGTTGCGGGATCTGTCCTGGCGCGAATCACCGGCGCGAAGTACGACCGCAAGGATGCGAGCCGCGACTACGTATCCGGTAGCTACAGCATACAGACGAAAATCCGCGCCTTGCATCATAATCGTTTTGACACCTGCTGCTTGGCTTGCGACGACAAGGTCAAACACCTCGCGGTTTATCCTCCTCCGCCAGCGGGCTTCTACGGTGGCAGTGCGGGCTGGGATATTCTCGCAAAGAAGCAGCTCTCTCTCCCCGAGAAAATTACGGTCGCGATGAGGTATGCGCATTCGCAGGCCATCGATGCCCTCGCTCCGAAGGAGATTGAGAATTACATCCTCGTCCTATTTGGCGACGTGCCGGAAAAGCAGAACGTGAACAGCGTTGCTTGGCGCATGGCGAAATCGGGCACCCTCTGCAAGGCGGACGATGCGCCGAAGTATTGGCTGCCTGCAAACGAAAAGACCGCTGACACTGCCCCCGCTAAAGGTCAGTCAGCGGCCTTCGTGTCCACTCGTGCGAAAGGGCGTCAAGCCGTTCCGGGGGGTGGTACATGAGAAGAGCATAGCTACATTCATCATGCCTGGTCGGCCTCGCTGCGAAGCGGGGTCGATTTTCTAATGTAAGGTAGCCTGGGCGTCACGTCAAAGGCGGGTACCTGGCTTTCCGTTAGCATTCTACATTGACAACAGCCTCGGCGGTCAGATCATCTCGTAGCTAATGAACCGCAGGGCTGCATCGATTTTTGCGCGCGGTCGTGCCGGTACAAGATATCCGCCACCGCCACCCTCCGCGAAAACCGCCGCCCAAAATGCCACCACCAGCTTCGGTTTCCCGTAGTGGCGGATATCCCTCAGCATTCGCTCATACTGGACGGTCGGGATCATTAGGCCAACGTAGATGGCGTCCTTGTATGTTGGGGTGTGGCCGTAATGAGTGACATATCCGCGCTTGCCATCATCGCTGGGGCGGATGTCCACGACCGCCGTTTCGAAGTCGGTTTCAAACAACTCATGGCCCCGATACGCGCCGCCGTCGTGGTTCGATACCTTGTTGGTTATTCTGAGGACATCCGAATTCTGAAGCCGTGCCTTACCCCTCAGAATGTAGGGTTCGTCCTTACTGGCAATTAGGCTGGCGGGCTCGGTGATCGTCAGTTCAGAATCGGCGTCGAAGCCCTCGACGTAACCGGTCACGGTGTATTCTGTCAGTTCTACCGAGAGACATTTCCAAGAACGCTCGAACACGAACGTGCGGCCGTTTTCGTCATCCCTATATTCGATCCTGTCTTCAGTAACCGTTGAATATATGCCACCCACCGCATTCTCCTCACTCGCAAGGCCAAGCCGCATTGTAGGCCATGAAGAGCGCTCGCGGAGCGTTTACACCTCCTTTTTCCGGGTGGGTCTCGACCCAGTCACATCCAATGCGGATAGCGCGAGCATAGTTTGCTTTCTCTGGCAGGCAAAAGCGTCCGAGCACGGTAGGGCGATACATCGCCAACGCTTCCTTATCTTTTAGGTTTGCTTCAAGCAGAACCATGGAAATCGTGTTCTCACGCCACATGTCCATGAAGCCGGTGATATACGCTGCCGCGTAATCCAGATCCTTTTCGCAATGGTTCGCTAGGTCTTTGGCATCCATCGCGTCAGCCGTGTTGGCCGCGAGCAATCCCAGCAATGTCAGTATAACCCGTCTCATTCAACCCTCACCCGTGATTGCGGGACGCTACACCTGATTCGGCTGATGAAGAAGACTAGGGCTCTGCCCTCACGCGCCGCAAGCCTCTTCCGCCCAGCTTCCTACGTGCAGCCGGTTCACCGCGAAGAGCTTGCAGCTTGCTTCCCGCTGTTCGCCACGAGGCAGGATTGCATGGGAGCAATCCGCCTTCCATTCAAAGACGGCGTCACCCCTTGCAGGGAAATGCGCCCCCACACGATTGCTGGATGGGGCTACCGGCAAGGGAGGGGGAACGCGGAGTGATCAGCATCCCTCATCCAGTAGTTGTCCGCTCGTCGGGATACTTCGCATTCTGCTTTCCGGCCCATCGCAGCTCATAGCAAGCTGCAGCCCGACGGGACCTGGATCCTCGACCAACCATCTTTGTTGAAGATCTGGCTTGATCAACGCGGCGACGTTTTGGCGACCAGGCGGACCAATGATGCCAAACTCAGCCGCATAGCTACGGATCGCGTTCGAGAGTTGCGACTTTACGCCAACCAGCCGCTCCCGAACGCTCATCAACATGCATGCGGCTTGCTGCTCACGCGACTTTATCGGGACGAAGCGCATGGAGGGTCGACTGACGGCTTCACAGAGAGCTTCAGCATCCGCAGCGTCGTTCTTTCCTCGTTTCACATATGGCTTGACGTATTGGGGTGGGATCAGGCGCACTTCGTGACCGAAGGATGTAAGCAGACGCCCCCAGTGATGTGAGCTGCCACTGGCCTCGATCGCAATCGAAGTCGGCAGCGTAGTCTCGAAAAATTTGATCATTTCCCGTCGCCGCAATTGGCGGCGTATCACGGGTTCTCAGCGTCATCAACACCGTGCAATTGAAACACGCTTTTCGACGTGTCCATACCAATTCTTACAACAGGCTTCATGGTATGCGCTCCTCTCGCTCGTGGATCCATGATCATAATGCCATGGATCGCCGAGGTCTCAGAGCCGTCCACACCAACACATTGGCAGTGACCGTTCCGTGAAACTGCGAGGATCGTAGCCGATGGACCGGTCAAATGCCAAGCGGCGCAGGTGAAGTTACGATCTGTCGAAAATATATATTCTCGCCTCTACCAAAACGCCGCAATTGGCCCATGGCCATGTTTCGCAAAGCGAATCTCTTGGCTTTGTTAAAGTTGAGAGATAATATTCCTATTCGTGGTTGCTTGACTCTTCGGCGACGTCGGAACAGATAGAGAACATCTGCATTCGAACGACATGAAGTCGAAACTCCAACACGGCCTTCAAGGGACGCGTGAATGATGACTGCTGCCCGCAACAGGGTAATTGCCGATCTACGCGATCGCATCGCCTCCCTCGAGGGCGGTTCGGCGAGAAAGGTCGGCTGCCTTGCTTTTGGGGTTTCCGAAATAGACGCGGTGCTTCCAGGCGGGGGTCTCGCCTATGGTGCCTTGCACGAGTTCGCGGGTGGCGGGTCCGGAACGGTCGATGGTG
This sequence comes from Rhizobium changzhiense, assembly GCF_013087625.1. NCBI lineage: Bacteria > Pseudomonadati > Pseudomonadota > Alphaproteobacteria > Hyphomicrobiales > Rhizobiaceae > Rhizobium > Rhizobium changzhiense. The sequence goes on from NZ_JABFCQ010000003.1 coordinate 410,098, forward strand.
CCGCCGCCGCCCTCTGTGTGGCGGGGATCGCTGCGCGAACCAAGGGGCAGATCCTTTGGTGCATGACGCGGCCGGACCTGTTTTTCCCGGCGCTGGCTTTGGCGGGTCTTCATCCCGATCGCGTGGTCTTTGCCGAAGCCGATAGGGAAGAGGATGTCCTGGCAACCATGGAGGAAGGTCTTGGCTACGGCGGCCTGGGCGCCGTGGTCGGTGAGCTTGTCCGTCTACCCATGACCGCGTCGCGCCGGCTTCAGCTTGCGGCTGAGAAGACCGGAACGATTGGGCTGGTCGTGCGACGATGGCGGCGGCAGACGGAGGCATCGGATTTTGGCCAGCCGACGGCGTCGACATCAAGGTGGCGCGTCAGCGTACTGCCATCGGAAGAGCTACCGGTTCCAGGCGTTGGGCGGCCACGATGGCTGCTGGAGCTGATGAGAGTGAAGGCGGGCGAGTGCGCGGAGTTTATTGTAGGAGCGTGCGATGCCACGGGTCGTATCCATTTATCTTCCGGATCTGGCGATCGACAGGATCAGGCGGGCCGATGGCGCGGGAATGCTCACCGCTGAGCGGCCACTTGTCGTCGTCGCGAAGAGCGGTTCCAAACGCTGGATCGCGGCGGCGGATGAAACAGCCCGATCCGCGGGTCTTCATATTGGCATGCCGGCTGCCAAGGCGCAGGCCATCGTCCAGGGTCTGCAGATGGTCGACGCCGATCCGATCGCGGACACCGCGGCCCTCGAACGCCTCACGCTCTGGGCGTTGACGCAGTACACGCCGATCGTCGCAATGGATGCGCCCGACGGCATCGTCATGGACACCGAAGGCGCCGATCATCTCCAGGGTGGCGAGGATCTGATGCTGTCCGGCATCGTCAATCGCTTCCGTGCCAAGGGGCTGACCGCGCGGGTTGCGATTGCTGACAGCTGGGGCGCGGCGCATGCGCTGGCACGGGTGAGCCCGCGCGATACCGTGATCGCTGCACGGGGCGAAACATCGCGTTTCGTCGAGCGGCTGCCGGTATCATCGCTACGGTTGCCAGCGGAAACTGTGGTTGGCCTGCGGACCCTCGGGTTTCAGACGATCGGCGAGCTGTCGGCCACACCACGCGCGCCGCTTGCCCTTCGCTTCGGTCCCGAAATCGGCCGCCGTATCGACCAGATGTATGGGCGGCTGCCGGAGCCGATCGATCCAATCCGTCCGATGGATGTCATCGAAGTCAGCCGCGCCTTCGCCGAGCCGATCGGCGCTCCCGAGACCATCGCCAAATACGTCTCGCGGCTGGTCGTTGAGCTCTGTCAAGCGCTCCAGCAGAAGGGCCTCGGCGTTCGCCGCGCAGATCTTCTCGTGCACAAGGTCGACAATACCATGCAGGCGATCCGCGCCGGCACGGCGAAGCCCGCCCGCAATGTGGCCTGGCTGACAAAGCTCTTCAAGGACCGGATCGAGAAGATCGAGCCGGGCTTCGGCATCGAGAAACTCTCGCTGGTGGCTGTCATCGCCGAACCGCTCACCGAGGTGCAGAAAGCGTCCTCCCTGATCGAGGAAGAGATCGTGGATATCGCGCCGCTGATCGACGTGATCGGCAATCGCGGGCAGCGTGTCTATCGCATGGCGCCGGTGGCGAGCGACGTGCCCGAGCGCAGCGTCAAGCGTGTGAGTGCGGTTGCCGGGGAGACCGGTGCGTCATGGAGCTTGCACTGGCCTCGACCCGTTCGGCTCCTCTCCCGTCCGGATCTGATCGAGGTGATCGCGCTCCTGCCGGATCATCCACCCGTGTCGATGACCTGGCGCGGCAAGCGACGGCGTGTGAAACGCGCCGACGGCCCGGAGCGGATTTTTGGCGAGTGGTGGACGAGGAACTCCGAGTTCGATGCGGTACGCGACTATTTCGTGATCGAGGACGAGGGCGGCGAACGCTTCTGGATATTCAGATCTGGCGATGGCATCGATGCGGCGACCGGCTCGCACAAATGGTTTCTGCACGGGATTTTCGCATGAGATATGCCGAGCTCCAGGTGACGACACATTTCTCATTCCTGCGCGGCGCATCGTCGGCGGATGAGCTGTTTGCGACCGCCAAGGCACTCGGCATCGAGACGCTCGGCGTCGTCGACAGAAACTCGCTCGCCGGCATCGTCCGGGCTCTGGAGGCGTCCCGCGCCACAGGCGTTCGCCTCGTGGTCGGTTGCCGTCTCGATCTGCAGGACGGCATGTCGATCCTGGTCTATCCCACAGATCGCGCCGCCTATTCGCGCCTGGCCCGGTTGCTGACGCTCGGCAAGGGCAGAGGCGGCAAAGCCAACTGCATCCTGCATCTCGACGACGTGGCCCTCTATGCCGAAGGCCTGATCGGTATTCTGGTTCCCGATCTGCCCGACGAGACCTGCGCCGTGCAGCTCAGAAAGATGGCGGAAATGTTCGGGAACCGGGCGTATCTCGCCCTTTCCCTTCGTCGGCGGCCAAACGACCAGATGCGGCTGCACGAGCTGTCGAACATGGCCACACGCTTCAAGGTGAAGACCGTTGTGACGAATGACGTTCTTTTCCACGAACCGTCGCGCCGTCAGCTGCAGGACGTCGTCACCTGTATTCGCACCCGCACTACGATCGATGACGTCGGTTTCGAGAGGGAGCGTCATGCGGATAGATTCCTCAAACCAGCCGAAGAGATGCAGCGGCTGTTCCCCCGTTACCCGGAAGCATTGGCCCGGACGATGGAAATCGCCAATCGCTGTCGGTTCTCGCTCGAGGAACTAACCTATCAATATCCCGAGGAGGCGATCGTGCCAGGCAAGGACGCGCAAGCGTCTCTCGAGCATTATGTCTGGGAATGCGTGCCTGCGCGCTATCCGGAAGGTCTGCCGGACAGCGTTTTGAAAATCATTCGACATGAGCTCGACCTCATCCGGGCCATGAAATACGCGCCCTACTTCCTGACCGTGTTCTCGATCGTCCGATATGCCCGCAGCCAAGGCATACTCTGCCAGGGGCGGGGATCGGCCGCCAACTCTGCTGTCTGTTACATTCTCGGCATCACGTCGATCGATCCCGAGACCAATGATTTGCTGTTCGAGCGCTTCGTTTCCCAGGAGCGCGACGAGCCGCCGGATATCGACGTCGACTTCGAGCACGAGCGGCGCGAGGAAGTCATTCAGTGGATCTACAAGACCTACACCCATCAGAAGGCGGCCCTCTGCGCGACCGTTACACGATATCGTGCGAAAGGTGCGATCCGTGATGTCGGCAAGGCACTCGGTCTGCCGGAAGATATGATCAAGGCTCTGTCGTCGGGCATGTGGTCCTGGTCGGCCGAACTGGTCGGCGACCGGAACCTGCGCGAACTCAACCTCAATCCCGACGACCGTCGCCTCGCACTGACGCTGAAGCTTGCCCAGCAACTGATGGGAGCCCCCCGGCATCTCGGCCAACATCCCGGCGGTTTCGTGCTGACGCATGATCGGCTCGACGATCTCGTGCCGATCGAGCCGGCATCGATGGCCGACCGGCAGGTGATCGAATGGGACAAGGATGACGTCGAAGCTCTGAAGTTCATGAAGGTCGATGTGCTGGCGTTGGGGATGCTGACCTGCATGGCAAAAGCATTCAAGCTGATAGAGGAGCATAAGGGCGAGACGATCGATCTGGCGAATATCGAGCAGGAGGATCAGGCCACCTATGCGATGATCCGAAAGGCCGACACGCTCGGCACCTTCCAGATCGAAAGCCGGGCTCAGATGGCGATGTTGCCACGGCTGAAACCGCGGACCTTCTACGATCTCGTCATCCAGGTGGCGATCGTCCGGCCCGGGCCGATACAGGGCGACATGGTGCATCCGTATCTGCGCCGCCGCGAAGGCAAGGAACCGGTCGTCTATCCGACGCCCGAACTGGAAGCGGTGCTTGGAAAGACGCTCGGCGTGCCTCTCTTCCAGGAGTCGGCCATGAAGGTGGCGATGGTCTGCGCCGGCTTTACCGGCGGCGAGGCCGATCAGCTTCGCAAATCGATGGCCACGTTCAAGTTCACCGGCGGCGTCTCAAAGTTCAAGGATAAGCTGGTCTCCGGCATGGTGAAGAATGGATATTCGCCGGAGTTCGCGGAGAAGACCTTTTCGCAGCTTGAAGGTTTCGGCTCCTACGGCTTCCCGGAAAGCCATGCCGCAAGCTTCGCGCTCATCGCCTACGCCTCAAGCTATGTGAAATGCCATTACGCCGACGCGTTCTGCGCGGCCTTGATCAACAGCCAACCCATGGGTTTCTATGCGGTCGCCCAGATCGTCGGCGACGCCCGCAACCACGGTGTGGAGATCCGGCCGGTCTGCATCAACCGCTCTCGCTGGGACTGCACGCTCGAGCAGGTCAAGGGAAACGAGCGCCGCCATGCCGTCCGCTTGGGGATGCGTCTGGTGCGTGGACTGGCCGCAGTCGATGCGGCACGCATCGTGGCCGCCCGTGCCGATCAACCCTTCGACAGCGTCGATGACATGTGGCGGCGCGCGAGCGTTCCGGCGGCATCTCTGGTCGAACTGGCGGAGGCAGATGCTTTCCTGCCATCGCTCGAACTTCAGCGACGAGACGCGCTGTGGGCGATCAAAGCTTTGCGCGATGAGCCACTGCCACTCTTTGTTGCTGCGGCCGAGCGCGAGATGAAGACGATCGCTGAGCAGCAGGAGCCTGACGTCAAACTCCGGCAGATGACAGATGGGCACAACGTCATCCAGGACTACAGCCATACCGGCCTGACCCTGCGCGAGCATCCGATCGCGTTCTTGCGCAAGGACCTTGCCGCTCGAAGCATCGTCACCTGCGGAGAAGCCATGTCGGCTCGAGATGGTCGTTGGTTGATGACCGCGGGCCTCGTTCTGGTCCGTCAAATGCCCGGATCGGCAAAAGGCGTGATGTTTCTGACGATCGAGGATGAGACCGGTCCGGCGAACGTCGTCGTCTGGCCGAAACTTTTCGAGCGGCGTCGGCGCGTCGTGCTCGGATCGAGCATGATGGCGATCAATGGCCGCATCCAGCGGGAAGGGGAGGTCGTGCACCTCATCGCCCAGCAGCTGTTTGATCTGTCGGGCGACCTATCCGCCTTGGCGGATCGTGATGGAGAGTTCAAACTGCCGACGGGTCGCGGTGACGAGTTTGCTCACGGTGCGCCGGGAAGTCCGGATTCCCGGGATCGAGCGCCGGGGGTCAAGCCGCGGGATATTTTCACACCGGATCTTCATATCGATACGCTGAAGATCAAGAGCCGGAATTTTCACTAAGGAATCCTGCGCGACAGCTTCTTCGATGGAGAATGCAGCGGTTCGAATCCCGTCAAGGTCTGAACGCCGGGCCGTCGAAAGACGCCCAAAGATGAGCGTCTAAAGGTGGGGACGACGTCGACACTTTGAATCGGCGCGGACTGGACAACAGGACAGCGGCGGCGAAGATTGCGACCAAAGAAGCAATCTCAATTACGGTTCGAAATCCGTGGGCTCCGTGCTATTACCCGTGCGGTGGGGCCGGCCAACCCGCCGCTGATCATCATTGTATTTCAATGGATTGCCGTTGCGTAAACCGGGTGAGCTTCGACTTACGATTGGACGAAGCTGATACCAAGGCTGGCATAAGGACGTAGTCCAGCCCCTTGCCGCACCGACAACAACTGCGGATAGGTCTGGACCAAAGCCAGGATATGGATGGTAGCGAGCAAACAACGCTGTGGCGGTCTGGCGTCAGAATCCCAAACCGGCCGAGTGCTGCCTATGCCCTGCGCCTCGCATTTGCGCCAAACTTTTCTGAATCGTCATTTAAAGCAAGCTCCACGCATGGTTGGGCGATCATTGTAAGTACAACGAAAGGAAGAGCAGGTCCGCTCAGAAACGGACCTGCCAGAGTAAGGTATCCTCAGTTGGCGACGAAAGAGAGGTTCCACAAGACTTTGCCACCGGAGATTGTCGGGGCGGAGGTCTGCGTGCAGGTAGGGGCCTGAGTTCCGCCTGAAATGGCGACCCAGGCCGGCGTTCCGGCAAGCGACAGCGCCTGGCCGGTCGCAGGATCATAGTTGACGCTCAACGAGGCCCTGCACGTCCGAGCCGGAACGACACCTCTGGTCACATCGAAGCGAAACGTCATGAAGCCATCGATGGTGTTGCCTTGCGCCGTAAAGACAACTGACGCTCCATTAGAGATGCTGGAGGGGAAGTTGGGCGTGCAGCCGATGCAACTGATACTGCCGACATTCGCAGTACCGGATGTGCTGTTGTTTTTGATTGTCACCTCAGTCGTGGCAGCAAGAGCCATAGCAGGAATTGCCGCTGCCATGACGGCAGCGAGAATCAATTTTCGAAAAAGCATGGTCATTTCTCCAAGATATCGGCGGGTTGCCGACGTGAGATATAAACACGCTTAACGAGAGGGCGCACCCTACAAATTGAATGGTCATAAAAAATTCGTCCAATCGTTGTATTTCTTCAAACCATGGTGAGGCAGTTATGCAGATCGTATCAAGCACAACCCGTCAACTGTCGGCCGATTTGGCGCTGAAATTCCTCAGGTCCGGATCAGACAGCGCTGTCTCCAGCCAAGGCGGGAACGAAAAACAGTCCGGACAATCGACCTCCTCTTCCGCAACGGCAATCGAGGCTTCGAAAAGCCACGCAAATGTTGCTGGGAGTTGGATGCAGAGTCTCGCTGCAGAGATTGGCTTGCCAGCTGGAACGGAACAGGTTTGGACGCAGACCCCCCGTCTTGATATGACGAGCTCCTCATTCAAAGACTATCTTAGAGATACGCAGGAAGCTGCGAAGGGATGGTCACCCTATGCAGGTGAGGTCATCGATGCGCTGAATGCTGGAACCCTCACGATCGAAAGTCCCGAGACCAACGCCTGGGACATTGCGTTCTATGACGCGGATGGGAACGCCTCCGGGTCTGCGATGAAATATGACGATGAGGGATGGATGGACTTTCTCAACGATCATCTAGCAAGGGACGACAGCGGGAACTACTTGCGCACGGCATCTGGCGCCTACGTTGACAAGGCGACGGGCCAGAGTGCCGACATGGGTCAAATCGGCGGCAATTGCTACTATTTGACTTGGCCTACGCCGAAATAACGCATGTTCTTAGCTCCGCAGCGGCGGGGGCAAACTTAGCCTCGACAATTTCGGCGCAATTCCTCCATTGTAAGTTGCGAAATAGGGTGCAAGCTTGCTATGGTTTAGCCTTTACTAGGCTGGCTTGACCTCGGGGGCCCCGTGCTTGCAATCAATGATGTCAGCAAGATATATGGCGGGCGAAATGCTACTTCCGTCCTCCGAAACATAACCCTTTCTATCGAAACTGGGGCGTTTTGCGCGCTGACGGGGTCTTCCGGGTCCGGCAAGACAACTCTGATGAACCTCATCGGTCTCCTCGATAAGCCCACGGCTGGGGAGATAGAGATCGCTGGGATGAAGACATCAGGCCTGTCCACCGACGCGGCCGCCGACATTCGAAACCGGATGATTGGTTTCGTCTTCCAATCGTTTCATCTGCTGCCTCGCTACACGGCACTCGACAATGTTGCGCTTCCACTTGTTTACCGCGGCATCGGAAAACGTCGGCGGCGAGCGATGGCGGCAGACGCACTCAACCGCGTCGGTCTCGCAGAACGCATGCTGTATCGCCCGGACGAGCTATCTGGCGGTCAGCGCCAGCGTGTCGCGATCGCCCGCGCGCTTGTCGACGATCCAATATTGCTGTTGGCAGACGAGCCAACCGGCAATCTTGATAGCGAAACGGCTGCTGAGATCCTGTCGCTATTTCTTCAACTGAACGCCGCTCTCGGGCTGACGGTCCTGCTTGTCACCCATGATCCAACGATCGCGGCGCGCTGTCCGCGTCGAATTGTCATGCGCGACGGGAAGGTCCTTGACGACAATTCCGCCACCCTCAAGAGCGTCGAGACGGCATGATGCGCAGCGGGAGCGGCATAGCAATCGAGATCATCCGGGAAACCATCGAAAATATTCGGACGGTCAAGGGCCGTGGTGTGTTGGCTCTGGTCGGCATCGCCATCGGAACTGCGGCAGTGATCGCCATGCTGCACGTTGGACACAATGGCCGGAAGGCGGCTTTGAGCCAGTTCGAGACGCTGGGAACCGACCTGGTGATGATGCAGCCGCAAGCCTCGGGGTTTTCGACGGCGCAGGTGTATGTCGGCGACGTTCTCGATCTACCGAAACGAAATATCGGCCTTTCGGAGGTATCGGCGATGGTCCAGAGCGGAGGCAATATTCGGGTCGGACGGGTCGATCTGCAGGTGACCATCATCTCCGCGACGGATCGAATCTATTCGCTTGCAAAGGCGCGCCTTCAGCGTGGCCGTGTCACCTCCGATCTCGACGGCTTCGCACCCTTTGCCGTGGTCGGAGCGGGGATCGCTGCCGAAATCGAGGCAACGGCCGGAAGAGCCGTCGTGGTTGGCGATCGGATCAGTTTCGGTGACCAGATCCTCACGGTGGTTGGTGTGCTGAACGATACGCCGGCCAATTTCATCCTGGGTATCGAACTCGATCGGTCGATCGTAGTCCCCTTCGCAGCAGCACGGCGGATCGTGGCAAGTCCCGCTATCACCAACATAGCCGGTAGGCTGGCGCCCGGCGCAAATGACCTCCAAACCGCAGAGGCGACCAAGGCATATTTCAAGGACAAGATCCAGGGGGGCACCATGCAGGTGACCACGGCGCGCGAAGTGATCGCCAGCATTGATGCACAGATGCGCATCTATGCGAGCCTCATTCTCGGCATTGGCGCGGTCTCGCTTGTGGTCGGCGGCGTCGGTATCATGAACGTGATGCTGATGAGCGTCATGGAGCGACGGCAGGAGATCGGGTTACGCTTGGCGCTCGGGGCTCGGCGCAAGGACATTCGGCTGATGTTCCTTTCCGAAACCCTCATCCTTGCGGTCATCGGCAGCGCGATCGGCACGGCAATCGGCTACTTTGCAGGCTGGATCTTCGCCGATGGCACCGGTTGGCAGTTTGAAGCCGCACCCTTGGCGCTTCCGCTGGGGGCGGGCATGGCACTGATCGTCGGCCTGTTCTTCGGCATTTATCCGGCAAGCAGAGCGGCCAGGCTAGATCCCGTTGCGGCCTTAAGGAGCGAGTAATGTACCGCGTTTCTATGATCGCTCTCATGATGATCAGTGCCTTGGCGTTTCCGCCAAGTGGGGCGCGAGCTTCTCGCAATGTGCCTATTCCAATTCCGCGACCAGCTCAAATGGATGCTAGCGCAGACATCGGGCAAGCCAGTCGGTCGGCCGCCGCCAGCCCAGTACTTTTTTCCGGAGCGCGCTTGACACTGGAGGATGCCGTCTTTCTCGGGTTGCGGAATAACCGCACGATCCGCAGCGCCTACATCGATCGAGCGTCGGAAAAATTCGGTCTCTTGGTTGCGGAAGACCGCTTCAATCCGCAATTCGGAATATCAGGCAATGTTAGTCGCCAGCGGATCGGCGGCGTCGAGTCCTCCACGGTTGAAGTTTCTCCCGGTGTTTCGCTGCTGACCACGACGGGTGCGGCTATCGACTTTGCCTGGAACACGACGGCGAATTGGCAGGACACGGCAAACGGCTTTAGCTCGGCGGCACAGATCGGAATAGAGCAACCCTTGCTGCGGGGAGCGGGCGTCGACGTGAATATGGCCCCGGTTCGGTCAGCTCGGCTTGGCGAGCTGGTGAACAAGCTTCGCCTGAATGCTACCATCTCGGAAACGATTGCTACGATCATCCTTGCGCATCGGGCGCTTTTATCCACCCAGCAGCAATTGCAGTTGGCCCAGGCCTCGCTCGACCGAGCCGAGGATCTTCTCACCCTCAACAACGCACTGATTGCCGGTGGACGCATGGCAGCGATGGAAGCCGTCCAGACGCAAGCCGATATCGAAAGTCAGAAGCTCGCCGTCCTGCAGGCCCGGCAGATCCTCGAAACCAGCCGCCTGATGCTCCTCGATCTCCTTGCATTGGATCTCGGCACGAAGGTCGTCGCCGTTGAGAGTATCGATCCAAAGAAGGCCAATACTATTATTGCCAGATTGTTGCCGATCGCGCTCTCGGAACGCCAGGACTATATCGGCCAAGCTTATGTCATCGAACAGAATAAGCTTGGCATCACGGTGGCGAAAAACGAGCAGCTTTGGGATGTTTCCCTATACGCCAATGCCCGGTTCGGAAGCCAACATAGCGAGGGCATGGGCTCGGACCGCATTGCCAATGTGATGGCGGGCTTGAGATTCACCATTCCGATCAACGATCTCGGCCGCCAACAGCAGCTCGTCGATGCCAACACCAGCTATCAGAATGCAACGCTGCAGCTTGAGGTGATCCGTTCCGGCATTGAGATGCAGATTCGTGGAACGGCGTCGCAGATCGATCTTCTGTGGCAACAGATTGCCATCGCCGAAAAGTCGCGCGATCTCGCGTTGCAGGCAGTGACAGTAGAGAAGGCGAAGCTCAATGCCGGCCGCTCGACAACCTTCCAAGTCCAGTCGTTGGAAGGGAGTTTGCGCGACAGCGAGACTCAACTGCTGAGCGCGCGGATCGGTTACCTGAACTCGCTGACACAACTCGACCTGCAACTCGGCACGACACTCGCAACCTGGCACATCAATCTGAAGGACTGATATATGACGCACCCAAGGAAAGATCAGCCAGGACCTGTAGACGAGGCAAGGCATGTGGAAAACCAATCCGTCGAAGCTCAAAACTTGCTGATGGAGCCACTTGGTCGTCCTCGTCGCGCGCGACTTTGGACCTCCCTGGCCGCAGGCGCGGCAATCCTCGGGATTGGTTCTGGTGCGTTGCTGTGGCAACCTCGCGAAAGCGAGACCCAAAGCATCGGGAAATCCACGCCTTCCGAACGGACGATCGTCGTGGAATCGCAGGCAGTGTCGCGACAGCTCGATATCGTCGGTACAATCGCGGCGGGGAAGTCCGTTGCAATCGTTGCTCCTTTCGACGGGGTGATACGGGAAAGGCACGTCCAGCTTGGTGATCCCGTCCGGGTTGGCGACGTACTTGTTGTGATGGACACGAGCGACATTGCCAGCCGCTACCGTGATGCCCAATCGGTCTATTTGAAAGCGGCAATGGCGGCCGATGCGCTGGAAAAGTGGGTGAACGGTCCCGATATGTTGCGGGCAAAACGAGCGCTCGATGTTGCACAGGGTGGCCTTGCAACACTCGATCGGCAGGTCGGCGAACTGAAAGTGTTGCTCGATCAGGGCATCGTCTCCCGGAACGAATTCGATAACCTTGTGCAGCAGCGAGACACTCAAAAGAACACGGTCGATGGCACCCGGGACGAACTGGACGCCACGCAAGCGCGCGGCAATGATGATAATCGCAAGCTCGTTATGCTAGAATTGGAGAATGCGCAAAGTCGCCTCAACGACCTAAAGCAGCAAATGGCGGGCGCGAAGGTGGCAACCGCAGTTGCAGGCATCCTGACGCGGCCGCCTGTCAACGCCAGCAATCGGGAAGTTATCTCAGCCGAGCCTGGGGCAAGCGTCACACGCGGAGCCGCATTGTTCGCGATTGCCGATACGAGTAGTTTTATGGTCACGGGCGTCGTAGATGAAATCGATGTCAATCGCATTAAAATCGGACAGCCGGTCACGATCGCAAGCGATGCTTTTCCCGATCAGGCACTGCATGGTAATATCGTGTCTGTCAGCGCAGAGGCGGACACGACAGCTGGCGCCAGAAGTCCACCGAAATTTCAAGTGAGAGCGTCTTTTTCCGCGCCGGGGGAAACGCTTCGAACGTCCATCAAAATTGGCATGTCTGCTCGTATGACGGTCGAGACCTATTTCAATCCAGCTGCGCTTCTCGTGCCAACCGACGCGGTCTCTCGCAACGGCGATCAGGCTGTCCTAACCGTTGTGGATAACAAAGGACCGGCCCTTGTGCCTGTTATTCTGGGTGAGACGTTCCCTGCTGGGATAGAGGTGATTTCCGGATTGAATGCCGGCAGTACTGTAAAAGTGCCGGGTACCACTAGAAATTAGCTCGGGCATATTGATTTGTGACGGCCTTATGCTCCGCGGGCGTTGCACCAGCGCCGAACCGTGAAGGATCCCAAGGGCCTGGAGGGGGACCTGCATTACCCTGCTTTGCTTTCTCTAGAGGCCGGCCTGGGCAGAAGATCGACGGGCTGGGTCACAATGCTGGCCCAGCGCAGTTGCCGCGACGCTATCCGATGGACCCTGGCAAGGGCCACCAGTGCTTCGCACCGATTTTAGGGGGCGAACGATCGTCCACCCGGGTTGCTGTTTGACCCTGGTTGAGGCAATGACGGGTCTTCAGTTCGAATCCGTTCAAGGCGGTCACTGAAGACCACCCTGGGGTTCGGGCCGGAAAACTGAGCCAGCGTCGCATCTACTATTTAGCCAGGATGCCTCCTACGAAGTCGGCAAACGCGCGCGCCTTGGCGCTCGCCAAGCGGCCTGACGGGTAGACGGCCCAAAGATCAATCGTTGGAAGCGTCCAGTCTGGCAGCAGTCGCTGCACCTCACCGCTTGCCAGCTCCGGCGCGAACATCCAATCAGATGTGACCGCTAAGCCCATGTCTGCAAGAACGCCGGCTCGGATCCCCTCCGCAGCGCTAAGCCTAACGCGGCCACGGACAGTCACGGAGGCTATCTCTTCCCCTCGCCGAAATGCCCAAGTGTCGTCGATCTGGCTGTAGACCAGGGCGTGATGATTCACCAGGTCCGCTGGTATTTTCGGCATGCCCGTCCGCGCCAGATAATCCGGAGTAGCGACGACTGACCGGGCGCCAGTCGCAAGCTTTCGTGCGACAGCTGTCGAGTCTGCCAGTGCACCCATGCGAAGCGATATGTCGATCCCTTCGGCGACGACATCGATAACGCGATCATCGAGAAGAATGTCGACATCGAGTGAGGGATGTTGCGCCAGGAACTCCGGCAATCGCGGGACAATCATCAACCGAGCAAAGGTAGTCGCCGCCGAGACCCGCAGTCTCCCCGACAAGCCCGCGCCAGCGCCACGAGCCTCAAGCTCAGCTTCATCGACTTCTTGGATAGCAATGCGGGCGCGCTCGTAAAAACGCAAGCCGGCATCCGTAGGCGCGAGCGAGTGTGTCGATCGTATCAACAGGCGCACCTGCAGCCAATCCTCAAGCTGCGCGACGGTCTTTGACACCGCAGGCTGCCCAATGCGCATCTGCCGCGCCGCGCCCGAAAATGAGCCAGTTTCGACGACGCGCACAAAGGTCGACATTGCCTGCAGCCGGTCCATCATTCCTCGCCAGAATAACCATTATCTCCTCAAGCAGTCTGACGCGTGGCCCCCGGAATGGCAATATTCATTTCATAAGCGACGGCGAAGTTTGCTCGATCGCTTGATGAGGTCAACCAATCCGCTGTCAGCGGTTATAAGGAGCATCCAATGTCGAGTCTCGAAGGTAAGATCGCAGTCATCACCGGTGGTTCGAGCGGTATCGGGCTGGCGACCGCCAAGCGGTTTGTCCGCGAAGGTGCCCACGTCTTCATCACCGGTCGCCGGGAGTCTGAACTTGCCAAGGCCAAAGCCGAAATCGGCAAGAACGTCTCGACGGTACGGGGAGATGTGAGCAGCCTCGCCGATCTCGACCGGCTATATGCAGCGGTCAAAGCCGAAAAAGGAGTCGTCGACATTGTGGTCGCAAACGCAGGTTTTGTCGAACACGCCAAGATCTTCGACCTTTCGGAAGCCCACTATGACAAGACGATGGACATCAATGTGAAGGGGGTCGTCTTCACCGTGCAGAAAGCCTTGCCGCTCATGAACCGTGGAGGATCGATCGTCGTCATCTCGTCGATCGTCAACGTGAAGGGTATTCCCGCGCATGGCATCTATACTGCCACCAAGGCGGCCGTCCGTGGCCTTGTCCGGGTTTGGGCACAGGAGCTCAAGGAGAAGGGCATTCGCGTCAACACCCTGAGCCCCGGCGCAACGGAGACGCCGATCATTCGTGGTCAGTTCGACAGCGATGAAGCATCGGAAGCCGCCAAGGGCGTCTTTGCCTCGATGACGCCTCTTGGCCGCCTCGGCCTTCCGGAGGAACTTGCAGCCGGCGCGTATTTCCTGGCGTCAGACGAGTCGTCTTACGTCACCGGTATCGATCTCCCCATTGACGGAGGTCTGGCCCAAGTCTGACGACGAACCACGAGCAGTGCCTGCGGACTGATGGGGTCCGCAGGTAGAATGCCTCATCATCAATGAAAGATTCAAACCATGTCCGCCTATTTCGTTATGATCCGTGAGCAGACAACCGACCCGGCATCTCTCGCTGAATATGGACCCCGCGCAGCGCTCGCCGCCCAAGGTCATTCCTTAAAACCACTCGCTGCCTATGGCGCATTGGATCAAGTTGAAGGCGATGACGTCGAAGCTGCAGTTATCCTTGAATTCCCGGACATGACAGCCGCCCGTGCCTGGTACGAAAGTCCTTCTTATCAAGCCGCCGTCAAGTTTCGGCATGCCGGATCAAAATCCAAAGCCTTCTTTGTCGAGGGCGTTAGTCTCGGAAAATCGTAGCCGTAAGCGCCAAGACCAACCGTTGATGTTAATGGTGCGTTCGCTTAGAAAAAGAACGGCCAACGGCTTGCCCAGGGTCTGAAAATGCTCCCAAAGGGCCGGGCCATCGGGGCTTCTTGGTCCGTGTTCGGCACACGGTCTACAGCTTTTTGCGCCAATAGCTATCCGATGTGCCCACCTTACTGACGAGCCGTCAGATCATGGACCAAGTCGCGCACCCAGCGATGGCCCTGATGCCGCTGGTACGACCATTCCATGCTATTTGGACCGACCAAGCCGCGAGGGGTGGGTGATGGCAGCTAGGTTCAGACTATGCCCGGCAAGGGTTGGAAAACGCTGGTACGGTTCTACTGTCTGCTCGGACCTTTCTTTGCTAGGCATGGCGGCCGACCGAGATAATGTTGGGCGAGAAGTAGGTAGCGAGAGGTTGGTGCGAACCGCAGCAACGTTGGCATCATATTCGCAATGAACTAAACGCATTGCGCCACCTGGACCTCTCCACCAGACACCTTGGATGTCCGCCTCCGATTGCCTGCCTAGGAGCGGGCAGTCTCTTCGAGTAACGGCGTCGGCGGCCCATATCCTCAAGAGCCTAGCTCTTCGAAACCTTCGCGCTCAACCGCACCGACTAATCTCGGAACACGTCGCTTCTCGCCCTCCGCCCAGATCCCCCTGGCCAATCTCCTGACCGACAAGCTTTTGCTACGCCAGGAAGTTCGTTGCTCGCGGACATGGCGCAGCTAGTTTGATTGCATTTAAGTCGGGGAGGCTAGGGAACTTGCATCCCGCGCGGAGGTTTGTCCGGACGAATTGAAGAGAGGTCATTTATGGACAAGGTCATCGATGTCAATTTCTTGGTGAAGTGGCAATCGCCCGTCTTCGTCCGGATTGGCAACGGCATGCGGGAACGCATCGGCGGGCCGGACGCGGCATTGGCAGCGCTTCTCCATCGCTGGCCATCGAGCAGTCAGTCGGAATACGGCGTCGCCAAGCGCCGTTGCGTTGACGCGATCGCCAGGCACGGTAGCCCGGAGCTTGCCCGCAGCGCATTTGTTGAAGCGGCGGTCTCGGCCAAGGTACTCGCATGATAAGATTGGAACGGCCCACTCGAAGCTTCCCGCTGTCCGCCGGGCTGCTCTTAGGCTTGGGCCTCGGAGGCTTTTTCGACGGCATCGTTCTTCATCAGCTTCTGCAATGGCATCATATGCTGAGCTCCTGGTACCCGATCACCTCGATTGAGAACCTTGAACTCAACACCTTCTGGGACGGTGTCTTCCACTCTGGTACCTACGTCTTTGTCCTTGTCGGCCTCTTTATCCTCTGGCGGTCCGGTCGCCGCAGCCATTTCCGCTGGTCGACGGGCGAACTTATCGCGACGATGCTCATCGGCTTCGGTGTGTTCAACCTCGTCGAAGGCGTTATCGACCACCAGGTGCTCGGCTTGCACCACGTCAATGAAACCGTTCCTCGTGACGAGTGGCTCTTCTGGGACCTCGGTTTTCTTGCCTGGGGTGGCGCGATGGTCGTCATCGGCGCGATGACCATGAGGAGACGGCATGGTTGAGATGCTGCGTGAAGTCCGCACGGCGATGATTTGGGCAGCTTTTGCATTGGGCCTCGTCTTCGCGACGCGGCCGGTATGGTCGTATCTCCTATTCGGCCCAAGCCTTACGCTTGAAGACCTGCTTTCACTGCGCTGCTTCGGCCTCCCGACATGACGCATGGTCAGATAGGCGACATCCGGGAAACAATCGACGGAGCCTGAGAATGACTTTGAATAGCGACCGGCCTGGTTTTTACGCTGAACAACGTATCTCTCGCCATATCGTCATCATCGGCGGCGATTTCGGCGGCTTCGCTTGTGCGATCGAACTCGGCAATGTCCCAGGGACCAGCGTTACGGTCGTTGACCGCCGCAATCATAACCTGTTTCAGCCGCTGCTGTATCAAGTCGCGACCGCGGCCCTGTCGCCGGCAGACATCGCCGAACCGATCCGCAAGACACTTGCCCGTTTCAAAAACATCAACATGATCATGGCAGAGGTGGTCGGTATCGACGCGTCGTCGCGCACGGTGTCACTGTTTGATGGTGGTCTGCTTTCCTACGATCAACTCGTCATCGCCACCGGTTCCGACTACAATTATTTTGGACACGAGGAATGGCGACAGTTCGCACCCGGCCTGAAAAGCATTCACGGGGCGCGGCAGATCCGTCATCGACTGCTTCTGGCATTCGAGCGGGCGGAGCGAGCGAAGAGCGAGGCTGAGAAGCAGGCGTTGCTCACCAGCATCGTTATCGGTGGTGGACCGACGGGCGTCGAAATGGCAGGCGCGATCTCCGAACTCGGTCGCTTCATGATCAGCCGCGATTTCCGAAACCTGCGGCCCGGACAATCTGAGAGTGATTCTCGTGGAAGCGGGACCACGCATATACTCGCCGCCTTTCCCGAACAGCTTTCCGCGTACGCGAAGTCCTACCTCGAGAAGATCTGCGGAGCCGCGCTGGAAGAGGAATGCGGTCAGCATGCCGTATGCTGACATCTGCAGAAACTCGCTTTCCCAGTTCTTGAAGATGGCGGACAGGAAGTGGCCGGAAGAAGCGTAAGCAAGGAGATCGAGTTGCCGGCCATCGTGCTCGACCAGTTCTTCACCGCCAATGGTCAGAAGCGAAAAGGCGACCAACACGAGGGTCAGCCCATTATCTCGAATAATACGCAAAGCATCATCCTGTCGTTTTAAGGGTTGTCGCTTAGGCGCGGGGATGGGGCAAAACGGCTGAGATCCGCGGATAGCTCATCTCTCAATCTGCTCCAGTTTGCACTGGGTCGGCCGCTTGTCGGGACGCCATCGTAGAAGCTTGGTTCCATGTCGGAAGCGGTGGCCTGTCACCTGGTCGAAGCGAACCTCAACCACCATCTCCGACTTGAGTGGCTCCCACTGCGACGAGCGTTTGGTGCTCCATCGGCTCGGGCCACCAGGCGCTTTGCCGGTAAAGCCAGGCTCACCACGCAAGGCTTCCAGTTTTGCGGTCAATTCCGGTCTCTCCGCATCGCTGATTGTGGCGGTAAAACCGACATGATCGAGATCTCCCTGATTGTTGTAGAGGCCGAGCAGAAGGGATCCGACGAGCTTGCTGTCGCTCTCGTACCGGAACCCGCCTACCACACAATCGGCGGTTCGCAATCGCTTGACCTTTGTCATCGCGCGCTCGCCCGGAAGATACGGACCGTCGAGGCGCTTGCACACGACGCCGTCGGTATCACCTCCGGATGCTGACAGCCACCGCATCGCTTCATTGTAGTCACGCGTGTAGGGCGACAAAATCAACCGACCAGGCTGCACGGCCTCTTTTGCGAACACCTCCAGAGCAGCGCGACGAAACCTCAGATCGCGGTCAAGGATCGGGTTGCCATCGGCAGCCATGAGCATGTCGAACATCACGAGCAGCACCGGGGTTTCGCGGGACAGTTTTTTGATGCGGCTTTCGGCCGGGTGCAACCGCATCTGGAGTGCATCGAAGGACAGTTTACCGTCGCGATCGATCACCAGCTCGCCGTCAATGACGAACCGTTCGACGTCCAGCTCGCTCAGAAGCGCAACCACCTCTGGAAAATAGCGCCCCAGCGGCTTTCCGGACTTCGCTCGCAGATCGACCCTGCTACCGTTTTTAAATGCCAGGCAGCGAAAGCCATCCCATTTGGGTTCGTATTGCCAACCTTCATCTGCCGGCAAGGCGTCGGCGGACCGTGCCTCCATCGGTTCGACCTCGATGGACAGACCGAAACCCGTGTCAGCAGCTTTACTCGTCATTTTGCTGCTGCCCTCGTCCGTGCGATCGAGGTCAGGAGAGGCTGGGAAAGCTGGTCGTCGGTCATGATTATACCTTGCCTGGTTACGGTCAAAAGAAACGCGCAAGTAGGTCAAAAGATGCGGGGCCGAACCATGTGATCGTGTGTGAAGAAGTGACGCGGAGAATATGGGAGGAATTGGAAGTCTGCTATGCTCCATCGTCCTGACCAGCGCACAAAAAAGATCCAGACCGACTGATAACGACGTATTTCTTAAAAGCCTTTGCCCGCCAAGTGTTAGAACTACCTACATTGGCCGTCTAATACAGGGGCCGAGGGCTGCCGCGAGGCGGATATTGTGGTTTTAACGATGCTGCCCGGCGGCGCGTGCATCCTGCTGATTGGAGCGCCGATCGGGAGCGCGACGCCAACGCCAGCCTGGCGGCTAGATGGGATGGCGACAGGCTTGCGGTGCGGCACCCGACGCATTGAAGACCGATGCCGAGCAGCTCGAAACGACCGAAGAGTTGGCCGTCGAGGACCACGCCTGCGCGGCGATCAGAATTCCTCCCAGTTTTCCTTGACCGCCGTATTGCCGCCGAAGGCCTTGACCACCCCAATCGCGACGGCCCCGACAACGACGCCGAGGCACGCCTGCACCATTGAGGTTGCCAGCCAGTTGATGATCGCCGGGAAAACGATCACAGCGTGTTCGACACTTTTTGCGAAAGCTTCGATCAGATGCTCCGGCCGGTGGTAGCCCAACCCGTCAAGGCTATGGACGATGATACCGCCCCCGACCCAGAGCATGGCCGCCGTCCCGACGGCAGCGAGCGTCTTCAGAAGTACCGGGACGCCTTTGACCAGTCCAAATCCTGCCCTCCTGACTGCCGCTGATGTGCTTCGCGTGAGGTATAGGCCGATATCGTCGGCTTTGACGGTCAGGGCGACGACGCCATAGACGGCAGCTGTAATCAGTATGCCTAAGGCGGCAAGTACGGCGGCCTGAGTATAGGCATTCGAGGTGGAGACGCCTCTCCGGGGCGGACGAATTGATCAGCCATGCTGACAGGACCAAGCTGATCAAATCAGCCCAGAACGCGTTGGATGAGGTCCTCGATACCAAAAGGTTCTGGCGCTGACAGACGGCGAAACCGAGGCCGGCCAGCGCGATCTCGATGGTTCGATGGCCCGGCAGGAGATGCCATGCAATCGACTGTCGGCCACGTCTTCCGGGGCGCAGGTTGGAAGGCGGCGGCTCGTTCTCCGAAGGCTCTTTCAGCAATTCAGCAGTCGGTCGATTATGAACTTTGTGATTTTGGCTTCAGCACGACGAAGGTTGCCTTGCTTCCCCGCAGGGTAACGACCACAGGCCGAGTTGCTCTCCGACCAAGGTCCTACCTGCGGAACAGGCCTCGAATTTATCCGTTATTCGGGCACGGTCTGATGACCGTTTTAGATGGAGGTTCAAATGCTTCGCAAGATTATCGCAGGTGCGGCTGTGTCCGCAGCATTAATGTCGGGCTCGGCGTTCGCACAGTCGTCTACAGTCAACGGTGCTGCCGGCGGCGCGGTCACTGGCGCCATCGTCGGTGGCCCGGTTGGAGCGGCTGTCGGTGGCGTTGCCGGGGCAGTCGTTGGCACGGCGATCGATCCGCCGCCGCAGAAGGTTGTCACCTATGTGCGGGAAGCTCCGGCTCCCTCGACGCGTGTCGTCGTCAAGGAAAAGGTCGTTGTTGGCCAGCCGCTCCCCGAGACCGTCGTTGTAACGCCCATCCCCGATGATCCGAAATACGCCTATGCGGTCGTCAACGACGAGCGGCTCATCGTCGATCCGTCTTCGCGGAAGGTGATCCAGGTGATTAAGTGAGGCGAAAAGTAGCAGGTGCGGCCACTGCCGCGCCTGCTGGCCAAGCCGAGATTTGGATTCTGTCATGAAGGCAATCGCAACATTGACATTTGGCATCGCGAGCTCCGTCGGCGCCTGCATCGCTGCTGCATCATTCGCCTCCTTCGTGATGGCGGATCCACAGCCCCAGAAGGTCGCGAGCCTGCACGCGCCAGACTTGTGGACAACCTCCCCCGTCCGCGTCGACCCTAGCAGGCAGCACTACCAGCGCCTGCCAGCTGCCTACTCGAGCTACGTGACGGAAGCGCCGAAAGTGGCTGTCGAAAATCGCCGACCGGACCCGATGCACGCGAAGCCCGAGCCAAGCCGGCCCGTCCTGTCGACGGCGCATCTCCAGTGGTGCTCGCAACGCTATCGCTCCTTTGATCCGGCGACCAATAGCTACCGCTCCTACAGCGGGGAGACACGCAGCTGCAAATCACCATATGGCGCATCGCAGCTGGGTGAGGATAGCCTCGTAGCAAATGCGAATGATCGCGACCATGGAGCATCCACGTTGGACCATGCCTATGCTGCCTGGTGCGCCGCTCGGTATGCATCCTATAGGGAAGAGGACAACAGTTACCAGCCCTACGATGGTCCACGCCGCAAATGCGTTCCTCCTTCGCATGCAGTTATAGCATCGGCGCAAAACGAAATCCGCCGATATTAATCGGCTGTTCGCCGGGGCCCAGCCTCCGACGATAGTTCCTGGACGACGCCCTTGACGCAATCTACGTCTGGTCCTTCAAGAGCGGTC
Source organism: Rhizobium changzhiense (assembly GCF_013087625.1). Classification (NCBI taxonomy): domain Bacteria; kingdom Pseudomonadati; phylum Pseudomonadota; class Alphaproteobacteria; order Hyphomicrobiales; family Rhizobiaceae; genus Rhizobium; species Rhizobium changzhiense. Next base: position 431,097 of record NZ_JABFCQ010000003.1, read on the forward strand.
GTGGCGAGACGTTCATAATGAGGAAACCCCTATGCCGGAACTGCTTCAAACGTCGTCCAACGTATGGCGCGCGGAGCGGGCTGACGAGTTTGCGATCATAATCGACGCGGAAGATTATTTCGCGGCGGCCCGGGCGGCGATGAGATCGGCCCGAAAGTCGATTTTCCTCGTCGGTTGGGATTTCGATGCGTCGATCACCCTTGGCCGCCCTGGCGAATGTTTTGAGGGGCCGGCCCACGTTGGCGATTTTCTACTGTGGCTAACCCAGGAAAACCCGAACCTGGAGATTAGGCTTCTCCTCTGGAATCCCGGTTTCCTGTCGAATTGGATGAAACTGTCGAATCTTCCGTATCTTTTGCGATGGAAGCTCCACCGCCAGATCAACGTCCGCCTTGACGGCAACCATCCGGTTGGCAGTTCGCATCATCAGAAGATTCTTGTGATCGACGATGCGATCGCCTTTTGTGGGGGTATCGACGTCACGGCGGGTCGGTGGGATACGCGCAAACACCTGGACAACGATCCACTTCGCAAGCAACCGAATGGGACGGCCTACGGTCCTTGGCATGACGCTTCGAGCTTCTGTGCAGGACCGTCTGCGAAAGCGCTTGGCGACCTCTGCCGCTCACGATGGCTATCCGCGGGCGGGGAGCAACTGGTTCCGGTCGATATTCCGCATGAGCCGCTGTCCATCAAAGGCGCCATTTCATTCGGACCTTTGACCCTCGGAATTTCTCGCACAAGTCCCGCCTATGGCGACGAGAAAGGCGTTACCGAGATCGAACAGCTCTATGTCGACATGATCATGTCGGCTAAGCGGGCCATCTATGCGGAGAGCCAGTATTTCGCGGCCCGGGTTGTCGCTCAGGCGCTTGCCAGGCGGCTTTCCGAATATGATGGCCCGGAAGTCGTCCTCATCAATCCGGTCAAGGCAGACAACTGGCTTGGTGAACTGGCGATGGACACAGCACGAGCAAGGCTGACGGAAGCCCTGCGCCTTCATGATCCGCATGGAAGGTTTCGTATCTACCACCCTGTAACGACCGATGGCGTGCCTATCTACGTTCATTCGAAGTTGATGATCGTGGACGATCAAGCGATGCGCGTCGGCTCCTCGAACTTCAACAATCGATCCATGCGCTTCGACAACGAGTGCGACGTTGCCTTCGAAGCCGGACAAGACCGCCATCTGTCTGGCAAGCTCGTTCAGCTGCGCGATAGTCTCCTGGCCGAGCACCTCGGTGTCGACTCCGATGACGTCACGTTGACCATTGAGCGGACGAAATCGGTCATTGAAGCGATCGAGGCTCTGAGAGAGATCAGAACGGAGGATCAACCTGGAAGCAGACCCACCCTCGTCCCCTATCGAACTCCGGCAATATCAGATCTGGAGCAATGGCTGGCCGACAACGAGATCCTCGACCCGGAAGGTCCTGAGGCAGTAATGGAGCCGATTGAAAGTCGAGGATTGTTTCGGGGGCAGCTGTCGATCCCGTCAAGGAGAAAGTTCAGGCCGGCGGAACGATGAACTTTGCCCTTTGGGGCATGGCGCTAAGGCTATGCCGCGTCCGGTCGGTAGGCAAGCCTGGTTTCGAGTTCCCGCACCAGGCGGAGTAGTGCCTCCCGCTCGCGCTGCCGCTCAGCTTCCACCGCCTCCAGCTCTTTGAGTAGCTGCTGGTTCATGATGGTGAGCGATCTGATTTCTTCGATCACGTCGAGAATGTTAGAAATCGTGCTACCCATTTTGAGATCCATCCAACACCTTACAAAAATCGTGATTGAGGTGCTCCCTTGGGGGCCGGTTGGGCAGTCCATTGCTGTTGATGTTTTGAGAAACAGAAATATAACAGCAACTGCGTCTCTTCCCAGGACGATGCGCGCCATCAGTCTCAATCTGCGCAACACAATCCCAGCGAAAGACGAATATGACAAAACGGAAAGCGGCCTCGATCGTCAGCACCGGTATTGGTGGACTTGACGAAATCCTGCGCGGCGGCCTGCCCGCATCGAACCTCTACATGCTGCAAGGGGCCCCGGGCTCAGGCAAGACAACGGCCGCGCTGCAATTCCTGCGCGCCGGCGTTGAGGCGGGCGAAAGTTGTATCTATGTGACGCTTTCGCAGACAGCCGCAGAACTCGAAGCCATTGCCGTCTCGCACGGCTGGACGCTCGACGGCATCCGCGTCGAAGAGCTGTCCACCTCCGGTACGGTCAACGAGGCCGACGACCAGAGCATATTCCTGACCACCGATCTCCGGCTGGACGAGACCAGGAAAGCCATTGAAGCCGCGATCGAGAAACACAAGCCTCGCCGCCTTGTCTACGACTCGCTACTTGAAATCCGCTTGATCACTGGCGACTCCCCGCGTTTCCGTCGCGAGTTGATCGGCTTCAAGTCCTTCCTGGCAAAACAGGATGTCGTGGCCCTGTTGCTGGACACCCAGACAGCCGGCAACGACCGTAACGGTGAAGAGGTCGAGGGGCTGGCCCACGGTGTCATCCGCTTCGACAAATCGCTGGAAGAATATGGGGGCGTGCGCCGCCGCATCGAGGTCTCCAAGATGCGTGGCATACCGGTGGCTGATGGCTACCACGACATGGCGATACGTGAAGGTGAGGGTGTCGTTGTCTTCCCTCGTATCATGCCGAGCACCGCACCGGAAATTGCCAAGCCACAGCTTATCAAGTCTGGCGTCGCCGAACTCGACGAGATGTTCGGCGGTGGTCAGGAGGCCGGAACCACGACACTGGTGATCGGACAGTCCGGCACCGGCAAATCGACTATGTCATCTCTTTATGCGACTGCCGCACTGGAACGAGGGGAGAATGTCGCCCTGTTTCTGTTCGAGGAGCGGTTGGAGACGTTCTTCCGCCGCTCCGAGGGCCTGGGCATGGAACTGAGGCAATTCCATAAGGATGGCAAGCTGGTCCTTCGTGATTTCAATCCAAACGAAATTTCGCCCGGTGAATTCGGTCAGATCGTTCAGGAGGCGGTCACGCAGAACAAGTCGCGGGTCGTGGTGATCGACAGTTTGACAGGCTACCTTAACTCCTTGCCGCATCGGGACAAGGCCGTTCGGGATATCCAGTCCCTTCTGAAATATCTCGCCCGGTCCGGTGTCCTCACCATGCTGATCGTCGCCCAGCACGGCCTGCTCGGCCAAAATGTTGGCATCGATGTCGATGTCAGCTTTCTCGGCGACACCGTCCTGCTGCTTCGGATCATGGAGCATGAAGGGCGCCTGCGCCGAAACATCACAGTTGTTAAGAAGCGACATGGACCGCATGATCTTAACGTCCGTGAACTGCTGATCGAGAGCGGCAGTGTAAGTGTTGTGGCTTATAATCCACTGCCTGATCCGAAATGAACACCATTACGACCGAAAGCGAACTGGACTGGGTTCTCGTCCTCGCTCCTTTTCGCAAGGACGCCGAGTATATAGCGGCGTCGCTTCGTGAGCAGGCGATCGAGGTCAAAGCAGTGAAGGCGGACGAGGATCTGGTCCAGCATCTTGCCTTGTCACCCGGGATCATCGTCATTACCCACGAGGCGCTAAGTTCCGACGTCGTAGGCAAAATTGCCGAACATCTCGCCGAGCAGGCTGGCTGGTCTGAAGTTCCGATCTTCATCTTGTTGGAGCGTTCTGCGCCTGTCGCGAGAATACGCAACCGACTACAGGCTTCCTGGCCGGATGCTCGCCTGCTGTTCCACACGCGCCCGATCGCACCGTTGGAATTCGTGAACGCGATCCAGTCGAATTTGCTGGTGCGACTGCGCCAGCGTCAGGTTCGCGATTCCATCGAACGGGAACGAGAGCTGCGTCTGGAGCTTAATCACCGGGTAAAGAACATCCTGGCAAGTGTCAGTTCAATATTCCAAATGACCCGGCGCGGAACGGTATCCGTCGACGACCTGGCCAGCGATTTTACAAACCGCCTTCAGGCGCTTTCCAACGTCCATACTGCTGTCTTCGAGGCCGGCGGAGAGGAGGTCTCGCTGACCGACGTCGTCGGCCTGACGGTCTCTCCGTACAACAGTGATGGCGTGAGCCGCATCAATGTTAGCGGCCCGGAGATCACGGTCAGCCGGGAGGCCGGAACCACGATAGCACTGTGTTTGCACGAACTCATAACAAATGCGATCAAATATGGGGCACTGTCTGAGCCCGATGGAACGGTCGAATTCGTTTGGACGATCGCGGAAGCGGGCGGGCCCCATTTATTCTTGAACTGGATTGAAGCGGGCGGTCCGCCGGTGCGTGAACCGACGCGGCAAGGCTTTGGCACCAGATATGTGCGCTCAGCGTTCGGATCGTTGTTCGGATCGGTTCCCGACATCACCTTTGCCCCAGACGGGTTTCGATGCAGGGTGAGGGGTCCGCTATCGCGTATTACGCCGCAAAAGCATGTGACCTCAGTTTAGCCTCTGCTCAGGCAGCACTCTGCCGGCGCCGTCCGTGTGAGGCAGATTAGCACCTCAAGCGGTCTCGGCGGCACCCGCCCGCGGAGGACGCCGGATGCCCCGAATGTCTAAGGCGACGGGTGAAGCGCTCTAGCAAGAACCTCGCTCAGTTCACGCGCCGAAAACGGCTTCGCGGCGACCGGGACTGCCCGAAGATCGTGCCGGATACCATCGGCCCCATATCCTGTTGTAAAGGCGAACGGCATCTGCCGAAGCAAAAGCTCCTCCGCGACAGGGAAGACCTTTTCGCCACGGAGGTTCACATCCAGCAAAGCTACATCGAAATCGTCTTCACGAACGCGCGTCATCGCGTCCTCGAGGTTGGAAGCGATTGAAGAAACTTCGAAGCCAAGATCAATCAGCATGTCCTCGGTCAACATCGCGACCATTGCTTCGTCCTCGACGATGAGGACGCGGATTTTCACCCGGCCGTCTGCGATGGGGGACCTCAAGGAAGCGGGAACTCCAGTTCGCAACGGAAGCCGCTGGCGGGGAAGTTGACTTTGACTGAGCCATCGAGATCGTCCGTGATGCTTCGTTCGATCAGGCGGCAACCGAACCCGTGCCGCGACGGCACCGTCACCTCCGGACCTCCATGCTCAACCCAGCTCATTTGCAGGCGACTCGGGCCATCTTCTGCTTTGGAAAGCGTCCATTTTAGCCGAACGACGCCCGACTCTCCCTGCAGCGACCCGAATTGCCGTGCGTTGGATGCCAGTTCGTGAAGAACCATGCCAAGCGCCAGACCGATTCTGGGAGAGAGCGTTATTTCCGGGCCGTCGAGCACCAGCCGGTATGGGTCCGGTCCAACAAATGGGCCGACTTCCTGATCGACCAATTCACCAAGGCTGACACCGGTCCAGCGCCGCTTCGTGAGAAGATCATGGGCTTTGGCAAGAGCTATGATCCGATCTTGGAAGTTGGGGGCGAATTGAGTCGGCTCCGGTGTCGAGCGCAACGTCTGGGCCGAGATGGACTGCACCGTCGAGAGGGTGTTCTTCACTCGATGATTGAGCTCATCGATCAGGATCCGCTGCTCTCTTTCCGCGTCTTTAAGCGCGCTGATATCGACCAGCATGTTGATGCCGCCGATGACTTTGCCATCGGCATCGAATAGAGGGGTCGGGTATGGCATGAACGGCACAAGGCTGCCGTCCGGTCGTTCCGCGATCGCTTGAACCCCTCGAATCGGCCTTCCCTCCCTGAGGGACACTGCCATGGGGCATTGGTCGTGTGGCAGCGGGGTCCCATCTGCCTCGTAAAGCCGCCACGTCACGCACCACTCGTCGGTCCCGATCACGGGTGTTCTTCCGGAGAAGGCGACCGCGGCCTGGTTGAAAAAGGTGACGCGGCCTTCAGCATCGGTGGTGTAAATCGCCGCGGGAAGCGCCTCGAGCACTTCGCGCGCGTTCTGTTCGGTTGCCCGTGCGGCAGCGGCGGTCTCGAACTGATCACTGACATCGACGGTGAAGCAGCGCGTATTCTTGAAGCCCTGCGCACCGAAATTCGCGTTCGAGGTGATTTCGACATGCCTGATCGATCCATCCTTGGCTTTCAGCCTTGCGGGATGACGATGCAAGCTTTCTCCTAACGACAGACGCCGTAGGATGTCTTCGATGACATCCCCGTCGGCGTGAAAGCGAGCAATGGGCTGACCGATATATTCTTCTTTCTCGTAGCCAAGCAGTTTCAGTTCAGCCTGGTTGGCGCGCAGTATGACGCCCTCGGAAGAGACAAGGTGCAATCCGACCGCGCCGTTCTCGAAAAAATCTTCGATGTCCTTTTGCTGAGCTAAGGCTGCCTCGGCCGCAAGTTTCGAGTCGGTGACGTCGCGAAGGCAGGCAATGGCCCCAGTCGCGGCGAAGCTGCTTTCGAACAAGGGCTCGATGTCGGCGAGGAGCGCCCGTCGAGCTCCATCGGGGCTGACGAGCGTTAGCTCCAACCCGTAACGAGGCGTAGACTCAGCGATTATGCTGCGCGCAAGACTGCCCTGCGCCGGTCCACTGTCGTCCGCAAGAGCAAGGTTCACCGCCGTGGAGTTGTCGACGTGGGGTGGAAGATGCAGGAGAACCGACGCGCTTTTGTTAAGCCGGACGATCCCGCCAAATCTGTCGAATACCGCAATAGCGATAGGGACAGCGTCCAAGACATCCTGATCAACCGCAGCCAATGCCGAAAAGCCGCTCGCCGGTTTGCGCGCGGGCCGCGGCTGCAAATCGACCACTGTCATGACGATGTCCACGCGAATTCTACCACTGTACCCCCTTGCGGCGCTTGGCGGGGTCGAATCAACGGACGCCCACTCGCACGACCCGCTATAACGCAAGGAAGCTCAAGAAGTTCCTGAACTTCTGAAAATGAGATCAAGGACGATAACGCTCTATCGAGAAGCCCTTGGAAGCGTTTAGGTGTCGGTAGTTCGAGCCCGGCGTCTTTCACTCATTTGTTCCGCCTCGTGTGAACCGTCTCATGAACTCTTCCGAGGCTTCTGCGTTGTGATAGCTTCTGCCGCAATACAGGCCAGCCAAGAGGCACGATGAAATCCCCAATCCATTTTCCCGCCGAACGCCTTCAACAAATCCTCAACAGCGCCATCGATACCGGGATCATAACCCTCGACGCCGAAGGCAATATCACCAGCTGGAGCAAAGGTGCCGAGAGGCTGCTCGGATGGTCGCAGGAGGAGATGCTCGGAAAGACGCTGATCGAAATCTTCCCAAGTAACGAGGGCGCCCCCGATTTGCTGGCAGCTGAGCTCGCCGATGCTCGCCTGAACGGGAAAGGAGGAGGCGAAGGCTGGCGAATGCGCAAGGACGCGGGACGGATCTGGGCCGTTGGAGAGACAACGCCTCTCTTCGGTGGCGAGCAAGAGTTGGTCGGGTTCGTCAAGATTCTGAGGGATCGCACCGAGCAGAGGCAAACTGAGATCGCCCTTCGGGAGCGCACCCGCGCGCTGGAGATCCTCAATGGTGCCGGCACAAGTCTCGCTCGCGAGAACGACCTGGAGAAGGTCGTTCAACTTGTGACCGACGCCGGGGTCGAGCTGACCGGGGCGCAGTTCGGTGCCTTCTTTTACAATGTTATCAACCAGGCCGGCGAGAGCTATATGCTCTACACGCTCTCAGGCGTCCCGCGCGAGGCGTTTTCAAAATTTCCGATGCCTCGCAACACCGAAGTGTTTGCGCCGACGTTCCTCGGCCAAGGCATTTTGCGTTCAGACGACATCACAAAAGATCACCGCTACGGGAAAAACGCCCCTCGACGTGGTATGCCGGAAGGCCACCTTCCTGTCCGAAGTTACCTCGCGGTTCCCGTCATTTCACGGACGGGAGAGGTAATCGGCGGTCTGTTCTTCGGCCATGCCGACACGGGCGTGTTTGATGAGGAGTCGGAGAAGGGATTGGCGGGCTTGGCCGGAGAGGCGGCGGTCGCCATCGACAATGCGCGGCTGTTCGATGCGGCACAGGGCGAACTCCAGGAGCGGCGGCGCGCCGAGGAGGCTCTGAGGCAACTCAATGCCAATCTCGAAGATCTTGTCCGGCAGAAGACAGACGAGCTTACCCGCAACGCGGACGCTCTTCGCCAGGCCCAGAAGATGGAAGCGGTCGGGCAGTTAACGGGTGGCGTCGCCCACGATTTCAACAACCTCTTGCAGATCATCGTCGGCAACCTGGATACGCTGATGCGAACTTTGCCGCCCGAAGCTGGCCGCCTGCGTAGAGCAGCCTCACAGGCGATGAACGGTGCGCGGCGCGCCGCAGCGCTAACGCAGAGACTTCTGGCTTTCGCTCGGCGACAGGCGCTTGATCCGAAGCCCGTTGATGCGAACGCCCTCATACGAGGCATGTCGGAAATGCTGCACCGGACAATTGGCGAGATCTACCAGATCGAAGTGGTGTTAGCCGGTGGCCTCTGGAGGACAGAAGCGGATCCGAATGAGCTTGAAAGCGCCTTGCTAAACCTGGCGATCAACGCACGCGATGCGATGCCCGATGGGGGGAAACTGACGGTCGAGACGTTCAACGCCCACCTCGACGAAGCGTATGCCGCGATGCATGCCGAAGTCATTCCCGGCCAGTATGCAGCAATCAGTGTTTCCGATACTGGAACGGGTATGGACGCCGAAATCCTTTCTCGCGTTTTTGAGCCTTTCTTCACGACCAAGGATCAGGGTAAAGGCACAGGCCTCGGGCTCAGTCAGGTCTATGGTTTTGTCAAACAGTCAAAGGGTCATGTGAAGATCTACTCAGAGGTCGGAGATGGCACGACTGTCAAAATCTATCTCCCCAGGTTGATCGCCGAAGGCGCGGAGGACGAGGTTGCCGAGAGCGCGCCGATCCCGGAGGCGGCGGACGGCGAATTCATCCTTGTCGTCGAGGATGATCCGGATGTGCGGGCATATTCGGTCGAGTCACTGCGAGAGCTGGGTTACCAAATATTGGAAGCCAAGGACGGCCCTACTGCCCTCCAACTGCTGGCGGCCCACGGACCTGTTGATCTGATCTTCACCGACGTCGTCCTTCCCGGGGGGATGAGCGGTGCGGATGTCGTTGCTAAGGCAAGAGAACTGTATCCAGAAATGAAAGCGCTGTTCACTACCGGCTATTCTCGCAATGCCATCGTGCATCATGGCCGCCTGGATAAGGGCGTTCATCTTCTGACAAAGCCATTCTCGTTCGAAGACCTGGCGGTACGGGTAAGAGACATTCTTGACCTGAAATAGAGTTCAGTATGCTGGCGCTGTTGCGCAGCAGCGAGCGGAACCTTCGCCGTCACCCGCAAGGCTCCGAGTGCATCTTTGTTGGAGAGTTGATGTACACGAACAACGACTTGGTCTGACGCGGCGGGTGCCCTTCGTCATCGAGTCGGGCGCGAGGAAGAAAACGAACTGCGCCACGTGTAACCGCCTCGCAATAGCCGCACGCCCTCCACCAGAACGGCGGGGTGTCTACGCACGGCTTCGGCGCAGCGGCTTCAAAAGGTGGCTTCACAGCACAATACCCTGAAGCCGACGCCCAGACTGGCCTCAATCTCATACCGCACCGATTTCCACAGAGGTTGAGATTGAGATCTCGGGCAAGGGCGGGGCGAAGCGCGAGCTGGATGTGCTCGCCCTCGAATCGTCATCGGTCTCGATCGCTGTGTCTACGATTGGACGGCGGCAGATCGGAAGAGCTAAGGGCGTCCCCACACTCCGATCGCGGCCACATCTCACCCCTTCCGAAATGCGGTGCCAACGATCGGACAGGAGATATAGTCGACCAACGCTCCGGCTATTCGGCGCATTGGTGGCCGTCTACGGAGACTTTCGCAAATGAGCCGCGATCGGCAATGCCAGGGAATAGCCGGCAGGACCAGTTTTGACCTCGCCATCGGCAAGGAGCCTCGAAAGGCCGATCTGGAGGATGATTTCCATGTCCCTTCTGAGTTCCTGACATGAAAGCGCGTAAAAAGAAGGCGACAAATTGGGGATAACGGTCATATGCTCAAAGGAGCAAATTGCCTTGTCGCGGACAGTCTGCAGACCTACGGCCCATGCCCGAGAGAATATTTGTGGCGCAAGGCTTTCGGGTGACATCATCGCCTCCAGCAAAAAATCAGCTCGATGTCGACCATCTCAGAAAAAAGGGTGGTTCGAGCGCGATGAACGCTCGAACCGAGCGAGGTTGGTACCTCATATTCACGTTCCTGGATGGACCCGTCATCATCCGATCGGGTGAGTTGTGCTGATGTTTAAGGCCGTAGCAGGAACATCGGACCATACGCCCCAGGCTACGCCGGAATGGAGGCGATGAAGCGCGCTAGATTAGGTTGCGCTCGGACTCCGACCTTTCCGAAGCAACGGGCAGCGTGCTTTTTGATTGTATTCGGCGACACGCCGAGCGCTCGGGCCATATCATGACGGTTCATCCCGCTGCCGATCAACGCTGCAACCCGCGTCTCTGCATTCCTCAAGCCGAACATCGTCTGCAACCGTCGAGCCTGCAGCCGGGTCTTTGTTTCGGGATCGACAATCTGCAAGAGAACCCGTCCCCGGCTATCGGTCGCGTCGCATATGGCGGATGATGATTGCGCCAGCGGAGTGATTATCGCGAGGTGAGGAGGAAGGCTGATGGCCGGACTATGGAAAAGCTCCATCGAAAGGCGTAGCGGCGCCATCCGCGGCCGTCAGTGGCTGTCGAGATCGTGTACCAATCTTCGCCTCCACGGGTATCCTACGGTCAGGAAGATGGCGTAGATCCCATGCTGTCCCTGCTAAAGGGTAATCTGTTTGGTCGACGTTCGCCGCTCGCCAATCAGGGCTCTCCGGCGAGAGCGGGCTGGGGTCGAACGCCGGTTTTTCCAAAACAACGGGCTGTGTGTGTTGACCGTGTTGGGGGACACTCCAAGCACTCGAGCGATCGCATGCAGGCTCATTCCGCTACCGATCAACGTCGCCACTCGGGTTTCGGCGTCCGTCAAGTCGAACATGGTCTGCAGGCGTCCGGCCTGAAGCCGAGCTTTGGCTTCAACGTCCACGATCTGCAACAAGATCCGCACGCGGCTATCGGCCGTGTTCTACCGCATCTCATGACGGGTACCGCAAACGCCGCGAAAATATAGTCCGCCACACATGCTAAAGGGTGTGGCTCATTGCGGTTCTAAAAGAGACCTAAATTGCGACGGGTTCCTGATTCCAACCTGGAACCACTCGGCGATTAAAAGCCCTGCATAAGCAGCCTCCTCACTGCCCATCGCAACGCCTTTTTCGCGCAGCCAGGCGTCGAGGACACCCCGCAGAAGCGTAAGGTCCTCGCCCGACAGTGAAAAGTCCGTTTCGAAACTGAACGGCGTCATTGTCTCTACTCCGTGCACACGCATTATGCTCCCCCTTGGCAGGCATCACAAGCATTTGTTGCATCCTCGAGTCGCTGCAGACCGCCCAAGGGTCAACATCTTATTCAGCTGCCGCACGAATACGAAAAGCATGTTAGGTTGCCGATGCGGCGGCCCTGACGACGCCTCGCCATAGAGGCATGGCAACCCGACGTCACGTCTATCCCATTTCGCGAGGTTGCCGCTAATCGTTGCGTTCATATCCATTACGGTCGTCCGTGAAATGCTCACCATGCAGGCGGGCCTTTCGGTCTCGTAGTCGCTCTGGGCATCATGAGCCTGGCGTTGACACGCGGACGCTAGGGCGTCCGCGAACCAAGAGCAGTGCTTTATGCAGTGGGCACAGGGATCTTCATCGCCGGATATACGGTCGTTGACGGTTTAGGCGCTCGTCTTGCCGAAACAGTTGAAAGCTACACTTTCTGGTCTCACCTCCTCCAACGGAATCCCGATAACATTGGTGACGTTGCATCTACGAAAGGGTCAGGTCCGGGTCTCGCTGAGCAAAGGCTGAAGGTCGGGGTGCTCGGGAATCCAGCATGGTGTTCGCCGTGCTGTTTGGTGTCTTTTTCCTCAGAGAGCCCCTCGACATGGCGAAGCTGGCCTCAATTGGCGTTACATTGATCGGGACCCCAATGCTCAAGATGTCCAAGTAAATGCGCCTGTTTGCCTATGTTCTCGTTTTTTCACCTGTGTAATTGGCCATGCTCATGCTGCGCCTCGGCAGCAAGTCATCGTGCCGACAGACCGGCGGAATTCTGGTCGAGAGCTTCGGGAATTGCGCGAACGCAACTTGCCCGCCTTCCATTCCCTTGCGGTATCTCCGATCTATGACGCGGATGGCCGCATCGTCGGCGCCTCGAATGTCGCTAGAAACATTACCGCGCGCAAGGAAGCGGAGCGAGTCCAGGAGGATCGTCATTGGTGTCGCGCATATCCCTCAACATCCTCGTTTCGCCCTGCTCCCCGCAATGTCATTGCTCCTTGCGATAGATCGCGCGTGCGCGGCACGCCTTTTGCAAGGTTACCGGTATGCTAACATGTGTTGGGAACAAGAGTAATGAAATGGGACACTTCGGCGTCGTTTGATCCGGTGATCCTTGTTTTCAAGGACAGTGACAAGCGGATGATTGTCCGGACTGCCGGAGACGCGGCCAACGCTCTGATGAAGGACTGGCCCTCTGACGATGGTGAGGAATTTCTTGTCGCAGTCAAAGCTTGCCTGGACGTCATGACCGGGAATATAGAAGCCGACCAATTGCGAGAGGCCATAATTCGAGCTGCAATGGAAGCGGGCGTAAAAGCTATCTCTGTCCTTCACTGACCTCTACCGCAACTCGGCAGGCGCCCGATCACAAATTCGAGCCGAACGCGTCACGGGTAGGTTACGCCAAGAGATGGGCATGCATTAGGCAGCGCTTGTCAAGCGCCCGCGTATGAGGTCATGGACACTGCTGAGAGGAAGAGGTTTTCCGAACAAATAGCCCTGAATTTCGCCACACCCCTGCTCTCTGACTCGACTGAGCTGATCTGTCGTCTCAACGCCTTCTGCATTTGTCGTGATACCGAGACTTGCGCCCAGATCGACGACCGCTTTCACAATCGCCGCACAATCCTTGGAGCTGCCAAGTTCGCGAATGAAGGATTGGTCGATCTTGATCTTGTCGAAGGGAAAGAGCCGCAAATAGCTCAGCGACGAATAGCCGGTCCCGAAGTCGTCCATGGCAATCCGCACTCCAAGGCCCTGATGTGATGAAGCGTTGCCAATGCTGTCTCGTTGTCGGTGAGGAGAACGGATTCCGTAATCTCCAGCTCAAGGCGAGAGGCTGGCAGCCCGGCATCGCTCTGGGCGGAAACGACCGTATGCGCCAGCGTTTGGCTCCTGAACTGAAGAGGGGAAAGATTGACGGCGACACCGATATCTGCGGGCCAACCCGCAGCGTCTCTGCAGGCTTGGCGCAAGACCCGCTCCCCAATCGGCACGATCAGTCCGGTTGGTGAAACGAGACCTCGCTCAGGGTGGTGCCAACGCAAGAGCGCCTCGAAGCCGACAACCTGTTCGCTAGCAGCGTCGACCTGCGGCTGATAGTAAATTTCAAATTGATTGGTTTCCAAAGCCTGCTGGAGGTCGAGCTCAAGTTTGCGGCGCTCTTGTCGGTCGGCATCCATCGCGGTTTCGAAAAAGCAAAAGGTGCCGCGACCGTTCGATTTTGCTTTGTACAAAGCAGTGTCGGCATGCCTCAATATGGAATCGGCGACGTCGCCATCGTCCGGGGCAATCGCAATGCCAATGCTGACGCCGATGCGAATGGACTTCCCATCGATGATGAAAACCTTACCAACAACCTCGACAATCCGTTGAGCCACGGACGATGCTTGTTTCCTGCTTGGAATGTCCGCTTGAAAGACGACGAATTCGTCGCCGCCCAGTCGCGCGATGCTATCCCCTTCGCGCAAACAGTCTGTCAACCTATCCGCAACCGCCTTGAGCAGAAGATCACCCACGGCATGTCTCAAGGTGTCGTTTACTTCCTTGAAGTGATACGACTGCGCAAGCTTCTGGCTGAAAAACTTCGCGGTGAAAATGCCGATCTGCGCAAACGGCTCAAGCTCGATTGATATAGCAGCTGGTCAATCGCTGGCCGCATTTCTATGTTTATGGAGACATACATTTTGGCGGCGGTGAATGCTGCTGCCGGAATTAGAACTCGCAGCCTGCTTGCGGGACAAAACGCGAGGTCAGATAGATGGCGTCTCCATGGAAATTTCTTGCCCGACTGATCTCACCGGGACGCGACCAAAAGAGAGAAAATGGCTCGACCGATGAGGTTACGCCGGACGCGTTGGGTATTGCCGATCCGACTGAAACACCTGCCGTGGATAGCTTGAATAGCGCTGATCGACCGGCAAGCGAAGAGCTACATCGTCACGATCAATCCGCGGCAATTTCTGCAGAGCCTGTGCATTTCGAAGAAGCCGAAGACGATGGCCACGATAAGGTCGACCGCGAAGACGCCAAAATCTTGGAGGCCGCTGATCCAGCTTTATTCGGCGGTACTAGTATCGCCGCTGCACGTGATGTAACGAAGATCAAGCGAACCGTCGAGGTCGAGCTGCGCAAACAAAGACGTCGCGGCACGGAAAGGGTAGCGATTGCGAACGTTTCCCAGGTCTTCCAGGGCGTTCACACCGGAGTCGAGATGAACCTAGATGAAGAGATCAGAGTGCTCCGGGGCCAGCTGGCCAGAAAGCTAAAGCTGCAAAATGCGCAGTTAAGAAAAATGCTGGAGCGGTTTGAACGGTGAACATGTCGCGCTCCCTATCTTCGCTTCCAGCACCTGAACCACGGCATCGCCGTTCGAAAATTCAGGAGCTCGACCTTCCAGACACCTTGGGCACCGTTGCCACCCAGGTATATTGTACTACTGGCTTCGGCACTCATGGTGTGTTCAGGCCATAAGAGGGAGCGACGATAGGGAGTATCGCCCGGGCCACAGGGCAACTATATCCATGATAAATGAACATTCTCATGGATATAGTTGGCGGTGCGGGTCGACGGTTCGATCCCTTTCAAGGCGTACGCTTGTGCCTTTGCTGATTTGGGCCTTGCGCCAATTGTGCGAGTCCAGACTTTGGCGGGCATACTACACGTGCCGGGGAGCCTGACCCTCTCCGAAGGAGCCTTCACACGCGAATGGTGGGCCGGTGCGCTGTCGATGCCAAAACGGATATCCCGCTCGGCTTTTTTCTCTGGGCGTCTCTAGGCCGCGAGTGTCCCCCCGGCCGGCCGCCGGCCGCGCAGGAGGCAGAGCATGACGGTCGCCGATAGCGAGCAAAACAGGCAGAGCGATAGCACGGCGCCATTGCCGTAGTTGCTCATTAGCCAGATGAGGATCGGCGGCGAGGCGGCGGAGATCCAGTTGAGCGGCAGGGCGATCCGCGACAGCGCTCTTGCGAATTCGCCCTTATCGTAAAACCCCAGCGGGATCGTCGAGCGCGCCACGGCAAGCGCGCCGCTGCTCGTCCCGTAGAGGACCAGGAAGATCCCGACGGCGACGGGCGAGCCCTGAACCGCAAGCAGGATCATGAGCGACATGCAAAGCATTGCCGAAGAGCCGATGCCGATCGCCACGCCATCCCATTTGTTGTCGCCGATCAGGTTCACGCCGCGTGCAACGATCTGGATGATGCCGAGTGCCGAGCCGAAGGCAAGCGCCTGCGACGGGCTCAGCCCTTCGCCCTTCAGCAGCTCGATCAGCACCGAGCTGAAGCCATAGGTGATGAAGGCATTGAAGACGATCGCCGCCACAATCAGCACAAAGGTCCGGTCATAGCTTCGTGCCACGACAGGCGCCGCCACTGCCCCGGGTTGCGCGGCTCTAATGCCTCTGCGTGGCAGGCCGAAAAAATAGAGTGGCAGACAGACCACAGCCATGGTCAGCGCATAGACTTCGCAGGCGGCCCGCCATCCAATCTCTGCCTGCAGGAATGAGGTAAGCGGCCAGAAGATCGTGCTCGACAGGCCCGTCACCAGCATCAGCGTCGCAATCGCTCGCGCCGCCTTGCGCCCGGCAATCTCATTGAGCAGAATATGTGCCGGCATGGTCAGGCTGGCGCCGCCCGCCGCCCCTACGATCATCCACCCAAGGAAATAACTGACCGGCGAATGCGCCAGCGACAGGATGACAAGCCCGGCCGCTGAACCTGCCGTCCCAGCAATCATCACCACCCTCGCCCCGAGGCTGGCAAACACCCGCGACAGCAACGGCGAACACGCCCCCATCATCACATAGAAGATCGTCGTCCCGGCAAACACTGCGGGCATCCCCATATGAAGATCCGCCGCCATCAGCTGGGCTGCGACGGCCGGGAAGCCAACGGCGCCCCAGGCGATCAGCTGGGCAATCGAGAGGACGATGAGAGGGAGAAGAATTTTTGTCTCAGTCTGCTCTTGGGTCATCAATGCTATCCGATCTGCAATTGCGAACCATTAGCAAGTAAAATGTATCGGCTTGATGACAAGACGGGTGGGCGAGGGACGCAGAGGATCCCAGTAACGATGGGCCTGACGGATGTCGCGGTTTTATAACCAGTCGGCAATCCCTCGACGGCATCAAGCGCTTCAACCGCGTAGCCTGCCCGTCTGGGGATAGTTGGAAACTGAGCGGGCAATAGGAGTAGCGCTAAACGTCCGGTCTCGCGTCAAGGGCATCTACGCCATGCTCTCTTCAATGCTGGATCGCACAGGAACCCGAAACTCTCTCGTATTGAGACGGACCGGTCCGATACCTCGGGCATGTTCTGGCGGTACATCGCTCGGAGAGCGGCGACTAATCCATCCGATACCGTGTTGCCTGGAATGGGAGACAACGTCCCGGGAGGCATGCCGGAGTCGAGGAGCACTACGAAAAACTGTTAGGATTACATGGCCGGCCGAAAGGCCGATAAAGAAAATCTGTCGGGACGGGAACAATTGGCTGCGCCGATCGTAAGGGGTCGGGCCGTACAGAGATCGTTATGGCAGCCTACCATACACTTCAATATGCGGCCCGCCGAACCCAAACTAGCCCCGTCCTATCAAAGGCGGGGCTTTTTTGGCATTGGCGTTTCGGTCCACCTCCGGATCGACATTAAAAATTCTTCCGCCCCAGGGAACAAATGGCGGGTGTTGATCGTAAGAGCGTTAGGCCGCGCGGAGATTTTTTACAACTCCAGTCTAACACTTCGCCCTCAATATGTGAAAACGGCGCTTTATGGACGACGCTACACCGACTCCAGCAAAGAACAACCTGAAATAGCCGAAGCGGCAGAACGACCGGGGTGATTGAGTATACTTCCCTTTCTCAGTTGCCACACAATTGATCCGCAGGATGGATGGTCGCTTGACGTCGATAATACTCTTACTGCGCAGTATCGTATCGGAACTATTGTCACACAAAAGTGTTACTTGGGCCGGAGCGGATCGCGCAGTGGAGTCTCCTGTCTCCAGCAGCAACCCCTTGCTATCTTCGCGATCCGCTCTCCTGTCCGTTAGGAGCGATTAGTGGTCCGGAACCCAGGAACTTTTTTGGCAATCTCACGTTAGGCGGCGAGGATCGCACAGGCGCCCCACGCTGGGGTGTCCGCTTCCCTTCCTTTCCTGTGCGGTCCGTTCTTTCCAGAAACTGCCCCGTTTCGGCGGGGCTCTTTTTATCCCAAGCGCAAAATCGCGAGCAATCAATGTATCTTCAGCAAATGCCGAAGTGCCGCTACCGCGCCATCGCTTGCATAGGCAATGATGCCGCCGATCGTCAGGCCGGCGAAGGCAATGAGCCCTGAGATGCCATAGCCGACAGTCTTGAGCCGCTTCCACTCCTCAAGGGTTGGCTGGACCGCTTCATGGTTACTCTCCACGGTTCCCTTTAGCCCCTTGATCTCTTCCCGGATCTGGCCGGGAGGCCGGAGCAATCGAAGGGTCCATTAGAGTTTTCCTTGTTGAGGCGGACGCGCAGTCAGCTCCAGGTATCTTGCAACCGACGGCGACTTTTCTAGTTCACTGCGGGGATAGCCAACTTGGGAGGATGAGATGAGGCTGGTGCCATTCCACTACGCAGGCCACAACGATCCAATCGTCTTCAGCAATCCGGAGCATGTGGCGCCGTTAGGGCGTTTACCAGCAGCACCCACATCTATGTCTGCGTGTTGGGGAAAGATGCCTCGCCGAGTTATTATCCAGTCAGAGAAACGATCGATGATGTCGTTAAGCAGCTAACCGGCTAGTTTGCCGAACGGCGGGAACTTCACTACTTCATTGATGTTGGGGTGGCATGAGCAACACAGAGAAAAAAGCCACGAAAGGCATGATCAAATTCGTGCTGACAATCTTCGTTGTCGCGATGATCTTAGCGTTGGCGTATTTGGCATTCTTCACGCCCGGACAAGCGTAAGCTGAACTGCCCCAAGTACACCGTGCGCTGAGCGGCCACCAACCGCAGCAGATCGCCCTGGCACCGCAGCCGGATGGCTTTGACTCCATAAGGAGTAGGCGAGATGAGCCAGAACTTCAGCGCTAGGGAGACCTTCGCCATATACGGTGAGAGTGAAACCACGATCACAATTATTCGCGATGGCTTCTCCACCGAGGAGAAGACCTTCCCGATGATGTCAGATGCCGTCGACTACCTGAAGGCATTGGACCCTATCCCACGTGAGATAAGTCTCCATATTCGTGCTCACGGTCGCGACATACCATTCGACCGTGATAACATAGCAAAGCTGATGCGGGAGCTTTGATTATGACCAAGTATTCCTCGAAACACCCTCTAACCGCTGAGGAAGAGGCTGAAATCCAGAAGATGATCGCCGCGGACCCGGACAGCCCTGAACTCAGCGACGAAGAGTTGGCTAAGGCTCGGCCGTTTCGGGAGGTCTTCCCGTCTCCTCGTTGACTATCACCGTCTGGGGAAACTGACGCCGATTCAAGAAGTTCCAACGAAGCCTTCACGGCGCGAGACATTCCTCGCAGATGCCGCAACCGTCCTCGTCGAGGAAGGATCGCGACCGGCCGCAACAGAGACATGTCGACATTTCGTCGCGGTCATCTCCGCTCGGGCGGCAGTATTTCACCGTCGTGGGCGGCGATTAGTTCTACTGGAAGGTTTTCCATCTCGAGGCTCCAAATTCGAGGGCACATCTGAGATAGTGAGGCTACTGCGACGGACAAGATGGCGGGCCAACCCTCCTCCATCAGATCGCGCTAGCGGCGAAAATAGCGAAGGCAAGGCATACTTTACGGCATTGCGGGACTGGACAGCTTCCAAACTTGTTGCAGGAGAGTGAAATCAGCAACGAATTCTGTAAGCCTTCATCTGCCGACCCAATAAGACACGCGCCGCGCAAAAGGGCCGTCTGGATGGAGCGAAACTCACCATCGTGCCGGCGCCACTGAGAATGGTGGTCACCCCTTCTTCAGTAAGCCTAGTCAATGTAGCGGACGGCCGTTTCGACGACCATCGGGAGCACCGCAGCATTAACACGCGACAACTCGCTTCGAACTCGATGATCGTCGACTCAATGCGTTCCATGGGGCGATGGCGAGGAAATGGCATAAGACAGGGCAAGGGCAGTGACTGCTAAATACGGCGTGGCGGTAAAGGGACGCATTGCAGCCGCGCAACAGTTCAACTTCTCGCAGGTTCAGCCTTTGAGCCCGAACAGGGTTTCGGCATTGCGGAAGCAGATCTTATCCATGTCTTCCTTCAAAAGATCGAGCGAATTCAGGATTTTCAGCGTATCGCGGATATAGCCGGCACCCTTTTCCGGGTCGAATGGGGAGTCCGAGGCGAAGAGGATGCGGTCGCTGCCGTAGAATTCGAGGCCGCAGATCGTCGCCGCCTTCGATCCGAAGACGGCGGTATCGGCGTAGAAATCCTTGAAATAGTCGAGCGGACGCTTCTTCAGGCGCTTCAGCACAAGCGTCAGGTCTTCATCCGTCGTGCGCTTGCCAAGCTGATCCCAACCCGGGCCGACGCGGCCTTCGAAATACGGAACCATGGCGCCCATATGATGGGCGAGGACCTTGAGGTCCGGCAGGCGATCCATGAAGCCCGAAAAGACCAGGCGGGCCATGGCGGCGCTGGTCTCGTAGGGCCAGCCGAAGGTCCACCAGATTTCGTATTTCGATTTGTCCTCGGTGGCATAGTCGGTCATCGAGGCATTGCGCGAGGGGTGTAGCAGCACCGGCTTGTTGTGCTTGGCGGCAACTTCGAAGATCGGGAAGAAGCGTTCCTCGTCGAGCGGCGCACCGTTGACGTTGGTGTGGATCTGCAGGCCGTTGGCGCCGAGCTCGGTGAAGGCGCGTTCGGCTTCGCCCACGGCGGCTTCGGGCGCATTCATCGGCAGGGCTGCGACGAAGCCCGCGAAGCGCTCCGGATATTTCTCGACGAGCTCGGCCTGGCCGTCATTGGCGATGCGGGCCAATTCGGTGGCGAGCTCCGGGCCGCCCATGGCTTCCAGCGGCGGCATGCCGAGCGAGATGATCTGCCGGTAATCGGGAAACTCATCCATGACGCGGAAGCGGGTCTCGAGATCGTAAATGCAGGGAACACCCTGCATGCGGCGGCCGATATCCTTGCCCGCGCCTTCGAGCTTCTGGATCCTATCCCAGAGTGCTTTCGGGAAGAAATGGTTGAACGCATCGATATAATACATTGGGACTCCTTCTCAGTCGTATGTGTCTGGCCGCGTCAGCTGCGCTTCAAGCGGCGGACGAGATAGGCGAAGGTCGCCTTGAACATCTCTTCGCGGAACATGTGCTTGCGCTTGGCCTTGATATCCTCGGGCTTTCCGAGCGCCTTGGCGCCGCCGGCAGCCTCGACCCAGAGCTGCATCATGCAAGCGTTTTCGAGCGACAGCGCCAGGTAGATCGCCTGTTCGATGCTTGGGCCTGCGGTGACCAGCCCATGGTTCTGCAGCAGCATGGCGCCATGCTCGCCGAGGCAGGCGGCGACCGCCTTGCCGCGCTCGGCCGTGGTGATGAGTTCCGTGGTAGGCCTCAGCGCCGAGCGCGAGCGGAAATAGGACCGGAGCTTTAAAAATCAGTTTATCGCTTCGAGTGCGGTTTATTTGGAGGTCTCGGCGCATTTGCCAAGGAGAATCAAAGCGTATGGGGCAAGGCCTTGATGATGCGGGGCAATGCCGGAATTTTCATCCCGCAATGCGGATAAAACTGCGGCCGTTATCAAAGCTCTCAACGTCGCCGAGACGGTTCAGAGATATTAGGACATCCTGAATTTGTGGGCCGACAAGCTTCGGCTCGCTGAACTCTCCAGCGATCTCGATCGCGGTGAGAGGCATTTGCTGCGCCCGCCGGCGCAGCCGCCACGGTCCTAGCGGCCGAAGGTGGAGAGGTGGCCGATGAGACCGGGAAGGGAGCGCGGAAGGGTAAGCGGGCCATGAGCATCGCAGGCGCCGCGATGAGCGAAGCCGCGCACGCCGCGATGGACGTCGTCAGAAGCACCGCGAACGACGCCCTTCCTAAAAAATTGCGGAAAGACGCCGATGACCACCCGCGGAGGGGCGCGGTTCACTAGGCGCCGCGCCCTCTACTGAAGAGGCAAAAACCGGAAGCTACTTCGAGCGCTACGCGGTCGAGCGGCTGGCGCGGACGGGCGTGGAAAAGGCCGCGATTGCGGGGTTGGCGAGGATGACGGCTCGTTTGATAAGAAGGCACCCGCTTATTGCCGCTGAGCTGTTCCTTTCCGGTGCTGGCCGCGCGGGTGAAGTTGGATGGCAGGAGATCGCCAAAAGATTCAAACAACCGCGGTCGCCAAAAGAAAAAAATCTTGCACCCAGTCCCCATAATTCCTCTGCAAAAAGTGCCTTGAGCGACGTCGCTAGGATCTCGCTCCGCCGAATTTTCATTCGCCAGCACAGAGGCCGCTGCCGCCGAGTTGGTGGTGTCGACGCTCAAATCGTTCGTAGCGCGAGGAACCGGTTCAAGTCTTTCGAGGTTTGTCGAGGCTGCGAACGGTGGTCTTCCTCAGGCGGAACGACATTGACACGCTGTTTCACCACGACCTTGAAACGGGAGTTTCCTTTATCTCGAAAACCCGCATCGCGGTTGGAGCTGTTGAGGCTTATCGCCTGAGAAACGCGACTCGATAATCCGCCGGCGGGGGCAGAGCAGCCCTCGTCTGAAAGGCGTTCCAGTCGGCTCTGTACGGTGTAAGACCAACAGGAAACCTTATCGGGTATTTGAGGTTCGCTTACCAGGGAATGACCCTGAGTAAGGAGAAATAGAATGGCAAATCAAAGTGGAAGCCGCTCCGGCGGCGATACGTCCAACCGCGGCTTCGCGTCGATGGATGATGAAAAGCAGAAGGAGATTGCCAGCAAAGGCGGCCAGTCATCAGGCGGCAACTTCAAGAACGATCCGGAGCGCGCTTCCGAAGCCGGCAAAAAGGGTGGCGAAAACTCCAGTAGTGGCAATCGCTAATTAACCTGTTCCTGGCGTATACGATCCAGGGGCCGGGCTTTGCTCGGCCCTTTTTACCACCAGTGGCCTTAGCCGGTCAGAGGCCCGCAAAAGGAGAAATGAGAAATGTCGAGCGAAGGTCATGGATTGAAACCGTCTTTTCCGAATCCCGCTGTCGTGCAGGACAAATCAAGCGAGGAGTCCCTTGATCTCAAGAACATTGATGTGACTCGACAGGGCACCCAGAATGACGCCGTAGTCTCCAAAGGCCCAGCGAGCACTTTCGTGTCAAAGCTTCCATCGCGCAGAAACCGATGATTGGCCCGGCCATCGAATTATGAAAATCGCGCTCGGTTGGAACAAGTAGCTCTCGATCGGGTTTGAGCACCTCGCATTACTGAAGGAGAATGCCATGGACATAGAACAGATCAGGCGCCGGGCGCAGGAAATATGGGAAGCCGAAGGCAAGCCGGAAGGCGAGCACGAGCGGCATTGGCAGCAGGCGGAGCGCGAACAAGCGGGAGATAGCGAGCTTCCGCAGACGTCGTCTCCGTCTCATCACAGCGCCACGACCGTCCCGGGCGAAACGAGTTCGGAGTCAACTGCCGAAGGCGGCGGCTCGGGTGAAAGCTCCAAACCGGCCGAACTTGCTTCCGAAAACAAGTAATTGCGGATTCCGAAGTCAGTCGGCGCGCCTTTCATGCTATTGAGCGAAGCGGGGGTACCCCGAATGACACAAGCGCATCGCTGCCGCGCGCGCCGACGCCTCAATCAACGCGGCATCTGGATGGCCCAAGGCGGACTGGGGTGCATAACCGTCCTGGGCAAATGCGAGAAAGTCAGAGTTCGTGCTCGGCCGATTGAGTTCTACCGTTCAGACGTTCCGCGGCAGCCGACCGCTGCCCGGTTCATTGATGCGCCGTCAGTCTCCCTTTCGCTCAAATAACGCAGGCGTTTTGCTCAGGCCGTTCCCGGTCAAATCAGGATCATATCATCCACGGCGGAGCTAACCCGTTTTAGTGATGGAACTAAATCGCTCAGCCGTGGTTGAGCTCCCACGGTTTCAAGCAAAAGGGAAATCCTTTGAGCGAGCTGCATCGTGAATTCCCGCTGCGACGAGACTTTTTGCCGAGAACCCGGGAGTGGTACGCGCCCGGGCCAGCGAGAATGTCGGAAGCCGGTTCATCAAAACCGCTGGAGCCGCTGTCAGCTTGCCCGCTAGTGGTCGATCTTGATGGCACCCTCGTGCGATCGGATCTTCTGATCGAAACGGCCTTCTCGGAGCTCAGCCGCCGGCCTTATTCCATCGTTGATCTCACCAGGGCGCTATACGGCGGAAAAGCGTGTCTGAAGCACCGCCTTTCCCAGCCTGCGGATTTCGATCCGTCTATCCTTCCTTATGATGCCGAAGTGCTGAACGTAATCAAGGCCGCGCGGGAAAAAGGACACTCGGTTTATCTCGCGTCTGCAACCCACGAGCGCCTCGTTCGCGCGGTTGCCGAACACCTCGGCCTTTTTACCGGGTGGTTTGCGACCAGTGAGACGACGAACTGCGCGGCCGAGGTGAAGGCGAAAAAACTTGTGGCCGCCTTCGGCGAGGGTGGCTTCGACTACATCGGCAATGACGAGGCCGACCTGCCGGTCTGGCGCCACGCCGCGAAGTCTTACGCGGTCAGGACATCGGCCGCAGTTGCACGAGAGCTTTCGCGCCAATGCGACGACGTCGAGCATCTCACTCACGAAAAGCCGACTTGGCGGATTTGGGCGCGCTCGCTGCGGGTGCATCAATACGTCAAGAACGGGCTGGTCTTTATACCACTCCTGACGAATAAGATGTTTGACATCACTAGCCTTGTAAGCACCGGCTTGGCTTTGGTTGCCTTTTCGCTTTGTGCCTCGGGTGTCTATTTACTCAATGACTTGGTCGATCTTCAGGACGACCGCCGCCATCGAACCAAATGTCGCAGACCTCTTGCCTGCGGCGACATCCCGCTGTCGCACGCCGTCTTGGCAATCCCGATCCTGCTTTTGCTTTCGCTTGCCGTCGCCTTCATGGTGTCGCCCGCCTTCGCGGCGGTACTTGCTGGATATTTTGCCCTGACCACTGCCTACTCGTTTTTTCTCAAACGGAAGATGATACTGGATGTGGTGGCTTTGGCTTCTCTCTATACCGCGCGAGTGATCGGAGGGGCAGCTGCCATCGCGGTGTGGCCGTCCCCCTGGCTGCTTGCCTTCATGATGAGCTGGTTCCTTTCGCTCGCCTTGGTCAAGCGTTACACCGAATTGATTTCACGCCGCGCCGCGCACCTGCCGGACTTGAAGAGCAGAGACTACCGGAAGGTGGATATCGGCATGGTGGGCGCGTTGGCAGCGGGCGCTGGGATGAACGCACTTACGTTATTTGCCCTTTATGCGGCAAGCGACAGCGCCCAAGTTCTTTACAGCCGGCCAGGAATGCTGTGGCTGGTGGGGCCAATCCTCGCCTGCTGGATCGCCCGCATCCTCATGCTCGCGAACCGGGGACAGATGCACGACGATCCTGTGATCTTCGCCATTAAGGACAAAGTCAGCCTCGCCACCCTTGGCGCCGCCGGCGCATTTGTCGTTGCCGCGATGTGAGGTGCCGAAATGGGCTTCAAGTCTTCGCAGCAGGGCACCGGCGCCGGCGTCGCAACTCGCTACTGCGCCTTTGCGATGCTCTCCACTGCCGCCAATTTTGCGGCCCAGGCTACCGTCATTCAGATGGCGCCTTCAACGAGCCTCATGCCTTCAATCCTCACGGGCACCGCTGCCGGCTTCGGCCTGAAATATTTCCTCGACAAAAGATGGATCTTCTTCGACCGCATCTCGTCGCACGGCGACGAGATGCTCAAGGTGGCGCTTTACGGCCTGTTCAGCGTGCTGACGACGCTCATCTTCTGGGGTTTCGAAATTGCCTTCTGGACGATATGGAAGACCGAATTTGCCAAATACACCGGCGGAGCGATCGGCTTGGCCCTCGGCTATATCGCCAAATACGCTCTCGACCGGAAGTTCGTATTCAAACCAGAGGGGGCATGACGAGCCAATGGAGGGCTGGGGACGCTATCCGCGCCATGACAGCGAGGTGATGGACTGCCGGCTGCCGGAAAAGCTGTCGGAGAGCGTCGCATCCCGCGCAGGGCTGATCGCGCGGGGCAATGGCCGATCTTACGGCGATGCGGCGATCGGCGAGCGTTCCACCTTGATGTGCAGTGGATTGAACCGGATGACGAGCTTTCACTCCATCGATCGCTCCCTTACCGTAGAGGCCGGCGTTTTGCTCTCTGACGTTCTGCGCGCTTTCGTCCCCAGAGGCTATTTTCCGCCCGTGGTTCCTGGAACGAAGTTTGTCACGATCGGCGGGATGGTCGCATCAGACGTTCACGGCAAGAACCATCATCGCGACGGCGGGTTCGGGGATCACGTCAGCGAGTTGAAATTGGTGGTCGCCGGCGGGGAAATACTCACCTGTAGCCGCACGAGCAATCCCGAGCTTTTCTTCGCGACGGTCGGTGGCATGGGCATGACGGGCATCATTGCCGAAGCGACCTTCGCCTTGAGATCGATCGAATCCGGCTGGATCGCCCAAAGGACGATTGCCACGGAAAACCTTGGCGACGCCTTGAAGGCGCTGCAGCAGACCGAGGGTGCCACCTATTCGGTCGCCTGGATCGATTGCCTTTCGCAAGGCGCTTCGCTTGGACGCTCGCTAATCTTCGCAGGCGAACATGCGACGCTGGACCAGGTCGGTGGAATGCCCGAAGCCGATCGCTTTTCTGTAAGGAACGCGGCAAAGATTTCACTGCCATTCGATCTGCCACAGTGGGCGCTCAACAGGACGAGCATAGCAGCCTTCAACGAGCTTTATTTCAGGGCGGGAACGCGAAAGTCGGCTCAGACGTCGCTCGTCCACTGGGATAAATACTTCTTTCCTCTCGACGGCATTCTTGAATGGAACCGGCTTTATGGAAGGCGAGGTTTTCTGCAGCATCAGTGCGTGGTTCCAGCCCGGGACGCGCTGCCAGTCTTGAGCGGCATCCTGGAACGCTTCGCGCGCTCGGGCAAAGGTTCCTTTCTTGCCGTTTTGAAGAAGCTCGGAGCAAGCAGTGGAATGCTGTCTTTTCCGATGCCGGGTTATACGCTCGCACTCGACCTCCCGGTCACGCAGGGTGTGTTTCGGCTGCTCGACGAAATCGACGAACTGGTTGTCAAGGCAGGAGGGCGGCTCTATCTCGCCAAGGATGCGCGACAGTCACGCCACACATTCGAAGCCGGTTACCCACGATTGAATGCTTTCAAAGAGCTGCGCAAGGTAACTGGCGCCGATCGTCACTTTGAATCCCGCTTGGCAATGAGGCTCGGCATATGAAGGGGATCGGCAAGACACTGCTCCTGATCGGCGCCACCTCGGATATCGGTCGTGCGACCGCGCTGATTTATGCCGAGGCGGGGTGGAACGTGCTTCTCGTCGGACGAAGGCGCGCCGCCGTGCAACGCGAAGCCGACGACATCAGCGTTCGGACCGGCGCTAGTGTCTTGGTTCATGAGCTTGATATCCTCGCTACAAACCGTTTCGAAGAGTTCATCGGTATCGTTTCGCCACTGCCTGACACGGCGGTCTGCGTCGTCGGCGAACTGGGGCAGCAGTCTCGGGCCGAACAGGAACTCGAGCACGCCGCCACGGTCATGCGGACAAATTTTGAAGGACCAGCTTTGCTTCTCGGTCTTCTGGCCGAACGTTTCGCGGAGAGAGGATCAGGTACCATCGTCGGCATAAGCTCCGTCGCCGGCGATCGCGGACGCGCGTCGAACTATGTCTATGGTGCCGCCAAAGCCGGCCTGACCGCCTTCTTGTCCGGTCTGAGGAACAGGCTGTCCGGATCCGGGGTGCGCGTGCTGACCGTGAAGCCGGGTTTCGTCCGAACACGCATGACGGATGGCATGAAGCTTCCGCCGCTTCTCACCGCCGAACCCCAGGAGGTCGCACAGAAAATCTTTGCTGCCGCCGAGGGCGGCAAGGGCGGAGACGTCGTCTACGTCAGGGGAATATGGCGACCGCTCATGACGGTAATCCGGTCGATTCCCGAGCCGATCTTCAAGAGGTTGCGGCTGTGATGGAACCAGGCAACCAAGCCGCCGGCGCGGCCATCGGAACGAGCGCTGGTGAGCACAAGCGACCGGCGGTCGGGATATGGCGCCGGCTGTCAGCAGAAGGCGCACTCATGCTGGTCGCGTTGGTCTGCGCGGCCATGCTTGCGCTGCCCGGGAGGACCATCAACGCTGCTTTCATCAATGACGTGCTAATCTTCATCGACGGCGTGCACCGTATCACGTTCGGTCAGGTACCAAATCGCGATTTTCACACGGCGCTCGGGCCGCTTGTCTTTTATATTCCGGCTGGGGGATACCTGCTGACAGGGAATTTCGGCGCAGCAATACCCGTGGGAATGGCGATTGTCATCGTCGCCTTCCTCCCTGCGATGATCCGAATTCTTCTGTCGCGCTTCAGCCCTTTATTGGCTGTTGCGCTCGGCATATTCCTCATTCTCATTCTCGCAGCTCCGATCAATCTCGGCAGTTCCATCCGATATCCCTCTTTCGCGATGTTTTACAACCGCATCGGTTGGGTCGCTCTCGGCCTGTTGGTGGCGACATATCTGGCGCCGCAGTCCCCGAACAGGCGCAATGACATCGCCGATGCTCTCGCAGCCGTCTTTCTTCTGCTTGTCTCGTTTTACACGAAGGCGACCTACGGTTTGGCCGGGGCCGGCTTTCTCATTTTCATGCTTTCAGACCGTCAGCAGCGCCGCTGGATCATGGCGGCCCTCCTCCTGACGGGAGCGGCAATGATCGCGATAGAGTTCTTCTGGCGCGGCACGGTGGAGCACGTAGAGGATCTGCGGGCGGCGGCACGCGTCAGTGGGGGTCATGATCTTCCAAGTGTTCTGAAAAATGTACGGGAAAACCTATCAGACCTCACCGTGTTTGCGGCCTTCGCTTCGCTTGCTATCTGGCAAAGCCGCAGCCTGCGAGACCTTGTCTTCTGTGGGTTCTGCATGGGCGCCGGCCTGGCGATCATCAATCAGAACGCCCACAGCTGGGGCATCATCACGCTCTATTGCGGGGCAGCCGTCCTGGCGCAGAAATCCGCCTGGCTTCAGCCAGTCAATGGAGGAAGGGCAGGACGCCAGGCTCTTCCCGCCGGCGTCTTGTCGCTGCTCACGACGTTATTCCTGTCGCCGCCGATCGTGCACCACACCGCAGCTCTCATTCTGCATGCATCGCTTGCAGTGGACAAAGCCGGGCAATCTCTGGGGCTGCCGCATTTTGACGATGTTCGGGAAGTCGATCCGCCCGGCGGCGAGCCTGACTTCATAAGGCGCTATCTCGACGACATTGTAACCGGCGGAGCACTGCTGCAGGCATTGCCGGTGCCGCCGGAACGCGTTTTCGTGCTTGATTTCGTCAACCCTTTTTCTGCCGGCCTCGGCATTCGCCCTCCTACCGGCGACGCCGCCTGGTTTCATTGGAACCGCAATATCAACGAGAAAGCCTACATCCAACCGGAGGTGCTTTTTGCCGATGTCAAGATCGTCATGGTGCCGAAAACAGGCATCAACAGCCTGCCGTTGCAGGAGCTCTACGGCCCATTTCTTTCGGCACGCTTCGAGGTCGTTCAGAAGACACCAGAGTGGACGATCTACCAATGGCGTCAGGGGAAGGCGCAAAGCGAGGTGCCGTGACGGAAACAGGTAGGTCGGTGCTAGCGGAAAGCGCGTCGGCCCCGGTACTACAGCTGATTTGGTCGCGGGCCCTCATCGTCGGCATGGGTTGCGTTCTCGCCGGCCTTCTCGCTCTGCCCGGCCGAACGGCCACGACAAAGTACGTCAACGACCTCTTCGTTTTCCTGGATGGTGCTCATCGTATCGCGCACGGCCAGGTACCGAACGTGGATTTCCATTCGTCGCTCGGACCGCTGACATTCTATCTTCCCGCGGCCGGCTATGGCTTGTCGGGCAATATGGGCGGCGCTATGCCGGTGGGGATGGCGATATTGGTCCTCCTGCTTGCGGTTGTTGCCGCGGAGATCGTCGGTCGCCGGATGCATTGGCTAGTCGGCCTGCCGCTCGCAATGTTCCTGCTCCTGATTGCCGCGGCTCCTGCAAATCCAGGTGAGAGGGTGGGGGAACTAACCTTTGCCATGTTCTACAACCGGGTGGGATGGGCAGCGCTCGGCCTTCTGCAGGTGATGTATCTGCCTCGCCTTCCGGGCGCTGGGGGTAGCAGAGGGGTGGACGCGGCATGCGCCAGCTTCCTCGTGGTGCTGACGCTCTATACGAAGATCACGTATGGCGTCGTGGCACTCGCATTCCTGTTTTTCATGCTTTTCGACCGTCGTCAGGTGGCGTGGGCGGCGCTCGCTTTTGGCATTATCGCCGCCGGCATCTCAGTGATCGAAATCGCCTGGCGCGGTGGGGCCAACTACCTTGCTGACCTCAGCCTTGCCAGCATAAACAGCGGCGGCCTTCCGACATTGACCGCCCTCAGTCACGTCACACGCAACAACCTCGCTGACCTTCTCGCCTACCTGACGATCGCGGTCGTTCTTCTTATCCTGACGCCAAGCTATCGGCATCTGCTCTTCACGGGTTTTTGCGGCGCAACCGGAATCCTGCTGATCGAGCAGAACTTCCAGATTGTGGGTATTCTGACACTGGGTGCGGGCGCGGCCGTCATGACGGAAAGCGTTTTTCGTGCGGAGCTTCACTCTCAATACGGAAAAGCGCGCCTCGCCTTGCCGCTGCTCCTGGCCTTTTTGCTTCTCCCAGGCGCGGTCGGCAACGCTGGATCGCTTCTGATCCACTCCTATTACGCGGTCGGTAGCCGAGGCAAGCCTATCCCGCTGCCGGCCTTTTCCGAAATCCGGCTCGTCCAGATGTGGAGCGCCGGCCAGTACGAATATTTCGAGGACTACAACAGGACGCTGGTCGACGCTGCTGCGGCGCTCTCGCAAATTCGAACCGGAGACGAGCGCGTCGCGGTACTGGACTTCGTCAATCCCTTCTCCGCCGGCCTCGGGCTCACGCCGCCCGTTGGTGACAGTGTCTGGTATCACTGGGGACGGACCCTTGGGCCGGACTATCATCCGGCTGCGGAAGAGATGTTCGCCGAGGTCGACTTCATCCTGGATCCGAAGTGGCCCATCGAGATCTGGACGGGCAACGGACTGCGCGATCTTTATGCCCACTATATAGCCCGCCACTATGAGATGGTGCGAGAGACCGCCGATTGGCGCATTTATCGCAGAAGGGCTTCCTGAGCCCGCGAAGCCTGTATTTCCGCTATACGGCGATCAGCCGATGGCATCAGCACCAGCGCTATGCTTAGACCGATCATGCCGTCAGCTGGGTCGGAAGGGGGACCCAAAGTATGACAGGGACGGGGTCGCCAGGCTGCTACCAGGGCACTCGATTTCGCTAATCAGTTTCGACACGGACGGTATATCCGTCTCCGCGCGCGCTGCGGCTCGCCCCGACTGGTCTTGCAAGCTCTCAGCCCGCACGCCGCCTCCTACGATCCACGCGGCGAGTTTTCATTCGCCAGCACTGAGGCCGCCGCCGAGTCCGGTTGCTGTCGACCCTCAAAATGTTTCGCAGAGCGAGGAACCCGTTCAAGTCTTTCGAGGTTTGGTGCGAGCGCCGTTGGTGAGACCGCAGAAACCGGCATGTGCTTTTGCAAATCATGTCTCGCTGGAGCACTGTGATGAGAGGACTAGGGACGATGACCGACAACGCTACCGAATGGATCGCAACGCGGGCTTATGCCTTGTGGGAACTGGCGGGCCGCCCATTCGGGGCGGATGAAATGCACTGGCAGCAGGCCGTGCTGGAGCGGCGCCTCCTGGAGGAGACCAAGGCCTCTACCGACGGCCAGGAAGTGATTGAGCGCACGCGGGCCGACCCGTTGAGGGCCCAAAGCAGTTCAAACATTCTGGTCGTTGAGGACGAACCTATACTTCGCTACGATACGGTCGATTTTCTCGAACGGGCTGGGCACCGGGTTCTCGAGGCTGCAAACGCGGACGAGGCTATGGTCTTCCTCAGGCGGAACGACATCGACACGCTGTTCACGGACATCGATATGCCAGGTTCGATGGATGGCCTAGGCCTTGTCAAGAGGGTCAGAGCTGATTGGCCGTCTACCAAGGTCATTGTCACTTCCGGCCTTATCGCGCTGTCTCACGACGACCTTGAAACGGGAGTTTCCTTTATCTCAAAACCCGCATCGCGGCTGGAGCTGTTGAAGCTTATCGCCTGAGAAACGCGACTCGATAATCCGCCGGCGGGGGCAGAGCAGCCCTCGTCTGAAAGGCGTTCCAGTCGGCTCTGTACGGTGTAGGACCAACAGGAAACCTTATCGGGTATTTGAGGTTCGCTTACCAGGGAATGACCCCTGAGTAAGGAGAAATAGAATGGCAAATCAAAGTGGAAGCCGCTCCGGCGGCGATACGTCCAAGCGCGGCTTCGCGTCGATGGATGATGAAAAGCAGAAGGAGATCGCCAGCAAAGGCGGCCAGTCATCAGGCGGCAACTTCAAGAACGATCCGGAGCGCGCTTCCGAAGCCGGCAAAAAGGGTGGCGAAAACTCCAGTGGTGGCAATCGCTAATTAGCCTGTTCCTGGCGTATACGATCCAGGGGCCGGGCTTTGCTCGGCCCTTTTTATAAGCGTCGGTAATGATCGCTCTTGCCAATTTCAGTGCGGAGATGACGCGAGCGGCAGCCGAAGATTTCCGAGGCATCGCGAGTTGTTGAGCGATGTGGAACCATTGCCGTTTGCTCGGGTTGGCCATGCCGTCCAACACTGGCGAAATCGCGGCTGGAGCAACAGGATGCAGAATGGCATTGACGACGAACGCATTTGAAGACGAAGTGAATGACTGCGTGGTCATTGGGGGTGGTCCGGCCGGCCTCACCGCGGCGATTTATCTGGCCCGCTTCAATCCTTCGGTAACGGTCTTCCACGATCACTCCAGCCGAGCTTCCATGATCCCTATGTCGCACAACTACGCCGGATTCCCGGACGGCATCAGCGGCATCGAGCTGCTGGCGAGAATGAACGCCCAGGCTAAGCGGTACAGGGCAGCCATTCGAAGCCGGACGATCACGACGCCGCGCAAAGTCGACAACATGTTTGCGGCGGAATTCGAGAACGGCAGCATCCGCTCTCGGACAGTTCTTTTGGCTACCGGCGTCGTCAACCGCCGGCCCGCGATGCCAAAGGCAACCCATGATGACGCCGTGGCTCGCGGCCTTATACGTTACTGTTCCGTCTGTGACGGCTTTGAGGTCACCGACAAGTCCGTTGGCGTTATTGGAACTGGAGGAAAAGGGTTCAGGGAGGCCATTTTCCTGCGAAGTTACACAAGGGACCTGACGCTAATATCGCCCAAGAGCGTACATGATTTGTCCGAAACCGAGGCGCTGTCGCTAGCCCAACATAGAATAAGAGTTGTGGCAGGTCCCGTTGCCGCGATCGAGCCGGACAACGATACGATCCGCATTACTACGCCGACGGCAACCTACTCATTCGCGTCCATATATCCGGCTCTCGGATCCGACGCATGTTCGACCTTGGCATCCCGTATCGGAGCGAGGCTCTCAGACGAAGGATGTGTTCGCGTTGATGGTCATCAAAGAACCACGGTGTCAGGATTTTTCGCCGCTGGAGACGTCGTTGCCGGTCTTGACCAGATCAGCCATGCCATGGGGCAGGCAGGGGTTGCTGCCACGAGAATTCGTAACGAACTTGGCGAGCGAGCGACCCTGGTGCGTTGATGACCATCGGAACGTCGCGGCTCCGAATTCACCATTCACGAGCCGTTGCTTCGGTTGGTGGCGTTCCGACATGGCGAGGTAGGCGCCACTCAGCATGACGATGATGCCAACCATATCGGCGACGGTGACTTGTTCGGCGAAGAGAGCCGCGCCCAGGGCGACAGCGGTCACCGGCGACACGAAGGCATAGCTGCCGGCGCGGGAGGCGCCGATGTCGCGTAGCAGGCGCATGAAGGTCGTGTAGCCGATCAGAGACCCGAAGATCACAAGGAAGAACCAACCGAGCCAGGCGAAGGTGCCCCAGTCGCCGGCGAGGGCGGATATAGCTCCCGGTTCGAAGGCCAAGGCTGCAACTAGCAGCACGATGCCACCGAACAGGGTCGTGAAGCCTGAAACGAACAAGGCAGGATATATTCGCAGGAGTGGGCGGGCCAGTACAGAGCCGTAGCCGTAGGTGAAGGCTGCGGACGCAACCGCCAAGGCGCCCCAAAGGCTCGCGCCTGGGAAAGCGTCAGGGGTCGGTGCGGACTCACGCAAGGGGTCTGGCCAGAAAAGGACGATGAGTCCGGCCTCCAATTACTCAGCGATTCTGTCTGCTGCCGTACACGTCACCGCGCATGCTTGAGGAGCTCCGTCGACAATCCATCTAAAGAGAGCCACCCCGTAACAGGACCGACCGTCCGCGTGACCCGCCGTCGCGCGTAGATAGTCGCGTGCGGGGTGAGAGGGCGTTCCCGGACAAAAGGTTGAGCGCCCTCGGAGAAGATGCGTGGTGCCTTGGTATGGACTAACAGCCAACGTGCTCGGCATGGATGGCGGTCGCTGCATTCGGAAACACCGTCGGAGCGCGATAGCTGGAAAACCGCTGGCAAGATTTCGGCTCCTCCGTAGATTGAGTTCCATACCCCGACCCGCGCGCTGACGCCGCCGCGTTTAGAACGAGCGCGCTGGCCGCCGCCAGCACGTCGGGTGATAAGACCAGCGCCAGTGCTCATCGTTTCGATCCACGCGGTGCCTCGAAACTGCCCCGCATCTCGAACTCTTTATCGCGAATGCAGGGTCTTCGACCGTACCATCCCCTGCGGGCCGGAACTCCCCATGGAGAGCGAGGTTAGGCGCAGAGAAAAAAGGGAGGTTATCATGGACGGGTCACACTGGGCGATGCTAAATCGGGACGCTTGCGCTCGCGTCATGGATGACAGCCGGACTGGTCGCTGTGCTTGGAGCCTGCCAGGAAATTAAGAGAGGTGGAGCGAGCCGTAGAAGCGAATTTGTTTCGCTCGCGCTGGCGGGTGCAGGCGTCGTCCTCGTGATCGTCATGGCCGGCGGTATGGTGCTTTTGTGACGCGCCTAAACCGCGGAACGTCTCCATGCACGCATGAGTATCGCTTTTATTAGACGCTGCCACGCGGTGCGAGATCGTACCGATGGCAGCATCGAATTTCCCGCGACTCCACGCTCGTCCAAAAGCATGGACCTTCGAAGCGAGGCTGTCGGCTTTGCCTTAAACTCGTGAGGCGCCTAGCAAGGCGCGGAACGCGTGAGCATTCCATCAACGCCCCCGCTTGGAACGTGGAAAGACGGCCGGGATGGAGACGGGCCTGCCTGAAATCGGCCTCATCAAAGCCGATATCGTTAGGCCCGTCTGGATCCGTCAGCGAGACTTCTTGTAGAGCTTCTCTGCGATCTCGAACATTTCCTCCGGCGCATAGTCCGGCGTGAATGCCGAGGGGACGCCGACGAGCTGTTGGATCTTACCGCCGTCCGGCATGCCGTCGACGACTTCGAGCTCACCCGGAGGATCCCCTGGAAGGGCGACCTCGTCGTTGCTCCATATGCCTGCGATTTCCTTGTAGTCGTTCGGGCTCCAGGTGTAGAGCCGGCGATGCGAACCTTCATCGAGGTATTGCTGGCATTCCGGAATGTTTACGAGCGGAATGTTCGGGCAAGGCAGGAACCTTTCGATCTCGACGCCCGTGATCTTTTTCAGCGCAAGGGCGTAGGCATGGGCATGGACGGAGCCGCGAACCAACAGATAGCCGCACACCGCACGTCCGGTTGGATCGGTCACCGTCTCGTAGACGCGCAACTTGTGGAGCCGGGCGCCACATTCGAGGTGAAAGTTGTGCAGCAGGTCTAGCACGACGTTGCCCGTCGTTGTGATGAAGTCGTTGTTCCAGGATACGCCATTGCTGTTAACCGGCATGGCGCCGCCGCCGCCCGACAGGAAGCTGGCGGCCAGCCGGATATCCTTCATGTCTTCGAACGGTGCAACGGAAATGTCGCCGCCGTCTCTTGCATCGCCGTCTGGGAGGTCGGGCCCGTTGTTCAGCATCGCGACGCCGTTGCTAACGAGCTCAACGTGTCCAAGTTCCTCCGCCGTGATGCTTGCGACCAGGCTGTAAAAGGGCCGCAGTTTGGACTTCGAGCGAAAATTGAAGCTCTGAAACATATAGTTTCCAAGCGTGGACATCTCGCCGTATTTTCCGCCCAGCAGTTCCTGCAATGCTGCGGCGGCGTTAGGATCTGCGGCCATCGGTGGCGGCAGTTCCGCCTGCAATTGGTCGACACGCATAAACATCGGAAGTCTCCTTTTTGATGGTAACAGCCGCCAACCTCGGCGTACTGAAGTTGTTCCCCAAAAAAATTGGCAATCCCAAAGTTTAGAATGCGTGGCCAACACCTCGTCTGCGGGCGCGCCGTGAGTCGAGGAGAGATGATTGTCTTGTCCAGCTCGACGCTTGCAATGGCGGGTCCGACTTCAACAGCCGATCCAAGCCAGAGGGGCCGGTCGCGGTTAAGATCTGGGGTGACCCGTCAGTGTGCAGTCGAGCGGATGGCGAACTGGACGCGCTGGTTTCAGAGGCTCGTTCAACGATCCAAGATGCGCTCTTTCTCGTCCATTGCCATCTCTCCGATGGCGGCAGGCTTATCGAAACAGCGGCGCCCGGCTGCGAATTCTTGCGGCCAGCGTGGTCTGACGATCGACTAAAATGCCTGTCCGTTCGATAGCGTACAGCAACGAATAGAATGGCATGAGCTTTCCTTACATCTCAGGAAAGAAAAAATGACAACTTTATATGCACAACGCGCTGCGGCGGAAACTCGAAAAACGTCTGCCGACCACGCTGCCACGGAAGCCGAGATGGTCGAACTTACACCCAGGTTGCGCGCTTTCGCCCGAAGGTTCCTGCGCAGCGATGACGACATTGACGATCTGGTGCAGGAAACCTTGCTGAAGGCGCTGAATTCGCTTCACCTCTATCAACCAGGCACCTCCCTGAAATCCTGGCTGTTCACCATCCTCAGAAACACGTTCTGCACAAATTATCGCAGGCGGATACGGGAGCCGGTTGGAATGGAGGCTGCTATCGAACAGCTTTCGATCGCGCCGGCCCAGGAATGGGCGCTCCGGGAGCGCGAAGTGCAACAGGCGTTGACGCTTCTTTCCGATGACATGCGCCGAGCCCTGACGCTGGTGGCGGCCGGAACGAGTTACGAAGACGCGGCCAGAATTTGCGGTTGCCAGCTGGGCACGTTGAAAAGCCGTGTCAGCCGCGCCCGTCAGTCGTTGGCCCTATTGTTAGGAAACGGCTTCATCGACTGATCGTATCCTGCCAGGCTCTATAGGGCCCAAGGACGTCATAGCCATGACGTGCGAAAGTCACACCTTTCCGCGGGCAAACCCATCCCATTTATCGAGATCTTCGATGGATCGCCGCGGTCGCTCACTGGCTCTGACCTTCGACCTTGCGCCAGGTTACAGTAGGAGGTTCCGGTTGTCGCGGATCTACAGCCTCGATTTCCTCAGAGGTCCGATCAGCCGCTCATATTCTTCCTCGGCCTTGCCGTAGGCATCGGCGGCAAACTCCTCCAGGCCAGCGCGATCTCTGATAATCAACAGGCCGCGGACCGAGCGGATGAAAAGTTTGCCCTCAAGCACATGCAAGGCGGTGGTGACGCTCGGCCGCCTTACTGCCAGCATCACGGAGATGAACTCGTGCGTGAGGGCGAGCTTGTCACCGTCGATCCTGTCGTGGCACATCAAAATCCAGCGCGCCAGCCGCTCATCGACCTCGTGGACCGCGTTGGAAAGTGCGGTGAACCCTGCTTGGATCGCCAGCACATGCGCACTCTTGTGGAGCAGGCTGGCGAAAACAGGCTGGGTTTTCATCAGATCCAGCAATTTCCCTTGCGGAAGCCGGTAGGCGAAACCCGGTACCTGAACGACGACCTGGGTGATGCTGATGCCCGCACCGATCGCCGCCGCCGTCGGTGCAAATCCGTCGCGTCCGAACAATCCGCCTTCGACACGATTGCCTTCAGGCGAAATGTTGACGATCGAACCCACTCCAGAGCAGGGAAAATACGCATGGTCGATCGGCGCACAAGCCTGGACGATAACGAAGCCACGAGGAGTCTCGCAGGGTTCAAGATGGCAAGCGACAGCCGCATACTCGTTCTCCGGCAAGAGGGCCAGAAGATGGTTCTCGCTAGGCTGTATGGTTGTTTGTGCCATCCTGCACTCCGACCCGGGCGGCGCGCCACAGCCCGGCTCGCCATCGCAACTCGCAAATCCGCGTTTGGTTCCCGCGTCCGGCCTGGTTAGCAAAAGATGTCGTTGCAGCACTCACCGGGATTTGCCGATGACGGCTAAAGCCCATTTTCCCCTTACCGCGATGATGAGAAATCTGGTGCAGCGACCGGTTTTTCGCCTCCTTCCAATTTGCTGCGAAACAGCGTAGCGGTCCGTGGATCTCAGGCGTCTGCGCCATCCTTGGGCAACTTCTGACGCGTCGAGATGATTGGCAGCGCGGGCTCAGCGTGCGCTCACCTTCAGGCCGTTGCGACATCTGTTCTGGCGTATGCAGCCATTCGCCTACGCATGCGGGGCAGTTGGTCAGCTGGCAGCACCGGCCGCCGGATGTGTTTCGGACCGAAACCTTCCTGGCAATCCCTTTGTCGTTTGGTCGCTTTCAGGTTTCGTCGAGAGAGCTCTTACCGATGGCAAAAATCCCAGCCCCGGCCTGGTGAGAGCCTATCCCGGTACAATCTTTGTTCTCCCAACTCTTCGAAAGCGGACAGTTCAGTGAAAATAGGGCAGGGTCGGACCGAACAATGTTGCGACAATGGCGGTCATATCGGAAGAACGTCCGCTGAGGACAAAGCCCCCAGGCAGCGCTGCCGACCGCCGGTCACGGGCAAAGATGAAAGGGACTTGCCGTGTCTCCAGCCATTCGTTCACCCAGAGCATCGCCTCGTCGGGGATGGTAATGTCGATGATTACGGCGTCGAACAACTGCTCCCCCGTCAAGCACTCCATCGCGCTGGAGACAACGACTGGCCCGATCACCGCTGCACTAAGCGCAGCAAGCGCATCTCTCGCGTCGTCGGGAAGGAAGTCAGCCTCACCGATAATTAGGATCTTTTTGCCGGCGACCTGGCGGAGCAAATTCATGACAGACGCCTAGATTCCCGGTTTGATGGTGATCATGCTCTTCTAGCCATTCGATCAGGTTTGCCCACGGCTAGCCAGTGCGTACCATGTCCAAGTACCGCGCGCGAGTGTGTTTCCTGCCGAAGCGGAGCGCGCAAGGTTGGTTTCCTTGTCAACCGGATGCCATCTTTTCCCGAGGGTACGCTTCCGCACCAGGCATTGAAATTGGAAATCCGAGTTTTAGGATCAGGCGGCTTAGGGGAGGAATGTGGATGATCCAGCATTCGGGAATCACGAAACCCGCGCTCCGGCCTGATGATCTGGCTATGTTGACGGCTGTCCTGGAGGGATGGTGCCGTGAAAAGTCATGCGAAATCGTCCGTCCGGCAGCCAGCTATGGGGCCACCTGCCGCGGGCCACGGCGATATCGTTTTCCTGAGATGTCCATGTCTACGATCCCAGTCGTCAACGAACCGGTCGAAGACCTTGCCTCCCGACTTGAGGCGATGACTGACGATGAGTTGTTCGTGATTATGAGCGCTTTGGAAAAAGCCAGCGACACTGCCGAGGAGGACACATTAGAGGAGATTCTTCCCCGGATTGCTTTGACCGAAAGTGAGATCGAGCGGCGCTATCCCGGCGACCTGCTCGCACCTTATCGTGACTGGAAGCAAAGACAACTACTGCTGTGACCGCTTTGGCCACGGAGCGATAGCAAAGCGAAGGCGTAAGCCGAGATGGAGGCTTCAATGAGCAGGTCTCAGACAACGACGGACCACCAGGCGATCCGGAAATGGGCAGAGGCAAGGGACGGCAGGCCGGCGGTTATTCGGACTGGCGGCAAAGGCGGCGTGCTGCGCATCGATTTCGGAGAAAAGGAAGAGGAATTCGAGGAGATCGGCTGGGACGAATTCTTCAAGATTTTCGACAAGAGCAAGCTTGCCTTTCTTTTCCAGGACGAGACCAAGAGGGAAAGAAGAGCCGCTTCAACAAATTCGTCGAGCGCAGTTAGACCGCTCGACGCGAGGGTGGCGATCCGATCGCCGCGTGGCCCCTGGAAGGCGACCTCTATTTGGTGCCCGAACCCGGCTCGGCCATCTTTGAATGCTGGTGGGCGAGCACACTTGCCGGAGTGACATTGGCAACGGCTGCCTGCAATTTGTTCTTCCAGCCGCTGACGACGTCGCCTTTGCCGTCCATCAACGCGTCATAGCCGATCCGCGCGACGTCGGCGGCATCGTCCTTCTTCGCCTGGCCGATCGCGGTGTCCATGAGATCGGCCCGCTTGAAGAACTCGGTCTCCGTCGCCCCCGGCATGAGGCAGCTGACGGTCACACCTGATTCCTTCAACTCCTCACGTAACGCAAAGGAGAAGCTGTTGATGAAAGCCTTAGTGCCGTTATACACGGCCTGGTAGGAGCCTGGAATGAAACCTGCGATCGAGCCTGTGAGCAGAATGCGGCCTTCGCCGCGGCTGCGCATCTGGTTACCGATCTCATGGATCAGATAGATCGTCCCTGTGACATTGGTATCGATGACCTTGCGCGCCTCGCCGAAACTCTGGTCGAGGAAGCCCTTGGCGAGGCCGCGGCCGGCATTGGCCATGAGCAGATCGACCGAGCGGCCGCTGGCGGTTATGCGCTCGACGAGCCGATCCACGCCTTCGAGCGTTGATAGGTCGGCTTCGACAGCGTCCACTGTCGTGCCGAACTCCTTGAGATTCGTGGCTACCAGGTTGATGCGCTCCTCGTCCGCGGCAATGATGAGGTCATAGCCGTCCTGCGCTGCACATTTCGCCAGTTCGAGGCCGATGCCGGTGGATGCGCCGGTGACGACGGCGAGGCCTTTACCTGTTTGATGGGTGGCCATGATGCTTCTCCTTTAAGGTTTCAGAACGACCTTGATGCATCCGTCCTGCTTGTCGCGGAACGTCTTGTAGAGAGCCGGGCCATCTTCCAGCGTACCGCGATGGGTGATGACGAAGGACGGGTCGATTTCCCCGTTCTGGATACGCTCCATCAATATCGGCAGATAGTGCTGGACCGGTGTCTGGGCCATCTTGAAGGTCAGGCCGCGATTGATCGCCGAACCCATGGGGACTTTGTCGAGGAAACCGCCATAGACGCCGACGATCGAGACCGTGCCGAAGTTGCGGCAGCAGTGGATGGCCTGGCGCAGCACGTGTGGTCGGTCGGTTCCCATGAACAGCGCAACCTTGATCCGGTCGAGGCGCGAATCCCAGCTGGCAGCTGCTTCGGCTTCGGTTCCCACGGCGTCGATGCAGGCATCGGCCCCACGACCATCCGTCAATTCCATGATCTGATCGTAGATATCCTTGTCCATGAAATCGAGCGCAATGGCTCCGGCCGCTTGCGCAAGTGCCATCCGCTCAGGCACCGCGTCGATGGCGATGACTCGCTCCGCCCCAAGCAAGAAGGCCGAACGTATCGCCATTTGCCCGACCGGTCCGCAGCCCCAGATCGCTATCGTGTCGCGGGGCTGGATATTGCAGAAGTCGGCCGCCATGTAGCCGGTCGGGAAAATATCCGAAAGGAAAAGCACCTGCTCGTCGGAAAGCCCGTCCGGCACCTTGATCGGCCCGACATCGGCATAGGGCACGCGCAGATATTCGGCCTGTCCGCCGGCATAGCCGCCGAGAAGATGCGAATACCCGAAAAGTCCCGCCGGTGAATTGCCCCAGAGTTTCGTGACCTTCGAGCGATCGGGGTTGGAGCGCTCGCAGCCGGAATAGAAGCCACGCTTGCAGAAAAAACATTCGCCGCAGGAAATGGTGAAGGGGACGACGACTCGATCACCTACCTTGAGCTTGGTGTTGTCCTTGCCGACCTCCATCACTTCGCCCATGGTCTCATGGCCCATGATGTCGCCACTGTGCATCTCCGGCATGACGCCATCGTAGAGATGCAGATCCGATCCACAGATCGCGCAGGCGGTTACCTTGATGATGGCGTCACGCCCGTCCTCGATCCTCGGATCGGGGACGCTATCACAGCGGATATCATGCTTGCCGTGCCACGTCAGAGCTCTCACTAATCTTCCTCCTCACGGTTCGTCGATGGCGCTTCAACATCGGCTTTGAAGAAATGTTCCCGTCTATGCCGGTCTTTCCCACCGCCCGAGCGAGCGGCATTGTCGTGCGGACGGTAACGTCGC
This sequence comes from Rhizobium changzhiense, assembly GCF_013087625.1. NCBI lineage: Bacteria > Pseudomonadati > Pseudomonadota > Alphaproteobacteria > Hyphomicrobiales > Rhizobiaceae > Rhizobium > Rhizobium changzhiense. The sequence continues at coordinate 472,857 of NZ_JABFCQ010000003.1, forward strand.
CGACGATTGGGCGCTCGACGTGATGGATACGGGTATTCGTATGCCCACTGCAGGCGCATCCCGTTGCCCACGCTGAGTATATGGCAGCTGATTTCAACCAGTGGCGAGCGCGGCCACCGCCGAGTATTCGCGCGATGGCGCCGATCGTCAGGACGGTGAATTCAAGCATCCTCAACACAATTCAGGCGCGGGAAGACTCCGCGCCTGTTCACCTGCTCAACAAGGACGAGAGCCCCATAAGGCAGAACTCGTCTACTTCGTATTTTTGTGGCTCTGCTCGCCAGCTTTTACGTGCTGCTCGTGGCTACCGCCCTGCTTGCCGGAGGAGCTCGAAGCCTTTTCCGACGCGCTCTTGCTGCTGCCGCCCGACTTCGAGCCTCCCTTTGACTGTGATCCACTGGTAGATGGCATGTTACACTCCTCGGTAAGAGATCGGCTTGATCTCGGGCAGTCAACTTCCATCCCGTAAAAGTGTTCCCGGTGCGTCCCCCATCGAAGGCGGCGCTTTTCTGACCGTCTCCTTGCTCGCCTAGCGAAAGCGCACGGCCGCGAGAGACCGGAAATCCGAGTTCCAAAAAGAGATAGGTTCCAGGGGACGGAGGCTCGAATCCCCCGAAGCGGAAAAGCTTCAACCCTCCCGCAACGTGCGAGGAGGGTTGAACTCAAGGCTGGATAGATGGCTGTCGGCCGATACCGATCGCGCTCTTGCGCGATCTGCTCAGGGGCATTTGGATCGAGCGTGTGGTCGAACCGGGTCCATCCCTGCTCGTTATAGGCACGCCGACGTTCGACCGGGTCGACCCAGCAGAACCCTGGAGGATAGCCTGCGCCTCGGAGGCGCGCGCATCGTCGACCTTGGCTGTTACCAAGCTGCCACCGCGGCGAACACCTTCCGCATAGAGGTGAACATCATCTTCCGAGACGCCGGAGTCGGTGAGGGCACCGATCAGCCCACTAGCGACGGCGCCGCAGCTTGCGGCACCACGGGTCCGACACCAAGGATGGCCTCAGTGCAAGACGGAGGTCTTCGCCTCGCGGTCAACAAGTCGTTCCACCGTGCCGATGAGGCGCGCTGCGCGCCTCAAGACTTCGATCCCGTCATCGCTCAAAGCAATATCGTCGCTCATTCGCTCCATGAAACGCGCGACTTCGATAAGTTTGGCTGCGAGGTCCGAATGGCGGACCTGTTCAGCACTTCGCGCAAGCCGTCGAAGACACTCGGAGTATCTCGACGCAAGAACGAGCCTGTCCCTCACAATGTCGGCTTCGGAAGGGGAGGGCGATTGCAGAGTCTTCTGCTGCATAATCCTGTCCTCCCTATCCGACCATAGTGCGGATTGCGCTGCGCGGCCTCTCCGGCCTGCTCATGACGAAATCCCAGCGAGTCCCATCCAGTGTCTTCAGGGCGGAGCGGGCAGGCCTTAAAACTTTTTCTGACTTCCCTTGAAACGTGAAAATAGGAAGACCAAATCGATGTTCGCCGGCAGCCCAACGGGAGCCGGAAAGCCGGGGACGCTGTTTCCGACGCGTCTCCTTTCCAACTCGCTTTACGGAGGATTTGGTTATGAGAAATGAGTTCGACTTCGCACCGCTCTATCGGTCCAGCGTCGGCTTCGACCGTGTCTTCAATCTTCTCAACAATCCGCAGCGTCTGCAGGCCATCGACACCTGGCCGCCCTACGACATCGTCAAATCAGGCGAGGAAGACTACCGCATCCAGATGGCGGTGGCGGGTTTCGCCGAGAGCGACCTCGAGATTACCCAGGAACGCAATGTGCTGATTGTCAAGGGACAGAAAAACGAGAACAAGGAGGGCGAGTATTTGCATCGCGGCATCGCTGGCCGTTCCTTCGAACGCCGGTTCGAACTTGCCGACCACGTACGGGTTGAAAACGCCTCGCTGACGAACGGTCTTCTCACAGTTGATCTGAAGCGCGCGATCTCGGAAGCGATGAAGCCGCGCAAGATCGCCATCGGCAATTCGACAAGCGGCCAGTCGCCGCTGCAAATCGAGGGCGATAAGCAGGTGGCATAGGTTACTGCATGGGAAGGCCGGCGCCGTCGAGCGGCGCCGGCTCTTGGACGCAATAAAACGATCAACATTCGGAAACGCCAGCATTCGACGGGCGCGATCTTGCCGCGTGCCAGCCGGTCTTCGACACTCTGCTACGCGAAGCCGGGGTGACAAGAGATTCGGAAGAGCCGCCCGGATCGCTGCCATCGTCGTCGAACTTTATCGGCAAGGCGTCCGCGACCCTGACCATCTTCGTTCGATGGTGGAAGGGGCCCGAGGGCTCTTCAGGCGAGCGGAGATAAGCGGCTTCGCAGCGTAGTCTGCGCTGGTTGTCCCCGATACCCATACGCAGCGCGCGGTCGGCGGCGCCGCGCTTTGGGCGGGGGGCGGGTTCTCGACTGGCTCCAGTCATTCCTCAGCGTCGGAATAGGTTTTGTATTGCAGCTTCTCGAGCGACGCATCCAGCTTCAGGATGAGCCCTGTCGGTGCGTAGTCGACAACGATTTCTCCGAACGAACTGAGGCTGGAGTTGATTAGCCGGCACCCGAACCCCTTCTTTCTTGGAGCTTCCACCGCGGGGCCTCCCGCCTCCCGCCAACTGAAGCTCAGGCGCTTGTCGCCCGACTCCTCGCGCACGGACCATTCGATTTTGATAGTCCCGGTATCTTGCGACAGTGCGCCATACTTGTTGGCGTTGGTGACGAGTTCGTGCAGCACGAGCGAGAACGCGAGCGCCGCTTGAGGACCCAGCTCAACCGCGGGACCACTTGCTTTGAAACGTCCGGACGTCTCAAGTCCGAGATTAATCGCTGTCGCCTCGATAATCGTCGCCATGGTCGTCCCCAGCCAATTCTGCTGCAGCAAAATGTCATGTGCTTTCGAATAGGCATTGATGCGGGCCGAAATCGCCTGTTCTGCGTCCTCCATGGAACTGGCGTTTCGGAAGGATTGAGTGGTGATGGCCTGTACGACGGCGAGCGTATTCTTGATGCGGTGAGAGAGTTCATGCATCAGAACACGCTGTCGCTCCTCGTTCTCTCTCTGGTCGGTCTGGTCTCTGAGTATCTTTACGAAGCCCTCGACTTCGCCCTCGTCCGAGGTCAATGCCATCATCTGGCCCGAGGCCCAGAACAACGAGCCATCCTTGCGAACATGCCAGCGCTCATCGTTGCCGTGACCTTCGGCCAACGCGGCGGCCATCTCCCCCTCAAGAATTCCCGCCTGCAGGTCTTCCTGCGTGAAGATTACTGCTGCGGGCTTGCCGACAATCTCAGCTTCATCCCATCCGAGGATCCGTCGCGCACCTTCATTCCACGTGGTCACCAGGCCACTCAGATCCATCGAGATGATCGCATACTCGATCGCGCTCTGGAGGATGGCTTCGAGAAAACGCTCTCGGGAGCGGCTGGAATTGGAAAAGAGTTTCATGATCATGTGATTGCGCCTGATCCTTTCAGGGCCTGGTGGCGGAAAGGGCCTCGTCCTATTTCTATACCGGGCGCCATTCGTTGGCAAAGGTCGCAGCCGTGACACGTTGCCCGGCACATCCCGATGGAGGCGCGGCTTATCTGATACGCACGGCCATTCCGGAAACAAAGGAACGCGAGCCGCGTTAGCGGGCGACGTCACACGAAGTGTGGATGCATGACAATCCGATTAACGAAAAAGCTCCATGGGGACTTACCCTCCGTCCTGGGGCGGACGGTCGACCTGGAGAAGGATGGCTACAAGCTCATTCCGCAAGCGCTGCCAGTCGAGTTGTTCGTGTGTTAAGTTTCAGCGGGATTTGAGCCAGTTTTCCATTTGGCGTGCCCACGAAATCTGATGTAGTGAACTGTCCACAAGGAACTTTTTTCGGTCTGAGTGGATCACGGCGAATTGGAAAACCGGCTCAAATTGATCCGAAAATCAACAGACGAACTCAAGTTCCGTTACGCGCTAAGGGCTAGTCGGTTGCGCGGAACCACTGTCGATGACCGGAGCGCCCTGAGCGACGATAAATCGCTTTTACGACATCCGGGGTCAAATCGTTCACGGCTCCGAGCCAAAGTTGAAGCCGGGCTAAACAGTCGCTGCGATTTGCGATTAAATTGAGGGTTTGATCGAAGAGCTTGTTTTGCACTACCGGGAAATCCGAGCCTTTCCAAACTGGGAGAAGATTGAGTTGGAGTAGGGTGAAGGTTTCAAGCTTGGCTGCATACCCTTCGACGCCAGCGAATAAGAAGGCCAAAGATCGCCCGCAAGTATCCGGATATCCGCATCCATATCTCAAGCGGCAATACCGGTGACATCATCCGCGCCCTGGAAAACGGCCAGATCAATCTCGGCTTCATCAGACCGGTTGAACATCGGCTCCTTGCGCTTCTCCTCGATCGCCCGTGAGCGCTATCTGCTGGCGGTGGCGAGGACAAACCCACTGGCGGAGCAGGCGGAGATTGCCATCGACGACCTGCGCTCTGAGAAGATCATCGCCTTCAATCGCAGAACCTCTCCTACACAGAGGTACTTCAACGAGAAGTTCGAGGAGTACGATCTGACCCGCAATATCGCCTATAGTTGCGACGATACCTATTCGCTGGTGTCGCTGGTCTCGGCCGGCCTTGGCATCGGCTTTGCGCCGGAATGGACCGAGGGCCTGCCGAACCGGGCTTTCGAACTGAAGGCGGTGAGGGGCATCGACTTCCGGATCGGGCTTGGTGTCGCCTGGAACAAGGAGGATCCAACCGCCTCTCGCGACGACATCGTCGATATCGCCCGGTCATTGGGACGGCCGGGCAGGTGAGGCGAGGGGGCCACGGGTGCGCCCCAAGCGGAACGGCTTGCCGGGGCAGTCGGTCCCGGGGTTCCGCTCGTTGCGAGCGGCGCTCCGCTAAGCCCTCTGCGGCTACCCTTTTAACCGGTCAAGCCGTGCGCGAACTGGCGCCGGCGCGGACGCGCCTTCGCCTGGTATGCGATGGCAGGCGGAGCTGGGAGGAGACACGAATTACGGTGGTTTTTTCGCGATGAAAAGAGTGCAAGCCTGATGGGCGGAGCCTCGCCGATGGCCCCGACGAGCGTAGATCAACCCTGCGATCATAAAACCGATAATGGTGTCACCACGAACAAACGCGATATCATCCAATGAACCAACAACGGCCTAGAGCGACGCTACGCACGCTCGCGTACATCTCGGTGTTTCCGTCACTACGGTCAGCCGGGCATTGCAGAGCAGCCATGATGGGCTGGGGCGGTCGATCCGCGTATAACAAGCTCGCCGGACAGGCGCTTGACGATAGGTGGCTTGCCGGGCGCACAGGAGCCCTCTTCGACCATCTGGACAACGACCCGGACCATTTCATCGACCGGCTGGCGGAAGGTGGTGAGGTCATAGTGAGGCCAGCCGGCAATGGCGATATCGTCAAAGCCTGCAATGGCAATATCTTCGGGAACACGACGCCCGGCCTGTTCTTTCAGCGCGTCGATGCCGCCGATGGCAAGAATGTCGTTCGCGAAGAAGATCGCATCGGTCTTCGGCGCGTTCTCGACCACCTTCATCGCCGCTCGGCGACCAGCATCATAACTATATTCGCTGCCTTCGATCTGTGTCGAAAGAACCATGCCGAGTTCGGCAACGCGGGTGATGAAGGCGTTCCGGCGCTCGCTGTTGGTGCTGGTATGGCTGAGACCGGCGACATAGGCGACGTGACCGCGTCCGAGCGCATGGAAATGGTCGGCAACAGCCCGTGCGCCCTGGGCATTGTCGCAGGCCACGCAGCTCAGATCGACATCTTCGATGATCCTGTTGATCAGGATCGCCGCCCGGCCTTCCGTCGCCCAGAGGAGTGTCTGGGCGGAGAGGATCGTCGCCGAGATGACAATGACAGCGTCTACGTTGTAGCGGCGCAACGCCGAAAGCTGATCCTCGAGATTGGAGCCTCTGGCGATGTTGAAGAGTAGGCTCTGTTGCCCGATCTCCTGCAGTGCGCGTGAAAGCTTTTCGATGAGCGCCGGATAAAAGGGGTTCTGCATATCGGAGACGACGATGCCGATGATATTCGTCCTGCTCTTTGAAAGCATGCTCGCGATGGCATTCGGGTGGTAATCCATTTCGGCCGCGTGCTGCAGAATTTTTTCCCGCAGATCCGCGGCGATGCTGGCGCCTGGCGTGAAGGCGCGCGAAACGGCGGACTGACTGACGCCGATCATGCGAGCAAGCTCGCGCGCCGTGATAGGCTTGCGTTTCATACCGTCATCCGGCGATCCAGCCTTGCGCAGTGTCATCTCTCCTGACCGCTTTCCTTCCGAGACCGTAAGTTGTCCGTTCTGGTATTTCAACGGACCACGTCTCACCCATGATGTTGCATGCGCATTCATTTTTTTCAATGATTCAATCGAATGGTGAGGATGTGTATAAAGCGGGGAAATGACGTACAAAAAGTGCAGGAAAGTCTGTGAGATAGCGTGAATTTGAAGCCACCTTCCGCGCAGCCGTCAGTTTGAGGTCAGAGATTCGCTCCACAAAGAGATATTTAAATTTCCTGTTGCATACGGATGCAAAATGCGTAATCTCCTCTCGAACGGCCCCGAGGAACGTATCTGTCCGCGGCTGTTGGGAGGATATCGCGAGGATAGATGTTGCGCGGAGGCGTGGCTCCGATCCCTTTCGCATGTCCTTCGCAAGACGCGGCGTTAAAGCCGCCGGTAGTTGGCGCTCAGCCCGCTGCTGCATGTAAGAAGACAAGGAGTGAATGTGTCCAAGCCGACCGTCATAAAATCCGTGGAAGCTTTTCAAGTCAGCTGGGAAGCAAACGATGCGCCGGGACGGCGCACGGCGTTCATTCGTGTGGTGACCGAAGACGGCATCGTCGGCCACGGCGAGGCTTCACCAATGATGGGCGGCGAGCACTCCCTGGGTGTGATCAGAGATTTCGCCCCTTCGCTAATCGGCTCCGATGCGCTCGATCATTCAATCCTCTACGACCGGCTTCTGCACAAATACGTCAAGCTCGGTCCGGAAGGTGCTGTAACCGGCGCACTCGCCGCGCTCGACATTGCCCTTTGGGACATCAAGGGTAAGTATTTCAACCTGCCGATCTACAAGCTGCTTGGCGGCGCGTGGCGAACCGAAATTCCTTTTTACGCCTCGATCGGAAACAATTTTGGCCGAACCGTCGAGGAGACCGTGCGGGTTGTCGAGGCGCGGCTAAAGGCCGAGACGCCGGCAGCCATCAAAATCCGCTGGGATGGGGATCGCACCTGTCAAGACTATGATATCCCCGGCGATATCGCCAAAGCACGGGCCGTGCGCGAGCTCGTCGGCGACGATTTCCCGCTCGCGTTCGACGCCAACAACCAATATTCGGTTGGCGGCGCGATCCGTGTCGGACGAGCGCTGGAAGACTTGGGCTATATCTGGTTCGAAGAGCCGGTACAGCATTACAATGTCCGGGCCATGGGTGAGGTGGCGCAACGACTGGATATCACCGTTTCGGCCGCCGAACAGTCCTACACAACCCAGGCTGTTGTCGACATGATCAATGCCGGCGTGCGCATGGTGCAGCCTGATATCATCAAGATGGGCGGCATCACCGGCCTCATGCAATGCGCCGCGATCTGCTCCGCGCACGGTGTCGAGCTGGTGCCGCACCAGACGCAGCCGACCATCGGCCATGCCGCCAACCTGCATGTGCTTGCGACCATCATGCATATGACGAAGCCGGCTGAATTTGCCGATCCGTCAACGCGTATGCATGTCGCCTTCGCCAATCCGCCGAAACCGTCAAACGGCAAGTTCACGGTGCCGTCCGGCCCCGGTCTCGGCCTTTCCGTCATCGATGCTGAACTTGACAGACGGCGCGTGTAACGCCGACCCCCGGGAGGAAAAGGAAATGAACCTGAAGAGACGCCAGTTTCTTGAAGTTGCGGTGGCTTCCACCGCGCTAACGATGACGGGCATTAAGGGCGCGCGCGCGGCCAGCGATTCCAGTGTAATCCGCATCGGCATCGCCGCCGGCGGACCGCGCACCAGCGACCCGAACCTGACGACCCAGGGCGGCGACAACTGGGCGACGGAGCAGATTTACGAGCAGCTCGTTCGTCCCGCTGACGGCACTTTCGCGACGGCTCCCGACCAGTACCTGCCGACGCTCGCCACCGAATGGAAGATGTCTCCGGACGCCAAGAGCTGGACTTTCAAGCTGCGCGAAGGCGTGCAGTTTCACAAGGGTTACGGCGAGATGACCGCCGATGATGTGGTCTTCTCGTACAAGCGGGCGATCGCCGGCGGCACCAACATGGCGATCCTCAGCAATATCGCCGACGTCGTCGCTGACGGCCCCTATAGTGTGACGGTCTCGCTGAAGACGGCCGATGTGAACTTGCTCGGCACGACCATCTTCTCCAACAACACCTCGATCGTTTCCAAGAAGGCCGTCGATGCGATTGGCGCTGAAAAATTCCAGACCGATGCCGTCGGCACCGGACCCTACGAGCTGACACGTTTCGATCCCCAATGGGGGACCGCGATGAAGCGCCACGAAGCCTATTGGGGAGACAAGGCAAAGACGCCAAATGTCGAATGCGTCTATATGGCGGACACGACGTCGCGCACGCTTGCGCTTCTGTCCGGTGACGTCGACATGATCGAGGCTGTACGCGCGCCGGGGTGGGTGGATTCCATGTTGCAGCGTGATCCGACCCTGATCATCGACATGACATCGCCGGGCTCCTTCAACACGCTGCATGTCAACCTGAACCGCAAGCCTTTCGATAATCTGAAGGTGCGCCAGGCGCTGATGTATGCGATCGACCGGCATGCGATCGCCGATGCGCTGAAGCCGATGGGCGGTTTTACAGCCGGACTGCAGCCCGATTTCTTCCCGGCCGGGTTCAAGACCGAAGACCTGCCACCGGAACTGCAATACAAGCCGGATCCGGAGAAGGCGAAGGCGCTTTTGGCGGAGGCGGGATTCCCGGATGGTTTCGACTTCGACAGCAATTGCAGCCAGCGCGAGGATTATTCCTCGATCATGCTGATCGTGCAGGAGCAACTGCGCGCCGTGGGCATGCGGATGAACCTGAAGATCGGCGACCATACGGCCTATCACGCAGACAACAAGATGGACAAGAATACGCTTGCCCTGCATTCGTCGAGCTATCCCCCGATCCCGACGCAGCTCTATTTCCAGCAGCTTTCGGTGAAGTCCGAAGTGAAATCTGATAGTTCCGGTGGCCTGAACTACAGCCATTACGGTGTAGCGATACCCGGCATTGACGACATCCTGGACAAGGCGCTGCAGTCGACCGACTTCAACACCTATGTGGACAATTGCAAGAAGATCGAGCTTCAGGTCCTGCGCGACCTGCCGCTGATCGGCTTGGCGAGCCTGTCCTTCACGGTGGCGCGCAACGCTCGTCTCGACCTCGGCTACAAGGTGCAGAGCGGCTATGCACGCTGGCGGTTCCATCGTGCCGCGAAGACGGCGTAAAGGCGATGAAATCGTTGTGGCAGCACGGAAAACGGCTGGCGGTTGGCCTTATCCGCCCTTTGAGTTTGCGGGCTGCCGCATCAATTTTTGCACAAGTGAAGTTCCAGTTTCACACGAATAACTGCCTTGCCAAAACTTGACCAAGGGTAGGTGGTAGCGCTACCATCTTTGGGCAATGTCCAGCCGTTCCGGATCTTGGGAGCACGCTGGAATAGGCAAAGCGGCTCGATAAGGGAGGATCGAAGCATGGCGATTAGCAGACGCAGATTCATTGGAAATTCCGCCGCCGCGATGGTCGGCGCAGGCCTAATGACGACGCTGGGCACAAAGGCCTTCGCGCAAAGCCAGGATACGCTAAGGCTCGCTTTTGCCGCCCGCGGCGTGAGGACGATCGACCCGGCGAAATCGATCCAGGGCGCCGACGAATGGGCAATCATCCATATTCACGACCTGCTGGTGGAGCTGCCGCTCGGCCATTTCCCTGAAAACATCAGCGAGGTTCAGCCGAGCCTTGCCGAAAGCTGGACCATGTCCCCCGATGCAAAGGTCTGGACCTTCCAGCTTCGCAAGGGCGTCCAGTTCCACAAGGGCTATGGCGAGATGACCGCCGACGACGTGAAGTTCACGTTTGACCGGCTGCGCGATACCAAGGAGATCAGCGCCAACCGCGTCCTTTTCGACAACATCGCCGACGTGAAGACAGACGGGCCGTATAAGGTAACCTTCACGCTATCGCAGCCGGATCCGCTATTCCCGATCGGGCCGCTCAGCCACTATTCGGCCAGCGTCATTTCGGCCAAGGCTTACAAGGAAAAGGGCAAGGAAGCGATCGAGAAGGATCCGATCGGCACGGGGCCTTACCAGCTCGAAAGCGTCGAGAGCGACCCGTCTCAGGGCGTCAAGCTCAAGGCCAATGCGGATTATTTTGGCGGCGCGCCGAACATCCCGAACATGCAGGTCATGTATATCGCCGATACGACGGCGCGCACACTGGCCTTGCTTTCGGGTGACGTCCACATGATCGAGGGCGTGCGCTCTCCGGGCTGGGTTCCCTCCATGCAGCAGCGCAATTCCGCGCTTCTCTTCGACGTCGCATCGCCTGGAAGCTTCTTCACCATCCAGATGAACCTGCAGGTAAAGCCCTTCGACGATATCCGTGTCCGCCATGCCGTCGCCTATCTCATCAACCGCGACGAAATCGCCGCTGCGATGTCGCCGGTCAGCCAGCGGACCTACGGCATCAATCCGCCCTCCTATCTGGGCGGCTTTACCAAGGACAGCATCCCCGAAGAAGTTCGCTACGACTACAATCCGGAGAAGGCCAAGCAGCTTCTCGGCGAAGCGGGCTTCCCGAACGGCTTCAGCTTCACGGCCGACACCTCTCAGCGCGAGGACTATTCCTCGGTGATGCTGATCATTCAGCAGCAGCTTCGCGCCGGCGGCATCGACATGAAGCTGAACATCAAGGACCACACGGCCTTTCATGCCGACCAGGGCAAGGGCACCAATACCATGTACCAGCGCTCGGCGGCCTATCCGCCGGTTCCGACTCAGGCGATCATCGAACAGCTGTCGGCCAATGCCGAGGTCAAGTCGGATGGATCAGGGGGCCCGAACTTCAGTCATTACGGCGTCGCGATCCTTGGCATTGACGATCTTCTCGGCAAAGCCATGGACGAGCCCGATCTCGGTAAGCGCATCAAGCTGGTGCAGGAGATCGAGGTGAAGTTCCTCAGCGACATGCCGCTGCTGCCGATCTCGGACAACGGCTATCTGGTCGTTCGTTCGCCTTCGGTCGATCTCGGCTACGAGCTGAAGTCGGGTTATGCGCATTGGCGCCTTACCAAGGCAAAGTTCGTCTGAGACGCGACTAGCGGTCATCCGCGCCTTTCATCCGCCGCTCTGAAAGATCCCCGGGGCTGTTTGTTCCGGGGGAGGGTGGTCGTGTCACTCCCGCTCGCGGCGGGGGCGAGGCTTTGCCCGAGGGTCAAGCCGGCTCGAATCGAACGGAGGCGCCAGGCCTCCATCAGGTCTAATCGCAAAGGATTTGCAGGCAATGACTTATGCATCGGTCACCATCGCCCTCCCGACAGGAGCATCAGATTCTGTCCGCTGGGCCGCCTCGGAATTGAGGGCGGTCCTGAAACGCCGCGGCGTTTCTTCGACCGAAGGCAGCGCGACCAATGGGGGCACGCTGGTCGAGGTGGTTAGCGGAAATGGCAGGCCGTCGCTGAAGTCGCCGGTCGAATTGCCGGAGAAGGAAGAGTCCTTTTCGCTCTATCGCGAGGGCGCGCATGTTGTCGCCTGGGGCCGCGATGACCGTGGTCTCGTCTTCGCTCTGACGGAGCTCGCCGACCGGGCCCGCTATGCGCAAGGCGAGGACGTTTTCGAGGGAACCTTTCCACTGGTTGAAAGGCCCTCGGCGCGCATCCGCAGCATGGCACGTCTCTTTTGCAGCGAGGAGGAGGACAAGGCCTGGTTCTACGACAAGCAGCAATGGCGCGACTATCTCACCATGCTCGCTTCGAACCGCTTCAACCGCTTCTCGCTGACGCTCGGCATGGGATACAACTACCCCTATCACAATCCGTGGATCACAGACGTCTACTTCTACTTCCCCTATCCCTTCCTCATGAAGGTGCCGGGCTTCGAGGTCGAGATCGTCGAGCTTTCCGAAGAGGAGCGCGACACCAATCTGGAGATGCTGAAGTTCATCGCCCGCGAGGCGGCGAAGCGCGGACTGGAATTCCAGCTCGCGCTATGGACCCAGCGGTATGACTTCGACGATGTGCCACGCGCCAACTACACCGTGGCGGGCGTGACCGACGCCAATCTGGCACCGTATTGCCGGGCGGCGCTGACGCAGCTGCTGACTGAGGTTCCGGAGATCACCGGTCTGACTTTTCGCGTCCATGTGGAAGGCGGCATTGCAGAAGGCGACTATGGCTTCTGGAAGGAAGCCTTTGCGGGTGTTGCCGCCGCCGGGCGGCCGATCGAGATCGACATGCACGGCAAGGGCCTCGACCACACGATGCTGCAGATTGCCCGCGAAACCGGCATGCCTTTCGCCGCTTCGCCCAAATATCTGGCCGAGCATATGGGGCTGCCCTATCACCAGTCCGCTATCCGCGACCGCGAATATCCGCCGGAAGTGGCGCGTAGCGAGCGCGAGAAGCTGAGCGAAGGTTCCCGCAAGTTCCTGCGCTACAGCTACGGCGACCTCCTGACCAAGGACAAGGACTACAAGGTCATCTACCGCATCTGGGCCGGCACGCAGCGCGTGCTCCTCTGGGGCGATCCCGATCTTGCCGCGGGTTACGGCCGCAGCTCGATGTTCGCCGGCTCCGATGGCGTGGAGTGGTGCGAGCCGCAAAGTTTCAAAGGCCGTATGGGCACCGGCATCCCCGGCGGCCGTTTCAATTACCAGAAACAAGGCATGGCGACGCGCTATGACTGGCAGAAATACGACTACCAGTACCGCGTCTGGGGCCGCCTGCTTTATTATCCGGAAGCCCCGCGCGATAGCTGGATGCGCTACCTCGCGCATGAATGCGGCGATGCGGCCGAATATTGCGAAAAGGGCCTGTCTTTTGCCGGCAAGGTGCTGCCGCTCGTCAGCCTCACCCACGGCCCCTCGGTCTCGAACAATCACTACTGGCCGGAGGTCTATACCAACCTGCCGCTGATCGAGGGTACGGGGCAGCGCGCTTATGGCTTCGACATGGACGGGCCGGTTCGTTTCGGCAATGCGCCGACCTTCGATTCCGCCCTCTTCGCGACGGCGCGCGAATATGCGGAATTGCTCCTTGCCGGCAAGGCGTCGCACCGCTATACGCCGCTCGACATCGCCGACTGGCTGGAAGAGCTTGCAGAAGGCTGCGACCAGGCCGTGCTCGACGCCAAGAAGACGGCCAGCTTCGCGACCCCGGCCGTGCAGCGCATCGTTGTCGATGTCGAAATCTGCGGCGGGCTCGCTCGCTTCTTTGCCGAGAAGTTCCGGGCTGCCTGCTGGGCGGAACTCTTCGTCGCCACCAAGGTCTCATCGCTGGTGGAGCCGCTTCTCGATCACGCGCGCCGCTCCGTCATGGCCTGGGAACGGGTCGCCGACATCTCGCGCGATTTGTACCAGGACGATTTGACCTATGGGCCACAATCCTGGCTGCGCGGCTCCTGGCACACGCGTCTGCCGCAGATCCAGGCCGAGCTTCTCGATCTTGAATCGCTGCGCGGCGGCGGAAAGTATGAATCCGTCAAAGCCGACGAGACGGTTCAAGCGGCTATCGATGCCATCAAGGCACGCCGGGCCGTCGTCGCGGGCAGTCTGGAAGTCGAGGCGGCCTTGTCCTTCAATGCCGGCGCCGGGTTCGATGTCCGCGTCAGCGGCGAAATGGACGGCGAACCGATCCTGCACTACCGCCACGTCAATCAGGCCGAACGGTGGAAATCGACGACGATGTCGCGAACCGGCGAAGGTTACGCGGCCTCAATTTCCGGCGACTACACCCAGTCCGAGTTCCACCTGCAATATTTTGTCAGCTCGAAGAAGAACGGACAGGCCGTGCTGACGCCTGGTCTCGATGGCAAGCTGGCCAACGAGCCATACTACACGGTCCCGCAAAGCTGAGGTTCGCGGCCAGGTGGCCGCGCCTTCACCTCTCCACGTCTACAGCCTGAAGCAGCAGACGTGGAGAAAACGAAATGACGCCGCCGATCGCGGCGGAAACGGAGGAGAGCTCTACATGGCCCGATACCTGTTGCTCAGGCTGGCTGATGCCATCCCGACGATACTGCTGGTGCTGACGCTGGTCTTCATTGCCATGCGCATCCTGCCGGGCGACCCGGCGATTGCGGCGCTCGGCGACATGGCGACGGCCGACCAGCTGGCTCTGTTCCGCGAAAAGATGGGCCTCAACGTGCCCCTCTGGCACCAATATATCAACTTCGTCATCGGGGTCTTCACGCTCGATCTTGGCAAGTCGCTGATGACGGGCCAGAGCGTCCTCGGCCTGATCGCCTACAATCTGCCCTATACGATCGAGCTTACAATCGTCGCCATGGTGATGGGTCTTGCCGTCGGCGTTCCCTTCGGCGTCTATGCCGCGACGAACCGCAACAAGACGCCGGACTCGGCCATGCGTGCCTTCTCGCTGGTCGGCTATGCCATACCGGACTTCTATCTCGGCGCGCTGCTTTTGATCGTCTTCTCGCTCAATCTCGGCTGGTTCCCGATCAATGGCGGCGGCACGGGTTTCGTCGATCGGATGCACCATGTCTTCCTGCCGGCACTGACGCTCGCCTTTGTCAAAGCCGCCTTCATGGGCCGCCTGACACGAACATCGCTGCTCGAGGTGCTCGGTCGCGACTACGTGCGTACCGCCCGTGCCAAGGGTGCACGCGAGACGCGCGTGATCTATCGCCACGGTTTGCGCAATGCCTTGCTGCCGCTGACGACAGGCATGGGACTGAGCATGCTGGCGACGCTCTCCGGCTCGGTTGCCATCGAATTGGTCTTCAACCGCCCAGGCATCGGCAAGCTTCTCATCAGCGCCATCGCCGAGCGCGACTATGCCGTGATTCAAGGCGGCGTGGTGGTCTTCGCAATGCTCGTGGTGCTGGTCAACCTGCTGATGGACCTCCTCTACATCGTTGTCGATCCGCGAATTCGGGTGAAGTGATGACTACGACATTTGAACCAACTCCCCCTGTCATTGCAGATGATCATCGTCTGGCGGATGCCATAAAATGGATTCTCTACGGCCGAATCTCCACAAGCTTTGCTCTTGTCATCGTTGTCTGCTTTATCTTCGTGGCGGTCTTTGCGCCGTGGCTGGCGCCCTACGACCCGCTGGCCCAAAGCATCCTCGCGATCAACAAGACGCCGTCCATGCAGCATTGGCTCGGCACCGACCAGTTCGGCCGGGACGTACTCTCTCGCATGATCTACGGTTCGCGAAATTCGCTGATCTTCGGCATCACCTCGCCGATCCTGGCGGCGATTTTTGGCACGATTCTCGGCGTCGTCGCGGGCTATTTCGGCGGTATTACAGACCGCATCATCTCGCGCGTCATCGACCTGCTTCTTGCCTTTCCGGAATTGCTGCTCGCAATCATCATCGCGGCCGTGCTCGGCGGCGGCTTCTGGAACATCATCACCGTTATCACCGTCGCCTTCATTCCGGGTTTTGCGCGCGTGGCACGCGCATCGACGCTCGCTGTCAAGCAGGAGCCCTATGTCGAGGCCGCGATCGCCGTCGGCGTGCGTACGCCGGTCATCATCTTCCGTCACATCATCCCAAATATTGCCGCGCCGATCGTCGTGCTGATGACGCTCTGGGTTGCCTCTGCCATCCGCCTCGAAGCCTCGCTGAGCTTTCTCGGCATAGGCACACAGCCCCCGAACCCGAGCTGGGGCAATATCATCCGTGATGGCCTCAACAACCTGTTCGGCTCCTCCTGGCCGGTCATCGGTGCGGGCATCGCCATCACCTGCGTCGTGCTAGCCTTCAACCTGCTGGGCGATGCCGTGCGGGACGTACTGGACCCGGAGACCGCCCAATGACCGCACCCTTGCTGAAAATCCAAAACTTGACGGTCGATTTCGGTCCCCCGGCCAATCCCATTCGCGTTGTCAACGGCGTCAGCCTGGAAGTCGAGGCTGGTGGCGCGGTCGGCATCGTCGGCGAATCCGGGTCGGGCAAGTCGGTCACCTCGCTTGCCATCATGCGCCTGCTGCCGGAGATCTGCCGGATTTCCGCCGGCAGCGTGGAGTTCAACGGCACCAATCTCCTGACGCTGCCTGCGCGCAGCATGCCGCAGATCCGCGGCCGCGACATCGCCATGATCTTCCAGGAGCCGATGAGCTCGCTCAATCCGCTCATGACGATCGGCGACCAGATTGGCGAAGCGATCAAGCTGCACGAAAACATCAGCCGGGAGCAGCGCCGCGCTCGCGTGATTGAGCTCCTGAAACTCGTCGGCATACCCGACGCGGAAGGTCGCCTCGGTGCCTATCCGCACCAGTTTTCAGGCGGCATGCGCCAACGGGTGATGATCGCCATGGCAGTCGCTTGCAATCCAAAGCTGCTGATCGCCGATGAGCCGACCACCGCTCTCGACGTCACGATCCAGGCGCAGGTGCTCGACCTGATGCAGAAGATCCGCCGCACACTGAACACGGCCGTGCTGCTGATCTCGCACGACCTCGGCGTCATCGCCGAGGTCTGCGACCGGGTAATCGTCATGTATGCCGGTCATGTCGTTGAAGACGGCGACGTCCGTTCGATCTTCGCCTATCCCAGCCATCCCTATACCCGGGGATTGCTGCGATCGATACCGCGCCTGAGCGACGAGGACGGCGGCCAACTCTACCAGATTCCTGGCTCGGTCCCGGCCGCCGGCTCGGTGAAAGTGGGGTGTCCTTTCTATACGCGCTGCCCACTTCGCGTCGAGAAATGCTCGCGCGAGATGCCGCCGATGTTTTCCTTCGGCGCCTCGCACAAGGCCGCCTGCTGGGTCACCGGAGAAGCAGCGGCGCCGTTGCAAGCGATCGGGGAGAAAATGTGATGACGGCTATCCTACGCGCCGAAAATATCCAGAAGGTCTTCTCGAGTGGCGGAGGCCTTTCATTCGGACAGCCGAAGCAAGAGGTGAGGGCCGTTGACGACGTCAGCCTGGAAGTGATGAAGGGCGAGACGTTGGCGCTCGTCGGCGAATCCGGCTGCGGAAAATCCACGTTCGGCCGCCTGCTGTTGCGGCTGATCGAGCCGAGCGCCGGACGTGTCGTTTTCCACGGAACCGACCTCACCACGCTCTCGCATGAGAAGATGCGGGCGATGCGCCAGAAGCTGCAGATGATCTTTCAGGACCCCTATGGCTCGCTCAGCCCCCGCCGCAGCGTCGCCGATATCATCGGCGAGCCTCTCGATGCTTTCGGTCTTACCCGATCCAAGCGGGAGAAGCGGGAGCGCGTCGCCGACCTCCTGAACCAGGTCGGTCTGTCACCGAGCGCCATGGACCGCTATCCACGCCAGTTTTCCGGCGGCCAGCGCCAACGGATCGGCATTGCCCGGGCAATCTCGCTTGAACCAAGCTTCATCGTCGCCGATGAGCCGGTCTCCGCGCTCGACGTTTCCGTGCAGGCGCAGATCATCAACCTGATGCAGGATCTGCAGAAGAAGAAGGGCTTTTCCTTTCTCTTCATCGCCCATGATCTTGCCGTGGTGCGTCATATCGCCGATCGTGTCGCCGTCATGTATCTCGGTCGCATCGTCGAGATCGGCCCGAAGCGCTCCGTCTACAACGCTCCCCAACATCCCTATACGCAGGCCTTGCTTTCGGCAGCTCCCGAGCCCGACCCGGATCGCAAGGCCAGCCGCATCGTGCTCCAAGGGGATGTGCCGAGCCCAACGCGCATCCCAACCGGCTGCAGTTTCCACACTCGCTGTCCGATTGCTCAGGATATCTGCAAGGTCGAGCGCCCACCGCTTCGCGAGGTCGCCGCCGCCCAGTTCGCCTCTTGCCATTTCGCCAGGCCCAAACCGATTCCGGTGCCGGCGTGAGACGGCGGATGCGCCGCTTGCCGTCGTTATTAGTAACGACATCAAATCCTTGAGCTCGGTCTGACACAGGAGAATGAAACCCGTGGAAGAGAAGGATTTTCATGGCCGCGTCCAGTCCGTCGATCGCGCGATGATGTTGCTCGAAGTGTTGGGCGAAGATGAGGAGGGCAACCGCCTCAGCGACCTTGCCAGCCGCACCGGGCTGGCACCTTCGACGGTTCACCGCCTGCTGACGACGCTCGAGCAACGCCAGTTCATCCGGTTCGATCCGGCCGGCCGTCTCTGGCATATCGGCCGACAGGCCTTCGCTATCGGTTCCGTCTTCGCGCGCCAGCGCAATATTGCCGCCACGGCTTTGCCGTTTCTGCGCCGCCTGCGAGATCAGAGCCGCGAGACCGTCAATCTCGGCATTGCCGATCGAGGCGAGATGCTGGTGGTGAGCCAGATCGAAAGCCGTGAGATCGCCCGTGCCGCCGCCCATATCGGGGGCAGGGTGCCGATGGCGGCTTCTGCCATGGGCAAAGCCATTCTCGCGACCTATGCGGACGAAGACGTCACGGCGATCCTCGCGTGCCACGGCTTGCGGCGCCTGACGGCAAATACGCTCACACGCCGTACCGGCCTCGTTGCAGAGCTTGAGACGGTCCGCCGGAACGGTCACGCCGTGGACGATGAAGAGTGCCAATCAGGATTGCGTTGCGTCGGCGCCACCGTCTACGATCACCAGGGAGAGGCACTATGCGCCATTTCGGTCTCGGGTCTTGCCACGCGGATCACCGGGGATCGCATTGCAGTGCTCGGGTCGCTGGTCGCCGAGGCCGCCGGCCGCTTGACGCTCGGTCTCGGTGGAATTCTGCCTGGTCACATTGCGGCCGAGTGAGTGACACCGTCTTCGGTGCCGTTACCCTTTCGGATGGTGGACGGCCCGCATCGCCCGCCCCGGTGGCGAAACGGGCCGATCCTTTCGCGTCGGCGATCAGCCTACGACGATGACCTCATGATCGAGCACCTGGCTGATCTCGATCACCAATTCCTCGCCTTCGACCTTGACCTTCGGCTGAAGACCACTGACCCTCAGGGCGACCTCAGGCGCGGCGCGCGAAGCCGTCTTTCGCCGTAGCCGCAGCGTTACCGGGCCGATAGGCACGAGTTCCGCCTGCCGGCCGGGGATACGCGAGGTGAGGATGCGGTTGTTGAGATGGACAATCTGCCGTTCACCCTGCCGATAGGCCGCGGCTGTGATGAACCCATGGCCACCCTCCAGCGCGAGAAACGCGCGATCGGCCAGGATCCACTTGACTGCATTGGCAATCAACCGGCCATGCTCGAACTGCTCGTCGCGTGCGAAGCACCGATCGAGATCGGCGACGAACCAGACGAAACTGCTTCCATTCGCACCCTCTCGGACGGTGATCGCCGGCAGGTCAGTATGCGGCTTGCGCATCCAGGATGTTTCCGGCGGATAGATCGGGAAATCCGGGATAAAGGTTGCAAGTACCGTAACATCGCTTTCGGCAGCGACGACCGGCAGGAAGCCTCCGAAGGGCAGGGTATCGGTCTCCTCGAAACCGGCGAGAACCGGATGCCGCTCCCCTGAGGCCTTCGGCGCCGTTTCGTCTTTCGGTCCGTGCACGCCGGCGCGAAGCTCAGGTGAAAGCCGCAGATAGGTATGACGGGCGCTGGTCTCGATATCGGCATTGACCAGTTCCTGTCCGCCAAGGCTGGCGCCCTTGCTATGCAGGCCGAACAGATCGCCAAGCGCAAAATCGGGGCGCTTGTCGCCATACTGGTTGTAGAGACTGGTTTCCGATGAAGCGATCACCGACCCGCCCTGCGCGGCAAAGGCCCTGATGGCATCGGCCTGTTCGTCTGAGATGGCGGCGAGATTGGGCAGGATCAAGACGCGGAAGCGACTGGCCGCCTTGGCAATGTCGTCGGCATGCACCGGAAGATGAGGGATGCCGGCTCGGTCGAGTGCCCTCAACGCGCCGCGATAGGGGTTCATCGTCCGGTCGTTGGCATAGTCGCGTCCGTGGAAGTCGTGGTTCGTCTGTGACCAGACGACGCCGACATCAGCTTCCGGCCGGCGGTTGAAGAGAACGTCTTCGTTCGCTTCGTGCCAGGTGAAGATCGGTTCGGCGGTCGTGTATTGCCGGCGATCTTCATGCGAAGAGCCGATATGGTGCCACCATGGCTGGATACCACCTGCAAAAGCTGCCGATGACCAGAGCCTGACTTCGGCAACCGGCATGCTGGCAAGCCGGAAAGCAGGCGAACCAAGTTGATATTGCGGCGTGCTTTCCGGGATGAGTTTGTCCCAACCACCGACCTCGTGGAGCCGTTTGCCAGCTTCTGTGTTGCCTTCGAAGCCGTCGACGCCGTTCCGGCGCTGATGGTCGAGCATCACGATCGGACTGCGGCTGAGGATAGCCGGCAGGTCGATGAAGCGATTGCAATTGTTGAGCACGTCGCCGCTGATCATGCCCATCCAATGGCAGTCCCTGCCGCCGGCCTTGGTCGTGACCCGGTTGTTCAGCTCCCAGAGATCTGTGCGTCGCTGGAAGTTCCAGCGGATCCAAAGCCGGTAATTCTCGTCGACCCAGTCGTGGCGGCGCGGCAGATCAACGCCCGATGAGGTGAAGAACTTCTCCTCGCAATACCGGCAATAGCAGATGTTCTTGCGCGGAATCCCCGCCCAGCTGTTGTCGGCGAAACCATCTGGCCGGCTTCGCTCGATGATCTCTTCCATGATCAACGGAAGATATTCGCTGTAGTATGGCGAGTTTATGCAGGTGACGTATTTGTCGGCCTGTCGATATGGCTTACCCTCGATGTCGAGGCAGATCCAGTCCGGATGGGCGCGGTAGAAATCCTCGGCCACGCGATTGGAATCCATGCGGGCGATGACATTCAGGCCCTCCTTGCGGGCCGCTGCGACGATCTCGCCATAGAGGTCGCGTTCGCCGAGCGCCTCGGCACGGTGATGCAGCGGGAATTTCGTCGGATAATAGCTGACAATACCGCCGGCATTGACGATCACGCCGTTGATACGCGTGCGGCGCCAGTGTTCCCGCCACCAGTCGCCATCGTAGCGTGCCGGGTCGATCTCCACCAAGTTGGTCTGGCCCCAACGTCTGGCCGTGCGGTACCAAGGTTCCGATCCCATACGATAAATGCTTTCTCTTCGATTGATCTGCCGACAGGTTAGAGAATTTCCGGCTCGCGTCTCGGTTCTTCGGCGAGAATTCCACGATGCGGAAAAGTGTATGGGCTGCTCCTACCCTTCCGGTTGACTCCGCCAGGCTTTCTTGGGAAGGAGCGATCAGGCCGTCGACTGCACGTCACGGGGGGAGATATCTTGCGCAGCCGCCGGACAGATGGACGTCCCACGATCGCCGACGTCGCACGCCTGGCCGGCGTCGGCGCGATCACTGTCTCGCGTGCGCTGCGCGATCCGTCGCTGGTGTCGGCATCCTTGCGGGAAAGCATCGACAATGCGGTCCGCCAGTTGAACTATATTCCCAATCTCAGCGCCCGCGCGCTTGCCTCGATCCGAACGGACGTGATCGGCGTGCTCGTTCCCTCGCTTACACAGAACATTTTTTCCGACGTGTTGCGCGGTATCTATGACGGCGTCGAAAGCACCGAGCTCCAGGTCCAGATCGGCAATACCCGCTACTACCAGGAGGAGGAGGAGCGGCTGATCGCTCAGATGCTGCGTCAGAAGCCGGCCGGCATGATCATCTCCGGTGTCGACCAGAACGAGGCCTCGCGACTTATGCTGAAAGAGGCCGGCTGTCCGGTCATCCAGATCATGGATCTGAGCGACGATCCGATCGACACGATCATCGGCTTCTCCCACTATCAGGCCGGCCGTGCGATCACCGAGCATCTTCTCGAATCCGGCTATAGCAATATCGGCTTCGTCGCCGGCTGGATGAATGGCCGATCGCTGTCGCGCCTTTCCGGCCTTCGCGACGTGCTGACCGAAGCCGGCCTTTTCAATCCTCGTCTCATCACACCGATCGACACGACCCATCAGCCACGTGGCGGTGCAAGTTCCGAAGCGCGCCGCTTTGTCACGCCGCTCGCCGCACGCCGACTGCTAGCGGACATGATCGAGGCTGAGCCCGAAATTGATGCCGTCTTCTGCAACAACGACGTAATGGCGCTCGGTTCGCTCTTTGAATGCATGCAACGCGGTCGGCGCGTACCTCAGGACATGGGGATCGCCGGGTTCAACGATTTCGAGGTCATGGAGGCCGCCTATCCGGCGATCACCAGCGTGTATACGCCGCGCTGGGAATGCGGCTACGAAGCTGTCATGAGGCTCCGTCGCCGGCTGGATGGCGACAATAGCGGCGAAAAGATCGTCGATCTCGGTATTAAAGTCAAAACGCGCGAAAGCACCGATCGGAACGGCAAGCTACCGTCTTCACCGCGATAGCTGTGACGCGGATCAAGCACCGACACATAGCGCGAGAAGGTCTCGATCACGGTCAGCACCCGCAACTTCTTTCCGGTCGCCAGCCGGTCGTGACCGAAGTCCATGGCCCAGACATCGGTCCAACCGCCATTCGCCGATCCTCCCGCAGTTTGGCTTTGACTCGGCGCTTTGGCGTTTTGTTCCGCAGTTGAAGGCCCAAGTCTCTGTTATAGGTTCTCTTGATGTTGGTGCCCCAACCCTCACGCTCTAAGAGCACATGCACCCGACGATCGCCGTAGATCACTTAGGTTTCGCAGATCTCGCGAATACGACGTTCCAGGCCGGCCTGATCGGCACGGCGAGAGGTGTAGTGGTCGCTTGAACGCGAAGTTCAGCGCCCCACAAGCACGCCGGATCGAGATCGCCCAATCGCGGCACATGGCCTTCACCACCTCCCGCTTGCGAGG
Source organism: Rhizobium changzhiense (assembly GCF_013087625.1). NCBI lineage: Bacteria > Pseudomonadati > Pseudomonadota > Alphaproteobacteria > Hyphomicrobiales > Rhizobiaceae > Rhizobium > Rhizobium changzhiense. The sequence goes on from NZ_JABFCQ010000003.1 coordinate 495,788, forward strand.
CCTTAGAGCTTTCGGCGAATGACGTCCTGCACATCTCGCGGTCGAGTGTCAGGTCCGCGACGATCTTCTTCAGCCGTGCGTTCTCGTCCTCGAGTTGCTTCAGCTTCTTCATCTCCGGCGGCAACATGCCGGCATATTTCTTCTTCCAATAGAAGTAGGTCGCCTGGCTGATTCCCGCCCTCCGGCAGATCTCCGCCACCGGGGCACCTTCATCACCCTGCTTCAGAACAAACACTCAGCAAGTTCTCTACCATCCGCAGGCTGAGAGGGAACCGGAAATAGAGCCACATAGCGTGGGCGATGATTTCGACGGGAAAACGGTGGCGGCGATAAAGCGGATCACGGTTCGTCATGACCCGTTATCTTATGTCGATGTCCGTCTTTCGTTTAAGTTGATGCCGTATTCGGAGTTCCTCGCAAGTTCCCTCAATCAGACGGCAAGACGAGATCGCGGTACGCTTACGACGTTTTCACTGGGCCGTTCACCCGCTGGTTTCTAAGCAATTGCTTCATGTTTTCAAAGCGCTTGCCGTGTTCGGCATCTCGACGCAATCCGACAGCCGAACAGAGGATATCGACGACGACGAGGGCCGCGATGCGTGAGATCGTCGGCGTATAGATATCGGTATTGTCGAGCGTCTCGACCAGGATCGCCACGTCGCAATGGTCGAGCAGTGGCGAGCGTGATCCGGAAACCGCGATCACTTTGGCGCCGCCATCCTTGGCCACCTTGGCCACCTCAATCATTGCGATCGTGTGCCCGGTATTGGAGAAGATCACCGCAACGTCGCCGGCCTGCATCATGGATGCCGTCATCAATTGCTGGTGGGTGTCGGCCTGTGCGCCGCAAGGGACGCCGAACAGCGGAAACTTTTGCTGCGCATCGAGCGCCACGATGCCGGAGGCACCGAGACCGAAGAACTCGATACTCCGAGCCCCGCTAAGCAGGGCGATGGCTTCACCCAGCGCCTGCGTATCGAGATGGCTGCGCGCCCAATCGAGGCTGGTCATCGTATAGCCGAAGATCTTCTCGACCAGTTCCGCAGTGCTGTCATTCTTCGAAAGCACGGAATGGGTCGCGGTCGTACCGAGCGCCAAGCTATGGGCAAGCCGGAGCTTGAATTCCTGGTAGCCGCTGCAGCCGATCGCCACGCAAAAGCGGATCACCGTCGGCTCGCTGACATCGGACAGTGCCGCAGCCTCCGCCAGCGCGGCGTTGAGAATGCGGTTGGGATCCTCCAGCACGCGGTTGGCCACCTTGCGCTCGGATTTGCGAAGACCAGGCAGTGCCTGCCGCACGATTTCGAGTATGTTTTGCCCGGGATTGCGGCTGGATATCTCTTCATATGCCATCTGAGATTTCCTGCCACCGTGCACTACGCACCGTCAAGACGAAACTCGATGCCGTAGCGGGCGCGACGAAGCGTGATGGGTGCTTGCTCAGCCGCATTGTCGATCTCATCGGGCGCGATTGTGTTGAATGCGAACATGCCGTAGTGATGGGCGATTAGCGCGGCGATGGCGCAGCGACCGGAAAGCGTAATCGCTTCGGTAAGCGTCAGGTTGCCTGCAAAGCCGGACGTTCTCAGCGCCTCCGAGCGGCCATTGACCGGCAGAAGTGCCAGATCGGGCGCAAAGGCCTTGATCTCCTCACTCTGCCCATCGAATGGTATCGTATCGCCCGAGTGGAAGATTCTCACATTGCCGAAGCCCATGCCGTAGCCGAGAAACCGGTGTTTTCCTGCCTCGTCGCGCTCCAGGGTTTCGTGCGCGGCACGCATGACATGGAGCTCCAGGCTTCCAATCGTCTTACGATCACCGGCATCGACCTCGATCAATCGGCTGGCATCGAGACCGATCCGCTGCATGACGAACTCGCGCGAAGCAGAGGGCACCACGAAGTTCAGCTCAGGCAGGCGTTTTGCCAGCAAGCTCAGCGTCTCGCCGTCCATGTGGTCGGTGTGATGATGCGTGCACAGCACAAGATCGACCGGCCCGAGCTGATCCTGCGTCAGTGGTGCAGGGGCCATCCTCTCATGCGAAAAAACAGCACCGCGATATTTGACCGCAAGCGAATCCGAGAGATAGGGATCGATGACGATGCGCCAGCCATCCGCATCGATCACGAAACCGGCCTGTCCGAGCCAGTAGAGCGAGACGCCGTCGCCCGGCCCCATCTCGAGCCTAGCCGCGAGCGGTTCGTCGAAGGGGATCGTGCGAAGCGTGATCATGGGTCAGGCCGTCAGGGCATGCTGTTTCAGGCCGAGCGATTCCATCAGGTTGAAGACCGCCATCTCGGTCGCGCGGTTGACACTTTCCTCGGTGTAGCCCCCGATATGCGAACTGGCGATGACGTCCGCCCGCGAGGCAAGGCCGGGAAAAGCGGGCGGCTCGGGATCGAACACGTCGACGCAATAGCTCCGCAACTGCTTGGCGTCGAGCGCCTCGATCAACGCGGCCTCATCGACCAGCGAGGAGCGGGCCGTGTTGACCAGGATCAGGCCCGGCTTCACCGCCGCCAGCATTTCGCGATTGACCAGCGCGCGGTCCTTGCTCGGTGGGCAATGCAGCGTCAGGATATCGGCTTCCCGGAAAATCTCGTCATGCTTTGCCCAGCGAAAACGTGCGGGATCGATGCCAACGTCGGGACGGGCGGGATCGAAAGCCATCACGTGTGCGCCCATTGCGGCCGCCAGCCGGGCAACCGTGCCGCCGACCGCGCCGCAACCTATGATGCCGATCGTGCGGCCGAAGAATTCGATGCCGCGTCGGCGCGGCCAACTGCCGGCCTTCAGTCCCTGATCCGTATAGGGCAGATGGCGCATGGCCGAGAAGATCATCGCGATGGCGAGCTCCGCCACCCCCCGCGCATTGGCGCCGTCTGCCGTGCGGACTGCGATGCCGCGCGATTTCAACTCGCCGAGCGGCAGGTTGTCGAGACCAGTGCCATTGCGGCTCACGACACAAAGCCTCGACGCAGCGGCGATCACCTTCGGAGACACCGGCTCCACACCTGCAAGCCAGCCTGTGACATCAGGCACCAGCCGCAGCAATTCCGCTTCATCTGGCAGCTTGCCGGATGTCGCATAGACGATCTCGACGCCCTGGCGGGCCATGCCCTCGATTGCGGGATGCGGCGCTTCGGTCAGCGAGCGCGGCGTGACGAGCACTTTGTGGCCCACGGTTCAGCCTTTCGTAACATCGATCGCGATCTTCGAGATCGCGTCGAATTCCGGTCCTCTTTGCGGTATGTCGATATGGAAGACTTCCGCGATCACCTCCGTCCAGCCGTGGATGAAATAGACCCAGCCATCTTCTATCTGGAGGTTGCGCGCCTTCTCCTGCGCCCGAGCCTGGTCGAGAAAGATCAGCTCGCCGCGATAGTTAAGGTCCCAGGCGACGCCGTTTTCGGGAAAAACCACGGCATTCGTCAGCGGCGAACCGGGCGCATCCTTGCCGAGACCGGTGGCATTGATCACCACGGAGCCCGGCTTCAATCCGGCCACGATAGCGTCATTGTCCGAGGGCTGCGGCGCCAGGACATATTCGACCGGCACGGTCCTGCCCATCGCATTGTGAATGCGCCTGATCTCCTCGATACGGTGCTGGCTGCGATTGGAAACGATGATGCGCGATGGTCTGTCGCCCGCGCGCCGCTTATGCATCATGTGCCATGTCAGCGCGATCGTCGAGCCACCCGCACCGATCGAGAAAAGATCGGCGCCGGTGCGCTCGAAATAGCCGTCCCGCAGAAAGGCATCCATCGCCAGGCCCGATGAGATCGGGTCCTTGGCGTGGCAGATAAGCTTGCCGTCGCGCTTGGAGATGCAGCTCGTCTCGTCCATCAGCCGCGCATTCGGGTCGATCTCGTCGAACATATCCTTGCAGGCATTGAAGAGATCGATCTTGTGGGTGGTCACCAACGCGCCCAGCGACATCGGATCGTCGCGGATGAATGCGACGGCCTTGCGATAGGCTTCGGGTTCGGCATGCAAGGGGAAATCGATGCCCCTGATACCAGCGTCTTTCAGCCCGAGATGATCGGCCCAGGCTGGAAACACCTTCATGATCGAACTCTTGCCGGTGGTCACGCCGATGAAATAGAGCGTCGGCCGGGTTGCCGTAGCATAGAAGTTCATCGTGATCCCCCTCGATCAGTCAAGCCTAGCCATGATGCTGTCGATCAGCGCCTGCGGCCGGGCCAAATAGGCGGTGTTGTCGATGGCCTTCCATCCGCCCTTGCCGTCATCGACGATGCGGCTCTTCATGCCGCCTGCCTTCGCGATGACGTCGTAATCCTGGCCGGAATCGGCGGGATAGGCGAAGGTCATGACCAGCGGCTCGCTGCCAACATTGACAGAACGATGAATCCAGAATGGCGGCACATAGCACATCGCCTTGGGGCCGATCTCGATGGTGCGGATATCACCTGCCGGGCTTTCGAGCAGCATGACGCCGAGCCCGCTTTCACCGTAATACATTTCCGGCCGGTTCGGCCGTGCATGGATATGGCCGCGCGTCATGTAATATTCTCGGCCCACCTTGCCAGGTTCCATGCGGGTGACGCCGATGATGATGTCGCCGGCATTTGCCGAAGGTTTGTAGTCGGTAACTTCATAGGCAACCTCATCGCCGCGCGCGGCGACGATCGCCGCAAACGCTTCGGCGTCCTCGTAGAGTCCTTCCAGATCGCGGAACGTCTTCACATAGCGGTTGGTGGCGCCTTTCAGCTGTCCGGCTGCGATGTCGACATATCCGATGCCCGGCTCAAACAAAGCCATTGCTATCCTCCAATTCGTTTTCGGTAGTTATACTACATAACGGCGATTGAAGCGCAAGTGATAGAGCCCGCCAAACCGCCTCATTTTTGATGGTTGCGCCGCAAAATGTCGGTTTGCACCGCAATAAGGTCACCATTATGCGCGTAGTTCACTAAAGTGGGGGAGGCGGCGGCTTGACGCTGCGAGAAAAATGTATTTTAACTACAAAAAGGAGGCCGCATTGCTTCCATGTCATGGAATCGGAGGAGAAACCCATGAAGATTACCCTATCAGGATGCGTGCTGGCTGCTGTCATGAGTGTTGGCTCGTTCGGCGTTGCACAGGCTGCCGATTGCAAGGTCGGCATCGCGATGTACACGCTCGGCGCTCCCTATTTCGCCGCACAGGTTGCCGCCGCCGAGGACCAGGCCAAAAAGGCCGGTTGCGACGTGACCAGCGCCGACGGTCAGAACGACATGGCCAAGCAGATCGCCGACGTCGAAGACATGGTTGCCAAGGGCGTCAATCTGCTGATCCTCAACCCGCGTGATCCGGAAGGTCTCGTTGCCGCCGCTGATGCTGCCACCACTGCCGGCGTCAAGGTTGTGGTCATGGATTCCTCGATCAGCACGAAGGCCAATGTCATCACCCAGGTTCGTTCGTCGAATGACCAAAACGGCTACCTCGTCGGCCAGTGGCTTGCCAAGACCATGCAGGGCAAGCCGATGAAGATCATCCTTCTCTCGGGCGACAAGGGCAATGAAGTCGGTCGAGATCGCCGTCTCGGCGTCTTCAAGGGGCTCGTCGAAGGCCAGTTGGTCAACGACGGCAAGGTCAGCTTCGAAGTCGTCGGCCAGGGCTGGGGCGGCTGGGCCCATGAAGGCGGTCTCGCTGCCATGGAAGACTTGCTGACCGCGCATCCCGACGCCAATGTCGTGCTCGGTGAGAACGACTCCATGGTGCTTGGAGCGATGAAGGCGCTCGAAGCCCAGGGCAAGACCGACGTGCTGGCGCTCGCCGCTGCCGACGGCCAAAAGGAAGCGCTCGCCCTGATCAAGGATGGGAAATACGGCGCGACCGGCCTCAACGATCCCGATCTCGTGGCCCGCACAGCGGTCGATATCGGCCTTAAGGCAGTGAAGGGCGAACTGCCGGACAACTTCCCGAAGCTCAACCTGACGACTCCCGACGTTATCACCAAGGACAATGTCGACAAGTACTATCGCGCTGACGCTGTCTTTTGATGCCTTTCCTCCCGCAAGTCGCGAAGATGAGACGGCGGGGCCAACCTCCGTCGTCTCATTGCCTTCTGTCCGGAGAGCCGCAGTGACTGAACTCGTCAAACTCAAGTCCATCTCGAAGTCGTTTGGCGGCATCCATGCCCTGAAATCGGTGGATTTCGATGTCCGGCCCGGCGAAGTCCACGCCTTGCTCGGCGAAAATGGCGCCGGAAAATCCACCCTGATGCGGGTTCTCGGCGGCGAGATGCTCCCCAGCCATGGCGAAGTCGTCATCGACGGCAAGCCTGTCGTCTTCCGCGATCCCCGCGACGCGCGCGCGTTGGGCATCGTGGTCATCCATCAGGAGCTGGCGCTGGCGCCCGACCTGACGGTGGCGGAAAATATCTTCCTGGGCGAACTGCCCGGTGTCATTTCCCATGCCAGCCTGCGCAAGCGTGCCAAGGAACTTATCGATCGCCTCGGCTTCAAGATCGATCCCGGCCGCATAGCCGGCACGCTCGCGGTTGCCCACCAGCAGGTGGTCGAGATCGCCAAGGCGCTGTCGCAGGATATCAAGATCATCGTCTTCGACGAGCCGACAGCCGTGCTCGCCGCGCAAGATGCGATGAAATTGCATGAGATCATCCGCGGCCTTCGCGATCGGGGCGTCGGCATCGTCTATATCTCGCACCGCCTCGACGAGGTCTTCGACATTGCCGACCGCATGACCGTGATGAAAGACGGCCAGACTGTCGGCACGGTTGCCACCAGCGATGTCAAGATCGACGACATCATCCGCATGATGGTCGGCCGGCCGATATCAGCCATGTTCCCCGAGCGCGGCAAGCGCGTCATCGGCCAGGAAATGCTCAAGGTCGAACATCTCAATGCTGGGCGCATGGTGCGTGATGTGAGCTTTTCAGTCCGCGCGGGCGAGATCGTCGGCCTCGGCGGCCTGATCGGTTCAGGCCGCACGGAGGTTGCCCGCGTCATCTTCGGAGCCGATCCGCTCGAAAGCGGCACGATCACATTCAAGGGCAAGGTGCTCAAGCCGAGGTCGCCGAAAGATGCCGTCGAGGCCGGTATCGGCCTGGTGCCTGAGGACCGAAAGCAGCAGGGCGTCATTCTCGACAAGCCGATCCGAGTCAATTCCACTATGGCCAAAATGTCGTCGGTCGTGAATGCCTTCGGTTTTCTCAAACGCAGCAAGGAACGTGCCGATGTCACCGCACTCGGCAAGAGCCTCAGGTTGAAGGCCTCGAGCGTCGATGTGCCGGTCTCCAGCCTCTCCGGCGGCAACCAGCAGAAGGTCGTGCTGGCCAAGTGGTTCCATGCCGACGGCGATGTCATCATCCTTGATGAACCCACGCGCGGCGTCGACGTCGGCGCCAAGAGCGAGATCTATGCGCTGGTCAACAAGCTCGCCGAGGATGGCAAGGCCGTGCTGGTGATCTCGTCGGAGCACCAGGAACTGTTCGGTCTCTGCGACCGCGTGCTCGCCATGGGGCAGGGTCAAATCCGAGGCGAACTGACGCCTGAGACCTACAGCGAAGAAAACCTGCTGGGCCTGTCGATGACAGGCGGCGCACTAACAGCAAATCAGGGTAGCCAGGCATGACAAGCACGACAGACACCGCCAACCAGCCTGAAGAAAAGATCAAGGTTGATTATCGCTCGATCATCCAGCGCTTCGGCACGCTCGCTATCTTCCTGGTCCTAGTCGTGGTCGCGACCATGTGGTCGGAAAACTTCCTCAGCCGTGGCAATATCCTCAACGTGCTGCGCCAGGTGGCTTCCAGCGCCGGCATCATGGCGGTCGGCATGCTGTTCGTCATCCTGACGCGCGGCATCGATTTGTCCGTCGGTTCCGTCATGGCGCTCGGCTCGGTCCTCACGGGATATTTTTGCGCCATATCAGGCTATGGAACCGCGCCAGCCATTCTCATGGTCCTCGCCTGTGGCGCGCTCTGCGGCCTGGTGACCGGCGGCTTCATCGCCTATCTGCGGCTCCCGTCCTTCGTCATGTCGCTGGCGATGATGGCGATCGCGCGTGGCCTGTCGCTGATCATCTCCGAGGGCAGGCCGATACCGCTCGATGAAGCGGGTGCCGCCTTCAGCCGGTTCGGCTCCGGCTTCCTGTTCGGCATCCCGCAGCCGGTGCTCCTGATGTTCGCCGTCTTCATCGTCGCCGGCGTGGTGCTCAATTTCACCCGCTTTGGCCGCATCATCACGGCAATCGGTTCCAACGAGGAGGCCGTCCGTCTCTCCGGTATCGCCGTGCCGCGCTATATTCTCGCTGTCTACATGATCTCCGGCGTGCTGGCCGCTGTTGCCGGCATCATCTCGTCGAGCCGCACCGGTGTCGGTTCGGCGCAGGTCGGCGTCGGCGCCGAGCTCAATGTCATCGCCGCCGTCGTCATCGGTGGGGCCAGCCTCATGGGTGGCAAGGGTGGGGTGATCAACACACTGCTCGGCGCGCTGGTCATGGGCATCATCGCCAATATCATGAACCTCGCCGGCGTGCCGGGCTACCACCAGCAGGTTTACATGGGCGCCATCATCGTCGTTGCCATGCTGCTGCAATACAGCACCGGTTCACTGAAGCGCTGAAGCCGGAGAGGCAACCCACATGATTTCCGCCCTCACGCTCGCCATCGATGTCGGCACGGGAAGTGTCCGCGCCGCCCTGGTCGATGGGAAGGGCAGGATCGTGACGATCGCTGCCCGCGAGCACGACCAGATCGTGCCGCGTTTCGGCTGGGCCGAACAGCGACCGGCGGATTGGTGGGCGGGCGTCGTGGCGACGATCCGCAGCGTGCTCGCCGAAGTGCCCGACGCGAAGAGCCGCATTTCCGTCGTCGTCGCCTGCGGCCAGATGCACGGCACGGTGCTGGTCGATGCCGATGGCCGCCCGACGCGCGATACCGTGCCGCTGTGGAATGACAAGCGCACGATCGACCTCGTCCGTAATTTCGAACGGGACAACGCGCCTATCACTTATCTCGCCGAAAGCGGCAATCCGCCGACGCCCGCCTGGCCCGGCTTCAAGCTCGCCTGGCTGCGCGACCATGATCCTGAAGCCTATGCCAGGGCTGCCCATGTCATCATGCCCAAGGACTACATCAATCTCCGGCTGACCGGCGAAATCGCCATGGACGAGGGCGATGCCTCCTGTTCGTTTCTGATGAATCCCGGCACGCGGGCCTGGTCCCCTGAAATGGTGAAGCGCCTCGGCCTCGACGCATCGAAATTGCCGCCGATCCGCAACCCACTGGAAATCCTTGGAACTATCACCGAGACCGCTGCCGCCGAGACCGGCCTCGCCAGCGGCACGCCGGTGCTGGTCGGCGGCGCGGATTATCCCGTGGCACTTCTCGGTTCCGGCACGTCGCGACCCGGCCTCGTCTCAGATGTGACCGGCACATCCTGCATCCTGACCCTGATCGCCCGCGCACCGCTGCTCGACCCCGATATATCCAATGTTGCGACGGTCGAAGGCAATTGGGGTCCCTTCGTGCTGCTCGAAACCGGCGGTGATGCCATGCGCTGGGCACGCCGTGCACTGCACGAGGGCAAAGAGAGCTACGACCAACTCGTCGCCCGCGCTGATGCTGCGCCCGTAGGCTCCGACGGCCTGCTCTTCCTGCCCTTCCTGACCGGCGAACGGCTCGGCGCGCATCGCAATGCCCGCGGCCAGTTCTTCGGCCTCGGTGCGGCGCATGGCCTGAGCCATCTCAATCGTTCCATTCTCGAAGGCGTAGCCTTTGCCGGCGCCCGCCACCTGAAGATCATGGAAAACGCATCCGACCAAAAGATCGAACGCGTCATCGCATCCGGCGGCGGTGCCAAAACCGAACTCTGGCTCCGCATCAAGGCCAGCATCTACGGCGTGCCGATCGTGGTGCCAGAGGAACAGGAGTGCGGCATCCTCGGCTGCGCCGCGATGGGCGCGGTCGCCATGGGCGCAAGGTCTTCGCTCGATGAAGCGATCTCCGTCTATGTCCGCTATACCGACGAAATCCGGCCCGATCCAGCCTGGCAGGAGCGTTACAGCCGGATGCAGCCGATTTTCGACAAGCTCTATTTCAACAGCCAGTCGCTCTATGATGATCTCGATGCGCTGGCCGATCCATCGTTTCAGGACGGGTGAGGAAAGCATGTATCTCGAATTGTTCAGCCTCAAGGCCAAGACGGCGGTTATCACGGGTGCCGCGCGCGGCATTGGTTTTGCCACGGCCGATGCCCTCAGCGAGGCCGGCGCCACGGTCATCATCACAGACATGAACGGAGAGGCGGCCACGAAGGCGGCCGAGGAACTCCGCGCCAAGGGCCGGTCGATCGACAGCGAAACGCTCGACGTCACCGATCCCCGCGCGGTCGAACGCGTGCACGCGGCGATCGTCGCAAAACACGGTCGCGTCGATATCCTCGTCAACAATGCCGGCATCGCGATTTCCAACCGTCCGGCCGAGACCATGGACGACCCGACCTGGCTCAAGGTCATCGACGTCAATCTCAACGGCCTGTTCTGGTGTTGCCGAACATTCGGCAAGGCGATGCTGGAACAGGGTGGCGGCAACATCGTCAATGTCGGCTCAATGTCCGCCGAGATCGTCAACCGGCCGCAGGAGCAGGCACAGTACAATGCCTCCAAGGCCGGCGTGCACCACCTGACGCGCTCGCTCGCCGCCGAATGGGCGACGCGCAACGTACGCGTCAACGCCGTGGCCCCGACATACATCGAGACCGAACTGACCCGCTATGTCTATGACGACTCCGAAATGATGAAACATTGGGTCGGCAACACGCCGATGAACCGGATGGGCCAGCCGCCGGAAGTCGCCGCTGTCATCCTGTTCCTCGCGTCCGACGCGTCGAGCCTGATGACCGGCTCGATCGTGACGGCCGATGGCGGCTACACTGCCTGGTAATTCAAGGAGGATTTCATGAAAGAGATATTGGATACGTTCCGCAAGGATCTCTATGCCGGCAAGAAGGTGCTGGTCTCGGGCGCCACCAGCGGCATCGGCCTGGCGATCGCACAGGGCTTTGCCGGCATGGGTGCAGACGTCATTGCCACCGGCACGTCGCAGGCGAAGCTGGACAAGATCAAGAACGATCCCGCGCTCTCCGGCATTCGCTTCGAACTTCTCGATGTGCGTGACCGCGCCGCGATCGACAAATTCGTCCCGGCGCTCGGCTCGCTCGAAGTCCTCGTCAATGCCGCCGGCATCGTCAAGCCGGACGAGGAGTTCAACGAAGACGCCTACCTCGAAGTGATCGACATCAACATGAACAGCGCCATGCGACTGGCCATGGCAGCGCACCCGCTACTCAAGCAATCCAAGGGCGCGATCATCAATACGGCCTCGATGCTCTCCTATCTCGCCGATGACCGGGTGCCGGCCTATTGCGCGAGCAAGACGGGCATCGTCGGCCTGACACGGGCACTTGCGCACAAGTTCGGACCCGACGGCATCCGCGTCAACGCCATCGCGCCCGGCTACCACAAGACCGCGATGACCCAGGATCTCTGGTCAGTGCCGGAATATGCCGGCAAGATCGAACATCGCACCGCGCTCAAGCGCTGGGGCACCGTCGATGACCTCGTCGGCACATGCCTCTTCCTTGCATCGCCTGCCGCGCTCTACGTCACCGGCACCACGCTTCCCGTCGATGGCGGCTATGTGAACGGCGGCTGGTAAGCGCCAAAACTGTGGGCGTGGGCGAACCGCGTCCACCTGCCTACAAATGTAAAGTTCATGCACGATTGTGCATAAAGGAGTGATCTCCATGGCTAGTGAAAACGCTGGTGGCCGATCGTTCGGCGGACCGAACACATACATCCAGCGCGCTGGCGAACTGACCCGGCTTGGCGAGCATGTATCAGGACTTGGCGACAAGGCATTCCTGCTCGCTGATCCGTTCGTGCTCGATCAGTATGGCCCGACTCTCAAGGAAAGCATGGAGAAGGCAGGCCTCGCCTACCAGCTCGAACGCTTCAATGGCGAATGCTCGCAGGGCGAGATCGATCGTGTTACCGCACTGGTGAAATCCTCCGGTGCGGGTGTCGTCGTCGGCATCGGCGGCGGCAAGACGGCAGACACCGCCAAGATGGCCGCAATCGCCACTGGTGGCCGCATCTCGATCGTCCCAACCATCGCCTCCACCGATGCGCCCTGCAGCGCCATCGCCGTCCGTTACAGCGATGAGGGCGTCTATCAAGAAGCGCATTTTCTCGGCCGCAATCCCGATATCGTCGTGGTCGACAGCGCCGTGGTCGTTCGCGCGCCGGTGCGTTTTCTGGTGGCCGGCATCGGCGACGCCCTCTCGACCTGGTTCGAGGCCCGGTCCAATCTCGACTCGAACTCGAACAATCTGGTCCGGCCCAATATGCTGCCGCCCGCCGCCGGCATCGCCATCGCGCGCGCTTGTCATGACGTGCTGATGCGTGATGCGCTGGCCGCCAAGCTCGCGGCCGAGAAGGGCGCGCTGACATCAGCCGTCGAAAACATCATCGAGGCCAACACGCTGCTCTCCGGTCTCGGTTTCGAGAATTGCGGCGTCTCGGCGGCCCACGGCATCCACGACGGCCTGACGGTGCTCGATGAGACCCACGGCTTCTTCCATGGCGAAAAGGTCGCCTTCGGCGTGCTTTGCCTTTTGATGCTCGAAGGCCGGCCGCTCGCCGAGCTCAGCGAGATGACAGCATTCTGCCGGGCGCTCGGACTTCCCACCCGCCTCGCCGATCTCAACCTCGCTAATGTCAGCCGGGCCGACATCGAGCGGGTGGCGGAAGCGGCCCTCGCCGAGGGTTCGCCGACTTGGAAAGTAGCGGTGCCGCTCTCCGTAGCCATCGTCCGCGATGCGATCATCGCCACGGACGCCTTCGCCAGCAGCTTCAACGGCTGACCGATATTCTTGGATAAGACAGGATCATTCCCATGCGCGCAGCCGTCATGTATTCACCCGGCGACATCCGCCTCGAAGATATCGCGAAGCCCGAACTCAAGCCCGGCCATGTCATGCTCCGGGTTGCCGCCGTCGGCGTCTGCGGGTCCGATATCCCCCGCATGCTGATCAAGGGCGCCCACAAGGTGCCGATCGTCTGCGGCCATGAATTTTCGGGCCACATCACCGAAGTCGGCGAGGGCGTCGAGGGCTACGAGGTCGGGGAACTGATGGGTGTGCCGCCCATGCTGCCCTGCTACAAATGCGACCAGTGCATGACCGGCAATTTCTCCCGCTGCCGGGACTACGACTATTTCGGCTCGCGCCGCGATGGCGCCTACACCGAGTTCGTCGCGGTCCCCGTCGGCAATCTGCTGCGCGCGCCTGAAGGCATGGACCCGCGCGCTACGGCGATGATCGACCCGGCCTCGATCGCGCTGCACGCCATCTGGAAAGCCCCGCCGACCGCAGGCCAGCGCGGTGCGGTCATCGGCTGCGGCCCGATCGGCCTCTTCGCCATCCAGTGGATGAAGCTGATGGGCTGCACGGAGGTCATCGCGATCGATATCTCTGAGGAGAAGCTCGCCCAGGCACGGGAAGCCGGCGCCGACCGGACCTTCCTCGTGACGGATCAAATTCCGGCCAATCTCAAATGCGATATCATCGTCGAGGCGGCCGGGCATAATTCCTCGATCAACGTCGCGGCCAAGCTTGCCGCACCCGGCGGCCATGTCGTCTTCATCGGCATTCCGGTTGGCGACATCACGCTAGAGAATAAGACCTTCCAGCATTTCCTGCGTCAGGAAGTTTCGCTACGCGGTGCATGGAATTCCTTCGGCGCGCCCTATCCCGGCAAGCAATGGACGGTGACGCTTGACAGTCTCGCGAGCGGCAGGCTCAAGTGGGAGTTCATGATCACCCACGAGCTTGGCTTGGAGGCGCTGCCGGGAATGTTCGAGAAAATCAAAAACAAAAGCGAATTCTTCTCGAAGATCATGTTCCGGCCGTAAGCCAAGGGAGTCCCGCGCATATGGCCAAACTCCTCGGTCTGGATTTCGGCACCGGCGGCATCCGGGTCGGCGTGTTCGATCTCGAAACGCGCCGCATGCTGGGCGAACGCGAGGAGCAGTACCGGACCGTCTATCCGCGGCCCGGCTGGGCCGAGCAATCGCCGCTCGACTGGTGGGAGGCACTGGGCCGGGCCTGTCGCGCCCTGATGCGCGACCTCGGTTCGCCCGGGATATCAGGCATCTGCGCCGCCACCACCGCATCGACCGTGGTGGCTTGCAAGCGCGATGGCGCGCCGCTTCGCCCCGCAGTGCTCTGGATGGATTGCCGCGCCGCGGACGAAGCCGAGCGTAGCAGCCGGTCGAAGAACCCGGTCATGGATTATGTCGGCGGTGCCAATGCCTCGGAATGGCTGATCTCCAAGGCCATGTGGCTGGCCGGTCACGAGCCGGCGGTCTATGCCGGTGCCGACATTATCTGTGAATGCCTCGACTATATCAATTTCATGCTGACGGGCCGCTGGGTCGGCTCGCGCATGAACGCCACCTGCAAATGGAACTACGATTCCGTCCAGAGGCGGTTTCCCGCCGAACTCTATGCCGAATTCGGCGTCGTGGGGCTGGAGGCGAAATTGCCGCCCGATATCTTCGCTGTCGGCGCGCCGGTCGAGATCGTCAGCGCCGCCGCCGCCGAACATCTCGGCCTTGCGAACCGCCCGATCCTGTCGCAGGGCGGCGTCGATGCGCATATCGGCATGGTCGCCGCCGGCACCATGAAGCCCGGCGAGATGCTGATGATCGGCGGTACCTCCATCGTCCAGCTCTTCCAGCTCGACAGCCAGCGGCCGATGGATGGTTTCTGGGGTCCATATCCGCATGCGCTGGTCGATGATCACTGGCTGGTTGAAGCCGGCCAGGTCTCCGCCGGATCGGTGCTGACCTGGTTTGAGAAGAACCTGTTCGAACTCGATGCGGCTGGTAGTGCAGCACTCCGCGAGAAAGCTGCCGCAATACCCGTCGGCGGCACGGGTCTCGTGACGCTCGATTATTTCATGGGCAACCGCACGCCCTATCGCGAGCCGCTGCTGCGCGGCGCCGTCATTGGCCTGTCGCTCGGCCATGACAGGGCGAGCCTTTATCGCTCGGCGATCGAAAGCGTGGCGCTCGCCTCGGCCAATGTTCTCAAGCGCGTGGCTGAACTGGAGGTCCCTGTCGAACGCATCGTCTCCTCCGGTGGCTATGCCAAGAATCGGCTCTGGCTGCAGGCAACGGTCGATGCGATCGGTATGCCGGTCGAGCTGCCCCGCGAGGCCAATCTCACCATCATCGGCGCGGCTGCAGCGGCTGCCACCGGCGTCGGCCTCGTACCTGATCTCTTCGCGGCGGCCGAAGCAGTTCAACAGGAAGCGACGGTCATCGCGCCCGATCTCGCGGCGCATGAAATCTACAAGCAATTGCTCGGCGAATATCTTGAGGCTACAGAACTGCTGATGCCGCAATCGCGGCGGCTGGCGGCCAGCCAGCTCAGGGGGTAGGCCGAATGAAACCCGACTGCATCGAACGCGACTTCGAGCCCCGCTCGCTCGCTACCGGGTAGCTCGTTTTTCTTCGTCACATGAACGGGCAGCCATCTCTCAAGCGTCATGGCGCGCCGATTGCCTTTATGTGGGGCTCGGGCTTGCAACCAGTACTTATCTCCTAAAGTCTATGCCGGCTTCTCAACTAGGCAGCGGCGCTGCCGGGTCGATGAGGTTCTCTTCCCTCAGCTCGGACCATAGCGCTGTCGGGATAGGCCATCGCATAAATTCGAGATTTTGCTCCAATTCGGCGACGGAACGCGCGCCCGGAATGACGCTGACGACTTGCTTGTGCCCCAGAGGGAACTGAAGTGCGGCAGCGGGGAGGGGAACATTGTGCTTCTCGCAAACAGCATGGAGGCGGGCGACGCGATCCAGGACCGCCGGGGGGGCGATTTTGGTGTTGAATGTCGCATCCTTGACAGGCCCGGTGACAAGAATTCCGGAATTGTAGGGTCCGCCGATGACGATTTTCGTTCCTTTCCTTTCGCAGGCCGGAAAGAGGGTCGCCAGCGGCTCCTGTTCAAGCAGGGTGTAACGCCCGGCCACAAGAAAGTAGTCGAAACGGCCTGCTTCGACGAAGTCGGACAGCATCTGCCATTGGTTGATGCCGACGCCTATCGCCTTGATGACGCCTTGGGATCGCAGGTCATCAAGCGTCGGATATGCTCCTTCCATCGCTTCCTTGAAGCGGCTGCGGGCAAAGGGGTCTTCGCCCGGCTGAAAATGGATTGCTTCATCGGGATCATGGATGGCGAGCATATCAATGTAATCGGTCTGCAGGCGCTTCAACGACCCCTCGATGGAGCGCAGCACCGCATCACGGGAATAATCGAAATCGGCGCGAAATGGTGGTGCCCCATCCCACAGGACCGGCTTTACTTCACTATCGGGAATAGGGACCAGATCATAGCCGACCTTTGAGGATATGACGATCTCCGAGCGCGGAAGGCTCTGAATGGCGTCGCCAAGACGGGCTTCGGCCAAGCCGAAGCCGTAGACGGGAGAGGTGTCGAAGTAACGCAGACCATTGTTGAAGGCGGCATGGACCGTATCATGCGCAGCCTTTGGGTCGGTGGCGCGATACATGTTGCCGAGGCCAGTTCCTCCCAACCCCATTGTGGTGATCTGCAATCCCTGGGCGGTCACCGCTCTCGTCTGCATCTTCGACATTGATCTCCTGCCCCTTCTTTTTTGTACGGCTTGGGTTTCTGTTTAAAGACCCGCCACGGCCCATAGCGATCATCATAGATGTAAACTACTTGTCGTACAACACTGTAACCATACACATTGCGCCGAGCCGTTCTTGTAAATCGCGGTGGGTGTTACGGAAATAGGAGGTCGGCTGGTTGAGCGTACCGATGAAGAGTAGATGTTGCATGGCCGCTATCGACTAAAGGATCAGGGTCGCCCTGAAGTCGTTGACATTGGTCCCGGTGGGCCCTGTTTCGAACAGGTCGCCGATCGCCTTGAAGCCGGAATAGCTGTCATTAGCATCGAGAATGTGACGCGGATCGAGACCGGCGGCGCGCAGCCGCTTGACGGTCGAACCGTCGGCAAAGGCTCCGGCATTGTTTTCCGAGCCATCGATACCATCCGTGTCGGCTGCGAGCAGATGGATATCGTAACCGTCGAAGGCAAGTGCTGCTGCCAGCGCGAACTCCCCGTTGCGTCCCCCCTTGCCGCCCTTTGAGCGCAATGTCACCGTGGTCTCGCCGCCGGAAAGGATGACGACGGGCTTGGCGAACGGCCGGTTGCGGCCGGACACTTCCTTGGCGATGGCCGCATGGACGAGTGCCACGTCGCGGGATTCACCCTCGATCGCGTCCGACAGGATCGCGGCCTCGATGCCGCCCGCGCGGGCAAGCGCGGCTGCGGCCTCGAGCGATACACCGGCCGAGGCAATGATGTGGTGACTGTTGCGGGCAAAGGTCGGATCGCCGGGAAGCGGTGCGTCGGCTGCGGCCGAATTGAGGTGATCGATTGCTGCCTGCGGCAACTCGAGGCCGTACTGGGCGATGATCTCAAGTGCTTCGTGCCGGGTCGAGCGATCCGGCACCGTCGGCCCCGATGCCACATGGGCGGGGTTGTCGCCCGGGATGTCGGAGACGATCAGGCTGACGACGCGGGCCTTGGTCGCCGCCGCCAGCCGCCCGCCCTTGATGGTCGAGAGATGCTTGCGCACGAGATTCATCGCAGAGATCGGAGCGCCCGAGGCAAGCAGCATCTCGTTCAGCGCTATCTCGTCTTCGAGCGTCAGTCCTTGCGGCGGAGATGGCAGCAGCGCCGAGCCGCCGCCGCAGACGAGTGCGATGACGAGATCATCGGCGGAAAGATCCTTCACCGTCTCGACCAGCCGCTTCGATGCGGCAAGGCCTGCTGCATCGGGCACAGGATGCGAGGCTTCGATGATCTCGACGTGTTCTGTCTCGCAGCCATAGCCGTAGCGGGTGACGACGACGCCTTCGAGCGGGCCGTCCCAAATGCTCTCCAAGGCCCGGGCCATCTGCGCTGCCCCCTTGCCGGCGCCGATGACGATGGTTTTGCCTTTCGGCCTTTCCGGTAGATGCGCCGCGATCCCGGTCAGTGGATCGGCTGCCTTGACGGCAGCATTGAAAAGCGAGGTCAGGAATTCGCGGGGCGACGGGATGGAATGGGTCATGGAATGATTTGCCCTGGGAAGGATCGTCATGCGTAATCGTGCCGCGGTTGCCGTTGCAGGACGCCTTTGAGAATATCGGCTGCCTTTTCGGCGATCATGACAGTTGCGGCATTGGTGTTGGAGGAAATCAGCCGTGGCATAACGGAGCTGTCGCAGACCCTGAGATGATCTATGCCGCGCACCTTGAGTTCCGGGTCGACGACGGCGTCCTCGCCGCCACCCATGCGGCAGGTCCCGACGGGATGATAGGCGGAGCGGCCGTACTGGCGCGCGAACTGGCGGTATTCTTCCTGCGTGCGGATATTGCCGTCAGGAAGATGCAGCCGTTTGACGAAGTGCCGGAATGCCGGTTGTGAGAGGATTTCCTGACTGATCTTGATGCCGTCGACAGCGCGTTCGAGGTCGTAGGGCTCAGCAAAGGCATTGGGATCGATCGCAGGAGGAACGGCCGGATCTTTTGACCGCAGCGACACATGCCCGCGTGAGCGTGGGCGCACGTGATAGGAATTGAGCGTGCAGCCGTTACCACCTGGCACGCTGCCGATACCTTCCTCGACACCCGCGCCCGGTAAGAAGTGGAACTGCAGGTCGGGCGTCTTCTCCTTCCGGTCACCCCACCAGAAGCCGCCGCCCTCGACGATGTTGGATGCAATAGGGCCTTTGCCGAACAGGGCATATTCGATACCGGCGGCAATCTGCCAGTGGCGTTTTTTGTAACGATCAATGCCGTGGGAACCGCTAAGCTCGGCGAGAACATCGACATCCATATGGTCTTGCAAGTTCTTTCCCACTTGCGGTAGGTCTCTGACGACATCGATATCGAGTGCTCGCAACTCATCGGCGGGACCGAGGCCTGAGAGCATCAGCATCTTCGGCGAACCGATGGCGCCTGATGTCAGGATCACTTCACGCTCGGCGCGCAACAGCACCGGCCGGCCGTTCTCGATGATCTCGATGCCGACCGCACAACCGTTTTCGATGACGATGCGATTGACGGCGGTATCGGTGCGCACCGTCAGGTTCTTGCGGTGCGCGGCGGGCTTCAAATAGCCGACGGCCGTGCTGCTGCGCTTACCGTTTTTCGTCGTCGTCTGATAGAAGCCAGCACCGGCCTGCGAGCCCGCATTGAAGTCTGGATTGAAGGGAAGGCCTGCTTCCTGCGCAGCACGCACGAAAACGCGCGTCAGGGGATGCGGCGTCTGCGAGCTGACACCGAGCGGGCCTTCGGTGCCGTGATGGGCGCCGCCGAAGGTGTCGTTGCCTTCGGATTTGTGGAAATAGAGGCGAACGTCCTCATAGCCCCACCCGCTGCACCCTTCGAGATCGCGCCATCCGTCATAATCTTCGGGGCAGCCCCGAGTGAAGACCTGGGCATTGATCGAGCTGCCGCCGCCAAGCACCCGGGCCTGCGGATAGACCATCTTGCGCCCCGCAATTTCGCGCCCTGCGACCGTCTCATAACCCCAGATCAAAGGGCCTGCGGTCATCTTGAAGAAGCCGACAGGCAGATGAATATACATATTGCTGTCGCGCGGACCTGCCTCCAGCAAGGTCACGGACACATCCGGATCCTCGCTCAGGCGCGCAGCTAGCACGCATCCCGCCGAGCCGCCCCCGACGATGACATAATCGGCCATTCTCTCCTCCGTAAGATTCTAAAATGACGCCGTGCTCTCCTTGTTGTCTCGGC
Source organism: Rhizobium changzhiense (assembly GCF_013087625.1). Lineage (NCBI taxonomy): Bacteria > Pseudomonadati > Pseudomonadota > Alphaproteobacteria > Hyphomicrobiales > Rhizobiaceae > Rhizobium > Rhizobium changzhiense. Next base: position 515,655 of record NZ_JABFCQ010000003.1, read on the forward strand.
ATCAATTCACCACCACAATCTCAAGTCTCTTGCTCCCCGTCAAGAGAAAGGGTACGGTTATAGTCTTGAAGGGTTGTCGTACAAATGGTATTGGCAATATCACTTCAGATGGAGATGTCGGGGAAACAAGGACGGCATCGCTATTTCGTCATTCAACGGGAGGTTTTCGAATGATCGATAAGATAAATCCGCATTTCGGCAGCATGAACCGCAGATCGTTTCTTGCCACGGTGGCAGCGGGTGCGACGGTCGCCGCCTTGCCCAAACAGCTTTTCGCTGCCGACAAACCGACGCTGGTCACGTCCATCCGCTCTCTTTCCAATCCTTATCATGCCGTCTGGAAGACTGGGGCCGAGGCCTTCGCCTCCGCCATCGGTCTCGACCACGTTACGCTTGTTTCCGAAGGCAATAGTGAGAAGGGTATCGCCGACATCAAGGCAATGCTGGCCAAGACCGGCGGCAACATGGTGCTAAATTCCGACCCCAACGACACGCCGGATGCCCGCCCGATCGTCGAGGCCTGCGCTAAGGCAGGCGCCTATGTCGTCACCCAGTGGAACAAGCCGAAAGATCTGCACCCGAAGGACTTTAACCCCAACTACGTATCGCATATTGAATTCGACGGCATCTCGAGCGGCAAGCAGATCGCCGAGATTCTCTTCAAGAGCATCGGCGGGTCCGGCGGCATCATCGCGCTGGGCGGCCAGATCTCGAACACCGCGGCAATCGAGCGCAAGAAGGGTCTTGAAGACGCACTTGCGGCCAATACCGACATCAAGCTCCTGGATTTCCAGGTTGCCAACTGGAAGTCGTCGGAGGCTTACGATCTGACGAGTAACCTTCTGACGCGCTTCGGCGACGACGTGAAGGGCATCTGGGCTGCTAACGATGACATGGGTACTGGGGCTCTCGAGGCGCTGCGTGCCGAAAATCTTGCCGGTCAAGTGCCCGTCGTCGGTGTGGACGGCATCAAGGCCGCAGTCGATGCGGTGCGCAAAGGTGAATTCGCCTGCACCGTCACCTCCGATCCATTCTGGCAGGGCGGCATGGGCCTTGCCATCGGTCTCGCCGCTCTTCAGAAAAAGTTCGACCCCGCAAAGGAGCCGGCCGATCATCGCGAGTTCTACGGCAAGGCTGTGCTGATCGCGAAGGAGAATGTCGAGGAATACTACAAGACCAATATCGAAACACATCCGACGCTCGATTGGAACGATCTTTGGGGTCGTGTGACGGGCGCCATCCGCGCATAGCAAGTACCATGTCTCCCCCGCAGCGGCGGCTCCTCCCGCGGCTGCCTCCTCGCTGGCAGGCGTACGGCGCCTGCCAGCTTTTCCGGATGACGCAACGAGGTGCCGCCTGTTGACCATCAATGCCGAAAACATCAAGACTGTGACAAAAAGCGAGCGGGCAGGTGCCATGCCGACTGTTGGAAGCCGCCTGTTCAGCGGGCCGAACCTCAAGCGCTTGCGCGCCTACGCTCCGGCGCTGGTGCTGGTCGCCCTCTGCATTCTCATCACTATCGCCAATCCCAACTTCATCGAGCCCCGCAATTTGGTGCGCATTGCCAATTCTGCTTCGGTGCCGCTGACGTTGGCGATGGGCCTAACCTTTATCATCCTTCTCGGCAGCATCGATCTCTCGGTCGAAGGCTCGCTTTCGGTAGCGGCGATGGTGACTGTCCTGCTCGCCACCAATGATGCCAATGCCAACGCCTATGGCTGGCTTGCGGTCATCGCGGCGATCGCCGCCAGCACTGTAATGGGTCTCACGACCGGCATCATCCAGACATATCTTAGAATACCGTCGTTCATGGCGACGCTCGGCGTCTGGTTTATCGGGCTCGGCATTTCCGTCTATATGCTTGGCGGTTCCGCCGTACGCCTCATGGATCCCTCGATCCGCGATCTGGCGCTTGCACGCTTTCTCGGATTGCCCTTCGCCGTCTGGGTGGCGCTTGCGGCGTTCCTGATCGCCTGCACCGTCCAATATTACACCCGCCTCGGCCGGCACATCATCGCGATCGGCGGCGGTGAGGACGTCGCTGAACTGTCCGGAATCAATCTTCGCCGTGTACGCATCATGGCCTTCGGCCTGGCCGGTTTCTTCTTCGGCATTGCCGGCGTCCTTGCGGCCGCGCAACTCGGCCGCTCAGACGCCGTTATTGCCGATGGCCGTCTGTTCGCCGCGGTCACCGCGGTCGTGGTCGGCGGCACGGCCCTGACAGGCGGTGAAGGTGGTGTCGTGAATACCCTCGTCGGAGTGCTGATCGTCACCGTTCTCAGCAACGGCATGATCCTGCTCGGCGTCTCGCCCTACGTGCAGCAGACCGTGCAGGGACTGATGATCATCGCTGCGGTAGCGCTGTCGTTAGACCGCCTGCGCCTCCAGATCGTGAAGTGACCCGCATGTTTTCAGTCAACGAGATCAGCAAATCCTTCGCCGGCGTTCACGCATTGAAGAACGTCTCGCTTGAAATCAGGCCGAACGAGGTCGTCGGCCTCATCGGTGAAAACGGTGCCGGCAAATCGACATTGATGCGCATTCTTGCGGGAACGCATCAGCCCGACAGCGGAACGCTTAAGCTCGACGGCCAGCCGTTGAAGCTGCGCAATGCCCGCGATGGTGCGGCCCAAGGCATCGGCATGGTGTTTCAGGAGCAGTCGCTGCTGCTCAACATCTCCGTTGCCGAAAACATCTATCTAGGCCAGGAAATCCAGTTCGTCCGCTTCGGCATTGTCGACTGGAAAGCGATGAGAGCAGCGGCAAAGCGCCAGCTCGACAAGATCGGCGTCGATATCGACGTGACCGCACGGACGTCGGAACTCACCTTTGCCGCGCGCCAGATGGTCGAGCTCGCCAAGGCTCTGACGCTGGAGGAGGCCGTCTCGCGACCGCTGGTGATCCTGCTCGACGAGCCGACCTCGGTCTTGAGCGGCAGCGATATCGACGTGTTGTTCAAGCGCGTCCGCTCGTTGAAGTCGCGGGCAAGCTTCGTTTTCGTCTCGCACCGGCTGGATGAAGTGCTGCGTATCTCCGACCGCGTCTACACGATGAAGGACGGACAGGTGGTGGCCGAGCATCTGGCAACCGATGTCACTGCTCCCGAGTTGCACGAGATCATGGTCGGTCGCGGCCTGCAATCGACCTATTACAAGGAAGACAAGCAGTTGCCGCCGAAGAGCGAGATCGTCGTCGATGCCAGCAGGCTGGCGATCGCTGGCGCCTTTAACGATGTCGATCTGCAGATCCATGCGGGCGAGATCGTCGGCATCGCAGGTGTAGTCGGCTCGGGCCGCGAAGAGGTGACGCGAACGATCGGCGGTTTCATGACCCATACCGGCGGAACCTTGAAGATCAACGGCGAGGCGGTTCATTTCCGCACCCCGGAACAGGCGGTTCGCAAGAGCATTGGCTACGTCCCGCGCGAGCGACGCGTCGAGGGGCTGGTGATGTTCCTGTCGATCGCCGAAAACATCACGCTTGCCGATCTATCCTCGGTGATGCGCGGCGGCGCGATCAACTACCGCCGTGAGCGGCAGCTGGCTGCCGACTGGATCAAGCGCCTACGCATCAAGGCGCCGGGACCCGATATCGCCTGCCGGAAACTCTCCGGCGGCAATCAGCAGAAGGTGGTTCTGGCGCGCTGGATGACGGCGGGATCGCGGATCCTGATCCTCGATCACCCGACGCGCGGACTCGATGTCGGGGCCAAGGAAGAAGTCTACGAGCTGGTCCGTGACCTCTCATCCCAGGGTGTCGCGATCCTTCTGATTTCCGATACGCTTGAGGAAACGATCGGCCTGTCGCATCGCGTGCTGGTGATGCGCGACGGCGTCGTTACCGCTCATTTCGATGCGGCGCCGGGAAACAAACCGGATCAGGTCGATCTCGTTCGGGCAATGGTGTGAGGAGAGCGTCATGACAAGCGTCAACAACATGAAAACTCTCCTCGCCGCGGGCTGGATGCAAGGGGCGATACCGCCTGCCTTGCTGGTGGTGCTGGTGCTGATCATCGAGCTTGCGGCACCGGGCTTCCTGACCGGTGACACGCTGCTACTTCTGCTCTCCAATACCGCCGTGCTTTTCATCCTGGCGGCTGGTGTCACCTTCGTCATCCTGATCGGCGGCATCGATCTGTCGATCCAATCGGTGGCGTCGCTGTCGAGCGTCATCCTGGCACAGCTTCTGCCGCAGATCGGCATGCTGGCCTTTCCCGTGGCAATCCTGTCGGGTCTCGTTTTCGGAGCGCTGAGTGGCTATGTCCATGTCCGCCTCAAGGTGCCATCCTTCGTGGCGACGCTGGCGACCGGCGGCGTCGTGGCCGGTATCGCATTGTGGGCCGCTGCCGGCCGGGCGATCACCATCGAGGAGGGCGGACGCGAAAAGACCGCCTGGATCAACGGGACGTTTGCCGGGCTGCCGACCGTCATCTGGATTGCCGTGATCATTGGGATCCTCGCCTTTTTCGGCCTCAGATACACGCGCTTTGGCCGTCATAGCCTGGCAATCGGCGCCGGTGAACCGGCCGCGATTGCCGCCGGCATCAACGTCGAACGCACGAAGATCGTCGCCTTTGCGATCTCCGGCATGCTGGCCGCAATTGCCGGGGTCATCCTTGCTGCTCGTCTATCGAGCGGTTCGCCCAATCTTGCCAATCAGCTGCTGCTGCCGGCAATCGCCGCCGTCATCGTCGGCGGTACCGCCATCACCGGCGGTCTCGGCGGTGTCGCCCGCACGGCCGTCGGCGCGCTGATCATCTCGATCGTGCGTATCGGCATGACCTTCATCGGTATCAACATCTTCGCCGAAAACGTCGTCTTCGGTTCGGTGCTGATCCTCGCCGTCGCCATCACCATCGACCGCAGCAAGATTGCGATCATCAAATGATGGGCCGCGCGCAGACGGCACCAGCAAACAAAAAAGGCCGCGCATTGCAGCGCGGCCTTCGGAAGACGAAGCGACCGTCACATTGTGTCCAGACCGATCAGCTCGATCTTGTAGCCATCCGGATCTTCGACGAACGCGATATGCGTGGTGCCGTGCTGCATCGGGCCTGGCGGGCGCGGGATCTTGGCACCCTGCTTCTCGAGCGCGGCGCAGACGGCGTAGATGTCGTTGACGCCGAGTGCCAGATGGCCGAATCCGGTGCCGAGTTCGTAAGGTTCCTCGCGGCCCCAGTTGTAGGTCAGTTCGATGACGGTGTCCGTCTCCTCGGGACCGTAACCGACGAAGGCATTGGTGAACTTTCCGCCCGGATAATCATCCCTGCGGAGAAGCGTCATGCCGAGCATTTCGGTGTAGAACTTGATCGACCTGTCGAGGTCGAACACGCGGATCATGGTGTGCATATTTCGAAATTGGCCGGACGCGGCGGTCATAATACGGATCCTCCTGCAAGTTATCGATTTTACACTGGTTTTTAGCGAAGGGCGAGCATGGAAAAGATCGCCGCACTTGATGTTCGGGACCAGTGTTGTATGATAACCATGTAACTGACCCAGTTGTCCAGATGTTTTCCCGCCTAACCGGAGCAACAGAATGAATGCCTTCCCGCCCCTTCAGGAAAGAGCGCTTGCAGCCCTTTGCGCCGCAATGCCGGCGGACCTGATCCTGACGGAAGGCGAGGCGCTGGAGCGCTATAGCCGCGACTGGTCAGGAGAGCATTACGGCCGGCCGCTGGCCGTGGCGCGGCCGCGCTCGGCCGATGAACTCAGCCGCCTGATGGCGTTTTGCCATGAAGAGAAGATCCATGTCGTCCCGCAGGGCGGGTTGACCGGGCTGGTTGGCGCAGCCGTGCCGAGCTATCCGGGCGGCGAGGTTGTCGTTTCACTGGAGCGGATGAACAAGGTACGCTCCGTCAATCCGATCGATTTCGCCATGGTTGTCGAGGCCGGCTGCATTCTCGAAGATGCCAAGCGCCACGCTGAAGCAGCCGACTGCATTCTGCCGATCACCTTCGGGGCGCAGGGCACCTGCCGGATCGGCGGCAACGTTTCGACCAATGCCGGCGGTTTCAACGTGCTGCGCTACGGCATGACCCGCGACCTGGTGCTCGGCCTCGAGGTCGTGCTTGCCGACGGACGGATCTGGAACGGTCTGCGCACGCTGCGCAAGGACAACCGCGGCTATGACCTGAAACAGCTTTTCATCGGCAGCGAAGGCACGCTCGGCATCGTCACCGCCGTGGCGCTCAAGGTGTTTCCGAAGCCGGAGCAGGTGGAAACCGCGCTGGTCGGGCTGGCCTCCGTGGATGATGCCATGCAGCTTTATGCGCGGGCGCGCCGCCAGTGCAGCGACCTGCTGACGGCATTCGAGCTTATCCTGCGCGGCGGCATAGAGATTGCCATCAATGCCCGCGACGATATCCCCGATCCCTTGGCCGAGGCCTATCCCGTCTATGTGCTGATCGAGGCTTCGGCGGCCGGACGCGTCGATCTTCGCGCCCTGCTCGAAGGATTTCTCGGCGATGCCTCCGATCTGGTCCTCGACGGCGTCATTGCCAGCAGCAAGGCGCAGGGCGACCGGCTCTGGCTGCTGCGCGAGATGATGGTCGAGGCGCAGGGCCGCGGCGGACGATATCTGAGGACCGATGTCTCGGTCTCGATCTCGAGCCTGGCCGCCTTCGTCGGCGACACGCTCGAGGCGCTATCGCAGAAACATCCGGAGGCGATCGCGGTCACCTATGGTCATGTCGGCGACGGCAATATTCATCTGAATATCGTCCCACCGGCCGGCATGGCGGCCGACCAGTTCGACAGCCTGTTTCATGCCACCGAAGAGGTGATCTTCGACATCGTCGACAAGCATGGCGGCTCGATCAGTGCCGAACATGGGATCGGCCGCGTCAAGCAGGAGGCGTTTCTGAAACGCGCCGACCCCTTGACGCTTGAGCTTTCGCGCCGGATCAAGGATGCACTCGACCCGAGGCATCTTTTGAGCGAGGGTCGGATACTGGCAAGCGCAGATGGCATGGCAGAGGGGTAGGGAATGACGCTGAAACTCGACAAGGTCAATCGGGGCCCGCATCTGTCGACGCTGGTCGCAAGCTCGATCTCGCGCGAAATCGCGCAGGGACGCCTGATGCCGGGTGATCAGCTGCCGACCGAACAGCAGCTCGCGCAGACCTTCGGTGTCAGCCGCAACGTCGTGCGCGAGGCGATCGCACGGCTGCGGTCCGAGGGCCGCATCTGGTCGCAGCAGGGCCGCGGCGCCTTCGTCGCCGACCAGCCGAACGCCACGACATTGACGATCGATTACGAAGCCCTGCAGCAGGCGGCGGCCTTCCAGTCGCTATTCGAGCTCCGCGGCATTCTTGAAGTCGAGGCGGCCGCCCTTGCCGCTAAGCGCCGGACCGGCGACGACCTGACGGCGATGAAGGATGCGCTGGTGACCATGCGTGATGCGCCCTACGGCAGCGTCATGTGGCTGAAGACCGATCTCGAATTCCACAAGACCGTCGCTGCGGCGACGGGCAATCTCTACATGGTTCAGTTCCTGATGTTCGTTTCCGAGCGGGTGCGCGAAAGCATTCTGGCCTCCGGCAACCAGCAGCGCTCCGAGGATCTGGCGGCCGTGACGCTCGGCGAGCATCAACGCATTCTCGATGCCATCGAAGCGGGCGACGGCGACGAAGCCCGCGATGCCATGCGGGCGCACCTCCACGGTGCCGCAAACCGCGTCGGGCTGGCCGGAGAACAACCCGAATAATCTGTTGAGGATAAGACATGACTGGAAGACTTGAGGGAAAAACCGCTGTCGTGACGGCAGCCGGGCAGGGGATGGGGCGCGCCACGGTGCTCGCCTTCCTGCGTGAAGGCGCGCGCGTCTGCGCCACCGATATCGATGCCGCAAAGCTCGATACGTTGCGCGATCAGGCGGGCGTTACCGCGCGCAAGCTCGATGTGCTGAACCCGGCGGAGATCAGCGCCTTCGCAAGGGAAATCGATGCGCCGGACATTCTCTTTAACTGCGCCGGTTTCGTGCATCACGGCTCGATCCTCGAATGCGACGAGGATGCCTTCGACTTTTCGGTCAACCTTAACATTCGCGCCATGTACCGGATGATCCGCGCCTTCCTGCCGGGCATGATCGCCCGCGGCGGCGGCTCGATCGTCAACATGGCATCGGTCGCCTCGACCGTGATCGCGGCGCCGAACCGCTTCATCTACGGCACCACCAAGGCTGCGGTGATCGGGCTGACGAAATCGGTGGCGCTCGATTATGTCGGCCAGGGCATCCGCGCCAACGCCATCTGCCCCGGCACCGTCGAAAGCCCGTCGCTGCAGGACCGCATGCGGGCGCTCGGCGATTACGATCAGGCGCGCGCCGGCTTCATCGCCCGCCAGCCTATGGGACGCCTCGGTACGCCCGAGGAAGTCGCCGACCTCGTCGTCTACCTCGCCAGCAAGGAATCGGCCTTCATGACCGGCAATGCCATCGTCATCGATGGTGGCTGGGCGAACGCCTGAAGACACATCTTAAAAACGGACAATCGATATGAAGCTTCTGAGATACGGTGAGCGCGGCGCCGAAAAGCCCGGCATTCTCGACAGAAACGGCAAGGTCCGCGACCTCAGCGGTCATGTCGACGACATATCAGGCGATAGTCTGACGGCTGCAGGTTTGGCAAAAATCGCCGCGATCGATATCGAGAGCCTGCCCGTCGTTGCCGAGCCCCGCCGGTATGGCCCCTGCGTCTCGTGCACCGGCAAGTTCATCTGCGTCGGCCTGAACTATGCAGACCACGCTGCCGAGACCGGTGCGGCCATTCCCGAAGAGCCGATCCTGTTCATGAAGGCGACCAGCGCCATCACCGGCCCCAACGACAACGTCATTATCCCGCGCAAGTCGAAGAAGACCGACTGGGAAGTCGAGCTCGGCATCGTCATCGGCGACGAAGCCCGTTACGTCACAGAAGCCGACTCAATGAAACATGTTGCCGGCTATTGCCTGATCAACGACGTTTCGGAGCGCGAATTCCAGGCCGAGCGCGGCGGACAGTGGACCAAGGGCAAGTCGGCCGACAGCTTCGGCCCGATCGGCCCCTGGATGGTGACGCGCGACGAGGTCGCCGATCCCCAGGACCTGAAGATGTGGCTCTCCGTCGACGGGACGATGCGGCAGAACGGCTCGACGAAGACGATGATTTTCGGCGTCTCCTTCCTCGTTCACTATATCTCGCAGTTCATGAGCCTGCAGCCAGGCGATATCATCTCGACGGGCACGCCGCCGGGCGTAGGCCTCGGCATGAAGCCGCCGCTGTTCCTGAAGGCCGGGCAGACGATCAAGCTTGGTATCGAGGGTCTGGGCGAGCAGACGCAGCTGACTGTCGACGCTGCCTGAGAAAAGGTCGGGGAGCAGCCCCTGCTGCTCCCCGATCAGCGAAGGTTCATGACACCAAGCATGCGCAGGGCCGCACAGGCCGCGCCATAGCCGTTGTCGATATTGGTGACGAGCAGGCCCGGCGCGCAGCTTGCCAGCATCGCGTTAAGTGCTGTGCGGCCTTGCTCGGCCGCCCCATAGCCGACCGAGGTCGGCACGCAAATCAGGCTGCCGCTGTATAGACCGCCCAGAACGCTGGCCAGGGCTGCGTCCATGCCGGCGACGGCAACGACAACAGGAAAGCGGCGGATCTCCTCAATCCTGTCCATCAGTCTCCAGAGCCCGGCGACCCCGACATCGATGAAAACGGATGCTTCGACGCCTGCGTGGCGAAGCGTACGCTCCGCTTCGCGGGCGGCGGGTGCGTCCGACGTGCCTGCGGCCACGATCGCGACGTTTCCGGCCAAGGATACCGGCGGAACCGGGCCGAAGAATGCGGTTTGCGACAGCGGACACCACTCTGTAGCGGCCTTCAATTCACCCGAAAGTGCCGCGAACTTCTCGGCGTCGAGACGCGTCAGGAGCAGACCGGCATCCCGCTGGCTGGCGCTCTGAAGGATCGCCGCAATCTGCTGTGGTGTCTTGCCGGCACAGAAGACAGCCTCGCTGAGGCCGATGCGCTCGGCCCGGGCGAAATCAAAGACGACATCGCCGCTCATGGCCTGACCCCGAGGAAAGCGCTGCCATTGCGGTAGGGTTCGAAGGTCAACGGGCCGTTCCTGTAACCGCGGGGCAGCATGCCGCGCAGGTCGTTGCCGACGTCATTCATGGCTGTTGCCAGTGCCAGCGCATCGCGATCAAGCTCGATGGCGATGCCGCTGCGCCGCACGCGGCAGCGGACGGTTTGCGGCCTGAGCGTCTCGGTCAGGAACGTCTCGATCCGGTGCACGGCCTCCAGCATTTCCGGCTCGATGGCGATCGAGGTTTCGATGCGGCTCGAGAGGCAGGGAGAGGCGGGCAGTTCCGAGAGCGCGCCGAGGCCTGCATCGCGCGCCAGCTGGCGCACACCCTGCTTGCCGATACCGGCCTCAACGAAAGGATGGCGGACGGAGAAATTCTTTGCCACTTCGAGCCCCGGACGATACTCGCCGAGATCGTCAAGATTGGTCCCGGACAGCAGCTGGCGGCTCGACCGGGCGGCAATGGCGCCGTAGAGATTGCCCTTGCAGAAGAAGCAGCGGTTGACAGGGTTCCTGAGATAATCCGGATCGGAGAACTCGCCGGCATCGATGATATCGAGGTCGAAGCCTTCGCTCCCCGCCAGCATCTTGACGCGCTCGGTGGCCTCTCCGGGGACCGCAGCCGAGACCGCGTGCATGATGTTCACGCGGGCCGGTCCGAGGAGCCGCGTCGCAATGACCGCCAGCGTCAGCGAGTCGATACCCCCACTGACTGCGATCGAGACGTCGCCGAGCGAGGCGAGACATTCCTCCAGAGCCTTTCTCACAACAGGTCTCCTCTCTTCTGTTTCAACAGGCCTTCGAGAAGTCTCCTCAGGCTGCGGCGTGCCGCGGCACCCGGGGTCGATGTCAGGCTGTCGGCTTCGAGCTTGGCGGTGCGGCCCGAGGGGCGGTCGACGAGCTTAAAGGCGTAGATCTTTCCCGCGTGTTCGACTGTTTCCTGCTCGCGGCTCAGCGTCATCCGCTCCGCGGTCATGGCACGGACTCCGATCGTTGTCGTTTCGTCGAGTATGGCGGCGGCGACATCCCTGCTTTTCGATGGGTCGGCAAGCACCTGGAGATGCGTCATCATCCGGCCCTTCTTGCCGAAGACGGGCATCTGGACGACGTCGCGCACATCCGGGCGATTGCGCAACCGGGCCACCGCCTGGGCAATGTCTTCCCCGGTCTGGTCATCAATCTCGCATTCGAGGACCGCGACCGTGTCGTTGAACGCAGATACCTCTTCCCGGCGTTCGAAGGCCAGCAGCCGCAGGCAGTTGCTGACGCCGGGGAGCCGCTTTGTGCCGAAGCCATGGCTTGATCCCTTCAGAGCCCGGCGGCCGGGCGCGATCTTGCTCCTGCAGAGATAGGCAAGGATGGCGGCACCCGTCGGCGTGACGCGCTCGCCGCCGATCCCGTCATCGATGACATCGAAATCTTTTAGCAGGTGCACGGTCGCCGGAGCCGGAACCGGGAGCAGGCCATGCGCGGTCTTCACCCGGCCGCCTCCAAGCGGGATCGGGCCAACGCTCCAATGCGCCGCGCCGACCTGCGTTATCAGCCAGGCCGCAGAGACGATGTCGGCGATCGAATCCCACGCGCCAACCTCGTGAAAGGCGACGTTTTCCGGCGTTGTGCCGTGGACTTTGGCTTCCGCTTCCGCCAGCTTTTCGAAGACACCGGTCGCGTGACGGATGGTTTCTCCGTCGAGCGCCGAACGGTTCAGGGCATCGCGGATGTCGCGCCAGGCGACATGATCGTGATGCCCTGCATGAGTGCGATCGTGCTCCGCATGACCATGATCATCTCCTGCGTGACTGTGCTCATGCTGCTGGTGGTCGTGATGGTCATGATGATGATTGTCGTCATGCGGGTGATCCGCCCCGTGTTCGGCATGATGCACCTTGAAGCGACTGCCGGTCAGCACGCCGTCGTGATGCGCCACGAGTTTGCACTCGACGTTTTCGATCAACGGGCAGCGCTTCAGCGCCGCCTGCAGGCCGGTATTCAGGTCCGGCCTGAGGTCGAGCAGGGCTGCCACGAACATGTCGCCTGCAATGCCGCCGACGGGGTCGAGGTGAATTTCAAGCACGGTCATCCGTCCTATTTTCCGTCCGCCGCTTCAGTCAGCGAAACACCGTTCGCAGCCGCAATGACATCCGAAAGGGCTGGCACGAAGGATTGACCGCGCCCTGCGGCAACCGCCGTCGCGAAGCTGTTGCGCACGGCAGCGCCAACCGGATTGACCGCCTGCAGCGCCTGGGCCAGCGATGCCAGATAGGACATGTCCTTTAACGCGTTGGCCATGGCGAAGCGCTGAGCGTTTTCGTTGCGGTTCAACACGAACTCGAAGAAGGCTTGATAGAAACCGCAATCCATGCGGCTGCCGCGCAGCACGCTGTCGAACACATGAGGGGTGAGCCCCGCTTTTGCGGCGATCATCAATGCTTCCGAATAGATCGCCGAATACCCCATCGACACAAAGTTGTTGAGCAGCTTCATCGTATGGCCGGTTCCGGCCGGGCCGGTCTCGATGATGCGGGCGGCAAAGGCTTCGAGGATTGGCCGGGCGCGGGCGATGCCATCGGCGGAACCGCCCGCCATCACATCCAGCTTGCCTTCGGCCGCTTCCTTCGGCGTGCGTGCGAGCGGCGCATCGACGAGCGTGATGCCCTGTTGGGAAAGCTCGGCGGCAAGCTTGATCGTCACGGCAGGGTTGGATGTCGAGCAGTCGATCAGCAACATGCGCTTGCCGGAGGCAAGCAGTCCATCCGGACCGGACAGGAGCTGCTGGACCTCTTCCGATCCGGTGACGCAGAGGATCACCACGTCGGATGCCAACGCCAATTCCTTGGGCGTCCCCGCCTCGGCTGCGCCGAGCTCCTTCAGCCGTTCGACGGCTTCGCGCTTGCGGTGCGCCATCACCGCCAGCGGCCAACCCTTGTTGACGAGATTGGCTGCCATGCCGGAGCCCATCGCGCCGAGACCGATGAATCCGATTTTCTCTTTCATGCTTTCCTCCCGGTTGTTTCCGTGGCCCGATATGCGGGCTTTTGCTTTTTCTAGTGGTATGGTTTAGCAACGGCAGTATTGGCAGCCCGGCGCCGGACGGCGAGATTGGACTTCGGAACGGAATGAAGGACAGGGATAGCGCGGTTTTCAACTCGATCCCGCAGGCGTCCAGCCTGCGCAACGGACTTGCCGAGAGCCTGATCGCGCATATCGAATCCGGCGATCTGAAGCCGGGGCAACGGTTGCCTACCGAGCAAGCGATCATGGAAGCGACCGGCGTCAGCCGCACGATCGTTCGCGAGGCGCTGGCAACGCTGCGGGCCAAGGGTCTGATCACCACTCGCCAGGGACTCGGCGCATTTGTTTCGAGCAATCCAACGCCGCGCTCCTTTTCCATCATTCCGAACGACCTGGAATCGATCGACGAAGTGCTGCGGGTTCTCGAATTGCGCCTCGGCGTAGAATACGAGGCCGCCGGTCTTGCAGCGCGGCGCCGTACGTCGGAGGACATCGTCCGCATGCAAGATCGACTCGACGCACTCGACAGAGCGGTCGCTGAAGGTGGTTATGGGGCCGAGGAAGACTTTGCCTTCCATCGCTCGATTCTCGTCGCCACGCAGAATTCTTATTACGGACGGCTGTTCGACACGTTCGGCACAGCAATGGTGCCGCGTCAGTGGGCGCATCTCGATCAGATGACGGCGACCGAACGTCAAAAGCATGGCGAGCGGATGCGCAAGGAACATTACGCGATTTTTGTCGCGATCCGCGACGGCAACGAAGCCGCTGCCCGCAAGGCGCTGCGCAATCACCTGTCGAAGAGCACCGCGCGCTTCGAAGAGTTGCGCGACGCCAACCTTCATCGCTAGCCGCTCACGCCGCATATCGAGGCACGACATAAGGCCCCTCCGGGATGATGGCGACATCGGCATCGCCGCTGGCGCTGATGCTGCGGGCGATCGCCGCCTGGATATCGTCGATCATGCCGACGCCTGTCAGCGTCCGGTCGTCGCAAACAAGTCCCGTCGTGTAGAGTTCGACGCTGCCGAGCCGCATCGGCTTCAGCTGCATCTCCGTCTGCCACTCGTCGATTTCGGCCAGGCTCTTTGCCGTCAGCGTCGCCAGGAAGCGTTCCGGGCCGAGCTCGACCAGCCGCGCCTGTGCCTCGCGGAATTCAGGTGAGCCGAAACCTTCCGAACATTCCGAGGCGATGATCAGCGTGCCGCCGGGCTTGAGGATGTCGAGCGGTGTTACCATGCCCTTGATCGTCTGGTAGTAGGTCTTGTCGAGCGGATAGCCGGCCGAGGAGGTGATGACGGTGGAGAATTTCCGGCCAAGCGGGATCTGCGTTGCGGCACTGACGAAGTCGACGGCCGCTTGATGGCTGGCGATGATTTCACCGAAGGTAACGCAGACCAGGTCACGATCCTCGTCGAGCACGGTGTTCAGTGCATAGACCTCACCGAGCATCCGAACGATTTCCAGCTGCTCCTCGTGCAGCGGATTGCCGATGAGGTTGCATTGCACCGCCAGCGGATCTTCCATGAAGCGCGCGGAGTGGAACGTCCGGATCGTTTCGTGATGGGCAACGCCGGGGGCAATGACCTTTCGCCCGCCCGACCAGCCGGCCATGAAATGCGGCTCGACAAGGCCGGTGGCGATCCTGAGATCGGCTTCGGCAAACAGCCGGTCGAGCTTGACCGGCGTGTTCCGCGTCTTGGTGAAGCCGAAATCGATATGCGCGTCCTCGTCTCTGGCATAGTGGTTCTCGACCCGGACATTTTCGAGCACCCAGGGATCGCCGACGAGTTCGGCCAGTTCCTCGCCGAGATTGGGCCGGTGCAGGCCGGTGGCGACCAGCACCGAAATCTTCTCCTGCGGAATGCCGGACGCAATCATCGTCTCTATCATCGGGCGCAGAAACAGCCGGTTTGGCACCGGCCGGGTGATGTCGCAGATCAGGATGCAGGCGCTTTGGCGGTTCTTTGCAAGATCAGCCAAGGGTTTGGAGGCAACCGGGTTGTGCAGCGCCTCGATAATCGCTGCCTTGCTGTCGGTAAGCTTCGGCAGCTGCTGCTTGCGGATCACGGTCGGCCGCGCGCCGGGCGGAAGCGTGATGTCGAGATGGCCGCGGCCGTAGGAAAGAGCGATCGTGTTCATCGTCACACCTGTTCCGCTACGCCGCCAAGATAAAGTTCGCGCATCAGCGACATATCCTTGAGATCCGAGATCGGCCCTGATGTGGCGATACGGCCATTCTGCATCAGATAACCGCGCGTGGCGACCGAGAGTGCAAGCCCGGCATTCTGCTCGACGAGCAGGACCGACGCGTTGAAGGTCTTGCCGATATCGAGAATGATCGCCTGGATTTCCTTGACGAGCAGTGGCGAAAGGCCGAGCGATGGTTCATCGAGGAGCAGCACACGCGGCCTCGCCATCAGACCGCGGGCGATTGCCAGCATCTGCTGCTGTCCGCCGCTTAGCGATCCGCCCTTCTGCTGACGCTTCGTCGCAAGAATCGGAAAGAAGCTCTCCATCGTCTTGACGTCGGCTTCGACGGCCTCGGTGTCGCGCCGCGCATAGGCGCCGAGGCGCAGGTTTTCCTCGACGGTCATATCGCCGAAGATCCGCCGCCCCTCGGGCACCAGAACGACGCCGCGCTTGGCCATGATATCCGGCGTGCGACCGGTCAGGTTTTCGCCAGCGAAAGTGATCGTCCCCGTGCGCGGTTTGACCAGCCCGACGATGGTGCGCAGCAATGTCGATTTGCCGGCACCGTTCGGCCCGAGGATGGTGATCACCTCGTTTTCGCCAAGAGTCACGGAGACATCGCGATTGACGAACGTTGCGCCATACCCGGTCGTCACATTGCAAACATCGAGCAGGTTCACAGCGCACCTCCGAGATAGACTTCGAGCACCTTCGGATTGGAAAGAACGTCCTGCGTCGGGCCATCGGCGATCTTCGATCCGAAATCGAGGACGACCAGCCGCTTGCAAAGCATCTGCATCAGCTTCATGTCGTGATCAATGACGCAGACGCTGATGCCGTGGGCCGGGAACTGCTTGACCAGACCGACCAGCGTTGCGGTCTCCTTGTCGTTGAGGCCTGCCGCCGGTTCATCGAGCAGGATCAGCGCGGGCCGCGTGGCCAGCGCTAGCGCGATACCGAGGAGACGCAGATTGCCGAAGGGCAACACGCCGGCGCGCTCATTTGCGAGCGCCGTCAGCCCAACGAAATCGAGCAGGGCGGCCGGCGTCGTCCACGGGTAGGGGCGGCTGGTGTTGCGCGCGTGCTCGCAGGCGATCTGGACGTTTTCCCAGACCGTGAGGCCGGGAAAGGCCATGGCCTGCTGGAAGGTGTAGCCGATACCGGCACCCGAGACTTCGTGGGCCGCAAGGCTGGTAATATCGTGACCGCGCCAGCGGACATGCCCCTCGGTCGGCCGGTAGACGCCGGTGATGACGTTGAAGAGCGTCGTCTTGCCGGAGCCGTTCGGGCCGACAATGCCAAGGATCTCGCCCTCTTCGATCGACAGATCGACACCTGATAATGCGGTGACACCGCCGAACTGCTTCTTCAGTCCGCTGATCTCAAGAATGGCGTTCATCGGCCTGCCTCCGAAGCATGCCTGGCAGTGGTTGCATGGCGGGACGCCTGCTTTGGCCCCGGGCCGCGAACGAGCCTGTTCCAGCCGTCGATGAGCCCGGCAATCAGGCCGTTCGGCAGCAGCAGGATCACCGCGATCAGGCAGACGCCGTAGAGAATGCGCGACTGGACCGGATCAAGGTTCAGAACCTCCGGCAGGAACGACACGAGGATGCCCCCCGCAATCGGCCCGAGAAGCAACCGGGCGCCACCAATCATCACCATCAGTGCCAGATAGATGCTCGGGAAGGAGGCGAACTGGCTTGGCGAGATGTGACGCAGGAAATAGGCGAGCAAGACGCCGGAGACACCGGCAAAGACGCCGCTGACGACGAAGGCGCCGATCTTGTGACGCCCGACATTGATGCCGAGCGAGGCGGCCAGTTTCTCGTTCTCGCGGATCGCGCGAAGCGTCCGGCCATAGGGCGAGTTGATGATCGCCCAGCTGGCAATGGCGCTGAGTGCCACGAAGGCAAGAACGACGAAGTAATAGGGGATGAGATCATCGATACGCATGCCGAAGAAGCTGGTCGGCAGCTGCAGGTCGAGGCCGGTCGCTGCACCGGTGAAATCGCCGCCATTGGTCAGTATGATGGTCAAAAGCTGGCCGAAGGCGAAGGTCATGATGACGAAGTGGTGGCCGCTGACGCGCAGCGACGGCACGCCGATGATAACCGCGAAGGTGGCAGCGGCGATCCCGCCGAGCGGCAACGCCACCCAGAAGCCGATCCCGGTATCACGGGCAAGCAGAGCCGCCGCATAGGCGCCGACGCCGACAAGGGCGGCATGGCCCATGGAGAGAATGCCGGTCTGGCCGAACAGCACCGAGAGGCCATAGAGCGCCACGATGTTGATGCCGGCGGAGATCGCCAGCGACAGCATGCGGTTGCTGGCGCCAAGCGCCGGGACGAAGGCAAGGATCGCCAGCACGACAAGGGCCGGGATCAGCGAGCGGAGCGACGAAAGTGAGGTGTTCATAGCATGCGCCTTTCGCGCGTCAGGCCATTTTCGGGCCGCTCGTGCCACCGAACAGTCCATTCGGGCGGAAGAGCAGCACCAGGATCATCAGGGCGAAGGAATAGGCGTCGGTCCAGGCGGAGAAGCCGTAGCCGGCGCTGAAGCCTTCGACGATGCCAAGAATGAGGCCGGCAACGACAGCACCTGTCAGGTTTCCGAGGCCGCCGATCAGCGCCACGGCAAAACCCTTCATGACCATGGTGCCGCCGGTGAACGGCGTGATCGGGAAGAGTGCGATCAGCAACGCACCACCGAGACCGGCAAGGGCGCTGCCGAGCACGAAGACGCCGGTGATGTAGCGGCGGACGGGGATGCCCATCAATGCTGCGGTATCACGATCATCGACCGCGGCGCGAAGTGCGCGCCCGTAGCGGCTGCGGGTGACCATGGCGAAGGTCAGCGCAACGACTGCAATGGTGACCAGAATGACCATGACGCGAACCGAGGCAATACGCACGCCGCCGATCTCCCAGATGCCGGTGAGCGGGCGTGGAATGCTTTTCTGGTTCGGGTCATAGAAGAAGATGACGATGTGCTGCAGCACGACGATCAGCCCGAGCGAGACGATGAAGCCATTGGTCGGGCGTGTCAGCGTGAAGCGGAACAGTCCGCGCTCGAGCACGAAGCCCATGACGCCGACGGCAAGGACGGCGAGCACGAGAGCGATGAAGAATCCGAGGCCGGCTTGGACGGCTAGCCAGGTGACGATGCTGCCGACCATCAGGAATTCGCCATGCGCGAAATTGATGATGCCGGTCAGGCCGAAGATCAAGGTGACCCCGACGGCGATCAGCGTGATAACGCTCGCGATCGACAGGCCGTTGAGGATTTGCTGAATGAGAATGTCCACTGCTCTATTCCGCTGTTGCGGGGACCACACGACGCGGAGTGTCCCATTTTCAATGACGTAATTCCCGCCGGCGCATCGGCCGGCGGGAGCCGCATCGGCAGTTTATTCCGCAGGGGCTTCTGCGGGTGGCTGCTGCATCGCGCAGGAGATGTCGCCGCCGGGTGCCGCCGCGCAGACTTCGGTCGCGTGTGTCACTTGGTGGCTCTTGTTGAAGGAGAGAACGTCGGAGACCACGCCCTTATGGTGCAGCGATTCGAGAGCTGC
This sequence comes from Rhizobium changzhiense, assembly GCF_013087625.1. Classification (NCBI taxonomy): domain Bacteria; kingdom Pseudomonadati; phylum Pseudomonadota; class Alphaproteobacteria; order Hyphomicrobiales; family Rhizobiaceae; genus Rhizobium; species Rhizobium changzhiense. The sequence continues at coordinate 534,489 of NZ_JABFCQ010000003.1, forward strand.
GACGGTCTTGTCCGGATCAAGCGAACCGGCCTTCGTCCAGGCTTCGGCGAGCATGTGGACATAGTCGTAGTAGAGCAGCGAGACCGAGGAGGTCACACCCTTCGGCGCGCCGGCAGCGAAGTAGGCCTTGAAATAGGTTTTCGCATTGGCGTTGGAGGATTCACCCCAGCAGATCGGGACGCAGCTCATGGCGACCGGCACGTCGGCGGTCAGGCCGCGTTCCTTCCAGATGCCCGGGTCGACGCCGAACAGGAAGTAGCTCGGGGCAACGCCGAGTTCGAGCGCCTGCGGCAGCGCGGTCAGGGTCGAGTCGCCATTGTACCAGAAGTGCACGACGTCAGGGTTCAGGCTCTTGGCGCGCGTCAGGAACGGCGAGAAGTCGGTGGTATCGGGCGGATAGGAAATGACTTCGGGGACTTCCTGTCCCTCGGCCTTCAGCGCCTTAACATAATAGGAGGTCAGGAACTGGCCGGTAGCGTCGTTGCCGACGATGACGACGGACTTTTTCAGCGGGTGGCCGACGAGCGGCGTCAGCAAGCTCAGAACCCCGCGGGCCGTCGAGCCGGAGCGCTGGAATTCCTGCGGCTCGGACTGGAAGAGGTAATGGTCTTCGGCGCCGGGGGCGACGGACTGCGGGTTCAGAATTTTTGCCAGCGTGCTGTTGCCGGCAAACTGGATCACCTTGGCGGGCTGGGTGATCTTCGTCATCGCCAGGGTAAAGTCGTGGGTTTCCGAACCGAAGATCGCCGAAACCTTTTCATCGCGAACCAGCTCCTGGGTCGCGGCAATGGCGGTGGCGATATCGGTGCGGTCGTCGCGCTTCACCATCTCGACCTTGTAAGTCTTGTCACCAACCTTGACGCCTCCCGCGTCGTTGATTTCCTTGACGGCGAGGCCGACGCCGGCCGGAAGCGTGTGACCGGCGGACACGAAGGCACCCGATTCAGCCGCGACGACGCCGATCTTGATCGTGTCCTCGGCGGCTGCCAATTGCAGTGACGCGCCGAGGCCGAGCGCAACAGAAATGCCTCCCAATACAAATGATCGCACGGTCTCATCCTCCCAGTGCAGATTTTGCGTACTTACCGGGTTGTCGTACAACCCTGTTTTCTGATAATTGGGTTGACGGAGAATGTCAAGCAAGTCTAACCAGACGGTGCCGGCCCGCCGGCCACCGCGAACGAGGGAGTGAGTTATGCGAACCAAGGGATTCGGCCGCACCGGCCGGAAGGTCAGCGAAATCGGCTTTGGCGCCTGGGCGATCGGCGCCGCCTGGGGTGAGGTCAACGATGAGGAGGCGCTTGCCGCGCTGCATGCAGCACTCGATACCGGCGTCACGTTCATCGATACGGCCGACGTTTATGGCGATGGTCATTCGGAGAAACTGATCGCAAAGGTGATGAAGGAGCGGGGCGGCGAGCGTCCCTATATCGCCACCAAGGCCGGTCGCCGCCTGCCGCAACAGTCGGTCGAAGGCTACAGCGCCGAAAACCTCGAGGGCTGGATCGACCGCAGCCTGAAGAACCTCGAGACCGATAGCCTCGATCTCGTCCAGCTGCATTGCCCGCCGACGGATCTCTACTATCACCCGGAGGTCTTCGGTCGCCTCGACAAGCTGGTCGAGAAGGGCAAGATCCGCAACTACGGCGTCAGCGTCGAGCGCGTCGAGGAGGCGCTGAAGGCGATCGAATATCCTGGCGTCATGAGCGTCCAGATCATCTTCAACGCCTTCCGTCAGCGCCCGATCGAGCACTTCTTCAAGCAGGCAGCGGAAAAGAAGGTGGCGATCATCGCCCGCGTGCCGCTGGCAAGCGGGCTGCTGTCCGGCAAGTTCAAGAAGGACACCAAGTTCGAGAGCAATGACCACCGGCTCTTCAACCGCAACGGCGAAGCCTTCGATGTCGGCGAGACTTTCTCCGGCGTGCCGTATGAGGTCGGTCTGGAGGCAGTCGAAAAAGTTCGCCCACTGGTTTCTGGCGATACCACCATGGCGAAATTCGCGCTCCGCTGGATCCTGATGTTCGACGCCGTCACGGTTGCCATTCCCGGTGCCCGCAATCCGGCGCAGGCGAGATCCAATGCCGAGGCCGCCAGCTTGCCCGCGATTTCCGACAGCGCGATGCGGGAGATCAAGGCGATCTACGACACCTACATCAAAAACTATGTTCATCAGCGCTGGTAGGGAGATTTATACATGACAAGCCCGATCATCGATTCCCATCATCACTTCTGGGATCCGTCCAGCGGCGGCGACTATGGCTGGCTGAGCGGCCCGTTCGAGCCGATCAACCGCGTCTTCGAGCCGGCTGATCTTCGCCCGGCGCTGCAGAAAAACGGCGTCACCGGCACCGTCCTTGTCCAGACCTGGAACGATCTTGGCGAGACCTGGGACTTCATCCGCACGGCGGAAGCCACGGATTTCGTCGCCGGTGTCGTCGGCTGGGTGGACCTGACAGACCCGAAACTTGGCCAGACGCTTTCCGAGCTCAAGTCTTCGCGCGAGGGTAAATGGCTGGTCGGCGTGCGTCACCTGATCCAGACGGAGAGCGATCCGAACTGGCTGCTGCGCGCCGATGTGAAAGCGGGGCTGCTTGTCGTTCAGGCTTCAGGTCTTGTCTATGATCTGGTGCCCAACCTGCCGCAGTTGCCGTCCTGCATCACCACAACGCAGACCTTCCCTGAGATGCGCTTCGTGCTCGACCACATCTCGAAGCCCGAAATCCGCAATCGCGGCTTCGACGAATGGGCGGTGCTGATCCGGCAGTTCAGAGGGCAGCGCAATCATGTCTGGTGCAAGCTGTCGGGTATGGTCACCGAAGCGAACTGGCAGAGCTGGACGCCGCAGGATCTCAAGCCCTACGTCCATGAAGTGCTCGACGTCTTTGGCACGGATCGCTGCATGTTCGGCACCGACTGGCCGGTCTGCCTCGTCGCGGCGAGCTACGACCGCGTCGTCGAGGCGCTGCAGGAATGCCTCAAGGATCTTTCCAGTGCTGAGCGTGAACGGATCTTCGGGCTGAACGCCGTCGAGGCCTATCGTCTCCCCGGCTTTCAGGAGCGCAAGGCATGACTGACGCTAAGACCTCAAGCAGGATCGGCTTTGCCTCGCGCCTCGGCTTCGGCGCCAGCGGCATCGGCACGCTCTATCGCGATGTCACCGAGGCGCAGGCCGCCGAGGTGCTGGCTGCGGCCTATGACGGCGGATTGCGCTATTTCGATACCGCGCCGCTCTACGGTCATGGGCTGAGCGAGTTGCGTCTCGGCACCTTCCTGCGGACCATCGACCGGCAGACGGTCACCGTCTCGACCAAGGCCGGCCGCTATATGGCGCCGCCCTATGGCGAGACGGTCGATTACGGCCTCTGGGCCTCGCCGCTGCGCCTCAAGCCGGTCTTCGACTACAGCTATGCCGGAACGATGCGCTCGCTAGAACAATCGGCAAACCGTCTCGGCATCGCGGATTTCGATCTGGTCTATATCCACGATATCGATCGCTTCACCCATGGGAATGCCTATGAGCGGCGCTTCAACGAGGCCGTCGAAGGTTGTTACCGGGCGCTCGACGACCTCAGAACGGCCGGTCACATCAAGGCGATCGGTGTCGGCGTCAACGAGAGTGATGTCGCGACGCGGTTCATCAAGGCCTGCGCGCTCGATGCCGTTATGATGGCCGGGCGCTATACGCTCCTCGACCGCACTGCTGAAGCAGACCTGTTGCCGGAGGCGGCGCGCCAGGGTGTGGAGATCGTTGTCGCCGGGGTGTTCAATTCGGGCATTCTCGCCACGGGTCCGGGCAATTCAGGCACGACCTTCGATTACGGCGCTCCGCCCGAGCATGTGGTCGTGAGGGCAAAGCAGATCGAGGAAATCTGCACGCATTACGGCGTTCCGCTGCAGGCGGCGGCGATCCAGTTTCCCTTTCGCAACCCGCAGGTCTCCGCTGCGGTCCTTGGCATGAGCCGGCCGGAACGCATTGCGCAGAACCTTGACTGGGCGAAGTTCTCCATCCCGAAAGCCCTTTGGGGTGAGATCGAAGCGCTTTTCGAGTCCATCCGCCGATAGGCGAAGCCGAATGATGCTGGCGCGGCCGCCGCGCTGGCATCCTCAGCTACCGTTTGGGTATCCTAAGCATGCGACTGCAGACCGAAGCATCAAATCAGTTTAGGCCCCGATACAACGATCACATCGTATCGTCACATGCTTGCGCCACGACAACTCCAAAGGACAATTCGCAAAGATGACAGCAGTCCGACTGACAAAAGTGGTGGCAGAGGCGCTGTCCTGCCGGGTCCACTTGTGGCGCACGCTCGCCCGCCGATGGATCCCATCCTACATCGAGTAATTCCAAACCTCCGCGGCAAGGCTGGCTTTGATGGCTTCTGCGGCGTTCTCAACGTGATCGTCTCTTTTGGCGTAGTGCAAAAGTTTCGCGATCCTAACATTACGGGCATTGTATAGAGGCGGTATTGAATCGTGGTCGTAACTAGGTCGCCTGCCTGAAGAAGGAAGAGCCAGCTGCAATCGGCTGTCTAAAGATCCTCGGTCCAATCGGAAAGCGGTTTGAGGAATAACTGCTGCAATACTCGCGATTAACACAGCGGCCTCTATGCCAGATTGCGAGGTTTTGATGGATCATTGGCAACGCTCCGTTCTTGATTGCACCTGCAGCTCCGATTAGTAACCGATGATCAGTTGCAGCAAGATGGTAGCGATATCTCCGAATGAATCAACAAAAGCCCAGAGCGACGCTACGAACCCTTGCCCAGTACCTCGGCATTTCCGTCACCACGGTTAGCCGAGCACTGAAAGATGGGGCCGAGGTAAACGCGGAGACTATCGATCGAGTTAAGCGCGCGGCTGACAAGCTTGGGTATAGGCCCAACACAGGCGGCGTTAATCTTCGCTCGGGCCGATCGCAGTCGATTGCAATGGTGCTTTCATTCGAACGACAAGAGCAGCTTAACATCGTGACTGCTTCACTCCTGGTTGGCGTCTCCACGGCCATGAGAGCGAGAGGGTTTCGCACCGGTATCGTTCCTCATCTGCAGCATGACGATCCGCTCGAGATTGTCCGCAATCTCGCCCGCGAAGGGTCTGTCGATGGCATCATCATAACCCATACACGTCCTCAGGACGAGCGCGTGAAATACTTGCTCGAAGTCGGGATGCCGTTCGTCACCTTTGGCCGAACGGAGCTTTTGAGCGCTCACCCTTATGTTGACATCGACCACGAACAGATCGGCGCGGACGCTGCAAAGTTACTGCTCGACAACGGACATCCGGCTCCCCTGCTTTTCGCGCCATCGAGCCAGTTCTCTTACAGTCTGCAATTCGTGAAAGGCTGGACTAAAACCTTCAACGCTCGCAACCTGACCGTGCCCGACGAATTGATCCACTTCTCCGCCACGACGCCGCAAAGCGGCGTTGATATGGCGCGCGAGGTGCTGCTCCGCCATCCAGAGTCGACAGGTGCCTTCGTTGCCTCGGACGAGGCGGGGTTGGGGTTCATCACTGCGATGCATCAGGCGGGTCGGCAGATCGGTAAGGATTTCGGCCTTATCACCTATGGCGGCGCGAGACTACACGACTTTCTGAGCCCACCGACAAGCGCGTTCCACTACCCGCACGCCGGAATCGCCGACCTGCTTTCCGAAATGCTCGCCGGCGCAATCGATGGCAACGACTACGCGCAACTCCGCCGCGTGGTCCCCGGTGAATTTATCGATCATGGCAGTCATATCCTTAAGCCATAAATATCCGTAACGTTATGGATCGGACTTCTGCGCTTTCGCGTGCGGAGGCCTAAAGCCAACGGTTTTGCGGTTGACAAACGCTCATTGATCGCTATTCGTAACGTTACGGATTGCGTCGAGCTACTCGACGTCGGCCGACAGGAAGTTAAAAAAGCCTGCCGCAATGGTCTTGAGGAGGACCACGCCCGCCGGCCACCGGTATCTGAGCCTTGGGAACTGATGTCGCGGTGTCGCCGGAAGCAGCGGAGAACTGAAACAAACTTCATGAGATTGGGATCCCGCGGCGGCCGATACCGCGCCGTTTCGGGAAGGAGAATTCGTGTGCTGCGCGGGATCCCCCGCCGGCTTGAGAGGAGGACCTTATGAACTACACAGTGACTAAATTGACCCGCAGCGTATCGTCGCTACTGCTTGTTACGGCAATAAGTCTTGCAACGACCGCCATCGCCCGCGCGGACGTAACCTTGACGGCGATCTTCCCCTTCACCAAGGTGGACCCCGACTATGCGCGGCTTCAGGAAACCTATGAGCGGTTTCATGCCGCAAATCCCGACATCACGATCAATTTCGACTACCTCGATCATGATGCCTATCATAACAAGATGCAGGCTTTGGCGATCTCGGGCAACTTGCCTGACATTCTCACACTTTGGCCCGGAAAACGCACCGGTTACCTCACGGGTCGCGGCTACGCCAAGGATCTTCGCGACCTCATCAAGCGCGACGGCGTCGATAAGCTCCTGCGCCCTGTGTCTACCCAGGCGCAGGCTGCCACCGGCGAGGTTTACGAGATCGGAGTGCCCTTCGTAAACTTTACCAATGTGGTCTACGTGAACCGCAAGCTGTTAAACGAGGTTAAGCTCGACTATCCAAAGACGCTCGGCGAAATGATCGGACAAGCGAAGACCATCCGCGCCGCAGGATATCGTCCGGCCGTCTTCGGCGATCAATCGAGCTGGGTGCTGCAGTCTTGCCTGCTGTCGGTGATGGTCGGTCGCATGGGCACACCTGAATGGTTTGCCAATGTCCTTAAAGGCGCCGATGGCGCAGCCTTCACGGATGCGCCTTTCGTCGGCGCGCTCAAGAAAATTCGCGAAATGGTCGATGCCGGCTTCATCGATCCCAGTGAGCCTTCTACGACACGCGAACAGGCGCTCTCCGCGTTCGTGAGCGGCCGTAGCGTCTACTTTATCGGCGGCATTTGGGAAGTGGTAAATCTTACTTCGGCCTTGCCGCCGGAACTGAAGGCGGACGTCGAAATTCATTCGCTTCCAGAAATCGAGGGCGCCGCACTCGCCGGTTCTGACTCTTCCTCCGGCCAGCCTTCCACGGGATTCGGCATGTCCGCCAAACTCGACGACACAAAGAGTGAAGCGGCGTGGAAGTGGATCAAGTTCAATCTCGATCCATCCAACAAGGACATCGATATCAAATACGGAATGCTTCCGATCTACGCTCAAGACGTGGGTATCGGCGACATGTTGAGCGATCCGCTGGCGAAGAAAAGCTACGCGTTTTCGTCGTCCATCACCCATGTGCTGCCGGTTCTTGATGATCGCCTGGACGCCGAAGGGGTTATGCAGGTCGTCAATGCCGGGTTGCAAGAACTGGTTCTAGGGTCGGTCACGCCGGAGGAACTCGCTGCAAAATACGAAGCCTGGGTCGGGGCGAACGACAGCAACCGTAAGGCCAAATAGACGCCCAGCTGAACTCCGAAGCAGCCTCGAAGGATGCTCTCGCCAGGGTTTGGCGGGAGTATCCCAGAAAATCTCACCCATCGCATCGATAAAGAGAGAGCCTGACGTGGCTTCCGTAGCAAAATCCGATCGCCTGAGCTATGCGATACTGACCACACCGGCCCTACTCATCTACGGGCTCGTGATCGTCATCCCGGTCGTCTACAGTCTCGTGCTGAGCTTCACCGACTGGGCGGGCGTGGGCATTCCGAACTTCATCGGCTTTACCAACTACGTGGTGATGTTTTCCGATCCCATCTTCTGGTGGGGCCTGCGAAACAACGGCCTTGTCATCCTGGTGTCACTGATCGGACAGATCCCGCTGGGCTTCTTCCTTGCCTATGTCATCTATCGACGCCTTGTGCGCGGCGTGGGCTTCTTTGAGGCCGTGATATTTTTTCCGGCGCTGCTGAGCCCCGTCGTCGTGGCGTTGCTGTTCGGGGTCGTCTTCGCCCCCACCGGCCTGGTCTCACAGATCATCGGCCGGGCTGTAGGCGATCCGATGTTTTCGCTCTCCGTATTCAATTCGAAGAACACGGCAATACTGCCCTATCTGATTGTGCTCCTGTGGATGTATACCGGCATCTACTTCATCATCTTTCTCGCCAACCTGCAGAAGACGAGTCCGGAGATGCTGGAGGCGGCCGTGCTTGACGGCGCAAATGAGTGGCACATCCTGAAGTCGCTTATCCTGCCGCAGCAGGTCCCCGTATTCCTGACTTCGGCGATCTATGCGGTCGCGGGAAGCCTCAAAAGCTTCGAAATTCTTTGGATCATGACAAATGGCGGCCCAAGCTACTACAGCAACGTGCTCGGCCTCTACATGATCCAGAATACCTTCTCATTCTACAAATACGGCTTCGGCAGCGCGATTTCGGTGGTCCTCATTCTGCTCAGCGTATTTCTGATTTTGATACTCTCTGCCATCGCCGCGCGGTTCACGCGCGCCTACGAAGAAGGGACCCGCTAGAATGTCGAGGTTCATCTCTGGTCAGGCCACGGTTCCAGTGCCGTTTCGGATTGCTGCCTACGCCGCGCTTGGATTCTTCACGGTATTTACGACGTTTCCGCTCATCTGGCTTACCTATACGTCGTTCAAACCGGAGACGGAGATCGTCTCCAACATGGTTGCCCTTCCGGTTAACTGGACGCTGACGAACTACATCCAGGCCTGGAAGCTCGGGGAGTTCTCTCACCTGTTCGTCAATAGCCTGATCTTCTGTGTGACGACGACTGTCATCGTGGTGTTATTTTCTATTTCGGCGGCATTTGCCTTCACCAAGATCCCGTCGAGGCTAACCCCGTTTCTCTTTTCGTTTATCGTCATGGGACTGCTGGTAACGATTTCGTCATCAATCGTGCCGCTGTTCATCGCGGCTAATTTCCTCGGCCTGACCAATACCCATCTCGGAATTATCATCCCATATGTCGCGTTCAACATCTCCTTCGCAGTCTATTTGGCGGCGGCCTTTGTTCGTTCCATTCCCAACGAGCTGATCGAGGCTGCCAAGATGGACGGCGCCGGCTATCTGAGGATTTACGTTTCGATTGTGCTGCCCATGGCGCGACCGATCATTACGACGATCGCCATTTTCACGTTTCATGCCTGCTGGGTGGAATATGTGCTGGTGTATATGATGTCTTCGGACACAACGATACGCACGGTCCAAGTCGGTCTTAGTCTCCTCAAAGGGCAGCTCTCATTCAACTTCGGCTTTCTGTTTGCAGCAGTGGTAATTTCCAGCCTGCCGCTGCTGGTTCTCTACCTTGTGTTTAGAAAGCATCTCCAGGCCGGGTTCTCCATGGGCGCGGTGAAGGGCTGAGGCCCGCTCGTGCAACATCTGTCATTCTTCAAGAACGGGAGTAACGAACATTCTTTGCGTAGAGATTCTCGGACCGCGCCAGGCGCAGGTCATCCATCGGCCGGAACCGCAAGCATCCGGTGATATAGTCAAGATCAGGGTTCTGGTTGCTCCCATGTGTACGGAGTGGCAATCCTGGCGCGCCGGCAAGTTATCGTGCGAGCTTGGCCACGAGGCTGTGGGTGAGGTTGTTGACGCTGCGCAATCGACACGCCTGAAGGTCGGAGACCGCGTCATCGTCATGCCGCATGCCGGCTGCGGCATTTGTCCCGCTTGCCGCGCTGGCGAGCACATCCACTGCACGTCGCAACGCGATCTGCTGAACGAGACTGGTTCATCGTCCGGCATAGGTTGTTATGCCGAGTATCTATTGAAGCCGGACTACCTGCTGCAGCCAGTTCCCGACGACATCGAGACGCATCATGCCGCGATGGCGATCTGTGCTCTCGGCCCAAGTTTCACGTCGATGCATCGCATGCGGGTAAGCGCGCAAGACACCGTCCTGATTTCGGGCTGCGGCGCGGTCGGCCTTGGGGCGATCATCAACGCCCGTACCATCGGCGCGCGTGTCATCGCGCTTGAATTGAACCCGTACCGCGCGGCGCTCGCGCAGGATCTGGGTGCGGAGTTGGTCATCGACCCCCGCGCGCCGGACCTTCTCGATCAAGTGCGAGCCGCAAGCGGCGGCTACGGCGTCGACGCGGCCCTCGATACCAGTAACAATGAGGGCGCTCCCGCCGTAGTCCTCGAATTGGTGCGAGCGCGAGGCAGGCTTGCCTTCGTTACCTGGAGCGGATCGCTCCCGGTCAACCGCATCACGGGAAAGGGAGTCGACATCTTCGGCACCTGGCACTGGAACCACGATGTCTTCGCCGATGAATTGTTGCAACGCGTGCGCGACGTTCGACCGCTGCTCGACAAACTGGCCACGCATCGCTTCGCTATGCCGGAGATCGGGTCTGCCTTTGCTCTTCAGGAAACTGGCAATTGCGGAAAGGTACTGCTTTATCCGAGCAAAGTCGCGCAGGCTTGACGGCCGAGAAAAATATTCGGCCGTCGAAGCGGCGACGGCTCGCTAACGGAGTTAACTTGGGAGATAGATCATGACCTTTAGAGTCGGTGGCTATGGGATCGATTACGACGGTGACCCCGAAGCTTATGCGCGCGCGCATGTCGAATTCGGGTACAACGCGGCCTACATGCCGAACATCAAGCTCGAGAACCGCGAAGAAATCGCCGCGCTCGTGAAGAGTTTCGCGGCGGCCGATCTCGTCATTGCCGAGGGCGGAGCATGGAAGAACCTGATTGCCCACGATGATGCGACGCGCAAGGCCAATCTCGAATATGCGGTGCATCAATTGGCTCTCGCGGATGAGCTGGGAGCAGGGGCCATCGTCGCCTATCATGGAACTGTCGGCCATCCGGGAGACCCGTGGCAGCTGAGCGACAATTACGACTATGGACCGCATCCAGACAATCAGAGCGAGGCTGGCTTCCAACGCGCCGTCGATACCGCCCGCTATGTGATCGATACAGTGAAGCCAAAGCGTGCGAAGTTCTCTTTGGAGATGGTGCCGTGGCTGGTGACCGATACCCCGGAGAACTACCTCAAACTGCTGAAGGCGATCGATCGGCGGCAGTTCGGAGCTCATATCGACGCTGCAAATATGGTCATCACGCCGCGACTCTATTTCAATACAGGAAAGATGATTCAAGATTGTTTCGCCCTTCTTGGACCCTGGATCGTTTCGTGCCACGCGAAGGATCTGGTGATGAAAGGCGGACCTGGAACGATCTCTTTCCATTTGGATGAGGTCGTGCCTGGCGAAGGTAATCTCGACTACGCGGCTTATGTCACCGAGATTGCCAAACTCGGGCGTGAAGTTCCGCTCATGCTCGAGCATTTCGATGTGCCCGGCTACCGGCGTGGACTTGCGCACATCAAGACGGTCGCCCGTGCCGCAGGGCTATTGGAGGCTGAGTGATAACCGGTAACCCATAGCGGCGACTGAGGAAATTAACGTCATTTGCACCGGACTAGGAGACCCAGCAGGCTCGCTCGAGACCCTATAACCGCAGGAAATAGGCGCGGATGAAGCTGCGTCTTTGGTGGCCCTCCGGGGTCGGTCGCAGCAAGTAACTATGATTCCAACCGGTAAGGGCTCCGGGCTTCGGCCGGAGCTCTTATACGACGTGGAAGCGCGATTGCGTGGTGCTTGTTGGTATAGGATGAAAGTTCGGTACAGATCAAGTTGACCGAGGTACCGCAGGCCGGCCGGTCCCACAAAATCGACGTGACTGTCGACATGATCGAGTACCTCGGCGGAACCCGCTATCTGTACGGCCGTCTCCCGATGACACGGCCATTGTCGTCGAGGCGCGTGCCCGCATCGACATCACCGCCGGCGAGCAGATCGGCGTCACCTTCAACGAAAACGACGTGATGCTCTTCGACGCGGCCGGCAAGCGGGTCCGCTAGAGCGCACACACACTTTTATGACGAAAAGGGTAAGGGATGTGCTCGTCACACTTAGCCAAATAGTCTCGGTGGGCAGCTTCAAATGCCATCGACCGTCAAGCCCTTTGGCGGTGAAGCACTAACGACGGCCACCGGCAACGGACCCGAGTTCCGATAGTCATCAAAATTATTCATGAGATCGTTTCGACTGGCACGATAGATGCCATTGCTGCGCTGGGCTATGTCTAAAGCAACGTTTGAAGAGGGGTATGATGATAAGACAAATGCAGCCCGAGGATGAAAGCGGATGGCGTTCGCTGTGGACGGAGTATCTGGCCTTCGATGGAAGCGTTCTTGATGTTGTGATTCACGACAAAACGTGGTCTCGAATATTAGAAGGCAAACTAATTCGCGGCTTACTGGCTTTCGAGGCATCTGAACTTGTAGGCTTTGCGCATTACATTTTCCACCCGTCAACATGGAGCCTTAGCGAGACGTGCTACCTGCAGGACCTTTTTGTCGTTCCTGAAATGCGGGGTAGAGGCATTGGAAGAAGTTTGATTTCTCACGTATTTGCGGATGCTGCTGCCTTCGGTTCCTCGCGTGTCTACTGGCAAACCCAGACCGACAACCAGTCCGCACTTGCGCTTTATGAAAAGGTTGCAGAACGTTCGGGTTATATCCAGTTCAGTAAATCGATTACCTGATACGAAGCTTAGATCGCAGTCGGCGGACTTGGGTACCGGGAACTACCGGGCGGGGCTCGATAATTCCACGGTAAAAGTTCGTCGACCCGGTTCTGCCTATGGCCGTTGACGATGGCGGTGAGCGCGCTGGTCAGGTAGGCCTGTGGATCGACAGCATTGAGCTTGCACGTCTCAACGAGTGAAGCGATGGTTGCCCAGTTCTCCGCTCCCGCGTCGTGCCCGGCGAAGAGAGCGTTCTTGCGATTGAGGGCTATCGGCCGGATCGTTCTCTCGACAGCGTTGTTGTCGATCTCGATACGACCGTCGGTCAAGAACACGCAGAGGCCGTCCCAATATTTGGCGATATAGGCGAGCGCTTCGCCAAGCGGTGATTTGCCAGCGATGTGGGCGCGATGCTGAGTAAGCCAGGCACGCATGTCCGCGATCACTGGCGCTGAACGCTCCTGCCTTCCACCAACGCGAGCGTCGGCGTCGAGACCGCGCAGTTCGGCTTCGATGCGATAGAGTTCACCGATCCGCTTCACGCCTTCCTCGGCAATCGGCGCTGTGCCGGTACGAGTGATCTCGACCAGCTTGCGCCGCGCGTGCGCCCAACAATAGGCAAGCCGGATGTCCGGGCCGACACGGTCTGGTGCAATCAAGCGATTATATCCGGCATATCCATCCACCTGGAGGATGCCCGAGAACCCTTGCAGTATCCGCTCGGCATGTAGCCCGGCGCGACCGGGCGCATAGGTGAAGGCGACACCTGGTGGCGTACCTCCGCCCCATGCTCGGTCGTCACGGGCCAGCGCCCAGAAGTATCCGGTCTTGGTTTTACGGGAGCCTGGATCGAGTACCGCGCACGGGTCTCGTCGATGAACAGCTTCGTCGACCGCTTCAGATCGGCGATCAGAGCGTCGAAGACCGGGCGCAGTTCGAAAGCGGCTCGACCGACCCAATCGGCCAGAGTGGAGCGGTCGAGATCGATGCCTTGACGGCTCATGATCTGGGCCCGCCGGTAAAGTGGCAAATGATCGGCGTATTTGGACACCAGCACATGAGCGATGGTTGCTTCCTGTCGGCAATCCGGCCTGGATCAGTCGGGCAGGTGCTGGAGCCTGGGCAACGCCATCAGTACAGGCACGGCAGGCATACTTGGGGCGACGAGTGACGATGACGCGGAACAGCGCCGGAACGACATCCAGCCGCTCGGACACGTCCTCGCCGATGCAATGCAGGCCTCCGCCGCATGCGCAGATCAGGCATTCCGGTTCGATGATTTGTTCAATGCGCGGGAGGTGGGCGGGAAGAGAGCCGCGATTTGCGGCGCGTGGTTTGGGCTGCGGCCTCCCAGAAGGGCCGTCGGCCTCGTCCTCGGCATGGACGGCGGCGATGGCCGTTTCCAGGTCCTCCAGTGCGAGATCGAATTGCTCAGGATCGACCTTCTCGGATTTGCGACCAAAGGCTGCCTGCTTGAAAGCCGCGACCAGCCTCTCCAGCCGTTCGATCCGCTCATCCTTGCGGGCTTCACGCGCTTGCGCCGCGATCAGCATCGCCTTCAAGGCAGCAATATCGTCCGGCAGATCGGCGGCGTCCAACATGCTGGAAGTCTATCAAATTAAGGCTCCGCTCTCCGTCAAAATTTGCAGCCCGAGTCATCGTGACGCACCTATTCGATTGCCGTCGGCGCTCTTGCCTCCACGGAACGGACCCGACGCCAGTCGAGCCCTGCAAACAGCGCTTCGAACTGAGCATGGCCCAACGTCATCAGGCCATCCCTGACGCCCGGCCAGGTGAACGTGTGCTCCTCCAGCCGCTTGTAGGCCATCACCAACCCGCTGCCGTCCCAGTAGATCAGCTTCAACCTATCCGCTTTACGCGACCGGAACACGAAGACTGCTCCTGTGAACGGGTCCTTATGCAACTCGTTCTTAACCAGCGCCGCCAATCCATCATGGCCCTTGCGGAAGTCGACCGGCTTGGTGGCCACCATGATCCGAACCCGGTTCGATGGAAAGATCATGTACCCTTCTCGAGTACAAGCCGAACCACGAAACACGGGTCGCTTCGGAAAATCACCCCAATGGTCACGAGTGACAGATACGTTCTCCGAGCTTGTCGGAATTCCCAAAACGCATATTTTCGGGTGGCGTCGATTGCACTTCCGATCGCGTATCGGGGGAGCTGCGGATTTGCGGCCAGCGAGCGCTTAACGACCTCCAGAGCACTTTTGCCCATTCGCAGGTGATCGGAAGACATGCTGCCGGGATGCTTTCGATATCCCACCAGCCGTTCGGGAACGACTTCGATGAAGTAGCGTGCGGCTAGCTTGAGCTCGAAATCGAGGTCCTCGCAGCCTCCAAGACCGGCTGCTGCATATGAGCTATCGAACCCACCTATCGCAAGCGCGGCGTTCCGCCGGACGAGAAGCGCGCTTCCATTCCCTATATACTTAACGTTCAGATGCCGGGCGTAGATATATCCTCTTGCGACATCGGAACTGCCAGGGCGAATGATCTCGTCGTCCTCGTTGATGATGTAATGCAGCGTGTAGACCGCAGCCCAGTGCGAAGGCAACCGGTTGAGCCCGTTCACCTGTTTTTCGATTTTCGTTGGGTGCCAGAGATCGTCCGCATCGAGGAATGCAACGAATCGACCTGATGATGCCTCGATCCCAGTATTCCTCGCGGCGGCGACACCGCGGTTGGGGGTGGACAGGAGGCGGATCCGCGAGTCCGACACCGCTATCTGCTCGACGAGTTTTGCGGTGTTGTCCGTGGAACCGTCGTTGACAACGATAATCTCCAGGGCGGCGTAGGTCTGGCGAACAGCGGACCGAAGCGTGCGCTCAATATAATTAGACGCGTTGAAGGCCGGGATGACTACTGAGACCAGAGGCTGGTCAGAATGAAGTGTGTCGCGTCGATCCTCATCTTTAAATGAAAGCATTGCAGATCTCTCGCCACGTCAACCAAAAGATACTTTCGTACAGATGAAGGGACTCTTTTTGATTTCTGCCTTTTTCGTACATTCAACTCGGAGCGGCCAAATCCCCGCCGCCGACATTGTTGGAAGATCACCAACGCCTACACTCTAACTTTGTTCTGCGAGCGCAAACGGACTTTGGTCCGACGTAGACCCCTCTACTTTGGTAGAAGAGGCTAGATATGAGAGCCGTACTTTGGTGGAAACTGAAAGAGTTCGGGCCTGACATCAAGGTCTGGTCCTCGGACACTTCGGTCGTGCGGATCGTGGACAGGGCGCGGGCGCGCGATCTCAGCGAGGCATCCGGATCCCGGACCTTGGTTGGGGGGTACTTGAGACTCAAGTCCTACACGTGGAACCGCTTGTGGTGGGCAGTGTTTTCGATTGGCGACGCCAGAGAGCGCCGCGCCGATTTTGTAGCCGCCCTGGAGACGAACATGCGTCTCCTCATCGTCGAAGACGAACCGGGAATCGCTCTGGTGATCGAGGACGTCGCGATCGACGCCGGATTCGAAATCATTGGCATCGCGGGGAACATGTCAGAGGCTCTGGAGCTCGGCTCCGAAGCGGACATCGCCATCATCGACGTCCGGCTTGGGGATGGACTCACCGGGCCGTCCATTGCCCGCGCCCTCTTTTCCGGGTTCGGCCTTATCGAAAACCCGGAGGGCCGAGCTGTCGTCACCAAACCGGCGAGCCCCGAAAGAATAGTGGACGCATTGTCCATGGCAGCCAAGAACGCAAGAACGCATCGCGTCGCGAGCGGCCCCACCTTCCACTGAACGCTTGAGGCGCCGTTGATCGGTTTCCTCCACCCCAACCCAATGCTGCCGACGCTATTCCTATTGTCGGTCAGGAGATTCACCTGCCCACTCCGCAATCGTATGACGCGGCTGTGCTGGAATTTTTCAACGAGGGCTACCTTCGGGAACTCCCCACGACGCCCGACATGGATCGACAGCGCTTCACCAGGGAGGTTCTGACTGGATACAGCAACATCGCTAAAACCTCCCTGGTGTCCTCTCAACAAGGATGAGGAAATTTAAGCGAGATAGCGCCGAGGGGAAGACGGACCTAAGTCTGATTGGCGCTCCAGGACCTGCTTCTCATGGTAGGATTGAAGTAATTGAAGCTCCGCGGAGGGACGGAACAGGAGGACGATATGAAGTTCGGTTCCGACCAAGCCAGCCATGAAGAGCGCTGCTCCCAAGGCCGTAGTTCAGGCTTACATAACAAACGCCGCTGACCGCGATAAAGGCATCTCGCTTGCGGCGATGATCGTCGGCAAGGAGAACGTCTAAGACCGGATGCTGAACCCCTTCCCCACGCAGTAGCGCGTCGCAATCTTTCAGATTCTCTACCAGTCCTGTCGCCGGAGCCGGACGCGATCAGATATCTGAACCGGCATGCCATGTCGTTTCGCTGGGGCCCGCAAAATCACGATATAACGCAGGCCTAACTAAAAGTGTTCAGTCGCTCATAGAGTGTCTCTAGACGTTTCCCAAACGCTTGCCATGTCTATGCCGAACAGCCAGTCGATGGGCCACAGATGGCTTTTCTTCAGCCCGAGGAGATGGAGAGTGCAGCTTGACAGCCATCACGATAGCGATCGTGGACGACCACCCTCTTTTTCGAGAAGGGGTGAGCCGCACTCTGTCCGAAATTGATGATTTCGTCGTTGTAGGCGAAGGGGAGAGCGCCGATGACGCGACCACGCTGGCGACGTCCCACAGGCCCGACGTCCTTCTGCTCGACGTGTCCATGCCCGGAGGAGGTATCGACGCGATTTCCGATATCCTGGCACGAAGCCCACAGACAAAGGTCCTGATGCTGACCGCCTCGGAGGACGTCGACTCTGTTGTCGCGGCACTACGACGGGGCGCAGCCGGATACATCGTCAAGGGTATCGGATCATGCGGACTTGCCGAGGCCATTCGAACGGTCGTCGGAGGCTCGAGGTACATCTCGCCGAGCATGCGCGCCAAGGTCGAAAAAACTCTTCTCGACAGACCGGCTTCACTGACGCCCCGCGAAACCGAGGTGATAGAACTGGTCGCCGGCGGACTTACCAACAAGCAAATCGCGCGCCGTCTGGACCTCCAGGAGAAAACGATCAAGCATCACATGACCGAAATACTGTCCAAGCTTGGCGCCACCAATCGAACGGAAGCAGCAATCAGATGGCGCCAGGGCGCCTAGGCGGAGATAGCGCAGCGACGGCGCCGAAGGCGCACGGGCTTATCGCCAAGGATTCGAGGTCGCCGACCGTTCGGGATTTCTATCGTCTTCTCCAAACGCAAGAGCATTCCGCATCCATCGCGGCGTTGGAGAGTCGTCAGGGAGGTTCTGACTGGAGTTGGGCAACATGCTTGGACCTCCCTGACACCCTCGCAAGATTACGAGCCTGACGTCCTTGCAAGGATCAGGAGAATCTAAGCCGGATCGTGCCGAGGGAAAGCCGGACTTAAGTCCGGCTGGTGATGTCATGGCACGCCGCTCATATCTAGTGCGAGGTATGTGTACGTCCGTGGAGGGGCGGAACAGGAGGAGAAAATGAAGTTCGGCCCCGATAACTACAATCACGAAGAGCGCTGCTCGCAAGGCCATAGTTCGGCATCCACGATCGCCACAATCGAAGCGGCCCTTTCCGCCGATCCGGATATCGACAGCAGTGCCATCGAGATCAGGATGCTCGGCCCTGTCGTCCTGCTCGAAGGCTTTATAAACAAGGCTGCAGACCGCGACAAAGCCATCTCGCTTGCTGCGATGATCGTCGGCTGGGAGAACGTCCAGGACCGGATGCTGAGCCGCTTTCCAACGCAGTAGGCAGCCGAATCCTACGGCTCGGACTAACGTCTGACCAAGCCCCGGCATGAGGTCCTACTTCTGGAACACTTCCTCCATCTTCCGGTTTGTCTCCGCAGCGGAACCAACCGCATCCAAGGAGGAAAACAGATGAATATCAAACTAGTAGGAATTGCCGTGGGTTTTCTGTTGGCATCGCCTTCTGCCTTTGCGCAGTCGTCGACAGTGACGGGCGCTGTAGGCGGTGCTGCAACGGGCGCGATTGTCGGCGGCCCGGTCGGTGCTGCTGTCGGCGGCATCGTCGGCGGCGTGGCAGGTAGCGTCATCGATCCGCCGCCACAGCAGGTTGTGACCTATGTTCAGCAGGCTCCGGCCCCGACTACGCGTGTCGTGGTGAAGGCGAAGGTCGTCGTCGGACAGCCCCTGCCGGATACCGTGGTCGTTACCCCAATTCCCGACGACCCGAAATATGCATACGCGATCGTCAACGATCAGCGTGTGATCGTCGAACCTTCCTCCCGGAAGGTCATCCAGGTCATCCAGTGACCTTGGGCGCTTACGCCAATCAGGCACGCGTGCGACGCTGAGAAAGCGAGGCGGCATCCCGTGCCCGAAATCTTGGAGATTGATCATGAAAAGCAACCACCTCACCATGCTCGTGGCGGCATTATCACTGAGCGTGTCGCCGCTTGCCACACTGCCGGCAGCAGCCCAGCAGGACACCAAGAGCAGCGGCCAGGCCCAATCCGGTTCTCAGACGGACACGGACGCCGGTTCGAAGTCCGGCTCCAGCGCCACCGGAACCGGCACCGACTGCACCCCCGACGCTTCGGGAGCCTGCCCGCAAGGCAAGGGCCAGTCGTCGCAGCAGAAATCCGGCCAGGATTCGGATATGAAAAAGAGCGCCGAGCAGCTTTCCAAGGACAAGTCTTCGACGAGCGGAACGGCCTCCGGCAAAGCCTCGACAGAAGTCAAGCCCGGATCTCAAGACGCCGGCGCCACGACCGAACAGAAGCCCGCCGCCAAGTCCGGTAGCACCGATGCAAGCGGTTTGGCCACAGGCACGAAGAGCAGCACCGAAACCAAGCCTGCTGAGGGCACGAAGAGCGGCACCACCACGCAAAGCGGCGATGCGTCGAAGCAGTCGACCGACCAGAACTCTTCGACGACGAACAAGAGCTCTTCCGAAACCAACGTCAACAACAACACCAACACCACGACGAACAATCAGACGTCCAACACCAAGACCAACGTCAACATTTCCATCGAGCAGCAGACCGAAATTCGCACAGTGGTGAAGGAGGTCCATGTCGAGCCCGTGAAGGAAGTGAATTTCACGGTCTCCGTCGGAACAAAGATCCCGAAGAAGGTTCGTCTCGAACCGCTGCCGCCACGCATCGTGAAGATCGTTCCGCAGTATGAAAGCTACCGCTTCTTTATCCTTGCAGACGGCCGGATCGTCATCGTCGATCCCGATGCCCTTACGATCGTCTACATCATCGAGGCTTAACAGGCATGTCCCGGCGGCGCAAAGACGCCGCCGGTCCCACCGGGAGTGATCAATGATCTACCATGAAGATAAGTCGTCCGGCATCGCGTTTCCCGTCGTCGTCATCCTGATTGCTATGGTCGCCATTGTCGGTAGCCTGGCGCTATCCTCGGGCCACCAGACATCGGCTCGGGTTTGGGTGCCTGGTAGTTCGGGAGGATCGTCATATGAATTGTCTCGCTGACGTTGCCTAGGGTCTCCGATCTTCCGAAGCCAGGATGCCCGCGAAGTCGCGGGCATCCTGGCTGGGACTTCCGTCGGCATCGAGCTCTCCTACGGGGGACCATCTCGCCGACTTCGTCGTCGCCGGCATCGACGACATCACCTTCGTAGTCGATGTCGCCCACGATTTTCATCGGTCGTGCTCACAGGTCGGACGCTGGCGAAAACTCCAACGCAAACCGCGTGCCTCGGCAGAGCCTCACCCACTTCGGTTCGCCGCCAAGCTGCCTGCTGATCGAGGTGATCAACCTGACGCCAAGGCTGCTTGTGGTGGACGGGTCGAAATCGGCAGGCAGACCTTTGCCATCGTCGTCGACGGAAAGTCGCAGCGTGCCATCGCCCGAGGCCGCGACCGCGACTTCAATCGATCAAGCCTGCGCGTGATCACGGGTTAGGCAAGTTCGCCCAAAAGCGGCTTGATTAACGCGGGCGTGCCGTTCGTTAAGTAGTCTGCATCAACGCGCTAGGGATTAAAATTCGTGGCCCGCTCGGCGGGATACGGTGTCTCTGACGTCACGCGGCCGCCACGGGCGTGTTCGGCTGATACGACACCCATCCAGAAAGCCATGCCAAACTCCATGAAGCGTTTTTACAATAAAGTTGCAATCGTTACGGGCGCAGGAGGCGGCATCGGATCAGCCACGCCCGTCGCCTCGCGTCGGAAGGCGCGCATGTCGGGTCACTGATGTGAATGAAGAGGCCGCTGGCGTAGTGGTCAAGGGTATCGAAGCGGAAGGCGGTAATGCGACGGTCATCGCCGCCGACATCTCGAAGAAAGATTCGTGCATTGCGTTGGTCGAGAAAGCATTCGGCCTTAACGGTCGGATCGACGTCCTGGTCAACAATGCCGGCATCAACCGGCGCGGGAACTTGCTGTCACTGTCCGATGAGGACTGGGACATAAGCTTCACAGTAAACCTAGACTCGATGTTCCATCTCTGCCGAGCAGCGTTGCCGCATATGATCGCCGGGGGTGGCGGGGCTATCGTCAACACCGCCTCGCAGTGGGGCCTGTATCCGGCCCCGGACCACATTGCCTACAACACGACCAAAGCCGCTGTCGCTGCGTTCACGCAAAACCTGGCTCGCGACTACGCACCGGACAAGATCCGCGTGAACGCCGTCGGCCCCGGCGAAATTCATACGCCGATGCTGGAAGCCGGCGTCAAGCGCTCAGGCCGCACGGTCGCCGATCTCGACAAGTTGGTTCCGTTCGGCCGTATCGGGAAGCTCGACGAGGTTGCCGCGCTGGTCGCTTTTCTTGCCTCAGATGAGGCGGCCTTCATGTGTGGTTCGCTCGTGGAGATTACTGGCGCGCAAGCTGTGGCTTGAGGTGAAAAGGGAAAGTTCGTTTTCGGGTTTTATAACGAACGCGCGGTGGTGAGAGCCTACCTTAAGTCAATTTGGTAATCCGATGAATGATCGGTACCCGACCGCAGACAGTTAAGTTCCATAAATATGCTTAAACCGGACGAGAAGCTGATTTTTCGCGTATGAGATCATTGATCAAAATTATCATGAGTCGTACGGCGTGTCGGCGGTTCGATGTTTCAAAACCAAGCTAGATATTCGTCGCCATGTAAAACTCAAATGGAAGAATATGCTGAGATACTGTAGGCTCGACCGGGATCGAGCCCTTCCGCCATGGCGCGCACCAGGGTCTCTGCCAGCAACTTTGCAGGATGGGACAACACGACGCTGATCAACCCCTCCGCCAGACCAGCTCTTGTGTCGTTCGTCAGTTCGTGAGCAACCACGATCAGACGCTTCGCGACGGGGCCACCACTGACGTGCCCCCAATAAATTAGGCCATTTGGAACTGGAATTTTCCACTTATGATCCCTGGTGGGAAGAAGAGGAGAATTCGATGAAGGCCTCGAAGTTTTCGGAAGCGCAGATCGCATTCGTGCTGAAGCAAGCGGAAGATGGAACGCCGATCGGCGAAGTCTGCCGCAAGGCGGGAATTTCGGACGCGACGTTTTACAACTGGCGCAAAAAATACGCTGGGCTGATGCCGTCGGAGATGAAGCGTCTTCGCCAGCTCGAAGAGGAGAATGCCAAGCTGAAGCGGATCGTCGCGGACCTGTCACTGGACAAGGCCATGCTCCAGGACGTGCTGTCAAAAAAGCTCTGAGGCCTGCCCGCAAGCGCAAGCTTGTCGACACGGTCAAGGTGGACTGGAAGGTCTCGATCCGGCGTGCATGTTCCGTTTTGAAGATCGATCGGTCGCTGTATGTCTACAAGTCCAGGCGCGGCGAGCAGGCCGAGTTGAAGCTGAAGATCAGGGACATCTGCCAGACGCGGGTGCGTTACGGTTATCGTCGCGTTCATGTCCTGCTCAGACGTGACGGATGGCCTGTCAATCCGAAACGAATCTATCGCTTTTACAAGGAGATGGACCTCCAGCTCCGCAACAAGGTTCCGAAGCGACGGGTCAAAGCGAAGCTGCGGGCTGACCGCACGGAACCGACCCATTCCAACCATGTCTGGGCGATGGATTTCGTTCATGACCAGTTGGCCACGGGTCGCAAGATCAGGGTTTTGACAGTCGTCGATACCTTCTCTCGCTTCTCGCCGGCAGTCGACGCTCGCTTCA
This sequence comes from Rhizobium changzhiense, assembly GCF_013087625.1. Taxonomy (NCBI): domain Bacteria; kingdom Pseudomonadati; phylum Pseudomonadota; class Alphaproteobacteria; order Hyphomicrobiales; family Rhizobiaceae; genus Rhizobium; species Rhizobium changzhiense. The sequence continues at coordinate 557,144 of NZ_JABFCQ010000003.1, forward strand.
GCTACAAAGGCGAAGACGTGGTACAGACGCTTGAGCGGGTATGCCGGCAGGTCGGGTATCCAGCCTCCATACGAGTCGATAATGGCAGCGAATTCATCTCGCGCGACCTAGACCTCTGGGCCTACCATAAGGGCGTCGAGCTCGACTTCTCGCGGCCTGGCAAGCCGACCGACAACAGCTACATCGAGAGTTTCAATGGCAAGTTCCGGGCCGAGTGCCTGAACGCCCATTGGTTCATGAGCCTTGACGACGCGCGCTCGAAGATGGAGGATTGGCGTAGAGACTATAACGAGTTCCGGCCACATAGCGCCATCGGCAACAAGGTGCCGATTTCGCTTATGAACGGCTCATCGGCACCCCCGCCGAACTGAGCCAAAACCCCGGAAAATTCCAGCTCCCGCTGGCCCAAAATCGGGGAGCACCTCAAAAACCGCCGGAGCGAACTCAAAACTGGATAAAACTTGGGGGCAAGGTCAGATCACCGACGGTCCCCTATCTCATACCTGACACAGATTTGAAGCCATCGCCTTTGTTTCAGGCTGTAGAAAGACCTTGAGTTTGATCGAATTTATGGAATGAGGCCGTTCGCCCGATAGGTTGCGATGATCTCCTCGTAGAGTGAGACATCGTTTCTTGTATGGGCAATGAGCTGCGCGCCTTGCACTGCGGCATAGATGGCGCGCGCCTGACGCTCGTTGTCCTCGGGCCCGCCGGGGTTGCGCAAAGCCAACACGCGGGCCAGCCAGCGTTCGTTCATCTCGCCGTATTTGACAACTTCGGTCTGAACTTCTTCAGGCAGCTGATTACGCTCGGCTCCGAGCATTCCGGCAAGGCACAAGCGGTTGTCGGCCCGCAGCGTGTCGGCAAAGACATCCGTGTAGCGCGCCATGCATGTCTCGACGTCAAGTCCCTGCGTCAGCAAGTCGTCGAGAACAGCGCCATAGTGGGCTGTATAGCGATTGGCCAGCGCCGCGCCCAACTCGCCTTTGGTCGCGAAGTAATAGTGAATGCTGGCACTCTTGATGCCGACATCCTTGGCGAGCTCACGAAAGCTAAGGCCGCCATAGCCGAGGTCCTGCACAGTGAGCCGTGCCGCCTCCATGATCCTATCCTTTGTATCCACAGTCACTGTCGTTCCTTTGATCGTCCAGACAAATTTAATCTACCTGACGACAGATAGACGTTGACACTAAGAAATGCAAGGCGTATTGGTGGATCGCTAACTACCTGACGACAGGTAGATAGCAGATCCAACCAATAGGGAACATCACCATGTCTGACAAGCTTCACCTCTTCACATCGCCCTCCGCCTTCCCAAACCCCCAGCGCCTTCGCCTCTTCATGCATGAGAAGGGCATCGCAGACCGGTTCGAGGAGCAAGTCTACGACATGAGCCCAGTCGGCGAGCAGCGCCAATGGCGACATGTCAAGATGAACCCATGGGGCGAAACGCCCACGCTGAAGCTGGCCGACGACACCTACATCGCGGAAACCGACGCCATCGCCCGCTACCTCGATCAATCTATGCCGGGCCGCAAGATCATGGGCGAAACGGCATTGGAGCAGGGGCTGGACAATATGTGGGGTAACCGCATCTGGGTGCACATCCTCTACCGCATCGTCACCGCCTTCCACGTTCTCCATCAGGGCCTTGGCCCCAAGCTCGAACTGACCACCAATCACGCCTGGGGCGAACATTGCCGCAAGGAAGCGTTGGCCCATGCAGGCCTGGTCAATCAGCATCTGTCGGACGGACGCGAATGGATGCTCGGCGGCGACGCTCCGACCTTCTCGGACATGACCATGGCGGTCGCCATCGCCTTCTCGAAATTCCCCATCAACGCAACGCCGCTCGACGAACGCTTCGAGCATATCGACGCCTACTGGAAGCGCTGGCAGGCGCGCCCATCCTTCCAATCCGCCTATGCCGACCGCAACAGCGGCGTGACCGAAATCGACGAACGCTAATCGTCGGCGCAACCGGCAACTCCGTGACCTGCCACCCCCTGGAATCTTAAGTCATCAATCTCGCAGCTTGCACTTCAACCTCAATCAAAGGAGACCACCATGCCCTTCGCACGTATCGATCTGATCAAGGGAAAGACACCTGAATATCGCGCTGCCGTTGCCGACATCGTCTACCGCGGCATCGTCGATGTTCTCAAGGCACCGGACGGCGATCGCTTCATCGTCGTCGGCGAGCATACCGCCGACAATCTCATCTACGATCCGAAGTTCCTCGGATTCGATCGCTCGTCCGACTTCCTGCTGATCCAGGTGACCAGCACGGTCGGCAACGACAAGGTTTCGAAGCTCGCCTTCTTCCGCTTCATCGCCGATGAACTGAAGGAAAAGCTTTCCGTCCGTCCCGACGACATCATGATCAACATGGTCTATGTCGATCGCTCCGACTGGTCCTTTGGTAATGGCGAACCCTGGAACTGATGTCTTGGCGTGACGATTGCCCAAGAGGGCGATCGTCACGGAAGCGATTTCTCCGCATGAACACTTGAGATAGATCAATCCATCAGACCTGGGAAAAGGCAAACCAATGACAATGTCAATCGAACAACTCAAAGCCGATGGCTGGATGAAGGAAGCCAACTACATCGCCGGTGAATGGGTCGGCGCCGACGATGGCAGGACTTACGCGGTGGAAAATCCGGCGACCGAGGCCCGGATCGGCGATGTTCCATGGGTCGGCGCGGTCGAAACCCGCAGAGCCATCGACGCAGCGCAGTCCGCGTTCGTCAGTTGGTCGCGAACAACGGCGGCTGAGCGCGCCGCGCGGCTGCACCAAATGGCGCAGATCGTCTACGACAATTTGGACACATTAGCCGCCATGCTCACGTTCGAGCAGGGCAAGCCTCTGGCCGAAGCCCATGCCGAAATGAAGCTGGGTGCGGACTATATCCAGTGGTTTGCCGAAGAAGCCCGGCGCATCAACGGCGAGATCGTGCCGTCCCCATGGAAGGATCGCCAGATCCTGGTGACCCGCGAGCCGGTCGGTGTCGTCGGCGCGATCTCGCCGTGGAATTTCCCCTTCTCGATGCTCTCTCGCAAGGTGGCACCGGCGCTGGCTGCCGGTTGCACCATCGTCATCAAGCCTTCCGAGTTCACCCCGTTTTGCGGCTTGCTCTATGGGATCCTGGCAGAAAAGGCCGGCGTGCCGGCCGGTGTGGTCAATGTCGTGTCCGGCGATGGCGCAGCGGTCGGCGGTGAACTCACCAGCAACGCGAATGTTCGCAAGATCACCTTCACCGGTTCCACACGCGTCGGAAAGTTGCTTTATAGGCAATCGGCAGACACCATGAAGAAGCTGTCCATGGAACTGGGCGGCAATGCGCCGACCATCGTCTTCGACGATGCGGATCTCGATCTCGCCGTCGAACAGGCTATCGCCGGCAAGTTCCGCAACAGTGGCCAAACCTGCGTCTGCACCAACCGTTTCTATGTGCAGGACGGCATCTATGACGAGTTTGCCCGGAGATTCACCGAGCGCGTCAAGCAGATGAAGGTCGGCAACGGTTTCGAGGTAGGTGTTGAGCAAGGGCCGCTCATCAACCAAGCGGCGGTCAAAAAAGTCGAAGCGCATGTTGAGGATGCCAGGGCCAAGGGCGGGCGCGTGCTAACGGGCGGCCAGAGGCATGCGCTCGGTGCGACGTTCTTCGAGCCGACGGTGATCGCCGACGCCACCTCAGACATGCTTATTGCCCACGAAGAGACATTCGGTCCTGTCGCGGCGCTGTTCCGGTTCAAGGACGAGCAGGAAGGCATAGATGCTGCCAATGCCACCGAGTTCGGCCTAGCCGCCTACTTCTTCACCCGTGATCTGGCACGTACCTTCCGCGTTGCCCGCGCGATCGAGAGCGGCATGATTGGTATCAATGCCGGGGTGATCACGACGCCGGAAGCACCGTTTGGTGGGGTCAAGGACAGTGGGATCGGCCGAGAAGGCTCCTCCCACGGCATCGAGGACTATCTCAACATCAAGTATCTGAGCCTGGGCGGGCTTTGATGCATTCGGTTCGTTTTGGGGCGCAATCTGATCTCAAAACGGACCACCCCATCACGCGTTGCGTAGCGAAATGCTTCTAAGCTTTGGCTGAATTATTGCATGCAATGCCCTCTACCATAGAACAGCATCAATCTCCAATGAACGCGCCGGTGGTTCGAACCCTTTCAAGGCGAGCAATACGAAACTATAGTCTCAGCGCGCATTCCCTGGCAGGTGGAATGCCTGCTGGAAATAGGATCGGAAGGCGAGCATCGGCGGTGAAAGTTCGATGTTCTTACGCCATGCAAGACCAACATCCATGGCCGGCACCGGGTCGCGAACATTGATGGTTTCAATCCGCCGACCCTCCAGTGACCAAGGCCGGTGCACCATGTCGGAGAGGATAGCCACGCCTTGGCCGTTGGCGACGAGGGATCGCACCGCCTCGACAGACGATGTGCGCAGGATCACCTGGGGCTGGTAGGGCGAGGCACTCCAGTATTTCAGCGACGAATGGGCGGCCTCGTCGACGGTCAGCATGATGTAAGGTTCCTCGGCGATTTCCTCCAAACCCACCGAATCTGCCTGTAGCAGGTGATGCTGTGCCGGCACCCACAGGCGGCGGGTCGAACTCAACACCTTCTCCGTCACAAGCGATGGGTTGAGGATGTTGGAGGTGAGTAGCACCGACATATCATAGCGGTTGGTCAGAAGACCTTCCTCGATCGATTCCCGTGTCAATTCGAAGAGCTGGATATCGAGCTTGGGGAAGAGGCGCCGCAGCCGTTCGATGTGCAGGGGCAGAAAATAACCGATGACGGTATAGGTTGCCGCCACCGTCAGGGTACCCTCGACGTCGTTGTTGACGACGTTCAGGTGCGTTGCCTCATCCACCTTTTTCAGGATGTCATAGGCATGCGACAGGAACTGGCGTCCGGCCGCCGTCAGGTCCATGCCGTGTGGGGCACGGATGAACAGGCTGGCGCCGACGGTCTGCTCCAGTTCCTTGATCGCCGTCGTCACGGCGGACTGCGAAATGGAAAGATCTACCGCAGCCTGCGATATCTGGCCAAGTTCCGCGGTCGCGACAAAATAACGAAGCTGCCGGAGACTGAGCGCCATGACGATGCCTTCCTATTCAATAAACCAAAACATGCCATCGGAAAATCAGAAGAGCCGACCCAAAAAGCAGCATATATCAGCACGCAAAGGTGCACACTCGTCTCAACTGATTGAAATTACGTGTTTCTTGGGTGCGCCAAATTTGAGCACTGCATTCTGATTTTCAGATACTAAGCATATAAAAATTGAATTTTTCAAATGAATTAATTCGTCCTAGCCTGATTTCGTCAAAAAAGCGGCGGACGGAAACGTGGCCCCATTGCAGGCAGGCGAGGAACAGTACGTTGATCGATGCAGTAGACATCAATTGCGACATGGGAGAAGCCTTCGGCCGGTGGCGCGTCGGCGATACCGACGACACAACGCTGATGGGTTTGATCAGTTCGGCCAATATCGCCGCCGGTTTTCACGCCGGCGATCCCAACCTCATGGACCAGACGGTTCGTCTCGCGACGGAGCATGGCGTCGGCATCGGCGCGCATCCAGGTTATAACGATCTTCAGGGTTTCGGCCGCCGCAAGATTGCCGGAACGGCCAAGGAACTGGTCAACGACATGGTCTATCAGGTCGGCGCGCTGCGGGAGTTCGCCCGTCGCCACGGCGCCCGCCTGCAGCATGTGAAGCCGCACGGCGCTCTCTATATGGAAATGGCTGTCGACGCCGAACTCTCGCAGATCTTCATGCAATACATGCGCACCGTCGAGCCCAATGCCTACATCTTCTGCATGGGCGGTTCGGAAACCTACCGGGTCGCAAAGGAAGCCGGGCAGCCGGTCGTGCGCGAGTTCTACGCGGACCGCGATTATGACGACACCGGCTCAATCGTCTTTACCCGCGATGCCGGGCGTCCGGATCCCGCCGCGATTGCCCGAAAGGTCGTGCGCGCCTGCAGGGAAGGCAAGGTCAGGACGGTCACCGGCAGTGATGTCGACATCGCCTTTGAATCCATCTGCTTCCATTCCGATACGCTTGGCGCGCTCGATATCGTGCGCCAGATGCGCGAGGCGCTGAATGCCGAAGGCATCCGCATCGCGCCGGTTTCGGAAATCGCAGGCCACTGAGACTTTAAGCGGAGAGAGACATGAGCAAGCTGGAAATCAGATCGCCCTTGCCGGGCACGTTTTACCGGACGCCGGCGCCGGACGCGACCCCGTTCAAGGCGGACGGCGACGCGGTCGCAAGTGCCGACACCATCGGCATGATCGAGGTGATGAAGACATTCCAGGAAATCCCGGCGGGCATCGACGGCACGGCCATCCGCTTCCTTGTCGACAATGAAGAGCCGGTGATGGCCGGCCAGGTGATCGCAGAGGTAGAAGCATGACCATCCGCTCGCTCCTCGTTGCTAACCGCGGCGAGATCGCGGTGCGTATCATCAAGGCGGCAAAGGCGCTCGGCATCCGCACCGTACAGGTCCACAGTGCAGCGGATGCCGACATGCTGGCGGTGAAGCTGGCCGACGAGGCCGTGAATATCGGCCCGCCATCTGCCGCCAAATCCTACCTCAATATCAATGCCGTTGTTTCCGCCGCCAAGGCGACCGGCGTCGATGCGGTGCACCCGGGCTATGGCTTCCTCTCCGAAAACGCCGATTTCGCCGACGCGGTCGAAGCTACCGGCTTGATCTTCATCGGTCCGAAGGGTGACGCGATCCGCCTGCTCGGCGACAAGGTCGCCGCCCGCGCGGTGGCCGCCCGCGCCGGCGTGCCGACCGTTCCCGGCAGTGCCGGACGGATCGCCAGCCTCGACGAGGCCCGCGTCATCGCGAACAACACCGGCTTTCCGATCATGATCAAGGCCGCTGCCGGCGGCGGCGGGCGCGGCATTCGCATCGCCGACAACATGGCGGACCTGGAACGGCATTTCCCGCAGGCTTCGGCGGAGGCCGCTGCCGCCTTCGGCGATGGCGGGCTCTATCTCGAGAAGGTTGTCACCACGGCCCGTCATGTTGAGGTTCAGATTCTTGGCGACGGCGAGAATTTCGTTCATTGCTTTGAGCGCGAATGCTCACTGCAGCGCCGTCGCCAGAAGGTCTGGGAAGAAGCGCCTTCTTTCCTGCTGCCAGCGGCCGTGCGTGAAAAGCTGTGCGCTAGCGCCGTCGCGCTTGCCAGGGAGGTTGGCTATCGCGGCGCCGGCACTGTCGAATATCTCTACGACGAGATCGCCCGCGAATTCTACTTCATCGAGGTCAACACCCGCATCCAGGTCGAGCATCCGGTGACCGAGATGATCACCGGCATCGACCTCGTGCAGGAGATGATCAAGGTCTGCGGCGGCGCCCAGCTGTCGATCGCCCAGAAGGATATCGTCGCGCGCGGCCACGCCATCGAATGCCGCATCAATGCCGAGGATCCGTCCCGCAACTTCATGCCGGCACCTGGGCGGATCGAGACGCTGAAAGTTCCCGAGGGCAAAGGCATCCGCTTCGACACTATGCTCTACGAAGGTTATTCCATCCCGCCGTTCTACGATTCGCTCGTCGGCAAGTTGATCGTCTGGGCCGAAAGCCGCGACGCATGCCTTGAGCGGCTGAAGAGCGCGCTCGAGGGCCTGACGATTACCGGCATTCCAACGACGGTGCCGCTGCATCTGGCGCTTGCCAGCGACGAGAGCGTCCGCCGCGGCGCGTTCCACACTCGCTTCCTCGAAACATGGCTTGAAACCGAATTCGCCGGTCTTTCCGGCAAGACCGCGGAGGTTGCCTGATGAGCATACGATATTCGTTCGGGGGCGATGAGCATCTGTTCATCGAATGCAGTGAGGAGATGTCGCTCGAAGCCTTCTTCACCAGTCTGTCAATGGCAACCGGGGTGCGCGAAAGCGGCATCAAGGGCGTGTCCGAAATCTGCCCGGCCAACGCATCATTCCAGATCAAGTTCAATCCCGACATCATCCACCCCAACGATATTCTACGGGAGGTAAAGTCGATCGAAGGAGCCGCCAGCAAGGCCGAACCGGTGATCAAGACCCGGATCGTCGAAATTCCGGTGTTCTACAATGATCCCTGGACGCACGAAACGCTGATGCGCTTCCGCGAGCGCCACCAGGATCCCGCGGGTACCGATCTCGACTACGCCGCCCGCATCAACAATTTCGGTTCGGTCGATGATTTCGTCGCCGCCCATTCCGGTTCGCCCTGGTTCGTCTCCATGGTCGGTTTCGTGGCCGGACTGCCGTTCATGTACCAGATGGTCGAGCGCCAAAGGCAGATCCAGGTTCCGAAATATCTTCGCCCGCGCACCGATACCCCGAGACTGACCGTCGGCCATGGCGGTTGCTTCGGCTGCATCTACTCCGTGCGCGGTGCGGGCGGTTACCAGATGTTCGGCATCACCCCCATGCCGATCTTCGATCCGACCCAGACCACCAGCTATCTCCGAGACTTCATGGTGTTCTTCCGCCCCGGCGACATCGTCAAGTTCAAGCCGATCGGCCGCGATGCCTACGACCAGGCGGTCGAGGATGTCGACAAGGGCCGGTTTGCTCCGCCGATCCGCGAGGTCAGCTTCGATCTCAGGGAGTTCCAGAAGGACATCGACGGCTACAACGCCACGCTGGAGGGCATGCTCAATGGCCATTAAGGTTCTTCATCATGGTCTCGCCACCACCGTCCAGGATCTCGGCCGGCCCGGCTATTTCCACCTCGGCATACCCGTCGGCGGTGCGATGGACCGTTACGCGCTGCGGGCGGCAAACCTGCTCGTCGGCAATGACGAGGGTGCTGCCGGGCTTGAAGCCGTCTTCATCGGGCCGAAGCTCGAATTCACCAAGGATGTACTGGTTGCCGTCACCGGCGCCGAGATGCCGGCCAACGTCGACGGCGTCGCGCAACCCGGCTGGACCGCCTTCAAGGTCAAGGCCGGGCAGACCCTGACCTTCGACTACCTCAAATCCGGCGCACGTATCTGCATCGCTGTCTCGGGCGGTATCGATGTGCCGGAAGCACTTGGCAGCCGCTCGACCTATCCGATCGGCGCACTCGGCGGCTACAAGGGCCGGGCGATCGCAGCCGGCGACGAGCTTCCGGTCGGCACTGCTAGCCTTGCGACCGAGGGTCGGACGGTCCCCGAAGATTTGCGCCGTAAGCCGGGCATGCTGGCGGAGCTTCGCGTTTTGCCGGGCCTCTACTGGCACCGCGTCACGGAAGAATCGCAGCAAAACTTCTTCGCCGACGAATGGAAAGTCGCCAACGAGGCCGACCGCATGGGTTATCGCTTCAAGGGCGGACGCAAGCTCGATTTCGTTGAGCGCGAGCAACCTTTTGGCGCCGGTTCCGATCCGTCGAACATCGTCGACAGCTGCTATCCCTATGGCTCCATTCAGGTCCCGGGCGGCAACGAACCGATCATCCTGCACCGGGACGCCGTCTCGGGTGGCGGCTACTTCATGGTTGGAACGGTCATCTCCGCCGACATGGATCTTATCGGCCAGCTCCAGCCTCATACGCCCACCCGCTTCGTCAAGGTGACGATGGACGAGGCGCTTAAGGCGCGGGCGGACCGGCAAGCCCTGTTGACCAGCCTTCGCAGGGCAGTGGCCTAAGGAAGGGGTGATCCGATGCGGGCTTTGCGACATGGCGACTGTGGCAGCGGGAAAGACAAGTCGGTGCTGCCGCTATTCCATCACCCGCGTCAGATAATCGGCCGTGACGCTCGGGCCTGGAATGATCGCAACGATCTTCATCTGGGCGATCGTGCGGTTGACGGAGGCATCGAGGTGGCTCTCCATCATAGCGGCAGCGGCCGTCGCCGCGCCACGCATCAGCAGCTCGGCGATCAGCCGAAGCTCGGTGATGATCGCCGGATCGCCGGGAAGGCCAAGGCGGCGAAGCAGCCGCTCGGTCGCCGTCACCGGCAGAAGATTGTTGCGGATCAGATCCTTCAGCCGTTCGTTCGGTGTCGCCAGAACGCAGGTTTCGATGAAGTTGGACTGGATGGCCTCGACCGCACCGAGATAATCTTTCGGCTGTTGCTGCTCGAGCGTGGAGAGGCGGGTAAACAGATCGGTCAGGACGGCGTGGTCGATATGCCCTGCTCCGACAACGATAGCCTGTGGCTCCAGCATGCGCCGCAGAACGAAGTGATCCTTGACGATCTGGGCCGTCAGCGGACCGGCGATCCAATGCGAACTCTGGTTCTTGCGCACGAGCCCGCGCTCGCGCAGCCGGGTCAGCACGTCGCGCACGACGGTGCGGCTGACGTTGAAATGGTTTGCAAGCTCGATCTCGACGATGCGGTACTGGCCGAACACGACGCATCCGGCCACATCCGCCTCGACGGTATTGTAGATGCGCTCCCAGGACGACCGGCTCTGGAGTGCCTCGTCGGCATGGCTTGTAATGTGCAGTCCAAGCGTCTTGATATCGGTGCGGTTGGGCTCGATGCCTCGATTCGGCGCTCCGACGAGATAGCCCCGGCCGCTGAAGCGATGCAGAAGCCCCTCGATTTCAAGGGTTTGCAGCGCACGTTGAACGGGCGCGCGGGAAATTTGCAGGATGTCCGCAATGGGACCTTCGAGCAGCACCAGACCCTCCGGCAGAACGCCGTCGATAATGTTACTGCGCAGAATATCCTCGGCGATTTCGTATCGCTTCTGCGCGGTCGACCTGGTTCGATCTTCGGTCATGAAATCCGGCGCTTTCCCTCTGGCCCATGTCCTAAATTCAGTTTTACGCATTTGCAGGGAGCAAGGACAGGCAAAAATAAAATGATTATTGAATACAATGTCACGATAAAATTCATTTTGTCGAGAGAGTGAATGAATGGGTAGCGACCTCGGGCTGAGATCGACATGATAAAGGCACCCGCATTCTGCCGCTTGATGAGCTGCTCCGGTTTATTGCCAGTTTTCTTGGGAATAGTTCTCTTATGAGACTGCAAAGTGTGTTTTGACTTGCGTAGAACGTTTGCGGCACGAAAAGGTGCGCTGGCTTTTAAGGGGTGACCACTGTGTCTTCGGGGTGCGCCGAGCCGACATGTCTTGATTTTGTAAAAGCCTATTGAATACAAAAACCATTCGTGTCATAGTTTTTGTAATGCAGGCGCTCGCAAGAAGCGTAACAGGTGGAACTTCTTAAAACGCCAAGGAACATCTCTTGACGCGCGTGTGATGTTTTGCGCGAACGGCTTTTGCTTGCCTGCCGGGACCTATCAGCGGTTCGGGTATGGGCGAAGCTTTGCCGGTAGAATGTTCCTTGCCTTTGGAACTGGCAGAATAGCGATGTCGGCAGCTCTTCAACTCATGAACGTCTCGAAATCCTACGGCGACCTCAAGGCGCTGGACAGGGTCGAACTGGCCTTGCCCGATGATGCCTATATCTCGCTTCTCGGCCCGAGCGGGTCCGGCAAGACCACGCTTCTGCGGGTGATTGCCGGTTTCGAGGAGCCGGAACAGGGCGCGATCCTGTTCGGCGGCAAGCGGATCGACGGCATCGCGCCGCACAATCGCGGTATCGGTTTCGTCTTCCAGAATTTCGCCCTGTTTCCGCATCTTTCGGTCTCGGAAAACATCGCCTTCGGCCTTGTCAACCGCGAGCTCAACCCGGTCACCGATGCCGCCAGCGTCAAGGCCAGGGTGCGTGACATCATTTCGCTGGTCGGACTGACGGGCCTTGAAGACCGGGCCGTGACGCAGATTTCCGGTGGCCAGCGCCAGCGCGTCGCTCTGGCCCGCACGCTGGTGACCGAGCCGAAGATGGTTCTGCTCGACGAGCCGCTCGGTGCGCTCGACGCCAATCTGCGCTCCCGGATGCGCACCGAACTGCGTGCTATCCGCGAGCGCTGCGGCGTCACCTTCCTGCATGTGACCGGCAGCGAAAGCGAGGCGCTCGCCATGGGCGATACGGTGCTGGTGCTTGACCGTGGGCACATCGCCCAGTCCGCTCACTCCGATCTCCTCTACAACCGCCCGGCATCGCCTGCCGTCGCGCGCTTTCTCAATTGCTACAATCTGTTTTCCGGCAGTGTTACCGGTGATGTTTTCGTCAGTCCGACCGGACGATTTGCGCTGGGGGGCTTTCGCCAGCCGGCATCGCAGCCTGCCTATGCGATCCGCTACGACCGGGTCGATATCCGCGAGCAGAATGCGCCGGTCCTTCAGGGGGAGGTGCGTCTAGAGGGCAATTTCGTCGCCAGCGAATATTCCGGGGCGGCAATCAATTCCTTCTTTGCGCTCGATGACGGCCGAGTGTTCGAGGTGGAAACGCACCTCAGCCGCTCCGCACCGCAAACCTATGTCGAGAAAGGCCGCTACGCGCTGGTCTGGAAGCGGGAGGACGCTCTTGTCTTTGCCTGAAAACGCCCTGCCTGAAAAAGTCCGGTCGCAAACGCCCTTGCCTGTTCTGGAGAATGAGAGATGACGATGGTCGCGATTGGCGATGAAGCGCAGGTCGAAACGACCAGCAAACGGAAGCTCTCCGGTCCCGCGCTCTGGCTGCTGGCGCCCGGCGTGATCTGGATGGTGCTGTTTCTGGTGCTGCCGATCCTGATGATGGTCTATGTCTCGTTCTGGACGCAGACGACCTTCAAGATCGAACCGATCCTGACGCTGAAGAGCTGGATCACCTTCTTCAGCAGCGAGACCTATCTGGGTGCGCTCTGGACGACGGTGCGCATCTGGCTGATCGTGCTGGTCTCGACGGTGCTGGTCGGCTATCCGGCCGCCCTTTTTGTCGGTCTGTTCGTCAGGAACAAGACGATCCAGACCGTTCTTCTGGTCCTCTGCGTCATTCCCTTCTGGACCTCGTTCCTTATCCGCGTCTTGGCTTGGCGGCCGATGCTCGGCAAGGAAGGTGCGATCAACCTGATCCTGATGAAGATCGGTGTCGTCCAGCAGCCGATCGAGATCCTGCTGTTTTCGGAACTGTCGGTCATTATCGGCATGACGCAGATCTACTGCGTCTTCATGGTCGGTCCGATCGCTTTCATGCTCGGCCGTATCGATCCATCGGTGATCGAGGCTGCACAGGATCTGGGTGCCAGCTTCGGCCGCATCTTCCGCACCATCATCCTGCCGCTGTCCATGCCGGGCGTGGTCGTCGGCGGCATCTTCGTCTCGGTTATGGTTCTTGGCGAATTCGCCACCTCGGCCGCACTTTCGGGCCGCAAGGTCAACCTGCTCGGCAACATCATCGTTACCCAGGTCGGGTCGCTTAAATGGGCCTTCGCGGCGGTGGCCGGCGTGGTGCTGACGATCCTCATGGGCGCCGTGGTCGCTGCCCTGCTCAGGATCGTCGATCTCAGGAAGGAGCTCTGATCATGAACGCAACCGGCATCAAATTCGGTCTCGGCACCTATACCGCGCTCTTCCTTGTCTTCCTGTACGGGCCGCTCGTGGTTCTGGCGATCCTGTCGTTCCAGACAGGGCCGGAAGGCGGACCGCAGTTTCCAATCATCGAATGGTCGACCTACTGGTACAAGCATCTCTTCGGTCTGACGCCGCCCTCGCGCATCGCACCGTTGCCGATCGAGCAGGCACTCGTCCGGTCGATGGGGCTGGCGGTGATGACGATGATCGTCTCGACGGTTCTCGGTGTTTCGGCAGCGCAGGCGTTCCGCCGCAAGTTCAAGGGCTCCGGCTTTGTGTTCTATCTGATCGTGCTTGGCATGATGGTGCCCGGCGTGCTCGTCGGCCTCGGCATGGCGCTGGTTGCCAACTCGCTCGGGATCGACCGCCATTGGTGGGGCACGGCCTTCGTGCTGCACGTCGTCTACACTTTCCCCTTCGCCTTTCTGGTTATGCTGGCCATTTTCAACCGCTTCGATCCCAGCGTCGAGGAGGCGGCCTGGTCGCTCGGGGTCTCTCCGGCGCGCACCTTCCGCAAGATCACCTTTCCGCTGATCTTTCCGGGCGTGCTGTCGGCCATGCTGTTCGCCTTCACGCTGTCTTACGACGAGTTCTCGCGCACGCTGTTTGCCTCCGGCCGTGACCTGACGCTGCCGCTGGCCATCTACGGCACTTTCTCGGTGGAAGTGCATCCGAATGTCTTCGCCTTCGGGGTGCTGACCACACTGTTCTCCTTTGCGCTGCTGGGCACCTACGCCGTGCTGATGACGCTGTCGGTGCGCCGCGCCAAGCAGATGGCAATCCAGGAGGAGGCGTGATGGTGACGCAAAAGCGCTCGGCGATCGTCACGGGTGCCGGCTCCGGTATCGGCCGGGCCATCGCCCACAAGCTGGCGGCCGTGGGCTACGCGGTGATGGTCAACGATCTGTCGCTGGTCCGGGCCGATGCGGTCGCCGGTGAAATTCAGGCGGCAGGCGGAACGGCTGCCGCCATTGCCGGGGACGTGTCATCCGAAGACGACGTGGCTGCCGTCCACGCCGCTGCGGTGACGGCGCATGGCAAGACGCACCTCCTCGTCAACAATGCCGGCATCGCCCATCAGGCGCTGTTCGAACATCTCGAGGTCAAGGATTTCGACCGGATGTTCGCCGTGCATGTGCGCGGCACCTTCCTGATGACCAAGGCGGTGCTGCCGGCGATGCTGGACCGCGGCGAGGGGGTCGTCGTCAATGTCGCCTCGCAACTCGGCCAGATCGGCGGCGTCGAGCTTGTGCATTATTCCAGCGCCAAGGCGGCCATCATCGGGATGACCAAGGCGCTGGCCCGCGAGGTTTCCAAGCGCGGCGTGCGGGTGAACGCCGTGGCGCCGGGGCCGATCAACACACCGCTGGTGATGGCGCTGTCCGACGACTGGCGCACCGCCAAGAAGGCCGAACTACCACTTGGGCGTTTCGGCGAGCCTGAGGAAGTGGCCGAAACGGTCGCCTTCCTCGCATCGCCGGCAGCGAGTCTGTTCGTCGGCCAGACGCTCGGGCCGAATTCCGGCGATGTGATGCTGTGAGAGGGACTAAACCATGACTGGACCATCGAAACGTATTGCCATCGTCACCGGCGCCGGGATCGGCATCGGGCAGGCGACGGCCAAGGCGCTTGCCGCGCGGGGCGACCACGTCATCGTCACCGACATTCTGGAAAAGCAGGGAATGGAGACAGCGCAGGCCATTCTGTCGGCTGGCGGATCGGCGGAATTCGCGCTTTACGACGTGCGATCGACCGAGGCCGCCGAGGCGCTGGTGGCAGACGTAGAAACCCGCCACGGCGGTATCGATGTGGTCGTCGCCAATGCGGGGATCGCACACCGCACGCCGCTGGCAGATCTCACCGACGAAAAGTGGGACCTGACCTTCGATATCGATCTCAAGGGCATTTTCCGGCTGGCGCGGGCGGCGGCTCCCGGCATGCGTTCGCGCAAATCCGGCAGCATCGTCGCGCTCTCCTCGATCATGGGAATTGCCTATGGCTGGGACGAGCATGTGCATTATTCGGCGGCCAAGTCCGGCGTCATCGGCCTCGTGCGCGGTCTGGCCGTGGAATTGGCGCGAGACGGCGTGCGGGTCAACGGCATCGCGCCCGGATACATCCGCACGGCGCAGCTTCTGTCGGAAGAAAATTCTCTGGGTCCGGCGGGCGCTGAAAAAGCCGCCGAATTCATCCCGATGGGGCGGCTCGGCACGCCCGAGGATATAGCGGATGTCATCGCATTTCTGGCGTCGAACGACGCGAGATACATGACCGGCCAGGTGCTGGTCGTGGATGGGGGCCTCTTGGTGGGGCGCTACTGAACCGTCAAGGCTGCATGGCGAGCGTTATCGCCGCCTGCGGCCTGCGGAGACTGAAGAATGGGCCGCGATCAAACGGGGTTCGGGGAACAACAATCAACTGGAGAAGAGACATGTCCAACATGGAAATCAATCGCCGCTCCCTTCTGAAGCGGTCCGCAGGCATGATGGCGCTCGCCATGGGCGGCGGCACGCATCTTCTGTCGTCTCGCGCAGCCTATGCCCAGGCTGCCGATCTTGCCGGCCAAAGCCTGCGCACCATCGGTCTTTCGGTGACGGTTCAGGAGCGTATTCTGGAAGAGTTCAAGAAGGCGTCCGGCGTCGGCAGCACGTCCGGCACGGCGGCGACCTTCCCGGATGCACAGACCAAGATCCTATCCGGTTCGAAGGATTACGATTGCTGGGAAATCATCGCCGAGCGCCTGCCGTCGATCGTCATGACCGACAATGTCGAGGTCATCCCGGCCGCATCGTTGAAGAACTGGGCGAACATTCGCGAGGTGTTCACCAAGCCGAGCGACAAGTGGGATGTGAAATCGCAGATCACCGGCCAGATCTGGGCCGACGAGGCGCAGACCACGCTCAACATGGTGCCTGCCGTCTATAACTACGATTCGATCGGCTACAATCCCGATGTCGTCAGCGCCGAGGAAGCCAACACCTGGGCGGCGATCTTCGATCCGAAGTGGAAGGGCAAGTCCGGCCTCAACACCGACCCGCTGATCGCTTTCGGCCAGGCCATCATGGCGATGAACACGCTGGGCCTTTCCGATGTCAAGAACCCCGGCAATGCGACGGCGGCGGAAATCGACGAGGCGGCCGCATTCCTGATTTCGAAGAAGAAGGAAGGTCAGTTCCGCGCGCTGTGGGGTGATTTCGGCGAGCTCGTCAACTTGATGGCATCGGGCGAAATGGTCGTCTGCGACGCCTGGCAGCCGGCGGTCATGGCCGTCAAAGCGCAGGGCAAGCCCTGCAAGTACGCGGTGCCGAAGGAAGGTTATCGCGGCTGGGCGATCGGCCCAACGATGATTGCCGGTACGACCAATAAGGAAGCCGTTATCGCCTATGCCGACTACTGGCTTTCCGGCGAGCCGGGCATCGCGGTTTCCGAGCAGGGCTACTATTCGCCTTCGACGAACATCAAGGATGTCATGGCGCCGGAGAAATATGCCTTCTGGTATGAGGGCAAGCCCTGGGTCGGCGCGGAAGAGCGCGGCATCAAGGAAGGCGATCTTCGGGACGGTGGTTCGCTTGAGGAGCGCGCGGCTAATGTCGCCTATTGGCACCAGTGGCCGGATGAATACGACCACCTCATCCAGAAGTGGGATGAGTTCCTCAGCGCATAAGCTTCTTTCTACCCTCCCCCTCTCAAGGGGAGGGTACACAATCAGACGTATCCCACACCGTCCGGAGCAACCCCATGATCTACGACCTCGAACTCAGAAATGTTGGCAAGGTCTACGACAACGGCACACCGGCCGTCATCGATTTCAACCTTTCGGTCACCAAGGGCGAGTTTATCGCGTTTCTCGGACCGTCCGGCTGCGGCAAGACGACGACGCTACGGATGATCGCCGGCTTCGAGGGGATTTCCTCCGGCGACATGATGATCAAGGGCATGCGGATGAACGACGTGTCACCGCAGGGGCGGCCGACCTCGATGATCTTCCAGAGTTATGCGTTGTTTCCGCACATGACCGTGCGCCGCAATGTCGGCTACGGTCTGGAGGTCAAGGGCATGGCAAGGGCGGAGCGTGATGCCAAGGTCGATCGCATCCTTGCGACACTCGGCCTGGAGGATATCGCCGATCGCAAGCCGGACAAGTTGTCGGGTGGCCAGCGCCAGCGCATCGCGCTGGCGCGTGGTCTCGTCGTGGAGCCGGATATACTGTTGCTCGATGAGCCGCTCGGCGCGCTCGACGCCAATCTGCGCAAGGCGATCCAGAACGAATTGAAATTGCTACAGAAGACACTAGGCATCACCTTCATCTTCGTCACCCACGCGCAGTCGGAAGCACTGGCGTTGTCCGACCGCATCGTCGTCATGAATCAGGGCCGCATCGAGCAGATCAGCCCGCCGCATCAGCTCTATACAAGGCCGAACACGCCGTTCGTGGCGCAGTTCATCGGCCGCAACACGATCTTTCAGGGCGAGGTGCAGGGCGGCGACGGGGAAAACACCGTCGTGTCCACCCCTGTCGGCATGCTGTCGGGGCGCGCCAATGGTGCCGTGCCCGGCAAGGCCAAAGTCAATCTCGTCATTCCCGCTGAAGCGATCGAGGTGCATGCGGCCGACACCCAGTTGCGCGAGCGTCTTGTCGGCAAGATCGGCGGCAATGTCGTCGATGCGCGGATCGAGCATTTCGCCGTGGTCGGCCACGTCTCGCACCTGACGGCCAGCCTGCCGGACGGGCGTTCCGTCGCGCTCGAGGCCCATATCGATAAATACCAGCCGGAGACCTTTCCGGTCGGCGCCGGCGTTCTTCTGTCGTGGAGTCCGGCGGAAGCAACCGTCATTCCCGTTCACTGAAACGACACTCTCTGACAAGAAACTAAAAGGAGACATAACCCATGGCGAAGGAAATCTTTTGCAGCTTCGGCGTCGACGTCGATGCCGTTGCAGGCTGGCTCGGATCGTATGGCGGCGAGGATTCGCCGGACGATATTTCGCGCGGGCTTTTTGCCGGCGAGGTGGGCAGCCCACGCCTGCTGAAGCTGTTCGAGCGTTTCGGTATCAAGACGACCTGGTTCATCCCCGGTCACTCGATCGAGACCTTTCCGGAGCAGATGCAGGCGGTGGCTGATGCCGGCCACGAGATCGGCATTCATGGCTATACCCATGAAAACCCGATCGCGATGACCCGCGAGCAGGAAACCGAAATTCTCGACAAGTGCATCGATCTCGTCACCAAGCTTTCCGGCAAGCGGCCGACCGGCTATGTCGCGCCGTGGTGGGAGTTTTCCAACGTCACCAATGAATTGCTTCTTGAGCGCGGCATCAAGTACGACCACTCGCTGATGCACAACGACTTCACGCCCTATTACGTGCGTGTCGGCGACAGCTGGACCAAGATCGACTATTCGAAGAAGCCGTCCGACTGGATGGTGCCGCTGAAGCGCGGCCAGGAAACCGACCTGATCGAAATTCCGGCTTCCTGGTATCTCGACGACTTGCCGCCGATGATGTTCATCAAGAAGGCGCCGAACAGCCACGGTTTCGTCAATCCGCACGATATCGAGCAGATGTGGCGCGACCAGTTCGACTGGGTCTATCGCGAAATGGATTATGCCGTCTTCCCGATCACCATCCATCCGGATGTCGCCGGCCGTCCGCAGGTGCTGATGATGCTGGAGCGGCTTTTTGCGCATATGAGCAAGCATCCGGGCGTCAAGTTCGTGACCATGAATGAAATCGCCGACGACTTTGCCAAGCGCTTTCCGCGCAAAAAGTAAACGGCAAGACGAGGAGCGGGCGGTGTCCGCTCCTTTCACATATTTCAAGGAAATACTATGTGCTCGCTGTGCGGGGTTCTCGGAGGAAATGAACACTGGGCCGATGCGGTGGCGCGGCCCGGCGTTTTTACGCGCAATGTCGAGCGGATCGATCGGCGTCGCGAGCGTGCCAACCGGGTGCGGGTGGCAAACCAGGTGCTGGCGGGCTTCGGCATGACGTTGTCGGACTGGCAGGGGGCGTCCTTCGTGCTGGCGACGCGTACCGGCAAAAGCGAAATCATCGAGGATCTCGGGCACCTCTGGCCGGCTGCCGAGCGGCTTTCAGGCCGGATCTGCGATCCGCTGAACATCGACATCATCGAGCGGATGGAGGCCGGGCGTCATGATTGATAGCCCTGCCTTTACCCCCGTCAACCTCTTCACCGGCTTCCTCGGCTCCGGCAAGACGACCTTGCTGAAACGCCTGCTGACCGACCCGGCGCTGGCTGATACGGCCGTGCTCATCAACGAATTCGGTGAAATCGGTCTCGATCATTATCTTCTCGAGCGGATCGATGAGACGATGGTGTTGCTGCAATCGGGATGCCTCTGCTGCACGGTTCGCGGTGAACTGGCTGATGCGCTGCGCGACCTGCATTCCAGGCGCGAGCGTGGGCTCATTCCGAATTTCAAGCGCGTGGTGATCGAAAGCACCGGCCTTGCCGATCCCTTTCCCGTGCTGTCGACGCTGAAGGCCGACCCGGTGCTGCGGCATCACCTCCGGCCGGGCAACGTCATCGCGACGGTCGATGCCGTGAACGGCATGCGCCAGCTCGATACCTATATCGAATCCAACCGGCAAGCGGCGATCGCCGACCGGCTGATGTTGACGAAGACGGACATTGCCGATGAAGACGGTCTGGACCTTCTTCGGGAGCGGCTGCGGCGGATCAACCCCGATGCCGCTCTGCTATCGACGGCCGATAAGGAGCTGGATGTCGCGGGGCTGTTTGACGAGGCTGTTGCCACACGTGGCAGCATCGCTCAATCGCCGAGCGGCTTTTATTGCGAAACGCCGGCCATGCTGAAGACGGCCGACGGCGGCACCCATCGGGCGGCTGTCACCTCCTTCGTCATGAGCGTCGAGGGCGCCATAGACTGGACTGCGTTCGGCGTCTGGCTGACCATGTTACTCCACCGGCACGGCGAACGGGTGCTGCGGGTGAAGGGCATCCTCAATCTTGAGGGCGAGGCCCGGCCCGTGGCCATCCATGGCGTGCAGCATCTTGTTCACCCGCCCACGCATATGGCTGCCTGGCCCTCGGACGATCGCCGCTCGCATCTCGTGTTTATTGTTGACGGACTCGATGCCAGTCTGCTGAAACGGTCCTTCGAGGCCTTCACCCTCGCAGGACCGGTGCCCTCCCTGGCCGGGGGAGCACCGTCAGCACGACAGGACGTCCAGACCTCTTGATGAACAAGCATCAGCCAAAGCCGCAACCACCTGCCATGCCTGCACTCCATCTTCAGGGCAGGCCGAAGCTGCGCGTACTCGGCACGGCGATTTCCCTGCTGGAGGAACTACGTCTGCAGGCCGAGCAGGATCTCGGCATCGACGTCACCTTCGACAATAACGACTTCCTGACGACGCAGCATAAGGCGGCGCAGGAGCCGGGTAGCTACGATATTTACGACCAGTGTTTCCACAATCTGGATATCGTCTGGTACTGGCGCGCGGTGCAACCGATTGATACCAGCCGGATCAAGCTCTGGTCTGAGATCAACGATCTCACCAAGACCGGCCACATCGGCCCGAATGCGCGGCTGGGACAGGGCGATGTACCGGCCAAGAAGCTGTTCGTACAGCCGAACCTCGCGCTTGGCGATACGCCATCGCCGCGCATTTCGATGTTGCCGACGACGCACAATTTCGACAGTTTCGCCTACCGTACTGACGTGGTGAAGCATACCATCGAGATGAATTCCTGGGCGTCGCTGCTGAACGAGAAATGGGCGGGCCGCGTCTCCTTGGTCGATGAGCCGGCCATCGGCATTTTCGATGCGGCGCTGGCCGCGCAGGCGGCAGGACTGATGTCGTTCAACAATATCGGCAATATGACGGTGGCCGAAATCGACCGGCTGATCGATCTACTGAAAGCACGCAAGAAGGACGGTTTCTTCCGGGAGTTCTGGCGAACGGCAGAGGATGCCGCTCGCTTGATGGTCGACGGTGAAACCGATGTACAGAGCATGTGGTCGACGGGGATTAACATTCTGAATGGGCAGGGCATTCCCGTCGAGCAGGCGGTCCCCGTCGAGGGCTACCGAGCCTGGCATGGCGGTCTGTGCCTGTCAAAGGATCTGAGTGGCCGGATGCTTGATGTCGCCTACGAATATCTGAACTGGTGGATATCAGGCTGGCCCGGTGCCGTCGTCGCGCGTCAGGGTTATTACATCTCGACGCCGCAACGTTCCCGGCAGTTCATGATGCCGGCAGAGTGGGATTACTGGTACGAGGGGCTCCCTGCCGCCACCGATCTTCCCGGCCCGGATGGATCGGTGCGAATTCGCAAGGGCAGTATAAGGGCCGGCGGGTCATACTGGCAAAGGGCAAACTGCATCGCCGTTTGGAACACGACGATGGATGAACACAATTATCTCGTCCGCCGGTGGATGCAGCTTGTCGGACGGTAGAAGAGGAAATGGATGATGCCGTCTCACGGTGGAAAAACAGTCGCCCAGCTTTCCGTGCTGATCCAGAACGGCGCGCTTGATCCGGTGGCGCTCGCTGAGGAAACATTTATCGCCATTGACAGCTGCAAGGACCAGTCGATCTTCGTCAACCTGCTGGAACAGCGGGCGAGGGCTGAAGCCGCCGCTTCGTCCAAGCGCATCAGGGATGGTCGTTCGCTTGGCCTGCTCGACGGCATTCCGGTCGCCTGGAAGGATCTTTTCGATATCGAGGGGCTTGCAACAACGGCCGGCTCCACCGTGCTCAAAACATCGGTACCCGCAACTCGGGACGCCGATGTCGTTGCGGCGCTTGCCGGGGCCGGCATGGTCAGCATCGGCCGGGTCAATATGAGCGAGTTTGCCTTTTCAGGGCTCGGCATAAATCCTCACTACGGAACGCCGCAGAACCCGGCCTCGACCGATGGTGCACGGTTGCCCGGCGGTTCTTCGTCCGGCTCCGGCGTTGCGGTGGCATCCGGACTGGTGCCGGTTTCGATCGGGACGGACACGGGCGGATCGGTTCGCATTCCGGCAGCCTTCAACGGCATCGTCGGCTACAAGGCAACCCGCGGCCGCTATTCCATGCGGGGTGTTTTCCCGCTGTCGAAAAGCCTCGATTCGCTCGGGCCGCTCTGCCATACCGTGCAGGATGCGGTGTGGATCGATGCGGCGATGCGCGGCCTCGGCACACCCGATGTTCGCCGTAGCTCGGTCGAGGGTCTTTCGCTCGTCGTTCCCGAAACCATCGTTTTCGATGATGCGGAAGCGGGCGTGGTGTCGGCCTTCGAGGTGGCCTTGAAGCTGCTGGAAAAGTCCGGGGCAAAAATTCGGCGGCAGGCGTTTCCGGCCTATGCCGCAATCTTTGAGCTGATGGCGAAATACGGCCCGCTGGTGACGGCCGAAGCCTTCGTGCTGCACCGGGAACGTTTGGCGGGACCGGAGGCCGAGGGAATGGACCCTCGCGTGGTTGCTCGCACGCGGCTGGGCGAGAAGATCACCATGACAGGCTATATCGAGACGTTGGCCGCCCGTGAGCATCTGATGGCGGAATTTGCGTCAAGCATCGGACCGGGCGAACTGGTCGTGTCGCCGACCTTGCCGCATGTCGCGCCCCTGACCGCACCGCTTTTGACCAACGACGAGCTTTTCGTGAAAACCAATGCCAAGACGTTGCGCAACACGCTGATCGGCAACTTCCTCGACGGCTGCGGTGTCTCGATCCCCTGTGGCGCCGGCGACGCCGGCATGCCTGTCGGTCTGCTCCTTTCCGGCTTGCCGAATGGCGACGAGCATTTGCTTTCGGTCGCGCTGGCCACAGAAGAAGCCATACGATAGCTCCAATCTGACTGTGCTATGCTTGCTGATTGCTGAAGCACTCGGTCTGTACTGACTTCGCGAGGATTACCTTCTAGCGTGATGCTCCGCGCTCGGCATGACAATGCAGGCGTGATCACGATCGAGATAAAGAGGATGTCATTCCTCCTCATCGATGAGAGGCAAGGATTGCGACCGCGCCTCATATCGCGGTTGTTCAAAGACATATCCCTCACAAGCGGGAGCGGCCGCTTGCAGGGTCTTCTTCTTGACCGCAATCCCAATCATTGAGCGCTCACGCCATCCCCCAGCCCAGCCGATTCAGGTGGCGGATTGTGGCTGACGCCGATGAGCACCGTCGCAGACATTCAACACTTTCAATATTTCTTCTTGAGAACGATCTTGTTGCTGCGGGGTCCGCTCACGACCGGTGTTCGGTCGCTGATTTCGGCAAGCAGGCTCCGCCATTTCGAGGCGATCGACGCCCAGGGCACCGCTTGCGACAGCTGCCTGGACCGCGCACCCAGGTTCATGGGCATGGGTGGCCTTGATCCGGATCAGCCGGTGCGATGCGACCGAGCTTGATCGGTAACTTCCCGAAGGCGCCGCCGTCTGTTTGAGGATTCATCCTCAAAAAGGAAGTCAAACGGAATTCCGGCTGCTGAAACAATCGCCCAAAGGACTCGATACTCGGATTTACCTTGCCGGCTTCAGCCGTGACGCGATCGGATTGGCCAGATTGGCTTTAACTGCAAGCGCGCAGGGGGCTCGTTGAAGCTCCATTCAGGCGAAGAGCGTCACCTCTGAAAATCCTTCACAACTTGCGCAAAACTATCACCTCTTCTTCATTTTGTGAACATTAATCACCAGGCCCAAGAGCAAGTCGGTGGTCGATGAGCCAAGACTTTCAACCGGAGACCTTCTACGGCCGCTTCGTCGGGGATCTTGAGCGAGGTCGATCTTAGTGCCGAGATCACACGGGCGGTGGCCGGCAAGACCATCCGGCAGATCAGGATCGGCACCGTCTATCGGGCCACAACCGGCGTGCTGCCGGCGTTCCTTTCAAAGATCGCCCGCAAGCCGCGTATCAATCTTGACGATTGATATCATTGTGCATATGCTGATGTCAGCGACATCGTTTTTGTTAGGTTGACATCAATGCCGGCGGTCACCATTCGCAATCTGTCTGATGAAACACATCGCGCCCTACGGGTGCGAGCAGCTCATCATGGCAGAAGCACAGAGGCCGAAATCCGTGACATTATCGAGGCCGCCGTTCGCCCGTCTGAACGCGTGAAGCTCGGCTCTTTACTTGCGGCCATCGGTCGTGACGCTGAGCTCTCCAATAGCGACGTTGAAGCCTTGCAGCAAAATCGCGATAAGGCGCCTGCTGAACCCATGACTTTCGAATGATCCTGTTGGACACCAACGTGATATCGGAGCCGTGGAAACCGGTTCCTGATGGAGCAGTGGTCGCTTGGTTGGACGCCCAAGCCATCGAAACTCTCTTCGTTTCCGCAATAACAATTGCTGAACTTCGTTTTGGGATCGCTGCTATGCCCTCAGGCAAACGGCAAACTATCCTTCGCGATCGCCTGGAGGACGAAGTGCTTCCGCATTTTGCCGAACGCATCCTGCCTTTCGGTCTTGCCGCCAGCCAATTCTACTCGGAACTGATGGCGCGCGCTCGAGTATCCGGGAAGGCGATCAGCAAGGCGGATGGATATATTGCAGCCACCGCCGTAGCGAACGGCCTTGCCGTCGCAACTCGCGACACAATCCCTTTTGAGGCCGTTGGGTTGAAAGTGATTAACCCCTGGCTCCCATGAACATCATGTGGTTTTAGGTACCGTTGGGCGAAGAAGCCGGGGCAGATCATCGACATCGCAGGCGAGCACGGCGTCTTCCACATCAAGGCCGACGGCTACCGGCGGCTGATCCGCCGGACAAGCACCAGCGCTGACATCGACGAATTATTGCGAGTGAGTCGGACTTTGGTCCGATGGTAGACAGATAATGGTGGGGGCTTGAGGATGGGCCTGTCAAACAGGTATTCAAAGGGCCGAAGCTCGTCATACGAGACGGATGCACTTGGCGTTAGTCGAGAGCCTTCAGTTCATAATCGGATCCTGAGGAGCTCTCGCCGTGGCCATGTTTGAAAAGCGGATGACTGCGGCAGGTGGATCCGATTCTGGCGACGTCGACTCTGGGTATGCCTGGTGGCGGCTGGTACTCACGTTGATCCTCGGCACCGTTGCCTGCGTCGGCAATTGGTCCGTCGTGGTGCTTCTTCCAACCCTGCAAGTCGAGTTCGACACGGTGCGTGGCGGTGCCTCGCTTCCCTATACCTGCACGATGCTTGGCTTTGCCTTTGGCGGGGTTGTAATGGGGCGTCTGGCCGATCGGGTCGGCATCGTCGTGCCAGTGCTGATCGGCGCGTTCCTGCTTTGCGTTGGCTACATCCTGGCTGCCCTTACCACCAATATCTGGCAGTTCGCAGCCTTCTCGCTGGTAATCGGCCTTGGATCTGCTGCCGGCTTCGCGCCGCTGATATCCGACCTCTCTCTTTGGTTTAGCAGGCACCGGGCGCTCGCAGTCGCCTTTGCGGCCTCGGGCAGCTATCTTTCCGGGGCGGTTTGGCCGATGGCTATCGAGCATTTCCAGACGACCCAGGGCTGGCGTGCAACCCATGTCGGAATCGGCATTTTCATCCCACTGGTGATGGTGCCCATCGGTCTGCTGTTGAAGCGGCGTCTACAGACCCTAACCTATGTCCAGGCCGAGGCGGTAACCGAAGCAGCACGCAACGAACTGGGCCTAAGCCCGAACGCGTTGCAGGTCGTCCTCGTCGTCGCGGGCTTTGCGTGCTGCATGGCAATGTCAATGCCGCAGGTCCATATCGTCGCCTATTGCGGGGATCTCGGCTACGGTGTGGCGGTGGGCACGCAGATCATCGCCTTGATGCTTGGATTGGGTGTGGTCAGCCGATTGGCATCCGGGGCAGTCGCCGACCGGATCGGTGCCGGGCCGATGTTGATCCTCGGTTCCTCAATGCAGGCGGCAGCGCTGCTGCTATATCTGTCTTTCAACAGCAAGTCGTCGCTTTACGTGATCTCCGGCCTGTTCGGGCTATTCCAAGGCGGCATAGTTCCGATGTATGCCGTGATTATTCGAAAATATTTGCCGCCACGTGAGGCAGGTATCCGGATTAGCCTGGTGTTGATGGCGACCGTACTTGGCATGGCTTGTGGGGGCTTAGCCGCTGGTTACATTTTCGACGCCACCGGCTCTTACCGCCTGGCCTTCCTGCATGGCTTCCTTTGGAACTGCGTCAACCTTGCTTTGGTGAGCTGGTTGATCCTATGGCCCAGGCTGCGTCGGAGGCAGCAAGCGATGGCGACGTGAACAGGGGCATTTCTCGCCCCGCAACAATGCTCTCGATTTACTGCGCAACGCGCTAACCAAAGCTTCTCGATTCCACACTTTATAACCCCACCCCCTGATTTGTGGACACCGGACCCGCCCCCGTTGTCAAAGGGTTGGGCAGATCACTAAGAGGCACCTGCTACCAAGGCCAGCATCATCCCGCTCCGAAGAGCGGCGCGAGATCGAATTGGGCATTGGCACTCACTGCAGTCTTCATCATTCGGTGGGCGCTTGGCATCTATGACGGGATGATGGCGCCAATGCTTAAATGGGTTGGTTGACGGTACGACGAAATGTGTCCGACCGAAGACAATACTCGCGGCAATCCGATGACGGTCTCTTAGAGCAAGGGACTGGCAGCCCCGCGACGCTCGCAACCGTTCAACTCCTCGGCGATTTCATCTGCGTCCCGCTTTCGAAGTCGCACCAGATCCTACCACGACGATGCCGGCCATGAGGTCGATACCACGACACGCCATCATGGCAGGGCGCCAATCTCGTCACCGCTCTCCAACCTCATCGTCCGCGATTTTGCGAAGAAGATACAGCAGCGCAATTCTCTCCGCCGGATTGAGGGGAGAGACGGTTTTCTCGCTGATGAGATATGCACGAGGATACATGTCCTGAAGCAGCGCCTCACCCTTCGGCAGGAGAGAAATCACGACCTTGCGGGCGTCGGCTTTGTCTTTGGACAGATCGATCAATCCACGTGCTTTCAGACGCTCGACGATCCCGCGGATGGTCGCCTGATCGACCGAGGTGGCCTTCACCAATTCGACCTGCGAGCTCGGGCCGAGATCGTGTAGCGCGCAGAGCGTGACGAACTGGACCGATGTCAGGTCTGGGTCACTGGCGTTGGCCTGGAAGATCGAGAGATGCCGCTGATAGGCTTTGCGCAGCAAGTGACCCACCTGCTCGGTAACATCATAGACGGTTTCTGACACCGCGGCTTCACGTGGGCGTTCGGTGTCTTTGACAATCATGTTAGCGGGTCCATCGGTTGCGGCGTCTAGTGCGTCCAATGAAGGAAACACCACAGCGTGTTTCACCGGTCAAGGTATACGAGGCTCGACCAGCTTGGCGTGTTTTCACGCCAAGCTGGTCGGTTGCGATCACGATTTGACGGTGTGCTGCATTTCCTTGACGGCGATATCACCGTTCAGGACCATCGGCTCATCGTCGAGAAAGAGCGAGCAATTACGCATCGGGATATCGAGATGGCAGGCCGTGTCGTTCGGGCCGCCCAGTTCATTGTTCGGGCCGGTCGAGAACATGACATTGCCGTAGAACGAGCGGGCCTCCATGCCCATGCCGCCCGGAAATTCGCCGGGCACCATGCGATGCCATTTGGCGTTCTGATTAAGACCCCAGCCGACATGGCTCATGCCCATGCCACGCGGATCGTTGAAACCGTCCATGTAGGATTTGACCAGCTCGGCGTCGAGGCCACCGCGAATGTCGGTGATCCAACCGTTTTCAATGGTATAGTAGATCGGATCGCGCACGTAGATGTTCTGCGGCAGCAGAATATCGCCCGGAGCAACGACGATCGTACCGTCGACGCCGTCATCGTCACCACCGGTGAAGACAAAGCCGGATGGCCAATGATCCCAGCGGCCCGGCTCGTCGGTGCACGCATATTCCGTGACGGCCGGATAGGTGTTGAGCTTGTAGGTGACATCCGTGCCATGGTCCGAGGTGATCCGCATCACCTTCGCCTTGGACAGCAGGTCTCCGGCAAATTCGACGCGCTCGCGCAGTTCCTTTGTCGGCAGCATGCGGGCAAGAATTTCCGGCGGTTCGACGGCGGTCAGGATGCGCGTTCCGGCCGCCTGGATCGCCATCTGTTCCGGGCTGAAGAGCAGGAAGATGCAATCGATCAGCATGTCGGCGGCCTTCAGGGCCTCGACCGCGTCAGGCATGGCCGCGAGGCCTGTCTGGCCGACGGCCCATGCACCCGCCGGTGGCACCGGCGGCAAACGCATGTGATACATCTTGGCTCCAAGACGCATGCCCGCCGCCATGAAGGCGTCGGCATAATCGAGGCGCTCGTTGCCCTGGGTCAGGACGATGAGTTTTTCGCCCTCGTGGACGCCCGACATCTTCAACTGATGCAGGCAGATTTCGGTGAAGCTGAATTGATCCATGCTCGTTCCCCTATCTTACGTGAAGGCTTGGCTGATTTTGTAAAGTTACAGACAGTCGGACTTGATCTTGGCGATTTCGGCGATGGCATCCTCCCTCGAAACGACATCGCCATACTTGCTGTCGATATCGAAGAGGTTGGCATTGTGCGGATCGGGGTGCCGGTCGCCGACGCAATCGCGCACGACGATGGTCCGGAACCCGTGCTGGACGGCATCCACCGCACTTGCGCGAATGCAGCCGCTTGTCGAGCATCCGGCAAGAATGACGGTATCGATACCCTGCGTATGAAGCAGAGAGGCAAGGCTGGTGCCGAAAAAGGCGCTGGCATATTGCTTGACGATGACCAGCTCGCCCTTTTCCGGCTCGACGCCATCGCAGAATTCGGCCAGCACGTTGCCCTCGACCATGGCCTTCATGACCGGAGCCTTTTTCACCCACATGCCGCCATCGGCGCAGTTCTC
Source organism: Rhizobium changzhiense (assembly GCF_013087625.1). NCBI lineage: Bacteria > Pseudomonadati > Pseudomonadota > Alphaproteobacteria > Hyphomicrobiales > Rhizobiaceae > Rhizobium > Rhizobium changzhiense. The sequence goes on from NZ_JABFCQ010000003.1 coordinate 586,399, forward strand.
GGCGAGATAGAGAATGCGGGTGTGGATGACGGGAATGCCTGCGGCGCGCGCGGCGACCAGAAGTGCCGGTGTTTGTGCGACGGCATCGACGACACCCGGCGCATAGAGCGGCGCGCCTTTCACCGTATAGGCTTTCAGGAAGTCGATCACCAGAAGGGCCGGCCGCTGGCCGAAACCGATGCGGTTGCCCCAAATACCCTGATAGTTGGTTTTAGCACTCTGCATGGGGCACTCCTTGTTTTCCTCCGCCGCAATGCGGCCGGAAACGACAGGCTCGGGTTCAATAAGCGCCGGACAGGAGCGCGCCGGCACCCGGCACTACGGCTTCCAGTCCCAGTGATTTTAGCATGCAATAGGTGGTCGCCACGGCGGCGGTGAGCACCGGTTTGCCGGTCATGGCCTCGACCTTGGCGATGACGGGCAGCGACGGCATCTGCACGCAGGCCGAAAGCACGATGACATCGACATCGGAAAGATCGAGCGTCTGGACGATGGCCGGCAGGTTTTCCGGATCGTGGCGGGCAACATCCAGATTGTCGGGAATTTCAAGCGCCCGCCAATCCATCACTTCGAAGCCTTCCTCGCGAATATAGTTCACGACGAGTTCGGTCAGCGGCTTCATATAGGGCGCGACGACGGCGATCTTCTTCGCCTTCATCACCTTCAGGCCCTCGATCAGCGCGCCGGCGCTGGTGACGACCGGGATGTTCGTGTCGTTTTCCTGCGTGCGGCCGGTCAGGCGCTTTTCCGACTGGCGATGGTAGCCGAGGCCCATCGCCATGATGGCGACGAGGCAGGCATATCCCAGCACGTCGACGCGGGCATCGGACAGTTCGATCGCGCACCGATCGGATTCGGCGTCCATGGCGGCCAGTTCTTCCTTGACCACCTTCTTCATGCGCATGCGGCTGGAGTGGAAGGTGAAGCGCTCCGGGCGGATCAGCTGGCGAGCCAACAGCATCGCCGGAATTTCCGTCTCCATCGTTGTATTGGAACTCGGCACGATCTGGCCGATACGATAGGGTTTCTGCACGGACGGCTCCTTTGATGAGTGAGCGGGCGCACATTGGGCGCTCTCGCTGTGGCAATAAAAATGGCGGGCAAAGACCCGCCATTGGCGTTTATCGGGAGAGGAAATCTCCAAGCGCCTCGAAGAAGCCGTCGAGATCGTCCCAAGGGATCATGTGGCCGGCATTCGGGACGCGGCTGATCTCGATCGCGGGGTTGAGCCCACGGATTTCCGCTTCATCTTCCGGCGCGATCACGCCGCCACGTCCCGCGACCATCAACATCGACGGCTGCTTCAGCGTGGCGAAATCCGGGAAGATGTCGTCCTTGTGGAAGTCCTCGAAGGCGGTGACGATGGCAGGCTCGAAGCAGGTGTGCAGCCATTCAGCGCGCAACTGCAGCTGGCTTTCCGTCCATGTCGGGCAAAACGCCTTCATGCCCTCGGCATCGATGCCTGCCAGCGCGAGGCGAATGCTATCGACATACCAGGGCAGCCTGCTCGGATAAGGCCGGCGGCCCGGCCCGGAGACTGGGGGATCGACAAGGGCGAGGCGGGAGAACTCGCCGCCTGTATTTGCCGCCCGCATGGCGATGCGCGCACCCATCGAATGGCCAAGCAGCGCAGGAGCGCCAACACCGAGCGCCTGGGCAAGGCCGATGACGTCGGCGGCCATGGCATCGAGACCGTAGTCGAGATCCGGACCGGTCGAGGACAGGCCGCGTCCCCGGACATCGAGAACGTAGACGTCATGGCGTTCGGCAAGGCGTTCGGCAACGAAGCCCCAGGTGATCGCCGGGCTGGTGATGCCGGGAATGAGGATGACCGGCCGACCCTTGCCGCCATAGCGGAGGTAATGCTGGCGAATGCCGTTGGCAGAGACATTCGCGCCGTAGAGAAGGGCCGCGCTCATGCGACGCTCTTGTCGAGGATAGGCTCGGCATAGACGTCGTAGCCGTAGACCCATGAAGGATCTTCCTGCGTCTGCAGGAACGTATTGGCGTTGGACACGGTCTGAACCTGCGTCGCGCGATCGCGTCGGCTGGCCTCATAGAGGCGGAAGGCGGTCGCGTAATCCTGCGATCCGGTTTCCTCCAGGCATCGCGCCAGCATGGCCGCATCCTCGATCGCCATGGCGGCACCCTGAGCCATATGCGGCTTCATCGGGTGGCAGGCATCGCCGAGCAGGACCATGCGGCCCTGGCTCCAGAGCGGTAGCGGGTTACGGTTGAACAGCGGCCACTTGGTGACGTCGTCGGTGGCTTCGATCAGCGCCTGGATGACCGGATGGTATCCGGCAAAGGCTTCCGACATTTCTTCGGGGCTGCTCTGCACGAAAGCGCCGTCGAATTCCCAGGCGGGGTGCGGGACGCCTGTCACGTAGTAATATTCGTCGCGGCGGCTGGTGGTGTAATAGACCATCATGTGGCGATCCGGCCCCCACCACTTGACGCAATCCTCGAAGGTCAGGTCGAACTTCTTCAGCTTTTCCCCCGAGATCATCGCGCGATGACCGACCCAGCCGCTATAGTTCGGCTTTTCGGCGCCCAGCAATGTCTCGCGGACGCGCGAATTGATGCCGTCGGCACCGATCACGATCGTGGCGCGCGCCTTGGTGCCGTCCTGGAATTCGAGGTAGACATCCGAGCCATTGTCTTCGAGGCGGGTCAATCGCTTGTTGAACTGGACGGTGCCGGGAGTCATGGTGTCCATCTGCAAGGCAGAGAGATCGCCGCGATGGACGGTACAATAGGTCGCGCCATAACCTTCGAGCGGAATGCGGGAGAGATAGTCTCCCGTCAGGCCATCCCGGCTGAACCAATAGGCCGGCGTGCTGCTGATATCGATCAGCTTCTGGTCCATGCCGATGCGCTGGAAGATCTTCAGGACATTCGGTCCCATGTGGATGCCGGCGCCGAGGCGGGAAAAGCTCGGGGCCTGTTCAAAGATCTGGACGTTGAAGCCGGCATGCTGGAGCAGCGCCCCCGCTGCCGCGCCGCCGAGGCCGGCACCGATGATCGCGATTTTTTCATTTCCCGTGGACATGGCGACCCCTTTTTTCCGTTTTTCCACGTATCGCTCTGGCGATAGGCGAATTGGCTTACTTATAGCGTATACGCTTTAAAATGCAACAGCGAGACAAGCATTCGTGGCGGCCGGTTTAGTTGGATACCCCAGCGTAACGCGTTTTTCGACGTTTGCAACAACGAAATTCGACTTGCCAGCGCTCAATATGAAGCGTATACGCTATTGTATAAAAATGAGGGGCAGTAGATGCGTGATGTCGGTGACAGTCGCATCGTTATGATGCGCACGCGCCGCCAAGGCGCCCGCCGTATAGCGATCCGTCCAGTAGCAAAAGGCCTGGCTATTTGCGCGATGCTGGAGGAGTTCCCGTGAAGCCTCCCGTTTCCGTTTCACTGAATGTCAACGACGCGCTCTGGCGCGTTAGCGCGAAACCGGAAACACCGCTTCTTTACATCTTGCGTAACGACCTCTGCCTGAATGGACCGAAATATGGCTGTGGCCTGGGCGAATGCGGCGCCTGCGCGGTTCTGGTTGACGGCCGTCCGGTGCGGTCTTGTACTGTGCCGCTTGGCGCGATCGGCAAACGACGCGTGATCACGCTCGAGGGGCTGGCGGTGGATGGGCTTCTGCACCCGGTACAGCAGGCTTTCATCGAAGAGGCGGCGGCGCAATGCGGGTATTGCCTTAACGGCATGATCATCGCCACGGTTGGACTGCTTCAGCGAAATACGGATCCCGACGAGGGTGATATTCGCGATGCTCTGCGGCACCATCTCTGCCGGTGCGGAACGCATGTTGAGATACTGGCCGCTGTGCGGCGCGCCGTAACCCTTACCAAAGCCGGCCGGCCAGTCGACTCGATGACCGACGACATGACGGAGGTTTTGCGATGAACCACCGCGAAGTACCCAAGTCCGCCTACATGGCAGCCGCGAGCACGCTTCTCATTGTCAATGACGCGTCGATGGGCGACGCCGCCGAGCTTTATATCGCTGTAGGGGCCGATAGCCGGGTGACAGCGTTCAACGGCCACGTCGATCTCGGGACAGGCATCCGCACGTCGCTGGCGCAAATCGTCGCCGAAGAGCTCAGCGTGCCGTTCGAACAGGTGGACATGGTGCTCGGCACGACGACCGCCGCGCCCAATCAGGGAGCGACCATTGCCAGCGAAACCATCCAGATCACCGCGATACCGCTGCGCCAGGCCGCCGCCACCGCCCGCCACCATCTGCTCGTCAAGGCCGCCGAGAAGGTCGGCCTGCCGATTGAGCGGCTGCGGCTGGAGGAAGGCGTCATCCGTGCCGACGGCGGCGAGAACTGGCAGCTGAACTTCGGCGATGTTGTCGTCGGCACCCATGTCAGGCTGTCGATCGACAGCAATGCGGCGCTGAAGCCGGCTTCGGACTATAAACTGGTTGGCTCGTCGCGCCCGCGCGTCGATATTCCCGAGAAGGCAACCGGGCGCTGGACCTATGTCCACGATGTGCGCGTGCCTGGCATGCTGCATGGCCGCGTTATTCGCCCGCCATATGCCGGATTCGATCACGGTGAGCATGTCGGAAACAGCTTGATCTCGATCGACGAGACCACGGTCGCGCATATCGACGGGCTGGTCGGCGTCGTCGCCATCGGTGATTTCGTCGGTGTTGTCGCGACCCGTGAGGAAATCGCTATTGAGGCGGCGAAAAGCCTGCAGGTCGTGTGGCGCGCGCCGCCCGAGTGGCCGGATTTGAACATGCCGGAGAAGGCGCTGCGCGCCAATCCGTCGACGCCACGCAAGCTTGCCGATCGCGGCAATGTCGACATGGCATTGGCCGGCAGCGCCCAGCCGATGAACCGCACCTATGTCTGGCCTTACCAGATGCACGGTTCGATCGGTCCGTCATGCGCGGTGGCCGATTACAATGACACCGGGCTGACCGTCTGGTCGGGAACCCAGAACCCTTATCCCATGCGCCGCGATCTGGCGCTGCTGCTCGACATGCCGGAAGAGCAGATTAGGGTCGAGCGGCTGGAGGCGGCCGGCTGTTACGGCCGCAACTGCGCCGATGACGTAACAGCCGACGCGGCGCTGCTGTCGCGGGCCGTCAAGGCACCCGTCCGGGTCCAGCTGACGCGCGAACAGGAACATGCCTGGGAGCCGAAGGGCGCCGCCCAGATCATGGATGTGCGCGGCGGTCTCGACCTGGAGGGAGGTCCGTCCGCCTATGATTTCGAAACGCGCTATCCCTCCAATCTGGCGCCAACCCTTCCCCTGATCCTCACCGGCAAGCTGCCGCCCGTTTCCGACGTCGTGCAGATGGGCGATCGTACCGCCATCCCACCCTATGCCTACGGCAACCTGCGCGTAACCGTGCACGACATGCCGCCGATCGCACGCGCCTCCTGGTTCCGTGGCGTGTCGGCGATGCCGAATACATTCGCCCACGAATGCTACGTCGACGAGCTGGCCGCCGCCGCCGGCGTCGATCCGGTCGAGTACCGGCTCCGTTATCTCCACGACCCACGCGCCGTCGACCTGGTGCACGCGCTTGCCGAACGGGCGAAGTGGGTGCCGCATACGACATGGGGCACGCTTGGCGGCGAAGGCGATCTGCTCTACGGCCGTGGATTTGCCTATGCCGTCTACGTCCACGGGCCGTTTCCGGGCAAGGCCGCCGCCTGGGCGGCATGGGTTGCCGATGTCGCCGTCAACAAGAAGACCGGCGAGATCGCGGTTACCAAGGTGACCTGCGCACAGGACTCGGGAATGATGATCAATCCCGACGGCGTGCGCCACCAGATCCACGGCAACATCATTCAGTCCACCAGCCGGGTTCTGAAGGAAAAGGTCGAATTCTCCTCGACCGCCGTGCAGTCGAAGGAATGGGGCGGCTACCCGCTGATCACCTTCCCCGAGGTGCCTGATATCGACGTGCTGATGCTTCCGCGCCAGGACGAGCCGCCGCTCGGCGTCGGAGAGTCCGCCTCCGTTCCCAGCGCCTCGGCCATCGCCAATGCCGTCTACGATGCCACCGGCATTCGTTTCCGCGAACTGCCGCTGACGCCGGAACTGGTCCTTGTCGCGCTGAACGGCAAGACGAACGAAACGCCGGCCACCCCGCTTGCGAAAAAGCGGAGGTGGTGGAACGTCGGCCTCTCGGCGATCGGTGCCGTCGCCGCTCTGTCCGGTATCGTGACCATGGCATCGCCATGGCGCCCGGCGATCGGCACCATCCAGCAGCCGGACGCCAATGTCTACAGCGCCGCCACCATCGAGCGCGGCCGGCTGGCGGCCGCGGCCGGCGCCTGCAATGTCTGCCATGTCGGAAACGACGGGACACCCTTTGCCGGTGGCCGGCGCTTCGACACGCCATTCGGCGCAGTTTATGCCACCAACATCACGCCAGATGTCCAAAGCGGCATCGGCGCCTGGTCCTACCCGGCCTTCGAACGTGCCATGCGCGAGGGCATCAGCCGCGACGGCCATCACCTCTATCCCGCGCACCCCTACACCTCGTTCGCCGGCGCCGAGGATGCCGATCTTCAGGCGCTCTACGCCTACATGATGACGCAGGCGCCGGTCGCCGAAAAAGCGCCGGAGACGAGGCTCAAATTCCCCTACAGCATCCGCGCAATGATGGCGGGCTGGAACGCGCTGTTCCTGAAGGCGCAGCCGTTCAAATATGTCGAGACCCGCGACGCGCAGTGGAACAGGGGGGCCTATCTCGTCGAGACCCTGGGCCACTGTTCGGCCTGCCACACCGAGCGCAATGTGCTCGGCGCGGAAAAGAGCGGCAGCGCCCGGCTTGCCGGCGGCTTTGCCGATGGCTGGGAGGCGCCCGCCCTGAATGCGTTCGCCAACGGCCCGGTCGGCTGGACTGCAGACGCCTTCTATGACTATCTGCGCACCGGACATTCGCGCGATCACGGCAGTGCGGCCGGCCCGATGGCGCATGTCGTCGAGGTCATGCAGCCGCTGCCGGACAGTGATATCCGCGCAATGGCCACATATCTCGCAAGCCTCAACGAGGCCCCCGCCGATAGCAAGGCGCAGAGCCAGGCGGCCCTTGCCGCGAGCGAAGCGGCCAAGGCTTCCGCCGCGCGCATATCGCCGAAGGGCGAGCGGCTGTTTAGTGGCGCCTGCGCCACATGCCACACTGGAAACACGATCCTGTCGTCGCTGGCGCTCAACAGCAATCTTCATGCGGCGACCCCGGACAATCTCATCCAGGCAATCCTGAAGGGTGTCGAGGCGCCGGCAATCCTGGCGCAGACGACCGGTCGCCAAGCCCCTGAAGTGATGTCGATGCCGGCTTTCCGCCAGACGCTGAACGACGGCCAGATCAAGGATCTCGCCGATTATCTGAGAGCGCGCTTCGCCCCCGACAAGCCGGCCTGGACGGAAACGACCAAAGCCATGCAACGCGTAACGGCAGCAAGCCACTAGGGAGAGACGAGTTGGAGCAGATCCGAACCGGACAGGATATCGGCGGCCGCGACTTGTTCGAGAACCCGACAGCAGCGTTTCGCCCGTCGGCCTACTGGTTCTGGCATTCGATCCCGGCAGAGGACGTTTGCCACGCGCAGCTCGCCGATTTCAAGTTGAAGGGGATCGGCACGATCCTGATCCAGGCCCGTCTCGCAATGTCGCGCGATGACTACCTGTCGCCGGCCTATCTGGACGCCTATTGTGTTGCGGCTGGGATTGCCGGCAAGCTGGGCCTGAAGCTCGGAATCTACGACGATTACAACTGGATCAGCGGTCACGCCGGCGGCCGGACGGTCGTGGACCGCGACGACCTGCGCGAGCGCCACCTGTTCTGGTCGTCCTCGGGAGAGGCGCAGGGCGAGATCAGCGGCGTCCATCCGCCGTTCACCCGCAAGATGGGCGCCGATATCGTCGCGTGGCAGTATGAGGGGGGCATCGTCGAGTGGTGCGAATGGACCGTCGAGGCAGCGCTGCTGCATCCGTCGGTCGGCATCGACAGCCTCGATCAGGTGGTCGATGTCACGGCGCGGACATCCATCATCGAAAGCGACGGAATATCCTGCACCCATGCGTTCGACGGTGTACCCGCCGAGGGGCAAATACTCACGGTGTTCGTCAGCGCCCGGTCGACGACCTCGCGGTTGATCAATTATCTCCTGCCGGAGGCTGCGGAGCGGTTCATCGAAGTCGGACTCGATCCGCTGATCGAGGCGCTAGGCGATCTCGTGCCAGACCCCGTCGGCTTCGTATTCTACGACCAGCCGGCGGCGGGTTTCTACAAGTGGAGCCAGATCTCCGGTGACCTCGGCAACAGCCTGCTCTATGCGCCGACGCTGCCGGACGTCGTGTCGCGCGGCACAAGCGAAACCTTCGCCAGGGCCCTGCTGGCGCTGGTGCGTGGCGTCGGGCCTGAAACCCTGCGGCTGCGCGCCCAATTCTACGCCGCCTATTCGGCCCTGATGAACGAGGCCTTCTCCGGCACGTTGCGCCGATGGGCCGAGGGCAGGGGGATCGTCCTCACCGGGCACGAGATCCTGCCGCACGTCAGTTCCTGGTCGCTGAACGGCGGTTTTACCAGCATCGACCCCAGGGTGGCGCTTGCCGTGGATTTCTTCGGCATCGATGCCTACCGGCATGAGACGGCCGTTGATTCCAACAATTTCGTGGCGCAGCTGGCGCCGAAGCTCGGCGACTCCGTTGCCCGTTCGAATGGTCGCAGCCGATGCGTCGTCGAAACCTACGCCAGCGCCGAGCGAACGCCCGTTCGCGCTGCCGGGCAATGGGAACTGACCCTGGAAACGATGCGGGCGCAGGCCATCCGGCTTCACTGCCTCGGGACCCGACAGTTCCTCTGGCACGGCGTCTACCAGACGGACGGGCGCGACAACGATCCGACGCCGTTTTCCAATCCACGTTTCGATTTCGGGCCGGGCATCAATTTCGAGCCGTGGTGGAGCTACCACGATCTGTTTGCCGAGGAGACGGCACGGATTTCCGCCTTCATCGAGGGGGCCACGCCCCGCACGCCGGTTGCGATCCTTTATCCTCTTCATACAGGCTTCGCAGAAGGGCCTCGCCACAGCCATGCAACCCATATCGGCGCCTGGTGCGAAGGGCTCTTGGCAGACGGCTGCGACTTCATGTTCGTCAGCGAGGCCGATTTGGCGACCGCTACGATCGAGAACGGCCGCCTGCGCACGTCCGGCCTTGTTTTCGATGCTGTCGTTCTGCCGTCCGTCACCGTGCTCGAGACGACGAAGACCTTGCACACGCTCGCCGTCTTCAAGGCGGCGGGTGGCGCTGTCTGGTCTTCAGGCGAGCGGCTCTCCACCGTCTGCGATGGCGCAGCGGGGCGTGCCGTCGGCACGTCGATCCATCTCGAAGGAATGCCCGGCAAAGGCGACATCACCGCTCTGTTGCAGTCGCTTCGGTCATCGGGTCCAGATCTTGCCTGTCATTCCGCGGGCAGACCCTGGCAATGGGTGGGGTATGAGGCCGCTGGTTGGTGGCGGGTTGTGCTGTTCAACGATGGCGCATCGCACCTCATCAGTGAGATTTCCTGCGGCGACGGTTTCGCGTGCGAGGTCTGGTCCGCGACGACGGGAGACGTGGGAAAGGCAACCGCCTTCAGCCACTTGACAGTCGCGCTCGCGCCCCAGGAGGTGCAATGCATTCGACTGGGCGAGACGACGCAGAAGACCACTGTGCAAGGCCATCTCGAGCACCAGCCGCTGCTTGCCGCGGCTCGTGCCATATCGCTTGTCGACGGCTGGAGCTTCGCGCCCGGCCCTGACGCGGGATTCGTGCCGATCTCGGTGGTTGCAGGGTGGGAAACGCAGGGTTTTGCCGGTTTCTCCGGTACCGGCATTTATCGGCTGGCGCTCGAAATCGGCGATGAGGCCGAATGGGTCCTCGAATTGCCCGAGGTCCACACGGTGGTCGCGGCGCTGCTCGATGGCCGGCAGATCGATCGAAGAGGCTGGCGCCCCTACCGCTTTGCTCTGGGGCGGCTGCTTCCAAGCGTCCATTCGCTGGAACTTCGCGTCGCCAACACGGCCGCAAATCGCTACTACATCAACACGCCTTATCTCGGTGACACCGCCGACAAGAGCGGCTTGTCCGCCGCACCGAAGCTCATCCAGCTGGCAAACTGACCGGAAGTTACAGACCCATGCTACAACATTCGACGATACCCCTGATGCGTGCCTGGAATAGCTGGTCCAACCGGCCGGCCGAAATGGTCTTCCTGCCGCTCGGCGTGCGGATCACACCGGTTCTCTATTCGACCCGCAGCAAGACGACCTCCGCGATCGAGCCGCGGCGCGATATGGTTCGCCTTGGCCGTCACGCCATCGACGGCTCGCTGATCGAGCTGGAGACCGACCACAGCGGTACGACGGTCGCCTTTTCGACGACGAAGACAGACCCCTTCGCCATACGCGGCAGCTGGAACGGCAAGGTATCGGCCGAGTGGGGGCTGCGCTTCTGGTTGACGCTGGCGATCTCGTCCGAGGGCGGCGAAGTGGCGATCCATGATACGGGCCGCAACATCACGCTGTTGAAGGTTGGCACGCGATTCGTGGCGGTCGCGACAGCCGAGGCGCCGGTGCACGTGACCGGTCACGACACGATTGACGCGCTGCGGGCGGACTTCGAGGAAAACGGCTACTTCTACACCGCCACCCGCCAGAACGAGGCACCGGTGATCGCCTTGCGCTTCAATCTCGAGATGATGCGCAAGGGGGCCTATGCTGCAGCCGTCGCCGACAGCGCGGAGCTTGCGATTGCCAAGGCGCAGGCCTGCCTTGCCGCCGGCGCGCCGGCAGAGATCGCCAATGCGCAGACCGGTGTGTTCGAGGGCGCGCTCGACGCGATGCGTGACGTCGTTGCCTGGAACACCATCTGGGACGAAACCAACGCGCGTTCCTACACCGCGGTCACCCGCATCTGGAACCTCGGGAAATTCGCCGTCTGGTTCAACGACCAGATTTTCGCCGCCCTTCTTGCGGGCGTGTTCGACGCCGATCTGGCGCGCGAAAACATGGCAACGGCAATGGCGGGTGCGACGCCGCAGGGCAATATCGCCTGCATCGTCACCTCCAACGATGCATGGGTCGATCGCAGCCAACTGCCGTTCGGCGCGCTGGTCGTCTGGCAGCTCTACCAGCGGACGGGCGAGCGGTCGATGATCCAGGCAAGTTACGAGGCGCTGGTGCGCAATCGGCGCTGGTGGCAGGACAACCGTGATCCGGACGGTTTGGGCCTGCTGTCCTGCGGCACCTCCGATGTGGGCGAGGGCCTCTACAAGGGGACGGCCTTTGCCGCGCGCAACGAGACCGGCATGGACAATTCCGCGACCCATGACGAGGCGATCTACGATCCCGTCACCCGAACGCTGTCGACCTTCGATCTCGGCCTCAACTGCGCGGCCGCTCTCGATGCCGAGATGCTCGCGAAAATGGCCGCCGTGCTCGGCAAGGATGACGATGCCCGCGAATTCGCCGCCTTGGCCGAACGTCAGCGGACGCTGATCTCGCAGACGCTCTGGGATGAGAGCCGCGGCATCTTCGCCAATCGCCAGCGGCGCGGCGGTTTCGTGCGCTCGCTTTCGCCGACCAGCTTCTACCCGCTGCTGTGCGGCGCCGCGACGCCGGCGCAGGCGGCGCGTCTGCTCGAGCATCTGAGCGATGAGACGACCTTCGGCGGCGATTTCGTGCTGCCGAACGCAACGCGAGACGATCCGGCCTTCGCCGACAACGTCTATTGGCGCGGCCGCATCTGGCCGAACGTCAACTATATGGTCTGGCTTGGCCTGCGGCGCTACGGTTTCGTGGCGAAGGCGAGCAAGCTGGCAAGCCAGAGCTACGACCTGTTCATGAAGAACTGGCGTTACGATCGCATCGCCGCCGAAAATTACAACGCGGTGACCGGCGAAGCAATGGATCAGGGCGATACCGATCCGTTCTACATCTGGGCCGCCATGCTGCCGCTGATGGCTGCCAGTGAGATCGTTGACTTCGATCCGTGGACCGGATGGACGGTGCGCCATGCCGGCCGGGATGTGGTGCTCGGACCTATGGTCTCGCCGTCGGGAACGCTCGAGCTGGTCGTCAAGTCCGGGACCCTGGTGATGACATTGAACGGTCACGCAGCGCTGAAGACAGATCTGCACACTACGCTGTCGCGCATCGTCTTCGCCGCCGGGCGGGTGGCCTGCACGATTGCTCCGGTCTCCGAGGCTGGTTTCATCGAGTTGCCAGGCTTGGCATTGGGCGATGTTCTTGCCGCCCGTATCAACGGGCAGGACATCAACTATGTGTCGGGCGGCGACGGAATACGCGTCATGATTGCTGGACACGCTGAGGATCGCCGGCTGGACGTCTATTTTTCATCGTCAAGCGCTCACTAAAGCAAGGCAGTGCTTGACAGGTCTCGATTCCTAACCGATAGTTTGTATACAAATAAAATAAAAGACTGATGCTAAAGTCAGAGGGTTGAACGAACAGCTTGCAGGAGATCCTTGGATTCATGCCGGCCGCTCAATGAAGTGATGTGCTCTTCTTCGAGAAGTGGTGTGCCGCTGCGTCGTGGCGCGCGCTTCATTTCGCCGAGACGTCAGTGCTTCACGTACAATGCTCATCTGCTTTTAGTATGCATGCAAACGATTAAGCGTGCTTTGGCACGTTGTTTGTTTTCAAGCTAGCCGATCCGTTGAGGTCGATGACCGCGGGTCATGATGGTCCATAACTGTGTATCTTCAAGAGGGGTGCCACAATGACTGAACTCACCAGACGCAACACAATGAAGTTGATGTCCGCAGCACTGATTGCTGGCGTCAGCATCTCCACCTTGCCGCGCAAAGCCTTTTCGGCCGGATCCATCACGGTCCTCAACTGGCAGGGCTACGGCACCGACGAAGCCTGGTCGCTGAAGGCTTTCACCGAAAAGACGGGCATCAAAGTCGTCCATGACTACTACAGCTCGGAATCGGAAATGCTGACCAAGATGCGCACGAATCCGGGCGCCTACGATCTTGTTATCCTCAACGCCGCGCGCTGCGCCCAGGCGGTTGCCGAAGACCTGCTGCAGCCGATCGATTTCAGCAAGGTTCCAAACGCGTCAACAGTCGACGAGACCCTGCGCGCCAACCCGAACTTCAGCAAGGATGGCAAGGGTTACGCCGTTCCGTGGGTCTGGGGCATGACCTCGCTTGCCATCCGTGAAGGCATGACCGTTCCCGACAGTTACGCGGTGCTCGCCGACCCGGCCTATAAGGGCCGCGTTGCCATGGACGACGACGCCATCATCAATGTCGGCGTTGGCGCGCTGATGAGCGGGCAGGACATCAACGATCCCAAGGATCTGGCTGCTGTTACGGCCGCGCTGAAATCGATCAAGCCGAACGTCAAGTTGCTGTGGTCGACGGAAGATCAGTGGAACAAGTCGTTCGCCGCCAAGGAATTCGACCTGTCGCTGTTCTGGTCGGGCGGCTCGGTGCGATCCAAGCGCGTTTCTAAACTTCCGGTTCAGTTCGTAGTGCCTAAGGAAGGCGGCGTCGGTTGGGTCGATGGTCTCGGTGTTCCGACATCGGCTCCGAATCCAGAAGGTGCTCTTGCCTTCGTCAACTGGATGATCGATCCGACATTCTATGTCGAATGGGCAACCAAGATTGGGGCCCCTGCTTCTTCAAATTCGGCAGCCCTTTCAGCACTTCCTGCCGACGATCTCACCCGCCTGGTACACAAGACCGAATATTTGAAGACGACGTCCTTTGTCTCGGGCATTCCCGACGACCGGCGCGAAGCCTTCAACAATATCTGGCAGGAAGTGAAAGCCTTCTATGCAGAATGATCGTCTGACATCAGCGTCAGAGCGCGGACCTTCGGGTCCGCGCAGCCGGCGCCCGCTCCCGCCATGGGTTTCGACGACGGCGCTGCTGCTGCCGACCTATGGGTGGCTGACACTTGCCGTCTTTCTGCCGCTGCTGACCATGTTCGTGTTCAGCTTCATGTCGGCGACACCGATGGGCAAGACCCCGATCGTCTTTACGCTGAAGCAGTACCGCGCGTTTATCGATCAACCCTATCTGGTCGGGATCGGCATTACGTCGCTGCTGATCGGCTTCTGGACGACGCTGTCCTGCGCCGTGCTTGGTTTCCTGGCGGCCGTGGCGCTGGTCCGCTCGACCTTCGGCAAGACGCGCGAGATGTTGTTGATCCTCATTCTCCTGCCATTCTGGACCAACGGTCTTGTGCGCGTCTTTTCGTGGACCATGGTCCTGCGCGAAAACGGCTTTCTCGACAGTCTGCTGCATATGATTGCTCCGGACGCGGGTTCCATCGGCTTTCTCTACACGCGCTATGCCGTGGTGGTTGGTCTTGTTCACGGCTACCTGCCGTACATGATCCTGACCTGCTACATAGCGCTGGTGGCCATCGACGACGCGATCATTGAGGCTGCTTCAAGCCTCGGCGCGCGCTGGTGGACCATCCTGTTCAAGATTTTGATGCCGCTTGCGGCTCCCGGACTGATCTCCGGCGCCGTTTTGATCTTCATTCCGGTCATCGGTTCATTCATGGAACCGCGCATTCTGGGCGGTCGTGTCGGCGTGACCATGGGAACGGTGATCGAGGATCAGTTCACCCAGGCCTTCAACTGGCCCTTGGGTGCATCGTTGTCCTTTACGCTGCTGGCTGTCGTGCTCGCAATTTTCGCAACCTTCTCCGGTGTCCTGCGCCGCGGAACGGCCGCTTGAGGAAGGGATCATGAAAACGCTCGGTCCAATCTATCTCATCGCCATCCTCATCTTCCTCTACACACCCATTCTCGTGATGATGGCGATGGGATTCAACGCTTCGCCACTTTACGAACTGCCATTCCATTTCTCGCTGCAATGGTACGACGCGCTCTGGGACAACAGCATCCTTCTGACGGCGGGTCTGAACAGTCTGGTGATCGCGAGTATCACCGCGGTTCTGGCGACGGCTTTGGGTACCATGGCGTCCGTTGCGCTGTCGCGCCGGACCTTTCGCGGCAGAAGTCTCCTGCAACTGATGCTGCTGCCGCCGATTGCCATTCCCTGGCTGATCACCGGCACGGCCATGCTGATCTTCTTTTATTGGACCGGTATCGGGCGCGGCATGCATGCCCTTTTGATCGGTCACGTCGCGCTTGCCATCCCCTACGTTGTTCTGGTCGTCGGCACGGGCTTCAAGACAATCCGTGCCGACCTTGAAGAAGCCGCGATGAGCCTTGGTTCGACACCGGTTCACGCCTTCTTCTCGGTGACGCTACCGCTGCTTTATCCGAGCATCCTTGGCGCTGCGCTCTTCGCCTTCGCCGTGTCGCTCGACCAGTTCGTGATTTCCTACTTCCTCGCAACGCCCGGATACACCACCCTGCCGGTGCAGATCTACTCCTCGATCCGCAAGGGCTTCACCCCTGAAATCAACGCGATCTCCACCGTGCTTCTGCTCGGCTCGATGACGATCATCCTGATTTTTGCGCGCTTCGCCAAGCCCGGAGACACAAGTGACAAACGTTAAAGTCAATTCCGTCGCCAAGACCTACGGCACCACACCGGTCCTGTCCGATATCACCACCGAGTTCCCTGAAGGCTCTTTCACCAGCCTTCTCGGCCCATCCGGCTCCGGCAAGACCACACTGCTGCGCATCATCGCGGGCTTTATCAAGCCCGACCAGGGCGTCGTCACGATCGGCAACAATGATGTCACCGACATTCCGGTCTGGGGCCGTAACATCGGCATGATGTTCCAGTCTTACGCGCTGTTTCCGCATATGACGATTGCCCAGAACGTCGCCTTCGGTCTCGAACGCCGGGGCATCAAGGGCGCAGCCGCCCGCAAGGAAGTCGACCGTGCGCTGGAAATGGTGCATCTGCCTGGCTTTGCCGATCGCATGCCCAAGCAGTTGTCCGGGGGCCAGCAACAGCGCGTTGCGCTTGCCCGCGCCATGGTCATCAAGCCGAGCGTGCTGCTCCTCGACGAGCCGCTGTCGGCGCTCGATCGGCGCCTGCGCCAGGAAATGCAGGTCGAACTGTTGCGCATCCAGCGCGAAAGCGGCCTGACGACGATCTTCGTCACCCACGACCAGGAAGAGGCGCTGACGCTGTCCGATAACGTAGCGATCCTCGACAAGGGCCGCATCGTCCAGATCGGCGAGCCGGAAACCGTCTATGAGCGACCGCTGACGCGCTTTGCCGCCGAATTCCTCGGCGACTCCAACTTCCTCACCGGCACCGTGGAGAACGGCGCTGTGCGTCTCGCCGATGGGACGGTAATTCAGACCACCGGGACGTTGCCATCAAGCGGCTCGAACGTCACGCTCGCCGTACGTCCCGAGAAGATGTCGATCGCATCGGGTCCGACGGATGGCAACAGCCTGACGGCGCGCATCACCACCGTCATCTATGCAGGTCCCGTGCTGTCCTATCTGCTGGAAACCGCAGATGGTCTGCCGCTGAAGCTGTTTGCACAGAATCGTGATGGCAAAGTCCTGAGCGATGGCGACACCATCACCCTGACCTGGGCCGCGGAACACACCGTCCCGGTGGCCGACTGATGATGGCACCCGCGCCACTCTCCAGGAATGCGCTGCATGTCGTCATCGACATGCAACGCCTCTTCGCTGAGCAAACGGCGTGGTATACGCCAGCGATCGAAGGCATCCTGCCCAATGTGGTGGCGCTCAGCAAAGCGCGGCCCGCTGAGACTGTCTTTGCTCGCTTCATGGTGCCCCAAAATGCCGAAGGTGCAATGGGCCGCTGGAAGACCTACTATCGTCGCTGGTCATCGGTGACGCTGGATGAGCTCGATATCGCCATGCTGGATCTGGTCGCGCCGCTTACAGCGATAGCCGCTCCAGGCTCCATCGTCGACAAAAAGACCTACTCGGTCTTTGGCTCGCCCGGGTTTACTGCGCGCTTGCAAGGATCGGCAACCGACACGCTGATTTTCTCGGGCGTCGAGACCGACGTCTGCGTCTACGCCAGCGTTCTTGATGCGGTCGACGCCGGCTACCGGGTCATCCTCGCCGAGGACGCACTGGCAAGCGGCGACTTGAAGGCGCACGCCATGGTCATCGAGATCCTGGCGCCAAGGCTTTCGGAGCAGATTGAAATTCTAACGACAGAAGCCATTCTGAAATTATGGCGAGAGTAAATTCGGCAGCGCCATTGCCGGTCACCACGACGAACAGGCAGATTTGAGAGATCCTATGGACGTTCCGTTCAAAGAAAAAGGCGGCCGACAAAAGACCGCAGCGACCGAGGCGCCCGGCCAGCAGGCACAGTATGCGCTTGGCGAGCAGATCGGCTTCTATCTGCGCCAGGCCAACCAGCGGCACGTGGCGATCTTTGCGAGCCTGATGGCGGAGAAGCTGACCACCACCCAATGGGCGGCGCTCGTCAGGCTGAAGGACCTGCAGCCCTGTTCACAGGGCAATCTCGGCCGCGAGACCGCCATGGATATGGCGACCATCAAGGGCGTCGTCGACCGTCTGGTAAAACGTGGGCTGGTGCACACCGCACCCGACGCCACCGACGCGCGCCGGCTGGTGCTGACGTTGACGCCGGAAGGCGAGGCGACAGTGGACCGCAACCTGTCGGTCGCACTGCAGATCTCGCAGGAAACGCTGAGCACGCTGACGCTTGCCGAGCGGATGATGCTGATGGAACTCCTTCAGAAGATCTGTTGACACACGCCTGATCCGCAGTACCGGAGACCAATCATGTTCCAGCCGAGCGACGCCGACATTCGAACGCTTGTCGATCAGATGACGGTGACCGAAAAGGTCGAACTCCTGAGCGGGCGTGGCCTGTGGAAGACGGCATCGATCAGCAGGCTCGATGTTCCTTCGATCGTCATGACCGATGGGGCCTATGGGGTGCGCTATTCGACCACCCAGATCGACGCCGGCGACAACGACGAAGACAGTCTGCGGGCGTTCCTCGATCTCGTCGGGCAACAGGGCGACGGATCGGGCGGCATGTTCGGTGCCACCCGTCCAGCCACGTGCTTTCCCAACGGCAATCTGCTGGGCTGTTCCTGGGATATTGATCTTGCCTATCGCATGGGCGCTGCGCTGGCGGCGGAGTGCCAGGATTTCGGGGTTCATCTGCTTTTAGGCCCCGGCATCAACATAAGGCGCACGCCGCTGGCCGGGCGGGCCTACGAGTATTACTCCGAGGATCCTGTTATTAGCGGCGACATGGCATCAGCCGTCATCTGCGGATTGCAGGATAACGGCGTCGGGGCGTCGCTCAAGCATTTCGCCTGCAACAATTCCGAAATCGAGCGAACCACCACCAGTTCCGATGTCGATGAGCGCGCCCTGCGCGAAGTATACTTGGCAGGCTTCGAGCGGGCCATCGAAAAGAGCGCGCCGTGGACCGTGATGAGCGCTTATAATCCGCTGAACGGCATCCAGGCCGCCGAACATCATTGGCTGCTGCGCACGGTGCTGCGCGAGGAATGGGGCTTTGACGGGCTTGTCGTGTCCGATTGGCATGCGATCAAGGATCGTGGCGCAGCACTCGATGCCGGCACCGAACTGGACATGCCGGAAAGCAAGCCCCGCAAGGCGCGTCTCCATGCATCGATCAACGCCGGCGACGTGGCGCCCGAGGTGATCGATGCCGCCTGCGCGAGAGTTCTGGCGTTCGTGCGCAAGTGCAAGTTGGGCGAGCGGCGCGGCACGCCGGCGGGTCTCGAGGCGCATCATGCGCTGGCGCGCGACATAGCGGCGGAATCGATCGTGCTGCTGCGCAACCAAGACCAGGCGCTGCCGCTCGATCCCGACCGGGCGGGTGAGCTTCTCATTGTCGGCGACGGCGCCGTCACCCCTGTAATCCAGGGCTCCGGTTCGGCGACTACCAATCCCTATCGCGTCGACAGTCCATTCGTTCGGATCGCTGCGCGGGCAGGAGACAGCCTGAAGGTCCGGCATCTGCCCTTCTCGCCGGTCGCGCAGCCCGACGTGACGGCGTCGATCGAGGTGATCGTCGAAGCCGCGGAGCGTGCCGATGTAGTTGTCGTGTTTGCGGAAAACGAGAAGAGCCGTCACGGCGAGGGCAACGACCGCGACACACTGAAACTCGCCGCCAGCCACGATGCACTCATCACGGCGTTGGCGGCGACAGGTCGCAAGCTCGTCGTCGTGCTCTCGATGCCAGACACGGTCGAGATGCCATGGATCGGAAATGTCGACGCCGTCCTGGCCAGTTTCTATGCCGGGCAGGGAGGTGGCGAAGCACTGGCCCGCATCCTGTTTGGCGAGCAGAACCCGTGCGGCAAGCTCTCCGCCAGCATGCCGGTTCGCATGCAGGATATTCCGGGCTGGCACACCTATCCGGGCGAGCATGGCCGGCATGTCTATAGCGAGGGCATTTTCGTTGGTTACCGGTTCTACGATCTGAAGGCGATGACGCCAGCCTTTCCGTTCGGACATGGGCTCAGCTACACCACGTTCGCCTATGAGGATCTCAGGCTCGATACGCAGGAGATCACGCCCGGCGCCGGCTGCACCGCCGCCCTTACCATCCGCAACACAGGTACGGTTGCCGGTAAGGAAATCGTGCAACTCTATGTCCGGCCGATTAAGCCGGGTCTCAAACGACCCGTCCGTGAGCTTAAGTGCTTCACCAAGCTTCATCTGGCGCCAGGAGAAGCGAAGACGGTAACGCTTGGGCTGGCGCAGCGCGATTTCCAGTATTTCGACACGTCGCGTTCGGCTTGGGTTCTTGACGCTGAGGCTTTTGTAATCGAAGCGGCTGCATCCTCCAGAGATATCCGCTTGTCGATCACCTTGCCATGCAGGTCGGAGGCTGCGGCCCTGCCGACGATTTCGGCCAATTCTCCGACAGCGCTTGTCTTTGCCCACCCGAACGCCGAGGCCGCTCTCGTTCGTTTCTTCGTCAGCAGGCTTTCGATCTCCGCTGCCGAAGCCATGGCCCTTCTTGCCAAGACAAAGGGCTCCTTTCTCGGCTTCTACGACACTTTGAGCTGGTATGTCGGAGACTGTGTCAAAGAGGCGGATATTGCCGAAGTCTTTTCAGAACTAAACCAACACTAGATTGAGGCCCGCAGGAATGACCATCCAGACGAACCTGACCGACCCGCTGCTGACGGCCGAGCACTGGATGGAAGCGGGCCGAGCCGTTGCGATTGCGACGGTGATCGAGACGTGGGGTTCGGCGCCGCGTCCGGTTGGCAGTCAGCTGGTGGTCGATGGTGATGGCAACTTCGAGGGTTCGGTTTCCGGTGGCTGCGTCGAGGGTGCGGTGGTTGCCGCCGCTGCCGAGGTGATTGCCGCCGGCAAGGCGCAGATGCTGGAGTTCGGCGTTGCGGACGAGACCGCCTGGCGCGTCGGGCTGTCGTGCGGCGGGCGCATCCGTGTCTTTGTCGAGAGGCTCGGCTGATGCTCCGCGACAGCCTGCAGCGTTTGAATGCCGCGCGCCGGAAACGTCTCGCCGTCGTGCTGCTGACAGATTTTCGGGGAGAAGAGCATATCTTCCTGGAAGGGGATCCGGTCGAGCCGCCATTTGCCGCGCTCGTCGAAGGCGCCTTTCGGTCTGGCCGCTCGATGGCTTTCGACACGATAGATGCCAGCGGCTTCCTCAATGTCTACATACCTGCCCCGCGCATCGCCGTCATCGGCGCCGTCCATATCAGCCAGTATCTGACGCCGATGGCAAGGTTGGCCGGCTTCGATGTGCGCATCATCGATCCGCGCACAGCCTTTGCGACGCGTGATCGCTTTCCCGATGTGCAGATGTGCACCGATTGGCCCGTTGATGCATTGATGGCGGATCCACTCGACCGCTATACCGCCTTAGTCGCACTCACCCACGATCCCAAGATCGATGATTTTCCCCTGGCCGAGGCATTGCGCACCGGCTGCTTCTATATCGGCGCGCTCGGCAGCCGAAAGACCCACGCAGCGCGGACAAGCCGCCTTGCTGCACACGGCTTCGGTGCCGATGCGCTTTCAACGATCCACGCGCCGATCGGGCTCGACATCGGCGCATCCAATCCAGCTGAGATCTCCGTAGCGATCCTTGCTCAGGTCATCAAAGCGCTTCGCACGAGCAGCCGCCAGACGATGCCTGCGTAGCGCCTACGGAGGGGCTCACCCTCTGACGATGACGCAGATGGAAAATAGCTTGCCTGGACGCTAAGCTGCTGCAAGGCGTTGTTTCGAAGACGCATTGCTGCCGATGTAAAAGCCGCTGCACATTCGCGACCTCGCAACTTGGAGCTTGTCGACGGAGGACGCTGCGGCGCTGGTGGGATCGGGAAATAGATGGGAGCAGAGCCGAAGGTATCAATCGTCGTGCTGGCGGCTGGCTTGGCAACGCGCATCGGCTCGAATGGCGGGCACAAGCTTTTGGCTATGTTTGACAGGATGCCGCTCGTGCGTCGCTCGGCTTTGGTCGCCAAGGCCAGTACCGCCCTTTCCATCGTCGTCGTCGTCGGCCATCGGCAAGACGATATCCGCGACGTTCTCACCGGCCTGCCCCTGCATATTATCGTCAATCCAGACTACGGAGCGGGCATGTCGAGTTCACTGGCGGCCGGATTTGCCGCTGCTGTAGCCGACGGCGCCGATGGTGTTCTGATCTTCCTTGCCGATATGCCAGGCATTTCTACAGACAATCTGAATCAGCTGATTGACGCGTTCCAAGTCGCGGACGGCGCCGCAATCGTTTGCGCCGCTTCTGAGGGTATGCGAGGCAACCCGGTAATCTTGCCACGGTCCCTTAACGACAGCGTTCTCCGCTTGAGGGGCGATATCGGTGCCCGTGACCTGATCAGAACATCGGGGCTGCAGGTGATTGAGGTCGAGATAGGAACTGCGGCGCTAACCGATGTCGATACCGGGGAGGCGATTGTCGCAGCCGGTGGCATTCCTGTTGAGGACTGCTAAGCGATGCCGCCGCTCCACCCAGCGGATTCTCACGGCTTCTGAGCGCCTACGATGAAGAGTTCCACGTCACCGTGGTCATCTGTCATGCGGTCTTAGCCCGTCGAAGCCGTTAGGCTGCCAACTGCGTACCCCGGCGACCAGTCCGTCGCGCCGCAGGAAGGCAGGTCGTTATCAAAACAGGCAGAAGATAATTGAGGAAGACCCTTTCGCGTTGCCTTCAGCCGGTTTGAAGACTGGGGCCGCCGCCGAAAGTACATTGGCATCATAGTTCCATAAATTGGCGTTACGCCTCAAAAGCTGAGATTTGTCAGCACCTTAGGCGGTTCGTGAGCTAATCGAATATGTGTGTCGCCGTTTCCGATCCCATCAAGAGCTGAGAATGAACGCGTAACGACATCATCTTTACGAGCCTTGTAAAGATGATGTCGTTACGCTATATGGTCCTTCTAGACAGGAGCCTTCCCATGCCGACCTCGCACACAAGCAAAAGCCCGGACGCAAGCGTGGCCCTGAATATGCGCATCAAGCCTGCGACGCGCAACTTGATTGACCGCGCCGCTGAGATGCTAGGCAAGACACGTACAGATTTCATGCTGGAGGCTTCCGAGCGCCGTGCCGAGGAAGTACTACTTGACCGGACGATCTTCACTGTCAGCGCAGAAGTCTACGCAGAGTATCTGGTCCGGCTCGACGCGCCAACACAGTCCAATGAGCGTCTTAAACGAACCATGTCGACCAAAGCGCCGTGGGATGAGGTGTGACTTTAAGCGTACCCGCGCCACTTGGTGACCATCACGAGCTAGCCGAATTCCATTCTGGTGTCCCTGAGCTTGACCATTGGCTGCGTCTCCGCGCCCGCGCCAATCAGGCGAGCGGCGCATCGCGTACCTTCGTCGTGTGTGAGGCCAACCGCGTCATCGCCTACTACGCCCTCGCTTCCGGCGCGGTAAGGCAACCGGAAGCGCCGGGACGTTTCCGGCGGAACATGCCTGATCCGATACCAGTCGCAGTGCTTGGACGCCTTGCCAT
Source organism: Rhizobium changzhiense (assembly GCF_013087625.1). Classification (NCBI taxonomy): domain Bacteria; kingdom Pseudomonadati; phylum Pseudomonadota; class Alphaproteobacteria; order Hyphomicrobiales; family Rhizobiaceae; genus Rhizobium; species Rhizobium changzhiense. The sequence goes on from NZ_JABFCQ010000003.1 coordinate 609,378, forward strand.
TGATCAAACCTATCAGGGACGTGGTTTCGGCAGGGCGTTAGTGCGCGACGCATGTCTGCGCTTGATCAATGCCGCCGAGATACTTGGGATTCGCGGCGTTTTGGTCCATGCGATTTCGGATGACGCACGAGCCTTCTACGAAGCGGTTGGCTTCCTGCCTTCCCCGTCCGACCCCATGATGCTGCTGGTCGGGTTGCATGACCTCAACAACGCGCTGACCTCCTGACCAAGCTGATTGCTAAATCGCTGAAACCAAATCATGAACTTCGGCGCAAGAAATGAGTGCCGAGGGTTCCGATCCGTTCAAGGCGAGCCACCTGGCGGATAGCTGTGCCCGCGGTCCATTGCCATTAAGAGTAGCTGTAAGCATGCCAAGTGCTATGCACCCCGGGGCCGGTGCCAATTCGCGCATTGAGTTAGCGCGGGAGGGTCATGACTTCGTCGAGCCCGCAGTGGGCCGCCTGGCTGTTCGCGTTTGTCGGTCATTATGAGAATGGGTCGGCGCAACCGTTCATGTTCGTCCTGCCAGCATCCTGATCCGGCTGTCGAACTCGCCACGATCGACATAAAAGCCCTTGAGCAGCCGGTGACCTGTCATCGGATCGAAAGCGGTTCGGCCATGCAGGATCCGCCTGTTGTCGAAGACGACCATCTCTCCAGGTTTCATTTTGAAGGTGATGATATTGGTCGGGTCACGCGTCTCGGCCATGAAGCGTCTGTAGGCGGCATAGTAGTCGGCCATCACGGTGTCGGGTATATCGAAGCTGTCCATGAGATGGGCGCTGTAGCGGACATCGAAAACGCGGTTCCGCTCATCGACGCTGACCATCGGTCTATGCACGCGAATATCATATTGGCGATCGTGGAACCGGTACGGAATTGGTATCGACGTCAGCAGCCGGAACGCCTCGGCGTCCTTGCGGCGGACCTTCTCGGCAATCATGTAGGCGTCCGCGAACACGGATTCTCCGCCTTCTGCGCCGTTCCGCACACAGTGAAGGAACTGGTACCCCGGCGGCATCTCCTGGTTCGGAAGGTCGGTATGAAGGGGCAGGGCGTGCGAAGTGTAAGCAAGATTGTTGGGATCGGGAATGGTCTCGACACGGAAAGTCAGGCCGAAATTCGTGCGCCTCAGAAACCCGATGCGTTCCCCGAGCGCCACGCCTGCTTCCTCGTTATCTTCAAGTCCGGTGACCACCGAAAGACCGTGCCTTTTCGTGTTGCAAAGCCATTCGAAGAAGACGTGGTCGTCCGAGAGATCGCCGACAGACACTTTGGGAATGCGTAAGTCCGCTTCCCAGATCTCGGCGGCTATATCGGCGGGGTCGGCCGCGCGTACACCGGGGCGATGGCTGTAAAGCCAATCAGCGGCCAGTGTCGTTCTGTCGTGATCTCCTCGCCAATCGATGTGAACGGCGTCGCCATCGAGCGTGACCGCTTCGGCTGCCAGGTCGAGCGGCACGGACAGCAGATCGAACTGCCGCTCACCGGTCTGTGGGTGGAACCCCTTTTGGTCGTTGTCGCGCAGAAAGAGGTTTGGATAGAATGACGTGGTGCCGTCAATCCAATGCACGGCGATAACGCGTTCTCGCGCTTCTACACGTTCGATATTCATGAAATTTCTCCGTCGGTTTCAGGATCGCGTATGAACCCGAGATTCCGACGGCGGCGGCCACCAGCCCCCACGCTTGACATATCCGTATGTGGACACAAGCAGCTTCATGGAACGATTGTTAATCCTCCATGCGCGCGAGGACAATAGATATCGCGCGATCGTCCCCTGACTCGGTCGAGGACAAGATGTTCGATTTTCAGCGCTAGGCCGTAGTGACGATTTAACGTCTTGGGATTCCCGGCATAACCCAGTTCCTGAAGATCTGCGCCCTTGCAGAAGCCAAGAAGCTGCAGTTGGTCCCGCATTTCGCCATGGAGATCCACCTTCACCTTGCAGCAGCCTACGAGCTCGAGCCCTGGGTGGAACATTTCGACTGGCTCGACCCGCTGTTCAATGAGCATCTGGAGATAGAAAACGGCCGGATGATCGTGCCGACCCGCATTGGGCTCGGCATCACGCTGTCTGAACGGGCGCGGCATTGGACGAGGGCGGAGACCGAGTTCGGCAAGCGGCCGTAGGTCTGGTGCTTCAGGCCGTCCCACGCACGACGATGTGAAAATCGACATTGATCATCGTCTCCACGGACTCACCCGCGAGCTTTCTGAGAATCGATTGCGCAGCCTTGGTGCCGATATCGCGGCGGTCGATGCGCACGGTGGTCAGCGGAGGATGGGTGTGCGGGGCGAAGTCGAAGTCTCCGAACCCGACGATGGCGAGATCGTCCGGCATCGTGCATCCCCGCGCATAGGCTTCGGCCAGCGCGCCATGGGCGACGACATCCGACGAGCAGATCACGCCGAGCGTGCCATGGCCGCGGTCGAGAAGCTGCGCCATCGCCTGGCGCCCATCCCGAAACGTCGAAGGCGAGTTCATCTCGAGATCCGGCAGCTCGACCTCGGCAATGCCCGCAAGACGATGGACGAAACCATCCCGGCGCTGGACCGCGCGCGGATCGTTCGCCCCAATCTGGGCGTAACGGTCGTAGCCTTTGCGAAGCAGATGGTCCGCGACCAGCGCGCCCACGGCCGCGTGGGAAAAGCCCACCGCCGTGTCGAGCGGCGACGGTGTCGTATCCCAAATCTCGACGATCGGCAGGCGGGCGCCCGTCAGCATGGCGCGCGTCTCCTTGAGATGCGTGATACCGGTCAGGATGATGCCGTCAGGGCGGCGGGCCAGAATGGCGCGCGTCAGCTCCAGCTCGCGCTGGGGATCGTAGCCGCTGAGGCCGAGCAGCAGCTGATACCCCGCCGCGACGAGTTCCGCGTTCAGGCCCTCGATCGTTTCGGCAAAGATCGTGCTGGACACCGCGGGAACGATCGCGGCGATCAGCTTGGTCCTGCGGGATGCCAGGCCGCCGGCGAGCAGATTGGGAACGTAGCCGGTCCGGGCTATGACGCGTTCGATCGCTTCCAGGGTCTTGGGCTTGACGAGGCTCGGCGTATTGATCGCCCGCGACACGGTGACGGGGGATACGTCCGCCATTCTTGCGATATCGGCCAGTGTGACTGGGCCCGACGATGTTGTCTGCCTGTTTTTGATTTGATCCGCCATGGTTCCCCCCCCTGTAAAATGATCTACGCTTTCATTTCATGATCGATCAAGAGGCTTGAGGCAAAATCGCTACTCAATAATACTAAGTTCTTGATTATGATACGCTAAAAATTTTCTTCAACGGCTTGCGGCAAGCGAGCGCGACGATAAAATGGAAGCGCTTTCATTTCATCTGGGAGAGGGCCTGGAAGAGGTGACAATTCAAAACTGGCGAGGGCCAGGCAAGGGAGGAGAGACCATGCACCTGAAGAAGTTCGTGACATTCACAATTGCGGCGACGTTAGGATTGGCCGGCGCACAGCCTGGGCGAGCTGCCGACGAGTATCCGTCTAAGACCGTCACCGTCGTCGTTCCGTTCGCAGCGGGCGGCAACACCGACACGTTCGGCCGTCTCGTAGCCGAAGAACTGGACAAGCGCCTGGGGCAACGGTTCATTGTAGAAAACAAGCCCGGAGCCGGCGGCAATATCGGCCTTGGCGATCTGGCACGGTCGAAACCCGATGGTTACACGATCGGCATGGGTACGGTGAGCTCGAACGCGATCAACCAGACGCTTTACAAGACCTTGCCCTATGACAAGGAAAAGGGCTTCGAGCCGATCTCGCTGATTGCGAGCCTACCGAACGTGCTGGTGGTCAATCCCGACAAGATCAAGGCAAATTCCGTCGAGGAGCTGGTCGCGTTCCTGAAATCGGAGCCAGGCAAGCACACATATGCTTCTTCGGGTGTCGGCACCTCCATCCACCTTGCGGGCGAATTGTTGGCCACCAAGACCGGCATCAAGATGACCCACGTTCCCTACAAGGGCAGCAGCCAGGCCATTCTCGATGTCGTAGCGGGTCACGTAGACATGATGTTCGACAACATTCCGACGGCAGCGCAGCAGGTCAAGGCCGGCAAGGTCAAGGCGCTCGCCGTGACGAGCCTGGAGAGGGCCGACCTTCTTCCCAATGTGCCGACAATGGCAAGCGTAATCCCCGGCTTCGAAGCGACGTCCTGGCACGGCCTCTTTGCCCCTCCCGGCACGCCGCCCGAGATCGTCGAAAAGCTCAGCAAGGAAGTGCAGACCATCATCGCCGATCCGGCCATGACGGCGAAGCTCGAGGGGATGGGAGTCAAGCCTATCGGCAGCACGTCGGCCGAGTTCAAGGACTTCATCGCCAAGGAAACGGCGAAGTGGGCCGACGTCATCAAGGCCGCGAACGTCCCCCTGCAATGACCTGTCTTGCCGGCCGGCGCTTGCCGGGCCGGCAACACCCTTCATATGCGAGACCTTTCCTATGCTGAAGATAAGAAACGGCCGTGACTTCATCGGCGGCTTGACGATGATCTGCGTTGCCCTCCTGTTCATCTGGTTCGGCCGGGAACTGAACGTCGGCAATTCCTTCCAGATGGGGCCCGGCTATTTCCCGGTCATGCTGAGCCTGCTTCTGATCGCAATCGGAGCACTGATTGTTGTGGGATCGATCGTCGTTCATGCGGAGGAAAGCGAACCGGAAACGTGGAACTGGATGGCTTTCGCACTGGTCATCCTCGGGCCTGTCGGTTTCGGCCTCGCACTATCCGGTCTCGGATTGGCGCCCACCATGTTCCTTCTCATCGTCGGGGTAGCGGCTGCCAGCCGCTATGCGAACTGGCGGCATTCGATCCTGCTCGGCCTGTTCCTATCGGTCTGTTCCGTTCTGCTGTTCACGCGGCTGCTGGCACTACCTGTCAGCGCCTTCGGGCCGTGGGTTCCCTTCTTCGGCAGCGTTTGACGTTGCCGGGCAGCCGACAACCGGATTGGATTTTCTATGGACCTTTTCTCGAACCTCATGCTCGGTGCATCGACCGCCTTTCTTCCGATGAACCTGCTCTACGGTTTCATTGGGTGTCTTCTGGGCACGGCCATCGGCGTGCTGCCGGGCCTCGGGCCGACCGCGACGATTGCCATGCTGCTGCCGATCACCTTCGGCTTGCCGCCCGAATCCGCGCTCATCATGCTTGCGGGCATTTTCTACGGCGCCCAGTACGGCGGCTCGACGACGGCCATCCTGATCAACCTTCCCGGTGAAAGCTCCTCGGTCGTCACGGCGATCGATGGTTATCAGATGGCACGCAACGGTCGGGCCGGCGCCGCTCTCGCGACGGCCGCGCTCGGCTCCTTCTTCGCCGGCACGGTGGCGACGATCCTGCTGGCCATGGCGGCGCCGCCCCTGGCTGCCGTCGCACTCAACTTCGGCCCGGCGGAGTATTTTTCGCTCATGGTGCTCGGGCTCGTCGCATCGGTGGCGCTGGCGAGTGGATCGTTGCCGAAAGCCATGGCGATGATCGTTTTCGGACTGATGCTCGGCACGGTGGGAACCGACGTTGAGAGCGGCACGCCGCGCTATGTCTTCGACGTTCCCGAACTCTATGACGGCCTGAATTTCGTCGCCGTCAGCATGGGCATATTCGGGATCTGCGAGATCCTTCGAAATCTCGAGAATGAGCAGGAGAGGTCGGTCGGCGTCAAGCGCGTGACCGGGTTGATGCTGACGAGGGATGAAGGCAGGCGCATTGTCGGTCCCGTCCTGCGCGGCACGGCGCTCGGCTCGTTTCTCGGCGTCCTTCCCGGGGGCGGCGCCATGCTCGCGTCCTTTGCATCCTACGCGATGGAGAAGCGCCTGTCCCCGAACCGGGCAGAGTTCGGCAAGGGTGCGATCGAAGGCGTGGCGGCGCCCGAGTCGGCCAACAATGCCGGTGCGCAAACCTCGTTCATCCCCATGCTGACGCTCGGCATTCCCGGCAACCCAGTGATGGCCCTGATGGTGGGGGCAATGATCATGCAGGGTATCACGCCCGGCCCGAACGTCATTTCGGAAGAGCCGGCCCTCTTCTGGGGCATGATCGTTTCGATGTGGTCGGGCAACCTGATGCTGGTCGTTCTCAACCTGCCGCTCATCGGTCTTTGGGTGCGGATGCTGACGGTGCCTTACCACCTGCTGTTCCCGGCCATTATCGGCTTCTGCTGCATCGGCGCCTATAGCATCAACAACAGCGTCTTCGACGTTTTCGTGATGGCGGGCTTCAGCGTCGTCGGCTTCGCGCTGAGCAAGCTGCGCTTCGAGGCAGCGCCCTTGCTGCTTGGTTTTATTCTTGGCCCGATGCTGGAGGAGAACCTGCGGCGTGCCATGCTAATCAGCCAGGGCGACCCGACCATCTTCCTGCGTAGCCCACTCAGCCTCTCGCTCCTCGTTTTCGCCGTCGTCGTCCTAGCGCTCGTGCTGGCGCCGGGCATCAGCCGCAAGCGCGAAGAGGCATTTACGGAATAACGGACGGTCAACGTCCAATGCACGGGTGCCGGTCGGCACGGGAGTTCGGAATGGCAGACAGAAAGACATATGAAGACCTGCGCTCGGCGCGATGGATGGTGCCGGACGACCAGCGCTCCTTCGGCCACCGCTCGCGCACCATGCAGATGGGATATGCGCCGGAAGACTGGGAGGGGAGGCCCATCATCGCGATCCTCAACACGTGGTCGGATGCCCAACCGTGTCACATGCATTTTCGCGAGCGGGTGGAGTGGGTCAAGCGCGGCGTGCTGCAATCGGGCGGCTTCCCCATGGAGCTGCCGGCGCTCTCGCTGTCGGAAAAATTTCGTCAAGCCGACCACAATGCTCTACCGCAACATGCTGGCCATGGAGACCGAGGAGCTGCTGCGTTCGCATCCCGTCGACGGCGCCGTCCTGATGGGCGGGTGCGACAAGACCACGCCGGGACTGGTGATGGGCGCAGTCTCCATGGGCCTTCCCTTCATCTACCTTCCCGCCGGCCCCATGCTGCGCGGCAACTATGCCGGCAAGGCACTGGGTTCGGGAACCGACGGCTTCAAGTATTGGGATGAGAGGCGGGCCGGAACCTTGTCCAAGGAGGAATGGCAGGGGATCGAAGGCGGCATCGCCCGAAGCTACGGCCATTGCATGACGATGGGCACGGCCTCGACTATGACGGCGATCGCCGAGGCCATGGGCCTGACGCTTCCAAACGCCTCCTCCATCCCGGCAGCGGACGCGAACCACCAGCGCATGTCCGCAAGCTGCGGCCGGCGCATCGTCGAGATGGTTTGGTAAGACCTGACGCCGGACAAGGTAATCACGGCGGGGCTCGGTGTAACGATGCTGGTGGGCAGCCAGTCGGTTGCCATCGTCGGAACTCACCTGTTGCCGGCCGGCGTGGCGTCGGTGTTCGGATCGGCAGCGCCCATCTTCCTTGCTCTATTCGCACGGATTGCGATGCGCCAGCCGCTTGGTTCACGGCAAGTCTGTGGGATCGCACTCGGCTTCGCGGGCCTCGCGCTCATGACCTTGTTCACCTCGCACAGCGGTGGGTTTTCTCTACTCGGTGCGGTACTGACGCTCGCTGCATCGGCGTGCTGGGCGGGCGGGTCGTTGTGGGCACGGCGATTGCGCCTGCCGGCTGACCCGGTCGTAGCGTTGACGACGCAACTGGTCGCTGCGGCTGCGGTCCTCTCACTGGTAACGGTGGTAAGCGGCATCGCCGGCCAAACCGACCTGACGCACCTGCCTACTACAGCCTGGTGGGCTCTCGTCTTTCTCGTTATCGCCAGCACGCTTGTCGGTTATGGTGTGTTCCTGGCCGTGAACGCCGACGTGTCTCCAATAATCGCCAACACCTTCAACTATGCCTCCCCGGTGGTGGCGCTTCTGTTTTCAGCCGCCATATTGGGAGAACCCATGACGTTACCGAAGCTGTTTGCGGCTGGGGTTGCGCTGTCAGGTGTAGCGCTCATGGTCCGAGGTTCATCTACTCGGCAAGAGCGCCGGCCGCAGGAGAACTAACACCTGCTCAACGAGTTCCCCGTCGTAGTTTCCTCTTGCGCTTCCCCTAGCGCGACGGACACTTCGTCCCCAGGTACCTCGCGAGAAGCGCCACGCAAGGTAGCTGCAATGTGAAGCATGTATCATGGCGTAGGTCTTTGAGAACCGTCGATAGTGGACAGCAATAGCATCGGGTACCTGCAGCACAGACATATACATCCGGAGTGTCGTCGTGAGAGTATTGATTGTTGAGGATGAGGCAGAATTCACTAATACGCTGCGAGTAGCGCTTGAGCGGGAACGCTTTGTTGTCGACCAGGCGGACTGCGTTTCGATGGCGCGGGAAGCAGCTATGTCGGGGTCTTATGATCTCGTGCTGCTCGATCGTACGCTGCCGGATGGGGACGGGCTGTCGCTCGTACCGATATTGCGCGGAACACACCCGGGTCTTCCAATCATCGTTTTGAGCGCACGCGGCCAACTGATTGACCGAATTTCCGGTCTCGACCAAGGCGCCGACGACTATCTCATCAAGCCGTTCGATATAGACGAGATGTTTGCCCGGATACGAGCGGTGCGGCGGCGCCCCGCCGAGTTGGGAAGCGAGGAAATCCACGTCGGCGGGCTTGTGTTCGACTTGACGAATGACGAGGCGAGCGTTGAGAGTGTGAGGCTCGACCTCACTCGCAGGGAACTGCGGGTTCTAGCAGTTCTCGTGAAACGTCGCGGCAGGACGGTTCTGAGAGAGTCTCTCGAGCAAGCGGTTTTCGGTTTCGACGATGAGGTGCAGTCAAATACGCTGGACTCCCATATCTCACGTCTTCGCCGCAAGCTCGCTGAAGCGAATGCGCAGGTCGAAATCCACGCGATCAAGGGCGTCGGCTACCTGTTGAAAGATCTGTCATGAAGCGAGGTCCGCCGTCGCTGAAGCGCCCGCTGATCGTCAAGCCGCTGATCTTCCAGCTCGTAACATTGCTCATCGCATGCACATTCTTCATGGCTCTGGCGCTTCGTATGGACAGCGGCGGGCTCTACACCGACGAGGCAATCACGCCGGTGATTGCGCGCGCGATCGTTCGCGATCGCAATGGCGCTCTCTCGATTCGCGAGACGCCGGAACTTGCCAAGCTTCGCGAGACATCTCCCGATATCTGGTTTGTCGCCGAGGACGATTCCGGTCAAAATGTCACTTCAGGTGAAATTCCCTCACAATATGCGTCGCTTCTCGGACGCCTGGGTGATCTGTCCTACGCCCATCTGCGCGATCGGTCGCCACCTTACCGGCTGTCGGCCGTCATCCGGCGCGAGATTGCTCCGGCTGGGACGCTGACGATCCTCGGACATGGCAAGCTTACAGGTGTCAATCTCGTCGTTCTTCTTGCGTCCAACTTTATCGTCATCCCGATCTTTCTTGCACTGGCGCTGATCTCCCTGTTGGTGACGCCGTGGATCGTCCGGCAAGCGCTCGCCGGCGTATCCAGGATCGCCAAGGAAGCCGAACAGATCGACGCGAACCGGCGTGGGCGACGGCTGAGTGAGGAGCATGTACCGCGTGAGATCGCGCCACTGGTGCGAGCCGTGAACGACGCCCTTCGCCGGCTTGACGAGGGCTATGAACAGCAGCGTCGCTTCATCGCCTCTGCTGCGCACGAACTGCGCACTCCCATCGCCATCCTGCGCCTGAAGATCGACACAGCGGTGGAGCCTGCCACGCGAAAGTTGAGTGCCGACGTGGCACGCCTGAGCAACCTCGCCGAGCAGATGCTCGATATCCAGCGGTTGGATGCTGAACGGGTTGACGAAAACATCGAACTTGGAGCTCTGGCCCGTCGCGTTGCGGCGGATCTGGCACCCCTATTGATCGCGTCAGCGCGAACGATAGAGGTGCAGATCGAAGGCGTGTCATCGCTTCGCGGTGATGCGGGTGCGATCGAACGGGTCATGACAAATCTCGTCCAAAATGCGATCGAGCATGGCGGGCGCCATGTCATTCTGCGGGTGACAGGTTCAGGCTTCGAGGTAGAGGACGATGGTCCGGGCATACCGCTTGAGGAGCGTGAACGCGTCTTCGAGCCCTTCCATCGCCTGCGGCCACGTTCAACGGGCAGCGGCCTTGGCCTCAACCTGGTGCAACAGATCATTGAGCGGCATGACGGCCGAGTTTCGATATTAAGCGCACCCGAAGGCGGCACAATCGTGCGCGCCGAGTTCGGTTCACGTTAGCGGCTGTGCGCACGAGCCCGAGGTCCCGCAACGTTGAGTGGCTTCGGCATCGCAACAGTCGGGACGAGCTATTCACCTGGGAGGGACTGGTATGGGCCAGAAGGCAGACATCTTTGAAATGGATACCGGCGCTTACAAACTCGCGCTGAACACAGTTATCCGGGCACTTGTCGAACACGCGAGCGGTGCAGATCCAGAGTTACGCGGCCGCATCACTTCCGCGGAAACTTACATTGCAAACCTAGCTCCCCAGTCGGAGCGAGAGGAAGATTTTGCCGAGCGAGCCCGGGGTCACGTTGCATCGCTTGTTCGACCACCCTCCTGATCAACGCTCGATCGTCCGTGTCGAATTTTGTTTGCAGCGACGGTTTTCTATTCGATCCCATGTTCTCGCAATCTTGCCCTGCTTTTCTGGTCGCGTCGCCGATGATGGCGCCGAGAGGAGACCATGGACATGATAAGCCAAAATCCTACCAGACGTAGTCGAACTGCTCTGATAGCGCTTGCCGCGTTTTTGAGCACTGGCATTGCCGGCAGCGCGTCGGCAATCGATTGGGGTCGCGAAGCGCACCGGGAAGACAGCAGAACCTGCCAAAGCTTTGGAGCCGCTCATGGCAGGGAATACACCAGATGCATGATTGACCAGCAGCGCCGCCGTGACGACGCGTTGCTCAACGCTTCCGAGCAGCAGCGCAACAACGCTGAAGCCGCGCGTGATAATGTGGAGACGGTCCGCAGGATGCGCTGCAACCGGGAAGCGGAGCGTGCGCGCGAACGCGGGGAGCGGCCACAATGGTGCCGTTGATCTCCAGACGGCGGTTTGCCAAGACCATCTGCGCGTTCGCCGTATGGGCGGGCTCGCATAGAACCGGCTTCGCGGATGGGAATGCGGGGAAGGTATCTTCGCCAAATCCTGCTACCAAGCCAATCGTTTATCCGGAGACAAGGCGCGATACGGTCGTCGAAAAGTATTTCGGCGTGTCCGTCCCCGATCCTTATCGATGGCTCGAAGGGGATCCCCGCACTGACGCGGAAGTCGCTTCATGGATCGACGTGCAGCGGCGCTTCACGACAGAATATCTTTCCAGCCTTCCTGGCCGGGATGTCTTCCGCCGATCGCTCATCGCGACCTTCGACTACGAGCGCATTGGCATTCTGCAGAGGAGCGGGGACCGCTATTTCTTCACGCGGAAAGTCGGAGGGCAGAACCAGCCCGTGCTGGTCATTCGTGAGGCCGCCGGGCGGGACCGCGTTCTGATCGACCCCGCAACATGGTCGAAGGACGGAACCGTCGCCTTTCAGGAATGGAGGGCATCACGAGATGGAACGTATGTGGCCTATGCCGTGCAAGACGGCGGCAGCGACTGGCGCACTATCCGCGTCCTCGATGTGGCAGCCGGCAAGGAGACAAGCGACGTCGTGCAGTGGGCACGCATCACGCAGATCGCATGGGCGAATGACGGATCGGGTTTCTACTACTCCCGATATCCGGAACCAAAGCCCGGCGTCGCTGACGCCGCAGGCCTTGTCAATCACGCCGTCTATTTCCATCGGATCGGTACGCCACAAACGGACGACACGTTGTTCTTTGCGACGCCGTCAAGGCCTCGGCGACTCAATTCCGCCGGCCTCACCGCCGACGGCCGTTACGCGATCATCTATTCGAGTGACGACCTGGTGCATGCCGACGTTTTGGTTGTCGATCTGGAGCGGCCTGACCAAGTCCCTCGCGTTTTGGTTCAGAATGTGGCGGATCGCTGGTCTGCCATCGGTACGATCGAAGATCGTGAGCGTGGATCTCGCCGCACCGAACTCCGAGTTCATCGATCTTGTGCCAGAGCAGAACTCCCATCTGACTGGTGCATACATCGCCGGCGATCGGATCCTCGCCAGCTATTTCGTTGACGCGAAGTTTGAAATGCGCCGCTACCGGCTTGACGGTAGCCCCGACGGTATTGTGGATCTGCCTGGCATCGGCAGCGTTCACGCTGTCTTCGGCGAACCGGGAAATCGCGAAGCATTCTTCATCTATGCAAGCTTTAGCCAACCGCAAACGGTCTATCGCTATGATGTCGAAACCGGACAACAGAGTGTTTGGATAGAGCCTGAGATCAGCGCCGACCTGTCATCGATTGCCGTCGAACAGCGCTTCTTCCGTTCGAAGGATGGTACGCGCGTCCCAATGTTTATCGCGCGCCGGAAAGGCACCCTCGGCCCGATCCCGACCCTTGTTACCGGCTATGGGGCGTTCGGCGGCAGCATGCCGCCGAGTTATTCCGCAATGTTGACTCCGTGGATATTGCAGGGCGGCGCTGTCGCTATCGTCAACACGCGCGGCGGCGGGGAATATGGCGCTGCGTGGCATGAGGCGGGCCGCGGCCTGAAGAAGCAGAACAGCTTCGACGATATGATTGCCGCGGCGGAATATCTGCGTGTAAGCAAAATAGCGCCGCCAGACGCCGTTGCAATTTACGGGGACTCCGCAGGCGGTCTCATGGTTGGCGCGGTCGTGAACCAGCGTCCAGACCTGTTTGCCGCGGCCCTGCCGAACGTCGGCGTCATGGATATGCTGCGCTTCGACAAGTTCACCGGCGGCGCCTTGTGGCTCGGGGAATATGGCAATCCCGTGCGGGAGGAGGATTTCAGCAATCTGCTGTCTTATTCGCCCTATCACAACGTCAAGCCGGGCAAGCCCTATCCGGCGATCCTTGTCACGACGGGCGAAGCGGATAACCGTGTTGTGCCGGCACATAGCTTTAAATACCTGGCCGCCCTCCAGGCTGCTGATCTCGGACCGCGTCCACGGCTGCTGCGGGTCGATGCCCGGGCAGGCCACGGCTCGGGCAAGCCGACCACCAAGGTGATCGAGGAGTCGGCCGACATGTTGGCTTTCGCCGCCCGTTGGACAGGTCTCGAAGTAGGAGGGTAGATCTAAAACAGCAGCCGAGTGGCCGCAAATTGGTGGCCTGAGGCAGCGCATTCAGCTCAAGCATCCCATGCGATACCGTTGGTATTCTTCTCGGTCTCGCGCTTAAGCCTGTCAAAGATGTGCGGTTCTACCGCCATCTTCCGTGGTTTGGACGAGACGTCTATCATAAGGGCGCCGATGGTTCGTACGGTTTCAAGAGCGAAAAAGAAGCTTGCTCTTCCACAGTGAACTCAAGTCACAAGGCGCAGACCCGAGGATTTTTCTCTTTCGACGGTGACTGAAACATTCCCAGCTAATCCGAAGAGCAAATTCTCTATCTCCGCCGACGGAACTGAAAGCCGCTCCGCAATCTCTTTTTTCGTAATCCGTTCATTCCAGAGTGCGGTCAGCACTTTTTGCCAAACGACCGATTGCTCTCGTTGCACTCCAAACGGTTCGGAAGTTCGGTACCCGTGATCTGAAGCTTGGATACAGAACATGCGGTATTGCCAGTCGGATATGATCTCCAACGTGTGAAGGCGATAGATCATCGCCATTACCGATACTCCCCATCGCTTCTTTGCTTCGACGATCTGATTCAGGGTGTGAATGCGTGGCAGCCGGGCGATGACGTCTGCGGCAGGCATCAAGAAGGAGGACGCGAAACGGTTTGCCTCATCTTCGGCTCGTCTCCCGCTCGGACCTCCGTGCCGATGCAGAACAAGATGACCAAGTTCATGCGCGGCATCGAAGCGTCCATGTTCTGCAGTCTTTATCGTGTTTAGAAAAACAAACGGCCGGGTGCCTCTCCACACTGAGAAAGCATCCACCGTTCGTGTGTTCTCAACGAGCGAAAAGACCCTTACGCCTTTCGCCTCAAGCAGATGCACCGTGTTTTTGATGGGCTGCTCGCCGAGCCCCCACTCTTGTCGGAGAGAACGTGCGGCAACCTCTGGGTTTTCGCCCTTTAGGTCGATCAGAGCTGCCTCTGGCAGGCTAAAGTTATCATCCACCCAGTCGGAGAAGAGATAGGCCAGCGTGCCAGCGGCTAGCGCCGCATCACGATCCTTGGCAGTCATTGACGTGAGACTGCGGAAACTCGCGGCATCGCTGACGATCTCATCGACGTCAGGCGCACAAAGGAAGGCAGGGGGAAAGTCCAGAATTTGCGCAATTCGCTCTAGAGTCTCGGGAGAGGGCGATATGTCTCCGCTCTCGTAGCGCAACACCGTGTGTGGAGTTACGCCCAAGACCTCTGCGAATCCCTTCTTCGTCAGCCCCCTTCGCTTTCGAGCGAGGCTGAGACGACCAGGTGTGAGCATGACAGGTTACTTCCTGCGCACGGTGATGTCGAAATCCTGTCCGTCGTCGTCGGCAGGCTTCTCAACCGCAATCCGTTCCCACTCGCCGGGGCGAATGATCCATATGCGCTCGCTGTAGCCGACGTAGAAGCCGCCGCGAAATTCGATGGGGCGTGATAGCTCTGCCCGGACGTCTTTCCCGTCGTCGAACACACACAACTGCCAGAGATCGTAAATGTCGCGCCTGATTTCCCTCGGATGGTCTTGACGGAATAGATCAAGTTGATTGTTCAGGTCCGTAATTTTCTCCGCCATCGGACCCTTTTCGGTGCGGTTACGGGGGGAGCGCAAGGGATCGCACACGCCCTTGTCGGCGTTCATCACCGTTACCTTACGACGGAAATCGTGGTTGACGATCAGCTCGACGCCGCTTTCATCCAAGGCATTCCAGCCTTCGCGACAGAACATCTGGCGCATGCGAGTGATCCCGGCATCCCAGGCGAAATAGCCTGCGGAGGCTTTGGGGTTATGGGCAGTGCAAGAGCCGCGGGCCGCCACCATCGCCTTGACGATATCAATCCACTGGGACTGGTTCGAGTTGAAATACTGCGAGAGTCGGCGATCGCATTCGCGAGCTTCCTGATAAATTACCGCAGCCATGCCGAATCTCCACGTAACTTTTTCATCCCTCATTTGTGGAGGAAAAAAGTTACGTGGTCAAGCTCCAGGCGGGTGGCGACGATCTGTCGCCAATCATATGCAAAACCTCTATATTTCTGTTTGTTTTTGCGTATGATTGACGGATGCCTTCGCTGGATGATTACATCGAAAACAAACTGATGAGCGGGTACTCGACGTTTACCCGTGAAGACGCGTTGGCGGAGCTAGCGCTGAAACCACAAGCCTTTACCGCAGCTTTGACGCGGAAAATTTCCAGGAACCGATTGGCAAATCCACGACACGGATTCTATATCATCCTGCGGCCTGAAGATAGAACCGCCGGCGCTCCAGATCCTGCGCGCTGGATTGATCCCTTGATGAAATATCTCGGCACTGACTACCGCATATCCCTTCTGCGCGCGGCGGCCATGCATGGTTCTTCGCACCAGGCAGCGATGGTGTTCCAAGTTGTCGTGCCGCAGCAGTTCCGATCGATTATCATTGGGCGTCATCGAATCCAGTTCATCTATTTGGCCCCGAGCATCTTCAGCGCTACCAACCAAAAGGATTGGCTGACGCCTCTCAAGACGGACACAGGATACGCTCGAGCTGCCGGTGTGGAGTTAACGCTCCTGGACTGTATCCGTTACTTTAAGCGGGCTACGGGAATCAGTGGTGTGGCTCAGATCGTGAAGGATATCGGCGACCGCGCGAATCCTAGGAAATTGGCATCAGTCGCGCAGTATTTCGAAAACACTTCGATCCGTCGGCTCGGTTACCTGCTTGATTTGGCAAATCACAAAAAACAGGCCGATGCGCTGGAATCATTTGCTCAGCAAAGCGACAAATATACGCCGCTGGACCCATCGGTAAGGCCGCTAATTGAGGGCCTTCCACTCTCCGTAGCAAGAGACGATCGGTGGCGTCTCGACATCAATGAAAACGTGGAGATCGACTTTTGATCCCAAATGCCCACCTCACAGCTTGGGCTACCCAGGCGCCATGGCCAGATTCTCGCCAGATTGAGCAGGACCTTATTATTTCCCGCGCGCTTTGCGACCTTTTTTCGGCGCCAAAACTTAAGGGCAAAATCGCATTTCGGGGCGGTACTGCAATCAACAAGCTGCTCTTTAAACGGCCGATGCGTTATTCCGAGGATATCGACCTCGTTCAGATCACGGCCG
Organism: Rhizobium changzhiense; assembly: GCF_013087625.1. Taxonomy (NCBI): domain Bacteria; kingdom Pseudomonadati; phylum Pseudomonadota; class Alphaproteobacteria; order Hyphomicrobiales; family Rhizobiaceae; genus Rhizobium; species Rhizobium changzhiense. The sequence goes on from NZ_JABFCQ010000003.1 coordinate 625,619, forward strand.
AACCCATCGGACCAACAATCGACGCGATCCGCGACAGTCTTGCCTGGCTTGGAAAGTGCAAGAGGGAGCAAGCGGGTCATTCTGCGCACCTCGTTTTTCGCTTTGCGCCCGAGGCCGAGCCTGGAACGACACTTAAGCTCAAGGTCGAGATTAACACACGGGAACACGCTTCGTTGAATGGGACGCAAGCATATCCATTTAAGGTCGAGAATGGATGGTTTAGCGGTGTGGCCGACATCATTTCCTATGACAAGGAAGAGTTGTTTGGCACGAAGCTCCGGGCCCTTTTGCAGCGGAGAAAGAACCGCGATCTGTTCGATCTCCACGAGGGTTTTCGGGAGCTTTCGCTTGATCCAAAGCGGCTTGTCGCAGCATTCGAGCACTACCTGTCACTTGAGGAGAATGTGATCACGAGGGCAAATGCCGAGCAACGCATGCTCGAGAAGCTGACAAAAAGCCTTACGGAAGACATCGAACCTTTGCTCCGCCGGGGATCGAGTTTACCGACGACGACGCCATTGGCGCTTTCGGTGTGATTTGGAAGGACGTCCTGCCTATGCTAAAGGGGGAGCCGTGGAAATCGTCGGAAAAAGCGATAGAGCAGTTGCGCGAGAAGAGGTTTCCCAAGCTGCTTCTGTGACCGATCATATGCGCACCTGATGGTGAGGATTTCATAAGGCCGGTTAGGTCCGGTAATTACAGGGCCGACGGTTCGATTCCGTTCAAGGCGCTCAGTGAAAGGAGCGGGCGAACGGTCGACTCGCGTGTGTTCTGCTCCGCTCGAAACGGGTCGGGAGACAGGCTCCGGCAGCCCATCTCGTTACGCAATTCGGTCGTTGCTATGAGGCTGCAAGCAACAATGCCGCTTGAACCCCGCCCTCCAGAATGCTCGAAGCCGTTTCAGGGGTGGATACTGCTCGGGCAATCTGGAGGGTTCCCACCATCAAACCGAAGATTGCTGTTGCTCTCTCTTTGGGCGAGGATGTCGCCGTAGCGGGAAGTCTCGAAGATAGAACCTCTGTGAATTTGCTTAATTCATCCTGATATGCCGCACGGGTCATCTCGGGCTGTCTGCCGATCTCGGGTAGCAACGCAGCCGATGGGCAGCCGCTTTCACGTCGTAGCATATGGTCTATGCTAAGATAGTCGCGGATAATGCGCTCAAGATCCAAATGCTCGTCACGAGCTTTCTCTAGTTTTTCTCGCTGTTGCAACAGTGCGTTCACCATGGCCTCTTTCACGAGCGCCTCTTTCGAATCGAAGTGAGCATAGAACGCACCGTTCGTCAGTCCGGCCTCGGTCATGACTCCAGCTAGCCCCGAAGCGGCCGCGCCGTCGGCTCTGAAACGTCCGGACGCGACGTCGATGATCCGACGCCGCGTATTTTCCTTATGGCCTTTCTCAAATCGCATAGGTTGGCTCCAGAAATGCTATGTTCATGCGATAAACGTCGATCAGCATAATGCCTTTTACGTCAGGAGGCAGCTGCTTCGAGAGCGGCCATCAGGTCCTGATCGAGCTTTTGCGCAACTTCATCGACATTCGGATCAGCGAGGTGCCCAAAGGTAGTAATCGGCCGGTCATATTCGAAGGCCGCGCCGTCCACGTCCTCGAGCAGAAGAACCCGAACAGGTGCATAGAGACCCGCCGCGATGTGATGCCGCGTCATCTTCGACGCGGTCAGCGGATTCCCGATATCGTATTGAATCGACTGACGCTGCACGCCTGCCACCTGTAAAAGCGCTCCGTGATCCCTGAAACCAAAAATCGACAGAGCTGGCAGGGCTTCCAGTTCCTGAAGTGCGCGCTCCGTTTGGCGGTAGCGCAGGAGGGTGAATATCCCGTCATCGACCCGGGGGATGATGGATTCCAGCTTCGCCTTGACGGCATTGAAGTCTCTGCCGGAGCGGATCGTGACATGTTCGATACTGATCTTCTTGATGTCTATTGAACTCGTCATCTGCAATGCCTTTCTAAGCGTTAGTCGAACAAACTCGCGTTTCAAAGAGACGAAATGGCGAGCGCCTCGACCCGGCGTGCCAATGTCAGCAGGCGACGATCGCTATCAGCAGGAGCATCGATCTCCAGGCCGATCGGAAGGCTGTCGCTCACTTTGCCCATCGGTATGCTGATTCCGGGGAGGCCTGCTCCGCTGGCAGGGATGGTGTTGTTCGCGAGCGCTGCGAAAGTCACTTGCTTGCCCGCGATCAGGAATTCATTTTCCTTGCCGATTTCCGGCGCGGGGCAGGGGGTTGCCGGCAGGATCAGTGCCCAGGCGCCGCTCTTTGCAAAAGCCTCGGTAAACAATCGTTGAATCTTGGGCCGATCGACGGTCAGAGCATTGTGGTACGCATCAGGTGTCAGCCACTTGGATCCGGTCGGAAGAACCAGATGCTGCCAAACTTCTTTCAGACCCGGCTTCAAATCCCTGTAAATCTCGTCAAACGAGGTCGGGACTCCGTTTTCCTGTAGAAAGCCGGCAATTGCTTCCCTTGTTTCTCGGAAGAACAGGTTCCACGTCGTCGTATTCGCAAGCGTGGAAAACTCATCGCCGAGATCGATCTCAATAACTTCGGCTCCAGCGTCGCGGAGCCTGCGCGTCACTTCGTAGAATCGCGCTTCGACGTCCGCGTCAACGACGTTCAGATATTGCCTTGGAGCATAGGCAAATCGCACGCCCTTGAGATCATCTTCCTCGAAGGTCGTCGACGGAGAGGCTCCGGTCACGATCTGGTCGATCAATTCGCAGTCTTCGACAGATCGAGCGAAAACACCGGTCGTGTCGAGAGCGTGCGAAATCGGAGCGACACCGTCCCGTGGCCAACGACCGGTCGTCGGCTTGAAGCCAACCACGCCACAGAGCGATGCCGGCACACGGATCGAACCGATCGTGTCTCCCCCGAACGCCGCCGGTACAATTCCCGCGGCTACAGCCGCCGCCGAGCCGCTTGACGATCCACCGCTAATCCGCTCACGAGCATGGGGATTTTTCACCTGTCCAAACGGACTATTGTCTCCGGTCAATCCGAAAGACATTTCAACGAGGTTGTTCTTGCCGAAAACGATCGCGCCGGCGTCTTTGACGGCACTGACAACGCCCGCATCGTGCGCGGGTACGAAGTCTTTCAGATTGCTGACGCCGAGCGTCGTACGTAGCCCGTTCGTCAGATAACTGTCCTTCACCCCTAGGGGAACACCAAGCAAAGGGCCCGAAGCGCCGGCGGATCGCGCCCTGTCCGCTGCAGATGCCGCGGCGATGACAGCCTCATCGTCGATTGTAATGAACGCTTTGAGGTCCGCTTGCTCCCGAGCCTGCTGCAAGAGCGCCTCGGCATAGGTTTCCGCCGAGAAGGCGCCATCACTCAATGCGCGAGCAGCCTGTGCGACGCCGATTTCCGCGAAACCGCGCCCTTCGCTGGACCGGTCTGACTTTACTTCTTTTTGCATGAGAAATCCTTTGTTCGGTATCTATCTCGTGGATCACCGGTTGAGCGTCTCAGTCAGTGATATTACGATCATAATATAGAAGTACGAACGTAATACAATAGGGTGGGGAATTTTTCTCCGGGGCCCTTCTTCCGGTGAGCGTCGAGAACTTTTGCGGCTTCGAACCGGCGATCCCGTCAATCTGTGGCCGAGCGTCAGCGAGCGCAGTGTTTTGGACGTTTCACGTCACTTCCCGCGGCGGCTGAGCCACGGCGAACAGGAGATACGTTTTAATCGTGAAGGTTTGCGACCCCCCCCGCAAGACCCTAGCCTCGCACAGCCTTAAGACGGCGTTGGATGTATTTCGCACGACTGAACTTAGGGGCGTCGGTGCGCGTGTGCGACCGAACCATTGCACATCGTCTGCTGCAGTCGGAGCACTTGGTATCCCGACACATACGAGGCAGGCTGTACTGGAAATTTTGCGGCGTAGAAGCCTGCGCTACTTCAGGAGGACGTCGAAGATGATCGCCCTGAAGTCTCGCAAGGGTTCATTGCTCTTTTCTGCCCGCATGCGCAGCAAAGCGCCCTCCCAACTATTCAATACGAAGCGGGCCAAAAGCGCTGCGGGCAGGTCTCGACCAACCGTTCCTTCATCCTGTGCCTGCGCGATGCAAGCCTCAAAAAATCTGGTCCACGATCCGAAATGCCTTGAAAGGTGCTGGCGCATAAGGACGCTGTGATCGGCTACTTCAGCGCTGATATTTCCAAGAAGGCATCCCCTCACAAAGCCTGCTGTCTCGAAAGCCTTGATCCTTTCGTCGAAGTAAGCCTGCAAGCGGGCGAGGGGGGGGATCCCAGAATCGCAAACTACGCTGCGGAGCTTTTCTTCATTACGATCAAAATACGCATCGAGAACTTCGGCGCCAAAAACCTCCTTGCTCGGGAAGTGATTATAGAACGATCCCTTTGGGACGCCGACACTCTCGGCAATGCCCTGAACACCAGTCGCGGCATATCCCTCGTTGTGAAACATTCGCAAGCCCGCCTTCACGAGATTGTCGCGTGTGCCAGGTTTCGGCTTCGGCCCCCTTCGGCCACTTGACGAAGATTTCATCTAATCCATCCTTGACTAATTAATTCCGACCGGTCACCTTATAATTATCTTCGCTTGCCGAAACGGTGTCAAGCAAACGACTTTGCCCACAGGGAGAATAGTTGTGGTTTCGGGACTGGACATCATCTTTCCCGCGGAGGGCGGCGTACAGCTCGGTGCCTGGCTCTTCCCGCCCGAACCGTCAGGCCCTGGTCCCGCCATCACTATGGCGCACGGCTATGCCGGGACCAGGGAGCATGGCCTCGAGCGTTTTGCCAGGGCGTTCGCGGACGCGGGTTTGGTGGTACTCGTTCACGACCATCGCAATTTCGGGACAAGCGGCGGCGCGCAGCGCGGCGACATCGACCCGTGGCAGCAGATTGCGGATTGGCGCCGGGCGAACTCCTATCTTGAGACGCGTCCCGAGGTCGATGCGAAACGGATCGGTCTCTGGGGAACCAGCTATGCCGGCGGACATGCGATCGTGCTCGGTGCAACGGATCGTCGGTTACGGTGCATCGTCGCCCAGGCGCCTACCATCAGCAGATACGAACAGGGACCGCGGCGCGTCTCGCCCGATGCCTTGCCGGCGCTGGAAGGCGCGTTCAACACGGATGAACGGGCGCAATTGCGCGGTGAGCCGCCGCGCCGCCAGGCTGTCGTCAGCGCTGACCCCTCCGTTCCCGCCGCCTATCGCGCGCTGGAAGCAATCGATTTCTATCTGCAGCCGGTCCCGGCGGGCCATTGGGATAATGAGGTTACGCTTCGCTCGACAAGAGCTGCCAGGATGTACGAACCAGGCAACTGGAATTCCCGTCTCGCCGACGCCGTTGTTGCTTGTAGTCGCCCGCGAAGACAAGATCACTGTCACCGACGTTGCACTTGCGGCCTACGAACGCGCGCTTGAACCCGAGCGGCTTGTTTTAATCCCGGGCGGCCATTTCACCCCCTATCTCGACCAGTTTCCGATGGCCGAGGCTGCCGCCACCGGCTGGTTCCGCCAGCATCTCGCAGTGGCCGAGGCATAGCTGCATCCACAGCCTTTCCACTTGCACCGGCAACACGCCTTCTCACATCATGGAGACAATAATGACTGCAAACACAACCTCCAATAATGGCCTTTCCTGGAAAACACTCAACATCAAGCGACCAGGACTCAGCCGCGACGTACCACCTGGCCACGAGGAACTGATGTGGGTGGCGAATTCATCGACGCTGATCTACGGCGAGCGGGATGCGGTCCTGGTCGATACATTCCTCACCACCGAACAGACACAGACGTTGTCGGATTGGGTTGCCGCCAGTGGCAGGAACCTGACGGCTATCTACATCACCCACGGGCATGGCGATCACTTCTTCGGACTGGCACCACTTCTCGAACGTTTTCCGAATGCCAGGGCCGTTGCAACGCCGGCCGTGGTCGAGGCCATGCGCGAGCACCTGTCGCCGGCCTCGGTCGAAAACTTTTGGCGCAGGCTTTTTCCAGGCCAGATCCCCGAGCGGCTGCTTGAGGCAGAACCGATGGAAAACAATGAACTGGAGCTGGAAGGGCACAAGCTTCTGGCCGTGAACGCGGGGCGCACCGATACGGCCGTGTCGACAAGCCTGCATGTCCCGTCGACGGGGCTGATCGTCGGCGGCGACGTCGTCTACAACGGCATTCACCTCTATCTCGGGGAAACCACGACCGAGAGCCGGCTCGAATGGATTTCGGCGCTGGACAAGCTCGAAGCCCTTGCCCCTAAAGCGGTGATCGCAGGGCACAAAGTCCCGGAAAATCCTGACGACCCGCGCATCATTAGCGAAACGCGGCAATATATCCGCGACTTCAATCGCCTGAACAAAACGACCACGACGGCGCGCGAACTCTACGACGCCATGCTGCAACTCTATCCCAATCGGGTCAACGTCGGCTCGCTCTGGGGAGCCGCGAACGTCGCGAAGAAGCGCGCTTGAAGCCGAAGACGGGCTGGTCGTCATGACCCGCCCCTCCCTACGATCCAAAACACGTCCAACGACCTCATTTCGAAAAGAAAAGACAATGCAAAAAATGCTCTTTGCCGCTACTCTCGCCTTGGCGACTGCTTTGGCGGGCTTCGCAACCGTGGCTTCCGCAGCCAACAACGGGCCGCTGGACGCCCGCACCATCGGCACGATCGAATCGCGCTTCGGCAAACTCATGGAGCTGGCGAACAAACACGACATCAAAGGTTTGCACGCGATGTTCTGGCAATCGCCGTCCGCTCTTCTGGTGGCGAAGAGCGCCGTTCCATCCGAAGGCAATTGGGCTGGCTTCTGGGGCAACGACGCGATCGACCAGAAGCTGCATGACATAGCGGCCTCCGGCCCCGTCGTGCTAACGCCTGATCTTTCAAAGCTCAAGGTCGTCGGGCTGACACTCGATATCGCGGAGTCCTATGCACCTATGAAAATTACTGTCTCCTATGCCGGACAGGATGGAACTCCCAAGCCGTTCCTGATGATCATCACCTGGAAGAAGATCGCCAAGGACTGGAAAGTAGCCTCGGAAATCATACTGCCTGTGCCGCCGACACGGTCGCCGAAAAACTCCGCCGGTCATAGCAACCCCCGGAGCAAGCTTCGATCTCCACCACCCACGAAGGAAGATAATTTGGACTGCTATCGTTTTGAGGGCTTGCTGAATTCAAGCGAAGCTGACCGACGAGTTTCGCGCTCGGTCGGTCGCTTCGCCTGATCATGTTGAAGGCTCAACTCCGGCGGTTCCATAAGGCTGGCGCTGCAAAGCCGCTTTTTCAGCGTCGCTATGCAGAGGTGATGCGGGTCAAAAGTTCACCTCCAATCAAGGCGACCAAATCAAAACAGTCCGCCCCGCCAATCATCAGATGTAATGCCGTCATGCGGAAAAATATCCGAACCGGATAAAATCGTTCTCGAAAAACGCATTCACCCCGCGCACAATCACGTCCACTGAAAGCTGGCATGGGGGATGCCAGCGGATTGGGATCATCCGCGTTATCCATCAATTTCGGAGGAAAAAATGGGCACATTCGATTGGAAAAGATTCTGGGCGTGGCTCGCGGAATGCGGTGCCGTCCACTGCATTTATGATGCGAGCGAAATACGTCCGACGGCTAAGTCGTCCGCTGAGAAGCAAATCCTCCTCGGCAGACGCGGTTCAGGCTCTCGCTGATATCGTCCCCAATTTCAAGGATCCTGGCCTGCGATTGGCGGCCGACACCGCAACGGAGCGGCAGGATTGGACATAAGCCAGGGAAGGGCAACTATGTCGCAGCAGCTTACGGTGATAGCGCATCTGGTCACCCGGCCCGAGAAGATCGACGAGGCAAAGATGGCCATGCTGTCGCTGATCGGGAAGACCCGCTCAGAAGATGGGTGTCTCGACTACGATCTGCATCAGGACAGCGACAATCCCATGGAATTTACATTCTACGAGATCTGGAAAAATCGCGAGGCGTGGGAAGAGCACATGGAGATGCCCTACCTGAAAGAATTCGTCGCCCGTGGAGACGAGTTCTTCGAGATCGAGCCCAAAATTCGTTTCATGGCAATGATTTCCGGCAGGAGATAATTCGCGCCGTCAAATGCGGGAAGGCGCAACAGCTTAGCGATCGCTCTGAGGGATCAGCTCATTCGACGGCATCATGATCCGCTCTCAGCGTGAGACGATCGGCTTTGCCCGGTGCTGGCGCCGGGCCGGTCGTGCCGCGAACGATCATATGCGGCGTGAGTAGAACGCGTTTCACCGGCTGACTATGATTGCTTATCAGGCTCATGAGCAGCTCGGCGCTTTCAAAGCCAAGATCGCGGCCAGCCGTATGCAGGCTCGTCAACGGCGGTGACAGCAAATCCATGAACCGAAGATCATTGATGCCGGTCAGTGAAATCTGTTTCGGGCAGGCGATCCCTGCAGACTTCAGGGCGATCAGGCACCCGACGGCGAGAAGGTCGTTAAAGGCCAGGACAGCAGTGCTCTTCAGCCCCGCGGCCAGCATCTGCCGCATGATGCGCTCACCTTCCGCGACGTCATAGGCTCGCGCTTCGATCACATCAAATCGGCAACCGGCGGCTTTATCCAGTTGGGCGCCGGCTTTGAAGCCGGCAAGCCTGTTCTGAGCCGTTGATGCCGCCAATGGCGGGGTAATGTACACGATATCCCTGTGACCGAGCTCTAGCACGTGCTCCACCAACGCCTGGACACCTGCGGTATCGTCCATCGTCACCGACGAAATAAGGCTGTGCCGCGGATCGCGAAGGACAGCCACGGTCGGTATACCCGATTTCAGGCACAGCTCTACCGACGGGTCGTTCAGCTCAAAACTCGCCACGATGAGACCGGCAACGTATTGGCCGCCCATACGCTCGATGATCGAGACCAATTTGTCCGGTTTATAGTCCGAGCTTGCGACAAAGGTTATATACCCGTCTTTCGCGACACGCTCTTCGATTGATGCGATGATCGGCGCGAATAAAGGGTCGCTGAGACTGGGAACGACAAGACCGATCGTTCCGGATTTCTGCGTGCGCAGACTTGAGGCCAGCGTGTTGGGCTTGTAGCCGAGCTCTTGGGCGACCTTCTCGATTTTCTTGACGACCTTGCCCGAAATGCGATGACGGGAGGTCGGGTTCAACGCACGCGAGGCGGTCGAAATATGCACGCCGGCACTGTTCGCAACGTCGACGATCGTGACGCGAGAGCGCTTTTTATCATTGTCCGATATACCAGTCATATTTCTGTCCAATCACGTGCAAATGGCGCGTCATGAGCGCGAAAGGTAGTTGATCAAACCTTTGCGCACAAGGCGCGCACCGAGGCGTCCCTTGGCCGTTGTCCATCGATTTCACAATGGCGTGCGCCAACAGCCGGGGATCGTTTATCTCGACTTCGCCTCGCGGGTAGCCAAGTGCGCCATCTCGGCTTGCATCCGTAGAAATGCCCATAGTCCTTCAACTGACTGCGCGGCAATCCCGTGTCGGCATTTTGTGTGCGCCGGTTTCGTTGCTTGCTTTGACCATGACGGCTGAAACTAGTCCCGTCGTGGAAAAAATGCAAACGGTTGCCTTAGCTGTACGCGCCACTCCTCCCGCATCTAAGGGCTTTCATTGATATATTGAGCTCGTTTCATTCTGGATGACTTTTCCCTTGTGCAAACGTTTGTTCTTGACACCGGTATTCCGAGACGATATCGGTGCTCCAAGATCCGGCGGACCGAAATCCGCCGAATGGGACGCGGAGGAGAGGCGCTGTGGCTTGGGATGAAGCGCGGAATTTGAGGATTGCCGTCGTTGGCACGGGCGCCCAGGGCGCCTCGATTGGCGCTGATTTCGCATTGGCGGGCCTGGATGTCACCTTTATCGAGCAGTGGCCGGAGCACGTCGCCGCGATGCGGGCAGCCGGAATAACGGTCAACATGCCTGACCGCTCGATCACTGCAAACGTTCGCGCACTTCATCTTTGTCAGGTGGCGGAATTGCGCGAGCACTTCGATATAGTCTTCCTTGTGGTCAAGGCATACGACACCAAGTGGACGAGCCAATTGATCGAGCCCGTATTGGCATCTGATGGGCTCGTCGTCGGTGTTCAGAACGGGATGACGCAGGACGATATCGCTTCCGTCGTCGGCGTGGAGCGCAGCGTTGGTGCTGTCTTCGACATGGCCTCCAACATGTTCGTGCCCGGCATGACCAATCGCCAGAACGACCACGATACCTCCTGGTTCGCGCTTGGCGCGCTCGATCCGGCAAATCAGGGTCGCGTGGAGAAGATTGCGGAATTGCTACGCCACAGCGGCAGGGTCGAGGTCACAGAGGACATCCGCTCGGCCAAATGGATGAAGCTGATCGTCAATGCCGCCCAATTGGTGCCTTCGGCGATCCTCAACCTACCATTCGCCGAGGCGATGAAGGTTCCCGGCATGGCCGAAGTCATGCGGGCTGCCGGATACGAAGCGATGCGCGCCGCGATTGCCGATGGTGCGAAGATTGTACCGATCCTCGGCATGCAGCCGACAAAGGTCAACGACCCCGAGCGCTATGTCGACCAGATATTCGACGAGGTCCAGAAGACTTTCATGATGGCCGACACGCTGACGACAGTCCTGCAGGACTGGCGCAAGGGCCGTCGCGGCGAGGTTCTGGATCTCAACGGGCACGTCGTGCGGACCCTCGAAAAAGCGGGTCAGACGGCTCCCGTCAACAAGCGGGTTGTGGAAGCTGGCCGCGCAATCGAGGCAGGGAAACTGCCGCCCCAGCTTTCGAACAGTTCGCTGCTCGTCGCGTGAGCTCTGAAGTTTTGCGTCGGTTCGCCGATGCGCAACCTGGCGGTCCGCCGGCCGGGAGAGATGTTCTCAAATCATGCGCGTGTCATCGCGCATGCCAATGTCAGAAGGAGATGCCATATGAGTTGGGATAGAAAGGGCGGCCCGAGGATCGCTTTTCTCGGAACAGGCGCACAAGGTGCGTCCATTGGAGCCGATTTTGCTCTGGCTGGCCTTGATGTCACCTTCATCGAGCAATGGCCCGATCATGTGAATGCTATTCGCGAGAATGGCATTACCGTCAACCTGCCGACCCGGACGATCAACGCCAAGGTTCCGGCACTGCATCTGTGCCAGGTCGCCGAAGTCAAAGAGCCCTTCGACATCGTCTTTTTGGTGGTCAAGGCCTACGATACCAAGTGGGCTTGCCAGCTGATCGAGCCGGTCCTGGCGCCCGATGGTCTGGTCGTCGGCCTTCAGAACGGCATGACCCATGAGGACATTGCCGGCATCGTCGGTCGCGAGCGCACCATTGGCGCCGTCATCGAGATCGCCTCGAACATGTTCGTACCCGGTGTCACCAACCGCCAGAACGATCACGACGAATCCTGGTTTGCCCTTGGCGCGCTTGATCCGAAGACGCAGCTGCGCGTCGAAGCGGTAGCCGAACTGCTGCGCAACTCGGGCACCGTCGAGGTTACCGACGATATTCGCTCCGCCAAGTGGATGAAACTCGTGGTCAACGCTGCCGAGCTGATCCCCTCGGCGATCATCAACCTGCCACTGGCCGACGCCGCCCGCGCGCCAGGCATGCTCGAAGTCATGCGCGCCGCCGGATATGAGGCGATGCAAGCAGCTCTGGCCGATGGCTCGAAGATCGTACCGATCATCGGCATGCCGCCGGTCACGACCAACCATCCCGAGCGCTATGTCGACCAGATCTTCGAGGAGGTTTTGAAGACATTTTCTCGCGAGGACACGCTGACCACGTCTCTGCAGGACTGGCGCAAGGGCCGCAAGGCCGAGGTTCAGGAGGTCAATGGCTGGGTGGTCGACATCCTGCGCGCCCATGGGCGCACATCACCGATCAATCAACGCGTCATGGACGTCGCGTTCGACATTGAGGCCGGCAAACTCGAGGCGCACCCGGACAATTCGAAGCTTCTTATCGAAGCCTACGAGGCCGTGGCCGATCACCGCTGAGGACGCAGCCACCGGTCGGTTGGACAGAGTTTAACAAGAGGAGGAGAATGACATGAGATCGCATCAAAAAGCTCGCATATCCGCGCGCTGGCTTCTGACGACAGTCGGCGCCTGCGCAATGGTGGCACTTTCGCTCGGCCACGCCGGCGCTGAAGAGGCCAAGGGCGGCAAGCTTATCATCGGCATCGACGAGACCGCTTCCGAATACTGGTCCGAATACATGCAGGGCGTGAAGGATATTGGTGACTCCCTCGGCAAGGAGCCCGTCGTTCTGACCAGCAACTACCAGGGAGACCAGCTGCTCGCCCAGCTCGGTGCTACCTACGCTACAGGCTGCAACCAGTGCGCGCTCGCGACCGACCCTTCTTCAAACGCCTTCGTCAAGGCGGTCGTCAACCGCTCCGCCAAGGCAAAGGTCCATGTCGTCACCATCTGGAACCGGCCGGAGAACATCCACCCCTGGGATACCGATCCGAAATACTGGGTCGCACACACGTCCTTCGACGGCGTCATGTCGGGTTACTATCAGGGCATGGCGCTCTGCAGGGCGTTGAACGGTAAAGGCAAGATCGCCGCCATCCAGGGCGTTCCGTCGACGCCGCCGGCGTTTCAGCGCATCGCCGGATTAAAGAAGGCCCTCAAGGAATGCCCGGGGCTCGAGCTCGTCGACACGCAAGTGGGTGAGTGGCAGGAGACCAAGGCGCAGAACATCACCCGCACCTGGATGGCTCGCTATGGCGACCAGTTGCAGGGCATCTTCGCCTCCAACGATGCGATGGGCCGCGGCGCCGTCGCTGCGCTCAAGGAAAAGGGACTGAACGGCAAGGTTCTGGTGACCGGTTCCGACGGTTCGAATATCGGCCTTGAAATGGTCAAGAGCGGTGACATGCTTGCCACCGTCTGGAACGATCCGGTTCTGCAAGGCGCCGTTTCAATATCGCTCGCCTATGCCGCCGCCATCGGTGACATCGATCCGGAAAAGCTGACGCATGCCCAGCGCGACTTCTACATCAAACAGGATGTTGTCACCAAGGACAACGTCGACAAGTACCTGGAGATGAAGAAGAACGCGCCGAAATACACTTACGCCGACATCAAGAAGGACTTCTGGAAGGACTCGGCAGGTCAGATTCCAGAAGGCGCAAACGACAACAAGTAATTGGAGGATAGGTCGATGGAGGCCGCTACCAGAATGAGCTCCAGAACGGGCAGCCAGTCGTTGACGCTTCTTGGCGAACTTAAAACCAAGTTGCCACTGGCCCAGATCGCTGCACCGATCGCAGCGCTCATCGTGCTGTCCGTGGGCTTTCAGCTGATCAGCGGTAGCTTCTTCACCATCGACAACCTCAAATCTGTTGTGGAGGCAGCGGCGGTACCCGCAATACTCGCCGCTGCCATCAGCTTCGTCGTCATCATGGGCTCCATCGATCTTTCGTTGGAAGGTATCATGGCGGCGACCAGCATGATCGTTGCCCTGCTCGTCGCCAATGGCGTCAACGGCAATGACTACGGCGTCATGGGATTGCTCATCGCGCTTGCGGCCGGCCTGGGGTTTGGTCTCTTCAATGCCGTGCTGAATGCAGTCCTGAAGATGCCGTCGTTGATCGTGACGTTGGGAACCTGGTTTATCGGCTTGGGCATTGCAGCTTTGCTTTTCCCCGCCCGCGTGCCGCAGATCAACGATCCGTTCATTCTCGATCTGGCCAGGTTCCGGATCTTAGATATCAGCCTGGTGGTCTATATCGCCCTGGCGGTCATCGCGGTCAGCGAACTCATCCTGAATTTCACGACCTTCGGCCGCATGATTTACGCGATCGGCGGCGACGAGGGACTGCTTCTGGCCTCCGGCCTGCGCGTCCGGCGCTTCAAGGTCATTGCTTTTGCCATTTGCGGCCTGCTGGCCGGCATGTGTGGGGTACTGCTCTCGGCGCAGCTGAGCACCGGCAATGCGAATATCGGCAGCGGCCTGTTGTTCCCCGCCATCAGCGCCGCCGTTCTAGGTGGAACTGTGTTGACGGGCGGGCGCGGCGGCGCCGTGCAGTCCGCACTTGGAGCTGTGATCCTCGAAGTGCTCAATAACGGCCTCATCCAGATCGGGGCAGGTCCATACACGCGTAACATCATCAGCGGCGCCGTCATCGTCGTCGCGGTTGCCGCAGGCGGCTGGCATCGCCGCCGAAAAATGAGGGTGGTTAAATGATCGGCTCGCTCGTTCTCAAAGGCATTCGCAAGACCTACGGCAATGTCGTGGCGCTCGAGGGCCTGGATCTGGAAATCCCCAATGGGCAGGTTCTCGGTCTGATCGGCCAGAACGGCTCTGGGAAATCGACCCTCCTGAAGATATTAGCGGGCCTGACCACACCCGATCAGGGACAGCTGATCCTCGATGGTAAACCGATTGTGTTGGATTCAGCGCAGAGAGCCGGCAGTTACGGCATTGGGATGGTGCATCAGGAGCAGTCGCTGATCCCCAACCTGACCGTCGCGGAAAACATTTTCCTCGACAAGCCGCACCCGGCCAAGCGAAACGGCCTCTATCGTTGGTCGGCCCTGACCAAGGCTGCCCGCGCGCAGCTTCACAAAATTTCGGTCGACCTGCCGACGCACGTTCTGGTCGAGGATCTGCGCTTTGCCGAACGCCAGCAGGTGGAGTTTGCCAAGGTGCTGGCCATCGAGGAACTGGTCGATCGGCCGCCGATCATCCTGTTCGACGAGCCGACATCGGTGCTGACGCCGGATGAAATCAAGCTCCTCTTCAAGCAGATCAACCGACTTCGCGGCAATGCCACGATAGTTTTCGTCTCGCACCGCCTCGAAGAGGTTCTGGAGATCAGCAACCGCATCATCGTCATGACCGACGGCCGCAAGGTTGCGGAACGCAAGAGCGACGCCGTTGACCGTAGCGAACTCTATGAATTGATGATCGGCCGGCGGCGAGTGGTCGACGTCAGAACCGATCGCAAGCCGATCGATGCCCCGCCGGTCCTGAAGATCGACCGTCTCGGCTGTGGGTCACATTTCCGTAATGTCAGTTTCGACCTTCGCCCCGGCGAGATCCTCGGCATTGCCGGCGTTCTCGGATCCGGTGCCGAAGAAGTATGCCGAGCTCTGTTCGGCGCCGAGAGTATCGAAACCGGTGAGATCGAGCTCGATGGCAAGGCACTGACGCCCACTTCGCCGCGGGCAGCTGTCCGCTCCGGCATCGGATATCTCCCAGCGGATCGGCGAAGCGAGGGCATGTTGCCCAGCCGGTCGATCATGGAAAACGCTGTCCTCACCTTCGGTCTTGAGTATGGCCTGCGTTCTCTGGTCCTGCGTCGCTCCAAGGAGCGGCCGGCCGCACTCCACTGGATGCAGCGCCTGAAGGTCAAGATGGACACACCCTTCGCGCCGATCTCCAGCCTGAGCGGCGGCAATCAGCAAAAGACCGTGTTGGCAAAATGGTTGATGGCCAAGGAGCTGAAGGTCTTACTCCTTGATCATCCGAGCAGAGGGCTCGATCCCGGCGCCAGAGACGACCTGTTTGACGTGATCCGCGAGCAGGCGCGTAAGGGCCTTGCGATCATCTTTGTCGGAGACACGATCTCCGAGCTTCTGGAACTCTCCGATCGCGTCGTCGTCATGCGCGATGGCGAAATCACGGCCCGCTTCGATCTGTCCACCGAAGAGATGCCGAGGGAAGAGGAAATCGTCGCAGCCATGGTCTGACCGCCTTTTTGGAAGGCGATCACCCGAGCAACTCGAACAATAGCTATACGGACGGCAGGAACATGGGAACAGCGCTAGACAATTCCATTATCCGCACCCTGGGTGCCGATCGATCGACGGTCTGGAGAACTTTGGGACCGTTGGGCGTGCTGATCGCACTGGTGGCTATCAGTGCCATCATAGCGCCCGGCGTCCTGGAACCGGATTCCCTGATCGGATTCCTTTCGGATGCAGCTCCGATCGTCGCCCTCGTCATCGGCGGCACTTTGCCGATATTGGCCGGGAGTATTGATCTTTCCGTTGCCGGCGTAGCCTCGCTGACCGGCGTTCTGGTCGTCGCGCTCAATCCGATCCTGGGTCCGTGGACATCCGTTCTCGTCGTTGTCATTGCGATGGTGTTCGGCGCGATACAGGGCTTTATCCATGCCTGGCTGCAACTACCGTCATTCATCGTCACGCTCGGCACGCTCAGCATGCTCTCCGGCCTGTCGCTTCTCCTGTCGAACGCGACCGCCGAGCCGGTGCCGGACAGCGACATCCTTGTGACCTATCTTGCAGACAGCACCGGCGGCATCCCGAATAGCGTCATTGCGCTGATCCTCATCGTCGTGGTGTTAGGGCTCATGCTGCGTTACCTCCGCCTGGGGCGTGATATCTATGCGCTGGGCACCGGTGAAAAGACGGCGATGATGTCGGCCGTCAATGCAGTTGCGGTACGAACGATCATCTTCGCCATATCGGCGGGATGTGCGGCAATCGCCGGTCTATTCCTGGTCTCGATTACAACGTTCAGTTCACCGACGCTGGCAGGCAATCTGCTGCTGCTGTCGATCGTCGGCGTCGTGCTTGGCGGCACCGCCATATCGGGTGGCGTGGGCGGCCTGATGCCGGCTGTCGTGGGCGGCCTGATCACATCCTGGCTGCGGATCCTCACCGTCATCATCGGCGTGGCGCCGACCGCGCAGAATATCGTCTTCGGTCTGACGGCTCTGTTTGCCGTCGCACTGACAACTGATCGCAGCAAACTCGGGATCATCAAGTAGCGATTGGGCGACAGGCAGTTCGGCCGTTCAACATTGCTATCGGTGAGCTCATAGCCGGGTTCGGCGGGACGCAAGGATGGCGGCCGCAAATTCAAGGGAGAGCATCATGAAGGACGGAAAACTTTGCATTCTAACGGGCGCAGCAGGGGAAGTCGGCCGCGCCACGGCCCGACGATTTGCCGAATCCGGCTGGTCGATCGTGCTCTGCGATCGGACCGACGACGTAAAGGCTCTGGCCGATACGTTGTCGAGAGAGTTCATAGGCGAATATTTTGGCGTCCAGATGGACCTCACAAACGATGAAGAAATCGATTCCGTCGCCAGACTGGCTGCCCAAACCGCCATCCCCTTGCGTTTCCTCGGGCTCATCGCCGCAATCAACCACGATGCCGTCAGCATCGAACACATGGACATGTCGGTTTGGGACAAAGTCCATAATGTGAATCTGCGGGCAAACGTGAAGTTCATCAGCGTCTGCGTGCCACTACTGCGCAAGGCCGGCAACGCATCCATTGTCACCGTCTCGAGTTTCTGGGGGAGGGAGGGCCATGCATTCTTCAGCCCCTACTGCGCGTCAAAGGCGGCATTGATTTCACTGACGCAGAGTGTGGCAGCAGAACTCGCTCCCGATATCAGGGTCAACTGCGTCGCACCCGGCAACATCAACACGCCGATGCATTTTAATGCGCTTGCTGTCGAAGCCGAGAAGCGAGGTATTTCGGCAGAGGAGATGCGTGCGACAGAGTGGAGCAAGATACCTATGGGTCGACCAGCCGAAACCGCAGAAATTGCAGCTGCCATCCATTTCCTATCAACGGATGACGCGAGTTACTTCATCGGCGCAACTCTCGACGTCAACGGCGGGTGCCGGTTGACGTAACCATACGGGCGCTGCTTGGCTTGACGGCATGAACCCTTACCGAGGGCCACGCCAAAAGTGCCTAGCCGCGTCTACTCAGGCTCCGATCGTCCTTCCATGGCAATTATACTGCTATGGGTGGGCGGCAGCAGGCGCACCCTAATCCATCCGCCTTGCTACATGTGTGAAATCAGGAATCCAGGGTTTGTCTAAAGTGCCTGGTGCCTGGCCCACTTTTTGTGCCTGGATTTCAAGCTGGACTCCACCAGCGCGGCCGCACTCTCAAGAGCGGCTCGTGGGGATTTTTTTCCAAGCAGAGCGTCATGGATCTCCGTACCAAGAACCTTCTCGATTGTGGTGTATTGGGGGATATTGGGACGCTGCCAGGTATGCAGCAGGTTTTTCTTGGCCAGTTGGTCGACAAACCGCACAATCGGCGAGCTTGCCGCCGCTTCCGGATCGGCGCTGACCGAAAAGCGTGGCGCTACCGGGAATCCGTTCTTCACATGCGCCTTCATCGCCTCGCGCGAGGCCATCCAGGCGATGGCGTCGGCGGCAAGCTCAACGCGTTCTTCGGGTAGGTTTGTCGGAATACAGAACAGAAAGCCCCCTATTGGCGAAACCCTTGTCCCGCCCGGCCCCGACGGCTGGGGCAGGTACTCGACGCGGCGCTTTACGACAGATTGAACGTCATATTCGAAGCGGGCAGTGCGCATCGTCCAGAAATAGCCGAGGCTGGCGCGCCCTTTGAAGAATATCTCGAGTGTCTGGTCCCAGGCCATTTCGAGTATGTTGGGCGGCGATATGTCCAGCAGCCGCCGCATGAACTCCAGAGCGGCAAAACCTGCGTCCGATACGATCGTACAGCTCAGTTCGTCCGGATCGACGCCATCCAGCGTGAAGCCCGACCTGGTCTTCCTGAGCGAGATTGCCGGTTGACCGCATGCCCCAAGGAAGAAGAGAAAGCTCGACGCGATCGGCATGCCCCGCGCACCGTCCCAGACGGCCCCGAACATTCCATTCTCAGGTGCGTGAAACCGCCGACCGGCGGCAATCACCTCGTCGAACGTCTTTGGAAACGGCAGGTCGGCATCGCTGAAGAGATCCCTGCGGGCTGCCAGGATTTCGATGGTACAGTAGCCGGGCACACCGTAGTCTTTTCCTTCCCAGGTGGCGGTGGACCAGATGGACGGGTGAAAGTCGAGGGGATTGATGCCCGTCTTTTGAATGTAAGTATCGATGGGGCGGACGATGCCGCTCTCGGCAAATTCACCGAGCCATGGCATGTTTATGGCGATGACATCGTAGTCGGAGACCGGCTTGCTGCCATTCTCGCGCGCACGCCGGTACAGTTCCGGCAGAGGCAGAAGATCGAAGTTCTTGCGGGATGCAAGGTTGTTGCGGAAATCCGCCCACATGTTGCGCATCGCCGAGAAGTAGTTGTCGTCGTTCAGCAGAAACCGCAATTCGATCTGCGACTCCGCCCTCTTCTGGACCAGGCGCATCGGGGGAATGATCTGGGATCCGAGCGGCGTTCCCCCGAAATAATACTCATCTTCCTCTTCACCCACGCGCAGGCCAAGCGTTTGCGCAAGCAACGACTTCGTCTTGCGCGCATAGGTCTGGAAGGAGCGCAGTAGACCGTCGCTCGGCTGCAGCGCGAAGCTTTTGCCCGTCGATCCCTTGGCGATGCGTTGGATATAACCCGCCTCGATCAGCCGGTTTATCAGCCGCATTGAGGTAGCATAGGCCAGGCCCGATTCCTGACCGAGCGTCGAGATGGAAACGGTTTGACTGAGTATATGCGACTTGATGAGATAGGTGACGATTCTCCAGACCGCATCGTCGTCGGAGATCTCCACCACCTCTCTAAAGGGACGTCGCGTTTTTTCGAGAAAGTCGATCACGCGCAGCATCTCGTATTCGTTCACGTCGGCCTCCCCACCGTCGCGCATCCATTCAGAAAGAGTTTAAACAGGAAAACGCAAGATTGACGAGTGCACTCAGACTGCTGTGAGGTTTTGCGGTTTGTCTTCGCGTGGCGAAAGACCAGCCAGCCTCTCGGATTGTTCGAACAACACGAAGAAGTCCTTTTCAGCGAGCCCGTCCGCATAAGCGGCTTCGTACTGCTGCCGGATCATGGACGCCAGGTACATCGGAACATGGTCCGACTTCGCCGCACCGAGGATGAGGTCGAAATCCTTCATCATTTGCGAGACTGAGAAGGCCGGATCGAAGTTGCGGCTGACCAACAGGTCACGCTTGTAAGCTATCAGAGGCGACGCTACGGCACTTTCGCAAATGACGCTCAGCATCGTCTCGACGGAAAGGTTGCCTTTCAGGCCGAGCGTCAACGCTTCGCCCAGCAGGGCGGCGGTTGCGCCGACCAACGCATTGAGAACGAGCTTCAAATAACGGGCCTCTTCTCCCTTGCCGAGATAAAATTGCCGGGAGGAAAAACATGCCAGCATCGGTTCGACCTTCCGGTAAGCATCATCTGGCCCTGAGACCATCACCGAAAGGTTCCCGGAAGAGGCTGTGATCGTGCTGCCCGATACCGGTGCGCGGAGATAGGCAACACCGCGTTCGCTAAGTGCTGCGCTCACCTCTGCGGAAATTTCGGGAGAGACGGTGCTCATCTCCATCAGGATCTGACCGGGGTTCAGAGCATCCGCGAGAGCGCCCCTGGATAGCACCAGATCGCGAAGAATGGCATCGTTCGGAATTGTCAGCACCACGACGTCGGATGCGGCTGCCAGATCCTCCAGCGAATGAGCGACATTGGCGCCTTCCGCGACAATCGTTGCGCGATTTTCCGGTAATGGTTCGAATACCGATAGCGCGTAGCCGGCTTCCAGCACGCGTCGGCTCATGGGGGCCCCCATCTTGCCGATGCCTGCCCATCCAACCCTTAATGTTTCACCCATCTTAAACCTCCCTTCCTTGCCGGAAATTGCCCCGGCGTGAAGTAACCAATGCTGTTGTTGTCGGAGAGGTTCGTGCGAACATGCCGTTTTCCGCAGATGCAGAACGCGTGTCACTCCTCCCACAGGTTTAGTATGGCGAGGCAAAAATAGAATGCGCGACTTAAAATATCCATTTCGGATAATTATAGGTTTGTGAAAGATGTGGTTCATCCCTTAACTTTCACATCGGATCGCACGGCGGTTCCTATGGGAGGAATATAGGCCGTCAACAGAGAGACATACCCCGAGGCGCTCGCCATTCCGGGAGCAATACTTTGTTGTCATGCGGTTTGACTAAGTTACATGAGGAGGATCGATCATGAAAACCAAAATTATCGGTATGTTTACTTCACTGGCTTTGCTGTCCGGCGCGGCCCCGACACTCGCAGACACCTATGCCGGGGTTCCGCGAACCTTCCTTTTCAACCCGTCGCTTGATGTCTGCTTCAAGGATACTTCACAATACAAGAAGGACGGTCCCTATGTGATCGGCTTTTCGAATGCCGGGCTTGGCGACAGCTGGCGCGTTGTCATGCTGCATTCCATGGAAAAGGCCGCTTTTGAACACAAGGACCAGATTAAGCAACTGCTGATCACCGATGCGGGTCATGACGACGCAAAACAGGTTTCCGATATCCAGGACCTCATTTCGCGCGGCGTCGATCTTCTTGTCGTCAGCGCCAATACCGAACAGGCGGTCGATCCGGCTGTGTCCCGCGCCATGGAGCGCGGAATTCCCGTCGTGATGGTCGACCGTCGTGTGTCTTCCGACAATTTCGTCACCTTCGTCACCGCATCGGATGCGATGATGGGCCGTCTCTTCGCGCAATGGATCGTCGAAAAACTGCATGGCAAGGGTAACATCGTCATCCTTGGCGGCCAGGCGGGATCGAGCCCCAACGAACTGCGCGTCAAGGCGGCCATGCAGGTTCTGAACCAGTATCCGGACATCAAGATACTTGACACTGTCTACTCCGACTGGAGCCCCGTAAAGGGCAAGCAGGTCATGCAGGCCGTCATCTCGAAATACGGCAAGGACATCAACGCGGTGCTTTCTACCCATGGCCTGCAGACGCCAGGCTCCATCGAGGCCTTCCTCGAGGCAGGCTTCAAGCCGGGCGATATCCCGCCGCACACCACATCTGATGTCAACGGACCGCTGCAGATGGCTTTGAAATACAAGGTTCCGATGCTCGAAGTGGGCTATCCCCCGGCCATGGGCGGCACCGCGATCGATGTTGCGCTTAAGGTGCTTGCCGGCGCTCAGGTTCCCTGCACCTACGAGATCAATGCACAGATCGCCACGACCGATGGCGATGAGACCCCCTCGATCCATCCCGACCTTCACATCAAGGACATGGTGCTTCCGAACGCGCCGGCCGACATGCTGGTCACCGGCGGAATGGGTCCCGACTACAACCCGACGACATTCAAGATCGACTACCCGCAATAACCTCCCAGGAACTCGGCGGGGCGCGAATGCCCCACCGTTTTTTAGAGACTCGCGAGGATCAGGCAATGTTGTCACTCGACGGAATATCCAAATCGTTCCCAGGCGTTCACGCGCTGACGGATATGCGGCTCGACGTTCGTGCAGGAGAGATCCACGCGCTTGTCGGGGAGAATGGTGCGGGAAAATCGACGCTCACGCGTATCATCGCCGGTGTTCACCAGCCCGACAGCGGCGTGATCCGGTTTGACGGAAATGATGTGCGCTGGGCAAAGCCGCGTGACGCGAAAGAACGAGGCATTCACGTCATCTACCAGGAATTCGTGCTCTTCCCGCATCTGACGGTCGCCGAGAACATTTTTATCGGCCACGAGCGCAGAAACCGGTTTGGTCTGATCGACCACCGCAGGACGGCCAATGACGCATTGGAGCTCCTTGCACGGTTCGGGCTTCAAATCGACCCGAAGGCTCTGGTCAAGGACCTTTCGGTGGCCGACCAGCAGATGGTTGAGATTGCCAAGGCGCTCGTTCATGACGTCAAGCTGCTCATTCTGGACGAGCCGACTGCTGTCATATCCGGACATGAGGTCGAGGTCTTGTTCGGGCGTCTTCGAGGACTTCGCGATGCCGGCGTTGCCATCATCTACATCTCCCATCGCCTCGAGGAAATCTTCGCGCTTTGTGACCGGGTGACGATTCTTAAGGACGGCAAATATGTGGGAACACGCGATGTCGCAGCGGTCAATCGCGACCAACTGATTGCTCTCATGGTTGGACGGTCCCTTTCCGAACTCTTTCCGTCGCGCCGACCGGCTGCCGAACGCCCGGTGGTGCTGGAAACGCAGGACCTTAGCATTCCCGGCCGCGTCAGGGCCGCATCGATCGCGCTCAGGGCCGGAGAGATCACCGGGCTTGCTGGCATGGTCGGTTCGGGACGGTCCGAACTCGCCTTCGGGATATTTGGCGCCTTGCAGAAATCGGAAGGCCGGATTCTCATCGAGGGTCGGGAGATCGCTTCCATGACGCCGGCACGGGCGATCGCTGCAGGCATCGGCCTAGTGACCGAGGACCGGAAGGGACAGGGGCTGGCGATGCTTCTCGACATTGCGGCGAACGTCACCGCCTCGACATTGCCGAGCGTGACGCGCTTGGGCCTGATCGATAGCAAGCTCGAGAACGATATCGCCCGCGCGGAAATCGAGAACTACAAGATTGCCTGTCGCGGTCCCTCGACGGCCGTGTCTCTGATGTCCGGCGGCAATCAGCAGAAGGTCATCGTCGCCCGCTGGGCCCGGACCAGCACGAAAGTGCTGATCCTCGACGAACCGACCCGTGGCGTCGATGTCGGCGCAAAGGCCGAAATCTACCGGATCATGCACGATCTCGCCAATCGCGGGATAGCGATCCTGATGATCTCCTCGGAACTTCCCGAGATCGTCGGCATGTCTGATCGCGTCATCGTCATGCGCGAGGGGACAATCACCGGCGAGCTCCTCGCCCACGAGATCAACGAAGAGGCCGTCATCGGCCTCGCGACCCATCACGCGGCGGCTTGAGGATATTGTCATGAGCGCCATCGCTTCCACCACATCCCGATTTTTCAGCGGTTCGCGCGCCGGCCTCGCCGTCGTCGTCGGCCTGCTTGTCCTGCTGTTCCTGATAGGCCTGACGGTTTCCGATCGCTTTGCGACCTCGAACAACATTCTCAACATCTACGAGCAATCGACCGGGCTCGCCCTGGTGAGCCTCGGCCAGACTCTGACGGTGCTGACCGGTGGCATCGATCTTTCCGTCGGCTCGATCATCAGCCTGTCATCGATGCTGACCTCGGGCCTGATCAACGGTGACCCGAACATGGTCATTCCTGTCGTCGCTGGCGTCCTCGTGCTCGGCGCAGTCATCGGCGCAGTGAACGGTGGCGTCATCGTCCTGACCGGCGTGCACCCGCTGATCGTCACTCTCGGGACCGGTGCGGTACTTCAGGGGATCGCGCTTCTCTACGGCCTTGGCCCGATCGGCAAGGTGCCTTTGAATTTCGATTACTTTGCCTATGGGCGGCTTGCGGGCGGCCTGTCGGTCGGAGCCACGTTCGTCCTCTTTCTGTTTATCGTCACTGCACTTCTGCTGCGCAACACCAGATGCGGGCGCTATGTCTACGCGGTCGGTGACGATCCCCACGCGTCGGTCCTGATGGGCCTGCCGAAGACGGGCGTGATTATCGGCGTCTATACGCTGTCTGGACTGTTTGCCGCCTTGACCGCCGTCTATCTCGTCAGCCGCTTCGGGGTGGGGCAGCCCTATACAGGTGCAAACTACACGCTTGCATCGATTACGCCCGTGGTGGTCGGCGGCACCATGCTGGCGGGTGGGCGAGGGGGCGTCATGGGCACGCTTCTGGGCGTCTATCTGGTCTCGCTGCTCAACAATCTGCTCAATTTCCTCGATGTCTCCACGCACTACCAGCTGGTCGCCCAAGGCCTGGTGATTATCGCGGCGGTATCTGTCTACGTTGAAAAACGGAGGGTCGCGTGATGAATGTCGCCAATGCCAACAAGGGTGTTGCTATGACGCGCTCTGCTCCAAGCTTCACTTTTCTTGCCGCCGCGAAGTCGTACGGCATCTTCATTTTCCTCGTTCTTGCGATCGCCGCAGCGACGATAGCGAGCCCCGCCTTCATCAGCGGCGCCAACGTTTCCAACATGCTGATGCAGCTTGCTCCGCTCGGGATCGTGGTCATCGGCCAGGCCTTTGTGATCCTGGTGCGCGGCCTCGACCTGTCCGTCGCCTCGGTGATGGCAACGGCCGCGGTCATTGCCACGAGTTTCAACGGGCAGAACGGCGACGCGCCGATGATCGTCGCGGCCTGCGTGCTCATGGGAGCAGCAACGGGACTGGCCAATGGCCTCCTGGTGACGAAGCGCAATGTGTCGCCCTTTCTGGCTACGCTCGCAACCATGATCGTCCTGCAGGGATTGCGCTTCGCCTGGACGCAGGGTGCCCCGTCCGGCAACGTGCCGCCTGTCTTCCGGGCGCTCGGCGCGGGCACGGTATGGGGCATTCCGTACAATCTGATTGTCATGCTGACGGTCGCCGCGGTCTTTGCAGTCCTTTTGCATCGCGCCGCCTTCGGCCGGCGGGTCTATATCACGGGCGGCAATCCCATCGCTGCACGCCTCGTCGGCATCTCCGCCGATCGCATCATCATTCTCTGCTACGTCATCTGCGGCATCCTGGCGGCCGTGGCTGGGCTCGCGCTTTCGGGCTTCGTCGGCGTCGTCGACAATTTCGTCGGCAAGGGGTTCGAACTGGACTCGATCGTTGCTGCCGTGATGGGCGGCGTCGCGCTCTCCGGTGGACGGGGTTCTGTTCTGGGCGCACTCGCCGGCGCCGCGATCCTTGTGGTGTTGTCGAACGCCGTCGTGATGGTCGGCATGCCGGTTCAATTGCAGATCATCGTCAAGGGCGTCGTGATCATCGTCGCCGCGAGCCTTTACGTTCGCACCGTTCGCTGAAACAAAAGGGAGAATTTCGTGAGCCAGTCGGAAGTAAAGAAGGTTGTCATCGTCACCGGCTCCGGCCGCGGAATCGGCGCCGGCATTGCTGCGGACCTGGCAGCAAATGGCGCAAGCGTCGTGATCGCGGATATCAATAGGGATGCTGCGGTGGCCGTTGCCGCCAGGATCAAGGACGCCGGCGGCGAAGCGTTCGCCAGCAGCGTGGACGTCTCCGAGCGTGCGAGCGTCAAGACGCTGATCGCGGAAACGGTTCGCCACTACGGCCGTCTGGACGTCATGTTCAACAATGCCGGCATCAGCCAGACCTGCCCGTTCCTGGACGTCACGGAAGATGACTTCAACAGGATCATGAAAATCAACGGCCTGGGTGTGCTGATCGGCACACAGGAGGCTGCAAAGCAGATGATTGCCCAGGGCGGCGGCGGCAAGATCATCAACACCGCGTCGATCGCCGGCAAGCAGGGCTACCCGCTCTTTGCACATTATTGCGCATCGAAATTCGCCGTCGTCGCCATTACGCAGGCGGCAGCGCGAGCACTTGCCGAGCACCGGATCACCGTCAACTGCTTCGGTCCTGGCGTGGTCGCGACCGAACTTTGGGAGCAGCTCGACCGGGAGTTCATGGAGTACGGTCTGACGTCCAAGCCGGAGCAGGCGATCAACGAGTTCTCGCAGTCGATCCTGCTCGGACGTGTTTCCGCGCCGAAGGATATCACCGGCGTTACGACGTTCCTGGCGTCCGATGCCTCGGACTACATTACCGGCCAGACCGTCATGGTCGATGGCGGTATGGTTCTGATCTGAGGGGGAGGATAGCCGATGTCACGTTTGAGGAATAAGATCGCTATCGTCACCGGTGGAAGCACCGGGATCGGTGAGGCAACCTGCCACCGGTTTGCCGAGGAAGGCGCCAAAGTCGCCATCTTCGACGTTGTCGCGGAGCAGGGAGCACGCGTCGCGGAATCCATCCGGGAAGCAGGCGGAGATGCTGCCTTCTACAAGGTCGACGTCTCGAAAGAGGATGAGGTGGCGCCGGCAATCGAGCAGGTCGTCAATGCCTGGGGGAAGCTTGACATTCTGGTCAACAATGCCGCCGTGACCGGCGTCAACAAACTCGCGCATGACGTGACCGTCGATGAATGGGACCGGATCTTCGCCATCAATGTGCGCGGCGTTTTTCTCTGCACCAAGCATGCGGTCAAGCCGATGATGGCGGCAAAGGGAGGTTCCATCGTGAATTTCTCGTCGATCTACGCACTGATCGGAAACGACGACCTGCCGCCCTATCACGCCACGAAGGGTGCGGTGCTGGCAATGACCAAGACGGATGCCATCTGTTACGCACCCTTCGGCATCCGGATCAATGCCGTTCATCCCGGTTCCACCAAGACGCCGTTGTTCATGAAGGCGGGTGAGACCTATCCGGGCGGTCTCGATCACTACCTCGACATGATGAAATCGAAGCATCCTCTCACGCTTGGCGAGCCCGTCGACGTCGCCAACTGCGTACTTTTCCTAGCATCCGACGAAGCTCGTTTCGTGACCGGCAGCAGCCTTGTCTGCGACGGCGGTTACACTGCGCAATAATCAGAAGGACATACCCATGAAGGCCGTACGCTACTACACAAAGAAGGACATTCGCGTCGAGGACGTTCCGGCGCCGAGCGGGCCGCTGGGGGACGACATGGTCCTCATCGAGCCGCTGGTCTGCGGCATCTGCGGCACGGATCTGCACGAGTATATCGCCGGCCCGATCGTTACCCCGGCGGCGCCGCATGTCTATTCCGGCGCGACGCTGCCGCAGATCCTCGGGCACGAGTTTTCCGCGCGTGTCATCGAGGTGGGCAAGAACGTCACGCACGTGTCGCCCGGTTCACGTGTCTCGATCCAGCCGCTGATCTCCCCGCGTGATGATTATTACGGTCGCCGCGGTCTTTTTCATCTCAGCGAAAAGATGGCCTGCGTCGGCCTCTCCTGGGATTGGGGCGGCATGGGCGAACGCGCCGTCGTCAACGGCTACAATGTATTCCCCGTTCCCGACAGCGTTTCCGATGTCCAGGCTGCGATGATCGAACCTGCCGCCGTCGCGCTCTACGGCGTCGACCGCGGCGGCGTGGAGGCTGGAAGCACGGTACTCGTCTCCGGCGTCGGACCGATCGGTGCGCTCGTCCTGCTCGCCACCAAGGCGGCCGGTGCGACCACCATTTTCGTCTCGGAACTCAATCCGAACCGCCGGGCTCTCGCCAAGCAGCTGGTCCCCGAGGCGATCGTTTTCGATCCGCGCGAAACAGACACCGAGAAGCTCTTCCGCGAACACACCGACGAAGGCGTCGGCGTCGATGTGGCGCTCGAATGCGTCGGTGCCGAAGCCTCGCTCAACCTGTGCGCAAAGGCAGTGCGGCGGCAGGGGACAGTCGTTCAGGTGGGCTTGCACGTCAAGCCGGCGGCGATCGACGCCATGCTCTGGGCCCTCAAGGACATTACCGTCGAGGCAACCTGGTGCTATCCGGTACAGATCTGGCCGCGAATTGCGGCAATGATCGGCTCCGGGATTTTCCCGGTCGAGAAGATCGTTACCGCACAGATCCGCCCCGAGGACGTCGTCGAGAAGGGCTTCGAGGCACTTCTCGATCCGGCGGCTTCGCATATGAAAATTCTCGTCAACATGAAGGCCTGACCCATGAAAAACCCCATGGACATCAGCGGCCGTAATATCCTGGTCACCGGGGCCGCAGGTGGAATAGGCAGCGCCACATGCCTCTACCTCGCGTCACTCGGCGCGACCGTCATTGCCGTCGATCGCGACGCTTCGGTCGAGAAGACCCGCGATGCGGTTCGCGCGGCAGGCGGCAAGGCCGAATGCATCACCTTCAACGTCGCCGACAAGGATTCGGTGGAGGCGGCGGCTGCGACCGTCGCCGATAAATTCGGCAAGCTCGACGGGATCTTCGCGAATGCGGGCATGTCCTACGAACGGCCGGCGCTGGAGCACAGCGAGGCCGACTGGCGGACGGTCATGTCCGTCAATCTCGACGGTGTTTTCTGGACGGTCCAGGCCTTCGGACGCGCCATGATTGCCAGCGGGCAGGGGGCTGTGGTGATGACGGCCTCGATTGCCGGCATCAAGGCCGTTCGTCCCGAATTGCATGTCGGCTATGACGTATCAAAAGCCGGTGTCGCCCATATGTGCAAGGTTCTTGCGGCGGAATGGGCGCGCTCGGGCGTTCGCGTCAATGCTGTCGGCCCCGGCTATACCGATACGGTGATGCTGGCGGAGGTCGGGCGCACCCAGCCGGCCGTAATGAAGCAATGGATGGACGACACGCCTGTGGGCCGGCTCATCAAGCCGGAGGAAATTGCCTCCGCCGTCGCCTTCCTCCTCTCCGATGCTGCCAGCGGTATCACCGGCCATGTGTTGATGGTCGACGGCGGCTACTCGATCGCCTGAAAGGACACGACAATGCATTACATCGTTCATTGCCTCGACCACGAAGGCGCGGTCGACAAGCGCCTTGCGAACTACGACGCGCACAAAGCCTATCTGTCGAGTGCAAAGACGAAAACGGTCATTTCAGGTCCGTTGCTCGCCGATGACAACGAAACGATGATCGGCTCGCTGTTCCTGCTCGAAGCCGACGGCAAGGAAGAGGTTGTCGCCTTCAACAGCGCAGACCCGTTCACCAAAGCAGGCGTCTGGAAGACCGTCAATATCCATCCCTTCAGCAAGCGGGTGGATAATCGATGACCATCGTCGAAGAAAAGCCGGTCATTGCCGCGATCGTCGGCCTCGGCTGGTGGGGCAAGAAGATGGCGAGCCTCGTCAATGCCGGCGGCGCCGAAATGCATTTCGTCCGCGCGGTCGATCCAAGCCAGGAGGCCAAAGCCTTTGCGGCCGAACTCGGGCTGCAGTTTTCGCATGATCTCGCCGAAACGCTGGCCGACGACACGATCGAGGCCGTCGTTCTTGCGACACCGCACTCGCTGCACCAGCAACAGATCGAGCAGGTCGTCGCCGCAGGCAAGCATGTCTTCTGCGAAAAGCCACTCGCCTTGACCCGGCAGGGTGCAGAAAAGTCGGTCGGCCTGTGCCGGAACGCCGGCCTGGTTCTCGGCATGGGTCACGAACGCCGCTTCGAGCCGCCGATCGCGGAGATCCTTCAGTTCGCTGCTGCCGGGAAGCTCGGCAGACTGCTGCAGATCGAAGCCAATTTCAGCCACGACAAGTTCCTCGGCCTCGATCCGTCGAACTGGCGGCTCAAGGCCGATCAAGCGCCGGCAGGCGGGATGACCGCGACCGGCATTCATCTGACGGATCTGTCCGTCAAGCTGATGGGCCCGGCAAGGGACGTCCGGGTGATCTGCGAGAACCTGGCTTCCAAGATCCCGCAGGGCGATACGATGAGCGCCCATATAGGTTTCGTGAATGGCGGATCGGCCTATGTATCGGCGACGCTGGCGACGCCCTTCGTCTCCCGTTTCGCCATCTACGGGACGCTCGGCTGGATCGAGGTGCGCGACAAGGCGCATGTCGAGGCCCCGGACGGCTGGATCGTCACGGAAGGCTGGAAGGACAAGCCGATCACGGTGCGCGAGGTCGCTCCGGCCGAGCCCGTCCGCGACAATCTTCGCGCCTTCGCGCGCGCCGTCCGCGGCAAGGCCGATTATCCGATCACCGGCGAGGACATGATCAACAACATCGCATTGCTCGAGGCCATCGTCCGCTCCGCGCGCACCGGCGCCGTCGAGACGGTTTGAGGAGGACACCATGAAGGCTCTCGTTTTCGAGGCACCGGAAAAACCTGTCATCGTCGATACCGCGATGCCGGACCTTTCTCCGAATGAGGTGCTTGTCCGCACGCGCGCCGTCGGCATCTGCCATTCGGACTACGAGCTGCTTGCCGGCCGGTACATCATCCCGATTTCCTACCCCGTGACACCAGGTCACGAATGGAGCGGCGAGATCGTCGAGGTCGGTCGCAATGTTACCGGCTACCGCAAGGGGGACCGCGTTGTCGGCGAATGCGTCGTGCGCACGCCGGAGCGCCTGCACCATTTCGGCTTCTCGATGAGCGGCGCCGACCGCGAGTTTTTCGCGGTCAATCCCGAGTGGCTTCACAAGCTTCCGGAGGCGGTTGACGACAAGAAGGCGGCGCTGATCGAGCCCTTCACCTGTGGCTTCTATGCCGTGCTCCGCTCCGGCGGCACGAACGCGAGTGAAACGGTCGTGGTGTCAGGCGGTGGAACCATAGGGTTGGTCTCGGCGGCCGCTGCGATCGGCATGGGTGCACGAGTGATCGTTGTCGATCCGCTGGCGTCGCGCCGTGACGTGGCAATACGGCTCGGCGCCGACGTCGCCATCGATCCCTCCGACGGAGGAGCGGCTGAGAAGATCCGGGAGCTGACAGACGGCAAGGGTGCCGACCTCGTGGTCGAGGCGTCTGGCCACGACGCATCGCTGGCCGCAGCCTTCGACTACGCCCGCGAGGATGGGAGAATGTCGATGGTGGGCATCAATATCGGCCGGAAGGTTCCTGTCGAGCTCGGCCAGATCCAGATGAAGAACCTGACGGTGCGCGGCTGTATCGGATCTCCTGGCGTCTGGCCGGCGGCCATACGCTTCCTGGAAAAGACAGGTCTCGACCTGTCGCCGATCCAGACGCATGACTTTGCGCTGACCGACGCGGTCCAGGCTTTTGCCTTCGGCCAGGATCCGACGAAAAGCATCAAGATTACCCTGTTGAATGGTTGAGTACATGAGCAAGCACGCCCTGATCGTCGGCGCCACTGGCATTACCGGAAGCAACCTCGCGCAGCATCTGCTGGCCGAAGGTGGCTGGAGCGTTTCCGGCCTCTCCCGATCCGTCAGCCCGATTGCCGGTGTCGAAACGCTGAAATGCGATCTGGTCGATCCGGACTCGGTCCGTGGCGCGCTGGTGGGCTTGAGGCCGAGCCACGTGTTCATCACCGCCTGGTCACGCCAGGAAACGGAGGTGGAAAATTGCAGGGTGAACGGTGCGATCGTCCGCAACGTGCTTGACGGTTTGCAAGGCGGCAGCGTCGAGCATGTTGCCCTGACCACCGGCACCAAGCACTATCTCGGGCCATTTGAATCCTATGCGAAGACGCAGCCGGAAACGCCGTTCCGCGAGGAGCAGGAACGTCTTCCCGGCGAGAATTTCTATTATGTACAGGAAGACGAGGTCTTCGCCGCTGCGGCGCGCGACGGCTTCACTTGGTCCATCCATCGGCCGCATACACTCATCGGCTATGCTGTCGGCAATGCGATGAACATGGCCGCGACACTCGCCGTCTATGCATCGATCTGCAGGGAGACCGGCCGGCCTTTCATTTTCCCCGGCTCACCACAACAATGGCAAGCCGCGACCGATGTAACCGATGCACGCCTGCTTGCGAGACACCTGCAATGGGCCGCAACGACAAAGGCAGCTGCCAATCTGGCCTTCAACGTCGTCAATGGCGAGGTCTTTCGCTGGAAGTGGCTCTGGCCGCGAATTGCCGCCTATTTCGATATCGAGGCAGCGGCCTATCCCGGTGTGCTCAATCCCCTCGAAAGCCAGATGGCGGATGCGGAGGCGATCTGGGACGAGATGGTCAGGAAGTACGGCCTCCAGCCCAACGCGCTCTCGCGCGTCGCGTCGTTCTGGCATTCGGACGCCGACCTCGGACGGCAGGTCGAGACTTTCAACGACATGGGCCGGAGCCGGAAACTCGGCTTCATGGAGTACCAGGACACGACCCAATCCTTCACCGATGCCTTCGACCGCCTGCGGGCGGATCGGATCATCCCGTGAAGCAGAAGGAGGAATTGATGACCGAGACCATGCGCAAAACGATATCTTCGACTGGCTACTTCACGGAAGAAAACTCGGTCGAGACCGTCAACGCCAGAATGGGAAAGGATATCAACCCGCGCCTTGGCGCAGTGATGGCCTGTCTCGTCAAGCATCTCCATAATTTTGCGCGTGAGATTGAACTCACCCAGGAGGAGTGGGAATTCGGTGTCGATTTCCTGACCCGAACAGGCCAGATTTGTACGCGGGAGCGGCAGGAATTCATCCTACTGTCGGATACGCTCGGCCTTTCGATGCTGGTTGACGCCGTCAACAACAGGCGGCCGGAGGGGGCGACTGAAAACACAGTGTTCGGACCCTTTCACGTGGAAGGCGCCCCGGTGCGCCAGATGGGCGACCAGATCTGCCTAGATGGCAAGGGCGAAAGCTGTCTCTTCATCGGGCGCGTCCTCGATCTCGACGGCAATCCCGTCGAGGGAGCGCGCATCGATGTCTGGTCCGACAATGCGGAAGGCTATTACGACGTTCAGCAGCCAGATCTCCAACCGAAATGGAACAATCGCGGCGTCTTCGTCACCGGGCCGGACGGACGCTACAGCTTCGTCGGTATCAAACCGGTATCCTATCCGATTCCCGATGACGGACCGGTCGGCAAGATGCTCGCGGCCCTTGGGCGTCATCCGTTCCGACCGGCGCACATGCACTACATGGTCCGCGCCGACGGCTTTCAAAAGCTGGTGACACACACTTTCGTCGGCGGCGACCCCTACCTTGAATCCGACACTGTCTTCGGGGTCAAAAAGACGCTTGTGGCACGGTTCGAGCGCGTCGAGCATGGGAACACGCTCTGGCGTTCGGATTTCGATTTCGTGCTCGTAGCGTCAGCACAGACACGATAGGAGGGCGAATTGGATAATTTCGTCTACAACGCCAATCCCGGTCGCGTCATCTTTGGCAGTGGAACAATCTCTCGGCTTGCAGAAGAGGCCGACAGGCTGGGCGCTCGTCGCACATTGGTTCTCGCTACGCCGGAACAAGCCGCGCAAGCCGACGATATTGCGCGGCATCTGGGCTCTCGCGTTGCCGGACTTTATCCGAAGGCGACGATGCATACCCCCGTTGAAGTCACCGCCGAGGCAATGCAGGTCGTCGAAAGGCTGCAAGCCGACGCCGTGGTTTCGATTGGCGGCGGCTCGACGACCGGCCTCGGCAAGGCGATAGCCTTCCGCACCGATCTGCCGCAGATCGTGGTTCCCACGACCTATGCCGGATCGGAGGCGACGCCGATCCTCGGTGAAACCGAGAATGGCCGCAAGGTCACGAAATCAGATCCGCGCATTCTTCCCGAAGTGATTATCTATGACGTCGATCTGACCCTGACGCTGCCGGTCTCGCTGTCGGTGACGAGCGGCATGAATGCCGTCGCCCATGCCGTGGAAGCGCTTTATGCGCGGGAGGCCAACCCGATCATCTCGATGATGGCGGAAGCGGGCATCGCAGCCCTTGCGCGCGCTCTGCCGCTCATTCGAAACGATCCCCAGGACAGAAGCGCCCGCGCCGACGCTCTGTACGGTGCGTGGTTGTGTGGTGTCTGCCTCGGTTCCGTCGGCATGGCGCTGCATCATAAGCTTTGCCACACATTGGGTGGCATGTTCAACCTGCCGCACGCGCCGATGCATACCGCCGTCCTGCCGCACGCGGTGGCCTATAACAGCGCAGCGACGCCGGATGCGATGAAGCGGATAAGCAGGGCGATCGGCTCGGAAGATGCCGCTGGCGGCCTCTACGATCTCGCATCAGGGCTTGGTGCGACCATGTCGCTGCAATCCCTCGGCATGCCCGAGGACGGTGTCGAAGCAGCCGCCGAACAAGCAATGGCAAACCCTTACTGGAACCCGCGGCCGCTGGAAAAGGATGCCCTCACCAGC
Source organism: Rhizobium changzhiense (assembly GCF_013087625.1). NCBI lineage: Bacteria > Pseudomonadati > Pseudomonadota > Alphaproteobacteria > Hyphomicrobiales > Rhizobiaceae > Rhizobium > Rhizobium changzhiense. Next base: position 659,882 of record NZ_JABFCQ010000003.1, read on the forward strand.
CTGCTTGCCGGCGCCTATCGCGGCGAGGCGCCAGCATTCCGGTGATCCTCGATGGAACCTTATGCTCCTGGGCTCCGAGACCGAGTTACGAATGCGACGATAGCCGAAGCTACTCCGCTCGGCAGTTCATCGGGGTTGCATCGCAAGCTCATGGCGTTGTCGTGCGAGAGATCTCACGAATACAACGGAACGGCGGAACAGACATCCAAAATGGATAAATATGCCGTTTCCATTCTACGCCAAGTTTTTAAATTGAAACTGCATTAATCGCTCGGATGGAGAGCGATCATGGGAGGATGATAATATGCCTAGCCACGACACTCGCGGCTTAAGCCGCCGATCTGTGCTGAAATATTCCGCACTTGCTGCAGCATCATCGCTTGCAGCGCCGTTTATAATGAGAAAAACTGCAAGGGCTTCCAGCGATTCTATAACTATATTGAATACGTTCCCAACTCTTGCCAATGAATACTGGCAAGGCTGGGATGCGGGCTGCAAGCTCGCGACCGAGCAACTCGGCCTGAAATACATCGCGCAGACCTTCGAGGATTCCGTCGACAAGCAAATCTCCCAGATCGAGCAAGCGCCGTCGCTCGGGGTGAATGCCGTTGTGACATTCGCGCAGAATGCCGAGGTCATGAAGGCGCTTGCGGCGACTGCCAGTCAGGTCGGTATCAAGCTTGCCAATGCGCATTCCACGGCCGCCCGGCTCGACGCCGACGACCCGGCGTATGCCGGTTCCTATCTGCTTTACAGCCAGCCCGATAATATTCGCGGAACGGCGGCGATGGCGCAGGCCCTGTTCGACAAGATCGGCAACGAGGGCAAGGTCCTCTATGTTGGCGGTCTGCCAGGCAATTTCTCGGCCGATTCCCGTGCGGCAGGCGTCAAGCTGGCGCTGAAGAACAATCCGAAGATCGAGCTGGTCGCCGAGCAGCCGGGTGGTGAGAACCGCGTCGCGGCGCGGCCCGTCGTCGAAAATCTGCTGACCGCCCATCCCGACGTCGCGGCGATCGTCTCCTACAACGACGATACCGCCATCGCCGTGCTCGATGTGCTGCGCGAACGGGGCCTGAGTGGCTCCATCGTCACTGCAGGAATCGATGCGACGCGCGAGATGCTCAACCGCGTCAGGGAAGACAAGAGCGCGCTCGGCACGGTCTCGATCAACGCTCCTTTCATGACGGGATATTCGGTCGTGACCCTCTACGACGCGCTTGAAGGGATCGCTTATGATCCGCTTGAGAAGATGCGCTATTTCGACTCGATCTTCCTCGATTCGCCGGAAGCTGCTGAGAAGTATCTCGGTGCCATGGACCAGAGCGGCCGGATCAATTTCGACTTCAAGGCGATGTCGCGTCATCTCAACGGCGACAACTGGAAGATCCAGTGGGGCATGGAAGTAATCGATCCGTCCTATTTCTGGAGCCAGATCGAGTCCATGCAGTCTCTGAAGCCGAGCGGCTGGGCTCTGCCGGAAAGTGTCGAGGCCTCCCTCAAGGCCGGCAATGCGGACAAGCTCAACAAGATGTACCGGGATCACTTCGTTCCGGGGCCGCTGAGCGACGTTGCCGGTATGACGCGCTCGAAGAAGACGGTCCTCGGATTCTGAGGCACCGGGGAGCGCTGACCCGCGCTCCCTTGTCGGCGAACTGGATATCAATTTATGGCGCAGCATCTCGAACTCCGTTCCATCACCAAGCGCTATCCCGGCGTGACCGCCCTGCGAAATGTTTCGTTTCGCATGAAATATGGCGAGAGCCTGGGCCTCGTCGGTGAGAACGGCGCCGGCAAGAGCACTCTCCTGGACATTTTGTGCGGCCTTCAGCGGCCCGACGAAGGGGAACTTGTCCTTCACGGCCGGAACGTCGTCTTCGACCAGCCCGGCGAGGCGACAGGCGCCGGCATCTTCCGGGTTCATCAGGAGCAGGCCCTGATCCTGGTCTACCCGGTATTCCAGAACCTGTTCTTCGGCCTCGAGGAGCATTTCTGTCGCTTCGGCATTGTGCAGTTCAAGGAAATGCAGATGGGGGCGCAGACCATATTGCGCGAACTCGGCATCGATCTCGATGCATCGGAAATCACCGGAGAGCTGAATTTCGGGGCCCGGCAGTTGGTGGAAATCGCCCGTGTCGTCGCACAGTCCGAGATACTGAAGATCGATCGCCCTCTCGTGCTGCTCGACGAGCCGACGGCATCGCTTTCCGGTTCCGAGCTCGAGCTTTTCTACCGGACGGTCGGCGTCCTGAAGACGCGGTTCCGCGCCTCCATCGTCTTCATATCGCATCGTCTGGACGAGGTATTGCATCTTTGCGATCACGTGCTCGTCCTGAAGGACGGACAGGTCGTCGATGCCGATGTCGCCGAGCCGACCGAGGCGAAGCTTCATAGCCTCATGGTGGGACGCGAGCGACTGACGGATTTCTACGCCACGAACCGGCAGAGGCGAGATTTCGGGGCGCCGGTCCTAGAACTGGCGCAGCTGACGACGAAGCACTTTCGAGACGTCACGCTTTCCGTGCGGGAAGGAGAAATCGTCGGCATCGGCGGTCTGGTCCAGTCCGGCAAGACCGAACTTGGGCGTGCGATCCTGGGTGTCGAGCCGAGCAGAGGCACAATCAGGATTCTCGGACGTGACGTGACCAATCTCGCCCCTTCTGCCCGCATCGAGCTCGGCATTGGCTATGTGCCGCTGCACCGCCATCTCGACGGGGTGATGCTGGGTAGATCCATCCGTGACAACATCATATTGCCGTCGCTCGACAAGTTCGAGCGCTGGGGAGTCCTGTCGTTCTCAAGGGCGTCACGCTTTGCGTCGGAGCGGATGCACGAGCTGCGGATCAAGGCTCCCGGCGATGCCACGCTGGTCGGCGCGCTGAGTGGTGGGAACCAGCAGAAGGTGGTGCTCGCCAAATGGCTGTCGAGAAAGCCACGGCTGCTGGTCGTTGACAATCCCACACGTGGCGTTGATGCCGGCGCCAAGGAGGAGATCTACCGTCTGCTTCGCGACGTGACGGAAGCCGGATGCGCCGTACTGCTCATTTCGGATGACCTGGTGGAGCTGATCGAGTTGTCGAGCACGCTGTTCTTCCTGTCGAACGGTTCTCTGTCGAACAGCGTTCCGGCACCTCCCGATAGAAAGCCGAAGGAACACGATGTCATCGCGATGATGTTCTGACGTCAGGCGTAAATTCCAAAGGAAATACAATGATCAAACTTGCCACTCTGGGGCGATTTACGCCGTTCCTTGCCGCCATCATACTGGTACTGTTCTTCTCCGTCATGCAGGATGCCTTCTTCACCTGGGCCAATGTGTGGAATATCATCCGCCAGTCCTCGGTCCTGCTGGTCGCCTCCATGGGGGTGACCTTCGTCATCCTCATCGGCTCCATCGATCTTTCCGTCGGCGCGATCATGACCCTGTCGGCGGTGTGCGCAATCACCCTGGTGCCGGTGATCGGCGAGGCGGGGATTCTGGTGGGATTGATCGTCGGCGGCCTGTGCGGCGCATTCAACGGCCTCCTCAATGCAACGCTGAAACTGCCGAGCTTTCTGGTGACGCTCGGTTCGCTCTTCATCTTTCAGAGCATCGGCCTGATCATTTCCGGAGGCCGACCACTGCCCTGGACGACGCCGATCTCCAGCGCGCTGGCCGGCGGCGTTGTGTTCGGATCCTTCCCGAAGATAGGCCTCTGGGCGATCGCGGTCCTTCTGGTCTGCGCGTTCGTGGCCCGCTATACGCGCTTTGGGCAATATATGTACGCGATCGGCGACAACGAGCGGACGACCCGCATGTCCGGCATATCGACCACACGTCTAAAGATTGCGGTGTTCGTCGTAGCTGGTATCATTTCCGGGCTCGCTGGCATCTTGCTCGGCATCCGCACATTTTCGGCATCGCCCGGCATGGGCGATCCCTTTCTCCTGGATACCATTGCCGCAGTTGTCCTGGGCGGAACGTTGCTGACGGGCGGTGTCGGCGGCCCGTTGCGCACCGTCTTTGGTGTGCTGACGATAGTCATCCTGGCCAACGGCATGACGCTTCTGCAGGTGGATCCCTTCTTCCAGATCGGCATTCGCGGCGCTGTGGTCATTCTTGCAGTGCTGATCACGACAAAACGTGGCCGGCTCGATCAGATCGTCAAATAGCACCAATGGAGCGGCAAATGCTGGCAGCACGAATTGCATATTCAAGCGAAGGGCACGCGGAGGTGCGCGCTCGATACTTCGAGGATCACAAGCTGCACCTCCGTTCCACGGGCTTGAAAATCCGCCAATCAGGCCCGCTCTTCAACGGAGACGGACCGCAGATCGGCGCCCTGATCGTTGCGGAGGTTGAGGATCTGGCCGAACTTACTACATTCAGTGCGCGGGATCCGTTCGTCGTCCACGGTGTTTATCGGCAGGTAGAAGTCCTCGAATGGCGGGTGACATCGGATAGGATACTTTACATCGAGTTGAGTGAAATAAGATCAGCCGGGCTCGGACATACTAAGGGCATCTGGAGCGCTCCATCGATTGTCTGGACCTGGATCGATGCTCAAGTCGTGCGAAATGTCCTCCGCAAAGGTGATCGAATTCGTTCTCAGTTTCGAGCCCAGCACAACGAAAGCCGGGCCTCGCCTATAATAGTCGAAAAGTGAGCACAAGGCCTATATTGCATTGCAACATGTGCATGACTGCACTGCGATTTAAGCGCTGGCGGTCGAGGCAGCAACAGTTGGCGAGGAAGCTTCGGCTGCAAAACGCACAACTGAAGAGGATGCTGGATCGGTTCGAACGCTGAACGCCGCATTATCCACTCTCCGGGTTTCGGCCTGAAGAACATATAGTCTTTAAGGCGTCGCCGAAAACGCGGCTTCGGGCTGACTAGCGACCGAAACAGTAACCTGCGCTCGCGCTCGGATGTCCGCTGATCAAAAGAACTGGCGCCGGTTCGTATCTAGGATGACGTTTTGAATCCACGCAGGCGCCGGCATTATAATCGGGCTCAAAACCGTTGTAGCAAGTCATGATGGGATGTGTCACACAGCCATCCATCCCCCATCGACCAGCATAATGTGTCCATCAATTTTGCGTTGCTTCATCGATGGCGAGGAACAAAGCGGCTTTCGCGACTTCCGGCTCACCATGCGGTGACGCTTAGTCGTGGATGTTTGTGTTTCGTTGCCTGCCCGAGTCCGCCGCTGCTGCGGACCGGCAAATGCAGGGTAACCGGGATGTTTGGAGTTCGCCCCATGACGGATCACACCTATACGCTTAAGCAATTGGCACAGGGGCATCGACCGATCCGGATTGGCTTTTTCCTGGTGCCGGACTTCCCTCTGATGACCTTTGCGGCAGCGCTCGACTCGCTGCGGCAGGGCAATCGTCTGGCCAAGCGAAAGGCCTTTGAGTGGCTCATCCTGTCGGCGGATGGCGGCCATGTGAAGTCCAGCAGCGGACTGGGCTTCGATGCAGATGCGGCAATCAGCAGGGCGCCGCGCTGCGATATCGTCATCCTCTGCGCAGGCATCAATTATGCCGATGCCTATGATGCCAATGTCTTTGCATGGTTGAGGCGCATCCATTCGGAGGGGTGCGTGCTTGGAGCAGTCAGCACTGCCGTCTTCTTCCTGGCAAAGGCGCGATTGTTGGAAGGGCGACGATGTGCCGTTCATTGGGAGTCGCTTGCAAGCTTTCGCAGCGAGTTTCCGAACTGTCTCGCCACGGACGACATTTTCGCGATCGACGGACGTTTTCTGACCTCCTCGGGCGGAACCGTCACATTGGACATGATGCTTTACCTCATCTCGGCCGTGGAGGGTCGGGAGTTGGCAGCACTCATTTCGGACCAGTTCAACCACGCGCGGATACGGCGCCAGGACGACGTTCAGAGGATGTCGCCCGAAGATCGTTTCGGCATCCGGAATGCCAAGCTCGCCTTCGTGGTTCGTCGGATGGAAGCCAGCCTCGGCGATCCGGTCGAAATTTCCGATCTCGCCAATAGCGTGGCGCTTTCGCTTCGCCAGCTCGAGCGGCTGTTTCACGCCAATCTCGGCAAGAGTCCTACCCATTTCTACATAGAGCTTCGCATGACACGCGCGAGAGAACTGCTGGTCTACACGGAACTGGCGATCGGTGAGATCGCCGAAATCTGCGGTTATCAGTCAGCTTCGCATTTCGGCCGCTCATACCGCACGCGATTTCGCGAGAACCCTGCCGCGACTCGAAAGGCAGAGAAGCTGCGAGAGGAGCCAATGTCATGAACAATGTCGATCCACGCAGAGAAGATGTCGGATCACCGCATATCACGGAGGTCCATCCCGTTTTAACGTAAATCAAGACGGATGGGTGACGGACAAAAAGTCCGCTGTGACCGAGCCTGGGACGAGTATCTTGCCGGCCGGTCCGACCAACAAAAATTCGGAACAGTTAAAGCGCTAACTAGGAGATGACTACCGTGGACAAGTCTCAGCATTCCTATATCCCGACTCTGGTCGAACAGATGTCGAGCGGCTCGATCGGCCGCCGAGAATTTCTGCGTAAAGCGACGCTTCTTGGTGTTTCGGCCGCAGCCGCATATTCTCTTGCCGGCGTTCCAATGCCGGGCGACGGCGCCCGGGCCGACGATATGCCGAAGGGCGGAAACCTGCGCATCGGCATGCGTTGCATGGAAATCAAGGATCCGCATCTGGCCGACTTTGCCGAAAAGTCGAACGTCATCCGCCAAACCTGCGAATATCTGACCCTCACGGATCGCAACAACATTACCCATCCTTATCTGCTGGAAAAATGGGAAGTCAGCAACGATCTGAAGACGTGGACGCTTCATGTGCGCAAGGACGTCAAATGGCGCAAGGGAAAGCCGCTGACGGCCGACGATGTGATCTGGAACCTGAAGCGGGTTTGCGATCCAGCAATCGGTTCGTCGATGCTCGGGCTTTTCACCGGTTATCTCGTGCAGGAATACGAAACCGGTGAAAAGGACGACAAGGGCAATCCCAAGAAGTCGAGCAAGCTCTGGGCTGACAATGCCATCGAGAAGGTCGACGATCACACCGTTCGTCTCAACTGCTCCTCGCCGCAGATTGCCGTGCCCGAGCACCTCTACCACTACCCGATGTTCATCCTTGATCCGGAAGAAAACGGTGCTTTCGGCGCTGACGCGAACGGCACGGGTCCCTTCGTTATCACCGAATACGTCGTCGGCAAGGGTGCCAAGTACAAAGCCCGCACCGACTATTGGGGCACCGGGCCATATCTCGATACGTTCGAATATGTCGACCTCGGCGACAATCCGGGGGCCGGTATCGCGGCCATGGCTTCCAAGCAGGTCGATGGCCTGTCGGAAGCTGACGCAGTCCAGATCAATGCAATGAAAAATTTCCCGCATGTGGCAGTCTATCAGGTCGATACGACCCAGACGGTCGTTGCTCGCATGCATCCAAATATCGACCAGTTCAAGGACAAGCGCGTGCGCCAGGCGATGCGCTATGCGATTGACCGCGACAAGGTTATCCAGACCGCGCTTCTCGGTGCCGGTGTTCCTGCCGAAGATCATCACGTCGCGCCGTCACATCCCGAATATGCGGCCTTGCCGAAATATCCCCGAGATATCGAGAAGGCCAAGAAGCTCCTGGCCGACGCAGGCTATCCTGACGGTTTTGAATTCGACATGACGACGCGCCCCGACCCGACCTGGGAGCTCAACACGGCGCAGGTCCTGGCCGAACAATTCAAGGACATCGGTGTGAAGGTCAACATCAAGTCGCTGCCGAGTGCGCAATATTGGGAAGTCTGGACGACGTCGCCGTTCAGCCTGACGGCCTGGGGCCATCGGCCGCTGGCAATCATGACGCTGTCGCTCGCCTACCGTTCGAATGCCGCCTGGAACGAGTCCAACTATTCCAATGCGGAATTTGACAGGCTGCTGACGGAAGCCGAAGGCATCCTCGATCCGAAGGAGCGCAGCAAGGTCATGGCGAAGATCGAGGCGATCATGCAGGACGACGGACCAATCGTTCAGCCCTTCTGGCGTGTTTTCTCGACCGTCATGGACAAGAAGGTCAAGGGCTTCGATCTCCATCCTTCGCAATACATCTTCGCGCATCAATACGCGATCTCGGTATAACCTCCCGGCTGGTGCCTGGCCGCGTTCGCGCGGTCGGGTGCCGGGCGCAGATATTCGGGCTTGTCCGGCTATGGCGAATTTCCTCCTCAAGCGCTTGGCGATGATGGTCGTGACGATGCTCTGTGCCTCGTTTCTCGTCTTCGCCGTCTGCGAGTTCACTCCCGGCAGCGTGGCGCGCAAGTCGCTCGGTCCTTTCGCTACCCAGCAGCAGGTGGACCTGCTGTCGCAGAAACTGAAGGCCAATGATCCACTGCTGGTGCGCTACGGTCGCTGGCTGGGTGTGCTCGTCGGCGCAATCCCCGATCCGCTTCAGGATCCGGCCACCGGGCTGAACTTCAAGGACCCGCGTGGCGCCCAGTATTTCGGCAACTTCGGATATTCCACCCTGAACAAGCTACCCGTCAACGACGTCATCTGGGATCGTCTCGGCAATACCTCCATCCTCGCCGGGCTGGCGTTCCTGCTGATCGTGCCGCTGTCGATCATTTTCGGCATCCTGTCGGGGCTGAAAGAGGGCGGGGTGCTGGACCGGACGCTTTCGATCATCTGTATCACTTTTACCTCCATTCCGGAGTTCGCGTCAGGCGTCTTCCTGGTGACGCTCTTCGTGATCCTCTGGCCGATCCTGCCAGGCACGAGCCCGCTCAACAGCGATGGTGGCTGGGCAGTGCCCTATCAGTTCGTCCTGCCCGTCGCGGTGCTGGTCATCTATGACTTCGGCTATGTCGCCCGCATGATCCGCGTCTCGATGATCGGAGTCATGGAGCGGCCCTATATCCGCACCGCAATCCTCAAGGGCATGAGCACGCGCCGCATGGTCCTAGGGCACGCGTTGCGGAATGCGATGATCGCACCGTTCACCGTGCTCCTGCTGCAAATCAACTTCCTGATCAGCGGCGTCGTCGTCACCGAGCTCGTCTTTGCCTATCCGGGCTTCGGCCGCCTGATCCTCGATGCAAGCCTGTTCGGCGATATCGCAACGCTCGAGGCCGCAACATTGATCACGGTTGCCATCGCCGTTGTCACGCAGTTGCTTGGCGACCTCGGCTACATGCTGCTCGATCCACGCATCCGGGTGAGGTAAATCATGGCTGTTCATGACAATATCACCGGAGTGGTCACCGCACCGCCAAAGCGTGCTGCAAGGCCCAACTGGATGCGCATCTTTCATTCGCGCACGGCCGTCGTCGGGTTTTGCCTTGTTCTCTTCTGGGTACTTGCAGCCCTTCTTGCGCCCGTCCTGCCGCTACCGTCGCCGACGGATTCCGATGTCATGGCGATGAGCAACCCCTATCCTTCCGCTGCCCACTGGCTGGGGACCGATATTCTCGGTCGTGATATGCTGTCACGGTTGATCTTCGGCGCCCGCACAGTGCTCTCCGTTGCGCCGCTGTCGGTGGCGGTCGCAATGATCGTCGGCATCACGATGGGGATGATTGCAGGCTACTATGGGGGCTGGATCGACGTGCTGATCAGCCGCGTCTCGGACATCATACTGGCATTTCCGGTTCTCGTTATCTACGTCATCCTGATCGCCAATATCGGACCGTCGGTCCTCAACATCGTCATTGCGACGATGATCGCCTCGGCACCGGGTATCGGTCGCATAACGCGCGGCCTGGTGCTGGGTCTGAAGCAGCAGGAGTATGTCGCGGCAGCAAAGCTGCGTGCTGAAAGCACGCTCTACATCATGATCGTTGAACTGCTGCCGAACTGCCGCAGCCTGCTGATCGTCGATGCCTGCCTGCGCATCGGCTACACGATCATCACCATCGGCATCCTCGGTTTCCTCGGCCTCGGTCTGCCGCCACCGAACCCGGACTGGGGTGGCATGGTCAAGGAAAGTGTCACTGTACTGAATGTCTGGCCACACATGTCGCTGATCCCGTCTGCCGCGCTCGTCAGCCTGGTCCTCGGCTTCAACCTGCTCGCCGACGGCATTCGGGAGGCATGGAAATCATGAACATCATCGCGTCCAGTCTTCAAGGAGCGGCCATGTCCATCACGCCGTCGATCGATTGTGAACCCGTTATCGACATCGCCAGCCTTCGCGTCGAGTTTCGTGGCAAAAGCGAAACGGTCGTCGCGATCCCCGACCTCTCGTTTAAGGTCATGCCGGGCGAAAGCTACGGCCTTGTAGGGGAATCGGGCTGTGGCAAGAGCACGACGGCCATGGCGATCATGGGCTATCTCGGAAATACCGGGGTGATTGCCGGCGGCAGCATCCGCTTCAACGGCAAGCAACTGGTCGGTGCTTCGGCCAAGGATCTGCGCTCCATCCGCGGGCGGCAGATCGCGATGGTCTACCAGGATCCGATGAGTGCGCTCAATCCGGTGAAGACGATCGGTGCGCAGCTTGCCGAAGTCCCCCTGCTTCACATGGGCGCAAGCAAAAAAGATGCCATTGCCATGGCGGAAGCGATGCTTGCCGACGTCCGCCTGCCGGACCCCGGCGACATGATGAAGCGGTATCCGCATCAGCTTTCCGGTGGCCAGCAGCAGCGCGTGGTCATCGCCATGGCACTGCTTGCCAAACCGTCGCTGTTGCTGCTCGATGAACCGACAACCGGCCTCGATGTGACGGTCGAAGCTGCCGTCATCGATCTGATCGCCGAATTGCGCCAACGCTATTCGACCAGCCTGCTGTTCATCTCGCATAATCTCGGCCTGATCGCAGAGAGCTGCGATCGTCTCGGCATCATGTATTCCGGCGAGATGGTAGAAGAGGGAGCGACATCAGAAGTATTCCGCCGGCCGAAACATCCGTATACGCGCGGCCTTATCGATTGCATTCCCGACATTACCGGCGATAAGCGCAGCCGCACGCTCGCTGCCATTCCGGGCTCGATCCCGCTGCCGCAGGAAAGGCCGCAGGGCTGTCTTTTCGGGCCGCGCTGTTCGAGTTTTGTCTCCGGCCTCTGCGACCGTCCGGACCTTGCTCTGGAGCCGGCGGCGGAAGAGCATCTGGTGCGCTGCGTCCGCTGGCCCGAAATTTCGGCAGTAGAAGCGACGGTTGCTCCGGTCGAGACAAAGATGACTGCAAGATCGACGGCGATAACGCTGTCCGATGTGAACCGTCTCTATCCCGTCGGCCGCCAGAAGACCGTCAAGGCAAACGAAGCGGTCAGTTTCGAAGCGGCTACGGCCGAGATCGTGGCGCTGGTCGGCGAGTCCGGCTGCGGAAAATCCACGCTGGCGCGCATCGTGACGGGTCTCGACAAGGCGACCTCGGGCGAAATACGCATGGCTGGTGAAAATATTGCCGAATTGCAGGCGAGCGAGCGTCCGCGGGAACTGTTGCAGCAGGTTCAGATGATCTTTCAGAACCCTGACAGCACGCTCAACCCTTCGCATTCCGCCGCTTTCTCCATCCGCCGTTCGATCAAGAAGTTCGGCATCCGCAAGGGAAAGGCGGAGATCGAACAGCGTGTTCGCGAGCTTCTGGAAATGGTGCGATTGTCTCCGGCCGTTGCAGACCGAAAACCAAACCAACTCTCCGGGGGCCAGAAACAACGCATTGCCATCGCACGCGCCTTTGCGGCGGAACCGTCGCTCATCGTCGCCGACGAACCGGTCTCGGCCCTCGACGTCTCGGTGCAGGCCGCGGTCGTGACGCTGCTTCTCGACATTCAACGGGAAAAGCATGCCACGATGCTGTTCATCAGCCATGACCTGGCGTTGGTTCGCCACGTGGCAGACAAGGTTGTGGTCATGTATCTCGGTAAGGTCATGGAGCAGGGGACCGTCGAGGAAGTCTTCGGCGAGGGCGCACATCCCTATACCGAAGCACTTCTCTCAGCGATCCGCAGCCCGCATCCGGATGAAGCGCCGCGCGAGCGTATTCGCCTGTCCGGCGAAACACCGAGCGCGGTCAACGTACCCGCCGGCTGCCGTTTTGCGACGCGGTGCCACCGCAAGCTCGGCAGCATCTGCGACACCGCTCCGCCCCCACTGCGCAAGATGTCCGATACGCACGAGATTCTCTGCCACATTGATCAGGCAGATCTGGCCGCCCGGCCTTCCGTCCTTGCTTTTGCCGAAAAGGCATAATGATGCGCGATCCCGATCGGATTGGTGACTTCTGGCGGAAAGCCGCAGGCCTTCGTGCAATCCTGCATGTCATGGCGAGCATCTGCATCGTCGCGACTGGCAATTCTCTTCTGACGACCACAGTTTCTCTGCACCTCAGTGACCCTGCAATCGATCCCCACATTGTCCAGTTATTGCTGACGGCGTTTCCCATAGGCTTCCTTGCCGGATGCCTGTCAGCCCGCTTCATGGTCGTCCGCTTGGGACATGAGCGCGCTTTCCTGGCCGTCGCATTGTTCGCCGGTGTTGGCGCCTGCGGCTACATGCTGACGCAAGCCGCGCCGGTCTGGTTCTGCCTGCGCCTGATAAACGGCTTTTCCATCGCGACGCTGTTCGTCGTGTCCGAAAGCTGGATCAATCTTTACGCTGGCCAGAAGAACCGCGGAGCTTATTTCTCGCTCTATATGCTGATGACGTCGCTGGCGACGCTGTTTGCGCAATTGCTTGTCGAAGCGGCCGGAGCGGACTCTCCCCATCTCTTTCAGATCGTGCTCGGTGTCGTCCTGCTTGGACTAATCTACGCCCGCTTTGTCGGTGGACCCTGGCCCACCTTGCGCCTGCCGCTGGCAGTGGCGGTCGAGGCCGGTAACGCTCACTCCGGGCATCGGTATGGCATCTGGCGGCTCGTCGCTCTCGCACCGGTGGCTGTCGTCTGCGTCTTTCAAGCGGGCATGACGAATATGAATGTCTATACGATGACGCCGATCTATGCGGAGCGGGTGCACCTTGACGCGGCGGTGGCCGTGACACTGGTAACCGCCTTCAGCCTGGGCGGCATGCTCGCTCAGGCGCCGGTCGGATGGTTGTCGGATCGTATGGACCGGCGCGTTCTACTTCTCGTTCAGGGATTGGCGGGAGCAGGACTGTGCGCAACAATCGCCTGGGCCGGAAGCTATCCGCAGATGCTTCTCTACGGTCTGTTTTTCGCCTATGGCGCGATTGCGCTGACAATTTACCCGGTCGGCATCGCTTACGCCAACTCACAGCTCGACAGCCGCCATATGGTCTCGGCATCGGGTAGCCTCCTGCTCCTCTATTCGATCGGCAACATCATGACACCTGGGCTCGCCGCCCAGCTGATGGAGCTGTTTGCACCGCAGGCACTCTTTCTTCTGCTCGGGAGCGGAGCGTTCCTGGTTGCTGCTACTGCCTGCTTCAATCTGCTGCGCCGTCCGATCGGCGCCACCAAACATTGCCTCGTCTCGGGAGGAAGCGAATGATGCCCGCCAAGCCTTATGACCTCGTGATCCGTCGTGGCCGTGTGGTGCTGCCGGATGCGACCAGGCAGATCGATATCGGCGTTCGCGACGGCGTGATTGCGGCGCTCGGGCCGGATCTCCCCGAGGGCAAACATGAAGTCGCGACCGAGGGGCGTATCGTTCTGCCCGGCGGCGTCGACAGCCATTGCCACATGGATCAGCAGCCATGGGAAGGGAAGGCGACAGCTGACGATTTCAACACTGGCACGCTGTCGGCGATGTGCGGTGGCACGACAACTGTGGTGCCTTTCGCCATGCAGATGCGTGGCCAGTCGCTACGCGACATCGTCGAGGATTACCACGAGCGCGCCCGTCCGAAGGCGCATATCGACTACGGTTTTCACCTGATCGTCGGAGATCCCTCAGCCGAAGTGTTGGGCAACGAAATTCCCCAGCTGATCGCGGAAGGCTGCACCTCGATCAAGATCTACCTCACCTATGACGGTTTGAAGCTCGATGACTATGAGGTGCTGAATGTGCTCGACCTTGCCCGCGCGCAGGGCGCAATGGTCATGGTTCATGCGGAAAACGACGCCTGCATTCGCTGGTTGACCGAAAAATTCATTGCCGCGCGCAAGACCGAATTGCGCTACCATGAAAAAGCGCATTCAGCGATCGGCGACCGTGAAGCGACCTTCCGGGCGATCAGCCTTTCAGAACTGATCGAGACGCCGATCCTCGTCAGCCACGTCGCTGCGGGCGGCGCCGTCGAGGAGATCCGCCGCGCCAAGGCGCGCGGGCTTCCGATCTACGCCGAAACCTGCCCGCAATATCTCTTTCTTTCGGCTGAGGACATCGACACCCATGATCTCTCTGGCTCCAAATGCGTCTGCACGCCGCCGCCGCGCGACAAGTCGAACCAGCCTGCAATCTGGGCCGGTATCCTGGACGGAACGCTGGAGGTTTTTTCTTCGGATCATTCGCCGTGGCACTATGCGGATAAGATAGCGGGCGGGCCGGGGACGCCCTTTCACCGTATTCCCAATGGCATTCCCGGCGTGGAGACGCGCCTTGCTTTGCTGTTTTCCGCTGGGGTGAATGGTGGCCTGATCTCGCTGCAGAAATTCGCCGACCTGACGTCCGGCGCGCCGGCACGCCTTTTCGGGCTTGCTCCGCGCAAGGGGCAGATTGCCGTCGGGGCAGACGCCGATATTGCGATCTGGGATCCGGATCGCAGCGTGACGATTAGCAATTCCCTGCTGCACCACGCCACCGACTACACGCCCTACGAGGGGCAGGTGGTCAAGGGCTGGCCCGTCATGACGATCTCGCGCGGCGATATCGTCTGGGACGACGGTAAGATCCTGGCGGAACCGGGCCGTGGCCAGTTCATCGCCAGAGAGCGGCCTTTCCCGCCGCAGCAGGGACTTTCGAAGGTCCTCGCATCATGACAACGCCGATATCCCGCCTTGAAGGCAAGGTGATCTTTCTGACGGGCGCAGCAAGCGGCATCGGCGCGGCGATCGCGCGCCGCTGCATCGACGAGAAAGCCTTCGTCATCTGCGCAGACCAATCGCTCGATGGAGCCAACGCGCTTGCAAAATCTCTCGGTCGGCAGGCGCTGGGCATACAATGCGAGGTTACCGAGAGCGGCTCGGTCAAGCGTGCGGTGGAGACCGGCGTTGAACATTTCGGGCGCCTCGATGGCCTCGTGCACAATGCGGCTGCACCCTCGATGGATGGGAGTGTCGTCGACCTTGCCGAGCCGCAATGGCGGCTGGAAATCGATGTCATCCTGACCGGCGCCTTCCTTGCCAGCAAACATGCGCTTCCGGCCATGATCGAAGGTGGCGGCGGCTCGGTCGTCTTCATTGCATCGCAATTCGCTCATGTGGCAACCGGCAAGGCCGTCGCCTACTGCGCCGCAAAGGCCGGTCTCGTGCATCTCGCCAAGGCCATGGCGGTTGACCATGCGGCTGATGGCATCCGCGTCAACAGCCTTTCGCCCGGGGCCGTCGCCACTCCACGGCTGCTGCAACGGTGGCCGGATCTCGAGGCGGCCAATGCCGGGTTGGGGCCTGCGCATTTGCTCGGACGCATCGGGCAGCCGGAGGAAATAGCCGCCGCCACCGCCTTTCTATTGTCGTCGGATGCATCCTTCGTCACCGGAACCGATCTCCTGGCCGACGGTGGCTACGCGACGCGCTGATACCTGTGTTGAAAATCTTTGGATGGATTTGAGATGACCCTTCTCGTTACCGGTGGAACCGGCTTCGTCATGAGCGTCCTTGCACGGGCATGGCTAGAACGTGATGCCAATGCGCGCGTCGTCATTCTCGATCGCGCCGGCCTGGATGCGGTGGCGGAGCGCTATTTTGAGCCGGTCCGTGATCGGCTGACGGTGGTCACCGCCGACATCTGCGAGCCCACTCAATGGGATGCGAGACTCGACAGCCACGATGTCCGCTACGTGGTGCATGGCGCCACCGTCACCCCCATCTCACGTGGCAGCGCGGCTGAAGCAAAGCGTCAGCCAGAGGCCGAAGACCCGGCCAGGATCGTCGATGTCAATTTCATGGGCACGGTGCATATTCTCGAATGGCTGAGAAAGCGTCCCAGCATCCAACGCCTCGTCTTCGTCAGTTCGGGATCGGTCTACCGTCATCACGGGCCGGACTGGACGGGCGAACCGCTTCCGGAAGACGGCTATGTTGCACCGCTGACGCTGTACGGCATTTCCAAGTTTGCAGCTGAGATGGTCGTCAACCGCTACGCCGATCTTTTCGGTCTGTCGGCAGCCTCCGTCCGGCTTGCGTCGGTCTATGGACCGATGGATCGGGTCACCGGCAGCCGCAATTTTCGGCATGTGCCAAACCGCGTCGCCCATATGGCGCTTGCCGGGGAAGCCGTCCGGCCGAACAGCCTGGAACCTGTCGGCGATTATGTCACCTCGACGGATGTGGCGGATGCGATCATCGCGCTGCTTCTCGCAGAGCGCCTCCGTTACCGGCACTACAATATCGGCAGTGGCGAGACCTCGACCATCGGCGACATTATCGGCTGGGCGAAGGAGCGCGCACCTTCTCTGCAGGTCGAAGTGAGCCCGGCGCAAACCGCCAACATCATCCAGGACATTTCACTGAAAGACGGCATGTGGGGAGCCTACGACATTGCCCGTATCGCGCGGGACACGGGCTGGCAGCCACGCAGCGCCAGGCAGTCGTTCCACGACTACATGGACTGGATCGTCGAAAACGAAAATCAGAGCGAGGGAAAGTGATGAGCGCTGCTGCAAAAGATCAATCGCGCGATTTTGTCGGCTATGGCCCGAACCCACCGGTCATCACCTGGCCAGGTGGCGTGAAGCTGGCGATCAACCTTGTGCTGAACTATGAGGAGGGCGCCGAATATTCCTGGCTTGAAGACGGGCGAAACGACAACTGGGGCGAATACAATATCCCCAACAGTCCGCCGTTGCGCGACCTCGGCACCGAAACACATTTCGAATATGGCAGCCGCGCCGGCGTCTGGCGCTTAGCACGACTGCTCGACCGCTGCGACATCCCCGTAACGGTATCGGCCTGCGCCGTTGCGCTGGAGAAAAACCCTGCCGTCATCGAGTGGATGAATGCCCGTGGCCACGACCTGCTCGGCCACGGCCTGCGCTGGAGCGAATATTCCGGCATGCCGCGCGATGAAGAGGAGCAGCAACTCCACGAAGCCGTCGCCCTCTATCAGAAGTTGACTGGCAAAAGGCCGCTCGGCTGGAATTGCCGCTCCTTTCCAAGCGTCAACACCCGCGATCTGATCGTCAGGGAAGGCGGCTTCCTTTATTATTCGGACCCCTGCAACGACGATCTTCCGTATTTCCTCGATCACGAGGGTACGAAGCTTCTCGTCGTACCCTATTCGAAAACGCTGAACGACAGCCGCTATCTGATCGCGCCGGGCTATAGCAATCCGCGCGACTTTGTCGAGGATTGCCGATCGGCGATCGACTACATGATCGGCGAAGCGGACGAAACCGGCGGGCGAATGCTGACGATCGGCGTACATGCCCGCTGGATGGGCCAGCCCAATCGCGCCTCCGGCCTGCGTGACGTTATCGAACACGTCAAGTTGACCCCCGGCGCCGCCTTCATGCGGCGCGAGGACATCGCCCGTTATTGGATCGCTCATCATGGCTGACGGCACGCATGCACTGACGGACGGCCATTTGCGTGCAGAGACGATGAGTGGCGCCGAATATATTGCCGGGGTCCTGAAGGAGGAAGGTGTCAAGCAGATCATCGGCTTTCCGGCGAGCGAGCTTTTTGATGCTTCAGCCGCGCTCGACATTCCGCCGCTGATTGCGCGCACGCAACGCGTCGCCGTCAACATTGCAGAAGGCTATGCCCGAGCGACAGCCGGCAAGGAGCTTGCCGTTGTCACCGTGCAATATGGTCCGGGTGCCGAAAGTGCATTTGCCGGCATTGCGCAGGCTTTCAACGACCGTGTGCCGATGCTGTTCCTGCCGACCGGCTACCCCCGCGGATCGGAAGCAGTCGCCCCGAATTTCGAATCCCGCCGCAACTTCCGGCACATTACCAAATGGTGCGAGGCGGCAACGCAGGTCGATGATCTGCCGAAGCTGATGCATGCGGCGATTTCGCGTGTCAGAAACGGGCCGCCCGCGCCGGTCCTGCTCGAATTGCCGGTCGATCTGCTGGCCGAAAGGCTTGATGCTCTGCCGACCGATCATCGTCGACCACGCCGTAGCGTACCGCAGGCCGGCGACCGTGAGGTGGTCGATCTGGTCGAAAGCCTGCTCGCCGCCAAAAATCCAGTCATTCTCGCGGGGCAGGGGGTGCTGTCAGCATCGGCGACGCCGGAGTTGGTCGAGCTTGCCGAACTCTTGAACATTCCGGTCATGACGACGCCGAACGGCAAGAGTGCCTTTCCGGAAGATCATCCGCTTGCTCTCGGAACGGCCGGACGCGCTCGGCCCGCGACCGTCGACCATTTTCTCGAGGGGGCGGATGTGGTGTTCGCGCTCGGCAGCAGCCTAACGCGCTCCTACTACATCCTGCCGGTCCCGGACGATAAAACCATTCTGCAGGTCACGCTCGACGAGGCGGATCTCGGCAAGGACTATGCGGTTGCCCAGGGCGTGGTCGCAGACGCCGCCTCGGTCGTGAAACAGATGATCGCGCTCATCCGCAGCAATTATCTCCCTCTCGGCGAACGTCAGCAGCCGGCAGCAGAAATCGCCGCTATCCGCGCCGTCTTCATGGAGAAGTGGATGCCGCTGCTGACGTCGGACAGCACGCCCATCTCGCCTTATCGCGTCGTCTGGGAGATCATGCAGGCGATGGATCCGAAGACTTCGATCGTCACGCATGATGCCGGCAATCCGCGCGACCAGTTCTGCCCGTTCTACGTGGCAACTACACCCGGCAGCTATATCGGCTGGGGCAAGACGACCCAGCTCGGCAGTGGCCTTGGGTTTGCGATCGGGGCCAAGCTTGCGCGCCCCGATGCGACGGTCGTCAATCTGATGGGCGAGTCCGCCTTCGGGATGGTCGGCATCGATTTCGAGACCGCCGTGCGCTGCAATCTGCCTGTCTTGACCATCGTGCTCCGCAACAACGTGCTCGGCGGTTATGCGAAAAGTATGCCGATTGCCAGCACGAAGTATGGCGCAAATCAGGTGACAGGCAATTACGCGCCGATCGCCGAGGCGCTCGGCGGCCACGGGGAGTGCGTGCGCGACCCGGCACAATTACGCCCCGCATTGCTGCGCGCCCTCGCCAAGGTCAAGGCTGGGCAGGCAGCCCTTGTCGAGGTCGTCACGCACGAAGAGCCGCGGCTCGCGGGTCTGTGGTAGGGAGGCGGAGGTTGGAATGTTCGACACGCTGATTACCGGCGGCATGGTGGTTACTGCAACCGGTCAAAGCCCGGCGGATATCGGCATTCTCGACGGACGCGTCGCGGCCCTGCGAGCGCCGGGTGAGCCCGCGATGGCGCGCAGCTTCATTGATGCGAGCGGCAAACTCCTGCTGCCCGGCCTGGTCGACGCCCACGTTCATCTGCGCGAACCGGGGCTGACGCAGAAGGAAGACTTCGAAAGCGGCACGCATGCCGCAGCGCTTGGCGGTGTCACGACCATCCTCGACATGCCGACGGACGATCCGTGGACGGCAACCGCGCAGCAATTGTCGGATAAGATGGAAAGCGCTGCGGGGCGGATCAGTGTTGATGTCGGTTTTCAAGCAGTAGTTTCGAAGCGCTGTGACAGCCTGGAGGACCTGCTTGCCTTGTCGCCTGTTTCTCTTGAACTGTTCACTGCCGACGTACCCGTCGACTACTGTTTCGACAGTCTGGATGCTGTCACTGAGATGCTGCGCCGGTTGGCAGGCGTCGGGCCGGTGATCGGCGTTTCCCCTGGCGACCAATCGATCCTCGAGGGCAGCGCCGGACGTGACCGTGGTGGCGATATCCAGGCATTTCTGGCAAGCAGACCGCCGCTCGCCGAAGCCGGGGGTATCGCTCGCGCGGTGTTGGCGGCGGCCGAGACCGGGGCACACGTGCATGTGCGCCAGGTCAATTCGAAGCTTGGAATCGAGACCTGGCGCCGCCTTCATGGCATGGCGGATGTCACCGTCGAAACGACGCCGCAGAACCTGTTCTTCACCTCCGGCGAATACGAGATCTCCGGCGCCAGACTCAAGGGATCGCCTCCGTTCCGCAGCCACGACGATGTCGCAGCCCTGCGCAATGCGGTCGCGGAAGGACTGATCACAATCATGGCCACGGATCACGCGCCGCATAGCCGAGCCGAGAAGTCGGCGACCTATGGATCATTTGCCGACATTCCCGGTGGGATGCCGGGCCTCCAGACGCTGCTTGCGGTGATGTTGGATCTTGTCGCTGAAAAGCTCATCGCACTTCCGGATCTGGTGCGCATGTGCTCCTATAACCCTGCTCGCCGCTTTGGGCTCGGGCTCTCGAAAGGATCGATCGCCGTCGGTTGCGATGCAGACATCCTTATTGTCGACATGACCCGTTCCACCGCTATCACGGACGCCGGTCAGCTTTCGCGTGCAGGCTACACGCCGTTTCACGGCAGACGCACCGCTGGCAAGCTGACGGATGTCCTCCTGCGCGGCGAGTGCATCGTCAAAGACGGAACGCTCATTGCTCCCTGCCGCGGTCAAGTTGTCCGCAGCGTTGCCTGAAGGAACTCCCATGCCTCTGCTTGATAGAAAAGTTGCAATTGTTACCGGCGCCAGTTCAGGTCTCGGCCGTGCGATTGCGCTGCGCTACGCGGAAGAAGGCGCGACCGTTGTGATTGCCGATGTCTCGGAGGCGCCGATCGAGGGAGGCGATACCACGCTTGCCCGCATTATGGCTGCAGGGGGAACGGGCCTGTTCATCAAGACCGACATCTCCAACTGGGCGGATGTCGATTCACTCGTCACGCAAACGGTGAAAGAGTTCGGTCGGCTCGACATCATGGTCAACAATGCTGCGATCTACACCTCGACCAATCTTCTCGAAACCTCTCCGCAACAATGGGACCGGGTGATGTCGGTCAACGTCACCGGTTTCTTCTATTGCTGCAAGCGCGCGGCTGAGCAGTTCCTGACGCAGGAGCCTGAGGGCGAGGCACGAGGGCGGATCATCAATATTTCCTCCCAGCACGGCATGCTGGCTTGCCCAGGTGATTTTCCCTATGGCGTCAGCAAGGGGGCGATCGTGCAGATGACCCGACAGATCGCCGTCGACCACGCCGCCAATATGATCCTCTGCAACGCGATCGCGCCGGGGAAGATCATCACCGGCAAGCCAGGTGTTGCCAATGATCCCGACGCGCTCGACTATTCGCGCCGGCGCACGCCGTGGCCGCGCCTCGGCGAACCGCGCGACGTCGCGGGGGCCGCCCTTTTCCTCGCCAGCGAGATGGCGAGCTACATCACCGGCGTCAACCTGATGGTCGACGGTGGCTGGATGGCCGGCTGATCGGGTGCTGAACAAAAATCGACAACAACGGAAAGGAAGCAGACGATGGATCTGGGATTGAAAGGCAAGATAGCCCTGGTATTGGGCGCCGGCGGCGGGCTTGGCGGGGCAATTGCTAAAACGCTCGCCGTCGAAGGCGCGCGGATCGCGGTTGCAGATATCAACAGGGAAGCAGCGGAAAAAACGGTTGCCGATATCCGCACGGCTGGCGGCTTAGCGATGGCGCTTCAATGGGACCTTGCCGAACTCGGCGTGATCGAGCCCAATCTCGCCGCCATCGACGAGCAAGTCGGCTCGGTAGACATTCTTGTCAATATCACCGGCGGCCCGCCGCCGACGCTCGTTTCCGGTCAGAGTGCCGAGAGCTGGCGTAAATACTTCGACAGCATGGTTCTGTCGGTCATAGCAATCTCCGATGCCGTACTTCCCAGGATGCGTGAAAAGAAGTGGGGACGCATCATCACCTCGACATCATCTGGCGTCGTCGCGCCCATTCCCAATCTTGGCCTGTCGAATGCCCTGCGCATGTCGCTTCTCGGATGGTCGAAAACACTGGCGGGCGAGGTCGGTCGTGATGGCGTGACCGTCAATGTCGTCTTGCCAGGTCGTGTCGCCACACAGCGTATCGCCTTCCTCGACGAACAGAAGGCGAAGCGCGAAGGGAAGGCCGTCGAGGAGGTTTCAGCGGCAAGCACTGTATCGATCCCAGTCGGGCGCTATGGTGATCCGCAAGAATATGCCGATGTCGTCACGTTCATGGCAAGCAGGCGCGCCTCCTATCTGACCGGATCGCTGATCCGGGTGGACGGGGGGCTAATCTCAAGCGTGTGATTGCGCCCTGCCTTCGATTTCGGTTGGCAAGCAGGGCCTTTGACTGAAATTTCGACTGCCTTGACTGCGAGAAGAAGCCATCGGTTGGCCAGCGATGTTTGCTATGGCTTTAACTCTCAGTCATCGGCGCAGCCATCGAATTTCCAATGGACAGGCGCGGCATGGGAACAGTGTGAGGTGGGAGTGTCTTTTCCGGCCCCGACGTCTCGATTCGGTCTAAAACGATAATTCGCGGAAATCTTCGCGATGGTATCTATGTCCTGTAAAACCGTAGTAAGACGCGGCTTGATGGCGACATTCGCGAACGCCACCATCGCATGCGGGTTAGGGCAGAGTATGTCCCGCAGCTCGGAAGAGGCGATACCATTCCTCGCGGGTCATCGAGATAGAAGAACCGGCCGCGGCTTCGACGACACGTTCCGGCTTCGTAGTGCCGAGCACGACTTGAATTTTTGCCGGATGACGGATGATCCACGCAACCGCGATACCCGTCGGCGTTACACCGTAGGCCTTGGCGAGTTCGTCGATTGCGCCGTTCAGATCTGCGAAATTCTCGCTATCGCCGAGGAAGACGCCATCGAAGAAGCCCTTCTGGAAAGGCGACCAGGCCTGTAGCATCATCCCGTTGATACGAGAATAATCGAGGAGACCGTTGTCGCGGTCGATCGACTGGTCGAGCCCGGCCATATTGGCCGCAATGCCCGATGCAATCAGCGGCGCATGCGTGATGCTAAGCTGTACCTGATTGACGATGAGCGGTTGCTTGACCGCGGTTTTCAGCAGTTCGACCTGGCCAGGTGTATGGTTTGAAACACCGAAATGGCGGACCTTGCCGGCAGATGTGAGCGTGTCGAAGGCCGCAGCAACCTCTTCCGGTTCGACAAGCGTATCAGGACGATGCAGCAGAAGCACGTCCAGATAGTCGGTCTTCAGCGCTGCGAGCGACTGATCCACCGAGGCCAAAATGTGCTCGGCAGAGAAATCGAAAAATCCCTTGCGGATGCCGACTTTGCTCTGGATGACAAGCATCTCGCGTTCGGCGGCGGTGAGGAAAATCGCCTCGCCGAAACGAGCCTCGCAGCGATGCGGAGCACCGCCATAAATGTCCGCATGGTCGATATAGGTGACGCCGGCATCGCGTGCGCTGCCAACCAACTGCTGGATTTCGCCATTGCTCATATTGGCGATCCGCATCATTCCGAGAATGATACTCGACACTTTGAGGTCGGTCTGTGGAAGCGTGTATGTTTTCATTTCAGTAAAACCTCATGCAGGTTGCAAACTGGCTGACTTCACTTCTGGTAACAAATTTGATTGGCCGCATGCTCGCCGGGCGAGAGGCCGCTCCTCCGATTGCCTATTGTCGCGAACGATGCGCCGCGCAAGCTATGACCTCATCATCGGCGCGATTTGCTCTGATCACTCTTCAAGCAAGCGTGTTTCGCGTGCCTGCGTGACGCGATCATAGCGTCGCCTGCAGGCTTCGGGTCCTTGCGCTCGAGTGCAAGCACCGTCTTCGACAATCTCGGCGACGTCCGGCGTGTAGCCGCAAACCCGTCTCCGACCAGATCGGACAAACCGTGTGCCGTACGAGCTCAGCCCAGCACGTCATCCGCGCGGATTTAGCGCAACTCGCTTCCGCCCTCGAAAAAACTTTCGCCAGCGGCGAGATCGACTTTGCGTCGCGTTTGGCCGAAGCGAAGGATCGAACTGACATTGCGCGAGGCCGTGAGCCTAATCGTCAGCGGTTCGCCATCCTCCCAGTCAAGATCGAGCAGCATGCCGCCGCGGAGGCGCAAGCCACGGATCCTGCCGCCAGGCCATGCCGTCGGCAACGCAGGGAGTAAATGGATTTCCCCAGGGCGGGACTGCACGAGCATCTCTACGATGCCTGCTGCACCGCCGAAATTTCCGTCGATCTGAAAGGGCGGATGAGCGTCGAACAGGTTTTTATAGCTTCGTTCCGGCGTGAGAAGCAGTTTCAGTACGTTGTGGGCATGGTTGCCATCGCGCAGCCGCGCCCAAAGGTTGATGCGCCAGCCAATGCCCCACCCCGTCGCGTCGTCCCCGCGGATCTCCAGTGAACGGCGGGCGGCGGCGGCGAGGTCGGGGGTTCTGTCCATGTCGATCTGCCAGCTCGGATAGAGGCCGTAGAGATGCGAGACATGGCGGTGATGCATCTCCGGCGCCTGCATGTCCCAGTCTTCGAGCCATTCCTGCAACTGGCCATTCGCACCGATCCTGTCGGGCGCAAGGCGCGGCAGCACACGATCGATGTCGGCGACAAGATTGGGCTCTTCACCGATCGAGACTGCGAGAGGGCGCAGGAGACCCAAAAAATCGCGGATGAGCTGGCTATCCATCGCCGGACCGGCGCAAATCGAAGCTCCGTACGGGTGGACGTTTTCGGGTGAAAGCGACGGGTTCGTCACCAGATAATCCGTGCCGGGAAGCGGGACGAGCACGTCGAAGAGGAAGTGTGCCGCCTCCCGGGCGATCGGAAACAGTCGACGTCGCATCGCGTCGGCGTCATCAAGGTAGTCGCAAGCGTCCAGCAACTGCGCCATCAACCAGATACCGCCCGTTGGCCAGAGTCCCCATTTGGCGCCGTCGATCGGTCCCGTTGCGCGCCAGAGATCGGTATTGTGATGCATGACCCAGCCGCGGGCGCGATAGTGTACATGTGCCATCGCCTTGCCGGTCTGGGCAAGCTCTTCGGCCATTGCGACGAGCGGCTCGAGGCACTCGCGCAGATTGGCCGGTGCCGGTAGCCAATAGTTCATCTGGAGATTGATGTTGGCTGTGTATTTGCTGCCCCAGGGCGGCTCCGTTTCCGCATTCCAGATGCCCTGCAGATTGGCCGGTTGCGTCCCGGGACGCGACGAGGCAATCATCAGGTAGCGACCGAACTGCACATACAGCGCCGCCAGCGCCGGATCATCGCCACCAGCGAATCCAGCGATACGGTGGTCGGTTGGAAGCGACGCTGCAGGCGTCGATCCGAGATCGATGGCGAATGCGCCAAACAGCCGCCGATGCTCTTCGATATGGTCGTCGCGCAACGATACGAAGTCGCGCGAAGCGGCTCTTTCGAGCCTATCGACGATATCGCGCTCGGGATGTCCCAACACGTCGTCGTAGCGCCTGAAGCTCGTCGCCGCATCGAGAAGGACCAGAACCTCGTCAGCGCCTTCTACCGACAGGGCTCCCCCCGAAGCGTTCACCGTTCCACCGCTGTTGATAAGCCGGATGCCAAAGGCGAACCGGAGAGCGGCGGCAATGCCGGATTCTGCTTTGCCCTTTCCCGAAAAGCTCAGCTGAGATCCCTCTCCTATGCGCATCTCTCCCTGCTGTGGACTGTCGATGGAGATCCGGCAGCTTATCGCGCGTTTCCGGTCAGCGGAGAGGCGCAGGACGAGCACACCATCGACTGGCGACACGAAGGCTTCGCGCAGGTAGGTGGTGCCGTCGGCAGTGTAGGACGAGGTAGCGATGGCGGTATCGAGATCGAGCGCGCGCCGATACCCGGAGACGCGCTCGGCGCGCTTGAATTCGAGGCGGAGATCGCCGATCGGCTGGTAGGACATCTCCTTGATCGGCCGTGCCATCAGATGTTTCTCGGCCAGCGCCTCGGCGTCCGCATAGTTGCCGTCGAAAATCAGCTGCCGCACGGTTCCCAGATGACCAAAAGCGTCTGGATTGACGGGCTGATAGGGACCGCCGGCCCAGAAGGTGGATTCGTTTATCTGCAGGTGTTCGCGCAGGGGATCGCCGAAGACCATGGCTCCGAGCCGGCCGTTGCCGAGCGGCAGCGCGTCCGTCCATAGCTGTGCGGGCGTATCGTACCACAGAAGATGAGCGGTCATGGCTACTCCGCCGGAAGAGTGTTTGCCGGGCGCGTCCCGCGGATGCGCTCACCGTCCCCACCGAAGAGCAGGGCCCTTCGTGCGGGGAAGCCGGCAGTGACGATTTCCCCCGGGCGGCGGATGGTCTCGGAGCGGTCCTCGATGATGACGGCCTGCCCGGAACTCAGCGTGCCATAGATGAAACGGGTGCCGCCGAGATTTTCCACCACGTCGACCTTGAGGTCGATTGCGCCGCCAGCATCGTCACGTCCGGTGAAGTGCTCGGGCCGAATGCCGGCCTTGATCGGGATGTCGCCTTCGCCCCGCAAAAGACCCGTCTTGAAGACAGCGCCGCAATCGAGCCTGACAACGCCATTGGGGTCCAGCGTGCCATCCAGGAAATTCATGCGCGGGGAGCCGATGAAACCGGCGACGAAGAGGTTGTCGGGGTCGGCATAGAGCGTATCCGGTGTCCCTGTCTGCTCGATCTTGCCTGCTCGCATGACGACGATCTTGTCGGCCAGCGTCATCGCTTCCGTCTGGTCATGTGTGACATAGATCATCGTTGCGCCGATGCGCCGGTGCAGTTTCGCGATCTCGACACGCATGGACACTCTGAGTTCAGCGTCGAGGTTTGACAGCGGCTCGTCGAACAGGAACACGGCGGGATTGCGCACGATCGCCCGGCCGATGGCGACACGCTGACGCTGACCACCGGAGAGTTGCGCTGGCTTGCGCTTCATCAGCGGTTCAATCTGCAGCGTTGCCGCCGCAACAGCAACGCTGCGCTGGATTTCGGCCTTGCCAAGGCCCGCCATGCGCAGCGAGAAGCCGATATTCTGCTCGACGGTCATATGCGGATAGAGCGCGTAGTTCTGGAAAACCATGGCCACGCCGCGCTCGATCGGATCGGCTTCGTTCATGCGCCGCCCGTCGATCTTGAGGTCGCCTGCCGTGATCTTTTCGAGGCCGGCGATCATCCGCAGCAGCGTCGATTTTCCACAGCCGGAAGGGCCGACGAACACGGTGAACGAGCCATCGTCAACGCTCAGATTGAGATTGCCGATCGCCTCAAAGCTCCCATAGGTTTTGTCGATATTCTGCAATTCTACGCTGGCCAAAATTTCCTCCCTTTGACCGCTTGGCAAGCAGAGCGCGTCAGGTGATCCGTCGCGTCGAGCCTCGCAGGATGATGTCGCATTCGAGAACGACGCTGCGCGTCGCGCCGCTCGAGGATTCCGTCAGGCGTTCCACAAGAATGTCCGTGATCTTTTCCGCAATGCCGGCGACCGGCTGCGCGACTGCGGTAATGCCAGCTTCGTAGAGCCGGAAGACCGCTACATCGTCGAAGCTCGCCAGCGAGATATCGTCGGGCACGTGACGACCGTTCTCCTTCAGCCAGCTGAGTGCCCCGACCGCCATGCCGTAATTGGCGGAGAAGATAGCTGTGGGTGGGTTTTCCAGCGACATCAGTCGCTTGGTCGCCTCGTAGCCGCCATCCATGCGCCAGTTGCCGCGCACTGCCATTGAAGGATCCACCACGATGCCCCGGTCGCGCAGCGCCTGCTCGTATCCGGCCAGGCGTTCGATGCCCGACGAATTGCGCGGGTCACCCGTCAGCATGCCGATGCGCGTATGGCCGAGATCGATGAGGTGGCTGATTAGGCGGTAGCTCGCACGGTGGTTTTCGACCATCACCCGGTCCGCCGCGAGCCCACGCACGTCGTTATTGTAGAAGATGATCGGCACGTCATGTTCGATCAGGTCGTCCACCCGGTCATAGACTTCGGCCGTCCCATCCATGATCAGCGCATCGACGCGCTGCGCGGCGAAAAAGTCCAGCGCTTCGGCAACCACGCGCGGATCGCCGCCATGGCAATAGGTCAGGAGCGCGCGACCAGTCGAGCGGACCGAAGTGGCTAGGTGCTCCAGCATGCGGGCATGAAACTCATCGAAGGTCGGGACCAGAAAGCCGATCATATGGGTCAGATCGGTACGGATAGACGCTGCCGCTGCATTTCGCCGGTAGCCGAGCTCCTGGATCGCCCGCTCGATCTGCTCACGGTTCGAGCGACGGACCGTCTCGCCGTTGAGATAACGCGACACGGTGCCGACAGCGACGTCCGCCACCCTGGCAACGTCGATGATCGTGGCTCCCCGCCGCCTTCCGGCCGTCCGATCCGTTTCATGCATTTCAAGCGGGCTCCTGCAGGTATTCATGGGATTGTGACACGTTTTCGCGCCCATCTCCGTCGTATAGCCCAGCGCCCGGCCGCTCACCAGCATTGCGAGCGGCGGTGCGAAGTCTGAAACATAGAAGGCGTCGATCTTCATCAGGCGCCTTCGAAGACCACGGCACTATGGATGCGCAGCCGTGGTACCGTGATGCTGATGGCGCCGTCTGCGCCGGCTTCCCACGCCAGATCCTCTCCGGTCATGGCATCGAAAACCCGCTTCGGCTTTGCCGGCAACCGCACGCTGGCGTTAACCGGGCCGATCGACGGGATGTCCTCGATCATCTCCATCACCCGTGTCGAGCCGTCATCGCCACGAACATCCTTGCCGCGGATCTGCGGCGGTCCGTAGAGAAGATGCAGGATGTGGCGATTGTGCCCAATCTGCCGGGTCAGTGTTGCCCGGCCGGATGAGGGAAGATCGGTAACCATCGCCGGATCGGGAACGAGACGATCGAGAAGCCCGCGAACAACATATTTATAGAGCGGCTGCCCAATAGCCCGGTAAAGTCGAAAGATGGGGTAGGCGATATAAGCGATGCCCCCATGCTCGGTCACGGCAGCGCCAAGCATATCAGCCGCCGTATCGTCCGGAGCATGCTGGTGCGAGCAGAAATGTTTGTAAGACCGGTTGAAGTAGGAGGGGTAGATACCGGCCAGCACCGTTGCGCCGATCGGGCGGACGGTTTCGGCATCATCGTAGAAAACGAAAGCCGTTTCCGGCATGGACGGATCAAGGTCCTTGCCTGCCTTCACATAGCTCGGTCTGAACGCGATCGGCGTTGGCTGCCGCTCGATGCCGAAATCGATAGCAAAGGCCCCATCATCCCCGATGCCCGAATGCCAGGAGGCGATGATCTTGCCGCCACTGGCGAGATAGGCTTTCAGCCGCGACGCAAGGGCAGCATCGACCGGGATTTCGTCCGGCAGGATCAGCAGTCGGTATTCCTCGAAACGAGCGGAACTGTCGAGCACGTCGAAGGGCCGCTTCAGTTCCTGCAGCATCTGTGCTGCGCCATCGTCGCTCGGATGATTGCGCGCGCCCTTAGGATTCATATGCTCGGCCGACAATATGGCGATCTCGGAGACCTGCTTGGCGCCGTGCAGAAATGGCTCCAGCTTTTCGACGCGTCGATAGGCCGGCGCGATCGAGGCATAGGTATCAGGATTGATAGCGCCGTTCGGATGCAGTTGGTCGCCGACCAGGCACTTCGAGCCGAGCGCGATCATTTGCGCACATTCATAATCCAGTGCATCAGGGTGCTTGAAACCGCCGAACTCGCCCCACGAGGTGTGGAACTTGCCTGTATGAGCCAGGAAATCCATGCCGAGCGTTGCCGCGTAGCGCGCGCTGGACGGAAAGTGGTCGTAACCCCAACCGCCGGTCGGCAGGCTTTCAAGCTCGAGATGAGAATAGGTGGAAAAGCGCTTCGGGCCCTGCTTGTGGATATGTCCGCAATTGTAGAAGACGCGGAGATTCGGGAACTCCCTGAACAACGCCTCGCTCGTTTCGCGACGGAACTGTTCGTTGACGGCCTCGTCGTTTTTCAGCCGGTCCGCCGGATTTTCTGGATCGAGACCCTCGCACTGCATGCGCTCGATGCAAGCAGGGCAAACACAATCCGGCGTGAGGATGATATCGAAGAACAGACCCTGCGTCGGGTAGCTTTGCGCGACTTCGCGCGCCTGGTCGAGAATGTATTTCCGAAGGCCGGCATGGTTGAGGCAGAGCGTATGCCACGCCGGGCTGAGCTGCTTGCCCGCCGAAGAGTCGTCGGGACGGTCGTGATGGTATTGGTTCGACGCGGTCATGGCGCGCCATTCGGGATGTTCGCGCGCCGTCAGTTCGTCCCACTGTACCGAAATATAGATCGGGCTTTCGATATCGGCCGCTGACAGGGCCTTCACCATGTCGCCGAGGAGGTCCGGGCGGGCGAGCTGCGGATGTGGCTTGCCAACCTTGGTCGGATAGTAGGACCAGCCGTGATGGCACTTGGCGAAGATCGTGATCGAGTCGACATGCGCCGCCTTCAGCGTTGAAACGAAGGTATCCGGATCGAAGTCGGCGCCGATGCCGGGAATATGTTCCGACGTATGGAAGTCGAGATGGATCTGGCGGTAGCGCAGCGGCTTGTTTGTGGTGTTAGGCATGGTCCTATTCCTTTGCGCCGGTGCGGGTTTGAGAGCCGGCGGCGAACTGACGTTGGAAGACAAGAAAGACAAGGAGGGGAACGATTGTCGTGATGATCGCCGCCACCGAGCGCAGGTCCCAGTTGATCTCGTAGCTGCCGGAGATGCGGGCGAGCAGCACGGGCAGGGGTACGTCGCTGCGCAGGAAAAGCATCGGCAGCAGCAGGGCGTTCCAGGTCCAGAGGAACTGCAGGATGCCGACGGCGAAGATCGGCGACAGGCTGTTCGGCAGTACCACATGACGGAAGGTCGCAATCGGTCCGCAGCCATCAATCTTGGCTGCTTCCACTAGTTCGCGCGGGAAATCTTCGAAGAAATTTTTGACGAGGAAGATCGACCAAGCGAAGGACATCCCGACATAGGGAATGAGAACGGAGAGAATGCTATCGATCAGCCCGAGATCGCGCCACAGAGTGAAGAGCGGAATGATGACGACCTGCTGCGGCAGTACGAATGCGTTGATGATGATAATCAGCAAGATGCGGCGGAACGGAAAATTGAGGAAATGAAAGGCGTAGGCCGCTGCCGGCGTCAAAAGCATCGTCAACGCCGTCGCAATCCCCGCTGTTTTAATCGTCACCCACATGGATTGGGAGAGCGGATATTTCTCCCAGACGCGGTGCCACGCATTGAAGGTCAGATCGAAGCGCTCGAAGTGCCACCAGCCAAGCGAGACGCCCTCGGGAGGACGCAGGGAGGTAACAACAATGCCGGCGATTGGGATGACCCAGATGCAGGCGATGATGCCGACGAAGATGACAATCCAGCGGGGAGCCTTGCCGATCATTTCGCACCTGCCGTTCGCTGGATAATGGCGGGGATCGAGACGATGAGCACGGCCAGCAGCAGGATGACGGTCGCAGCGGCCCCATAGCCCAGTTTGAACTGGGTCATGGATTCTCGGTACATGAAATAGCCAACCGTCTCGGTTGAGCGCACCGGTCCGCCGCCCGTAAGGATGTAGATGATGTCGAAGGCGCGCAGCGCACCCAGAAGGTTGATGAAAACCGCGACACGCACGCCGGGCATCGACAGCGGCATCATGATGTGGCGCATGGTCGAGAGCGGCTTGGCGCCGTCCATATAGGCTGCTTCGAGCACGGATTTCGGGATTGCCTGGATGGCGGCGAAGATCAGCATCAGGGGCAAGCCTACGCCGCTCCACGATGCGGCTATGATGAGTGCCCACAGCGCCGTATTGGCATCGCCGAGCCAAGCATGCGAGAAGCTGGAAAACCCGAAAAGCTGGATCAGCGAATTGAGCAGGCCGCCGGCATCGGCCCTATAGATGCCAATCCACATGTAGCCCGAAACTGCCTCCGAAATACCGAAGGCGGCAAAGATCATCACGCGGAACGGCAGCGTCTGTCGTGGCGCGAACGCGCACGTCATTGCCAGAGCCCAGCCAATCGACACCGAAATCACCGTCGTCCCGATCGTGAAGATCAGGGTCGTTAGCATCGTGCTGCGAAAGGTGGCGTCCGAAAACAGCCGCACATAATTGCCAAAGCCGATGAAGGAAGGCTTCCGCAGGCCCTGTATGTCCCAGAAGCTCAAGCGGATAGTCTCCACCAGCGGATAGACCACGGCGACGGCAAAAAGCACGATGACAGGTGCGATCAGAATAAAAGCGGCGGGCGTGTCCCTGAGCAGACGTCGGCGGCCTTCAATGCTGACCGCCAGCGGAGAAACCTGCATCACGCCCGCCGCTTCCCGCACCGGGGAAGCGGAGGTTCCAGCCATCAGTAGGAACCCTGGGCCTTGGTTTCGATTGCCGCAAGGACGGCATCGATATTAGCAGCCGAGGGATCCTGCAGAAATTTCTGCAGCTGCACGCGATATTCATCGACGAGATCGCCGGGCAAGAGATCTCCGAGCACGAATTGCAACCTCGAGCTTGCGACCGCTGATGTCGCCACCTTCTGCGTCTCGCCATAGAGCGACGTGTCGGTATTACTGCTTGGTGACGCATAGCCGTTCTTGGCAAGAATGTTGGCGGCATCGGCGCTCGTCCAGAAATCGAGGAAGGCGTCTGCTGCCTTCGGATTGGGGCCGTTTGCCGTGACGAGCAGTTCCTTGGTATCGACGCTCGACGTGTCGTCATGACCCATGCCGAGGGCTGGGAACTGGAAGAGACCGTAATCCTTACCCTCGGTGAGTTTGTAGTCGTTCTTGGCGCGATTATTCATCCACATGCCGATCAGCAGGTAATTTTTGGCGTTCGCCTGGAAGATTTGGTCGGCTTCCCCGTCCCAGTCGTTGGCGAGCATGGTGTTCGGCGCGCCGCAGCAGCCCGCGGTCAACATTTCGGCATACTTTGTAAGCGCCGTCTTCACCGCAGGGTCGGTCCACGGAATTTCATGCGCTCCGAGCTTTGCTGCCGTCTCGACGCCGGCCGTCCTCAAGAGGAGCGTTTCGAACCATTCAGCATGCGCCCAGTATTTGCCGGGAATGGCAACTGGAGCCGCGAAGCCCGCGTTGGTGAGCTTCGCAAAGCTGGCCACGAAATCTTCCCACGTCTTCGGCGGCTCGGTGAGATCCGCCTTGGCAAGGTGCTCCTTTTTATACCAGATGCCGGAGCGGTCGCCGAAGGTGTAGGTCAAGCCATAGGTCTTGTCGGCTATAGCGCCTAGTTCCTTCCATGATTGGCTGATGAGCCTGTCCCAGCCGAAGGACTTCCATTGGTCGTCGATCGGCCGCAGCATGCCGGCATCGAGCAGTTCCTTCCGGAAGGCCGGCCAGGTGTTGTAGAGAACATCGACCACTTCGCCGCCCATGAGTGCCGTGCGGATGCCGCCGCGCATGTCTCCTTGGCCGGTAATGGCAACTTCCCTGATCGTTACTTTTGGATATTTCGCCGTAAATGCATTCTGGATCTGATGCATCATGTCGAGCTCGGAACCACCGAGCCAATTCAGCACTACAAGTTCGCCGCTCACGCTATCCTGCGCGTTTGCGCTGCCCGTCAACGCCATCAATGCGGCGCTTCCCGCACCGGCAAGCAGGGTGCGGCGACGTATCTCATGCGTGGATCTACTGCTGTTGGTCATGTCACATCCTCCCAAACGTTGACTTTGCCTTTCGCACTCAATTTAATTGAAACGTTATCATCTATCTTGAAACTAGCAAGGGTTTTGTCCGATAGTGCTTAGGAGCCGAACCGTTGCGTTCCGGCGGCGGCGGCGCTGCACAAGATAGGAGCATAAAATGACCCTGCTTAAGGACAGCGTAGCGGTCGTCACGGGTGGCGGTAGAGGAATCGGTCGGGAGATCGCGCTCCGGCAGGCGCGAGAAGGCGCCAAGGTCGCGGTGCTTGCGCGAACCGCCACTGAGATCGAGGAAACAGCCTCGCTGATTGAAGATGAGGGCGGGCAAGCGATCGCGGTGACGACCGACGTTACCCAATACAGCGCCGTCGAAAACGCTTTTGCCCGGATCGCATCTGAGTTGGGTCCGGTTGATACTTTAGTCAACAATCACGGTTCTTTCCAGGCTTTCGGACCGATATGGGAGTGTGATCCTGTTGCCTGGTGGCGGGATGTGGAAATCAACTTGCAAGGAACGTTTCACACCTCCCGCGCGGCTTGTTCGACAATGTTGGCGCGCGGCAGAGGCCGGATCATCAATCTCGTTGGCGGAGGGACGGGCAACAGTTTCCCACACGGTTCCGGATACGCATCGAGTAAAGCAGCGATCATGCGGCTGACCGAGTGTCTCAATGATACGACGATCGCTCATGGCATACGCGCCTTTGCCGTCGACCCGGGGCTCGTACGCACCGACATGACGGAAAAGCAGTTGTTTTCGGAGGCAGGCAAAACTTATCTGCCCGCCATCCAGCAGCTCTTCGACGATGGCATCGATATCCACCCTTCTCGAGCTGCACTTCTTATCGCGGACATCGCCGCCGGCCGTTTCGATGTGCTTGCTGGTCGCCTCTTGCGCGGAGTCGACGATCGAGATTTGCTCGAAAAGGAAATGGACGCTTTGGCTGAAGCCGATGGAAGGGCATTGCGCTTCAGCGCGATAGAGCAACAGAAACTCTGAGCGCGATGAAACGGCGCATCTTGAGGCGGAGCGGCCGCAGGACAAGGCTGTCCACGTTATTCTCGAAAACCACGCCACCCGCGAGCGTAACGGCGGATTTCGTCGTCAAAACGCCTCCGACGAGCGCGAAGCCGATGACCAGTGCATTCGGGTGCCGCGGTTTTGCGACGTCGGAGATGTGGTTCCGCAGCTTGAGCAGGACCGCGAGACCGGGCGTTGTAACTTCGACAACGCTGTCCGAGCTTGGTAGACAAGCAAGCACGGCCTGCTGTCGCGATGCATAGAGCCTCTTCATGCGGCGGATGTGCCTCAGATAGTGGCCCTCCCTAATGAACTCCGCGACCGCCATCTGCACTGCTGGACCTGGCGCAGGCATGAGGCAGGCTGCCGTCTCCGCGAATAGCGGCACAAGCGCCGGAGGCGCAATGACGAAGCCGAGCCGAAGCGCTGGACTTATGGTCTTGCTGAAGGACCCGATGCGGATGACACACCCGGCCCGGTCAAGCGAGGCGAGGGCGGGAGCGGCTCTGCCCGTCAGCTGTAGTTCGCTCAGGTAGTCGTCTTCTACGACCCATGCATTATTCGCCGCGGCCCAGTCGAGCAAAAGCAGGCGCCGTTCGAGCGACAAGGTGTGGCCCAGGGGTGCCTGCTGCCCCGGAGTGACAACCGCAAGCCATCCCCAGGTAAACCATGCGATTGATGGCCTTGCGGCGGAAGGAAAACGCCGGCCCGGATGGCCGCGAAGGATGACGAATTGCGGCGCGGATATCAAAGCCTGAAGCTAGAGTTGGAGTCGACAAACGAGAGCGGCATCGAGGAATACCTAGCCCAGAACGCACCGCTCATCGATCCCGTGGTAAGACCACCACCAAAGACCTTATGACGGCTCCGGGCCGGAGGCAGCCGCTGACGGCATTTGCTACCTAATACCGGAAGTCTATCCGCCAACCAGTTGTCTCGTGAGCAACCTTGGTTTCCAACAAGTGCATGGACTACCCGGCCTTCCTGCCTTTGAGATCGGCCTCGACGCTCTTCCGGAGTGCTTCCATAATATTGACCACATTGGATTTGGGAGCCGCTTCAGCAGCTTTTCCCTTCGACGCCTTATTGGTTTCAACACCTTCTTCTTCTCGGTGGTGAGCTTCAGTAGGCTAGTCTGAATGGGATCGCTGGCCATGTCAGGCGACCAGTGGGCGGACTGTCGGCCGGGACGAACTTGTCGATTTCGATCGTCTTCACCGTGTCGAGCGCGACGGCATCCAGATCGTCCTCGGTCAGGATAACGTAGTCGTTCTCCCCGCGAGCGTAGCCCTTGGCTTCGTTCTCGTCCTTGACGGGCTTGCCCGTGACGGAATCGATGTACCGGGAGACGACGCGGTTGCCCGTCTCTTTGTCGTAAGTAACATAGGCGACCGCTTTTGGGCGCATAGTTGCCGTCCTCGTCATGGCTCCGGCTCTCGATCGTGTCGTGATGGTCGCGAAAACCCAACCCGCGATCGCGGTCTCTTGTGAATCTAGTTCAAACCGAGGCCATCCGCGAGATCGGCCCTACCGATGTGAACTAGAGCTGAGTTCACCGAGTTCTTTTCGTCCGACGGAGCGGTCTGAAGCTCTGCGGCGGCAGCTTCCAAAACCTCAACATCATCATCCTCAGTGGAGTTCGATGAGCGTCCATCGAGATAGGAGAGGGTGATTGCCAGAGCGGTAGCCAGATTATGCATCGGGGGACGCCCCTTCCATTGCCGGGTCTGATGCCTTTCTGACGAGAGCCGGGGGCATCGATTTCGATTTTAAAGCAATTACACGTCCCGATGCAACCTGCAAAACCCTCGAGTTTACCGGTCCCTAAACATCTCAGGTCCGTGGTCCTTTCGATGAGAAGGACGTTCAACAAAGGCTATCTATTTAAAAGTAGGAGTGACCGCTTGATTACCCGAGTCTGAAAGAGGCTGAAAGAAATGCCGTCTATTTGCAATATCGCCGAGTAAAGCCGTTGACGGGCCTTCGACGATGGGTCGGACGAACGTACATCATTTGTTACTTCGCACCTGCGGTAATTGTCATACGATTCAAAACGCTAAATAATAACAAAAATCAGTTGCTTACTCGAGGTTTCTCGACTACGTTTTTTACAGAATAGTTTTGAAATAACCGGCCCTCGCCGGCGATGCTCAGCGGTCGTTTGACCTCGCTTGAGGAGGATGATGGCGTTGTTTGCCGGACTTCGTTTCTTTGCAATGGTGCAGCGAGTGCGTGATCTCGTCTCGATCCGATACCGAACTACGACGGCAATCTGACGCGTCGTAAACCCTTTGTTCCACTTTTCAAAGATGGTGCTCCCGTGTGGCGCGCCCGAGGTTTGTTATGCAAAAGCAAGCTGTCGTATTCAACGGTCAGGAAGTCGGGATCGCGGTCCCTGTCGAAAACCGCCTCAAATTCATCGCTGTCCGCTTCAATGTCATCGACTTGGACAACAGGCTCTTCGACACGGTTACCGAAATCCGGCGCGCCATTACTGAGCATCTCGCGTCCAGCGGTCGTGCGATCACCTCGCACTGAATGGCAGGAGATATTTTTCTACGTTATGCGGCGTCCGTCGTCGGAGGCCGACATGAACGCAAACCCCATCTGCTTCACAACGCTGCCCGATTACGAGAACTCAAAGGTGAAGAACGGTGGACGAAAGACCATCAGCCGAGGCTGTTCAAGGCCCCACGTCTCAACCATGAAACTCCCGAACACCATCATCGAACTGAATTCTCTCGTGGCTCCGAGGTCGATTGTCGTGTGGATGTCCGATTGAGATTCCTTGGGCCCAGCAAGCTGATCGGCCAGTGCTTAGGGCTCTTGCTTCCTATTCACGAACTTCAAGCTTGTCGCCATATTTCAAGGCGAGCCGACGGCAGTCCTCGCAATTCAACATAATGCCCTCCGCAACGACACTCGCGGCGGCGGTCGTGCAAACCGAAACGTCCAGTCTCGCGACATGCAGAATTGCATTACCCAGTAGCATATCGCAGGGCGCAGTCTCGACTTCGGCCCCGCCCACGCTATGCGCAACGACGCCGCGCACGGTCGCCAGCATTCCGCGCTTTCTTAATATGGTTATGTCGGCATCCCTTGCCATGACGATCCCTTCTGCCGCCCGGGGCGCAGGATGTCCGCCCGATACGCCGCATCTGCAACCAAACGGACGCGAGACACCGAAGTTCCCATCGCCCATCCAGCGGACATTCCAGGAAGAAGCGCCGCGGATTTTCGTTCTTCACATCCTTGGTCCACGCATCGGCGGACGAAATCTCGGGGGCTGCGTGGCGGCTGTTGTCGATTGGAACGCCGAGATTTGAACCGCGGCCTGATTAGCGTACCTTCTACAAGAGTTCCCAACGCGGCGAGAAACCATTCCGGATACTTGACTTGTCTGCCGTACGAGTTTCGGGGAGCCTAGCAGCCGGCGGTATCGTTGTCACTGCAGGGGAAGCGGCCGAGCTTCGTAGCGGATATTAACGTTTCCTGCGAGGTCAAAGGACTGTCAGCGATGCATCGGGTCGGCGTAATCAATTAGAGCGGAAGCGAGGATTTCGCTCCTCTGACGCTTGTAATGAGCGACCGAGAAAAACACAGGATGGTCCGATCACTCCGCGACGGTCCTCATTGTCGGCCGGTTGACACGACACACTCACGATGAGAAGGCTGCGAGGGCGAAAACACTGTGGCCGGAAGTAAGCATCCATCACTGGTGAAGAGGCTGAACGATTCCAGCATTATCTGAGAAGAGCAATCGTTCGAGATCACAAATCACACCTCGTCGTGTGCAGAAACAGGCTCGGCTCATCGTTGATGCGTCAATTTACAGTCCGATGTTGGTTCTCCTACCGTTCTATTTCGGTCGAGTAGGGGATTTCGGCTTCCTTCAACGCCAACAAGAACAACTCCAGAGCGCTTTCGTCTGAAACATGTCCGTCATCGACGCCTTCACAGGCTTCAAGGGCCGCGATGTAAGCCTTTCCGTCAGAGACTGGCCAACGGGCCGATAGGAGATCGAAGGCCTGTTTTGCCGATCTCACGGTGATCGACTTTCGCAAATGTATAACGACATTCTTCCACAAGACACACGCTCCATCGCTAGCGGACAAACCGCCCAAACGGAGCGTCCACTTCGTCCCAACTTCAGTCTACGACGAAGGTTCCTGGCGCTTGTTTTCAGCCATCCTGAGGTCCAGTGCCTGTCGCAACTGGCCCGCTGACAAGTCCGGGTCTGCACTTAAAAGATCAATGGCGGCAGCGTATGCGGCTTCCGCGCAATTCCCGCCTGCATCGACGGAGTTCGCGTCGCACCAGTCGGCTATTACCTTCGCGAGCATCTCTATGCGCCGTTCGGATAGTTCCGGAAGATTTAAGAGGTTTAGAGACATTATTGTGGGCCCACCTAAGGCAAGAGCACGTCTGATCGCCCAATCGGCCTCGCCGATTGGTAAAATCGCCGACTGGAGTCTATACGCTTTTATATGGCGCGATGGTATGACGGTCCGCAAGGGGCCGAGTTCTACGGAGTGGCGGCGGCCCAAGGCCAATCGGGTGACAAGGCACTCGCCCTATCAGTCCGCCTGGGGCGGCCGCCTACCCTGGTATGACGTTGTCTCCTTCGGGGGCCAGGGTTTCGAGCCTGACACGGTTCTTTCGGAGGCGACCAGCGCGGGGTACCTGCTCGGAGGATTCGATCCCTAGACGTCCTTACGATTGCTGGTCGAGGCGCCCGACAATCTCGATTGTAACGTCACGTGGCATTTCAGGCCCTTGCTAGGGGGGTATGCGGGGAGGAAGAATTTGGTGACGGACTGCCAGACTCTTCGACTTTCTCGATCGTAGCCGAGGGGAGCTCCGACGCTAAGATCCTACGCCACGCGGCTGGCCTGCTTCGGCCCGAAATCGCTGACTTTTTTCGATATGTCGATATGGAAGATGGCTATCCATTTAGTGGCACAGGCAATCTTCAGAAGTTGTTCCAGGCCTTGTCGCGCTGCGAACACAGATCAATGTTGTCGCCGTTTTTGACAATGACGCCGACGGTGTCGCAACCCTGTGCGAAGACGGCGCAGCTTTACCTTCGTGAGAGCTATCGGGTTTGTCGTCTACCTGACCTCCCTGAGTTCGTTACTCGGGGACCGACAGGCGACGTCGGGTCCGACATAAACGGGCGAGCGGCTGCGATAGAATGCTATCTCGAACTTGCGCGTTTGAATCGGCCAGCGCTTGTAGAATGGGGCGGTTTTAATCGCGATGCCGGCCAATAGCGCACATATCGACGCCGCTTGGTATGAGAAGCGGGTTCTGGGGTCGCCAGTCCGACTTAGGTCCGTCTTCCCCTCGGCTCGATCCAGCTTAGATTTTCCTGATCCTTGTTAAAAGGACACCAGGGAGGTTTTAGCAATGTTGCCGTCTCCAGTCAGAACCTCCCTGGTGAAGCTTTTGTCGAGAGGTGAAGGCGACACCTAGTGGAGCACCATCGCCCCACGGTCGGTCATCATGGGCGAGCGTCCACTCCTTTTGTTCGTCGATGGAAAGCCGATCACAGATCAGGCGGCGCGCACAACGTGTGAGCGGAACATCGGTTACGCTGTGTTGGCGTCGCTGGATGCATTAAGTCCCCTTTAAGCTGATCGCACGTTCGCCCTTGAGATCGCAGGACGTTCAAGGGGGCGATGTCAGGAGAAGCCCCAAATGGATGAGCCTCCTCGGCCGCGATGGCATCCGCCTAGGGACGTTCTAGGCCAAACGCTTTAAAAACGCTTCCCCTCGCCGAGCAAACCCCGCCCGAGCGTAGCCGGTTTGAGCACAGGTCGACGGCCGGCACCCTCAAGCAGTGCTTGTACAAATCGATTATGGCCGCGCGGGCAAGAGGCCGCGAGATTACGAAACCTTGGAGGCTGTCTCACCCAAGGGCAACTAAAGCATCGCTCTGTTCGTCCGTTTCCACCCCTTCAGCCGTGGTCTTAAGACCTTTCGCTCGGGCCATACTAGTCATCGATCCGAAGTCGTCGATGGCGATCCGCACCCCCGCATTTCGGAGCATAGCAATGTTCCGATCGTGCTGGTCAGTGCCAGGCAGTGCAAGTGTCCAGTAATTGGGCTCTTCCCCGAAGACAGTCGAGACCTGCACGACGGTGAGCTTCCCGTCGAAGTGCTTTGATGAACGCGCCCAGTAATAGACTTCCGGTACCAAACTTATGCGGCTAATGTCGGTGTCCAGAAGCGGCTCGTCGTCGTCGAAATTGCCGTTGCTAACGGCATCGTATGAGTTAAGGCTACTGCCTCCACCGCGGGTTCCGTATGCGGTCAACTGCACCACACGGCCTTAGCTCTTTGACGCTCAGCTCCTGCTCTCGTGGAGCAAGGATTGGCGGGATCGTGTTAGCCATCCGCACGGCCGCGGCAGGAGCGGCACGTATAAGGCACAAAAAACAGATCGGATGGCGCGGACATCAGCCGCTTGGAGCGTGTGTGGTCGTCGATCCTCAGAAGTAATAGCCGTCGAGTACGCCAAGTAGAGCGCCTCCTATCAGGGAAAATATCAGCGGCAAGATGATGAACAGGAACATGACGAGGAGCATAAAGCGCATCAGGCACCCAGCCGCTGCTGCCCTTGGAGGTGGCGCTTCCGGAATAGGATAGGTTGACCTTCGAGTGATACGACCGGCGCGGGAGAGGGCTCGAAGCATCTCCAGCATTTTTACCGTGTGGATGTCGCCGGCTGAGGCGCCGTCGGTCTCCGCCTCAGGGCGGGCAGACCTCCGTCGCTCTTTCCGGCCCCATGGCCCGGGACTCGTATCCAGCGGTGGTGGTTCCGCGCGGGGCGCTGCTTTGGGAAAAGGGACCGGCGGACGTGGGCGAACAGGAGGGGGGACCGACGGTGCGGCCGGACTCAGCGCATCGCCAAACTTTGCGCCGCATTGCGGACATGCGGGTGCATCTAACCAATGACCCGGCTTGTGGTTCGTACAGTAGAAGCGGACTTCTGCCTCATGGCAGGCCTCGCACTCGCCGGAAGTCGCTGTGGAGGTGCCGCAGTTTGGGCAACGCAAGATGACGCCCGTCATGCTTGAGGCTCCTGGCCCGGGTGATTGTCGATGCTGTCGGCCGCCGGCTGAGGATAATAGGCACGGATCATTTCGGCGGGAATGTGCAACCGATACACGCTCGGCAGGGCTCCTTCGACATATCGCGCCATAGTTGGAACCCGCTCGTAGGGCCCGAATGCCTCGCGGCTCAACCGACGCGAAAGGGCGACGGTCGTGAGCAGCGGATTAGCCCGATAGGCGGGGAAGCTCGCATACCTTTCTTCCACGTGATCATGGCCGCGTACCATATGTGTGACGGGCCGTCCGAGACCGGCACTCAAAGAGCAGAAAGCAGCGAAGTCCTCGTAGCCGAACTGGCTCCCGCGGGAGAAGCGGTTTGGCAGCTTCCTGCGGGCTTTCGGATGGGCCCTTGTCCATACAAAATCAGACAGGGACATCGGGTTGTTCCAATCCCCCGATTCAGCGAGGCCGGGATGCAAGTCAACCAGCGGAAAGCCTCCGTGGGCGGCAAGCAATCCGTCGGGAAAGAAGAGTGCGCGCGGAGCGTTCGTAAACAGGCGCACGGCAAGCTTACCGGCCCGCTCGATCCATTCGTGGGTGAGGTTAGCGTTGAGGAAGTCGGCAAAGTCCGATGGCGTCACGCTCGAGGAAAATCGTACGCCATCGTAAGACAGTGCTTCGTCGTGATTGCCGGCGATGGCGCACACGCGGTCGGGCGCGTCTACGATCAGTTCAAATACGCGGAGAAGGATTTCGAGGCTAAAACCCTCGTCATCGAAGAGATCGCCAAGAAACAGGATCCGAGGTGGACCTTCTCCGGGCTGCAGGTCCGGCTGCCGCATTGCCGCAAGTGCAGCCTCGAGCGCCAGAAGATCACCATGCAAGTCGCCGATGATCCACAGCGGGATTTCGCCATCGAAGTCAGAAATCTTGATGACTTTGTCGGTGGGATCGGCGCGGAATTTGTCGAACAACATGCCAGGCCCATCGGCAAGGTCAAGCAGACCCTCCATTCTTTCAACCGTCGACCGAATTTCGGAGCGGATGGAGGACGGGCTGGCCCGGTTGAGGACAGCGTTCCAATCAAGGTCATTCACCTCGACGATTTCTAATGGAGCAAAGGCCGCCACCTTCGAAAGATCCTGGTCAGACGGCAGGCTTTCCGACCTGGACGCAGGCTCTCCATCCAACGGCGCAGCAGCCGCCGGTGGAGGTTCGGGGCCTGCAGCTGGAACAGCTGCGGCAACCGCGCCGAGGGAACTGGAGGGACCCGGCGCCCCTGGTTCATCTTTGGGCACATCGGTCATCACCGGATGAGCCTCTGCGATCGCCGGCTGCTCGCAGGGAGGATCGGACTCGGGCACTTCACGTCCGCCGGCCGAGGTCATTTGTTGAGCGCCCGCACCGTAAGGGGCATCTTGGCGATGCCTTTGGCCTGGCGGCCGACCGCAATTCGATCACCTTGCCTGAGCGGACGGGGAGCTGTCAGCGTCAGGCCGTTCACGAGTGTTTCGTTGGTCGCACCCGCCACGGGAGATACCACCCATTGCCGTGCAGGATTTCGTTCCAGGACACATTGGCGATTATCCCAGAACTCGCTTTCCGGCCCGAACTGCCGCAACAGGGGTTTTCCAAGTTCCGTCATCACCCCGATATGAAGCGAGCGTCCGTCCGCACCAAGCAATTCGATCCTCTCGGAGATGATCAGCTCTGCCGAAGCGGGAGGAGTGATGCCTTTTGTTGTCGATGCAGGAGCTTTCTGTCCGGAGACGGCAGAGCCTGCGCCGCGTCCACTCAAAGCAGCCCGAACTTCCGCAGCCGTCGGTCTCGCAGCGGGATCTGGAGACAGGCATCGGTGGAGGACGGAACTGACATCGGCATTGCTCGCAGGTGCCGGCATCAACCCGGCAAGTGCCGGAGGTTTGGCGGCATAGCTTTGCACAAGCTTTGCATAATCAGCCTGGTCCTCGGTCCAGTACGGATGATGGCCGGCGAGAAGTTCGTAAAGCATCAGGCCGCAGGTGAAAATATCCGAAGCCAGCCCCGGAATAGCTCCGCGCGTCATATGTTCGGGGGATCGATAGTTGTCAGTGCCAACATAACCCTGATGCCCGTGCCAGGGCGCGCGGCGGTCAGCCAACAAGGAGAAGTCCATATCGATCAGCTTAAGCTGGTAGCCAGAGCTGATCGACGGATCAGTGATCAAATATGCGTTCGCCGGCTTGAGATCTGCGTGGACGACCTTGGATTCGTGCAGTGCCGCGATACCGGTCATGAACACCTTGGACCATGTGAGGTGACGTGCCCAAACCGTGGCATCACTAGTCGCGGCCTGCTTGGTGCGACGATGCTGCTCCCGCTCCTCATCGAGCATATGCTGCAAGTCGGCACCATTCTCGACGAACTCGAATGCCTGAAAGTAGCAAGGCCCGCCCCAGATCTCTTCGAATGCGTCGACCTGGCGCACCGCAAATTGACCAGCCCGGCCATTCCGGACGCGTGCTCCGAGCTCGTTCTGATAAGCAATGAAATCCCTATACCAGACAACTGTCGGAGCAGGGGACTTATATTGCTTGAGAAAAACCTTCTCACCCGTAGAAGTCTCAGCTCCATAGGAAATAGCCATCATTCCCGGTCCGAAGACTTTCGTGACGCGATACTGCCGGATGCGGTCGCCGATTTTCAGTTTCTTGGCCATGGCTTTCGGGACAGTCGGGCTAAAGCGCCACGGTCGCTGCCGACCGGGATACGCTGGCGGCCAACTGCTTCAAGGTGTTACGGAAGTTAACCGGGTCGGAGGTAAATTTCTGGAGCGCCTCCTGCGGGTTCAGCCCTGCGTATTCCACCACCTCCCATTCCGACTTGTCGATCTGGCTCAGTCTATCGTAGCCCTCGAAATTCGGGGCAAAGAGGCTGAGAATAATTCGATTGGCCATGACAAGGTTAGCCACGTCCTGCAACGAGCCGCCCTTTGCCTCGGCAATGCTCATGGTCTCCTTGAATGAAGCATCGGTGAAGACGATGACAACACGCGCCGCATCGCTTCTATAGCGCCATTTCGCCGGATCCTCCGTCTGCGAACCCTTCGGCACAGCCTCCATAGAGGCGACTT
Source organism: Rhizobium changzhiense (assembly GCF_013087625.1). Lineage (NCBI taxonomy): Bacteria > Pseudomonadati > Pseudomonadota > Alphaproteobacteria > Hyphomicrobiales > Rhizobiaceae > Rhizobium > Rhizobium changzhiense. The sequence goes on from NZ_JABFCQ010000003.1 coordinate 704,622, forward strand.
TATAAAGAGCATCGAGAAGCGACTCCGGCTCGTCCCCGCCGCCGTTTGCCTGTAGCGTGCCAAGCTGCGCCTTGAGCGCACTGGCATCGCGCACGAAGTCATTGTCGACGATCCATGGCAGGCCTTCGGCTTGGGCGGCCTCAATGTCACGGTAGCCGACAACCTTGCCGCGCCAATCTTTGACAGGGGCGGCGTTGTTCGGGTCGCCGTGGCTTAAGGAGTCAATAAAGGCCTCGATATTTCGCCGCAGCGCGTCGATGCAGGGGTCCATGCTGCCGCTAACATCGACGAGGAAGACAATATCGGCCACGCCTTTGGTTTTTGGACGCTCCTGCAGGGTCTGGCTGTCGGCTGATAATGACGGCGCGCTGTCTACCGACGCTTCTACCGCCGGCTCATCCGGTGTGGACGAGATCGGCCCGGTTGAGGTTGGTGTCGCGGCGGGAGCTGGGCTCCCCGGGGTAGGAGGCGTCTGTTGGTCCGGTTGCTCCGTATCACTCATCAGTCAGCTCCAATAGTTTGGTGTTACGCGGCAGATCTGCCAGCGCCGTAACGACAACACGGCCGCGACATGAAAGTTCCTACTGTCGTCGGATCGGAGAACAACCGGTCTCGGGCGGGACGCCTTGATCATTCCTTCGCCCCCTGTTTTGCCTCGACGAAGTCCAGCATACGGGGCTGAAGATTAATCTCGTAGGGATCATCATGAGCCGGCCGACGCTCCCCGCCGACGGCGGCCCGCGCAGTTATCCTGCGCTATGAGTCGGTCAATGTAACCCATGCCGCAGCCACCGTTGCGCTTGGGGCGGCGCTCGCATTGTTTCAGTGCCGCCAATAGCTAGATAGTGCACGGCGGCCGCGGGCACGCCTCGATGAGAATCCCGTCACACAGGAGTCGGAACGTGCCGTGTCCGCCGGACGGCACCGATATAGGCGCCAGTTCGCCAGCTTACGGCGTCTGGGCGCCGGTTGCTGCGACGTAGACCGAATAGAGTGAGCGGGTCGCGGCGTGAAGAGGTGGTTGCATTTGGGCCCGCCGAAGGGTGAGGTTTGCAACGGTCTGGGCAGCCGCCGTCAGGATCAGCCCGGATGTCCGCATGCATGGCCGTCGTCGGATCGCCATCCTATTTCGCGAAGCGCAAAATCCTGCAAACCCTCGCGATCTCGGTGAGCATCGGGGCGTAAGCTATCGGCAGACCACCGGCGGAGGGCTTTATGCCTGGGAGCTCGAACTCGACGGGGAAGAACTCCAGGTCAGGGAGAACGGCCCTTTGATCATTAACGACGGCGAAATGTTGGAGGCCGCTGCCTTGGACGGCTTGGCGCTCGCCTATACGTTCGAAAGCCAGGTCCACAGTGCATAAATGATGGCCAGCTGATCCGCGTTCTTGACGACCGGTGTCAGCCGTTCTCCGGCTATCATCTCTATTACCTGAGCCGACGCCAGCATACGGCTGCGTTCGCGCTGCTCGTCGAGGCGCTCCGATTCAAAAGCTAGCGCTCCGCCAGGCTATTCCAGCGCTCGAATGCGCATGAACGAGTCAACACCCATTTTGAACACCAATGCGGCGGCTGCGTTACGACATCAACTAACAATGTTGGTAACGACGGACCGCTTGGGTCGTGCAAAAATGTCCAAGATTTGATCAGATTTTCCCATTGTCTTGCGCCGAAGCGCTTCGCACGGATGCCAAATGATAAAGCGCACTGCTGAAGAGATTGAAAGTCGGCGGGCACGGCGCGCCGAGCGCCGCCAAAAACAGCGCGATGCTAATATTGCTCGCGCCGCTAAAATGCATATAGCCCGTCTGGCGAGCGATCCGCTGACTGTGATCACCTCCGATGACAATGTCGCCAGGCGGGTCCATATTGGATGTTCCGGGTGGTATTACTGGCACTGGAAGGGCTATTTTTACCCGACCGACGCTCCCTCCAATCAATTGTTTTCGATCTACCAGCACAATTTCAAGACCGTCGAACTCAATGCCCCATTTTATTCCTGGCCGACGGTGGCAACTGTCAAGACATGGAAACGTCAGGCCGAGCCGAGCTTCGTCTATACGATCAAGGTGTGCGAGCTCATCACGCATATCAAACGCTTCGAAGATACCCACACCCTCATTGAAGATTTCGGATACGTCGCAGACGTTCTTGGAATGCAGATGGGATGTTTTCTGTTTCAGCTTCCACCGAGCGTCCGCTACTCCACAGACATGTTGCAAATGATCTTGTCGCAGCTGGATCCCCGTCGCAGGAACGTCGTCGAATTCCGTCACAAGAGCTGGTGGAATGAGGATGTTTATAGTGCGTTTAAAGCTGCAGGCGCGATCTTCTGTTCATGCAGCGGTCCCCGGTTGCCGGATGAGCTTGTTCGGACAGCCGACGACATCTACATCCGGTTCCATGGGATCAAACAATGGTACCGCCATGACTACAGCGATGCCGAATTGACGGTGTGGGTGGAGCGAATCAAGCTGTCTGGCGCTAAGACCGTGTGGGCCTATTTCAACAACGATCGCGATGGCTATTCGATCAAGAACGCCAAGCGGCTTTTACAGCTGATCGACGCATCGGCCTGATGGCCCCTCTGAAGATTGCTACTTGTTAAGTGATGACAGTCGCGCAAATGCCACGTCATCGCTGTCATGCTGCCGCCCTCAACGAAATCCAGCCGGGACACCGACTTCGCTTAGGTTGAAATGGCGAGAAATTTTGGAGCGCCATCGCCGCAGGTCGGGCATTGCGCAGTGCAGCCTCAGCGTGGCGCTGACCAGGCGGCGTTCCAGCGATGGCCTGTATGAAACCGAGGAGCTGCTGCGAGGGCGGAATTAAACCGCCGAGCAGCCACCAGATCGGTTGGACTGATGCTTAAATCGTTAAATGCGCTTCAAGATCAGGGCCTCCCCGCGGGACATGGGTTCAAAGACGCTGGACTTGCGTGGCTCGGATCACGATTTCCTCCTGATCGAAACGAGCCTCAAGCTGTGTTCGGTATGCCGCCCACCAGGTTCGGTCGAGACTTTCAGTCATGACTTCGGCAACAACGATGAGAGGCGGACCACGCCTCTCCACTACGAGGAACACACTGGCGCGGCCGACGTTCCTGGAGTTCTGAGCATGCTGGATTCCGCCGTCAGAAGATCCGGATCGTTCTGTGAACCACTGTCAACGACATCGAGATGCTAAAATTTGTGAGGCCACTGCGGCGGTAGGCAAATACGAGAACTTTACATGAGCACGATGGACCATCATGATCTCTTTGGTGCAGTCGAACCGTCCCTGCCGGACGGATTTCGCTATTCGCCGGATGTGGTCTCCGACGATCTGCAGCAGTCCATCCTGGAAGAGATGCTACAGCTGCCGTTCAAGGCTTTCGATTTCCACGGATTCGAAGGCAAACGCAGGACGGTATCCTACGGCTGGAAATACGACTTCGATACACAGCGTGTCCGAAAGAGCGAAGATATTCCGGTATTTCTTTTGCCGCTTCGCAAAATCGTATCTGCATTTGCTGGCATCGACCCCGATCGGTTGGAACAGATTTTGGTAACCGAATATAGTCCCGGAGCTCCGATCGGCTGGCACAGGGATAAATTCGTCTTCGGTCGGGTCGTCGGAGTCTCGCTGCTATCTGCATGCACTTTCCGGCTAAGACGGCGCCAGGGCAGCAAGTGGCAGCGTAGCTCGATCACGCTCGAACCGCGATCGGCCTATGTGATGGCGGGCGAAGCCAGAACCCTGTGGGAGCATTCCATCCCGCCAGTCGCCGAGCTGCGTTATTCGATAACTTTCCGTGAACTGAGCCCAGTAACCTGAGGGGGCGTCGCTCATTGTCGCCCAACCTGTTGTCCGCCCATTGTTCCCGGGAATCTTGATCGCTTCAGCCGATACAAAAGCGCCGGAAATCCATCCGCGTTCGGTGTGAAACCAACGGAATGGCGCTGATCAGGGTTGTCCTCGACAGCATCGCGTGGATGTCAACGGCATCGCGAATGATGTGAGCGGAGAATGGAACCATCGTCGTTACCCGAGGTTGGCAATGACGTCCAACATTCGAGTAATCCCGGTCGGGGCCAATAGGATGAGAATGGAATGATGACCACCGCATTTGAAGACGAAGTAAAAGACTGCTTGGTCATCGGGGGCGGTCCGGCTGGCCTCACCGCGGCGATTTATCTGGCGCGCTACCATCTTTCGGTAACGGTCTTCCACGATAACTCCAGCCGGGCTTCTAGCATCCCTATGTCGCACAACCACGCGGGGTTCCCGGGCGGCATCAGCGGCACTGAGCTGCTGGCGAGAATGAACGCCCAGGCTCAGCTCTACGGGGCAGCCATTCGATGCCGCAAGATCACGACCCTGCATAAAGTCGACAACCTGTTCGTGGCAGAATTCGAGAACGGCAGCATCCGCTCTCGGGCCGTACTCCTGGCAACCGGAGTCGTCAACCGACGGCCTGCGATGCCACAGGCAACCCATGATGAAGCCGTGGCTCGTGGCCTTCTGCGCTACTGTCCCGTCTGTGACGGTTTTGAGGTAACGGACAAGCCCGTCGGTGTAGTCGGAACTGGAACGAAGGGGTTCAAGGAGGCCGTTTTCCTTCGAAGTTATACGAAGGATCTCACGCTGATATCGCCCGAGGACATACATGATCTCTCCGAAATCGAGACGTCGTCCTTGACCCAACTCGGAATAAGAGTGGAGGCCGGCCCTGTAATCTCGACCGATCTGGACAAAGATATGATCCGCGTCGCAACGCCAACCGAAACCTATTCGTTCGCTTCCATATATCCGGCTCTCGGATCCGATATATGTTCGGAACTGGCATCACAAGTTGGCGCCAGGCTATCGGAAGAAGGGTGTGTTACCGTCGATGGTCACCAGAGGACCACAGTGCCAGGATTTTACGCCGCAGGAGACGTGGTCGCCGGTCTTGACCAGATCAGCCACGCCATGGGGCAGGCAGGGGTTGCTGCTACGACTATCCGCAACGACCTTGGCGAGCAATCAGCGCTGGCGCGTTGTTAACCTTCGGAAACATCAGTAAACTGGCGCATTGAAAGTAAACGCGCGGAGATTTAGCCATTGGTGTAGCCTCCTGCTGCAGATGGCTCCCTGCGCGTAGCCGGGGATGTCCGCCTCGTTGCTTGTATTGGCGGTCGCTTGGCGGAAGCGGTCAAAAACCTGCTCGCGGTCAATCCCGCAAGTGCTGCAATCCCAAGAACGCCAGCGGCTGCTTGCGGCCGAATTCTTCAGCCATCGCCGCGATTTCGCCGATGTCTTTGTCTTTCATCTGCGTGGCGAAGCCCTGGACGCTTCGTCCGATCTGCTTGGCATAGCGTCCGACCTCCGGTTGGTCGGATGCTTCCAGTTCAGCGCCCAGCTTCTCAAGCGCCGTTGCCACGCCGCCAACCTGGCGGGCAGCGAAGTTCGCTTGATCGGAAACCACCTCTTTGACCTTCTCGACTGCGGTATCGGCGCCTTCTTTTATGGTGTCCTTGGCGGCGGTCACGTCATCAGCCAACCTCTCCTTCAATCCCTCGAGTGACGCGGCAGGTTGCGGTGACGACGTCGCATCCCCAGATTGCATTGATGTTTCGGATGACGGCCGTGGCCTGCCATCGATTTCTGTGAAGTCGTTTGACACTGAAGCCTCCCATGACTGAACGAACGGCTACTGCCGGACCCGCGAACTTCGAGTGGCCGGCCTTGTTCCCACCTCCGCCTCCCCGGAGCGATTTTCACCTCACCGTAGTCGCCCACGCATTGCTGGTTTTGTTTGATGAATGCGCGGGATTTCGCTTTTGGGGTCGTTGTCGAGATCTTCGTGAGGCCGTTTCCGATCGGCTTCACTTTCGAAAGCGGTTGCGTCGGTCGCCGGCGCTCCTGACATGGCAAGATAGGCGCCACTCAACATCACAAAGATGCCAATCACATCCAGTGCGGTGATCTGCTCGGCGAAGACTGCTGCGCCAAGGGCGACGGCGATCACCGGTGACACAAAGGCATAGCTGCCAGCGCGAGAGGCGCCAATATCCCTCAGCAGGCGCATGAAGGTCGTGTAGCCGATCAGCGAGCCGAAGATCACAAGGAAGAACCAGCCGAGCCAGGCGACTGTGCCCCAGTCGCCGGAGAGGGCGGAAACTGCCCCCGGTTCGAAAGCCACGGCTGCAATCAGCAGCGCGATGCCTCCGACCAAGGTTGTCACACCTGAAACGAACAAGGCCGGATAGGTTCGTAGAAGTGGACGGGCCAGCACCGAGCCGTAGCCATAGGTGAAGGCTGCTGATGCGACCGCCAATCCGCCCCATAGGCTCGCGCCTGGGAAGGCTTCAGCAGCGGGCAGACTTACATAGGCGGAGGCCGGCCAGAACAGGACGACCAGTCCACAGACCCCCAGAGCGATCGCAAGGATGCGACGGCCATCCAGCGTCTCTTCGTTGAGGAGGAGAGCGAACACCAGGAGTGCGATGGGGGTGAGCGACATTTCCAGAACGGCGGCAGTCCCGGAATCGATATATTGCATTCCCCAGAACAGCGGGCCGTAGCAGAGCGTGATCATCAGGATGCTGACGACCACGAAGCGAATGCCATCTTGAACCTTGAACCTCGCAGTCTCGCCTTTGGCCAGCGTATAGAGAAGAAGCAGAATACCGGCAGCGGTGAAACGCGTGCCGGCAAACAGGAGAGGCGGAACGGCCTCGATGCCCGCCTTCGTTCCGATCCAGGTGCTCCCCCAGATCATGCATAGCATTAGAAAGCGCAGCTGATTTTTGTTGACGCCGGTGAGCATGAGCGATCCGATCATTGTAACGAGTAAAATTTATTTATCTCGTTACAACCCGCTCTTGTTCAAATCGTTCCGCAGAACGATATTCAAGTCATGGACACGCAAAAAACGATCTATGACATCAGCCTTCTTGGCGGTCATCCGGCCCTCGACTTCGTCAACACGGTCGATAGTCGCGGTGAACGTTGGGGGCCGGATTTCCTGAAAAGCTACGATGACCTCGTGGCCTGGGCCCGTCGTCTCGATGTGATTGCCGAGAAGGATCGCGACGCCTTGCTGGCCAAGGCTAATAGATCGGGGTCCGACGCTGAAAAAGAACTCGGCCACGCAAAGGACCTGCGGGAGGCGCTTTGCCGACTGTTCCTGTCCGAGTTTGATGACAGCCAAGTTAGTCCGAATGATCTCAAGCTTGTTGCCGACATGGCCAGACGTGGCCTATCGCAACAAACATTGGGTCAGGTTGGAGGCATCATCGAGTGGCGTCGCTCGGACGCCAAAGACTTGGATGCGATCAGCAATCGTATCGCCGTGTTGGCGGCCGAGTTGCTGACGTCGCGAGACGAACGCCGTCCTGTGCGCGCGTGCCAAGGTCGAAATTGCGGCTGGCTTTTCCTGGACCAGTCTCGTGGCGGTCACAGGCGATGGTGCTCGGACAAAACCTGCGGATCAAATGCAAGAGTGCGGAGGTTTCGGGCCGTCGGAGCCGCCTGAAGTTCGGTTGCCTTACCAATTTGGGAAGGCGCCGGCTTGGGACTAGAGATGTCTTGGTCGCTGAAGGCCCGCACTGCCACTCGGTGGTCACCAAGGGCATAGCGGGCCTCCGTCCAAGGTCCTCTCACGGAGAATAGCACGAACCGCGTGTCGAATATTGGTCGTGTGCAAGGGAAACTGCGTCGTTGCCTACTGCGCGCTCTCGCCTCCGGCGCATTGCGTTCACCAATCGGTTCGCGACTTTCTAAGGGTGACAGCACTACTTTGATGCAACTGTCCTTCTCGTCCGGGACGTCTCTCCGTCTTCCAGCGTCACGATGTGTGATCAGGAGAAGCTCGGGCCGATCTCACTTTCCTCGATGCGGCGCCGGCGGTTCAGCACTATCGGTTTACGTGCGTTTGACCCGTCGGGATCGTGAGGGCGTTGTTTCATGGCGGCGCCGAACGCGATCTCGTCAAGAAAGCCCCCATGGATCGCCAGACACCGAAACGATGCCGAGGCCAGGACGCCATGCGACGAGACTGACAATGTAACTTCGCCAATTCAGGGTTCGGATCGTGTCGTCGGCAGAGCGTGGGGCGCGGCATAAGAATCAGCGATCCGAGTGGAACGGAACAGATAAGGCGAAGTTCACTCATCAGAGGAGAACCCCAATGTCCATTAATGATCGTCCAGGTTTTACGGACGCCGAACTGCTTGAAAATATGCCGGCTCTTAGATCTTTCGCCAAACGCTTCAATCATTCGTCGAGCGACATCGATGATCTTGTTCAGGAAACGCTTGCCAAGGCGATCGCGCATTCCGGGAATTATCAGCGCGGCACTCAGCTGCGCTCCTGGCTGTTTACCATCATGCGCAATACATTCTGCACCAAATTCAAAATATCCAAACGAGAACAGGTCGGTGGGATCGAAGATTCCGCCGCTTGGGCGTCGTCGCCGCCCTCGCAGATCTGGGAATTGCGCGGCCGCGAGCTAGAGGTTGCGATATCTTCCTTGCCCACTAACCATCGAACCGCCATCGTCCTGGTATTTGTTCAGGGTGTCAGCTACGAGGACGCGGCAGATCGGTGCGGCGTTCCGATCGGGACAATCAAGAGCCGGGTCAACCGGGCTCGCTCTCATCTGACAAAGGCCCTCGACAGCGAATGATCTAGTGGTATTCGGCGGGCCTCTGGCCGAACAAAGCTTCCGCGATCTTTCCCAATTCGGTCGGCTTTTCGCAAAGCGCAAAGCCTGTGAACCTCGTCGGAATTACCGAGGGGTTGAAGGCTGTGGCGAAGACAAATGGGATATCGCGGCGCTCAAGCTCGTCAGCGACCGGAAATACGAAATCGCCTTCCAGGTGAACATCCAGGATTGCTGCGTCGATCTCCTCATTCTCGACGAGATCCAAAGCGGCGGTCACACCAGCGACCGGACCGATAACTGTGGCGCCAGCTTTCTCAAGCTTCCGGCGTGTCTCATCCGCCAAAAAATATTCGTCTTCGACGATCAGTACGCGCTTTCCTGCAAAGAGCTCGATGGCCAAATTGTCCAAATCCTCGCTCCTCTGCCCCATTGTGACGGGCTGGTATATCGATGGTATAGGCGACGAGTGGTAGCAGGCATGGCGGGGTTATGAAACTAGACGCAATCATTCAACTGTCTTGATTGAACCGGGCGGACCGCATCCACGCGATCTACCACCAACCTAACCCGGGTTGCCCTGCCGCGAGCACGGCCGGTACTCATCTACTATCGCCAGCTGAGGCTGTGGACTGTCCGCTTGCGATTCCGCTTCGGCTTTCTGCCATCGTCCATCCGGCGCGCCCTCCGTTTCAATTGGCGTAAGCTAGCCGCCGGGCTCCCGATCGGTTGCCATCGTACGTTTCCTTGATCGGGTTTGAACCAACCAACATGCCGCAGCGACGAATGTTCCCGGCGTTTCCAAAGAGGGCTGGAACATTGGAAGAGCCGTGAGGTTGGCTCTTTGAAAACCAGGAGAATGGCGATGAATGGAACTGAGTGGGCGATGCTTTTCGGGACGCTGACGCTCATGTGCTGGATGGGAGCGGGTCTTGTTGCCGTGATACTCGATACCAAATATGAAGCCCGGCATGAAGAAACACGGAAGGGCTCCGAAGTCGTCAAGCTCGGGCTGACTGTGCTTGGCCTCGTTTCAGCCTTCGCAATGGCCGCGGCAATAGTATTGTTATGACAATGGCGCTACGTTGATGAAAATACCCAGCGTCCGGATCACCCCCACCGTCATTTCAATGTCAGGCCGCGGATTCGCGTCAAATGCATACGAAGGTCCGGCAGGATCTTTGCAGCCGTCCGCTTGAGTTGGCCATCCGGCCCCTGCTTTGAATAGCTCTCGAAGAGGTTCACTGCTTCTTCATGTGCGGTCACTTGAGTGGAAAGATAGGCCTGATCGAGATTGGCGGCGTCGCTTTGCCGGAGGGCGGCCAGCTTCGCAGTATACTCTGCGTCAAGAGCGGCGGGCAGTTCGATGCCGTCCTGTTTCGCGGCATTGTTTAGGACAGGCCCGGCCTTGCCGTGATCCCTGATCATGTCGTGCGCGAACTGTTTGGCGTCGTCAGCCTTTCCGCTCGCAATCTCGATCTTCGCGGCTTCGATCTCGAACATGTTCGACATGGCGGCCTTTGCCGCGAAGTCGGTGGCGTGCTGCTTGGCAGCGTCGTCTGCTGCCATGGCGGAAAATGCAGTCAAGCAGACTAGAAGGGGGGCGAGAACGAGTTTCATCGAGGTCTCCATCAGAGGAATTGCCGTCTCCAACCTCAGCGCGCCGCAAATGTTCCGGAGATTTTTGCGCAATCGGGCTGCCCTTCGGCGAAAAGTTTGGAACTTCCGCAACGTGCCCGGGTTGGTGCGGTCCACCCCTAGGGAGTTTTTATAATGACGAATTCGAACCACCACTCGCAGCGCCAGCCCGAACAAGTAACCGAGAACGCGACGGACGCGCGACAGGGGCAATACGGCAAGCCCGTGCTTGCGGTGCTCGTCAGCGCACTCCTGCTGGCGATGGTTGCCTGGGGCGCGGCTGAGATCTGGGGAGAAAGCATCGACACCGATACGAAACCCACGGCATCGACGGTCCCCGATCCAATCAACAACCAGCCCCATGGCGCCGGAACGTTCGACAACAACCCGGCTGGCGGCGGCAGCCAGCCGCCCGAAGCGACCGATCGTGATCCTACGCCTCAAGGCAATGGCGGCGGTCCGACCATGGTCACGACGCCCAGCGGTACCGAGAAGATCCGTTAGTGCTAAGCGCCAAGCCAACGCATCGCGGCGGATTAGAGAGTGGTCGCGGTCACTCGACACGACCAGGGCGAATGCGGTGGCGCGAATAACGACCGGCGAGCGCACGATCGTGCGCAAGGTTTGGCCACATCCTGTCTGGTGCAAGGACGTGCGGCCGGGTTTCCACCTCGCAGTTGCTCCGATCGAGACTGACGAGGCTAAAGACCGCGCCAATGACATCGGCGCACGCGCGCAACGGGCGGGAAAGCCCGTATCGGAAGGAGAACGGCATGGACAAGGTGATCGAAGTAGATTTCAAGGTGACTTGGTTGGCACCGGTTTTTGTGAGGATAGGCAACGGCTACCGGGAGCGGGTGGATGGACCAGAAGCCGCGCTCGAGGCGCTTGCCCATCGCTGGCCCGAATCCCAAAGCGAGATCTACGGCGAAGCAAAGCTTCGCTGTCTTAAGGCGCTCGTTCAGCATGGTAGTGCAGAGACTGCGCGAAGCCGCTTCATCGACGCCGCCATTGCAGCAGGCGTCTTTGCTTGAGCAACGTCACGCACAGTGCCGCGATGCTTGGATGCTCGGCGGCATTCGGTTCGCTGAAAGCGGTCAGGCCTTTAAACCCCCTTCGCGCGTCGATAAGCCGTTTCAGGTCCGTCGGCCTTCCCATATTGGCGACACCGGCAAGCACCGGGTGGGCTGCAAGCTCAGTGGCATGGACCGCGCTGGCGAGGACGAATGGAACACCCAACGCTTTCAACTGAAGAGCGACGGGCGTGACTTTCTCGCCAACGAGATTGAAATCCAGGACCGCTGCGTGGGGACGCTCCTCGCTGACCAGATCAAGAGCATGATCGACCGATGCAGCCGGCCCCAACACCCTGAACCCTCCGTCGATCAAGGCCGCCGTGAGCTCCATTGCAATCAGCACCTCGTCTTCTACCACCAGGACGCATCGTCTGCCTTCAACATCGATTTCCGCAGGATCGTCCATTTGTCCTCACAACGGGATTTTGATCGTGGCGGCCAAACCATTCGGATCGTATTTTAGTTCCGCCTTTCCGCCGAGATGAGCGGATGTCCCCTCGATTAGGTCGGTGCCATAGCCGCGCCGCTTAGGCGGGGTGACAGGTAACCCGTTCTTTTCCTGCCACTCGCAGATAAGATATGTCCGGCCCCTCGGACCAGTCTCGAGTGCCCACGTAACGTGGATCTGCCCATCAGGAACGGACAAGGCGCCGTACTTCACGGCGTTGGTGCCGAGCTCATGGAATATCATGCCGAACGCAAGAACCTTGGAACTGGCAAGGGTCACCGCAGGGCCATCGCAATGAAGACGGTCCAGGCCGGGCTCACCGACCGATTGCCGCAGCAGTACTTCAAAATCAATAGTCTGGTCGGTAGTTGCGATTTCCTGCGCACGAAGCGTGACCTCAAACCGTCCGAGGAAGATGTCGCGATACTCGGCGGCAGTACGATCCTCGGTTTGCGTCTGCATGGCGATATAGCGCATCACCGCAAGCAGGTTCTTCAGGCGGTGGCGTGTCTCCGCAACGACGAAATCTCTCTCCGCGTCCTGGCGCCGGCTCTCGGTGACGTCATTGAAGAGAATGAGGATGTTGCTGCTGTTATTGTCGGGATGGATGAGACGGCGCGCATCGACAAGAAACGTCCGCTGCCCGATTGCAGGAAAGTCATGTGTCACTTCAAAGCCGATAACGGCGGCGGCTTTTGGGATCACCGACGCGATCAGTTGGTGGAGCTCGGCTATTTCCCATTGACCGTTGCCGAGAGCAAAAAAGCTTTGGCCCAGGATGTCATCCCGTTCGACCTCGAAAGTTCGGGCGAACGCGTTGTTGGTATTGGTCACGCAGAGATTGTGGTCCAGTACAACAATCGGCTGGGTCATCGTGTCGACGATGCCCTGAGCCTGCACGTGTCCGCTTTTCAGCAAGCGGTAAAGGTCTTCCAGGATCATCTAGGCCCTGCTCCCACGGCAGAAAGTTGCACGTCTTGCGCTCGTTTTCGCGTGTTCGACAAAAGAAACTAGCGTGAGAGCCTTGTCGGTCCAGAGCCTGGGCCACTCGATCGGAAAGACGGCGCCGCCGCTCACTCTGCCGAAAAGTTTGGAACATCGCCGGGCGTGCGAAGTTCGAGCCGGTCAACAAGGAGATTTTCGATGTCCGAGAACGAAACCCGAGAAATTTTTATCACTGGCCTTAAGAATGCCCACGCCATGGAAAACCAGGCGCTTTCGATCATGAAACCTCAGCTCTCGCGTATTGAGAACTATCCGGAGATTGCAGCAAAGCTCGACCAACATATTCGAGAGACCGAGGGCCAGATCGTCCGTATCAAAGAGGTGCTCGACAGTCTGAACGAAGACCACTCGTCGCTTAAGGACATGGCACTTTCCCTGACGGGGTCGATGGCCGCGATGGGCCATACCATGGCCGGAGACGAAATCCTGAAGAACGCGTTCGCGAACTTCGCCTTCGAGAATTTCGAAATGGCGGCTTATAAGTCGCTGCTGACCATCGCCGAAGCCGGCGGCTATGGAGCGGCCAGCGCTGCTCTCCAGGCAAACCTTGCCGAAGAGAAGGCGATGGCACAGTGGCTTGATGAAAACATTGTCTCCGTGACAACCAAGTTCCTTTCACTTCGCGAAGCCGGCGAAAAAGCCAAGGTCTGAGGGAACAACGGTGGTCCCGCGTGGTTACACACCTGCGGATCGGCCCGGCGCCCCTTGGCGTCGGACTGTCTGGCAGTATCGCTGATCGGCCTCTCTTCCTTGGCCGGAAAGAGACGGCGCTCCGGCAACGGAGCGCCGGTTAATTTCGGAGAGGAAACAATCAAAACTACTCGGGAGTTTACCCCCGCAAGCCCATGCCACAGGAGGAATAACCATGGCGACTAGCACCACGAAAACCCTTGATGACCTTTTCCTGGATACACTCAAGGACATCTATTTCGCAGAAAAGCAGATCCTGAAGGCGCTGCCGAAAATGGCCCGCGCCGCCCAGTCTGAGGAAGGCAAGGCAGGTTTCCTGCAGCACCGCGACGAAACTCAGGCGCAGATCGAACGCCTGGATCAGGTATTCGAGCTTTTAGGCAAGCCGGCACGAGGCAAGACCTGCGAGGCAATTCAGGGCATCATCGCCGAGGGTGAAGAGATCATGGAAGAGTTCAAGGGGTCGCCGGCACTTGATGCCGGTCTCATCTCTTCGGCTCAGGCAGTCGAACACTACGAGATCGCCCGCTACGGCACTCTCATCGCTTGGGCAAACCAGCTCGGCCTCAAGGATGCTGTTCCGCTGCTTCAGGCAAACCTTGCCGAAGAAGTAGCGACGGACAAGAAGTTGACCCAGCTTGCGCAGGCGTCTGCAAACGCCAAGGGCAAGAGGGCGGCCTAGCCGGCTAAACGATCATGCAGAAAAGGCCGTCATCGTTGGCGGCCTTTTCCTATAGTCTGCGGCTGTGATCAGATCATGATTTCCCCGCCGGTCACCGGGATGATTGCTCCGGTCATGTAGCTGCCGAGATCCGAAGCGAGAAGCACGTAGGCGCCGGCAAGCTCCGCAGGCTGTCCAGCCCGCCCGATCAGGGTATTTCCTCCGAACGTCGCAGCTTTTTTGGCCGGCATCGTCGAAGGGATGAGCGGCGTCCAGATGGGGCCGGGCGCGACCGCATTGACGCGAATGCCTCGTTCACCGAGCATCTCGGCAAGTCCCGCCGTAAAGTTGGAAATAGCGCCTTTCGTCGAGGCGTAAGCTAGCAGCTCGGGTGACGGCTGGCGCGACTGGATGGACGTGGTGTTGATGATGGCACTGCCGCGCGCCATATGTGGGATTGCCGCCTTTGCGAGAAAGAACGGTGCGTAGATGTTTGTGCGAAAGGTCTCGTCCCACTCTTCGGCATCGATATCGGCGATGTCGGCATAAGTGCGCTGAAAGGCGGCATTGTTTACCAAAATGTCGATACCGCCCAACTCAACGACGGTGCGCTGCACGAGCATCTTGCAGTGATCCTCCGACTTGATGTCGCCGGGGATGACAACGGCTTTGCGGCCTGCCTGCTTTACCCATTTTGCGGTGTCGTTGGCGTCCTCGTCCTCGCTTAAATACGAGATGACCACATCGGCGCCCTCTCGAGCAAAGGCGATTGCCACAGCTTTGCCAATGCCCGAATCCGCGCCCGTAATCAGAGCAGCCTTGCCTTCGAGCTTTCCGCTTCCCCTGTAGGATTTCTCACCATGGTCGGGCACAGGCTGCATAGCCGCTGTTTGGCCCGGCGGCTCCTGTTGTTGCGCAGGATAGGGTGGCGTCGGGCGGCGCGTGTCGTCGGTCATCGTCATGATCTCCTTGATGGTTGTGAAAGGCAAACATCCCGAAGCGGTAAGGGTTCCCGGCGGCAACCGTTCTTTCAGCCGCCTTCGCGCGATGGCAATCTGAATGCCGGCAGCTAGCCGCGTTCGGTCTCGCTAGCTTCCGAGCCCGATATGACGAGGTCAAAGGTTGCAAACTCTTTTGCTCGTTCGCTTATCGCAGCACCCAGGGGAGCAAATGGCGCCCGTCCTCCTGGAGGGACATCGGCGGAGAGGAGGCCATTTGCGCAAGGCCGATCGTCATCCCAACCAGGATGATTGACGATCGGATACAGGCACAAACCTTCCAAGGGCACCCCCGACCGGATCGCATCCAGAGCCTGGTCGGCAACATAGTCAAACCAGGATACGCGCCGATCATCCTCAATGCCGGTCTCGGCAATAAGCATTGGCTTGCCGTAGCGCGCGAACGTCTCGACCAGAATTCGGCTGAGGGGCTTATAAAGCGGATGGTCAAGGTCGATCGGCTGACCGCCGTGAATCCACTGATTATTGGAATAATAATTCACACCGAGGATATCAAGATAGCGTTCGCCGCCTCCGATCTGTGGCCACATCCTTCCGCCAATCAGGTCCCAGGCCTGAAATTGCGATTGGCGATGTCCTTCGGCGGTACGCGCATCGTGAGGACGGGACGGATCCGCGACGACATTGATCACCGGCTCGCAATGGACGAAGCGGGCCCGGGCATCCACGGAGATAATGGCATCCATCGCTGCGATGGCGGCGCGTGCCATCTGCACCTTGAGTTCGAATCCACGCCCATTGGCAAACGGGTTCAAATAGCCGACGTCACCACCGCCCCATGAGAAAAACGAGATCTCGTTGACAGGGCAATAAAACGGAATGCCGTCGCTCTCCTCGCGGACCAACTCGGCGCATGCACGTGCGAACCGCGCGAAGCGATCGACGAAGCGAGGCGACCAGATGTCGAGATCGTCCGGCCAGCCATAATGCAGGAGATCCCAGACAACTTGGGTCTTTGTTGCCTCGGCCGCCTGGAGCATCGAACGAATGCTCGACCAGTCGTATCTGCCAGCTTTTTCAATCAGGTGCCATCGGAAGCCATCGCGCACGGTGCTGATACCAAAGCCTTGAAGTTGGCGATAGTCGGTCTCGGCATGGTGATCGTGACCAGTCGCGGCGATCAAGTCGAGTCGATCGCCCTGCGTCTCACCGCTTTTTGGCCGGAGCCGATGGCTCGAACATTCGAAACCGCCCTGCAGGAATGATTGGAACAGACCTGTAGGTCGCGCTGCCTTTCGCTCTCGATGGACATCTGCCAGAAGCCGCTCCCACTGCGGCAGCACTGCCTCGACGGAGTAGTCCATCTCGACCTTCCGTCGCAGGGCGGTGCCGAGTGCGTGACGGCGCGCAGGGGACTCGATAAGCGCGACGATATTTTTCGCAACGACGCCTGGACTGCGATGGGGCACGAAGACACCGGACAGCCCATCATCGATCTGCTGCATAGCACCGTTATCAGGCGTCGCAATCACCGGGAGGGAGGCCGCCCCGGCCTCTGCGATAACGTGCGGCATGCCTTCGCCGGATGACAGCCAGACGAATATATCAAATGCGGCGAGCAGGGACGGGATATCGTTCCGGTCGCCGAGAAACTGAAGCATACCATCGAGCCCGCGCCGGGCGGCCAGGGCTTTGAGCTGCACAGCATATTCCGGCAGGAAGGCGTCCGGCCCGCCGACAATAACGAACCGTGCACTTTTGGTGGTGGCATGAACCAGTGCGGCGGCCTCAATAAAGTCCTCGACATTCTTTTTGGGATCGAGCCGGCCGACCCAACCGATCAGAACCTCATCTGTCGCGATCCCGAGACCCGCTCGCGCCCGGTCGCGGTGTGACGGGTCGAAGGCAGAAAGATCGGTCATAGAGGGGATTTCCAGGGCATGATGGTCGCGACCGGGCATTCGCGACGCGGCCGCGTCGCGGATCGAGCGGCAGACGCCCACATAACGCGCCGTCAGATGTTTTGGGCCGGCCAAAGCCTCTGAGACCAGCCCGCCGTGTTCAATGAGGGGCGGGCGAAGATGCAGTCGCTCCAATGCCGGATAGATGTCCGCTACGTTCTGGCAGGAAACGACAATGTCGTAACCTGAGATTTTCCCGGCGAGATATTTTACCGTATCCCCGAAGGACAATTCGTAAGGCGTCGTATCGACATCGATCCCCAGCCCTCGAAGCTGCCGGTGTGTTTGCTCCGGCATGCCGGGTTTTCGGAAGCAGGCCACGACGTCGAGGCGATAGCGACGGCGGTCGAGATTCTTGGCAAGCAGCCGGACTTCCGTCTCCTCGCCCCCGACGACCAGCCAGGCGAAGACGAAGAGGATCCGCAGAGGCGCTGGTTCAATCGTCATTCGCCGGCCTTGAATATAACCTGGAGGAATTCCGGCCGGTTCTCGATCAGATCGACGAGGAAAGCAGGCGCTTCGTCCATAGGCACGATGTGAGTGATCATGTGCTCGCGGATCGTCGCACCCTCCGTTTTCAAGAGGTCGAGCGTCACGCGTGCCAGCCGTCGACGGTCCCACCGTGGCGCAAGCCCGCGGGGAACGCGGTTGATTTGCGCGCAACGGATGTTCAGGCCGTTGTGATGGAATTCTTCTCCCAGCCGCAAAGAGTTGGCGCCGTCCTGGTAAAAGGCAAGATCGATCACGGTGCCCTGTGGGCGCAAGGCCTTGAGCGCCGTGTGAAGGCTAGCTGCATGAGCTCGCGTCTGGAAGGCCACATCCGCGCCGCGTCCCAGGACGCCGTCGTGCCAGCGCGCCTTGGCATGCTGCCAGGCTTGATCCTCGTCCATCGCCATCAATCCCATCGCCTCCGCCTTGCCGCGGCGAAATTCGGAGGGATCTGTGATCAGAATGTCCGACGCGCCGAGCGAACGGGCAAAAAGCGCCGTCATTAAGCCAACGGTCCCTGCACCGAGGACGATTACCGTTCGCCCGCAGACGCCGGCGCCGAGTGCGGGGACGGTTGCGCCAAGTGCTTCCGCGTCGGCATGGAGGATGCCGTTGGCAGCGATCGGTCCCATCTGCGCGACAAAGACGCCGAGCAGCGGATCGAGTTCCGGCGGCATACTGACAAGAAGATCGTGAAAGGGGTCGGCAGTGTGCCCACTTTTGTGCCCGTAGCTTGCTGCGAGCACCTCGCCATCGGCAAAGCCGGGCACGCGGGATTGCGAAACGCGTGCGACCTCCATGTAACCGAGGAAAGGCACGGGATAGCTAAGATCCGGCTCGTTTTCGATGAAGACGCCGCGTTCGCCATCAAAGCGCGCGCGGAAATAGGGGTTGGTGTTCTTTAGGAACGTCAGCTCCGTCCCGGCGGAAAGACCGGTATAGAGCGTGTCGAGCCGCACATGCCCATCGGCAGGCGGGCCTTCCTCGTATTCAAAGAAATAGGCTCGGCCCGGCGCCTCGATGCCGAGCGAGCGAATTTTGCGGTGCCCAGGCCGCAGTTCTTGAGATATCTCGGCACGTGGTTGTGCCAGCAAGGGCGATAGCTCGCGCCGCTTTAGAACCGGGGCGTCGAGGTGTATCGGCTTCCCGCTGCGTGCCGAAGATACGACGGCCACCGCCAGCCGGTGGGTGATGAGAGCATCACCATACGGGCAGCGGATGCGGTTTTCACCACCACGGACGGCGTCGATGAAATCGCGGTCCTCGCGCCATACCGGATCGCCATCGGCACTACGCACTGGGCGTCCTCTTCCAACATCCACCATGATGTCGCGATCGGTCAATTCGATCGCCAGTCGGTCGGCGAAAATGTGCAGGCCGACGCGGTGGCTCCAGCCGAGAAGGCAGCTCGCGGCGATATTGGCAACTACGCCCGTTTCAAAGGTCAGGCTAGCGGTCGTGACCGTCGGCACATCGAGGCCGGGAAACTCCACCCTTTCCGTGTATCCCGCCCGGCCATATACGTCGGTGACTTCGCCCACGAGGAAGCGCGCGAGATCAAGGAGATGCGTCGCCTGCTCAACCATCTGGCCGCCGGATTGATCCTTCTTCCACCACCACTGCGGAGGCGGTGTGGAATCCAGCCAGTATCCCGACAGCAGTTGCGCTGGATTATCCGCCAGGAGGCTTCGGGCCTCATCGACGATATCGAGGTAACGCCAGTGATAGCCAACGCCAGTGATCAGGCTGGTCTTCGACACGCCCGCTGCGATCTCTTGCGCCAGCGCCAGATCGAGCGTCACAGGCTTTTCGACAAAGAATGGAGTGTTGCGGTCAATGAGGTCCCGTTCCGGCTCGCCATGGGCAAAAGGTGGAATACAGATGTAGACCGCGTCGAGCCGTTGCGTGTCGAGCATTTCGCGGTGATGGCTAAAAGAGCGGGCGCCAAAACGCATCGCCGCTGCATCCGCACGGGGAAGGTCCGGATCGGCAAAGGCGACGAGGTCGACATCGTCGAAGCCGGCTAGGATATCCAGGTGCCGATGGGCGATGCCGCCCACGCCGATGAAGCCCAGCCGCGTTTTTCGCATCTCGGTATCCTTTTGTTTTTGATGTGCATGTTGGGTGAGGAACCGCTCGTAGACGGCGCCAGTCTCATCAGCCATTCGATAGGCTGAAAAGTTGCGCTCGAAACGCGCGTGGCCGGCTCTGCCGGTGGCCTTAAGATGGGGATCGCTCAATGCCTGATTGACGACAGCGGCGATCGACGTCGGGTTGCCGGGCTCCGCAAAATAGGGATGATCACCGCCTAGCGCCTCGACCGTTCCGCCAATCCTCGTCGCGACCACGGGGACGGCAAGCGACATTGCCTCGAGAACGGCGAGTGGAAGACCTTCGAAGTGCGAAGGAAGCACGAAGAGATCGGCCGTGGCCATGATCTCCGCAATATCTGCGCGGTGCCCCAGAAAGCGAACGTGACCGGAGGCGTTAAAATCTCCTGCCAGGGTGCTGACACGATCTTCTTCTGGACCCGATCCGACAAAAAGTAAAACCGCTTGAGGGTGAGTTATTAGGATGTCCGGCAAGGCGCGGACAAGCGACGCGTGATCCTTCTGCTCGGTGAAGCGGGCGACCATCAGCAGCACAGTTTTACCCACCAGGTCGAGCGCTTGCCTTAGTTCAGCCGCTGCTCGCGCCGGCGATAGCGGAAAGATGCCGTTGCGCACGACTGTCAAACGCGACGGTGCGACGTTTGCCTCGCAGAAGCTCTGGCGCGAGGCCTCGGAAACCACGATGTGATGCGACAGCCTCCCGGTTTCGCGCCGGTAAAGCTCAATCTGATCAGCATCGGTGAGCAGATAGGGGAGATGGTCCGTGCGGATGATCGGCATTGCCAGGGCGTCTGCAGCGGCGGCTAGGCCGTGTCCCTCCCATCCGATTCCGGCATGAACGTGCAGAAGATCAATACTGGACCGCGCCAACCACTCCTGAAACGCGCCCGCGTCTTGGCTTAGCTTGATGCCGATTCCGTGGCGCGCAGCACGCGGCAACAAACCGCTCCTGTCCTCGCTCAACAGGGCTATTGTGACTTCCCACCGTTCGCTCAACGCCCGCCCGAGAGCAAGCATATGCTCGCCCATGCCGGACGGTTCAGCACTGTCGGTCGCCAGCAGGATATGAGGCCTTTTACTCATGCCGGGCGCCGGCAAACGCTTTGCCGGCCTCATGCCGGAGCTTCAGGCGCCGGTAGGTCGCCAGTGCTTGTCCGACGACTTGGTCCATATTGTAATATTTGTAAGTTCCTAGCCGCCCGACGAATGTTACGTCGCTCTGTGCGCGGGCGAGGAGCTCGTATTGTCTATAAAGTGCCTGGTTCTCAGGACGGGGGATCGGATAATAGGGATCGCCCTCGGCACGGGCATACTCATAGCTGATGCTCGTCTTTGGATGAACCTGGCCGGTCAAATGCTTGTATTCGGTCACGCGAGTGTAACGCACATCCTCGGATGGGAAATTGATAACCCCGACCGGCAGTAGCCGTCGTGCATCGTGCGTTTCATGGTGAAATTCCAGACTGCGATAAGGCAGCCGGCCTAAACAATGGCCGAAATACTCGTCTATGGGCCCGGTAAAGATCGTGTGGCTCGCCAGCCCTTCCTGCTTCAGATCGGCGAAATCCGTGCCGACCATGACCGTTATGTTTTCATGGTCGAGCATGCGTTCGAACATGCGCGTGTATCCGGCAAGCGGCATCGCCTGGAAGCGGTCGAGGAAATAGCGGTCGTCGGTATCTGTGCGGGTAGGCACCCGCGCGGTGACTGATTTGTCGAGCTTCGAGGCATCAAGGCCCCATTGCTTGCGCGTGTAGCCTTCGAAGAAGGTGCGATAAAGCCCGGAACCGATTTGAGATATGACGACGTCTCTCGATGTAGTCACAGGATCGCAGGGTTCCGCCCGGTCGGCCAGGAAGCGTGCGGCCGCAAATTCGTCCTGAAGGTCGAGGCCATAGAGCGCGTTCAGGGTCGTGCGGTTGATGGGGATGGGAAGTCGCAGAGCGCCAACCTGTGCAAGCACGCGATGCTCGTAAGGACGCCATGCCGTGAAGCGCGAAAGGTATGCAACCACATCCTCGCTGTTGGTGTGAAAAATGTGCGGGCCATATTTATGGACGAGGATCCCCGCGTCATCGTAGTGATCATAGGCGTTTCCGCCTATATGAGGCCGCTTGTCGCAAACAAGCACCTTCCTCCCACCATCTGAAGCAAGTCGTTCGGCCAGCACCGATCCGGCAAATCCCGCACCGACGATCAGATAGTCGTAGCTTCCCGGCGCTGGCCGTTGGGTGTGAACGGAAAATCTTTGGGGCAGGCCACGGGACAGGACTTTCTGCGCTGCAGCCTCTTCGACAAGTGCCGACATCTTACGAAAGGTGCTCTCCCAGGATGATCGGGCCAAAATATCGTCGACGGCTTGCAGCCATGTCTCATCATTGCGGGAAATATGAAGGGCAGCATCGCAGGCCTCCGCAAAGGTTTGTGGGTCATTGGCCAGGAAGACGCCTGGCACATCGCCATACCCGCGGACCACATCGACAATTTTGGTTCCGACGATCGGCCGGCCTGCGGCGAGGTATTCAGGAGTTTTAGTCGGACTAATGAATCGTGTGGCATCGTTCAGCGCAAATGGCATAAGCGTCGCCTCCCAACCCGAAAGGTAGGCCGGCAGATCGCCATAGGTTTTCTGACCGAGATAATGGATATTGGCTGCGCGCGGCAAATCATCCGGCGAAATCTTCACAACCGGCCCAAGGAAGATGAAGGAATAGCCGGGCCGCGCCGCAGCGGCGCTTTCGATCAGATCCAGATCGAGCCGCTCGTCGATCACGCCGTAATAGCCAAGGCGAGGATGAGGAATATCGACCTGGTCCCAGGGTTCCGGCAAAACGTTCCGCGCTGCGCGGAAGTGATGACTGTCGACACCGGATGGAAATGGGTGGATGTTGTCGTGTTGCTCCCGTTTCGCTTCATACAGGCTTATGCCACCGGTGAAGACGACGTCGGCGGCAGCAATCAACGTCTGTTCGGATGCCTTGAGATTGGCGGGCGCAAACTTGAAGTTTGCCAGCTCGTCCATGCAGTCGTAGACCACCGCCAGCGCATCGACATGCCGGGCGAAGGCAAACATCAACGGAGTGTAGAACCAGAGGATCGGGCGCTTTCCACCGTAAAGCGTGATGAGTTCGTCAAGCAGCTTGCCAAGAGCGGCTTCACGGTCGGCCTCGCTCCACCCATTTGGAATGCGCGGACGGACCGCCTTGACGCTTGTACCTTCGAACGGATGGATCTCCAGATAGGCAAGAGGATGGTCGGTCGGGATGAATTCTTCGAAGAAGAACACTGGGCGCTCTCGCGAGAATCGCTGCATCAGATGCTGAGGCCTCTGGAGCACAAAGTCCCATCGAAGATGCGAGAAGCAAATGAGCGGAGCTTCCTCCAGCAAACCGCTGCCGGACAACGGCACAGAATTCAGCAGATTCATCAACCACCTCGCAATCACAACGGCCCCCCGAACCTGCGATTGCGGCGAATGTTCCAATTAATCTGGCTAAGTTATTCCCATAAGGTTCTTGAGCGTCCGAAGGCTATGCGGCCATGTCCAGTTCTCCAAGACGACTTGACGGGGATCAAAGCTTTGCAGCCGTCCAAGCATGTCGCGAATACCCGCGTGAAATTCCCCGGCGGAGGCAGCACGGCCCGTCTTCGGCGTGATGTATTGCAGTCCGCAGCTCAGCTGACTGTTTGCAAGCACGGGTATTCCAGCCAGCATATACTCCGTCAAAATGGCCGGTGCGCCGTCATCGACGCCGCAAACGACGCCGATCCGGGCCTGGTTCATAAGCCTGTTCACCTCCGCAAATGGTACCCCGGGCGGATCGATGAAATCGACGTCGATGCCGAGTGCTCCAGCTTGCCGGCGTAGCGCTTCCATCATCTCGCCATAGCCGCAGACGCACAGTGCACGCAGCGAACGGGGCAGTTGGCTCAGCGCGTCGAACAGAATGTCATGCCGCTTGTAAGGCTGAGCAGCAGCGACGTAGATCACGTCATAGATCTTTTCCAGACCCAGGGGCCTGAACGTTACCTCCGAAGCAAACTCCGGTCCAATCGGCATGACAGCGGTGCGCATATCGGGATGTAGAACGCGCACTGCTTCCGACTGCCACGCGGCGCCGGTGAGAATGAGGTCGAAATGGCGGCTCACCTCAGATGGCACGCGCAATGCCGGTGCGTCGATCGAGTTGTAGATTTTGAAACTGTCGGGGCACGCCAGCAATATGTCTTCGCTGACGCCAAGGCCCCATATGCACAAGATCGACGGTGGTCCGAAAGCCTGAATATGGCCCAGCATATCATTTGATGCGAATGGCGCTTCAGGCCCATTCATCTGGAACGACCGGCGCGTCAGGAATGGGCTGCCGTTGGCCCGACACATCTGTGGCAACGCACCACGGCGGTGGGTCCAAATCTCCGCGCTGTCGGCAAGGCCTCCTTTGAGGGCCGCAAGAGGAAGCCGCTCGATGTAGCCACCGGCGACCTCGATGTTCTGTTTCGGGTGAACGGTCATCTCTGGGATAGGTCCGCAATTGCCCGACAACCATCGCTGCCGAAACCAGGCTACCGTCTCGAATTGGGCGTCGCGCCAATCGCCCTCCTGGAAGTCGCTGATGACGACTATCCGGCGTGGTCGCTTTGGTGCTTGCAGCGCAACCGTTTCCAATGAAGTCCCACCTTTGAAGCCGATGTAAGTTTGCGTTTCAGTGCCGCGAACCCTTTGCTTGAATGCGCCTTCGGCCCGATGTTGAAAATGCGGCGGTTAACGATCGCGACAGAATAGCGCGCTGGCACTGCTGCCGCCCGACGGTGCTATGGGAAATTGGCTCTTCTCGATGTCGGCCAGTCTGGCCACAAACGTGACGAGAAATAATTTGAACCCGATGAAATCTCCTTAAGGACCAGCCGCAGGGGCGATCTGCATTTGCGCAGGCTGCGACTTTTCCAGTTGCCCGACAACTGGCTCCTGGTCGGTCGGACGCTTTTCGGGCGACGCCGGCGGCGTCTGGGATTGAGCAGCCGACCCCGTCATTTCCGATCCGATGTTTGGATCTACGTCGGGAGTCTGATCTCTTATTGCATTCGTCGAGACTTGCAATTTTACCTGGTCCGTACCGATTGGCTGCGGCGTGATTTTGCCGTCGGACGATGATACGCGCCAGACGGTATTGCCGGCGTCATCGGCAACGAGCAGCGCTCCCGTCCCGTCGATCCCGACGCCGACCGGCCGGCCCTTCGCCTGGTCGCCCTGTATAAAGCCCGTGACGACGTCCTGCGCCTTGCCGGATGGCTTGCCGTTTTCGAATGGCACGTACACGACTTTGTAGCCGTTGAAGCTGTCCCGATTCCAACTGCCGTGCTCGCCGATGAAGGCGCCGTTGGCGTAGGCGGCCGGCAACGCTGAATTCATAGAAAAGGTCAGTCCGAGCGCGGCGACATGGCTCGACAGCGCATAATCCGGTGGGATCGCCCTTTCGACCATGTCGGGACGCGGCGGATGCACGCGCGCATCGACATGCTTGCCATAATAGCTCCATGGCCAGCCATAGAAACCACCTTCCTTGACCGAGGTCATGTAATCGGGAACGAGGTCCGGTCCGAGTTCGTCGCGCTCGTTGACGACCGTCCAGAGCGTCCCTGTCTCAGGGTTGAAGGTGAGGCCGTTCGGATTGCGCAGACCTGAAGCGAAGACGCGCGCCGCGCCGGTGTGCCGGTCGACCTGCCAGATTGCTGCGCGGCCCTTTTCCGCTTCAAGCCCGTTCTCGACGATGTTGGAATTCGAGCCGACCGAGACGTAGAGCATCTGCCCATCAGGGCTGAGCGCCAGATCCTTGGTCCAGTGATGATTGATCGGACCACCGGGCAAGGGCGTCAGGGTTTTCGGT
This sequence comes from Rhizobium changzhiense, assembly GCF_013087625.1. NCBI lineage: Bacteria > Pseudomonadati > Pseudomonadota > Alphaproteobacteria > Hyphomicrobiales > Rhizobiaceae > Rhizobium > Rhizobium changzhiense. The sequence goes on from NZ_JABFCQ010000003.1 coordinate 730,174, forward strand.
TGGGCGGTGATTTCATTCTGACCAAGTTCATAGGGGTAGGCGAGAATGGCGGACGTCGAGGCGACATAGAGCGTGTTATCGACCCAGGCGACACCGAACGGCGAATCGAGTTTCTTCAGAAGATCGTGCCTCTCATCCACCTTACCGTCGCGGTTCGCGTCACGCAGCAGTGTGATGACGTTGCTTTCCTTCTGCTCACCGCCGCCACCATGAGCGATCGACATGATCCAGCCCCGGATCAAATCCTTCGGCCGTGAGGTCGGTTCGCCTGATGGGCCGCGCGACTGAATCACCAGGACGTCGCCGTTCGGCAAGGTGTGGACTGTCCTCGGATTGGCGAGGTCATTGGCGTAAGCAGTGACCGTCAAACCGTCCGGGGCGGCCGGCGTCTCCCCATCCTTCCAGCCAACGACCTCCGCCACCTTCAGATCAGGCAGCAGTGAGGCGGTTGGTTCCGGAAGGACGGGGTTCGGTCCGATCTGCTGAGAAATATCAAAACCTCCGCTTTGGGCGTAAGCCGCAAGGCCGACGCCGAGAGATATCGGCAGAACCGAGGCGCCGAGAATCTGGGACTTTTTCATCATATCCTCCAGGCCAGTCTGGCATATTTTCGAGCGGAAACTGCTGCGGCCACCAGGCACAAGACAAAGGTGAGGGCCGAAAGCATCAGTCCATATGGGACTACGGCCGTCCATCCATCTCCGGCATGGATAAGGTTGTTGGCAAAGGAGAGGCCCAGTATGATCAGATAGAGAAGCGCGGACAGGAGCGGCGGCCGCAACGGGCGGGTGCGGGGACGCATCAGATCCATCAATCCGGCCAGAATGGCAAGCGAGCCCAACATGAGCCCGGCGAGCAGCAACCATGCAGAAAAATTCTGCCACATCACGTTGCCGCTCTGCCAGAAGGCAATGTCGGTCGCTAGTGCGAGCGTGAAGCAGACGAAGGGAAACGGGACAAAGAGCGACTGTATCGGATAGGCGGCCGCGTCTCGATTGCTGGCGGAAAATATTGCCATGCATACTCCGTAGGACGAGAGCTTGAAGATGCCTATCAAACCGCTCCGACAGGAGATGGTTCCGTCACGGTGCATTGCGACACCAACCGCCCGCTCGAAAGAGGAGGGATTGCGAAGGAAGATCGGCCCGGACAGGGAGCAAAAAGAAATGTGTTGCTTCGCCAGCCGGTTTAAAGCTCAGCCGACGTGTTCGATCGAAAGCGTGCCAGGCGGCAGGGGCCTGAGCAGCGACTTGACCGAGACGGTCGGATCGAGCCAATCAGCCCAGGCGCCCCGTTCGAGAATAACGATCTGCCGGTCGTGGTATGGCGCAACGTCCGGCCCTGGCTCCATCGTCAGCATCGTGAAGGCCTGGCCCACCTCGGGCGTGTCGCGCCAGATGCCGGCGATGCAGAAGATCGGCTCGTCCTTCTTCGTGAACAGCCATTTGTCCTTGCGCTTCTTTTTCTGGTCCTTAGGTTCGGTGAATTCATAAAAGCCGTCGGCAACGATCAGGCAGCGGTTGGAATTGAATTCCCGGCCTTCCGACCGGAAATTGTAGACCGGTCGCTTGTTCGGCCCCGGCCAGCTCCAGCGCCGCTGCACCAACTCCGCTTCATCGCTCACGCCATCGATAGTCCTGACAATGGGAGCGACATCGGTGATCTTGATGTCCTCACGCGCTTCGAGGTTCGGCGTACCTTCACCGAAACGGATCTTGATCTTGAGGTCGGCGAAGTCCTCGACGATCGAGGCGACATCCACCATCAGCCGATAATCATTGCACATGTGTCCTCCGTTCCGGTTCTGGTTGTCTCGTGGACGTGTTCCTGCTATGTTCTATTATTATGAGCGCGAAGGTTTTCCAGTCCGATGCCCCGCTCGACGAGCGCCGCGTCATCATAAGACGCCATGAAGGCGATGTGGAGATGGTGGAGCTGCTTTGGGGTCTGCGTCCGCGCGACGGCGGGCCGCGTGCAGTGAACGTCATCCGATCGGAAGGAAGGACGTTTCCGACGCACCGATGCCTGGTGCCGGCGTCCCAGTTTCGCCATCGGAGCTTCAGCTTTTCGCTCGCCAATGGCGACTGGTTCTATTTCGCGGGAATATGGCGGCCTGCGACCCCCGATTGGCCGGAGGCCTATGCCGTCCTGACGACCGAGGCGAATACCGATATCGCGCCGTTCCATGACCGGCAGATGGTGGTTCTCACCCGCGATCAACGGATGGTCTGGCTCGACGCACTTGTGCCCGAGGAGGAAATCCTTCGGCCGCTGCCGGCGGGGACATTCAGGGTCAGGCGCCATTCGACCCCTTCTGTTGAGACAATGCTCGCCGTCTAAGCGCCAGCCGCAGCTGCGGTTCCGTGAGAGCTGCGCGCTGTTCCAGCGAAGACAGCGTGACGCCGAGCAGGCGGATCCCCTTTTGCGGCGGGAAGATTGTCGCGAGAAGCAGGTCGACCACGTCTTCAAGATCGGTAATCGCCGACAGAGGTGCGGGAACGGTCTTGCTGCGCGTGATCTGGCTGAAGTCGGCATATTTGACCTTGAGTGTTACCGTCTTGGCGCCAATTTCATTGGCCTCGCAGTGGGCCCAAACTTTCTCGATTAGCGGCTGAAGCCCTTCGCGGGCGGGCTCAAAGGAATGGATGTCCTGCGAAAACGTGTCTTCCGCGCCGATAGATTTGCGCTCCCGGTCCGGCTTGACCTGGCGATTGTCGATGCCGCGGGCGATCCCGTAGAAGTACGGACCCGACTTCCCGAAATGCTGAACCAGGAATTCGAGCGATTGCTGCTTGAGGTTCGCGCCGGTCTCGATCCCCAACCGGTGCATCTTTTCAGCGGTCGCCGGCCCGACACCGTGGAATTTCTTGACGGGAAGCTGTTCGACGAAGGAGGGGCCGTTCTTCGGGGTGATGACGGCTTGGCCGTTCGGCTTGTTGAGGTCGCTGGCCATCTTGGCCAGGAACTTATTGTACGAGATTCCCGCCGACGCGTTAAGCCCCGTCGCCGCCTTGATCCTCGCGCGGATCTCCTCGGCGATCTCGGTCGCAATCTCCATGCCCTTCAGGTTTTCGGTGACGTCGAGATAGGCCTCGTCGAGCGACAGCGGCTCGATCATCGGCGTGTATTCGGCGAAGATGGCGCGGATCTGCATCGAGACGGCTTTGTAGGCGTCGAAGCGGGGTTTGACCGAAGACAAGATCCGGGCATTTCCGCTGCGCAGTCACCGACGGCATGGCGGAATGGACGCCGAAGGCTCTGGCCTCGTAGCTGGCGGCCGCCACGACGCCTCGGGCGGCAGGACTACCGACGGCAACCGGCACGCCACGCAGTTCCGGATTGTCGCGCTGCTCGACCGATGCGTAGAAAGCGTCCATGTCGACATGCACGATCTTGCGCGGCCGCTCGTGGTTGTCTTCGCCTGTCATCATCTAGCTTCCATCAGCGAGACCATCACTCAAACATGGGAAGTGTGCCCCACACTTGTCCCCATTGGGCGTCTGCATCCGCTCGCAGCCCATAGCCATGCGTCGGCGGATTTCCGCGAAGCTGACGCTTGCGCCAAACGCTTTCACCAACAGTTTGCGCTCATGGGCACAATGGCGATCGCAGAGGAGGCAGATGAGTTCGACCACCGGGACCTGGTGATTTTTCAGTCTCGGCATCGCATCGTCCACAAGCCGCGTTCGGCGCATCCGAAAATATTCCTTCCTTGCCATCCGACTGAATCCGCTGACGATTTTTCTGCTTTGCATCCGTGCTCAACTTCAGCGGGCTACATGCGCATTGACTCATTTACGCCTTAAGAACAAATACAGAACATACTGCTGTTTCTCAAGCTGAAAACGGGTTGCCGTCAAAGGGAGATCATGAACTCAGCCGCCGCTTCAAACGCCGTCCTCGACGGCCTGCGCGAGCAGATCGCGCACCTCCAAAGCGCCAGTCAGCGCAAGCGAGGCGTTTTGCCTTTCGGCCTCGCACAAATCGACGATCGGCTTCCGGGCGGTGGGTTGGCCTATGGGGCGCTGCACGAGTGTGCCGGCGGCGGGGCGGGCACCGTCGATGGGGCGGCCGCCGCCCTGTTCGTGGCCGGGATAGCCGCCCGCACTCAAGGGAAGGTCGTCTGGTGCCTGACACGTCCCGACCTGTTCTTCCCGGCCCTGGCTCAGGCGGGTCTGCATCCGAACCGGGTCGTCTTTGTCGAGTCCGATAAGGAGGAGGACGTTCTTGCCAACATGGAGGAGGGCCTCTCATACGGCGGCCTCGGCGCAGTGATCGGCGAGATCGTCCGGCTGCCGATGGCGGCGTCGCGGCGGCTGCAACTTGCTGCCGAGAAGAGCGGCACAATGGCGCTCGTGGTGCGGCGCTGGAGACGGCAGACCGAGGCCAGTGATTTCGGGCAGCCGACAGCGTCGACCACGCGCTGGAGGGTGAGCGTCATTCCGAGCGAGGAACTGCCGGTTCCGGGCGTCGGACGGGCGAGGTGGTTTCTGGAACTGATGAGGGTGAAAGCGGGTGAGTGCGCCGAGTTCGAAGTAGGAGCCTGCGATGCCGAGGGTCGTATCGATATTTTTTCCCGACCTGCCGACGGACAGGATCAGGCGGGCCGATCCCGCCATTCCCGTTGACCAGGCGATCGCCGTCATTTCGAAGAGCGGCTCCAAGCGCTGGGTGTCGGCCGCCGATGCCGCCGCCAGGAACGCCGGTGTCCATTTGGGCATGCCGGCCGCCAAGGCGCAGGCGCTCTTCCAGGGCCTTCGGATGATCGATGCCGATGCCGCCGCCGATGCAGCGGCGCTCGAGCGCATCACCATGTGGGCGCTCAGCCAGTATTCACCGATCGTCGCCGTCGACCCGCCGGACGGCATCGTCATGGACACGGAGGGCGCCGACCATCTGCAGGGCGGCGAGGAGCGCATGTTGACGAGCGTCGCCAACCGCTTTCGTGCCAAGGGCCTGACTGCACGGGTCGCCATTGCGGACACGTGGGGCGCGGCTCATGCATGCGCCCGCGCCATCAACCGGGAAACCGTCGTCGTCCCGAGTGGCGGGACTATCCGGGCCGTCGAACGCCTTCCGATCTCGCTGCTGCGGCTGCCCGAGAAGATCGTGGGCGATCTGCGCACGCTAGGCTTTCGGGTGATAGGGGAACTTTCGGCGACGGCGCGCGCTCCCTTGGCGCTTCGCTTCGGACCGGAAGTGGGCCGCCGTCTCGACCAGATGTTCGGTCGCATCTGCGAACCAATAGATCCCATCCGTAGCCCGGAACTCATCGAGGTCAGCCGGGCGTTCGCCGAACCGATCGGCGCGGCGGAGACGATCAACAAGTATGTCGGACGGCTGGTTGTTCAACTCGTCGCCGAACTTCAGCGGAAGGGTCTTGGCGTCCGTCGCACCGACCTCATCGTCGAGAAGGTCGATGGAACCAGACAAGCGATCAGAGCGGGAACCGCCAAGCCCGTGCGAGACGTCGCGTGGCTGACGAAACTGTTCCGCGACCGGACGGAAAAGATCGAACCGGGTTTCGGCATCGAAAAGCTGACCCTCGTCGCGGTGATGTCGGAACCGCTCGAGGAGAAGCAGACGGCGTCCTCGCTTGTCGATGACGAGGACGCCGACATCACGCCGCTGATCGACGTCTTCGGCAATCGAGGCCAGCGAGTCTACCGGGTCGCGCCGGTCGCGTCCGACGTTCCGGAGCGTAGCGTCCAGCGGATCGCCGCGGTCGGCGAGGAGGTGACGGAAGGTTGGGTTCACCATTGGCGACGGCCGGTGCGGCTGTTTGCGCGTCCGGATCCGATCGAGGCGATAGCTCTGCTGCCGGATCATCCGCCTGCCAGCATCACCTGGCGCGGCAAGCGCCATCGCGTGAAACGCGCGGACGGCCCGGAGCGCGTGTTCGGCGAATGGTGGAAGCGTGACAGCGAATTCGAGGCTGTGCGGGACTACTTCGTCATCGAAAACGAGAGCGGCGAACGATACTGGATCTTTCGCTCCGGCGACGGCATCGATCCCGAAACGGGCTCCCACAAGTGGTTCATGCACGGAATATTCGGATGAGATACGCCGAGCTCCAGGTCACGACGCATTTCAGCTTCCTTCGCGGTGCGTCGTCGACCGACGAGCTCTTCGCAACCGCCAAGGAACTCGGCATCGAAGCTCTCGGCGTGGTCGACCGAAACTCTCTGGCAGGCATCGTCAGAGCGCTGGAAGCATCCCGCGCGACGGGCGTCCGCCTTGTCGTGGGCTGCCGGCTCGATCTGCAGGACGGCATCTCGATCCTCGTCTATCCGACGGATCGCGCGGCTTATTCGCGCCTGACCCACTTGCTGACGCTCGGTAAGGGCAGAGGCGGCAAGGCGAACTGCATCCTGAATCTCGACGACGTCGCCCTCTATTCTGAAGGCCTCCTCGGTATCCTCGTGCCCGACCTCCCAGACGACGCCTGCGCCGTCCAACTTCGCAAGATGGCGGAGATCTTCGGAGACGGGGCATACGTCTCGCTCTGTCTCCGGCGTCGTCCGAATGACCAGCTAAGGCTACACGCGTTGGCGAACATGGCCGTCAAGCATCGGGTGAAGACGGTTGTCACCAATGACATTCTTTTCCACGAGCCGGGCCGGCGGCAGCTTCAGGACGTCGTCACCTGCATCCGCAACAACACCACCATCGACGACGTCGGCTTCGAGAGACAAAGGTATGCTGACCGCTACCTAAAGCTACCCGATGAAATGGAGAGGTTGTTTCCACGCTACCCCGCGGCGCTGGCCCGGACGATGGAGATCGTCGAGCGATGCAAGTTCTCCTTGGACGAGCTAAGCTATCAGTATCCCGAGGAGGCGATCCTCGCAGACAAGACGCCGCAGGAATCCCTCGAGCATTATGTCTGGGAATGCGTGCCAAACCGCTATCCGGAAGGCCTGCCGCCGGAGGTTCTCAAGATCGTCCGTCACGAACTCGATCTCATCCGGACGATGAAATACGCCCCATACTTCCTGACCGTCTTTTCGATCGTCCGCTTCGCCCGGTCTCAAGGCATCCTCTGTCAGGGGCGGGGGTCGGCGGCGAACTCGGCCGTCTGCTACATCCTCGGCATCACCAGCATCGACCCTTCAACCAACGACCTTCTATTTGAACGCTTCGTCTCCCAGGAGCGCGATGAGCCGCCAGACATCGACGTCGATTTCGAACATGAGAGGCGCGAAGAGGTCATCCAATGGATCTACAAGACCTACGGCAAGGACAAGGCCGCCCTCTGTTCGACGGTGACCCGTTACAGGGCGAAGGGCGCCATCCGCGACGTCGGCAAGGCGTTGGGGCTGCCCGAGGACCTCATCAAAGCCTTGTCCTCGGGCATGTGGGCGTGGTCGGAAGAGCTGGTCAGCGACCGCAGTCTTCGCGATCAGGGCTTGAACCCGGAAGACCGCCGTCTAGCGTTGACCCTCAAACTTGCGCAGCAGCTCATGGGTGCCCCTCGGCATCTGGGCCAGCATCCAGGTGGCTTCGTCCTGACGCATGACCGCCTCGATGATCTTGTTCCGATCGAACCCGCCGCAATGGTCGACCGACAAGTGATCGAATGGGACAAGGACGACGTCGAGGCGCTCAAATTCATGAAGGTCGACGTGCTGGCGCTCGGGATGCTGACCTGTATGGCGAAGGCCTTCGTTCTCATTCGAGAACACAAGGGCGAAGATCTTGATCTCGCCAAGATCCCGCAGGAGGACCCGACGACATATGCGATGATCCGGAAAGCGGACACGTTGGGGACGTTTCAGATCGAGTCCCGAGCACAAATGGCGATGCTGCCCCGGCTCAAGCCGCGGACGTTTTATGATTTGGTCATTCAGGTCGCGATAGTGCGGCCTGGCCCGATCCAGGGCGATATGGTGCATCCCTATCTCCGTCGCCGGGAAGGCAAGGAGCCGGTCGTTTATCCGACGCCGGAACTGGAAGCCGTTCTCGGCAAGACGCTCGGCGTTCCGCTCTTCCAGGAGTCTGCCATGAAGGTCGCGATGGTCTGCGCCGGCTTCACCGGCGGCGAGGCCGACCAGCTTCGCAAATCGATGGCGACCTTCAAGTTCACCGGCGGCGTCTCGCGCTTCAAAGACAAGCTCGTGTCCGGCATGATCAAGAACGGCTACACGGCCGAGTTTGCCGAGAAGACCTTCAGCCAGCTCGAAGGATTCGGCAGCTACGGATTCCCGGAATCCCATGCGGCGTCGTTCGCCTTGATCGCCTATGCCTCCAACTATGTGAAATGCCACCATCCGGACGTCTTCTGCGCGGCACTCATGAACTCGCAGCCGATGGGATTTTACGCGCCGGCCCAGATCGTCGGCTGCGCCCGGAACCACGGCGTCGAGATTCGGCCCGTCTGCGTCAACAATTCCCGGTGGGACTGCACGCTCGAGCGCATTGGCAATACTGACGGACACGCAGTCCGCCTCGGGATGCGCATGGTGCGCGGCCTTGCCGCCGCCGATGCCGCGCGTGTCGTGGCTGCTCGCATGGATCAGTCGTTCGAAAGCGTTGACGACATGTGGCGACGGTCCGGGGTCCCAGCGGCGTCTCTGGTCGAACTCGCCGAGGCCGACGCCTTCCTGCCGTCGCTGGGACTTCAGCGCCGCGACGCCTTGTGGGCGATCAAGGCCCTGCGTGACGAACCACTTCCGCTCTTCGCCGCAGCTTCTGAACGCGAGGCGAGGGTGGTCGCCGAGCAGCAGGAACCCGAGGTTGCCCTCCGTCAGATGACGGAAGGGCACAACGTTGTCCAGGACTACAGTCATATCGGGCTGACGCTACGCGAACACCCCGTCGCATTCCTGCGGGCGGCCTTGACGGAGCGCCGGATCGTCACCTGCGCGCAAGCCATGAACGAGCGGGATGGTCGCTGGTTGATGACCGCCGGCCTTGTCCTTGTCCGGCAGCGACCCGGCAGCGCGAAGGGCGTCATCTTCATGACGATCGAGGACGAGACCGGTCCGGCCAACGTCGTCGTCTGGCCCAAGCTCTTCGAGCAACGCCGTCGCGTCGTCCTCGGGGCATCGATGATAGCGATCAATGGGAGAATTCAGCGCGAAGGCGACGTCGTTCATCTCGTGGCCCAGCAAGCCTTCGACCTGTCGGGCGATCTCTCCGGGTTGGCCGACCGCGACGCAGAGTTCCGGCTGCCAACTGGCCGTGGAGACGAATTCGCGCATGGCACCCCGGGAGCTCCGGATTCGCGGACCAGGGTGGCGGCTGCAACGCCGAGGGACATCTTCATTCCGGACCTTCATATTGATCAGCTCAAGGTGAAAAGCCGAAACTTCCATTAACACGACGCGCGGTCAGTCAGTGAGATATGGCTTTTGCGGTTCTCTTGAGTGGGAGGTGTTGCCCGCCAGGAGCGGTTACGCCCGCGCTCATGCTGTGCACGGCGGCCAACACGGTTTGCGATTGACTCTTTCGATAAAAAGAACAAAATAGGAACATCCCTGCAGCAATCCGATAACCCGTTCCGTGTGTGGAGGATTTAGCATGCCCACCATCTTGTACAAAAACGATCAGAATATCTCACCCGACGATGTCATGAAGATCGCGGTCTACGCGGAGCACGTCGGTAGACAGTGCTATGACGTTTTCGCCGAAGACGGTTCGAGGTCTCGATCAGAAGTTCTGTCCCGTCGAGCGCAGGCCGTGTCCGATTCCCTCGATTTTGGAAACGAACCGTACTTCCCCCCGGAGACGACGAAGAAGGTTCTCGACCTTCACGCCACGGTCTCTGGCATGTGCTTCGATAGGTTCGGCGAGCGCGGCCATATGGGCAAGTCAATGGACCTGCTTGGAATGGCCCAGGACGTGGACGATGTGCTCGACAAGCTTGTCATTTACCACCTTTCACCGGAAGAGTTGCAAGAAGCCGAGGCCGATTGGGCGCATGAAGGTCAATTCTTTCCCAAGGACGATATCAGCGGTGACGACACGGACTTTCGGCGGGGTGTTTGTTTGACGTCCTGTCCGAAGTTGGCATGAGAGCCTCCTGTTTCACCTGCAGATCGCATGCCAGAGTGCGCAGGTTTTGCGTCCAAGCCGCTTGATCACGCCAGGCCGACCGGGAAAATTCATCTTCGTCAGCGCAAACGCGAAAATAGGTCCATGCACCCGCTGATGTCGAAGACCGCGGCGTGATCCTAAATCTCACGAAGGCCTTTATAGGACGCGTGGCGGCAACTGCCGCCATAGTCCAGCCCCGGAACTCGATCTCGGCGATCAGCGTCGGTTCCGCGAAGACCACGTTCTTGAATTTGTCGATGAAACCACTTTTGCGGTCACGGCGCCGCCTTTGCGCGTGTGGCTCGTCAAGGCTTGAGCTTTACAAGCTGCTCCCCGCTTCTTGCGTCCCAGATCGTTAGGTCGACGACAAAATCTCCCCTTTTCGATATCAGGTCGAGCAAGGCTGCGGCCAGACGTCCCGCGCAGATCGGGTTGGTCGCCAGGTCGAGTGTTTCATTGCTTGTCAGCGCCAACCGAAATGAAAGGTCACCGTCTTCCACTGGAGAAAATGGTGTGGCACTGTCGAATTCAAGATAGGCGTCCGCTTCACCGTCGGCAGAAGGCCGACGACGTTCGAAGGCTCGGTGAAATTCACTCTTTTGTTCGGCGGACAGCATTGTGACCATTCCTCAATCGCGATTATCGGCCAGGCGCCGCTCGATCGCGAGCGTCAGTCTTCTTTTGTTTTGACATCCTGAGCATAGATGGACCTCGCATCTTGCAGCGTCAACGACGGCGGGACGTCGAACGCCTACGACCGAGATTCCGATCGCCCAGGCGCAGAGGCCGAGGTACCGTCGAACGCGTGGCCAAGCTCCACGACGCAAAAGGAGCAGATGTTGTCGGTGGAGATGGCGAGATTTGCGCGTTGCCTTCCCTGGATATTTTTTAGGCGTCAAAATGTGATTTTGTGATATTTATAGAAGTATCTGACCCGCTTATTCTGCCTGCGCAATAGATAAATGCTGAAAAATTCGCCATTCTTGAGATCTCAGCTAGCGCCGCACCGGTCGAATTTTCTGAAATTGCACTTATAATACAAATCATCGCAGCCGGCTGACGGCGAGAGTATGGCATTGTGGTTTTCTAATTTCCAAGAATCCATTGAAAAAGGAAAAAATGCCCGATATCGTGGAATAATAAGAAAGCCACATAAAACCACAAAAAGGGAAGCAGCTTATGAATGACATCAGCAGACGCAAATTCCTCGCTGGGCTTGGTGCGGCTGGCACGGGTGCCGGTCTCCTGCAGATCAACCCGGATTTTCTGTTCTCCTCGGCCTTTGCCCAATCGGGCAAGACGGTAGTGTTCCTGTCGGCAGAAAACATTACGGGCAACTGGGACCCGACCGGTCACACGACGCTGTCGCAGAAGAATATTGAAGGCTTCGTCATGGGTTTCCTGACGCGGACGCCGATGACAGTCGAAAAGCCCGATGAAGTGGTCTACGAACTGGCCACCAGCATCAAGCTTCTCGACCCGAACAAGCTCGAGATCAAGCTGCGCGAAGGCGTCAAATTCCACGACGGCAAACCCTTCAAGGCCGAAGACGTCAAGGCGACCTTCGAATACGGCTCCGGGCCGGACCGCCCGGCCCAATTCTATCCCGGCCCGACCGAGACGCTTGTTATCACCACCCCTGACGACCACACGGTCATCGTCGATACCTCCAAGGGCGGATATCCGGCCCATCTGTTCATCTTCCTCGCCTCATACCTGCCGATCATGTCGGCGACCGATGTCGCCGGTGGCCCGACCGGCCCGCTGACGCAGCGCCTGAACGGCACCGGCCCGTTCAAGTTCGTCAAGCAGGAAGGCAATGCCACGATCCTCGAAGCCTATCCTGATTATTTCCTCGGTACACCGAAGATTCCGGGGATCAGCTTCAATTTCGTCGGCGACAGCACGACACGCATGTTGTCCCTGCTCAATGGCCAGGCCTCGATCGTCGAACGTCTGGAACCGGAGCAGGTGACCTCGCTCGAGGGCAACGACAAGATCGCCATCAGCAGCGTCGTCTCGGTCGAGAACAAATATCTCTGGTTCCGCTGCTCGAAGGCGCCGTTCGACAACCCGCTGATCCGCAAGGCGGCCTGCCACGCGATCGACCGCTCGATGATCGTCGAAATTCTGGGCTCGGCCGGCCATGCTTCGTCCAATTATGTGTCGCCGGTGAAGTTCGGCTATGTCGACTTGCCGAACTATCCGGAATACAGCCCGGAAAAGTGCCAGGCTCTGCTGGCCGAGGCCGGCTTCCCCAAGGGCGAGGGTCTGCCGCCGCTGGAATACATCACCTCCGTCGGCTTCTATCCGAAGACCAAGGAGTACGGCGAGGTCATCACCGCCATGCTGCAGGAACAAGGTTTTCAGGTGTCGCTCTCCGTTCTGGAAATCGCCGCCTGGAACGAACGCCTCTACGATCGTCCGGGCGGCGGCCCCGGCCATATGGTCGATTGCGGCTGGTCCACCGGTTCGCCCGAACCCGACCTCGTGCTGCGCACGCATTTCCATTCGACCTCGAAGCGCATCACCGGCATCGTCGACAAGGAACTCGACGCGACACTCGACAAGGAGCGCAGTGCCCCGTCGCTCGATGAGCGCAAGAAAATCCTACAGACAGAAACCATGCCCATGCTTGCCGAAAAGGTGCCGGCTCTGTCACTGTTCACTTCGGTGATGATCCACGCAATGGACAAGTCGCTGGCTGGCCTATTCATCTATCCTGACGGGTCCATGGACGCCTCGAAGGCCGCGTTCGGCTGACGCTGGCTTGCGTTTTCCGCGGCGCTGGAGGCCGGCGCCGCGGAGGTTTTCGTTCGCTCATGATGTCAACAAGCGACCGCGACCGTCACCGCTCAGGACGGATCGTTCCGATTGCTGCCAGGATATGACATGTTCATTCTCAGTTTTCTGGTTCGACGGCTGGCGCAAGGTGCACTGATCGTCTTTCTGGTGACGCTGCTTATCTTCACGCTGTTGCGTGTGGTTCCCGGCGATCCTGTCCGGCTGATGGCCGGCGGCATGGCGCCCGAAGCGTTGATCGAGCAGATCGCCAAGGACATGGGCCTGCGTGATCCCATATTGGTTCAGTTCGGCCGCTATATGAGAGGCGTCGTCAGGGGCGATCTCGGACAATCCTTCGTACGGCCTGCGAGCGGCGCTTCCACAGGCGGTTCCAGATTCGGCGATTCCACCCGCGGCGAACGCGCCGAAGTGCTGACCCTGATCGGTGACACGCTACCGATGACGCTGCAACTCGGCGGCCTGGCAATATTCTTCGCCCTGGTCTTCTCGTTCTTGGTCGGCATTCCCGGCGGACTGGCGCCCGGACGATGGCCGGATCGCGTGGCCTTCTACATTTCTTCGATCTTCATATCGCTGCCGAACTTCTGGCTCGGCATCGTCCTTGCCATGCTTCTGTCGGTCAAGCTCGGCTGGCTGCCGGCCATCGGCTACTCCGGCTTTGCCTACACCATCCTTCCGGCGATCGTTCTGGCCGTCGAGCTGGCGCCGGTGCTGATCCGGACGCTGACCGGATCCGTGGCTACCGTGATGATGGAGCCTTTCATTGCAGTCGGAAACGTCCGTGGCCTTAGCCGCAGCCGCATCATCGTCGCCCATGCGCTGCGGAATGCCTCCGTTCCTCTGTTGAACCTAATCGGCATCCAGATCAGTGGCCTGCTGGGCGGCGTCCTCGTCGTCGAATTCATCTTCGATTATCCGGGTCTCGGACTTTTGACCATCAACGCCGTGCTGCAGCGAGATTTCCCGCTGATCCAGGGGATCGCCATCGTCACCAGCGCGATCTTCGTCTTCATCAACATCGCAGTCGACCTGATTGCCACCATGATCGATCCAAGGTTGGAATATTGATGAGCGTGACAGAGACAGACATCCCGGCAATCCCGGTCCCGGCAACGCAACGTGGTGCTTCGGTTGCTCGGCGTATCTGGCGGATTGCCCTTGCCTCCAACGAATTCCGTGTCGGCGCTGCCATTTTTACCGTGCTGGTTCTGGCGGCCCTGCTTTATCCGCAACTGAGCGGCATCGACCCCACGAAGATGAGTGTCGCCACGCGCCTGCATGCGCCGCCGTTCATGGGCGATAAATGGAGCTGGACGGCGCCGCTCGGCACCGACCAGATCGGCCGCGACATGCTGGTGCGCAGCCTCGTCGGCCTCCGCTACTCGCTGCTCATCGGTCTTTCCACCGTTCTGGTCATGCTACTCATCGGCTGTTCGCTCGGCACGATCGCCGGATATTACGGCGGCCGAGTCGACATGGCGATCATGCGCCTGACCGATGCCCAACTGTCGATCCCGATGATTATTCTGGCCATCACCGTGCTCGGCGTATCGCGCCCGACGATCCCGGCGATCATCCTCGTCCTCGGCCTGTCGAGTTGGCCAGTCTATGCCCGCGTCACCCGTAGCGTCGTGATGACTGAGCGCAAGCGGGAATATGTGCGCGCCGCCGAAATCTACGGCGCGTCCGATTTCCGCATCATGGTGCGCCTGCTGGCGCCCTTGGTGCTGCCGCCGATCATCTTCGTCTCGGTGCTCGATGTCGCCCGGATGATGATCTTCGAATCCATCCTCGGCTTCATCGGGCTGGGCGTTCAGCCGCCGACGCCGACCTTCGGCAACATCATCGCCGACGGCCGCAAGTATCTGCTCAATGCCTGGTGGATCGCCACCATGCCAGGGGTGTTCCTGTGCCTGTGCCTGACCAGCATAAACCTGATGGGCGCATCGCTCGAACGGGCTCGCAATCGTATCTATGGAGGCAAATCGTGATTGGCACACCGCTTCTGGAGGTTCGCGATCTGAGCGTCGGCCTGGAAACGGGCGGCGGCATACGTCCGATCATTTCCGACATCGGCTTCGATCTGTCCCCGCGCGAAATTCTCGGCATCATCGGGGCGAGCGGCGCCGGCAAAACCGTGCTGTCGCGGGCGCTCGTCAACTGGATCGATCCGCCACTGACGGTTACGTCCGGATCGGTGGTCTACAAATCCCAAAACATCCTCGATCTGCCGGCACAAAAGCTGCGCATGCTGCGCCGCGAGATCGCCTATGTCGGCGCCAATCCGGCAGGCGCTCTCGATCCGACCCTGCCGGTCGGCCAGCAGATCGTCGAGAAACTGCGCGCGGTCGCACCGGAGATTGCGCATGAGGAAGCCAGGAAGCGGGTCATCGATCTGCTTGGCGCGGTGCGCATCCCGTCGCCGCAGATGCGCTACCACGAATATCCATCGCAATTCAGCGGCGGCATGATGCAGCGAGCCCTGATCGTCGATGCGCTGGTCAGCAATCCGGCTTTCCTCGTCGCCGATAATGTCACCCAGCCGCTTGATGTTACGGTCGCTGCCCAGGTGCTGCGCCTGATGCGGGAGTTGACGACGCGTTTCGACACTGCGATCGTCTTCATATCCTCGTCGTTGCCGCTGGTGAGTGACGCTGCCGATCAGATCCTGGTTCTGGCCGAAGGCAGGGTCGTGGAGCGGCAGGCAACGAAGGCACTCGTCGACACGCCGGAGCATCCCTATACCCGAGAGCTGATCAGCCAGATCCCGAAGATCTGGACAAGCGAAGCGGTCGCCACCAACCAGCCGGCCGAGACCCGCGAGCCGATCATTAGCATTCGTGATGCCACCCGTTTTTACCGGGTGCGCAAACGCGGCACTTTTGCCAGCTACAGCACCGTGCGCGCCGTGCGCAACGTCACCTTCGACGTCTTTCCGGGCGAGAACTTCGGCATCGTCGGCGAATCCGGCTGCGGCAAGTCCACTCTCATGCGCCTTCTCAGCCGGCTGGAACGGCCCGATAGCGGCCAGATCCTCTGCGACGGGCAGGATATCACCAGGCTTTCCGGCAAGGGACTTTTGAAGTTCCGGCGCGATTTTCAGCTGGTGCTGCAGGATCCCTTCAATTCGCTGCCGCCACGCACCGCCATCGGTGCAATCATCGAGGAGCCGCTGAAGACGCACGGCATCGCCAGGGGCGCGGAGCTGCGTGACCGCGTGCTCTCGGTGATGCGTGAGGTTGGCCTGCCCGGTACGCTCTACGACGAGCTTCCCTTGGGTTTGAGTGCCGGCCAGCGCCAGCGCGTCAACGTCGCCCGCGCCATGGTGCTGGAGCCGAAGGTGCTGATCATGGACGAGACGCTGTCGTCGCTCGACCAGACCGAGCAGTTCAAATTGCTGAAGCTGTTCGAGCAGTTGCAGGCCCAGCACGGCCTGACCTATGTCTACATTTCCCACGATCTGGCCATGGTACGGCGTGTCTGCAATCGCGTTGCCGTCATGTATCTCGGCGAAGTCGTCGAGATCGCCGACAACGGCCGGCTGTTCTTCGATCCAGGCCATCCCTACACCAAGGCCTTGCTCAGCGCCGTGCCGACGCTGGAGGAGCGTCGCTACAAGCCGGAAGACTGTCTGCTGGAAGGAGAGCCGCCAAGCCCGATCGACCTGCCGCCCGGTTGCAGTTTCGCCAGCCGCTGCCCGAACGCATTCGGCCGCTGTCACAATCAAAGTCCGGTCCTGACCGCCCGCGGCAACAAGGATCTGGCTGCTTGCTTTTTGGTGGAAAACGCGCTTTCCCATGCCGCAGCTTGAAACCGCAAATTGCATCGAAACCCGGGGGGATCAGAGGATGAAAGAAACAGCAACTGCGGCGGGACACGCCTGTTCGACAGACTTGCCCGGCTTGTGACCGGGAAAGCCCTCATGACCGACCATCCTCAGGCTCGTCTGCAACACATTCTCGAAGAGCTGGCCAAGCATGGCCGGGTTACGGTCAAAGAACTGGCGACGGAATTTTCCGTCAGCCCGGAAACCGTGCGCCGGGACCTGAAGCAGCTGGAAATGGAAGGGCACCTGCGCTGCATCTATGGCGGCGGCGTGACGCCGCGTCGGGATGCCGACCAGCCGATCTCGCAACGTATGCGCGTCAATGCCCGTGAAAAGGCAAAAATCGCAACCCTCGCTGCCAGGGAGCTGCGCGACCATACCAAGATCTTCCTCGATAGCGGCACGACGATGCTGGCGCTGTCGCGTTATCTTGTCGATCGGCCGCTGATCAATATCTACACCAACTCGCTGGATATCATCCAGACCTTGTCGGGGGTGGAATCCAATAACGTGGTCGCGGTCGGTGGCGTTCTAAGGCCGAGCTACCGGGCATTTCTCGGCACCGATACGCTCAACGTGATCCGCGAACATCTCTTCGATATCGCCTTCGTCAGCGCGGTGACGGTCGATGTCAATCTCGGTTTCATGGATCTCGGCGAGGACGAGGCGCTGGTGCGCCGGGCGTTGCGCCGCCATGCCAAGCAGGTCGTGATGCTCGCCGACAGCAGCAAGTTCGGCCGCCAGGGTAATTTCTGCACCTATAATTTTCGTGACGTTGATCTGCTCATCACTGATGCGCCTCCGCGGGCAGATTTTCTTGAAAAGTTGGAAGAGGCGCAAGTGAAGGTGATTTATGCTTGAAACCCGTAGTGAGCCGGCATCCCTGCCTGAGGTCGATGCCGAAGCCCTGCACCGGATGATGGAGGAAGTCTCCGTCTTCGGCGGCGGGCCGGGTGGTGCGATGACGCGGCTGACCTTGTCACGGGAAGACAAAGCGGCACGTGACTGGCTGGCGAACTGGCTGAAGAATTCGGGCCTGCGCCTGGAGATCGACCCGATGGGCAACATGTACGGCTTTCTCGATTGGGCCGGGCCGGATGCACCTCTGGTCATGAGCGGGTCGCACCTCGACAGTCAGCCGAACGGCGGCCGTTTCGATGGCGCCTACGGCGTGATTGCCGCCTGCGCGGCCATCGATGCCATCCGCAAGCACGTTGCGAGGACCGGCATCGCCCCAAAGGTCAATTTCTGCATCGTCAACTGGACCAACGAGGAGGGCGCCCGCTTCCAGCCGAGCCTTCTCGGCAGCGGCGTCAATGCCGGCGAACTGACACTCGATTTCGCGCTCTCCCGCAAGGATGGCGACGGCATTTCTGTCAGGCAAGCTCTTGACGACATCGGTTATGCCGGTACCTCCGGCCCCGTTATCCCCGATGCCCTGATCGAGCTGCATATCGAGGGTTCCGCCGAGCTGGAAAAGAAAGGCATGCGCTTTGCCGCCTTCAACCGTTTCTGGGGCAATGTCAAATACCGGCTCGCCTTCATCGGCCGCCAGGCGCACACCGGCCCGACGCCGATGGCCGAGCGCCATGACGCGCTCCTGGCCGCGGCTTACCTGATCGCCGAACTGAAGGGTTTTGCCGACCAAGCCGGGATCGACCTGCACACCTCCTGCGGTCGTCTTGAGGTCTATCCGAATTCCCCGAACGTCGTGCCCGGCGAGGCGGTGATGTTCATCGAACTGCGCTCCGCCAAGCCAGATGTGCTTGCCCGGGCTGAAGCACAGCTCAACGAGAAAGCTGACCTCTGCGCCAAGAAAGCGGATGTCGGCTTCGAGGTCCGCTCGATCGACCGCCGCCGCGCCGGGAAGATGGATGAAGGGCTGGTTGCCCTGGCCCAGGATACGGCTGCCGGCTTCGGCCTTGAAACCTTGTTGCTCGACACCGTCGGCGGACATGACGCGGTCAGCATGACGGCCGTTTCCCCGGCCGTTGTCATCGCCGTGCCGAGCGTCGGCGGCGTCATCCACCACCCGACGGAATTCACCACGCCGGAAGACCGGTTGCTGGGCGCGGAAATCCTCAGCGCCATGCTGTGGAAATTCTGCCTCAACGGCAACATCCTGAAAACCATGGACTGAAGGAGTGGGAGCATGAAGGCACTCGGGCAAGCATCCACGGTGGATGAGAAGGCGGCGGAAGCCGCCATCTGCGCCGTTCCGGGCTGGGCAAACGCCGATATGCGTTATGCGCCGGGCATTGCGGGCGTCGCTTCGCCGACGCACCGCGCCGTCGATAGCCAGAACTGGTTCGTTTCCAGGGGAGATGCGCCCGCCACCTATTTCCTGAAAATTCTCCATACGGACCAGTCGGATTTCATCGATCTGGACAGATCCGTTAGCGCCGCGCGTCAGGCTTCAACCCTGGGTCTGACGCCGGCGCCCCTTTGGCACAGCCCGGAAATGTCGGCGGTCGTTTTCGACCGACTGCCGGAAGCCTGGCATACCGCCAGAATGGACGACCTGCGCAAGCGCGATGTTCTGGAAAGCGTCATCGCCGCCAAGAGCACCCTGCATGGCAGCAGGCCGCTTGGCGAAACGTGGACGGTGTTCGACCGCATCCGCGTCGTCGAAAAAGCGCTTGCCGATGCAGGCATCGTAGAGGTTGCCGCAGACGGGTGGTGGATGCGCGAATGCGTCGGAGATATCGAAGCGGCGATCATCGCCACCGGCTTCGATGAAAAACCAGCCCATGCCGACGGTCTTGTCTCCAACATCATGATCGCGCCGGATGGTAGAGTGCAACTGGTCGATTTCGACGAGGCCCGCAATGTCGATCCGTTCTACGATATCGGCATCCTGCTCAACGAGGCCTTCCAGTTCGACGACGAAATGCTGCCGGCGCTCGAAATCTTCGAGGGACAATTTCGCCAAACGTCGCTCAACCGCTGCCGCCTTTACGCCATTGCTGACGATCTCTTCTGGGGCATGTGGGGCATGCTGATGGACAGGGTTTCGCCGCGCGGCGGTATCGAATTCCTGAAATATGCGCAATGGCGCCTGTTGCGCTGCCGGATGGCGCTTCGCAATCCGCGTTTCGAATTCATGCTCCGCACACTCTGAGAGATCAAGCCATGGAAAAACGATTGGGAGAAGCGGCAAACGGGGCGGAAGCGGAGATCGAATCCCTGCTGCGTGAGATTGAGCCGTGGTCGGGACGCGAACTCCACTACAGTCCGGTGCACGGCGGTATCAGCAATTCAAACTGGCGGGTCAGGGTCGCAGGCGAATTGGGCGGTTTCTTCGTCAAGGTTCCTGGCCGCGGTACCGAGATGTTCATCGACCGCAACGCGGCGCTGGATGCCAGCCGCCGGGCGCAGGACCTCGGCATCGGCCCGAGGATCTACGAGTATCTCGCTGACAGGGGTGTCGAGATTGCTGACTACATCGAAGGCCGCCGCGCTTGCACCAACCGCGATTTCCAGGATCCGACGGTGCGCAAAGCCGTCGTCGGGCTCTACCGCACCTTCAATGATTCCGGCAGACTGCCGCTGACCAAGACGGTCTTCGACATGATCGACGAGCACATCGAGCAAGTGCGCGAACTGGGCGGCGCCTTTCCGATCGATTTTGCCTGGCTTTACAAGCAATACCGGCTGGCGCGTGCAGCTCTAGAAGCCTCCGGCATCGATCTCGTTGCCTGCTTTAACGATCCCATGGCGGGTAATTTCATGGTCGCCGACGACAAGTCGCTGATGCTCATCGACTACGAATATGCCTCCAATAACGACCGTTGCTACGATATCGGCATCTGGTGCGGCGAGATGTTCTTCTCCGATGCCGTGGAGGCAGAAGTCATAGAGGAATATTTCGGCCGTTTCGATCCGCGAATGAAGGCCCGTCTTGCTGTGCACCGGGCGCTTGCCGATGTGAAATGGTCGACTTGGGCCATGGTCCAGAATGTCGTCTCGGCGCTCGATTTTGATTTCTACAAGTATGGCGCTTGGAAACACATGCGCGCTCGCGCGGCCATGCAGGATCCGCGCTGGGTCGAGTATCTCAAGGCCGTTTGATCCGGTGGACTTTCAGATGATCGGCGGAAAGCCTCACTCGGACACGAAAGCTTGTCTCGCCCTAGGGGGCTGCAGTTCGTCTTGAAGCGACCGCAGACATGAGGCGAGCGCGTGCTGTCATGTCGGATCATTTACCTGCCTGGGCCATCTCTCCGACATCAATATGCCGATCAGGCCCGATATCGTGGATGCCGTTGCGAAATGCACTCGACCCGGCAAAGACACGGCAATTTCCATGATCGGTGTCGTGCTCCCGTCCTGCATCGGGTCACCCGGCTTTCTTCGATTTCAGCTCTGCGGCCACGGACTTTTTCAACGCATCCATGATGTTCACGACATTCGAGGCCGGAGGCGCTTCCGTCTTGCCCTTGGCCGACTTCTTGGCAGGTTTCAACGCCTTCTTCTTCTCGGCAATGATCTTCAGCAGGCTTTCTTGGATCGGGTCGCTGACCATGTCCGGGGACCACCGGGAGGTCTTCTGCTTGATCAACTGCTGGACTAGCGGGATCAGCTCGGGATCAGCCTCTTCATCGATTCCTTCGAAGTAGGATTCCTCGGAACGCACTTCGTCGCCGAACCGCAGCGTCCAGAGAACGATGCCTTCGCCGCGAGGTTCGAGCACGACCGCGCGCTCGCGACGACCGATTACAAGTTTGGAGACGCCGAGGACTTTGTCGGATGCCATCGCATCTCGAATGACGGCAAACGCTTCATGGCCAACTGGGTCGTCGGGCACCAGGTAGTGGGGCTTCTCGAGATAAACCCATTCGATGCTCTCGGCCGGGACGAACTTGTCGATGTCTATGGTCTTCACCGTATCGAGTGCCACGGCGTCGAGGTCGTCGTCCGTCAGGATGACATAGTCGTTCTCGCCGCGAGCGTAGCCCTTGGCTTCGTTTTCGTCCTTCACTGGTTTGCCGGTCACGGAGTCCACGTACTGTGAGACGACACGATTTCCTGTTTCCTTGTTAAGCGTGTGGAAGCGAACCTTTTCGCTCTCGCTTGTCGCGGGACTCATCGCCACGGGACATGTAACCAGCGACAGCTTGAGATAGCCTTTCCAGTAGGCGTGCGGCATGGATGATCTCCTCAACTCGCCTTACGCTGCGCGGCGGGCGCGGGCGCCGACTTGCCCGAGGCGCGACGGGCGTTGTCGTGGCCGGCACCGGCGTTGGCATTGGCTGCCGACCGCTTTGGTTTGCTATCCCCGGCCATCATCATCCCGGCGCTCTCACGAAGCGCCGCAAGAAGGTCGTTCGGTTTCGACACCTTGATTTCCTTCCGCTTCGGAAGCGCCCTGCCTTCGATCTTCGCCTTCACCAGTTCCGCCACGGCAGCTTCATAGCGGTCGTCGAAGGTCGCGGGGTCGAACTCGCCTTTCTTTGTGGAGATGATGTGCTTTGCGAGATCGAGCATCTCGCCGGTGATTTGGATCTTCGGCATTTCTTCGAAAGCCTTCGCGGACGAGCGGACCTCGTAGTCATAGTTCAACGTCGTCGCGATCAGACCCTTGCCGTGCGGTCTGATGAGGACCGTGCGCATCCGGCGGAACAGCACGGTCCGGGCGATTGCGGCGACCTTCGACTTCTTCATGCCGTCCCGCAAGGCTGCGAAGGCGTCTGCGCCCATCTTGTCGGGTGTCAGGTAGTAGGGCTTGTCGAAGTAGACATCGTCGACGTCGGAGCAAGGGATGAACGCCTCAATTTCGAGCGTTTTATTGCTCTCCGGGATTGTGGCCGCGACCTCTTCCGGATCGATGATGATGTACTGGCCGTTCTCGATTTCGAAACCCTTGGTCTGGGCCTCCTTGGGAACCGGATCCTCGGTCTCGCTGTCGATGAAGATGCGGTTGACCCGATTCCCTGTCGCCTTGTTGATGGTGTTGAAGGTGATGCGTTCCGAGGTGCTGGCGGCGGTGTAGAGCGCGACGCCGCACGACACCTCGCTGAATTTGAGGAAGCCCCTCCACTGGGCACGATGACCACCCGCCATGAATGTGTACTCCCGAATCGCTGAGTCGCGAATCAAGACTCGAAGAGCGGATTCGTTCCGACTCGAAACGAATCATTTTTCAATGGCTTACCCGCGTTGCTTAGGAAACTGATTCCGGTTAGGGATCGCCATCCGACAAAGCACTATCGGCAGTGTTATCCATTGCCGGAACTTCATGATTCTTCAGTCGTTTAGGATGAGCAACTCAACAGGAGGAATTCCCAATGGCAAATACCAGCCGGGGCCGCGCACAAGATCGAGCCCGTGTCGCAGGAGGACAGGATCACGAGGTCCGGTACGAGGCGGAAAAGGAAGGAGTCTCGAAGTCGAAGGTCAAGGAGACTGTCAAAAAGGTCGGCAACAGCCGCAAGAAGGTCGAAGCTAGCTTGGAGAAGTAGAGATAAGTTCACATTCAGGAACTCGTGGCTGACGAAAGGCGGAACCGGTATCGAGGCGCTGCCATTCGTGGCGGTCTGTTTCGAACATGCGAGCGGCCGCTCCGACCGCACCTACGAGACATGCTGGCCGGGGAGGACCGGCGATGTGAGACGTACCACTTCATCGACGCGCATGACGCGGCTGCCTACCTTAAGTTTCTCGTGATCCGTCGTCGCTGACTTTCAACATTCGTCCGACGTCGCCTAGCTGGCTCGTCGCACGAGGAAATCCCCGGGCGCTCCGCTGGCTGCACACTGCTTCGTTCGATGATAATCTAGCCGGAAGCAGCGGGAAAGATTGGGCATGATACCTCTTGGCAAGCCAATCGAACAAATTCTGGGAATCGGCGCCCTTCTTCTGCTTGCGCTCGGTTGCGCTCTTGTGCTTCAGCCATTCCTGTCAGCCATCCTGTGGGCGGCGGTGATCTGTTTCTCGACATGGCCGGTCTACAGGAGGTGCGAGCGGACAGTCGGTGGCAATAAAAGCGTGGCCGCCGCCATGATGACGGTGCTGGTCGCCCTCGTTCTGGTCGCACCGTTCGCCGTTATGGTGCCGACATTGACAGACAGCGTAGGCAACCTGCTCACGGCTGTGAACCGGATTCTCGAGCAGGGCCCGCCGACGCCGCCGCGCTGGGTCGCAGGACTCCCGGTCATCGGCGAGAACCTGGCTGTCTATTGGGACAGATTGGCCCACAATGCGCCCGCATTCACCATTGAGCTCAAGAAGCTGATCGGCCCCGCCACAAACTTAGCGGTAGCCGGCGGGACGGTGCTCGGCGCCGGGCTCCTCGAACTCGGGCTGAGCGTATTCATCGCCTTTTTCTTCTTCCTTCACGGCCGGCGGATGGCGGCCCACGTGCGCGCAGTCGGCGAAAGATTCGCCGGCTCTCGGGCCCGAGAGCTGCTTGTTGTTGTGGGCGCGACCGTCAAGGGTGTCATTTACGGCTTGATCGGCACGGCACTCGCCCAGGCCCTCCTCGCCGGCATTGGTTTCTGGATCGCCGGTGTGCCTCAGGCGCTGTTGCTTGGTTTCCTTACGTTCATCCTGTCGTTTGTGCCGGTAGGCCCCCCGCTCGTATGGGGCTCGGTCGCGCTATGGTTTCTTGTTCAGGGAGCCGTTTGGTGGGGCATCTTCGTCGCAGCGTGGGGCTTGCTTCTCATCAGCAGCATTGACAATCTCATCAGACCCTACCTCCTCGGAAAGACCAATAACCTCCCTGTGCTGCTCGGCCTCTTCGGGCTCCTTGGCGGCGTCATCGCCTTTGGCTTCATCGGAATCTTTCTTGGGCCAACGCTGCTGGCGGTCGCCTACAGCCTCTTTCGTGAGTGGACCATGGCCGAAGTCGAGGAACGCAGCCACCCCACCCCACCTTCCGACTCCGACTGAGCGAATTTAAGTGAGAATTTAACTGCGGCTCGGTAGGACGGCCCGGACAGTCCTGTTGAGTTAGGATTTCGCGGTTCGAGTCATCAAGGTGGTCGGTGGCGCCCGCCGGCGGATGGGGACGATCCGTCACCGCACTCTCTTCCAATGCAAAGTCATGGCCCGCCGTTACCATCTGGCATGGCACGTACTACCGTACGGTTCACTCCCGTCAATGCCGCAGCCAGTGTTAGGCAGTGGCTGGAGGTTCATGGCATCGGCGAGGCCAGCGGACGTCTGCAGGCGAAGCCCTGGGGCAGCCTTCAATCTTGGAAGGTCGGGGGAGCGGTTCAGGTTGCGTATTATTCTGTAAACGATTTGGGCCACGGCGTGCCCGTCAAGTCAGGCGCAGCAAGCAAGCTCAATCGAGCAAATGACCCGTTCGTGCGCCCGTCGGGAATCTCGGCGCCAATGGAACTCATGCGTTTGTGGGGCCTGAAGCGACTGCGAGAGGAAGGTTCGTGGGCGCGCTCCACGTTGTTCCGGAGTTCCCGGGCATTCGAGCTCCGTTCGCTGATCCAAACCCTCGCGCAGTGATCGCGGGACTAGGCATGGCGTCCGACCTCGAAAGGCTCGTCGGACTGTATCCGGCGGGCGTTTGTGGGCTTGGTTATGGGCTCCGGCAGATTTTGGACGCTCAGGCCACAAGAGGCATTTCGATCGACATCGTGGTTGTAAGCGGTGGCGCTGGCCAGGATCCGACAGTCCGCCAGATTCTCGCAGACGCTACCGGCACGGTCATTGCCTCCTCGAGGTCCCCAGAGCCCGTCCTGCTTGGTACGGCGATCCTGGCGGCAGTCGCCGCCGGCCGCTTCTCATCACTATCCGAGGCAATGCAAAGCATGTCGGCTTTTGGCGCGGCGCATTCTCCGAACCTGCGCGATCCCGAGTGGCACCGGCGGCGATACGCGGCTTCAAACTGCTGCAGCAGGCCGCAGGGCGGCGGGGTAATCTTAGCTGCCGCCTGCGAGATCTGCCTAGCTTTGGCTTTCGGCCAGATCTCAGGCCGCCACGCTTGATAAGGGCTTCGATCTCTGTTCCAAATCTTCGGGTAGAACGCTTGCGATTGGCGGTGTCCTGCGCGCCAGAACTGCCGCTGGGGGTAACAAGCCCCGAGAGGCCGATGCAACCGGGTTGGCGATGTCGATGATCACCTTGACGGCGGCCGCCCACACAAACCCGGACTTCGCTCTTTATGCTTCATGCGCAGCTGTGCATTCAGCGAGTTCCTTCATCCCACGTGAAAGTTACAACGGGGCACCGGTTCGTTATGGTTCAGGCGTAGGATCGAAACTGTTCCGGTCCCCGGGAGCGGTATATTAGCCATTCAGTTGGGCCTGTTGATCGATATGTATAGCGAAGCGCCCGCCTTTTCGGCCGCGGCCCTCAGGCGCTTGTCTCTAGTCCATAGGGCCGCGCGCCGGTCGAGAAGTACTGATGCCAGCAAGTGGGCATCTGTGTAACCAATACCAATGCTGAAAATGCTGTGGCGATCGATCATTGTCATGACTTCTTCGTGCGTTGCGACAACCGCTGAGCGTTGAGCGGCTAGAAAAGCCAATACACTGTCGCGATCCCGAAGGCTGCCGAGCGCGAGTTCGCCGATTACGCTCGGGTGGCAAAGCAGGCGGTCGTCCTCAATAACCTTACGCAGCTCGGCATCGACATGGCGAAAATGATCAATCCAAATCGAGGTATCAGCTAGTATCACTTGGCGGCGGCGCTCCGGCGGCGCGGGGCTGCTTCGGCATCGGGCATGGTTCCTCCAAGCGCGATAAGGCGTTTTCCGGACTCTACACGAACAAGCGTCTCCAACGCTTGGCGCACGAGAGCCGCCGTTTCCTTGGTGCCAGTTAATGACCTGGCCTTTTCCATAAGCGTGTCGTCGAGGTTGATAGTCGATCTCATGACCTGGCTTCCTTGTTGAGGCGCAAAAACTAGCACCAATTGGTGAAACATTCCACGCCTAATTCCGGCCCCAGGTATTCGCAGTCCGATGAATGAGCCGCACGACACAGTAAATTCTCGGACAACCGGATGTCCGCGACCTAATCCGTTGGCAGTTGATGCAACAGGTTCGGACGTCGATTGCCATTGCTTCTCCGGCGCGTCACATTGCCTGCCACCTTGAGGAACTTCATGCATACTGGGAGCGCTAAAGCGAGCCGGAACCGAGCCGGCCGCCGCAGGAGTGGATCGGTGCCTGCGTGCCACTTGGGCAGCGAAGAATAGCGCGGTTCCATAAAAGGCGTTATGCCCCGAAGTCCGTCCTCTGAAGCATTTAACCCATCCGGGTAAGGCGTCGCCGGTTCAGATCCCTTCAAGGCAAACCACCGTAATCCGCCACTCGATGGGGTTGCGAGAGTAGCCTCTATCTCCCTCCCAATCGATTGGCGGCAGAAGTCCGAAAGCATGCGGAACAAGGGAAGATCGCGGCGGATCAACATCCCGCCACGTGCAGGGCGCAAAACTTGAGGGAGCGAACTGGGAGAGAGGGAGAGGCGGGAAAGGGATTCCGTGACGGGTTAGGAGGTTCGGAGAGAGGCTCCGGCCGGCCCGCCACGGAGAAATGAAATGGCAAAGGCCGTTCAGAAGATCACCCTGAACCGATCGGAAGATATTCCTTTCGACAAGCTCGAACTCTCGCAGAGCAACGTCCGCAACGTCAAGGCGGGTGTTTCCATCGAAAATCTGGCGGAAGATATCGCTCGCCGCAAACTCCTGCAAAGCCTCAGTGTTCGCCCAATCCTCGACAGGGACGGTAAGGAGACCGGCAGGTTCGACGTCCCCGCGGGCGGCCGGCGATATCGCGCTCTCGAATTGCTCGTCTCGCAGAAGCGCATGGCAAGGACGGAACCTGTGCCCTGCATCGTCAAGCGGGACGGTGAGATCTCCGCCGAAGACGATTCTCTCGCCGAAAACGTACATCGCGCCGATCTTCATCCGCTCGACCAATACCGTGCTTTCCAGACGCTTCGCGAACAGGGTCTCGGCGAAGAAGAAATCGCCGCTCGCTTCTTCGTCTCGGTTGCGACGGTCCGACAGCGCCTGCGGCTGGCTTCCGTGTCGCCGCGACTGCTTGATCTCTATGCTGGAGACGAGATGAAGCTCGAACAGATCATGGCTTTCTCGATTACCAATGATCATGTTCGGCAGGAGCAGGTTTGGGACACGATCTCGCGCCAACACATCCGGGACACTTATTACATCCGCAGGCTCCTCACCGAGACGACCATCCGCGCAGGGGATCGCCGGGCGGTCTATGTCGGCATCGAGGTCTATGAAGCGGTCGGTGGCATTGTGATGCGCGACCTCTTTGAGCAGGACAACGGCGGCTGGCTACAGCACCCGGTTCTGCTCGAACAGCTCGTTGTCGAGAAGCTGAAGGCGGACGCCGAAGCCCTGAAGGCGGAGGAGGGCTGGAAGTGGGTCGAGGCTGCTTTCGACTTTCCCTATGGCCACACATCGGGTCTTCGCCGCTTCCATGGTAAACATCGGGAACTCAGCGAGGAGGAACTTGCTCGTCACGATGCGCTGAAGGACGAGGCCGACAAGCTCGATGCCGAATATGCCAAAGCCGAAGTCTCTTCCGAAGATATCGAGCACCGGCTCGAGGAACTCGGAAGCGAGCTCGATCAGCTGAATGATCGGCCCTATGTCTTCGACCGTCAAGACGTCGCCCGCGGTGGCGCCTTCATCTCCCTTGCCGCCAATGGCGAGTTGAAAATCGAGCGTGGCTTCGTCCGGCCCGAGGATGAGCCGCAGGTCGAAGGACACAGCGATGACGCGGAAGCGGGCAACGGCGATATCGGCGGCAACGTTATTGGATCATCGTCCGCGGGTGGCATCTCGGTGAACAGCAAGCCAGTCTCAGGTGACCCGGTGGAGGACGAGGACGACACGCTGCGGCCGCTCTCCGATCGTCTGGTGCTCGACCTGACGGCGACCCGCACGGTGGCGCTGCGCAATGCGCTCGCCAGCGATCCGGTCATCGCTTTCGTGGCGGTTTTGCATGCCTTCGTCCTGAAGACCTTCTATCTCTACGGCTCGGATTCATGCTTGGAGCTGACGCTGCAGAGCGCCAAGTTCAGCCAGACTCAGGGTCTCGGCGATACGGTCTGGGCAAAGGAGATCGATCAGCGGCACGAGGCATGGGGCCAGGATCTGCCGAAAAACCCTGACAACCTCTGGGGCTATCTAGTCGCGCTCGACGAGATCAGCCGGCAGGTGCTCTTCGCCCATTGTGCTTCCTTGTCCGTCAACGCGGTCATCGAGCCATGGAATAAGCGCACGCGTGCGATCGCCCATGCCGAACAAATCGCTCGCTCGATCGGTTTCGACATGGTCGAGGCCGGCTGGGCGCCGACGGTCGACAACTATCTCGGCCGGGTCACCAAGGCGAACATCCTGCAGGCGGTTCGCGAGGCCAAGGGCGAACAGTCCACCCAACTCGTCGACCATCTGAAGAAGCAGGATATGGCGCGCGAAGCCGAGCGCCTGCTTCACGGGAGCGGTTGGCTCCCCGGACCGCTCCGGACATCAGTCGATGCGGCTTCGGCCGATAATCTTGCGGCGGCGGTCGACAAAGCAAGCGACGACACCTCTGAGGCAGGAAGCAACGATCTTCCGGCCTCTCTGACGGAGGATGCAGATCTCGGCGATCCGAACCAGGCGGCGCAGCAAAGCGCCGGCTATCTCGACGCCGCCGAATAGACTCCACGCCGGATCATCGCAGCCCGGCGTCATCGCCGGGCTGTTTATCCATCCCACTCCTATCTCACACGCCCGGCCACTGCGCCGGGCTCTTTCGTTTTCAGGAGACAACATCATGAACACGACCCTTCCTACTCCCAATCCGGTTTCGTCCGGCTTCAAGGTCGATATCTCGCGCGGCCAGCGCATCGGCCGGGTTTCGTCCGAATGGTTCTCGCGGCCGGACGACGAACGGTATCTGTCGCTTTCCGAACTCCACCATGCGGTCAAGGCGCGGGCCGATCATGCTCGTGCGCGAACGGTGGAAAGCTCTGCCATCAGGGTCGAAGCCACCCGTGACAACGTCGAGCGCCTCGAGCTCATTGTCCCCGGTGACCGGCAGCCGATCGCGCCGACCCATTGGAGCTACGGTCAGCTATGCAGCTTGGTTGGAGCCCCAGCGACCTACATGCGCCAACTACCCGCGCCGCTCGCGGCCATCAATCTGCAGCACGGCTTGCTCAATCACTGTGCCGAATTGGTGAAAACCCTGGAGATGGACGACGGCCGCGTCGAGCTACGGGCGGTTACCGGTCCCGAATACGGCCGTATCTGGGACCACGAACTGGTGTCGGCGGTGATGAAGATTGCCGGCAATGGGACCGGCGACACCATCTGGAAGGTTCCCGGCCTTCTCGACTGGTCGAGCATGACCCACAATCCCTTCGTGGACATCACCAAGGATACGACGACGCTCTACGCCAGCGATCGCGATGTCTTCGTATTTCTTGTCGATGACACGCATCCGATCGAGGCGGGTCGGTTGCCGAATGGCGAGCCGGATCTCTTCTTCCGCGGATTTTATGCATGGAATTCCGAGGTCGGATCGAAGACGCTCGGCATCGCGTCTTTCTATCTGCGCGCGGTATGCGCCAATCGCAACATCTGGGGCTCGGAAAATTTCGAAGAGATCAGCATCCGCCATTCCAAGTTCGCAGCCGAGCGTTTCGCGCATGAGGCAGCGCCGGCGCTGACAAGCTTTGCCAACTCCTCGCCGGCAGCCTTCGTTGCCGGCATCCGGGCGGCTCGCGAACGCATCGTCGCGCGCAACGACGAGGATCGCCAGACTTTCCTGCGCCGGCGCGGCTTCTCGAAATCGGAAACCGGCAAGGTCATCGACATGGTCCTGTCCGAAGAGGGGCATCCACCGGAAAGTGTGTTCGACTTCGTTCAGGGCATCACCGCGCTGGCGCGCGACAAGACCCATCAGGACACTCGCCTCGAACTCGAAGGCAAGGCGAAGAAGCTTCTTGAAAGTGCGAGCTGAGCCCGCCCCGGCCCGTATCAACGCCGTCAAGCGACAATGCAGGCGGCCGAGAACCTCACTCGAACTTCGCTGCTGACACAGAAAAATAGGGCCACTGGAAGACCAGGGCCCTTTACGGTGTGAAGGTCAATAACCTCCAGAGGGGAACAGCTGACGCGAGGGCAATGGGAGGAAAACCATCAGCTGCATCAGATGAAGGCAATATGCACATATTTTGACCGGTTGGTAAACATTTATTGTGCGGTGCAGCTATGCAGAAAAGGGGAGTCACACAATACGGACATGGACGGAGCCCATGCTGATGGCTTCTTCGTACGCTTCGCCAGCATAGGCGCGCCGATGCAGAGCTGCTAGCGATCACGGCAGGCGCGGCATTTCTCCCTCGGCGACGCGCCAGATCCATGGCGTCATCTCCCGTCTCGCGGCAATCATCTCATTCAGGGCGAGTTCGTAGTCTTCGTCGGCACCTGTCGGGACGCTGAACATCGCGACAGGCGCCGGGCGTTGTTCCGGCAGGGTGACCGAGACCACCGGTTGCTCTCGCGAAAGATTGAAGCGCAGGCCTTTCACGCTCTTTCGCTTCAGCCTTGAAAGCCGTTCCAGGAGATGTTGCTCATGGATGCTCTCGAACGGGATCCAGTTCTCGTTGACCACCATCATGGCGATCTCCTCAATGGACGCGATCCCCGCGGCCGATATCCCGAAGGTGGCGATCATGATCAGATGGTAGTGTTCACTCGACCGCCAGAGCTCGAGCTCCGTCTCGTATCTGGCGCTCAACCGCTTCCATGTCCCGTCCTCAATCATGAAGGGGAAGGGGAGATGGCGAACGACGATTTTCTGACCGCCGCGAGCAGGAGTGAACTCCTTCACCTCCGCCACAGTCATCATCAGCTTCCGCGGCCCGGGGCCGGGGCCGGGGGCATGGGCAGTGGTCAAAGCTGCTGCCCGCCGCGAGGCTATTCCCTCGCGGTCCTCCTGATAAAAAACTTCCGGCACGAATAGAATGTCACTCAACGGTTCGCCGCGCGCGGTCATCTGTGAGGCGGCGTTTATGAGGCTCGTCCGCACCCGGCCCCAGCCGCGTTTGCCGGCCCATGACGAGCGCCATTCCGTCAGTTCTCCCGCTTCCCAGAGATAGTGGAGGACGGCGCGCAACGTGAGCCTCTTTGTCTCATTGCGCAGCGCCGGCTCAGTTGCGTCCGTGGAGGAAGCGGGCGCGCTACGAGCGCCTTTCTTCGTCAGGGGAAAATCCAGCTGCAGCGCAGCCTTTCCACTCGTGTCGATCTGGATCGCGTTGCCGATCAAGGATCCCAACCCTGATAATTCGTAGGGCGGTTCGTAGGACGGACATGCGGAGTCATGGTCCCGCCCCGAAAGCGGCATGCGCTTGATGACATAAAGATCGTCTACGCGAGCAATGTACATGGGAAGCGGCGGCTCTTTGCATCGGCAAAGTGGCCGCAGCTTCTGCGCGTAAGCATGTTCGAGCCGGACCGGAAGCTCGGGAGCGTCCCCATCGAACACCTGTCCGCCAATCAAAAACTGTCGCACATCGCCCCCATGAGGGTCTCTCCGGACCGGCTGACTAAAACCACCTGCGAATAGGTAGCACGAACTCTTCCAATTATACTATCTTAAAATAGGCAGTATATCGGTTGTACGTCCGAGCGATTGGAAACGGGTCATCGCCAAAGCCAGGAGAGAGCCGCTGCGGCAAACCGGTCGCCGACGGGGACGACATCGGTGCCGTCATAAAGGACGACTCCGAAGGGGAATTTCTAAATTGGAAGTCAACAAGCTGTTGATTGGAAGTCATAGATCCGAAATCTGGAAGTTGGCAACCGCATGAACTTTCCGCTGCGGACCAGCAGGACGCAGGCGCGCGGCCGTAGCGGAAGGGTAAGAGACGAGCCGGGAAAGGTTGGCTTGCCGGGGCTGGAGAGTGGCAGGCAAGTCGGTCCATCCCTCGCTCTCAACAGGGTTCCTATGAATGTAATCACTTCTCCGACCGCCGATGAGGCTGCTTCTGCTCCCCTGTCATCCGATCGCGCCAGCCGCACTGGTCGCATTTTCAACGCAGCCAAAGTGGTGGTGCAGCTTCTCAGGCAGCGACCATCAATCTCGATCGACGGCAGTGGCATCACAGCAAATATCTTTTGCGCCAGCGACCCTGCGGATGAGCCTCCGATCCTCGCCCGGCTGATGCAGCGCCATCGCCTTATCGCTGTCGCCAGCCGGTCATGACGGAGGTTGGCCATGTTATCCGCTTCCGAACTGGCGGACCGTCTTGCGCGCAATGCCGAGGCGGTCTGCCGTCACTATCTCTCCGCCGGCCGTCGGGCCGGCAATTACTGGATCGTTGGTGATGTTGCCAACAGCAAAGGCCGGTCGCTTTACGTACGTCTCTCCGGTTCTCGTGCCGGACATTGGACGGATGCGGCGACCGGCCAGTATGGCGACCTTCTCGATCTCGTGCGGGAAACCTCCGGGCTGGTCGACTTCTGCGATGTCGCCGACGAGGCTCGCCATTTCCTCAGCCTTCCCCAACCCGAACCGGTTTCGTCCCGTAGGGGCGAGGCCTCCGACCACCCGCCGATCGATAGACCGGCGGCGGAACGTGCAAGGCGGCTGTTTCGCATGACACAGCCGCTCATGGGAACGCTGGGCGACAGCTATCTGCGCCAGCGCGCTATCCTGCGGGCGTCTCTCCATCCCGCCCTGCGCTTCCACCCGTCCTGCTACTATCGGGATTTCGTGACCGGCCTGACGACCAGTTACCCGGCGCTCGTCGCCGCTGTGACCGATCGCTTCGGGCAGATCACCGGCGTGCATCGCACATGGCTCGATCCCGACGGAGACGGCAAGGCGAAGGTCGAGGATCCCCGCCGCGCGCTCGGCGGTCTTCTCGGCAATGCCGTGCGCTTTGGCTTTCCGCCCCATCAGCTCGTGCCTGTCATGGTCGCAGGCGAAGGCCTGGAATCGATCCTGTCGCTATCCCATGTGATGCCCGCGATGCCGATGGTCGCCGCGCTCACCGCCAACCACCTCGCGGC
The DNA here is from genome assembly GCF_013087625.1 of Rhizobium changzhiense. NCBI lineage: Bacteria > Pseudomonadati > Pseudomonadota > Alphaproteobacteria > Hyphomicrobiales > Rhizobiaceae > Rhizobium > Rhizobium changzhiense. Next base: position 763,844 of record NZ_JABFCQ010000003.1, read on the forward strand.
CTTCTTGCCGCCGGCGGGGTGCCTGCGCCTGTATATCGCCGGCGATGCCGATGCCGCTGGCCGGTACGGGATCGAAGGGTTGAGCCGCCGCGCGCAGGCGCTCGGCATCCTGCCACTCGTGCTCGCCCCTGAACTCGGCGACTTCAACGAGGATCTGCGCTGGCTCGGCCCGGACCGGCTGACGGCGAACCTGCGGGCGCAGCTCGTTCCGGAGGATGCGATGGTCTTTCTGCCGGCATGAGATGGGCCGAAAAGGCCGGCGGCGGTAGGGGCGACGCAGTTGGGAAGGCCTTCCATGGGCACTTCCTTCGGGTGGGCGCGCGCCCGCGGGCCTGCCGAGAGGCGACCCTTACCACGCGGCGGCCTGGCCTTCAGCGGGTCACTCAGGTTTCTTCCCCGCGCCGGCTTTGCCGGCGCTCCTCGCGGGTCAAGAAACCTTCTCGTCCCCGCCCGGCGCTACGCTGGGCCGCGGCACGTCGCGCCGCGGTTCCGGCCCGTCTCCGCGTGAACAGGGTTCGCCGTCAGGCCGCGAGAGGCGCGGCCACAACCGACGGAGACCATCATGAACTTGCCCCTTCCCATCGACGACCGCTTCGAGCCCCACCACGTTTCTTCCCCGACCGACCGTTTCATCTACGAAATGCAGATCTACGGCCACCGCCCTTTTCAGGACGAGCCCGATCCGCGGCCGCTCCCGGAAGAGCCGGTCGTTCAGTCGGCGCTGACCGCGATCTTCGACGCCCTGTTCGAGATGCTCGGCGACACGCGGTTGGAACCCGATCTCGAAGATCTGCTCTGGTCGACGGTCAACCTCTTCCACCGGGCCGGCGAGCGCATCCAGCGCGAACTTCAGCGAAACGAGGATGCGCAACGTTCCGGACAGCGGGAGCAGGACGGCTCGGAGGTCAAGAGCGTCGAGCTCGAGCGCCTGATCGCCGAAGGCATCACGTTTCTCGAGCGCCGCAACGCCTTCGAGTTCATGCGCGACTACGCAGCCGACCTCTTCGAGGCGAAGACCGGTTCGGCCTGGCGGCCCCGCACCGGCTCCAAAGTCAGCCATGCCAACATGACGGCGGCAATGATCGACTCCAGAGACTTCCTTTCCGCCCGCCGCCGTGTCGAGACCGAGGTGCTGATCCCGACCGGGACCAAGATCGCTTTCTCCGGCGGCATGGACTACAACGATCACCAACGCATCTGGGCGAAGCTCGACCAGGCACACCTGAAGCATCCCGATATGATCCTGCTCCACGGTGGCGCGCCGAAAGGCGCCGAGCGTATCGCCGCCTGCTGGGCAGAGGCTCGCAAGGTGACGCAGATCACCTTCAAGCCGAACTGGACAAAGCACGCCAAGGCCGCTCCCTTTCGCCGCAATGATGAGATGCTCTCGGTCATGCCGACCGGCGTCATCGTCTTTCCCGGCTCCGGCATCACAGGCAATCTCGCCGACAAGGCACGTCGTCTCGGCATCCCGGTCTGGCAGGCCGCGGAGGATGGCGCCTGAGCGCCATGTCCTTCGTGCCTGACGATCCTTGCAATGTAATGCGTTCTGCATTACATTCAGCTTCATCCAGTAAGGAACCAAACATGGCCGCTACCAGTGCTCGAAAGGAAACGCCCGTTTCCATGCGCTTCCGCGATGATGATCTCGCGATCATCGATCGGGGAGCGGCGCTGACCGGGCTATCCCGGACCGAGTTCATGCGCCGCGCTGCGGTGCAGGAAGCGCAGACGGCTATCCTCAACGAGAGTGTCATTCGCGTTTCCGCTGATGCCTTCGAAGCTTTTGTTGCGGCGATCGAAGCGCCGTCGGCCGCTGCGCCCGCCAAGGTGGCCGAGCGCCTGCAGCGTCAATCGCCCTGGGAACATTGAGCTTTGGGCCTGTCGCAGATCGAACCGCTTGCGGAGCGTCATCGCCTGGAGTCGTTCAGCTGTGGCAAGCCTGCGCTCGACGCCTGGCTTGCGACCTTTGCCCGATCGAACCACCAGCACGGTTTTACGAGGGTGTTCGTCATCCATGACAACGACGTGGTCGTCGGCTATTATGGACTTGCCCCGACGGTCATCGCGCCAAATGTCGTGACCCGAAAGATCCGAACGGGCCGTCCACCCGATCCGATCCCGTGTCTACTCATTGGTCAGCTGGCAGTCGATCGCCGCCATGTCGGTCGAGGTATCGGCACGGCGCTCGTCAAGGATGCCTTTCGCCGCTGCGTCGCCGGCGCCGATCTGGTTGGCGGGCGAGCGATTGTCGTTCGTGCCGTCGATGAAGAGGCGGAGCGCTTTTGGCAGAGCTGGGGCTTCATTCCGTCGCTCGACAACCAATCCATCCTCCTGCGGTCGATGACCGACATCAGAGCATGGATAGGGGCCCTCTAGACAGATACTCGATCTGCAGCGCCTGGTCCCATGCGTCGCCATGCGACCAGCTCGGTCCCCCGAGCGTCGCAGAAATGTCATGCACAGACACTGTGTTCGAGGCGATCGAGATGATCTACGACAAGCTCGACGCCAGCGGGCGTCCCGAGAAGGTCGATCGGGCGGTGCTGGTTTAGTCCGACCACCGGACGTGTCAGCCATCGTTCGGCTTCTGCCTGCGATCCGAAGATATCCGTTGCCCTTACGAGGATCTTGGCGAATTTCCACAAGCGGCCGCTCTGTTCACGGCTGAGCGGCTTGGAAGGGTTGTCCTTCCGCTGCTGCCAGGTTCGCAGGCTCATACCCACCGTCTTTTCGAGGAACTCGCTCTTGCCGATGACCACGAGCCTGCCGACAAGCCGATCCAGCGCGGAAGCAGGCAGGCCGCACAAGAGCAGTTCGTGGGCGTCGAGCACATCGGTCAGGCGACGCGCTAGGATGCCCGAGCCGCCGAGCAATGCTTCGATTTTTTGCAGTTTATAGCCGCTTGCTGCTAAGGAAGGTGCGTTGACGGCCATGATCTTCCTCTCGCATGATCTATCGCTCACCATACGTCATGTGTCGCGGTCGATTCAAGGATCGAGGGTGCATCCGGCGTATTCGCCGGACCGGGCTCTATTTCGCCGATGCGCCGGCTCCACGAAGCCTGCGGTGCAGTCTTCGCGCCTGAACGCGTGACGATCCCTTGCGCGGCGATGACCAAGCTGTTCTGGCGAACGATCATGTCTTCTCCGCCGGCATCGTAGCTTCGGTCGGTCTATAGCCCTTCCGATGCTTCCGGCGTGCAAGATCGAGAAAATGCACCACGGCTTCCTGTTCGGTTCCGAATACGTCGGTCCTCTCACCGCCACGCCTGCCGATCCGTCCCCAGCTACGCACGACCGCGGTTTCGCCAAACAAGGTCAGCTGGATCCCAAGCATGTAATAGCGCGCCATATTCCGGCTGGCATCAATTCGCTGGAAATGCAGGTGGAACGACATTCGGCTCATGTCGGGAATCATTTCTGCGGGGACCGGCCCTGTCCAACGAGAGTTTTGAATCCTTTGCGGCCGATGGATTCCGTTTTGTGATGTGTTGGCGCGTCATGGGCACTGCAAAGAATCCTCGATGAAGCCGGTCCCGATCGGTCGAGGCGGCCTAGGCGCCGAGGGTTGGGTGTCCGGCGGAATACTGTCGGATCCGTCAACGGCGCTGCCGAGTGTGTGGCCAAGGATCACGTATTCGATCTCGGAGTGAACAACTCCATTCGGCATTGCCGCACGACCTGCAGGCGCGAATGCGATCACGCTCGGTCCCGCCGGGCGACAACGTATGATGAGAGCAGCTGGCGGGCGAATCTCGCTTGCGGTGGTAAAAGGCGCGCGGGGGGGTGCGCAGAATGGCGGCGAGGCATTCCGAGAGCTTGGCCCTCTCGCGCAGCGCCGGATCGGGCTGCCATGATGGTTTGTCCCGCCCTTCGGTCGCACGAGACCATTTCCGTTCTCCATGTCGCCTTTCTAAGGGACCGGCCGCCATCAGCGTCAACCCGCAAGGGGTTCCCCTGCGCTGGCGCTCCGGTGACGCCTGCGGCTCGGCCCCTTCTTCGGGCGCCATCGGGAATGGTCCCGAGCAACCGAAGGAGACAATACCATGGCCACCACGATCGCAACCCTGACGCAGAAGACCGACGGCAGCTTCGAAGGCATCTTCGCCACCATCCGGGTCAATGCCCCGATCGCCATCGTCCCGAACGCCAGCAAGTCGAGCGAGGAAGCGCCCGACTACCGCATCATCCACCGCAAGACCGGCTTCGAGATCGGCGCAGGCTGGAACCGCATCGCCCGCCTGACCGGCGAGGAATACCTCTCCGTTAAGCTGGAGGCTCCAGAAATCGGAGTGATCTTCGGCAACCTCGCACAAGCCCCCGGCGGTGAGCCGAACCGCAAGGTTATCCTCTGGAACAACCCGAACTGAACGACCAGCAGTCGGCCTCGAGGGATCGGGGCCGACTTCCGCGGTGTCGGCACCTGAGGCGGCCGGCTTTGCCCGCCGCCTGTTTTCTGGTGCCAAACGAAACGTGGATTGGCTGCTCAGATCGCCAAGTCTGCCATGAGGACCGTGCCGCCTCAAGGTCGCGCGGCCCCTCCAATATTGCCTCCACTGCGTTGCACTCCGCTCCGACAAAATCGTCTATGGGGCGGGCTACGCTCTTGAATACCACGATTGACCTCCGCATATCTTAGTCTCTGACGGGCTACAGCGGCACAGGCGACTGGACCGCCTCCGGATCTAAAGGCGGGCTCCTAAACGGTTCAGCGATAAGAGGGAGCCGTCGGAATCGGCATGAATTTTTCGTGCGCCCCCCGCCGCACTACAGTCCTGACCTCGTTCCGGATCTGGGACCTAGCTCCCGTTGATAGTGCGAGATGTCATGACGCCTCGTTGCGAAGGGCAGCAATGACACGATCGGCCATGAAAGCACAGCGGGCGCCATCGAAGGGGAAGAGGGCCGAGAATGCGCCGGAAAGCTGTTTTTCGATCGATTGCCGCATCAGCTTTCGCGCCCGGTGCAGCCGGGTCTTGGCCGTTTCCGGTCTTATGCCGAGGTAAGATGCGGTCTCGTCCGTGCTCATGCCCTCGACATCACGCAGCACGAACACGGCGCGAAAATCATCGGGAAGGTCGTCGACGGCATTTTCGAGGAGATGCCGCGCCTGGCTCCGCGACAGTTCCGCTTCTGGATCGGTTGCCGACAAGGAGGACGGAAACTGTAACACTTCGCCACCCGGCGCCATCGTCTGCATGTCGATTTCTTCGAGCCCGGTGGTGTTCTTTCGGGCCCGCACACGGCCCAGCGCCTCGTTGAGCGTAATGCGGGTCAGCCATGTCGAAAGTTGCGCCTTGCCTCGGAACGCCGCCAGATTGGTGAATGCCTTGATATAGGCGGCCTGGACGACATCTTCCGCCTCCGCATCGTTGCAAATGATGGCGCGCGCTGTCCGGAACAGGCGCTGGTTGTGACGCTGAACGATGGCGCGGATGGCGGGCTCGTCGCCTGCTTTTGCCAACAGCACGAGATCGGCGTCGGACAGTATCGACATCTGCTGCCGGTGTCGCTCGATGGTAACCGGAATGGCTGTCATGGGGAATTCTCCGCCCGCTCGCCCGTCTTTCGGTTGGAGCCCGGCCTACGGCCGGACGTCCAGCTTGCCCGTCATGGCGGGATGAAAACGACAATAAAAATCAATCGCTCCCGCTTGGGTGACCGTCATGCGGCCTTCCGATTTCGCCGGCAGGTCGATATCGAAGCTTGTTTCGCGAGCGGTTGCCGTGTGCCGGAACATATCATCGTTTCTCCAGACGATCACATCGCCGACATGCAGCTCGGGAGGCGGCGAGCTGAATTTCATGCCGGTGATGGTGATCTGATGGTCCGCCGCCGAGGCAACCCCGTTGCCTGCACAAAGCAGTGCAAAGAGCAGCGGGAGCCGTTGCGATGTCATCAGCAAGCCCATTGCCATGCCTATTTGATCATCGAAGCAAGATGCTCGGCATGCATCTGATGTTCCTTGAACAGGGTCAGGCCCGTTTCCAGCAGCGACTTGAGCTCCTTATTCTGAGCCGAAGGGATCAAGATGTGGGCAAGCGCGTCGTTGACCGACTTATGATAGGCGACTTCGTTTTCGACATAGGCCTTGTCGAATGCCGTACCGTCGAGTGCCTCCAGCGTCGTCAGTTTCTTGGTCGCCTGTGCCGACAAGGATTGGCTGACTGCGTTGTCTTCGGACGTCACCTTCAGCTTCTTGACGAGGGCGAGCGCTTGGTCGTTGACGGCCTTGTGGTCGCGCTCCATGGTCTTGGCGAATGCAATGACTTCGGCATTCTTGCTCTTCTTCAACGCCTGCTCCGCCGCAGTGACATCGATCTGCCCCGCCGTATAGGCGATGTGGGCGATCTGAGGATCGGTCGGCTTGGCGTCAATGGCGAACGAAGCCGTGCCAAGCGAAGCTGCCATCAGGGTGGCGCCGAGAATTCGTTTCAACATGATCTGTCTCCCTTGTGTCGTAACCGAATGGCTTCCGGCGGCAACGGTGGTGCGCCTTCGGAAGCGAACATTGGATGCAAGTTTGTCGAAAAGGTTCCCGGAAATTTCGGACACGAAGAGGCTGGCGTCGGTCCCCGACGCGTCAGTTTTTGCCGACGAAGCGCTGAAGAACGATAGCGTGATTGTGGTGCAGGTCTTTCGCAGCGTAGAGAAGTGTCGCGTCCGGTTGTCGATCCGGCGTTTCGGCTCCTCAACGGCGGACGGATTCTTTTCCAGCTCGTCCCGATACCGGTGCTGGAACTCGGCCCACTTGGCGGGGTCGTGGCCAAACCATCGGCGCAGAGCCGGGCTTGGCGCGATATCCTTCATCCAGATGTCGACTGCTGTATTCTGCTTGCTCAACCCGCGCGGCCATAGCCGGTCGAACAGGATGCGGATGCCGTCTTTCGGCTCGTAGATTCGTTTGATGTGCAAGGCCATTTGTCCACCCGCCGTAAGTTCGAAAGCCAATCTCGACGAATACGCGTGACAGGGTTTTGGTTCCAAACTGGAGGCCGAGGAAGAGGTGGTGGAAACCTGTTCAAACAGCATCCCTCCCACTCAACTTAAGCAATACGGTTGCCAATTGGCCACACCTGCCAGCCTCCGAACTGTCACAATTGATTTTTCGCGCGCAACTGGTATTGCTCGGTCGTGCACCGCTGATATTTTCCGATTCTCTCAATATTGCCAAAAGGATACTTGATGCGAAATTTGGCGCCGCTCGTCCTTGTCGCAGTTCTTAGTGCCTGCGCCCGGCCATCGGATGGCCCAACCGCCGGTGGCTTCTATAATGCCACCGCCCCTCAAAGTAACGAGCGGATCCCGGTGGTCAGGCTATCGGAAGCGCCGATGGGTCCGGTTGCGGTCACGCCGCTTGCCTATGCGGCCACCGATCCCGGGCTCAGCCTCATGCGCTCGAGCGGATTTGCCGATACGAGGCTGCGGCGCGGCGACGTCATCGAGGTCACGATCCTCGACACCGGCGAAGAGGGACTTTTCTCTTCAACTCAAAGCAAGACCCTCAATCTCGGCCGCTTCACCGTCGATTCCACGGGAAATGTGACCCTTCCCTTCGTCGGCAAACAGCGAGTGGTGGATTCCTCGACCGAGGCTCTGCAGACACGCATCGTCACCGGGTTGAAGGGGTCGGCGGTCAATCCGCAGGCCGTCGTCACCGTGGTCGACAGGCCTTCCAGCGGTATCACCGTCAATGGCGACGTGCGTGCCGCCGGTCGCTTCCCGCTCACCGCACGAAAGGAGCGTGTGCTCGATGCGGTCGCACTTGCCGGCGGCGCATCGTCTGCTCCGGGCTCGGCGACCGTCACGCTGATGCGCGGCAAGCAGCGCGCCACCGTGCCGCTTCAGCGCGTCATCGACGACAACAAACAGAATGTCTACCTGCTGCCGGACGACCAGATCTATATCGACAAGGATTCACCCACCTTCACCGCCTTCGGCGCCTTCAAGAGTGTCGGCGAGTTCGAATTCGAGCCGGGCAGGCTGACGCTTGCCCAGGCGCTCGGGCGAGCCGGAGGTCTGCTCGATGATCGTGCCGATGCGCGCAATTTCTATGTGCTGCGCAGCCAGCCGGTCTATACGCAGGTTGCGGCCGCAAACGCCAAGACCCCGGTGCCGGCTGTGGTGAGCACAAAGCCGGTGATCTACCGCGTCGATCTGAAGGACGTTTCCAATCTGGCGCTGATGCAGCGGTTCCAGATGATGGATGGCGATATCATCTACGCCAGCAACGCCAGCCTGGTGGACTTTGCCAAGCTCTTCAACGTGTACCAGAAAAGCGTGCCGACGGCCGCAGCACCGATCCCAGCGTCGAGCGGCAATTAAGCACCGACAACAGGACGTTTTGCGGAGCCGCCGAGCAGATGCAAGGCGGCTCGTGCATTTTCAGGTCTGTCCTGCGGAACCTGTCGGGACAGGCGGTTCGCCAATGCTTGCAGGGCTTCGGTTCCATCGCTTTCTCCGTCGTAATGGCTAAGCAGCAAGGACAGCAGACACCCGGCGGAGTAAAGATCGGATCGTTCGTCGAGCGGTTGGCCGGCCATCTGCTCGGGCGAAGCGAAATCCGGCGGGGCGGCAAAGGCAAGATCGAATTCATCGTGCCGGCATCCGGGCCTAAGCGCGATGCCGAAATCGGCGATCTTCAAACGGGAGAGATCGCCGTCGGCGAGAAGGTTGAGCGGTGACAGGTCGCAATGCACGAAACCTGCGGCATGGATGGCTTCCAGGCCTGAGAGCACCGAGGTCATGACTGAAGTCACCTCGCCGAGCGATAATGGCCTTTCCTGTAAAAGCCCCGCAAGGCGGCTGCCGATCCATTCCATAACCAGGGCAGGACGCCCATCGGCAAGACGCAGAACGGTCTGGGTCGCGGCAGTGTGGGGATGTCTGAGCGCCATGCCGATTTCCGCTTCCCGCAGCATCAGTTTCCGAAGGACAGGATCGTCGGCGTGGTCGGGCCGCGGCATCTTGATGGCGTGAAGCGTTCCGAGATCGCGATGGCGGGCGCGATAGACCTGGATGGCCGAGCCGTCATGGACCAGCGCTTCGAGCACGAAACTGTTGGCGACGATTTCGGGATCGGCATTGCTGAGGCGGGCTTCGCCTCGATCGAGCGCGTCCCTGACCCGGTCTACCAGCATGTCCCGGGTTTCGGGTGAACTCTGGTTCAAAACCTGCCGGAGATGCGAAAAGCGCCGCGCGATCTCCTCGAAATCCGCGGGATGATCATGCGTCATCGGTCTTCACGTCGATTACGATGGCGCTCAAGTTTTCGCGGCAATTGGCAATCAGCCCCTCCTGAACGAGAATATCGGCCGCTTTTTCGATTTTTGCGGAAAGGAGGATTTCGGCGATGTTCCGTTCGGGAACGGCGTTCGGTAGGGCCGCACTGCAGAGCAGGAGCCTGTCGCCGGCCTGCAATCCGCCGGGGCGCACTTCGGGAATGAGATGTCCTCGCATGCCGATGGCGCGCGAAAGCGTGCGTCGCAGGCCGATCTCCACGTGATCGCGGGTAAGGCAGCGCATCATGCCGTCCCGCAGGAGATAACAGCGTGCATCGCCGACCCAGAGCAGGGCGCTGCTCTCCTGAAACGTTGCCAGCACGACGATGCTGGCGGCCGAGGGCTCGCGATCCTGGGAAAGATAGGCCGATTGCAGCAGGCCGTGGGTGCGGCCGAGCTTGCCTTTGATCTCCTGTATCAGGGCTTCGATCGTCTGCTGCGGGGCGGTTTCGGCCAGCACATGCACGGCGATCTTGCCGGTTTCGGCAGCCGCGTTGCTGTCGCCGACGCCATCGGCGACAGCAAACAGCGATGGCGTTTCCGAAACGAGCAGCGCGTCGGCGTTGACGGCAAGCCGTGTGCCGGGATGCGTGGCATGGCTGTGCCGGAGCGCCAGAGGATGGCGCGGTTCGACAATGACGGGACGCGGCACTTCGGCTGTTTCAGCTTGCGGCGGTGCTGAAACCGCGTTGAAACTCTCGCGCAACAGCTTTGCGAAATGCGCAGGTTCCGGGGCGCCGCTGACGCCAAACCCCTTGGCTCGCCGCTCCTCCGGGTCGATCCGCCACCAGATCGTGCCTCGGCTGGACGCTCTGTCCTGAAGCGTCTCGTTTTCCGCGAGATCGGCCGGTCGCAAGCTCCGCAGCCGCTTCAGGCTTGCGGTGAAATGATTGATGTCGAAATCCCGTTTCGTCGAGCTTTCGGCGATCGCCTCGGCTGCCGTGAACCATGTGTCGTCGAGGTAAAGCTGGCGCGGATGCTCGGTGAAGCCGGGGAGTTGGGCCGCGATGACGAGGGGAAAACTCCGCCCGACGCGGTCGAGGCTGGGAAGCAGGACGCCGGCTATAGTTGCCGATCCCCACAGGCCGCGTTCGATGATGAAACGCCAGACAGGCATCGCGCGAAACCGGCGTTCCCAACCCTCGCCGAGTTCGTGGTGTGCCTCTTGCAGCCCCGCCTGCAGCCAGGCGTCGAGTGCCGCCTGTAGAGGGCTCGCCAGTCCCATGGAAACGAAATCGCCATGGCTCGGCAGCTTGCCGAAGAAGCCGATCCTGTCGGCTTCGGTTGGGCTTCGATCCAGGGTGGCGCGCTCGTTCATGACGAACCGGTCAGAATTGCGCCGGGCATGAGAAGGCGCCGAGCGCCTCCAGCCGGAATGGATTGAGCACCGAACCGAACTGCACGTCGAACTCCGCCGTCTGACCGTTCTGCTCGAATTTTGCCCGGAAGAGGTCGTCGCCTTGTATCGCGAGGTCGGCATCGTCGAAGAGTCGGAAGGGCGACCAGTCGCCGTTCTCCGTCAGTGCCTGTTGCCAGCCGCCCGGCTGGAAGGCGAGGCGCGAAACGTTGCTGGCTTCGGTCGACGGCCAGGTGATCGATTTCGATTGGATCGGACCATGGAAGTAGACCACGCGTTCGCCTTCGATCTCCAGCATCACGGCGCTGGCCGCCTCGGTCAGCGATACCGGCTTGACGTTGATGGATATCGACGGGTTCTCGCTGCCGGCCGGGAAGAAGGCGCGGTTGATCTTGTCGGCATTCTCGAACTGGGCGATCGCCGCACTTGGGATGCTGGCTGCTCCGAACGTGCCTTTCCAGCCCCATGGCGAGGCGCTGGTGTCGACGAAGGCTTCGAGCTTTTCCTTGAAGAAGGTCTTGAACAGTCCCTCCGGTCCGAAGAGTCGCACGAAATCGCTCATCGCCACGTCGCGCGGAGATTTCCGGTCGAAGGGATAACGACCGGCGACGACATTCGAGCAGAAGCCGGCGCCTTCGGCGGCCCAGGCATCGCTGATGCGCGAACGGGCCGATTTGACGGCCAGCGATCCGACATCCGCAGCCAGCCCCGCCATCCATGTATCGACGGGTGCCGGCAGCTTGCGGGCCTGCTGCAACAGGTCCTGGTTGGCGTCGGTGAGCTGGCTATCGACGTCGAAGACTTTCGCGACTTCGGCGGTCGACGTCGTGGCGCGCGAAAGCTGCTCCTGGACCCTCTGCAGGATCGGCTCGAGCTGGCCGATCTCCGACCGCGGCGCATCCTTCGACTGGTCGGGAAGCGGAGACTGGCCGGCCGGCGCCTTCAGCGCGTCGCGTAGGCGGCCGAAGGGATCGGGCGCGTTCGCTGCGCTCGCGAGCGCCGTGGTCGAGGTTGGCAGGCTGTCGCCGGCGGCCGAGGCGATTTCTGCCCCGGGCGGGCGCAGATCGGTGGCGGCGACGATCGATTTGGTGATCGTCTCGACCGGACCGGGCTTGCCCGCCAGGATGCGGGTGGTTTCCGCCGCATCGCCGATCGTCTGGGAGGGCTTCACCCTGATATCGGTGAGGATCGTCGACCAGCGCTGCTCGAACATGTCGAAATAAAGTTGCAGCGTCGCCTGGGCGACCGTATCGACCGTGACGCCGGCAGGATTGGGATCGCCGCGGACCCATTGTTCGTCGAGCGCCTCGCGCGCGGCGTCGGTGATCCCAGGCAGAACGCCGGTGCGGTAACCGGTCGCCGAGAAAAGGCCGGGAATGCCTTCGTTGAGCGGCGCCTTCGACTTCCGCTCGAAAGCCTGTTCGCCAAGCGGCCCCAGCGCGCCTGCCGGGCTCCAGGCCGGAAGCGCGCGGGACTCGCGATATCCCGCCAGGATGTCATAGGCGCGGCTGGCGATGTTCTGCGAACGGATGACCTCGCGCGCCTTGGCGATCAGCGCCTTGTCCAGCTCGATCGGTGGCAGAGCGCCGCGCGCCATGACATCGGCATGGGTGATCAGCGCCTGCCGGGCCGCGGCCCTGCCTTCGTCGGGATAGAGCCTCGTGAACATGTCCTCCGCCTCAAGCGAGGCAAAGTCCGCATTCACAGGGCCGAGACCGCCGAGCATGCCGTAGAGTTTCAGCGCGTCGAAGGTCCGGGTGACGTCGGTGGTCTCGGCCATCTCCTTCTGGAGCTGCACCAGCATGCGCGGCAGGAGCAGTGTGTTCAGCGCCCGCTGATAGGCCTCGCGCTGCCGGCTGGCGACCTTGCCTTCCTGGTCGAGGCCGAGGCTTATCGGCCAGACGCGGGTCTTGCCGAAGTCGGTGGTGACGGCGGCGAGATTGTCGAGCGCTGGCAGGATGCGCAGAAAATCCGCATCCGACACGTCACGAACCGGAACGCCACGCACCAGTTGTTCGTAGGCGTCTATACGTCTTTCTGCGCCGGCCAGTGCCGTGGTGTTCTGGATGTAGGTGGCCGTCCAGCTGGTCAGCACCACGGCAAGCAGCAGGACCGTGGCGGCATAGGCCGCGCGGCGGAAGAGCAGCTGCCGCCCCGAAAGCCGCTTGTCGCGGGCAACCAGCGAGGCCTCGCCGAAGATCACCTCCTTGAAGAGGCGCGAGAGGAAATAGCTGCGCCGCATGCGGGGAACGGCGACGGTCTCCTCCCTCTGGGTGCCGGAGGCGAAATAGATGCCGCGCAGCAGCGGCGCCTCCACCAGCTTCGAACCTGAGCAAAGCTCGGTGACGACCTCGTGCAGACGCTCCTTCAAAGAGGTGAGCTCGGCCGGGAAGCGGAAGATGCGGCCGCGCAATTCCGGATTGGGCTCCTGCTGCAGGCGTTCGATCAGCATGGCGTCGACGCGCTGCTGCAGCAAGGTGAATTCCTCCATGAAGCGTTCCGGCAGGTTCGCCGCCTTATAGCTCTCGTCGAGCCCGAACGTCGTGCCCCAGACCTGTTCGCGGTCGCTTTTGTTGAAGCCGTCGAAGAACTCCACGAAGCCGGTCAGGAGATCGGCCTTGGTCAAAAGCAGATAGACCGGCACGCGCGCATGCAGGAGTTCGTCGAGTTCGGACAGCCGCTGGCGGATCGCCCTGATCTCCTCGCGCTGGGCTTCGGGATCGCGCGTCAGGAGATCGCCGATCGACAGCGTCACCAGCGCCCCGTTGATCGGCTGCGAACGGCGGTATTTGCGCAGCAGGCCGAGAAAGCCTTCCCAGCCGGCCTTGGCGGTGCCGTTCAGATCGTCCTGCGTCGTATAGCGCCCGGCCGTATCGATGAGGATGGCCTCGTCGGTGAACCACCAGTTGCAGTTGCGCGTGCCGCCTATCCCCTGCACCGAATTGCTGCCGAGCGCATCGCCGAGCGGGAACTTGAGGCCGGAATTGCTGAGCGCCGTCGTCTTGCCGGAACCCGGCGCGCCGAAGATGACATACCACGGCAGCTCGTAGATATAGCCGAAGCGCTTTTTGGTAATGCGGCGGAGCAGTTGCAGCGCTTCCTTGAGCCGGCCGTGGATCTCGCCGACCTCAGCCTGCTGGCTGGCCGCGGCTTCCGCTTCCGCGTCCCGCTCGATACCATCGACGAGCTGCTTGTCGCGGCGGCGGTCGCGGATGGTCGTGAAGACGAGGTAAGTAAGCCAGGCGACGAGGATGATGCCGATCAGCGTCAGCCGCGCGCTGGCGCTCGCCAGCGGCTTGAAGTCGCCATAGGCGGCGAGATAGCCGTAGAACCAGATGACGACACAGATTGCCGCCACCCAGATGATCGAGATGAAGCGGCGGCCGATGAGGCCGGCATAGGCCTCCACATAGGAGCGGAGCGTATAGAAATAACTGAGCGGGTTCATCGCGAACCACCTCCTGCGGCAGGCGCCGTCGGTTCATCCGGCATGTCGGTCTGACGCGGTGTCGTCAAGCCTGCATCGTTCAACCGTTCGCTCGGATCGGTCAGGACCAGGATCTCGGTGCGGCGGTTCATCTCCCGGCCCTCCAGCGTATCGTTGCCGGCGATCGGATCGGTGTCTGCACGCCCCTCGGTCAGGATCGCACCTGGCCCGGTGAATGAACTGAGGATTTCGCCGACCGCCTTGGCGCGGGCTTCGGAAAGGTGCCAGTTGGAGGGGAACTGCACGGTGCGGATCGGCACATTGTCGGTATAGCCCACCACCACGGCGCGGAAGTTCTCTGCGGCCAGCGCGCCGCCGATCCGCTGGAGGAGGTCGTGGAATCTCTGGCTGACCTCCGCACTGCCGGTGGCAAACAGGCCGGAATTACTGATGCGCACCAGCAGCCTGCCATTCGAATCCGAAAGCGTGACCAGCTTCTTCTCGACCTCCGGCTGGAGGAAGGCGAGCAGATTGTCGAGCCGGCTCGGCGGTTTCACTTGCGGCGGTGGGGGCGGTGGCGGCGTTTCGGCGACGACAACAGGCGGCGGCTGCCGAGGAGGCTCCGGTACCTTGACCAGTACACTCGGCATATCGCGCGGCGGCAGCCTGGCGAGCCGCTCGAAGGTTCCGTCGGAGGCGCGATTGAGCGAGAGCGTGAAGAACATGTAACCGAGCGCCAGGATCAGCGTCAGAAGGGAAAGAAGTGTCCAGATCGCCGCCGCAGTGCGCAACGGCTGATGCCGGGCCGAAACGCCCTTCCAATGCGGGGAAAGCTCTCGTTCGAAGACGCCGTATTGGCCAAGCAGCGTCTTATAGAGACTGTCGCGGATGCGCCCAAGCTCCAACCCGCCGCGCGGCGAGACGCGGGTACGGCCCTCGAAGGCAAGCGACAGGCAGAGATAGATGAGGAGAAGCAGGTCCTTGTTGGCGCCGGGGCTCTGGTGGAAATGGTCGAGCAGGTCGAACACCCGTTCGCCGCCGGTCACGTCCATATGGAAGGTGGAAACAAGCCCCGAGCGGGCCCAGCCAGCACGAACGCCCCAGGCCTTGCTGAGCACGACATCGTCGACCGTCGCGCAGACGACGTAGTGGGCGGCGCGTGCGCGTTCGGGGCTGATGCGGGCGCTCGCCAGATCGCGTTCGTAGCGGCCGACAGCTTCGATCGCCACCTGGCGCAGCTCGTCGATATCAGGTTGTTCTTCGGTGTAGCGCAGGGCATGGGCAAGGTTGAGCAGCGGTGCGGCCGAGCGCACCAGCGTCGGCACGTCTTCGGCCCCGAAGCGAAAATCCCGGACGAGCGTTTCGACGGACGCGGCACCCTTCGGAAGCGATCCCGCCGGCGCCTTTGCGCCCTCGCTTTCGGGAAAGTCGAGGACGTCATCCAGCATCTCCGCCATCTTGCGGGCGGATTGCTTCTTTTTCGCGCCGTCCTCGGTGAGTTCGACGATGGTCGGCAGGTTCTGCCAGGTGGAGGCGGGTTCGGTCTTCATTCTCTAAGGGCCCACAGTTCTATTTCGAGCCCGGGAAAATCGCCGGCGAGATGCACGGCGATGGCGCCCGAAGTGTCGAGTTGTTTCCAAAGCGGGTTCTTGGTGTCGAGTTCGAAATAGATGGTGCCAGAGCGATAGGGGAGCTGGCGCGGCAGCACCGGCAGCGGCCGGACGGGAATGCCTGGCAGCGCGACGTTGACGAGGTCGGCGATGCGCTCGACCGGGCCGATCTTGATCTGCGCCGGCAGCTTGCGGCGCACGTCTTCGGCCGGCATCTCGGCCCGGACCGCCAGCACGAAGCCGGCATCCCTCAGCAGCGAACGGTCGTTGATCGTGCCGATCCTAACGCCATGCCGCCGTTCGGCCAGCTCGATCGCCACGGCTGCCTGTTCGAGCACGGACGACAGCGAGGCGCGCAGATCGTCGAAGACGGCCGCGAACGTCGCCTTCAGGTCCTCGTGCCGGTAGGCCGGGAAGTCACTGGCGCGCTTGCGCTCGGTCGTGAAGGTGGCGAGCTCGCCGGCAAGCTGGATGCAGTTCTCATAAAAGATGATCGGGTGGATCCGCGTCGCATTGGCCGAAATGTGTTTCAGCATCGGATCGGCGCGATTGAGGATCTGCAGCAGCAGATAGTCGCCGACCTCAGCGGTCCCTCGAATGGTAGGATCGCCGATCCGTTCGGCGATGGCCTCCGCGCGGTGGCGCACGATGCCGAGCAGTTCGGTGATCAATTCGTTCAGCCGTCCCGCCGCCGTGCAGTTGAGGCTCGGCACGATATAGTCCGGATCGAGGATCACCGCCCGGTCGGAACGCACCTCGATGATACGGGCAAGTCCGATGAGCTCGTAGCCGGCGAGTTCGTCGCCGGTCTTCAGATACCGCAGGCTGAGGCGACCGACATCGATCGGCGCCATGAAGTCGGTCTCGACATTGGCATCGGGCGCTTCATAGGGCGAGGCTACGAGCCGGACGCTGTTGCGTGCGGCACCGCCGTTCAGCGCCACATCGGCCTTGCCCGGCTGGCGGGCGGGAAGCGCCAGATAGACGATCGTATTCTTGGTGTTCTCGTCGAGATCGAGCGGCGGCGGCAGATCGGTATCGATGGGGGCTTCGAACGGCGTTCCATCAGGCAATACGCCGCGCAGGTTCGACAGCGCGAATTGACCGATTGCCAATGCGCCGCGGTCGATGCCGATCTCCGCCACCCCCCAGGGATAGGGCGACAGGCCGTGCGTCGCGGTGCGCACGAGCCGCTCGGTCCAGCGGTCCGCCTGCTGAAAATGCTGCACGCGAAGGAACATGCCTTCGCTCCAGGCCACCCGGTTCTCATTCCTCATGATGCGCGTCTTTTCCTTCCTGCCCGTCTTGCGGACGAGGCCCTGCGTCTCTGCCGTTCATCGCGCCGGTCATGGCATCGCGAAAGAAGTCCTGAATCGACCGGCTTTTGCCGTCTTTTTCGAATTGCGTCCGGTAAGCCCGCCAGTAATTCCCGTCCCGGCGCCAGGCGCCCGTCTCGACACGCGCTTCCAGGCTGCGCGGCTCCAACTGGCCCGCTGCCTGAACGAGAGCCTCGAGCGCGGAATTAAGCGTAAGCTGCTGCCCGAGCAGCGCCTCGATGCGGGCAAGCAGCGCCTCCTCCGTGCCGCCGGCGAGGAAGTCCGGCTGCCTGTCGAAGGACGGCGCATGCATCTCGAAAACGGCATAGTTGTTCTCGACAGCCTCCTCGAGACGGCCGAGCAGCGGCTCCAGCCGATCCGCGAAGGCTTCGAACCGGCCGATCGTCAACGATGGAAATTCCTCGGCTTCGGGCTGCGGGTCGTTGTCGTTGACGATCTCGATCACCGGCGCGGCTCGGCTCTGGGCGATCGGTACGGCGACATGGGTGGCGGACCCGTGTTCCAGATGGCTGCCGTATTCGGTCTCTTCCGCATTCCAGTCTTCCGGTAGAAGCTGGGTGGCTGAACGGATCTCCGGAGGGCCGCTCCAGCCGATCTCGACACTGCGGGATGAGGCCGCTCCCTTGTTCCCGGCCCTTTCTGGAAGGCCCCAATCATCGACCGCACGCTCGCCAAGGATGCCGTTTGCGGTGTGACCGCCCGGAGCGATATCGGCCAGGATTGCGGAAATGGTCAGCGGTTCGTCGCTCAGCAAGAGACCGGCATCGGGATCCTCGATCTCTCGGTCCTTGTCGCCTGATATGTGGACGGAAAAGGCAAGTCCGCCCATTTCCAGCCGCGACCTGTCGGAAAGCCGAACGATCTGGCCTTCATGCACGGCGACGCCGTCGACCCGGGAGCCGTTTGCGCTCTGGTCGCGCAGCACGAAGCCTTCGCGGTCACGCTCGATGATGCAATGGAGCTTGGAAACGGAGCGCCGATCCTCCGGCAGCCGCCAGTCGCAATCCGGCGCCCGGCCGAGCGTTCGCCGGCCACGTTCGAAGAACCATTTCGGCCGGCCTGACGCCGCCGCGTCGCTGGTGATCTCTTTCAGTTCAAGCCGCATCCTCGCCTCCTCACCGCGCCTGGACCGAGAGGCGTTCGACGATCACCGCATCGCCGCTGTCCTTTGCCGCCGGCGCGACCCTCGCCCAGCTGTTCCAACCCAAGCGCGGCGGATCGCCCGCCTGTCCGAGCTGGCAGAAGGGAACGTCCTCCTTCTTCAGGATCGCCTGTATGTCGAATTCGAGCGCCGCGCCGACATAGAGCCGCGTCAGGGCGAAGAGCTCGGTGATGGCGCGGCCGCCCGGGGCGAGCGAGAGGTAGTCGGCATAGCCGAGCGGACCGATGACGATGCGAAAGCCGCCGCTGAAATCGTGGATCGCCGCACCTGCCGTCGCATTGACGCCAAGCTGGACGCCTTGGGGCTGGCCCATACGGCTGCGCTCCTCCACCGGGATGGTCAGCCAGCGGCCGCGGAACAATTCGATCTCTACCGGCAGGCCGCTGAATTCACGCAGCATGGCGCGGAGATTGACGGCATTGCGGTTGCGCGCGGCAAAGAAGCCCGAGAAACGCAGGATCAGCTCCTCGTCGACGCCGCTCTTCTCGACGAGAGGCTTGGTGCCGAAGCCCGTGAGTGACAGGAGCGTGGTGACGAAGGCGTTGTTTGCCCATCTGCCGCCCCATCGCAGCCGCCGGGCGATGCGGTATTTCTCGCAGGCGTCGGCGAAGAGTTCCGCCATCCGCGCGCTAAACATGTCGAAGAAGCCCGCCAGCGCTCGCGACCGGTTGCGCTCCTCGCGCATGACGAGATCGTTATAGGCCGACGGCATCGAGCCGAGCGCCCCGACGAGGCCGGCAAGCGCACTGCGGACGGTAGCACGACCGCCCTTGCGCTTGTATCCGCTGACGGCAAGAGGCGCCGGCGAGACGCCGACATGCGAGGCGACATCCAGCCGTCCTTCCCCCACCGAAACCTGCGCGACGCGAAAGGCCGTCACCGGCTCGAAGCGGCCGGGGTCGCGTTCGAGCAGATCGGCAAGGGCGTCTGGTTTGCGGGCGACAGGGAGATCCATGATTTAAGAGCGGTCCTTCCTTAGAGCAGCGGGCGTTCGGCGGCGCGTGCCGGCCAGCGGGCGATCGGCCTCGATTGCCCCTTCATGCCGATCACGAGCCGGGTGAAGCTGTTGACCGAGGTATAGAGACTGAAGAAACGGTCGAGCACGCTTCCGAACAGGAAGGCCGAGGGGCGGTCGATGGCTGCCGGATCGAATTCAAGCGCGATCTCGGTGCCGGGCACCATGCCGCCGCTGCCGAGGCGGGCGGTCGAATTGGTGGCCTTGATCCTGACGAGCGCATCGACGAATTGTTTGGTCTCGGGGCTATCCCGGAAGGCGTAGAGCGACAGGATATCCTTCAGCGCCGCACCGTCATTGTCGAAGAGTGACAGGTGGTTGAGGATGAGATGCGACATCAGCCGCCAGTTCCGCCCTTCCTGATCGTTCATCCTGACCGACGGCGTCGGCGGGATCAGGGCTTCGACGCTGGCGACAGCCTCATGGCCGGAAGCGAGCTGCAGGAATGGATGGCCTCCGCCGAAGGGAAGCTGTTCCGGCAGGTCGCGGTTGAGGCAGAGCGTATCGACGCTTGCGACCGCATCGACGGGGCCTGAAGAGCGGCGCTGCCTGTCGACGAAGGCGATGTCCATGTCGCTGGTCCTGTCGTCTTCATCGAAACGGCGATAGGCCTGCCAGTAGGTCGCGCTCGTGCCTGCCCGTTGCGACCGTCCGAAGAACGGCTGGCAGAATTCTTCCTGGCCGCGCGATCCGGTCAACAGAACGCGATCGATCGAATAGATCTCTCGGGTCTTCTGGCGCCGCGCATCGGGCAGGAGACGGTATTCCGTGCGGGTGCCGTCGATGGCGATCGGCTCGCAGACCTGACGGAAGAGATTGACGATAGGCGTTGCGTTGAGCGCGAAGTCGCGGACCGACACCGCGCGCTCCAGCTTGGCGTCGCTTTCCTTGAGATAGATGAAGAGCTCCAGTGTCTCGCCCGTCCAGGCATCGAGCCCTTCGATGTCGAGAAAGAGAAACTTCCTGGGCAGGGCGAAGAATTCGGTCAGCAGCCGGTAGCCGGTGAAGCTTGGGGCCGGGTAGGGCAGCATGGCCTCTTCGGGCTCGAAGCCGACCGGTTTGAGGTTCCCAGCCGGCAGGAAGACCGGCGATCGGTCGTCCGCATGTTTGGCAAGGGCGATGCCGAGCGTGTGATTGGCAAGCAGTTCGTAGATCGCCACCGCCTGCTGCCAGGGGGACGGAATGTGCAGGCGCAGTCGGCTCATGCAAAGGCTGCCGACAGGCTTTCGAGCATCGAGAGAGCGGATGGACAGCCTGAGGCAACCGGCAACGCCGGCATAGGGCGAAAGCGGCGCATTGATCGGCTGGCCGGAGAGATTAGCACCGGTGATTTCGATCGGCGCGATCTCGACATCCTGGGTGGTGCGGAAGCGGCAAGCTTCCCCTCTCACCGGCTCGGCCAGGACTTCCGTATGGCGCGGCACGGTCTGGACCGAGGCGAGCGTATCACTCGGCCGGAACTTGACGATGCTCATCGAGGGCAGCGGCGCCAGATAATGGGGGTAGAGCGTTTCGAGGAGGCCGTCGGTCAGCTCGGGAAACTCGTCGTCCAGCTTCTGGCGGACGCGGGCGGCCGAATAAGCAAAACTCTGGATCAGGCGCTCCACATGCGGATCGTCGGCGACGTCGCCGGTCATGCGCAGGCGGCCGGCGATCTTCGGGAAGGCATCGGCAAAGCGTGCGGCCCGGCGGCGGAGCGCCAGCAATTCCTCATTGTAACGGTGCAGGAAACCTTCAGCCATGCGCCGCCTCCACGAGGAAGCGCTGGGTCGAGGGATCGATGGTCGACTCGAAGCTGATCGGCGGCATGCCTTCATGCAGGCGGAAGGTCGCCTGGATGCGCATGCGCAGCGCCCGTTCGGTCATCGTCCGGCTTTTCAGGATCGTCACCCTCACATCGGCGAGCCGTGTCTCGAACAGCGCGATCCGCCGTTCGATCACTTCGGCAAGCTTGAGCTTGGCTTGGTCGGTCATCAGATTTGCGGAGACGATGCCGTCGACGCCATAGCTCACCAGGGCGTCCTTGAGTTCGGAAAGTGCCGCCGGTGGCGTTGCCGGGCAGCGCCGCGTGTTGAGCAGCGCTTCGAGATCGCGGCGGATAGCCTCCCTGACGTCGCGGACCTGATCGACGAAGCTCATCGGCGGATCGACGGCGCGATCCGGAGCCTCGTCGATCAACCTGTCGAGGATCGAGCGGGCAAGGACGCGGTCGCGCAGCCGGTAGCGTTCGAGGGGATCAACCATGCGCAACCTGCCTGCCAGCAGCCGTTGCCGGCACGATCTCCAGACTTTGGGTGTCATGGAAGGAAACCAGTTCGTCGCCGGCGAGGTAGCAGCGCTGGCCGCGGCCGGTGGTGATGCCTGTGGGTTCCTCGATCCATTCGGTCTCACGGCCAAGCCTGAGTGTCGCATCCTGGCCGGTGCCATGATAGACCGCCGGCAGAAGGACCGACGCGGCTGCGCCGTCGATGAGCGACAGCTCGGCGCGGCGGAAGGCCAGATCGCGCGGACGGGCAATCGGCTCTATCGAGAGGGCTGCGATCTTGGAAAAATCGATCCACAGATAGCCGCCGCCGGTCATGATGACTTCCAGGGCATGCGGTGTCCGGTCGTCGAGGTCGCGGAAGTCGGAGACCGCCTTGCCGTTCCAGATCAACGGACGTTCGCCCCTCAGCTTCTCGAGCGCATCGAGCGTGGTCCTCGCCTCATCCGCATCCCCGCCGCGATGGGCGATGCCGAGGCGGACGGCGAGCTTGTCGAGTTCGCTCGGCCCCTGTGGAAATTCCGGCAGGGCGCCGCTTTCGAACCAGGCGTCGCGCGCCGCCATCGCCCGAAGCTCGTTGCGCAGCAAGGCGAAGCCCATCGTCGCGTCGGGTGAGAGGGTGGCAGCAAGGCTGCACTGATTGTCCGCCCGCTGGTAATCGCCGGCAAGCACGAGAAGATCGATATAGAGATGCCGCGCCTCCTGATCCGAGGGCTTGACCTTCAGATGAGCCTTGACCTCCTCGATCGCGTCATCGAGGGCGTTGTCACTGAGCGATTGGGCGATGCTGGCGGAAAGCGTCATGCGGACATCCTCTCGGGTATGGCAACGGGGCGGCTCAGGATCTGGCCCGTGGTCGCGGTCTCGGCGATGAGATGGAAGCTCGTGGCAACGTCATCGAGCTGGAAATGCGGCTGCAGCCTGACCGTGCACGAGAAACTGCCGGGCTTGCCCGGAATCTCGGCGACGCCGATGCCGGCCGAGCGCAGGGGAAAGCGGGTACGCAGCGCGATGTCGGCATCGTCGTTGCCGAGCGTATAGGCGGTCAGCCAGTCCGCGAGCTTCCGCTCGATCGAGATCGCATCGGCAAGCTGGCCGATTTCGTCGCGCATGATGACCTTGAGATAGTGCGAGAAGCGCGACGCGCAGAGCACATATTGCAGCATGGCGGCGAGGCGGGCGTTCTGGCGTGCATGTTCGTTGGAATAGTGCGGCGGCGCATGCAGCGACTGGTTGGAATTGAAAATCGCCGAAGAGGAGAGATAGGTGGTCGCGGCAGGGATGATGCCGAGCTCGCAGAGCTGCTGCTCCTGGCCGCTGGTCAGGTGGATTTCCACCGGTGCCTGGGCTGATAGTCCGTTGCTTTCGGTGCCGAAATCGTAGGGCGGCAGTTCCGCTGCACTCAGCAGGCCACCGTCGATAGCGTCCTGCATGACGCCGCGGATATCCGCGAACCATCCGGAATCGACAAAATTTCGGATGACGACGGTCGCAAAAGCGAAAGCGGCGTTGCCCCAGAGAAGCGAACTGCCGTCGCTAGCAATGCTTTCGCGGAAGGGAAAGCCGTCATTGCGATTGCGTGCATGAGGCGTGAGCGGCGAGCGCATCAGGATGCGCGGGGCGACAAGTCCGAGGAAACGCGAATCCTCACGCGCGCGGAGACCGTTCCAGCGGATGCGGGCCGTCTCATTGGCAAGCCAGGAAAAGTCGTTGACCCGGTTCAGCTCGTGAAAGTCTTCAAGCCCGATTGCCAGCGGTGAGGCGCCTGCGACGAAGGGGCAGAAGGCGGCGGCTGCCACCATGCCGATCTGCGACAGCGTGCTGACCGGATCGCCGCCGGCCGGATCGGCCGGAGAAAGATAATAATCGCCGACCAGCAGACCGAAGGGTTCGCCGCCCGGCATGCCGAACTCGCGGCTGTAGATCAGTTCGAAGAGGTGGCTTTGGTCGAAGTCGCTGGCGCGCTCCATGCTGCGTGTGAGCTCGCTCCAGCTGACGCCGAGAAGCTTGACCTTGACCTCGCCGCTGCGGCTAGCCTCGCGCACGAGCATGGCAAGGCCACGCCATCTCGCCTCCATCGCCTGAAAATCGGGATGGTGGAGGATGGCATTGACTTGCCTGTTCAGCGCTTCGTCGATCAGCGTAATCAGCTGATCCGCCCGGCGCCGCCATTCGGTGCTGGAACCCATCGTCAACCTGACACAAATGTTTCGAACGCAAGGATGGTTGCGCGGCGGCAAGCCGCCGCGCCTAACCCTGCTTTCATCAGTTCTTCGAGGGAATCCGGGCGACCATGCGCAGCGAGGTGGTCAATTCCTCCATCTGCAGCCACGGGCGCATCCAGGCCACGGCGTTGTAGGCGCCTGGCCTGCCGGGGATTTCCTGTACGGTGACTTTTGCTTCCCGCAGCGGATATTTCGCCCGCGACTCTTCGCCGGCGTCGTCATTGGCGTTGACATAGTTGGAGATCCAGCGATTGAGCCAGGCCTCGCAATCCTCCGCTTCCATGAAGGAGCCGATCTTATCGCGGCCCATGACCTTGAGATAATGGGCGAAGCGCGAGGTCGCCATCATATAGGGCAGACGGGCTGAAACGGCGGCATTGGCAGTCGCCTCGGGCCGGTCGTAGAGCTTCGGCTTGTGCGCGGTCTGCGCGCCGAAGAACACGGCATAGTCCGTATTCTTGTAATGGCAGAGCGGCAGGAAGCCGAGCTTGCCGAGTTCGGCGTCGCGGCGATCGGTGATACCGACTTCCGTCGGGCATTTCAGATCCAGATCGCCGTCGTCGCTCGAGAAGATGTGCATCGGCAGCCCTTCGACCTTGCCGCCGTTTTCCGCCCCGCGAATGGCGGTGCACCAGCCGTTCTTGGCGAAGGCCTCGGTGAGACGCGTACCCATCACATAGGCTGCGTTCATCCAGCAGTAGGAACCGTGCGACAGCTCGCCGGTCTTGGAACCGCCGGTTTCGTCGAAGTTGAACTCCTCGATCGGGCTGGTCTTCGGGCCATAGGGCATGCGGGCGAGCACACGTGGCATGGCGAGCGTCACGAAGCGGGAATCATCGCTCTCGCGCAGGCTCCGCCACTTGGCGTATTCCACCGTCTCGAAGATCTTCTCGAGATCGCGGGGTTTTGCGAGCTCCCGGAAATCCTCGAAGCCGAACATGCGCGGGCTGGCGGCCGAGATGAACGGCGCGAAGGCGGCTGCGGCAATCATCGAGATGCCCTGCAGCAGCTGGACGTCGTCGAAGGAATTGTCGAATTCGAAATCGCCGATCAGTGCGCCCATCGGTTCGCCGCCCGGCGTGCCGAACTCGTCTTCATAGACCGACTTGAAGAGCCGCGACTGGTCGAATTCGACGGCCTTTGCCAGATCCTTGGCGACATCGCGCTTGGATGCATTGAGCACGCGGATCTTCAGATTGGCGCTGGTCTCGCTGTTCTTGACAAGATAGTTCAGGCCGCGCCAGGCGCCTTCGAGCTTGGTGAACTCAGGCGACTGCATGATGGCGGCGAGCTGGCTTGATATCGCCTTGTCGATTTCGGCAATGGCATTGTTCAAGGTGATCGTCAGGTTGCGATCATAGGTGACGGTGCCCTTCAGGGCTTGATCGGTAAGGGTGCGCAGAAGGTCCTGGGCACGGTCGGGCTCGGTCTGGCGGGTTGCCGCAACGACCTTCGAGAGCAGGTTCTCATCAGGCGCGAAGCCTACGTCTTCCTTTGTTTGCAATTGCGTTTCGGCGGTCATCTATCGATCCTTTTTGCGAAAGCGGCGGCCCTCGAAGCATGAGGGGTTCCCTTCGAAAGGGGCCGCTGCCGGACAACGACTCTTCAGGAATGGAGCGCGCGGGCCGCGATCGGTCCGCGATCCCAGGCACTCAGTTCAATGCGTCCTTCGCCTCTTCGGCTTTGTCGCCGCTAAGCTGGGCGACCAGCTGCGAAAGATCGGCCTTGTTCTGCAGGATGTCCTCGAGCAGGCGCTCGAGCTCTTCGGAGCGGTCCGCCTTGCTCATCAGGTCGCGCAGCTGGTTGCGCGCGTTGAGCAGGGCCTTCAGCGCCGGCACCTGATCGACGACCGCGCCGGGTTCGAAATCGGCCATGCTTTCGAATTTCAGCGAAACGGGAAGCTCGGTTCCGTTTTTCTCGAGGGTGTTCTCGACCGAAATGGTAAGGCCCGGCGTCATGCGGCGCATGACGTCGTCGAAGTTGTCGCGGTCGACCTGTACGAACTTGCGCTCGCCGAAAGGCTTGAGCTGCTGCGTGGGATTTCCGGAGAAGTCGCCGAGCACGCCGACGACGAAGGGCAGTTCCTTCACCACCATCGCGCCTTCGGTTTCCACTTCGTATTTGATGTGGACTCGCGGTTTGCGAACCCGTTCCAGTTTCTCATGCACACTTGCCATCGAGATTCTCCTTCGTCCTATCGGCGGATTGTCCATTGAGGATGCTGCGGCGTGCCGTTAGCCTCCCTTGTCGGCTACGGGCTGGATGCCGGCTGCCGTCAGCACCGCGTTGCGCGTCTGCTGTTCGGGCAGGAGCTCGGCAAGAAGCTCGAAAAAATCCATGCGGCCGCGACGCACCAGCGTCTCGATCGACATGGAGATCGGTGAATGGGGCTCCGTGCGGCGGAAATAGCGCGCAACGGCGATCAGAAGTTCGAAGGCCTCTTCCCGCGAACGAATCGGCTCGGCACTGACAGGCTGCAGGCCGATGGCCTCGGACACGTCGGTTTCGCTCGCCGGCAGTGGCTCGGATCTTTGCGAGGCAAGGGCTTGCGGAGCGGCCAAGGGCGCTTCGGTCGGCGCTTCGATGCCAGCGAGCATCCGGATTGCGGATGCCGCCTCCTGCAACACATTGCGTGTATTCGAACTCGGTGGCGCCTGGTCGCCGCAGTGTTCGTCAAGTATTTCGACCATGCGATCGAATGCGGCGATGCACCCGGTCAGCACGCCGAGATAGGCTGACATCTGAGCGACACCGGCTTCCGCCGCCGCCTGCTGCAATTCCTTGCGCCGTTCGGTTTCGTTCGGCCGCTGCGAAAGCTGGAAATCCCAAAGCGAAAACTGGGCGAACTTTCCGCCCGGGATCAACGATGTCAAACGAATAGCCTGGATGAGCGTTCCTTCGCCGCCAACACCGTTCAGGCCCGCGAAGGGCGCGAACCGTTCCTCGAAATCACTATCTCCGATCGAATGCAAAGCGTCGAAATACTTGTCCAAAAGCGACACGGTTGCGACGTAGACGTCATGCAATCCTGAGAACCCCCGCAGCCGCAACTGCGCCTCTGCGAGCCATGCCAATACTTCGATGTCCTTGCTTCTGGAAGAAAGGATCTGCAATCCAAGATTGCTAACATCATGCCAGGCAGGTGCAATCGCAATAGTCTCACCTGGGATAATACTACGTTCGGCTGTACGAGCGGCGTTTCTCGCGTCTTTAATCTTATAGTATATTTCGCGTGATACAGTATTAATCCGCACGTTTTCTCCGCACGGGCGATCTTTTTCAAGTGGATCTATAATTTCTCTAACGTTCACGCGGTTAAATTCCTAAAAATGCAGAGAATACTGCCGAGAATGGCTATTTTGGGCGGCTCATATTGGCTTGTCAACCACAGAAGGATGATGACTGATTTATGACGACTTTCGATATGCTCATTTTTCAAAATAGAGTCGTTTTTCTTCTGGACAAGGGTTTATGAGCGCCCTAGTTGTTTCTTCGCATCGGGAGAGCGTACTGAATTTCGACGTAAAGACAGGACTGGCGGATGCCCCATATCGATCTCAATCGTCTGATTAGAACGCTTGAGCCCAATTTACGTGTCGGTCTTGAGACAGCGGCTTCGCTTGCCGTGCGGCATCAGCATGCCGTGGTCGATATCGCGCACTGGCTTCGCTCCCTTCTTGATATCGCAGGATTTTCTGCCGTTTTCGAAGAGCTCAAGCTCTCCTCGGAGATGCTGCGAACCGAGCTCGACGCGGCAATCGCCGACATCCCGCGGGAGGATGGCGCCTCGCTCGCGCTCTCCCCGAACCTGCTTGCCCTCGGGCGGGAATCCTTTCTGGTTGCATCGCTGCAGTGCGGGCGGAATGTCGTGCAGCTGGCCGATCTGCTTGCCGCGCTGATCAATGAGCCGGCATTGCGGGCCGTGATGCGGGGCATTGCCCCGTCGATACGCAATCTCGACAGAGCGACGCTCGAGAAGTTGCTGGAGACGGCGGCGACGGGCCCGTCGGGTGAGCTTTCTATGCCCGCCGCCTCGTCTGCGAACGTCTCGGGGGACAATGAATTCCTGCGGCTCTACACCCATGACATGACCGCGGATGCCCGTGCGGGCCGAACCGACCCGGTCATCGGTCGCGATGGTGAACTGCGACAGTTGATCGATATCCTGATGCGCCGGCGGCAGAACAATCCGATCCTCGTCGGCGAGGCGGGTGTCGGCAAGACCGCGGTGGCGGAAGCATTGGCGCTGGAGATCGCCGCCGGTAACGTGCCGGCCCGGTTGAAGGACGTGAAGCTGCTGCTCTTGGACCTGAGCCTCTTGCAGGCAGGCGCCGGCGTCAAAGGCGAGTTCGAACGGCGTCTGCATGGCGTAGTCGATGCAGTGAAGACCTCGCCCGAACCGATCATTCTGTTCATAGACGAGGCGCATGGGCTGATCGGCGCCGGCGGGCAGGCGGGAAAAGGTGATGCCGCCAATATCCTGAAGCCCGCTTTGGCGCGCGGTGAACTGCGCACGATCGCGGCAACGACCTGGGGCGAATACAAGCGCTTCATCGAAAAGGATGCCGCACTTACTCGCCGATTCCAGACCGTGCATGTCCGCGAGCCGGACGAAGAAGCCGCAATCCGCATGCTGCGCGGCGTGGCGGAAGGCCTGAAAACCCATCACAAGGTCCGCATCCGGGACGAGGCGATCGTCGCCGCCGTCCGGCTTTCGGCGAGATATCTGCCGGACCGGCAGCTTCCCGACAAGGCGATCAGCCTGATCGACACGGCTGCCGCGGCGGTTGCGCTTGCACGCCAGACGACGCCGGAAGCTCTGAAGCTGCTCGCCGACGAGCGCGATCTTCTGGAAACCGAGGCGAACTGGCTTGCACGCGAACCGGAGACGCCGGAAAAGCGCGCCCGGCTTGGCGAAATCGCAGCGAAGCAGCAGCAGATCGCGTTGGAGATCGAGGCGCTCCGGTCGAAATTCGATGAAGAAAACCGGCTCGTCCGGGAGGCCGACCGGCTGGAGGAGTTTTTCTCGCCCGACGACGCCGTCGTCCCGCTGGCGCCGGCCGACAATACGGGCGACGGCACGAATGTAGCGCCTTTCCCATCGCAGACCATGACTGCCGAGAGCGCACGCGCGGCGCTTGCGGCGACGGAGCGGAGCCTGGCGACAGTCGCGGATCAAACGCCGCTCCTGCCGCGCGTCGTCGACAAGGAGATCGTTGCCGCCGTCGTTGCCCGCTGGACCGGAATTCCGGTCGGCAAGCTGCTGTCGGACCAGATCGAGACGGTCAAGACGCTCGATGCCCGGCTGAAGGAGCGGGTGCTTGGTCAGGATGCGGCGATCGAGCGGATCGCTTCGGCCATGCGGGCGGCCCGCGCCGGCCTTTCCGATCCGCGCCGGCCGCCGGCCGTCTTCCTGCTGGTCGGCATGTCCGGCACCGGCAAGACCGAAACTGCGCTTTCGCTCGCCGACATGCTCTATGGCGGCAGCCGGTACCTCACGACCATCAACATGTCCGAGTTCAAGGAGGAGCATAAGATTTCCATGCTCCTCGGCTCGCCGCCCGGTTATGTCGGTTACGGCGAAGGCGGCGTGCTCACCGAAGCGGTGAGGCGCAGGCCCTATGGCGTGCTGCTGCTCGACGAGATCGACAAGGCGCATCCGGGTGTTCAGGAAATCTTCTACCAGGTGTTCGACAAGGGAACGCTGCGCGACGGCGAAGGCCGGGACATCGATTTCAGGAACACCACCATCGTCATGACGGCGAATACCGGTTCGGAGATGATCGCGGCCCTTGCCGCCGATCCCGAGACGATGCCGGAGGCGGATGCACTGGAAGGCTTATTGCTGCCGGAGTTGCAGAAGCATTTCAAGCCGGCCTTCCTCGGCCGCGCGACCGTGCTGCCCTTCATGCCGCTCGGCACTGAGACGCTTTCCGGCATCGTCGATATCCAGATCGGCCGCATCCGCGAGCGGATCGGGACGACCTAC
This sequence comes from Rhizobium changzhiense, assembly GCF_013087625.1. Taxonomy (NCBI): domain Bacteria; kingdom Pseudomonadati; phylum Pseudomonadota; class Alphaproteobacteria; order Hyphomicrobiales; family Rhizobiaceae; genus Rhizobium; species Rhizobium changzhiense. Next base: position 793,512 of record NZ_JABFCQ010000003.1, read on the forward strand.
GGGACGACGCTTTCACTGTCGCCGCAAGCCCGCGACGCGTTGATTTCGCGCGCCCGCACCAGCGAGATGGGCGCTCGCGCCATCGAGGTCATGATCGCGCGCGACCTTCTGCCCGTTCTTTCGACGTTTTTCCTCGATGCCGTCGCGGCCGGGAAAAAAATTATGGGGATCACGATCGGTTACGACGGCCAGGGCTTCGGCCTGAATGCCGAAGAGGCCGCCCCGCAGGAATTCGACACGCCGGGGGAAAACCGGTTGTCGGATGAAGTAACCCCGAGCCGCAAGCGCACTCGGGGAGCAGGAAGAAGAAAGGCAACTACGCCTTAGACGCAACTAGGCACTCAACCGCCAATAGGAGAGCTGACAGCATGCCGATTTATCTTCAGATCGACGGTATCCAGGGTGATGCGACCCACGAGCAACATCGCAAGTGGATGGACATCGAAGCCATCCACTGGAACGTCGCCCGCAACATGAACACCTCCGCCGGTTCGGCGGCAAACCGCGAAGCTTCCGAGCCGACCGTTTCGGAAGTCATCCTCACCAAGGTCAGCGACTCCTCGTCGACCAAGCTCTTCCAGGAGGCCTGCTCGGGCCGCACCGGCAAGCGCTCCGTCATCCATCTCGTCACCACGGGCAATCCCGGTGACACCTACATCGAGTATTCGCTCGAGAACACGCTGATCGCCAGCTACTCGATCGATTCCAACGGCGACCGCCCGGTCGAGACGATCAAGCTGAACTTCACCAAGATGGAAGTGAAGTACACGCCTTACGACGACAAGCACTCGCCGCAGTCGCCGATGATCGCCTCTTACGATCTGGCGACCACCAAGGCCGCTTAAGTCACCCCATGCGTTCCGGCGTCGGCACCTGCCGGCGCCGGCGTCTGCCGGGGCGAATCCGCGTCGGCAATCTGAACCCTTTGATTTTGTGAGCTGGTGGATGACGTCTTCGCTCGGCAATGGCCGCAATTTACGCAATGCGTGGAAGCGCGATGGCTGGACAGGCCCTGTCATGGCCATCCTGCTGCTTGTCTGCATCGCGCCCGCCCAAGCGCAGCAGCCCGATATCTGGCGGATGAACAGCCAGCAGCTCCTGGAAGCGCTCAGGGGCGATGCCGCGCCGGAAGTCACGAATCCGGAGCTTCGCCGGCAAATCTCGTACGAGCGTGGCGCGGCCTACGTGGCCGGCGTTGCCGATGCGACAGATGGAAAGACCTGGTGCATGGAAGGCGGTGTCCTCATTCACGAGTTGACGGACCGCGTCTTCACCCATCTGCAAACACTGGCGCCGGAGGCGCTGCAGCAGAATGCTGCGATCTCTGTGTCCGCCGCGCTCAGCAAATCCTTCCCCTGCAAAGAAAAATGATTTGGAGCCGACATGGTCAACGTAGCCTTTGATACCCTCTACGCCAATTATCCGAGCAGTGCCTCTCACCGGCCGAACTATCTCAGCCAGCAGGATCTTTTTCGCGAAATCGGTTGGGACGCGCTTCTGAACAATCCGCTCTACGCAAATACCTGCGCCGTGCGCGTCAGCCTCGCCTTGGTGAAGTCCGGCATCAATATCTCCCCGAAATCCCACAATATCCTCAAAGGCCCGCACGCCAACAAGGGCCTGGAGGTCTCCATGCGCCGGCTCGCCGATCTCTTGGCGACCTCTCGGTATCTCGGCAACTACGAGTCTTACACCTCCGCGACAGCGCAATCCGGTATTGGAGCCCGCAAGGGCGTCGCCGCCTTCAACGGCATACCCGGCTACCGGGGTGGCGGGCATATCGATCTGGTCATCGGGGCTGCCGACGCGGCTCAGTGCGCCTCTTCCTGCTACTACCAATCGCAGTCGATCTGGTTCTGGCCGCTCCTTTCAAGCCGCACGTCCTGAGGTCTGAGGTCAGCTCCATGAACGATCAGCCCTCTGCCACCGATTTCATCCAGGCGAACCGTATTCTGAAGATCGTCTCGCCGCTCGGCGAGGACCAGCTTCTGCCGGAACGGGTGACGATCGAGGAAGGTATTTCCTCGCTCTTTGAAATCAAGCTGTCGGCCCGCGCCAAGAAGCCGTCGGTCAAGCCGGAGGAGCTGATCGGCCGGCTGATGGATGTCTCCGTCGAGGTGCAGCAGGGCGAGGATGGCGGCGGCGTGCGCCGGCCGTTCAACGGCTTGGTGACCGAACTCAACGAGGGGCCGCCGATCACCCGCGGCCTCAGATCCTATTCCATGGTGCTCAGGCCGCAGATGTGGCTGCTGTCGCGCCGTTCCGACTGCCGCATCTGGATGGACAAGACCTCGGTCGATATCGTCGAGACGCTGTTTTCCGAGCACGGCATCCCGGCGCCGGATACCTCGGGAGTGATCACGCCACCGCCGCCACAGCACTATTCGGTGCAGTGGAACGAAACCGACCTTGCCTATCTCACGCGCCGTTTCGAGGAGGACGGGCTATTCTACTGGTTCTCCCATGAGGACGGCAAACACAAGCTGCATGTGGCCGACGGTGCGAGATCCTGGCTCGGCCCGTCGCCGTCGGCGCAGGGCGAAGGGCGGGTTCGCCTGGCGCAGGGCTCGGCCGACCGCAACCACATCACCGAGTGGAGCCGGCGCTATTCCTATGTGCCGGGCCAGCGGGCAGGCGCCGACTGGAACTTCGAGACGCCGCGCATGGTGCCTGGCACCATGACGCCGTCGCTCGTGCAGATGCCGGAGGCGACGAAGCGCGAGCTTTACGAATATCCGGCGCGCATTTCTTCCGTCGCCGAGGCGGAGCGGGCGGAAAAACTCAGGATGCAGGCCTCCGAAGCAGATCACGACCGCGTATTCGGCGGCTCCACATCCCGCATCCTGGAGGCAGGGCGCCGCTTCACCCCCTATGAAGTCGCCCATCCCGACCACGTCTATGAGGAGCACGTGGTGGTCAAGGCGGTGCATACCGTCGTCGACCGCTCCTACGAGACGAACAGCAACGAGCCGGAATACACGAACACATTCGAGGCGGTGCCGTCGCGGGTACCGATGACGCCGCATCGCGAGACCAAGCGGCCGCGGATCGAGGGTACGCAAGTGGCGATCGTCGCCGGCCCTTCCGGCGAGGAAATCCATCCCGACCAGTACGGCCGCATCAAGCTGTGGTTCCCCTGGGACCGCAAGGCCAAGAAGGATGGTTCCGACACCTGCTGGGTGCGCGTCAGCCAGGTATGGGGCGGCGGAACCTGGGGCGCCCAGGTCATTCCGCGCATCGGCATGGAAGTGATGGTCGCCTTCGTCGACGGCGACCCCGACCGGCCGCTGGTCACCGGCGTGGTCCCCAATCCTTCCAATACGGTCCCCTACGACCTGCCGGCCAACAAGACACGCATGGTCATGCGGTCGAACACGCATAAGGGTACCGGCTTCAACGAGATGACGTTCGAGGATGAGAACGGCAGCGAAAACATGTTCTTCCATGCGCAGAAGGACCAGACGACGCGCGTGCTGAACGACCGCACCAAACGCGTCGACCGTCACGAGGTCTCGGCGATCGGCGCCAACCGGACGGTCGAGGTGGGCGGTAACCAGAAACATGAAGTCGGCGGTTCGATGAACACCGTTGTCGGTGGCACGGGGCCGATGGCCATGGCGCTGATGGGGGCGGTCAGCGGTCTCTCCGGACATACGGCGGGGCTCTTGGCGCAGGCCGGCCAGATTGCAGGCGGTGGCGGGCCGGGGCTTGCGGCCTTTGCCGGTACGCTTGCGTCGTCAGCGCTCGGTTTCTTAGGTGCCGGTGGTCTTGGCAGCCGTGAGGGGGTCGTCTCGGGACCAAGCCCGCGCGCCGATGCCGGTACGGCGCTGGCCGGCTCCGGCACGGGTGTCGGCGACGCGGCTTCAGGCCTCTTCCCTCTGCCCGGCATCATGAACACCATCGTCGGCTCGTTCAAATCGGACACGATCGGCATCGCCCGCGCTGAGCAGATCGGCATGAGCAAGGTGACCAATGTCGGCCAGACATCACTGGAGAGCGTCGGCAAGTTCAAGAAGATCGCGGTCGGCGAAGAATTCGTCATCGAATGCGGCGATTCCAAATTCATCATGAAGGCCAATGGCGAAGTAATCATCCTCGGCAAGACGTTCAACTTCGTCGCCACCGAACACTTCCAGATGCGCGGCAAGCCGATCGATCTGAACTGAGGAGGTTCGCTTGGAACTGATCAACCGGCTTCCCTTTCCGGCCATGGCCTTCCGACAATTTGATGCGAACGGGGATTTGGATTGTGTCGTGTCGGTTCGTGGCACTTTCGTTCACCGCCAGGGTGATCCGCTCGCCATCGCCTCGAAACAGGAAGACTTTCAGTGGGAGGACGCCTATGACGCCGATCCCCATGCCAGCCCTCTCCTGCGTCAGACCGATCTCACGCCAGAGAAGGTCGGAACCGACATCACTTTTCTCGGTAATGCCTATGCGCCGGGCAGCGCTCCAGCACCTTCGTGGCAGATCGGCCTGCAAGTCGGGCAGTTTTCCAAAAAGCTTGAAGTCCATGGCGCGCGCTTCTGGCGCCCCGTCGTCAAGCAAAAATGGGCGGGCTTCTCGGCAAAGGAAGCAAAGCGAGTGTTGACGGATTGGCAACTGACCGAAGCCGAACCGGCGTCTTCGGTGCCGATTTGCTGGAGCAAGGCTTATGGCGGCCAAATTCCCGGCACCGGAGACCCGGAAAACGAAACGCCCGCCGATGTCGAAGCGCGCAATCCGCTCGGTTGCGGCATCGTGAATCTCGACATGCCGTGGGATCACGCGCCTGTCGCAGCGCCACAAATCACGTTGCCTGGCGAGAAGCTGAACTGGCGCGAGCCAACCGTGCCCCAGGGACTAGGTCTCGTGTCGCCTTGGTGGCGGTCCCGCCAGCAACATGCCGGCACCTATAACGATACTTGGCTCAACGAGCGCCACCCGCTTCTGCCTAGGGATTTCGACGCACGCTTCTGGCAATGCGCTCATCCGGATCTCGTTGTTATGCCGCATCTGGACGGCGACGAAGAGTACCGGCTGGATGATCTGCACTCCCGCTTTGCGCAAGCAGTGGGGCGGCTGCCTGGGGTGAGCCTGGGAGTCCACCATTCGTGCCAGGGAACCGACGACTGGCATGTGCTGACGCTTGACGGTGTTCATTTCGACTGGCGAGACGATGATCGCGTGCTGTTGACCTGGCGGGTACGCTTTCCGCTGCCAGAGGCAGCGGACGCACGGCTCATGCTGACCCGGGTCAAGTTGAAGGCTGAGGCAGACGAAAATCGCGCGAGAGCAACGGCATGAGCATACCGCGCGACAACTATATCGGCGAGCCGAACTACCCCTCACCATGGACGACGGACAGGCCGCTGGAAGGTCTTCGTGATATCGATGACGCGCGTATTGTGTCACTATCGCCGGATGTCTGTCTTACGCCGGTCGGTTCGTCGGTTGTGCCTATCCCCTATCCTGTCGTGGATTACTGCGGGCACGACGAAGACTATACGCCCTCCGTTCTTTTTACGGACAAGAAGGCAATGGTGTTGCGCTCCTGCACCACGCATGTTCATGGCGACAAGCCGGGAACGAGGAAGGGCATAAAGTCAGGGACCGTCGAAGGTGTATGCGATCCGATCGGATATGCTTCGCAGGTGCGGGCGGAGAAATCCCATGTGATCCGTCATCTCGATCGCTTCTGGATGAACAACAAGAATACCCAGGGCGAGGCGATCTTCGTTCGCGGGACGAAAACATTTCCTGCCCCTGTCGACGACGATCCCGTTCCGGGATCCCTGCGTTGGAGCAGCGGCGAAGGCGAAGTCATGAGTGATTCCTCGCCGGAGCCGCTCGTAATGGGTGCGCAGTATGCCCAGGCGGCACCGGCGACTGTGCCTCAAACGGTTCCTACTCCGGTCCGACCTGCCCCCGTGCCGCGGCCGCCGGGACAGGTCATACGGCCGAACGTCCCGCAGTGGAACAGACCTCCACCGACGCCCAAGATAAAGATTGGCAGATGGGTAGGTAGGCTTGGCAGATTTGGCCGCATCGCAACCGGAATCGGTGCTTTCATTGAAGGTATGTGGCCGAGCCCAACGGCGATGCCGTGGTACGATGAAATGCCGCAGGATGATTTCGAACGCGAGCTTTTCCGTAAAGCCAGGGAGCTTGAGGAGCAGGGCGTAGATGTTGAAGACATAGAGGAATGGTTCCGGTCGGAACGCACGGAAAACGCCCGTCGCAGACGCCAGCAACCTGAAGAGAGACCTCGGGAAGAGCCGACCCCTGTTCCCGATACGGTGACGGTAACGGAGGAAGAAGAGAACCGGCGCTGCCCGTGGATCATGATATGCTTCAAGCCTAGAACCAGCGACTACGATCCAGCTGAATTCGCTCGTCAGCTGAGGGAGCAGCAGACGGGAATGCAGTCATTGACGCCGACAGAATTTCTTGGTCATCGTGCAGCGGTTGTTGCCGCGGGAAGTACCGATCCGTTTCGTAATACGCCTGCCGCACGCCAGGCACATCGCGATGTCTGGACACGGTTTCGATCCGGCCCCAATCCCTATGGCAATACACCTCTTGCCGCGCTGCATCAGCTTGATATCGTGGCCGGTGGCTATGGCGACAGGTTCGCGCGTGTCGGTCCGCAGCGCGAAAACGGGATTATGGGCAATCTCTGGGCTCAAGGGCGCGGCGTACAGGGAGGAGATCGCTTGCGGCGCCTTGAGGACCACGCTCGTCTGCTGCAGCAGAATCATTGCCCGAGAATGAATGCTCGCTTCCGGGTTTGTGAGGTGGGTAGTACTGGTGGTGGTGTCAGTTAGCGATCTCACTAGGAGAGAACATGCAGCAGGACTTCGCGGAGATTATATCCAAGGTGGGCCAGCCGTCCCACATTCGGCCAGTGCCGGCCGATGTCATTGAAGCCTATCGCGGGCGCGTGCCCGATGGGCTTCTGGAATTCTGGGCAGAGGTCGGCTGGTGCTCCTTCCAGGATGGATATTACTGGGTCTCGGACCCAGGTGCTTTCAGTGGTCTGCTGAAGGACGTTTTCCGGAATGATCCCGAATTCGCGCAAGCCGACTTCGTGATTTTTAAATACGACGCCTTTGGAAAACTGTACGGCTGGCAGAATGACACAAAGGTCATTACGCTTGATATTGCCGCTTATAATCCTGTGTTCAGTTCGCAACATGATGAACAGAGGCCCGATACCGGCGAACACTGGAGCGATGATCGCTACGTCGCTAACTCGATCAGCCTTGCAAAGGAGGAACGATCATATTTTGCCGAACAGGACCTGAACGATTTCGAAAGGGCACTGAATGCTCTCGGGCCTCTGAATCCAGGAGAGATTTATGGGTATTCTCCCGCGTTCGCCCTCGGTGGGCAAGGAACTCCCGAAACTCTTGTTAAGGCGCCCATCATCGAGCATCTTCTGATGCTGAACCAGTTTGTTCATATAGGCGTCGAACGTTACGTCCTCGACACAACCGATCCGAATAATCCTTACGGGCGGCTTGAACGAGTGCGCGAAATCGGATCCCCAAGATAGCAGAAGTATCGGGCATTCCAGTGAGCGATAAGCTGACAAAGCCATTCTCGAACTGGGGGTCTACATGAGCTTCGCCGATGAATCATTGCCAACAGTTCATCTGCTTCTTTGGAAATGCGCACATTTGGGTCCGGATTCGTGCGCTTTCTATGGGCTGCTGACGGATGAATTCGAGCAAGCCGATTTTGTAATCTTCAGATACGACGCGTTTAAAACTGTGCAACTGGCGGAAGGAAGCGGAAATCATCGAGGTGCCATTGATATGGTCATAGTTGGGAGTAGTTGGTTTGAAGCAGCAAGAGTTTGTATCGGCGATCGAGGCGGGCCTGACCTCGGGACATGGCGCCAGTTTTTCCGATACCGAGTTTTCTCCCGACGAGCGCCTTCGCAGCAAGAAGACATATGCAACGCAAATCATCCCCTTCAACCTTCATGTCAAGAACAAGACTTGGCGCGGCATTCACTTCAAGAACTGCTCCATAGCCGGCCTCGCCTTTACCGGCGCGATGTTAGAAGATTGCACCTTCGAAAACTGCCAGCTTGCGATCCAGAATTGGGATAGCCGTTACAGCAATTGCAAGTTCATCTCCTGTGACATGAGAAGCTTCTCTTTCGGAGCGGACCAGGCCTCGAATGCGAACGCGTTTCAGGACGTGGTTTTCGAGAAATGCAGTATGCAGGCAAGCGGCGTGGACTTTGCCGTTTTCGAACGCGCATCGTTCCTGAATTGCAAGCTCGACCGTGCCGAATTCCGGCAGGCCACCATTCTGCGGAGCCAGTTTACCGGGAAGCTCGACGACGTCGTTTTCGGCCGGGATTACACCGACAAACCGAGCCGCCTGCAGGGCGTGGATTTCAGCAAGGCGACAATCCACTACAGCATCTTCCCGAACACCGAGGTTTCCGATGTCACCGCACCCGAAAATCCCAAGATCCACGTGATCAGCCGCTACAAGGACTTCATCGCGGATCTCGACCGCGTGATCCAGGCGAATCCTGATCTGGGCGACGTGGCGCTCGCCGGCATTTTCACCAGCGAATACACCGCCAATTCCAACTTTGGCATTGTCAATGAGGACGACTTCAGGGAACTGCTGAAGCCGAAGGGCATGGAGCGCTTAGCGCTGATGCTGACCGATCCGAGCTGGGGTAATTAGTTGGTAGGGTGCTTGAGTGCGCCGCCTTCGGGGCGAGCCAAGATTAAACCTACGCTCGATCACAAAATTAATATATCGGATGGTGATCGCCTCAGACTACGCTTTGCATTGGTTCGACGGGCACCTGCTGTCGTCTTCGAGACCGTCCTTGATGCCACCATCGATCGCAACATTCCGAACCCGGTCAAAGTCCAGGCCGTGGATGACGAAGTCTGTTGGGAAACCCGTTTCAGGAACCTAAGACGTGGCTGAAAAATCAAACTACAACATTTTCGAGATCAAGTGGTTCGACGAGTTCCTCTCGGCTTACAAGATCGACAACATCATCAACCCGAGCGAAGCTGAGATAGAGGGCTATCGCGGGAAGCTGCCGGATTTTCTTCTCCGTTTCTGGGCGGATCATGGCTGGTGCCGTTGGTCCGACGGTCAGTACTGGCTTTGCAATCCTTCCTTGCCGAAGCCGGTGCTGGACTATGTCTTCCGCGGCGATCCGGAGCTTAATCCAGAAAAGATGTATGCCTTCGGCTACACCGCCTTCGGTGAAATCGATATCTGGTATGGCGACGCCATGATCAGGGTGAATCTTCTGATGAACAAGGTGCGTGTCGATCCTCGCGGATATAATGAGGAACACCAGCGCGAATGGACCGATGAGGTCATGCTGGGCCTGCGCTTCTCAGGGCGATTCGCCCCGGTCACGCCGCCGTGGGAAGATGAAAATCGGAAAAACATGATGCCTCAGGCTTTGGAAACGCTGGGGCGTCTCGCATGGGGCCAAATCTACGGTTTTGCGCCCGCACTTAGTTTAGGCGGCCGCAATATTTTGAAGAATCTTCAGAAGATGCCATTGGTCGAGCATCTTGTCTTTCTGGCTTCCATGGAACCGCCAACCTATTACGACTACACACCACCCGCTCGGGGAGAACGTGGTCTTGGTACGGTGACGCCGCGCCGAACGATCGGGCCACAGAACCGATGAGGCCGCGGCTAGTAGATTCCGCCGAGGCGGAGAGTATTGGTTCATTTTCTGATCGCGGTTTGAGATACGAATGACCGCAGCAGAGTTTCTTGAGGCGCGAGGCAAACCCCACGAGGCAAGACGGATTTCCGAGGCCGAAGCGAAAAGCGCCCTTGGGCGCGTTCCGGAAGACTTGCGAGAGTTCTGGATGCAATATGGCGTGGGCTACTATGCAAACAGGAACTACTGGCTGTGCACACCGGCTCTCTTCGAGGGCTTCCTCCGCCAGATACTGGCCAATGTGCCGGAATTGAATGCCGATGACCTCGCCGCCTTCGGATATTCTAGCCTGGGAACCGTCAATCTCTGGCACAAGACAGGACGGCACTTCACATTTTCGCTCGATGTCGCGTTGCTGATGGATTTGACGAGCCGAAGCCGAACCGATCCGCCGCCCCATGATCTGGAGGAGATCTATCGCGCGGCCGGTGTGGATATGCCCGAAAACGCGGTCGAGCTGTTTCTGGAAGCCAGGTCTGCGCCGGAAGACATCTGGAACATATTGTTGGCGGCAACCAGCACGGATTCATACAACGCGATTTATGACGACAACGGTAAAGCGCTCACACCGCAGCTTCGCCGAGGCCTCGGCGAGCTTTCGCAGAACGAGATCTATTTTCGGGGTAGGACTGCAGGGGAAAATACGATTGACCATTATCAAAAACTGAAAATTTCCGCGGCTGTCTCGCGCGTGCCTGACGAGATTTACTATTCATTCGCAGTCGAAGTCGGAGGGCAGCAGCAAATTGTCTCCCAAACGATCCCCGCCGGTAGCGTACGGTAAATTTGCCTCGGCTTACGGCTGGCCCGCAATGGGCGGGAGCGTATTTGCGCTGCGTTCGCCGGCGCCCGGCGGCGCTGGTTGCTCTGAGGAGAAATTATGGTCGTACCCGTCAAATTCGTTGTCGCTTGCGCCGCAGCCGACGACATCTTCGTTATCGCGACGATCCCTGACGAACTGCCGGAGGATGCGGAGTTTACCCGTCTTTACTACCTGTGCCCAGAAACGGAAGAGGTGTGGCACTACCGGGATTGGCCCAACGAACAGGTGGTGTCGCTATGCCTGCGCCGAGAGCGGGAAGGGGTGAGACGCGCAGCCTGCGCCTTGACGGGGGAAGGAGACATCGAGATCGCGAACTCCGCGGACGAGACCTATGAAAAAATCTCCGGCGCGGGTCTGATGGGAGCGCGCGCGCTGGGCGCGGTGACGCGGATCAGAGAGATAGGCTCTACCTTGTTTGTCTGCGGCAATTACGGACAGGTCTATCGGCGCGACGAGACCAGTTGGACGCCTATCGATGGAGAACTGACGAAACTTGGCAAAAGCGCCCTCAACTTGACGTTCCCAGATGCGGCGTCGGTTTCCGATGACATGCTGCGCCAGTTTACGCAATCGATGCGGCAGGCGCCTAATTTCAACGATATTGGCGGCATAAGCGAAACAGACATTTATGTTTGCGGCAACGGTGGAAATCTCTTCCATTACGACGGCAAGGCCTGGGCGAAGATCGACATCAAAACCGATGCGATCCTGACCGCCATGCATTGCATCTCAGCAGACGAAGTGTTGGTCGTGGGCGAAGACGGCACCGTTTTGACTGGGAACGCCCGGGCTGGCTTCCGCAGCTTGGGCGAATTTTTCCCCGGCGATTACATCTGGTCGGTCCGCAGCTTCCAGGGGAGGACCTATTTAGGAACCTTGCACGGCCTCTACGTGCTCGAAGGTTCTCGTGTGAGACTGCTCACGAGCGGAAAGTTGGACGGCAAGACACAGGTCATCAGTCTCGACAGTGTGTCTGATAACGCTTTGTGGATAGCGTCCAATCGTCATGCGTTCCGTTACGACGGCAACGCATTTACCTTCTATGAGCATGGCGACAACGTTGCGTACTAACGGCTTTCGTATACCGAACCCGCTGCAATCAAGAAACCAGCTGTCAGTGTAATCAATCTCGGTTTCTGGAGTGTGGTGCTTATCTGCCTGCTCAACAAGGCGACCCGCGGCAGCTCAGGGACATTGAGCTTGCGTGCCGCAACGCTACCGAATCCGTCGCCCGCAGCAGCAACATGAGCAGAAGGTGCAAGATTCGGGAATTGCGCCGCTTCCAATTGGCGCACAGAACCATGCTTGGAGATGGGGCGCGAAGCCGCCTTGCAGTGATGGAAGCCCCCATGTCCGCAATAGGCCGTCATCGGAAACCGCTAAAGTTGGCTCGACGTCGAAGCTCAGACGAAACTCACGACAGCGCAAAAATCCTCACCTCGCGCCCGATACCCTGAAGCTCCGCCATCCGAGAAGCGGATGTGATACCGCTGTCGCGGAGGATCTCTGAAACTTGGGCATCTTCGACGATCGCCTCCGTCGTCATGATCACATTGGGATCGGCAAGGCCCTGGACGCGGGAGGCGATGTTGACGGTCTGGCCGAAATAGTCCTGCCGGTCGTTCAGGTTGACTGCGAGGCATGGTCCCTCATGGATGCCGATCTTCAGGAGAAGGTCGTCGCTGCCGTGTTCGGCATTTAACCGAAGCATCGCCTCCCGCATCCTGAGTGCCGCCGCCACTGCGCGGTCCGGGCTCGGAAAGGTGGCCATCACGGCATCGCCTATGGTCTTGACGACCGCTCCGGCCTCGGTGGCGACGATCTCGTGAAGAACCCGGAAATGCGCGCGCACCAGATCGAAAGCGGCAAGATCTCCGACGCGCTCGTAAAGCGCGGTCGAGCCCCTCAAGTCGGTGAAGAGGAAGGTCAGGCTGGTGATCTTGAGGCGCTGGTCGACGTCGAGCGTGTCGGTCCGATAGATGTCCCGAAAACTCTGGTTGGTCAGCAGACGCTTGGCTGTCAGAAAAGGCCGCCTGCGGCCCAAGAGGTCGTGCAGCTCGTCTCCTGCGATGCAGACATTCGGCACCACCCTGCGATCGGTGTGGTTCTCGAGGGTGAGTCGCAGTGAGCCCGGGCGCAGGGTCAGCGTTTCGTTCAGCGCATGCGTCCGACTGATGATCATCGAGAGGTTTTGACGTTCGTCGGTGGGCTCGCCCTGCACGTCGATGAACTGCGCCGAGTGTGTCACCGCATCGAAGATGATCACGAATTGCGCCGGCAGCTGCAGCGAGACGAAGGCCTTCTCACCCGGAGCCAGCTCGATCATCTCCAGCTGGATGCGCGAAAACCTCGCTTCAAGATCGTCAGGCAGGTCGACCCCGGAGCTGAAGAAGATCTGGCGGTAGTACTCGAGCGGCGGCAACCGATCGGGGTCGTGGGCGGCAATCCTGCGCACGCGCGGGCTGACCGTAAACGTCACCTCGACCATCTCGTCGAGGGTTGGTTCGTATCCGGCCGCGCAGAGCGCGCAATGGTACGTCTCGTGGACGACGGTTTTGAGGGTTGCGCCGCTGTCAAGGACACCGCCGCACCCCGGGCAAAGGACATTCCAGGTCATCTCGAACGCGCCTATGCGCGCTGCATGGAGAAATGCGGCGATGGTTTTCTCTTCATCGAGATGGTGCTTATCGGCGAAAGCGAGCGCGTTGATGCGATTGAGCTCGCGATCCGAGCCATGCATGACGACGTTCTCGATGCACTCAACCGTCTGCGGGTCGGCCGCCTGTCGCAGGGAGGCAAAAAGGACGTCCACTTCGCTCATTAGACAAGTCTCCGTGTGCAGAACCCACGGCGGACGACGCCAGGACCGCGATCATACCACGGGAGTTTCCTAATAGAAATCTATAGGCTCGGAGCTGCCTGCTGCCCAAGCGACTTGGACTGTTCATTTGTAGAGCGCCGCAACCAACGATCCCGCCCGCTTCGTCGCAAAATGGTCAATGACAAATCCATGAGTGCTTTCGAGCCAATGACGGCATCAGTGCTTCCGGTTTGCGCCCTCATAATGGTCATCGAGCACCCGTCGCTGTTGCTGCAAAGCGGACATGACGCAGTGACAACCGCGGGGCGCAGTTGCGCCAAAAGCCGCCATTCCGCCCCATGCGGGTGATTAGATCACGAATTCCTCCTCGTACGTCTGTGGCTCGGGAACGACCGTAACCTCCACCGGAACGATCCAATTGGCTGCGTAGCTCTCGCAGTCGGAACGCTGGAGGTCGGGCTGCACGCACCCCGCCCCATCGATCGCGCGACATCGCAGTATATATCGCCCCACTTCTTCAGGGGCCCACATGTACTCCCACAAGCGCCATGCAAAGGGACGTTCTGTTTCGAGGAGCCTTGCCTCGCGCCAGCCCTTGCCATCTCCGGTGCAGACCTGCACCTGCCGGATAGCAGCCTCTCCGCTCCAGGCGGCGCCGAAAATCCGGTACGGTTGGCCGGCGATGAGACGCGCCCCCTGTACGGGACGCGCGATCTGCGCTTTGACCTCCATCTCCGCAAGGGGGACCAGCCTGGGTTCCCCGAGGTTGCGCTCCCAACGGAAATAGTCGCGCGCCTGCCAGTAGCCAAGGAACGGTTGTTCCACAACCGTGATATCAGTGATCCACTTGACCCAGGCCATGCCGAACCAGCCACCCACGACCGCGCGTAGCGGGTAGCCGTGATCGCGCGTCAACGGCTCCTCGTTCATCGAATAGGCAAGGATCGTGCTGTCGGCGATGGCCTTCTCAAGCGGTAAACTGCGCGCAAAAGCGATGGGGCCTGGCGAAGCCGTTTTCTTGTTCGTGTCGACGACGCCGCTGTCGGCGCCTGCGAGCAGAACTTCACATGCGGTTCGCTTGACGCCTGCCGTTTCCAAAATCTCTCGCAGAAGAACACCTGTCCACGCGGCATTGCCGACGGCTCCGTTCTGCCACTGCAACCCCTCCTTCGGCGGCACATAGTAGACGCGCCCGTTGCCTGCACACTCGACGACCGCGCTGAAAGTCTTGCTTCGCATCGCCTTGATGCTGTCGAGGTCAAGTTCGATCGGCCGCTCCACCGCCCCGTCGACGCGCAATCTCCAGTCTCGCGCATTGAGTTCCGGTGACGGGAAGTGGTTTCGCACGAAGAACTGCTCGGTTGGGATCAGCCAATCGGAGAGCGACGCAAACGGAAACTCGATGTTCGGTGGGGATTTCTGTCGAACTATCAGACTGGGTTGCGGTGGTGTCGGCATCGTCCTCGTCTCCCCTTTCAAGAGCACAGCGTCGGCTCTCGGTCGCGCGAATTCCGGTACGATCACACCGCCCCTCGCAGTGCATCTGTCGCATTCCGCCGTCGGGCCGCATTCTAGCACATACCGCACGTTCCTCGGATCGACCTCGAATGGCAGCAAAAGGTCCGACGGCGGTCGCGCCCCTCAGCAGTCATTCAGCAACGGGATTCTCGTGCTAATAGCGGACGTTGTCCAGCGATCCGCAGTTCCTGGCTGCAATTGATCCTGTTGGCCACGGGTCGGGCTGAAGGATTGCAGTGAATGGGCGAAGCGGGCTTCCACCGTGCGCGACCCGAATGGCCGTGTTACGGTCCATTCTTGATCGAGAGAGGATGGCAACCATGGAAGCCGCAGAACTACGATATAATTGGGCTGATCCCGACGTCTACGAGACATTCATAGGGCGCTGGAGCGAACATCTGGCAAGCCCATTTCTCGCCCGTGCTAATATTGCTCCGGGCAGTCGCGTGCTCGATGTAGCATGTGGGACAGGTGTGTTGTCGAAAGCACTGGCCGAGGCGGGAGCGCATGTGATCGGCGTTGACGCATCGGAGGGATACCTGGAAGGAGCCCGCCGTCGACGATCCCACGCCAATATCGCCTATGAACACGGCGATGTCCGGCACATGCGGTTCGACACTAACTTTTTCGATGCGGCCGTTTCCACGCTGGCCCTGGACGTTATCCCGGAAATTGAACAGGTAGTTGCCGAGATGAAGCGCGTCACCCGTCCAGGTGGCGTGGTCGCGTCCGCCGTTACTCAGTTCTTGGGCGGCATGCCCGCCTTCGATCTCGTCATTAACACCGGCGCCGTGCTTGAGACCGACTTCGCCAGGCTGTGATCCATGCGGGCGGGGCGCCAGCTCTTCTGGCCGAATGGTCAGGCGACGTTGTGGCGGAAGATCGGCCTCGTCGACGTGACGGAGATTCCCGTTGTCGTGGATTGCGAGTATGCGTCCTTCGCGGATTATTGGGCTACGTTCACCGACGGCCCAGGCAGCATCACAAGCATATTGATGGCACTTTCGGACGACGCGCGCGGTTCGATCGAACAGCATGTTCGTGCCGGGTATCTGGTCGGCTTGCCCGATGGACCCCGATCATTTCCCATGATGTTCCGTGTGGTGCGTGGCTTGGTCCCAGCCTGATTCTGGAGAGCATGCAATGGGCGAGGGCTCGGTGTGGGCCGTTCTCAGACCTTAAACCCGCGGGTTGATCATCAGTTGTCGTTCCTAGGCAGCCAAAAGCTGCTAGGCCGCTTTCGGCCCCGGAGCAGACTTTCATTGCGCAATCCGTGCTTCCGGTTTGCGCCGGAAGCGGATGTTATGCGCGTTGCGGAATTTCCTGTTATGCCAACCGACGACGCAAAGGATCATTTTGGAGGAGAGGGCGAGTGGCCGATATTCCAATCCGTTGTTTTGGTGTATCGGTCGTCGTCATCCGCAAAAGAACGGCTGGGTATGAGGTGCTGCTTTTACGCCGAAATCACACGCTGGTTGGTGAGTGGTGCCAAGTGGCCGGCGGCATCGAGGACGGCGAGAAGGCCTGGGAAACCGCGTTGCGAGAGGTCCGTGAAGAGACGGGCCTGATCTGCGACTTTCTCTATTCCGCAGATATCTGCGAGCAATTTTATGAGGCTGATCGCAATGCCATCAGCATGCTGCCCGTCTTCGTCGGCGTTGTGGATGCCGAGCAGACAGTTTTTATCAACGATGAACACAGCGAATTTCAGTGGGTGCCATTTGCAGAGGCCATGGAGATGGTGCCGTTCGCTGGGCAGCGCCATGTTCTAAAACACGTCGAGGCGGAATTCGTGAATCGGGAGCCCATTGGGCATCTTCTCATCCATGAGATGTCGCGGAAAATTTAAGTTTCTTCGAAGCCGATAACCGCGTTGAGCCGGGAGCGCTCATGATGCTTCTCTGCGGCAGGTGGGTCCTGAACCCAGACACGCCGAAAGGCGATAACCGGGTTTCAGTTTCGCTTGTATATCCGCTTCAGCGCAGCCAGCAGCGCATCCATCTCATCGCGCGAAAACAGGTCGATGAAACGCTGCTCGTGCGTGTCGATCAGCTTGCGCGCCTGTGCGAGCATGGCGCGTCCCGACTCGGTCAGATGAAGTTCCTGGCGCCGGCGGTCCGCCTGGGAAGGCCGGCGCTCGATCAGGATGATGTCTCCTGCCGTCCTGGAGCATGACTTTTCAATTCCGGTTTCGCGTATTTCTGATGTCGACAAGTCTGGCAGCAGGTCTTTCTGCCCATACCTCATCGTCGCGGCGGACGCCGCTTTCCTGTCGCCGTATTGCTGCAGACCGACCTGCAGACGCAACTGCTGACGAATATAGGCTGATGGGTCTGCGGCTTAACGAAGCTCAAACCAGTGTTGCCCTATGATTGGTTCGGTAGATGTATTGGAAGGTGGATCCAACGCGGTGAATGGCATCTGGACGCAATTCGGTGGCAACCTGTCATTCGTGTGCCTGGCGATTTCGCTCTGGGCGCATTTCTCGATTCAATTTCAGAGTCGTTCGGTCACACAGGAAAAAATCGCCTTCGGACTCATAGCCGGCGGTGCCTCCATCGGATCGATATTGCTGGCCGTCGAATTCAATCCCGGCATTTATATCGACATCCGCTTTTCGCCGCTTGCATTGGCGGGCATGTTTGGCGGACCGATCGCGGCGGCCTTTGCGGCGTCGCTGGCGATGGTCTTCCGCTTCTGTGTCGGCGGCACGGCCATGATCGATGGTCTGATCGCAATTGCTGTCGCGACCGGTATCGGCCTGGCTGCCAATGTTTGGATCCGGAAGAGATCTCCCGAGCTCATGGACGTTGCGCTGCTGAGCCTCGCGCTCGGCGCCGCACTTATCGTTTTGATGGCGGTGCTTCCCACCCTGGTGCACGCCCGCGTATTGGCCATCATCGGTTTTCCTATGACCGTTTTGAATTGCCTGGCGACGGTGCTGTGTGGCTTCGTTCTGCTGAAGACGCAGCAATGGGAGCTGGAGCGAAGCATCTTGGTGACCGCGTTTTCGCAGTCGCCCGACTACCTCTACGTGAAAGACCGCAACAGCCGGTTCATCACCGTCAATGAAAATATGAGCCGCCTTTTTCGTTTCAGAACCACGGCGGAGATGACCGGATTGTCGGATTTCAATCTTATATCGCGGCCGCGCGCCGAAGAATTTTATTATCTCGAACAGCAGGTCATGGACACCGGGGTGCCCCTGATCGACTCCGTCGAGCGTATCGAAGACAGATACCTGCTCGCCTCCAAGGTGCCGCTGAAGGATAGGCAGGGACGGGTGATCGGCCTTGCCGGCGTCACGCGTGACGTGACGGAGCGGACTGCCCTGGAGCGGGAATTGCGCAAGAGCAAGAACCTGCTGTCACATGCGATGGCCGGCATGTCCGATGGCATCGCCATGTACGACAGCAAGGGTTTCCTCGTTTTTTGCAACGACCAGTACCGCACTGCCTTTCCGCTATCCGGGGACGCCCGCGTGGTTGGCGCGCATATCAGTGACATCCTTCGCCGCATTGCAGAAACCGGCGAGCGTACCGGCATTCCGGACAATGACCGCGAAGAGTGGATCAAGGCCGCCAGCGCCACGTTGCATAGCAACAAGGACGAAGAGGTTCAGCTTTATAACGGCGACTGGCGCAGCATCCGGACAAGGCTTGCGGAAGACGGCACGGCAATGGCCGTCGTCTCGGACATCACCGCGACGAAGCAGGCGGAAATCGCGCTGCGGCTGTCGGCGGAGCAGCTGAAGTCCCTTGCCGAGACCGACGGGCTCACCGGCATGGTCAATCGCCGGGCCTTCGACGAAGCTTTCGCGCGCGAGACCGCAGGCAGCGCCAGGAAAAACACGTCGTTCAGCCTTCTGATGGTCGATATCGACCGCTTCAAGGCCTATAACGACACTTATGGTCATCCCGCCGGAGACCAATGCCTGCGGGTCGTCAGCAAGTGTCTGCGCCAGTCCGTAAGCCGTCCGGCAGATATCGTCGCACGCTACGGCGGAGAGGAATTCGTGGTTCTGCTCCCCGCTACCAGTGCGAAAGGGGCAATGATCGTTGCCGAGCAATTCGCCCGTCTCCTAAGCCAGGAGAATATCGTTCATTCCGGCAGCGAATTCGGACGGGTGACCGCCAGCATCGGCATATCCTGCGCGACGGGAGCCACCCTGAGGATCGACCCGAGCCGCCTCCTGACCGAGGCCGATGCCGCGCTCTACGATGCCAAGACCCAAGGCCGGAATCGCATCCTGGCACATTCGCCTGAGGAACGGCATACCATGAAGGACGTCGGCTAGACCTTTGATAGGTTTTTCCTATCGAGCCATCGCCAGCGCGGCCTTGATGTTTTCCTCGCTTCGGCAATACAGGGCGCATGGACACAAAATTCATTGGTAAAAAATCGGCGGCAGCCGGCGGCTGGGGCGCTTTGAAGAGCTGCGGGAAGCGGTTGCTTCAAAGCGGTATGCCGATATCCGGGGCGCGGACGATGCTGAAGGCGAACCAGCCGGATGGTTTCGATTGCCCTGGCTGCGCCTGGGGCGATCCGGAGCACGGATCCTCGTTCGAGTTCTGCGAGAACGGCGTGAAGGCCGTCGCCTGGGAGGCGACGGAGAAGCGGGCAACGCCTGCCTTCTTCGCGGAAAACACGCTGTCGCAGCTTCGCCAGCTGACGGACTACGAACTGGAACTCAATGGCCGCCTCACGCATCCGATGCGCTACGATGCGGCGAGCGACCGTTACCTGCCGGTCGCATGGGAGGATGCTTTTGCCGAGATCGGCAGCATTCTGAGGAGTCTCGATAGTCCCAACCGGGCGGAATTCTACACGTCGGGCCGGGCGAGCAACGAGGCGGCCTTCCTCTACCAGCTGTTCGTGCGCGTCTACGGCACCAACAATTTTCCCGACTGCTCCAACATGTGCCACGAGGCGAGCGGCATTGCCATGCGCCAGGCGGTCGGTGTGGGCAAGGGTACCGTGTTGCTGGAGGATTTCGAAGAGGCCGACGCGATCTTCGTGATCGGGCAGAACCCGGGCACCAACCATCCGAGGATGCTCGGCGACTTGCGCCGGGCGGCGATCCGCGGCGCGCGTGTCGTCGTCTTCAATCCCATCCGCGAACGCGGCCTGGAGCGCTTCTCCGACCCGCAGGACAAGATCGAGATGCTGCGCGGCGGTTCGACTGATATCGCCAGCCTTTATCTGCAGCCGCAGCTCGGGGGCGACATGGCCGCGGTGCGCGGGATGGCGAAGGCCGTGCTGGCTGCGGAAGATGCAGCCGTCGCTGCCGGTCTGCCCTCCGTTCTCGACCATACATTTCTCGCCGAACACTGCGCGGGTTTTGCGGAATACCGGGCAGCGGTCGAGGCGACCAACTGGGCCGAGATCGAGGACCAGTCGGGACTGAGCCGGCAGGAGATCGAACGGGCGGCCGATGTCTATATCAACGCCGAGCGGGTGATCTGCACCTGGGCGATGGGCGTGACCCAGCATCTGCATTCCGTGGCGACGATCCGCGAGATCGCCAATTTCATATTCCTGCGCGGCAATATCGGCAAGCCCGGTGCCGGCCTTTGCCCGGTGCGCGGCCATTCCAACGTGCAGGGTGATCGCACCGTCGGCATCAATGAAAAGCCGTCGGACGATTTCCTCGATGCGCTGGAGAAGCACTTCAACTTCACCGTTCCCCGCGAACATGGCCACAATGTCCTTGCCGCGATCGGAGCGATGCTCGATGGCTCGGCTGAGGCTTTCATCGGGCTTGGCGGCAATTTCGCCCGCGCCACCCCCGACAGCGCACTTGTTGAAAAGGCGCTGCGGCGGCTGAAGCTGACGGTGCACATCGCGACCAAACCCAACCATTCGCATCTCATGCCCGGCGAGACGGCCTTCATCCTGCCGTGCCTCGGGCGCACCGAGATGGATCTGAACACGGCGGGCAACTCCCAGCTCATAAGCGTCGAGGATTCGATGAGCATGGTGCATGGGTCTGCCGGCATCAATCGCCCGGCTTCGCCGCATCTCCTCTCGGAAGTCGCCATCATTGCCGGCATTGCGCAGGCGACGGTCGGCTCCGCCGTGATCGACTGGTCAGGGCTTGCCGACGACCACGACCGAATCCGCGATCATATCGAGGCGACCATTCCAGGCTTCGAAAATTATAACGCGCGCCTGCGCAAGCCGCGCGGTTTCCACCTGCGCAACACAGCCGCCCACAGGCAGTGGGATACGCCGGCAGGCAAAGCGTCATTCTCTTCCGAGCCGCTTCCGGAAGAGACGGTGCATCAGCGGGCGCGAAAGGGTGAGGGGCGCTTTGCCCTGCAGACCTTCCGATCGCACGATCAATACAATACGACGGTCTACGGCCTCGATGACCGATATCGCGGCGTTTACGGTGAGCGCCAGGTCATCTTCATTCATCCAGCCGACCTGAAGGCGATGAATGCCGAAGCCGGTGACCGGGTCGACGTGGTCGGCGAGCATGATGACGGTATCGAGCGCATCGCCGAGAATTTCCGCTTTGTGCCCTATGACATTCCGCGAGGAAGCATCGCGGGCTACTATCCCGAACTGAACGTGCTCGTGCCGCTTGGCAGCGCAGGTAGGGAAAGCGATACGCCCACCTCGAAATCGATCATGGTGTCCTTCCGCCGGCGAAAAGCCGTGTGAGCGAAGAGGCGTCCGACGTCGATCGCTTTCTTGCCCTTGTCGCTGCGGCGCAAGGCAGGGATATCAGGCTGACATCCATACAGGCCGGTCTTCTGGTCGCCGCGGAATTGGGGATTGCGCGTGACAGCCGCACCTTTGCGCGCATGCTCGGGATCGCGCATTCTCTCGTGCTGAGGGAACTCAACGCCCTGGCGGAACGCGAGGGCGTGCTGCAGATCGTCAAGCGGGATTTGAGGACGATGAGAGTGTATTACACATTGCCGCCGGGTGACGAGACCTAAACCCCTTGCATTATCGCCGGATCACGCGCTTCCTGGTGTCGGAAGGGTATTCTCCGTATGTGTTTTTATAGACTGCGGAAAACCGGCCGAAATGAAAGAAGCCCCATTTGAGGCAGATGGCCTTCATGGTCTCCTTGCTCTCGGGATCGAGCAGATCCTGGCGCGCCGCACGCAGACGAAGGGTCAGTAGATAGGCGGCGGGAGAGGTTCCCCTGAAGGCACGAAAACCGGTTTCGAGCGCCCGGCTGGAGACGCCGGCGGCTTCCGCCACCTTCGTCATGGTGATCGGTTGATCGATATGGGCGTGCATGAATTCGATCGCCCTGCGGACATGCCGGGGCGCGATCAGGGCGGGGCCGTTCTCCAGGAAATGCGACAGCCGGTGCGGTACCAGGCGCACGACCAGATCGGCCAACGCCTGCGTCATATGCGCCATGGCGATCGGCGACTGCAGCAAGGGGCCATCGTCGCGCATGCCTGAGATGATTGTCTCTGTAAGATTACTGATCAGCCGGCCTTCCGGCTTGGACAGATCCAGTTCGGGCAACAGGTCGAGGGAGCCGCTGAACGGCATTTCGAACGTCTGGCCGATCGTCTGCAGGATGACGGGCCAGTTGATCAGCAACTCGTCGATGACGTTCGATTGCCCATGCATGATGACGCTGTCGGGCTCGAAATTGTTATAAAGAAGCAATTTTCCTTGCCCGGCCTCGGCGATGCGGGATCCATAGGTGACCCCCATGCCGCCGCTGCGCGGCACGACGATCGACAGATACTCCGACGTATCGACGGTCGGCTCGATATTGAACTGAAACTCCGCCTCATGATAGCCGGTGAGCAGGACGGCCTTGTCACAGACGGAGAAATCCAGCCCCCAATGGAAGTCCTTGGCGCGGCCGACGGGCTCGGCATCAAATGCGCCAAAAGCGCCGCCCAGCGTTTCGACCATGTTGTCGAAGGACGAACCACTAAATCGAAATGAAAATGGGGGAGGGCTATTTTCAGTCATGCTGCTCCCATTGTTCGATCTGGCTGTTTCGGTGTGCTCTTTTCCACTGCTCGCTGGTGCCAGCGCGACGCGCGGCCGACCCGAATGTCGGATTTGTGCGCGTACCTCTGCCAGCCTTGCCGGTCGTCATGGATGGTCGTCCCCTGCCGCGGCGCTTCATCAGAGACCGCAGACGGACTGGATGAGCGGAGCATGCCAGTATATTAGATGATTATAATTTATAGTGAAGCGGCTTGCCGCCGAGCCGGTGGATTTCCGGGCGGCATCGGCATCGACACCAGCGGCTTTCGGCAGCCGATGCAGTCCGAATTCGGGCGTGGCGGGCGTCAAAAAGACCAACCCGTTGAATGCATTATCGATCGTATCCATCCAGCGCAGATTTGTCGCCCAGACGACAGGAGCTGACAGAACCCGCTGGAATAGGCAAGACGTCAAGCTGCCGGTTATGATGACAACCCGCTGATAAAACGATTACGCTAAAGGAATGAATCTACAGCTGTATCCGCCACGACACAGAATTAACGGCGGCGATCTTGCCGAGATGCACTTCATTCTGAAGTCCATGGAGAACGCCCCATTCGAAGCCGCGCAGTCGCCCGCCGAAGGTTCTTAGTGGACCGCTTAAAGAGGGCCTTCGGCAGGCGACAGGCATGCAGGCATACGCACGGGATGGAGCGCGTATGTACGATCCCTTCCATCCTGTTGGGGGGTGATGGGATGGACGGGCTTGGCTTTGGGACCGCAAACCATCATGGCCTTGGTCGAGTTTCATCTTACTGTTCCTTAGCTATGGAGCAATTGTCGGGTCCCGATTTTGTCGGCCAATCGGCTTTTCGTGACGCAGTCTGGACTGATCTTGCGCAAAATGTATATGAACCAGCGCCGCTGAAGCCGCCTGTTCCGCGCAATGAACTGCGCAAAGTGGATAGAGATCTTTAGTTTCTCATTTGGCACGAAAGATGGAACGCCGGCATGATGCCGCCGGGCGCGATGCGTTCGTTTCTTTGAACTGAGCAATGATTTCTCAACACGCCTATGTCGACGTCAAGACTCTCTGTTTCCGCGATGCTCGCCGCGCCCGCGCAGGCCGATCAGCGAAAAACAGACGCGGTAAGAGTTTTGACATCGTGATCCCCGGCGTCGGGCGGCCGACATCCCAGTTCCGGAGATGGCGACGTGCCTCGCCAACGAAACGGAAAGGCGGCCGCATTTGGAGCGTCAAAGTGCGACCGAGAGGGCGCTGTCGCGTCGGGGAGCCACCTCCTGCGAGTTTACCATTGCGCCCGCGAGCTGGCGGAAGGTGACAAGCCCCAAGGCTTCCCCGGA
This sequence comes from Rhizobium changzhiense, assembly GCF_013087625.1. Classification (NCBI taxonomy): domain Bacteria; kingdom Pseudomonadati; phylum Pseudomonadota; class Alphaproteobacteria; order Hyphomicrobiales; family Rhizobiaceae; genus Rhizobium; species Rhizobium changzhiense. The sequence goes on from NZ_JABFCQ010000003.1 coordinate 817,671, forward strand.
TGGTGAAACCACCCTGGCATCGTCGTGCGCCGCCGATGCCAGGATCCGGACGGCGTCTTCGACGGTCGTGCCTGATGCGATCGTCAATCCGCCTGGCACCGCACTGGAATGCAAGGATGTCATGACGGCATCGACCTGGATGACCCGGCCTCGATTGACCTCCTTGACGAAGTTGGCGATGTAGGCGTCGGCCGGACGCAGAACGATGTCCTGGCTGGTGCCTTGCTGGATGACTTCGCCATCGCGCAGGATCGCAATCTGGTCGCCCAGCCGAAGGGCTTCGTCGAGATCGTGGGTGATGAAGACGATGGTCTTCTTGATCTCCTTCTGAATGTCGAGAAGGACCGTCTGCATATCCGTGCGGATCAAAGGGTCGAGCGCCGAATAGGCCTCGTCCATCAGCAGAACGGGCGCATCGTTCGAGAGCGCTCGCGCCAGCCCGACGCGCTGCTGCATGCCGCCCGATAGCTGGTTGGGATATTTGCTCTCGAAGCCCTTCAGGCCGACCCGCTCCAGCCAGCCCATGGCGACGTCGACGGCTTTCGAGCGCTCCATGCCCTGCACTTCGCGGCCGAAGATAGTATTGTCGAGAACGTTCCGGTGCGGCAGAAGCGCAAACTTCTGAAACACCATTGCCGTCTGGTGCCGGCGAAACGTCCGCAATTCGGTCTCGTTCATTTTCACCACATCGACGCCGTCGACAAGCACTTCGCCGGCGGTCGGATCGATCAGACGGTTGATGTGGCGGATGAGCGTCGATTTGCCCGACCCCGAAAGGCCCATGATGACCTGGATGCGGCCCGAGGGTATCTCGACATTGATATCTTTCAGGCCGAGCACGTGGCCGTGCTTTTCGTTGAGCTCGGTCTTCGACAATCCCTTTTTGACGGCATCGACATGAGCGCCAGGATTGGGACCGAAGATCTTGTAGAGGTGGCGGATCTTGATGCCGCCGAAACGTTGATCAGCCATGGACGATCTCCCGATGCTTCTGGAGCCGTTTGCCATACGCCTGGCTGACCCGGTCGAAGATGATGGCGATGCCGACGATGGCAAGGCCGTTGAAAATACCCAGGGTGAAGTACTGGTTGGCGATGGCCTTCAGAACCGGCTGGCCAAGGCCCTGGACGCCGATCATCGAAGCGACGACCACCATGGCGAGCGCCATCATGATGGTCTGGTTGATGCCGGCCATGATGGTGGGAAGCGCCAGCGGCAGCTGGACCTTGAACAGCTTCTGCGAGCTCGACGTGCCGAACGCATCGGCCGCTTCGAGCACGTCCTTGTCGACCAGGCGGATGCCGAGGTCGGTTAGCCTTATCATCGGCGGGATGGCGTAGATGACCACGGCAATCAGTCCCGGCACCTTGCCGATGCCGAGCAGCATGACGACAGGGATCAGATAGACGAAGCTCGGCATGGTCTGCATGACGTCGAGGATCGGATTGATAACACGCTGCAGCCGGTCGGAACGCGCCATCAATATCCCCATCGGAATGCCGATGGCGATGGAGAGCACGGTACAGACGAAGATCATCGAGACCGTCCGCATCGTATCGTCCCACATGTCGAAATAGCCGATCAGCAGCAGTGTGACGAGACAGCCGAAGACGATCTTCAGGCTGCGGCTCGCAAACCATGCGATGACGAGGATGATTGCCGTAATGATCGGCCACGGCGTCTGCGTCATGAAGCGGTCGGCGGCGATCAGGAAATGCTGCAGCGGGGAGAAGAGGCTTTCGATCGCGTCGCCATAGCTGCGGGTAAATGCGCGAAAACCGTCATCGATCGCCTTCTTCAGATTGCGAAGGGCATCGTCATCCATATGCGGGAATTTATAAAACCATTCCATTCGGTTCCCCTTTTTTCTTCAAAGAGCCGTGGCAGTCTTTTTGATTTTATCGGCAGCGAGAGGCGGTGCGCATTAAGCGCACCGCGGTAGTCGGTGTTAGAGCATGATGCCGAAAAGTGTGAGCGGTTTTCGGACGACATCATGCTCCAACTATTTAGCTTAGAACAGGATTCAGATTTTAGGCCGAACAGGCCTAAAATCATCCTGTTCTAGAGAGCAGCTTCGATCTTCGCGGCTGCCTCAGGCGAGACCCATTTGGTCCAGAGGTCCTTGTTTTCTTTGAGGAAGTGCTTGGCACCGTCCTCGCCGGTCGCCTGGTTGTCGGTCATCCACGCCATGAGCTTGTTGACCGTGTCGTTGCTCCAGGAGCGCTTCGTCAGGTAGTCCATGACATCAGGGCCGACCTTTTCCGAGAAAGGCTTTGCAACGAGGGTGACGATCTTGTCGACCGGCCATGCATTCGGCTTCGGGTCGGGGCAATCGGCGACGGTATTGCAGCGCTTCCATTCGGCGGCATCGTTCGGCACGCCGGCTTCGAGCTTGACCATCTCATATTTGCCGAGCAGCGCGGTCGGCGCCCAGTAATAGCCGGCCCAGCCTTCCTTGCGTTCGTAGGCCTTGGAGATCGAACCATCGAGGCCGGCAGCCGAGCCGGTATCGACGAGGGTGAAGCCGGCCTTCTCGGCTTCGAAGGCCTTGTAGAGCTGCGTGGTCACCACGGTGCCGCCCCAGCCTTGCGGCCCGTTGTAGATGGCGCCCTTCTTCGGATCCTCGGGATCAGGGAAGAGTTCCGGATGCTTCAGCACGTCGCCGATGGTCTTGATGTCGGGATGGGCATCGGCCAGATATTTGGGAATCCACCAGCCTTGGACGCCGCCATCTGGCAGCGGAGAGCCGACCTGGACGATCCGGCCTTCTTCCGTTCCTTTCTTGACGACATCGGGCAGCAGGTCGATCCAGGCTTCCGGTGCGATGTCCGGCTGGCCCTTTTCGGCCATCGAGGTAATCGTCGGGACCGTATCGCCGACGGTGATTTCGGCCTCACAGCCATAACCTTCGTTCAGGATGAACTTGTCGAGGTTGGAGAGAACCTCCGCACTCTGCCAGTTCATGCTGGCAATGGTGACAGTGCCGCATTCGGCGGCGCTGGCGAAAGATGCCCCGCCGATCAGGCCGAACGTCAGACATGTCGATGCAAGTAGTTTTTTCATTCTCGTTCCCTCTGTTTAGCGGCCGATTTTGCCGAGCGGGGCGCCGCAGGACCCGCTCCAACGGTTGTCAGGAAACGTCTCCCATACTCACCGATTTCTTGAATGCCGCCGATAGTCCCTCCGCAACCGAAGCGTCGAACCCGGCCGCGCGCATGCCTTCGATGGCCGCCGCAGTGGTTCCGCGATAGCCGACAAAGGTTTGAACAACGTCATCGGGACATTCGTCGCGGCGCTCCAGCAAGCGGCCGGCGCCCGTGATCACCGTGTTGACGGCGCGGCGCGCAATCTCCGCCGGCAGGCCATTTGCGATGGCGTCGCTCATCATGGCGGCCGCGAGCAGTGCCGGCAATGCCGGTCCGGACCCGGAAAGGCCGGTGAGGTAATCGATGTCGCTTTCCCTTGCGACCTCGTCCTCAGATCCACATGCCTGAAAAATCGCGCGGACGAGCGCCCGGTCGTCTTCGGTGACATCGCTCGCGCCAATCCACGGCGTATAGGACCTGGCCACGTCGGCGGCGGCGTTCGGCAAAGCGCGGACGACGCGACCGGTCTTGTGGCGCTCGGAAAGTGCGCCCAGGCGGATGCCCGCCATGACCGAGATGACGAGCTTGCCGCCGGCATCGACATCAAGAGCATGCCAGTCATCAGGGCGGACGGAGAGAAGGATCACGTCCGAGCGGTCGGCAAGCGCCTGATTGTCGGTGGTCAAAAAAGAATTCGGGAAACGGCGCGGCTGCTCGCTGCGATAGGAGAGGGAGAGATTTCGAGGTTCGACCAAGCCGGCATCAAGGATCGAGCCGGCGATCGCGCCGCCAAGCCAACCGCTGCCGCCAATGATGCCGATCCTCAAGGAAACGCTCATCCCGGCCTTCCCTAACCCGGCCTGTAGCCATGCCGAGAGAAGAAGCGATCGAGCTCCCTCTGCTGCGGCACTTCGCCGGTGTAGATCGCGATATATTCGGGAATCCGTTTCATGCGGACGGCGAGTTCCTCCTTGGACTGCATGGAGATGTATCCGATCTGCACGAGGTAAGTTGTTCGCGCTCGGACATCTGATGTCGCTTCTGGTAGCCCGAACCGGATAAACATCCGCTTGAGGGCTTCCAGCCGAAGCTGATCGGCTTGCCGGACTTCGGCGAGAATCTCGTCGGACTGCAGCGCCCAGCTGCGCACGGCGAATTCGAACCTGGCGTCGAACAGATCGTTGTTGAGCCAGCAGTCGAAGACGTTGAGCATCGCCTCGGCAAGCGATTCCGCGTAGGCTTCGGACTGCTTGACGATGTTGCCGGTGTTTTTGTCGCGCCAGCGCGCCACGAGCGCGGCCAGCAGCTCTTCCCGATCCTTGAAAAACCAGTAGAAACTCGTGCGCGAGAGGTTGAGCTTCTTCGCCAGCGGTAGAATTTTCACCGAATCCACGCCGGAATCCAGCAGCGAGTGGTAAGCTGCCTCCAGCCATCCCTCCTGTGAGCCGCGCCAGCCAGTGTCGTTCAAAGCCTGATCCATGGGCTATCTCCTATCAAATTATCAAGCCGCGCACAACAAAAATGTACATAAGTGTCGAAAACGACGACCCAAATGTTTTCAATATTGACACATATGTACATTGTGCTTAGCGTCTCCTCTGACGTTTTTAATCCGGAACCACGGCCCATGTCGAACGATCCCCTTCTTCAGCCCTATCAGCTCAAGCATTTGACGCTACGCAACCGTATCATCGTGACCTCCCACGAGCCGGCTTATCCGGAAGACGGCATGCCGAAGGAGAGGTATCGCGCCTATACGGTGGAGCGGGCAAAGGGCGGCGTGGCCTTGACGATGACGGCAGGCTCGGCCGCGGTTTCCAGGGACAGCCCGCCGGTCTTCAACAACCTGCTCGCCTACAAGGACGAGATCGTGCCCTGGATCCGGGAAATGACAGACGCCGTGCATGAAGAGGGTGCGGCGATCATGATCCAGCTCACCCATCTCGGCCGGCGCACGCGCTGGGACAAGGGCGACTGGCTGCCTGTCGTGGCGCCGTCGCATCATCGCGAGGCGTCCCACCGCTCCTTCCCGAAGAAGATGGAAGATTGGGACATCGAGCGCATCATCAAGGATTTCGCCGACGCTGCCGAGCGCATGAAGGCGGGCGGCATGGACGGTGTCGAACTAGAAGCCTACGGCCACCTGATCGACCAGTTCACGTCTCCGCTCACCAACGAGCTCGACGGCCCCTATGGCGGCTCGCTCGATAACCGTTTGCGCTTCTGCCTCGATGTCTTCAAAGCGATCCGGCAAAGGGTGGGGAACGAGTTCATTCTGGGCGTGCGTTATACTGCCGACGAATGTCTTCCCGGTGGCACCGGTAAAGGTGACGGCATCGAAATCTCCAGGCGCCTGAAGGAAAGCGGCCTGATCGATTACCTGAACGTGATCCGCGGTCACATCGATACCGATGCGGGTCTCACCGACGTGATCCCGATCCAGGGCATGGCGAATTCACCGCATCTCGATTTCGCCGGCGAAATTCGCGCCGCAACCAACTTTCCGACCTTCCACGCCGCGAAAATCCCTGACGTCGCCACCGCGCGCCACGCGATCGCCTCCGGCAAGGTCGACATGGTCGGCATGACCCGCGCCCACATGACCGACCCGCATATCGTCCGAAAGATCATCGAACAGCGGGAAGACGATATTCGCCCCTGTGTCGGCGCCAATTACTGTCTCGATCGCATCTACCAGGGCGGGGCGGCCTTCTGCATCCACAATGCCGCCACTGGCCGCGAACTGACCATGCCGCATATCGTGGCGAAGGCCGACGCCAAGAAAAAGGTCGTCATCGTCGGCGCTGGCCCGGCCGGTTTGGAAGCGGCGCGCGTCGCCGGAGAACGCGGCCACCAGGTCGTCGTTTTCGAAGCAGCGAACCATCCCGGCGGTCAGATCCGGCTCACCGCTCAAAGCGAGCGCCGCAGGGAAATGATCAGCATCATCGACTGGCGCGTGAGCCAGTGCGAGAAATACGACGTCACCTTCCACTTCAACACCTGGGCGGAAGCCGACACCATCGAGGCCGAGAATCCCGATGTCGTCATCATCGCGACCGGCGGCCTGCCGCATACCGAGGTCCTTGCCAGCGGCAACGACCTGGTGGTCTCGTCATGGGACATCATCTCCGGCGACGTGAAGCCTGGAACCAACGTGTTGATCTTCGACGACGCCGGCGATCATGCCGGCTTGCAGGCGGCAGAGTTTCTCGCCAAGGCAGGCGCCAAGGTCGAGATCATGACGCCGGACCGGTCCTTCGCGCCCGAGGTCATGGCCATGAACCTGGTGCCCTATATGCGCTCTCTGCAGAAGCATGACGTGACCTTCACAGTCACCTATCGTCTCGAAGCCGTCGAGAAGAGCGGCAACCAGCTCGTCGCGCATGTCGGCAGCGATTACGGCGGGATTGCCAGGCAGCACAGCTTCGACCAGATCGTCGTCAATCATGGGACCATTCCGCTCGATGAGCTCTATTTCGAACTGAAGCCCAGCTCGAGCAATCTCGGCGAGATATCGCACGACCAGCTTCTTTCCGGAGAACCCCAGTCCGTCATTCGCAATCCTGATGGCAAGTTCCAGCTATTCCGGATCGGCGATGCGGTCGCCGCACGCAACACGCATGCCGCCGTCTATGACGGGCTGCGCATTGCGAAAGATATCTGATCGCAAGAGCGGACCGCTTGCCGGCCGATCGTCTCGGGAGGTGATGACATGAGTTTACGCAATGAAGGCCTGCAGATTTTCGTGGATGCGGCTTTCATGGCTTTTGACCAGTTCGCCAAGGCCCCGGAAGCCCGCCGCTCGGTCCGTCAGATTTTTGCGGCGCTCGAGCGCCCGGGAGCCGCGCGGGCGGGAGAGGGAAGCCGATTGCCCGTGTGCGCTCAGCTTGATGTGGCGCTCTCGATCGATACGTCCTATCCTTCGCTGACGCGATTGATCGACGGCTTCAAAGGCATCGAGCCAATGCTTGAATGGCGTCGGCGCACCAAGTATGACCACACGGCCAGCGACAATTTTGTCGATGGACATGCCAATGCGATGATCATCGGCCCGGGAGGATTGGAGGAGCGGAGCGACCTGTGGATCGGCGTGACGTTGATGGCGCCGCAGGTGCGCTATCCCGACCACGTTCATGCGCCAGAGGAGGTCTACCTCGTATTGTCCGAAGGAGAGTTCCAGCAGGGGGAGGGAGACTGGTTCTCGCCAGGTATCGGCGGATCCTTCTACAATGTCCCTGGCATCAGACATGCCATGAGGTCGCTCGACACGCCGCTCTTCGCCTTCTGGGCATTACTTGCCGAACGGCCAGCAGTTTAGAAATAAAGGGGGGTTGCCCATGAAGATACTCGTCCCAGTCAAACGGGTTGTCGACTACAACGTGAAGATCCGGGTAAAGTCGGATGGCACCGGTGTCGAGCTTGCCAATGTGAAGATGTCGATGAACCCGTTCGACGAGATCTCGGTGGAAGAGGCGTTGCGGCTGAAGGAAGCCGGCAAGGCCGAGGAAGTGGTGGTGGTGTCGATCGGTCCGGCCAAGGCCGAAGAGACGCTGCGCACCGCCCTTGCCATGGGTGCCGACCGGGCGATCCTGGTCGAGACGGACGATCAGATCGAGCCGCTCACCGTCGCCAAAATCTTGAAGGCTGTGGCCGATGCCGAACAGCCGGGGCTGATCATCGTCGGCAAGCAGGCGATCGACGACGACAGCAACCAGACCGGCCAGATGCTGGCAGCACTGCTTGGCATGCCCCAAGCGACCTTCGCCTCGAAGATCGAGATCGGGGATGGCAAGGCAACCGTGACCCGTGAAGTCGATGGCGGCCTGCAGACGATCGAGATCAAGCTGCCGGCGGTCGTCACCACCGATCTGCGCTTGAACGAACCGCGCTATGCCTCGCTGCCGAACATCATGAAGGCGAAGAAAAAGCCGCTCGACAAGAAGACGCCGAGCGACTTCGGTATCTCCACCACGCCGCGGTTGAAGGTGTTGAAGACCGAGGAGCCGTCGGGCCGCAAGGCCGGCGTCAAGGTCAAGTCGGTCACCGAACTGATCGACAAGCTCAAAAACGAAGCCGGCGTGCTGTAATCAGCTGGGAACAGGAGCAATCAAATCATGACCATTCTTCTTCTGGCTGACCACGACAATGCAAGCCTTTCCGATCAGACCGCCAAGGCGCTGACGGCAGCCGCAAAGATCGCCAAGGAACAGGCAAGCGACATCCACATTCTCGTTGCCGGCAAGGGCGCCAAGCCCGCCGCCGATGCCGCCGCCAAGCTTGCCGGCGTCTCCAAGGTGCTGCTGGCCGAAAGCGACGAACTCGCCAACAATCTGGCCGAACCGCTGGCCGACCTGATCGTCTCGCTGGCTGGTAGCTATGACACGATCCTGTCTGCCGCCACCTCGGTCGGCAAGAACGTGCTGCCGCGGGTCGCTGCCCTTCTCGACGTCGCCCAGGTCTCGGAGATCATCGAGGTGATCTCGTCCGATACCTTCAAGCGGCCGATCTATGCCGGCAATGCCATCCAGACGGTGCAGGCGAGCGATGCCAAGAAGGTGATCACCGTGCGCACCGCCTCCTTCGCCTCTGCACCGGAAGGCGGCTCAGCAACGATCGAGGCGATCCCGGCGGTTTCCGATCCGGGGCTTTCGACCTTCGTCGGCGATGCGCTGTCGGCCTCCGATCGTCCGGAACTGACCTCGGCCAAGATCATCATCTCCGGCGGCCGGGCACTCGGCTCGGCCGAGAAGTTCAGGGAAGTCATCCTGCCGCTCGCCGACAAGCTGGGGGCTGCCGTCGGCGCATCCAGAGCCGCCGTCGATGCCGGCTATGCGCCGAACGACTGGCAGGTCGGCCAGACCGGTAAGGTGGTGGCGCCGCAGCTCTACATTGCCTGCGGCATTTCAGGTGCCATCCAGCATCTGGCCGGCATGAAGGATTCGAAGGTGATCGTCGCCATCAACAAGGACGAGGAGGCGCCGATCTTCCAGGTCGCCGACTACGGATTGGTCGCCGATCTCTTCGAGGTCCTGCCGGAATTGCAAAAGGCGCTCTAGCGGGGGAGACCGAACGTGGCGCGCGTCGTGGGACGTCCAATCAAACCTGGTGCCGACCTTCTTCTCAACGATGACGAGAAGCCGGCATACATACGGCTGCACGACATCGGGAGGGAAAGACGTTCTCGGCCGCTGCAGGAATTCCTCAATGATGTCGGCGGCCTGATGCTGTCGGCGGAGGCTCCTGCCGTCGCCAGTTTCGTCGCGGGCAAAGTTCTCCAGAGGCTGCTCAAGACCGGGAAGGTGCGTCCGGAGGGCGGGCCTCTTCCCGGCGCGCCCGAGGGGCTGGATGACGCCATCGGCCATCTTGCAAAATCGGGACGGAAATACGAGGCGATCGCCGGCCAGTTCCAGAGTCTCGCCGATAAGCTGCTCTGGAGACGCGGCCGCTCCGGTCCATTCGCAAGCCTGAATTTTGGCAATACGCACTCCCATGCGGTCTTGGTCGGTCCCGGCGGTATGGAGGAACGCGCCGATCTCAGGGTCGGCGTGATCTATATGGATCGCTACACAAGATTTCCCGATCATGTTCAGACGCAGCCCCGCGCCTTCATTCTGCTTTCGCCGGGCGAAATCCGCCTTGGCGATTCCGAGTGGTTCTCCGCCGATGTCGGCACGGTCTTTGCGAACGACGCCGGGCAATCCTTCGCGATAAGATGCACAGCTCGGCCGCTGCTGGCGGTCTGGTGCCAGATTGAGCGGGAGACGTGATGGGGTCCTTGGCGACAATGGGTCCGAGATGAACGAAAAGCGCGAACGCCAGAGCTTGAAGTCTCGGCGATAACGCAGCGAAGCAGATCGGCGAGAAGCCGGTCGATCCGAATATGCAGCATCAGAATTCAATTTAAGAGGAAGGATATCAAAATGGACGTTCGCGCCGCCGTTGCCGTTCAGGCAGGAAAACCGCTCGAAGTGATGACCGTTCAGCTGGAGGGCCCGCGGGCCGGCGAAGTGCTGGTGGAGGTCAAGGCGACGGGCATCTGCCACACCGATGATTTCACCCTGTCGGGCGCCGATCCGGAAGGCCTCTTCCCGGCCATTCTCGGCCATGAGGGTGCTGGCATCGTCGTCGATGTGGGCCCTGGCGTCACTTCGGTGAAGAAGGGCGACCACGTCATTCCGCTCTACACCCCGGAATGCCGCGAATGCTATTCCTGCACCTCGCGCAAGACCAATCTCTGCACGTCGATCCGCGCGACCCAGGGCCAGGGCGTGATGCCGGACGGCACCTCGCGTTTCTCGATCGGCAAGGACAAGATCCATCACTATATGGGCTGCTCGACCTTTTCGAACTTCACCGTGCTGCCGGAGATCGCCCTTGCCAAGGTCAATCCCGACGCGCCGTTCGATAAGATCTGCTATATCGGCTGCGGTGTCACGACCGGCATCGGCGCCGTCATCAACACCGCCAAGGTCGAGATGGGCGCAACGGCCATCGTCTTCGGGCTCGGCGGTATCGGCCTCAACGTGCTTCAGGGTCTGAAGCTTGCCGGTGCCGACATGATCATCGGCGTCGATATCAACCCTGACCGCAAGGCATGGGGCGAGAAGTTCGGCATGACGCACTTCGTCAATCCGAAGGAGGTCGGCGACGACATCGTGCCCTATCTCGTCAACCTGACGAAGCGCCACGGCGACCTGATCGGCGGCGCCGACTATACGTTCGACTGCACCGGCAACACCAAGGTGATGCGCCAGGCGCTGGAAGCGAGCCACCGCGGCTGGGGCAAGTCCATTATCATCGGCGTTGCCGGCGCCGGCCAGGAAATCTCCACCCGTCCGTTCCAGCTGGTCACCGGCCGCAACTGGATGGGCACCGCCTTCGGCGGCGCGCGCGGGCGCACCGATGTGCCGAAGATCGTCGATTGGTACATGCAAGGCAAGATCCAGATCGATCCGATGATCACCCACACCATGCCGCTCGAAGACATCAACAAGGGCTTCGAGCTGATGCATGCGGGCGAGAGCATCCGCGGCGTGGTCGTGTACTGAGCCATGAAGACGATCTCGACCGAAAATTCTCATGGCGGCACTCAGGGCGTTTACGTCAAACGCTCAGATGCTTGCGACTGCGACATGACCTTTGCGGTATTCCTGCCGCCGCAGGCCAAAGCGCGGAAGCTGCCGGTTCTATGGTACCTTTCCGGTCTGACCTGCACCCATGCGAACGTCATGGAAAAGGGAGAGTATCGGCGTCTTGCCGCAGAACTCGGCATGATCGTCGTCTGCCCCGACACCAGTCCGCGGGGCGATGCCGTCCCGGACGAACCGGATAACTGGCAGTTCGGCAAGGGCGCCGGCTTTTATGTCGATGCCACCGAGCCGCCATTCGCAAAGAACTATCGGATGTACAGCTACGTCGTCGATGAATTGCCGAAGCTTATCGCCGCAGAGTTTCCGGTCGACATGACGCGACAGGGGATCTTCGGTCACTCGATGGGCGGACACGGCGCGATCACGATTGCGCTCAAGAATCCCGAACGCTTCGGCAGCTGCTCGGCCTTCGCGCCGATCAGTCATCCCTCGGTTTCCGGCTGGTCAAAGCCGGCTTTCCGGAAATACCTCGGATCGGATGAGACGGCCTGGCGGGCATATGATGCCTGCTCGCTGATCGAAGACGGGCACCGGTTCCCGGAATTCCTCGTGGACCAGGGGACGGCGGATAGCTTCCTGGAGGATGGATTGCGCCCCGAGGAGCTTAGGCAAGCCTGCGAGACGGCCGGCATCAGCCTGCGGCTTCGCATGCAGGAAGGCTACGGCCACTCCTACTTCTTCATTTCGACATTCATGGAAGACCATCTGCGCTGGCACGCGCGGAGACTGGGAGACTGATTGCAGAGCTTGGCCGGGCATATCGCAAACGGCCCAGAAGGGGAGGAGAAACCCATGACCAGCATAGCCATACATCCGGCAGTGGATTCAGGCTTTCGGGCGACTGACGCTGCTTTCGCAGGCGGGACGCTCGTCTGCAAGTGCGCAAGCAACCCCGTGAAGGTCAGGATCAAGAGCGACATTGCCCACAATCATGTCTGCGGCTGCACGAAGTGCTGGAAGCCCGAGGGCGCTGTCTTTTCGGTCGTGGCGGTCGCGCCGACCGAAAGCGTCGAAGTGCTGGAGAACAGCAACAAGCTCGCCGTCGTCGATTCCGCCGCCCTGATCCAGCGCCATGCCTGCAAGGAATGCGGCGTGCATATGTATGGTCCGGTCGAGCGCGAACATGCGTTCCAGGGATTGTCCTTCGTCCATCCGGAGCGCTTCCAGGAAGGCGGCTGGGCGAAGCCGGGCTTTGCGGCCTTCGTGTCGTCGATCATCGAAAGCGGCTTCGACCCCGCGAAGATGGATGCCGTCAGGGCGCAGTTGAGGACGTCCGGCCTCGAGCCTTACGATTGCCTAAACCCTGGCCTTATGGATTACATCGCAACCTGGGTCGCCAAGAAGAGCGGCGTCCTGGCCGCGTGATCGATGTCGGGGAGCGCCGAGCCGGCGCTCCCCGACAAAACCGCCGCTATCCAAGCATCGGAGCCTGGGCGCGCGTCATCGGCCACAACACCATTTTCGTTGACGATCGTGATCCGCTGGCGCACGGTTTTCAGATTCGTTGAATGCATTCAGAAACGGTGATGAGATGACTATGCGACCCGGGCAGCATCGACAGGCAGACGGCGCCGCGAAGCCCGCTGCCCGGCTCAAGGTGGGTTTCGTTCTGGCGCGATCGTTCACGCTGTCGGCTTTCGCGCTCTTCGTGGACACGCTGCGGCTTGCCAGCGATGAACAGGATCGTTCCGGCAGGGTGCTTGCCGACTGGCAGGTGATCGGCAGCACGCGTCACCTGATCACGGCGAGTTGCGGCGTCCAGGTCGCGCCGACGTCGGATTTCGTCGACCCGTCGCGCTTCGATTACATCGTCGTCGTCGGCGGCCTGCTGACGGTGGAAAATCCCGTCGACCAGCAGACCATCGCTTTCCTCAAGCAGGCGGATGCCAAGAAGGTGCCGCTGATCGGCGTGTGCACCGGTACGTTCATTCTTGCCGCGGCGGGCCTGATGAAGCGGCATGAATCCTGTGTGAGCTGGCTGCACTACAAGGAGTTCCGGGAGCGTTTCCCCGATCTCAACGTGCGTTCCGACCGGCTCTTCAATCTCGACCGCCAGCGTGGGTCCTGCGCCGGCGGCAGCAGCGCCGCCGACATGGCCGCGCTGTTGGTCAGGAAATACATCAGCCGCGATGCCGAACGAAACGCACTTGAGGTGCTGCAGATCGAGAGAGCCCGCGCAGCAGCGGACGTCCAACCCCGGCGCCCGCTCTATGACGATTATGACGATGCCCGCGTCAAGGCGGCGATGATCACGATGGAGCAGTTCGTCGACGGCAGCATGTCGATCGAGAAGCTTGCCTCTACGGTTGGACTCTCGCGACGGCAGCTGGAGAGAATCTTCATCGACAAGACAGGAATGTCTCCAGCCAAGGCCTATAGTCGCGTCCGAATGGAGCGGGCGAAGTCGATCCTTGCCCAGTCGAAGGCGCCGCTGATCGAGATCGCACTGGATGTCGGCTTCGAAAACGCCTCGCAGTTTACGAGAACGTTCAAGCGCACATTCGGGCAAACGCCTTCGCAGCATCGCGCGGCCGCTTCGAGAGCGCACTGAACGCGCAATCCCGCAACGTCTAAGTAGGTTCCTCGGGTGGTGCGTACCCAGCGCTCAGCGCTCGATGACCAGATCGCTGAGCGGCTTGGAGCAGCAGGGCAGGAAGAAGCCGGCGTCGATTTCCCTCTGACGAATTCCGCCATTGTGGTTCATGTCGACCGTGCCCGACGTAAGCTTCGACTTGCAGGTGCCGCAGACGCCATTCGCGCAGGACGACGGGATCCTGACGCCTGACTTCTTTGCACAAGAGAGCACGCTCTGGTCGCCGGAGACGTCGATGCTGCGGGCCTGCTTCGAGAAGGTGACCTGAAAGACCTTGGCAGCCGCCTCCTGAAACGCGGGGATCTCGGGTTCGTCGATGACCGCGGCGTCGAAGCTTTCCTCCAGGTAGTTCGAGCCGGGCACGCCGAGTTCGGCGGCAATGCCGCGCGCGGCGGCCATGAACGGGGCGGGGCCGCAGCACATCACGGTTCGCTCAGTGATATCGGGAACCGCAAGCCGCATGTAGTCCTTCGAAATACGGCCGGTCAGACCGGGCCAGGACGGCTCGCCGGCCACGGTCTCCGGGAGGAAATGGAGACGAAGGCCTTTCAGCCTGCGGGCGATGCAGGCCAGTTCGTCGCGAAAGATCAGGTCCTGCGGCGTCCGGCCGGCATGCATGAAGACGACGTCGGCGGGTTCGCAACCGTCGACGAGTTCCCGCAGAATCGACATGACGGGAGTAATCCCGGAGCCGCCCGACAACAGCAGAAGCTTACGTCCCGACGTCTCGGGCCTGACGAAGTGGCCGAGCGGCCCGTTCGCCTTGAGGGTCGCCCCGGGAACTAGGGTGTCATGAAGCCAGTTGGAGATCTTGCCGCCGGGAACGCGCTTCACCGTCACGGAGAAGGCGTTCGTCCGATGCGGCGAAGACGAGATGCTGTAGCACCTGTTTTCAGCCGCTCCATTGTGTTCCAGGTCGAAGAGAAAGTATTGCCCTGCCTTGAACGCGAACCGCTTGCCCTCGCGCGATGCGAAGGTGAAGGTCTTGACGTCATGGGTCTCCTGCTGGACATCAAGGCAGACGAGCGCGTCGTCTTCTTCAGGGTTCCATAGGTCGTGAAGGGCGGCCCTGGCTGCGGGCATCTGCGGGCTCCTAGTATCCATGGGCGCGCATCCGATCGATGTACCAGCTGGCGAACTTGTCGAGGTTCGTCTCGGAAAAGCGGGAGTAGGGGCCTGGCTGATAGGCCGGGTCGAGAGCGCCTGCATGGGAGCGCGCGACAAGATCGGCGTCCTGGTCCGTCGTCGCCACCCAGACATCCGTCAGCTTGTGGAGATCGTAATCCACGCCTTCGACGGCGTCCTTGTGGACCAGCCACTTGGTTCGGACCAGCGTCTTGCCCGCCGAGAGCGGAATGACGGTTGCCACCACGGCATGGTCGCCCATGAAGTGGTTCCAGCTGTTGTGGCCCCAAAGATGCGTGTCCCCGAGATCCTTGCGGGTCATGTGCCCAAGAAGCTTGGAGGATGCGGCGGTGGCATCGTGGGTCTGGGATTCGCCAGCGCCGGCGATGATCAGCCGCTGGGTGCGGAAGTTGGTGGCGCAGTCGGCGAGCCGCTCGACCGCCGCCGAGGGGAAGCCGTCGGACTCCCACGCCTTCGTCCGCTCCTCATACAGCCTGAAATGCTCCTCGGCCTGTTCGCGATCCTCCGGGCTCAGCGTCTCGGGGTCGAAGCCGAAGTCGAGATCGACGAAGGAGACGCAGAGCTCCGGATGGTTCGCGGAGCAATGGTAGCATTCGCGATTGTTTTCCATCGTGAGCTTCCAGTTGCCATCCTCGATGACATCCGTTTGGAAGGCGATCTTTGCGTTCCGGATGTCGTAGGGGGCGAGGCGCTCGATCATGGCCTGTTCGAGGAGAGTAATGTCCTCGGGTGGATTGTCGGAGAGGCAGACATAAATCAGTCCGCCGATCGACTTGAAAGTGACGGGCTTGAGGCTCCGACACTCCTTGTCGAAGTCCTTGCCCATGTGAGGCGCGTAGCTGAGCTCACCCGTCAGTTCGTATGTCCAGGTGTGATAGGGACAGACGAGTTTTGAGACGATCGTCTTGCCCGGATCGAGAAGGCGGGAGCCGCGATGGCGGCAGACATTGTGCAGGACGCGAATGTCTCCGTCGTCGTCGCGCAGAAGGATCAGGCTCGTCTTGCCGATATCGATCACCGTGGCGTCACCGGGTTCGGGGACATCGCAGTCGAGACCGACACAAATCCAGTGATTGTGGAAGAAGACGTCGATGTCTGCTTCGAACACGTCTTCTCTGACGTAAAGGCCGGCCGGCAGAGAGTGACCGTTGGCACGAGCGTCGAGAAGGGCAGAAATGGAAGATGGGAGCTTGTTTAGCATCAGAACCCCTTATGCGAGAGTTTCCCGAGATTGCCCTTGCAGTCCCGATGTTTCAACGGCATAAAAAATTAGCGTCGCATAAGTTTTTGTCATGCGATGAGGGGTTCTATGATGCATTTTAGAAGACGGATCCCGTCGTTGACGGCACTGGTGACCCTGGAGGCGGCGCTCAGAAAGAAGAGCTTCACCGCGGCTGCGACCGAATTGGGTGTCACCCAGGCGGCGGTCAGCAGGCAGATTGCATTGCTGGAGGAAGAATTCGGCCAGCCTCTATTCGTGCGCAAGCATCGAGCGATCGAGCCGACGGCGGCATGCATCAACCTCGGAGCCACGCTGGCCAAGAGCTTTGCCGATATTGCCGAGAGCGTGGAAGCGCTCCAGTCGCGCAGCCAGGACGTGTTGACCATAGGGGCGACCGTTGCATTCTCGTCTTTCTGGCTGCTGCCGCGGCTGGCCGAGTTTCGCCGTGCGAACCCCGGCATCCTGGTGCGGGTGATATCCCAGGACAGCCCGATCGCTCTCGACGACGGAGAAGTCGATGTGGCAATTCGATATGGTGTGCCTCCCTTCAGCGATAGCACCGTCATCGCCTCGCGCGGCGACGTCATCTGCCCCGTCTGCTCTCCCGACTATCTCAGGCGTCGCGGAGATGGCGCGCTCGGCTCCGCCGACGAATTCATCGAAACGGACGTTCTCGATCGTTCCTGGTATAGCTGGGCGCAGTGGTTTTCGCTGACCGGCGCCAACCTCGAGGTAAAGCCGTCGCTTCGGTTCAACCACTATACCGAAACCATCGCAGCCGCGCGCGCCGGGCAAGGGATTGCGTTGGGATGGCGTATGCTGGTGGGCACCTTTCTGGAGGATGGAACCCTGGTGCAGGTCGACGGCGGCGAGCTTGCCGCGGAGGATCGTTACAACGTGATCGTGCCCGTCAAAGCCAAGCGAAGCAACGCACGCGACCTTGCCGCCGCCTGGCTGACGGCATCATTGCACGGTTGATCAAGCCGTATCACAAACCCAGCCCCACGGTTGCCGTTCGGTGAACGCCTCTAGGGACGAAGGCGAAGCGATCTGCCAGTCCCAGGAAATCGGCCGCCAGGTGGATGACGGAAAGCCACATTTCCGTCCCCTGCAGGCTCGGTTCAGCACCATCGGCAAAGGGGAATCCTTCGCAATCTCGCCATCTGTCCAACGCCCTCGATATGACCTTGCGGGCGATCGCCTCCCCGTCGGCCCGCCTGTAGTCGGTCTGCCGGGCAATTAGGAGCAGCGGATGAATCGTATCGAGCAGGTTGCACGCATTGTATTTTGCAGCACCGAAGCCCTTGTGGTTGCGGTAGTTGAGATGAACCGTTTCGAGCGAGGCGTGCGGGTGGGGAAGTGCCACGCCGAACTGGGCGTAGGTGCCGCGCGTCAGGCGGTAAAAGCCGTTCACCGGTTGAAGCCATCCTTCCGCCGCGGTCGGTTCACCCCATAGCCCAGAAACGCTGTTGGCATTGCGGCTCAGCCACTCGAAAAGTGTCTGCCGTGAATGCCCGATGCCGAAATACTTCGCATTGAAGTACATGGCGGTTCCGATCGCATCGACCACGCTTCCGGCGTGCCATGCCCGGGTCGACCAGGGCAGGGTGCTCAGCCATTCATCCAGCTCCCCGGCGCCGAGCTCGACCGCATGGACAGGTTGGCGTGGACCGGAACCAAGCAGTTCAAGCGCATAGCCAACCGCAAGGATATTATAAAGCGCCTTTGAATCATCCTTCAGCGCCTTGCCATGCATTCGCGCATGCTCTTCCGGGAAAAGGCCGGTCTCTTGGTCCTGTAGACCTTGGAGACGCTCGACGGTCTCCGCCGCATCGAGATCGGGCGGCAGGTGACCGAAGCCGGCAGCGATCTCGATGGCATCGCAGAGATGCCGGATCGCCGGTCTGCGGAAGCCGTCTGCTTCCATCGATTCATAGGATCCTTGCGTTTTCCAGCGTGCGAGGATCTCCGGCCATTGGTCTTGCGCTTTCTGACCGAGCCTCACCAATTGATCTTCGATGTCGCCAGTGCCGGTTTTTCGGGGCGCCGAGCCTCGGCTCCGCAGCACCCGGGCGGGCACGCCACCGGCAATCGACATGGCGGGGATATCTCCCGTGACCACCGCTCCGGCGGCGATCACTGCACCATTTCCAATTGTTGCGCCATCGAGGATTACGCAATTGGCGCCGATCCAGACATCGTCGCCGATCACGATGCCGATGCTGACGACGCCCTGGCGGTGTATAGGAATGGTCGGATCATCGAAGCCGTGATTGAAGCCGACGATCGAGGCATGCGAAGCGATCCGCACGCCATGACCGCACGTCACCGTACCGGAAACACAGGCATAGGGATTGATGGTGCAATCGTCGCCGAGTGTCACATGGCCGCGAACGAGCGCGTGCCCGGCGATCCAGGACCGCTCACCCATCGTCAGGCTTTCGGTGAAGATCGCGGCGTCCTCGGCGATGTAGGACGTTTCGGCCAGCTCCGCACCGCATGATCGCCTGAGTTCCACCTTGCGGGCAAGGTGAGCCGGATGACGGAGGTCCGACGCAATGTGTTCCCAGGTCAGGTATTGAAGCCTGCGCGCTTCCCACTCTTCGCTCGCCGATGTTTGCTGGCTGCTGACGTGATCCATCCTGCTCCTCATTCCCAGGCTCAACCGCCGAATATTCGTCTGTCTTCAGCGACCCGTTGCCCCGCTGCATCAGACGGCCTGATCCGTTTAAAAGCAAGACTTCCGATAATGGTGGTGCAGCCCTCGTCGAAATGGCTCCAATTGCTTTCGTGCTGAGCCAACTGGAAACCTTGAGGCGCGTTATGCGGCGCTCAGAAGTTCAGCGCTAACCGGCATTCCCATATGAAAGCCCTGGACGCGGTCGATGCGAAGATCCTTGAGAAGGGTAAATTGTGCCGCGGTTTCGACGCCTTCCACCAGGATCGTATTCCCACGATTGCGGATGAGAGCAATCATGTCCTGAAGCATCGTCAGGCCGCGTGGGTTCGAGCAGTCGTGCAGGAAGGTTCTATCGACCTTAACCGTCTGAAACTCGATTGCCCTCAGCCAGGAGAGGCCAGCGAAGCCGCAGCCGAAGTCGTCAAGCCAGATCTCGACGCCGAGTGCCCGCAGATCGGCAATGCATTTAAGCACCTCCGACTGCATATCCATGTCCAGGCCCTCGGTGACTTCCAGGGCTAGTCGCGACCCGCAGACCCCGCACCGAGCAAGGATATCAGCGACACTGGCAGCAAAGCCGGTGGAACGTAGTTGTATCGGCGACACGTTGACGCTGACGATAGCCATGCGATCGGTCATCAGTATGTCCCGGCATGCCGTCTCGATCGCCCACCTGCCCAGTTCGAGGATAGCGCCACTTCGTTCTGCAATGGGGATGAATGTCTTCGGCGAAACCGCCGTGCCGTCCGGCATCCTGAGGCGCATCAAAGCCTCGACAGCTCTTGCTTTCCCGTTCGTCACGTCGAAGATCGGTTGGTACACGAGCGAGACA
This sequence comes from Rhizobium changzhiense, assembly GCF_013087625.1. Taxonomy (NCBI): domain Bacteria; kingdom Pseudomonadati; phylum Pseudomonadota; class Alphaproteobacteria; order Hyphomicrobiales; family Rhizobiaceae; genus Rhizobium; species Rhizobium changzhiense. The sequence continues at coordinate 837,380 of NZ_JABFCQ010000003.1, forward strand.
AGTTTGCGATCGATGGCGGCCGCCAGCAGCGGGACGAGTTTACCAGCATGGTCGTCGGGGCGAGGCAATAGCGGATCAAAACTACGAATGCAGTTTCGGCCACTTGCTTTGGCATTGTAGAGAGCGAGGTCGGCTTCACGTACTATTCGTTCAACTTTCTCTCCAACTTTCTCGCGGGTTAAGGCGACGCCGATGCTGACGGTTACGATCGACATATCATCTGGTCGCTCGTCATGAGCAATCGCAAGAGACTCGACTTCCATTCTGATCTTCTCGGCGAGAGTCATCGCGACCCTGGGGAGGGCAGCCGGCATGACCACGATAAACTCCTCGCCACCATACCTGCCGATCATGCCATCGGACGACTCTACAACCGCCTTCAGCGCATTGGCGATGACAGTCAGGCATCGGTCTCCTTCCTGATGTCCGTAGCGATCATTGAAGCATTTGAAAAAGTCGACGTCGATGAGGAACACGGAGAAGTCGCGGCGTTCGTCTTTCCAGGCGGCCCAGCATTCGTCGAGCCGCCGATCCAGCGCGCGTCTGTTGCCTATGCCTGTCAGGTAGTCAGTATGTGAAAGCTCGAGCAGTGACCGTCCGCGCTCGGACGCTTCCCAGTGCTGGTGGCGAGCCTCGGCCGCGTTCAGCAACACGTTTCGACGCTCCACGTTCAATCGCCAATTGACGAAAGACGTGAAGAGAAAGCACGAAATGTAGAACAGCCCAAAGGCGAGCTTGTAGGTTTGACTTGAAGGAAATAATGCCTCGATCGTAATAAAAAATGCGCATAGAACGAGGCCCGAGGTGATCACCGACAGCCGAAACGGGAAACTGAAAAAGAGGTTGGCGCCCATCATGAAGATGGCGCCGAATATCATGTAGTATGACATGGCCGTGACGTCGCGGGTGGCAATCGCCGGGTAAAGCCAGCCAACGTAGCCCACAAGCAGTGCGGCGGCGCATGTGACGTCAAGCCAGACGGTTTTCGCTTTTGCCAGTCGCAAGATTTCGAACGCCAGCAGAGCGATCGTTGCAATGACGAATCGCGCGGCGATCGTCACAGGGGCAACATCGGGGATCAGCCATCGGTCGGGAAGTGCGAAGGCCACATAAACGGCGACCGCGATCCAAAGGCCATGCCGTGAGCTCCGCCTTCGGACAGCATCATTTTCAGTTTTCAGAGAATTGAGGGCGTCGGCGAATGAAAAGCTGGCGGTTGATTCGTCACGCGGGACATTAGCGTAAGCCGCGATCGTGCAAAAACACCGGGCTGACAACCATTTAAAGTATGTTGAAAAGTAAGCCATACTTCGGCGCCCTCCAAAATCGCGTTCGGCAACCTGCAACCGGTTTGTCTTATTGCTTAGCTTTGTTAGAGGGGCAGCATCCGACCCGCAAGAGTAGAATTACCCTTATCCCGTGTAGATTCTAGTCGCATCCTATTTCGAGGTTGATTATGCTTAACGCTATGTCAAAGGGGTCTCGAAATGGAACAAAGCCTGGTCTTGGACGGTGAAAGTCTTGTTGGGCCCGGCGAAATTCGTCGGATAGCAAGGAGGGTTGCTGCGCCAGATCCCGGCCACCTGATCGTTGCCAGAGCCGAGCTTGCCCTCAGCCTTGACGTGTCGATCCGTCAGTTCAAATCCGGCGTCGAGCCTGATGCGATCATCGAGCGTCTTACCGACGCCTTGCATCAGATACGGCGGCGCTTTCATCCGGAGGTGTGGGACGTCATCGTACCGATCGCGCAATCTCATCCGGTTGCTCACTATCTTCATCAAGATCCATTGACCCGCTGGTCGTTCGAAAAGCCGCGCGGCTATTCCGGCGACGCACGTCTTCTCGACTTCATCTATGGCCGACCTGAAATCGAGAACGCCGTCGCATCATCGAGCAACTTGGGACGCTCGATCTACGCCTACACTCGAAATGCTTCGTCATCCGTCGCGGTAAGGGAGCGTCGAGACATTCTGGCTCGCCGCGTAGACGAAATCGCTTCGGCCCGGCCTGGTTCGACCGAAGTCCTCGCCATCGCCGCCGGGCATCTTCGTGAGGGGCCTTTGTCGCGCGCTCTGAGCGCCGGCGCGATCAGACGCTGGGTAGCTTTGGATCAAGACCCGATGAGCGTTGGAACCGTCGCCCGGGATTTCGCCGGCACGTCCGTCGAGGCGGTGAACGGGTCGGTCAAATCCCTGCTCGGTGGGAGGCATGCGCTGGGAATGTTCGATTTCGTCTATGCCGCGGGTCTTTATGACTATTTGCCGGACGCAGTGGCCGTAAAGCTGACCAGGAAGTGCGTCGGCATGCTTAAGCCTGGCGGCACCTTCCTATTTGCCAACTTCTCCCCGGAGACGGAAGTCGATGGCTATATGGAGACATTTATGAACTGGGCGCTGCTGTTGCGGTCAGAACGAGAGATGGGCTTGATCGCCAGTCAAAGCGTGACCGGGGCGGATGTGAAGGTGTCTGTTTGGCCCGGCTCAAACCGCAGCATTGTCTATTGTGAAATTCAAAAACCGCAGTAGCGGCACGTTGGCTCGAAGGGCTTACCGTCAGCGTCTACTCGGCCACCAAGGTCTGCTGCGCCAGGTTCCACTGGACAACGGGGCGCAACATGCTGCGCCCCTTGCTCTTCGACGGTTACCGAAAGCTGTTCAGGCAGAGGCTCGAAGTTTCGTCGCCATCGTCCAAGGGCGTGGCTGCTCTCCGCCACGGCCTTTCAGCTGTTTAACGGCCGGGGCTAATCAGGCGGCCGATTGCTGTGTCCAGTGTGGTCGTGCCCTTCACCGGCTCGCCCTCGAACCGGATCCAGCCTTCGTTGAAGCCATCGATCATGCGCATCCGCGGGAGGGGGTTTTGCATGCCCTGGTCGGTGAAAATCTGCTCCCAGGTATCGCGGGCGACCGGCTCCGCCCGGACGGGTCTGCCGAGGATGGACGAGAGGACAGCGGCGATATCGTTGGGCGTGACGCCCTCCGGCCCCATCAACTCGATGACCTGCTTGCCCACCCACTCGTGCTGCAGCAGTTCTGCCGCTTTGGCTCCGACGTCGAAGACAGAAACCATCGGATAGGGTTGATCGAGCGGCTGCAGGAAACTCGAGAGGACACAGGTCTCGCGCGCCGGCGCGATGTCCCAGGCCGTGTTCTCCATGAACCAGCCGGCACGCAAAAAGGCGATCGGCATTGGCAAAGCAGATAACTTCTGTTCAACGAGACCGAGCTGGCTCAAGAGGTTAGGTTCTCTGGCCTGCGCGCCGATGGTGGAGAGGCAAACGACCTTGGCAGGACGAGACGAAAGAAGCGCGGTCTTGAGGGCCGCAATGACAGCACGCACTTCCGCAAAGTCGGGGGTTGGATCGAAGGTCGGCGGGATCAACAGAAAGACACCGTCGGCGCCGGCAAAAGCCTTGGTGAGCGCATCGGCGTCGGTCATCTCGGCCAAGGCCAGTTCCGCGCCTTTGTTTTTCCATTCCGCTGCTTTCTCCGCATTGCGCGCGACGGCGCGTATCGGCACCCCCGCCTTCAGCAGACGCGCGGCGACAATGCCTCCGACTTGGCCTGTTACTCCGGTGATCACAAACATGGCTAGACTCCTTTGCTTCCTGCACCGCCAGCAGGTTGGCGGTTTGTTATGCTGATCATGTCCTTTGGCAGCATTTGACTGAAGCGCGCTTCTGTCACATGATTGGTGACTAAAAATCACGGATGCCCGATGTTTGACGGACGATTATTGAATGGCGTGGGCGTACTGGCCGCCGTTATCGAGAGCGGAAGTTTCGCGCGGGCGGCGGAGCTAATGGGACTATCGGCGTCGGGTGTCAGCCGCGCCATTTCCCGACTGGAGGGGCGGATCGGTCTGCGGCTTCTCGACCGGACAACACGCACGATGCGGCTCACCGATGACGGCGCGCGGTTCTACGAACAGGTGGCCCCACTCTTGAGCGGCATCGAAGAGGCTGCGCAGACAGCTGTTGGCGCCAGACAGGCGGTGCGTGGCCGACTGCGAGTCAATGTCGACCCATATTTCTCACGCCTTGTGCTCGGCCCGCGGCTCGGCGCCTTCCTCGACCGTTATCCGGATATCCAGGTCGAGGTCATCACCCGCAACGAGATCGGCGATCTTGTTGCTGATGGCATGGACGTCGCTGTGCGCTTTGGCGAGCCTGCACAGCGGTCGCTTATTTCGCGCCTGTTGATGCAGACGCGCGTGATCACGATTGCGGCTCCCGCTTATATCGAGCGACATGGTCGGCCGGGCCGTCCACAGGATTTGAGTGAGCATACCTGTATCCAGTTCCAGGACCCGCTGACTGCAAGGCCTTTCGAATGGGAGCTTCGGCGGGGTGAAGAGGTCGTCTCCATCGAGACCCGCAGCCGCATTTTAGTCAACGATGCCGGCACGACCTTGGCGACCTGCCTTGCCGGGATAGGCATCGCGCAGGTCTTCTCACTCGGGATGGCGGATTATCTGAATAATGGGCAGCTCGTGAACCTCTTTCCCGACTGGTCGGACGAGACATTCCCGCTCTACGCCTTCTATCCCTCGCGTCAGCATGTTCCGGCTAAGGTCAGGGCCTTTATAGATTTCTGCGTCGAGATCATCGAATAGACGGAGGCGCCTCGTCGAGCGCCTCTGCTGGCTTAAGCCGGCCGCGGCTTTCTGGTTCCGATATGGGCCATTGCGGAAATTCGTCCTATTGGGTTCTTTCATGCTTGGGAGGAAGCGATTTCAGATTTCCGGGCATGGAACCATGCGGACCGGATACTCGCCGCGCACCAGCAGCGGCTCGAAGCCATTGTCGAAGCGGCCGAGCCGGATCAGCCCGTCCCAGCGGTAATCCGCGTAGAACAGGGCCAGGTTGCCCCACGGTTTGAAGTAACAAAGGTCGCCCGGCTGCTCGTTTCCGAAAGGACCGCTGCCTTCTTCCGTGAGTTTGCGTGGCAGATGGACGATCTTCTCGTTCCTGCCATAATCCTCGATCTTGAGGTCTAGGGGCAGCAGGGAAGCGAGATCGCGCGCCGTAGGATTGTCATAGAGCGTCGCGGTCAGGGTCAGCTTGTTGAAGCCTATCCTGATCCTGACGTCGGTCGGCTCCTGATTGGCCGGATCGCGTCCTTCCTGCCCCCAAGCCGTCAAAGGTATGGCAGCGGCTGCCAAGGCTCCGCCCAGCAGCGCGCGACGACTCATGAACTTAAATCTCATCGACATAGCACGCCTCGCGTCAGACAGGTTGAGCCGTGGGCCGGAACAGGATTTCGTTGATGTCGACATCGTCCGGTTCGTTCACTGCAAAGGCGACCGTTCGCGCGAAGGTGTCCGCGCCGATTGCGATTTTGCTGACGAACTCCTTGGTGCCCGCCTGGATGTCCTTTTCGCTGATGTGTTCGAGGAGTTCGGTGCTCACTGCGCCGGGTGAAATGATCGTGGTGCGGATGTTGTATGGCTTTACTTCCTTCCGCAGCCCCTCCGAAAGGGCGCGCACGGCAAATTTCGTGGCGCAATAGACGGCCGCACCAGGATCGACCACGTGGCCGTAGACGGAGGACACGTTGATGATGTGCCCCGACTTTTGTGCCTTCATATGGGGAAGCGCTGCTGCGATGCCGTAGAGCACACCTTTGATGTTCACGTCGATCATGCGATCCCACTCGTCGACTTTGAGCCGTTCGAGCGGCGCAAGCGGCATCAGGCCGGCATTGTTCAACATCACGTCGATACGGCCGAAGGCGTCGACAGCCGTGTCGACGAGGTTTTTGACTTGATGTCGGTCCGTGACGTCGGTTTGGACTGCCTTGGCCTTATGGCCCTTGGCGGACAATTCCTCGGCCAGCGCAGCGATCCGGTCGGCTCTGCGCGCACCAAGAACCACCGAAGCGCCGCGCTCGGCCAGGTGGCGCGCCGTGGCTTCGCCAAGTCCGCTGCTTGCGCCGGTGATGACGACGACTTTGTTTTCGATTCCTTGAGACATGATGATCTCCTTTGAGCTTCGGAAGGTTCAGGAATGGCGGCCGGCCAGGGCAGCGAGGGCAGCCGAACCTGCGAGAAGGCAGGCGGCCAGCAGGAAGGTGCTCCACCATCCCGCAGTATCGAACAGCATGCCGCCGGCCAAAGCGCCGCCGGCAATGGCGAGCTGGATCAGCGCCACCTGCAGTCCGCCTGCCGCTTCCAGTTCGCCGGGGACGATGGCGGCCATCCAGGTGTTCCAGGCGACCGGAATCGGCGTCGAGAAAAATCCCCACAGCACGAGCAGAGAAGCGGTCGCCGCCGCGAACGGCCCGAGCGCGATCAGCAGCAGGGCGAGGACCGCAAGAGCCGCCGGCAATCCGACGAGAACGAGGAGGAGGTGCCGGCGGGCGACGAAGCCGATGACGGAGGTTCCGGCCAGCCCGCCGACGCCAAGGCCGAGAAGCACCATGGACAGGACATTCAATTCCAGTCCCGTCACGCCTTCGAGGAATGGGCGAAGGTAAATGGACAATGCGTTCTGGCCGATAAAGGCCAGACCGGTCGCCGCCATTCCGATCGCCAATCTACGATTGCGCAGCAAGCCGAATATTCTAGCGACCGAGACGGTTGATGTCGCGGGCATGCTCGGCAGGACGGCCAGTTGCCAGATGAGCCCCGCAATTGCGATCGGCACCGTGATCAGGAAGGTGCCGCGCCATCCGATCAGCCCGCCAAGAAAACTGCCGAGCGGCGCAGCAAGGACGAGCGCGAATGCGGTGCCGCCCTGAAGCAGGGCAATGGCCTTGGGCAAGTCGCGGCTCGACGCCAGGCGTGCCAGAATGGCCGTCGACAGTGACCAGAAGCCGCCGATCGAAACACCGACCAGGACCCGTCCAACGAGAAAGACAAGGAAGTTGGGCGCCAGCGCAACCGCCAGGCTCGAAGCAGCGAGAACCGCCGTATAAAGCAAGACGACCGTCCTCCGGTCGATCTTCGTCAGGATTGCATTGCCGAAAAGACTAGTGGCAACCGCAAAAACACCGGACACGGTGATTGCCAATCCGGCTTGCCCCTCTGACACCGAGAGATCCCCGGCGATCGGGGTCAGAAGGCTCACCGGGAGAAATTCCAGCCCCACCAGAAGAAACGTCAGAAGCGAGAGACAGGTGACCGCGCTCCACCGGGTCGCCGCGCTTTCTCCCAGCAAGGTCTCATTCAATGTCAGCTCGATGCTCATGCATGGTCTCCTGTCCGGTGCCAGAGAGATAGCCGGACTGGTTTAGCGCGACTAGGAGTTATAATGTGAACGTCGTGATGAAGGAGATTCAACAATGCGGCGCGACGAGTTCACGGAAATGCGTGCGTTTCTGGAGGTGGCTCGGGAGCGGAGTTTCACGCGCGCCGCATCCAAGCTGGGGGTCACGCGCTCGGCGCTGAGCCATACGATCAGCGCACTCGAAGCCCGGCTCGGCGTCCGGCTTCTCTCCCGCACGACGCGTGATGTGGCGCCCACGGCGGCCGGCGCGCGCCTCGTGGAAAGCATTCAACCGCATTTCGAAGGTATCGCAGCGGAGGTCAGTGCCATCAGCGCACTGCGCGACAGGCCCTCGGGTCATATCAGGCTCGTGTGTCCCGACGATGCCGTCGACCTCGTGTTCCGTCCGAGGCTGCCGGCATTTTTGCGCGACTATCCTGATATCAGCGTGGAACTCATCGTCGACAACGGTTTCACGAATATCGTCGAACGCCAGTTCGATGCGGGCGTGCGGCTCGGCGAAGCGATTGCGCGCGACATGGTGGCCGTTCGCATTGGACCCGACGTCTCTTACGCCGTGGTCGGATCACCCGAATATTTTGCGGCCCACACTGTGCCTTCGACCCCGCATGACTTGACAGACCACAATTGCGTCAACCTGCGGCTTCCGACGTCAGGCGCGCTCTATGCCTGGGAGTTCGAAAAGGATGGTCGCGAATTCAGCGTTCGCGTGGAGGGCCAGCTCGTGATGAGCAACATAGGACCGGCGATCAATGCCGCTCTCGATGGCGCGGGACTGTCCTATGTGCCGAGAGACCTCGTCCGGCAATATTTGGACAACGGTCAACTGACGGAAGTGCTCGCGGACTGGGCGCCGACGTTTCAAGGCTATCATCTCTATTACCCGAACCGGCGCCATCCATCCCCCGCTTTCTCCGCCTTCGTCGAAGCCTTTCGCTACCGGCAGAGGTAGCCTCAAGGGGCGCAGTCCGCTGCGCCCCTTTGCTCGCTCGTGGTTATCGAGCGCTGTCGATGATTGCGCCGCCGTCGGGAGCGAGGCTGTAGCCGGTGATGAACTGCGAATCCTTGCTGGCTAGGAACAGGACCACCGGGGCAATGTCCTCTTCCGGCGAACCGAAACGAGCGAGCGCATTCGTCGGCGGAGGAACCTCCTTTTCCGCAGCGCCCCAGGTGTCGGCGATCGGCAGGACGTTGTTCACGGTGATCTTGTCGGCTCCCCATTCGCGTGCCGTCGTGCGGGTCAGCGCGCGCACTGCCTCCTTGGCCATGTTGTAAGGGCCATAACCAGCCAGTCCGCTGGTGGCGGCCATCGAGGCGAAGTTGATGATCCGGCCTTCTCCGCTTTCCCTCAGGTGAGGATAGCAGGCCTGCATGAAGAGCAGATAGGCGATCGGCCCGGTGTCGAAGTTCCGTTGCAATTGCTCGACCGAAAGGTCGATGACCGAAGACGAGACCGCAGAACCATCGAAAGCATTGTTCACGAGAATGTCGATGCGGCCATATGTTGCGAGAACCTTGTCCACCGCGGCCGTGATCTGATCGGCTTCACCGACGTCGCAGACGACGGCGAGTGCCGTGCCGCCCGCTTCGACGATGTCAGCGACGACACGCTCGACGCTTTCTGATGTGCGCGATAGAATTGCGACCTTCGCACCTTCGGCGGCAAAGAGCTTTGCGGTGGCGCGGCCAATGCCGCGGCTTGCGCCTGTGACGATGGCAACTTTTCCATTGAGTCGACCCATGTGTATCTCCATTTGGTGGGGCTTGGGATCATCGAGACGTCAGAGCGCAGCGGCCTGGACGTGAGGGGAGGGCATGTCGCGGGCGTCGTTCTGCGTCACGAACGAGGTGACCAGCAGCGCGAGGCCGATCGCCGCGGGCAGGGTGCGGGCAGGTTTTCGAATGCCGATATGCGCCAGGCCCGACAGCAGCAGGTGAAAGAAGATGCCGGCATAGGCGAGATCGCTGAGCGGCACGCTGACACGTAAAAGGATCGCGACCGGGCCGAGAATCTTGATGACGATCATGAATGGAATAAGAAAGGGAGCCGTATATCCGAGTTCCGCCAGAACCTGGCGAACCCAGTCCCGCTTGGTGACATAGATGGCGGCTGAGGCGAGGTAGAGCACGGATAGAAGTGCCGTGCTGATCCAGTACACGTAAAATTCAGGCATGAGTTCATCCCTGTCGCTGCCCACGCAGCAACATTCCTCTCGTCGGGTCTGTCTGTTTGTTTTGAGAGGCGCTTTTCCTGCGCTCCCTTTGTGCATGCAGAGAAATGTCGCCTAAGGTTTATATTTGCAAGTAGGATGAATTACTTGCTGCTAGTATGGAAAACCAGACTATGGCCGATGGAATCAATATGCATGAGGAGATGCGGCGCGCATCCGCGCTGCTCTCCGGCAAATGGAAGCTGGAAATCATGTGGCTGCTCAATCAGCGCATCTACCGTTTTGGCGAGTTGAGAAAAGCTATTCCCGGCATCACCCAGCACATGCTGACGGCGCAGTTGCGCGAGCTCGAAGCGGACGGTTTGATATCCCGCACCGTCTTTGCCGAGGTTCCCCCGCGCGTCGAATATGAGATCACGCAAAAAGCGCGGGGCCTCGGCCCCACGATGGAGGCATTGACGGCGTGGTGGAACGAGTACGGCAAAAGCGTGCCGGTGAGGCCGAGTACACGCGGACGGAAGGCGAGGGACGTCTGAACTGCTTGGGAGACAATTGCCGCTTTTGAACGGCTTATCCGTTCACGGTCACGAAAGGCTCGAACCGAACTTGTCCCAGCCTTCCTTGATCGTCTCCATCGCGACGTTGGTCGAGGTGTTGGCAACGTGGGGCAGTGTCGAGATGCGCTCGCCGAGGACGCGCCGGTAGCGGCCGATGTCGCGGGTGCGGATTTTCAGCAGATAATCGAACCTGCCGGCGATCATGTGGCACTCCTCGACTTCGCTGATCTTCTTGATGGCCTCGTTGAAGCTTTTCAACGCATGCTCGCGGGTATCGGAGAGCTTCACCTCGACGAAAGCGATGTGGTCGAGCTGCATTTTCGACGGATTGAGAACGGCCTTGAAGCCTTCGATATATCCTTCGCTGATCAACCTTTTGAAGCGGATCTGGCATGGCGTCTTCGACAATCCGACACGCGCGGCGAGATCTGTGATCGACAGTCTCCCGTCCTCGGCGAGCGCGGCGAGGATCTTTCTGTCGAACTGGTCCAATTCACTAAAGATGTCGGTTTCAGTAGCCATTTGAACTCTCGCGGGCGGATTAATAAGTTCATACAGCCTGGAAACTGTTGAAATCAAGTGAGATTGCGATTTGTGATTATGATAGATTATCTGCCGGGCAGAAGAGTGCTGAAATCGGTATCGGCGCCGCGCTCAACACGGGGATCGTACATGCACAACAAAGAAGCGGATGAAGACCGGGCGCCGGATCTGCTCGCGCACTACCGCCCGCTTGCGATCAGGGCCGTGGCCGCGGCGCTCACCCTCAAGCGCGCCAGACCGGATGCGCGCCCGCTGCGCGAAACGGAATATTCCGGCCCCGCCTTCACGGATGATGCACAATGGGACGACGAGCCCGGCATCTCATTCATCCGTTAAACCAGACATCGATTGATAGGTACTTTCATGTTGAACGCAGCGATCGACCCCGCCCCCTCCCGTGATCCCGCCGACGGCGCGCCGTTTTCCGGCTTTGCGCCGCCGATCCGGCCGCAATCCGAACTTCGCCAGGCCATTACGGCGGCCTATCGCCGCCCGGAAGCCGAATGCCTGCCGCCGCTCGTGGCAGCCGCGCGTGTCTCAGAGGCGAAGCGCTATGACATCCGCAGCACGGCCCGCAGCCTGATCGAGGCGTTGCGCGCCAAGCACAAGGGAACCGGTGTCGAAGGGCTGGTACAGGAATATTCGCTCTCCAGCCAGGAAGGCGTGGCGCTCATGTGCCTAGCCGAAGCGCTGCTGCGCATTCCCGATACCGAAACCCGGGACGCGCTGATCCGCGACAAGATCGCCGAAGGCAACTGGACCTCCCACATCGGCGGCGGAAAATCCATGTTCGTCAACGCCGCCACGTGGGGGCTTGTCGTCACCGGCAAGCTCACCTCGACGGTCAACGACCGCAGCCTCTCGGCAGCGCTGACGCGGCTGATCGCACGCGCCGGCGAGCCGGTCATCCGTCGCGGCGTCGATATGGCGATGCGCATGATGGGCGAGCAGTTTGTCACCGGTGAAACGATCGCAGAGGCGCTGAAGCGCGCCCGGCCGCTGGAAGCGCGGGGCTTCCGCTATTCCTACGACATGCTGGGCGAGGCTGCCACGACTGCCGCCGACGCGGAGCGCTATTACCGGGATTACGAAAAGGCGATCCATGCCATCGGCAAGGCGTCGGACGGGCGCGGCATTTATGACGGCCCGGGCATATCGATCAAGCTTTCGGCCCTGCATCCCCGTTACGCGAGGTCGCAGGCCGGCCGGGTGATGAGCGAGTTGCTGCCGAAGGTCAAGGCGCTGGCCGTTCTCGCCAAGACCTATGATATCGGCCTCAATATCGACGCCGAGGAGGCCGATCGGCTGGAACTTTCACTCGATCTCCTCGAGGAGCTTTGCTTTGCCCCGGAACTGACAGGATGGAACGGGCTGGGCTTTGTCGTGCAGGCCTATGGCAAACGCTGCCCCTTCGTCCTCGATTACATCATCGATCTCGCACGCCGCTCCGGGCGCCGGGTCATGGTCCGTCTCGTCAAGGGCGCCTATTGGGATGCGGAGATCAAGCGCGCCCAGCTGGACGGTCTCGACGACTATCCGGTCTATACCCGCAAGATCTACACCGATGTCGCCTACGTCGCCTGCGCGCGCAAGCTGCTCGATGCTCCGGATGCGGTCTTCCCGCAATTTGCCACCCATAATGCGCAGACGCTCGCCACGATCTATCGTCTGGCGGGTCCCGATTTCGCCGTCGGCAAATACGAATTTCAATGCCTGCATGGCATGGGCGAACCTCTCTACGACGAGGTTGTCGGAAAGGAAAAGCTGGACCGGCCCTGCCGCATTTATGCGCCTGTGGGAACACATGAGACCCTGCTTGCCTATTTGGTTCGACGCCTTCTGGAAAATGGTGCCAATTCCTCCTTCGTGCACCGCATCTCCGATCCGAACGTCTCAGTCGAGGCGCTAATCGCCGATCCCGCCGAAATCGTCGCAGCCATGCCTGTCGTTGGCGCGCCCCACGCGCAGATCGCCTCGCCGAAGGCTCTTTACGGCAACGCCCGGGCCAATTCCGATGGTCTCGATCTCTCGAACGAGGCCACCCTTTCGGATTTGGCTGAGGCGCTCGCCTCCACGGCTGCTGCCCCGTGGCATGCGCTTCCCCTCCTTGCCGACGGCTCTACGGATGGGGTGACGCGCGATGTTCTCAATCCTGCCGATCACCGGGATGTCGTCGGTACGGTGACCGAAGTGAAGGTCGAGGAGGCAGCGCGCATCGTTCGCATGGCTGCGGAGCATGCGCCACAATGGGCCGCCGTGCCGCCGGCCGAGCGTGCCGCCTGCCTGGAGCGGGCCGCCGACATCATGCAGGCCCGCATCAAGGTGCTGATGGGCATCGTCATGCGTGAGGCCGGCAAATCCGCGGCCAATGCCGTCGGCGAGGTGCGTGAGGCCATCGACTTCCTGCGCTACTATGCCGAACAGGCACGCAAGACCCTCGGCCCCTCGCATGCGCCGCTCGGCCCGGTCGTCTGCATCAGCCCCTGGAATTTCCCGCTGGCGATTTTCACCGGGCAGGTTGCCGCGGCACTGGTGGCCGGCAATCCCGTGCTTGCGAAACCTGCCGGCGTCACGCCGATCATCGCTTCGGAGAGTGTGAAGATCCTTCACGAGGCGGGCGTGCCTGTCGGTGCCCTGCAGTTCGTGCCCGGCAGCGGCCGTCTCGGCGCCGGCATGGTCGGGGCGGAGGAGACTGCAGGCGTGATGTTTACCGGGTCGACCGAAGTTGCCCGCATGATCCAGGCGCAGCTGGCCGAACGGCTGTCAGCAAGCGGCAAGCCGATTCCGCTGATTGCCGAAACCGGCGGCCAGAACGGCATGATCGTCGACTCCTCGGCATTGGCCGAGCAGGTGGTGGCCGACGTCATTGCCTCTGCTTTCGACAGCGCCGGTCAGCGCTGCTCGGCGCTCAGGGTTCTCTGCCTTCAGGACGATGTCGCCGACAGGACCCTCAACATGCTGAAGGGCGCCTTCCGCGAACTGACGATCGGCCGGACCGATCGGCTGAGCATCGATGTCGGCCCGGTCATCAACGACAGCGCCAAAACGGAGATCGACCAGCATATCGAGCATATGCGCGGCTTGGGCCGCAAGGTGGATCAGCTGCCGCTGCCCGAAAGTGCGGCGGCGGGGACCTTCGTTCCGCCGACGATCATCGAGATCAAGTCGCTGTCTGACCTGACGAGAGAGGTCTTCGGACCGGTCCTGCATGTCGTCCGTTTCAAGCGAAACGGCCTTGACCGGCTGATCGACGACATCAACGCATCGGGTTACGGCCTCACATTCGGGCTTCACACCCGGCTTGATGAAACGATCGCGCATGTGACCAGCCGCATCAAGGCTGGAAACCTCTATGTCAACCGCAACATCATCGGCGCCGTGGTCGGCGTGCAGCCGTTCGGCGGCCGCGGCTTGTCGGGAACAGGCCCCAAGGCAGGCGGTCCGCTCTATATCGGCCGGCTGGTGCAGCGCGCGCCCGTGCCGCCGCAGCAGGATTCCGTTCATACGGACCTCGCCCTTCGTGACTACATCGTCTGGCTCGACAAGAAGGGCCTGTCGGGCGAGGGGGAAGTGGCGCGTGGGTATGCGAGCCGCTCGGCGCTCGGGCTCGAACGCGAACTCACCGGTCCGGTGGGCGAGCTCAATCTCTACGCGCTCCATCCTCGCGGCCGTATTCTCCTCGTGCCGCAGACGGAAGGCGGGCTTCATCGCCAGATCGCCGCAGCCCTGTCGACCGGCAATCACATCGTCGTGGACGCCGGTTCCGTATCGAAATCAGTCCTGGCGGACCTTCCGGCGGCTGTCGCCAGCCGGATTTCCTGGACATCCGATTGGGAAAAGGACGGGCCGTTCTCAGGCGCGCTCGTCGAAGGGGATCGCGACAGGATTCTGGCCGTCAATCAGAAGATTGCTCACCTGCCGGGTCCGCTGCTGCTGGTCCAGGCCGCGACGAGCGAGGAATTGGCGAGCGATCCCGAGGCCTATTGCCTGAATTGGCTGCTGGAGGAGGTGTCGACCTCGATCAACACCGCGGCTGCCGGCGGCAATGCAAGCCTTATGGCCATCGGCTGAGTGATAAGACGAGGGCGCAGAAAATATTCTCTCGTTGGCATGCATGTGACTTTGATCGTCGGAAAGGGTCGGCCGAAAGCCGGCCCATCCAATGGGTTTGCCCAAGCCTGAGAAAACGGCGGTCTTTCATGAGCAGCATAACCGTCCCCGGCAGCTCGTCCGCCTCCACGGTCTCCCGTGCGGTGCAGCCCTGTCCGGGGCCAAATCAGGCAGGTCGGTTGATGGTCATGCCGCCGCCTGCCATCCATCGCGGATATGGCGGTAGCCTTCGCGATAGACCGATTCCGGCGTCTCGGAAAAGTCGCGCCAGACCTTTGTCGCGGCGGCGAGCTCCTTGAGTGCCCGGCCGAAGGCCTCGATTGTCAGCCACCCGTCGTAGCCGCTCGCGCGTAGCGCCTTGAACGTCTCCGCCCAGGGAATGTTGCCGCGCCCGGGAACGCCGCGGTCATTCTCCGAAATATGGACATGCACGATGCGGTCACTGTTTCGCGTGAAGGCGCCGATGGGATCGGCCTCTTCGATATTGCTGTGGAAGGTGTCGTACATGGCGCGGATATTCGGATGTCCGATCGCGTCGATATGGGCCGCAAGGTCGTCCATCGTGTTGAACAGGTAACATTCGAAGCGGTTTAGCGCCTCAAGCCCGATCGTGACGCCGTGCTTTGCTGCATAGTCGCCGATCGCCAGTTGCGAGGAAACTGAACGCTTGAGTTCCGCCGTGCTCGGGCCACTCCCGGAAAATTTGCCGAGCGTCGAATGCAGCGGCCCGCTCAGCATCGTTGCGCCCAGCGCCTCGCTGCAGTCGATGGCCCATTTAACGTAATCGATGCCGCGCCTGCGGGTCGCAGCGTCGGGGGCGATCAGGTTCATCTGGGGGTCGCCCATGGCGGAAACGGCGGTCCGTTCCAGGCCGATCCGGTCGAGTAGCGCCCCCAGCCGCCGGTAGTCGTCGGGTGTGCCGGAAAAGATCGGTATCTCGACGCCGTCAAACCCCGTGTCCTTGATATCGCGTAACAGTGCCTCGTGTTTCCGGCCGACACTTGTCGTCCAGAGGAACATGCACATGCCGATCTTCATCTCCCCTCCCCTTGGCCCTGCGGCCACTGCGCGGCAGTTTCAACCGCCTTATCACTTTCCAGATCTGGTCATACCAAATCTTGGAATCTGGTCAAGCCAGTTCATGGCGCGCTTGAGGTGCCGGATTCGCGCCTTAGCAGCAAATTCAGCATTAAATATCGATCTGCAAAAGAAATATCGACGTTTTGGCCCGTCTTGCAGAGGGTGAAGAATTACGTTAGAGCTTTCAAATAACAAGAATTGGCCAAACCAGATCGTCGAAAGTCGCGAGGCTGGCCAAGGATAAGGTGACATCTTGCCGGCCAATTGGCGGTCGAGCGCGCCGCAACAGTCTAGGAGGACCTCATGCATCTTTCGACACACAACTGGATGCGGGCCGAACCGCTCGCCGTCACGCTGAAGCGCATCAAGAAATATGGCTATGAAAGCATCGAGATATCCGGCGAGCCGGCGCAGTACGACGTCAACGAGACGCGTACGTTGCTGAAAGAGCATGGCATCCGCTGCTGGGGCGCCGTTACGCTGACGCTCGGCGAGCGCAATCTTGCCGCCAGGGATGAAGGTCAGCGCGCCAGGTCAGTGGACTACGTCAAGAGCGTCATCACCATGGTCAGCGAACTCGACGGCGAGATCGTCACCCTCGTGCCGGCGACCGTCGGCAAGGTGGTGCCGGATGGGACCGAGGAGGAAGAGTGGACATGGGTGGTGGACGCCACCAGGGAGTGTTTTGCCCATGCGCAGAAGAGGGGCGTGCGCATTGCCGTCGAGCCGCTCAATCGTTTCGAGACCTATTTCTTCAACCGTGCCGCCCAAGCGCTGGCGCTCGCCGATGCCGTCAGCCCCGAATGTGGGGTGTGCCTGGATGCCTTCCACCTGAACATCGAGGAGGAAGACATGTATGAGGCGATCCGGCTCGCTGGAAAACGCCTGTTCGATTTCCACGTCGCCGATAACAATCGTTTTGCCGCCGGCCTCGGCCAGCTCGACTGGCCGAAGATCATCGGCACGCTGAAGGAGATCGGTTACGACGGCGCCGTCACCAACGAATTCGTCGCTCCGGTCGACCGCACGCCGGCCACAAAATATCCGGACATGGTCGAGCGCAACCCCGTCGATATTCCCCCGGAGCAACTGAAGTTTATCCAGGACCACGGCTCGAGCATTCTCACTGAGAAGTTCTACGACGATCAGATGCGGATCACCGCCGAGACGATCCTGCCGCTGATCAAGTAACGAACGGAAAGACATATGCCATGCGGCTCGCGGGCCGTGCGGGGCAGGGGATCCGAGACATGCGCATCAAGACCGTAGAGGCCTGGTGGATTAAAATTCCCATCGAGGCGAGCCGTCAGCACCGCAGCGACTTCGGCCGACTGACGACCTTCGATAGTGCGATCCTGCGGATCGAAACGGACGACGGCATCGTCGGGTGGGGAGAGGGCAAGAATGCCGCGGGCAGCGCGGGCACCTACGGCACGCTGGTACACATGCTCAATCACGAGGTGGGGCCGAAGCTCATCGGCCGCGATCCCGCGGACATCTCCACCATATGGGAGATGCTCTACAATGGCGTACGCCACGAGACGGCGGCGCGTTCGGGTCACACCATGCCCGAGATCGCGCGGCGCGGCCTTTCCGTCGCGGCGATCAGCGCGGTCGACATAGCGCTCTGGGACATTCTCGGCAAGTCGCTCGGCGTTCCCGTCTGGAAGCTGCTGGGTGGCCGCAAGGCGGACAGGTTGCCCGCCTATGCCTCGGGCGGTTGGGAGAGTGCGGAGCGGATCGGCGATCAACTCCGGTCCTATATCGCGGCCGGTGGTTTCAAGTCAGTCAAGATGCGCGTCGGTGCGATGGATCGTGCGCCGCATGTCTCGGCATCGCGCGTGCGGGCGGCGCGCAAAGCGGTCGGGCCCAACGTCGACCTGATGGTCGATGCACACGGCACGTATACTGTTGCCGATGCGAAGCGCTTCATCCAGATGGTTGCCGATTGCGACCTCGCCTGGTTCGAGGAGCCGGTGATTGCCGATGACAAGCCGGGCATGGCGGAGGTGCGCGCGGCCGGCAACGTGCCGATCGCTGCCGGCGAGAGCGAGGCGACGCGTTTTGCCTTCCGAGATCTTGCCATGCTTCGGGCCGCCGACATATTCCAACCGGACCCTGCCTTCTGCGGCGGCATTACGGAGGCGATGCGCATCAGTTCGCTCGCCAGCGCCTTCAATCTCCGTTTCGCGCCGCATCTCTGGGCCGGTGCGCCCTGCTTCTTTTCCGGCCTGCATGTGTGCGCGGCTTCCCCGGCAAGCTTCATCATCGAATATTCGCTCGGCGCCAATCCGATGATCCATGATCTTGTCGAGGACGCTGTGTCGGTGAAAGACGGTATGATAGAGATCCCGGACAGGCCTGGGCTGGGCTTCACGATCAATCAGCGGGTCCTGGAGACTCACGCGCAAAGACAGTGACGATGAAAGAAAATTCCCTCCTCTCCGATCTCGCGGCCCATCTTTTCTCGAACTCGAGCGGCAACGGCCGTACGCCTTCGGAGCGAGAGCTTGCGGAGCATTTCGGCGTCAGCCGGGGCCAGGTTCGCGAGGCACTGGCCATTCTGGAGGCAATGCGCATCGTCGAGCGCCGGGCCAAGTCGGGCATCTATCTGACGACCACGGAGGCGAGCGTGGAGGCAATGGCGCTTTTTGCCCGCGCCGGCGTGCCGCTTGATCCCATCCTGATCTACGAGACCGTGGAGCTTCGCAAGATCCATGAGATCAAGGCCGCGGAGCTCGCCTGCGATCGGGCGACGGAGGAGAATTACCAGCACTTGCGCGATATCCTCGCCGCATCGGAGGCGAAGCTTGCCGCCGGCGAGGGGCTGGCGCGCGAGGACCGGGATTTTCATTTGGAGATCGTCCGCGCCACCAAGAATAGCGTCTTCCATCGGGTGTGCAGCGTCTACTACGTCATGGGCGAACACCGCCTGCCGATCTATTTTGCCGACGCCGCCCGCAGCCGGCGCTCGCATGAGGAACATATCCGCATCTACGAGGCGCTGCTTGCCCGAGACGGCAATCTCGCCCAGGCGCTGATGAGCGCGCATCTTCAAGGTGCGGAAAGCTATTGGAAGGGTCTCATCGGCGGTCCAGCGACGGCAGCCGGATAGGCGCAACCGGCGGGAGGGCCGATGAGCTTCATCTTTTCCACACATCCCTTGCATCCCGCGGCCAAGGCCATGCTTGAGGCTGCGGGTGATCTGCGTGTCGCTTCCGCGCCCGATCCTGAAACGTTGCTGCGAGAAGGCCGTGGCGCGGGCATCGTCGTCATACGCGCGCCGATCCCTCCGGCCTTCTTCGAGGATGCGCCGGCGCTTCGCGCGGCGATCCGCCATGGCGCAGGGCTCGACATGGTGCCGATGGATGCGGCGACCCGCGCCGGCGTGCTTGTCGCCAACGTCCCGGGCGCCAATGCGTCGACTGTCGCCGAGCACGTCTTCCTCGTGACACTGGCCCTGCTTCGGCGCTTCCGCCTTATGGACCGCGAACTGCGTCAGAACGGCTGGGTGGCGGGCCGCGCCCAGTCGGATACGGCCGTCGACCTCGCCGGCCGCGCCATGGGCATCGTCGGTATGGGTAATGTCGGCAAGGCGATCTTCAAGATCGCGAAGTTCGGTTTCGGCCTGGAGGTGGTGGCCACGAGCCGGTCGCCGGAAAGCGTGCCGGACGGCGTGCGTTTCATGGCGATCGATGAGCTTGTTGCGACGGCCGACATCGTGGTGCTCTGCTGCCCGCTGACTCCGGAGACGACCGGCTTGCTCAATGCCGGTCGCATCGGGCGCATGAAGCCCGCGGCCATTTTGGTCAACGTCTCGCGCGGCCCGGTGATCGATGACGCGGCATTGATCGAGGCGCTGCGCGATGGCAGCATCGGCGGAGCCGCGCTCGACGTCTTCGCAACGCAGCCGCTGCCGCTCGACCATCCCTATTTCGGCTTTGACAACGTCATCGTCACGCCGCATCTGGCTGGTCTGACGGAAGAGAGCATGATGCGCATGGGAACAGGCGCGGCGAGCGAAGTCCTGCGCGTCATCAAGGGCGAATTGCCCGTCAACTTGCGCAATCCCGAAGTGGTAGAGCACTACCGCCGGCGCTTTCCCGCATAACGCCCCGTCGCGACAACTCGAAACGCTGGCCGCCCCTGCCGTGCCGCCGAGACCGGTTCCATTGTTTGGACCAATCAGGAACCCGCGTGCCGCAGGCTTACACCGCTTCCGGCGTCAAACAGCACGACCTTTTCCGGATTCCACGAAAAGCGAACCTCATCCTCGATCCGAAGCGCGGTCTGTGTCGGCACGGTCGCGTGGATGAACTTCTCGCCGGTGCGTAGCGTCACGATCTTTTCGACACCATGGTTTTCCACGTCGTGGACCCGTGCTTCGCCGGGGGCGCCGCTGTCGAGAAGAATGTCCTCGGGGCGGATGCCGAAGGTGAGCGGGCGACCGTCTGTCGCGATCCCGTGTCCGTTGCCGAGGGGGAGCCGGTAGCCCTCGCTGGCCACTGCCTCACCGCCGGCGAGCGTGCCGGCAATCAGGTTCATCGGCGGCGAACCGACCGCGCGCGCGACGAAGGTGTTGACCGGGTTTTGGTAGATCTCCTGCGGCGTACCCGTCTGCACCAGTTGACCATTGTTCAGGACGCCGATCTTGTCGCCCATCGACATGGCCTCTATCTGATCGTGAGTGACGAAGAGGAAGGTCGCGCCGAGGTTCATCTGCAGGTTTTTCAGCTCGGTGCGAAGTGCTTCGCGAAGCTTCGCGTCGAGCGCCGAAAGCGGTTCGTCCATCAAGAAGACCCGCGGTTTGCGCACGATGGCCCGGCCGATCGATACGCGCTGCATCTCGCCTCCCGACAGCCGGTCCGTCTTGCGGTCGAGCAGATGCTCGATGCGCAGTGTCTTCGCAACGCGGTCGACGCGCTCCTTGATTTCCCCAGGTTCAACGCGACGGATACGGGACTTCAATGGAAATTCCAGGTTCTCCCGCACCGTATAGCGCGGGTAGAGCGAATATTGCTGGAGCACCAGGGCCACGTCGCGCTCGGCGGCACCCCAGTCGGCGACGTCCTGCCCGTCGATGAAGATTTGGCCTGCGGTCGGCTTCTCGAGACCGGCGATCAGGCGCAACGTCGTCGTCTTGCCGGCGCCGGTCTGCCCGAGCAGCACGAAGAACTCGCCGTCAGCAATGTCGATGTTTAAGTTTTTCAGCGCCGTGTGGTTGCCGAAGGTCTTGGTGATGCCCTTGAGTTCGATATGCGCCATCAGAGTCTGATCCCCAGCGACGAGCCGGTCGCGGTGTTGAAGAAATGTGCCTGGGCGGGGTCGATACGTGCCCAGACGGCTTCGCCGGGACCAGGCACGAAACCGCTCTTGGTGCGTGCCCTGATCATCTGGTGACCGACCTTCAGGTCCACGATGTCGTGCGAGCCGAGAGGCTCGATGATATGTGCCTCGACCGGCATGAAGCCCTCGCGGGCCTCCCGTGAAACAAGAACGCCCTCAGGCCGGACCCCGAGTGTCAGCTTGCCGTTCTCGGCCCTTGCGTCGGAGAGGCGGTCGGCCAGCACGGCGGGGAACTCGAAGCCCGTCGTCTCGTCGCCGACCTGCACGCTGGTATGGCTGCCCGTCGCGCTGATGATCGCCGGCGCCATGTTCATGACCGGGCTTCCGACGAACTGGGCGACGAACGTGTTGGCGGGTTGCGCATAAACCTCTTCCGGCGTGCCGACCTGCTGGAGGATACCCTCGTGCATGATAACGATGCGGTCGGCGAGCGACATGGCCTCCACCTGGTCGTGCGTCACGTAGATGGTGGTTGAACCCTGCTTGATATGCAAACGCTTGATTTCCGCCCGCATCTCTTCGCGCAGCTTCGCGTCGAGCGCACCGATCGGCTCGTCCATCAGCATGGCCTTTGGCCGTCGCACCAGCGCGCGGCCGATCGCGACCCGCTGCATGTCGCCGCCTGACAGCGCCGAAGGCTTGCGGGTCAGCAGACCGGTGATACGCAGCACACCGGCGATCTCGCGGACCGACGCATCGACATCGGCACGGCTCATCCGGGTCGCGCGGAGCGGGAAGGCGATGTTCTCGTAGACCGTCATGTGCGGATAGAGCGAGAAGGATTGGAATACCATGGCGATATCCCTGTCGGATGCCTTGATATGCTGCACCGGCTGCCCGTCGATCAGAATGTCGCCTTCATCGATCGTCTCCAGCCCCGCGATGGCGCGCAATGTCGTCGTCTTTCCGCAGCCCGATTGTCCAAGCAGCACGATGAATTCATTGTCGGCGATGGCGAGATTAAGGTCTTTGATGACCTGGACGGCACCGAAATATTTCTGAATCCCGCGAAGTTCGATTTGCGTCATGAAGGGCTGCTTTCGTCTGGTTGCGCGTCCCGCGGGATTTTGGTCGCCACCATGAAGGCGATCAGTCCGACGAGCGTCATCGTCATGCCGTAGCGGTGCAGAAAGAGGTTCCACGGCTGGCAGAGCGCGACGATGCCCAAGATCATGAGATACTGCGAACCGGGTTCCAGATATTTCTGGTTGAAGGCGCGAAAGGTCATTTGCGGATCGCTCCGAAGCTCATGCCGCGCAGGAGATGGTTCCTGAGCAGGAAGGTGAAGATGGCGACCGGTAGCAGGAACAGGAATGTGCCGGCAGCAATCACCGTCCAATCCGGCAGGCCTGAGCCGACCTGGCTCGGAATGAAGGGTGGAGCCGTTTGCGCGCGCCGGTTCGTCATGATCAGCGCAAATGCGTATTCGTTCCAGGCCGTGATGAAGCAGAAGACTGCGGTTGCGGCAATGCCGGTGGCCGCTTCCGGGATGACGATCTTGAAAAAGGCCTCCATCCGGGTGTAGCCGTCGACGAGTGCGGCCTCCTCGTATTCCTTCGGGATCTCGTCGATGAAGCCCTTCATCAGCCAAACGGAGAAGGAAAGGTTGAAGGCAGTGTAGAGGATGATGAGGCCCCAATGCGTGTCGTTGAGGCCGACGACGCGGTACATGAGGAACATGGGGATCGCCACGACGACGGGCGGCAGCATGCGCGTCGACAGGATGAAGAAGAGAAGGTCTGCCTCCCCCTTCACTTTAAAGCGCGAGAAGCCGTAGGCCGTGAATGTCCCCATGCCCACGGCCAGCACCGTGGACGTGATGGCGACGATCAGCGAGTTCATGAAGCGGTTCGGATAGCCGGAGGGCTGCACCTCGCCGCGGCCGGAGCGAACGATCTTCTCGCCGCCGTCGAACACCATCCGCTCCCACCAGGGGGCGGCGGCATATTCTTCAGGGGTAGGTGCCCCGCGCAATTGCGAGCGCTTGGTGAAGAGCTTCACGAAGGGCGAGAGTTCCGGCTCGAAGAGCACCGTCGGCGGAATGGTGGTAGCGAGGTTGCGCGGCTTGAAGGCCGTCGAGGTGATCCAGTAGATCGGCGCCAGGAAGATCAGCGTGATGACCAATACGGCGGCAATCGCCACCCGGTTCAGCGCGCGTTCGGAGCGGGTTTGGACGGCAGCCATCTCAGCGCTCCTTCACTTTGTTGAGGTACTTGACGTAGATGTTGGTGATCGCAAGAACCATGATGAGCACGATGTAGGCGAGTGCGCAGGAGCGTCCTGTCTGCCATTCCTGGAAGGCCATCTTGTAGAGCCGGATGGAGATCACCTCGGTCGTCGGTTGGCTGGTCAGGATGTAGGCGAGGTCGAAGGTCTTGAAGGCTTCCATCGTACGGAAGATGATTGCGATCATCAGGATCGGCGCCACCAGCGGCAGCGTGATGCGGAAGAAGGTATAGAACGGTCCCGCCCGGTCGATCGCCGCTGCCTCGTAGAGATGTTTTGGCACGGCCGAAAGGCCGGCAAGCGACAGCAGCATCACGAAGGGCGACCACATCCAGATGTCCGTGATTGCGACCGCATAGAGCGCCATGTCCGGATTCGACAGCCACTCGAAGGAGCCGAGGCCGAGCGCGTAGTTGATGATGCCGAAGGACGGGTCGTAGAGCAGCTTCCAGAAGAGGCCGACCACGGCCATCGACAGCATCATCGGCAGCAGCAGCAGCGTCGTCAGAAGACCCTTCAGCGGGATATCGCGGTTGAGCAGCATCGCGGTGCCGAAGCCGACGATCACCTGACCCGTCACGGAGACGATCACATATTTCGCGGTGATGGCGAAATTCGACCAGATGAAAGGATCGTTCAGCAATTCGCGGTAGTTCTGCAGGCCGACAAAGTTCGCCGGCGCGTTCGTCGAGGCGCGAAAATCCGTGAAGGAATAGCCGAGCGAATAGATCAGCGGAAAGATGTTGAAGATGATCAGAAACAGGATCGTCGGGATAATGAAGAGATTGCGAATGCGGATGTCACTCGTGCCGCGGGATGCGGCACGTGATTTCGTGTCCAGCGATGTCATGACTGCGGTTGCCAATCCTCTCCTCCTTCGAGAGTCGGCGCCGGATGCCGGAAAAGGCATCACGATGCGCGAAGTGAATTCCGGGCGCCGCGCCCTCTCGAACCGCGCCTTTGGGCGCGAGATGCAGAATGCAAGGGAGGGGCGACGGAGCCCCTCCGCTGATCACGTTTGCTATTTATTGCGTCCGTATTTCTTGAACGTCGCGTTCCAGTCCGCTGCCAGAGAGTCGAGCGCTTCCTTCGCGGTGCCTTGCCCGGCGGTGACGAAGGGGTAGATGCGCTGGTTCATCTGGATCAGCAGTTCGGCATATTCAGGCGTTGCCCAGAAGTCCTTCACCTTGAACATCGTCTCGTAGAAGGCCTTGTTATAGGGTGTCGCGTTCTGAAATTCCGGCGATTCAAGCACCTTGGCGCTTGCCGTGTAGCCGCCGAGTTCGGCCCAGCGCTTCTGGGTCTCATCCTTGATGAACCATTCGAGGAATTTCATCGCCTCTTCCTGGTTTTTTGAGTAGGAGATGACCGATATGCCCTGGCCGCCGAGCGCTGCGAATTGCTCGCCGTTCGGCCCCGCCGGATTGGCAAAGAAGCCGGTAACCTTGGCGTTCGGGTTGGACGCCTCGTTCACCAGGGCCGGGAAGAAGGCGAAGTAGTTCATGCTCATCGCCGCCAGGTTCTCGGTGATCGCCTGGTTGTTCTCGACGAAGAAGGACTTGGCCCAGCCCGGAGGCGTAAAGCCGTAGAGCTCGCGATACAATTCGAGCGCCTTGACGTTCTTCTCGGAATTGATGATGCCGTCGACCTTGTAACTCTGGTAGTCGCCGAGTTCACCGCCAAAGGAGAAGATCGCGTTCTCGACACCCATGACGAGACCGTCATAAGAGTTGTCGGTGTAGATGGCGATTCCGTATCGCTTCTGGTCCGGACGGTGGAAGAATTCGGCGATGTCGCGCATCTCGGCCCATGTCTTGGGCGGGGCAAGGTCGTAACCGTATTTGGCCTTGAACGCCTCCATCTCCTTGGGATCTTCGAACCAGTCCTTGCGGTAGGACCAGCCGACGGCGTCGCCTTCGGCCGGAACTGACCAGTACTTTTTCGAGTTCGCCGGATACTCGGCGTAGTATTTCACTGTTGCCGGGGCCATCACCTGGGTCAGATTGTGCTTGGTGAAGAATTCGGTCAGATCCACGTAATGTCCGGCTTCTGACGCTGCCCCGATCCACTGGCTGTCGCCGACGACCATGTCATAGGCTGACCCCTTGGCGTTGAACTCGGTGAAGGCCTTGGTCTGGAAGTCGGCCCATGGTGTGGTCTCGACCGTGACTTTGACGCCGGTTTCAGCCTCGTATTCGTTGGCGAGTTCCTGAAGGTAGTTTGCCGGGTCCCACTCGGCCCAGAAGATCGTCAGTTCCTGGGCCTGCGCGGACGTTCCGCAGGCCCACATCAATCCGACACCGGCCAACAGACCGGTCATAGTTTTGCGCATAACGTTTCCTCCCATTTATGCACGCTTCCCGCGTCATCGCGGGCCTCCCGATCCGGCTTCCCGATCCTCCTGGGTGATTTTCGTGCTGGGGTCCTCCCCGACCCTGGCGCGTTTCAGATCTCAAGCCTGAATGTTATTCCCTAATCTGGTAGTACCAAACTCCATTATCGTCAAGAGTGAGCCTCGGAGAGCATTTAGCAAAGGTTCGTCTTCCATACTTCTAGATCTCTTCCCACAATTGCGACTCCGCTCATGCAGTCTTGTCAGGCGAAGTCACGTCTTGCTCGCCAATCCCGACCATATTTGCTTCATCTGGTCCAACCAATTGTGGGATTAATTTGAAGGTTCCCCACGTCATGCTTTGCTCTCCGCCTGCCGTAACGCCGTATCAACAAGCGCCTTGGCGGCCCACTCGGCAACAGACTGCGCGCTTTCGGAGGTCAGGCCCCAGATATCCTTCAATACGATCAGCACCTCGACACCGAAGACAAGCGAAAGCGCCTGCGCAAGGCGTTCCCGGGATTCGGGCGGCACGGTGCCCTGCAGGGGAGCCGTCACGCACTTGAGCAAGTCGACCCGGTGGCCGCGCGTGAATAGCGGCTCGTTGCCGAGCGTGCCGGCCTGACGCTGCGCCCACTGGTCCAGCGAAAGTTTCAGCGCCGCCTTGAAGGTGGCTTCGAACTCGTCGATGCGCGGCATTGCGGTCGCCAAGAGGTCGGCAACGCGGGTGCGTGCATCCGGACTGTCCGACGACCAACTGAGTATCGGCCCCAGAGCCTCATCCACCACGGCATGCACGAGCGCGGCCTGGCTCGGAAAGTAGCGGTAGGCCGTCGCGCGCGAGACTTCGGCAGCCTCGGCGACTTCACTTACCGAGGGAGTGATGCCGGACTGCATGAGCCGCGTTGCCGTTTCAAGCATCAGTTTTCGCGTACGGGCACGGGGGCCTCGCTCGCTCCTGGCTGTTTCGTTCTGTTGACGTGAGACATCCATATCTTTATGATACGCGCGTCTCACAAATTTGCAAGGGCTCAATCGCTTTGCCCGGACGTGGGATATGCTGGGAGAAAACCCAACCGGTCTCGGAGGGGAAATGAAGCAGATCTACGTGGTCGGCACGGCCGACACGAAGGGCGAGGAGCTTGCTTATCTGGCCGCTTGCATCGAAGTGGCGGGCGGGGCTGTCGTCCGTGTCGACGTCGGCATCCGCGAGCCTCAAACCTCCGTCGATGTGAGGGCCGACGCAGTGGCGGCGTGCCATCCGGACGGGGCTGGAGCCGTTCTTGCCAGCGGCGACCGCGGAACGGCGGTCGAGGCGATGGGCACTGCCTTCGCGCGCTTCCTCGTCGAGCGCCAGGACATTGCCGGCGTCATCGGTATCGGTGGAGGCGGGGGCACTTCGATCATTACCGCAGGCATGCGCCAATTGCCGCTCGGTCTGCCAAAGATCATGGTCTCGACGCTCGCATCCGGCGATGTGGCTCCCTATGTCGATGTTTCCGACATCGTGATGATGCCCTCGGTCACCGACATGGCGGGCCTGAACCGGCTGAGCCGCGTCATCCTTCACAACGCCGCCCAGGCGATCACCGCCATGGCCCGCCGGCCGGCTGAGGTGACAGCATCGAAACCGGCCCTCGGGCTTACCATGTTCGGCGTTACGACACCTGCCGTATCCGCCATGGTCGAGCGCCTCCGAGCAGACTATGATTGCCTGGTCTTCCACGCGACAGGCACGGGCGGGCGGGCAATGGAGAAGCTTGCCGACAGCGAACTCGTCTCAGGCGTACTCGACATCACGACGACCGAGGTCTGCGACCTGCTTTTCGGCGGCGTCCTGCCCGCCACCTCGGACCGTTTTGGCGCCATTGCTCGCAAAGGCTTGCCCTATGTCGGCTCGGTCGGTGCGCTTGACATGGTGAACTTCTGGGCGCCGGAGACCGTCCCCGAGCGTTATGCCGGCCGGCTGTTTTACCGGCACAACCCGAACGTCACCTTGATGCGCACGACCTCGGCGGAATGCGCGCAGATTGGCCGCTGGATCGGCGACAAGCTCAACCTCTGCCACGGCCCCGTGCGTTTCCTCATTCCCGAAAAGGGCGTCTCAGCCCTCGACATTGAAGGCGGTCCGTTCTTCGATCCGCAAGCCGACGCCGCGCTTTTTGCGTCGCTCGAGGCGACGGTGAAGCCGACGGCGTCGCGACGTATCATTCGCCTGCCGCTCCATATCAACGATCCGCATTTCGCCGAGGCCGCCGTCGCGGCCTATCGTGATATCGCCAACCCCTGAGAGACAAATCGATGCCAGTCATACCGCGTAGCACCATCCTCGAAAAATTTCACGGCATGATCGCAGCCGGCGTGCCGATCGTCGGCGGCGGTGCCGGCACAGGCATCTCCGCCAAGGCCGAGGAGGCAGGCGGTATCGACCTCATCATTATCTACAATTCCGGGCGATACCGCATGGCGGGCCGCGGTTCGGCGGCCGGACTGCTCGCCTATGGCAATGCCAACGAAATCGTCAAGGACATGGCGCTTGAAGTGTTGCCGGTCGTGAAAAAGACGCCGGTGCTTGCCGGCGTCAACGGCACGGACCCTTTCGTGCTGATGCCGCGCTTCCTCGCCGACCTCAAGGCAATGGGCTTTTCAGGCGTACAGAACTTCCCCACAATAGGCCTCTTCGACGGCCGGATGCGGCAGAGTTTCGAGGAAACGGGCATGAGCTACAATCTGGAGGTCGAGATGATCGCCACCGCCCACGGGCTCGACCTGCTGACGACGCCCTATGTCTTCAACGAGAGCGAGGCTATCGCCATGACGACCGCTGGCGCCGACATCGTCGTGGCGCATATGGGGGTGACGACCGGCGGCACGATCGGCGCCACATCCGGCAAGTCCCTCGATGCCTGCGTCGACGAGATCGCCGCGATCGCCAAGGCGGCACGTTCCGTGCGCGACGACGTCATCGTGCTCTGCCACGGCGGCCCGATCTCCCTGCCGGAGGATGCGCGCTACATTCTCGAGCGTTGCGCTGGCTGCCACGGCTTTTATGGCGCAAGCTCGATGGAGCGCCTGCCGGCAGAGGCGGCAATCCGCAAGCAGACGGAAGATTTCAAGGCGCTCGCCATCGGCGCGGTCGTCTGAGGAAGGGTGTGGAGGAGGGTTTCATGGTAAAGGACAAGTACTTCATCTATCCTGAGGAGGTGAGCGCCTTCGGCTTCGACTGGGGCAAGCTGTCGCTGACTGTGGCGCCCGAGGTCAACGGCGCCAGCCGCTTTTCCGGCGGCGTCGTCGAGCTGCCAAGCGGCGAGGGCCATTCCCGCCACAATCACCCTGGCGCGGAGGAAATCATTTTTGTGATTTCCGGCGAGGGCGAGCAGATGGTCGAGGACGAGAATGGTAATCCGATCACGCAGAAGGTCGCCAGCGGCTGCACGATCTATATTCCGGAAAGTCGCTTTCATTCGACGAAGAACACTGGTGGCGGGAAGATGCTCCTCTTCGTGGTCTACTCACCGGCCGGGCCGGAGCTTGCGCTACGCGATTTGCCGGACTTCCGCCTGCTGCCGCCGGGCTTCTGAGGCGGCGCATCCATTTCTGGGAGGAAAGACAATGAACGACAATGCAGGGCAAACAAGGCAGGCCGCCGTGACGCCGTTCGATACGGCCAAGCTCGACCGTCTCATGGAGGAAGCCGGTATCGACGTCATCGTCGCCACTTCCAAACATAACACGCAATATCTCATGGGCGGCTATAAGTTCATCTTCTTCGCCGCCATGGATGCGATCGGGCATAGCCGGTACCTGCCGATGGTGATTTATGAGAAAGGCGCGCCCGATCACTCCGCCTATGTGGGCAACCGCATGGAGGGCGCGGAGCACCAGAACAATCCATTCTGGACGCCCGCCGTGCATACGGCGAGCTGGGGCACGCAGGACGCCGCCGGGCTCGCCGCCGAGCACCTGAAGAAAATCGGCAAGGCCGGTGGGCGCATCGGCATCGAGCCGGCCTTCATGCCATCCGATGCCCGCGACCTTCTTGCCTCTCGGCTGGATGGCGCTCGATTTGTCGATGCCACGCATGTGTTGGAGCGGCTAAGGGCGGTCAAGACGCCAGATGAACTGGCAAGGCTGAGACGCGCCTCCGAACTGATTACCGACTCGATGCTGGCGACGATCGCGGCGGCGCGCGCCGGCTCTACAAAGATGGAGATCATCGAGCAGTTGCGCCGGGAGGAAACGAACCGCGGCCTGCACTTCGAATATTGCCTGCTGACGCTCGGCTCCAGCCACAATCGCGCGGGCTCGCCGCAGGCCTGGGCCGAGGGCGAGATCCTGTCGATCGATTCCGGCGGCAACTATCACGGATATATCGGTGACCTCTGCCGCATGGGTGTGCTCGGCGAGCCGGATGCGGAGCTGGAGGACCTTCTGGCCGAAGTCGAATGCGTCCAGCAAGCGGCCTTCGCCAAGGTCAGGGCAGGGGCTGCGGGCAGGGAGATGATCGTGGCAGCGGAGGCCGAGCTCAAGGCCTCGCCGTCGGCGGCCTTCACCGACTTTTTCTGCCATGGCATGGGCATCATCGCCCACGAAGCGCCATTCCTCATGACGAACCACCCCGTCACCTATGATGGCATCGATGCCGACAAACCGCTGGAAGCCGGGAGTGTGATCTCGGTCGAGACGACGATGCTTCACCCGAAGCGCGGATTCATCAAGCTGGAGGATACGCTCGCAATCACCGATGGCGGCTATGAAATGTTCGGCGACCGTGGCCGCGGCTGGAACCGCGGCGGAGCGTGATTGCAGGCCCATTGCAAAAAGGTCCCCGGCAAATATCACCTGCCGGGCCTTTCGTTGCTTGGTGCCGTCGTCTCAGCTGTGGTGGATCTCTGTTCCCAGTACCTTCAGGCATTCGCGGATAAAGGCAGCGAGCGCCGTCCAGCCCTTGGCCGAAACCATCGTGCCATCGACATAGGCTTCGGTTGGCGACAGGTCGATATAGGTTCCGCCCGCCAGGGTGACCTCCGGTTCGCATGCCCCAAGTGCACCCACCTTCTTGCCGCGAACGACACCGTCGACCGCGATCAGAATCTGGACGCCGTGACAGATGGTGAAGATCGGCTTCTTCTGTTCGTGGAAATGACGCACCATCGCCTGCACCCGCTTGTCGGTGCGGATATATTCCGGTCCCCGCCCGCCGGCGCAGTAGACGGCATGATACTGGTCGAGCTGGTCCTCGGCCTCGGAAAACGTCTTGTTGATGGTGACGTTGTGCCCGAGTTTTTCGGTGTAGGTCTGGTCGCCCTCGAAATCGTGCAGCGACGTCCTGAGGATGTCGCCGGCCTTCTTGTCAGGGCACACGACATGCACCGTGTGACCGACCGCCTCCATCGCCTGCTGAAAGACGAAGATTTCGTACTCCTCGGTGAAATCGCCGGTGAGCATCAGGATTTTCTTGCCTGGCATGGGTTCTCCTCCTCGTTGTCAGGCCGGGCAGGCTCGTCCTTGCCCGGCGCGGTTGCTCAGATTTCGTCGAAGGCCGGCAACAGCCGGTCGCGCGATTGTTCGATATGGATGCGCATTGCCTTCGCAGCGGCGCAGGGGTCGCGCGCCGCGAAGGCATCGAGCAGCGTCTGATGCTCGGCGAGCGCCTCCTCGGTGACGCGGCGATGGAACATCAGGCGGAAGATATGGAAATGCGTGTGCTGGAATGTCAGCATCTCGCGGATCAACTCGTTGCCGGCAAATTCCATGATGCGGTCGTGGAAAATAGCGTCCTTGCGGGCGAAGGCCGAATAGTTGGCTCGTTCGTCCCTGTTGTCGCTGCGTGTCATCACGCCGGCGGCCTCCGTCAGGATGGCCAGCTTTTCGTCGTTCATCGCCTCGGCGGCCTTCGCAGCGCCGGCAGGTTCCAGCAGCAGGCGCAGTTCATAGAGCTCGTCGAAGCGGTGGCGCGTGATCTGCGGCGCGGCACGATAGCCGACGAGATGCTGCTTGACGACGAGGCCTTCGCCTTCAAGCCGGCCGAGGGCTTCGCGGATAGGGGTGTGTGAGACGTTGAATTCCCTGACCAGGTTGTCGACGGTGATGCGAGCCCCCGGGGCAATCTTCAATGACATGAGCTGGTTGAAGATTGCCTCGTAGACGTCGCCCGCCAGGCTGTTGGCGCGTGGTATCTGGGTTGTGCCCGTTGAGGGTTCCTTCGGTCTCGTCGAAATCATCTGCTGCCTTGCCTCTTGACAGGTTCAATCGCTAGCACGATGCTGCGGCCAAGACAATCCTATATCCTATACGATTTAATATAGGGAGGAAAAATCATGCGCATATCCGAAACGGCAGCGCTTGCGCTTGCCACCCGGCTGCTGGAAGAGCATGACGCACCGCGTGACCATGCGGCCCTGCAGGCTCGCGTCTTGGTAACGGCCGAGATGAAGGGGCACCCCTCGCATGGCCTGTACCGGCTTCCGCGGCTGGTCGAACGGATCGAGCGCGGGGTCATTGACCCGCAGACGAAGGGCACGCAGCGCTGGCGCGCGGATGCAGTGCTGGAGGTGGAGGGTTCGTCGGGATTTGGCCCCGTCGTCGCGATGGCCGCGATCGAGCGGCTGGCGCCTAACATTCCGGATCTTGGCATCGGCCTTGTCGCCGTGCGCAATGCCAACCATCTCGGCATGCTCGCGCATTATGTGGAGGCCATCGCCGCAATGGGTTTCGTCGGCATCGCGCTCTCGTCGAGCGAGGCGCTGGTCCATCCCTTCGGCGGTACACGGGCCATGCTCGGCACCAACCCCATCGCCATCGCCGTGCCGACCGCCGAAGAACCGCTCGTGCTCGATCTTGCCACCAGCCTCGTGCCGATGGGCAGGATCCACCACCACGCGGCGACCGGCAGGCCCATTCCCGAGGGATGGGCGCGCGATGCCGCCGGTAACCCGACGACCGATCCCGGGCGTGCGAAGGCCGGCGCGATTGCGCCCTTTGGCGACGCGAAGGGCTACGGCCTCGGCATTGCTTTGGAGCTGCTGGTGGCAGCTCTTGCCGGCTCGGCGCTCGCGCCGGATGCGCGCGGCACGCTCGACAGCCAGTCGCCGTGCAACAAGGGCGACGTCTTCATCTTGATCGAGCCCAGTTTGGCGCCGGGACTGCCGGAGCGGCTGTCGACCTATCTCGATGCCGTGCGCGCTTCACCACCCGCCAGCGCCGGCGAACCGGTTCTCGTCCCGGGCGATCGTGCCCGCGGGCGGCGAGCGGCGGCAAGCCGCAACGGGTTCGAGATCGACCAGAGCCTCTGGGAAGACCTCAACGCGCTTTCGCGCCCACGCATTCTGGCCTTCGAGGGACAAAGATCATGAGCCTGTTTGCTGCCTTGAGGCTGCCGCGGGAAATCCTGTTCGGCGTCGGCCAGCGCCATGCGCTCGCGAGCGTCGCCAGCAGAACCGGCCGGCGCGCACTCGTCTGCACGGATGCGCGTTTTGCCGCAACGCCGGTCTTTGCGGAAATGATCGCCGCGCTTGAAGCAGCCGGCATTGTCGTCCTGGTGCATGACCGCACGCTGCCGGACGTGCCGCAAGATACGGTCGCTGTTTGCGTTGAGGCCGCGCGCGGTTTTGAGCCCGATATGGTGATCGGCATCGGTGGCGGCAGCTGTCTCGACATGGCCAAATGCGCTTCGCTCCTGCTCGCTCACGGAGGCGCGCTCGCCGATTATTACGGTGAGTTCAAGGTGCCGGCGCCCGTCCTGCCGGTCATCGCCGTGCCGACGACGGCAGGGACCGGGTCCGAGGTGACGCCGGTTGCGGTTGTTTCCGATCCCGATCGTATCCTGAAGGTTGGCATTTCCAGCCCATATCTCATCGCCGCAGCGGCGATCTGCGACCCGGAACTGACCTTATCCTGCCCGCCCGGGCTCACGGCGATTGCCGGTGCGGATGCGTTGACGCATGCCATCGAAGCCTTCACGGCCATGCGCCGCCCCGGCGATCCCGACCTCGCACAGCAGCATGTCTTCATCGGAAAGAGCGATCTCTCTGACCAGTTCGCGCTGCATGCCATCCGGCTCCTCAGTCGGAGCCTGGAAAAGGCATTCGTCGACGGCGCCGACATCGATGCGCGCGCCGATGTGATGATGGGCGCGCTCGCAGCCGGCTGCGCCTTCGGAACGGCGGGCACCGCGGCGGCCCATGCCGTGCAATATCCGGTCGGTGCCTTGACCCATACGCCGCACGGCCTCGGGGTTGCGACCATGCTGCCCTATGTGATGACATATAATCGCCGCGTCGCGAGCGCGGACATCGCCATTGTCGGTAGGGCGCTCGGCCTTGATGCCACCGGAGTGGAGGACGATGAAACGATTGCCGATGCCGCGATCGGCGAGGTCTGCCGCCTCTTCGCCGCGATCGGCATCGCTCCGACGCTCGCCGGGCTTGGCCTGCCGGAAGACCGGATCGACTGGGCCGCAGAGCAGGCGCTCGGCATCGGCCGGCTGATCAAGAACAATCCCCGCTCCTTCGATGCCGCTACCATGCGCGGCCTGGTGCGGGCCGCCTATGACGGCGACCTGGCCGCTTCCGCCCTCTGACCTGGAAATCATCATGAACGTCAACCAGCATTCTTCGCAACCAGACCACGATCGCTTCGGGCTTAACTCGTTCTCCCGCGGCCTCTATATTGGCGGCGCCTGGCGGCCTGCGGCGGGCGAGGGTCGGATCGAGGTGATCGACCCCTCGACCGAGGCGGTCGTTGCCGCCGTGCCGGATGCGACCCTTGCGGATGCGGCAGCGGCCGTGGAGGCTGCCGCAAGCGTTGCGGAAAGCTGGCGCGAGACTCCGCCGAGAAAGCGTTCCGAGATCCTGCGCCGCTGCTTCGAACTTATGGTGGAGCGCTCCGAAACGCTTGCCAGGCTCATTTCGCTCGAGAACGGCAAGGCGTTGCGCGACGCGCGCGGCGAGGTGGCCTATGCGGCGGAGTTCTTTCGGTGGAATGCCGAGGAGGCGGTGCGCATCTCTGGTGAGTTCGGCCTTGCCCCGGCCGGCGGAAACCGGATCGTGGTCGATTACCAGCCTATCGGCATCTGCGTTCTCATCACACCGTGGAATTTCCCGGCCGCGATGGCGACCCGCAAGATCGCGCCTGCCCTTGCCGCGGGCTGCACCGTCATCCTGAAGCCGGCGAGCGAGACGCCGCTGACGGCCTACGCGCTTGCGGCTCTCTACGAGGAAGCGGGCGTGCCGCCGGGTGTCGTGAACGTGATGACAACATCGACGCCAGGCCCCGTCATCGCCGCGATGCTGGGCGACCCGCGCGTGCGAAAACTTTCCTTCACCGGCTCGACGGGCGTCGGCCGCACGCTTCTGGCGGAAGCGTCGAAAAATGTCATCTCCTGTTCCATGGAACTCGGCGGCAACGCGCCATTCATCGTTTTCGACGATGCGGACATCGACGCGGCGATCGAGGGTCTGATGGTCGCGAAAATGCGCAATGCGGGTGAGGCCTGCACGGCTGCAAACCGCATTTACGTCCAGTCCGGTATTCACGATGCCTTCGCGGAAAAATTCACCCGACTCATGGCCGCCCTCAGGGTCGGCCCGGGTGTGGATCCGGATACCGAGTGCGGTCCGATGATCACGCGCAAGGCGGTGGAGAAGATCGAGCGCCTGGTTGCTGACGCCATTTCGCGCGGCGCGCGCGCGCTCTGCGGCGGACGAACGTTGGCAGGGCGCGGATTTTTTTATCCGCCGACGGTGCTTGTCGATGTTTCCCGGGACTCCGACATGGGCTGCGAGGAGATTTTCGGTCCCGTCGCGCCGCTCTATCGTTTCGAGACCGAGGCCGAGGTCATCGCTGCCGCCAACGATACGGAATATGGCCTCGCCGCCTACATCTATACCCGCGACATTGGCCGCGGCATGCGGGTCGCCTCCAAGGTCGAGGCTGGAATGATCGCGCTCAATCGTGGACTGGTCTCCGATCCCGCGGCCCCCTTTGGCGGTGTGAAACAGAGCGGCCTTGGACGTGAAGGAGGGCAGCATCACGGTATCGCGGAGTTCATGGAAGCCAAGTACATTGCGACAAGTTTCTGAGGGAGGAACTTGTGGCCGCCGATCCGTTCCGCATTCGTGACCATGTCGCAGATTTCGACGCGATCGTTGGCGATATCCGTGCTCGCAGCCTTGCGACGCGGCGCACTGTCGCCATGGAGGCCAACATCGCCTACGGGACCGAACCGGGCGAGACGCTCGACATCTTCCTGCCAGATAGCGCCGGCTCGGACTTGCCGATCCACATGTTCATCCATGGCGGCTATTGGCGGATGTTTTCCAAGGAGGACTATTCCTGCGTCGCCGAGACCATTACCGGCGCCGGCGCGGTCGCAGCTATCGTCGATTACTCCTTGATGCCCACGGTGAGAATGGACGTCCTGATTGATCAGGTCCTGAAAGCCAAGGCATTCCTGCTGGCGCATGCCGATCGTTTTGGCGCCACGTCAAAGCGGTTCTCCGTCAGCGGCCACTCCGCCGGTGCACATCTTGCAACCTTTCTCTTCCATCGCTCGCCAGCGCCTTCGGGCGTCGTCGCTGCTTTCCTGCTTGGCGGGTTATACGATCTCGAACCCCTGCAGAGGTCTTTCCTGCGCGACGAAATTGCATTGAGCGACGAGGAGGTGCGACGGTTTACGCCCATGCGTCACCAGCACGATCCTGCAACGCGTGTCGATATCATGACCGGCGAACGGGAAACCGGTCCATTCAAAATCCAGGCGAATGCTTTCAGGGACATTCTTGCCGCCCAGGGGCTCGACGTGCGGGCATCGCAGGTCGCAGACGGCAATCACATGAGCACAGTACGCGATCTCGCCGTCCTCGGCACACCTGTGGCGGCAGCATTGCACGCCTTGATTGCCAATGATCCCGGTGAGGAACCGAAGCGATCAACCTTCCCTTGACCGCCGGTTTTTCGTGATCGTGGCAATCGAAGCGTGATGCATCAGCTCCTGTGACACCAAGCCGTGCCGATCCGCGTTGCCGACATCGCGCAAATGCCGACTGCTCCCTAGAAATCAGCCACTTTGCCCCAGGCGGATGTCCCGAAGCGCTCGGGATGGTATGGCCTGGGATCAACGATCGGCTCATCGCCCGTGACGATATCGGCGATCAAATGGCCGGCGCCCGGCCCGATGCCGAAGCCGTGTCCGCTGAAGCCGGCAGCGACGATGAAACCCGGGAGGGTAGGGATTTCGCCGATCCCGGGCACCCCGTCAGGTGTGCTGTCGATGTACCCTGCCCAGGCCGCGCTGATATCGGTTTTTTTCAACGCGGGAAGAAGTTCGAGCGCCCGCGAATGCGTGAGGGCAATGGTGGCCTCGTTTACCGCCGGGTCGAGGATGCGCATGCGCTCCATCGGTGTCGGCCTGTCGAGCCGCCAGCGTGCCAGAGATTCATGCCCTGAGCGAAAACCTTCCAACCCGCCGGGTGCGAGACTGCGCCAGCGCCGGGCAAACATCGGCAGGAACTGCCGCGCGAAGCGAAGCTGCTGCGGCGTCGGATCGACGCGGCCGCGGCCGCTGATCGCCAGCGTGTAGCCGCCATCGCGACGTCGCGTCACCGACACTGCGGATGTATGCAATGCATCCGGCAGGCCCTCGGCCCCCGCGGAAACCGAGAGGATTGACGAGCGGATCGAGGCTTGCGGAAATCGAATGCCGAGTTGGCGGCAGAAGGAGGAGGCCCAGGCGCCGCCGGCGAGGATGGCGATTTTCGTGCGGATCGTGCCATGCTCGGTGACGACGCCGGAGAGCCTTCCGCCTTCGACGTCAAGGCCGCGGGCCGCACAGGATTGATGCACCGTTCCGCCGAGCTTCAGGATCGCACGCGCGACGGCCGGCGCAGCGCTTGCCGGATCGGCGGTGCCGTCGGTCGGCGAAAACACCCCGC
Source organism: Rhizobium changzhiense (assembly GCF_013087625.1). Classification (NCBI taxonomy): domain Bacteria; kingdom Pseudomonadati; phylum Pseudomonadota; class Alphaproteobacteria; order Hyphomicrobiales; family Rhizobiaceae; genus Rhizobium; species Rhizobium changzhiense. Next base: position 874,903 of record NZ_JABFCQ010000003.1, read on the forward strand.
CTTTCCATGAGGTGCCGGTGGCACGCCCGCGTTCGGTTGCCTCTTCGCTGCTCAGCATATGCGTCGTGACGCCGACCGAGCGGGCGAAATCGCGCCAGCGTGCCCAGCCGGACAGTTCCTCCTCGCTATTGCTGAGATAGAAGAGGCCGCAGCGACGGAAGCCGGTATCCTCGCCGGTCTCAGTGGCGAAGCGCTCCCACAGATCGAGGCTCTTGGTCGACATCGGCAGTTCGCGGGCGTCGCGGTTCTGCTGTCGGCACCAGCCCCAGTTGCGGCTCGATTGCTCGGCGCCGATCAGGCCCTTCTCGACGAGGGCGACCTTCAATCCGCGCCGGGTGAGATAGTAGGCCGCAAAAACCCCGACGATGCCGCCGCCGATGACCACGGCATCAGCGGTGGAAGGCAGTTCCGGCGTGGTGTCGACGCGATTGAGCGGTGCAGTCATGGGAGAGTCTCCGTTTTAACGCTAGTGTAGCGGATCCGACGCCACGGCTTTGCCGGAGATCGGTTCGTGGCAGCAGAAGATTCCGTGTGGGGAGGATGCCAGTAGCCGTTTGTGCTTCGGCCTGTCTCGCAACGCGATCGACAGGCCAACGTCATGTGCTAAGGTTGGTGTCGGGAACAAGCAGCATAATCTGCTGCGTCATTGGCGATCTCCAGCAAGTGAGGGCGTGTGAGATGAAACTCGACCGGATCGACGTAAAAATCCTTTACGAACTGCAGAAGAATGGCCGAGTCACCAATGTGGAACTCGCCGAACTGGTCAATCTGTCGCCGAGCCCCTGCCTGATGCGGGTAAAGAAGCTGCAGTCCGAAGGCTACATCGAAGGCTATTCGGCCCAGATCAACGTCAGCAAGCTGGGGCAGACGCTGACTGTCTTCACCGAGATCACCCTGAAGAACCACCGGCAAATCGACTTCGCCCGCTTCCTGGCGGCGATCGAGAAGGTCGACCAGGTGATCGAATGCCATCTGGTCTCCGGCGGCTACGATTATCTGCTGAAGTTCGTCACCGCCGGGATCGACGAATACCAGACGATCATGGAGCGCCTCACCGATATGGACGTCGGCATCGACAAATATTTCAGCTTCGTCGTGCTGAAATCGCCAATCATCAAAGCCCACATGCCGCTAACCACCTTGTTTCCGCATTAGTTGGCGAGAAGGACCGCACCGGGGCCGCTCCTGATATCACGGCTGGATGTTCTTTCATCCGCCCCTGTGGCCGAATGTCCCAACGCACTCTGTCCGGGGGTCAAATCGACCTTACCCAACTGCATCTCCTCGACCCAATTGAGAGGCCGATTATCTCTGTCGCAGGTTGTTCTCCCCATAATTAAGAGTCTCATACTGGTTGGAAGGACTTGCGACAGAATTTCGGGCCGTCTTTCCAAAGCCATGATCGCCGCCACTTGCAGATCTCTTGCCGTGAAGCCTAGCCTTTTCAGCATGACCTGACCGGGTGCGCGCTGAGTCCGGCAAGTATCTCGCTTTTGGCTCCGAGGAGGGCAGCGCGGCAACGCCTTGAATCGGCGCTCAGTGCCGGCAATAAGCCCGCACCAGTTCCGGATCCTGCTGGAGCCCGTCGAGCCAGGCCGGATCGAGTGTCGGCACCGATGAGAAGAGCAGTTGCGAATAGGGGTGTTGCGGCGCCCTCACTGTTGAGGAGGTGATTTCCTCGACCTTCCTGCCTCCATACATCACGACGATCTCGTCGCAGATCGCCTCCACCACTGAGAGGTCGTGGCTGATGAAGATGTAGGAGAGGCCGAGTTCCCGCTGCAATTCCTTGAGCAGGTCGATGACGGCGGCGGCAACCACGGTGTCGAGCGCCGAGGTAATTTCGTCGCAGAGGATCAGCTTCGGATCGGCGGCGAGCGCCCTGGCGAAGTTGACACGCTGCTTCTGGCCGCCCGAGAGTTCGCCCGGCCGGCGATGCCGCAGGTTGCGGGGCAGGCGTACCATATCGAGCAGTTGATCGATCCGGGCGTTCCGCGCTTTTCTATCCATAGCGTGGTAAAACACCAAAGGTCTGTCGAGTATGTCCTCGACCGATTTTGCGGGATTGAGTGCGGTATCGGCATATTGGAAGACGATCTGCATCTCGCGCAACTCATCACGTGAACGCTTGCGCGCGTTGCGATGCAGTTCCGTGCCGTCGAAGGTGATCTTGCCGATCGCGGCCGGCAGGATGCCGGCGATGGTACGGGCGAGTGTCGACTTGCCGCAACCGGATTCGCCGATGATGCCGAGATTGCGGCCTTTTTCCACCTTCAGGCTCACGTGCTCGACCGCGCGAACGAGCGGCAGCCCGTCAGCCTGGCGCTGTCCATAGCCAGCGACGAGATCTTCGATCTTCAGAAGTGGAGCCGCCGCTTTCTCGACAGGGGCTGCTGCTGCGCGCAGTTTCGGCTCGAAGGCTGCAAGCAGCTCCCTGGTATAGGGGTGCTTGGCGTTGTTGAGGATATCTTCGGTGGTGCCCGTTTCCTGGGTCTCTCCGCCTTTCAAGACAACGATACGGTCGGCGATCTGGGCGACGACGGCAAGGTCGTGCGAGACATAAACACCTGCTATGCCGCCCTTCTTCATGACCGACTTGAAAGCCCGCAGCACTTCGATCTGGGTCGTGACGTCGAGCGCCGTCGTCGGCTCGTCAAAGATGACGAGGGTCGGGTCGCCGATCAGCGCCATGGCGGCCGCCAGACGCTGCAGCTGGCCGCCGGAAACCTGGTGCGGATAACGGCTGCCGATCGTCTCGGGGTTCGGCAGCGACAGTGCCCGGAAGAGCTCGACTGCCCGAGCACGCGCATCGTCCGGCGACATCAGGTGATGGATACGCGTGACTTCGATCACCTGATCCATGATCGATGTGGCCGGGTTGAAGGCGGCGGCGGCCGATTGCGGGACATAGGCGACTTCGGTGCCGCGCACCTTGGCGCGCTGCTTTTCGCTGAGCGTGACCATGTCCTTACCGCCGACCAAAACGCTGCCGCCGGAGATACGACAGCCCGCACGGGTGTGGCCCATCAGGGTCAGGGCGATGGTAGTCTTGCCCGAGCCGCTCTCGCCGATCAGCGCGACGATCTCGCCCTCGGCAACATCGAGGCTGACGCCCTTGATGATTTCGACACGACGGCCGGAATCGGTGGTGGCCTCGACCTTCAGGTCACGGATTTCGATGAGATTGCTCATGACACACTCCGGTCGCGGATTTTCTGCGGCAGGTTGTCGATCAGCAGGTTGACGCTGATCGTGAGGCTGGCGATGGCAAACGAGGGAAACATTACCGCCGGCGCACCGAATGGCAGGCCGCCGATGTTCTCACGCACGAGCGCACCCCAATCGGCATAGGGCGGCTGGACGCCAAGGCCGAGGAAGGAAAGCCCGGAGAGCAGCAGAACGATGAAGACGAAGCGGATGCCGAGATCGGCAAGCACCGGTCCGACGATGTTGGGCAGGATTTCCGAGCGAATAAGATAGAGAGTGCTTTCCCCGCGGATGCGCGCGACCGTGATGAAATCCATCGCATTGATGTTGACGGCGAGCGCCCGGGCGAAACGGTAAGCGCCGGGGATGTAGATCACCGACAGCGTCATGATCAGCACCGGGACCGAGGAGCCGACGGCAGCGACGACCACCAGGCCGAACAGTTTGCTCGGGATGGAGTTGAGGGCGTCGAGGAAGCGGCTGAGGATCGTGTCCAGCCAGCCGCCGGCCACCGCTGCGATCATGCCGAGCACGACGCCGCTGAAGCATGCGATCGTTACCGCCGCCAGCGAGATACCGACCGTGTAGCGCGCCCCCATCAGAATCCGCGAGAGCATGTCGCGGCCGAGATAATCGGAGCCGAGCCAGAGCTCCCGGCTCATCGGGCCGAAATAGTCGAGATCGATAATCTCGCCGACGGGGTAGGGAATAATCCATGGGGCGAAGATCGCGACGAGCGCCCATAAGAAGATGACCGTGAAGCCGATCGCGCCGACGATGTTGAAGCGATAGCCAAACCGGGTTCCGGACAGCCGGCCGGAGGTGGTTTCGGAACTGGTCATGGTCATCGGAGCCTCGGATTGGAAAGGATGGCGATGATATCCGCGATGGTGATCAGCAGCAGGTAGCCCAGGCAGAAGATCATCGCGCAGCTCTGGATTAGCGGCAGATCGCGGGTGGCGACGGCATCCAGCATCAGCTTGGCGATACCGGGATAGTTGAAAATGGTCTCGACGATGATGACGCCTCCGAGAAGATAGGACAGGGAAAGCGCGACGGCATTGACGATCGGACCCAGCGCATTGGGCAGCGCATGGCGAAAGACGATGCGCGGCCGGGAGGCGCCCTTGAGCAATGCCATTTCAACATAAGGTGTGTTGAGCGTCTCGATGACAGCCGCGCGCGTCATGCGGATCATCTGGGCCGAGACGACGAAGGTGAGGGTGATCACCGGCATGGCATAGACACGCAACAGGTCGGCCAGACTGTGGACTTCATTGGCGAAGGACAGCGCCGGCAGCCATTTCAGATAGACGGCGAAGATGAGCGCCGCGGAGGTCGCGACCATGAACTCCGGCACGGAGATGACGCCGATGGTGATCACGGTGACGATCCGGTCGTAAAGCGTGCCGCGCAGCATTGCCGCAGTGATCCCGAGCGTCAGCGCGATCGGTACGGAGAAAAGCGCGGTGACGCCGGCAAGTTTCAGCGTGTTGACGAAGCGGCCGGCGATGAGAGCGGCGATCGGCATTTCGTTGGCATAGGACGTGCCGAGGTCGCCTTGGAGCAGCCCGACTAACCAGCGCATGAAACGAAAGAGCGCCGGTTCGTCGAGATGCATGGCCTTGCGCAGGCCTTCGACGGCTTCCGGCGTGGCGGCTTGGCCGAGCAGGATCGTCGCCGTATCTCCAGGCAACAGCGTTGTCGCAAAGAAGACGGCAAACGAGACGATCACCAGGGTGATCACGGCGACGAACAATCTGCTCAGTACAAGGGATAAGACCTGGCGGTTCACGGGCGTCTTCCCTTTGCGTTCGAGTTAAGTTCCATCAATGCAGATGGAGGAACTGGGGCGCGGCTGCAGCCCCAGTCTCCTGCCTAATCAGGCTTCAAGCCAGACATACTCCGCAAAAGCGTATCCCATCTGGCCGCCGAGCGGGTTGGCTTCCAGGCCCTTGAGCTTGGCGGTCGTCGCATCGACGTTCGAGATATAGGCCGGAATGATAGTGCCGGCTTCCTGGGCGACCATGCCCTGCATCTCGTTATAGATCGCCTTGCGCTTGTCTTGATCGAGAGAGCCGCGCGCCTCGATCAGCATCTTGTCGAACTTCTCCGACTTGTAGTGGCTTTCGTTCCACGGAGCGTCCGAGGTGTAGAGCAGGGAGAAGAGGATATCAGGGGTCGGCCGCGGGTTGATATTGCCGAAGTGGATCGGCGCCTTGAGCCAGTAATTGTCCCAATAGCCATCAGATGGCACTCGCTGGACATCGAGCTTCATGCCGATTTCTGCGCCGGCCGCCTGGATGATCATGGCCATGTCGATCGACGAGCTCGCCGCGTCGGAAGCGATGATCGGGATGGATTGGCCAAGCACGCCGGCCTTGTCGAAGTGGAACTTCGCCTTCTCAGGATCAAAGGCTCGCGCTTTCAGCTCTGCGTCATGATAGAAGTTCGCCGGCGAAACGGGTTGATCGTTGCCGACTTCACCGAGACCGCGCAGCGCCGATTTGACGATCTGTTCGCGGTTGACGAGATACTTCATGCCCTCGATGAAATCGCGCTTGTTGCCGGGCTCCATATCCAGTCGCATGTTGAGATTGGTATAGTTGCCGGACGTCGTCTTCGACAAGGTGAAGCCGTCGCCCTGGGCCTCGACGAGGCGCATAGAGCGCGGATTAATCGTGGCTGCGAGATGGATGTCGCCCGCAAGCAGTGCATTTACACGGGCATTGTCGTCGCTGATCGCGAAATATTCGAAGGAATCGACGTTCGGGCCGGATTTCCAATAGTTCTTGTTCTTGATCCCGACCGATCGAACGCCCGGCTCGAAGACTTCCTTGACGAAAGCGCCGGTGCCGTTGGCCTTGGTGAAATCGGTCGTGCCGTCGGCGACGATCATGAAATGATGCATCGACAGGATGGTCGGCAGGTCGGCATTCGGGCTGGCGAGCGTGATCTCGACGGTCTGTTTGTCGACCGCCTTGAAGCCGGTCATCTGCGCGGCGATCTTGGCGACCTTCGAGCCGACGGATGGGTCGAGATGGCGCTTCAGCGAGAAAACCACGTCATCGGCGGTCAGCGGCTTGCCGTCATGGAAGGTAACGCCGTTCTTCAGCTTGACCGTCCAGGTCTTCGCATCCTTGGACTCGATCGCTTCGGCAAGCTCCATCTGCGGCGTGCCTGATTTGTCGAGGAAGGTGAGGCGGTTATAGAAGGAGCAGCACCGGACATAGTCGGTGGAGAGCGACGCCTTGGCGGGGTCGAGCGTATCGGCCGTGGAGGACGACCAGCCGGCCGCTTTGAGCGCGCCGCCGGAAACGGGCGTGGCGGCGAGCGCCTCGCCGGCGCGGCCAAGCACGAGCCCGCCGGCAGACAGGGCCACGCCGCCTGCAAGCATCATATGCAGCAACTCACGACGGGTGGCGCCACGACGGATGGCGGTTTCGATCCTGGCATCGTCGGACCTAGTCCAATTGGTGATTTTGTCGTTCATCTCATTCCCCTTTTCTTCTGTGGCGGGCTGCCCGTTGCGGGCAGGCCCGATCTGCTTTCAAAGTCAGGCGCGCGCGGCGGCCACGGCATCGGCAAGGCCTGCCATGGAGGTGAAATGGTAGTCGGGTTTGGTGAACTCGGCCGGTTCGATCGTGCCGCCGTAACCCTTCTCGGCATGGCGCCGCTCAATCCAGCAATTGGTCAGCCCGAGTTTTCTGGAAATCCCGATATCGTGGTACTGGCTCTGGGCGACATGCAGGACGTCGTCCTTCGAATGTCCTGCGGCGGCGACGTAGTCGAATACCGTCTCGAAGAATGCGGGATCGGGTTTCTCGGTCCCCGTATCATCCGCGGTGAAGGCTGCATAAAAGGGATTGCCGAGTTCCTTCTCGAAGAAATCGAATGCCCAACGGCGGGCATTGGTCATCGCCACGAGGCGGTAATTCTTCGCAAGACTGGCCAGCGCTGCGGCGCTGTCTGCAAAACCCTTCCAGCTCTTGGCCGAATCCCGCAACCGTTGGCCATATTCTTGGTCAGTGGGCAGGCCGAGCTTCGGCGCGATCGCGAGATAAACGCGCACGAGATCGTCGGGAAAGAGGTCGGCATCCTTGGAGTAGCGGGCTGCGCGGTAGAGGCCAAGCGCCTGCTCGCCGTCGATTTCAGTCCCTGCCTCGGCCGCGATCTCGGCGAGGCAGGTCTTGAGACCGCCTTCGAAGTCGATGAGCGTGCCGACGACATCGAAGGTCATGTATTTGAATTCCGAAAGGCTCTTGCTCACGTGAATTCCCCAGTGTTCGGCTCCGATGGGAGCTCGGCTTCTCGAAGAAGAAAATTCTGTTCCGCTGGCGGGATCAGTGTCCCGCTCTTGTATGGAAGGCCCGCATTGCCGGGATCCAGGCCTTTTCGTTGACTTCAGTTTGTCACCTGCACTGCGCCGGATTCGCCGAATAGGCATCACGACGCGGCACAAAATACCGAATCTGGCCGTTTCGCGATATTCTCAGGACTGCAGCGCCCGACGCACATCCGGGTCCTCCAGCGTCTCGTCCAGCGTGATGCGGGTGCGCTCGACGATCGCGTCAATCTCCGTTTCTGTGCAGCAAAGCGGCGGAGCATAGCCAATTGCACCATTGCCGAAGGCGCGGATGACGAGGCCGTTCTCCCAGGCGCGATCGAAGATGCGGCGGGCGGGTTCGGCGGATGCCGGCAACGGCGTCTTGTTGACCTTGTCGACCACGAGCTCGACGGCGGCGAGCATGCCGCGGCCACGGACATCGCCGACGAGCGGATGATCCCTCAGCGATTCCAGGCCCCGCATCAGCCGTGCGCCGGCCCTGACGCCGTTTTCGAGAAGGCCGTTTTCGTAAAGCTTCAGGACTTCGAGGCCGACCGCGGCGCTGACGGGATGGGCCGAATAGGTATAGCCATGGCCGACGGCGGCAGCACCCGCGCCCTCGGCAATCGTTTGATAGATGTGATCCGCCATCAAGACGGCGCCCATGGGGACGTAGCCGGAGGTGAGGCCCTTGGCGGTGGTCATGAAATCGGGCACGACGTCATCCTCGGTGCAGGCAAAAAGCGGGCCGGTGCGGCCAAAGCCGGTGATCACCTCGTCCGCGACGAAAAGGATGTCGTGCGCGCGGCAGAATTCCCGCATGGCTTTCATCCAGCCTTTCGGCGGCACCAGAACGCCGCCCGAGCCCTGGATCGGCTCGACGTAGAAAGCGGCAACGCGCTCCGGCCCGATCGCCTCGACCTTGCCTTTCAGCGCCGCAAGCGAGGCTTCGATGATCGCCTGCGGATTGTCGCCCACCGGGTTGCGATAGGCATAGTGAGACGGAATCTTATGCTGCCAATCGAAGGGAACGCCGAAGCCGGCATGGAAGGCCGGCAGCGCTGTCAAACCCGCACCGACCGTCGAGGAGCCATGATAGCCCTGTTCGACCGAGATGAACTGATCGCGCTCAGGCTGCCCACGGGCATTCCAATAGTAGCGGATGAAGCGGATCGTGCTGTCTATCGCATCGGAGCCGCTGAGCGTGAAATAGACATGGTTGAGATCGCCCGGTGCGCGGTCGGCGAGTTCGCTTGCAAGCCGGATCGCGGGCTCGGAGCCGAGGCCGAAATAGGCCGTCGCATAGGGAAGCTCGCGCATCTGCCGGGCCGCTGCCTCGACGATGCTTTCGTGGCCGTAACCGGCATTGACGCACCAGAGGCCGGCGAAGCCGTCGATCAGCTGCTTGCCGGAGGCGTCGGTGACCGTCGCGCCCTTGGCCGAGGCCAGCACGCGCACGCCGAGCTTTTCATGGCCGCGGTAGGAGGCGACCGGATGGATGAGATGGGCGCGATCGAGTTCGATGAGGGAATTGCTGTACATGGGGATCTCCGGATCAGCCGAGTGCCTGGCTGGCGAGGGCAAAGGTGGTGACGGCCGGGTCGGCAGCCTGGCGAACCAACGGCTTTTTCATCGTGATTCCGCCGCCGACATGGGCGAGCCCCTGTTCGGTGAGCCATGGGGAAAGCCCGGTCTCGGCCGTGGTATCGACCCTGAGGAACCGTCCGGGCCGCCTGGCGATGAAATGTTCAATGAGTTTCCTGGCCTCGCCGAGGTCGGCGGCCACCACGGGTCCGATCACTTCGCCGCGGCCGAAGGGACGCAGGCAAGCGAAGCCGGAAACGTGGCCGTCGCGGCGAAGGACGGCGAATTCGCCGATCCTGGCGAGATAGGAGAGCAGCTCTTCGCGGTCGGCGCCGAAGGCAAGTCGGTCAAGCTCCGCGATGCCAGCGAGGTCGGCATCGGTGGCGGCTTCCGTTTCCGCCGGCGCGGCAATTTCTCCCGCGAGGCCCTGATGCTGCAGCACGGTTCCCGTCTCGTGGAAGCCAAGCTTTTGGTAGAGCGGCAGACCTGCCGTCGTCGCCACCAGCCTCAACGGCCGGTCACCCGCGGTCAGCAATGCGGCGTCCATGAGCTTGCGGCCGAGGCCCCTGCCGCGCATCGTCTCGTCGACAATGACCATGTTGATGGTTGCACAATCGCCCTTGTATGGCGTGACTAGCACGGTGCCGACGACCCTGCCGTCCTCGACCGCAACCATCCCTTCGCTCAAGGCGAGCGCCAGCTGCCAGTCTTCCGTCCGATGCGGCCAGCCCGCCTGTCTTGAGAGCGCGACGGCGGCTTCCAGATGGTCGGGGCCGAACGGGACGATTTCGATCTGACTTGCTTGCATGGGGGCGTCCTTCATATCGTGCCCGCCAGTCTGCCGGAGCGCCGGCGGGCAGATCGTCTGAAGGCCATGGTTCAAGCAGTATCTTATGGCTTTGCTGTCATGGGCCACCGCATCTTATGCTAGAACCGATCGATATCCATCGGATCCAGGCCCTGTCAGTGCATCATCGCCAGCGCTGCCGTAAAGAAATCCTCGCCTCCGAAGTTTCCTGATTTCAACGCCAGAAGCATGTCGCCCTGCGCATTGCCGACCGTGCGCAGCACCGGCACGCCGGGCGCAATCTCCGGGCCGATCAGAAATGCCGGAATGGCGAGCCTGTCGACGGCAGCGCCCGAGGTTTCGCCGCCCGCGACCACAAGCCGCCGCACGCCCCTCTCCACCAGTTCTGCTGTTATGATCGACGTCGCGGTCTCGATCGCGTGGCCGGAGGCCTCTCGTCCGTATAGCGATTGCAGTCGGGACACGGTTTCAGGTGCAGCGCTCGCAGCGACCACGACGGGGCCGGCGGAGATGCGGTCCCCGGCCCAGGAAATCGCAGCGGCGATCTCATCTGGACCGGCAAGCAGCCGCTCCGGGTCGAGCCGCAGGACGGGCATCGACCGTTCGGCGATGTCGAGCTGGTGTAGCGTTGCCTTCGAGCAACTGCCGGCAACGATCGCGGAAAGCCCGCCCACGGGGCGAATGGCGTCCGTCGTCGGTGCTCCGGCGGAGGATATCCGGCCGGAGCGGACGAGCGCGCGGGCCAGGCCGAGGCCGAGGCCGGACGCACCAGTGGACACCGGTGTTTTCAACGCGACTTCGCCGAGCGTTTCAAGATCGCGTTCGAAAATCGCATCGGCGATAGCAGTGGTGATGCCTGCCGTGCGCAGGCCGTCAAGCCTCGCCTTGACGGCATCAGGTCCGGCCGCGATGGCTGTGAGATCGATCAGTCCGACGGCGTTGCGCGATTGTCGGGTGAGAACCCGCACGAGGTTGGCGTCATGCATCGGATTGAGGGGGTGGTCCTTGAGGGGGCTTTCGTTCAGCGGCTGGCCGCCGACAAAGAGATGACCGAGATAGACGGTGCGTCCGGTTTCCGGGAAGGCGGGTGTCACCAGCACGGAGCCGCCGCCGGCCGCCTCGCTCAATGCCTCGGTGACCGGACCGATATTGCCGGCATCGGTGGAATCGAAGGTCGAGCAGATCTTGTAAAGCACATGGCCGGCGCCCCGCTGGCGCAGCCATCGCTCGGCGCTCGCCGCCGCCGTCACGGCGTCCGAGGCCGGGACGGAGCGGATCTTCAGGGAAACGACGACGGCGTCGACATCCGGTAGGGCGAGCGACGGATCAGGGATGCCGACCGTCTGCACCGTACGCAGGCCGTTCTTCGTCAAGGTGTTGGCGAGGTCCGAGGCGCCCGTATAGTCGTCAGCGATTGATCCGAGCAAAATAGCCATCGTCTAGCTCCGTGCAAAAGGTTTGAACCAGCCAAGACCGTCCAGTGTGTGGCCGCGCGGGACGTATTCGCAGCCGACGAAACCGTCATAAGCTAGGCGGTCGATTTCACCGAACAGATAGGGATAGTTCAATTCCTCCCCATCCGGCTCGTTGCGGGACGGCACACTGGCGATCTGGATATGGCCGGTAATCGGCAGCAGACGTCGTAACGCCATAGTGACGTCGCCATGGATGATCTGACGGTGGTAGATGTCGAACTGCAGCTTCAGGTTCGGCAGACCGCATTCGGCGATCAGCCGCTCGGCGGCGCCGAAGTCGTTGAGGAAATACCCTGGCATGTTTCGCCCGTTGATCGGCTCGAGCAGCAGATCGATGCCCTTTTCCGCAAGGCGCCCGGCGGCATAGGTGACGGAGCGCCGATAAGTGGAGGAGGCGTCTTCGTCTTGAGGGTCGGCGATGCCTGCCATCAAGTGCAACCGTTTGACGCCGGTTGCTTCAGCATAGTCCAGTGCCCGCTCGACATCCGCTTTCAGCGCATCGAACCGTCCAGGGAGGGCAGCGATGCCACGCTCGCCTGCTGCCCAGTCGCCCGGCGGCAGGTTGAACAGGGCCTGCTGCAGATTGTTGCGGGCAAGCCGTTCGGCGATTGCCTCCGGCGCGGCTTCATAGGGAAAGAGGTATTCGACGGTGGCAAAGCCGGCATCGGCTGCGGCGTCGAAGCGGTCGAGGAACGCCCATTCGTTGAACATCATCGTCAGGTTGGCGGCGAAAACCGGCATGTCTAGCGTTCCTTTTACAGGCTCTGCGGCTCTTTGGTGGAACTGGGCAATTCAGCGCCGGAAAGCTTGGCATAGAGCCGCGCCAGCGAGGAATCGTCGTCACGGCCCATGCCGGCGCCTGCGGCGGCCAGATACATCTGCAAGGCTGCTGCCGCGAGCGGTACGGGATAACGCTCGGAGCGGGCCATGTCCTGGACGATACCGAGATCCTTGACGAAAATCTCGATGCTGCTGAGCGGCGTATAGTCTCCGGCCAATACATGCGGCACGCGGTTTTCGAACATCCACGAATTGCCGGCCGAAGCCGTGATCACCTCATAGACTTTGTCGAGGTCGAGGCCCTGCTTGGCGGCGAACGTTATGGCCTCACAGGCGGCCGCGATGTGCACGCCGGCGAGAAGCTGGTTGATCATCTTGAAGGCAGCACCTTTTCCGGCCTCGTCGCCGAGCTCGTAGACTTTTGCGGCCATGGCGTCGAGACCCGGGCGTGCCGTGTCGAAGGCCTGTCTGGAGCCGGAGGCCATGACAGTCAGTTCGCCACGCGCCGCCTTGGCCGCGCCGCCCGAAATCGGCGCGTCGAGGTAATGCAGGCCGAGAGCCTCCACCCGCCCGGCCAGATCGCGCGCGACGGCGGGATCCATGGTGGCCGACGAGATGAAGACGGCGCCGGGCTTCATCGCATTTGCGACGCCTTGAGGCCCGAACAGCACGGCCTCGGTCTGCGCGCCGTTGACGACCACGGAGACGACGATGTCGGCATCCTTTGCCGCAGCGGCAGGGGTCGCCGCGCCACGTCCGCCCCCGGCGACGAAGCGGTCCACTGCCTCCGGCGTGATGTCATACCCAACGACATCGAGACCTGCGCGCTTCATCGACTGCGCCATTCCCAAACCCATGGAGCCAAGACCAATGACAGCCGCGATGACGGCACGGCCCGGATTTTCAGCAAGCGATGTCATAGGGCGTTTCTCCGGTCTGGTGAGAAAATATCCATACCCCTGCGGACGTCATCCGAAGAGGGTCGTGGTGGCTGCCACGTTGTTTGGCAGCGCTGCCATTTTCCTACTCTGTTTTAGCGGCGCCGCCAACCGTAAATTGGCAGCGCTGCCAAAAATACCTTGCTTCTCGCCGAAACTGGTGAAACATGATGAGGCAGCGGCGGCGTTCCAAGGACTCTTCGCGCGCCTGAAGCTTCCAGATGCCGGGTTCAACATTGACTATGGAATTCAAACATCAGGCAACGGTGACCCTTGCGGAGGTGGCGCAAGCGGCCGGTGTCGGCGAGAGCACGGTGTCGCGCGTGCTGCGCAACCACGGTTCGTTTTCCGGCAAGACGCGCGAGCGGGTGATGGCTGCCGTCGAGCGGCTGGGCTATGTGCCGAACCGGATTGCGGGAACGCTCGCCTCCACCGGTTCGCGTCTCGTTGCCTTCGTCATTCCCTCTTTGTCCAACATCGTCTTTCCCGATGTGCTGCGCGGCGCCAGTGCTGTTCTGGAGGAAAACCGGTATCAGGCGGTATTCTCGGTGACCGATTATGATCCGGGCAAGGAGGAAGCGCTCGCTGCTGCGATGCTTGCCTGGCGGCCTGCGGCGGTCATGCTGGCTGGGTACGAGCATACCGAGGGTACGGTGAAGATGCTGCGCGCCAGCGGGTGCCGGATCGTCGAATTGCTCGATCTGGACGGTGATGCTCTCGATATCGCGGTCGGCTTCTCGAACCGTGCGGCCGGACGGGAGAGCGCTGCCTTCCTGCTGAAGCGGGGGTATCGCCGGATCGGCTATGTCGGTCACGACCTGAACCGCGATACCCGTGCCGGCAAGCGGTTTTCCAGCTTTTGCGAAACGCTCGATGCGCATGACGCCCCCCTCATCGCCCGCGAAATTCTCGCCGGCGCTTCGTCCGTGGAAAACGGCAGGCTGGGGCTGGAGCGGCTGCTTGCCCGGACGACCGATCTCGATGCGGTTTATTTTTCCAACGACGACATGGCGCTGGGCGGCTATTTTCATTGTCTGGCCGAAAGGATCGCGATCCCCTCGAAGCTCGCCATTTTCGGCTATAACGGCCTCGATATCGGCCAGGCAACACCGCAACCACTGTCGACCATCCGAACGCCGCGCGTGGCGACGGGGCAGATAGCCGCCCAGCTTGTCGTCGGCAACGCGCCGCCGCAGGCAGTCGATCTCGGCTTTGAACTGATCGAAGGGGCAACCGCGTAATATTGGAGGAACTGTCATGTCCGACGCGCGCCTGCGTGAGGAAATCTGCCGATACGGCCGCTCGCTGTTCGAGCGCGGGCTGACGCCCGGTTCGTCGGGCAACATATCGTTGCGGCTGGAGGATGGCGGCTGGCTGGTCACGCCGACCAACGCGTCGCTCGGCTTTCTCGACCCGGTACGGATCTCCAGGCTCGATGCCGAAGGCCGGCTCCTGTCCGGCGACAAGCCGACCAAGGAAATTCCGCTGCACACGGCCCTCTACGATACGCGCGGCAGCGCCCGCGCCATCGTCCATCTTCACTCCACCCACGCGGTGGCACTGACCATGCTGCCGGAGATCGATCCGCGCGCCGCCCTGCCGCCGATGACGCCATATTATCTGATGCGCGCCGGTGAAACCGCACTGGTGCCATATTATCGTCCCGGCGATCCGGCGGTGGCCGACGCCATCCGCGGGCTGGCGGGCAAGTATTCGTCGGTGCTGCTGGCCAATCACGGACCGGTTGTCGCCGGCGACAGCCTGGAGGCGGCGGTTTTTGCGACCGAGGAGTTGGAGGAAACGGCGAAGCTCTATCTGCTGTTGCGCAACCTCAATCCCCGTTTCCTCAGCCCGGCGCAGGTGGCTGATCTCGTCAATACCTTCGGCCTCGACCTTCCGTCGAATCACGATCACGATCACGACGGCGATTGAAGGCGTAACTCCGCCGGACGTTGACCGCGGGCAAGCGCGCAACCTTCTGCCAAACCCCGCTTTCGATACGATAGATTCTGCTTCCGATGGCGGCAATTCAGGCGAGCTGTGGGTGAAGCGGTGCCTATGATTGTGACACGTCCCCAGTTCCGATCGCTCAAGGATACGCAGATGACGACGTTCCGTCCGAAATACATCACCTTCGACTGCTACGGCACGCTGACCAATTTTCAGATGGCGGAAGCGGCGCGCGACCTCTACGGCGAAGAGCTCGACGAGCCACGCATGGCGGAGTTCATCAAGAATTTCGCCGCCTATCGGCTCGACGAGATCCTGGGCGACTGGAAACCCTATGCCGAGGTCGTACACAATTCGCTCGAGCGGACATGCAAGCGCAACGGCGTGACATTTCGCGACGAAGCCGCCCGGATGATCTATGAGCGTGTGCCGACCTGGGGGCCGCATTCGGATGTTCCGGCCGGTCTCGCCAAGGTCGCCAGGGAAATCCCTTTGGTCATCCTCTCCAACGCCATGAATTCGCAGATCATGTCGAACGTCGAAAAACTGGGCGCGCCCTTCCATGCGGTCTATACCGCCGAGCAGGCGCAGTCCTATAAACCACGCTTCAAGGGCTTTGAATACATGCTCGATATGCTGGGCTGCGGGCCGGAAGACGTGCTGCATTGTTCGTCCTCGTTCCGCTACGACCTGATGTCGGCGCACGATCTCGGCATCAAGAACAAGGTCTGGGTCAATCGTGGCCACGAGCCGGCCAACCCCTATTACGGCTATGTCGAAATTCCTGACATCTCGGGCCTGCCTGGCGTCGTCGGGCTCTGACGGAGACGCGCAGATGCAGTTCGAATCCTACTGGCACAACACGGCACCAGCCTTTGCCGGGGGCGCTCAGGGTCCCGTCGAGGGACATTATGACGTCGCCGTCATCGGCGCCGGCTTCACCGGGCTTGCCGCTGCGCGCCAGCTTGCGAAAACGGGCGTCAAGGTTGTCGTGCTGGAAGCCGAAAGGGTCGGCTGGGGGGCATCGGGGCGCAATGGCGGCCACCTCAACAACGGGCTCGCCCACAGTTTCCTGTCCGCCAAATCAGCACTCGGCTTGGAGCGAGCCGTCGCCCTCTACAAGGCGTTCGACGATTCCATCGACACGATCGAGGCGATTATCGCCGAAGAGGGGATCGACTGCAATTTCCGCCGCGCCGGAAAGCTGAAGCTTGCCTCCAAGCCGCAGCATTTCGATGCCCTTGCCCGCAATTTCGAGGCTGTTCACAGAGAGGTCGATCCGGACACCGCACTTCTGACGGCGAGTGACCTGAAAAGCGAGGTTGGGTCGCCCTTCCATGGCGCCATGCTCTCGAAGAAGAGCGCGATGATGCATATGGGCCGCTATGTCGCGGGGCTCGCCACTGCGGCCACCCGTCACGGTGCCGCCATCTTCGAAAAGGCCTCCGTGACTGCGCACCGGCAGGGCAACGGTCGCCACAGCCTTCACACCGCACGCGGCACCGTCACCGCAGACCATGTGCTGGTCGCGACAGGCGCCTATACGCCGTCGCTGTTTAATTATTTCCGCCGCCGGATCATTTCCGTCGGCAGCTTTCTGATCGCGACCCGTCCGCTGACCGACGCCGAAATCGCGGCTACGATGCCGGGTAACCGCACCTGCGTCACGTCGATGAACATCGGCAACTATTTCCGGCTGTCGCCGGACAAGCGGCTGATCTTCGGCGGTCGCGCCCGGTTTTCCGCCACATCGGATCAGCGCTCGGACGCAAGGAGCGGCGACATTCTGCGCGCCAGCCTGGCTGAAATCTTCCCGCAGCTTGCCGGCGTCGAAATCGACTACTGCTGGGGCGGGCTCGTCGATATGACCAAGGACCGCTATCCGCGCGCCGGCCACGTCGATGGTGTCTGGTATGCCATGGGTTATTCCGGCCACGGCGCCCAGCTCTCCACCCACCTCGGCATGATCATGGCCGACGCCATCCTCGGCAAAGCCGACCGTAACCCGATCAAGGGGCTCGACTGGCCGGCCGTCCCCGGCCATTTCGGAAAGCCGTGGTTCCTGCCGCTCGTCGGGCTTTATTACAAGACCCTCGACCGCTTCCAGTAACGGACCGGATCAGTCCGATTGCAGCCGAAGCGGCTCGATGGGGGCGGGATTGCGATGAGCGCCTGCGCGGCGCTCAACTATCTGGCCTCGCTGACTGGATAGATCCTGAGAATCCCAAGGCGGTTATCAGTCGTGATCACTGCAATACCTGCTTCATATGCCGCGCGGACGATTGCCTCATGCAATTGCTCGGGTTCGCTCTCTCCGGTAAGGACCTCCAAACAGATTCTCACCGCTGTGAGGAATTCCTCACCATCGTCGGTGGGCCATTCCTTCAGCAACAGTTGGGCAGCCTCGTGAGCGGTACGGATCACCTTGCGATCTTTCCCTTCGGCAAAAACAAGAATTATCGTTGGGAACTTTCTCAGCATATCGAATCTCATGGCCCCTGAACTCCGCGGGACGGCCAGTGCCAATGCCGGGCCATGGTTCGGACCGAGATTGGCCGCACATGCTCGTCAACCATCTTCCGCGTCATCTCGACAATCACGTGCCTATCCTCCGGTTGGTGGGAAGGAGGAGTTCGCTAGATTGGCTTTTAGCTCGCGGGCTGCCGCCTCAAGGAGTCGCTTGAAATCTTCGGAGGTCACGCCATCCGCGCGCATCACCATGGCGATCAGTGGATCACGAAGAGCTTCGGTTATCGTCAGCTCATCGTTCTTTCCGGCAGTTGCGCCAACGGAGCAACAATATTCCGAGGAAAATAGCGCGATCATGGACATACCTTACATTCGGGGTGTTTTAAGAGAGTGCAGCTCGGCTTGATCGCCTTTGAGGTCCAATATCCATTGGCGTCCCCGGGCGACCGAGTGTCTCGAAAGGCAGTTTTGGGCGATTTGCGACACGGCAAGGCCGGCGACCAATGGGTTGTCGACGGTGGCCGGCGGGGCGCGAAAGCTGTCGTCGCTTGCGACTTGGGTGGCGCAATGGCAGACGGAACATGTGTCCTCATGCACCAAGACCAAAGGACCTGCCATGCAATAGTTTGCAGAGCGGCCCACATGCAGATGCGGCGGCAGGCCGGCTTTCAATGCTCGGCAGGCCGACAGGAGATCTTGGGCTGGAAGAGAATCGTCGCCGGCGAAAATGAAGAACGGGCTATTGGTGTAGTCTGCGATTAACCGCAGCGCCGAGGCGCCATCCGCAAATTCGGGCAGTGCGAAGACATTGGCCGAGAAACCCGCGGCCAGATGGGTCGCCAGCCTATCCGTCTTCAACCAGCCGAGATAAGCCTTGCCCGCCCATGGGAGACGGTTCAAATCATTCTCGTCGATACGATCCGCATCCACAAGAAGGAAACGGCGCGCGCCGAGGGCCGCAAGCTGGATGGCGATCTGTGAACCCAAGTCGCCGCATCCGATGATGACGAAGTCGATATCGCCAAACCGTGCGACGTCGCGTTGCTGATGGCAAAGAGGCGTCAGGATGGCGTCGTGGTGATCGATTGCGGTGGAGTCATATTCGTCCTCCGCCGGCATATCGGAAGCCTTCAACGAGACGACGAATGCAGACCTGGTAACATTGGGGCTCTGTTCTTCGACAGAATCGGAACTATTGCCGGTGAACAGAGCCCCCCGGCCGCCCCGCCCGAGGCTGTGGGTGACGAGGTACGGGAAGTCGACGGACGCGGTGGCGGTCGCTGACAATCGTTTGGACCGATCATTGACCATCACATCGCCTCCATCTCGCTGGGCGCATATCCGCGGATCGTCTCGGCGTAGCGACCGTAGTCCTTGCCCATCGCATGGTCGGCGGCCTTCGGGATCACGTGGAATTTGCCGTCGTACCAGAGGCTGACATTGGCGCCGCTGTCATCGATCTCTCGCCGGCCCATCCGAGGATCGACCGGCTCTTTGCCGCGTAGCAGCATCTGTCCGATATCCCAGGCTTGGCGATCGAGAATTCGCTGGCGCTCGGCAAGGTGCGCCTGGCGGTGCGCAATGGGCTCTTCGGCAAGCAACTGGCCCACGAGGAACAGGATCCGGCTACTCCAGGAAGGAATGGCGGCGATGTCTGGGAGGTCGAGGAGGACATCGCCGCCGAGATGCTCGATTCCTTTCCGAGCGATATCGATGAGCGGGATTTGCCGCGCGGCATAGGTAATTATGAATGCCGTCTTCAAGGCGCGGCGCTCAGGATCCGCCTCGTTGGATAGACATGCCATGCCGAAGGCGCACTCCCAGGGAATGGTGTACACCACGTGCAGGATGCTCTCGAGCGTCTGTAGATCCCCCTTGTATGGGGAAACATATTGGAACTCGCCGGGCAGGGATGCCGCCGCCGAGGTCGTATAAAACCCGAGCAGGACATGCCCCGCTTGGTGAAGCAGTTGGGCCGCGGTCGCGGCATGATCGCCGTCGCGCAATCTTTCTCTGGAAAGCACGATGATCGCGCTGCCCGGCAATTCGTTCGAACTCGAGAACGAACACGTGGGTTCGCGTCGCACGCCAACGTGAAGCGTATGCAGGCCGGCGATCAGGCGCTGATAGCCGTACACGTCCAATTCCGCGACTAGTGCGAAGGCGCTCTCCAGATGATCGGCGATGCGATCCAATTCCGCGTCGTCAGGGATGGGGTAGTCGAAACCGTGATAGTTCGGCATGCATTGGCGGAAGAGGGCTTGCATGACACGGCTCCGCGCCAGGCTTTCGATGCGGACGAGGCCGATGCCGCAAGAGAGCCGGCGCGCCGGCTGACGTT
The DNA here is from genome assembly GCF_013087625.1 of Rhizobium changzhiense. Taxonomy (NCBI): domain Bacteria; kingdom Pseudomonadati; phylum Pseudomonadota; class Alphaproteobacteria; order Hyphomicrobiales; family Rhizobiaceae; genus Rhizobium; species Rhizobium changzhiense. Next base: position 894,782 of record NZ_JABFCQ010000003.1, read on the forward strand.
CGAGTTCAAGATCCGATGCGATCAGATGCGGGTTCAGATAGCCGCTGACGATGTGCGCATCGGGGACCCCCGCCTGCCATTCCAGGCTCCGCGCGAGCCCACCCATCCAGGCCGCAAGCACGGACGAACGATAAGGGTCGGCACTGACCGGCTCGGCAACCGCTGGGGGAAGTTCCAGCAGACGAGTGTATCCGCCATCTGCAAGGCCGGGGAAATAGCCTGACAGCGCCTCGACCCCGGCCGAACAATCGGCAAGCTTCGAAGCCGCTGCGAGCGTGGACCCATATTGGAAGCGTCGCTTTAAAAGGTTGCGAGTTGCGACGCGCTGCAGGGAGGCGGTGCTAGCCATCAGGGGATTGCCCCTGAGCAGGTGGCACGCCTCATCTGCCAATTGTTGAATGCGAGACGCGGACATCGACAGCCTCCGTGGGTTTGTCTTCCGGTGGATCAAGGTTGCATGTCGGGCGAAGATGCCCCGGTTCGGGCCGGCTTCGTCGGCATCGGAACGGTATGCGCCGTCCGTTGAGAGGCACTATTGCCCAAGGGCGTCATTCGCCCGCCAGTACCGCGTTAAAAATCCGTAAAAAGGGCGTAAACAAAGAAAAAGCCCCCTCGATAGAGGAGGCTTGGAATCTTTCGAAAAGCATCCCCGGGATTCAGATGGCCAGAGCTGCCTGTACCGCCGCCCGCGCATTCGGCAGGCCCGATCCAAAGAAATAGGCCATCTCGACGGCGTCCTCGCTTTCGGCGTTCATGCAATCCGCCGTCAATTTCCTGGTGCCGGGCGCGACAATGGCGTCCAGACGGGATGCGGTCTTCAGAATTGATTTCACTTGATGCCCCGAGAGGCGGTCGCCGGGATTGTGGCGACTTTTGTAGGCCCGCTGTATCAGGGCACATAGCCCGCCCACCTGCGCCGCCGCGCCTGATGTGCCCCCGAAGGTGGTGTAGTATCCGCCCCCGATGCCGGGATTGGTTCCGAACGGCACGATGGCCGACCACGGATCGGAGCCATGATCATAGCCGAAAATCCCCGATAGGTCGGTCGTCAGCAGCGAGAAGTGCGAATAGCAGTATTCCCGCGTTCGAAAAACGCTGTAGTCGTGCTGCGCGGCAAATGGAGAAAGCCGGTCGAGGCGCAACTGATGCCTGTTGAAGACTTCCCCGTCGTCAGAGGGAGAGACAACCGTCAATCCTTCGCCGTAATTGCTGTAGCCCGAACGGAAACCTTCGACGGTAACGGCTCCAACTGCAATAATGCCGTTGTTGTCGGCGGCTAGACTTGCTGGATAGATCAGCTGGCTCTCGCCACTGTTTCCTGCGGCGCAGACAATCGGGATGTGTCGGCTGATGGCGAGGATGAGTTGTTTGAGGACATGCCACGGGCGATCCGGATTGGAGCCTTTCTGCGCAGCCTTCGGCTCCAGTTCAGGCCCACCTTGATCAGCAAGGGCAATGCGCGTGAACAGATTGGCGGCATCCTGGTTTTTCCACAATTCCAGGTCGGCCTTGAGCTCGTTCTTCGGATCAACGATGCTGCGTTTCGGGTCAGGCAGACCACGCGGCAAGACGATTACGTCTGCCTTCTGAAGGTAGGCATAAAGAAAGGCCGCAATGAACTGCCTGACATCGTCTTCAAAGGAGGTTCTGATCGAGATGAGCCTTGAGAAAGGATCAACGCCGAAATAGGGGATAACATTGCGATTGCCGCTCGTCCGCAGCTCGTCGCCATTCCCGTAGAAGGCTCCTTCCGGCGGAAGGCTTGGCGTGCCTTCTTCCGCAACAACGGCGGGTTCGCCGACGATCAGCCCTGCGCAGCAGGTACCATGCGACGCAAACAGCGATTCCGGATTATAGAGCCGCCGGAGGACACCCTCCGACGCGGCGTATTCGGCAACCAGATCACCAAGATAGTCCCGATCGTCGTTCGAAAGGCCCATATTGCCGAGCGGAGCAATGTCGAGCCCGGCAAAGAAGGCATGTCTTTCCTCGCGGTCAAAGGACGTGGTCGCATCGAGAATTTCGAGCACGCGGGCGCCGTAACGATGGGTCGTCAAATCGATTGACGCCTCCCGGTCAAGCCGGGTTGCCAGATTGGGATGATCCGGAGATACGCCGACATCGATCAGCGCGACCCGTGCCGGCCGCAACGGGCCGGCGGAAACGATAGCATCCCAGACCGTGCCGGTGATGAGGGGATCGGGGAGCGCGCGTGCGGCGCTCGCATCGGGCGCTGGAGGCATCGGCGGAGCCGATCCGTATTCCGCGTCGACTACGCCAAGAGCAGTCAGGTGCCAGAGATAGTAGTAGTTGATCGGCGCGGGCTCAGGCATTTGTGTTTGATCCGTCATGGTTGTAACCCTATTGAGCAGCGGTTGGAGAATTCAGACCCATTCGTCGTGTACGGCCTGGAACAGAGGACCGAACGCGTCGTGGAGGTAGGGAGCGAAGCGTCGGGCGAGATCTCGCCCTGCCTGCGTGTCGCTCGGATAGTGCAGGCCGGCCCATTCGCGATTTTCGGCGACGTTCTGGGCGATGCGGGCAAGCTCGTCGGTGGCCGGATGTTCCGGCAGGATCGTCGAGAACGCAAAGGCGATCGAAAAGCACTGGAACGAATGGTTACTGGGATAGGACTCGTGGACCGGCACGGCCAGCAACGGCCGCAGCATGGGCTCGAACTGGTTTGGCCGCAGCCGATTGAACTGGCTCTTGTAGATCAGTCCGACATATTCGCAGGCCGTCAGGATCGCCTGGAAAAGCCCTTCTGTCTGCTCGAAACCGCCGAGATCCTCGATATGTAATGCGCGGGTGAACTCCCCGACGGAGATCGTCGACTCGATTTGGATGTCGGGCAGGCGCCGCACGCGTTCGCGGTCGCGGCGCTGCATGGAGAGCAGCACCGTCGTTTCGAGGCGGGTATAATCCGGGCCGGGCGGCGGAAGTATATCCAGCATTTCCCAGGTGAAGCGCCGCGCCGCTGTATAGGCGTTGCGTGACGGCTGCTGGTGCAGCCTGCGCAGCTCGAAGGAGGGGATAAGCTGCGACACGCCGAGGCTGGCGCCGTCCATCGTCGACTTGTTCTTGTTCTTGTTCTTATTCTTATTTTTGTTCTTGTTTTTGTTCAGCGATGCCTTGTTGAGCACCGACTTGTTCGCCACGCTCGTGAGGACCGAGGCTACGGCCATCGTCGCCATCATGGGCCCTGCCAGATGCGATGCATCTTCACCCGTGCCGGGGAAAAGCGAAGGTTCGGAGGCTGCATCAAGTGCTGCCGGCGACGCACCGGCGAGAGGATCAGCACCGGCGTCGTCCCTCGGTTCGCATGGAAGGACCGTATCCGGCTCAATCCTGAATTTATAACTGTTTAGAAATAAGACAATTTTTGATTGCGATTCGTGGGCAGTGTCCGCTTCCATTGCAGCCTCCTTGCGCGATGATGTGAAAAATTGTCCGGGGTTCAGCGCAGCTTGGCGCCGGCCTTGAGCAGGCCGTCGATCAAGATCTGGCCGCCGCCTGTGTCGAGCAGCGGATAGCCGCTGCCGCGGAAGTCGTTGATGGAGAAGCCGCCCTCGACTGCCTCAAGACGCTGCAGGTAATGCCGCGCGCCGCCCAGATCGTTGGAATGGGCGTGACTGGAGGCAAGATAGCGCAGCAGGCTGTTGAAGTTCGGCCGTGCCCGCAGGGCTTCTTCGCCTGCAGCTATGGCTGCGGCATGATCGCCTGCAAGCGCTGCCGCAATGCATTTGGTCGTATCGAAGTAATATTTATGCGGGCTGTAGACGCCGAGCTCTTGTACCCAACGCGCCATCGCCACTGCCTTGTCGGGCTGGCCTGCATAGCAGTGCAGCATCGCGTAGAGGTCCCAACCGAGCGGCAGGGCCGGATTCAGGCGGATCGATTTTTCGAACAGGTTGGCCGCATAGTCGTATTCACCGAACAGGAACGAATGGACGTGGCCGACGAGCGCGAGCGACACGGAATTCTGCGGATCGAGTTCCAGCGCCTTGCGTGCATAGGCCTGGGCTTCCTCGATCAAATGCGCGTCCAGCGCGTTGAAACGTTGGCCGACCTGGAAAGTCCGAATGAATGACAGCCAGGCAAAAGTCGATGATCGCGGCTGATGCTGGATCTGTTCTTCCAGGCGCCGTTCCGCGTTATCGAGGTCGTCGCGCGACAGCCGAAAGATCGCATTGACGGCGTCGATCAGGAGACCGTCTTGCGACAATCGGCCGTCGGTTGCCTGGATCTCCTGGAAATAGGCCAGTTGATCGACGGCCTGGCTGATCAGCGCAGCGGCGATGCCGAACTCGCCCCGCTCGAACTGCGTGCGGTTGATTGCCTGACTGCCCAGCCAATGAATGCGGTTGTTGATCAGGTGCTTCATCACCAGCTCGATCAGCACCATGTCACCATCAAACGTCAGGCGAAGCTGTAGGCATATGGGAAGGCTGATCTGCTGTTCGTTCTCTTCAATATGCGGCAAGGTGAAGGAGAGGTCAGTGACTCCAAAGCCCAGCCCATCGATGATGGCTTTTGAAATGAGGTTCTGGAACCGTGTCGCAGCAATTTGTCCGCCCTCTCCGGCACCCACCACGATGGGGGACAGAAGAGCCATCATCCATTGCCAGCCACCGCCGCCCCGCCGCCCATCTGGGCCGCTGCTGGCGCTGTCCACGGGTTTGCCTGTTCTCGACGTATCCGGGGCGCCTGTTAAAGGCAGCAGGGCGGAATGTTTGGCGATATCGCGGCTCGGTTGCTGTCGCGGCTCGAAGACGTCGTGGACTTGTCCTTCATCGAGGCGGCGATACCAGTTTTGCCGTTCCAGCGCCAACCAGTCCTCGAATTCGGGATCGCGGATGTCGATGCCTTCGAGCAATTCGTCGGTAATTTGATCCGGAGATCGCTCCGTCCGAAGCACCAGGTCGGTATCGAGCACGAGTCGGTCCGTATCCAGCCACACGGTATTCTTATCCGCAATCAGGAGATCACGTGCCGGCCCCAGACTCTTATGAATGTCCAAAAGCGCTTGGCGTAGACTGGCTGCCGCCTGGTCGTCGGAGCGATCGCTCCATAACTTGTCCCTAAGCCAGATTCTCGAGCGCGAGCCCCGGGCGGACAATGCAAGCATTGCCAGAAGAGCCTGTGCCTTTTTGGATTTCGGAGTAATTGACCGCCCCCCGGCGTCCACAAGGGCAAAAGGCCCGAGCAGGAACATCCGAAACGGATAGTGCTCCTTGTTCATGCGATCCACCGGCCCCGCCCCCGCTGCCTCCGATACGCTCGTTTGGCGGCCGGAAGACCTAGCATCCAGGGGCCAGTCTGCCACAACTTCGGCTCCTGGCAAGCAACCGGGAAGGGAAACCGGGATTGCGAAATGTAAATCTATGCTGTGACGATGATCGAACTGAAGCATAACCGGTTGAAATCCCTCTGCGTAACTTCGCAAACCGGCCGTAGCATCCTGCCGTCAAAGCAGCGTCAAAGAAATGTTGTTTGGGCACCGTAATTTTGCAGGCATCCGCCAAAGGCTGCGAAGTACTCAAGCCCACGTGTCGGAGTTGCTCCAGCAGGAGCATCGACCGTCGCTCCGATCATCCAGCGCCGGGATGATGTCCCGGCGCTCTTTTGTTTTCCTGTAGTTAGGCGAGCCCGCCGATGTGGAAGCTCTTTATTTCGAGATATTCCTCGATGCCGCATTGCGCGCCCTCGCGGCCAAGACCGGATTGTTTGATGCCGCCGAAGGGGGCGACCTCGGTCGAGATCGCCCCTGTGTTGAGGCCAACCATCCCGAATTCGAGCGCTTCGGCGACACGCCAGGAGCGTTTCAGGCTCTCTGTGTAGAAATAGGCGGCAAGGCCGAAGGGCGTGGCGTTGGCGATGCGAATCGCCTCTTCCTCGTTATCGAAACGGAAAAGCGGGGCAACCGGTCCGAAGGTCTCTTCGCTGGCAAGCTGCATCTCGGTCGTCGCACCGCCGAGCACCATCGGCACTGCATATTGGTCGCCTTCAGGCACGGAACCCGCAGTGGCGAGGATCCTTGCTCCCTTTTCCACCGCATCGTCGACGTGACGCTTGATCTTCTCGATCGCCGCCCTGTTGATCATCGGTCCGATATCCGTGCCTGCATCCACGCCGGCTCCGACCTTCATGGCCGATACGCGTGCGGAAAGTTTGGCGGCAAAGGCCTCGTAGACGCCGGACTGGACGAGTAGGCGATTGGCGCAGACGCAGGTCTGCCCGCCATTACGGAATTTCGAGGCGATCGCGCCTTCCACGGCAAGATCAAGATCGGCGTCGTCGAAGACGATGAACGGCGCGTTGCCGCCGAGTTCGAGGCTGAGCCGCTTGACGCTGTCGGCCGCGCCGCGCATCAGCAGCGAGCCGACGCGGGTCGAGCCGGTGAAGGAGATCTTGCGGACGGTCTGGTTCGCCATCAGTTCGTCACCGATCCGGGTGGGCAAGCCGGTGACGATATTGATCACGCCTTTCGGGATGCCGGCACGCTCCGCCAGGACGCCGAGCGCCAGCGCCGAATAGGGGGTCAGGTCGGATGGCTTGACGACGATCGTGCAGCCTGCAGCGAGCGCCGGCCCGACCTTGCGGGTGATCATCGCGTTCGGAAAATTCCACGGCGTGATGATCGCCGACACGCCGACCGGCTCCTTCAGAACGACGATCCGCCGGTCCGCCGTCGGCGAGGGAATAGTCGTCCCGCCGATGCGGCGCGCCTCCTCGGAAAACCATTTGATGAACGAGGCGCCGTAACGGATTTCACCGCGCGCTTCCGTCAGCGGCTTGCCCTGCTCACGGGTGAGAATCAGCGCCAGATCCTCGATATTGTCGAGCATCAGATCATGCCAGGCTTCCAGCAATGCGCCGCGCTCGGCATTGGTCTTTGCGCGCCATGGACCAAAGGCTTTTTCCGCCGCCGCGATTGCCGCGCTCGTATCGGCTCCGTCCATGTCGGGCACCGTGCCCAGCACATGCTGCGTCGCCGGGTCGATCACCTCGATCGTGCGCCCGGTTTCAGCCCCGCGCCATTCTCCGCCGATTAGCCCTTGCTGACGCAGCAGGCTGGCATCCCTTAATCCGTACATTCTGTTCTCCATTGATCAGCCAAGTGCCGAAAGTACCGATGCCGTGATCGCGTCGGTCCTGTCCTTGCCGGGAATTGCGCCGATGCCGCGTGCCGTCGTCGCTTCGATGGCCGCCATCACCTTTCCGGCCGCTGCGGTTTCTCCCAAATGCTCCAGCATCATCGCGCCCGACCAGATGGCGGCGATCGGATTGGCGATGCCGAGATGAGCGATATCGGGCGCGGAGCCATGAACCGGTTCGAACATCGATGGCGCCGAGCGATCGGGATTGATATTGGCGGAGGCGGCAAAGCCGAGCCCGCCCTGGATGGCGGCGCCGAGGTCGGTCAAGATGTCGCCGAACAGGTTGGAGGCGACCACGACGTCGAGACTATCCGGCGCCATGACCATGCGGGCGGCCATGGCGTCGATATGGTAGCTGGTCACCTCGACATCGGGATATTCCGCGGAAAGCCTCTGGGTGATCTCGTCCCAGAAGACCATCGAATATTTCTGGGCATTGGACTTCGTCACCGAGGCAAGCTTGCCGCTGCGCGCACGCGCTTGCTCAAAGCCGAAGCGCAGAATGCGCTCAACCCCCTTGCGGGTGAAAATCGAGGTCTCGACCGCCACCTCATTGTCGGTGCCCTGGTGGACGCGGCCACCGGCGCCGGAATATTCGCCCTCGGTATTTTCACGAATACAGAGGATGTCGAAGCCATCGGACCGCAACGGCCCCTGCACACCCGGCAGCAGCCGGTGCGGGCGGATATTGGCATATTGCACGAAGGCCTTGCGGATCGGCAGCAGAAACCCGTGCAGCGACACGGAATCCAGCACCTTGCTGGGCCAGCCGACGGCGCCGAGCAGGATGGCATCGAAGGGCCTCAGCGTTTCGATGCCGTCGACGGGCATCATGCTGCCGTTCACCAGATAGTAGTCGCAGGACCAGGGATAGCTGGTTGCATCAAGAGAAAATCCGTTCAGGCTCGCTGCCTTTTCGAGCACGGCCCAGGCTGCTGCCGTCACGTCGCGGCCGATCCCGTCTCCGGGCAGAAGGGCGATCTTGTAGGTTTTCATCGCAGGTCCTCACAGGCTGATGAGCACACTCTTGCTCTTGCGGTTGGCGAGATAGGCGTCGCGCCCGAGATCCTTGCCGATGCCGGACTGCTTGTAGCCGCCGGTCGGCAGGATATGGTCGCGCGAGCGGCCGTAGCGGTTGACCCAGACGGTGCCGGCCTGCAGGCGACGGGTCACGCGGATGGCACGCGAGAGATCGCGGGTGAAGAGGCCTGCGGCGAGCCCATAGGCCGGATGGTCGGCGAGGCTCAGCGCCTCCTCCTCGTCCTCGAAGGTCTGAATGGTCAGCACCGGTCCGAAGATTTCTTCCAGAACCGCCGGCGACGTTGCCGTCACGCCTGATATCAGGGTCGGTGCGTAGAAATAACCTTCGCGGTCGAGCCGGCGGCCACCGGTGAGGCACTCGGCGCCGTCGTCGATCGCGGCGCGGATGATGCCGTCCATGCGAGCGATCTGGCGTTCGGAGATGACGGGCGAATAATCGGTCGTTTCCTCCCAGGTGGGGCCGGGGCGGATGGCCGCCAGCCTCTCGACGAGGGCGGCTGCGAGCACGTCCGCCACCTTCGCCTCGACGATCAACCGGGATCCGCAAACGCAGGCCTGACCGGCGTTGGAGAGAATGCTGCCGGCGATTGCGCCGGCTGCAAGCTCGAGATCGGCATCGGCGAAGACCAGTTGCGGGCTTTTGCCGCCGAGTTCCAGCGTCATCGGCTTGACGCCGGTGCGGGCGATGTTGGTCATGATTGCCGCGCCGGCCGCCGTCGAGCCGGTGAAGCTGACCTTGGAGATGCCAGAATGGCCGGTGATCGCATTTCCGGTGGTCGGGCCGTCGCCGAGCACGATGTTGACGAGACCCGCCGGCAGGCCGGCCCGCACCGAAAGTTCGGCGAGATAGAGCGTCGAAAACGGCGTCATTTCCGACGGCTTCAGCACCACCGCATTGCCTGCAGCCAGCGCCGGGCCGAGCTTCCAGCCGGCCATGGACAAGGGGAAATTCCAGGGCGTGATGGCGCCGACGACGCCATAGGGTTCCGTCATGATCATGCCGAAGTTCGCATCGTCGGTCGGGACGAGGTCGCCGCCTTCCTTGTCGGCGAATTCGGCAAAGAAGCGGATTTGCTCAGCGGTGACGGCGATATCGCCGGCGACGAGATGACCGACGGGTCGTGTCGAGGAGAGCGCCTCGAGCCTGGCGAGGGTCTCAGCCTCGGCTTCGATCAGGTCCGCCCAGCGCTGCAGCGCCACGGTGCGCTCGCGCGGCCGCATGCCGCCCCAATTGCTCGTCTTCAATGCGGTCCTGGCGGTTTCGACGGCGTGGTCGACAAGCGCCTCGTCGGCCAGCGGGCAGCCGGCATAAGCCTTGCCGTCGGATGGGCGATGCATGTCGATGACAGCTTCGGCCGGAACCAGCCGGCCGCCGATGAAATGTCCGACGGGCAGGGAAATCGTGTTCGGATCGAAGCTGAGTGTCATCGCATGTCCTCGGGATGGGCTGAGACAAGCCTAACTGGGGAAGGCGAGCAGCATGCGTCGACCGGCGATGCCGCGGCGGCGAAAAATTGCGTTTTCGCCGCCGCCGCAGTCAAATCTACGGCGTCGACATCACGACACGGTGACGTAGATCTTGCGCACCGTCTCGATCGTCTTCCAGACACCAACGAAGCCCGGCTTCATGACGAAGCTGTCGCCGGCCTTGTAGACCACCGGTTCGCCGCCTTCCGGCGTGAGTTCGACCAGGCCGGAAAGGATATGGCAGAACTCGAACGTCTCACCCTTGATCGAGCGCGTCTCGCCGGGTGTCGCTTCCCAGACGCCGCTATGAACCGTCTCGCCGCGGGCGACATCCTGCGCCCAGGTCTTGAAGGCCGGATTGCCCGAGATCAGCCGTTCGGGGAGGGGGCCGGACTCGCGCGGCGCGAAGGATGGGTTGGTGTCGATCGTCTTGAGGAGGGACATGATTTGCTTTCCTAGGTTGAGAACTCAGTAGCCACGGTTGCGATCGACCAGACCGATCGGATCGACGCCCGCCTGGTGCCGTTTGATGTTGCCGATCACCGCCGCCGCGGCGGTTTCAGGCTGGGTGACGCTCGCAACGTGGGGCGTCAACAGGATCTTCGGATGGTTCCAGAAGGCGTGGTCCGCAGGCAGCGGTTCCGGATCGGTGACATCGACGACGGCGCCGGAGAGATGCCCGGCGTCGAGCGCGTCGACGAGCGCCTGATGGTCGAGCTGAGGGCCGCGGCCGACATGGACGAGTGCTGCGCCGGCCGGCAGTCCGGCGAAGAGCTCGGCATTCAGGAAACCGCGCGTCTCATCCGTCAGCGGCAGCAGGCAGACGAGAATGTCGGTGGTTGCAAGCAGAGTATCGAGACCGTCGCGGCCGCTCAGGCATTGGATGCCCTCGATCTCGCGCGGGCTGCGGCTCCAGCCCGAAAGCGGAAAGCCGAAGGGCTGCAACCGTTCGAGCACGGCGCTCCCAAGCATGCCGAGGCCGAGCACGCCAATGCGGCGCTCCGAGGCCTGCCTAGAAGCGATCGTCTGCCAGGTCCGGCGCCGCTGCTGGTCGAGATAGGCCGGCATGTCGCGATGCAGCGCAAGCACGGCCAGCGTCACATATTCCTGCATCATCCTGATGATGCCGTCCTCGACCATGCGCACCACCTTCACCGACGCCGGCACCGCATCGATGCGGAACTGGTCGATACCCGCGCCGATCGAAAACAGGATTTCGAGATTGCGATAGCGGGCGAGATCCTGCGGTACGGTCCAGGTGATCAGGTAGCGCACGGCGTCCGGTTCGACCGACTGGGGATCCATGGAAAAAGCAATGTCGGGCAGTTCGCGCGCGAAGGCTTTGGCGAATATGGCGCCGCGCTTCGCATCGGAATTGAAGAGAAAGGTCATGGCGTCGGCTCCTCGATCGGATGTCATCAGGCGCAGCGGCGGCCAAGCGCCTCGACCATCGCCTGGCAGGCCAGCAGTTCGCCGGCGAGGATGAATTCGTCCGGCTTGTGGGCACGGCCGATGTCGCCCGGTCCGCAGATGATCGCATCGATGCCGGCGCGCTGGAAAAGGCCGGCCTCGGTGCCGTAGCTGACGGCGGCGAGCGGCTCGATGCCGGTCAGTTCGCCAAGCAGCGCAGCAAGCGGCGCATCGGCGGCCAGCGAAAGCGCCGGATAGGCGCTGAGTTCGCGCCATTCCACCTGAAAGCCGAGCGGCGACAGCGCCTCGGCCGATGCTCGCAGCGGCGCCAGTAGCGTGACCGGATCGACGCCGGAAATGGCCCGCGCTTCGAACTCGGCCTCGCAGGTGTCGGGAATGATGTTAACCGCCTGGCCGCCCTTCAGCGTGCCGATCTGAAGCGAGGAGTAGGGTGGTTCGAAGACAGGCTCGAACGGGCCGCGTGTGAGTCGTTCGGCTTCGGCGGTGGCGCAGGCCAGGACGTCGGTCATGGCATGGATTGCGTTCAGTCCCTGGTCAGGGCGCGAAGAATGGCCGGACCGGCCCCTGACCGTCAGCCGGGCGGCGGCCTTGCCCTTGTGGGCGCGGATCGCCCGCATGCCGCTCGGCTCGCCGATGATCGCGCCAAGCGGAGTTGCGCAGAGCTCCGGAATGTGCGCGATCATGTGCGGCACGCCGCGGCAGCCGGCCTCCTCGTCATAGGAAAAGGCAAGGTGGACCGGCTGGCGAAGCGGCATGACGGCGAGAGCCGGGACGGCGGCGAGAACGGCGGCCAGGAAACCCTTCATGTCGGTGGCGCCGCGACCGTAGAGGCGATCCGCTTCGGTGCGCAGGCGGAACGGATCGCTGGTCCAGCCGCTTTCGGCGGCGGGCACCACGTCCACATGGCCCGAAAGGATATAGCCCGGCGTTTCCTTCGGGCCGATCGTGGCGAAGAGGTTCGACCGATCGCCCTCCGGGCCGGGAAGCTCCGTGACCACAGCGCCGTGGCTTTGCAGGTAGTGCCGGATCCACGCCACGATCTCGCCGTTCGGCGTGCCGACGACGGAGGGGAAGCCGACAAGCGTTTCGAGAATCTCAATCGCCTGCATCGGCGGCCTCACAAGCATGCCCTGCCTGCCGAGGCGGCGCCCATGCCGCCGACGGAAACGACAATTCGGCCCAGCGAGATGTTAGAGGTGTTTGCAACTGGGCCGAGGGAGGTGACATTTCCGGGCTCTCACAGTGAAAAGCGACTCCGGCCGCTGGATCTGTCAATGAGTCTAGAGGGAGGCGCAGGCGTTACTTGCCGAAAGCGCATCGAGATTTGGTCGATTGTTGTGTTTGCGCCAGCTTCACCAGTGAATTGTATCGAACGATCTGTTCTAGTCTGGGCGGAGAAGTTTCCGGAGCACAGGCTTGGCCAGAAAATGCGGCAGGGGGTGGGAGTGAGTGAACTGACATCCGAATCCAGATTCGTCGATAGTTTCGAGACGCACATTGCCGGGATCGACAGCGTTGCCCTCGACAAGTTGCATGCGCTTTCGATGACCGTCGCCTGGCCGCATCGCGGTGAGGACTGGCAGTTCCTGCGGGAGTTCGGCCAGGGCATCGTGGCGATCGATGAAATCGGGCGCATCCTGGGCTCTGCGATGTGGTTTCCCTATGACGCGCAATTTGCCACGATCGGTATGGTCATCACCTCGCCGCGTCTTCAAACCAATGGCGCCGGGCAATGGCTGATGGGCCACGCGCTGAATCAGGTCGCCGGGCGAAACCTCGGGCTGAATGCGACGCGCGCGGCGCGCCGTCTTTATCGGTCCCTGAACTTTGTTCGGGAGGCGCTGGTCTTTCAATGCCATGGCGAAGCGATATTGCCGCCGGATGTGGAGCCGCCGTCCGGTGCCGTGATACGGGCCGTGGAGGCTGGCGATCTGGAAGCGATCGCCGAATTGGATTGTGTGGCCTTCGGCACGGATCGCAAACTGCTCCTGGCCCGGCTCATGGCAAATTCCAAGGGCATCGTGTTGAGCCGCGCCGGCCGGATCGAGGCATTCTCCCTTTGCCGACGGTTCGGGCGCGGCCATGTTATCGGTCCCGTTGTGGCACGCAGTGACGCGGACGCGATCGCCGTCGTCCGCCCGCACGCAGCCGAGCACGCAGGAGCGTTCCTGCGCCTCGACACACGCGAGCAGGGCGGGGCCTTTTCCGATTTCCTCTCCCGCTGCGGTCTTCCTGTCTACGACATCGTGACGACCATGTCGCTCGGTGGCCCTTGGCTTCCAGTTGCGGGACGCGCAGTGGCGCCCGAGCCGAGGACCTATGCACTCGTCAGCCAGGCACTCGGTTGACGCACGCCTACCTGGCGATCGTTGTCGGGTTTTAAGCGCCCGGACAGACCGGTATGTTCGCCAGAGCCTGCCGGCGTTCAAATTCGGGCCGGAACGAACGATATTGCCACAGACCTTCCGGGCTTTCCCGGCGGTATACGGTCTCGAGCCAGAACACTGAGTCATCGATCGGCAAGACAGGGTGCCACGCATACCACTCCGACCAGATTTTTCCTGCCGGGTCGCTGTCCATGATCGCCACTCGCCTCCTCTTCATCGGCGCAACTCGAACATCCGTGCGGCACGGGAGCTGTTGCGATCCCGGCGTGCCTCGGCAAATGTTCTATTATGGAGAATAACAGCGATGGAATATTCTTCAATGGAGATCATTTTCCCGTATTGCGCGAAGTCTTTCTTGTCCGCCGTCGGGGGATGTTTCAGGTTGTAAGATGCGGCTCTGTTGACGAATAATTTCGTCGGCGGATGCAACGCCTCGATTGGGCTTCGGCACCGGGTGATGAGCTGCGGTGTTCAATCACCACTCATCTGTTTGCGTGATGGTTGGATGGCTTAGCTAATCGAACGCAGCCCGAGATAGGCCGCCAAACTGACGGCGGAGAGGGCGATCGTCAGCCTGGGTCTCGCATCGTCGAACATCGCTGCCAGCGAAAGGCCGAGCATCAGGATGACGGATTTTGCCCAAAGCTCCTGATCCGAGACGGTGAAAGCGATTGCCGCCAGAAAGACGGCGCTTGCGACGATGGTCACAGGGGCAGATTTCTCGGCGAGATCGCCGCCTGGGAAATACGGCAAGAGAAAACGCCGCATGCTCAAGCCTGAAGCGACGCTCAGAAGAAGACAGGTCAAGACAAGTTGCAACATTAAGGTCGTCGCCGATCGATCTGCAGATGGCTTTGCGGATGCAAGCCTCATGCCAGCCCCAAACCGTGAAATCCGCATCCGACAGAGGCAATGTCGCCGCCTGCATGGCTATTTCCTCGGCGTCGCGATCCTTTTTTCGGCAATCGCTTGCCTGTTCGGTCCGCGGATGGCGTTTTTTCGCCAATGCCGAAACCGGCTTGAGCTGATACAATGATTTTTATATAGAGAATTATCTATCGTCTTAATTCCGGAAACGAGATCTTTTCATTGGACCTTTCATCGATCGAGATCTTCCTCGCTGTCGCCAGCGACCGCAGCGTTACGAAGGCTGCCAAGGCCGTCGGGCGGGTGCCGTCGAATGTGACGACGCGCATCCAGCAATTGGAGGAGGACCTCGGCGTTTCGCTCTTCAGCCGTGACGGCAAGAAGATGACGTTGACACGCGAGGGCGAGACGTTTCTCACCTATGCCAACCGGCTTATGGCGCTTGCGCTCGAAGCGCGCCAGGCCGTGCGGCCTCTCGCCCCATCGGGGACATTGCGGGTCGGCACCATGGAGAGCACGGCGGCAAGCAGGCTGCCGGCGGCGCTGACGCAATTCAATCAGATGTGGCCTGGTGTGTCGCTTCATCTGACGATGGGGGCGTCCCGCGATCTGACCCGCGACGTTCTCTCCGATGCGCTGGATTGTGCGCTGATTGCCCGTCCACCGAAGACGATGCGCGAGGAAGACTCGAGCTTCGATGCCGAACTTAAGGCGCTCGAAATGGAGCCGGTCTTCGTCGAAGACCTGTTGATCGTGTTGCCTGCCGGGCATCCCGCCATCAAATCCGCCGCCGATCTGCGTGTCGGGTCGCTCGCCGCTTTGGAACCCGGCTGCACCTATCGCAGGATCGCCGAAAACTGGGCGCGCAAATCGAGTGCCCTGCCGACGAGCGAACTCGGCTCCTACCACGCGATCCTGGCGAGCGTCGCGACCGGGAATACGGCGGGTGTCATGCCGCGATCCGTCCTTGACCTGATGCACTGGCCGACGCCTGTCCAGACCCATCAGTTGGGGCCTGTCGAGACGTTGCTCGTCTATCGCAGGAAAGATCGTCCCAGCGCGTTCGACGCATTCCACGAAGTCCTCAGTGCGACAAAAGGCAGAGATGTCAGGCTGGCGACAAACTAGCCTGAACGTCTTCCTCCTTCGCCGCCAGAAAATCCTCGCTTAAAATTGGTCTTGTCATGAAGTATCCCGTTTCCCCAAAGGTGGGACCGAGCCGCCTCCGCCGCTTCCGTTTGTTTTCACCCATTCTGGCCGGTGCGACCTTACGAGAGCGATTGATTGCATGTCTCGGCGCCTTGCTGGCCATTGGTCTCACCGGCGTCATCAGCGGCTATCTGTTCGGCCAGGGGCCGCATCTTCCCCTGATCGTCGCGCCGATGGGCGCGTCCGCGGTACTTCTTTTCGCGGTGCCGGCAAGCCCGCTGGCGCAGCCTTGGTCGATCATCGGCGGCAATACCATTTCCGCCCTGATGGGGATTATTGCCGCCTATTTCATTCGTGATCCGATCATCGCGACCGGCGTCGGCGTTTCGCTTGCCATTGGCGCGATGTCCTTCACGCGGTGCCTTCATCCACCCGGAGGAGCCGCCGCACTGACCGCCGTGCTCGGCGGCCCTGTCGTTGCCGGCTGGGGATTCCTCTTTCCCTTCGTGCCCGTCGCTTTGAACTCCTGCATTCTCGTCGCCCTTGGCCTGCTGTTCCACAGGCTTTCCAAGCGGAATTATCCGCACGTCGTTCCGAAACCCGTGGAGAACACCCATCAGACGATCGACCTGCCATCGGCCGTGCGGGTGGGTTTTCGCGAAGAGGATGTCGATGCGGCCCTTGAGGCGTTCGACGAAACCTTCGATATCGACCGGGCAGACCTTGGCCGGCTGTTGCAGCAGGTCGAGCTGCAAGCGGCCATCCGCTCAAACGGCAAGATCAGCTGTGCCGATATCATGTCGCGCGACGTGATCGCCATTGGCGAAGCTTCGGAACCGGATGCCGCACGGCATCTTCTGCTCAAGCATAATATCCGTACGCTGCCGGTGAAGGATCCGGAGGGTCGTCTCGTCGGCGCTGTCGGCTTGCGGGAGTTGTCGATGAGCACCGAGACCATCGCGCATGCGATCTCGAGGCCGGCGGTGGCCAGACCTTCGGATGCTGCTCTGTCGCTGTTGCCCGTCCTGACTGACGGGCGCACGCATGCCGTCATCATCGTCGACGACGATTACCGCATCCTTGGCCTTATATCGCAGACGGATCTGCTGAGCGCAGTAGCGCGGCTGCTGCCAAAGGAAGACAATGCGATTCCGGCGGTGGCCTGAGCCGTGAGCGTGGAACTTAGCTGGAGAAAAAATCGGTGCTGATCGAGCGTGATTCAAATGGCGATTTTATCCTTGAATCATCGGAGCTGGCGAAACGGTTCGGATTGTCGCTGGCCGATCTCCGCCGCCACATGCGCCATGGCTCCGTCGTCAGCTCCGTGGAAATCGGCACTGCTGAACACGAGGGGACGAAACGGGTATCGCTTCGGCTCGGCAACAGGGTCTGGCAAGCGGTTTTGAACGATGAAAATGAAGTGCAGCAGGAGCAGATGACCGTTCTGGGTAAATCCTCCGGACGACATCCGCGCTGACATCATCGTCATGCAAGGTCCCGCGCCATGCTAATTGCACGTGCGGGACAGATTACCGGTCCCTCGTTTCGAAGAGGCCGCGGGCCGCCTCGACCATTGACTGCAGGTGATCGGGGTCGCGCACGCCCTGCCGGTAAAGCTCGATGATTATGCTTGCCGTTCGTTCGGCTTCGTCGCTGTCCTTTTCCACCTGGTATTCGGATCTGATCTTGTCGAAGATCCGCTGGCATATTTCAAGATCGCGGGAGTCCAGCGGTACTTGCGATCGGTTTTTGATCGTTTGAACCATCTCTATTCCCTCCGAAAAGGCCCGCCGGCGAAGCCGGCGGGCCGGTAGCCGTCTCAGAAGTCCATGCCGGCGCCGGTGGGCAATGGCGGAGGAGCGTCCTTCTTGGGCTTCTCGGCGATCATGGCTTCCGTCGTGACGAGAAGCCCGGCGATGGAGGACGCATCCTGCAGCGCGGTGCGAACCACCTTGGCCGGATCGATGACGCCCTGCGCATAGAGGTCGCCATATTCGCCTGTCTGAGCGTTCCAGCCGTAGGAGAACTCGCTTTTCTCGCGCAGCTTGCCGACGATAACCGAGCCTTCCGCTCCGGCGTTTTCGGCGATCTGGCGAGCCGGTGCCTCGACCGCGCGGCGAACGATGTCGACGCCGACGCGCTGGTCGCCATTGGCGGTCTTGACATTGTCGAGCGCCTTGACGGCGCGCAGCAGCGCCACGCCGCCGCCCGGCAGAATGCCTTCCTCGACCGCCGCGCGGGTTGCATGAAGCGCGTCGTCGACGCGGTCCTTCTTTTCCTTCACTTCGACTTCCGTCGAGCCACCGACGCGGATGACGGCAACGCCGCCGGCCAGCTTGGCAAGGCGTTCCTGCAGCTTCTCGCGGTCGTAATCGGAAGTGGTTTCTTCGATCTGGGCCTTGATCTGGGCAATACGGCCTTCAATGTCGGTCTTGGCGCCTGCCCCATCGACGATGGTGGTGTTTTCCTTCTCGATCGACACCTTCTTGGCACGGCCGAGCATGTCGAGCGTGACGTTCTCGAGCTTGATGCCGAGATCTTCGGAGATGACGGTGCCGGCGGTCAGGATGGCGATGTCTTCGAGCATGGCCTTGCGGCGGTCGCCGAAGCCAGGAGCCTTGACGGCAGCAATCTTCAGACCGCCGCGCAGCTTGTTGACGACGAGCGTTGCGAGGGCCTCGCCTTCGACATCTTCAGCGATGATGAGCAGCGGCTTGCTGGATTGGACGACGGCTTCGAGGACCGGCAGCATCGACTGCAGGTTCGAGAGCTTCTTCTCGTGGATGAGAATATAGGGGTCTTCGAACTCCACCCGCATCTTGTCGGCATTGGTCACGAAGTAGGGGCTGAGATAGCCGCGATCGAACTGCATGCCTTCGACGACTTCGAGCTCGGTCTCCGCAGTTTTTGCTTCTTCGACGGTGATGACGCCATCATTGCCGACCTTTTCCATGGCTTCCGCCAAAAAGCGGCCGATTTCGGCATCGCCATTGGCGGAGATCGTGCCGACCTGGGCAATTTCGGAATTGTTGGAGATCTTGCGGGCGTTGGCCTTCAGTTCCGCGACGATGGCGCCGACCGCAAGATCGATGCCGCGTTTCAGGTCCATCGGGTTCATGCCTGAGGTAACCGCCTTGGCGCCCTCTTTGACGATCGCCTGGGCAAGCACCGTTGCGGTGGTGGTGCCGTCGCCGGCGACGTCGCTGGTCTTCGAAGCAACTTCGCGGACCATCTGGGCGCCCATGTTTTCGAACTTGTCTTCGAGCTCGATTTCCTTGGCGACCGAAACGCCGTCCTTGGTGATGCGCGGCGCGCCGAACGACTTTTCGATCACGACGTTACGGCCCTTCGGGCCGAGGGTCGCCTTCACGGCGTTGGCCAGGATGTCGACGCCACGTAGCATCTTCTCGCGGGCTTCGGTGCTGAATTTGATTTCTTTAGCAGCCATGTCCTCACTCCTTCATAGGCAGCCAGAGCAATTCCAGGAAAAGTGCAATGCGGTTTTCCGTTTGGAATTGCGTCAGAAATGAAAGGTTGGAGCGGTTCTGCGTTTCCATGAAAAGCTACGCGCTCCAGCATTGACTGATGTCCGCAGGATCTCACGCGGCCTGCTTTTTCTCGCCCCGGGCCTCGAGGATGCCCATGACATCGCTTTCCTTCATGATCAGCAGATCTTCACCGTTGATCTTGATCTCGGTGCCGGACCATTTGCCGAACAGAATGCGATCGCCGGGCTTGACGTCGAGCGCCTGGATCTGGCCGGCGTCGTTGCGTGCGCCGGGGCCGACGGCGATAACCTCGCCTTCCTGCGGCTTCTCCTTGGCGGTATCAGGAATGATGATCCCGCCCTTGGTCTTTTCCTCTGAATCGACCCGGCGGACGAGAATGCGGTCATGAAGCGGTCGGAACGACATGTCTTCCTCCATCGAACAGTGATGACGTTGTTCCCTTAGAGCATGATGCCGAAAAGTGTGCGCGGTTTTCGGACGACATCATGCTCTAACTCTATAATGTAGAACAGGATTCAGATTTTAGGCCAGCAGGCCTAAAATCATCCTGTTCTAGCCGGACCGGATGACCAATCCGGGCGGGTGCAGGTTCGCGCGCGCCTTGCGCGAATGATCTGGTTCGACGATTCGGCAATTTCAAGAGGGCACGAAAGAAAAATTGGCACTCTCTGCCGGTGACTGCTAATGCCCGACAGGGAACAGACAATCGGCTCCAGCGTTCGAATAAAAAGCGAATAGCATTGAGGCTTGAATCCGGATTTCAGCATTCCCAGTTCTTTGGTGGCCGAGGCTTCATGAGCTCGGTCACCGTCCCACGTCTTTAGGAGTGAGTGACATGGAAGAGAACACAAAACTAATCAAAGACCTCAGTATCGCGGAACGCGAGGAAATCTTCGTCGATATTGCGCGGACGCTGGAGGATACGGCGCGTGAGGCGCTTGTCGAAGGCAATACGCATTTTGCGGCAATTTCCAACAACATGGCTGAAGCGATCCGCGTTAACGCCGACGAACTCGCCCGTGACGACCCCGAAAATGCCGAGCGCGTGCTGCTACAGGCAACGGCGATGATTTCACAATTCGAGGCCGTGCATCCTTATCGCATGGTGAGTATGGCCGTTCATTGATCGCGCCCTGGGCGACGCGGCTCGTCACCCGCTCAAATCATTCTCTACGCGCGCGGAACTCTCCTTGTTTGCAGAGGTTATTGGATCACAACATCGAAGGTGATCCATGACGACTTCCAAATCCAGCGTGCCGCAGAGCGGTACCGACGACGCGCGGTCCGCCGATACAGAACGGGCCGAGACCGATCGCAAAAGGGCATTGGAAGCTGCCCGACGCAACGCGAGCTCGGCATCAGATCGCGATAGCGGCACCGAAACCCCAAGCCTGAAGCTTGCCAAGGAATATCTCAGCCTCGGCGGTCACCGCCGATCGATGATCGACGACAATAGCACCGATGTTCGCCAATGGGACGAGGATCCGCCGGAGGCCGAACAGTTCTGGAAGGAACGGGTGGAGACGCTTCCAAAGGATCAACGCAAACAGGTGGAGGATTTCCTTCCAACTATCAACACGCCCTGATAGGCGGCCGGCCGCTCTTCGGACGGCTCATTCAAATGCGCTTGGAGGAGATCATGGCTATAGACAAGCACGAGCAGATACGCCAGCGCGCCTACGAAATCTGGGAGGCCGAGGGTCGCCCGGACGGCGCTGACCATCGCCATTGGCTGCAAGCCTGCGACGAACTGGCAGGCGCGGATGAGCATGAGACGCTGCAGAACCTGCTTGATGAAGACGACAGGGATGATGCCGCACTGCTTCAAGGCGCCGGTGAGAGCGGCGATCTCGATCGGCGACGGGCGAGGCCTGTCCAGGCCGCCGTGGCTCCCGTCCCTGACATCGAGATGACGACGGGGGAAAAACCTTCCAGGCGGAAGATCAGGAAGACCGAGGGACCGTGATCGCCATGCAGCATCTCGACCATGCCATCCAGATTGCTCTTGCGGCCCATGAAGGTAAGGCGGACAAAACCGGCCGGCCGTTCTTCGAGCACTGCCAGCGGGTAGCACTCCTGGTCTCCGGCGACGAGACGCGAACGGTCGCTTACCTTCATGACGTCGTCGAGAAGGGCAGCGGCTGGACGCTCGACAGGCTGAGGGAAGAAGGCTTTCCGCCGGCGATCATCTCGGCGGTGAATGCTCTGACACGGCGGCCGGACGAGCCGGATGACGACTTCGTCAGACGTGCGGCGTCAAACCCGCTGGCCTTGCCCGTCAAACGGGCCGATCTCGAAGATAATCTCCGGCAGGCCGAACAGACCGGCAAGAAAACGGAAAAATACCAGCGCGGCCTGGATCTCCTGCATGACATCAGGAACGGACAATAGAGCCTCGGGCGGATTTGCCAATTCGGTGACAACTGCCTGCCCCGTCGGCTGTCGGCGTGATCGCGCGCATAACCCCGCTTTCATGTCATGTCCCGGGAGCGACCGTAACCTGCTCCGCTGCGGCGGAGGCCTTCTGGCCCTCTTTCATGCTTTGTTGGTAAACCACACCGTCGGGGCGCCGAGTACGCCTCCCGTGCGCATCGCCGTCTTCAGCTCGTCCAGCTTGCTGAACGACTGAGCCGCTTCCAGCGTGGCAAACTCGTGGGTGACGGTAATATCATTCGGATTATCGACGGCTCGATAAACAGCTTGCGCTGTCACCCCATTGGCCTTCTGCACTGGCGAAAAGGCATCATATACCTTGCGCCAGGCGGTGTAGTCGGAGACCTCGTGCCTTACGAATAACGTCGTCATATCATCCTCCCGCGTTGCATTTCCGGCTTTGGTCGAGACACATGTTACGATTGGACGAGGAACACCATGGTTTCGGGCAAGACGCCGTCACTCGCCATCGCATCGGCCGCTGCCTTGGTCTGCATGAAAGCCATCCACTTATCCATATCAGCAACGTCCATGACCAAGCCGACGCGGTTGGACGTCTGAGGGTCTGTAAACGTGCGAATGTTGGTGACGCCAACGGGTTCCAACACCTGCTTGCGTACAGGTGAAGCGAGCCAGTGCTTCGTGTCTTTGACGTCGTGACAGATCATTATGGTGGGCATTGCGTCCTCCTCTCAAGATTTCGGAAACTGAAAGCTGAGTATGCTGCTGCGCTTGGCCGGATTTCATTACAGCAATGTTGCGAAGAGTGGGTTTTTCTTATTCATTAGTTGAGGATATAAATATAATTATTGAGTAATTCGAAAATATTATGCGGCGGTGTTGAGCGCGCATTGGTTTTTTGAGAATAGCTTTGGTGGCGGTTCCGGAGTCAGCGAGCGTCATTGGCGCTAAGATATGATCGTGATGCCCGCACGGCGCCCATAATCCCGCAGTTCGAGAAGGAGATCGGCGTCCGCACCGACGTCGATGGATTGAACGACGTCGAGCCGGTCCTCTGCCATGCGATCCTCGAACAGGATGATGCATTGCTCGGGGTCGCACTGGCGGGACGTCCAGATCAACCCGTCAACGTCTGCGCGCGCCCGATGAATGGCTTCGGCCCACAGCACGGTCTCGCCATAGGTCGACTTCGGTGTTTCGATGAGATCCGTTCGGGTGAGTTTCCAGGCCTTCAAATCGGGGGCGAAAAGGCTTGCCAACCGTAGATCACGCTTCGGCGCGACGACGCTCACCGTCCGCGCTTCGACAACGGCAAGCCGGACCGTCTTGAAAGCGGCGGCTGGTTCGATGTCGTGAAAGATCGACTCGAAGGCAGCCGCCTCTCTGCTTGTTGCTGCATAGAGCGTTGCGACAGATGGTTTCGATGAAACGCCGTACCTGCCTTGATCGTCCGGATGTTGATCGTTGGAAAAGGCGACGGCGGGCTTGGCAGAGGAGGGTGGCTCACCCAGAGACCTCTTGCCGTTCGCGTGCGGCTGCAGCAGCCACCGCATCGATATCGTCAAGCACATCCATGGGCGCCTTGTCGTCCAGCCAGCCGTTCGTTGAAACGAACCAGAATGCGCGCTGCCATGGAGACAGGTTTTCCGGAAGCGCCGCAAGCGCCTTCTTGATTGAAGGATGCGGCCGTCCGTCCCGGAGCTGAAACGCCGGAAAATATTCGGTGCCGCGATGATGTACCGAGAAAATGTCGCCGGCCTTCTTCCAGCGCGCTGCGGTCGCGTACAGGTTTCTCGCGCTGGAACCGGCGCGGTTTCCAATCTCCGCGCTGGTAAGTTGCGGGACCTCAGCGATGAAGCGGTCCCTGAGTTCCAGATTGTCCGCTGCGAGCGCTCCGCGCGCCTGGGCATGCTCATCGGGCAGGATAACATCCGCAAGCTTGTTGATCGCATTTTCCAGCCGGCTTTCCTCCAATGAGCCGCTGACGCGGACCATCGTCTGGAGGAATGTCTTGACGGATCGGCGATGTCCTTCCGGGAGATCGGGTTTCAAACGGATCACCACGGAATCGCCGACCGCAACATCCGCCATCGCCCTGGCGAGCTTGGCGAGCTCGGGAGCAGCGGAATGCTCAACGGTCAGCTTCGTCAGCGTCTGCAGGAAGGCATTGGTGAACGCATTCCGCAGGGCGTTGTTATCTGATGCCTGTTCGGGAGTGCCTTTGCCCCGGCGGCCAGCCGATGGCGCAGTTTGCCCCGCGCCGGCGGTCGACCGGTCAACCATGAAAAATTCGGAAAAGAGGGCTTCGGTCATGGTGGCCACGTGAGATTAATGATGACTACCTCAATATCACTTAAGTCACGCGAAGTCGATTGCAATAGGGATCGGCAGAATGACATAGCTTCGCATATCCCCCAGCACGCGCATATTTAGCTCAAACGGACATATTGATGCTTGCTCACTCCCTCCGATTGTCGCATCAATCTGGCAATCGGATAAGCCGCCGCGTGCGAGATGGCAAAGGTTTGGAATGATCGAACACCAGCCATTTGATCTCAAAGCCTATGTGCACGACATCGGAACAAGGGCATGCTTTATCTGCGGCTTGGTCAGGAACGATCCTGCCTTCTTTCATCATCGCATTCTCGAAGACGACTATACGATCATTTTCCTCAGCAAATATCCCACTCTGCCCGGCTATTCCCTTGTCTGTCCGAAGGAGCATCGTGAGGATCTGGCGCGGGACATGTCGACGGATGAATATCTTCGACTACAGGAGAAGGTGCATATCTTGTCGCGCGCCCTCAAAAGCGTATTCGACGCCGAGCGAATTTATGTGCTTTCGCTCGGCAGCCAACAAGCCAACAGCCACCTGCATTTTCATGTCGTTCCATTGCCTTCAGGTGTGCCTCTTGAAGAGCAGCAATACCATGCGCTGATGGCGGAGTACGGGGTTCTGCAGATAGCTGACGATCAAATGGCACAGCTGGCGCAGCGCATTGCCGAAGCATACCGTTCTGAGCTGATCGCACGATAATCAACCGCCTGGCCCGCAGTCGAAACCCGGAAGCCAGGGCTCCAAGCTACGTCCCGAGGGCGAATGCCGGCACCCGGGTGCCTTTCTCGCGAAAGAGTCGCTCCACCTCGTCGAGGCGGGGGCAGGTGGGCGGGTTATCGAGCGCTTTTACCCAGTCCTCGCGGCTGGGCAGGGCCATCGCGGCCGTCACGAGCACGGTGGTTCCGGGACCCACGTTACCGCGCAGCTGCGGCAGCAGGGTCTTGGCGTGGATGAGATTGGTGTTCGGGATCGGGCTCATCGCATGGCCGGCCCTCGGATTGGGCGATAGATCGACGATCGCGCTGACGTCGGTCTGTCCGTACCAGACGGCCCGGCCTTCGCTTACATCGGAGCGGTCGGCATTGAAATCCGCGCGCTCGATCGCAAAACCGCCCTCGATGGTGCTGAGGGCGCGCGGCGTGGCGATGCGGTGCATGCGGATGTGCCACGGGTTTTCGGGAAGCAGCCAGGTTTCGATTGCGACGTCGTTCCAGGGGCGCCAGCGCGAATAGAGTAGGCCGCCTGTTATCAGCGCCTCTTCGAGGGTTTCCCGCATGCGGAAATGGACGCCGTCGTCGGAGAGGCCGAGCATGCTGTCGAGGCTTGCGGCGGTGAAATTCCGGTCGTCGGCTTCGATGTTGAAGGCGTAGCGCGTGGAATAGACGAATTTCGAATATTTCTCGTTTGCGCCGAGCATTTTGTCGTGCTGCTGCCCTGAGGAGAGCACGACCACGTTTCCCGGTGTGTGCATGGCGACCATTCCCGCTGGCCTCAACACAACCGGCTCCAGAAACTCCGGCTGCGGTGCCTCCTCGGCGGCCCAGAATGGATGATCCCCTGCAAGGGCGAGCGGCAGGAAGAATTTCAGCGCCCAATAGGGCGAACCGGGCGAGTTGTAGCTCTCGCTCATGAAGAGATTCGGATAGCCGTAGCCGACGGAGAGAACGCCGTCGCGCTCGGCAATCGGCATCGTCGACCACCAGCGGATATGGCGCATGTAATAGCCCTTGATCTCGGCCCAGGGCAGGGCTTCGACGCCGGCAAAGGCAAGTGCGCCCCAAAAACCTCCCGCCGCAAAGCGGTAGGTCTGGCTGCGGCCGAAGGCAAGGGCTGCCCCATCGGGGCCGAACCAGTGGCGGATATCCCTGGCGAATGTCCGCGCGCGATCCCGGAAGCGCTCCTTGCGCGCCTCGTCGCCCTTGGCCAGCACTGCATAGATCAGGCCGTAGAAATGCATGGCGAAGGGAATGTAATGATCGACCCGCCGGACCGGCCCGTCGCGATACCAGCCGTCCCCGAGGTCGAAAGCTTCCAATTCGTCGAGATAGGCGAGGGTTTTCCGGTGATCGAACGCCACGCTCACGCGTTCCAGCCCGAGATCGATGAGCACACGGAAGAATTTCCAGTTGTTGTCGATGAATTCCAGCTCGCGCGCGCTGAGAAGATAGGCGGCGACCGTCTTCTTCTCGCTGTCGTCAAGCGGTTCCCAGATGTGCTCGGGCACGAGCGCCAGGGCGAAGCCGACCGCGGCGAGTTCGACCAGCCGCTGATTGCGGTCGGCAAGATCGCCCCAATATTCGGGATGAGCAGGATTGGTGCCGTTTGCCAGCCCACGGCGATAGAGATCCCAGTGCGGGAACGCGCCGCCGCCGGCAACGAGCGGAACGATCCCCCAGAGCGGCCGCGCAAATCCCTCCAGATCCGCCGCCGCCCGATCGAAGATCGCGCCGGCCGCACCGAGGCGCACACGGGCGCCGCCTTCGGAAAAATACGGCAGCAACGGCTCGAAGAGATCGGTGACGGCCTTGGCGAGGTCGTCGCGTGTCTTCAGCGCATTGCCGAAAAGCGGATTGGCCCGGGCGGGATCATATATCATTGTCAGCTCAATACCTCAAAACGGGATCGGCCGCGGGCAGATGCCGACCCGCGACCGTCGATATTCTTGGGCCTACTTGATGGCCTTCACGCCTTCGGTCATTTCCTTCAATCCGTCGTCGATTGAGGTGTTGTCGGTCATCATCGCGTCATGCACGCGATTGAGCACGACCTCGATCTTGGCGGCGTTCGGATTGACCGCCATCTCCAGATAGGCCTTCGACGGTATCAGCGCTTCCTTGCTGGCCTCGTCCTGCGGGAAGCCGGGCGTTGCTGCGATCTTTGCGCTGACGTCAGCGGTCTTGAGCGCCGGAAAGGTGCCTGTCGACGCAATGACGGCTGCGCCCTCGGGACCGGTGACGAACTTGATGAAATCGAGAGCTGCAGCCTTGTGCTCGGAATTTGTATTGACCGCCAGGCCCGAGATCTGCGCAGCCGTTGTGCCGGCTGCCACGCCGTCCGGATGCGGGAACTTCACGATGCCCCAGTTCTTGCTCTTCGATTCACCCGATTTCACCTTGGCGATCTGCGTGCCGACGAACCAGGTTCCCATCGGCAGCATGCCGATCGTGCCGTTGAAGAACAGCGCCGAATAATGGGTGTTCGATGTCTTCAGGAAGGCATAGGAGGGGATGGCGCCATCCTTCTGCAGGGTGAGCGCCCTCTCGTACCAGGGCTTGAGGAAGGCGTAGTCGCCATCGACGAGCGTGTGTTTTCCGTCGAGGATGCCGGGCAGCTGGACGGTCGAACGCCAGGTATGCAGCAGCGCGCCATAGGTCTTGTTGGTGCCCATGCCACCTGCAAGCTTCTCTGCGGTCGCGTCGAACTGCGCCCAGGTCATGTCATTGGTGGGGTAGGGGACGCCGGCTTTGTCGAATATGTCCTTGTTGTAATAGACAATCCAGAAGTCGGAGCGGAACGGCAGCGAATAGATCTTGCCGTCGATGGTCAGCTCCTCGATCAGACCGCCATAGGGTGCCGGATCGATCTTCTGCTCGGTCACGAAGCTGCTGAGATCGGCGATATTGCCGGCGCGCACCAGATTGGTGTAGCCCGGCACGTCCTTGATGGTGACGATGTCGATGTCTTTCGAGCCGCCCGTCAGCTGCGTCGAGATCATTTGCTGATAGTCCTGCGAGCCGAGGTCCATCGGCTCGAACTTCACGTTGGGGTGTTTGGCCTGATAGGCCTCGATCAACGGCTTGTAGTAGGCGGTCTTGTCCCAGTCCCACAAAGCCCATTTGAGCGTCACGGCGTCCTGAGCAAGCGCTGCTCCGGCCATCGTCGCGGCCAAGGTGAAACTCGCCAAGGCAAGTTTCATCGTCCTCCCGAATTTGCCCAAATACATTTCCGTTCTCCTTCCCTGGATCATCTCTGGATCAGCTGTTTTATAGAGCGTTTCGTGCATGCGGTTCGCGGTGCGGCTGCGTTGCGTTTGGCAGGTCTAGAACCATCACCGCCGCCCGATGGACGCCGAATGCGACGGCGAACATTCCGAGTGAAAAATTGAAGGTTGCCGGCATGAACACCGAAACCGGATAGAAGAGGATATGAGCCAGCCACAGGCTGGCAGCGAAGGCGAGTGCTCCAAGCGCCGGGAGCGGACGGATGACGGAGGCGAGCGCGGCGAGGCGCAGCAACCTCAGAGCCGGCAGATCGCGCATCACCATCAGAACGATGAGATGGCAGGCGAGGACCGCGACATAGGCGGTGGCGACGAGTGCGATCGTCAGCGGTGCGCTGAGCAACAGATTGTCGCGTGCGCCTGCGGCATAGGTGACGATCGCATAGAGGCCGATTGCGAGCGCGCCTGCCAAGGCCAGGCCCCAGACGGTGGAGCGCCAGAAATAGCGCTGGAATGCTTCCGTGAAGTCCCTGAGCAGATAGGTGTTGCGGTCTTCGACGAGGGCGACCGAGACGCGCGCCATGGCGGCCAGTGCTGCCGGCAGCGTCACAATGAGGAGCGAGGCCAGCAGGAACAGGATGTTCAGCTTGACCATCTCCCACCACTCACGGACGAGGATCTCGGCGAACAGGGCAAGGCCGGTCCTCTTCGGCGCATCCTTCGGAATGCCCGGCCCCTCCCTCGTCCACATGTCCCGCAACCACTGCATGGCCGTCTCCCAGAGGCGCCTCAGTATAGAATCGAGCGTTCCGTTTCCTTGTCGAACAGCTGAGCATTGCTCATATCGGCGACCAGCGTCGCCTCCTCGCCGATATCGGGCCGGTAGCGCGGTGAGACGCGGGCGATGAGATTGTGCCCGCCCGCGACCATATTCAGGTGCACTTCCGAACCCATGGGCTCGGCAAGCTCCACCACCGCCTTGAGCGGCGCCAGATTCTGGGGCGGAATGTCGGCCGGCGGCAGTTCGTGGAAATTCTCCGGACGGATGCCGAGCACCAGTTCGCGGCCCTCATAGAGCGCGATCCGGCCCTTGTCGAAATGGGCGGGCAGCGGCAATTCCGTGCCGTCGAATACCGCGACGTAGCCATCGCCTCGGCGCAGGATGGTCGAGGGCAGCATGTTCATCTGCGGCGCGCCGATGAAGCCGGCAACGAACATGTTGACGGGGCGGTCATAGAGGTTCTGCGGTGTGTCGACCTGCTGGATGTGCCCGTCTTTCATGACCACGATCCGGTCCGCCATGGTCATCGCTTCCACCTGGTCGTGGGTTACGTAGATGAAGGTGGCGTTGAGGCGCTTGTGCAGTTTGGTGATTTCGGAGCGCATCGTGCCGCGCAGCTTGGCGTCAAGATTGGAAAGCGGCTCGTCGAGAAGGAAGACGGCCGGATTGCGCACCATGGCGCGGCCGAGCGCGACGCGCTGGCGCTGCCCGCCCGAAAGCGCCTTCGGCTTGCGGTTCAGGAGATGAGAAATGTCGAGGATCCTGGCGGCGTCCTGCACCTGCTTGTCGATGAAATCGCGCGATACCTTCCGGAGTTGCAACCCGAAAGCCATGTTCTTGTAGACGGTCATATGCGGATAGAGCGCATAGTTCTGGAAAACCATCGCGATATCCCGATCCTTGGAAGGGACGTCGTTCATGACGTCGCCGCCGATCTTGAGCTCTCCTCCCGATATTTCCTCGAGGCCGGCGATCATCCTCAGCGTCGTCGATTTGCCGCAGCCCGAGGGGCCGACCAGAATGATGAATTCCTTGTCGGCGATCTCGAGGTCGATGTCGTGGACGACGGTGAGCGCACCGTAGCTTTTGTTCAGCTCTTTAAGCGAAATGCTGGCCATCGGGTTCTCCTGAATTCACCAATAGGAAGACCAGCGGCGCGAAAGGCGCGTCAAAGCTTCCATGTAATAATAATCTCCCCAGGAGACGCATTCATCGACACCCTCACCGCGGCAGGTGTTGAACGGCGATTTCTTCGAATAGGTGGCGTGCAGCACCAGCCCGTTCGAGACGGTCGGGTCTTTGACCGCATAATGATCCGTAAGGCTCTTCATCATGCGGCGCGCCAGCGTGCGATAGCGTGCGGCCGGCTCCGGTTCGACGAGATCGGCCATCTCCAGAAGGCCGCAGGCGACGATGGACGCTGACGAGCTGTCGCGCGGCTCGCCATCGCCGTCCGAAAAAACCAGATCCCAATAGGGCACCATGTCGGCCGGCAGGCGGTTGAGATAGAAGGCGAGCAGCCGGTCGAAGGTTTGGCGATATTCGTCGAGCCGCTCATAACGATAGGAAAGCGCCATGCCTGCTATGCCCCAGGCCTGGCCGCGCGCCCACGCGCTGTCGTCCCGGTAGCCCTGCTTGGTGGCGCCACGCACCGGCGCGCCAGAGATCGGGTCCATGTAGAAGGTGTGGTAGGTGGAATCGTCTGCTCGCACCGAATTGGCGAGCGTGGTGCGGGCGTGCGTGAGCGCGATCTCGCGATATTTGGGATCGCCGGTCTCGCGGCTTGCCCAATAGAGGAGCGGCAGGTTCAAGAGGCAGTCGATGATATAGCGGTATTCTTCTGCCTTGCCCTTGTGGCCCCAGGCCTGGATGAATTGGCCGACCGGCTGGAAGCGTTCGATCAGCTGGTCGGCGGCCAGGATGGCGGCCTTGCGGCCATCCTCGTCTCCGACGAGCTTCCAGGCCGCGATGCAGGAGGGCGAATAGAGAAAGCCCATATCGTGATGATCGGTCTCGATCCGGTTCACGATCCGGTGCAGGAAAGACTGGACCTGGATCTGCGCGGCATAGCGGAAGACCGGATCGCCGCTGTGCTCGAAGGCGAGCCACAGCTCGCCGGGCCAGAAGCCCGCGGTCCATTGGGTATTCGCCACGGCGGGATAGAAATTGCCGACGCTCGAATGGTTCTGCGCGGCGTAGGTGAACTCGGGAAGGTTGCACCGGATCTGGGTGACGGCAAGACCGAGCGCGGCTTTCACCTCTTCGTCGGTGATCGGCTGCGGGGCGACGGACGAGACGGCGTTCATGAATTTAACCCTTCAGTCCCGTCGAGGCGATGCCTTCGACAAAGAAGCGCTGGAGAGAGAGGAAGACGACGAGAACCGGAATGAGGGCGACGACGGAAGCCGCCATGATCAGCCCGTATTCGGCCGAATATTGCGAGATGAACATGCGCAGGCCGATCTGGACGGTCTTCAGCTCTGTCTTGGTGAGATAGATCATCGGCCCGAGGAAATCGTTCCAGGTGCTGACGAAGGTGAAGATCGTCAGCGTCGAGAGCGCGGGTTTCGACAGCGGCAGCATGATGCGCGCCCAGATCTGGTATTCGTTCATGCCGTCGATGCGGGCCGCCTCGCAGAGCTCGGTCGGGATCGACATGTAGAACTGCCGCATCAGGAACACGCCAAAGGCGGTGAAGGCCTGCAGGCAGATCAGCGCCAGATGCGTGTTGTTGAGGCCGAATTCGCGCATCAGCAGGAATTGCGGCACCATATAGACCTGCCAGGGCATGGCGATGGTGGCGATATAGCCGAGGAAGAGCGTGTTTTTGTAGGGAAAATTCAGCTTGGCGAAGGCGTAGGCCGCAAAGCTTGAGGTCAGCAACTGCAGCAGCGTCACGATGATCGTCAGCTTCGAGGTATTGTAGATGAAAAGCGCAAGCGGGATCTTTGTCCAGATGTCGACGTAGTTCTGCCATTGCGGTTGCGACGGTATCCACTCGATCGGGAAGGCGAAGACGTCGCGGCTGAGCTTCAGCGACGCCGAGAGCATCCAGGCGAAGGGCATCGTCATGACGATCGTCACCGTGATGACGATTGCATAGAGGAGGACCGTTTTGATGGTGATTTTGCGCCCGGAGATCCTCATGCCTCGTCCTCCCTCTGGCGGTGGAACTGGAAGACGGTGACGGCGAGCACGAGGAAGAACAGCACCAGCGAAACCATGCTGGAATAGCCGAGATCCCAGGAAATAAAGGCCTCGTTATAGATGTGGTAGACGAGAACGAGCGTCGAGGTGCCCGGGCCGCCCTGGGTGATCATGTAGATCTGGTCGAACACTTTGAAGGACTGGATCGTCAGCATGACGATGACGAAGAAGGTCGTCGGCCCGAGCTGCGGCACGGTGACATGGATGAATTTCTGCCAGGAATTGGCGCCGTCGAGATCGGCGGCCTCGTAGAGCTCCGCATTGATGCCCTGCAGGCCGGCCAGATAGATGACCATGTAATAACCCATGTTCTTCCAGATGCCGAAGAGGATCACCGTCACCATCGCCCAGTGGCGATCGGCCGCCCATCCCGGCATGTTCTTGGGATCGAGGCCGAGCGTGTAGAGGATCATGTTTACCGGTCCCATCTCGGGATTGAAGATCATGTTCCAGACGACCGCGACGGCCACCAGCGAGGCGACATAGGGGAAGAACATCGCCGTGCGGAAGAAATCGCGCCCCGCGATCTTCTGGTTGAGAAGAACGGCGAGGCCGAGCGCGCAGATGAGCGTCGCCGGCACCGAGGCGACCGTATAGATGACCGTATTCCAGAACGCCGCGATGAAGGCCTTGTCTTCGAAGAGCCGCCAGAAATTGTCCAGCCCGGCGAATGTGATCGCATTCGAGCCGTCCCAATGCATGAAGGCGAGCGCGAAGGCGAACAGGATCGGGCCGAGCGTGAAGACCGCAAAGCCGATGAAATTCGGCGCAATGAAGGAGTAGGCGACGAGCGCGCTGCGTATCCTGCGCTGGCGCTTGGATAAGACCGCGACTTTTCGGCCTGGGATTGCCGGAGCGTCATCTGTCGCGATGATCGAATTCGATATGGACACCGATGCCTCCTCTTCCTCCTGCAACGACATAGCACATATCCGGTATTGGTCAAACAAGTTCTGAATAGGTCATACGAATTTCATGGAAAGTGCGAAACACATATGATAGGTGAGCGTGCAGACCAAACGCCATCGATGCTTTTCCGGTACGGGGAGAGACATGTTCAGCGAGATTTCAGCAGAGCTGCCGGATGTGCTGGGCGATTTCACGCCCGGGGCGGTATGCTCCGATCGCGCCAGATGGAGCGCTGTGCCACAAGCGGTCCGGGACCTGGTCGTTGGCGAGGCCGAAGAGACGCTTCCGCGCGCTTGGCCGCTGATTACGGCGTCGGACTACCGGGAGTTCACCGCGACGGGCAACCGCGCGCGCTTCGAGGAGCTATATTTCACGCGCCGCCGGATGCTCAACAATCTGGTGCTTGGCGAACTCATCGAAGGCGAGGGGCGATTCCTGCCGAAGATCGTCGACGGCATCTTCCTGATCGCGGAGGAAAGCGGCTGGCAGCTTCCGGCGCATAATGCCTATGAACGAAGCGGCGCACGCTTGCCGCTTCCCGACAATTCGCAGCCGGTCGTCGATCTCTTCGCCGCCGAGACGGGCGCCCTGCTTGCCACCGTCGTCGCCTTGCTGGGCGACGCGCTCGACGGCATCAGTCCTGAAATTACGGCCCGTGTGGAACGCGAGATCGAGACCCGCATCCTCTCGCCTTATCTCGGCCGGCATTTCTGGTGGATGGGCCGCGGCGAGGAGCGGATGAACAACTGGACGGCATGGATAAGCCAGAACATCCTGTTGACGGTCTTCTCCCTGAAGACAGATCAACCGACGCGCCATGCGGTCGTCGAAAAGGCGCTCGGCAGCCTCGATGCTTTCCTGAAGGACTATGCCGAGGACGGGGCCTGCGAGGAGGGCGTGCTCTATTACCGCCATGCAGCACTCTGCCTGCACGGTGCGTTGACCATCCTGGATGGCGTGGCGCCGGGCCTGTTCGCTAGGCTCTGGCAACAGCCGAAAATCCGCAACATGGCCGAATACATCGCCCATATGCATGTGGCCGGCCGCTATTATTTCAACTTCGCGGATTCCTCCGCGGTGGTCGACCCCTGCAGTGTGCGGGAATATCTGTTCGGGCAGGCGGTCGGTTCGCAGATGCTGGCTGAGTTCGCCGTGGCCGACAGGGCCGCCTCCGGAAGCCCGCACCTGCTCGAAGAATGGAACCTCTGGTATCGCGTGCAGGAACTGCTGGTCGGACCCGCAATCCCCGCCGCCGTCAAGCCGCATCCTGCATCCGGGCGCGATATCTTCTATCCCGGTATCGGCCTGTTCATCGCCCGCGATGAGCAATTTTCGCTTGCGGTCAAGGGCGGCAATAATGGCGAGGGCCACAATCACAACGATGTCGGGAGCGTGACGCTCTACAAGAACGGACGTCCGTTCCTGATCGATGTCGGGGTGGAAACCTATACCGCGAAGACCTTTTCAGTGCGGCGCTACGAGATCTGGACGATGCAGTCGGCGTTCCACAACCTGCCGACATTCGCAGGCGTCATGCAGTCGGCCGGCGAAACATTCGGCGCGCGCGACGTCGAGGTCGGGTTTGACGAGGAGCGCGCGCGCATATCGCTCGATATATCAGGCGCCTATCCCGCCGAGGCAGAGCTGCACAGCTATCGGCGCATCGTTTCCCTGCTGCGCGGCCGCCATGTCGAGATCGTCGACAGCTATGACGGCGGCAAGCCGGCGGTGCTGTCGCTGATGACATGCCTGACGCCGACCGTCACCCCGGACAGGATCGATCTCGCCGATCTCGGCAGCATTTTCGTCGATGGCGGCGGCGCGATCGAAATCGACGAAATCGGCGTGGAGGACGCGCGGCTGAGTTCGGCCTGGCCCGGGAAAGTCTACCGGCTGCGCGTGCCGTTTGCCGGCCGGCTTCTGAGATTGCGGATCGTATGAGGAAGGCGAGCATGGAATTGACGCTGAAGATCGTGGATGCCGATGGGATGGTGCTGGCAAGCTCCACAGGCCGGGACGAGACCTTCCTGGTCTATCGACAGAGCTATCGCGAAGGCGATCGCGTGGTCGTGGAGGTTTCCGAGCCCGGACATGTCTTCCTCGCCCTTGACGGCGCGATCCAACCCTGCCTGGTCTATATGAAGGAATGCGCCTATTCGCTCGCCGTGCCCTTCGGCGACAAACGCAAGCCCTATTCGCCGAATGCCTTCAGGGGCGATATCCACCGGCTTTCAGCGCGAAGCACACGCCCTGACGAGATCGTCCATCGGCGCAATCTCGCCCTGAACCCCTGGGACGATCACGCCAATCGGGCGATGTTTCCGCATGCGCGCGCTAATGTGGAGACCCGGGGCGAAGCGGCCTTTGCCGCGCGCAACGCGATCGACGGTGAGAAGGCTAACGACGATCACGGTTTCTGGCCCTATACGAGCTGGGGCATCAATCGCGATCCGCAAGCAGCACTAGCGGTGGAATTCGGCAGGCCGGTCAGGATCGACGAGATCGTTTTCTATCTCCGGGCCGACTTTCCGCATGATTCCTGGTGGGAAGAGGCCAGCGTCACCTTCTCGAACGGCAGGACCTCCTGTTTTCCGCTGGTGAGATCGGGCGCCGCCCAGGCCTTTCCGATAGAGCCCTGCATCGTCGAATGGGTGGAACTGCACGGTCTGATCAAGGCCGAGGACGCCTCGCCCTATCCGGCGCTGACCCAGATCGAAATCTGGGGAACGGAGGTGCAAGGCACCGACCTCAAGCCGTCCGCCCTTCCTCTCGCGCTATGAGCTTGCGGTCAGCCTCGATCGTGTCGCACTCGGCGGGCCGTCATTCAGACGGTTCCAGGCGCGGCGGAGCTGCCGCGCCGAGCCGAAGCCGGCGCGCATCGCGACGGTCTCCATGTCCATCCGTGAACCGGAGAGCATCTCGCGGGCGAGAGCCACGCGCATGCGGTTGACGAAGTCCGTAACGCTCATGCCTGTCTGCTCGTTGAACAGCCGTGAAAGGTTGCGCGGGCTGGCACCGCTGAGGCGGGCAAGGGACGCCACCGACCAGTCCTGAGTGGGGTTGGCGACCACCGCATCCTGCGCACGGTGAATGACCGGGTGAATATGGTTGCGACCTTCGAGCCAGGGCGAAAGTTGGGGATCCGAGCCGCCGCGCCTAAGATAGACGACAAGATATCGCGCCACCGCGAGCGCGCAGGCATGACCCGCTGCTTCGGCAACGATATGCAGCATGAGGTCTATGCCGGCGGTGATGCCGGCGCTGGTCAGGCGGTCTCCGTCCTCGACATAGAGCCGGTTGTCCCGGACGCGCGCGCTGGGAGCGAGCCTGATCAGATCTTCCATGCAGCCGTGATGGGTGGTGCACTCGCGGCCGTCGAGCATTCCCGCCTCGGCAGCGAGCAATGCGCCCGAGCAGATCGAGACCAGTCGAATTCCTGGACGAATGGCGCGCTTCAGCCACGCGACGATGGCGGCCTGCTCGGCGCGCTCCTGTTCGTCCCACGGGCGGTTGTTTTCTATCGGGGCATCGGCGCTGCCGGCAATGACGACAAGCGCGGTATCGGGCAAGCTCTCGGGTAACCCGGCGACGCCCGTAACGGCAAGACCGATCGAGCTGCCGACCGTCGCCGATGGGCCGATATAGGTGACGGTGAAGCGCACCGTGTGCTGTTCGAGGTTCGCCTTGCGCAGCACTTCGATCGGGCCGGCGATGTCGAGCAGCAGCACGCGCGGCGGCACGACGACGAAGACCGGGATATCGAAGGGCTGCGCGGCGTTCGTCATGCGGCGAGCGGCGCTCCCCGCCCAGCCAGTGCCTGTTCGACGGTCGCGATCCGAGCGAAACGGCCTGACAGGACCAGTTCGGTCCGGTCCCGGATTTCCCTCGCACTCCAGCTGCGCCCAGTGGCGTCGGTCATCGGAAAGGTTAGAGTCGCCTCGCCGACATAGTCGACTTGATAGCCGAGATCGGAGGCGTGGCGGGTGGTGGTCTCGCAGCACTGTTCAGTGCGGATGCCGGAGACGAGGAGACGACGGACGCCGTTCTCGGTCAGCCACACGTCGAGACCCGAACCGACCAGGGCGCTATGGCGGCTCTTCCTGAATGTCGCCTTCGGCGCGATCCTGAGCGGCGCGAGTGTCCTGACGAAACCGGATGCCTCCGAAAACGGCCCGTTTTCATCGACATGGAAGATCTGGACGACGGGTATCCCGTCGGCTTCCGCGCCGTCGATCAGAGCCTGCTGACGATCGATGTAGGCGGATGCCAGATTTTCATCCCAGTAATCGCGTTGTCGGAAGGACTCTTGGGCGTCGATGACGAGAAGGACAGTATCATGGTCGGACATTTCTTGCTCCATGGAGGTTGATCATGAAGCTATATTCGGCGATTTGATGGCATGGGAAAATGCGCGCGCCGGACAAATAGCGGACAATTCGCGCCAATAGCCGCGGACGCTTCCAGGCAGTTCCGGGATCGACTGTCAGCTCGTAAAGCTTCGCAGATCCTTCAGCAGGTTGCGGTATCTTGCCTGGCTGCCGACCAGATGGTCGCGCATGGCGTTGCGGGCGGCCTGGTCGTCTCTGTCCGAGATGGCGACGACGATTGCCTCGTGCTCCCTGTGGATCAGCTTTCGGTAGGCCGTCTGTTCGGCCGTCCTCGATTCTGGGACGAGCCTCGACTGCGGGATGATCGCCGAGCCCTGCGATTCCAGGAACTGCCTGAACAGCGGATTGTTCGTGGCTTCGGCGATTGCGGCATGGAGCTCGAGATCCGCATCGCGAATGGATTGATCGCTCTCGATGCACTGGAGGATTTTCCGGTGACATTCGAATATCGCCTCCTCCTGTGCCGGCGAGCGGCGCAAGGCTGCAAGGCCCGCCGCCTCGATTTCGACAGGTGTTCTGATCTCGAGTACCTCAAGATCGGAGGCGACGCGGGCCTTGTCGACTTTCCGCGCGGAGAGCGCCGGATCGGCGCCGAGTACGAAAATCCCGGCCCCCTGGCGCACCTCGACAAGCCCGTCGGAGCGCAGTGCTGCCACCGCCTCACGCACGACGGTTCGGCTGACGCTGTGCGTTTCGGTCAACTCGTGCTCGCTCGGAAGCTTGTCGCCGGCGGAATACTGGCCGCTCAATATGGCTTGCCGGAGGCTTTCGCCGACCTGTGAGACCAGCGACCCGGAGCCTTTGCTGCGATCCTTCACCTGCATAGCCACGCCTGCCCCCGCATCGACTTTGATCCGAATGCCGTTCAAACGCGGCATTTCGAAATTCACGATTCATCACACATGTATGACAAATTTGGTTGTCTTTCAATGGATAAGGGCCGACCAGTGAAAATCCGGCATTGCGCTTGCATCTCCCGACAGGGCCATGGCATGCGCGTGCCGATCGCCAGAAGCACTCACAGCCGCCTGGTCGACTCTCCGCGTATGAATCTCGGCGTCAGGATGAGATCCTCAGGCGGCGCGGCGGCGCCCTCCGGGCTTGCTATTCTTGCCAGCAGACGCTGTGCTGCCAACTCCCCGAGCTTCTGCGCATCCTGCACCACCATGGTGATGCGAGGCGTGATGACATTGCTCCAGGGCACGTCGTCGACCATCGCCAGCGATACGTCGTCAGGGCAACGGAAACCCATCTCCTGCATCACCTGCAGTGCTGCGAGGCCCGTCATGTTATTGGCGCCGATGATGGCGGTCGGCCGATCGCGGCGGGTGAGCAGGCGCATCGCCTGCGCATGGCCGCCGGTCCTGGTGTAGCCGCCTTCGACCACCAGGGAAGGATCGATGTCCACACCGGCGCCGGCCATCGTGTTCATGAAACCCTTCAGGCGCTCGTCGGCAGTGTGCAGGCCGCTCGGCCCGGAGATGTAGCCGATGCGCCTGTGGCCGAGCTGCAGCAGATGTTCCGTCAGGATGGTGGTGGTCAGCGGGTTGTCGGAGCCGACGAAATCGCGCTCTGCACCCTCCACCTTCTGGTCGAACATCACAATCGGCGTCTTGAAGTCGCGCAGGAAGGTGGCGTATTCCTCGCCGTGCCCGTTTGACGCCAGCGCGATGCCGGCGATCTTCTGCGCCTGCAGCCGCTCCAGCAGCGCCCGTTCGAGATCGGCCCTGCCGGAGGAGTCGGCGATCAGGACGAAATAGCCGTGATCGAGCCCCTGGTGCTCGATCTCGCGGCGGATGTCGCCGAAGAACATGTTGCCGAGATTGGCCGCAACGAAGCCGATCAGCGAACTGCGTCCGCGCGCTAGCGTCTGGGCCACCGGATCGATGCGGTAGCCCGTCGTTTTGATCGCCTGCTGAATGCGGTCGAGCGTCTCGGCGCCGACCCGCTTCGGGCTGTTGAGCGCGAGCGAGACGGTCGAGATGGAAACCCCCGCGAGGCGCGCTACATCTCGTATCGTGGTCATGTTTATCGAACCGGTTCTAATACCTTGTTATGTCCGATTTTATTGGCCTGCGCAACATGCATACTTCAAACCGATTGGTTTGCAGCGCTTGCCTTTCTAATCTTGTGATCTCGAATTTCGACTTGACAGGCGCTGGATCAAGCCGGATGATCAGATACCGAACCGGTTCGATATGATGTCAAACCGGAAAGCAGGGAGGAGAAACCTGTGACGAATTCGGAACGCCTGTCGGAAAATCCGGCATGGGGAGGAGCGGGCAAACATGCCTGGTTCAGCCACAACCGCCTTGGCATGTTCATCCATTGGGGCCTTTACGCCTTGGGGGCCCGGCATGAGTGGTTGAAGAACCGCGAAGAGCTGACTGACGAACATTACCAGCGCTATTTCGACAATTTTGATCCCGATCTCTACGATCCCAAGGAATGGGCGCGCCGTGCGCGTCTCGCCGGCATGAAATATGTCGTGGTGACGACCAAGCATCACGAGGGGTTCTGCCTCTGGGACAGCAAGGTCACCGATTACAAGGCGCCGAACACGCCCTGCGGCAAGGACCTTCTGACGCCGCTGGTCGAGGCCTTCCGCGCCGAGGGATTGAAGATCGGCTTCTATTATTCGCTGCTCGACTGGCATCATCCGGATTTCCCGATCGACCTCCACCATCCCTTGCGCAACCATCCCGAGGCCAAGGCGCTGAATGCCGGTCGCAACGTTGCCAACTACGCGGCCTATATGCGCGAACAGGTGCGCGAGCTTCTGACCGGCTTCGGCCGCGTCGATATCATCTGGTTCGATTTCAGCTATCCCGGGCCTGGGCGCGAATATCGCGGCCTGCCCGGCAAGGGGCGCGCCGATTGGCAGAGCGAGCGGCTGGTCGAACTGGCGCGCGAACTGCAGCCCGAAATCATCATCAACAACCGCCTCGATCTGCCGCCGGGAACCTTGCCCGACATAACCACGCCGGAGCAATATACGCCGCGCGTCGCGCCTGCCCTCGCCAGCCAGGGCGTGCTCTGGGAAGCCTGCCACACCTTCAGCGGCTCCTGGGGCTATCACCGCGACGAGGATAGCTGGAAGAGCCCGGAACAGATCATCCAGCTGCTGATCGATTCGGTTGCGCTCGGCGGCAACCTCCTAATGAATGTCGGCCCGACCGGGCGGGGTACGTTCGATGCTCGCGCCATCGAGGCGCTCGAAGTCTACCAGAACTGGATGGCCGTCAACGCACGCGCCATCTATGGAGCCGGTCCGTCCGAACTTCCGGCACCGGCCGGCTGCCGCTATACCCAGCGCGGCAACCGCCTCTACCTGCATGTCTATAACTGGCCTTACCGCCACATCCACATCGAGGGCATCGCCGACAGGATCGCCTATGTGCAGTTCCTGCATGACGCCAGTGAAATCCACTGGGTCACCCACACGAGGGATGTGGATCCCAATGTCGGCGTGATGGTGCCGGAAGGCATAGTCATGTTGGAACTGCCGGTTCGGCGACCTGATGTCACCGTGCCGGTGATCGAGATCGTCCTCAAGGCGTGAGCTCGATCGCACTTGCGTGTCCATTGCGTTCATGGAGGGAGGAGAAACCCATGAAGGTGTTGAAGAAAACGCTTATGCTTGCCGCAATCGGCGGTAGCCTTTTTGCCACAGCCGCATCGGCCGAACAGGTCAACCTGACCTGGCAGATGTGGACCGGCTCCGAAACCGACACCAAGAGCTGGCAACATCTGGCAGAGATGGTGACCGCCAAGTATCCCGACATCAAGGTAACGCTGACGACGACGGGCTGGGTCGATTACTGGACAAGGCTGCCGGTGCTGGCGGCATCGGGACAGCTCGCCGACATCGTTTCCATGCAGTCGCTGCGCATGCCGAACTTCTATTCGCTGCTCGAGCCCCTGAATGACCGGATCGCGGCCGATAAGTTCGATGTCGGCGCCTTCACGCCCTCGATCATCGGCGGCATGTCCGTCGACAAGCAGCTCTACGGTCTGCCTTATGACGTTGGTCCCTGGGTCATCTATTATAACCAGGACGCGCTCGAAGCCGCCGGCGTTCCGCTGCCAAAGCCGGGTTGGACGCTTGCCGAGTTCACCGATGCCGCCAAGAAGCTGACGAAGGACGGCAAGTACGGCTTCGGTATCACCCCGACCAACTATTCGGTTCTGGCCGCGGCCTGGGGCGATAAATACGTCAACGACGCCGGCGAGCTTGACTTGACCAGTGCGAGCGCAGTCGCCGCCGCCGACAGGCTGATCGGCTTTGCCGCCAAGGATAAGATCGCGCCGCTGGTTCCCACGGGTGGCGCTAATCCTGGTGATGTCGTCCAGGGCCGGTTCAATTCGGGTAACGTTGCCATGTATATCGATGGCCCCTGGTCAATCATCGGCATGAAGGGCCAAGCGAAGTTCAAGATCGGCCTCACCACCCTGCCGCGCGACGAAGGCGAACTTTCGGCCGTCACCGCAGGCTCCGGTTTCGGCATTTCCACGACGAGCAAGAACAAGGATGCGGCCTGGAAGGCGGTCCAGGTGCTGACCAGCCCGGAAGCCTTGTCCTATCTCGCCGAGCAGGGCCGTGCCTTGCCGGCGCGCACGGCGGCGCAATCGGCCTGGTACAAGGTGGCGGCCAAGGACATCACCAATGGCGGCGAGGCCATCGACTATTCCCTGGCGCACTCCGTGCCCTACGTGATCACCAACAACTGGGCGGCAGTGGAAAACCTCTTCAACCAGTATTTCCCGCCGGCTTTCGCCGGCAGCGCCGACGCCAAGCAGACGATGGAGTCCATCCAGAGCCTTGCGCAGCAATAGAGCCAGCGCGCCCGACAGGGCGCGCCGTCGCTTTGAAATCTGCGCATGATCCTTTCGGAAAACCGATTCCGATTTTCGGCTCATGCGCCAGCTCTCGCTGCGGCAGGACCTGCCGCGCATGGAGGAAGACATGTCGCAAAGCGCTGTTGCCGAAGTTCCCTTGCAGCCCGGTCAGCCACGGCGCTTCCTGAAGCCGGAGACGCAGACGGCTATGCTGTTCCTGCTACCGAGTTTCCTCGGCTTCATGGTCTTCATGGCTCTGCCTATTCTGGCGTCGCTGGCGCTCAGTTTTACCAATTGGCAGCTGATCTCGACGCCATCCTTCGTCGGCTTTCAGAATTACATCAGGCTCTTCACTGTCGATCCGGCCTTCTACACCGTATTGAGCAACACGCTGTTCTTCGCCGTCGAGTATCTGGCTGTGAATATCATCGTCTCGCTGACGCTCGCGGTGTGGATATCGAGCCTGAAGCGCGGCAAGGCGATCTTCCGGGTGATCTTCTTCCTGCCGACCTTCACGCCGACGATCGCAGCATCGGTGGTCTGGCTGCTGATTTTCACGCCGGACGGCCTGGCCGATACCATCATCCGCGCACTCGGCCTCGGCCTGCCGAATTTCCTGCTGAGCTCGAGCTGGGCCATGCAGGCTGTCGTGCTCGTCACGCTCTGGGCGAATGTCGGCTATAACGTCGTGATGTTCAACGCCGCGCTCGACCTGGTGCCGAGGCATTATCTCGAGGCGGCGACGATCGACGGCGCCAATGCCTGGCAGCGCTTCTGGCGCATCCGGCTGCCGCTCATCTCGCCGACCATCTTCTTTGGCACCGTGATGACGGCGATCACCTCGCTGCAGGTCTTCGACGAGATATTCGCGATGACGCGCGGCGGCCCGGGCTCGGCGACGGCGACGCTCGGTTTCGCCATCTACCAGAAGGGTTTCACCAACTTCCAGATGGGTTATGCCTCGGCTCTCGCCTGGGTGATGTTCGTCATGATCATGGCGCTCACCATCCTGCAATTCCACATGCAGCGCAAATGGGTGCATTATGACGATTGATCCGACCTCACGGCATCCGCATTCCGTGTCCCAGCATCGTCACCGCATATTGCGGCGCGTCGGCACCTTCGTCAGCTACACGGCACTTTCGCTGATCGCGCTGCTTTTCCTCTTCCCCTTCTTCTGGATGGTGTCGAACGCGGTGCGCTCCAATGCAGAGGTGATGGCCGTGCCGGTCCGCATCTTCCCTGAGGAGTATCATTGGGGGACATTCGTCGAAGCCCTGGTTTCCCTGCCGTTCGGAACCTTCCTGTTGAATTCCTTCGTGGTCGCCTGCGGTGTTACGGCGATCGTCATTGCAGTATCCTGCCTGTCCGCCTACGCTTTCGCCCGACTGCGGTTTCCCGGCCGGGAGGGGCTGCTGCTCACCTATCTCAGCACGCTGATGATCCCGCAGGTGATGCTGGTCATCCCGCTCTTCCTCGTCGTCAGCAAGCTCGGCTGGATCAACACCTATCACGGCATGATCCTGCCGGTCGCCTTCTCGTCCTTCGGCACCTTTCTGCTGCGCCAGTTCATCCTCGGCATTCCCAAGGATCTCGACGAGGCGGCGATGATGGACGGGGCTTCGCGCCTGCGCATCCTGGTTACGGTCATCGTACCACTCGCTATGCCGGCTATCGGCCTGCTGGCGCTGTTCACCTTCATCGCCCAGTGGAAGAGCTTCCTCTGGCCGCTGATCGCCACCAGCGGCGTCGAAATGGCCACGCTGCCGCTCGGGCTCACCCTGTTTCAGACACAACAGGGCACCGCCTGGAACTACATCATG
Organism: Rhizobium changzhiense; assembly: GCF_013087625.1. Classification (NCBI taxonomy): domain Bacteria; kingdom Pseudomonadati; phylum Pseudomonadota; class Alphaproteobacteria; order Hyphomicrobiales; family Rhizobiaceae; genus Rhizobium; species Rhizobium changzhiense. The sequence goes on from NZ_JABFCQ010000003.1 coordinate 938,412, forward strand.
GCCGGTGCGACGATCTCCATGGTCCCGGGCGTGATCCTCGCCATCGTGTTGCAGAGGGTGATCTACAAGGGCATTGCTGTCAGCTCGGGTTTCGGTGGGCGCTAACTTCATAAGATCAAAGATTTAAGGGTATCGGATCAAGCTTGGCTTGATGCCCTTCAAGTCCGGTCGATCGCTGCCGAAGAAGGCGCTGCTGCCGCGGCAAGATCATATCCTCGCGCTTAACTTCTGCCGCCGGTCGAAAAGTAAAATTTAACCAAAATTTGAAATAACGCCTTCCTATCCGAATTGCGCAGGGGAATTCATGAAAACGGCCACGCTTGCATCCATCGCCTTGGCGATATCGATCTCTGCTGCCCATGCCCAGACGATTGGGGTTTCGATGTCCGATCTCGACAAATTCAGAACAGCACTTCTGAACGGCGTCGTCTCGCATGGGCAGACGATATCCGGCCTGAAGCTCGTCACCGAGAATGCCAAGGGCGACAACGAACTCCAGAAGCAACAGGTGCAGAAGCTCATTGCCGACAAGGTCGACGCTATCATCCTTGCCGTCTCCGATGGCGACCTCGGACCGCAAATGACCAAGATGGCGGCAGATGCCGGCATTCCGCTCATCTACATCAACAACGTTCCTTCCAACCTACTCGACCTGCCGGACAATCAGGTGGTGGTCGCCTCCAACGAGAAGGAGTCCGGAACGCTGGAGACCAAGCAGGTCTGCACGCTCCTTAAAGGTAAAGGCCGCGTCGTCGTGCTGATGGGCGAACCCTTCCACGCGGCCGCCCGCGCCCGCACCCAGGACATCTCCGACGTCATCGCCACCCCGGATTGCAAGGGTCTTCAGATCGTTGAGCGGCAGGCGGCCTATTGGTCGCGCGATTATGCCGACCAGCAAATGCAGGAATGGCTGTCGGCCGGCGTCAAGTTCGATGCGGTCATCGCCAATAATGACGAGATGGCGCTCGGCGCGATCCGCGCCATGAAGAAAGCGGGCATGCCGATGAAGGATGTCGTCGTCGCCGGTGTCGATGCGACCGACGATGCGCTGGCCGCGATGGTGGCGGGCGATCTCGACGTGACCATTCTCCAAAGCGCCGTCGGGCAGGGTGCTGCCGCTGTCGACGCTGCCGTCAAGCTGATTCGCAAAGAGAAGGTGCCGCGCGAAAACAACGTTCCCTTCGAACTCGTCACACCTGAGAACATTGCCACCTATCTGCCGAAGAGCCAGTGAGCATAAGAGGACTATGATGTTGCATTTCTGGAATAAATTCGGCATTCGCGCACAGATCACCTCCGGCTTCGTGCCGCTGATCCTGTTGATGAGCCTGCTCACGGTCAGCGCGATCTCGGGCATGAACGGGCTCGCCTCCATCTTCGCGTCCTATCGCGCCACGGCTGGTCAAAGTCTCGCCATCTCGGACTACAGCGGCCAGCTGAACGAGATTCAGATGTCGGCGGAAGCCTTCCGCTCCACGCCGACGCAAGATGTCGTCGACCGCTTCCGCGCCGGCGTAAAGGCGTTCGACGCCGACGACCCGCGTTTTGCCGGCAACAAGGACCTGCAGTCCGGCCTTGCGGCGATCCGCCAGGACATCGCCACCTATGGCAAGGCTTTCGAACAGATCGTCGCCCTGCAGACCAGGCGTGATGCCTTGATCTCCAAGGTTACCGAATTCGGCCCCTGGACCAGCATCGCGCTCAACGACGTCGTGCGCAGCGCCTGGCGCCAGAACGATGTGGCCCTGCTGCAGATGACGGCGGCGACGCTGGAGGCTTTGAACCGCAGCCTCTATTTCTCCGAACGCTTCGTGCACTCCGATGATTTTGCGGCCTATGACACGGCGCAGGCAGCACTGGCCGAAGCGGTCGAACTGAACGAAGCCGCCGCCAAGGCCGCGAAGAACGAGCTGCAGAAGAAGCGCCTGATGGGCGCCGGCCAGCTCATGCAGAATTACACCGCCCGTCTCGGCGACATGAAGGACGTGCTGCAGGCCTCGGGCAACATCCGCCAGACGCAGCTCAGCGTGCTCGCGCCGAAAATCTCAGGCGGCTTCAAGGATCTGCAGGCAACTGTTACTGGCGCGCAGAAGACCCTGGACGGTTCGGTAGACGCAACGGTTGCCTCCGCGACCAGCACGACGCTCGTCATCAGCGGTCTGCTGATCGTCATCGGCCTCGTCCTTTCCTATTTCGTCGGGCGGCTGATTTCCTCGGCAGTGCGCAAGATGGCCAAGTCCATGGAGCAGCTTGCCCGTGGTGAGGAAGGGATCGTGATCACGGGTGTCGAGCATCGCCACGAACTCGGCGCCATGGCCCGCTCGCTGAAGGTGTTCCAGGAAACGGGACGCGCCAAGTTGATCGCGGAAGCCAATGCCGAACGCGCCCGCCTGGCGGCCGAAGAAGAGCGGCTGCGCCAGGAGGCCGAGCGGCTCAGCGACGCGCAGGTGATGGAGCATGCCTTCCGGCAGATCTCTGTCGGGCTGGACGCACTCTCGAAGGGTGATCTCACCGTGCGCGTCGGCGAAGTCGACCATCGCTATGTCAGGATCCGGGACCATTTCAACAATTCGGTTGCGAGCCTCGAGCAAGTGGTCGATTCCGTCATTCGCGCGGTCGCCACCATCCGGTCCGGCCTTGCGGAAATCTCCACTGCGTCCAACGATCTCGCCCGCCGCACCGAGCAGCAGGCAGCTTCGCTGGAGGAAACCGTCGCCGCGCTCGGAGATGTGACCCGCGGTGTCAATGGAACGGCGGAGGGCGCAAGCCGCGCCCAGGGTGTTGTGGCAACCGCCCGAACCAACGCCGAAAAGGGCGGAGAGATCGTTGCCCGCGCCATCGATGCGATGACGGAAATTCAAAATTCGTCGTCGAAGATCGGCAACATCATCAGCGTCATCGACGAGATCGCCTTCCAGACCAACCTGCTGGCGCTGAATGCCGGCGTGGAAGCGGCGCGCGCCGGCGAGGCAGGCAAGGGCTTTGCCGTCGTCGCCCAGGAAGTCCGCGAACTCGCCCAGCGCTCCGCCAACGCGGCAAGGGAGATCAAGCAGCTGATCTCCACCTCGTCGGCGCAGGTCAAGACCGGCGTCCAGCTGGTGGGTGAATCGGGTCTCTCGCTCGAACAGATCGTTGAGCAGGTCACCGCCATGAATGCGACCGTGGCCGAGATCGCCGTTGCCGCCCGCGAGCAGGCGACGAGCCTGCGCGAGGTCTCGGCTGCCGGCGACCAGATGGACAAGGTGACGCAGCAGAACGCCGCGATGGTCGAAGAGACCACGGCGGCGGCCCAGAGCCTGACACATGAAACCGAAAGCCTTGCCGAACTGCTGCGGCGGTTCAAGACGGGCAGCGGCCGGGCATCGGAACATCGCCATTACGCGATGGCATCTTGATGTCCAACCTATCCTAACGAACGCCGCTGCCCGAAAGGGCGGCGGCGTCAGTGGCTTCCGGATACCGGACCGTGCGGCACACCGGCGATGCTCCTGCGGACATGGCGGACAGCGGTCCAGACGGCGAAGAGCACCAGTGGGATCGCGGCCAGCACGGCGAGCTTGATCGTATGCGGATCGACACCCAGTTCGGCAATGCTTTCGAGGCAGATCTTTGCCAGGCCGACGGTGTAATAGGTGATGGCGATGACGGAGAAGCCTTCGACCGCCTGCTGGATATGCACCTGGATGCGTGCCCGTTCTTCCATCGACGTCAGCAGCGACGCGTTCTGATCTTCGAGCTGAACCTGCACGGTGGTTCTGAGCAGGTCGCCGGCGAGACTGACGCGTTCGGCCAGTTCGTCGAGGCGCCGTTCTGCCGCATAGACCGAGCGGACGGCGGGTTGGAAGCGCCGATCAATGAACGTACCCAGCCTCTGCCTTTGCTCGACCCTCTCTTCTCGAAGTTCTGACAGCCTGCTTGCCACGATCTCGGCATAGGCTTTCGTCGCGCCGAAGCGGTGGCGGGCGAGGGCGGAGAAATTGAGCACATCGGAGGAGAGCCTGGTCACCTCGGACAGTAGCGCCTTGTCGACTTTGACAGCGCTTTGCATATGCGCGATCAAGAGATCGAGGCGCCGGTCAAAGGTTGAAAGCTTCGATACTGTCTCGCGCGCCATCGGCAGCGCAAGAAGCGCCATCATCCTATAGGTCTCGATCTCAAGGAAACGCCGGACCATGCGTCCGGTCCTGTAGGCGTTGAGGTTGCGGTTGAAGAACAGGAACTCGACGAAACCGCTTTCGCTCAGGCGGAAGTTCGAATGCACTTCCGCATCGCCGCCGCCAACCTGGGATGCGACATAGTCCAGCTTCGGTTTTTCGGGACGATTTCCGCCCGTCTCGTCGCGCACCAGCACCCGGACGGCGGCGGTCACCTTTCCGTCGATCTGGCGGCAGCAGGCCTGAAAGGCCTCCGGCGGATTGCTGCCGGGTTCGGCCGATGCCGGCACGACGAAGGTGAGGGTCAGGAACTCGGTATGAGCCTCCCATTTCAGCCGGCCGTCGCCGACGCGGCCGATACCGTGGTTGCCCTCGCCGGTCATGGTGACATCTTCCAATCCCGGCAGGGACTTGGGCAGCGAAGGAGGACCATTCTCGCCGACGATGGCGATGTGCCAGACATCGGTGTCGCCATCGAAATAAAGTGACGGGCGCGCATGGAGCTCGTTGTGAAGTTCCCTTCGCAGCGGATGCTCGGAGCCGAGTGGCATGAAAATGCACCTCAATGGGCTGGACTGTCGCCGATTTGCCGACGTTACTAAATTGAGCCTGAGCCGCCGCGCTGCGCAGGCCGACAACGCCTATAGCCTCTCCTGGACCCTGTGTCACGACCGCCTGACGGTCCTCTTGTCTATTAACACTGATGATGTGCCGCGTCGGCTTGGCTGGCTGTCAGAGCGAGCGCCGGACAAGGACGCTTCCGAGCAGTTGAGCGGCAGCGCCTGTCGACATCGCGGCGAGAAAGGCGGCTTCGCCTTCGCCCGAGAAGATCGTTCCGAGCGCCTTCCTTGCGGGAACGTAGCGTGGTTCATCGACAATTCGAAAACGATCGAACTGTCCGGTGTGGGCAAGGGCAAAAAACGATCAGCCACGGCCCGTTGCGAGGCCGTGGCTGATGCAGCGCGCAATCTGTGGGAGACAGGCGCGGCCGGTTACTTGTTGGCGGCGAGGGCCACGTTGACCTTGTCGACGTCGGCGCTCATCGCCTTGAACGTATCGTCGAGGGAAAGCTCGCCGACGATCAGCTGGCTCATCCGCTGGACGATGAGCTGATAGATGGCAGACGAACCCTTGAGCCGTTCCAGATCGCGGGCTGCCTTCGGGGCGCTGTCGCGACTTGCGAGGAAGACGGCCATGGCCTCCTTGGCGTTCTTGCTCTCGAGCTTGTACTGCGGGTCCTTGATGTCGGCGCCGGTCAGGATAACGTAGTTTTCGGCGATTTCACGCTGGACCTTTTCAGAGCCGAGGAACTCGATGAACGAGGCTACGGCCTGCGGGTACTTGGTGCGCTTGAAGCCGACGATCGCGGTGCCGCCGGGCATCGCATAGCAGCCGGCATCGCCGCAGGGTGCGCTGATCGCCGTCCAGTCAAAGGCGTCGCCGATCTTCTTCTGGAACGGATTGACCATCCAGTTGCCGGCGAGATAGGTCACGACATTGCCGTTGACGAACTCGTCACCCATGTTCTTGTACTGGGTTCCGCCGGCGGCACCCCACATTTCCTTGGGGAAAGAGCCGTCCTTCGTCCAGTTGTAGAGATCGGTGATGTAGCGCTTGGCGGCATCGTCGGGGAACGAGAACTTGCCGTCCTTGACGTAGTTCGAGCCGTAGGAGAAGGCAGCACCGGAGAAGCGATGGCCCGAGCGATCCATCGTGAAGGGGATCTGGGCGCCGGTCGCCTTGGCGACGCGCGCCGAGGCTTCGACGATGTCCTTCAGCGTGGCGGTGGGCTTCGGAAGCGGTTCGCTGGCCTGTTCGAAGAGCGTCTTGTTGACGAACGGCAGGTTGAAGGTCTGCGAGGCAACATAGCCGTTGATCGAGTTCGGATCGTTGACGCCGGGGAAGCGAAGCGTGTTCAGGCTGTCGCCGTGCAGCTTGGCGAAGCCGTCCGGATCCTTCATCAGCGGGCGCATGTCGAGATAGTAGGGCGCCAGTTGCCAGTCGGTGATCTTGGCAACGTCGGGACCTTCGCCGATCGCAAGCTGCACCGGCAGCTGCTTGGCGACGGCATCATAGCCCGACGAGACGAAATTCACCTTGATGTCGGGATGCGCCGTCTCGAATTCCTTGCTCAGCGCTTCCATCCGCTCGACATAAGCCTGGTCGTCGTCGGTGAAGAGAAAGGTGATTGTCTGGGTTTCCGCCATAGCCACGCTGGACCATGCGAAAGAAACGGTGGCCAGCGCCAGTGCGAAAGCCCCTGAAAGATAGGTTTTCATTTTCATCCTCCCATGAAAACATTTTCATCAATCGCGGCCTAAGCCATCGATAAGTGAATTTCATATACTTGACATTCGTTCCGTCAAGCTATTTTCTACGCGAATAGCGATGTTTTTGAGCAATTTTCAAAAATCACGCAGCTAAATGACCTAGTGAAAATATTTTCATAGGATTGCGGAGGAGGCGATCTGTGAAAACGGAAAGCATCAAGCAGCCGGGCGACATGGCGCCAGCATACAGCGTGGCCGAGGGGCAGACGGTAACGGCATGGGCCGTTTCCGGCCTCATTGCCAGCTATTTTCCCGGCGAGCCGGCCCCAGCCGAAGATCGCGTGAACTATCGTTTCATCAACGGTTTCGTCGATGTCGGCGACCTGCCTTGCCGCAAGGCCTTCTGGTCGACCATGGTGGGGCGGCCGCTGGCACCCGACACGTCCTGGCCGACCGAAAGCCTCTATCTTCCCGGCTCGAACCGCCGCGTCGAGTTCACCAGCTTCTGGCATGTGCCCACACATGTCAGGCGATGGCTGAAGGGCACGTTCAGGACGGACGCTCCGCGCACGCTCCATCTCGCGCTCAAGACCTGCGGCGGCGTTCGCATCTGGGTCAACGGGCAGGAGGAAGTGCGCTTCGAGCCCTTCAAGCGCAACGTCGAAAGCGCGACTGAGATAACGCTGCCGCTCGAAGCCGGCGACAACGAGATTGTCGTCCATACCGAAGATCTTGCCGAGCGTGACACGACCTGGTTCTTCGAGCTTGAAATGCTGGATGGCGAACCGCTCTCGGTGCTGCTGCCGGTGTCGCTCGACCAGGACGAGGTGCGCGAGCTGGAAGCCCTTTCGCGCGGCGTGCGCCCGGCCCGCGACGTCTTCGTCAACCAGCCGCTGGAAATCATCTTCGACACGGCGCCCGAGCGCGACCTGCCGGTGGAGATCAAGGTTGTCGGCCACGGCCATGAGCGGCCCATTCTCGCCCATTCGAAACTGACCCTGCATGCTCATCAGAGCCGTCTGATCGCCGAGGATATCTGCGGCATTGCGGACGGTTATCACGGCATCCATATGACGATCGGCTCCGGGCCGGGTTCGGTCACCCGCGTCATCGATGCCGCCTTCATGAGCAGCCTTTCGCCATTGCCGACCGAGGCACCGCTTTCCGCCCGCAAGCGGCAGGCGCTGGAATACAGCGCCCGCTTCGGCGCCAACCGCGCCGGGCGCCTGATCGCGATGATGGAAACCGGTCATGACGACCAGGAAAGCTTCGACCGCATCGTCGATGCGACGCTCGCCTCGATCGATGCGCGGGAGGATTGTTCGGACTTCATCATGGTGCCTCTCCTTTGGCTGCTCGGCGCCTATGGCGACCGGATGCCCAAGGCCACGGTCGATCGCATCCGTCGCTCCGTTCTCTCCTACCGCTACTGGGTGGACGAGCCGGGCAATGATGCGATGTGGTTCTGGAGCGAGAACCATGTGCTCTGCTTTCATACCAGCCAGTTGCTGGCCGGACTTCTGCTGCCCGACGAGCTGTTCTCGGCCTCGGGGCGGACGGGACGGCAGCAGGCGGAACTCGCCGTCGGGCGCCTCGGGCGCTGGTTCGACAGCGTCGAGGCCCATGGCCTGGCGGAATGGAATTCGGCCGCCTATTACCCGATCGATTTCATCGGCCTGCTTGCGCTGGAGCGCTGGGCCGAGAGCGAGATCGCCGATCGCGCCCGCGGCCAGATCGATCTCATCTTCCGCATGATCGCCCTTCACACGCTTGCCGGCGTTCCGGCCGGCTCGCAGGGCCGTGCCTACGACAAGGAGCTGCGCGCCGGCCCGCTGACCGAGCTTGCGCCCTTCGCCCAGGTCGCTTTCGACTCCGGCTGGCTCAACAACGGCGTGGCGGCATTGACGATGTTCTGTGCCGGCGGCTACGAGCCGCCCGCCGACCTGACCGAGCTTGCCCTCCTTCCCAGGGGCAGAAACGTCGAGGCGCGTTACAGCCAGGGGCTCGAGAGCGGAAAACTCGTGCTGTTCAAGAACGAGGCGGCGCAGCTTTCGACGGTCGTCGATCACAAGACCGGGCAGAAAGGCCACCAGCAGCATGTCCTCGACATCCGGCTGGCCGGCCATCCGATGGCGAGGTTGTGGGTCAATCATCCCGGCGAGGACGATCCCTGGGGCAATCAAAGACCATCCTATTGGGCCGGCAACGGCATCTTGCCGCGCGTCGCCCAGCATCGCGACGTCGCCCTCCTGATCGAGGACACAAGCGACGCACGCCATGCGTGGACGCATGCCTATATCGGCCGCGACGGCCTGGACGATCTCATCATCGAAGATAAGTGGCTGATCGCGCGATCGGGCCGGGGATTTTCCGCACTCTGGGCGTCGAACGGCCTGGAATTGATCACCGACGGCCCGACCGCCGGCCGCGAGGCGCGCTCCCACGGATCGCTTTGCGGCTGGGCGGCGATCGTCGGATGCGGCAACGGCGACGCCTTCAAGGCGTTCATCGAACGCCTATGCCAGACGACCGTTTCCTTCGACCCCAAGCTTCGGCGTCTCGCGCTGACGCCGCCGGGCGGCCCGGTGATTGGCCTGTCCTATGCCGACGGTCTTTCGATCGGCGGCGAGGCGAGGCCCTTCACCCACGATCAGCCGCACCCGATCCTCACTCACGATAGTGCAGCCTCCGGCGCCGGCACTGACGGGCCGTTCTACTCCTAAAACATAGGTTTTCCAGCATGAACACAACATCTGTCGATAACGCCGCCCTTCTGACGACGATCGATCGCGTGGCAACGGCTTTCAGCCGGCTCAGGGGCATCAAGGAAGGTCTCGTGACGGGAAATTCCGCCTCCGGAATCCAGTTCGACGAATGGGACTGGGAAGTCGGCGTCGGTCTTTACGGCTTCCTGCGCCGTGCCATTTCCACCAATGATCAAAAAGCGTTGCAGGAACTCGTTACCTGGTATGCCGGCCAGATCGAACGCGGCCTGCCGCCGCGCCAGATCAACAGCACGGCGCCGATGCTGCCGCTTGCAATCCTCGTTCAGCATGTCGACCGTCCCGATTTTCGCGCGCTCGTCGAGGACTGGGCCGAATGGCTCGTCAAGGAGTTGCCCAAGACCGAGGACGGCGGCTTTCAGCACGTCGTCAAGGAGCGCCTCAACGACGGCGAATTGTGGGACGATACGCTATTCATGGCCTGCCTGTTTCTTGCCCGGGCCGGCGTGCTCTGCGAGCGCAGCGAATGGATCGACGAGGCCGTCTATCAGTTCGTGATCCACACCCGCTACCTTTCCGACCCGGTCAGCGGGCTCTGGTATCACGGCTGGACGTTCAACGGCCGGCATAATTTCGCCAATGCCTTCTGGGCGCGCGGCAATGCCTGGATCACGGTTGCCATCCCCGAGCTCTTCGATCTTGTTCCGACGCTCGGCGAGAAAGACCGGCGTTTTCTTTCAAACGTCCTCGTCAGCCAGGTGCGCTCCCTGAAGGAATGCCAGCGGCCGGACGGGATGTTCACGACCCTTCTGGACGATCCGTCGTCGCCGCTGGAAACCTCGGCTACGGCAGGCATCGCCTACGGCATATTGCGCGCCATCGATGCCGGCATTCTCGACGAGAGCGACAAGGCTTATGCGGAGCGCGCGCTGGCGGCGGTGCTGGCGCAGATCGACGAGGAAGGTGTCGTGCACGGCGTCTCGGATGGCACGCCGATGGGTCATGACCTCGATTTCTACAGGCGCATCCCGAACGTGCCGACGCCTTACGGCCAGGCGCTGACCATGCTGCTGCTGACGGAAGTCCTCCTCGAGAACGGCCAGCGCCAATGAGCCCCGTGTCTCTTGTCGCGATCGAGCCGGCGGATGGCGACGATACGGTCCGCCTGCAGGCGGCCATCGATGGCCTGTCGGCTTCAGGCGGCGGACGCGTGGAACTCATGGCCGGCATCCATGTCTGCCGCGGGCTCCAGCTCCGATCCGGCATCGACCTTCATCTGGACGCCGGCGCGATCCTGCGTCCCGTTCCGGATTACGCGGCCTATGCGCAGACGACTGTTTCGGTGATCGCCGAAAAGTCGGACCGCGGCATGATCGTCGCCAAGGATGCGCGGCGGATCAGCCTGACGGGGGCGGGCCGCATCGAGGCCGGTTGCGACAGCTTTATCGTGGGAGACGACGAGACAGTCGGAACCTTCATTCCGGCCGAATTTCGTCCGCGCGTCGTGGTGTTTGAGGGCTGCGACGAGGTCGAGATCAGCTCCATCCACATTTGCCGCTCGCCGATGTGGACGCTGCACTTCGTCAACTGCACCGATGTCGCGGTCAGAAACGTGACCATCGACAACGACCGCCGCCTTCCCAACACCGACGGCATCGTGCTGGATGCCTGCCGCGGCGCCGTGATCGAGGACTGCACGATATCGACGGCCGACGACGGCGTATGCCTGAAGACGAGCATCGGCCCCGATCGTGTCGCCATCGGGCGATGCGAAAACATTCTCGTTCGTCGATGCTCCGTTCAGAGCCTCAGCTGTGCGCTGAAGATCGGCACGGAAACACATGGCGACGTCACCAATGTCGTGTTCGAGGATTGCAGCGTCTCATCCTCCAACAGGGCGCTCGGCATATTTTCCCGCGACGGCGGCCGGATATCGAACGTGAGGTTTTCCCGGATTGCGGTAGAGTGCCGCGAAACGCTCGATGGTTTCTGGGGCTCTGGGGAGGCGCTGACCGTCAATGTCGTCGACCGTGTCGCCGAACGCACGGCAGGCGCCATCGAAAACCTCATTGTCGAGGACATTAGCGGATACATGGAAGGGGCGATCACGGTCATTTCGACCTCATCGGCCGGCATCCGCAACGCATCGTTGGCGCGTATCGCCATAGACCAGCAGCCGGGGCAACTCGGCACGGCGCGGTCCTACGACCTGCGTCCGACGAACGCCGACCTTTCCCCGAAAGCCGATGGCGGCGGCCGCGCCAATGCCTGGACCCGTGGGTCGGACGGGCGGGTGATCGGTCTTCAGAACTATCCGGGAGGAATGCCGGCCGTCTACGTGGCTGATGTCACCGGGATGTTGATGGACGAGGTGCGGATCACAAGACCGACACCGCTGCCGCAAGGCTGGAACAAAAACGACGCCGTCTTCGAAACGGCGGCACCTGATGGGAGTGGGGCATGGCAGAACTGAAACTTTCCAACGTCAACAAATCGTATGGCTCGGTCAAAGTCCTGCATGACGTCGAACTCGATATCAAGGACGGCGAGTTCGTGGTCTTCGTCGGTCCGTCGGGATGCGGCAAGTCGACCCTCCTGCGTGTCATTGCCGGCCTCGAAGAGGTCACCTCGGGTGCCATCGCGATCGGGAGCCGCGACGTCAGCGCGCTCTCGCCGGCCGAACGCAAGATCGCCATGGTTTTCCAGTCCTACGCGCTCTATCCGCATATGAGCGTTCGCAAGAATCTCGCTTTCGGCCTGGAGAACCTGAAGTTCAAGCGTGCCGAGATCGAAGCGCGGATTGCCGAAGCCGCCAGGATGCTGGCGATCGAACCCTACCTGGACCGGCGCCCGAAGCAGTTATCGGGCGGCCAGCGCCAGCGCGTAGCGATCGGCCGGGCCATCGTGCGCGAACCGGATATTTTCCTCTTCGACGAGCCGCTGTCGAACCTCGATGCGGCGCTGCGCGTCCAGACCCGGGCCGAAATCACCAAGCTTCATCGCGAGATCAAGACGACGATGATCTATGTCACGCATGACCAGGTCGAGGCGATGACCATGGCCGACAAGATCGTCGTGCTGCGCGCCGGACGGGTCGAGCAGGTCGGAGCACCGCTGGACCTGTTCGACAGCCCGCACAATCTCTTCGTCGCCGGCTTCCTCGGTTCGCCGCGCATGAACATCATCAAGGGTAAGGTATCAGGCATCGGCGAGAGCGGCGTCGTCATCGATGTCGGCAATGGTGGCAGGGTTATCAGTGATGTCGATCCCGCCGGCATCGCGGTCGGACAGGCCGTTCTCGCCGGCATCCGGCCCGCACATTTTTCGCGTTCCAACGAGCAGGGCCTGCCGTTCGTCGTCCAGTATCACGAGGGTCTCGGCACCGAGACCTATGTCTACGGCAACCTTGCAGGCCACGACGAGCAGATCATCATTCACGAGGCCGGCCATTTCGCGCCGGCGCCTGGCGATCACATCCTGATCGATGCCGCACCGGGGCGGGTTCATCTGTTCGATCCCGAAAGCGGCCTGGCTTTTGCCCGACGGCCCGGACAGGGGAGGCGCTGAACATGGCGGCGCTCAACGCAGGTGCATTGCTGTCCCAGGCAGGCGAAACGACGATGCGGGTGGTCGAGGCCCCGATCAATGTGATCGAGCGCATCTTCGGCCGCAAACGCATGCCATGGCTGTTCCTGGCGCCGAACCTCGTTCTCTTCGCCATCTTTACCTTCCTGCCCATCGCCATCGCGGTCGGTTACGCCTTCACCGGCGGCACCAATCTTTTCGTCTCGGAGCGGCCCTTCGTCGGCTTGGACAATTTCCGCACGCTGCTTTCCTGCGGCAATTATCTGCAGCCGGGAACCTGCCAGGAATCGCTGTTCTGGACGGCTGTGTGGAACACGCTCTGGTTCGTGGCATTGAACGTCACCGCCACATTGCTGGTGGCGTTGATCACGGCGCTGATCCTCAATCGCGCGATTTTTGCGCGCGGCTTCTTCCGGGCGATGTTCTTCTATCCCGTCCTGCTGTCGCCCGTCGTCATCGGTCTCATCTGGAAATGGTTCCTCGATCGCAACGGGCTCCTGAATGCCTTCTTCCAGATGATCGGCGTTCCCCCTGAAATCTTCCTGCTCGACGTCGGCTGGTCGCGCTTCTTCGTCGTCGTGGTGTCGGTGTGGTTTCACATGGGCTTTTACACGCTGATCCTCTTGGCCGGCCTCCAGGCCATCCCCAAGGAGCTTTACGAGGCTGCCTCCATCGATGCGGCTTCGCCGCGCCGCACGCTGTTCAGGATCACGCTGCCGCTGCTGGCGCCGAACCTGCTCGTCGTCTTCATCCTTCTGATGATCAAGTCCGTGCAGATCTTCGACGAGGCCTGGGTTCTGACCAATGGCGGCGGCCCCGGCACGGCTAATAGCTTCATCGTCCAATATATCTACCAGATGGCATTCAGCAGCGATCTGCGTCTCTTCGGACTGGCCTCCGCCGCATCGGTTCTCATGGGATTGGTGCTTCTGGTTCTCACCCTCATACAGCTGCGCCTCGGCAAGCGGATGGAGTCCTGAGATGAACAGCTCTATGAACCCGATCCGCTTCATGACGCGCACGCGCCGGGCCGGACGCATCGACATCACCGATATTTTGTCATGGGTCTGGCTGATCGGCGGAACATTGGCGGTGCTCGTTCCCGTCGTCTGGGCCGGCCTCTCCTCGCTTAAGCCGGCGGCCGAAATCACCCGTTTTCCGCCGACCCTGCTGCCGCGCGCCGCCGTAGAGCAGACAGTGCCCGGCTTCGATAAACCGCTCAGTCTCTGGCAAGTCACCATCGACGGCCGCTCGCGCGAAATGGCCATGGTGCGGCGCATCGGCCTCAAGGCCCAGATGGTCGATCCTGCAAATCCGGGACAGCCGGTCAGCGTCGACGTGAAGGGGATCACCCCGGTGCAGCATCTGACCGTCGCCACCGAGAATTACACCGATCCGCTGACGCGCTTCAACTTCCTGACCTTCCTCAAGAATTCCGTGTTCGTCACCTTCGTGGCAACGCTGCTGACGCTGATCGTCAACGCCATGGCGGCCTTTGCGCTGTCGAAATACAAATTTCGCGGCGACACGACGGTTTTCGTCATCATCATCTCGACCCTGATGATCCCGCTCGCCGTCGTCATGGTCCCGGCCTATCTCGTCATCGTCGGGGTCGGTCTTGCCGACAATCTCTGGGGTGTGATCCTGCCGACGATCGCCTCTCCGACTGCCGTCTTCCTGCTGCGGCAATATATGCTGACCATACCGGACGAGCTGATCGAGGCGGCGCGCGTCGATGCGGCGAGCGAATTCTGCATCTTCTGGCGCATAATCCTGCCGCTGACGGCGCCGGCTCTCGCGGTGCTGGCGATCTTTTCGGTGCTCTGGCGATGGAACGATTTCCTCTGGCCGCTCATCGTCCTGAACAGCCGCGAGAATTTCACGCTGCAGGTCGGCTTGAATGCATTCCAGGGAGAGTTCTCGGTGCAGTGGCACTATATCCTGGCGATGACGTTCCTCAGCCTGCTGCCTGTCACCGTCGTCTTCCTGTTCCTGCAGAAGTACATCACCACGGGCATCGCCGGAACAGGCATGAAGTGAACGGCGAGGCGTGGAGATAGACCTCCCCGCAATCGCCGAATGACCCATACCACGTCTCCTCCCGGCTGAGCGCGTCGCATTGAACTTGGTTCATGCGGCGCGTTTCGGTTTTTGTCTTCGCGCATGGCTCCCAAAATCGTCGCCACATTTTGTGGGCGGAATGCGCCGCGGCGAGCGTAGCGCTTCCCACTGAGGCCGGCCGCCTCCGCGACCTGATGGGCGGCGGTTTTAGACTATGTTGACATCGATTTCAAAATGCTACGGCGTCCTGCAAATATCACAAAACGGTTTCGAAGAGCGGGATCAGGGCCGCGCCGATTGCACCGGGGGCATCGGTTATCTGTGCCACGGCAAGCCTGGGGACATCGCGTAAGACGCCATGCCGAGGCAGGTTGTTGAATTCTGTCCGTTCGATCAGCATTGTCGCGAGTGAATGCGGAAGCTCGCCGCCAAGGACGATCAATGCCGGATCAAATATTGCGCAGATCGCATTAATGGCTCGATTGTGCGCCGGCGTGACGCGGTCGACCCACTCCGTAACACCATCCCAGTCCATCAGCTTCTCGTTCTTCAGGTCTTTCAGGGTCAAGTTCAAGCGCCCCTTGGCGCGAAGATGTTCAAGCAGGACACCGAGTGCAGGGCGCTCCTCGTAGTCCTGACGCCCGAAGAGAACGGAGAATTCGCCGGCGTTACCGAACTTGCCGCGAAACGGCATGCCTCCGGAAACCAGGCCGCCGCCATAGCCATGAAGATGGGCGATATAGGCGAAATCCGCGACATCCCGGCCAACGCCGAAAATGGCTTCGGCCAAGGCTGCGGTCCTGCCGACATTGTCTGCCCAGACCGGCAGGCCAAGTTGCTCTCCAAGCAAAGGTGCCAGGTCGATCAACGACCAATGAGCGAGCGGCAAGGGGCAATTGAAGGCCGTCTCCAGCATGCGGTGGCCGGCGACGGCCAGGCCGACGCCGAGGACGTCACGCCGTTCGGCGCCCCGGCGGGCAAGCAGCTCTTCGACCGCCGCTTCGATCCGCTCCATTTCAGCGGATAACGAGGAGCCCGCCTGAGGGATTTCCATTTTTTCCAAAGGCTCGCCGAAACCCATGAGACAAAGGCCGATCGAACCGACATTCACGGAGATGCCCAGGGTTAAACACCATTCTTTGCGAAGGGTCAGCTCCGGGCTGGGCGGCCCCGGCCGCCGGGTTTCCGAATGGGAAAAGACAAGCATTCCTCGCTCATGAAGCCGCGCGACGATCCTGTGCAACGATTGCTGGGTGAGATCGAGCGGCTCTGTCAGGTCGGAACGCTCGATCCCCGGAGACTTCCAGATCAGCCGCAACAGGTCGCGTTCGTTGCGGGAGGCTACGCGCATTGGTTGCGCGTCTCGCAAAAAATGCGCGGCAACATGGTTTAACGGATCATACTTCATTTTCGGTTCGTTTTGATTTACACTGTGAGTGTGAACCACATTGGGAGGGCATTTTGCTTCTGTCAAACAGGGAATTCGATCCCCGGTTTGCCGGCCCTGCTTACTTCATCGAGGTTGGCCAAGCCAGCTGGAATGACGGCAATTCACGAAGGTGGAGGTGATCGTGCCCCAAGCCTTTGGAAGGCACGGTATCGGCGGCGCAGCGATTTCAAACGAGATGGAGCGCTTGAGGCGGTTAGCCGGTCGGGGTGTGGAAAGGGAAACAACCGAGTTGCAGATATCGTTGAGACCCGAAAATACGGCGCGCGCTCCCGAGCGTGAAGCATACGGGTTTGCGCCGACGCATCAAGGCACTGACTTCGAGTCGATGGTTCGAGCCTATTCTGCAGGTTACGGGGTCTTCGGCGCGAAGCCATTGAGCAACGACCGGGCCTTTGCCTGGGCAGCGGAGCTGAGAACAAGTGAGGCATTTACGGTGCTTCATTCGGTTTATCAGAGCTCCTGGACAATTCGGACACTCGATGAGACGCCGCAACACCTTGCGTTTTACATTCCGCACTCGGGATCCTTTCGGCTGTCCATTGGAAAAAAGGTGGTTGAAAGCGGGCCGGGTCATCTTCTCATGGCCAACAACCACGAGGCTGGCGATCGTTTCATCCAAGGCCCACACTGCTCGGATGCTCTCTTCCTGGACTGGAAAATTGTGAGGCGAATGCTTGTTTCACTGGTGGACACGCCGGTCTTCGAGTCGCTTGACCTCGAGCCCGTTGTGGATCTCGCAACACCGTCAGGTCAGCTTATCGGCAGCCTGGTGCAGACGATCGTGCAAGGCATGCGCAATGACGGTCCGCTTCTGTCTTCACCTCTTGCAGTGGCGGCGATGAGCGAAACGCTTGCTAACCTCGTGATCCGATTTGGCCGCCATCGTCTTTCCAGCCATTTGGAAAAACAGAAAGTGTCGTTGGTCGCGCCGTGGCATGTCCGACGTGCTATCGATTATATGCGCGCCAATATCGCAGAGCCGCTCACCATGGCGATGGTTGCGGATGATGTCGGGGTTTCACTTCGCGCGCTGCAAACCGGTTTCAGAGCCTTCCGGGGAACTTCACCGGGCGGCTACTTGCGCACGATCAGGCTGCAAGCAGCCCGCGACCAATTGCGGGATCCGATGAATCAGCGATCCGTCCGCGAAATCTGCGCGATGTGGGGTTTTTCTCATGCCGGCAGGTTCTCTATCATCTACCGCAGCGCCTTTGGTGAAAGCCCGCGCGATACGCGCCTGCGGGCCGAGCGCTTGCGCTAGAGCATGTCGTCCGAAAACCGCCTACACTTTTCGGCGTCATTCTCTAGGAGCGCGGCGGCGCGACACTGCCCCTCAGGACGAGATGGCATCCGAGTTCCAGGCGGTGGGCCGGCCGTTGCGGATCGTTGGCGATCAGTCGCTGTTCGATGAGCGCCAGCGCGGCAGCGCCGAGCCTGTCTGTGGGGACGCTGACCGTCGAAAGCGGCGGACGGCTGAATTCGCCGGGGACGATGTCGTCGAACCCCAGGACTGAAATCGCTTCCGGCACGCGGATGTCACGATCGGCCAATGCCTTCAGGCAGCCGAGCGCCAGATTGTCGGCCGCGCAGAAGACGGCAGTGGCGCCTTTCATCGTGGGATCGCGGTCGAGCAGTGCGTTGATGGCAGCCTCGCCGTGCCGGGGTTCATATCCCTCGGCCTCGACGATCATATTATCAGGCACCGGAAGCTGCGCGGCGAAATAGGCATCGGAAAAGCCGTCATACCGGCGCTGGATGGTCGTGCGGCCCTTCCAGGTCAGATGCAGAATGCGGCGATGACCGAGTGCCAGCAGGTGCTCGATGCCGAGCCTCGCCCCGAAGCGGTTTTCGGGCGTGACCGTATCGACCAGCATGGCGGGATCTTCGCCGTTGACGATGACGACCGGCATATCTGGGGAGGCGAGGCTTCGGATCAGTTCCGGCTGATCGTCGTTCAGGACCACGATGCCGTCGGCGCGCTCCGAAAGCGCGATCTGCCTGACCTGGGCGCCGTCGATGCGGCGGCCGGTGCTGACAAAGGGCACGATCCTGATGCCGCGGCGCTCGCACTCCCTGCGAAGACCGTTGAGGATCGTCCAGCTCACCAGGTTGAGGTCGCTCTCCGGAGCGGCATCGTCGGGAATGGCGAGAAGCAGAACACGCAAGGCCGCGATCGTCGCCTTCTTCCGCCGGCGGTCGAGGTAACCCAGGCGTTTGGCCGAATCCAGAACCCTCTCGCGCACCTCGATCGTCAGGGGCGCGGTTCCGTTCAGTGCGTGCGAGGCCGTGCTCAGCGATACGTCAGCATCGCGCGCGACATCCTTGAGATTGACTTTGCGTTCCACTTTTTCCGTCACGAATTGAGGCCGTACCTTCAAGGGCATGGCTAACTCGATGTTTTTACATAAAAACTTGAGAAAAGCTATGTGCCTGGCGCGGTATTTTTCGTCATTCGGCGATCAATGAGGTGCGACAAGCAGGCCGTTGAGCAGCAGGTCGAAATAGGCCCGCAGGAAGGCCTCCTTGTTGGGCGTGGGCACGCGGCGGTCGTCGAATATCAGCCGCAGAACTGTCGTCGTCAGGATGGGCGCGACCACGATTTCGGAGAATTCCACCGGAATTTCGCGAAACTCCCCCGAGGCCACACCCTCCAGAATGAGAGCGTCGACCTTGGCGATGATCGGCTCAATGAACTGATCGTGGTGGCGGTCGATCAGGTCGGGGAACCGGTGTCCTTCGGCAATGACGAGCCGCGTCAGCTCGCGGGTCGTGCGATCCTCGGCGATTTGTTCGTAGAGCAGGCCGAGAATGGAAATCAGCCGGTCGGTGGCGCTGCCGCTGAGGCCCTCCGTGATCCCCAGCAGCTCGTGAAACGGCACGGAGAAATGGTTGATCATGGCTTCGAAAAGCTTCTCCTTGGTCTCGAAGTAGACGTAGACCGTACCCTTGGTGACACCGACCCTGTCGGCAATGTCTTCGACGCGCGTGCCGGTGAAACCGCTTCTCACGAATTCCTCGAAGGCGGCATCCAGAATCTGGATTGGCCGCAGCGCCTTCTGTTCCGCCCGTGTGATCTTCTTCTGAGCTGCCATTTGCCTCGCCTCCCTTGTTGCGCACGCCTCGTCCCTGCGGCACAAAGTTTCATTGACTAATGCGTCAGTCAATTATATAGGAGCTGCCGTTGAGAGCAAGAGGTCAACTATGAGAACCATTCTGGTCGCCACAGCGATCGCATGCGCCATCGGTCTCGGATCATGCAGCGATGAGCGCGGGCCGACTGAGCCAACCCCACGGCAGGTCGGCATCATCGTCGCCAAGCCTGAGCCGCTGGTCCAAGGTGGCGCAATCACCGGAGAAGTCCGCGCCCGTGTCCAGACCGATCTGTCCTTCCGCGTCAGCGGCAAGATCACCGAGCGGCTGGTGGAAGTCGGACAGTCCGTGAAGGCGGGGCAACTGCTTGCGCGCATCGATCCGGAAGAACAGAAGGCAGACCTGGATGTGGCCGCAGCCAATCTTCAGTCGGCTGAGGCCCAGCAGACCCAGGCGCAGCTCGCCTACGATCGCCAGCAGAGCCTGTTTCGAACCCAGGTGACGACGCGTGCCGCACTCGACCAGGCGCAGGAGGCGCTGCTGACCGCGCAGGCATCGACGAAGTCGGCGCAGGCACTCTTCGAAACCGCCCAGGATACCCTGTCTTATACGGAGTTGAAGGCGGACGCCGACGGAGTGATCACCGCCCGCAATGCCGAGGTCGGGCAGGTGGCACAGGCCGCCCAGGTCGTCTTCACCCTTGCCCATGACGGCGACCGGGATGCCGTGTTTGAGGTGGTCGAAAGCGCGTTCCTGCGCCCGATCGACGGCGACGGCACCGTGACCCTTCTGTCGGACCCGACGCAGAAAATTACGGCGAAGGTTCGCGAGATTTCGCCGACGATCGATTCCTCCACCGGAACCATCAAGGTCAAGGTCGCGATATCGAGCGACACTCCGATCCCGCTCGGCGCTCCTGTCGTCGGAAGATTCAATTACGTCTCTCAGGACGTCATCCAGCTTCCCTGGTCGGCCATGACGTCCAAGGGCGGCAAGCCGGCCGTCTGGATCGTCGATCCCGCATCGTCCGCGGTTTCGGCAAGGGCAGTGGATGTCGCCGGATACGAGACCGGCAGCTTCATCGTGAAGTCAGGCGTGTCGGAAGGAGATGTCGTGGTGACCGACGGGACCAAGTTCCTCAGGGCAGGTGAAATCGTGTCTTATGTCAAGGAAGCTTCCAAGTGAGTATTCGTCTCAACATAGTCGCACTGATGATGGGCACGGCCCTGATCTCCTCCTGCGCACCGCAGGATGAGGAGAAGGGGGAAGCGCCCCGTCCCGTGCTGTCGATGACAGTCAAGCCGACGTCGGCCTCGAGCTTGAGCCTCACCGGCACGATCGAGCCGACGATCGAGACCGAACTCGGGTTCCGGATTCTCGGGCGGATGATCGCCCGCAACGTCAATGTCGGAGATCTCGTCAAGAAGGATGACGTCGTTGCCGCCATCGATCCGCTGGCGCTGGAGCTTGCCGTGCGCAACGCGCAGTCCGACGTCGAGAACAGCGACGCCCAGCTCAGGAATGCGGTGACCACGGAGCAGCGCCAGCGTGCGCTGCTGGAGTCGCGCTCCGGCACCGAAGCCTCGCTCGAAGAGGCCGAGCAGGCAAGGCGGACGGCGGCCGCCGCCGTCGCCAAGGCGCAGGCCAACCTCGACAAGGCGAAGGAGCAGCTCGGTTATGCGCAGCTTCGGGCGGAATTCGATGGTGTTGTGACCGCGACCTCGGCCGAGGTCGGCCAGGTCGTGTCGGCCGGTCAGACGGTCGTGACCATCGCCCGGCCGGACAAGCGCGATGCTGTGGTCGACGTGCCGCAGGCAGCCGCCCAGAAACTGAAAATCGGCGCGCCCTTCGAGGTGACGCTGCAGCTCGATCCGACCATCCGCACGTCCGGGATCGTGCGTGAAATAGCCCCGGAGGCGGAGACCGCAACCCGCACGAGCAGGACCAAGATCGCGCTCACTAGTCCGCCCGAAGCCTTCAGGCTCGGTTCGGTCATCACAGCCTCGGTAACCATTGCCGCCGATCCGCAGATCGTCCTGCCTGCCTCTGCAATCCTTATCGGCACCGACGGCCCGAGCGTCTGGATCGTCGATGCGCCTGCCGGGAAGGTATCGTTTCGCCGCGTGAAGGTCGACGGCGACGTCGAAGACGGCGGCACTGTCCGCGTCACTGAAGGGCTCGCTCCGGGAGAGCGGGTGGTCGTGGCGGGCGTGCATAAACTTGAAGATGGCCAGGCCATCAGGATCGACCAGGAGATCAGCCAGTGAAGTCCTTCAATCTTTCCGACTGGGCGCTCGAACACCGTTCGCTCGTCTGGTACTTCATGATCGTCTTCATTCTCGCCGGCGCCTTCTCCTATGTGAAGCTCGGCCGCGAGGAAGACCCGAACTTCACGATCAAGACGATGGTGATCACCGCCCAGTGGCCCGGCGCCTCCGCCGAGGAAGTGACACGGCAGGTGACCGACAGGATCGAGAAGAAGCTCCAGGAACTGGAATCGCTCGACTACACCAAGAGCCAGACCGTTGCCGGCCAGACGACCGTCTTCGTCGAGCTGCTACCGACGACCAAGGCGAAAGACGTGGTGCCGACCTGGCTGCGAATCCGCAACATGATCGCCGATATCCAGGGCGATTTCCCGAGCGGGGTCGTCGGTCCTTTCTTCAACGACCGCTTCGGCGACGTGTTCGGAAACATCTACGCCTTCACGAGCGACGGGCTGACCCAGCGCCAGCTTCGCGATCTCGTGGAAAATGCCCGCTCCGAGGTCCTGACGGTGCCGAACGTCGGCAAGGTCGACGTGATCGGCGCACAGGACGAGGCGATCTATCTGGAATTCTCCACGCGCCAGATCGCAGCGCTCGGCATCGACCAGCAGTCGGTCATCCAGACCCTGCAAGCGCAGAATGCCGTCACCCAGTCCGGCTTCGTCGATGCCGGGCCGGAGCGCATCGCCTTGCGGGTGAGCGGACAGTTCACCTCCGAGGAAAGCCTCCGGGCGATCAACCTCAGGATCAATGACCGCTTCTTCCCGTTGACCGATGTCGCTACGATCAAGCGCGGCTATGTCGATCCACCCTCGGCACTGTTCCGCTTCAACGGAGAGCCGGCGATTGGTCTTGCCATCGGCATGAAGCAGGGCGCCAACCTGCTGGAATTCGGGGAGGGGCTGGACGCGCAGATGAAACGTGTCGTTGCCGATCTTCCTGTTGGTGTGGATGTCCACCGCGTTTCCGACCAGCCACATGTCGTCGACGAAGCCGTCTCGGGCTTTACCCGGGCGCTCTTCGAAGCGATTGTCATCGTGCTCGTCATCAGCTTCATCAGCCTCGGCCTGCGCGCCGGCATGGTGGTGGCGATCTCCATACCTCTCGTGCTCGCCATCACCTTCGTGGTGATGGAATATTCCGGCATTTCGCTTCAGCGTATCTCGCTCGGCGCGCTCATCATCGCGCTCGGACTGCTTGTCGACGACGCCATGATCGCCGTCGAGATGATGGTAGCCCGCCTGGAGGCGGGCGACGATCTCAGGAAAGCCGCCACCCACGTTTATACATCGACCGCCTTCCCGATGCTGACGGGAACGCTCGTCACCGTTGCCGGCTTCATTCCGGTTGGTCTCAACAACAGTGCTGCCGGTGAATTCACTTTCACGCTTTTCGTGGTCATCGCAGTTTCGCTGATCGTCTCCTGGGTGGTGGCGGTGCTGTTCACGCCGCTTCTCGGCGTTACGATCCTGCCAAAGACGATGAAATCGCATCATGAGAAGAAGGGCCGCTTCGCCTCTGTCTTCTCCCGGCTCCTGGGCCTGGCGATGCGCTGGCGCTGGGTCACCATCATTCTGACGGTCGGCGTTTTCGGGCTTTCGATTGGCGGCATGGGACTGGTGCAGCAGCAGTTCTTCCCCAATTCGGACAGGCCGGAGCTCATCATCGACTGGAACCTCCCTCACAATAGTTCGATCGCCGAAACCAACAGGCAGATGGCGAGATTCGAAAAGGAGATGCTGGCCGACAACAAGGATATCGATCACTGGACGACCTATGTGGGCCAAGGCGCGCCACGCTTCATCCTGTCCTTTGACGTGCAGACGCCCGACGTGTCGTTCGGACAGACGATCATCGTCACAAAGGGGCTCGACGTGCGCGACAAGGTGCGGGCAGAGCTGCAGGCCTATCTGACGAAAACCTTCCCCGGTACCGATGCCTTCGTCAAGCTTCTCGACATCGGTCCGCCGGTGGGCAAGCCGGTTCAGTACCGGATCAGCGGCCCCGATATCCAAAAGGTCCGCGATCTCTCCCAGCAATTTGCCGGCGTCATCGGCACGCATCCGTTGCTGTCGAATATGGTGCTGGATTGGAACGAGCCCTCCCGCGTGGTGAAGGTCGATGTCCTGCAGGACAAGGCGCGCCAGCTCGGCGTATCCTCCGAAGACATCGCCACCGCCCTCAACGGCATCGTCGAAGGCTCGACAGCCACCCAGATCCGTGACGACATCTACCTGGTCAATGTCATCGGCCGGGCCAAGGCATCCGAGCGCGATTCCATTCAGACGCTGCAGAATCTGCAGCTCTCCACCTCCAACGGCAAGGTCGTGCCTCTCTCGGCCGTGGCGAATTTCCGCTACGAACTCGAGCAGCCGACGATCTGGCGTCGCGACCGGCAGCCTACCATCACGCTCAAGGCTGCCGTCATCGGTTCGACGCAGCCGGCCACGATTGTCGACCAGCTGAAGCCCAAGGTGGAAGAGTTCCAGAAAAACCTTCCGGTGGGATACAAGGTGGAAGTGGGCGGTGCGGTCGAATCCAGCGCCGAGGCTCAGGGGCCGATCGCAGCGGTCGCTCCGCTGATGCTGTTTACGATGGCGACGATCCTGATGATCCAGCTGCAAAGCTTCAGCCGCCTCTTCCTGGTATTCGCCGTCGCGCCGACGGCCCTGATCGGCGTGGTCGCAGCACTCTTGTTGAGCAATGCGCCCATGGGCTTCGTCGCAATCCTCGGCATACTGGCGCTCATCGGCATCCTGATCCGCAACTCCGTCATTCTGGTCGTCCAGATCGAACATCTGCGAAGTGAAGGAATGGCGCCCTGGCAGGCGGTCATAGAGGCCACCGAACACCGCATGCGGCCGATCATGCTGACGGCGGCGGCCGCCACCCTCGCGCTGATCCCGATCTCGCGCGAGATCTTCTGGGGGCCGATGGCCTACGCCATGATGGGCGGCATCGTCGTCGGCACGGCGCTCACCCTGCTGTTCCTGCCCGCACTTTATGTCGCATGGTTCCGGATCCCGCGGGATGAAGGCGTCCAGGCCAATGCCGCGGCGGAGGCATGAGGGCAGGCTTCGACGGCTATCGCCTACGGCCGCCGCAGCGGCCCCTGCAACACGGCCGTGAGATAACGGTGGGATGGCGAAGGCGATGCCATCCCACGCCGGAGTGGGAACGACATGCCAGTTGAGGAGAGGGGCAGAGCCATGCGGCCCGAGAGTTTTTGGTTTCCGGGGAACGGATCGATGACGGAACGATATTCTCCGGTACTGCCAACGGCAGGGCTTCAGGGGCTCCTGAAGACAGTTCCGGCGGTCATCGTTGCGGTCAGCCTCGCGATGCTTGCCGGATGCGCCACGAGACCATCGCCGGATGTCTTGAAGCCCGTTCATCTGAGTGGGCCGGTCCATTCGGAGGCGGCTCCGGACAGGGTGAGCGTGCTGGCTGCGACCAACAGAACCCCCGACAGCGTCCGGGGCGGGTTCGGCAGTGCGTCGGCCGAGAACCCAACCTACGAGCAGTACGAGTTTTCGGTTCCTCCCGGCAGGAAGGACACCGCGATCACTTACCCCAGCGCGAAGCCGGATCCGGAACGGCAGTTTGCCGTCATCGGACGCAAACCGTTGCCAAAAGACGCTTTCGTCCAGGAGGCACTCGCCTCCATGCAGCCCGACGGCACCATCGGCATCTTCGTGCATGGCTACAACTACAGTTACCAGGAGGCGCTCTATCGCACCGCGCAGATCGCCGCGGACGCGAAAATACCGGGCGCACCGATCCTGTTTTCCTGGCCTTCGGCCGCCGCCGTCGCCGGCTATGTCGGCGATCGCGATGCAGCACTCTCCTCGCGCAGCGACCTCGATTCGCTCGTCACATCGCTTTCGGCATCCGGCAAGGTGAAACGCATCATTCTTTTCGGCCACAGCATGGGCGGGTTCCTGGTCATGGAAACGGTGCGCCAGCTCAAGCTGCAGCATCGCGACGACGTCATCGCCAAACTGGCGGTCATTCTGGCCGCTCCCGACGTCGACGTCGATGTCTTCCGCGCCCAGTTGAAGGATATCGGACGAATGCCGATCCCAATCTCCCTTCTCGTTTCGAAGGACGACCGGGCGCTGGTGGCTTCGAGCTTCATCGCGGGCGAGCGGCCGCGCGTCGGACGCCTCGATATCGACGATCCCGTCATCAGGGAGGCTGCCTTGAAGGAAAGGCTTCGGGTCATCGACATCACGTCGATCCACGCATCCGACGGGCTGGGGCATGACCGCTACGCATCGCTCGCCAAGTTCGGAGCGCAGCTTGCCTCCTTCGAAAGCGGGAGGCGGTCGAGCGCCGGTGACGTTGGCGCCTATGTCTTCGATGCCGCGGGCGCCGCGGTCGCAAGTCCGTTTCGTCTGGCCGGGCGTGTCGTCGGCTTGCAGTGAGGTGAGAGCGGCGATGGCTAAATCCTCAGGCATCGTCAAGAGATGTGTACAATTTGACTATTAAATTGTCAGATGCACAAATGAAGAGCAGACTTCCGCCTGTGGTCGATTTGGCCTCAAGGACATGGGAGGGCATTCATGAGCGTACGAAATCCGTCTCCCTCGTTATACAACGAGGATCTTGCACCCGCCGAGGAGCGCAAATGGGGTGCATTCAGCATCTTTAACGTCTGGACATCCGACGTCCACAGCCTGTGGGGCTATTATCTGGCGGCGAGCCTGTTCCTGCTGTGCGGCAGCTTCGTCAATTTCGTCATCGCCATCGGCATCGGATCTTTGGTCATCTTTCTTCTGATGAGCCTGGTCGGCAATGCCGGCGTGCGTACCGGCGTCCCCTTTCCGGTTCTGGCGCGCGCCTCCTTCGGCACGTTCGGGGCGAATGTTCCGGCACTGGTCCGGGCCGTGGTCGCCTGCTTCTGGTACGGCGCGCAGACCGCCGCCGCATCCGGCGCCATCGTTGCCTTGCTGATCCGCAATGAAAGCCTGCTTGCCTTTCACCAGAACAGCCACATGCTCGGCCACTCGACCCTCGAACTCATCTGCTACGTCATCGTCTGGGGTCTGCAGCTGCTGATCATTCAGCGAGGGATGGAAACAGTTCGCAAGTTCCAGGATTGGGCGGGTCCCGCCGTCTGGATCATGATGCTCATCCTCGCGGTCTATCTGGTCGTCAAATCAGGCACCTTTTCCTTCGGTTCCGAGATCCCGCGCGACGTGTTGATCGAAAAGACCAAGGATGCCGGCGTGCCGGGCGAGCCTGGCTCCTTTGCAGCCCTTGCCGCCGTGGCCGCCACCTGGATCACCTATTTCGCAGCGCTTTACCTGAACTTCTGCGATTTCTCGCGTTACGCGACGAGCGAGAAGGCGCTGCGGAAAGGCAATCTCTGGGGGCTGCCGATCAACCTCCTGGCCTTCTGCCTCGTTGCAGGCGTCACCACCACGGCCGCATTTACGGTCTACGGCGAGGTCTTGCTGCATCCCGAAATGATATCGGCGAAATTCGACAGCTGGTTCCTGGCGCTGCTTGCGGCGCTGACATTCGCGATCGCAACGCTTGGCATCAACGTCGTGGCGAACTTCGTGTCGCCGGCCTTCGACTTCGCCAATGTCTTCCCGCGCCAAATCAACTTCAAACGCGGCGGATATATTGCCGCATTGATCGCTCTCGTGCTTTACCCGTTTGCTCCATGGGAGACGGGTGCTGCGCATTTCGTCAATTTCATCGGATCGACGATGGGACCGATCTTCGGCATCATGATGGTGGATTACTATCTTATCCGGAAGAGCCAGCTGAATGTCGAAGCGCTCTACCATGAAAATGGCGAGTTCCGGTTCCAGAACGGATGGCACGGCAATGCCTTCATCGCATTTGCGGTGGGGGCGCTGTTCTCCTCGATCCTGCCGACCTTCACCACCATCCTGCCGGCATGGTGGGGCACCTACGGCTGGTTCTTCGGCGTCGCGATCGGCGGGGCGATCTATTTCGTGTTGAGAATGGGCGCGCGGCGCAATCCGGCCTTTGCGTCCTGACCGAATGAAAAGCGCCCGGCAATCGCCGGGCGCCTTTTTATATCGGGGTTTCCTGTCGCCGCCCGTTTCAGCGTCGAGCGGCAACCGCATGCACGGCTGCACGGGCCATGGGCTGCGCCATCGTTCTCGCCGTCGAGCGAAGGGCCGAGGACTGACTGACCGCATCGTCGAGCCTGCACTGGGCGATGAGTTCGCGAAGTTTCTGGGCTTCCTGCGCGAGAGAATTGGACGCCGCGGTCGACTGCTGCACCATGGTTGTGTTCTGCTGCGTGGTCTGGTCCATCCGGTTGACTGCGACGTTGACTTCGCTGAGGCCGATGGATTGCTCTTTCGCAGAGGTGGCGATCGAATCCATATGGTGATTGATCTGGGTGATGAAGCTGCCGACGGTACATTTACCAGTTTTCCTGAAAATCGCCGCCGCCTTTGTGCTCGGGCTCCCGCTAAAGCAGGAAAATGCCTATCGATGCGGCGTCAGGGATGACAGGAGCCAGAAATGATGAAGCGCATATTTTCCGCCCTTCTTGCATTGATCCTTCCGGTGCAGGCAGCCGTTTCGCAACCCGCCGACGAAGCGGGGGCACGCAAAGCTCGGTCTATCGCCCAGCTTCAATCGGAAGGCGTGCCGACCATCGATCATTTGCCGACCATTGAGCCCGAAAGCGAGAGCATCCGCCGAAATACAAAGGCTGTCGTTCAGCGCGCGATCGCCCTTGCGATCGTCGCCGTGAAAGGCGAGACCGGCGACCACGAAATGGGTCAGGCTCTCATCCGGCAGTTCGACGCGACAAGCTTTTTCACCCCGAAAGAACGAGCGTTCATGGACGATCCCGATCCCACGGATCAGGACCGGACGAATTTCGCCTGGCGCTACGAGGGCGTGCACGTCATGTTGTGGGCGCTCGGGATCAGCTCCGATCTCCAACGTCCCGACCATATTTGCGACGTGCCATTCATTGCGAACAAGCTGCGCGAGCTGGGGACGGACGGGCTGATGCGTCGCGCCAGGCTTCGTCCGCAAAAAGAGCTCCTGGACGCCGCCGACCTCATTTACCGCTATGATTGGGCCGCCGTGAACGCGCGGCTGAAGGGAGAGGAGCCACCTGCCGGATTGGACAAGGGCGTGGTTTACGAACGGCATTACGCCCTCAACTGGCTGATTGGCTACATGGACCAGGATTGGGACGATATTTCCCCGGACACGTGATGCTACGCTGGCGCCTGGCCACGGCGGGTCAGACCCCGCACCGACGCGGTGATGCATGTTTTACGAAATAGCATTATGATCGGCTGAGCGCCTGACCGGCGAAGGGATTGGCCCGCGGATATATGATCCCGTGCGGGAATGGAGAGGATAGCTGGATTTGGAACGGCTGAAGGATCTAGAGAGTGCTCGCGCGCGGGCAGGTGGCGATTCCGCATCGCCTCCGTATGAACGGCCGGGCGTCGTGGCTGCCGCCGTTTACCAGCATGGGCAACGCATTCGCGACATCAGGATAGAAGAGGCCGGCGAATGGCGAAGCCGGGAGAATGCCGTCGTCTGGATTGGCCTGCACGAGCCGGATGAAGTGCTGCTGCACCAGGTTCAGGCCGAGTTCAATCTCCATGCCCTGGCGATCGAGGACGCAGCACAGCCTCACCAGCGCCCGAAGCTGGAGATTTATGGGGACGCGATGTTCATCGTCGCCCGGACCGCCCATATGAAGGATGACGAAATCATCTTCGGCGAAACGCATCTGTTCGTCGGTCGCGGTTATGTCGTCTCCGTCCGCCACGGGGATTCGTCCTCCTATCTGGCGGTGCGGCAGCGATGCGAGGCTACGCCGGCGGCACTTGCCCACGGCGAGAACTATATTCTCTATTCCATCCTCGATTTCATCGTCGACAACTACATGCCGGTCATCGAGGTCGTGCAGGAGGAAGTCGAGAAGCTCGAGGATCTGGTGCTGCGCCAACAGCTGGAAAAGTCCGATATCGAGCGGCTTTACCTGTTGCGGCGCAAGCTGCTGCGGCTGCGCAATGCTGTGGTGCCGCTGGTGGACGTCTGTCGGCGGTACGAGCACATCGATCTTCCCGGCATGGACCCGACGCTCCAGTCGCTGTTTCGCGATGTGACCGATCATGTGCGCCGGGTGCAGGAAGATATCGATGCGCTGCGCGAGGTCCTTGCCTTCGCCTTCGAGGCCAGCGTGATGATCGGCCAGACGGAGCAGACGGCGATCGCTCGCAAGCTCGCCGCCTGGGCGGCAATCCTCGCCGTTCCCACGGCGATCGCCGGCATCTACGGGATGAACTTCAACGAGATGCCGGAATTAAAATTCCGGTATGGCTATTTCTTCGTGCTCGGCGTCATCGCCTTCTTGTGCCTGTTCCTCTTCACTTTCTTCCGTCGGAGGAAGTGGCTCTAGATATGAAGCCTGAGGCGCTTGGCGAAGGCGCGTCAGCACAGGGCTTTCAGCAGCCGATCCCGATGGTTTCGAACATAGTCTATATCGCTTAAATACAGCCGGGCATCTCCTGCATTCACGTCCTCGACGAATGTCTCATCCCCGGCCGCCGCACTTGCCTGCATGAAATCGACGAGCGCCTGAAGCCGCCGGCAGATCATCTCGGGGAGCTGGAGCCGATCTTCCCCTGTCGCCCCATATGCCGTGCAGAAGATTTCCGCCCGGCGCAGCTGTTCGTCGAGGCCGAACACGTTTGGATTGGCGGGATCGGAAAGCGGCGCCCAGCGGTAAACTGAATAGGCCAGATCCCATAGGCGCGGTGCGGGATGGGCGGTATCGAAATCGATGATCCCGACAGCTTCATGGTCTGCCGTAGCGACGTTATAGGGCGCATAATCGCCGTGGCATATGATCTCGCACGGTTCCTGCGGCGGCAGCATCCATGTCTGGATCTCGCGATCCGAATCGAGAAACCCTTGAGATGCCGAGTGAAAATCGCGCAGAAGCCTGGCTGCGGAAAGCAGCATGCGTTCCGATCCGACAAATTGGTCGCTTAGATCTTCGCAGACGCGCCCCGTGATGTAACTCACGACTTCCTGGTTTCCGGTTATTTCAATAGGATCCGGCGCTCCCGGAAAACCTCTGCTCCTCAGATGGCGTAAAAACCGATGCACCGTCGGCGTCCATGTGCCCGATGGTCGGATGACGGTATCGCCGTCGCGCCAGATCTGCCCAGTTCGCCCGCCCTCCAACAGTTTCACTGTCCGGCCTCTTCGATATGGGCCTGAACCGTGGCGCCCAGGTTTGTCTCATGGCATTTCCGATAGAAAGCCACCACGTCGGAAGGCATTCCGTCGGGGATGGGGACGAAGTCTTCAAGCCGCAGGCCGCTCGAGCTGCCGAGTTGCGGATCCGCCAGCCGGCTTTCGCTCAAACTGCCGACACGATCGGCCAGGGCCTGGAAATAGGCGAGGTTCTCATCCACCGCCGAAGGGGAGTATGTTCGGCCGTGCGCAGGGATGACCAGTCTGGCATTGAGGTCACGTATCCGCTCGAGCGAGGAACGGATCAGGCGAAGGTCGCCTGCAGTTTTGCTCCAGACTTCGGGAATGGGGTATTCCACCGCGTCGACGGCCAGGCAGGTGCGAAGTTCGGGAATCCATACGGCGACATGATCGGGTGTGTGTCCCGGCGTATGAACGAGCTCCAGCGTCAAATCGCCGCCGTTGAGGGTCATCGAGCCGGCGAACGTGATATCGGGACCGATGATGTCGACATTCCGAAACCTCGACTCCTGGCTCGCCTTGTCCCTCAGGACTTCGCGTGCGGAAGGGTCGCGTAAACGGTCGAGCGCGGCGGCATGCGCGATAATGGGAGCGCGCCCGGCTATGGCGGCATTTCCCCAAAAATGATCCCAATCCATGTGCGAATTGATAACGATCAGCGGACGGGCGTTCGTCTGTACCGCGAGCAGGTCCAGCGCCGCCTTGCAGAGTTCGGGCGTGCCGAGCGTGTCGATCAGGACATTGAAACTCTCGGTCCGGACGAACACGGCATCAACTTCGTCTTCCGCCCTGACGATCACGATTCGATCATCGAGTTCGGGGTATGAACACAATTCCACCGATGGATTCACGTCTGGTCGCCTCTATTGCAATCACAGTGATTTCATTCGGATACATCAAGTCTCGTTCGGGCGCCTGCTTTTTCAGAACGGTGAGAGGCGGCGGGGCTTCCCGTCTGATTTGGCTTCGGCTCGACGGGAACAAGTACATCCCAGCGTCTCATCACGGCGTTCGGCACCGCGACCGTGCATATCACCATGACGCTCCGTTTCGAGCGGCCAAGGCTCTTCGGCGTCCACTGTGTTTTGAGCGGGACCGCACATCGTGGAACCAGTGTCTTCAGGTTGGGCTCCAGCACCTCCCATTGCTGATGCCCCTCGGCGTTTTCGTGCGAAATGAAGCGCCTGGCCTCCTCGCGGATTTCGAACAGGCCATGCGTGTGCTCCGTGGAGCGATCAGTCTCGATGCTCCAGGAAGCCAGGCCGAAGGCGCAAGCAGAAAGGGCAGTGCCAAAGAGTATTGATCGTGCAATGGTGCGCCGTCAGCAGCCAAATGAATCACCCTCCCGGGAGGCGGAAGACTACCCAAATACGGCACGAACCTTCAAGGCCTCGCCGCAGTGCGAGCGCCTCGGAAGGCGCCCCATCGATCCCGCACCAATGCGGTCGACGGTATCTGGCGCATCGCGAAATGCCAGTTTTGGTGGAACAACCGCCGCCAAGAAAAGTTTGCCTCTAAACCAACTCGAGGCGGCGGACGATGTTATTCTCTGCGAACCAGGGTGTGTTGAGCACCCCACCCCGGATCTATTATGTCAATCCACTCCTTCTTCAGGGTATCGATGCGTGGCGCGAGGTTTTCGACCATGCGGCGGATACCGGTTTCGACCGTGTGCTGACGGCACCTCTCTTCGACCGGGGCGGGGAGCGCAGTATCTTTGCATCCCAGGATCTGAATCGCCTTGATCCTCAACTGTCGCTCGGAAGCGCAATCGAGGATGGGGTGGGACGCCTGGCGGAGGCCGCCCGCAAGAGCGGCGTCACCTTGATGATGGACCTGATGCTCGACGGCAAGGCCCGGAATTCCGAGGCGGGCTTTCGCCCCGTCGATCCGAGACGCTCACCATTGGATCCGGCAGAGCCGATGATCGCGATGGAGGCGGAGTCTCGATCCCGGCTATTGGAAGAATGGACGGAACGGCTGCAAGAACTGGCCGGTCTCGGCCTCTCCGGCTACCGGATGCTCGGGATCGATCGCATTGCGCCGGCGGTTTTCAAATCGCTGATTGCGGCGGTGCGCGAGAAGGCGGACGCGCAATTCCTCGCCTGGACGCCCGGCACTGATTTTGGGGCGAGGGACGCGGTCAAGAATACAGGCTTCGATGGATGTTTTTCATCGATGGCCTGGTGGGATTTTGACGAGAGATGGTTCATCGAAGAACACCGCGTGCAGGCGCCGCTTGGCTGGCAGATCGCTTTTCCGGAGCCGCCATTCGCGCGGCGGATCGCGCACGGAACCGAGAGCCGCGAAATCCTCGAACGGCGGGCCATCAGGGCGCTGCGCCTTGCCGCCTCGCTCGGCGGCGGCCTGATGGTTCCGATGGGCTTCGAATATGGCGCAACCACGCCGCTCGATCCGACCCATGGGAATGGAGCCGGCTTGCGGGGAATGCGCCATGATCTGGCTTTCGATATCTCCTCCGAAATTCGCCTTGCGAACACTGACATCGGCAAGAGCCCTCATGCGCGTGCAGCATCGCTGCGGCTCATCCGCAACGCCAACGGACCGGTCTCAGCGCTGCTGCAGTCGGCAGCGGAAGACCTTCGGAGCACCGAAAATGTGCGGTTCATCCTGCTCAACAGGGACCTTCGGAAAAGTGCGCCCGCTCCGGTAGCCGCACTGCGCGAAGCGGCTTCCGGTTTTCTTCCCGTCGCAGCCGACGGTACGGCTCTGCGGCTGCGGGCAGGGGAGACCCTGGTGGTCGAATGCAAGGCGCCGGCTTCGATCACATCGCGACCGATCCTCGATATCGAGCAGGCGGTCGCTTCGCCGCGCCTCGCAATCGAGAGCATCATGCCGCGGGTCGATGACGGGCGCTTTCCCGTCAAGCGGGTGGTCGGCGACATCCTCACCGTCGAGGCCGATATATTCGCCGACGGCCACGATCCGATTGCCGCGGTACTGCTTTGGCGGCCGCTCGATGCGGTGGACTGGAACGAGACGGAAATGCAATTGGTCGAAAACGACCGCTGGCGCGCCGAATTCCTGCTGGAACGCACCGGACGCTACGAATTCGCCGTCGAGGCATGGAAGAACCCGTTTGCGATCTTTCGCTACGAACTGACGAAGAAGAACGATGCCCGGCTGGACCTGAAGCTCGAGTTGCAAGAGGGATTAAACCTGGTTCGTTCGGCTGAGACGCATGCAGATGCCGCGCTCGGCGCCGACTTGAAGGCCCTCGTCAGCCGTCTCGAAAGTGCTCCCGATGCCGAGCGCACGGCAATTCTGCTCGATGCCGGAACATTGGAATTGATGAACAAGGCGGACAAGCGGCCGTTTCGGCTTCGCTCGACGGCAAGCGCCGTCGATGCCGAACGCAAGGAGGCTGCCTTTGCCAGCTGGTACCAGATCTTCCCGCGCTCGCAGAGCGGCGATCCGGACCGGCACGGCACTTTCGACGACGTCATTCCGCGACTGCCCGCCATCCGTGACATGGGCTTCGACGTGCTCTATTTCCCGCCGATTCATCCGATCGGCTCGACCAACCGGAAAGGCCGCAACAACAGCCTGAAAGCTGGGCCGGGCGACCCCGGAAGTCCCTATGCCATCGGCTCCGAGGACGGCGGCCATGACGCTATCCATCCCGAGCTCGGCGAGTTCGAGGATTTCCGCCGGCTGGTGGAGGCGGCAGGCCGGCATGGCCTGGAGATCGCTCTCGATCTCGCAATCCAGGCGTCGCCGGATCACCCCTGGCTGAAGGAGCATCCCGGCTGGTTCGACTGGCGTCCCGACGGCACGATTAAATATGCCGAAAACCCGCCGAAGAAATACGAGGACATCGTCAACGTCGATTTCTACACAGAAGATGCGCTTCCTTCGTTGTGGGTGGAGCTCAGGGATGTCGTCCAGCTTTGGGTGGACCAGGGCGTCAAGCTGTTTCGCGTCGACAATCCGCACACAAAACCCTTTCCGTTTTGGGAATGGCTGATCGGCGATATCAGGGCCCGCCATCCCGATGTCGTCTTCCTCTCGGAAGCCTTCACCAAGCCGAAGGTCATGTACCGGCTGGCAAAGATCGGCTTTTCCCAGTCCTACACCTACTTCACCTGGCGCAATGCCAAGTGGGAGCTCGAGCAATATATGCGGGAGCTGACGGAGACGGCACCGAAGGAATTCTTCCGCCCGCATTTCTTCGTCAACACGCATGATATCAATCCGGATTTCCTGCAGAACGCGCCACGCCCGGCCTTCCTGATCCGCGCAGCACTTGCCGCCACCCTTTCGGGATTGTGGGGTGTCTATAACGGTTTCGAACTTTGCGAGGGGCGTCCCGATGCCAAGCGCAAGGAATATGCCGACAGCGAGAAGTACGAAATCCGCGCCTGGGACTACGACCGGCCGGGCAATATCATCGCCGAAATCAGGACGCTCAATCGCATCCGGAACGAAAACACCGCCCTGCATTCGCATCTCGGGCTGACGCTGCTGAATGCGCGAAATGACAATATCCTGTTTTTCGAAAAGGCAAGCCGTGCCCGCGACAATGTCCTGCTGATCGCCATCAGCCTCGACCCTCACAATTTCCAACAAAGCGACGTCGAGCTGCCGCTCTGGCACTGGTCGCTCGGGGACGGCGGCACGCTGGATGCCGAAGATCTGATCGGCGGGCATCGTTTCAAGTGGACCGGCAAATGGCAGAGCATCAGTCTCAATCCTGAGGTCCTGCCCTATGCGATCTGGCGTATTCGCTCAAGGGAGGCATGAATGGACACGATGAATGCAGATAGCGCGCCGCAGCCGCTCTGGTACAAGGATGCGATCATCTACCAGCTGCACATCAAGTCGTTTTACGATGCCAATGGCGACGGGGTCGGCGACTTCGCCGGCCTGCACCAGAAGCTCGATCATATAGCAGCCCTCGGCGTCAACGCCATCTGGCTCCTGCCTTTCTTTCCCTCTCCGCGCCGAGACGACGGTTACGACATTGCCGACTACGGCAGTGTCAGCCCCGATTACGGAACGGTGGAGGATTTCCGGGCTTTCGTCGATGCCGCCCATCAGCGCAATATCCGCGTGATCATCGAACTCGTCATCAACCACACCTCCGATCAGCATCCCTGGTTCCAGCGCGCGCGCCAGGCGCCGGCGGGGTCGCCGGAGCGCGACTTCTACGTCTGGTCGGATACCGATCAGAAATTTCCGGAAACGCGGATCATTTTCATCGATACGGAAAAGTCCAACTGGACATGGGACGCCGTCGCCGGTGCCTACTATTGGCACCGCTTCTATTCCCATCAGCCCGACCTCAATTTCGACAGTCCCCTTGTCATGGAGGAATTGCTGAGGGTGATGCGCTTCTGGCTGGAAACCGGCATCGACGGTTTTCGTCTCGATGCGATCCCCTACCTCGTCGAGCGCGAGGGGACGATCAACGAAAACCTGCCGGAAACCCACGCGATCCTCAAACGCATACGCGCCGCGCTCGATGCCACCCATCCCGGCGTGATGCTGCTTGCCGAGGCCAATCAGTGGCCGGAGGATACGCGCGAATATTTCGGAGAGGGTGACGAATGCCACATGGCCTTCCACTTCCCGCTGATGCCGCGCATGTATATGGCGATCGCCAAGGAGGATCGGTTTCCGATCACCGATATCCTGCGCCAGACGCCGGAGATTCCCGACAACTGCCAATGGGCGATCTTCCTTCGCAACCACGACGAGCTGACGCTCGAAATGGTGACCGACGCCGAGCGGGACTATCTCTGGGAGACCTATGCATCCGACAAACGTGCCCGCATCAATCTCGGCATAAGGCGGCGCCTGGCGCCATTGATGGAGCGCGACCGCCGGCGGATCGAGCTGATGAACGGGCTTCTTCTCTCGATGCCGGGAACGCCGGTGATCTATTACGGTGACGAGATCGGCATGGGCGACAATATCTATCTCGGCGACCGGGACGGGGTAAGGACGCCGATGCAATGGTCTCCGGACCGCAATGGCGGTTTCTCCAGGGCAGATCCGGCCCGTCTCGTCCTGCCGCCCGTCGCTGACCCGCTTTACGGTTTCGAGGCCGTCAACGTCGAGGCGCAGAGCACGGACGCGCATTCGCTGCTCAACTGGACGCGCAGAATGTTGGCGTTGCGCGGCAGGCATCCCGCCTTCGGGCGCGGCACGCTGCGGTTCCTTTCACCGGAAAATCGTAAGATCCTTGCCTATCTCAGGGAGTATGAAGGCGAGGTCTTGCTTTGTGTTGCTAGTCTCTCGCGGCTGCCTCAGGCCGTCGAACTCGACTTGTCGAGCTTCGAGGGGCGCGTTCCCATTGAACTGACCGGCATGTCGCCGTTTCCGCCGATCGGCCAGTTGACCTATCTGCTGACCTTGCCGCCCTACGGTTTCTTCTGGTTCCAGCTGACGGCCGATGCCGACCCGCCGGCGTGGCGCACCGCACCGCCGGAACAGCTTCCCGATCTGTTGACGATGGTCATCCGGCGTAGTCTGCTTGACCTCGTGGATGAACCGGGTCATGCACGCATCCTGAGCGGCGAAATCCTGCCCGCCTATCTCTCCAGGCGGCGGTGGTTCGGGGCAAAGGACCAGGCGCTTCAGGCCGCCCGACTGATCTCCGTGACACCAATCCCATTCGCCGACGGCGTCGTCCTCGGCGAGTTGGAGGTCGTGCTGCCGAACCACAGCGAATCCTACCAACTGCCGCTCGCGGTCGCCTGGGACGATGCCCACCCTTCCGCGCTTGCCCAGCAGCTTGCGCTTGGGAGGATTCGCCAAGGTCGACGCGTCGGTTTCCTCACAGATGGATTCGCCGTGGAGACAATGGCGCGCGGCATTCTGCACGGACTTCGCGACCGCTCGCGCACCACCGGCCGGACCGGCACGCTCGAATTCCTTGGGACGGAACAGCTCGACAATCTCGATATTTCAGGCGAGCTGCCGGTGCATTGGCTATCGGCTGAACAGTCCAACAGCTCGCTGCTCGTCGGCGACGTAGCGATGATCAAACTGATCAGGCACATCTTCCCGGGCATCCATCCGGAAGTCGAGATGACGCGCTATCTTACCCGCGCCGGTTATGACCACACGGCGCCCCTGCTCGGCGAGGTCGCACATACCGATTCCAGCGGACGCCGTTCCACCTTGATCATCGTCCAGGGCGCGATCCGCAATCAGGGCGACGCCTGGAACTGGATGCTGAACAATCTACGCCGTGGGGCCGACGAACTGGTGCTGAACGATCCGGCGGTCCAACCAGACGACGACGTCTTTCGGTCGCTGATCAGTTTCGTCGCGATGGTGGGCCTCAGGCTCGGCGAATTGCATGTCGTGCTCGCTGCGAAGACCGGGGACGAGGCCTTCAGCCCGGTGGTTGCCGGCGACAGCGAGGTCGAGGCGATGAAGAAGGCCGTTGCCGGGGAGCTCGTATATGCCTTGTCGAAGCTCGACGAACGCGACGAGAATGCCGACCCCGCAATCGACCTGCTGGCAGCGCCGCTTCTCGAGCGGCGCTCCGAACTCGCAGAGCTCGCTGGGACGCTGGCGGAGAGCTGCCGCCATACGCTGATGACACGCACGCATGGCGACTTCCATCTCGGCCAGATCCTCGTCAGCGAGGGTGATGCCGTCATCATCGACTTCGAGGGCGAGCCTGCGAAAAACCTGGCCGAGCGCCGCGCCAAGACGAATCCGCTGCGCGATGTCGCCGGGCTTTTGAGATCGCTGAGCTACCTCGTGGCCACCGCCCAGCTCGATAACGACGCGGTCATCGAACATGAGAACGAAGTCCGGCGCGAGGCGATCGCCCGCTTCGGGCGCCATGCCGAGGAGGCCTTTCTCGATGCCTATTCGCAGGCGGTTTCCGTATCGAAGGAGCTTGACATGTCACACGATCAAAGACGGCGCGTTCTCGATGCCTTTCTTCTCGAAAAGGCCGCCTACGAGATCGCCTATGAAGCTCGCAACCGGCCGAAATGGCTTCCGATCCCGCTATCCGGCCTTACCGAAATCGTATCGCGTCTGGCGGGGGTCACGGCATGAATGTTGAGCGCTCGGAACTTCTGGCGGGCATCGGACAGGATGCGCTATGGGCCTTGATTGAGGGG
Source organism: Rhizobium changzhiense (assembly GCF_013087625.1). Taxonomy (NCBI): domain Bacteria; kingdom Pseudomonadati; phylum Pseudomonadota; class Alphaproteobacteria; order Hyphomicrobiales; family Rhizobiaceae; genus Rhizobium; species Rhizobium changzhiense. The sequence continues at coordinate 977,372 of NZ_JABFCQ010000003.1, forward strand.
CGCCATGGCGATCCGTTTTCGATCCTCGGTCCCCACCAAAGCGGCGGCATGACGATCGTGCGGGTGTATCTGCCCGGCGCTGAAGCGGTCGATCTCATCGATGCGACGAGCGGCCGGGTGGTGGCGCCGTTCAGCATTGCCCACCCGTCCGGCCTCTTTGCCGCGGCGGCCGCCTCGAGGACGGGATACCGGCTGCGGATCACATGGCCGGATGCAGTTCAGATCACCGAGGACCCCTACAGTTTCGGTCTGCTGCTCGGAGAACTCGACCTTCATCTGATATCGGAGGGCACTCACTACGATCTGAGCCGGACGCTCGGCGCTATGGCGATGTCGATCGACGGAATATCGGGCGTTCGTTTCGCCGTGTGGGCTCCGAATGCGCGCCGCGTTTCGGTCGTCGGCGACTTCAACGCCTGGGACGGGCGGCGAAACCCGATGCGGTTGAGACAGTCGGCGGGCGTTTGGGAGCTGTTCATCCCCCGGCTGGCCCCCGGCGAAAGATACAAGTTCGAGATCGTCGATGCTGAGGGAACCTGCCTGCCGCAGAAGGCCGACCCGGTGGCGAGGGCGAGCGAGGCCGCTCCGTCCACCGCCTCCATCGTCGCATCGTCGACGCCGTTTCGATGGACCGATGACGGTTGGATGAAGGGCCGGTCCCGGCAAGACAGGCTGGAGGGTGCGTTCTCGGTCTATGAAGTGCACGCCGGCTCCTGGCTTCGCGATCTAAAGGACGGCAGCAGGTCGCTCGACTGGGTCGAACTCAGCCAGCGGCTGGTTCCCTATGTCAGCGACATGGGCTTTACTCATATCGAGCTGATGCCGATCATGGAGCATCCGTTCGGCGGGTCCTGGGGCTATCAGCCGCTCGGCCTGTTTGCTCCGACCGGCCGATATGGGACGCCTGAGGATTTCGCCTATTTCATCGACCGATGCCATGGCGCCGGGCTCGGCGTCATCCTCGACTGGGTTCCGGCCCATTTTCCCACAGACGTCTGGGGGCTTGCCCGCTTCGACGGCAGCGCGCTCTACGAACACGAAGATCCGCGCGAAGGCTTTCACCGCGACTGGAACACGCTGATCTACAATCTCGGCCGCAACGAGGTGAAAGGGTTCCTGATCGCCAGCGCGCTGGAATGGCTGGAGCGCTACCATATCGACGGTTTGCGGGTCGATGCCGTTGCCTCGATGCTTTACCGCGACTACAGCCGCAACGAGGGCGAATGGATTCCCAACCAATATGGCGGTCGGGCAAATCTGGAAGCGGTCGAATTCTTCAAGCACCTGAACAGCATCATCCACGAGCGCTGCCCACACGCGATGACCATCGCCGAGGAATCGACGGCCTGGCCCGGCGTGACCAAGCCGCCGGAGCAAGGGGGGCTGGGGTTCGACATCAAATGGAACATGGGCTGGATGCATGACAGTCTGAGCTATATCGAGAAGGATCCGATTTACCGGAGCTACGCCCATGGCACGATGACCTTCGGAATGATCTATGCCTATTCCGAACACTTCATTCTGCCGATTTCGCATGACGAGGTCGTCTACGGGAAAGGCTCGCTGCTGACGAAGATGCCAGGCGACGAATGGCAGAAATTCGCCAATCTGCGCAGCTATCTGGCCTTCATGTGGGGCCATCCCGGCAAGAAGCTGTTGTTCATGGGGAGCGAAGTCGCCCAGCCTGGCGAGTGGAACCATGACGGTTCGGTGACCTGGGATGTGCTGGACCGGCCTCAGCATGTGGGGATTCAGCGGCTGGTGAAGGATCTGAACGGCCTCTACGCGGACGAGCCGGCATTGCAGTTCGGCGACTTTCATCCCGAGGGGTTCGAATGGGCGGCAGCCGACGACGCCGTCAATTCCGTCCTCGGTATGCTCCGCTATGGGCCCAATCGCGCTTCAGCGGTGCTGGTCATGTCGAACTTCACGCCGGTGCCGCGCTACGGCTACAGGATTGGTGTGCCCAGCGACGGTATCTGGATCGAGCGGATGACGACGGACGCGCGGGAATATGGTGGCTCGGGCCTGGTCAACGGCGCGGTGTCGACTGAACCCGTGCCCGCCCACGGCAGACCCGTCTCCCTGTCGCTGACACTGCCGCCCTTGTCGACGATCTTCCTGCAAGGGCCGTCGCCTTGACGAGGTCTGTTGCGGCTTCCCTATCGTTTGGCATCATTCGGCGTGCGGAGCCGGATGAATGAAAGGCCAGGGGCTCGCCTCGGATCCCTTTTCGACCGGAACCTCGATGAGAACGGGTTCGTCGAGAGAGAGGGCCTTCTCGATCGCGTCTTTCAATTCGCCGGGGCTCGTCACTCTGAACGCGCGAATGCCGAAGCTCTCGCCAAGGGCGACAAAGTCCGGATTGGCGAGGTCCGAGCCAAGGTAGCGACCCTTATAGGCCTGTTTCTGGTCGCGCAGTACGTTGCCAAAGGCAGAATTGTTGAAGACGAGAGCGACGACATTGATCTTGTGCTGGACGGCAGTGGCAAGTTCCTGAACGCCGAACATGAAGCCGCCATCGCCGGAAACAGAAATAACAGCTTTGTCGGGGTGGGCGACTTTGACGCCCAAAGCCGTGTTGAAGCCGAAACCCAGATTGTCCTGGTAACCGCATGTCACGTACTGGCGAGGGCCATAGACCGGGAATGCAAATCGGGCGGTAAAGCCCATCTGGCAGATTTCCTCGACGAAGAAGCTGTCCCTTGGGAGAGCTTCTCGGATGGCATCGAGATAGGCCAGCTGCGGCTGTACTGCCTGGAAACGAGACCTGGCCTCCTTGTTGAGTTCGGCAAATTCGAGCGTGCGATCCTCGCGGTTGGAACCTGCCAGGGCATCGAGCAGAGCCTGTGCGCCCGCCTTGGCATCCGAGACGATGCCGACATCGGGCTTGAGGCGGACCATTTCGGTCGGATCGATATCGATGCGGATGACCTTGAGACCTTTGGGCAGCCACTTCCATCGCATGAACTGCAATTCGAGCCGGCTGCCGATTCCGATCAGAACATCAGTATTCTTCCAGTATTCGTAGGCGGCGACGAAATTCAGGAAATTCGGATGGTCGTCGGCGACGATGCCCTTGCCGGAGCGATGGGCGGTGACGGGTGCCTGCAACAATTCTGCAAGTGCTGCGATCTCGGCGCCGGCATCTGCCGCACCGCCGCCGACCATGATCATCGGATTCGTCGCACCTGAAATCAATGCCGCTGCGGCGGCGATCGCATCCAGGTTCACGACCGAAGAAGGTGCTCTCGAACCGACGGGAAGGTCGATTTCGGGGCCGGATTGTCCAAAGACGTCCCATGGCGCTTCGACCGCTCCCGGACCCTGGCGGCCGGAGAGCATTTTACTGACGACCCCGGCCATGACAGGACCGGTTTCGGACTGGTGATTGATGCGTTCCGCCGTCTTTGTGATTCCGCGCATCGTGGCGAGTTGATCCGGCAATTCGTGCAACTGCCCTCTGCCTTGACCGATCAAATGGGACATGATGTTGCCGGTAATGCAAAGCACCGGCGCGTTGGCGCCATAAGCGGTGCAGAGAGCCGCACCGGAATTGAGGACGCCTGGGCCAGGCACGACGGTATAGGCGCCGATCCGGCCGGTGGACTTGGCATAGCCGTAGGCCATGTAGCCGGCGCCCTGCTCGTGCCGGGTGTGAATGAACCGAACCTTATCACCGGCGCCGTAAAGGGCATCGTTGAAATCATACATGTGGTCGCCGGGGATGCCGAAGACCGTGTCGATCCCATGGTCGACGAGGGAACGGGTCATCGCCTGACCGGTCGTTTCTTTCCTGCTCATCTGAAGACTCCAATGCGGGCGTTCGGCTAGACGACCGTCGACGATTTCAGGCAGTCTTCGGCTCGAAGCGCCGCGACAATGGCGCCGGCGTCGGTCGGCTGCATGCCGGCAAGATTCATGCGCCCGGAATCCGCCATGTAGATGCCGTGGCTCGTTCTGAGCGCTACTGCCGTATCCTTCGACATGGAGAGATTGGAGAACAGACCGCGCTGCCGGCCTATGAAGGCCAGATCGGGGGAGGCGGCGGCGAGCGCTGCCCGATTACCGTTGACACGCTGGCACATCTCTTCGAGTTCGGCGCGCCACATTGCCGTCATCTCGGTGCTCTCGAGGATAGTCCTGACGATTGCGGCGCCATGATCGGGCGGCATGGACCAGTTGACTCGAGCAAGGGACGCCATATTACTTTCGGCTTTCCTCAGGTCATCACCATTGCGGGCCATGACATAGAGGGCGCCGACACGCTCGCGATAGAGACCGAAATTCTTGTCGCAGGAATAGGCGATCAGCGCCTCATCGACTGCGTCGAGGACCATGCGTGTTGGCGCGGCATCCTGTTCGAGGCCGTCGCCAAGGCCCTGATAGGCGAGATCGATGAACGGCACCAGCCTATGCGCGACAAGGAGCTCGGTAATCCGCCGCCACTGTTCCATGGTGAAGTCGATACCGCTCGGATTATGGCAGCAACCGTGAAGGAGAACGACGTCGCCTTCCCGATTGGAAGACAAGGCGTCGATCACGCTTTCGAATGTCACCTGCTGCGACGCCAGGTCGACGAAAGCGTACTCCTTTACCGGCAAGCGCGCCGAGCTGAAGATTGGCGCATGATTTGGCCAGCTTGGCGTCCCGAGCAGAACCTTCGCCGACGGATTTGCCGCTTGGATGAGCTCGGCCCCGAGACGCAGGGCGCCGCTTCCGCCCGGTGTCTGAATGCCGACGAGGCGTTGCGTAAACGTCGGCGATTTTCCGAAGATGATGGGCTGCAAGAGGCTGACGAATTGCATATCGCCTTCTGGGCCGAGATATTTCTTGCTGTCCTGGGTCTCCAGGAGATACTGCTCCGCCGCTTTGACGGCTCGCATCACCGGCGTGCGTCCCATGGCGTCACGATAGACGCCGACACCAAGGTCGATCTTTCCGGGGCGATCGTCGGCCTGGAAGGCCTTGATGAGTGCAAGCAGGCTGTCGGCTGGCCGGCTGTTCAGTTCGTCAAACACAAGTCCACCTCGTTTCCGTAATTCTGACTCGCAGACTAGCTGAACTTTCGTGACGAATTTCTGCGATTATCTCCTTGCAGCGGCGCCTTCATGCAGACAATCGGCGCAATATGGCTATAATGTGCAGAAATTCACCGTATGAGGAGGGGTGGCCATGCTTGACCCGTTCGATATCAAATTGCTTGCCGCTCTCCAGCAAAACAGCGAGGTGACGCAGAGCGAGCTGTCTCAGAAGGTCAATCTCTCCGCGACCCAATGCGCGCGCCGTTTGGAAAGACTTCGCAACGAGCAATATATCCAGAGCGTCGTCGCCATCCTCAATCCCGTGAAACTGGGTTTTACCGTCGTTGCCCATACGCTCGTCAGCTTGAGAGCACATACGGAAGGCGGCAACGAGCGGCTTCATCGCTTCATCGAGACCGCGCCGGAGATCCTGGAATGTTATTCGCAGACCGGCGATGCCGACTTTCTGATGAAGGTCATGACGCGCGACCTCGAACATCTCAGCCAGTTTCTCGAACGAATGATCCGGGTCACCGACAATCTGGCGTCGGTCAAGTCAAGCATCGTCCTCAAGACACTGAAAAAGACGACCGCTTTGCCGCTGCAGATCGTGACGTGAGAGCCGCTCTCACCTGAGATAATGGATATGCGGGCGCGAATGATAGGGAGAGGTTTCGATACGGGCCTCGACGGAAAAGACATTCCTGAGAAGATCCTCGCTCAACACGTCCTGCGGTGCGCCGGAGGCGACGATCCTGCCCTGCTGCATGATGATCAGCTGATCGCAGAACATGGCGGCATGGTTGAGATCGTGCAAAGCGACGATGCTTGTAATCGGCAGGCCGGAGACGAGCCGCATCAGGCCGATCTGGTGCTGGATGTCGAGATGGTTCGTCGGCTCGTCGAGAATCAGCTCCTGCGGCGACTGGGCAAGCGCCCTGGCGATATGAGTGCGCTGCTTTTCGCCGCCCGAGAGATTCTGCCAGCGATCGTCGCGCTTCTCCGCCATGCCGGCGCGCGCCAACGCCTCTTCTACCGCCTCTTCGTCGGCCTTCGTCCAGCCTGAAAACATCGACCGGTGCGGGAACCGGCCGAGCTTGACGACGTCGATGACCCGCAGATTGGCATTTGTCGTGGCGTGCTGCTCGACGAAGGCGATCCGCCGGGCGATCGAGCGGCGGCTGATCGTACCGATGTCGCTGCGGTCGAGCGTGACGCGGCCGGAATGCGGCCGCTTCAGGCCAGCCAGAAGCCGCAGGAGTGAGGTCTTGCCCGAGCCGTTCGGCCCGAGCAGGCCGAGCATCCTGCCGGGCGGCGCTTCCAGGGAAACGCCATCGAGAATGGTCTTCTTGCCAATTTTCCAGATGAGGTTGTCGGCCTTGATGCTCATGATGCGCGCTGGAACCGGTAAAGGATGATCGAGAAGAAGGGGACGCCGACCAGGGCCGTGACGACGCCGATCGGCAGGATCTGGTTCGGAATGAGGGCGCGCGCCGCGATGTCGGCGAGCACCATAAAGATCGCCCCGGCAATGGCGCAGGCCGGCAGCAGGCGGACATGCAGCGGCCCGACGACAAAGCGGGCGACATGCGGCACGACGAGGCCGACGAAACCGATCGACCCCACCATGCTGACGATCGTCGCCGTCATCATCGCCGTCAGCGCGAAGAGCACCATCCGCGCGCGACCCACATTGACGCCGAGCGAGGATGCCGCTTCGTCGCCGAAGGCGAAGGCGTCGAGCACGCGGGCGTAAAACAGGCAGCCGACGAGGCCGAGGCCGACAATGATCGAGACCAGTGCGAATTCCGGCCAGCGCACGCCGCCAAAGCTGCCGAGCAGCCAGAACATGACGTCGCGGGCCTGCTGCGCATTGGCCGAGGTGGTGACGATATAGGAGGTCGAGGCGTTGAAGAGCTGCGATGCGGCGACACCGGCAAGGATGGTGCGGTCCGCCCCGCCGCGCGTGCCATTCGACAACAGCGCGACGAAGAAGAAGGCTGCGAAGGCGCCGGCAAACGCGCCGGCGGAAAGCGAAACCGCACCGGCGCCCATTCCCAGGATGACGATTGCGACGGCGCCGGTCGAAGCGCCGGCGGAGATGCCGAGAACATAGGGCTCGGCAAGTGGATTGCGCAGCAGCGACTGCATGATCGCGCCCGACAGCGCAAGGCCCGCGCCGCAGAAGGCGGCGACGAGCGCCCGGCTGAGACGATAATCCCAGATGACGGTCTCATGGATGCGGTTCAGTTCGACCGCTGTCCATCCCAGCCGGTTGGTGACGGCCGAAAACGTGGTCGCCAGCGGGATCGGCAGGTCGCCGATCCCGACGCTGACGCCAATGGCGACAGCGATGAGGCCGAAAGAGGCGAGGAGCAGAGCAAGGACGGCTCCCAGCTGCCGGAAGATACGGCCCGCTTCCGTCACTTCAACAGACCGAGAGCCTTCAGCTGGCCGGCCACCTGTTCAGCGCCGTAGACCGTGCGGACGGTCGGGTTCATGGCCTGGCCATCCATGATCACGATCGCCTTGTTCTTGACGGCGGGGATCTGGCTGACGGCCGGATCGGTGTTCAGGAAATTGATCTTGGCCTCCGGCTTATCGAGCTCCCAACGGTTGCGGTCGAGACTGGCGACGACGATGACATCGGGATTGGAGGCGATGATGCCTTCCCAGCCGAGCGTCGGCCATTCCGCTTCCGCTGATATCGCGTTGTGTCCGCCGAGCAGGTCGGCGATAAAGCCGGACGCGCTGTTCTTGCCGCCGAGATAGGCATCGGCCGACGGGCTGGGGCTGGAGAACCAGAAGACGTAGGAAAGGTTCTTGCCGTCCTTCGAAACGCTGGAGCGAAGCTTGGCTTCGCGCGCCTTGAAGTCGGCGATCAGCGCCTGGCCGCGATCGGCGACGTCGAAGATCTGCGACAGTTCGTCGATCTCCTTGTAGAGAATATCCATGTTCCACAGCTCGGCACGGCTGCCGTACTGGTCCTTGACGTCCTTGGTGCTGAGGCAGGTGCTGGGCGAGAGATAGGTGGCGACGCCGACCTTGTCGAAATCTTCGCGCTTGGCGACCTTGCTATTCGGCCCGATCAGGCTCGGCAGAGCCGCCGCCACGAAATCGGGATTTTCGGCGAGGATCGCTTCGAAGGTCGGCATCTCGACGGTCAGAAGCTTGACCTTGGCATTGGCTTCTGCGAGCTGCGGCAGGACGTTGCTCGGCCAGAAGGCGGTGCCGGCCATCTTGTCCTCGAGGCCAAGCAGCAGCAGGATTTCCGCGCTGTTCTGGCCGAGGCCGACCGCCCGCTCGGGCGCCTTCTGGAAAGTCACCTGCGCGCCGCAGTTTTCCAGTGTCAGCGGGTAGGTCGTCGAACCGGCTAAAGACGGACTTGCGGCAAGGCCGATCATGGCGGAGAGGCCGCAGGCGGCCAGAATTGATTTGAGGCTGGTCACGTAGAGATCCCGGTGCATGAGTGTGTACGGCCGGGGTATAGCCACAGGAGCCGCCGAGAAACAAGACCAAATGGATCAACTTATAGCAAAACCGGCAGCGCTGAACATTCTGCCCGGATGGCGCACTACCGAAGCGTGTCTCGATTTCAAGTTCTATCGGTGTTCGAGAAACTCCCGGATCGTCTGCGAGAGCGCTTCAGGATTCTCTTCGGCCACGTGATGGCCGCTGTCTATGCCGCAGCCGTGCACGTCATCCGCCCAGTTCCGCCAGATGGCGACGGGATCGCCATAGATCTGCTCCATGTCGTCGCGTAGCGACCAGAGACAGAGCATGGGGCAGGTCACTTTCCGGCCGGCGTCGCGGTCCTCGCGGTCGTGGAGATGGTCGATGCGGAGGCCGGCGCGGTAGTCCTCGATCATCCCATGGATCGCGGCTGGATCGCGGACGACGTCGACGAGGTCGTCATAGGCTTGCCTTCCCATCAGCGCTGGCGAGAGTTTGTCATACCATGCGAGGGGATCGGCCAAGATCGCCCGTTCCGGCTTTTCCGGTTGAGCGAAGAAGAACCAGTGGTACCAGTCTCTCGCAAATTTCCAGTCGGCGCGTTCGAGATGCTCGATCACGGGGATGCCGTCGGCGATGATGAGTCTCTGCACACGGTCGGGATGATCCATCGCCATGCGGAAGGCAGTCAAGCTTCCGCGGTCGTGACCGACCACCGCGAAGTTCTCGTGCCCCAGTCTCAGCATCAGTTCAACCAGGGCTTCCGCCTTTGCGCGCTTCGAAGAGTTGCGGCTGTCGGGAGCATCGAGCGGCTGGTAGGAGCGGCCGAAACCGGGAAGGTCGGGGCAGACGACCGTGAAATGGGGCGACAGCAGATCGGCCACCTTGCCCCAGGTCATATGTGTCCTGGGATGGCCGTGGAGAAGCAGAACGGCCGGTCCCGTTCCGCCGTGACGGACGCGAAGCGACCCCGGCCCGGCGTCGACGGTATCGAGAGAAAAGCCTTCGAACATGCTCAGCTGAGCTTCCCCACACGCTTGGCATAGTCTGAAAACGTGGCCCCTTCACCCTTCCGACCGGCTTCGCCGGCAAGCTGCAGCACGCGGATCGGAAACAGGATCGCCGCCCGGTTGGCGCCTGACAGCTCGTGGTCGTCATCCTCCTCGATCGCCTTTTGAGCCTTCCAGAGCGCAGCGTCGATCTCCTCGCGCGTGAGCAGTTGCTTATCGACGATCGCATCACATATCGAGGCCATCGCCATAATCAGGCCCTTGAGCTGCAGATTGGCGGTATTCATGAGAACTCCCAGGTGAAGTAAGGATTTCTAGTCCGGTTCGACCGGCCGGATCGTGTCGACCGAGACCGTACCGTCGAGGATGCCGCGCTTTATATCACGTCTGTTCCGATCGATTTCGATCACGGTGTAAAGCTTGTCGTCGCGGAAGGCGCTGGCATTGACTGTCGTCACGTCCTCGGCGGGCGCTGCGTCGACTTCCATGAAGTCAAGTTCGCGCGCCGCGGCGACGATCCTGGCATCGCCTGGCGTTCTCGCGGCGACGACGACGGTACCGTGTCCGGGAGAATTGTCCCATCTCGGATCGTCGGGTGCGGCGATCGGCTCCAACCGGTAGATGTTGAGCATCTCGCCACCGGCGTCGGGCGACGCTTGCGCAGCCGCATCCTCAATTTGCGCCTGGCTCTCGACCGACTTTCCGAAGGTGGTCGGGCTGGTCGCGTTGTTGATCTCTTCCTTGCCTGTCCTTGAGACGTTCGACATGTCGCTCTCCATTGTCAAGACGGAAACGACAGCCGGCGGCAAAGTGTTCCCGCGCAAGAAAAACCGTAAATTCCACAGAGATGGTTTCCGGCGAGCATTTCCGATATCTGCAACTATCAGGCTCATTTTGGGCGGTGAATCATGTTAGAATGCACGCGGGACGGCCCATACCATTTTCTGAGTTGAGCGCTAAATTACCGATCGTCGAAGAGGGGGATTTTCGTGAGCAACCAAACCAGCGAATTCGCGCGCGACAGCGTTGCGGTAGACAGCCTCAATGGGCACGACCCAAAAACGATGGCGTTCGACGACGCCAGCGCGTTTCTGGAAGTCCTTGTCGCGGTCAGGCGCGGCGACTTTTCCGTACGGATGCGGTCCGACCTGACGGGTCTCACCGGCAAGGTCGCCGATGCCCTCAACGACATCATCGCCGCCAATCAGCGCATGGCCCAGCAGCTCGAGCATGTCGGGCAGGTGGTCGGCCGGGACGGGCGCACGAGCACACGCGTACGCTTCGGCCTGTCGGACGGCTCCTGGTCCGAAATGGAGGGATCGATCAACGGTCTGATCGACGATCTCCTGTGGCCGACGACCGCCGTTACCCGGACGATCACCGCCGTTGCCAAGGGAGATCTCTTGCAGACCGTGCCGCTCGACGTCGACGGGCGGGCGCTCAAAGGGGAATTCCTGCGTTCGGCCGATATCGTCAACACGATGATCAAGCAGCTGAGCGTCTTCACTTCGGAAGTGACGCGCGTCGCGCGCGAGGTCGGCACCGACGGAAAACTCGGCGGCCAGGCACAGGTGCCGGAGGTGACGGGCGTTTGGAAGGACCTCACCGAAAGCGTGAACTCGATGGCGTCGAACCTGACGGCGCAGGTGCGCAATATCGCGGAAGTGACGATCGCCGTTGCGAATGGCGATCTTTCCAAGAAGATCACCGTCGACGTGCGCGGCGAGATCCTGCAGCTGAAGGAGGCGATCAACACCATGGTCGACCAGCTCAGGTCCTTCGCCTCGGAGGTGACGCGCGTCGCCCGCGAAGTCGGCACCGAAGGCAAGCTCGGCGGACAGGCGCTGGTGCCGGGCGTGGCCGGCACCTGGAAGGACCTGACCGATTCCGTCAACGCCATGTGCGGCAACCTGACCGCCCAGGTCCGCAACATCGCCCAGGTGACGACGGCTGTGGCGCGCGGCGACCTGTCGCGCAAGATCACCGTCGACGTCTCCGGCGAAATCCTGGAGCTCAAGGAAACCATCAACACGATGGTCGACCAGCTGAACGGCTTTGCCGGCGAGGTGACGCGCGTGGCGCGTGAAGTCGGCACTGAAGGTCGGCTCGGCGGACAGGCGCAGGTGCCCGGCGTCGCCGGTACCTGGAAGGACCTCACCGACAACGTCAATTCCATGGCCTCGAACCTCACCGCGCAGGTGCGCAACATCGCCGAGGTCTCGACGGCGATCGCCAATGGCGACCTGTCGAAGAAGATCACGGTCATGGTGTCGGGGGAAATCCTCGAGCTGAAGGAGACCATCAACACGATGGTCGATCAGTTGAACGCCTTTGCGTCGGAAGTCACCCGCGTCGCTCGCGAAGTGGGCACGGAGGGCCGGCTCGGCGGTCAGGCCAATGTGCGCGGCGTCGCCGGCACCTGGAAGGATCTGACCGAGAACGTCAACTCGATGGGCGGCAACCTGACGGCGCAGGTGCGCAATATCGCCGAGGTCTCGACTGCGATTGCCAATGGCGACCTGTCGAAGAAGATCACCGTCGACGTGAAGGGCGAGATCCTCGAATTGAAGGAAACCATCAATACGATGGTGGACCAGCTGAATGCCTTCGCTTCGGAAGTGACCCGCGTCGCCCGCGAAGTGGGCACGGAGGGCCGGCTCGGCGGCCAGGCCAATGTGCGCGGCGTCGCCGGCACCTGGAAGGACCTGACCGACAGCGTCAATTCCATGGCCTCCAACCTGACGGGCCAAGTGCGCAACATCGCCGAAGTCGCGACCGCCGTCGCCCAGGGCGACCTCTCCAAGAAGATCACCGTCACCGTGTCGGGGGAAATCCTCGAACTGAAGGAGACCATCAACACGATGGTCGATCAGCTCAACGGCTTTGCCGGCGAGGTGACGCGCGTGGCGCGCGAGGTAGGCACGGAAGGGCGACTCGGCGGCCAGGCGAACGTGCTCGGCGTCGCCGGCACGTGGAAGGACCTGACCGACAGCGTCAATTCCATGGCCGGCAATCTGACGGCGCAGGTGCGCAACATCGCCGAAGTCTCGACCGCAATCGCCAATGGCGATCTGTCGAAGAAGATCACGGTATCGGTCTCGGGCGAAATCCTTGAGCTCAAGGAAACGCTGAACACCATGGTCGACCAGCTGAACCGCTTCGCCTCTGAGGTGACGCGCGTCGCGCGCGAGGTCGGAACGGAAGGCAAGCTCGGCGGCCAGGCGCAGGTGCCGGGTGTCGCCGGCACCTGGAAGGACCTCACCGAAAACGTCAACTCCATGGCCTCCAACCTCACCGGCCAGGTGCGCAACATCGCCGAAGTCACGACGGCGGTGGCGCGCGGCGACCTGTCGCGCAAGATCACCGTCGACGTGAAGGGCGAAATTCTCGAACTGAAGAACACCATCAACACGATGGTCGATCAGTTGAACGCCTTTGCCGGCGAGGTGACGCGTGTGGCCCGTGAAGTCGGCACCGAAGGCAAGCTCGGCGGCCAGGCGCAGGTCTCCGGCGTCGCCGGCACCTGGAAGGATCTGACCGACAGCGTCAATTCCATGGCCGGCAACCTGACGGCGCAGGTGCGCAACATCGCCGAAGTGGCGACCGCAATCGCCAATGGCGACCTGTCGCGCAAGATCACCGTCGACGTGCGCGGCGAAATCCTGCTCTTGAAGGATACTTTGAATACCATGGTCGATCAGCTTCGCTCCTTTGCCGGCGAGGTGACGCGTGTCGCCCGCGAGGTCGGCACCGATGGCAGGCTCGGCGGCCAGGCGGTCGTTCCCGGCGTCGCCGGCACGTGGAAGGACCTGACCGACAACGTCAACCTGCTTGCCGCCAATCTGACGACCCAGGTTCGAAACATTGCCGAAGTCACCACCGCCGTGGCGCGCGGCGACCTGTCGCGCAAGATCACCGTCGATGTGAAGGGCGAAATTCTCGAACTGAAGAACACCATCAACACGATGGTCGATCAGCTGAACGCCTTTGCCGGCGAGGTGACGCGCGTTGCCCGCGAAGTTGGTACCGAAGGCAAGCTCGGCGGGCAGGCGCAAGTGCCGGGTGTCGCCGGCACCTGGAAGGACCTGACCGACACCGTCAACGTCATGGCCGCCAACCTGACCGAGCAGGTCCGCGGCATCGTCAAGGTGGTGACGGCGGTGGCGAACGGCGACCTCAAGCAGAATCTCACCGTCGCATCCAAGGGCGAGGTGGCCGCCCTTGCCGAAACCATCAACAACATGACCAATACGCTCGCGACCTTTGCCGATCAGGTGACCACGGTGGCACGTGAGGTGGGCGTGGAAGGCCGCCTCGGCGGTCAGGCGAACGTGCCCGGTACCGCGGGAACCTGGAAGGATTTGACCGGCAACGTCAACCTGCTTGCCGCCAATCTGACGACGCAGGTGCGCGCTATTGCCGAAGTGGCGACGGCCGTCACCAAGGGCGACCTGACGCGCTCGATCAAGGTCGACGCGCGCGGCGAAGTGGCCGAGCTCAAGGACAACATCAACACGATGATCGACAATTTGCGCCTGACCACCGAGCGCAACACCGAGCAGGACTGGCTGAAGACCAATCTGGCGCGCTTCACCAATATGCTGCAGGGACAGCGCGATCTGACGCTGGTTGGCAAGATGCTGCTGTCGGAGCTCGCACCTCTGGTCGGCGCCCATCAGGGGGTCATCTACCAGGTGGATGCCGACGAGCGGCAGCCGGTCTTGTCGCTGCTCTCCGTCTATGCGCAAGGGGGCGAGGCGGCGCATCCGGCGCGGCTCGAATTCGGCCAGGGACTTGTCGGTCAATGCGCCAGCGATGCCCGTCGGATCCTGGTCACCGACCTTCCCGACAACGTCGTTCCGATAAGCTCCGGCGTGTTCACGACCCTGCCGAGAAGCGCCATCGTGCTGCCGGTGCATTTCGAGGGGCAGGTGAAGGCGGTGATCGAGCTTGCCTCCGCCGGCGAATTCACCGAGTTGCAACTGTCCTTCCTCGACCAACTGACGACATCGATCGGCATCGTCCTCAACTCGATCGAAGCGACGATGCAGACCGAAGGCCTGCTCAAGCAGTCCCAGCAGCTCGCCGCCGAGCTTCAGACGCAGCAGCGCGAACTGCAGCAGACCAACGAGCAGCTCGGGCAGAAGGCGCAGCAGCTCGAAGAACGCAACGTCGAAGTCGAGGCGAAGAACCAGGAGATCGAGCAGGCCCGGCGCGCGCTGGAGGAAAAGGCCACAGAGCTCGCGCTGACATCGAAGTACAAATCCGAATTCCTCGCCAACATGTCGCATGAGCTGCGCACGCCTTTGAACTCGATCCTCATCCTCGGCCAGCAGCTGGGAGAAAACCCTGACGGCAACCTGTCTGGAAAACAGGTCGAGTTCGCCAAGACGATCCACGGCGCGGGCACCGATCTGCTGAACCTCATCAGCGACATCCTCGACCTGTCGAAGATCGAGTCCGGAACGGTCTCGGTCGATGCCGAGGAGATCTTCGTCAGCAACCTGCTCGAGATGATGGCGCGGCCATTCCGGCATGAGGCCGAAAACCGGAGCCTGTCGTTCTCGGTCGATGTCGGCGCCGATGTCGCAAAGAGCCTCATCACGGATTCGAAGCGACTGCAGCAGATCCTCAAGAACCTGCTGTCGAATGCCTTCAAGTTCACCGCGCAGGGCGGCGTGACGCTTCGCGTTGCCTCGGCGACGAGCGGCTGGTCGTCCGATCATCCCTCGCTCAGGCACGCACCTTCGGTGATCGCCTTCGAAGTCGTCGACACCGGCATCGGCATCCCACCTGAAAAACAGCGCATCATTTTCGAGGCGTTCCAGCAGGCGGATGCCTCGACAAGCCGCAAATATGGCGGTACCGGCCTTGGTCTGGCGATCAGCCGCGAACTGGCAAACCTCTTGGGCGGTGAGATCCAGCTGCGCAGCACGCCGGGGGTCGGCAGTACCTTCGTCCTCTACCTGCCGCTCACCTATGTCGGTGCCAGCGCGGTTGCGCCGAAGTCGGTACCGCCGGCAAATGTCGTGGAATTCGCCGAGGCGGCAGCAAACCGCCGTGCCGAGAAGACCGTCGAACATGTCGAAGACGATCGCCACCAGATAGTGGCCGGCGACTCGGTGTTGCTCGTCGTCGAGGACGATGCGCATTACGCCCGCGTCCTGGTGGATCTCGCCCGCGACAACGGATTCAAGGTTCTGGTGGCTATGCGCGGCAGCGACGCGCTCGCACTCGCGCAGGACTACAGGCCGGCGGCGATCTCGCTCGACATCTTCCTGCCTGACATGCTCGGCTGGACGGTGCTCAGCCAGCTCAAGCAGAATCCGCAGACGCGGCATATTCCGGTCCAGATCATCAGCCTCGACGAGGATCGCCAGCATGGGCTGACACGCGGCGCCTTCGCGTTCATGAGCAAGCCGACGACGCCGGAAGGGCTCGGCAAGGCGCTGTCGCGATTGAAGGCCTATGCTGAGCCGCGTCGCAAGCATCTGCTGCTCGTCGAAGACAATGAGGCCGAACGTCTGAGCGTCACTGCTCTTCTCGGGCACGACGATATCGACATCACCAGTGTCGGCTCCGGATCGGAGGCTCTTGCCGCTCTTCGGCAGAATGCCGCCGACTGCGTGGTGCTCGACCTTTCGCTTCCCGACATGTCCGGCTTCGACGTGCTGGAGCAAATCCGCGACGATGCCGAAATCGGCGAGGTGCCGGTGGTCGTGTTTACCGGTCGGGAGCTTTCCGCTGAGGAAGATGCGACGCTGCACAGCATGGCCCGCAGCGTCGTGGTCAAGGGGGTCGAATCGCCTGAGCGTCTGCTGGATGAGACGGCCCTGTTCCTGCATCGGGTCGTCGCCGACCTTCCGGCCGCAAAACAGGCGACGCTGCGGGAGTTGCACAGCTCCGACGAGGATCTGGTCGGTGAGACTGTGCTGCTCGTCGACGACGACGCCCGTAACATCTTCGCGCTGAGCAGCGTCCTCGAACGCCGGGGAATGAAGGTCCTGACCGCGACGACAGGCAGCGAAGCTATCGACGTCATCAACAACGAACCCTCGGTCGCGATCGTCCTGATGGACATCATGATGCCTGGAATGGACGGCTACGAGACGATGCAGGTCATCCGTTCGGAGCCCCGGTTCCGGCGGCTGCCGATCCTGGCGCTGACGGCCAAGGCGATGAAGGGCGACCGCGAGAAATGCCTGGAAGCGGGCGCGTCCGATTATCTGGCGAAGCCGGTCAATACCGAACAGCTTCTATCGGCTCTTCGCATGTGGCTGCATCGCTGAGGACATGGCCATGAACCCTGTCAACATCCTCCTCGTCGACGACCAGCCGGCAAAGCTCCTGAGTTACGAGGTCATTCTCGAAGAGCTCGAGGAAAACCTCATCAAGGCGCAATCCGCTCGTGAAGCCTTCGAGCATCTGTTGCGCACCGAAATCGCGGTCATTCTCGTCGATGTCTGCATGCCCGAACAGGATGGGTTCGAGCTCGTCAGCATGATCCGGCAGCATCCGCGCTATCAGAATACGCCGATCATCTTCGTTTCCGCCGTCATGCTGGCGGAACCGGACCGGCTGCGCGGCTATGCGGTGGGAGCGGTCGACTACGTCTCTGTCCCGATCGTCCCCGAGGTGCTGAGAGCCAAGGTGCGGGTCTTTGCCGATCTCTACAGGAAAACGAGGGAACTCGAACGCCTGAACGTCGAGCTGGAGGCGCGCGTTCACCAGCGCACCGCCGAGCTCGAGGCGTCGGCAGCGCAGTTGCGTGAGCTCAACGAGGAACTCGAGCACCGGATCGATCAACGGACGCGCGAGCGCGAAGAGGCGCTCGCACAGCTGTTCGAGGCGCAGAAGCTCGACACGATCGGCCACCTGACCGGTGGCGTGGCCCACGACTTTAATAACCTTCTCATGGCGGTTCTCGGCAGCCTGAACCTTCTGAAGAAACGGCTTCCGGCCGATGAACGCAGTGAACGCCTGGTGACGAACGCGATCCAGGCGGCCGAGCGCGGTACCGCGCTGACCCAGCGCCTGCTTGCCTTCGCACGCCGCCAGGAGCTCAAGCCGCAGGCGGTCGACTTCTTCAGGCTGTTCGAAAACGTCGAGGATCTTCTCGCCAAGGCGGTGGGGCCGCGCATCGAAATCCGCAAAAGCATCCCGGCGGATCTGGCGCCCCTTCTGGTCGACAGCAACCAGCTGGAACTGGCGCTGCTTAACCTGTTCGTCAATGCCCGGGATGCGCTCGAAAGCGGCGGAGCCGTGACGGTGGCCGCGGCGGCAGCCGAAGACGCCAGGCCGACCGGCCTCGCGGGCGGAAATTACATCAGGATATCGGTGTCGGACGATGGCGAGGGGATGGACGAGGCAACGGTCTCGCGTGCCGCCGAACCGTTTTTCACCACCAAGGGGGTTGGCAAGGGTACCGGTCTCGGGCTGTCCATGGTTCATGGCCTGGCGGCGCAATCCGGCGGCTCTATCCAGATATCGAGCGTCAGGGGCAAGGGCACGACCGTTTCCCTGTGGCTGCCCGTTGCCGAGACATTCGTCAAGGTGCAGCCTCCCGTCGAGCCTCCGGCGACGGAGCCTTTGAAACCGGCGTCGCGGCCGCTTGCCATTCTGGTCGTCGATGACGACGCCCTTGTCAGGACGGGAACCGTGGCGATGCTGGAGGATCTCGGGCACCTGCCGCAGGAAGCGTCTTCCGCTTCCCAGGCTTTGGAATTCTTTGCCGATGGGCAGGGTTGCGATCTCGTCATCACCGATCATGCCATGCCGGGCATGACGGGCGCCGAGCTTGCGCGTCACCTTCGCTCTTCCTTTCCAGGCCTGCCCATCATCCTTGCCTCGGGCAACGCCGAGTTCTCAGAAGACCATGGCGTCGGCCGGATGCTGCGGATGAAGAAGCCATTCACGCAGGAACAGCTTCAGGCGGCCATGGATCAGGCGATCTCGGGCAAAGTCGTGGCGGCCTGACGGTCGAAGTGGGGATGTGCCGGAGTCTATTGCGTTCTGAGCCGGCTCTAACTCTCGTCGCTTTCAAACCGCTGCCCGGCATAGAGGATGCGGAGGATAACAACCTCGGTGGGATCAACCACGAATGCCACGCTTACCCGGCGCTCGAAACCGACAATGCGTAACCCCGGTCGGACATGATCGCGGATGCTGCCGCGCTCGGGGTACGTTTCGAACCCACTTACAAAGGCCTTGATGCGGGCCACGTAAATCGCGGGCGACGGCAGAAGATGCGGATGTCTTGCGGACGAAACTATAGATACCCGACAAATCCAATTCCGCCTCATCAGTGAGGCGGATATTATAGCGCTTCATCAATCTTCTTCCCGATCGATTTCGTCCATGCGCGCTTCGAGGCGCTTCCAGACCTCGTCGAGGGGTTTGGCCTTGGTGGGATCGGCCTTGTGGGCATCATAGGTGGCCGCAACTTCTGTTCGCAGCCAATGCTCGACGGCATTCTCGCGTTCCTGCAAAGCCCGCAGTCCCTCGCGTATGACTTCGCTCTCCGAGGCGTAATCGCCGTTGGACACCCGCTGTTTAACGCGCTTCGCCATTTCCATGGGCAACGTGATGCTCATCTGTTGCGTCGAGCGCATCGATTAAACTCCTGCTTTTTGCAGGTTTATAACACGGGATAGGATAAAATCCTACTCCCGATAGGATGGAATCATACTCTTCGGGTGTCTCCCGGAGGGGCACCTCGCGACGGTGGCCCCTTTTGCGCTCTCCGTGCCTGCGAAACTTTTTGCCCTGACAAAAGTTACCTAAATCCCATCCCCATTTTCATCGAAGGCTTTCCTTTGACCCAAATGATGTTCGGACCTGCATTCACCGAAGAGGGCATTCTATTCCGCCTCTGGGCTCCCCTGCATGAAAGCGTGTCGCTGAAGATCGAAGGCGCTGATCCGCGGCAGATGCAGGCGGTCGGGGACGGCTGGCACCATTGCACGGTCGCGGATGCCAGTGTCGGTACGCGCTACCGCTTTGTCCTGCCGGATGGTCTCGAAATTCCCGATCCCGCCTCGCGGTTTCAGCCGCAGGATGTGCACGGGCCGAGCGAAGTGGTCGACCTTTCCTCCTATCGCTGGAAGACGAGTGACTGGACGGGTCGGCCCTGGGAGGAGATGGTCATCTATGAGATGCATATCGGCTGCTTCACGCCGGAGGGTACTTTCAAGGCCGCGATCGAGCGGCTCGACCATCTGCAGGCGCTGGGCGTTACGGCGCTGCAGATCATGCCGCTGAGTGAATTTCCCGGCCGTTACAGCTGGGGTTATGATGGCGTGCTTCTTTATGCTCCGGACAGCAGCTACGGCCGGCCGGAAGATTTCATGGTGCTGGTGGACGCAGCGCACCAGCGCGGCATCTCGGTTTTCCTGGACGTGGTCTACAATCACTTCGGGCCTGACGGGAACTATATCCCCTCCTATGCGCCGCTCTTTACCGACCGTCACAAGACGCCCTGGGGCAACGGCATCAATTATGATGGCGACGGATCGGAGATGATCCGCGAGTTCATCATCGAGAACGCCATCTATTGGATTACCGAGTTCAGGCTCGACGGTTTCCGCTTCGATGCCGTCCACGCCATCAAGGACGACAGCGCCGAGCACCTGCTTCATGCGCTTGCCCGCCGCGTCAGGGCCGCCGCCGGCGACCGGCATGTGCACTTGATCGTCGAAAACGAGGAAAACGACAGCGAGTTGTTGGAGCGTGGCGAAGACGGGGAGGCGAGCCTCTTCACCGCTCAATGGAACGACGACATGCACCATGTGCTGCATATCACCGCCACGGGCGAAACCTTCGGCTATTATGCCGATTACGCCGGTGACGCCGGCAAGCTCGGCCGAGCGCTGGCGGAAGGCTTCGTGTTTCAGGGGGAGCACATGCCCTACCGCGGCGCAAGCCGCGGCAGGCCGAGCGGCCATCTCCCGCCCACCGCTTTCATTTCCTTCATCCAGAACCATGACCAGATCGGCAATCGGGCGCTGGGGGACCGGGTTCTGGCTTCGAGCCCGGCTGATGTCGTCAAGGCCGTCGCCGCCATTTACCTGCTGGCGCCCGAGATTCCGATGCTGTTCATGGGGGAGGAATGGGGCGCCAAAGAACCTTTCCCATTCTTCTGCGATTTCGACGAGGACCTGAACGAGAAGGTCAGGAAAGGCCGCCGCGAGGAGCTTTCCCGTCTGCCGGGCTTCGACGCCGACGACCTTCTCGACCCGACGGCGCCATTGACCTTCGCCGCCGCCAAGCTGGATTGGTCGAAACTCGCCTCTTCCGAGGTCCTTGGTTTTTACAGAACGCTTCTCGACCTCCGACGCCGAAGGATCGTGCCTTTGCTGAAGGGTGCCGGCGTCGGAAACGCGGCCTATCGCTCGGCGGGAAGCGCGCTCGCGGTGGATTGGACCCTGGCGCAAAACCGGCGTCTTCATCTGCGTGCCAACCTCGGCTCCGAGGCGGCGCCGCTCGCCTCGCAGCAGGGTGACGGCGAGTCGATCTTCCGTCTCGGCGGCAGCGATGGCGGCAATCTCGCGCCCTGGACGGTGATCTGGAGCATCGGCGAGGCGTGACGGCGTGCTGACAGGAAGGCGATCGACCGATGAAATCTGCTGAGCTCGACAAGCTCGCCCGCCGGCACGGCATCAGCCTGACCAGGCCCAGTCCGGACAATCGGGAGGTGGCGATATCAAGCGAGACCAAGCGCAAGATTCTTTCGGCGTTGAAGATCGACTTGCCGGGAGCGGCCGATCACGAGACCGGCGCGCCGCGGCAGGAGCCCAAACCAGCGGCTAAGAAGATCGCCAGGTCGTTTCTGCCGGATTTCCTTTCCGGCACGCGGGTCTGGGGGGTGAGCCTGCAGCTTTACGAGCTTCGTTCGGCACGCAACTGGGGCATAGGAGACTTCGAGGATCTGTCCGATATGGCGGATTTCGCGGGATCGCTGGGCGCCGATTTCATCGGCCTCACCCCGCTTCACGCGCCGTTTCTCGCCGATCCCGACCGTTGCAGCCCCTATGAGCCCTCGAGCCGCCAGCATCTTAACCCGCTCTACATCGCAGTCGACCGGCTGCCGGGTTTTGCCTGTAGTCCCGAACTCGAACGGCAATTGGCAAGCCTTCGCCAAACCGATCTCGTCGACTACGTCGGCGTTGCACAGATCAAGCTGAGGGTTCTGCGCGATCTTTGGCCGAGCTGGCGACAGCGCAGCGTGATTGACAAGGCTTATGATCCGGCGGATTTCGATGCCTTCATCACGCAAGGCGGTGACAGCCTGCGACTGCACGCACTTTTCGAATGTCTGTCGTTTTCCATGGTCGAGCGCGGTGCGAGCGCCGGCTGGCAATGTTGGCCGTCCGATTTCCAGCGCTTCGACAGCGCCGCCGTCGCCGAATTCGAGCGCGGACACGCGGATGATGTCGCCTTCCACATGTGGCTGCAATGGCTCGCCCACCGGCAGCTGATGCAGGCGGCGGACCGGGCGCGGAAGGCCGGCCTGCGGATCGGGCTCTATCTCGATCTTGCCGTCGGGGAGGCGGTCGATGGCTCGGCGACATGGAGCGAGCCGGACACCTATGTCTCCAAGGCCACCATCGGCAGCCCACCCGATCCCTTCGCCGTGGACGGGCAGGACTGGCACCTTGCCGGATATCTGCCTTCCGCGATTGCCGCAGGAGAAATGTCGCCATTCCGGCGCATGCTGAACGCTGCCATGCGATATGCGGGCGCCATCCGCATCGACCACGCTGCAGCACTTCGCCGCCTCTTCCTGGTGCCGTTGGGCAGCAGGCCGGACGGCGGCGCCTATGTCCGCTATCCCGCGGATCGGCTTCTGCAGATCCTCGCCGAAGTGTCCGCCGAGCATCGGTGCCTCGTTATCGGAGAAGACCTCGGACTGATCCCCAAGGGATTGCAGGACGATCTGGCGGCGGCTCACATTCTCTCCTATCGCATCCTTTCTTATGAACAGGACGAGAAGGGCTTCAAGCCTGCGGACGTCTATCCCGTCCTGGCTTTGGCCTGCATTTCGACGCACGACCACCAGACCCTTGCCGGCTGGTGGCGTGGCGCCGACATTCAGGCCCGGTGCGACCACGGCATCGTGCCGCCCGATCTCACCGAGAAACATCTCGAAGACCGCAAGCGCGAGCGGAGGAACCTGAAAGCGGCGCTGAAGGCTGCCGGCCTCAACCTGCCGGCCAGGCTTTCCCAAGCGCGGGCAAGCGAGGAAACACTGAGGGAATTGACCGTCAGCGCCTATCGCTTCATCGCCAGGACGCCCTCGCTTCTCGCCGCGGTCCGTCTCGCCGATCTCACCGACGAAAAAAGACCGACCAATGTGCCAGGCACCAGCAACAGCTATCCCAACTGGAAGCCGAAGCTATCGGTTTTACTCGCGGATCTGATGTCGAGCCCGCTGCTGAAGAGCGTGACGGCGGCAATGCGGGAGGAGAGGCCGCGGGAGTGATTAAGGCTGGCGGGCCGTCAGCTTCGTCATTGTCGTTCGTGGGCCTGCCGCGCATATGGAAATCGCTTCGCGCAGGGAACGAATAGGAAGCCGGCGAATTTTGAAGGAATAGGGACAGGCATTGCCGAGATGAGGACCCGTCCGCTTTCGCCGCGTCGGATGCGGCGACTATATTGATGGAAAAAAGACCATGACGAGCGCATTCATCCTTATCGCATTGGCTCTGATCATCACCTACGCCGGTCCGACATTGCTGTTCATCTGCGTCGGATATGCCGATTATATGCTGGAGCGGCGAAGGCATATGGTGGCGTTGAAGCACGCCGTGAAGCGTCGCAGCGACGAGTTTTAGAGCATTCGCGGGAAAACCGCATCGCACTTCTCCTGGAACGGCTCGAGGTGGTGGACACCTTTCGTCGGCTTGGATGTTACTCGGCTTTCCCAGGGAAAGGATCCAGAGGCAGGTCGGCAAACCCGCCTCCGGCAGCCGGCGTTCGTGAAACGCCTCTGCGAATAGTTAGTCGTTCGCCGTGACCTTGACGCCAAGCACCGAAGGAATGGTGTTCGGTGCCCCCATGGCCGCGCCGATGATCATCGGGACGGGAACCGGCTTTTCCGGTGCGGCGCTGATCGTCAGGCTTTTCGGTCCGTCGAGATAAGTGTTGACGGCAGCCGCCACCTGGTTTTGCAGCTCGGGCATGTTGAGCTGCGACATCATCATCGGCACGAGACCTTTCAGCGATTGCGCCAGCTGGTCGCCCGTCACGCCCTGCTGCGAGCCGGCATAGTCGAGCGCCTTCTTGGTGATCGAGGCATCGTCGAAGCGGATCGAGGCGCTGTTGATCGTCAGCTGCTGCATCAGCCCCAGCATCGCAAGGCCGGCGGCCTGATTGGCCTCTTCCTTGTTCGGATTGGCCTCGGCGGTCTTCACCGCTTCCTGCAGCGACTTGATGAAGCCCAACGTGTAACCGGAGAAATCGACGGCGAAATTCAGCCGGCCGATATTCTTGAAGTCGAAAGCATATTCGTCGACAGCGACCTTGCCGCTTTCGACCTCCCAGATGCCCTTCATGGTCACCGTGCCGTCCAGCGTCGTCAGCCCCAGTTTCTCGATGGCGTCTTTCGCATTCGCATCCTCGACCTGCGACAGGTCGGCCTTGAGACCGGCGACATTGGCGTCATAGGTAAAGCCGCCATCCTGGCGTCCGAGGTTCGACTCGATGCTCTCGATCGCGAGTACGTCCTTGCCCTTGATGTTGAGAGCGATCGGCCCGGTGCTGACGGTTTCATAGAGGAGGATGTCGTTCAGCGTATCGCCCGTTGCATTGGCGGGAATCGTGAGACCTGTGATCTGGATCTCGTTTGCGGAAAAACGTCCTTCCTCCTGGCTGATATCGATATCCGGGAAGGAGACGGTCTTGGCGTGATAGCCACCGCCTTCGATTTCCTCGACGCCCTCGAAGGTGAGGTCGCCGATCTTCAAAGTGTCGCCGGGCAGGCTCGAAGATCCCACCTGGACACCGGTCGCCGTTATCGTGTCACCATCGGCTTCCGCCTTTTCGAAGGTGATGACCGTACCGCCGGCACTGGTTGCGGCATTGAGCTTCTTCATCATGTCCGCGCCATCAAGGGCAAGCGCCGGGCCGGCCAGCGTCAGGAACGCCGTGCTTGCCATCGTCAGGTGGAGTTTACGCATATGCTTCATGGAGATGTCCTTATGTAGAAAATAGATGCGAGGATTTCGAAATTTCCCAGACGGCCCGCTTTCAGGTCGGAAAGGCGTCCACGAAGAGCGCCGCTCGATATCACGGCCTTCATCCGGTCAGCTAATTTGGGGGCGGTGAGGTCAGGATCAGCCGGAACGCTTGGGCTGAAGAAACATAGATATCCTTCCGACGGCGGTAATATTTACTCTAGCAGAGGTAGCGTTGCGACTCATCCATTACACAAAAAGTGTATTTCTTCGATTCTTGCAACCCTTCGAACTTCGGATGACGAGATGGGAGTCACTCGTCCGCGGGGCTGCATGATTCAATTGCGCATTTCCGACACTCGCCCGCGCAGCAAATAGGCGAGCGCAAAGATCGCCAGGAAGGGATAAACGAGCACGATCAGCGGCAGACCGGCAGCCAGCGCATCGTCCTGCATATAGACGTTGAGGACACCGGCTCCGAGCACCAAGGGGTACAGCGGCGCAAACCTGTCGAACCACATCCTGAAAGGCCCCGCCAGGAGAAGAACGAGCGCCGGCAGAATGAAAATGCCGAGATTTCTTGCAACATTCATGAGCTCAGGACCGAACGGTTCGGTGGAGGAATAAAGTCGGCCCGTCTGACGGGCCGCCCACAGAGCAGCGATTGCGGCCCCGGCATATCCGGATGGTCTTGCTAGCATCGCCGAACTTCCTTTTGTTCACGCGCCGCGTCGGTACGGTCGTCCTCTGACTATTACCGGCGCATATTATCTGCGGCGTCGACGCATTCAAGAATTGTCGTGCGGCAAACGCCGGCTTCCTGCTGCATGGGAGGTCGCGCGCGCCAGGCTCGGTAGGCGATCCGGAATTCGATGTCCTTGTAAAAATAGGTCTTGGCTTTTCGCCTCAGGCGGCTCCTGTCCAAAGCGTCAGCCGTTACGACAACATGTGCGGCAAGCCGTTTGAATTGCCATGGCGGCGAAGCTCGCTCCTTCTCGATCACCTCGACATGGTAGTAAGGATCGTGATTGGCGGGCTCCGGATGTTTGTGGACGGTGGCCCAGCGAACGGTCCGCGGTGAGACGGAGAGAATGACGGTGGAAACATCAGGTGGTTTCACCGCTTCGGCACGCGCGAAGACCGGTGCGCCTAAAATGGTCGCGACGGCCAAGAGGATAGCTTCAGGACTTATTCGCATGTGCGATCGCTATAGGTAGGATTTTCGCTTCGCGTCGAATATCGGCGGATAGTCCTCTTCGTCCAGCATGTCGAGAAAAGGGTCCAGTCCCTTCTCCTTGATGAAACGATACTCCGCATCGGAAATCAAATTCACCGTGAGGATCTCGACCGGATCGTTCTCCACCATAAGCGCTTCCGCAATGCGCTGGTCAGTTTCGATGATCGGCGTGAGAAAGAGAAATGTCCTGAAATCGCATCCCTCGACCGGTGGGGTCGGCATCGGCACCCGATGGCCGTAACCGAACCAGGTCGCGTCCATGAATGGGAGTTCGGCGAGCCAACGCAGATTGACGATAATTTCGGGCGTCGGCTCACGCACGTACCACATCAGTTCGGCTCTCTGCTTTTCGCCCTTTTCCCGGTGCGAGGTCGGCAGCGTCATTCGCCGATCGCTCATGCCGTTGGTCAGCAGCACGTAACCTTCGTCCGTACCGACCGGCGCGAAGTCGCGTCCGAACGCATGAATTTCAATGCCGCCCGATCGGTCGTCTGCGAAGGAATATTCCGGGTCGTCCAGTTCGTTTTCATAAATGGCGCGACGGTGTGCATTTAGGGATGTCGTTTCTGCTCCTGGCATCGTCGCCGTCTCTCCATTCTTTCCATTCCACGCAGACGTGGCAGGTCGGGCCGGCGCAGCACTACAGGCCAAGGTCATGGCCAGAAAACGCCTTCGGCTGCATGCTCTGAGAAAGGGGATCATTTTTGAAGCACAACCACGCCTTGAATGGATTTTTAATGCCACCGGCCTCTGAAAAATTCAACGTCAACGTGAGGGGAGAGACGACTGCTTGCGCTCCGACCGGGCGACGCGATGGCGCGGTCGTTCCGGTTTCGGGCCGAGGTCTCGCCTGCACTGATGTCTCCGGCCAAATTCTGGAACAATCTCTGTCGTCCCCTGTTACATTGACAATAAAGCGAGTGTTGCGTGAAGACGAGGCAGCCGGAGGGATCGATGAAGCAAAGTATAGCAGTTGGGCTGGTTTTTGCGCTTGTGCTGACAGGTTGCACGACCAGCGCAGGCAGTTATTCGTCGGCAGGACTGGCGCCCATTCCCGGTAGCATCACGTATAGTGGCCAGCCTCGCACGAAGTTGACGAAATCGCCCGTGGGTTCTTCCTTCCCGCATACTTTCACAGATCAGTGGGGACGCCAGGTCGAGGAGATCTACATCATCCGGCCCGACCGGAGCTTGCTGATCGCCGAGCGCCACTACCGGCCGGTCTTCTCGCTCGACGACGACTAGACAGGAGGATTTCAGACCTGGTCAACCTAATTCTGAATCCTGTTCTACATTAGATAGTTAGCGCATGATGTCGTCCGAAAGCGCTCACACTTTTCGGCATCATCCAGGAAGGAGAAATGATCATGCCGCGCCGCAAAAGCACTGAGACGACGACCCTCGACACCAGGGGAGCCAAGATCGGCGAGCCCGTTCCGAAAGCCATTATCGATACGAATACGGCCTCCGTCGGCGTTCCCCGGCAGTCTGATCATGACCTGGGCGAAGAGCTCGGCGCGCTGCGAAAGCAGATCGGCTTGCTCCAGCAGCAGGTCCTCGATGCCGCCCGCTCGGCAAAGGGCAGCGCCGGGAAAGCCATGCGTCAGACGGAGGCGACGGTGAAGCTCTACCCGGCATCGACGCTCCTGCTCGTCGCGGCGGTCGCCGGCGCGCTGGCATTCGCCGTTCGTCGCGCCGCTCTGCCGCGCTATCGGCCTCAACCCGCACTGCGTGAGTTAAGGGATCTCTACGACACCATCCGCGAGCGTCTCTGACAAGATTTCAGGATTGTCAGCGTCACGATTATGGCCGACGCTTCACTATCGAAGCGAGGGGATAAGCATGTTCGACATCATCATACGCAGCGCTCTTGATATCGTTGGGCGAACTGAGGGCCTTATCGATGCTATGAGGCGAGTGCTTCAGAGTGACGACCTCGACGAAGTCCAGGTCTACGAGCTCGACTATGAGATCGAGCGGCTCGGGGATGTGGTTTTCAACGTGGACGAAGCCGTTCGATCGTTGGCGCGCACGGTCGAATGCTGGCCGCAGACCGCTCTTGCACACGGGATCCGTCGGACATTGCATTGAAGGTTGATCGCCGCTTTGGCAACTGACGCGTCACGAATCCGACCCTGAGTTGGCAGTGTCGATTCTGCATGTCACGCCGATGTCACGCGACCGTCGCAGCAATATGTGCTTGATAGGCGCCGTTAGGCTCAGACCCGGCGCGGTGGGGCTAAAATTGCTTTTTTCGTTGGGGCATCGCAATGACCTTGAAAACCGCGGGGGAGAAATCTCAACCCCATGAATTCATCTTTCCGGTTCACACCCGGACGATCGCAGAGATCAGATACGATAGTCTGAGCCGCGTCATGACGGTGGTCTATCACGACGGCCACTCCTGCACGACTTCCGGCATCCAAAGCCCCGCAATGCTGAGGATCCTCGCTCAGCGTCCGTTGGAGCGCTCGCCATTTCTGTTGCAGACGGTCATCTGAGGGGAAAGACGTCGCCGACCCTTGTCGGTCCATAGGGTCGCCGCTTGTTAAATCAGCGTGATCGTGCATCCATTTCCCGCGGCCTGCGTTCATCCCCCAACAGACACATGGAGGGAACGCCGATGACCTTTCCACCACCGAAGACGGAATCTCCCGCGCAACGTTTCGAAGAGGCGACCGCTGCCGCACGCGACGCTTTGGAAGGGCTGATTGCAGCCGCCAATGAAGCCGGTTGGGGCACCGAAGAAATCACCGTAGCGCTGCTTAAGGCAGCGCAGTTTATGAGCGATGCCAACAAAAGAGATCCCGATCCGGCCGACGATCCCTTAATCAGCGACACACCTGCCAGACAGGCGCAGATTGGTCGCGGCGAACTCTACGATTAGAGCATGATGCCGAAAGGTGTGAGCGGTTTTCGGACGACATCCGGTTCTAAAGGATCTCACCGGTCGATCGTTGCTACGGAGCCGCGCACGACGAGGCTCGTGCCGACGCGCAGACGTTCGACGGCAAGAGGGGTGCGTTCGATACGGGCGATGAGCCGCTCGCCGGCGAGCTTGCCCATCTCGTAGACGCGCTGGTCGACGATGGTGATCGGCGGAACGGTGACGTTGGTCCAGTCGGCGTCGAGAAACGAAATCATCGACACGTCCTTGGGGATCGACAGGCCGAGCGACTGCAGCGACTTGAAGATGCGCAAGCCGACGAGGCTGTCCGATGCCAGGAGCGCCGTTGGCGCAGCACTGTCCGAGAGCAGGCGCTTGATCACGCCGTCCGTCTGTTGCTGGTTCGTGGCGCCGAGCCTGACATAATGAAGAGGGTTCGGCAGGCCCGCCTCGGTCAGGACGCTGACAAAACCTTCCACGCGTTCGCGTACGGCGGAATTCGAGATCCGCCCGATATCGGTAAGCCCGCCGCCTTCGGCATCCATGGCAGAAACGTAGGCGAGGCGGTGATGTCCTTGCCCGATCAAATGTCGGGTCGCCGCGATGGCCGCATCCCGGTCGTCGCCGGTCACGGAGTCGACATCGAGATCCGGAATAGACCGATCGAACAGCACCAGCGGCACGCCGGCACGGCAGACGTGCTGCAGATGGTCGAAACTGTCGCAGCGGGCAGGCGTCACGATCAGGCCATCGACTCGCTTGCCGATCAGGAGGTCGACGGCCGATTTTTCCGCATCGAGCTCTTCGCCCGAATTCGCGATGATGACGTTGAATCCCGCAAGGCGGGCCGCATCGCTGATGCCGCGCACCGCCAGACTGAAGAAAGCGTTCTCGATATCGCCGACCACCACCCCGATGATGCCGGACCTTCCGGTGCTCATGCTCCGGGCGAGCTCGTTCGGGCGGTATTCGAGCGCCGCCGCCGCCGCCATGACCCGATCTGTGATCTTGGCGCTGACCACGCCGTAGCTGCCGAGAACGCGCGCGGCTGTCGCCTTCGATACCTTTGCGGCCTTCGCGACGTCGGCGACGGTGACTGCACGTTTCGGATGAGCGGAATCTTCCATGGGCCGAGGACTACAAGAATTGTTGACGTGCGGTCAATTGACGGATATCAAATATGTCGTGAGACCGGTCTCTTTATATCAGAGACCGGTATCTTGTCCATCAATCCCTGTCGCAACGCGCGGCAGCGGCGGGACGATCTACAATGCCGACAAGAGCATTCCTTTCAGAGCGGAGAACGACGATGAAGCCTTTTTTATCAATTCCGGCCATCATGGCCCCGTTGCGGGCCGGCCTTGTCACATGCCTTCTTGCGATGGGGGCAGGCTCTGCCGCCGCCGCCGACAATCCCTATAAGCTTATCGAGCCCGGGGTGATCAGCGTCGGCACGATGGGCGATTCCAAGCCCTATACGTTTGCGACGGCGGACGGCCAGTTCACCGGTTTCGATATCGAGCTGTTTCTCAACGTCGTCTCCCGCCTCGGTTTTCAAAAAGACAAGGTCACGTTCACCGGCCAGGAATTTTCAGCACTCCTGCCGTCGGTCGCAAACGAGCGGTTCGACGTTGCCGTTGCGGCGATCGGAACCACCGAAGCCCGCAAGAAGACCGTCGACTTTTCCGACGGCTATCTTGCCGGTTATCTCTCCGTCCTGACCCCTGATGCCGGTATCAAGGATGCCGATGGTCTCAAGGGCAAGCGTCTCGGCGTCGTGCAGGGGACCTTGCAGGAAGTCTATGCAGCCAAGAATTTCGGGGGAACCGATCTGGTGAAATTCCCCGACAACAATTCTGCCGTGGCCGCCCTCAACAACGGAACGGTCGATGCGCATTTTCTCGATTACGAGGCCGCCAAGCAATATGGCGAGCGATATCCCGCGCTGAAGGTTGCAGTGAATATCCCGTCCTTCGATGCGCCTGCCGGCTTCGTGGTCCGGAAAGGAAATGATGCCTTCCGCACGGCGTTGAACGGCGCGCTTCACGACGCGATGCAGGACGGCACCTGGAAGACCCTTTACGAAAAATGGTTCCCCGGCTCGCCGATGCCGGAACAGTATCTTCCCAAGAAGTGACGCCGTAAGCCGCCCGCTCACGGCGGGCGGCTTACCAAGGCACTGCTAAAGCATGTCGCGCAAAAGTGTGCAGCGGTTTTGCGCTAACGACATGCGTAAAAACAAAGACCTAAAGCGCGACAAGCGAATCTGAAAGATCGCGATGCGCTTTAGGCGGCGTCTGCACCGGGCAAGAATTCATGGGGATCTGAATGAACTGGCTTGAAAATCTGCGCCGCAGCTTCCTGGACTGGGACGCCATGGCGGAAGTTCTGCCGAGCATGATCAGCGTCGGCTTGAAGAATACCCTGATCCTCGCCGCTGCCTCGACCGTGCTCGGCGTCGTCATCGGCATGGCGCTTGCCGTGATGGGCATCTCGCAATCCCGCTGGCTGCGGCTGCCGGCACGCATCTACACCGATGTTTTCCGCGGGCTGCCGGCGATCGTCACGATCCTGATCATCGGCCAGGGTTTTGCCCGGATCGGGCGCGAGATCTTCGGTCCGTCGCCATTTCCGCTCGGCATCCTGGCGCTCAGCCTGATCGCCGGAGCCTATATCGGTGAAATCTTCCGGTCAGGCATCCAAAGTGTCGAACGCGGCCAGATGGAAGCCTGCCGGGCGCTCAGCATGAGCCACGGGCAGGGCATGCGCCTGATCGTCATCCCACAAGGCATCAGGCGGGTTCTGCCGGCGCTGGTCAATCAATTCATCGGAAATGTCAAGGATTCCAGCCTTGTCTACTTCCTTGGATTGCTCGCCTCCGAGCGGGAGATCTTCCGTGTCGGCCAGGATCAGGCCGTCGTCACCGGCAATCTGTCGCCGCTGCTGCTGGCGGGCGTCTTTTATCTCGTCATCACCGTGCCGCTGACCCACTTCGTCAATTATATCGATGCGAGACTGCGGCTCGGAAAGCAAGGCCGCGGCTCGGGTGCTGCGAGCGGATTGGTCGAGGTGAGCGAACTGCGGGCCGCGGCCGGCAAGCATCCCGCGGTCAAGGCGGTCGAGGAGAGTACGCCGCGCTTCAAAGGCGGTGCCCTGAACATCCGGGATCTCACCATGGCTTACGGCGATCTCGCCGTGCTGAAGGGTGTCGATCTCGGCATCGCCGCCGGTACAGTCACCTGCATTATCGGCCCTTCCGGCTCGGGAAAATCGACGCTGCTGCGCTGCATGAACAGGCTTGTCGAACCGAAAGGCGGCGACATCCTGCTCGATGGCGAGAGCATCCTGGCGATGAAGCCGGAGAGGCTGCGCCGGCGTGTGGGCATGGTGTTCCAGCACTTCAACCTGTTTCCCGACCACACGGCACTCGAGAACGTCATGCTTTCGCTGACGAAGATCAAGAAAATGCCGAGGCAGGAGGCGCGGCGCATCGCCGAGGCACGTCTGGCCGATGTCGGTTTGGCAGAGCGTAGGGATCACCGGCCGGCAGGTCTGTCGGGTGGGCAGCAGCAGCGTGTCGCCATCGCACGCGCGCTGGCCATGGATCCGGAGGTCATGCTGTTTGACGAGGTGACCAGTGCGCTCGATCCGGAACTGGTGAAGGGCGTGCTTGACCTGATGGCCGCTCTCGGCCGTCAGGGCATGACGATGGCCGTGGTGACGCATGAGATGGGATTTGCGCGCAGGGTGGCCGATCAGGTCGTCTTCATGGATGAGGGCCGCATCGTCGAGGCCGGCTGCCCGCAGCAGATCTTCGACAATCCCAAAAGCGAGCGGCTGAAGCGCTTCCTTGCGGAAGTTCTCTGAAGCGCCTGAGGCAAGGCATGGTGCCCCGGTCGTCCTCATGCCGGGTGCACCGGATTTCATTCGATCTAGCAAGAGCAGAAAACAAGGTTATCGACATGAATGCTTCCACCAAAACTTCGAAGGTCGTCGTCATTGGCGGCGGGATCTTTGGCGTCTCGACCGCTGTCCATCTGGCACGGCTCGGGGTCCGCACCGTGCTCATCAATGATGGCCCGCTTGCCAACGGGGCCTCCGGTCGTTCGCTCGCCTGGCTCAACTCGGCGCGCAAACGCACCGATGCCTATCACCGGCTGCGGTTGGCCGGCATAGATCGCTATCGCACGCTGGCCGTCCGGTATCCCGATGCGTCGTGGCTGCGCTTCGACGGGGGCTTGACCTGGGATGCGGACGATGGCGCCAACGAGATCGCCGAAATCTTCGACTATGAGCGCGATCTCGGCTATCACGCGCAATGGCTCGCCCCAGAAAGAATTGCCGCGGCGACGCCGGGTGTCGATGCAAGTGCGGTGACGCGGCAAGGCGCAATCTTCAACCCCGGCGAGGGCTGGGTCGATCTTCCGTCCTTGATCGGCACGCTCGTGGAAGAATTCCATACGCTGGGCGGCGAGATCGTCACGGACGCGGGTCGCGCGACGGTCGATGTCGAAGGTGCGGGCGTCCGCGGTGTGATCACGGCGGACGGCACGCGCCGCGATGCGGATGCCGTGCTGCTTGCTGCCGGCAGCGAGGTTCCGGCAATCGTCGCCGAGGCCGGCCAGCATATCGGCGATTCAACGCCTGTCGCCCTTCTCGTCCGGACCAAGCCGATCCGCCATCCCCTGAAGGCCGTGCTCAACACCCCTCGCGTCGCCATCCGGCCGACGCCCGACGGTGGCTTCGCGCTCGACGCCGCCTGGTCCGAGGAAGAGGTGAGCGTCAAGCCCGACGGCAGCTATGATGTCAGACAATCGACGCTGGAGGGATTGCTGCGCGAGGCCTCCAGGGTTCTCGAAGGCAATCCGATGCTGGAGGTCGAAGATTATGGGGTCGGCCCGAAGCCTATCCCGGGCGACGGCGAGCCCGTCTTCGGCGAGCTGCCGTCGATCTCGGGTTACTTCGTCGCCTTCAGCCATAGCGGCGCCACTCTCGGCCTGATTGCCGGCGAACTGCTGGCGGACGAGATCGTCACCGGACGCCGTCATCCGCTGCTGGCGGAATTTCGGCCGGCGCGTTTCAGCGCGTCGCGAAGATGAAGGCAGGAGCGGAGGCCGATGCATCCTTCTGAGCCGTCGAGCGTTCTATCGCCAGGAACAACTGGAGACGCATCATGTTCAAGGACGAACTCGGGGAAACCGGCACAGACAAGGATATGCGCGACGGTGTAGAAACCGCGCCGGCCTCCTTCGAAGAGGCGACCATCAACCCAGATCTTATCAGACCTGAGGGTTTCGCCAGCGAGGCCGAATATCGGGCGTATATTGCGACGTTCGGTGGTCGTGCGTCCGTTGGAGACACCGTTGAGCAGCCTCTCCCGATCTACGAAGGTCATGCCTTGGAAGGCCGGCTGCGAGAACTGAGAGAAGAGATCGAAAACCTCCGCGCTCGTCTTCACGTGATCCAACATCAGGCTGCGACAGTCGTTACGGAAAACGTCCGATGGGCCGATGCAAGCGCTCATGCGCAGCTCGGCAATCAGCCTTGGCTCAAGCTGGCAGGCGCGATGGCGGCGACCTTCGTCGTTACGCGGGGCATCAGGCGGCTGCCTCTGGGGGGCGTGGCGACGACGGTGCTACCATTGTTGGCGGCAGCGATGAACCGGAAGCTCGCCCAACGTCGATGACTATCAAGCGAAACCGATTTCCGCCAGCAGAGGCAGGTGGTCGGAGGCGACCCTTGTCAGCCGGTTTTCCAGGACCGCCGCCTGTTTGACGATGAGATCCTGGGTGACGAAGATGTGGTCGAGACGCATCAGCGGGTAGCGGGATGGAAAGGTTGCTCTCGGCGCGTTGCCGCCCGCGAGTTGGGCGTCTTTCAATGAACGCGCGGCAAGTCGGTAAGTCGCCGATGACGGAATGGCGTTGAAATCGCCGCAGAGAATGCTGGGAAGCGCTTCGTCTGCTGTACCGCGCAGCCAGCCCGAATTCAACAGCGTCGTCATCTGCCGGATACGTTCGCGGCCGCGAAGGCCGAGATGGGTGTTGACGACAAGCAGTTTTCTGTCGCCGACCAGTATTTCGACGGACAGCGCCCCGCGCTGTTCGCCGATGGACGGCAGCGGGCCGGCCTTGACCGCGCCTGTCGGCAGCGCGGTGATGATCGCGTCGCCATACTGCTCCTCGGCAACCGACAGCGCCGGATGGAAATGCGCCTGCATCTTCAGCAGCGAGGCAATCATATGGGCCTGGTCGACGCCGCCGGTCCTGCGCCGGAGGACATCGACCTCCTGAAGCGCGACGATATCGGCCTCAGCCTCGGCGATGACGGAAGCGATGCGGCCGGGATCGAGCTTCCGGTCGCTGCCGATACAGCTGTGCACGTTATAGGTCAGAAGTTTGATCGATTTATCCGGCATAGGCCCCGCTGAAAAGCTTGTTCCCTCCGGGAGAACACGGAACTCGTTCCTCCCCAGGGAGAACATAGAACGTGTTCGCCTTGGGAACACAAAACTCGTTTGATCGTTCCAGATCATCGAGCCGTGGCGCTCGCATCTCGGAAACGGATAATCGATGAGCTTGAAACGCATAATCTTGAATGGACTGCTCGTGGCCGCCCTTTGCCTTGCGATCTTTCTTCTCTATCGGATCTTCCAACAATATAGTCTCGAGCAGATCATCCAATCGGTTCGCAGCATTCCTTTTTCGAGCTTCTGCACGGCCCTTCTCTTTGCGGCGGCATCCTATCTGTGCCTCAGTTGTTTCGATCTCCTGGCGATCCGTTCGCTCGGCAAATCCTTGCCCTATTCCAGGATCGCGCTGACCTCGTTCATCAGCCTGTCGCTCGGCCACAATATCGGCTTTGCCGGCCTGAGCAGCGGCGCCTTCCGCTATCGTTTCTATTCTCGCTGGGGGCTGACGGCGGAGGACGTGGCGAAGATCATCCTGTTTTGCGGCGTCACGGTGGGGCTGGGGTTGATCACGCTTGGCGGTCTTGCCATGATCGTCAATCCCGGCGATGCCGGGCGCCTGCTGCACATCCATCCGGCGAGTGTGCGCATCTTCGGTGCGCTGGCGCTGGTCGTGCCGGTCGTCTATGCGGGCTTGGCGTTCTTCATCCGCGGCACGTTGCGGCTGTGGCGCTGGTCGTTTCAGCTACCGCGATTTTCGATCGCAGTAGCACAGATCGGGGTCGGGACAATCAATTTCATGCTCGTCTCCGCCTGTCTACACCAGATGCTTTCGGCCTTCGGCGACGTTGCCTTCTTCAGGTCGGTGACAGCTTACGTGCTTGCCAATTCAGCGATCCTTGCAACGCATGTTCCGGGCGGTCTCGGCGTGCTCGAGGCGACGGTCTCCTATGTCGTGCCGAAGGAGGCGTCGATCGGCGCGCTGATTGCGTTCCGCTGCGCCTATTTTTTTATCCCGCTGGCGCTCGGCTCTACGCTTCTCATCATCAGCGAGGTGATCTTCAGGCGGAGATCACGCGGGGCGGATGAGGAGGCGGACGAGCGCGCCGAGGCCCAGTCGGTCTAAGGGTGCGAAGGGTCGAACCGGGTCGAAGAGCGCGGTGCCTGAAATCGGCGAAATGCTGCCCGACAATTCGACGGTGAATTCCCGCAAGCGCCGAGGCCCGTCATTGAGCGTATCGACCGCAGCGATGACCGAGCCGCTTTGCACAAAGGCTGCGGCAAAGCTTTCGGGCGTGGTTCCGAGATATTCCGAAAGCAGGCGATTGCGCAGATCCGCGATTGCGCGGCGGTGCTCGTCATTGTCGGCCTCGAACAGCATGTCGCATTCGCAATCCAGCCCTTCCGAGCGATTGTTGAGGTTGGAGGAGCCGATGCGCACCAGCTCGTCATCGGCGATGATCAGTTTGGAATGGACGAGCACCTCGACTTCGCCGTCTTCTCCCGGCGTGACTGCGTAATAGACGCGCAAGCGACCGGCGCGATCGGCACGTTTGAGGCGGCGGATGACGCGGTCGCGATTGCCGCCCATGACAAGCTTTTCGATCAGTCCGTGAGAGCTGCGCGTACAGATGATGACGACTTCAGGCCCGTCTTCCTCCTGCAGCCGCGCGGCAATGGCGTCGGCAACGCGGAAGGAGGCGAGATATTGCGCCTCGATGTAAAGCTGCCGCTGCGCCCGGGCGATGACGTCCAATGTCATGGCGATGCCGTCGCTGATGCCGGGGCAAATTGCGGTCGAGGGCTCCGTCAGCGCGAAGCTGACCGCGACCTCCCTCATGGAAATGGCGAGATCGTCCGGCCAGGCGAAGGGGATATTTTCGGCCAATGGCAGGTGGCTTTCGCCGGTGGCCTTTTCCCAGCGCTGCCTGGCGATATCGCCGATCAGCCTGGCGGCATCGCCGGTGACCATTGCCTGAACGTCATGCAGCGGATCGTAGGAAACGCCCTCGGGGTCGCGCCGCAGTTTCTCATCGGCGCGATGGCGCCTTGTATCCCACCGCCGCGATGTCAGGTCTATGCCGCCGATGAAGGCGACGGCATCGTCGATGCAGACGAGTTTCTGATGGTGGCAGCCGCGCAATGTCGGCTGAAGTTCGAAGCGCAGATCGATCCGCGCATTCCTGGGAAAGTTCTTCTTTCGCAGCACCTGCAGCGACTTTTCCGAATAGATCGGCCCGAGCGTCCAGATGAGGATGCGTATTTCAAGCTCGGAATTTGCCGCGACCAGGGCATGCAGCAGATCGGCCAATGTTTCGTCGGATTTTTCCGGTTGCATCCGGATGTCGGGATTGAAATCCCATCCGATGATCCAGACAGTGCGCCGCGCCTGCCGCAGTACGCGCGCCAATTCGGCGAAATAGCTGTTGCCGTTGATCAGGAAGGCTGCCTTCGCAGCGCTTCCTTCCAGGCGCAAGGCGCCGCCCTCCTGTTTTTGGAGGTCGCCTGGTCGTTGTGATTTCGTCTGGGGCAAGCTCGGGTCATTGAAGATAGTTTCGAATGTCGTCATGATTGCCTCGGCCTCTCACTGGGAGAGCAAACGCTTGAAATATTTTTGGGTTCCCTGTCGCGCCGGATGAGGCGAGCATGCCAGCACCGACGGGCGATACAAAGTGCAAGGAAGCAAGATGTCACTACGAGCAGGCAGCGCCGATCTTCCCCTTCACGGGGGACGCGTGCCGCATTGGCTCGGCGACCGGATGACGCGGCTCGGCACGCTGATCACCGAGGCGATCGTTCATCACTATGGCCGTGACGAATTTCTGCGCAGGCTCGCGCATCCCTTCTGGTTCCAGTCCTTCGGTGCGGTCATGGGCATGGACTGGCATTCCTCCGGTATCACGACCAGCGTTCTCGGCGCGCTGAAGCGCGGGCTGAAGCCGCGTGCCGGCGAACTCGGCCTGCATGTCTGCGGCGGCCGCGGCACGCATTCGCGCAAGACCCCGCAGGAACTCGTTTCGATCGGCGAGCGTGTCGGTCTCGACGGGGAGGGGCTGGCGACCACGAGCCGTCTCATCGCTAAGGTCGACAGTGCTGCCCTTCAGGACGGGTTCGATCTTTATCTCCATGGCTTCATCGTCGCCGACGACGGCCATTGGGTGGTGGTGCAGCAGGGCATGAACGGCGACAAGCGGCAGGCCCGGCGTTACCACTGGCTGTCGGAGGGGCTGGAGAGTTTCGTCGACTCGCCGCATGCGGCAATCGAGGGAAGGAGCCAGGGCGAGATCGTCAATCTTGCCGACCGGCGTGCCGAACGATCGCGGCGCGGTCAGCTCGATCTGCTGGCGACGCTCGGCCCCGACCGGATCATCCGCGAAGCCGCCGCCTTGCAGCGTGCCGAAGAGCCAGCGCCCGAACCCGCCGAACAGCCGATGCTACCGCACCTGATCATGCCTGCTCATCACGATGTCCGCGAGAGCGACGTCAACATGCGGCGCCTGCATGGAAATCTGGCTGCCGCTGCCGATCGCGGGCCGGCGGATTTCGAAGAGCTGCTGCTCGTTCCAGGCGTCGGCGCCCGCACGGTGAAGGCGTTGGCGATGGTGGCGGAAGTCGTCCACGGCGCGCCCTGCCGTTTTTCCGATCCGGCGCGCTTCTCGATCGCCCATGGCGGCAAGGACCGCCATCCTTTTCCGGTTCCGCTCAAGGTCTATGACGAGACGATCGCCGTGATGAAATCGGCGGTGCAGAAGGGCAGGCTCGGACGCGAGGAGGAATTGCAGGCGCTCAGGCGCCTGGACGATCAGTCCAGGCAGATGGAACGCTACGTGACGGGTCCCGACCTCAAGGAAATCATTGCCGGTGAATTCCGCCAATCCGCCGATTTCGGCGGCCGGAGCGTCTTCGGCTGGGAGGAGCCGCCCGCGAAGTAAGGCATCCCTTTATGCCATTACCTTAAGTCGCTGAGCCAGGCAGGGCGACCTTGCCGTTCCGGGCGGTGACACGAAGCTAAAGATAAGCAGCGCTGTAGCTTCAATGGCCGTCGCGTGGGACGGCCTCAATCGGAACCGTCTCTTTCAGATTTTTCCGATGGAAGATGAAGAGCCCCGCCACGACGATGATTGTGGCGCCAATGATGACCTGCGCGTCGGGAATATCTTTGAAGAAGAGGTAGCCGAGGACGATCGCCCAGAGCAGCAGCGTATATTGCAGCGGCGCGAGCAGCGATGCCGGTGCGAGCTTCAGCGAGCGGGTGATGAGCAGATGTGCGCAGGAGGCGACGATGCCGAGCAGCAGCATGCCGGACCAATCGATGAGCGTTGCCGGCTGCCAGTGGCCGACGCTTAAAACGATGCCGGTGATCAGCGCGGCGATCGTCTGCCATGTCACGAGCGTCGTGTCGCTGGTCGAGCGCAGATAACGGCTCATCACCAGCGACAGCGCAAAGGCAAGGCTGCCCGCAAGACCGAAGAGCGATGGAAGCGACAGCATCGCCGTGGACGGACGCAGAGCGATGACGACGCCGGCAAAGCCGATCAGAACGGCAAGCCAGCGGCGCCAGCCGATCTTCTCTCCGAGAAAGAAATGCGAAAGCGCCGCGATATAGATCGGTCCGGCCATATAGAAGGTCATGACGTCTGCGAGCGGCAGATAGGCGACGGCAGCGTAGAACAGGGCGACATCGCAGGTGGCCATGAAAACACGGATGAACTGCAGGCCCTTCTGCTCGACGCGGAACAAGGCCAACGGCCCTTGCCGGAGGATCATTGGCCCGAGCACGATGAAAGCGCCGACCGAGCGGATCACCAATACTTGGCCGACGGCAAAGCTCGCCACCAGCCACTTGCCCATTGCATCGTTCAGCGCAAAGAGGAGATCGCCAAGCAGCATCAGCACGACGCCGGTCATGATCAGGTTTCCGGCATTGGCGGTAGCCGTCGTTGTCTTCATCTCTGGAATCCTCGCGAGAGCGGCCGTGCATGGGCGGCCGGTGCGGCTTCGTCCTTAAGAGCCTCGATGTCAATGGTTCGTTCGAGGCGCACGCACTCGAATATGGCATGAACGTCACTGCGGCACTGCTGTCACGAGCGGCATAAGACGGCGTGGTTTGAACTTCCGGATGTGGTCGGAATGGCGGTCGGCTCCATTCGGAACTTCGATAGCCATCGCATGCTCCGTGGGGCTGAGAGCCTGGGGATGCCTATCCAACCCGCGGCGAGAGCAGATGGTTCCGTTGCAGTACCTTCGAAAGAGCAACCTTCATCGCTCAAATACTGCTCACCTGCTCTGTCCCCTGTCAGCGGTAATAATCCAGGCGCGAGAATCAAGCAGTACGCCTTCCAAACGCCTAAGGCGCTATCGACATTCCGCCAACCAGACTTGTGAAATATATTTCACTGTATGAATTATATTGACAGCGCTCTGCTGTTGCGGTTATCTGCCCATACCGGACTTCGAGGAGGAACTCCGGTCTTCAATGGATCATCGGCAGCCGCTGAGGCGCCGCCGGATATTTGGGAGGGGCTTCGGCCTCGAGGAGGAAACTTGCGCAAATTTCTAAGCACGACCGCATTGGCGGTCCTCGCATCGACGCTTTATGCCGGCGTGGCCAGCGCGGACACGGAAAATCCGTTCCGCTGCAAGCCGGGTGAAAAATACGTCATGAACGTCATGGTATCGGGCGTCGAATATTGGTTCCCGGTCTATGAAATGTTCAAGCAGGCCGGTCAGCAGCTCGGTTGCGAGACTGCCTATACCGGCACGCCGGAATATGACGTCAACAAGCAAATCGCCACTTTCGACCAGGCGCTGGCCCAGAACCCGGCCGGTATTCTCGTTCACCCGATGAACTCCGACCCGTTTATCGAGCCGATCAACCGGGCGATCGACCAGGGCACGGCGGTCGTCACCTTCGCAGCCGATGCGCCGCTTTCCAAGCGCATCTCGTTCGTCACGTCGGACAATACCCGCGAAGGTACTTATGCGGCCGACGCGATTGCCGAAAAGATGGGTGGCAAGGGTGAATATGCCGTTCTGGAAAATCCGGGCCAGGACAACCACGACAAGCGTATCGCCGCCTTCATCGCCCGTATGGAGGAAAAATATCCTGATATGAAGCTGGTCGGCCGCGCTGCGTCCAACCAGGACCCGAACAAGGCCTATCAGGGCCTGATGAGCTTGGTGCAGGCACATCCGAACATTGGCGCCGTCTTCATGCCGGAAGCGAACTCGGCCATCGGCGCTTCGCAGGCCAACAAGGAAAGCGGCGGCAAGATCCTCGTGATGTGCGCCGACGTCAACGCCAACATCCTCGACATGATCAAGGCGGGCGAAGTGTTCGGCTCGATCAATCCGAACCAGGGCATGCAGGGTTACATGGGCTTCATGCTCCTCTGGCTTGCCAAGCATCCGGAACTCATCGACCCGATGAACGACGCCAAGCGCGTTGGCTTCAACCCGATGAGCATTCCGTTCGTCGACAACGGCCTGTCGATCGTCACGGCTGATAATGCCGACGACTTCTACTGGGACAAGTATCTGAAGCGGCGGGGCACCAAAGGCATCGAGGAGTAAGCCTTTGTGCCGGCTGTCCGGGGCAGGAAACTCCGGACAGCCACCGCGAGCGTGAGGAGAAGACGATGATGGCGTCGGTGCCGGTTCTGGAAATTCGCAATGTCAGCAAGCACTTCGGTGCGGTGAAGGCGTTGACGGATGTGAGCTTCAGCCTGGAGAAGGGGGAAGTTCATGCGCTTTGCGGCGAAAACGGCGCGGGCAAGTCGACGTTGATGAACATCATTGCCGGCGTGCTGCAGCCGACCGAGGGGGACGTTCTCGTCGACGGCGCGCCGGTAAAAGTGACGTCGCCGGCCGTGGCGCAATCGCTCGGGCTTGGCCTCGTGCATCAGGAAATCGCGCTCTGCCCCGATGCGACGGTGGCCGAGAACATGTTCATGGCCGCGACCAACCGCCGCCGCTCGCCTTTAATGAATTATGGCAGCCTGGAACGGGATGCGCAGGTGGTGATGAATCGTCTGGCGCCGATCGACGTTCGCCGTAAAGTCGGCGATTTGTCGATTTCCAGCCAGCAGCTTGTCGAGATCGCCAAGGCGCTGACGCTCGATTGTCGGGTGCTGATCTTCGACGAACCGACGGCGGCATTGACGGAATCGGAGACGCAGGTCCTGTTCGGAATCATCCGCGACCTCAAGGCGCAGGGTATTTCGATCATCTATATCAGCCACCGCATGGCCGAAATCTTCAGCCTGTGCGACCGGGTCACCGTGTTTCGCGATGGCCGCTATGTCTCGACGGAGAAGGTGGCGGATTTGACGCCGGATGATGTTGTGCGCCGCATGGTCGGGCGCGAGATCACCCAGCTCTATCCGGAAAAGCAGGCGCCGGCGGAGCGGACCGACGAGATCATTCTGAGCGTCCGCGATCTCGGCGACGGCAGCCGCTTCGCGGAAGTGAGCTTCGAACTGCGCAAGGGTGAAATTCTCGGCGTCGGCGGGTTGATCGGCTCGGGCCGCACCGAGATCGCCGAAGGCATTTGCGGATTGCGGCCGGTAATCGCCGGCGCGGTGCAACTGCATGGGCAGCGGCTGCGGGCGCGTTCCTATGCGCAGGCCGCGAAGGCGGGCGTCGTCTATCTGTCGGAAGACCGGAAAGGCTCCGGCATCTTTCTCGATCTTTCCATCGCCCAGAACATTGCCGTTCTCGATTTGAAATCGCTGAGCGGACCGCTGGGACTGTTGAATTCCAAGGCTGAGGCCGATCGTGCCCGCGACCTGGTTCGGCGGCTGGGTGTGCGGATGGGTGGCATCGACATGCCGGTCTCGTCGTTGTCGGGCGGAAACCAGCAGAAGGTGGCGATTGCCAAACAACTGGCGGTCAATCCCAAGGTCATCCTCA
This sequence comes from Rhizobium changzhiense, assembly GCF_013087625.1. Lineage (NCBI taxonomy): Bacteria > Pseudomonadati > Pseudomonadota > Alphaproteobacteria > Hyphomicrobiales > Rhizobiaceae > Rhizobium > Rhizobium changzhiense. The sequence continues at coordinate 1,020,476 of NZ_JABFCQ010000003.1, forward strand.
TGGACGAGCCGACCCGCGGCATCGATGTCGGCGCCAAATCGGAAATCCACCGGCTGCTGCGCGATCTCGCGCGCTCCGGCATCGGCATCATCGTCATCTCGTCGGAACTGCCGGAGCTTCTCGGCCTGTGCGACCGGGTGCTGGTCATCCACGAGGGCACCGTTGCAGGCGAGGTCGAGGGCGAGGCGATGACGGAGGAAGCGATCATGCGGCTCGCCTCGGGGATCGGCGGCCACAACAATTCAAAGGCATCAGAGCATGCCGCGTAGGGAAAAAGCAGGGGCAGGAGACAGGGTCATGGCGGACGCTACATTGGCAACGGCACATCAGGCACGCGCGCCCGGCTGGAAACGGCTGGGGACGATGCGCGAGGCGGGACTGATCGCGATCATCCTGACGCTCTGCATCGTCATGAGTTTTGCCTCGCCGCATTTTCTGACGCTCGGCAATTTCCGGGCGATGCTGATGTCGTTTTCAGTGGAAGGGATCGTCGTCGTCGGCATGACTATCCTGTTGATCGTCGGCGGCATCGACCTGTCGGTCGGCTCGGTCGTCTGCTTCTCGATGGTGCTGTCGGGTTCACTGTTCCTGATGGGGCTCGATCCGTGGAGCGCATCCCTGATCGGGATCATTGCCAGCGGCCTGATTGGCTGTGTCGTGGGCTTCTTCGTCACGGTTGTCGGGCTCAACCACTTCATCACCTCGCTTGCGGCCATGGTGATCGTGCGTGGTATATGCCTGATCATCACCAAGGGCACGCCGCTCTCGCTCTTCACCTTGCCGCCCTCGTTCAAGGCGGTCGGGCAGGGCACATTCTATGGCGTCCCCTATGTGATCCTGATTTTTGTCGCGGTCGTCGTGCTGTTCGATTTCCTGCTGCGACGGGCAACCGCCTTCCGCAAGGTGTTCTACACCGGCAGCAACGAGAAGGCGGCGCTCTATTCCGGTATCAAGACCAACCAGGTGAAGTTCTGGGTGACGGTGCTCTGCGCCACGCTGTCCGGCGTGGCCGGGGTGATCTACATGTCCCGCTTCGGTGCCGCGACCCCGACCTTTGGTGTCGGCATGGAGCTCAACATCATCGCAGCCGCGGTGATCGGTGGTGCGTCGCTGAATGGCGGCTCCGGCACGATCCTCGGGGCAATTCTCGGCATTGCCCTTCTGTCGGTTGTAACAAGCTCGTTGATCTTGCTCGACGTGTCCGTCTATTGGCAAGACATGATCAAAGGCTGCATTCTGCTTGCTGCCGTCTCGATCGACCATTTCCTCCACAAGCGGAAGGCTGCCTGATATGCCGATAGCCAAACTCAAACCCGCAAATGCGCCGCGCGAGGAAATCGTCATCGCCCGGCAGATGCACCAGGCTCTGGTGCTGCATTTCCTCGAGGGACTGACACAGGCGCAGATTGCCGATCAGCTCGGCATCTCGCACGCCACCGTCAACCGCTTGATCAAGCGCGGCCGCCAGCTCGGCCTGGTCGAGATCAAGATCAAGTCGCCGGTCGAGCCGCTGGTCGACATGGAAGAGCGGCTACGCGCGCTTGGCGGCATCGGCCGCGCCGTGGTGGTGCCGACAGTCTCCGACAATCCGCAGACAGCACTTCAGGCCGTCGGCGAAGCGGCAGCGCGGTTGCTGCTGGAAGAGATCATCGACGGCGATACGATCTGCATCACCGGTGGCAAAGGCGTGAGCGCCGTCGTCGCCGGTCTGCATCCACCGCGTCGTTTCGATGTCGAGGTCATTCCCGCAACGGGCTGCGTGCAGGGTAAGCACTATACCGACGTCAACCATGTCTCGACCTTGATGGCCGACCGGCTTGGGGGGCGTTCCTACCAGATCCACGCGCCGCTCTTTGCCGACGATGCCGAGCAGCGGGCGATGCTGATCAACATGCGTTCCGTCGCAGACGTTTTCAAACGGGCGCGCGAGGCGAAGGTGGCGGTGGTCGGCATCGGCTCGATCCTGTCGGACGATTCGAGCTATTACGACCTGCATCCGTCCTCAAGCACCGACCGCGCTGCGATCGAGCGCTCCGGCGCCTCCTGCGAACTGCTGGCGCATCTGCTCGATGATCATGGCCAGGTCTGCGACTACAGCCTCAACCGTTCGCTGGTGTCGCTGACGCTGCCGGAATTCGCCTCCATCCCCACCAAGATCGGTGTGGCGAGCGGGCCGAACAAGGCAGGCCCGATCCTCAGCGTTCTCAGGGGCAATCATCTGGATACGCTGGTGACCGATGAAGCGACGGGTGCGCGGGTGCTCGCACTGGCGAATGGCGAAGGAAAATGGACATGAGCGGACAGCAACTGACACGTGAGATCGGCAAATCGGGCGTTTCCGCCTCGGCGGTCGGACTGGGCACCTGGGCGATCGGCGGCTGGATGTGGGGCGGGACCGACGAGGCCGAATCCATCGCCGCGATCCAGGCATCGCTCGATGCCGGCGTGACGCTGATCGACACGGCGCCGGCCTATGGGCTTGGACGTTCCGAGGAGATCGTCGGCAAGGCGCTGGTTGGGCGCCGCGACAAGGCTGTCATCGCCACCAAATGCGGCCTTGTCTGGCATACGCAGAAGGGCCGTCATTTCTTCGACCAGGACGGCAAGCCGGTGCACCGTTATCTCGGCCGCGACGCGATCCTGCATGAGGTCGAGGAAAGCCTGAGGCGGCTCGGAACCGACTATATCGACCTCTATATCACCCATTGGCAGGACCCGACCACCCCGATCGAGGAAACGATGCGGGCGCTGGAAGACCTGCGCACATCGGGCAAGATCCGGGCGATCGGCGCAAGCAATGTCAGCCCCGACGACCTCGGTGCCTATATCGCTGCCGGTGGCCTCGATGCGATCCAGGAGCGGTTCAGCATGATCGACCGGGAGATCGAGGCGGAGCTTCTGCCGCTGACCAAGGCCAACGGCATTGCGACGCTGAGCTACTCGTCGCTGGCGTTAGGATTGCTGTCCGGCACCATCGGTCCGGACCGCGTGTTCTCAGGCGACGACCAGCGCAAGGGCAATCCGCGCTTTTCAGTCGGCAACCGCCAGAAGGCAACGGCGCTGGCCGACGCCATCCAACCGGTCGCCGAAAAACACGGCGCCAGCATCGCCCAGATCGTGATTGCCTGGACGCTGGCGCAGCCGGGCGTCACCTTTGCACTTTGCGGGGCGCGCAATCCGGCACAAGCGCTCGACAATGCACGGGCCGGGACCATCCGGCTGGATGCGGCCGATCTTGCGGCCATCGATACGGCCATTGCGGCGAAACTGACTGACATGGACAGGTAGCGGATCGCCATCATGAAACGGCAAGAAATATTGGACGGGCTCCGCCAGAGCCCGAAGGTCGACGTCTGTGTCATCGGCGGCGGCATCAACGGCATCAGCGTCTTTCGCGAGCTGTCGCTGCAGGGACTGAACGTGCTGCTCGTCGAGAAACACGACTATTGCTCCGGCGCCAGCTCGGCGCTGTCGCGCATGGTCCATGGCGGGCTTCGCTATCTTGAAAACGGCGAGTTCAAGCTGGTGCAGGAATCGCTGGTCGAGCGGGACCGGCTGCTGCGCAACGCGCCGCATTACGTCGCGCCGCTGCCGACGACGGTGCCGGTGTTCGATATATTTTCCGGGCTCGGCAATGGCATCGTCCGCTTCCTGGGCCTCAGCCGCCGCCCGAGCCGGCGTGGCGCCGTTGCCATCAAGGCGGGCCTGAGCATCTATGATTTCCTGACGCGCAAGCGGGCATTGATGCCGCGCCACCAGTTTCGCGGCCGGCGCTCGACGCTTGCCAAGTGGCCGGCGCTCAATCCCGACATCAAGAGTTCAGCCACCTATTTCGATGCCTGGGTCAGCCATCCGGAGCGGCTGGGCATCGAGCTTCTGCAGGACGGTCTTTCAGCAAAGTTTGGGGCAATGGCGCTGAATTATGCGGAACTGCGGCGGATAGAGGATGGTCGGTACCGCGTCGAAGACCAGATCGGCGGCGCATCCGTTGCCGTCGAACCGGCGCTGATCATCAACGCCACCGGCGGCTGGATCGACATCGCCAATCAGACCCTGCTTTCGCCAGACGCCCGGCCGTCACCACTGATGGGCGGCACCAAGGGCTCGCATCTGATCATCGACAATGCCGACCTGCGCGACGCACTTGCCGATCACATGATTTACTACGAGAACGAGGACGGCCGGATCTGCATCCTCTTTCCCTATCTCGGCAAGGTTCTGGTCGGTTCCACCGATATCCGCGTCGATGATCCGGAAAAGGTGCGCTGCGAGGCGGACGAGCGGGATTATATCCTGCAGTCGCTCGCCTTCGTGCTGCCAGGCATCGCCATCCGGCCGGAGCAAATCGTTTTCCAGTTTTCCGGCGTGCGGCCGCTGCCGGCCAGCACCGACAGTTTTACAGGGCGCATTCCGCGCGATCATTTCTGCACGGTCGTAGAGCCGAAGGATGGTGGTCCACCGGTTCTGTGCATGATCGGCGGCAAGTGGACGACATTCCGGTCCTTCGGGGAACTGGCGGCCGACATGGCTTTGGAACGGCTAGGCAGGCAGCGCCGTGTTGCGACAACCGATCGGCCGATCGGCGGCGGGCAGGCATTTCCTGCCAACGCGCCTGTCTGGCTTGCGCAGGCGGCGGCCAGCAAAGGCCTTTCCATCCGGCGCATGGCTGAGCTGTTTGCCCGATATGGCACGAATGCCGAGGCGGTTGCCGGTTTCATCGCGGCGAGCCCCGATGCCGTGTTGCCGCACGCCGGCTACTCGGTGCGCGAATTGCTGTTCCTGATCCGCTGTGAAGCGGCGGAGCATCTCGACGACCTGCTTTTGCGGCGCACGACGCTGGCCGTTTCGGGCGAGCTTTCGCTCGACATGATGGATGCCGTACTCGACCTGCTGGCGCAGGAAAAGCGTTGGACGCTCACGCATCGCGCCCGTGAGCGCGACCGTTTTCTCACCCTTCTCAACGAACGCCACGGCGTCGACGAAGACATGCTTTCGGCAAGGGACGAACCAAGGAGCATAGAATGCGACACAACAGCAAAGTCCGGATGAACCGGCTGTTCGGCGGCGGCCGCTGCCTCGACGTGGCGATCGATCACGGCGTCTGCAACGAACCGTCCTTCCTCAACGGGCTGGAGGATATTCAGGCCGTCGTCAAGGCCCTGGTTTCTGCCGGGCCGGATGCGATCCAGATGAATTACGGCCAGGCGGACCTGCTGCAGGACGCGCCCGGCAAGCACAAGCCGGCGCTGGTCATGCGCATCGACATGGGCAATCCCTATAACCGGATCCGCCACCGCGACATGTGGGCGGTGCTGCAGAACGAGGCCGAGCCGTTGATCGGCGCGCTCGAAATGGATGCGGCCTGCGTCGTCGTCAACCTGTTCATGCTGCCGGACGAGCCGGACCTGTTCCGCCAGTGCGTACAAAACATTTCCCGCGTGCGGGCCGATTGCGACAAGTATGGCATGCCGCTGATGATCGAGCCGCTGGTGATGCAGCCGGTCACCGAAAAGGGCGGCTACATGGTCGATGGCGATGCCGACAAGATCGTTACGTTGACGCGGCTCGCCCGTGAGATGGGGGCGGATATCGTCAAGGCGGATCCGACCACCAATGCCGAGGATTTCCACAGAGTGGTGGAAGCAGCCCGTTGCCCGGTTCTGGTGCGCGGCGGCGGCAAGGAAGATCTTCGTGCCGTCTTCGACAAATCCGCAGCATTGATGCGACAGGGCGCAATGGGCATGGTTTATGGGCGCAACATCTATCAGCACACCAATCCGAGTGCCGTGGTGCGCGGGCTGATGGCGATCGTGCACGAGGATGCGAGCGGCGAACAGGCCTTTGCGCTCTACCAGCAGGGCTGAGTAGCGATTTCAAACCTTGGGAGGGGTCTGCATGGGAAACTATCTTTTGGGGCTCGACGCCGGAAACACCGTCATCAAGGCGGTAATTTTCGACCGGGTGGGCAACGAGATCGCGGCTGCGTCGGAAGAGGGACAAAGCCGCATGCCGAGCCCGGGGCATGTCGAGCGGGGGCTGGACGAACTCTGGACGAATGCACGAGAAGTCATCCGCGCCTGCATCGAAAAGGCAAGGATCAAGCCGGAGGAAATCGCCGCGATCGGTTGCGCCGGGCATGGCAACGGTCTCTATGCGCTTGATCGCGACGGCGCTCCGCTCATCGGCATCCAGTCGCTGGACACGCGGGCGGCCGGGCTGGTCGATGAATGGCGAGAAGCCGGCATTGGTGACCGGACCTATCCGATTGCCCGCCAGCGCCCGTGGCCATCCCAGACGCCGACATTGCTTGCCTGGCTGAGGCGTCACCGGCCGGACCTGTTCAACCGCATCGGTACGGTGTTCTTCTCCAAGGATTTCGTCGTCAACCGCCTGACCGGCCGCCGCGTCAGCGAGGTGTCCGACATGTCGGGGGCGGGTCTGCTCGATCTTGCCGCGCGCCGCTACGACAAGGCGCTGATGGAAGCCTATGGGCTGGGCGATTGCATGGATCTGTTGCCGCCGCTCATCGAAAGCGCCGACATTGCCGGGAGGGTAACGGACGAGGTGGCGACGCAAACCGGGCTCGCCGCCGGTACGCCTGTGGTCGGCGGGCTGTTCGATGTCGTCGCTTCGGCGCTCGGCTCGGGCGTTTCGCGCACCGGCAGCGCCTCGATCATTGCCGGCACCTGGAGCATCAATCAGGTCGTTATCGACAGTCCCGACCTCGAGGGGCCGGTCTTCATGTCCTCGACTTTCGATCGCAGCCGCTACATGGCGATGGAGAACAGCGCCACCTCGGCTGCCAATCTCGAATGGCTAGTGCGGGAGTTCTTCGAAGGCGAGCATGCGCAAGGCGTTTCGCCCTTCGATGCCTGCTGCGCGCTGGCCGGGGCGATCGAGCCCGCGGCAGACGACCCGCTCTACCATCCCTATCTCTATGGCGCCCAGCAGGACGGCCACGCACGCGCCGGCTTCTACGGCATTGCCGGCTGGCAGACCAAGGGGCATCTCGTTCGCGCGCTTCTCGAAGGCGTCGCCTTCGGTCATCGCCAGCACATCGAGACGATCCGAAAGGCCGGCGCGGTGTTCAACGAGGCCGTGCTCTCCGGCGGCGGCTCGCGCAGCCTGATCTGGCCGCAGATCTTTGCCGATGTGCTCGCCGTACCCGTCACCGTTGCCCGCTCGCGTGAAACCGGTGCCCTGGGAGCGGCGATCGCGGCCGGAACCGGCGTCGGCGTCTTTGCGGACTTCGGCGCTGGTGCTGCGGCCATGGTCCGGACCGAGCGGCATTATCGCCCGGATGTCTCGCTTGAGGCGCATTACGCGCGCCGCTACGCTCTCCATCAGGATATCGCCGAAGCGATGGCACCGCTCTGGCGGCGTCTGACGGCGGTCCCGCCGGCGGTAGCGGGAGGGGCGGCGTGACGATGCGTGTGAATGATGCGGCCATTGATGCGGGAAGCTACGACTTCATCATCGTCGGCGCGGGATCGGCGGGATGCGTTCTGGCCAACCGGCTGTCGGCCGATCCGAAAACCCGCGTCCTGCTGCTCGAAGCCGGCGGCAGCGACCGGTATCATTGGGTGCATGTGCCGATCGGCTATCTCTACTGCATGGGCAATCCACGCACCGATTGGATGATGAGGACGGCCGCGGAAGCCGGACTGAACGGTCGGTCACTGCCCTATCCGCGTGGAAAACTGCTGGGCGGCTGCTCGTCGATCAACGGCATGATCTATATGCGCGGCCAGGCGGCCGATTACGACGGCTGGCGGCAGGCGGGTAATTCCGGCTGGGGCTGGGACGACGTGCTGCCCTATTTCCTGAAATCCGAGGACAACTATCGTGGCAAGTCGCGGATGCACGGGGCAGGCGGCGAATGGCGGGTGGAAAAGCAACGGCTTTCCTGGCCGATCCTCGATGCCTTTCGCGACGCGGCTGAAGAACTCGGTATCCCGAAGACCGACGATTTCAACGATGGCGACAATGAGGGCTCGGGCTATTTCGAGGTCAACCAGCGCGGCGGCCTGCGCTGGAATACGACCAAGGCCTTTCTGCGCCCGGCGATGAAGCGGCCCAATCTTCGTGTGCTGACCAGCGCCGAAACCGAGCGGCTGGAATTTGACGGCAGGATGGTGGCCGGGGTGCGGTTCCGGTTGAACGGGCAGAACCATCTGGCTCGCGCCGGTCGCGAGGTCATCCTGTCCGCCGGTGCGATCAATTCGCCGAAAATCCTGGAGCTTTCCGGGGTCGGTCGCTCGGATGTGTTGTCCGCTGCCGGACTGGACGTCGCCCATGAACTTCCGGGTGTCGGCGAAAACCTGCAGGACCATCTGCAAATCCGGACGGTCTTCCGCATCGAGGGCGCAAAGACGCTGAACCAGCTCTATCACAACCTGTTCACCCGGGCGGGCATGGGGCTTGAATATATGCTGCGCCGGTCCGGGCCGCTGTCTATGGCGCCGAGCCAGCTCGGTATCTTTGCCAAGAGCGATCCGGCTGTTGCGACCGCCGATCTCGAATATCACGTGCAGCCCTTGAGCACCGACCGGCTCGGCGAGCCGCTGCACAAATATCCCGCCGTCACCGTTTCCGTCTGCAATCTGCGGCCGGAGAGCCGGGGGACCGTGCATGTTGGTGGCCCGGACTTTTCCGTGGCGCCGGAAATCCGCCCGAATTATCTTTCGACCGTCGGCGACCGGATTGTTGCGGCGAAATCGATCCGGCACGCCCGCCGGCTCATGGAGGCCGGTGCGATCGCCAAGTACCGGCCGCAGGAGATGCTGCCGGGCATGGAATACCGGACTGACGAGGAACTGATCCGTCGCGTCGGCGATATCGCCACAACGATCTTCCATCCGGTCGGTACCTGCAAGATGGGCAGCGACACGATGGCGGTTGTCGATCCGCAATTGCGGGTGCATGGGCTGGCGAAACTGCGGGTAGTCGATGCCTCGATCATGCCGACGATTGTGTCGGGCAACACCAACTCGCCGGTGATCATGATTGCCGAGAAGGCCGCGGAGAGCATTCTATCAGGGGTGTGATGAGATTAGCGCCTCGCATTGTCTAAAGCGAATGCCTGACCATCCTTTGTCAGAGAGAAAATGCTCTGGTTGCCGCCCCTGCGCTGGCATGGGCGTCGTCACATCATATTCGGGATTTCCAAGGCGCGGGCGTTAAACAACACGTCCTCTATCGCCGGCGTTTCGGCTTAAAGCATGTCAGTGTGCAGCGGTTTTGCGACAACGACATGCGTAACACAGCGCGAAGATCGCGACGCGCTTTAGAGTACGAAGGCATTCGCGCCCGCGACTCGTGAGGATGAGCCCAACCCGCTCAACGCAAGCTGGGCCACCTTCCATTTCGATCAGAGGGTCGAGACGTTCTCAGCCTTCGATTTTCCGGTCTTGCGATCCTGTCCAACTTCGAAGCTGACCTTGTCGCCTTCGCGGAGCGATCCGCCGCTCTGCAGCGCAGACACGTGAACAAAAACGTCCTGGCCGCCACCCTCAGGGGTGATGAAGCCGAAGCCCTTGTCGTCATTGAAGAATTTAACGGTACCTGTCGGCATGAGATAACTATTTCCTTGTATCGTTCGACGATTTGCGAAGGCGAAACTATAGCTTCGGGGCTTCTCTATCAACCCTTTAGCACGCCAACGGCTCTTTGACCGCAAAAAGATATCAACTCCGGCGAAGCTCAATGCGGCTCGTAACAACCGATCGACCTGTCGCGGGGTCGGTATCGATGGTTGTGAGACGCATGCCCGATGCCCCGGTTTTTTCGATCGTCATCTGCGCACGTCGATCGCCATTCACTTCTTTCGCCCATTTGATCGCCAGCCTTATGGCATTACCAGCGCGTTTTCCGCCAAGACCGGCGGTACCGCTGCCCGCGCCCACATAGGAGCCGGTGTAGCTGTCACCGCTGGCCTTGAGGTTAGCGCTGATGACACGGGAAAAAACGACGAGACTGGTGCAGCGCCCATTGAGTGCAAGGGAGCTTGCATTCGCGTCCGACTTGAACCGGCAAGTGACTTTCATGGTGGGTGCATTTGTCCGCACTTTCACCGTACCCTTACCGCTCCAATTTCCCGCCAGTGTTTTGAGGAAGGCGGATTCGTCGGCGTGGGCAGCGCCGGCCATGAGCATTGACGCCGTCGCAGTGGCGATGGCGCAGGCAAGGATCTTCATCATCTGAGTAACTTTCGGGCCGCTTAACATCCGCATCATAACGCTCGGCTGATCGAGGAGAGGGGTGTCATATAACCGCTCGGCGATCATTTCGTTCCGTATGGGAGGCATCGATTGGGCTCGCAGCAACCACTATCTCGCGAAAAGACCTTCGCCGGGGCCTTCGCGGGCTCGTCCGCACGGCAGCCTGAAATCAAAAACACCCCCAGTCGCCTCGGCCTCAAACCGAGACAACCTCCTGAAAGCTCACATCTAGAGCGCCCAGTCCTCCCCATTTTTGACTTCGGCAGCTTTATCCTCGCGGCAAATCGTTTCCAGCGCCAATGAGGCACGACTGGAGTGCCTTTGCTTATGCCGCAGGATTGCAAATTGACGGGACGGTAGAGGAAAGCGCACCTTCACCAGCAGACCTTGCGTCAAGAGCGGCGCGGCCACGGCACCTGAGACGACCGTTGCGCAGAGGCCTTCTCTTGCTGCCGATATGACCGCCTCGTTCGACGGCAGCTCAAGCGCGACAGCCAGATCTCCGGGGGCTATGCCGAGATTGGAAATCGCCGCCTCGAAAGCCGACCGGGTTCCGGACCCTTTTTCTCGCATGACCCATTTCGTGCCTGAAACCAGGTCCGTCGGTGCAATTGGTTTGCCACGCGCCCAGGGATGGCGCGGACCGACGACGACAAGGAGTTCGTCCTCGGCAAGCGGCTGAACATCCAGCGCCGGCTCATCAACGCTGCCTTCGACGAAACCGACTTCGGCCAATCCATCGAGAACCGCTTTTGCCGCCGTGGTCGTGTTGCCGATCATCAGCTTCAGGTCGATGCCCGGATAGCGGATCTTGAAACGCATCAGCATCGCCGGCAGCCAATAGCTTGCGATCGTCTGGCTTGCAAAAACCACCAGTTCACCCTTTTGCAGGCCGCCGAGATCGGACAAGACGAGCGCTGCGGCTTTTGCGCGCGCGAGTGTGGCTCTTGCCTCCCCCAGAAACACCCGCCCCTCATATGTCAGCTCTATGCGGCGTCCGACACGGTGAAAGAGCTCGACGCCATAGGAGGCCTCGAGATTGCGGATGGCTGAACTGACGGCCGATGGCGTGAGGCCGATCGCCGAGGCGGCGTTGGTCAGGTGCTCGCGTTCCGCAACCGCGACGAAAATGGAGAGCTGTTCGAAGGTCATGATGCAATCATTCGATTTTATCGAATGAACTATATTAAACTATTCAATGGAAGTCGACAATTGAGTGTGGGACAGTACAGTCCTTCCGCAAGGTCTTGCCGATGCTCGTTTCCGTCTCACGTTCCCCGTCGCTTCCTGCCGTCCTGCCGGGGCTCATCCTTTGTGCGGCAGTCACGCTCCTTGCGCAGCTGGTTGAGCAGTTGCAACTGATGATTTTCGGCGCGCACTGGATCGAGAGCTTCGTGCTGGCCATTCTGATCGGTATTGCCGTGCGCTCCTCGGTCCGTCTGCCGCAGACTTTTACTCCTGGCATTCACTTCGCCGCCAAGACGCTTCTCGAGATTGCCGTCGTGTTGCTGGGCGCCTCGCTCAGCACGGCCGCCATCCGGCAGGCCGGATTGCCGCTTGTCGGCGGAATAGCCGTTCTGGTTGCTCTGTCCTTGGCCGGCAGCTTTGCTATCGGGCGGCTCTTCGGGCTGTCGACCAGCCTGGCGACCTTGGTTGCTTGCGGCAACTCGATCTGCGGCAATTCTGCGATTGCCGCGGCAGCGCCGGTGATCGGCGCCAAGCCGGACGATATCGCCGCCTCGATAGCCTTTACCGCGCTGCTCGGCGTTGGTGCGGTACTGACGCTACCGCTTCTGCATCTGCTGCTGGGTCTCAGCGCTGTACAGTACGGCGTTTTCGCAGGACTGACAGCCTATGCCGTCCCACAGGTCTTGGCGGCCACGGCCTCCGCCGGAGCCGTCAGCACCCAGGTGGGCACGCTCGTCAAGCTGATCCGCGTGATGATGCTCGGGCCTGTCATTCTTGTGCTCGGTGCGGTTCATGGTCGCCGTCCCGGCGGCTTCGCAGTCAATCTCCGCCATGTTCTGCCATGGTTCGTCCTCGGTTTTGCAGCCATGGCGACGCTTCGCTCCTTTGACGCGATCCCGGCGCCGCTGCTGACCGGGATGTCGGCTGTCTCCGCCGCTTTCACCGTCACCGCCATGGCCGCGTTAGGCCTCTCCGTCGATGTCAGGTCCATCGCCCATACCGGCGGCCGGGTCCTTGCAGCGGCGGCGCTGTCGCTGCTGGCTCTGGCGGCTCTTGGGCTATGTCTGATTGGGCTGCTTCACATCGGCTGATCGAGGTGATTGCCCAAAATACCGGCAAAGATTCCGGTTGCCTTCCAAACGATCGGCGGCTAGCCTGTATATACAGGTCGGGTGAAAGCAAAGATCGTCATGCGGGTCATCTCTTCACAGCAAGCTGCGGATCTCCTCGAAGACGGGATGACTGTGGCTGCTTCGGGTTTTGGAGGATGCTGCCATCCCGAAGCCATCACGGCTGCGGTCGAGGAGCGTTTCCTTGCCTCCGGAAAACCCCGCAATCTGACGCTCCTGTTTGCTGCCAGCACCGGCGATCGTCAGACGCGCGGCATGGGGCATTTTGGCTATGAAGGCCTCGTCGCCTGCGTGATCGCCGGGGGATGGCGGGGAACGCCGCGCCTTGGTAGGCTGGCGATCGAGGAAAAGATCGAAGCGCATTGCTGGCCGCAAGGCGTCATCGCCCAGCTCTATCGAGCGATTGCCGCCGGTCAGCCCGGGGTGGTCACTCATATCGGGCTCGGCTCTTTCATGGATCCGCTGCATGGCGGCGGCCGCATGAATGCGACGACGCCGCGTGCGCTTGTCGAGCGTGTGTCGTTGCGCGGCAAGGAATGGCTGCTTTATCCCTCCATGCCGCTCGACTGCGTGCTTTTGCGCGGAACGACGGCCGACGAAGACGGCAACATCACCCTCGAGGACGAGGCCTTCCCGCTCGACGTGCTCGCCATGGCGCAGGCAGGCCGAAATTCCGGCGGTATCGTCATCGTTCAGGTCAAGCGGATTGCCGAACGCGGCTCGCTGCAGCCCAACGATGTTCGCATCCCGGCGGCGCTAGTCGATTATGTCGTCGTCTGCGATGATCCGGCTCAGCACGGCGTCAGTTTCGCCGAGACGGACAATATCGCCTATACCGGGCGCGTCCGGATGGCGGTGAGCCGCCTGCAGCCGGCACCGCTGTCGGCCGATAAGATTATTCAGCGCCGTGCCTTCCTGGAGCTGGCGCCGCTCAATCGTCCGACGATCAACCTCGGCATCGGCATTGCGGCCGGGATCGGCCGTATCGCTAGCGAAGAGGGATTCGACGATTATACGGTGACGATCGAATCCGGCGTCATCGGCGGCGTGCCGGCCGAGGAGCTGTCCTTTGGCGCCGCCGTCAATCCGACCGCCATCGTCCCACAGGCTTCGCAGTTCGATTTTTACGACGGCGGCGGCCTCGATATCGCCTTTCTCGGCATGGCCGAGGTGGATCGGCATGGGGCGGTCAATGTCAGCCGCTTCAACAATTCCATCGTCGGGGTCGGCGGCTTCACCAATATTTCGCAGACGGCGGGGCGTGTCGTCTATCTCGGTACATTTTCGGCCGGCGGCGCGGAAATTGTGGTTGCCGACGGCAGGCTTGACATCATCCGGGACGGCAGAGTTTGCAAGATCGTCGATCATGTCGACCAGATCAGTTCGAGCCCCGCCTTTGCGCCGGAGGGGCAATCACAGCTCGTCGTTACCGAGCGGGCTGTCTTTCGGGTGATCGACGGATGCTTGACGCTGATTGAGTTTGCCCCCGGCATCGATCTTGCCGCCCATGTTCTCGACCGCCTGCCGAAGGGCGTCGCAGTGTCGGACCAGTTGAAGCAGATGGATGCGCGCCTGTTTTCGACCCACGCCATGAAGGACTTTGCCCCATGAAAATCGAGGGAGCCGTCATCATCGTCACGGGCTCGGCAACGGGCGTCGGGGCCGCATGCGTGAAGCAGTTCGCCGAGGGTGGTGCCCGGGTGGTCGTCAATTACAGCCGCAGCAAGAAAGAGGCCGATGAGACCGGCGATATCTGCCGCAGCCTGGGCGCGGAGGTGGAGATCGTCCAGGCCGATGTTGCCGATGACGCAGCTTGCCGCCGAATGGTCGCGACTGCCGTCAATCGATGGGGGCGGCTCGACGCCTTGGTGAACAATGCTGCAATGACGGTCAAATCCGATCCTTTCGATCTGGAGACGCTATCGGCCGAAGATTTCCAGAGTGTTTTCGGTGTCAACGTCATCGGCGCCTATCAGATGTGCCGGGCGGCGGTGCCTGCCATGCGTGACAGCGGCGGCGGTGCGATCGTCAATGTCTCATCCAATGTTGCCTTTACCGGCGGCGGCAGCTCGCTTGCCTATACGGCATCCAAGGGCGCGCTGAATGCGCTGACCTTGGCCCTGGCGCGCACCTGCGGCCCCGATATCCGCGTGAACGCGGTTTGCCCCGGCATCATCGATACGCGCTGGATGCGCGACACGCTCGGGCCGGATGCCTATGGAGCCATTGCCAAGCGATTTTCGGAAACCGCGCCGCTCGGCCGGGTCGCCACCCCGGAAGACGTTGCCGGCGCCATTGTCTGGCTTGTTCAGGGGGCTGACTTCGTCACCGGTGAATTGCTTTCCGTCGATGGCGGCATTCGCCTGTCCGGTGGCGTTCGCAAACCCGTGGCATCCGGCGGAGCCGCATCGTGACGCTGTCGGCCCAATCCATCCTCGATTTCCCGGTGCCGCAAGCAACACATGTGGTCACCGCAAGAGATGCGATCCTCTACGCCCTGTCGGTTGGCTACGGCACCAATGGGCTCGACGAAAGGGCATTGAACTACGTCTATGAACGCGATCTCGTGACCGCGCCGACCCTTGCCAATATCGTGGCGCATCCAGGCCCATGGATGCAGCAGACGGGCGTCGATTGGGCGCGTCTCGTGCATTCCGAACATCGCCTGACGATCCACCGGCCGGTCCCTCTCGATGTGCCGCTGATCTCCCGCTCGCGCGTCTTGTCGGTGGTCGATCGCGGCATTGAAAAAGGGATGTTCGTCAGCTTCGAGCGCCTGATCGTAACCAAGGACGGTGATGAGCCGATCGCGACGATCGTTCAGACGAACGCCTGCCGCGGCGACGGTGGATGCGGTTCGGCGGGATCTGCGCCTGACCCTCTGTCCAAAGTTCCGGACAGAGAACCAGATCTCGAATTCCATCTCGGCATCCCTGGTAACGCCGCTCTGCTTTATCGCCTGAACGGCGATCTCAATCCGCTGCATATTGACCCGCAGGCAGCCGGTAGGAGCGGGTTTGACCGGCCGATCCTGCATGGGCTGTGCAGCTTCGGTTATGCGGGCTACGCCATCGTCGCCGCCATCGATCCAGGCATGACTGTCGGCTTGAGAGCGATTGCGGCGCGTTTCAGCGCTCCGGTCTTTCCCGGCGAAACGATCACCCTGCAGATGTGGCGCAACGACGCCGAAATTCGCTTCAGGGGGATCGTTGCGTCACGGGGCACTATCATCCTCGACAACGGCGTGGCGAGGTTGTCATGATGAAAGCGGTCAAACCGGTCGCCGGCGAGGCGCACCATTATATCAGGATCAAGGAGCAGATCCTGGCCGAGATCGCCGAGGGCAAGCTTCAGCCGGGAGACCGGGTATCCTCCGAAAGCGAACTGGTGGCGGCATTCGGCGTCAGCCGCATGACGGCGAACCGGGCGCTGCGGGAATTGATGTTCGAAGGTGTCCTCAAGCGATCTGCCGGGATCGGAACCTTCGTGTCGCCAAAGCATCTCGATGTCGATCTGCTTCAAATCCGCAACATAGCCGACGAAATACTGGAGCGCGGTCACACGCATCAGGCGGCGGTCGTCAAGGCCGGCTTGATGCAGGCCGATGCCAACGTCGCCGACGCGCTCGAACTGACCCTCGGCGCTGAGGTGATGCATTCGCTGATCGTGCACATGGAAAACGACCAGCCCATTCAGGTCGAGGAGCGCTACGTCAATCCGCTGGTCGCGCCCGACTATCTATCGACCGATTTTCACAGCATGACGCCAAACGAATATCTGACGAAGGTGGCGCCGATAACGGCGTTCGAACATATCGTCCAGGCCGTCAAACCGGACACGGCGATCCGCAAATATCTTGGCCTGAAGAATGATCACCCTTGCCTGCGCGTCTTTCGAAGGACTTGGTCGGGCGAGGCCGTCGTGACCTGTGCGCTGTTATACTATCCCGGTGCGCAATATCGGCTGGAAGCACGGTCCACCAGGGGGCCTTCTAAACCCGTCGCCATTCTCGGAGAGAAACAGTGAGCGCCACCCATTCTCCATCGATCATCTTCAGCGCGGCGCCACCGACGATCGAGGACATCGCGGCAATTGCCCGTCGTCACGCCAGGATCGAAATCTCAGCCGAGGTCGAAGCCCGGATTGCGGCGGCGCGCGCCGTCGTCGATCGTTATACGGAAAAGGATCTGCCGGTTTATGGCCTGACGACAGGATTGGGAGCGGGGGTCGATACCCGACTTGCAACGGAAGATCTGGTGGCGTTTCAGATGCGCGTGCCGCAAGCCCGCGCGGTCGGCGTCGGCAAGCCGCTTACCCAGGAATCCGTGCGGGCGATGATGGCCGTCAGGGCCGCCGGCATGGCGGCGGGCGGCTCCGGCATTTCGTTGAATGTGTTCCGTGGTCTGATCGCCGCCATCAATGCAGGTGTCCATCCCGTCGTCCCGTCATTGGGCTCGATCGGTGCGGCGGATTTGGCTCCGCTTGCCCATATGAGCCGGGCGCTGCTTGGCTTCGGCGAGATCGAGCTTGGCGGCGACGTGCTGCCGGCCGCCGCCGCCCTTGAAAGGGCCGGCCTGAAGCCTCTCGAATTGGCGCCGAAGGATGGGCATGCGCTTGTCGTGGCCAACAGCCTCTCCATCGGCCTCGCCTGCCTGGCGCTTGAGGATATCGAGCGGCTCTTCGATTGGTCCCTGAAGGCGATTGCCGTTAATTTCGAAGCGTTCCGGGCCAATGTCAGCGTCTTCGACGATCGTGCTCTGGCTGCGAGACCGGCCTTCGGGCAGCGCCGCGTTGCCGCTCAGCTGATGGAGCTGCTTTCGGGAAGCAGCTTGCTTGCCGCCGATGCAGCAAGACGTCTCCAGGATCCTTTGAGCTATCGCTGCACGCCGCAGGTCTGGGGCGCGTTGAGACATGCGATCGATGAGGCAAGGCAGGCGACGGAGATAGATCTCGTCAGCTCCAGCGACAATCCGGTCGTGATCGCCTCCGAGGGCGTCATTCTTGCACACGGCAATTTTGACATGACAGCTTTTGTGCTCGCCTGGGAAAGACTGGGGCAGGCCATGGCGCATTGCGCGGCAGGCACCGCCTATCGGATCATGAAGATCATGTCGCCGGGCATGTCCGACCTCCCTCGCTTCCTGACCCCGATGGGCCAGAGCCGTACCGGTTTTGCGACGGTACAGAAGACCGTTTCGGCCATGGAAGCCGAAATCCGTCATCTCGCCATGCCGGTTTCGCTCTCGCCCTTTCCCGTCGCCGATGGTGTCGAAGACCAGGCGTCGATGGCCCCGAGCGTTTTGGCAAAGACGCAGGCGATCGTCGAGCGCCTGCGCTATCTGGTCGCCATCGAACTGATCGCGTCGGTACAGGCCGTCGAGCTCAGAGGCGTCTCGGGCGAATTGGGCAAGGGATCGGCGGAAGCCTATGCTTTCGTCCGCAGCCACGTTCCGGCGCTTGAAGAGGATCGCGCGCAGGGGCCGGATTTTGCGATGATTGCCGCATTGATCGGGCTCGGCCCGCAATAAGCCTGGTTCGCCACTGCTCCGGCAAGAAGGGCAGGGCGCTGACCGGTCATGCCGACGGTTATTCCGGGGAATGCCGGCGGTTCGTTCATTGAAAAGTCAACAAGAGGGAATGGTTATGAAAAAATGGACAAAAGGCATCTTTGCAGCGGGCATCATGGCAGCCGCCATGTTCCAGTCTGCATCCGCAGAGACCATCAAGGTCGGCAGCAAGAATTTCACCGAGCAGTTCATCCTCGCCGAAATGTATGCCGCCGTTCTGGAAAATGCGGGCTTGACCGTCGAGCGCAAGATCAACCTCGGCGGCACGCTGATTGCGCACCAGGCATTGGTGGCGGGCGAGATCGATCTTTATCCGGAATATACCGGCACGGCGCTGGCGTCCGTCGTCAAGGGTGAGATGTCGACCGACGCCGACAAGGTCTACACCCAGGTGAAGGACTTCTACTCCAAGCAGTTCAACCTCACCTGGCTGAAGCCGAGTGGCATCAACAATGGCTATGTCATCGTGGTCCGCCAGGAAACGGCGCAGGCCAACAATCTGAAAAGCCTGTCGGATCTCGCCAAGGTTTCCAAGACCCTGGTCTTCGGCGGCGGCGCCGAGTTTCCGGACCGCGCCGATGGCCTGCCCGGCCTGAAGCGCGTCTACGATGCCGAGTTCAGGGAGTTCAAGCAGTTCGCCAAGCTTGGTCTTCGTTATGACGCGCTGGAACAAAAGGACATCGACGTTGCCAATGGTGCAGCGACCGACTGGCAGATCGGCTCGAAGAACCTCGTGCCGCTGGCAGACGACAAGGGTCTGTTTCCGCCCTATTACGTGGCCCCCGTTGTCCGCCAGGACGTGCTGAAGGCCAACCCGAAGGTTGCCGAACTGCTGGAAGCGGTCGGCTCCCATCTCGACAATGAGAAGATGCGGGTCCTCAATGCCAAGGTCGAGACCGATCACGAGGAAGCCAAGGACGTGGCGGTGGATTTCCTGAAGGAAAACGGCCTGCTGCCGAAATAATTGTGCCTCCGCGGCCGGGTATCAATCCGGCCGCGGTCTGGCGTGGTGATCCTTTCACGGTATTTGTTCGAAAATCCGTCCGGTCAGCAGCCGGACAGGAATGTGGAGAAGCGGGAAATGCAGGAAATCTGGATCGATTATCTCAATGCCCTCGATGCCAAGGCGCTGGCGCTGACGAATGACGAGATTCTCGATGCGGTGTCGAAAGCGCTGGATGCGCAGGGCAGGGGCGAAACCGTCATCGAGCCGCGTGTTCATCTTGTGCCGGAGAGCTCCGATAAAGGCCATTTCAACGTGCTTCGCGGCTATGTCAAAGCGCTGAATTATGCCGGCGTCAAAGTCGTCGGCGATTTCGTCGACAATTACAAGGTCGATCTGCCCTCGGAGCTTGCGGTCCTCAACCTGTTCGACCCGAACACCGGCGTGCCGAAGGCCATCATCGACGCGACTGCCATCACCGACATGCGCACCGGCGCCGTGACTGCTCTTGGCGCAAAATATCTCGCCCGCAAGGACAGCAAGGTGCTCGGCCATATCGGTGCCCGCGGAACCTCTTACTGGAATGTCCGGCTTCTCGACCATCTCTTCGACTTCGAGGAAATCCGCGTGCATTCGCGCCGGCCGGAAAGTCGTGATGCCTTCGCCAAGCGTCTTGAGGCGGATCTCGGTAAGAAGATCGTCGTCACCGACAATTGGGAGGATTGCCTCAAGGGCGCCGACATCATGGTCGAGGCCAGCCGCCTGCCGGAACCGGCGCCGCTGTTCAAGACGGAATGGGTGAAGAAGGGTGCCTTCGTCGTGCCCTATGGCACGATGAGCGCGCTCGAATTCGATCTCACCGACATCATGGACAAGGTCGTCGTCGATGATTGGGGACAATGCGGCCCTGGCAAGCCTTTCGGAGCGCTTCGCCGTCACGTCGACGAGGGCAAGGTGACGGCCGAGAACTTGCATGCCGAAATCGGCCAGATCGTCTGCGGCAGGAAATCCGGCCGCGAGAGCGACGAGGAAACGATCCTGTTCTGGCATCGCGGCCTCAGCACGACCGACGTGGCGCTCGGCGCCGCCATGGTCGACAAGGCAAGAGAGATGAACATCGGCCAGCGGCTACGGTTCGCATAATTGCCATGGTGATGTCCAAGCCGATCGCCTGTTCGAGAATGTATAATCTCAGTCCGCGCATTCGCGGCCTGTGGGATGCGCTGTTTGCGCAGGTCAGCCTGCGGTCCGGCATTGAACTCGAGATCATCGCTCATGCAGCACCGGCACCGCTGTCGGAATTGTGGGCGAGGCCGGACATGGGCGCGGTCTTCATGTGCGGCTATCCGTTTTCACGCATGCCCGAGGCTGCGCGACCGGCGGTGCTTGCCGCACCCGTCTCGAGCGAGGCATGGTCTTTGGACCAGCCGCTCTATGCCAGCCACATTCTCGTCGCCTCCACCGGACCGGTGAATGCTGTGGCGGATCTCGCAGCGGTACGCTGGGGCTGGACCGTGCGCGATTCCCAGTCGGGCTACCACGCGGCGCGTTCCTTTCTTGCCGACCGGTTTGCCGGGAAAATGAAGCAGAGCATGACGGTCGGACCGCTGCTCAACCCGTCAGGTATCGTCGCCGCCCTCAAGGACGGCAGGATCGATGCGGGCGCGATCGACGCTTACGCCTTCCAATTATTGTCGATGCACGAACCCGACGCGATCGATGGTCTTCGTATTCTGGCGACGACCGATCCGCTTCCTGCGCCGCTACTGGTTGCAGCGCAGACATTGCCGTTGGACATCGCCGCAGCGTTGCAGCAAAGCCTCGTGACGTTGCATGAAACGCCTGAGGGAGCGGCGGTTTTGGTGCGGCTCGGCCTCAGGCGGTTTTCGACGGTCGTTCCCCCGGCCTACGATATTATGCCGCTGAAGGCCGACGACGCCGATCGCAGATTGGGGATCTCATGGTAGACAGGCGAATGAGCGCCCCGATGCGGAGGTCTCGACGATGAAATGGGTCCCTAAACATCTCGACCGGCTCTTCGAAGCGCTGTTGGAGCACCTGTATCTCGTTTTTTCCTCGGTCGGCATTGCCCTGGTGATCTCGCTGATCGTCGGGATATGGGCGGCAAGGCGGCCGCGGAGTTTTGCCGCCATCGTCATTTTCACCGGTATCCTGTTCGCGGTGCCGAGCCTGGCGCTGTTTGCGCTTCTCATTCCCATCATGGGCATCGGTGCGGCACCCGCCATAACCGGTCTTGCCGCCTACTCGCTGATGATCCTGATCCGCAATATCGGCATGGGATTTCAGGCTATTCCGCGTGACATACTCGAAGCCGCCGACGGCATGGGATACGGCACGGCACGGCGGATCTGGGAAGTCGAGCTGCCGCTGGCGATGCCCTATATCGTCGGCGGCATCCGCATCGCCATGGTGACGGTCATCGGCATTGCGACCGTTGCCGCCTATATCAATGCCGGCGGGCTTGGCGTCATCATTTTCGAAGGCATCGACCAGCGCTTTCCTGAAAAGATCATCGCAGGCGGACTGCTGACGTCATTTCTGGCGCTCTTTGCCGACTACTGTTTTGCATCGTTCGAAAAGCTGCTGCGCCGGCGCAGTGGGGGTAAAGCAGCATGATCGTAATCGATGCATTCAGCTGGATCTTCAACAACTCCGGGACCTTTTTCAACGCCTTCAATCGCCATCTTCTGATGTGCGTCCTGTCGCTCGGCATCGCCTTCGTCATTGCCGTGCCGCTCGGATTTGCCGTCGCACGGGCACCCCGCGCCGCCTTTGCAGTGGTCAATATTGCCGGCGCCTTGCGCTCCATCCCGAGCCTTGCGATCCTGTCGGCGACGATGCCTTTTCTCGGCATCGGATTGCTGCCGTCGGTGATCGCCCTCATCGTCCTGGCCGTGCCGCCGCTGCTGTTGAGCACGATCATCGGCATCCGCGAGATCGACGCCTCAGTGATCGATGCGGCCGACGGAATGGGCATGAGCGCCGGGCAGATGCTGTGGGAGATCGAACTTCCTCTGGCCGTTCCGTCGATTCTGTCGGGCGTCAGGACGAGCGCCATCCAGGTCATCGGCGGGGCGGCGCTGGCCTCCTTCATCGGCGGCGGCGGGCTTGGCGATTTCATCAATGCCGGCATTGCGATCATGAACATGCCGCGCCTTCTCGTCGGAGCGGTGCCGATAGCCTTGCTCGCAATCTTTGCGGAATTGGCCTTCGGCGCCCTGGAGCGCGTCTTCACTCAACGGCGCTAAGCGGCCGAAAGCGGATATCAGGATGATTCACCTCGATCATGTGACAAAGAATTACGACAGAAGCGGCCAGCATGCGGTCGACAATCTCGATCTCCTGATCGAGACCGGTACGACGGTTGCCCTGATCGGTCCTTCGGGCTGCGGCAAGACCACGACCATGCGCATGATCAATCAATTGGAGACACCGACGACGGGACGCGTGCTGGTCGATGGCAAGGATATCGCCCGGGTCGATCAGAAGGAGCTGCGCCGCAGTATCGGCTATGTCATCCAGCAGGTCGGTCTGTTTCCGCATATGTCAATCGCACGCAACGTCGCAACCGTCCCGCGGCTTCTCGGCTGGGAAAAGCCGCGCAGCGATCGCCGCGTCGACGAACTCCTGGATCTCGTCGGTCTTGATCCGGCCATCATGCGGCAGCGCCTGCCGCACGAATTGTCGGGCGGGCAGCGCCAGCGCGTCGGTTTCGCCCGCGCACTCGCAGCCGACCCCGCAATCATGCTGATGGACGAACCATTCGGCGCGATCGATCCGATCACCCGCGTCCGGCTTCAGGACGAATTCCGCGATGTTCTCAGGAAGGTGAAGAAGACCGTCGTCATCGTCACGCATGACCTCGACGAGGCGATCAAGATGGGTGATCGCATCGCGATCATGCGGGACGGCCGCCTCCTTCAATATGATAGCCCGCAGGAAATCCTCGCGCGTCCCGTCAATGAATTCGTCGAGAGTTTCCTCGGCCCCGACCGAGCCATAAAAAGGCTGAGCTTGATTGCCGTATCGACGATCATGACCGCGCCGGAACCGTCCAATGGCGATGCCCAGATTGCTGCTGACGCCACGGTTCACGACGCCTTGGCACTCATCCTCTCCGGTGAGATGCCAGGCCTGCATGTCAGAGCCGCCGATGGCACGCTTGCGGGATATTTGTCTCGTGACACCTTATTGCGTGCCAATCGGCTGTAGAGCTCACCTGCTACGCAGATGCGAGCGCGGCGCCGAGGGTTCGAGCGGTCGATATCGCGGCGCAACTTATTGACTCGCTCGCCGCGGCGCACACGCATACGAGGGGATCAACTACTAATGGTCCCCACGCGCGCTGAAAGGGATTGCCGATCGCCCTCCTCAGGTTGTAGATCGGTTTTACACAATGGGATTGTGCAAGCGGCCGGAATAACGTCAACTCCGCTGGTTCATTGCCGGCCGCTGTCTGAAGCTTTCCCAACGCACTGCGCTGTCACATGAGGGGTCCGACGCCATTGACTTCGCTTGTTATTCCTAGTCGCCCGCTCTCGTTGGCGCGCAACGTCATCTCCACCCCGAGCGCTTACTTCTGGTCAACGCCGATCATCCTGGCACTGTCTGTCTTTCTATTTGTCTCGGAAGCACCAGGCTTGATCCGCGATTTCCAGATCAGCCAGAATCCTTTGACGCTCGAAAATGGCGACGTGCAAAACGGGCGATGCACGACACGTAGGGCAGTCTTTACCGATTGCGAGGCACGCCTTGTCTACAGCTATGGCGGACGAGACTACGACACCGAGGTCGAGGTCATGTTCGTCGATTTCCATACTGGCGACTACGAAACCGGTCTTGTGATATCTGCCGATCATCCGGAACTTGCGACGATGAGCCTGGGCCTGGACATGCTCTGGAACCGGATCATCACGCTCACCGTGTTTGCGCTACTGTTTGGCGGCATGGGCTTGGGAATGATTTTCCTCGCGATGCGCATTTGGTGGGTCAAGGGCCAATTGCTTCGGCCTGCTATGCTGACCCCCGTTCCGGTCGAGGTCACCGCATTCGACCGCAGACGCGGCGTCTTTTCCATCACCTACAATGACAAGATTGCCAACGACAAAACGGGGCGATCGGCTTACACGCGCATGAAGAATGGAGAGGAGCCTCTGATCGTCGGGGAAGCCAATGGCAAAGCGATCGGACTGGCGGTTAGGCACGGCAATACTGCCCTGCCAGTGCTTCTGGACGATCGACTGCAGCGCGTGAAGCTTACCGATGATGAGCGCAACGCAGCTTTGCACCTTTCGCGTATCAGCAAGAAGGCGATCGGGGTGTGCCGGTTTTGATTGAAGACCCCAAGCAGGCGGGGGTATCGATCTGGAGGCGATTGCAGGTGTTCTTCGGTACGTTGCTTCTGATCCTCGTCGGTGTGGTCGGCTTCTGGCTTTGGTACGTCACGACCTCCACGACAGCATTCCAATCTCCTGGCATGGACATCAACAACCTCATGCCGGCGCCGTTAAACGAGTGGGGATGCGAGCAGCTCAAGAAGCGGTTTGGTCAGGATCGCGCGCCGCTTGGTTGCGTCGCAGAGGATTACACGAGCTGGAAATGAGGTTGCCCCTTTTTCGCCGAGTTCCGGTCTGCCAAGGACCGGTATCTTCGAACTTAGCCGTTTTCGTTGGCTGCACACTTGCCGGCAAAAAAAACTTGCGGATGGCAGGTAACACCCCGTTGCGGAACCAGGAGTGCTTCGGCAAATGTCACCTTACTTAGCGTGAGGTGAGTTTATGTCATTTCGGATCGAGCTTCTGGTTGCAAAACACGTCAGCGGCGCGGCCGATGTATTGGTAAACGCCTATGCCCTGCCTCCGTGGAACGAGAACTGGTCCCTTGAAGCGGCAGCTGAAAATGTGACCTATGTGCTCCAAACCCCTAGATCGGTTGCACTTGTGGCAGTTGATGAAGGCAAGGTGCTCGGGATTGCACTGGGCATAAGACAGCGGCGCCATACCGGCCCGGTCATTTACCTGGACGAGCTTTCAGTGCAGCCCGACGCACAGGGCAAGGGAATAGGGACCGCTCTGCTTTCTGCAATGTTTGAAACAGCCAAGGCTGAAGGATGTAGCAGCGTTTGGTTGATCTCACAGCGAGGAGGCGCGCTCTCGGAGTTCTATCAGCGTAGCGGATTTGCGATGAGAAGCGACCTTGGTATCTACTCAAGGTCGAGCGGATAACGCTCGATTGGGAATCTCCGATCCGCCGGCGAAAATCCTGGGCATGCATGGTGGAAGTGCGGGTGGCCGAGCATCGTTCAAAGGTTGCGCAACATCATCGGCGATCGCCGCTTTGGCTTGATGTGGATGGTGGAGCCTGCGGCGACTTCATGCCGCCACCGCGTATCGATCGAGAATTACGCCCTTCCGTACATCCGGCTCGCGCGCAGCAGGCGTTGCGAGTAGGGGTGTTCGACCGCACCTCTTCGGAGGGCGCCGACATCGACCTGTTCGACGATCTCGCCCGCTTCCATGATGGCGACGCGGCTGCACATGTGTGAGACGACAGCGAGGTCGTGGCTGACGAGCAGATAGGTCAGACCGCGATTGACGCGCAAATCCTGGAGGAGATTGAGGATTTCGGCCTGGACCGACACGTCGAGCGCCGATGTCGGTTCGTCGAGAAGCAGAACATCCGGATCCAGCATCAGCGCGCGGGCGATCGCCACGCGCTGGCGCTGCCCGCCGGAGAGCTGGTGCGGAAATCTGTAGCTCAGCGCCGGATCGAGACCGACCGATCTCAGGACGGCGTTCACGTCGATGGAATTCGTATCCAGGCCCTGGTTGCGCAGCGGTTCCTTCAGCTGCGAGCGGATGGTCTTGCGGGGATGGAGGGATCCGTAGGGGTCCTGGAACACCATCTGCACCCGGCGGAAGAATGGCCGACTGCGCCGTTGATTCAACGGCTCGCCTTGAAGCTCGATCCGGCCGTCATAATTGGCGTTGAGGCCGGAAAGCGCCCTCAGGACAGTGGACTTCCCACAGCCGGACTCGCCGACCAGGCCGAAAGCAGTTCCCTTTTCGATGGCGAAGCTTACGTCTCGAACGACAGGTCGCTGCCCGGGTCCGAAACGGACCGTAAGATTGTCGATTTTAATCACCGCGGCGGCTCCAATGCGAATTCTTCAAGCCAAGCGGGATCTCGTTTCAGGATCGGCAGCCGGGCAGGGGGATCTTCGATCGTCGGCAAGGATGCCAGCAACCCTTGGGTGTAAGGATGTCTGGCCTTGTCGAGATCGCGCGCCTCGAGCACTTCCACGACCCGCCCCGCATACATGATGAGCACGCGATCGCAGAAATTCCGGATGAGATTAAGGTCGTGGCTGATGAAGATCAGCCCGAGATTACGACGCAAGACGAGCTCGTCGAGCAGAGCCAGGATCTCGAGCCTCACCGTCACATCGAGCGCTGACGTCGGCTCGTCTGCGATCAGCACTTCGGGTTCGGCAATCAACATCATGGCGATCATCGCCCGCTGGCCCATGCCGCCCGAGATTTCGTGCGGATAAAGGCGGGCCACGCGCTCGGGATCACGGATCTGGACGGCTTCGAGCATATCGAGCGCTTGGCTGTAGGTCTTGCTCTTGCTCGCCCTCGGATGATGAAAGCGGTAGGTCTCGGCGATCTGTTCGCCGATCCGCATGACCGGATTGAGCGAATATTTCGGATCCTGCAGGATCAGGCCGATCCGCCGGCCCCTGATCGTCATCATCGCTTTTTCGTTCGCCTTGAGCAGATCGACGTCGCGAAAGCGCATTCTTTCGGCATTGACGATGGCCGTGGGTGGCAGCAGCTTCATGATGGCGCGGCCGACGGTCGACTTTCCCGATCCGGATTCGCCGACGATCCCGAGCTTTTCCTGTCCAAGCGAAAAGCTCACGCCGCGCACGGCCCGCACCTGTCCGCCGCCAAATGCGATTTCGAGATTTTGAATATCGATCAAGGGCTCTGTCATTCTGAACCTCGGGGATCGAGAACATCGCGAAGCGCGTCGCCGACGAGGTTGAAGGCGAGGCTGACGAGCGCAATGGCAATGCCGGGTGCTGCGATGACCCAGGGGCTATCGAGCATGAATTCACGTCCGCTGGCGGCCATTGAACCCCATTCCGGCCATGGCGGCTGCGCGCCGAGGCCGAGGAAGCCGAGGCCGGCGGCAGTGATGATGATGCCGGCCATGTTGAGGGTGACACGGACGATCACCGAGGGAATGCACATCGGCAGGATGTGACGAATGATGATCGCGATTGATGTCGCGCCCTGCAGGCGCACGGCGGCGATATAGTCCGCCTTGCGAAGGCTGAGCGTCTCGGCGCGCGCCAGGCGCGCGATCGGCGGCCAGGCCGTCAGTGAAATCGCGATGATCGCATTGGTGATGCCTGGACCAAGCGCTGCGGCAAAACCCAGCGCCAGCACGAGGCCGGGGAAGGAGAGAAAAATATCGGTGACGCGCATCAGGATTTCATCGACGATGCCGCCGAAATAACCCGAGACGGTGCCGATCAGCAGGCCGAGCGGGGCGACGATCACCGTGACGAGCATGATGATGTAGAGCGTCGTGCGGGCGCCATAGATCACCCGTGAAAAGACGTCGCGGCCGAAATTGTCGGTGCCGAGCCAATGGCTCGCCGATGGCGCGGCAAGCCGCCCGGCCATGTCCTGAACGATCGGATCGTAGCTCGTCAGCAGGGGTGCGGCCAGCGCCACGACGATCAGCAGCAGGATGATGGCCAATCCGGCGAGGCCAAGCGGGTGCAGGCTGAATTTCCGCCAGCCCTGATGAATTTGCTGCGCCGATGACTGGAACCAGCCTCGAGGTTCCGGTGCGAGCAGCCAGTTGCGAAGGCCGCCGGTGTTGACGCTGTCTGCGTGCTCAGAGGAGATCGTCATGGCGTCACCGTGTCCTCGGATCAAGAATGCGATAAAGGAAGTCCGACAGGATGTTGATCGTCAGGAAGACGGCGCCGATCGTCAGCACCGAACCCATGACCACGTTCATGTCGTTCATCTGCAGCCCCCGGGTCAGGTACTGGCCGAGCCCCGGCCACCCGAAGACGGTCTCGATCAGCACCGCGCCTTCGAGCAGACCGCCGAAGGTCAGCGCCATGATCGTCAGGAGCTGCACGCGGATGTTCTTGAATGCGTGGCGCCAGACCACCTTGCGGGTGCCGAGCCCCTTGGCCCGCGCCGTGATGATGTATTCCTGGCTGAGTTGCTCCAGCATGAAGCTCCGCGACATGCGGCTGATATAGGCGACGGAATAATAGCCGAGGATTGCCGCCGGAAGGATGATGTGGCCAAGGGCGTTGTAAAACACGTCCCATTGGCCTTGAATCGCCGCGTCGATCAGGAGAAAGCCCGTCATCGGCGTGACGAGGCCTTCATAGAAGACATCGATCCGGCCCGAGGCGCCGACGAGCTTCAGCTTCGCGTAAAAGACGAAGAGCGCCATCAGCCCGGTCCAGAAGATCGGGATGGAGTGGCCGGCAAGGGCGACGATCCGCGCGATGTGGTCGATAATGGTTCCGCGCCTGACCGCAGCGGTGATCCCTAAGGGAATGCCGACGATCGCTCCGATGATCATGGCGATGATCGCAAGTTCGATCGTCGCGGGAAAGATCGCCATCAGATCGGTGAGGATCGGCTGGCCCGTCGTCGCCGACATGCCGAGATCGCCTGTGGCGATCTTGCCGACATAGGAGAGGAACTGCATCCAGATCGGCTGCCCAAGACCCAGCTCGTTATAGACGCGATCGTAAACCTCCTTGCTGACTTCCGCCCCGGTAATGGCGAGCACCGGGTCAGCGGGCAGCAGGCGGCCCATCGAGAAGGTCAGGAAGAGCAGGCCGAGCAGCGTCGTCACAACGGCCACAATACGTCCCGCCAGGCGCCGCAGCAGGCTCAGTGCCGGGTGCGGGGCCGCCTCGGCGAACCCGCCCGCCGGGGAGTGCCGGCTGCTCTCCCGCTTCGATGTCATATCGGCGCTTGCCACGGCGTTCTACTCCTTGGTCACGTCATGCCAGCGCGTCGACCATGTCGTATGCCCGTGATAGCCCTTCACGTTGGCGCGCATGACATAGGGGTCGGTTCGCTGGAAGAAGATGACCAGCGGCGAAGCCATGCCGGCATAGATGCCGTCCATCTTCTTGAAGATGTCGGTACGCTTTTCCGTGTCGCGCTCCTTCATCGATTGGTCGATGAGCGTGTTGAGCTCGTCCACCTTCATGCCCGTGCGCCAGAGGTAATAGCTGCCGAGGCGTGCCTCGTCGCTATTGTCGGGGTTGAAGGCATATTGCGTGGCGACCGCGAAGGGATCGGGCAGACGGGCGCCGGAATTGCCGAGCAGCACTTCGAATTTGCGCTCGCGGAAAGCGGGCGTGAATTCGCCGGGCACGAGATCGAGATCGATGCCGGCGGCGCGGGCACTCGCCTGCAGCGCTTCGGCGAAGGGCAGGGTCGGGGCTCCCGACGGATTGAGCACCTTCTTCAGGCCATTGGGATATCCGGCCTCCGCCAGCAGTTGCTTGGCCTTGGCGGGATCATAATCGTAGCGCACCTCCCCTTCGCCGGGAGCGCCGATCATGCCGCGCGGGATCATCGACTGCCAGGGAAAGCCCGTATGGCGCATGATGTTGCCGGAGATCGCTTTCCAGTCGAAGGCATGCTGGAAGGCCTCGCGAACCTTCGGCTTCTGCAAATCCGGGTCTTTCTGATTGAGGGCGATATAGTAGAAGCCGAGCCCCGGGACATTCTCGATGACCATGTCCTTCCTGGTGGCGAGCGCATCGAGGTCGCCGCTTGCTACATACTGGCCGACATCGACGTCGCCAGCTTCGAGCTGTAGCCGGAGATTGCCGGATTCAGGGATGTGACGAGCGACGACGCGGGCCATGGCCGGCTTGCCGCCCCAATATTTCGGCTGCGCATTGAAGATCGCGACATCGTTCGGCCGCCACTGCGCCAGACTGAATGGGCCACTGCCGGCGGAATTGGCGGAAAGCCAAGCGCCGCCGAAATCGCCGTTCGCCTCGTGCGACAGAACCGTCTTCTTGTCGACGATGCCGATCGACGAGCCCGCCAGCGAATAGAGCACCAGATCGGTATTGACCGACTGCGGCAGCTCGATCTCGAGCGTGTGTTCGTCTTTTGCGCGAACGAGCTTTTCGACGTTTTCAGGCGTGAAGCCCCAGAGTGCCACGTCGGTGGAGCCGACCTGGCCCATCTTGATGACGCGCTGGATCGACCAGGCCGCATCCTCGGCGGTCACCTTGTTGCCGCTCTGGAAGACCGCGTCGTCGCGTAATGTCAGCGTGATGATCTTGCCATCCGCCGAGACGCTCCATTGCGTTGCGAGCATCGGCTTCAGCGTTTTCAGATCGTCCGGCGACAGTTGCACGAGGTTGTCGTAGAGATTCGAGATCAGCTCGGAAACCGTGCGGGCATTGTTCTGGGCCGGATCGAGCGTCCTTATGCCGGTGAGATTGGTGCCGATCACCAGCATGTTGGGCGGCGACGCCGCAAAGCTGGGCTGCGCCGTCGTCAGGGCGCCGGCAATTGCGATCGTTGTCAGTACTTGTCTCAGCATCTCAAGACCTCCCAATCCTGTTGTTTGCGGAAATGGAGCAATTCCAGGAAAAGTGCGAAGCGGTTTTCCGTCTGGAATTGCGTAAAAACAAAGGGTTAGAGCGGCTCTGCGCTTCCATGAAAAGCTTTAGCCGCTCTCGTGTCGAAATCAGCCGGCCGCCTTTACGGCCGGCTGGTCTGAATGAGTTTGAATGTCGCCTTCGGCCTCCCAGCCTTGAAGCAGCCGATGAAGCTCCTCGCGGTCATACTGGTCGAGCTGCGGCAATCCCGGCACACGCACGGGGCCGACATCGAGACCGGAATAGGTGACGGCTTCCTTGACGACGGTCACGTTCGCGCCATTGCGGAATTTGGTTCGCATCCGCTCGAATGGCTCAAGCTTGTTGACGATCGCCCTGGCGGCGGCAAAATCGCCTTTTTCAAGCGCAGCGTGGACCGCAAGCGAGAGCTTCGGCGCGACATTGACGAGGCCGGACGTGAAGCCGCGGGCGCCCGCAGCCGTAAATGTCGGCGCCCAGCTCTCCGCCAGGCCGCAGACGAACAGCGCGCCGCCGGGGCTCGCCGCCGGGATAGCTCTCGACAACAACATCAGATCGGTCGTGGCGAATTTGATGCCGGCAATATTGCCGTGACTTGCGAGGCGGACGATATCGGCGACGGCGAAACCATCCGCCCTGACATAGGCGATGAGCGGCAGGGCGGAAGCATCCGCAAGATTGCAGAAATAGTCGATCTGGGCCGCAGGTGCTGCGAAAGGATCGACGGGTTGATGCGACATGACGGCGGATGCACCGATCGCGGCCGCATCTTTCGCCATGCCGATCGCCTCGCGCAGCGACCGGCCGATTGCCGCCGTCACCGGCGCCTTGCCGGCAACGCCTGAAACCGCCGCCTCATGGACGATCCTGATTTCCTGCGGCGTCAGAGCATAGAATTCCCCGGTATTGCCGGCAGCGACGATGTTGTGAATGCCCGCTGCCGCCACCCGCTCATAGACCTTCGCCGTGATCCGGGGTTCAACTTCACCCTTGCCATCATAGGCGGTCACCGGAACACCCGATACGCCTGTAAGCGCCTTGCGCATGGTTGCGATGCTCATCTTTCTCCCCCGTTATCTTTCCATCTATTCGCTGTCATCGCGATGGGATGATCCCCGAAGCGGAAGGGCGGCAGGCCCTCTGCATCCACGTCGAAGGCGATGACTGTCCCCGCCTCGAAACGCCCGCTGCGATCCGTCGACAGGCTCGTGACGAAGAGGGTGCGCAGATCCGGTCCTCCGAAACACGGCATGGTCGGTGCGGGGACCGGCAGAATGTAGATTTCGACGATTTCGCCTTCGGGCGATATTCGGTTGAGGCGACCGGCGGAAACGCCGGCACTCCAGTAGAACCCGTCACGATCGGTTGTCGCTCCGTCCGGCCGACCCTCGTCTTCCGTGAAGCTGCGGAGCCGGCGCCCATCGCCGAGGTCGCCCGTATCAGGATCGAAGTCGAATGCCTGCAGGAAGCATTGCCGGCTGTCGGAATGATACATCCGCCGGCCGTCCGGCGACCAGGCAAGGCCATTGGAACTCGTCAGTCCGGTTGCAACGGTTCGCGTGCGACCATCGGCGCCCACGCGATAAAGTGCGGCCTCATCGGTCTGCGGCTTGGCTTCGCTGAACGAGCCAATCCAGAAGTGCCCGTCGGGGCCGACCTTTCCGTCATTGAGGCGGCAGTTGATGTGGCGCCCGACTGGATCCGACACAAGCTCGAAATCTCCGGAGACAGGATCGAAGAGATGGACGCCTGTCTGGAGCGCCACGACGATCCTGTGATCGCGGCAAAGCCCGAGGGCGCCGATTGCAGCCGGCATGTCGAAGCGGTCGATCTTTCCAGAAGCCGAGAGCCGGACGAGCGCCGGCGCCAGAATATCGACGAACCACAAAGTGCCGGTCTCCTCGTCCCATACCGGCGATTCACCAACCGTCAGCGGCTGCTGGATCACGGAACGGACGTCCGGGCGGATGATCCGCGGGGCCGTCATTCAACCGTCTCCAGGCTCTTGGCCAGGCCCTCGGCGTCGCGCATGCGGATGGTGCCGTCGTGATTGATCTCACAGAACCCACCGCCCTGGAACGTCAGCGCGACCGGCCCTTCGGATCCTTCTTCGATCAGGGCGTGGTCGCGCGGCCGGTCCTGTGGCTGGTAGCCCAATCGTGCCGCCAGATCGTTCTCCCACCACATCTCCTCGGTGTCGGAAACGCCGTAGACCACTGTTGCTGCGATCGACGGGTGCGAAAGGCCGATCCTGACCAATTGCGCCAGGTCTCGCGCGCTGATCCAGATCGCAATGGATCGCTCGCTGTTGGGATAGGTGCCCGCATTGCCGATGCGGATGGAAAGAGAGCGAATGCCCGATGTGTCGTAATAAAGCCCCGCCACAAGTTCGCCCCAGCATTTGGAAAGTCCATATGGGCTGTCGGGGCGCATCGGGTCGAGCGGCGACACGAGCTGGCCGCGCGGATAAAAGCCCGTGGCATGATTGCTCGATGCATAGACGACCCGTCGGACCTTGTTGATCCGCGCCGCTTCATAGAGATTGTATGTTCCAAGCACGTTCGCGTGCAGAATGGCGTTCATGTCGGTGCCGCTTGCAATGCCGGCGAGATGAACCACACCGTCGACATCCTTCAGCGCAGCCGTCGCCTCGTCGAGCTTTGTAAGGTCGGCCCTTACGAAAATCTCGTTTTCGCCAAGCCCGTCAGGTTCCTGGAGATCGATCAGGCTGAGGTGCTCGACATGCGACCGAAGAAGCGGGCGCAGCAGCGTCCCCACACGACCGGCAGCACCCGTCATAGCGACCCGTTTCATCGTCTCTCCTCCCATATCGCTCAAACGCCCTGGAACATGCGGGCACGAGCATTCAGTATGTGTCTTTTCATCGCATCGTGAGCTTCAGTTTCCTGCCGCGCGAAGATCGCCTCGACGATCACCGCATGCTCATCCTGGACGCTGCGGATCTGTTCCGGCGTCCGCTTCAAGCTCAAGCTTCGTGTAACGGAATGCCCGATGGCGAAATGCGGCTTGAACCACTCGCGCAGGGTGATGTGGAACTGGTTACCGGTCGCCATGGCAATTGCATCATGCAGAGCCTGGTCCTCCTCGGCGCCAAGCTGCCCGTTGCGCAAACATTGCTCGATCGAAAGAAGCGCTGCCGTTATCCGTTCCTTGTCGACCGGTTGCCAGTTTCGCGCCGCAAGCTCCGCCGCCTCGGCTTCGAGACCGGCGCGGAATTCGAAGAACCGCTGGACATCGGCCAAGGAGCCGACCGGCACCATTTTCAGCATCGACGAATCCGGCCTTTGCCTGACATAGGAACCGGAACCCTTGCGCGAAACGACCAGGCCATCGGCTCTCAAGCGTTCGAGCGCTTCGCGCACGACGGGTCTTGATGCGCCGAAATCAGCGGCGAGTTTCGTCTCCGGCGGCAGCCGTTCGTTCACCGGAAAGTTGCCGTCGGCGATCATCCCCACGATCTTCTCGTAGATGATGTCGCTGAAGCGCGTTGCGCCCCTATTCGAAACGGCATCGACGGCGAATGTCATCATGGTCCTTTTCTCTCAACGCCGCGTCAGCGGCCGCACCCTGGCTGTCGCCGGCCATGATGTTCAGGGCGGCGACAGCATCTGACAAATCCAACGTTTTTCGTCCTGCTGGCAGGCGCAACGTCGCATTTCAATGCAGCATGGCTACAAAATTTGTAATTATCTGTCAACTCTTGTAATCATTTGAGAACGTGTCTATGGTCTCGATCGTAGCGCCGAGGAGGGCGCCAGCGTCGGGTCGGGAGCCCGCCGCATCAGCCGGTGCAAAGGCTGCGCCGGCACAAAAGGGAGGAATTCGATGGCCAAAGAAATACTGTCGCGTGGCGTCACCCGCCGCGCCGTGCTTGGTGGCATGGCTGGTGTCGCGGCGCTGTCTATCGCCGGTCGCGTGTCTGCCGCAGGCGGCGAAGCGCCGGCCCTTGCACAGCTCGCCAAGGATGGAAAGCTGCCGCCGCTGGCTGAGCGCCTGCCGAAAAAGCCGATGGTCGTGACGCCGTTCGAGAAGGTTGGCACCTATGGTGGTTCGCTGCGCCGCGGACTTCGCGGTTCATCCGACCATAACGGCATCCTGCGTATGGTCGGCAACCAGAGTCTCGTGCGCTGGAACCTCGATTTTACCGCCGTGCAGCCGAACCTTGCCGAGCGCTGGGAAGTCAGCGACGACGCAACACAATTCACGTTCCATCTCATCGAAGGCGTGCGCTGGTCCGACGGTCATCCCTTTACGGCCGATGACGTCGTTTTCGCGATCGAAGACTGCGTCAAGAATACCGAGCTCTACAGCTCGACGCCGGCGCAGCTTGCTGTCGCCGGCAAGCCGGTCACCGTCGAGAAGATTGACGACTATACGGTGAAGTTCACCTTTGCTGCGGCCAACGCGCTTTACCTGGAAAACCTCGCCACACCGCTTGGCCAGCATCCGACGCTGTTCCCGAAGCATTACTGCAGCCAGTTCCTGCCGAAATATAATCCCAATATCGAGGCCGATGCGAAGAAGGCCGGCGTCACCAGCTGGACGGAGCTCTTCCGCAGCCGTTGCGGCGACATCGAGATCCCATCGCGATGGGGCAATGTTGACAAGCCGACGCTCGATCCATGGGTGGTCAAGGAGCCCTATGCCGGCGGCGCGACGCGCGTCGTCATGACCCGCAACCCTTATTTCTGGCAGGTCGATACCGAGGGAAACCAGCTCCCCTACATCGATGAAATCAACTTCGGCATCTCGCAGGACGTCGAATCGCTGATGCTGAACGTCATCTCTGGAAAGATCGACATCCAGGAACGTCACATCAGCGTTCTCGCCAACAAGCCGACGCTGTCCAAGAACATGGAAAAGGGCGATTATCGGCTGCTGACGCTCGTGCCTTCGGCCTCGCAACAGTGCCAGATCTACTTCAACATCACCCACAAAGATCCTGCCATGCGCAAGATGTTTGCCGACAAGTCGTTCCGGCAAGCGCTCTCGATCGGCATCAACCGCCAGGAGCTCATCGACATCGTCTATTTCGGACAGAGCGAGCCCTACCAGGCCGGGCCGCGTCCGACCCATCCCTGGTATAACGAAAAATACGCGCGCCAATTCACCGAATTTGATGCCGACAAGGCAGGCGCGATGCTCGATGAGGCCGGCTATAAGAAAGGCGGCGACGGTTTTCGCCTCCGGCCCGACGGCCAGAAGGTGTTCTTCTCGATCGACGTCATTCCGACGCTCTATCCCGACCTCGTCGATGCCCTGGAACTGGTCAAGGCGCATTGGGCTCAGATCGGTGTAGACATGAAGGTCAACACGATCGAGCGGGCGCTCTATTACACCCGCGGCGACGACAACGCCCATGATGCGGCGGTGTGGCCGGGTCCTGGCGGCCTCGATCCGATGCTCGATCCGCGCGATTTCTTCGCCTTCCATCCGCAGGGTTCGCGTTACGCCATTCCGTGGACGCTTTGGTACACCTCCAACGGTGCACGCGGCGAAGAACCGCCGGAAAGCCAGAAGAAGCGCATGAAGCTCTTCGACGAAGCGCGTTCGACGGCCGATCTCGACAAGCGCGGCGCGATCATGAAGCAGATCTTCGACATCGCGGCCGAGGAATTCGAGACCGTCGGCCTTTGCCTTGCCGTCGGCGGCTTCGGCATCATCCGCAACAATCTGCGCAATGTTCCCGAGAAGGAGCCGGATAGCTGGTCCTGGCCCAATCCCGGCCCTGCAATGCCGCAGCAATTCACCTTCACGAGCTGATTTTCGTCTTGAGCGCCGTACCATCAGGTAGGGCGCTTTCTTTCAGTTCGCCCTCCGAGATGCCTTGTCGGTACTAACGGTCGACAAGGCCCGGAAGGCGGCGTTCAACGCAAGAGGCGCCTCATGCTGGTCTTTATCGTCAAACGCTTCCTATGGATGATTCCGTCGCTGTTTGCCGTCAGCTTCTTGGCTTTCGTGCTGATCCAGCTGCCGCCGGGCGATTATGTCACGACCTATATTGCGACGCTGGCAGCCTCCAACGAAATCGTCGATCAGAACACGGCGGCGCAATTGCGTGAGCGCTTCGGCCTCGGCGACCCGATGCTCGTCCAATATTTCAAATGGATATGGGGCATTCTCACGCGCGGCGATTTCGGCATCTCCTTCGAATGGCAGCAGCCGGTCTCGGACCTGATCTGGGAGCGCATGGCGCTGACGCTCGTTTTGGCCCTTTCGACATTGATCGCCACCTGGGCGATCGCACTGCCGATCGGCGTCTTTTCCGCTGTGCGCAAATATTCGATCGGCGACTATTTCTTCACCGCCTTCACCTTTTTCGGCCTGGCTGTTCCATCCTTCCTGCTGGCGCTGGTGCTGATGTACATCGCGGCGGTCGAATTCGGACAGGATGTCGGCGGGCTCTTTTCGCCGGAATATGAGAACGCGTCCTGGAGCTTCGCCAAGATGGTCGACCTCTTCTCGCATCTCTGGCTTCCCGTCATCATCCTTGCCGTCTCCTCGACGGCGAGCCTCATCCGCGTCATGCGCGCCAACATGCTCGATGAACTGCCGAAGCCTTACGTGACCACGGCACGGGCAAAAGGGCTCTCTGAGTTCCGGCTGCTGATGAAATATCCTCTGATGATCGCCCTCAATCCGTTCATCTCGACGATCGCCTGGCTGCTGCCCAATCTCATTTCCGGCTCGGTCGTCGTTGCCATCGTCCTCAATCTGCCGACGGCGGCTCCTTTGCTGCTGCAGGCGCTGATGGCCCAGGACATGTATCTCGCCGGCGCCTTCGTCCTGCTGATCTGCGCGCTGACGCTGATAGGCTCTCTGATCAGCGACATCCTGCTTGCGCTGGTCGATCCCCGCATCCGGTTGGAATAGGAGCCTCACATGGCCGACATCACCGTTACAAACATTCCCCCGGATCGCGCCGCCGTTGCATCGCAGTGGCAGCTCATCTGGTGGGCTTTCCGCCGGCACCGGCTGGCCATGGTGGCGCTTGTCGTCACCGTGCTGATGTATATCGTCGCCCTCATTCCTGGCTTCTTCGCCATCAACGATCCGTACCTGCAAAATGCGCGGGCGACCTTTCACCCGCCGCAGAAATTGCATCTGATCGATACTGAGAACGGGTTCTCCTTCGGCCCGCATTATTATCCGATGAAGCTGACCCGCGATCCGGAAACGCTGGCCGCCATCTACAAGGAAGACACGACGAAGCGTGTCGATGTCCAGTTCTTCGGGCGCGGTTATGAATATTCCGTGTTCGGCCTGTTCAGGACCAACATCCATCTGATCGCCTCGCCCGACAAGACGACGCCGCTGCTTCTCTTCGGCGCCGACAGGCTTGGGCGCGACGTCTTCAGCCGAACGGTGCAGGGCTCGCAGATTTCGTTGTCGATCGGCCTCGTCGGTGTCTTCTTCTCGCTGATGCTCGGCATCGTGCTCGGTGGCATTTCGGGCTACTACGGCGGCCGCATCGATTTCTTCTTGCAGCGGGTGATCGATTTCGTGCTGTCGCTGCCGACGATCCCGATCTGGCTGGCGATGGCCGCCGCCCTGCCGCAGGACTGGCCTGCGACGCTGCAATATATGATGATCACGATCATCCTGTCGCTGACCGGCTGGGCGCAGCTCGCCCGCGTCGTTCGCGGCCGCTTCCTGTCTTTGCGCACCGAGGAATTCGTCGCCGCCGCGAGGCTCGACGGCGTTCGCGAAAGACGCATCATCTTTCGTCACATGCTGCCGAGTTTCGCCAGCCATATCATCGCGTCGATCACGTTGGCGGTGCCGGCAATGATCCTTGCCGAAACCTCTCTCTCCTTCCTGGGGCTCGGTCTGCAGCCGCCGACCATTTCCTGGGGCGTGCTTCTGCGCGAGGCCCAGAACATTCGTTCGATCGCCACCGCGCCATGGCTCTTCATGCCGGGCTGCGCCGTCGTGGTCGCCGTGATGGCGCTCAACCTTCTCGGCGACGGCCTGCGCGATGCGGCCGACCCCTACAACAAATGAGGCCGGCATGACCGATATCCTTCCCATTGCCGGCAGGCCTCTGTTGCAGGTGAAAAATCTGACGGTCGAGTTCCCACTGCGCACCGGCGTCTTTCGCGCCGTCAGCGATCTGTCTTTCTCGATCGAGCCGGGCAAGACGCTCTGTGTCGTCGGCGAAAGCGGATCCGGCAAGTCGGTGACGGCGCGTTCGATCCTACAGATCGTCGATGCGCCTGGCCGCATATCCGGCGGGTCGATCATCCTGAACGATCAGAACGGCGGCTCGATCGATCTGACCAGCCTCAATCCGCGCGGGCGTCAGATCCGAGCGATCCGCGGCCGAGACATCGCCATGATCTTCCAGGAGCCGATGTCGTCGCTGTCGCCAATCCACACGGTGGGCAACCAGATCGTCGAAGCGCTTCGCCTTCACACCCGGATGAGCAAGGCAGAGGCGCGCGCGGAAGCTATATCGCTGCTCAGCCAAGTCGAGATTCCCTCGCCGGAAAAAGCACTGGACCGATATGCCTTTCAATATTCCGGCGGGATGCGCCAGCGCGCGATGATCGCCATGGCGCTTGCATGCAAACCCCAGCTGCTGATCGCCGACGAGCCGACCACGGCCCTCGACGTGACGACGCAGGCCGAAATTCTCGACCTGATCGCCCGGCTGCAGAAGGCCAAGGGCATGGCCGTTCTCTTCATCACGCATGACATGGGTGTCGTGGCGCAGATTGCCGACGATGTGCTGGTCATGCATAACGGCGTCGCCAAGGAATATGCGCCAGTCGAGCAGATTTTTCATGCGCCGAAAGACGACTATACCCGGATGCTGATTGGCTCGGTGCTGAAGCTGGAAGCGAAGGCCGAAATCCGGCTGGCGCGCGCGCCGCTCGACACGACGGCCCCACCGATCCTCGAACTCCGCAATGTCTCGATGGATTTCGGCGAGGTGAAAGCGCTGGACGATGTTTCCATTTCGCTTCTGCCGGGCGAAACGCTCGGCATCGTCGGCGAGAGCGGATCCGGCAAGACGACGATGGGTCGCTCGATCATGCGGCTGATCGATCCGACTGCAGGTGAAATCCTTTATCGCCGCGCCGACGGCGACATCATCGATCTGGCAACGGCAAAAGGTCAGACGCTCGCCGCCGCACGGCGGGAATTGCGGATGGTGTTTCAGGATCCTTTCGGCTCCCTCAACCCGCGCATGACCGTCTCCCAGATCATTGGCGAGCCGTTGCTCGTCAATGGCGTCGCAAAAGGGCGGGCGCTGGAGGAGCGCGTTTGCCATCTGATGGAGCAGGTTGGCCTCGACCCGAGGGCGCGCGAACGCTACCCGCACGCATTCTCCGGCGGCCAGCGCCAGCGCATCGGCATTGCCCGCGCCATCACGCTCAATCCGCGCGTCATCGTTGCTGATGAAGCTACCTCGGCGCTCGACGTCTCGGTGCGCTCGCAAGTGCTCGATCTGTTGATGCGCCTGCAGGACGAACTCGGGCTCGCCTATATCTTCATCAGTCATGACATCGGCGTTATCCGCTACATGTGCGACCGTGTCGGCGTCATGTACAAAGGCCAGCTCGTCGAAATCGGCGACGCGGAGAAGGTCTGCCGCACACCCGAGCACGCCTATACGCAGGCGCTCATATCAGCGATTCCGCGCCCTGATCCGCGTGATCGCGATCAATCGCGGCGCTTCCGCTACGTCGCGCCGGACATTTTGAAGAATGGGAGTTTTCAGCGATGAAAATCACCGGAATCCGCACTTTTCTCATGCATGTCGGTCAGCCCGATCCCGCCAACTGGGCTTCCGACCAACGCTCCGGTAGTGGCGTCTCGAAACAGTTCGGCGGCACCAGAAACTGGCTCTTTCTGAAGGTCGATACCGACGAGGGCATCACCGGCATCGGTGAATGCTCAGGCTGGCCGCGCGTCGTCGAGACGGCGATCCATGATCTCGCCCCACTCCTCATTGGCGAAGATCCGGCCCATACCGAGCGGCTGTGGCAGAAGATGCATATCGCGATGATGGGCCATGGCATGCTCGGAACGGTCGGAGGCGGTGCGATGACCGGCATCGACATGGCGCTATGGGACATCAAGGGCAAGGCGCTCGGCGTGCCTGTCTGGATGCTGCTCGGCGGCAAGGTGCGCGACCGGATCCCGATCTATTCGCATGCGAATACGCCCGAGCGCGCGCTTGCCATCAAAGCGCGAGGCATAAAGGCGATCAAATGCGGCGGCGTCGCCGATCCGGTCCGCAAGGTTGCTGCGCTGCGTGACGCCGTCGGTGACGACATGGACATCGCCATCGATCTGCATGGGCCGCCGTGGCTGACGCCTGCGGATGCCTGCCGGCTGGTGCGGGCGCTCGAACCCTATGAATTGATGTGGGTGGAAGATCCGATTGCGCCGGAGAATATCGACGGCTACCGGCGCATCCGCGACGCAGCACATGTGCCGCTTGCCGCCGGCGAGCGCTCGGCGACCATCTTCGGCGAGCGTGAGCTCATAGAGAAGGAACTGGTCGACATCATCCAGCCGGACACCGGCCGGGCCGGCGGCATCACCCAGATGAAGAAGATCGCGGCCATGGCCGAAGCCCATCATATCCAGATGGCGCCGCATTCGGGTTCGCTCGGGCCGGTGGCGGAATATGCGGCTCTGCATCTGCTTGCAGCGATCCCCAACGCCCTCATCCTTGAGCGGCTCGACGACGACTGGGACGGCCGCCGCCAGACGATCGTGCCGCACCCGCAACAGGTCGACGGCTTGATTGCCGTTCCTGATGGCCCGGGACTTGGCTGCGATATCGACGAGGCCTTCGTGGCGCGCTTCCCCAGCAACGGCAATGTCTCGGTGCCGCAAAGTGCCGGTGCCTACAATCCCGGAACCGACAACGAGAATCTCTACGTGCAGACGCGACAGTCGCGCCGCACCTATTTCAATCGCTAGAAGGACAGAAAGATGAAGATCGACCGCATGCGGGTTTTCATGACCCGCGACAAGGACCGTCCGCGCGTGATCGTCGCGCTCGACACCGATGACGGGCTGACGGGTTGGGGCGAATGCTACAATCACGGCCCCGACAAGGCGCTGCCGCCGCTGCTCGATTATCTCTACGAATTTGTCTCCGGCCAGGACCCGACACGCGTGGAGTATCTCGTCAATCTGCTGATCCAGCAGAGCCGGTTTCCGCCGGGCGCACTTGGCCTTGCCGCGATCTCCGCGCTCGATCACTGCCTGTGGGACCTTGCGGCCAAGGCGGTGAATGTCCCGGTCTACAAGCTGCTCGGCGGCGAAGTGCGCGACCGCATCAAGGTCTATGCCGGTGTCTACACCGCGCCGGATGCGCCGGCGGCGCGCGACGAGTTCGATCGTCTGAAGGAGGGATGGGGGTTCACCGCCTTCAAGCTCAGCCCCTGGCGGATCGACATGCACTCCAACCGCTGGGGTAATGTCGTCAAAGCCTCGGCGGATTATTTCCGCTCGCTGCGCGAAACGGTCAATGACGAATACGAGATCGCGTTCGATGCCCATGCGAAGATTTTCGAGCCGATCGCCGCTCGCCAGCTCGGCAATGCGCTGGCGCCCTATGATCCGCTGTTTTTCGAGGAGCCTCTGCGTCCTGAAAATATCGAGGCCTGGGGCGACCTGAAACAGGGGCTCAACTGCACGCTGGCGACCGGCGAGTCGCTCTATAACAGAAACGAGTTCCTGCGCCTGCTGCAGGTCAAGGGCGCCGACCTCATCCAGCCCGATATCTGCGTCGTCGGCGGCATCAGCGAAATGCGCCGCATCGCCACCCTCGCCGAAGCCTTCTTCGTCGGCGTGGCGCCGCACAACCCGATGGGGCCGCTTGCGACGGCGGTCAATGTCCATTTTTCGGCGGCGGCACAGAATTTCCGCATCCTCGAATACCGGCTGCCGAAGGGACAGGCCTATGTCTATGGCGGCCTCGATATCGAGAAGCGGGAGGGAGAAACCCGTTACGTCGTCGATCCCTATCTGCCGAAGGACGGCTATCTGGAACTGCGTCCCGACCGGCCGGGCTGGGGCGTCGAAATGGACGAGAAGGCGATGGAAGAGGAAGGCTACATCCATTGGCAGCGACGCGTGCCGAAGCGGCCCGACGGCTCCTACGCCTTCGCCTGAGGGCATTGCCCGCTTTAAAAAACAGGAGCTGACCGCCCGGATGGCGCGGCCAGCTCCTGTAGGGCGACGGCTCTAGGCATCTTTCGGCAGCACTGAGCGAACCCTTGCGATGAAGACATGGAAGTCCCGCATGTAAGTGCGAAGGAAATCGGCGGTTTTGTCGTTGGTGACCTCGCCGTCATCGGTGATCAGCCCCGGTGTGAACTGGATGTAGGCTTCCGGGGCATTCATCTGGGGAGAGTTGCAGAAACTGAGCACGCTGCGCAAATTCTGCTGGGCGACTGCCGTGCCAATCGCGCCCGGCGACGTGCCGATCACCGCTGACGGCTTGCGTGTGAACGAGTTGGTGCCGTACGGGCGGCTCGCCCAGTCGATGGCGTTTTTCAGCCCGCCGGGTATGGATCGATTGTATTCGGGTGTGACGAACAGCACGGCGTCGACGGCCGCGATTGCCGCCTTGAATGTCTTGCCAGCCGGAGGGTAGTCGGCGTCATAGTCGTAGCTGTAGAGCGGCAGGTCCTTGAAGGATATTTCCGACATTTCAAGTTCCGGCGGGGCGAGCCGCACCAACGCCTTAGCGAGCTTGCGGTTGATCGAGCCCTTGGCGAGGCTGCCGATGAGATAGCCTACTTTATGCGTGGTCATGGGGTTCTCCAATATCTCGCGTGATAAGGGACGTATCATACGCAAGAATCATAGAAGGGGTTCCTGTCCTTCGATCGCAAGTCACTCATCTCCGAGGAACGTGACCGTCTCGTCGAGCGGGGCGCGGCCTGTTCGGGCGTAACTGACCGTGGGATCTTCGTACCCGATCGACATGCCGCAGAAGAGGATGAGCCCGTCCGGGGGTGACAGGACCTCTGCGACCGTCTCGCGAACCTGCGACCACGCCATCTGCGGGCAACTGTGCAGACCTTCGGCGCGGAGCAGCAGCATGACGGTCTGCAGATACATGCCGACGTCGGCCCATTGGGGTAGGCCCAGGTCACGGTCGATGTAGCAGAACAGGGCGGCGGGCGCGCCGAAACAGTTCCAATTGGCGATTGCTGCCCGCTGGCGCGCCTCCCAGTCCTCGCGGGCAATGCCGAGCGCGCTGTAGCGCTCCTTGCCGAAGGCGGACCGGCGCTCCCCATAGGGGGGCTTCAGCGCGGAC
The DNA here is from genome assembly GCF_013087625.1 of Rhizobium changzhiense. NCBI lineage: Bacteria > Pseudomonadati > Pseudomonadota > Alphaproteobacteria > Hyphomicrobiales > Rhizobiaceae > Rhizobium > Rhizobium changzhiense. Next base: position 1,064,522 of record NZ_JABFCQ010000003.1, read on the forward strand.
GGGTACATCTCGTACTGCCGCTTGTCCCAGGCGTCGCCATGGGCCACGCGCTCGACGGCGGACGTCTTGAGTTCTGCCAGCGGTGCGCCGGTCATCACGTAGGTGTTCCACGGCTGGATGTTCGATCCTGACGGCGACCAAGCTGCGGCGGACAGCACACGCTCAAGCACCTCCCTCTCCACAGGCTCGTCTTTGAATCCGCGCACCGACCGTCGACTTTTGACTGCCTCATATACGTCCATGATCGCCTCCATGGCGCTGGCCGTTCGTTACGTCCATACTCATGGCCGCTTCCTCCTGACTGTTCCGTTCCTGATGTGGTTCATTATCTCCATTCGCAATGGAGGCGTAATCACACCGTGGTGTAGGAGGCGTACATCAAACGTACATCAGGGATCGATGCGTTCGGGGGTATGTGGGCGAAGCATCGCGGGACTCCCGCGCCACGGGCATCCCGGCCTGGAATTACGCCCCCGAACGGCCTCAGTTTGGCGCTTGCTCTCAAGCCGCAGTCATCTCTTCGGAACCGCCTTCTTCGCCATTGCGCTGCTCTTGCCGCGGCGCGCCGATCCTGAGTTGCCTACAAGATCATCTTCCGCAGAATTGGACGCCAATCATGAGCCGCAAGAGCGACGCTTCATCATTTCGTCAGGTGCTCGCGGCTCGGACGCGTTCCACTGGGGAGCGAGGATGCCATCCGAAGATGTCGGCGAGCGTATCGAGCATCGCAGTGGCTGCGGCGGATTGAAGTGAATAGTAGATCGTCTGGGCAGCCCTTCGCGTCTGCACCAGCTCCTGTTCTCGAAGAATTGCCAAATGCTGGGAAGTCGAAGATTGGCTCAATCCCACCTCGTCGGCCAGGACGCTTACTGACATTTCTCCTTCGGCCAACAGATGCAGGATGTGAAGCCGTTTGGCATTCCCCATAGCCGACAGGAAGTTTGCTTCGTTGTCGAAGGCGTTGGTTTCAGGGGAAAGCGCGGCTGACGATTGATTGTTCAAGGCGAGATCTCCTTTGGGGGAACCAAAGCCGGGCACCTGATCATATCCCCGAGCTTTAATTTAGAGATAACGCATGCGTGCGGGGCCGAAACCCATTATCGGCGCCGCATCGTCTTTTCCGGCGCGAATCGGATACGGCGTGCATCAAATGGACAGCGGCGGCAGATCATGTTCGAGGCCGGCATCCTTCGCCTACTACCGCGGGCCGACCTGGCGCATTTGTGCGGGCAGTGTTTCCCAGGCCCGGATCAGTTCGCCGATGGAGGCCGCCTCCATTTTGTGCATGACATTGCTGCGATGCAGCTTGACCGTCACCTCGCTGATGCCGAGGTCGAAGGCGATCTGCTTGTTGAGGCGGCCGCGCGCCACTTCATGTAGGACCTCGCGCTCGCGCTGCGTCAGTGTCTCCAGGCGCTTGATATTGCGCTTGGTGACCGCCGCTTCGGCTCGCCGTTCGGCGTCCATCGCAATGCCGGCGGTCACGGCGTCGAGCAGCGTCTGGTCCCGCACCGGTTTGGTGAGAAAATCCACGGCGCCGGCCTTCATCGCCTGGACGGTCATCGGGATGTCGCCATGCCCGGTCAGGAAGATGATCGGCTTGGAAATGCCGTTTTCGGCCAGATGGCTCTGCAGGTGAAGGCCGCTTGCGCCTGGCATGCGCACGTCGAGGATCAGGCAGCCGGGGCTATCCAATATATCGGCGTCAAGCAGTTCGCGGGTCGAAGCAAAACTGGTCGACTGGAAGCCCGCCGACAGGATCAGCTCCGACAGCGCCTCGCGGACCGATGCGTCGTCATCGACGATAATGACAAGCGGCTGATTTTCGTCATAACTGTGCTGCAATGATAACGGCGCCGATCTCCGCAGCAACGGCTGGTCAACTCTCATGTCACCCTCCATCTGTCGATTTATGCAAAGCGTTGGCAATGGCCGTCAGCAGGGCCTGGGCATCGAAGGGCTTGCGGAAAAATCCACTTGCGCCTTGAGCACGTCCCTGGTCGGCTATCTCGTGGCGGCCCGTGATCATGAATACCGGCAGCTCCGGACGCGACTTCCTCACCAGGTCACGAAGTTCGAAGCCGTCGATGCCAGGCATTCCGATATCGGTGATCAGCAGGTCGAGGTCCGACAGCCCGTTGACGAGCAGCGAGCCCGCTGATGAGAAGCTGCGGGCCACATAACCCGCAGATTCCAGAAGGTCGCCCATCGATTCAAGCAACCTTGGATCGTCATCGACAATTGCCACGACGTGTCTTGTCTTGTTCATGTTTCAATTCCCTCCCACTCGGCGCGAGTGGGTTATCGGTATTTCCAATCTCTCCGCGATCCGCACCAGATCGGCGAGTGATGCCGCCGCCATTTTGTGCATCACGTTTCTTCTGTGGATCTGCAGCGTGACTTCGCTGATCCCCAATTCGGCTGCGGCCTGCTTGTTGAGAAGGCCGCTGACGACCAGCGGCAGCACCTCGCGCTCGCGCGGCGTCAGGTCGAGATAGTGTTGTCTGAGCATGTCGATCTCGGCGCGCTCGGCTCTCTTTTCCCGATCCTGAGCAATCGCCGCATGGATTGCCGCCATGAGATCCGCATCGCTGAACGGCTTGGTCAAGAAGTCCACCGCGCCATGCTTGATCGCACGCACGGAGGAGGGAATGTCGCCATGTCCCGTAATGAAGACGATTGGCGGATGATCCCTGTCGGCGATTTGTCTCTGCAGATCGAGACCGTTGATGTCAGGCAGCTCGATATCCAGAACGAGGCAGGCGGGCACATCCGGCTTGTCCGCTCTCACGTAGTCGCAGGCCGATTCAAAGGCAATGGCGTGCATGCCGTGCGAGTCCAGCAGCTCGACGAGCGCTTCCCGCATACGTTCATCGTCGTCCACGATGAAGACGATATGGTCGTCGGCCGTCATAGCGCCGCCTTCGTTTCAATAGGCAATGTGAAGATCAACGTCGCTCCGCACGGATTGTTCTTCTCGGCCCACAATCGCCCGCCGTGCAGTTCGACGATCGAGCGGCAGATGGCCAGCCCCATGCCCATGCCTTTTTCCTTGGTCGTAAAGAACGGCTCGAACATCTTTTCGGGAAATTCGATGCCCTGGCCGCGATCGCTGATCTCGGTCTGGAGGATATTCCCGATCTGGCGTACGCGGATTTCAATGACCCTGTCGCCTGTCGTGGCGTCCATTGCCTCGATGCCGTTGCGGATGAGATTGATCAGAACTTGCTGGATCTGGATGCGGTCGATTGCGATGAGCGGAAGGGTGGCGTCGACCCCCACCTCCATCCGAACGTGACGACGCCAGGCCTCGTCGGCCATGAGGTTGCGCGCTTCGTTGACGATACCGGAGAGCGTCGATGGGGTCCTCCTGTCTACGGATTGCTTGAACAGAGCGCGAATGCGGCTGACGACATCCGCCGCCGAGTTGGCATCCCGGATGATGCGCTCGACCGTCCTCTGTGCCCGCTCCATATTCGGCGGCTCGGCCATGAGCCAGCGCTGGCAGGCGTGTGAGTTGGCCACGACGGCCGCGAGCGGCTGGTTCACCTCGTGCGCAATGGAGGCTGAAAGCTCGGCCAGGCTCGCCACTTGGCTCGCCCGTGCCAGACCCTCCCGCGCTCGACGCAGATCTTCCTCCGCGTGAACCTCACCGTCGATATCAAGGCAGATGACATTCCACTGGACGATGGCGCCTTCGGCATTGCGCATCGGTGCCGCACGCGTCTCGACCCAGCGATATTCACCATCATGGCGCCGCAGACGGTGCCTGCGCGCATAGGGCTCGCCAGTGGACAATGAATGGGCATAGTTTTCCTTGACCCCTGCCAAATCGTCGGGATGAACACCGGCATCGAGTGTGCCGTCCAGCCGGGTTTTGCCCGTTCCATCCAACTCTTCGAGATTATAACCGAGGAAGTCCCGCAGTTGCTGGCTGCGATAGATCGGTTCTCCATCGGGTGCTGCGCAATCGATCATTGCCGGCAGCGTTTCAACGAGCTGCCAGAGCGATCGTTCTCTCTCCCGCAGTGCCTCCTCGACGCGCAGTTGATCGTCGATGTCATGCGACAGACCATACCATTGGACGATCCGGCCGCTCTGATCCCGCAGCGGCTCCGCGCTGCCCTTCACCCAGCGGTAGACGCCATCGGCGCGCCGCAGGCGATACTGGCTGGAGAAGCGCTCTCCCGTAGCAAAGGAATGGTTGAGCGCTTGCTCGAGGCTGGCTGCATCGTCGGGATGGACCGCGGCCGCGATGAGCGCCGCCAGTCGGCCGACGCCCGGCTTTTCCATATCGGCAATGTCGAGACCCAGAAAATCGATCAGGCGCTGGTTGAAGAAGGTCGGAGCGCCTTCCGGATTGAGCCGCCAGAGCAGGCTCGGAACCATGTCTACGAGTTGCGAAAGCTCCCGCTCCCGGTCGCGCAGTGCTTCCTGCGCGCGCATTTCATCGTCGATATCGACGGATATGACATACCATTGCATGATCGCGCCGCTTTGATCGCGTAGCGGCTCGGCTCGGCCATCGACCCAGCGATAGGCTCCGTCGAAACGGCGCATGCGATATTTTATCGAGAAGGGATCGCCGCTGGCGAGGGAATGATGAACCGTCTCGAGCAACCTTGATGCGTCGTCGGGATGGACGAGGGTGTGGATGACCGAGGAGAGGCGGCTCATGCCGGGCCTATCCATATCGCCTACGTCGAGACCGAAAAAGTCGATCAAGCGCTTGTTGAAGAAGACCGGTTCGCCTTCCGGCGTCAGGCGCCTGATCTGGGCCGGGACCATGTCCACGAGCTGCGACAGCTCGCGTTCGCGGTGGCGCAACGCTTCCAGCGCGCGCACCTCCTCGTCGATGTCGAGGGAGACGCCGTACCATTGCACGACCGTTCCGTCGTCATCGCGGCGCGGCTCCACCCTGCATTCGGCCCAGCGGTAGACGCCATCCTTTTCAAGCCAGCGGAACCGCATGGCGGTGCCGCCGCCGGTTTCGAAACAATTACGCAGCGTGCGCTGCACGTCGGACGCATCCTCGGGATGGACCAGCTGCTGCAGGAGCTCGTCGATGCGCGGTTCGGCCTGCGCGTCAAAATTGGCGATGACGGCGTGGAAATGATCCTGGTAGCGTTTGTTGAAGTAGATCGATCCGCCTGTCGGTTCCACGCTCCATATGCGGACCGGCACGGCGTCGATCATCTGCTGAAGCTGCCGTTCGCTCCGGCGCACGGTCTCTTCGGCATGCACCTGATCATCGATATCGTGACAAAGGCCGTACCACTGGACGATGTTTCCGGCCTGATCGCGCATCGGCTCGGCACGGCTCGACATCCAGCGATAGAGACCGTCGGCGCGGCGCAGCCGATACCGCATGACGAAGGTCTCGCCGGTGGCGAGGCAATGGCGAAGGGCGTCCCTGAAACCGGCAGTATCATCGGGATGAACGGTGGCCTGCAGGACGGCCTCCAGCCGGCTCATGCCTGGTCTGTCGGAGTCCGCCACGTCAAGACCGAGGAAATCGACCATCCGCCTATTGAAGAAGGTCGGCTCGCCCTCGGGCGTCAGACGCCAGACATGACTTGGAACCATGTCCACGAGCTGCGAGAGCTCCCGTTCCCGGTCGCGCAACGTCTCCACGTTTTGGTGCAATCTGAGCACTGCCAGCTGGTGCTGTCGCGATATGGCGGCGACAATCAGCGCCGAAAATGCCGAGATGGCCAGAAACAGCTGCAGCATGATCTGATTGTGTCTCTGGGATTCAGGATCACCGGCAAATTGGCTGGCGCCTGTTATCGTGAATACCGCCGTGATCAGAGCAAGCAGAGCGAGCGATACGGCGGCGCCCTTGAACTCGAAACGGACCGCGGCCCAAAGAAGAGGTGGCATGATGATATAGGCGAAAGGAAGGTAGCCGCTCAGCGAAAGAGCTGCGACACCGAGAAAGATCAGCCCCAGGACGCAGGCTTCCACCCATTGCGCGGCCGAGAACTCCGTCTTGCTGCGCCAGCTGTGAAAGAGGACCAATGCCAGCGGTGCGACGATGAGGACACCGGTTGCGTCGCCGATCCACCATAGCGGCCAGGCCGTCGTGAAGGATTGCGATTGGATCGCGAACCAGGCAAGCGTGGCACTTCCCACGGTCGCGCTCACGATCGGTGCAATTCCGGCAGCCAGGATGACGAATGTGAGAACTTCCTGCAGAGTTTCCAGCTGACCCGGATGCTTCAAGGTCCGGTTCACCAGCCATGCCGCGACCATTGCTCCCAGAGCGTTGCCGACATAAATCAGGAAGGCCGCAGCCACGGGGCTATAGAACCACAGGAAGTTGCTGAACATCTCTGCCAGGCAGCCCGCCAGGATCCACCATGGCCAGCTGCGCCTGGAGGCGAGGATGAGCGTAGCGACGAAAAGCCCGCCCGGAGGCCAGATGGAAATACCCGTTCCCGGCACGATTGCCAGCGACTGTGCGAAGCCGCAGGCGAGTACATAGGCGAGAAAGAAAAGCCCCAGATGCAGGAACTGGGGACGGTGCGACCAGACGCTCAGCATCAACTGCTCCTGCCGGACAGAGAGAACCGGGGGATCGTCGGCATTTCTTGCAGCAGTCGTTCTCGATTTCGGGGCTGGCGAGCTCATGTTACGAAGCGTAATCCCGCCGCACCACAACCGCAACTCATGGAAACCCATGCATTGCGCGGGAATGTAGCCGGAATTTTCGGGAGAACGACGGATCGGAAGACTGTCCTGTTTCCCGATGGCGGATCCTAGACTTCAGGCTGGTTCCGCTATGCCCTATGGCTGGGGCGCCCGACCTCGGGCACGATTGAAGGCGTCCGGCTTTCCGGTCATTGTCGATGCGCGCGAGACATCGCAGTTGAGATGCAGCAGAGGATGCCGATATGAAAATCACGGTGGTGGGAGCAAGCGGCCTCATCGGAACGAGGCTCAGCGAGAAGTTGCGCCGATCGGGCCACGACGTCGCGGCCGCATCATTGTCGCTTGGCGTCGACACGGTTACCGGCAAGGGTCTGGACGTGGCGATGGTGGGAACCGAAGTCGTTGTGGACGTGACCAATGCCGCATCGTTCGGTGACAGTTCGGCGTTCGATTTCTTCAAGGCGTCGACGAAGAATTTGCTCGCAGCTGCGGCGGAAGCCCGTGTCCGGCACTATCTCGCACTCTCCGTCGTTGGCACGCCGCGCCTCGTGGAGAGCGACTATTTTCGCGCGAAAATGGTGCAGGAAAATCTCATCCGGGCGTCAGGTCGACCCTACACGATCCTCCGCTCCACGCAATTTTACGAGTTCATAAACGGATTGATTGACATCGGTGCTGACGGCAATGTCTTTCGGTTGCCATCGGCCTTCATGAGGCCGGTCGCAGCCGGGGATGTCGCCGCATTCCTGGCGGAACTGGCAGCCGGCGCTCCCTCGGGCGATGTCGTCGAAATCGGCGGCCCGGAGCAGTTCGGCATCGATGAAATCGCCCGGATCTATCTCGCCGCGAACGAAGACGAACGGCAGGTGATAACCGATCGATCCACGTCGTATTTCGGAGTCGAACTGACCGACGACGCTCTGATTCCCGGCGCCGGTGCCCGCGTGGCGCGCCAGACGCTTCCCGACTGGCTCTACCAATCGATGGGGGAGTAGGCCGTGCGGCTTTTCTTCCGGCCGGTAGGAGACTTAAAATCGACCCGCCACAGAACGTCCATCTGGCTGCGATTAGAACCCTCAAAGGCTCACCGCAATCTTTAAATTGAGATGAGCGGGGGTTTCAAGGCTTGCCTCCTGAAAGATTGGCGGCGGGTACAATAATGAGCGAGCATATTCCGTGTCGGTTGAGCAGCGTCTAACCCAGCCGCCTAGATCAGTGCTTCGGGGATGCCCCAAGGTTGACAAAAAGACATCCATTGCCGATCTCTATCTGGGTCAGAAGGTCGGCCCTTACCTCTTCGCCAACAACCGCTTTTATGTGCCGCCACTTTTGGCTCTTCGGATGTGCGGGCACCGGTACGCCTTCTCGCAAGAACAGCGTCACTTCAGGAGCTTCATCTGATTTGTAGATGCAAATTCTCACCGGCTCACATCCCTATTAACAGCAAATATTGTGCACTGCAAAACAAGGGATGGCAAACATTCATTTGCCGGGTAAGTCAAGTTTGGGCCGGTGTAGACCCGTGATCCTGAGGCGCCGCCCGATGCTGAGGACGGCGTCCGTAGGTCGAGGGGCGCGACGCCGGAGGTTCGGATGTTTTCACCTAAGTCGCCGGGGTTCATCACAACGAAGCACTCAAGAAACCTTCATGAAGCTCAGGGTTGAAATGGCCGCGACCGGCTCCAAATCCCGTCGGCGGTAGTCGAAACGCGAGGGGAGGGCGCATGGGCAACGCGCATATCGATCGGATCGGCCGGGGCAAATCGGCCTTGGGCTTCATTCTCGTCATTTTCTGCCTTCTGTCCTGCTGTCAGGTATTGGCGGCGCCCGCCGATATCGGCGGCCTGACGGTGACCCTGCCCGATGCCGCTTCCGGCTGGAGGAAAGCGGGCAAGGGCAATCTCTTCATGCTGCAGAAGGATTTTCCGGAAACGGAGGATGACAAGCGCGGCAGTGCTTTAATCCAGATCACCAAGCCGCTCTCGGCAGCGCGCAATTCTCTGCAGGCCGGCATGAAGACCTTCGTCGCGACGCTTCCCGACATGGCGAAGGAAGATATCCTGATCAAGCATTATGGGGTCACGGTGAACGGCTACGACATTCGCGTGGAAGAACGCTGCTGCGTCCATCAGAAGAACGTGACCATCGACCAGATCGTCGTCGGCATCGCCGGCGACAAGCGGCAGACCTATCTGCAGCTCGTGCTGCTGAATGTGAACGGCGACAGAAGCAGTAGCGCCGAGGCCGATTTCGCAGCGCTTGTGCGATCGGTGAAGCTTGATCCTGCCGACAAGGATTTCGATCTCGTGCCGGCGAGCGACGACGGCGGGCTGGACGGCGTTTTCACCCATCTCGATACCGGTCTCCGGCCGAACGTCTTCGGCGGCATGGATTTCTATTCGGACAGCACGATCACCATGTTCGATCCGAAGGGCCAGTTCAGCACGGAGCTGCCGAGGGCCGGCCGGAGCATTGCCGAACATTGCAGGGAGACCCCGACCGATTGCGGCCTCTACAAGCTTGCCGGCGGCGGTTTCTTCTCCTCCGTCGGGTCGATCGAAATGCGCCGCGTCACCTCTGCCTACGGCACGATCGAGATCGAGACGAAACCGTTCTCGAAAAAGGGCGAAGACCTGGTGATTGCCGACGCAGACTATCGCGTCGTACCGCCATTTGATGAGGGCACGACGCTCGACGGCGAATGGGTATCCACCTTCGCCTCGAGCGGCATGACCGCGACCTCATCGGGATCGGTGGCGTCCAGCCATACGCTGACGCTTCATCGAAACGGTACTTTCGAACGCACAGGCTGGTCCGGCGCCTCGATGACCAACGAAATCGGCGGATCGCGATCGGGCGTCACCACATCAGGCAACCGGCCGGGCGCAAGCGGACGCTACAAGCTTTCCGGCTACCGTCTCGACCTGACCGACGCGAGCGGCAAGACGGAAAGCATGAGCATATTCGAACCGGACAAAGGTTCCGACGGGCTTCTGGTGATCAACGGCAACAACTACCTGAAGGATGACGGGAAATAGCCGGACAGCGCCCAACATATTGACGAATTTGGATTTCTACGGCGAATTCATTGACCTCCCGCTCGGCTTGAAAGCCACCCGGCTTATCAGTCATTTCGTGCCGATGGACTTGCTCATACCGCTTGAATCTGCCTGACGTCGCCGGCCGTCTCGGCGGGCTGAAACGGGCGGTTTGGTTAAGCATTTGTAAATTGGTAACGAATCGAGGCATATAGTAACTGCGCAACTGAAGCGCTTTCGTTCAGAATTGCGCAGTTACTTGGGAAAAAGATCATGCAGCCGAGTCTTGCTCTTCAAGACGATCAAGAGCACCTCCCGTCGCTTCTGGCAACAGATGCGAAGGAGTTATCCTATCAACTTCAGCAGCATCAGGCAAAAATCTTCCCCCCGCTGTCGCAAAAAACCATCAGAACATTTTCGCCGGCGGAAGCTGCGGCCTTCATCGGCATCGGTGAAGGTTATCTCCGCCAGGTAGCCGCCGACGGCCATGGGCCTGATCCGCTCGCAAACGGACGGCGGCTTTACAGTGCAACGGATATGGACCGGATTCGCAGGGTCCTCGATGAGCGAAACGGAACGCCAAAATATGTGCCGGCCCGCCGGACGGGCGAAAAACTCCAGATCATCTCCGTGATGAATTTCAAGGGCGGCTCAGGCAAGACCACCACCGCGGCCCATCTGGCGCAGTTCATGGCGCTCAGGGGCTACCGCGTGCTCGCCGTCGACCTCGATCCGCAGGCCTCCTTGTCCGCCTTGTTTGGCCACCAGCCGGAGTTCGACGTTGGAGAGGGCGAAACGATCTACGGTGCGATCCGATATGAGGAGCCGCGCCCGATCGCTGACATCGTGCGCGCCACCTACACGCCCAATCTGCATCTCATTCCGGGCAATCTCGAGCTGATGGAATTCGAGCACGAGACCCCAAAGGCGATGGCGTCGGGGACGGCGGAGACGATGTTCTTTGCCCGCATCGGCGAGGTCCTGACGGAAATTGAAAGCCTTTACGACGTCGTCGTCATCGACTGCCCGCCGCAGCTGGGGTTCCTGACGATGTCGGCGCTCTGTGCGGCAACCTCAGTCTTGATCACGGTCCACCCGCAGATGCTGGATGTCATGTCGATGTCGCAGTTTCTGACGATGACGAGTGAGCTGATGTCGGTCGTCGAAAAGGCCGGCGGGCGTACCAGCTATGACTGGATGCGCTATCTCGTGACGCGGTTCGAACCGAATGACGGACCGCAAAGCCAGATGACCGGCTTCATGCGGGCGATCTTCGGCAATCGAATGCTCCACAACGCCATGGTGAAATCGACGGCGGTCGCCGACGCCGGCGTCACCAAGCAGACACTCTACGAGGTCGAGCGGTCGCAGTTCACACGCGGAACCTACGATCGGGCGCTGGAATCCCTCAACCTCGTGAATGGCGAGATCGAGGCGCATATTCGCTCCACCTGGGGGAGGAAATAGATAGATGGCGCGCAAAAACCTCATCGAAATTTCCGCTCCGAGCCCGGCAAGGGCGGATGCGGTCGCGCCGCGCGATAATCGTCCGATCGCCGGATTCGTGCCGCAGGAGCGCAGTGCCGCGCCGGTCGGCGGCATTACCAAGACGCTCGGCAACATTACCGAGAAAATGGAGCGGGCGAGTGAGCTGGAACGGCAGCTTGCCACCGGCCAGACCATCGTCGAACTCGATCCCGGCCTGATCGACGCTTCCTTCGTCAGCGACCGATTGGCGATCGATGCGACCGAACTTGCGCAGCTCGTCGAGCAGATCCGCGAGCATGGGCAGCAGGTTCCGATTCTTGTCCGCCCACATCCCGAAACCAGGGGACGCTATCAGGTCGCCTACGGCCATCGTCGCTTGGCTGCCGCCCGAGAAATTGGCATCAGGGTGCGTGCGGTCGTCCGCGATCTCACCGACGGTCAGCTGGTCGTCAGCCAGGGACAGGAAAACAGCGCTCGAACCAATCTCTCCTACATCGAGCGTGCGCTCTTCGCATCGCGGCTCGAGGAACGCAGCTTTGGCCGCGATGTCATCATGGCGGCTCTCGGCGTGGACAAGGCGGCGCTGTCGAGAATGCTGATCGTCATACGACAGGTCCCCCTGGGGCTCGTCAACGCCATAGGTGCGGCACCTGATATCGGCCGCCGGCGATGGTTGGAACTGGGCGAGCGGCTTGAGAAAGCCGATGTCGAAAAGATCATCGCGGAGTTGTCCGCGGACGACGCGCGCAAAATTTCGAGCGACGAGCGGTTTCAGCGGGCACTCGTTCTGGCAACGAAGAAGACGACTGCACCGAAGCCGGTGGTGGCTAAAACCCAGGTTAGTGGCGTGCCTGTCATGATCAAGAAGACAGCATCCGGTGCGACCTTCGTCTTCGACGGCAAGACGGCGCCCGGTTTCGATCAATTCGTCCAGGAAAGGCTGAAGGGCCTGTTCCAGGAGTTCAACAAGGACAGAGGAGCGTAGCGCGCAAAAGAAAAAGGCCCCCAACGACGACGCCGTGGAAGCCCTTCTCAGATCTTAAGCACATCGAGAATCGCATTTCCCCGAATCACAGTCAAGCGTCTTAGGCACCAAATTGGTGGATGGTTTTCTTTTGCCTGAACGAAGGTGAAGGCAAATGGAGAGTGGATATGTGACGACGCCCTTTGGGCGGCGGCCGATGTCGCTTGGCATGCTGGCAAGCCAGCAACTGGCCGAGACCATCGAGCCGGGAATGAAACGCAGCAAATGGAAGCTGTTCAGGGCGATCTGCGAAGCGCGACCGGCGCTTGGCGTCACCGATCGGGCATTGACGGTGCTCGACGCGCTTTTGACCTTTTACCCTGACGACGAAATCTCCGAGGAAAAGGGACTGATCGTCTTCCCGTCGAATGCGCAGCTTTCGTTGCGCGCTCGAGGCATGACCCCAGCCACCCTCAGGCGGCATCTTGCCGTCCTGGTCGAGGCCGGCCTGATCCTGCGCAAGGACAGCCCGAATGGCAAACGCTATGCGCGCCGCGACAGGGCAGGGGCCATCGGCGAGGCCTTCGGCTTCAGCGTCGCACCGCTTCTGGCCCGTGCTGTCGAAATCGAAAGCCTGGCCGCCCAGGCGGTTGCCGACCGGGAGCTGTTACGGGTGACCAGGGAACGCTTGACGGTCTGCCGGCGCGATATCTCCAAGCTGATTGAGACGGCCCTCGAAGAGGAGGTTTCCGGTGATTGGGAAGGTATTTCGGCGATGTTTCGCACGCTCCTTGCCCGAATTCCGCGAGTTGCGACGGCCGAAGCACTGGCGCCGTTGCTCGACGAGATGGGGCTGCTGCGCGACGAGATCGTCAACGCATTGGAAAGACGGATAAAAACACAAAAAATAGACTCCAATGAGTCTCAAATTGAGCGTCACAAACAGAATTCAAACCCTGACTCCACTTATGAACTTGAACCAAGCTTCGAAACGAAGCAGGGCGAAAGGGCGGTGGCCGATAATGAGCCGAACGCCGAAGCGCCGGACGAGCGAAGATTGAAACAGCCGAAGCCTTCCGGAGGGATGGCCAACAAGGCGAAAGACACGGCCGATCCAGGGGCCGTGCATAGCCTGAAATCGTTCCCGCTTGGCCTCATCCTCCAGGCCTGCCCTCAAATTCTCGATTATGGCCCCGGCGGGACGATCGGCAATTGGCGAGACCTTATGTCGGCCGCCGTCGTCGTGCGCTCGATGCTCGGCGTCAGTCCCTCGGCCTATGAGGAAGCCTGCTCGGGCATGGGGCCGGAAAATGCCGCAACCGTGATCGCCTGCATCCTGGAAAGGGGAGGGCATATCAACTCGCCTGGCGGTTATCTCCGCGATTTGACCCGAAGAACCGAGAGGGGCGAGTTTGCTATCGGCCCGATGCTGATGGCGCTCGTGCGGGCTAACAGTGGAGTGCGGCGACATGCCGGTTGATCGTAAGGAAGCTGCGGCTACGACAATGATCCGCAACGCTGACAAAGCGGCAACAAGGCAAAGAAAAACCAGCCGGTGAGGGCGGGTTTGGTTGGCGTTCCCTTCGATGGAAGGATCCGGCTCTGTTGCGGCGACGCTCGAGAGGACGCCGGCCGGACGATCCGCGTTTTGACTGTCGACTACAACGTGCGCGTTCGCCCGAACGACCGCAGATAATCAGCGCATTGAAAATTAGTAGACAGGTGATGGTCGCAAGCCTGCGGAAGAAACAGGTCGGCTCTGGACGAAGCGCTGCATTGAAAGTCTACAGCGCCTGTTCGATCAGGGGCTTGTTCCGGCCAACAGAGTGTATGCGCTGCAGCGGGAGGCTGCAAACGCCTCGGAGCGATTGGGACCTTTTGCGGTAGAACACGCAGCATCGCTCGGCTATAAGTTCACGCCACGTTGGCCTTTTGGCGGTAATCGATGCCTAATCCTCCCGAATCTTCAGCCGAAAGCGTTGGCAAATCGAGCACGGGTCGCAATCAGCAAGCAGATTCGGCAGCGCAAGTGACTGCCTCGGATTCGCCAGGAACCACCCAGGCCGACAGCCCGCAACTCCCCCACCGACCCTTCGTCCAAACTCGCCAGGCCGCGAGCAATCTATTACGTGCGCTGCGCCACGATTTGCAGGCAAGTTCTGCGCTGGCGAAGGTCAAGACGATGGCTTCGTTTTTGAGAACGAAGCTAACGAGGTCGATGCGGCTGGAAAGCACATCAGCTCTCACCAAATGGATGACGACTGCTCCGATCAAAGCCGGGCGCGGCATTCGCCATTGGCGTAGCAAGCCGCGCGAAAGTCGCCGGGGCCGATGGCTTCCGGCGAGCTGGTGGAAATTCGCTATGGGGTCGGCCCTGCTTGTGTGCCTCCTCATATGCAGCGTGCTGGTGTGGGCACTAAAAGACGTGCCCTGGAGCGAGATTCGTGACGGAACGCTAAAGCCGATTGTTGTGCTGGAAACCGCTGACGGTGCGCCGCTCGTAAGGCAGGGACCTTATCAAGGGCCATATGCGCAGTACGACCAGTTCCCGCCTCGTCTGATCGAGGCCGTCCTTTCGATTGAGGATCGCCGGTTCATGGATCATTTCGGCGTCGATCCCAGAGGGATCGGGAGGGCGTTTCTCCGGAATTTGGAGGCTGGCTCGGTGGTGGAGGGGGGCAGCACCATCACCCAGCAACTCATCAAGCTGCAATACCTGGACAGTGATCGAACGATTAAGCGAAAGATACAGGAGGTTGTGATCGCAGTCTGGCTGGAGTGGAAGCTCGGCAAGCGGCAAATCCTGACGCGCTATCTCAACAGCGTCTATCTTGGCGCGGGCGCTACCGGCATGCCTGCCGCCGCGCGAATCTATTTCAACAAGGATATCGGCGCCCTTAACCTGCCGGAGTCGGCGATGCTGGCGGGATTGCTGCGAGCGCCGAGTCAATGGAACCCCATCGACAATTTCGAAGGCGCCCGGCAGCGCACCACAGTCGTTCTCGACGCGATGGCGACCAATGAAAAGATCACCGCGCCAGAGGCGGCGGAGGCCAAGGCGAGCTTTGCCAAGCTGCATCCAACGACGCCGACGCCGCGCTCGGGAAGCTGGTTTGCGGACTGGATTTCGCCGCAAGCGAGCGAAATCGCCGGCTCCTCGCCAGGTTCGACGACGGTGCGAACCACGATGGTGCCGCAATTGCAGCAAATCGCCGAAAGGGTCGTGAAAGGAGCGTTGGACGGTGAAGGAAAGACAGTCGGAGCATCGCAGGCCGCGCTGGTTGCGATGACGCCCGATGGCGCGGTCGTCGCGATGGTTGGCGGGCGCGACTACAAGGCAAGCCAGTTCAACCGCGCCGTCACAGCGATGCGCCAGCCGGGTTCCACCTTCAAGCTGTTCGTCTACTACGCAGCATTGAAGGCTGGGTTCACCTTGTCTGACCAGGTTCTGGACGCGCCAATTGACATCGCTGGCTGGTCGCCAGAAAATTCCGGCGGCAACTATCGCGGTTGGGTAACGCTTGCCGAGGCGTTCGCGCGATCGCTCAATGCCGCTTCAGTGGCGCTTGCCGAAGAGGTTGGTTTAGAGAATGTGATTGCCGCAGCGCGTGAACTCGGCATCGATGCACCACTTGCCAATACGCCGTCTTTGGCGCTTGGGACATCCGAAGTAAATCTGCTTAACCTCACCAGCGCCTATGCGTCCGTCCAACTCGGTAGGGCACCTGTCAAGCCCTGGGGCATCATCGATTTTCAAGCGGCAGGGCAGCCCAAGACGTTTCGAGTTGGCTCACAATCAAAGCCGAATGTCGATCTTTCGCCCTACCAGTCCGATCTCCTCGGCCTGCTGCAGTTAGTGGTCGAGCGAGGTACTGGGCGTGGAGCGGATCCCGGCACGTTTGCGGCCGGCAAGACCGGCACCAGCCAGAACAACCGGGATGCCTGGTTCGTCGGCTTCACGGAATCGCTCGTCGTCGGTGTGTGGGTTGGCAATGATGATGACGCGCCGATGAAGGGGGTGACGGGCGGCGCCCTGCCAGCGCATATTTGGCGGGATTTCATGCGCCAGGCGACGGCCGAACCCACGCTGAATGGAGTGAGATCGACAGAAGCGGCAAGCGATGGTCAAGGCGCACCGCAGTCCTGTAACATCACCGCCTGCTCGCGCAGTTACCGCTCCTTCCGGCCTTCCGACTGTACCTATCAGCCATATTCCGGCGGCCGACGGCTCTGCGAAAAGTGACGTGGCGCGCGTAACGAGGTGGTCTGCAATCATCTCTTTACAGCTAACATGTTAGTCTGATACATCTAATCTCAATAATCGAGAGGAAGCATATTTGACCCAGAAATTCGGCCTGTCAGTCGCTCTTGCTACGCCGTTTGACGGCAATGGCGATATTGCGATCGATGCGATGATCGTGCAGGCAAGGCGAAGCCTCGCTGCCGGATGTTCCAGCGTAACCCTGTTCGGAACGACGGGTGAGGGCTCCTCCATCGGAAGCCGGGAACGTGACCGCGTCCTCGCGTCTTTCCTCGACGCCGGGATCGCGGCAAAAAACATCATCGTCGGTGTGCTGGTCGATGCCGCTGAGGATGCGGCGATTCAGGCAGATCATGCTCTTTCCCAGGGCGTTCGTAATATTCTTCTTGCCCCGCCGTCCTATTTCAAGAATGTCAGCGACGACGGTGTCTTCCAGTGGTATTCGGCCGTCTTCGCCATTTTGGGAGACAAAGCGCGGGACATCATCGTCTACAATCTTCCCTCGCTCACCATGGTTCCGCTGACCGTGTCGCTGATCGGACGGCTGCGGACCGCCTTCCCCAATATCGTGACAGGTGTCAAGGATTCTTCCGGCGACTGGCCGTACAGCGAAAGCCTGCTCAAGGCGCATAGCGATCTCATTATCCTGGTGGGCGATGAACGGCATCTTGCCAGGGGCGTGCGGCTCGGTGGCCAGGGGGCGATCTCCGGCATGGCGAATTTTGTGCCCCGCGACGTCAAGCTGATGGCCGAAGAAGGCAAGGACGATCCCCGCATCGAGGGTTTTGTGGCTGAACTGCTGAAATATCCTGTTGTCTCGGCCGTGAAAGCCATGGTGGCGCATGTGACGTCGGAGGATATCTGGCTTGCGGTTCGCCCGCCGCTTGCTTCAATATCCGCCGAAGGGCAGGCGCAGCTTGCTCTTGCTTTCGATCGTCTTTTCCAGTCGAAAGCGGCATAGGTCAGGCATGTTTTGGGAAGAGGCGATGGACGAAACGGACGAGCAGCCGACGCTGCGGGAAAAGGCGTATGCGAGCTTCACACGCCACCTTCTTGCGCGTGACGTGCGCCCCGGACAGTTCGTTTCGCAGCGCCGCCTCGTCGAGCTGACAGGGCTGACGCTTGGCGCCATCCGCGAACTCATCCCGAGGCTCGAAGCCGAAGGGCTGATCAAGACGGTGCCCCAGCGGGGTTTGCAGATTGCGCATATCGACCTCAACCTCATTCGCGAGGCGTTCCAGCTGCGCGTGTTCCTGGAGAAGGAAGCGGTCGCGCTTTTCACCCGCTCTGCGTCTGACGAGACAATCGCCGGACTATTGAAGCAGCATCGGGATATCGCCGACGCCATTCGAAGCGGCGATGGATCGCACGAATTGGAATTGCATGCGCAGGCTGTCGATTGGGGCATGCACGACGCCTTCATCGATGCCCTTGGAAATACCATCATCTCGAACGCCTACCGGGTGAACTCGATCAAGATGCGCCTGATCAGTCAGGACCGTTTTCGCATCGAAGGTCACGTCGGGCCTGTCATGGCTGAGCACCTGAAGGTGCTCGAGGCGATCGAACGACGATCGGCGGAGGACGCCGTCAACAGCCTTGTCGCACATATCAATCATGCAAGAGATCGTGCGCTCAGGATATAATCGGAATAAACAGCCGGGGATGAGGAGATCGCCGGCAAAAGGAGGAGGAATCACATGTCATCGTTTTTGAATCCGACGAGACGCGGCTTTCTGGCAGGTACGGCCGCTTTTGGCGCCAGCAGCATGCTCGGCGTGCGGTTGGCATCGGCTGCCGTCGATTGGAAGCGCTTTGCCGGCACGACGCTCGAAGTCAACCTGGTCAAGAGCCCGCGCAGCGAAATACTTCTGAAGTACTTGTCCGAATTCGAGGAGCTGACCGGCATCAAGGTCAATGCCGAAGCGACGCCCGAACAACAGCAGCGTCAGAAAACGACCATCGAGCTGAGCTCCGGCAAGCCCAGCTTCGATGTCGTGCACATGAGCTACCATGTCCAGAAGCGGCAGTTTGAAAAGGGCGGCTGGCTTGCTGATATTGGCGGGTTTCTCAAGGACCCCTCTCTGACCGACCCGTCTCTGGTTGAAAGCGACTTCGCCGAAGCCGGCCTGACTTTTGCCAGAGATCCGGACGGCGTCCTGCGTTCGCTTCCATTCTCGGTCGATTACTGGATCATCTACTGGAACAAGACGCTGTTCGAGAAGAAGGGGCTCGCCTACCCGACGACGTTCGAAGAACTCGCCAGTGCTGCGGAGGCGCTCACCGATCCTTCCACCAACACCTACGGCTTCGTCGCCCGCGGCCTGAAGAACGCCAATACGCCGGTCTGGACGTCGCTGCTGCTTGGGTATGGTTCGAGCCCGCTCGGTCCGGATGGCAAGCTGCGTACGACATCGCAAGAAGCGATCGATGCAGCCAAGCTCTATCAAAAGCTGATGACCAAGACCGCCCCTCCCGGCGTTTCTGGCTTCAACTGGGCCGAGGCGCAGTCGGCCTTCCTGCAGGGCAAGATCGGCATGTGGCTGGACGGCGTCGGTTTTGCGCCGCCGATCGAGAATCCGGAAAAGTCGCGCGTCGTCGGCCAGGTCGGTTACGGCATCATGCCGAAAGGTCCGAAGGCACAAGCCGCGGGCACCTTTGGCGACGGCCTTGGCGTCGTCGCGGCAAGCCAGAAGAAAGAAGCCGGGTACCTCTTCTGCCAATGGGCAATTTCGCATGAAATGGGCGCACGTCTGCTGCAGGCCGGCGCCGGTGTTCCCTTCCGGCAGTCCGTCCTCGAGGATGCGAAGGTCCGCGAAGGCGTCAAGATGCCGGGCGCCTGGCTTGATGCCGTCGTCGGTTCAGGCAAGATCTCGCAGCTCGCGCTGCCGGTCATCATTCCGGTCACCGAGTTCCGCGACGTCTATGGTGTTGGTCTCACCAACATGATCGGCGGCGCCGATCCCGAAACCGAGCTGAAGGCAGCGACGGCACAGTTCGAACCCGTCCTGGCGAAAAGTGAGGGATAATGGCCTCGACAAGCATCGAAACGGCCGCAGTGGCCAAGACGGCGAAAGGGAGGAGCAAACCAGACCGGTTTGCTCCCAACTATTGGCCTTTCGTCATCCCGGCGCTGATCGTCATTGCGGCCGTAATTGTTTTTCCATGGGTTTTTACGCTTTGGATGAGCGTCAACAGCTGGACGCTTGGCCAGTCCCAGGTCTTTGCGGGACTGGACAACTATGCCCGCCTGGTCGGGGACATGCGCTTCTGGGACTCGCTGTGGCATACGGTGCTCTATACGACGCTTTCCGTGGTGGTCCCCCTTTTTCTAGGGACGCTCGCCGCGCTGATCTTCGATGCTCAATTTCCGTTGCGCGGTCTTATCCGCGGCATATTCGTGATGCCGATGATGGCCACACCCGTCGCCATCGCACTGGTCTGGACGATGATGTACCATCCGCAGCTCGGCGTCCTCAACTATCTCCTCTCTTTCATCGGCATCGGCCCGCAGGAGTGGATCTACAATCAGAGCAGCGTCATCCCGTCGCTGGTATTGGTCGAGACCTGGCAGTGGACGCCGCTTATCATGTTGATCGTGCTCGGCGGTCTGGCGGCGGTTCCACGTGAGCCCTATGAAAGTGCTGAAATCGACGGAGCCAATGTCTGGCAGAAATTCCGCTATCTGACGCTGCCGATGATCGCGCCGTTCCTGATGATTGCCGTGATCATCCGCAGCATCGATGCGGTGAAAAGTTTCGACATCATCTATGCCATGACCCAAGGCGGTCCCGGCACGGCGTCGGAGACGATCAACATCTACCTCTACAACACCGCTTTCGCCTACTACGATATCGGCTATGGCTCGGCCATGGCGGTTGTCTTCTTCATCCTCATCGTCCTGCTCTCCTTCGTCCTTATGATGCTGCGGCAGCGCGTGAACTGGTCCGACGGGGAGGCACGCTGATGAAGCGCAAGACGCTCGATCGCATCGGACTGCTGTTTGTTGCCCTGGTGATGATCTCGCCGGTCGTCCTGTTCTTCCTCTGGATGATCTCGCTGTCGCTGAAATATGAGATCGACAACGGCGCCTATCCGCCGGTCTTCATCCCGGAGCGCTTGGCCTGGTCGAATTATCTGAAGGTTTTCGAGGAGAACAATTTCTTCCTCTATCTCTGGAATTCGGTGCTGGTGACAGGTGCCGCCACGCTTCTGGCGCTGCTGATCGGCGTGCCGGCCGGATATGGCATCGCGCGGCTGAAGGCGGAGAAGTCCGCGATGGTTATCATGATCGCGCGCATGACGCCTGGCCTTTCCTTCCTGATACCGCTCTTCCTGCTGTTCCAGTGGCTGAACCTGCTCGGCACGCTCATGCCGCAGATCATCATCCATCTCGTGGTCACCGTACCGATCGTCGTGTGGATCATGATCGGTTATTTCGAGACGACGCCGATGGAGCTGGAGGAGGCTGCAAGCATCGATGGCGCAACACCCTGGCAGGTTTTCCGCCTGGTCGCCTTGCCGATCGCCAGGCCGGGCATTGTTGTCGCCTTCATCCTGTCGGTCATCTTCTCGTGGAACAACTTCGTCTTCGGCATCGTGCTCGCCAGTCGCGAGACGCGCACGCTTCCTGTCGCGGTCTACAACATGCTCTCGTTCGAGCAGGTCAGTTGGGGTCCGCTGGCGGCAGCGGCGTTGATCGTCACCTTGCCCGTGCTGATATTGACGGTGTTTGCGCAACGGCAGATCGTGGCGGGCCTGACGGCCGGAGCCGTCAAGTGAGCGGGTGAGACAACGGCTTTGACGACGTCCTCTGCCTTCGATGTACCTCCCGATCGGGCGCGCCGCGTTTTGTGTGTCGGCGCGGCGGTCATGGACACCCTTTTTCGGGTGCGCACGTTGCCGACCGGCCAGGGCAAAATTCTGCCCTACGATATGCTGCAGATCGCCGAGGGCATGGCGTCGAGCGCCGCCTTTGCGGTCGCCCGGCTGGGCGGTAATGCCAGCCTCTGGGGCGCAGTCGGCAACGATGCCACCGGCGAACGCATCATTGCCGACCTCGGCAACAGCGGCATAGACACGAGCTGCATGCTGCGCGTGGACGGCGCCCGCTCGGCCGTCTCGACCATTCTCGTCGATGATCAGGGCGAGCGCCTGATTGTGCCTTTCTACGATGCGGGCCTGCACGAGACGGTCAAGCCGGTCACAAGAGAGGACGTTTCTTCTTTCGATGCGGTGCTAGTCGACGTCCGGTGGCCGAAGCTTGCGCTGCGGACGCTGTTGGCCGCCCGAGAGGCGGGCAAACCGGGCATTCTCGATGGCGATGTCGCAGGCGATGGGGTGATCGAGATGCTTGCACCGGCGGCCAGCCACATCGTATTCTCGCAGCCGGCCGCCGAGCGCCTTGCGGGTGCAGCCGAGCTGGTGAAGGTCGTCGGCCTTCTGAAGCGAAAGTTCGAGCATGCCTTCATCAGCGTCACCGCTGGCGAAAAGGGCTCTTTCTGGTTCGATGACCGAACCGGCGAAATCGTCCATCTTACCGCTCCGAAGGTGAGGGCGGTCGATACGCTCGCAGCCGGCGATATTTTTCATGGTGCTTTCGCGCTGGCTGTCGCAGAGGCCTTGCCGATCGAAGAGAGGATGCGCGTGTCATCCATCGCAGCGGCTCTCAAATGCAAGGTGTTCGGCGGTCGTACCGGCGCGCCAACCAGGGCCGAGGTCGGCGCTGCCCTGCGGGAATGGGACGTCGGCGTTAGCCGCAGCACTCTGCTCCCGCTATGAGTTTCGAGCGCGATCAGCGCTCCATCAGCTCTTGACCGAGCCGGCGGTCATGCCCGCCAGGAAATAGCGTTGGGCAACCAGGTAAAGGACCAGAAGGGGAAGGGAACCGAGCACGCTCATCGCCATCATCTCGTTCCATTCGAAGGCGTGCTGGCCCATCAGAAGCTGAATGCCGATCGGAACCGTCCGGAGGTCCATCGATTTTGTCAGCGTCAGCGCAAAGAGGAATTCGTTCCAGGCCAGCAGGAAGGTGTAGACCGCGGTGGCGACGATCCCGGGGATGGAAACGGGAACGATGACGCGCCAAAGCGCCGTCCAGCTTGAACCGCCGTCGACAAGGACGGCCTCATCCAGCTCTTTCGGCAGAGTGTTGAGGTAGCCTGTCATCAGCAGGACGGCGTAAGGCAGTGTGAAGACCATGTAGGTGAGGATCAGCGCCAGATAGGTATCGAAAATCCTGAAGGCGACCACCATTCCGAAATAGGGGATGAGAAGGGTGATCGGCGGAACGGTCTGGGTGCTGATGATGAAGATGTTCAAGGTGTTCTTGAACCGGAACTGGTAGCGGCTGAAGCCGTAGGCGGTTACGATCGCGACAATCAGGGTCAGGGCGGTGACGACGCCGGCGACGAAGTAACTGTTGATGAAGAAGCGCACTTTCACGGGATCGTTGAAGATCGTCAGATAGGCGGCCACCGTAAAATCATCCGGCAACAGCCGCGGCGGAAGGGCGAAGATTTCCGTATTCGATTTCAGCGAACTGAAAAACATCCACACGATCGGAAAGGTCGAAAAGACGAGGCCGATCGCCAGGCCGAGATAGGTCAGGATGGTCGGCAATACCGAGCTCTTGAAGGAACGCTTTGCCATGGATCACCTGCGCTGCTGGTGTTTGATGTAGAAGTAGGTGACGCTCATCGAGATGATGAGGATGATCATTGCGCTCGCCGAAGCCAGCGAGAATTCGTACTGGGAGAAGGCGAGTTTGTAGGTGAAGGTGGAGAGCACCTCCGTCGAATAGATCGGGCCGCCGCCCGTCGTCATCCATACGAGTGGAAAAACCTGCATCGTCCAGATGAAGTCGAGGAGCGCGATGCTGATGATGATCGGCATCAGCTGCGGAATGGTGATGTACCAGAACTTTTGGACTTCGTTCGCGCCATCGATACCGGCTGCCTCGTAAAGCTCCTTCGATATACCCTGGAGGCCGGCGAGCAGGCTGACCATGTAGAGCGGATAGCCCGCCCAGATGTTTGCGAAGGTCAAAGCGTGGATGGCCGTGCGTGTCGAGGAGAACCACTCGACCTTGAAGTTGATGATATGGAGCGCCATCAGCACGCTGTTGACGACGCCGTTCGGGTCGAGCAGCAGGCGCCAGATGATGGCGATGATGACGGCCGTGAACAGCCAGGGCAGGATGAAGAGCACGCGCAGGATGCTGCGAATGAGCGGATCGACGCGGTTGGTGTTCAACAGCAGCGCGAAGGCCAGGCCGATGATGAAGTGGAAGATGACGCTCATGATCGTGAAATAAAGCGTCTGCACGACCGACTGCCAGAAGACCGGATTCTCGAAGATGGTCATGTAATTCTGGACGCCCGCGAAGGCAGCGTCCTTTTTCATGATGGCGCCGTCCATCAGTGAATATTTGAAGACCATCACCATAGGAAACAGCATCAGCAGAACAAGCAGCAGTGTCGCCGGCGAAACGTAGAAATACGGCACCAGCTTCCTCAAGGTGCTGTAACGAAGCCATCCTTTTCTTCGCGCTTTGGCTTGCGCGGCGACCAGAGCCGTAGCCGAATGATTCATGAGCTGTGACTTTCCATTCTGCCGAGATTTGACGACTTGCACCGGCAGCGCATGGTTGCGCTGCCGGTGATCCGTGAAAGCGGCGTGCTTAGAACTTCGCCAGCCAAGCCTTCTCAGTATTGGCAGCTGCCTCCTTGGCTGACTGCCCGCCGTCGAACATCTTCTGAACTTCGACGTTCATGTCGCGCATCAGCTCTTCGGCAACCGGAAGGCCGACGAATTCGTTCGCCGGATAACCGCTCTGGAAGATTTTGAAGGCTTCCGCGAAGATCGGGTCCGAGGCCACGAAGTCCGGCTTGGCATGGACGTTGCCGGGGAAGGCATTGGCAATCGAGACGAGACGGCCGTTGACGTCAGGGCTCATCAGGTATTCGACGAGCTTCCAGGCTTCTTCCTTGTGCTGGCTGCCCTCGCTGATGCCGATGCCCCAGGACGCATAGGGCATGCCGCGCTTGCCGGTGTAGCCATCAGTGGCCGGCAAGGCGGAGATGCCGAAATTGAGCTTCGGATTACGCTCGCGGATGAGGTTCACATGGGCGAGGGAATCCACCATCATTCCGACGCGGCCATTGACGAATTCCTCGACCTTGTCCTGTTCCTTCTTGGCAAAAATGCCGGGAGAAATAACGCCTTCCTTGTTGAGAGAAGCGATATAGTCGAGCGTGCCGACGACGGCTTCATTTTCGAGGTCAGGTTTGCCGTCCTTCAGCATCGAGGCGCCGGAGGCCCAGACCCAGGACATGACGTCGTTCTGGATTCCGCTCGGAGACTGCAGCGATAGCGGCAGGACCCAGCCGTACTGGTTCTTCGAGGCGTCGGTCATTTTCTTCGCGGCTTTGGCAAATTCCGTGCGCGTGGCCGGCAGCTTGTCGACGCCGGCGGCCTTGGCGATATCCAGGTTGATGAAGACCGGGTAGACGAAGGATGCCAGCGGGAACATCACGCTCTTGCCATCGATCTTGACGATATCGGTGATCTGGCTCTTGTCGTATTTCGCCTTCTCCATCAGTTCGTCCATGGAGGCGATTGCGCCCTGCTTGGAGAGCCCGTTTACCCACGCACCATCGAGGCCCACCACGTCGCTCAGCGTTCCGGAGGCTGCGCCGACGACGATCTGGTCACGCGTTGTGGCATAGGGACCGCTGACCAGCGTCACCTTGATGCCGGGGTTTTTGGCTTCGAAATCGTTCATGATGCTGCGCAGAGCGCCCGACGGCATTTCGGGTTCCCACCATTGAATGAACTCGATGGTGGTGTCGGCAAACGCCGATGTGGCGCAGAGCGCCCATACCGCCACGGCAGCCCGCATCGTCACGCCGAATTTTCTGATATTCATTTGTGCCTCCCAAAGATTGTCAGTTAATCGATCCTCCTCAAGATCGTAGGCAAAGTAGGTTCCCTGAAGCCCCTATCTGTCAATGAAGAACTGCGATCAGGAAAAGATGGGAGGCCGGCATTCACGGCGCGTGCTGCGTTAAATCATTGATAAAAAATCATAAAATTGATTGACATCATCAGTGTTTTTCTGCAGCATTTGTATTGCTTGTGACGCATTTTTTCTTTACTTTCGTAAACAAATGAAAGTTTACCCAATAAAATGAAAAAGCGTGGCACCCGGCTTCTTCATTGCAGATTTTCGAATTTTAGGTGCTGAAACAAGCGCCTTTTGCAACCGCGCGGCGCAAACGGCACAAGTCACAAATGGAGGGAATATTTCGATTTTCGAAAGGAGGGCAGAGCCTGCACAAAAATGACGGATCACGCCGGTTATGCGTTGATTCTCGACGATTCCGGAAAACGAAGCTCACCTGTACAATTGCCGAATGCGTGATTTGGCGCGTCGGCGGATCTGCCGTTGTGCGAAATCGTTCCCGATCAGTTGTCGTCGTCCCGCCAATAAGGAATTGAATGGCCAAGAAAAGTTATAAATCGATGGACGACTTCGCGAGCGCCTCCGGCGTATCGCGTCCGACCTTGTCGAAATATTTCGATGATCCCTCGCAGATCAAGGAGGTGACCCGCAAGCGTATCGAGGCGGCTCTCAAGAAGTCGCATTTCGAGCCGAACCTGTTCGCGCGGCATCTCAATCGCAAGCGGACCAGGAATATCGGGATTCTGGTCCCGACCATGTCGGATCCCTTTTATGTGCAGGTCGTGTCGCTGATCGAGCTGGAGTTGCGTGAAAAGGGATTCTGGCCTGTCCAGATTTCTTCGCACACGCGGCCGGAGCTGGAGGCGGAGGCCGTTCGGACCTTGCTCTCGCTGAAGGTCGCGGGTGCGATCGTGGCGCCGCTCGGAGCCGGTTCGCGCCGTTCCGCGCTGGAAAGGCTGAGGGATGCCATACCCGTCGTCTGCTTCGACAATCCTGCCGACGCCGACCTTCCTTATGTCGGTAACGACAATGCGCAAAGCATGGCAGCCATTGTGCAATATCTCTGCCGGTCCGGTGAGCCGCCGATCTTCCTGGAAATTCCGCATATGACCGAAAATGCCGGCGAGCGGCAGGCGGGCTACCGCGCGACGATGGCGAGGGAAGGGCATTCCCCGTTGGTCATCGATTGCGACGCGCCGCCTTCCTGGGAATTCGAGCGTCTCGGATACGAGCAGATGCAGAGAATTCTTGCGAATGGCAGTCTTCCGGGCAAAACGCTGCTATGCGCCAACGACCGCTTCGCTTTCGGCGCGATGGCAGCTGCATTCGCTTCGGGACTGAAAATCGGCCGTAGCGAGGGGTGCGATGTACGCATCGCCGGGCACGACGATCACCCGCTCAGCCGATATACCTGTCCGTCGCTGACGACGATGGCCCAGAACGCGCCCGAGATCGCCGCAAAATCCGTGGAGCTTTTGCTGGCGCATATGGAGAGCGAGGATGACGGAACGACCCCTGTGACGAACAAGGTAATCCTCGAGGCAACGCTGGTTATGCGCGAGTCGGCTTGAGGGCGGCACGGGTTTCCGCGTCAACGGGCAAGCGCTGGGTCCATGGCGCGCCATGCCGTTGCCATGGCTTCGAGGGCCTCTTGCCCCTCCGGAATGGCTTGCCTCTTCGATACGAAGCCATGGATCTGTCCGGGCCAGGTCCGGGTCGTTGCCTTCGCCTCGGTGCTGAGCCGCTCGGCATAGGCGGCCCCTTCGTCGAACAGCACGTCATGTCCGGCAAGGATCACGAGGGCCGGCGCCACGCCCGCCAGCGACGCTACATTAAGCGGTGAGGCTCGCCAGTCCGACCGGCTCGCGGCGTCCGGCAGATAGTGGTCTCGGAACCATTTCATCGCGGCTGCCGTCAGGCCGAAATCCTCTTCGTAACGTGAATAGCTGTCGGTCGTCTGCAACTGGTCGGTCACCGGGTAGATCAGCACCTGTCCGATGACAGGCGGCACCTGCCCGTCCCGCGCCAGCAGGGCGACGACGGCGGCCAGATTGCCGCCGGCGCTATCGCCAGCGACGACAATCCGCAAGGGATCGATGCCGAGCGCATCAGCCTGCTCTGTCATCCAGACGAGTGCGGCGGCACAGTCGTCAATGGCAGCGGGAAAGGGATGTTCCGGGGCCAGGCGATAGTCGGGCGAAACCACGACGGCGCCTGCCATATTGGCAAGCGTCCGGCAGATATCCTCGTGGGTTTCCGGCGCTCCGATCACAAAGCCGCCACCATGGAGATAAAGCAAGGCCGGTGCGCCCTGGCGCGGCGCGGCCCGTCCGCGCCATATTTTCAACCTGATGGCGCCGGCATGCCTTTCCAGGATCTCGGCGACGTCCTCGAGCGGCCGCTGGATCTCTGCGAAACTATCCAGATATTGCTGCCGCGCCAGCGCCGGCGTGCAGCTTTCGACCGGCGTTTCCGGATCGCCCGGCCATGCAAGCGCGCGTTTGGCGGATTCATCCAGTTGTGTCATGCCAGCAAGCTCCTCGCTTCGTCTTCCCGCAATTCCATCGGCTGCGCGACGGTACCCGAAATGGTCTGCGCGATACCGGTTTCGCCGGCACGCAGGATCGCTTCCATGACTTCGAGCACGTGCAGCGCCAGATCGCCTGAAGCGCGCGGCTCACGGCCTTCTATGATTGCGCGTGCGAGATCGGCAAGACCAAGCATGCGATAGTTGGCACGATCAGGCGCTGCGATCGGCCAATTGACGGCGCCGAAGAGTTCGCCTGATGTATCGGTTTCCTGCCAGGGAGCGCCACGGCTGGAGAGCGCGATGGAGCCGCCGAAATTGTCGGGGTCGGGCAAGCGGAGCGAGCCTTCGGTGCCGTGGAGTTCAATGGGGTGGTTGGAATGGCGGAATACGTCCCAGGAGGTGCCGAAGGTGACCGTGGCGCCGCAATGGAATTCCAGCAGCGACAGCACGCTGGTCGGCGTGCCGACCTTGAACGTGGTGCCCTGTTTCGGCCCTTCGGCGGTGATGAGCCGCTCTTCCTGCCCGCTTGTGGCGACGGCCTGCACACGGCGGATCGGCCCCATCAGATTGACCATCATCGTGAGATAATAAGGCCCCATATCCATGAGTGGGCCTGCGCCGGCCTGGTAATAAAAGCTGGGATCCGGATGCCAGTGTTCCATGCCACGCCCCATCATGAAGGCTGTCCCGGTCACCGGCTTGCCGATGGCGCCGGCTTCCATCTGCCGCCGGGCATGGCGTCCGGCCGCGCCCAGGAACGTGTCTGGCGCCGAGCCGAGCATGAGGCCCTTGGCGGCGGCGGCATCCACCAAGCCGCGTCCTTCTGCGGCCGTGACGCCGAGCGGCTTCTCCGTGAAGACATGCTTGCCTGCCGATAGAGCCCGCATCGAAACGTCAAAATGTGCGGCCGGGATCGTCAGGTTGAGGACGAGGTCGATGTTCTTATCGTCAATGAGGCTGTCGACGTCCGCCGCGTGCAAATTGAACTCCGCCGCGCGACGCTTGGCGGCGTCGGCGTTGAGATCGGCACAGGCGGTGATTTCGACGCCGCAAAACAGCGGCGCGTTGCGCATATAGGCAAGCGAAATATTGCCGCATCCCACAACGCCGATCCTGAGTTTCATATCATTGGTCTGTGCCATCTAAGAACCTGATTTTGCCGTTGCGGCTGCGGAGAGTTGAGGGTGCGTAACGCTTTAAGCGCAGGGAATAAAATATATTGACGCACGGTAACATTTGACCGTACGTAAAGACAAGACGCTGGGATCGCAATCCCCGATGAAGAGCTCGCCGTTTCCGTTTTCGATCCGCCTCTCGGCGGAAGGGGCTTTCGGCAGACGCGGGGTGAAACGCGCGAGGATTGCGTGCGCGGAAGCTTACGGCTTCGGTATCGGCTGCGATCAACGAATAGGTCAGGACCAAGATATGAAAAATGCTGAGCTGCAGATCGGTTGCCAGACATTCACCTGGGAGATGCTGGGGACAGATTGGGGCGGCGGTCCGGACGATCTGGTGCGCGCCATTGCCGATGGCGGATATGCCGGTATCGAAATCACCGACACGATGATCGGTCACTACGCGCTCAAGCCCGCCGCCTTTGCCCGTACGCTGACGGATGCCGGCTTGGCGTTGGTTTCCTTTGCCTTCGGCTCCCCCAGCGGCTTCACGGTGGCGGAAAAGATTGCCGCCGATCTCGACACGGCGCGGCGATGGGTCGATTTCGCGGCGAACTTTCCCGGTGCGATGGTCTCGATGGGGTCGGCGACGGTTGTCTCGGATGGTCCGCGCGATGAGAAGTTCGCCATTGCGGCCGAGTGCTATAATCGTGCGACCGAGATCGGACAGTCGGCTGGCGTCACTGTAGCTGTCCATCCTTCCTCGCACCACAACACGCTGCTCTTTACCCGGAACGACTATGACCGTCTGTTTGCTCTCTTGGACCCGCAGGTAGGCTGGGTGCCGGATACCGGCCATATCCTGCGTGGCGGCCAGCAGATTGGCGATACGTTGGCAGTCTACCGGGACCGTATCCGCTACGTGCATCTGAAGGATGTCGACGCCGGCGGGATCTGGGCGATGCTGGGCGAAGGCGTCTGCGACGTGCCTGCCGTGATTTCGGCCGTTCGGGATGCGCCGAACTTTATCGGCTGGATCGTGGTCGAGGAAGAATCGGACCATGCCGCAACCGATCCTGCTGCGGCCGTTCGCGCGAACCGCGAGACGCTTCGTGGTCTGGGATTTTAGCCCAGCTCGTATTCCCTGGCGTCGGCCAAAGCCATGCGTCGACGCCAAAGCCTCTCCTGTCTCTCTTGTAAATTGGAGAGGTGGACTGCAGGTCACGCGTAGCGAACCTCCACGCCCAGCTTGTCCAGCCGGTGGCGAATGCTGTGCGGCATGTTGCTGTCAGTGATGATCAGGTCGACGCGCGACAGCGAGAAGGCTTTGGAGGAGGCGCCGATGTCAAATTTGCTCGAATCCGCCACGAGGACGACACGCCGGGCCATGCGAACCAGGTTGCGCTTGGTCCGGGCGATGTCCTCGGAGACATCGACGACGTCGAAGGCCTGATCGATCGCGTGGGCGCCGACAAAGGCCTGGTGGGCGACGAGGCCGCCGACCGCCTTGTCGGAATCCTGTACGATCGTGCTCACGGTGCTGGGAAATACGCGACCGCCGATCATGTGCACGTCGAGCCCCGGCCGGTACATCAGATGCTGGGCGATGTTCATCGCCGTTGTCGCAACCACGACGTTGTTGACCGGGGGCATCTGCATGGCCACCTGCAACAGGGTCGAACCGCTGTCGAAGACGATCGACTGATTGTCGATGATCTGTCGCGCAGCCATCTGGGCGATGCGTCGCTTCGCATCGAAATTGCGCTGCATGCGTTCCTCGAAGGCCGCCGCCGGCGAGTCGGACGGCAGGGCGATCGCCCCGCCATGTGTTTTGATCAGCTGCTTCTTGGCGTCCATGATTTCAAGGTCGGAGCGGATCGTTACTTCCGAGACTTCGAATAATTCCGCGAGCTGGCGGGTGCGTGCCTGGCCGACCCGTTGAAGTTCCAGCATGATCTGCTGCCGCCTCTGTTCTGCAAGCATGTGTGATCCCGAGCTGTTATTTGCAACACTGCGACTTTTGAAAAACGAAAGTTCGCCGGCTCTTTCCACGTCTATTGCTGCAGAAATAGCCCTTCGATGACAAAAATGCACGTCAAAAATTCATCATTCATGTGAAAACGAAAGAAATCGAAATATTGAATATTTGTTTGTTTTCGAGTTAGGGTTTTGCCAGCATCGGCGCCAGCAATCGCAAAGGCTGCCATCACAAAGGAAGTATCGCCATGGGTCTCGGAACCAAAGTCCGCCTCGCACGCCTGTTCTCGAACCCATCGGGTCATCTGTTCGGCGGCGCCGTCGATCATTTTGTCGGTTATGGCAATGTGCGTGAGGGCGGGCTTGCCGACCTGCCGGGTGCGCTCAGACGCGTCATGGCGGGAGGGCCTGACTACATCAGTATCCAGCCCGGCGCGGCGCGCCACCTCTGGTCGGAATATGCCGGAAAGGCAGCGCTGGTCATCCAGGGCGGTTGCTTTACCGCCGACGACCGCATTCGCCAGCTCATTGCGACCCCGGAAGACGCAGTGCGTTATGGTGCGGACGCACTGGCTGTCGCCATTCCCGTGCGCGGTGCCACCGAAGGAGAGTACATTCGCTGGCTCACCGATACGGTCAACGCCGCCGCCCGCTTCGAGATGCCGGTCGTCGCCCATGTCTATCCCCGTGATTTCTCCGACGGCGGCAAGATCGTATTCACGCCGGATGAGATTGCCTATGCGGTGCGCATCGGCTTCGAGGCTGGCGTCGACGTTATCAAGGTCGGCTATACCGGCGATTTCGAATCCTTCCGCGAGACGGTCGCGACCTGCCCGATTCCAGTCGTGATCGCAGGCGGCCCGAAGACCGATACGCTGCTCGGAGCGCTCGTCCAGACCTCGGAAGCATTGCGTGCTGGAGCCAAGGGCGCGGTCGTCGGTCGCAACCTTTGGGGTCACGGCGATACCACCATGGCCGCGCGCGCCTTCAAGTTCGTCATTCACAACGGGATGGCGCCGGAGGATGCGCTGGCGGCGGCCGGTGCTTGAGACGTGTCGCGCCCTTTCCAGGTTCTGGGCTTCGGCGCTCTGGCAATCGATGACATCATCTATGTCGATCGGGGGCTGACGGCCGGCAAGGGGAGAGTGACGAAGCGTGCCACGGACCATGGCGGCAACGTGGCGACAGCCCTTGTTGCCGTCGCCCGGCTCGGCGGTCAGGCCGGCTTCATTGGCTGGCTCGGCGATAAGCCAACGGCCGATGTGGCGGGCAGCGAACTCGAGCGGGACGGCGTCGACATATCGCTGGCTCCCCGCCACGCGGATGCCGCGCCGATCCGCTCCGTGATCACGGTCGGCCCCGACGGCGACCGGTTCATCGCTTATGACGACGATGTGCTGCACGGCACGTCGGATGCGCTGCCCGACGACGTTTTGATGAAGGCCCCGGTACTGCTGATCGACGGCTATGCCACGCACTCCGAAAGTGTCGTAGCGCGCGCACGCGCCTTGGGCCTGGCCGTGATTGCCGATATCGAATGGACGGTCGGTTCCGCGACCGACCGGATCCTGGCTTTCGCGGACCATCTGGTGCTGCCGCTCGCCTTCGGGCAGGAATACACCGGCGAGGGTGATCCCAGGATGATCCTGGACAGGCTCTGGTCAAAGGATCGGTCCGCGGTTGTCCTCACCGACGGCGAACGAGGGACTTACCTCCGCCAGAAAGGCGATGTCACCCGGTGGCATGTGCCGGCCTATCAGGTTCAGGCGGTCGACACGACCGGCGCCGGGGATTGTTTTCACGGTGCCTACGCCCTTGCCCTCGCTAGGGGTAAGAGCCCGCTTGATTGCATTGCCTATGCCACGGCGGCGGCCGCCATTTCCGTGACCGCACGGGGAGGGCGCAGAGGCCTGCCAGATCACCAGACGTGCATGGCGTGGATGGCGGCGGAAAATGCGCCTGCGCCGCTCCCGATGCCGGGATGCCAAAAATGAGCGCGGGGCGGCGATGGGTGCTGGCGCCGGTCGGCCGCACGGGTAGAGTCTCACGGTGACGTGTCATTGAATCGCATTCAACAGCTGTGACTTCGACAACAAAAGTTACGCGCGATAAAAAATATAATTCCGCAATTGATTTTTAATTTATCAGAAAAGAGTTATATTTCTCAAATAGATAATAATTTCGGCTGGTGATCTATGGCCTGTTATCCTCGATTCTTTTGTTGACTTTGAAGCTCAGTCCTGAGCCTTCTTGTCGAAAGGATCCGAGACGGCGGGGAGCGCCGTTTGAAGATGTGATCCGGACTGGTACGGGAGGACGAGACGTGGCTGTGGTTGTACTCGACAAAATCTGCAAGACCTATGGAAACAGCTACCATGCGATCAAGGATCTGAGCCTGACGATCCATGATGGCGAGTTTCTGATTCTGGTCGGCCCGTCCGGATGCGGAAAATCGACCGCTCTGCGCATGATTGCCGGGCTCGAGGAAATCAGCAGCGGAACATTGAGCATCGGCGGTCAGGACGTCGTGGATCTCGCGCCCAAGGACCGGGACATTGCCATGGTCTTTCAAAGCTACGCGCTTTATCCGCACATGACCGTCTTCGACAACATTGCCTTTTCGATGAAGCTGGCCGGAAAGAACAAGGCCGAACGCACCAAGCGTGTGCATGAGATCGCCAAGATTCTGCAGCTGGAGCCCTTGCTGGGCAACAAGCCCGCACAGCTTTCCGGCGGCCAGCGCCAGCGTGTTGCGATGGGCCGCGCCATGGTCCGCGAGCCCGCGGCATTTCTCATGGATGAACCGCTCTCGAACCTTGATGCGAAGCTGCGTGTTCAGATGCGGGCGGAGATCGCCAGCCTGCAGAGACAGCTGGGCGTGACGACGATCTACGTGACGCACGACCAGACCGAAGCGTTGACCATGGGCGATCGGGTCGCGGTGCTGAAGGGCGGCGTGCTTCAGCAGGTGGATACGCCCAAGGCTCTGTATCACCGCCCGGTCAATGCCTTTGTCGCGGGCTTTATCGGTTCGCCGTCGATGAACCTTTTCGAGGGGCGTCTGGCGAGCGGGCGGATCCATCTGTCGGGCTTCTCCATTCCCCTGTCCGACGGCGCCTTCGAGCGCAATCCCGGTCTATCTGCTTTCGAGGGAAGGGACGTGATCTTTGGGGTCAGGCCCGAGGACCTCTACGACAGTCGGTTGCCGTCAGGAGCCTCCCATCCGACGATCCCGGTTATCGTGAAGTCGATCGAGGAACTCGGCTCCGAGTTGATCGTGCATTTGAAGATCGACGCGGTCCGGATCGACTCGGGCGACCCCGATGCCGTCGAGGACCTGAGCGGTGCCGCCAACGCCGTCGCGCGGTTCGAAGCCGTCAGCACGGTCGAGACGGGCCAATCGATCGATCTGGCCATCGACCCGGCGAAATTTCACTTTTTCAATCCTCAAACGCACATGGCGCTGTGAAGTGACGAGGGAGAGCCGACACGACGGTGGCGGTCCGGCCAGACGACGTCGGCGACGTTCGATGTTTTGAAAGCATTCCATCCGACGCCGAAACCAGCATTCATCTTCAATATCCGATCCAAAGGGCTTATCGATGCCAGCAAAACAGGAACGACGTCTCCGCATCGGCGTATTGGGAGCGGGCCAGATTGCCCAGGCGGCGCACTTCGAGAGCTGTACGAAGGCAGCCAATGCCGACCTCTATGCGATTTGCGACGTCGCCGAGGATCTCCGCGAACGCATGGCCATCACCCACGGGGCGGAAAAAACCTATGGCGACTACGACAAGATGCTGGCCGATCCCAATCTCGATGCCGTGGTCATCGCGACGGCCGATGCCTTTCACGTCCCGGCTTCCCTTCGCGCCCTTCAGGCGGGCAAACATGTCCTCTGCGAAAAACCGGTCGGCGTCACCATCGAGGAATGCCTTGAGCTGAAGGCCGCAGTCGACAAGTCCGGAAAGGTGTTTCAGGTCGGGCATATGAAGCGTTTCGACGCGGGGCTCCAGGCCGCCAAATCCTTCATCCGCGATGAAATGGGCGAGATGGTCGCTCTGAAAGCATGGTATTGCGACAGCACGCACCGGTATCCGATGACCGATGCCGTGCAGCCGCTGATCGTCACCAGCGCCAATGCGCGGAAACCCTCCGCCAATCCGAAAGCCGACCTGCGGCGCTACTATATGCTTGCGCATGGTTGCCATCTGATCGACACCGCACGTTATTTCGCCGGCGACATCGTTTCCGTCAGCGCTCGCCTGTCCGAGCGAGCGGGTATCTGGTGCTGGTTCGTGGACGTGGAATTTGCCACCGGCACGCTCGGCCATCTCGATCTCACCGTCCAGGTGCGCATGGACTGGCACGAAGGCTTTCAGATCTATGGCAAGAACGGCAGCATTTTGGGCAAGACCTATAACCCGTGGTACTACAAGACCAGCGAGGTGGACATTTTCCGGGAAGCGGACGGCGCGACCCATCGCGTGCTCGGTGCCGACGGCCATTTCTATCGCCGTCAGGTCGAAGGCTTCGCGCGCACCATTCTGGATGGCGCCGTGATGGAAGGCGCCGATATCGATGATGGCCTGGCATCCGTCCAGGCCATGGTCGCGGTTGCACGCTCCGTCGAAAGCGGCAAGGCGGTTGCGCTATCCGACGTCACGGGTGGCGTGTGATGAAGCTCGGCATTTTCGCAAAGACCTTCGAGGGAGCGGAACCCGCAACCGTTCTCCACTCGGTCGCTGGCGCCGGGTTCACCTGCGCCCAATATAATATGGCCTGCTCGGGCCTTTCGCCGATGCCGGAGATCATCACGGAAGCCCAGGCCCGCTCGGTTGCCGAAGCGGCGCGCGCGAGCGGCGTCGAGATCGTTGCCGTTTCCGGCACCTTCAACATGATCCACCCGGATCCTGCCGTTCGCGAGGCCGGCCTTCGCAACCTCGTGACTTTGGCCGAACGCAGCGCCGGCATGTCGACCGCCCTGATCACGCTCTGCACTGGCACACGCGACCCCATCGACCAGTGGAAGGCCCACGCCGACAACAGTACGCCGGAGGCGTGGCGGGACCTCCTCGAAGCGATGGGGGCGGCCATCGAGATCGCCGAGCGCTACGATGTCGATCTCGGCGTCGAGCCCGAGCTTGCCAATGTCGTCAACTCGGCTGAGAAAGCTTATCGGCTGATCACGGCGCTGAAGAGCCCCCGCATCAAGATCGTGCTCGATCCGGCCAATCTCTTCGAGGTCGCGACGCTGGATGAGCAGCGCAGCATCGTCTCTTCCGCGATCGACCTTTTGGCCGATCGGATCGTCATGGCGCATGCGAAAGACCGCAAGCCCGACGGTGGTTTCGCGACCGCCGGCAAGGGCGTCCTCGACTATCGGCACTATCTCGGCCGTCTCAAGGCGATCGGCTTTAACGGCAGTCTCGTCGCGCATGGCCTTTCGGCCTCCGAGGCGGCCGGTGTGGCGGCCTTCCTGAAGAATAGCCTCGACGGTAATTCTGCGGGGGCAGGAAGATGAGACGGGTGCAACCGTTCGAAACCAGCGACGGGACCATTCTCAATGTTGATATGGCGGGTGAGGGCGCGTCCGTCATATTCCAGCACGGCCTATGCGGAGACGCGGCGCAGACCGATGAAGTCTTTCCGCTCGACGCGGGTTTTCGCCGGGTCACGATCGAAGCGCGCGGCCACGGCCATTCCCAAGCCGGCAAACTGGGGCAACTGTCGATCGCGACCTTCTGCGATGATATCGCCGCCTATATCGAGAAAAACCTGGCATTGCCGATCGTGATCGGCGGCATCTCGATGGGTGCGGCGATTGCCTTGCGTCTCGCGGTCAAGCGGCCCGATCTTGCCAAGGCTCTGATCATCGCAAGGCCGGCCTGGGTGACGGCATCCGCGCCGGAGAATATGGCACCCAACGCCGAAGTCGGGCGGCTTCTGAAAACCCTGCCGCAGGATGAGGCAAAGGCCGCGTTCCTTGCCGGGCCGGTTGGCGTGCGGCTCGCCGCCGAGGCGCCGGACAATCTGGCCTCGCTCGCCGGCTTTTTCTCCCGCTCTCCTTTGGATGTGACCGCCGAACTGCTCACCAGGATCTCAAATGACGGTCCTGATGTGACCGACGAGGAGGTCGGCAATCTCACCTTGCCGACACTTGTTATCGGCCATGATCGGGACAGCATTCATCCTTTCGCCTACGCGCATGCTCTTG
The DNA here is from genome assembly GCF_013087625.1 of Rhizobium changzhiense. Lineage (NCBI taxonomy): Bacteria > Pseudomonadati > Pseudomonadota > Alphaproteobacteria > Hyphomicrobiales > Rhizobiaceae > Rhizobium > Rhizobium changzhiense. The sequence continues at coordinate 1,101,731 of NZ_JABFCQ010000003.1, forward strand.
CCGAGCGGATTGCCGGCGCGCGCTTCGTGCAGATCACATCGAAGACCGAGAGCCGCCCGCAATACGTCGCCGACTTCCGGCTTGCCATGGGCAATTTTCTGAAGGAGCTCTGAAACAATGACGACCCCCTCCAAGACCTGGATCGCCGGTCTTCCGAAAGACCGCCTGATTGCCGAATTCTCCGTCTGGTCGGCCGATCTCGTACGTCTGGCGGACGATCTGGCACGCATCGATCCTTACGTCGACATTCTCCACATCGATGTCGCCGATGGCCACTTCGCACCGGCAATGTTGTTTTTCCCCGATCTTGTTGCCGGTGTGCGCAAAGTGTCCTCGCGCCCGATCCATGTTCATCTGATGGTCGCCGACAGCATCCTCCTGTCGCAGATCGAGCAGTTCGCCGATGCCGGCAGCGACCTGATCAGTCTCCATGTTGAAAACGAAAGTGTCGCCGCCGAGGCTCTTGATCTTCTCGATCGCCGCGGTGTCGCAGCCGGCATGGTGTTGAAGGTCGATACCCCTGTCGAGCGGGTCGAAAGATACGTTTCCCGGCTGAGTTTCGTGACATTGCTCGGCACGGCGATCGGTGTGAAGGGCCAGGGCCTCGACGCAAAGGCCGGCGCCCGGCTGCAACAGGCCAAGCAGATCATCGCCGACTGGGGGGCGGCGCATCGGATTGTGCTTGCGGCCGACGGCGGTATTCGCGAGCACACCGTGCCTCTTCTGCATCAGTCGGGTGCGGAGACGGTCGTTCTCGGGTCCCTGGCTTTCGATGCGCCATCGCTCGACGAGCGGATGGCATGGCTCCGCGCACTCTAGAGCGGTTCAGCTTTTCACGGAAGCGCAGAACCGCTCTATCCTTTTGTTTTTACGCAATTCCGGACGGAAAACCGCTTCGCACTTTTCCTGGAATTGCTCTAACTCATGGTCTTCACATGCAGCAGATTGCCATTGGAATCGACCTCGGTGGGACGCAGGTGCGCGCTGCCCTCGTCGACGAGCAGGGCCGGATTCTGGCGCGTGCAGCCGAACCAACGGATGCGCTGGCAGGGCCTGACCGGGTGCTCGACCAAATCTGCGGCCTGACAGATGGACTGCTTGCGGCATCGAACCCCGCTTCTGTGGCGGGCGTCGGCGTATCCGCTCCGGGTCCACTCGATACGGTCGCCGGCGTCGCCTCGAATATCCCGACCCTCTCCGGCTTTGTCGATTTTCCGCTGAAGGCGGAATTGCAGAAGCGGTTTCCGTTTCCGGTCAACCTCGAGAACGATGCTATTGCCGCTGCCATTGGCGAGTGGCAGTTCGGAATTGGCAAGGGATTTGATAACCTGGTCTATGTCACCGTGAGCACCGGCATTGGCGGTGGCGTTGTTTCGGACGGTCGCGTGGTGCGCGGCCGCAAGGGCATGGCAGCCCATATCGGGCACATGTCGGTCGTGCCGAACGGAGAGCTTTGCCCCTGCGGCAACAGGGGTTGTTTCGAGGCCTACGGATCCGGAACGGCTTTTGCGCGCCGCGCCCAGATGAGGGCGATGCAATCCAACGGGACGGCGATAGGCAGCGATGGCCGCGCCATCGACAGCCGCAGCGTTTTCGCGGCCGCCAGAAATGGCGATCGTCTGGCAAATCAACTGATTGACGAGGAAGCGGAAATTCTCGGTCGCGGCTTCACCAGCCTGATCCATATCTTCAGTCCCGATATCATCGTCATGGGAGGAGGGCTTTCTCACGAATTCGATCGACTGCAGCCCGGCATTCAAGACTACATCACGCAATGGGCAATGCCGGCATTCAAGGATGTCAAGGTGATGCTGGCAGCATTGGATCAGAACTCGGGCCTCGTCGGCGCAGCGGCTCTGGCGTTTCTGAGCGGCAAGGTACCTGCGATCGATCAGCTTTAGAGCCTTTCCGTATCGAGAGGTTGCTCTCCGTCAGGGCGGCGGGGCGGTACTTTCCCTCAGGATCAGTTCGACTGGCCACAATTCGTGGACCTCATCCACGGCACGTCCAGCGATAAGCTGTAGCGTCAGCTCCGCGCAGCGCGTGCCCGCGGCACGCATGGACGATCGTGTTGTCGAGAGCGACGGCACCATGTTTTCTGCCGTCAGATAAGGGAAAACGTCGTCATGGGCGATAACCGACACATCTTGACCCACCGTCATCCCAAGCGTAAGCGCTGTTCCCCTGCCACGCTGACAACTCGGCCTGTTCCCTTTCGGAGGCCACCGATAGGATAGAGACGCCAATAGCCGGTGTGCGGACGTTG